>NZ_JAATJJ010000005.1 GCF_011927795.1 Saonia flava | reverse complement strand
TTTGCCATTGCAAAATCAGGGATGCCCTATGATGAGAATTATGTGTCTGGATTAACTTAAAAGAACTTGTTTTTTAACTCAGTTCTTTGTTGTGCGTAGTTATTTTTCTATCTGTTTTTGAATCCAATCCATAAGTTCATCTTTATTTATAGAATCCCAAGTTGATTGTGTATTCTTTTTAGTTGATGGATTGTCTTCGGGTTGTAATACAATTAATTCGGTATTTTCATTACCTGCTAGTTTCAATTCTGCTAAAAAGCTAACTATATCTGTAGAATTATTCTCGTACAAGGTTCTTAGTTGTTTTGTCAGCTTATATTTTATTGCTGGTTCTATATATGCTCGTACTGCATAGTCCTTGTAAATCTTAACATTTTCATTTTTTTCATCGGAGTAGCTATAAGATGAGAAGTTGTGATAATTTTCGGGATTAGTTTTTGGTATTCCTCCCAAGTTCGTTTCCAATAGGTAGTTTATAAATTTTGGTTCCCAAAAGTCAATTCGGTTAATTCTTATATCACGTTTATGTTGATACCATTTTCTTGTAAAATCCATTGTGAAATTGCAAGCGACAATACCTTTTATTTTCAGTTGAAATTTGAAGTCGCTCTCTTTCATAAATTTAATGTAACGCATTGCTCTATGTCCAACTAAACTTGCTCCAAGAAAGAAAATATTGTTATTTGGTAAATTATGTTTATCAAAGACTTCTCGAATTAGCTTATGCGTAGAAATCATAGATGATTTAGAAAAGTAAAAATCAAGGGGTATTTCGGTTGAAACAGATAATACTGCAAAGTCTTTTTCCGATGCTTGAGTATACATCTGCTTTGAACTCCTGTTCTTTTTATCATACTTTGAATCTTCGAGGAAAATGAGTACACCTTTTATTTCCTTATTTTCAGGAAGCATTAGAGTATAACCTTTTTGAATAAAAGGCAAAAAATCATTTTCTCCTATTCCAACTCTTAGGCTATCATTTTTTACTGGTTCGTAATATTCAACCATTTTCTGTGAAAAAGATTTCGCACTAAAAATAGTCAGGAAGAGTATAAATAATACCTTAAAAGGTGTTTTCATTATCGTTTTTTTTTAATTACGCACAACGTGTTTGTGTATGGTTAGTTGCGTGTTTAAGCAACTAATTTAGCAAACAAAACACAGATAGAAAATTCCAGCGGAATTTTCGTAAGTCGGCAGTTAACTAGCAATTAATTATACACGTTGTTGTGGTTAGTTTTTATTTAGTTCTTTCAGTTTTATTAATGAAAACCCAACCATTGCTATTAAAACTAATGTTTGAGAAATTGCAAATCCAAGATTAAACCAGCCATAAAATCTCAAATATTCTCCCATTTCCAAAAGTGTGTTTTCAGAAGCAGATTCGGCATACATTCCAGATAATTTGTTTGTCAAAGGTGTTAGTATAAAAACAACTAAAGCCGAAATTATTAGCAGTCTCTTTGGAAATTCAGTTAGATAAATTCCAGATGTTTTTGTTATTGATTTTGTTTTGATTCTATTTAAAAGAAATAATGCAGTTAGCGAATAAAAAATCAAAGTTATTATTGGAAAAACGTAAGTCATTACATTATATGAAATTCCAAGTTCTGCGAATCCAAAATAAAGTAAGTGGATAATGAAGTATAATATTGATTCTACAGCAATGACAAATACAAAACCAAAGATTATCCACAATATTAACAATATATTTTCTTTATTCATTTAGTGTTTTATTCAGTTGTCGAAATTTAGACTATTATCCACTTTTACCATAAGTGAGGTTTTGCAAAATAGAGCCAACCACACCATAGAGTCCAAAGGCAACTAAATAAAAGTCCGATTGTAAAAAATATAATTCGAAACCTTTTTAGTCCAATTTTGTTTTTCAGATAGTACCAATCAAACAATTCTAATAGAGTTCCTAATGAGTAAAAAATATTTGCTCCAATTCCCCAAATTATAATTCCGATTGTGTCGTCTATAGTCCAAGAGTATTCTCCTCTTGAAAGGCCGTCATAAACTGCAAAAATTCCGAAAAGTCCAACAGCGACATTATAAATCCATCTTTTAGATTCCCACCATTTAATATTCGATTTTAGTTCTTCTATTGTCATTTTCTCAAATTAACCACAACGTGTTAGTATATGGAAAGTTGCGGGTTTGCGTGCGAGGATTTTCCGAAGGAAAATCAGATGTAGAAAACGTGCAACGACCTTTGTTTTAGCACAACACCAGCAATTTTTTATATACTGTGTTGGCAATAGTTATTTTATTTTCTTTCCGTTAAGATATTCTTTTTTTGTTTCAATTCCTTTTTCATTCAGGCAATATTCAGTTCCGTTTTTCTTTCCGTTAATATATTCACAACGAAAAGTCATTTTTTCTCCGCCATCTCTATAACCCAATTCTAGTCCGTGTTTTTTCTTTCCTAAATATTGGCAACTATAGGAAACTTTTCCATTTGTAAATTGCTCATAAAGTATTTTTAATCCATCATCGTTATAAGTAGTAATTTCAAAAATCTTGTATTTTAGGTCATAACTATATTCTTTAGAAAGAACTAATGGTTTATTCGGATTATATATGGCTTTATTTGAAACTCTTTTTTCTTTTCCGTTATAGTATAAGTTACTTGATAAAATAATTCCTTTTTCATATTCCTCTTCATAAACCAAATGTCCGTTTTTCCGTTTACTTTGAACAATTCCAGTAAAAAGTCCATCATCAGCATTTTTGTAAACTAAATCATTGTCAATGTAAACTTCTTTCATTCCAATTATTTCTTGTGAAATAAGTTTATTGAAAGTAAAAAATATTAATAAAACAAGAAAGTTTCTCATTTGGTTTTAATTCGGTTTGATAAATCAGTAAAAACAGAACTTAAATCAGTCGAATTAGTTAATTCAAAAATTTCTAATAATGAATAAACACTTTCTGCATTCCACGCAGAATTTTTAAATCCATTTATTTGATATCTGTCCTGCAATTTTGACAAATTACTTTTAGATGCTTTATCTCCAATTTCCTTTTCAAGTAAATCTATGAATTGATTTAAATTAGTTATCGGTACAATCCAATCCCTTTCTGCTTCAAGAATTTTTTCTACAATCTGCCTGTCAGTTTTATTTTCAATCAGATTGTTTTCTAGCGCATCAAATAAATTGTCAAAAGTCATTAATCGTATTTCTGTTTTTAATTATTGCCAACGGTCTCGGCTATGAGTAGTTGCGTGGTTTAGCAATTAACTTTGCAAGTACACACCAAGCTGAAAATCCTTGCAGATTTTCAGAAGTAGGCAAGAACAAGCAATTACTTATAGCCATCTTAAGTTTGAAACTGATTAATTTACATGTATAAATCAGAAAGAACAAAAGAGAGGATTAAGGTCAATATAGC
>NZ_JAATJJ010000004.1 GCF_011927795.1 Saonia flava | reverse complement strand
ATAGTGCATAAAAAAAGCCCCTTACATGTGTAAGGGGCTTTCAAGAAAGGCGGCGGCCTACTCTCCCACCCTTGTGGGGCAGTACCATCGGCGCAGACGGGCTTAACTTCCCTGTTCGGAATGGAAAGGGGTGGGCCCCGTCGCCATGGCCACCCAGATTTTAAGTCGATCAAGGATCGACCATCGACCATCTTGGCCGATCAATATCTTTGACATATATGTACAAAATGTGCCCATGGGGCCCTACAGAAACAGCTTCCAACAATAAATAATCCAAGGAAATACCGAGGGGCGTGCGCAAGCCTACGGATAATTAGTACCACTCGGCTACATGCATTGCTGCACTTCCACCTATGGCCTATCAACGTGGTCATCTCCCACGATCCTTTAAAGAAATCCCATCTTGTGGCGGGTTTCGCGCTTATATGCTTTCAGCGCTTATCCCATCCCGACATAGCTACCCAGCAATGCCCCTGGCGGGACAACTGGCGCACCAGCGGTCAGTCCAACCCGGTCCTCTCGTACTAGGGTCAGATCCACTCAAATTTCTAACGCCCGCAGTAGATAGAGACCGAACTGTCTCACGACGTTCTGAACCCAGCTCGCGTGCCACTTTAATGGGCGAACAGCCCAACCCTTGGGACCTTCTCCAGCCCCAGGATGTGACGAGCCGACATCGAGGTGCCAAACCCCCCCGTCGATGTGAGCTCTTGGGGGAGATCAGCCTGTTATCCCCGGCGTACCTTTTATCCTTTGAGCGATGGCCCTTCCATGCGGAACCACCGGATCACTATGCTCTACTTTCGTACCTGTTCGACCTGTATGTCTCACAGTCAAGCACCCTTGTGCCATTGCACTCTACACACGATTGCCAACCGTATTGAGGGTACCTTTAGAAGCCTCCGTTACTCTTTTGGAGGCGACCACCCCAGTCAAACTACCCACCACGCACTGTTCCCTCTTTGAGGGTTAGGCCCCGGACAAACGAAGGCTGGTATTTCAACAATGGCTCCACAACGCCTGGCGACGCCGCTTCAAAGCCTCCCAGCTATCCTACACATCCCTTGTCCAAGGTCAATACGAAGCTATAGTAAAGGTGCACGGGGTCTTTTCGTCCCACTGCGGGTAACCGGCATCTTCACCGATACTACAATTTCACCGAGCTCATGGCCGAGACAGTGTCCAGATCGTTGCACCATTCGTGCAGGTCGGAACTTACCCGACAAGGAATTTCGCTACCTTAGGACCGTTATAGTTACGGCCGCCGTTTACTGGGGCTTCAGTTCAATGCTTCTCCGAAGATAACATCTCCCCTTAACCTTCCAGCACCGGGCAGGTGTCAGGCCCTATACTTCATCTTTCGATTTTGCAGAGCCCTGTGTTTTTGATAAACAGTCGCCTGGACCTCTTCACTGCGGCCCCCCTTACAGGGGGCGACCCTTCTCCCGAAGTTACGGGTCTATTTTGCCTAGTTCCTTAGCCATGAATCTCTCGAGCGCCTTAGAATACTCATCCCAACCACCTGTGTCGGTTTACGGTACGGGCTGCTTCACTTGTTTTTCTCGGAGGATGTTAAACTGGATTGTCACCGCGGCCGAAGCCTTGGTGTACTATCGGGGCATCACTGCTCCCTTCAACGTACAATTCCGTCTGTACGCACCAGCGCCACATCCCCGTCACTTTTAGCGTGAGCAGGTACGGGAATATTAACCCGTTGTCCATCCACTACCCCCTTCGGGTTCGCGTTAGGTCCCGACTGACCCCCAGCTGATTAGCATAGCTGGGGAAACCTTGGTCTTTCGGCGTGCGGGTTTCTCGCCCGCATTATCGTTACTTATGCCTACATTTTCGTTTGTAGCTCCTCCAGCATACCTCGCGGTACACCTTCAGCGGCACTACAATGCTCCCCTACCCCTCTATAAATAGAAGTCACAGCTTCGGTGATATGCTTATGCCCGATTATTATCCATGCGGAACCGCTCGACCAGTGAGCTGTTACGCACTCTTTAAATGAATGGCTGCTTCCAAGCCAACATCCTGGCTGTCTGTGCAGTTCCACCGCGTTATATCAACTTAGCATATACTTTGGGACCTTAGCTGGTGATCCGGGTTCTTTCCCTCTCGGACATGGACCTTAGCACCCATGCCCTCACTGCTTAAAAACATTTTATAGCATTCGGAGTTTGTCAGGAATTGGTAGGCGGTGAAGCCCCCGCATCCAATCAGTAGCTCTACCTCTATAAAACTATTTAAACGCTGCACCTAAATGCATTTCGGGGAGTACGAGCTATTTCCGAGCTTGATTGGCCTTTCACCCCTACCCACAGGTCATCCCAAGACTTTTCAACGTCAACGGGTTCGGTCCTCCACTATGTGTTACCACAGCTTCAACCTGCCCATGGGTAGATCGCACGGTTTCGCGTCTACTACTACTAACTAAAGCGCCCTGTTCAGACTCGCTTTCGCTACGGCTCCGGACCTGAAGTCCTTAACCTTGCTAGCAACAGTAACTCGTAGGCTCATTATGCAAAAGGCACGCCGTCACCCCAAAGGGCTCCGACCGCTTGTAGGCGTACGGTTTCAGGATCTATTTCACTCCGTTATTCACGGTTCTTTTCACCTTTCCCTCACGGTACTGGTTCACTATCGGTCTCTCAGGAGTATTTAGTCTTGGCGGATGGTCCCGCCGGATTCATACAGGGTTTCACGTGCCCCGCACTACTCAGGATACCACTATCGGTAATGGTCTTTACTCTTACAGGGCTATCACCTTCTATGGCTCCTCTTTCCAAAGGATTCTGATTCATAACACACCAAATATCGTGGTCCTACAACCCCAATATTGCCGGAACAACATTGGTTTGGACTAATCCGCTTTCGCTCGCCACTACTAACGGAATCACTTTTGTTTTCTCCTCCTCCGGGTACTTAGATGTTTCAGTTCCCCGGGTTTGCCCACCTTACGGTGTAACTGGCCTTCAACCAGCTGGGTTGCCCCATTCGGACATCTGCGGATCATATCGTATGTGCCGATCCCCGCAGCTTTTCGCAGCTTATCGCGTCCTTCTTCGCCTCTGAGAGCCTAGGCATTCCCCATACGCCCTTTTGCAGCTTGTCGCACTATCCTGTAATAAAACAGATGTGCCCGCTCGTAATCCTTAAATAATTATTGTTTTCTCTACTACGTGTATACGTATTTTTCATGTTTCTGTGTCGTATAAAGATTGCTCTCTATACACACTTTGTACCAATATGTCAATGAACTTTGTCAAAATATTCCGCTATCCGGGCAACTTAAATTGCCCCTCAAACTTCAATTTTGAGAATGCCACAAAAGCATCCATCGTGGAGAATATCGGAGTCGAACCGATGACCTCCTGCGTGCAAGGCAGGCGCTCTAGCCAGCTGAGCTAATCCCCCATTTTTCAGTCGTCAGCTATCAGTTAACAGTTATCAGTTAATCGATGACTATACGCCAACTTGGGACACCCAACTTCTAAAATTTCCAGTATTTCAATTTATATGAACGTTTTGAACAATCCTCCAACAAGTGCTTGGCACCTGGGCGGACATCGTCAAATGTAGTCCCAGGCAGACTCGAACTGCCGACCTCTACATTATCAGTGTAGCGCTCTAACCAGCTGAGCTATGGGACTGTTTATCCAATATTTTTGGGTTGACAGAAAAGAGAACAAAATGTTCCTTTGGAACAGAACCTATGATTTAAATCGTCGTTTCTCTAGAAAGGAGGTGTTCCAGCCGCACCTTCCGGTACGGCTACCTTGTTACGACTTAGCCCTAGTTACCAATTTTGCCCTAGGCCGCTCCTTACGGTGACGGACTTCAGGCACCCCCGGCTTCCATGGCTTGACGGGCGGTGTGTACAAGGCCCGGGAACGTATTCACCGGATCATGGCTGATATCCGATTACTAGCGATTCCAGCTTCACGGGGTCGAGTTGCAGACCCCGATCCGAACTGTGACCGGTTTTGTGGATCCGCTCCTGCTTGCGCAGTGGCTTCCCGCTGTACCGGCCATTGTAGCACGTGTGTAGCCCAGGACGTAAGGGCCGTGATGATTTGACGTCATCCCCACCTTCCTCACGGTTTGCACCGGCAGTCCCGTTAGAGTCCCCATCTTGACATGCTGGCAACTAACGGTAGGGGTTGCGCTCGTTATAGGACTTAACCTGACACCTCACGGCACGAGCTGACGACAACCATGCAGCACCTTGTAAGTGGTCCGAAGAAAAGAATGTCTCCACTCTATGCAACTTACATTTAAGCCCTGGTAAGGTTCCTCGCGTATCATCGAATTAAACCACATGCTCCACCGCTTGTGCGGGCCCCCGTCAATTCCTTTGAGTTTCATTCTTGCGAACGTACTCCCCAGGTGGGATACTTATCACTTTCGCTTGGCCGCCCAGCCCGAAGGCCGGACAGCTAGTATCCATCGTTTACGGCGTGGACTACCAGGGTATCTAATCCTGTTCGCTCCCCACGCTTTCGTCCATCAGCGTCAGTATATGGTTAGTGACCTGCCTTCGCAATCGGTATTCTATGTAATATCTATGCATTTCACCGCTACACTACATATTCTAGCCACTTCACCATAACTCAAGACCGTCAGTATCAAAGGCAATTTTATGGTTGGGCCACAAACTTTCACCTCTGACTTAACGGCCCGCCTACGGACCCTTTAAACCCAATAATTCCGGATAACGCTCGGACCCTCCGTATTACCGCGGCTGCTGGCACGGAGTTAGCCGGTCCTTATTCTTACAGTACCGTCATCAGGGTTCACGAACCCCTTATTCTTCCTGTATAAAAGCAGTTTACAACCCATAGGGCAGTCATCCTGCACGCGGCATGGCTGGATCAGGCTTCCGCCCATTGTCCAATATTCCTCACTGCTGCCTCCCGTAGGAGTCTGGTCCGTGTCTCAGTACCAGTGTGGGGGATCCCCCTCTCAGGGCCCCTACCCATCGTGGCCATGGTAAGCCGTTACCTTACCATCTAGCTAATGGGACGCATACTCATCCTTTACCGTATCCTTTAACATGTATATGATGCCATAAACATGTACCATGGGGGCTTAATCCAAATTTCTCTGGGCTATACCCCAGTAAAGGGCAGATTGTATACGCGTTACGCACCCGTGCGCCACTCGTCATCTTCTTGCAAGCAAGAAATGTTACCGTTCGACTTGCATGTGTTAGGCCTGCCGCTAGCGTTCATCCTGAGCCAGGATCAAACTCTTCATCGTTGTTCTGTATATAACTTCACAACTCTCCAAATCCAAATCCCGTCCCTCTAGGATATTCTGTTCTCTTAATTCTTATACAGACATCACTGCCTGTATACGCTGTCTTCCCAATATGTCAATAGAACTTATCTCTTTCTCAATAAACCCGAGAAACAATCTCTTGCCCCTCTAAGCGGGTGCAAATATA
>NZ_JAATJJ010000003.1 GCF_011927795.1 Saonia flava | reverse complement strand
TTTGCCATTGCAAAATCAGGGATGCCCTATGATGAGAATTATGTGTCTGGATTAACTTAAAAGAACTTGTTTTTTAACTCAGTTCTTTGTTGTGCTTTCGTTATTTTGTTTTTAAAATCTTTACTTCCGTTTCAATGTTTTGAATTAATTTTTCGATTTCTTTAAGCTCTAATTTGAACATCCTATCCATATGCCAACTATTAATATTTTTTAGACTTTTTAAGAAGTATACATATTCGTTATCCTTTTTTAGTAATTCATAATTATTTGGTTTCATTGCTCCTTTAATTTCTAAAATACTAACATTTTGTCCTTGTTTCTGTTTTTCCATATACTCATCATAATTACTTTCCCAAAAACTATTAAATCTCTTGTTGAATATGTTTTTCGATGCATCCATAATCACATTTCTATACGTTTCGGTTTGCCAATCAGTAGATTTTATTCCAGAATCATAAAATTGTATTATTGAGTTTCTTAAAGTGGAATTTGAAATTAGGTTCACTCCTTCTGATTTTAGGGTTTCAAAAGCACTTGTTTGAAAATTAGGAACCATAAGGGTAGATGTAAATGCGAAATGAGAATCAAGTGAATTGTCATATGGTAAATCCTCATTAAAATGATTTAAAATAAAATCTATCGAATTCCGTATCTTATCATTATAGGGTATTATTCCTTCTAATTGAATTTTATCCTGCTTTAATGATTCATTTATGCTTTCAAGAGTATTTATTTCTTTGATCTTCTGTTTTTTATGTTCATTCCAATTATTAATCTGAAGCGCAATTAGAATTCCAATTACGACCAAAATTATTTCTCCAATTGCATAAATCAGATATTTGCTGAATTTGTTTTCAGTCAGTAGTTTCTGTCTAATTTTTCTAAAGAATTTTATCATTGGTCATTGGTTATTGGTTATTGGTTGTTCATAATGAAGCACAACGGTTTTGTATATGATTTGTGGCGTTTTGGCGGCTAGCGTTGGGGAGTTGATGGCAGCAGCTTGCAAAGCTGCGTGAGAATCAGAAGCCGCGGCGAGCCGCTCGACGGATTTTTCCGTCGTAACTAAGTTAGGTTTTTTGTTCGACTTTTCAATGTTGCACCATTTGAGCCATGGATTATATGCGTTGTTAGGTGCTGGTCTTTTTCCGTTCGTATTGTTTAATTTTTGCAAACGCTTTATGTCTGAATTTCTGACTATACATTTTATTTTCAATCAAATAATTCAATCTATTTTTCAAGTCAGAGTCCATTTCAGATTCATTCAGCCATTCAATTCCTAATTCCGCCCAGTAAGTCGAAATTCCAAAACTCAAGTGCATTATTTTAGTTGCTAGTTCCGATAATTTAGAATCAGGTTTTAAATCAGAACTCCTAATTTTTGCATTCAGGTATGAGTTAAATTCGGCTCTGGTCATTTCGAGTATCGGTAGAATTCCAATTCCACCACCTTCATCGAGGGATTTTAGTCCTTCGGCTGTATCGGCAAACCAATTTCCGTCATTATCCACTCCAGCAAAATATCCGCTATTTTTTATGTCGAAAATCGGTGTCCATTCAATAAATTTTCCGCTTTTGGTTCTTTTCATATCAGTTTTTTCGACTTGCACCTAACTTTAGGGCTAAACGTAGTTCAGCTATGAGAATGAAGATACGATAAAAAGGTTATACAATGCCATGATAGTCAGCTACCTATTAAATCATGGCATTGTTCTGGCCAAGATACTGAAGGTATCGCAAGGCTACCTTTTTATAAGTATAGGGAATTCGAGGAGTTGGACCAAATTACTTTTAGCTGCCGATGTGTTGCGTTGGGGCTCGAAGCCCGCCTATGGCGATCTTCTATAGGGATGTATTATGTGTAATTTGGTTTAGTCCTAAAGATGGTATTGCATTTACTTTAAGATGTGGAGCAACGCAGTTGCACAGATTAAAGTTCGCCATGGGCGAATGCAATACCATCGGTTGGGCTAAGCGTAGTGCGGAGGCAAGGAAACTTTTCGTTTCCGTCTGCCGACGTAGCTAAAGCTTTTGGTTTAGTTTTATTTTTTCTTATCCAGAGCTAAATCCATAAGATTTAGCGACCTTATAAATATACACAGACCTTTCGGTTTTGCCCTAAAGTCCGCATTACGTTTAGCCATTGTTACCTGTTGTTTTTTAATTCCATTTTTTGTCCGTCCCACAAGTAGTGCACGTTTTTTGATTCCACCATTTTTTCTTTTCTCCCTCCAGGGTTAAATATTAAGGTGTCTTTGTTGAATTCAAATAGGAGGTTTTGTCCATTTTTATAGATTTCCGTGTATGACGCGATATCCCAAGGTTCATCTTTTAAGTCAAATGTAGCCAAGTCAAGAAGGCCAAGATGGTCAATTCGTCCCTTCTCAAATCGAAAAACCTCGTTTCCCCATGAGTATTCATTGCTCGCATGCGCTAAAATCAAATATAAATTTGAATTAGTCTTTGATTGAAAAAATTTTAGGGAAAAAGTATAACTTTCTACCTGTGCAGGCGACTTATAGACAAGGTCTGTACTTGGGTTAAAAACAAACATTTTTAAATCGTACTCACTGTCATTTTTAGGATCAGTCCCGATTGCAAAACAATATCCGTCCAAATGGTAAGTCTCGAAAATTGGAAAATCACCAATCGTGTCCTTTTCGGCTTTTCTTTCGACTTCCATAAGCTCAAAGTCCTGTCCTAACCCAAGAGCAGGTAGAAAGACAAAAACAGTGAGATAGATTTTGAGATACTTTTTCAAAATAACAGGTAACGTGATTGTGTATGATTTCGTTGCGTGTTTAAGCACTAAAGTTAGCAAATAAAACACAGATAGAAAGTCCGCGAGGACTTTCGTAAGTAGGCTATAACTAGCAATGAATTATACACGGTGTTGGCAAATCGTTATTTTTTTCTTTTAGCAATTTCTTTTCTTAATTCTTTTGCTTTATGTTCAAATTCATAAAGGTTATCTAAAGTATGTTCAATAATCTCTATAGCCATTTTTAATTCATTATTCGATGGTGAGGATAATTCGTGCAATGCTGCATTTCCAAGGAATCTTAATTCGTGAAGAATATTTGCGTTTTCTTGGGTTAAAAACCCATTACTTGCTAAAGCCTCAATTTTTCCATCTAATCCGTTAGACATTTTTTTTCCTCCTTTTCCATTGTCAACTTCTCCTTTTGATATTCCTCTTTGCTTACATACACCTTCTATGATAGCTCTTAATCCTCCACTGCATAATATGCTCTGTCCATTATTGAAAGCATCTATTGTTTCTCGATATATTTTTTTAATATTTTGAGGTGTATTTAATAAATTTTTTATTGGAAGTGATGTCAAAGTTCTTTTAGGAAATAATTCTTGAGTCCAAGGGTTTATTCCGTGTTCTATTGCTCCACCAGAAGCAGCATCACTATATAGTTTTCGGAAGGATATTGTATCACAACCTTTACATTGAATTATTTGGTATCTATGGTCTTCCCACCAACCAGTTTCTTCGCTATAGTTATACTTTTCCTCACTTAAAATTTCGTGATTAGTTTCTCTTTTGCAGGTTGAACAAATACTTTTCATTATTTAGTGTGCAGTTTCGTTAATGTTTGCCAACGGTTGAGCTATGAACAGTACGGGAGCAAACTAGTGTTTGCTTTCCGCCACGCACATAGCGAAATCTTTTGGTTTTGTTTTTTCTTTTTTTGTATCAAAGCGAAATCCCAAAGATTTCGCGACCTCATAAAAATACGCAAACCTTTCGTTAATGCCCGAAGCCCGTATTGTTTATAGGTTTTGTTACCTGTAGTTTTTTTAGCGTATTATTATCGTTTCGTGATAGGTTTTACACCAATCAATCACTTCTCCCTTATCGTCCATTTCGACATGATAAATATTGACGAGTCTATCATAGGATTCCGAAATATTCACAAAAAATCTATTAGGCTCTTTTTTGGAAACCATTGGGTAGCTTAGTAATAATTTTGGGTAGCTACCACGTCCATTTTTACGAATCTTAAATTGTTTTTTGTCCAACTGGCTTAGGTCCATTTCAAACTTATCAGAATCAATATTGTCTTGTCCATAAGTAACTCTATCCACTTCCATTATTTGATTCTGGAAAATGGGTTTTTCTAAACAATTATCATCTGGTAAATATGAGTTGTTATTTTGAAAGTCCAAGTAATACTTATAAATACTGATTCTCTTTTTGACAGGATTTTCTTTAAGAATTTCCTTTGCATAGAAGTCAAATGCACTTTGCTCAAAAAAAGGCAATTCCGTTTGTGCGAATCCAATTCCGATTCCCAAAATCCAGAAAGTCAATATTTGTAGAATGTTTTTCAAAATTACAGGTAACGGTTGAGCTATGAACAGTACGGGAGCAAACTAGCGTTTGCTTTCCGCCCAGCACATAGCGAAATCTTTTGGTTTTGTTTTATTTTTTCTTGTCCAAAGCGAAATCCCAAAGATTTCGCGACTTTATAAATATACACAGACCTCAGCGTTTAAACCTAAGCCCGTATTGTTTATAGGTTTTGTTATCTGCTGGCTTTATACAAGTTGTTGTTTTTCAGGCTTACGCAATTGCCATACCATTCCATAAATAAGTGTAATACTAATTATTATGATTGTAAGAATAATTGGGTATTCATAAAGACTATTTATGTTGTCTGCAAATATTGGGGTCAAAAAGTAAGTCAATAAATTGTAAAATAAATGAGCCCATATACTTAAATAAATGTTTTTGGTCTTAAAATAAATATATGCGAAAACCAGACCGCCAAAAAAGGCATATAATAGTCCTGTGTCTGAATATATATGACCAACACTAAAAATTAAGGCAGAAATCCAAATACCTTTTACTATCCCAATTTTATTTTTTATGAATTGCGCCAAAATTCTCCGAAATACAATTTCTTCAAATACTGTAAATATTATTAATGTTACTAAATATTTATTAAAGCCTGCCGATTTTATAAGTACTTCCATTTCTATGCCGGCAACTTTTGTTCCTAAGACCTGAATGAAATTATTAAACCCTAAAAGTCCAATAATACCAGCTGTAATTGCCGGTATTTGATTAAGTTTAAATTCCGCTTTTTCCTTTATAGGAAGTTTCTTTTTATTTAGTCCAACAATTGTAAGTCCTGAAAAAAGCATTACTCCCAAACCTGCAAGGTGATTAATCCAAAAACTCTTTATTTCTGTTGTAAAGTAATATCCAGCTAGAAGGATTGTAAGAAATAACAATAAAATCAGATAAATTTTTTTATTCATTGGTGGATTTGGTAATATTTTCAGCTTGCAGATAACGGTTCGTATAACCGTCAGTTACGGGTTTTAAGTTACTGTTTTTGGGTTTAACACATGCTTTAGCAATTCCGAGTGGATTCGGACGTAGTCGAATCCGCCGTAATTGCGGTTATACATTGTTGTGCATAGTATTTTTACCATCTCAATTTGATTTCAGTTCCTTTTTTTAACCCATAAATTGATTCCAAAATTTTAATCAATTCATTAAAAATCAAGTCAATTTCGTTTTTTGATTTAGCTCCGTACCATTTTGAGTAGTTAGGACTTATATTTCCGTCCGAATCTTTTTTTTTCGGTTCTAAAAATCCCAAACTGAATATTCCATTTTTTTGATTCTCAGAATACTGATTTTTTTCGTCCAAAAACTCGTTACTTACTATTTCAGAGTAAAATTCTTTGCTTTTTACAAATCCTTTGTATTGAATATAGTAAGAGTCAAATTCAACTATTAAGTATTCAAGATTGGGTTTTTTACTTAAAATATTGGTAAAATCGGTTTTTAGATTCTCATTTTCAAGATTCCATTTATAGGATTTAGTTTTTTCAATATTTCTCTTTTTGAGAACAATGAAGACACCTATTAAAACTATTATTATTCCAATTATTAATTTCACTCGAATGCGTTTTCAATATTATGCACAACGGACTGGCTATAATCTGTTGCGGAAAACGTCCGCAGGACTTTTCCGTCTAGAACCAAAGTTAGCTAATTGCGCTGATTTCCGTTTAGGAAATCCGTCGCAATTGATTATAGGTCTTGTTACCATATGTATTTTAATTTGTCCGTACAGAGTTTGAATATAAATCAAACCAGTTTTCTGAAATCAGTTTTCCTTTATTATTAAACTTGGCCGTCATTAAAGGAGCTCCCATATTATAGTAGATTACTGATTTAACATGCCCATTTTCATACCACTCTGTCCATATTCCATTTTCAAATCCATTTTGTTTTTCTCCAGAAATCTTTGGATTGCCGTTTTTATAGGATTCGATTATTTTTTCTCTTGCAGGAATTGGTTCAATTCTTTTGTCAGTTCTTTTGAATTCTAGTTTTTTTTTAAAAATGACCAAATCTCCAAACTCCTCTACTAATAGTTTGTTTTGGGTAAATTCAATTATTTTATATTTCCGTACACCTAAGTTTAATGTTGAGTCAGAAATAGAATAGTCCGTCTTGAATTGTCCATAAGTCTTTTTGATATCCAATATCCTGTCTTTTTGAAAATAGTATAGACTTATACTTTTTTTAGTCGACTTTGGTGAATCCTCCGAATCCAATAAAAATTCAGGGTTTTTATCTGGTTTTTCATGTACCCAAGTACCAAGAATATTTTCATGGAATGACTTTTGTCCGCAAACAGACCAAGTCCCTATTTGTAGAATCAAAACGATAATAATATGTGATGCAGTTTTCAATATTATGCACAACGTTGTTGTATAAGGAAAGTTGCGTGTTTGTGTGCGAGGATTTTCCGAAGGAAAATCAGAAGCTAGCAAACGAGCAACTAACTTTGGTTTAGCTAAAACTAGCAATTTTTTTTATACGGTGTTGTAGGTAGTTTTTATCTAAATCCAACTTCTTTTTTATTATAAAAATTTGTTTCTATTCCGTTATCTTTAAAAATTTTACTCAGTTTTTCTGATTCATTTGCGTCGCAATTAAAGCGAAAAGTTTTGGCATTTAATTCAATCTTAAAATGAGCAGGAGTTCGATACATATATTCGTAATAAACAACTTTGCAAATTTCTGAAAAGTCGATAGTTACTTTTTTTTGTCCGACAAAATTTAATGGATATTCAATATTGATTTTCGAAGTTTTAGCGTCAACCTTTATTCTATTAATCCATTTTTTATTTTTTAAGAATAATATTGTCAAAAATCCGACGATAAAGATTAGAAAAATCACAGTCCTGTTTTCTATGAAATAAATAGGCAAAAGAGAAATCAATAAAGTCAAAATCAAGACTTTTAATATTCCACTAAAATACTGAGGTTCAAACTGCATTTCGTTTTTTTAAATTACCTACAACGGTTCGTGTATGATTAGTTGCGGACATTTCCAACGGAAAATGTCCGCTTGAATCTAAAGATAATTGATTGCAAGGATTTCCGTTTAGGAAATCCACCCGCAATTAATTATACACCGTGTTAGGTGTAGTTATTTAATTTCTAACAGTTATTTCTTTTGTCCATGTATTAGAACGCATGTCTCCTTCAAAGACAGAAATTATTACTTTTCCTTCCCTCTGAAATACTATTTCCATATCAGCACTTCCAGATTCGGCATCAAATTCCTGCCTTCCTCCATTTTCAGGCTCATAGGTTTTAGTAGTCCAATTTCGTTTTTGACTTATTGAAAAATTCCATGACGCACCATCATCTTGTTTGTGATGTCGTTTTGGACCTTTTAATTCTATAAGTATTTTTTCATTTTTAGGTATAATTGCCCTTAAAGAAACTTTCTCGCCTTTTTGTACACTTAACGTTGAATTTGCAAGTATATTTCTACCATTTTTTCCCGTTTCTGGATATAAGAACTCACTTGGGTCATCACTTGAAGGACTTTCATTTTTTGAATTTATTTTCTCTTTTAATATCTCTATTCTCTCTTTATAGAATAAAGCAGAAAGTCCCCAACCTGCGGCAAAAAATATTGTTGCAATGGAGATTACCTTCCAAATACTTTCGGCAATCCAATCCCAGTTTTCTTTTATAAAATCCATACTTCTATTTCGATTTATAGGCGGTTTTAATTACACCTAACGGTTTAGCTATGAACAGTACGGGAGCAAACTAGAGTTTACTTTCCGCCACGCACGTAGCGAAATCTTTTGGTTTTGTTTTTTCTTTTATGATGTCCGCGAAATCCCAAAGATTTCGCGGACATCATAAAAATACGCAAACCCTGGGACTAAGCCCGAAACCCGTATTGTTTATAGGTTTTGTTGCCACACGTTTTTATTTATTCCGTAACAAACACATTTTTTATATTCAGGATATTCATTTAATTCTGGGTGGTCAAATTCTCCAATTTTTTCCATTCCGATTTTTTTCATTATGTTTTCAGATTTATAATTTTTCTCAGTACAAGTTGAGATTACATAATTTATTTTCAGTTGGTTAAATGCAAATTCAAGACATTTTTTCGCACCTTCTGTTGCAAATCCATTACCCCAAGAACTTTTTTTTAGTCTCCATCCAATATCCACAGCAGGAGTAAAGTCCGTTTTGTAGTCTTGAAATGCCAAACCTATAAATCCAATTAATTCTCCACTTTCCAAAATGTCAGTTGCGAAGTAAGTATGTCCATTTTTTTCATAATGATTTTTAAATCGCTGAATAAGTTTCGCTGTTTGATTTTTAGTCAAGGGTTTTGGGAAATGCTCCATTACTTTCATATCAGCATTTAATTTCGAAAATTCAGTCAAATCAGTTTCATTCCAATTACGGAATCCGAGTCTTTCAGATTTAAAAATGTATTCTTTTTTCAATTTTAAATGTGATTTTCTTAAATGTGTGGCAACGGTTAGGCTATGATTTCGGTCTGGAATTTATGCTAATAAATTCAGGCTGCGAAATCAGGCCGATTAAAGGTAGGAAATTTCCGGTTTTCTAAAAGGGAAGACTGAATTATAGGCATTGTTAGCAAACGTTTTTTTTCAATTCGCATTTCGGATTTGCTTTTTCCGTTCTTTCCTAGCTTTTCCTTTTAATTTTATCGGCCAATCTAAGCGATCTTTGCTATATATCCAGTCAACATACTTTTTTTGAAAGTTATCATATCCATCCCGCTTAATTGCCCATAAATAGTATTCTACAATGTTTGGATTATTCTCGCAATAAGTCAATAAGCAATTTTGAATTCCAGTTATTGTTGCGTAAGGCATTATCTCAATTCGATCTGCCATAATTATTGCTAACTCCCCTTTGGTCAAATTTCGTTCTTGGCATTCAGATCTGACTACAGTTTTAGTCGAATCGATGAAGAATTCTGCAAGAATAGTTAAAGAACTTTCTCCGAAAGCAAGAATTTTTTCAGCTTGCTCTGTTTTTGTTATTTCCTTTGAATTTTCAATTCGTGCAATGCCGTCAAGCAGAGAATCTATTTCAGGTTTTGACTGAGAGTTTGAAAAATTTCCACTTAAAACGACAAAAAAGATAAGCAGTCTCGTTTTAGCCATTTATTCTGCGTTCTATTTATCTCAAAATTAGCTTTTGGTCTTAAATTTTGAAATCATAAATGAGTGTAATATACTTTTCGACGAGTAAAAACGGGATTTGTAACAATGTTTGCTAACGCTTGAGCTAAGCGTAGTGCGGTTGCAAGGAAACTTTTCGTTTCCGTCTGCGCACGAAGCTAAAGCTTATTGTTTAGTTTTATTTTTTCTTGTCCAAAGCTAAATCCATAAGATTTAGCGACTTCATAAATATACCCAGACCTTTTCGGTTTAGCTCTAAAGTCCGCATTACGTTTAGGTTTTGTTACCTGCTGGCTATATTTTTATAGGCTCGACCTTAAATCCAAAAGACTTTAATTGTTGAATCAAACCACATTTTTTATAAAGATGGAATAAGCCTACAGCGATAAAACAATTTTTTGTTTCTAAGAAATTTGGAATGGTTTTCATCCAATCTTCATTTCTTTTATTCAGTATTATATCGTCGGCACAATCTTCAGAAAATGAATAATCTAAATCAAAATTCCGATATTTTTTAGCAAGGCTACAATCCGTTTTAGCCAGTTTTTTGGACATTACCTTTTTAATCCAATATCCTATAATTTTTTTCTCTTTTTTCCATTCAGGATAGTCATATTCCTCTTCTATCAAACTAAGTTGAAGACTATCGCTTTCAAGACCATATATTTCAATCTGATTTTTTTTAGCCTTGTGTATTAAATAATTGTCAAAATGGTCCCATTCGTCGCTGGCTTTCACAGTTTTACATTTAGTTTCTACAAAAACTTGATGTAGTTTCCATCTTAGCTCGATAGGTTTTAATTTGTATAAATTTACTTTCCAATTTTTGCTTATAATCTTTAGTTTTTCAAAATCTTTTCTTTTAAGATGTTTGGAAATTTGATTAGTCTGAGTTCTTGAATTAATAATTTTTGTAGCACTATCTGAATCATCAATTGATTCAAAAATTGCCAGTTCAGATTGCAAAAGAGCATCTTGTATTTCTGGAATAGAGTCCACAAACGAATTGCCATATTGATGAAAAGTACCTACGACCATGGAGATTTTTCCGTTAATAGTGTCTGTTACTTTCCATAGTATTGTGTTTTGTCCAATTGCAGATTGAAATGGTAATAAAAACGCTATTATGGTAATTAATTTATTCATTAGTGATTTTTTCAGCTTGCAGGTAATCGGTCTCGTATAACCGTCAGTTACGGGTTTTTATGTTTAAATTTTCGGTTTAGCACTGACTATAGCAATTCTGAGTGGATTCGGACGTAGTCGAATCCGCCGTAATTGCGGTTATACATTGTTGGCAACTGGCTTTATTTTTAATTTATCTAATTCAGCTTTTTCGTTTTCAGCAAATATTCTGTCAATCGTTTCCCAATCTTTATTTTCAGTCATTGTTTTTAATTCTTTCCAAGTCACTTGATTCAGGCTGTCTGAACCAAATTCAATTTCATTATCTAATATCTCAATAGCTTTATCAATTTTGTGTTGCTTTAATTCCGAGAATAGAATTAAAAAATGAGAGTTTCTAATGTCATTTCCACCACACTTTGTGTGATAAGGAAAAATATACGGTTGACTTGTTATTTTTTTAGTCGAGTTATATTTCTCTAAAAAAGGAAGAGCATTTTTTATGATTCGTTCCGATAAATAGTCTGCCAAAATCAAATATTCTTTTGAAATCCTAAAATGGTTTCTAATTGTTTTGTCTATTTCCTCAAGCGGTTTTGAACCAACTAAATAATATTCATTCGTTAGCCCTTTCCAACAGTAAGGAACTAATCCAATTCGGATTTCTATATCGTCTTTCGCTCCAGACCAACTTCCACGGTTGTCAACGTCAATAACTTCGAGTAAGTCATTTGTCAGTCGGTAATGTTTTCTGCCTTTCTTTTTAAATCCGTATTCTTTGAGGTTCGCACCGATTATTTTATTCAGTTCGTTGTAAGCTGGTTTCCATTGTTCTTTAGGTAAACTCTTAAAAACCTTGATTTGCTCAAATTCCGATTTTTCATATTCAGGATTTGAGCTCTGTCCTTTGGTTTTTCCGAAAAGATTGAAGTACTTCATTGTCCTTTTTTCAGCTTGTTGCCAACGGTTTAGCTAAGCGTAGTGCGGTGTTAAGGAAACTTTTCGTTTCCGTCTGCGCACTAAGCTAAAGCTTATTATTTAGTTTTATTTTTCTTGTCCAAAGCTAAATCCATAAGATTTAGCGACTTTATAAATATGCACAGACCTTTCGATATAGCCCTAAAGTCCGCATTACGTTTAGGTTTTGTTGGCGTGTCGTTTTTATTTGAGTTCAACATTTAATAGAATTGACTCTAATCCCATTTCAGTCCTTTTAATTTCAAACTCCTCCTTTAAGAATGGTCCAGATACATTTTCTTTTGCTAATCCAAAATCCGATTTATTTATTTTTTTAATAATCCAATATTGATTTGGTGACTTCTCATCTTCGGATTTTGATTCCGATTCTGATTCCGACTCAAGAAGAATGTAATTTTCGTCCGCTCCTATATTAATAAAACAATTAACTAATCCATATCCGCCAGCGGTATCATCAAGTGAAAACCACAAGGATTTGCAATAGTCATATCCTTCATTTTCCGAAACAAAGTATCGTCCATCTTCCCAGTAAGTTTTTTGAAATGCGCAATTTGAGATTGCGAAAATGATAAAAAATACGAGATAAGTTATTTTGTAATTCATTAGTTTTTAAATGCACGCCAACGGTCTAGTATAAGAATAGTTGCGGGTTTACGTGCGAGGATTTTCCGAAGGAAAATCAGACGTAGTAAACTTGCAACGACCTTTGGATAAGCCCAAAATTGAGCGATTATTTTTATACATTGTTGGCAACAGTATTTTATTTTTTTAAATATTTTTTTTCAATCATATAATTTTCAAAGTCAGATTTAAATGACTTAAAATCAAATTCCTTTAATTTCGACAATCGAGTCAGGCAGTCAGATTCCACTATTATTTCTCCACAAACCTTTTCAATTAGTTCAGCTTTTTCAAGTTCAGAAACCTCTCCGAAATCAAGTTTACAGCTAATTTCTGCGCAATTATTTGATTTTATTTCAATTCCGTCTATAGAAGAAGTCCTTTCTCCAGGTCGATAAACTGGTCTTTTTTTCTTAAAAAACTGTTCAAATTCAGGTTTAACAGTTATTAGTCCAAAATATAATTCATTCAAGTCTTTTCCGTAATTCCGATTTTCAAAAAACGACTTAAATTCAATTGACAAGTCATTTATCCAAGAGTTTTGTTCTTGAGTTAGATTTGTATATTGTGCTATTCCAAATGTCAATTTTGCGTTCTGTTTTTATATTGTTGCCAACGGTCTCGTATAAGAATAGTTGCGGGTTTACGTGCGAGGATTTTCCGCAGGAAAATCAGACGTAGTAAACTTGCAACGACCTTTGGTTAAGCCCAAAATTGAGCAATTATTTTTATACATTGTTGTAAACAGTTATTTTTTCCGCAATGTATTTCTCAATTTGTTCTTTGTCCGTTTTATTTTTTAATATTAATAATTCGTTGTTTTTATGTGTCCGATAATTCATTAAGAACTTCGTTTTTCCGCTCCGAGTTAATTCCGAGTATTCAAATCGGTTTGGGTGAAACTTTTCACTTATCAATTCCGTTTTTTGAGTTCGGTCGAGTATTTTTTTCAGTCGAATTAATTTTCCGCTTTTTTCGTCAATTTTCAATTCCGAATAGCAAATCCACGATGCAAATCGGTAAAATATATATCCGATTAAAGTCAAAATCGCAATAAAAATTCCGATTCCAATCCCGAGAAACCAAATCAGGAATATGAATGAAGTAGAAGTCCATATCATTAGTTCTTTCCAGTTAAATGGAATTCTATCGCTCAGCGTGTGAACGTGTCCATTTTTGGAAATTCTAAAGTAGTCTTCGCGTTCGTTCATAATTGTTTACAACGTGTTTGTGTATGATTTCGTTGCGTGTTACAGCAACTAAATTAGCAAATACATACCGAATAGAAAATCCGCGAGGATTTTCGTAAGCAAGCCTATACTAGCAATGAATTATACACGTTGTTACCAAACGTTTTTTTCTTTCAGTTTAAAATCCTGTTGTCGTTTGTTCATATTGTTAGAATTTAGTTATTTATAGATTTCAGTGATTTCTTTCCCAAGTTTGTATTTCCAATCGGAAGAACTTATATACATTATACCTGAATAATCAGAAGGTGCTTCAATTCCGTCTTCTAAAATCACAATAACTTTATCACGACCTAACTTTCCAATAAAATAACCAGTTTCAAAAATAACATTTTGTCTTGCTCTTGGTTTTAGATTTTCACCATCTTTATTTAGTTGCCCTAAATCATCTTTACTCCAAATAGCAATTGCTAAATCTACATTTGCCTCATCTTCAAATTTACCTAAAACTTCTCTGCCTTTATTTGGTTGTTCATGTAGAATGATAGCTTCCTTTTTAAAGTCAGATTCTACAAACCTAGCAACCTCCAATTTCAGTTCATTATTATGTCCGTGAACTATAAATATTTTATTCTTCATAATCTTTTTTACATTTACAATAGTGCCTTTAATTTTTCCATTTCTTATTTTTTTTATTAGAATTTTAAATAAGGCATAGGTTTCTGAAAATTTTGAAGAAAGAGTAAATCCATTTCCACTTGTATCAAATTCGCAAAAATTTTGATAAGCTAATTCTGTTTCGTTAAAATGTTCGCTAAATAATTCTCTTGACTCAAGAAACCAATCTGTATACAGTGCTATATTTTGGGATGAATTAACTTCACCAGTCATAATATCTCCTTCATCACTTATTTTTCGGTATTTCTCTGCTTTCTCGATTAATCCTTTAATTATTAAATCTGTATCCATATTATTTTCCATATCCATTCTTTTCGGCATTAGGTATTCATCCAGATATTTTGGGTCGTGTTCTTTATAGACAAATTTTTTCGGATTTTCACGAACCTTTGGAAAAATCTGTGAAGCGAAGTCACTCCGAATGTAAGTCAGATTTCCATTCAGTTCATCTATCTCGTACAAGTCGTAAATTTCAGGAACATCATAAAATTCATAATTCAGATACTTTTTGTTCGGATAGTAATGCTTAAACCAATGAGACAAAGCCATTGATGTATTTGAATTATTTTTTTCAGCGTTCTTGTGTTTTACTCTCATTCGCAATGTTTCTTCAAATGTTTGGTAACGGTTGAGCTATGAACAGTACGGGAGCAAACTAGCGTTTGCTTTCCGTCACGCACATAGCGAAATCTTTTTGTTTTCTTTTTTTCTTTGTCCCGCTAAAAAGCAAAATCCAAAAGATTTTGCGGACTTCATAAAAATAGACAAACCTTTTGTTTAAGCACGAAACCCGTATTGTTTATAGGTTTTGTTACCACACGTTTTTTATTCCAACCAACTTCTTCATGACCTCATTATATCTATAGGCAATTCTGCGTTCAGCCCGTGATTGTATGCAGCCAAAAACGTATTTATACTCAAAATTATGCTGTTCCGAAAGTCTCTTTCTTTTTTTAATTACCTTTTGCGGAATGAATTGTCCTGAACCTAAAAATTGAGCGTTATCATTTTTAAAGTCCAATTCAGCCTGTTTTTCATTATACTTTTTAAAAAATACAGGTGACTGGATAGAATCTTTGTAAAGGGATAGTTTCTTATCTGAAATTTTAAATAGAATTGTGTCGTTTTTAGGAGGTACAGAAATTTTGAAAAGTCCATTTAGAACTTTTGATTTTTCATTAACTGCAATTTTTAAACTGTCTGGTGAATTAAGCATAAAAAGGAAAAACCCAGTAGAGTCAGTTCGCATTTCTGTTGATGATTCTCCTTGAGCTATTTTAATCTTATGCCTCCTTGAGTTCAATAATTCTATTTGGCGGTCGGATGAAGATTCCAATTCTGCCCATTCGCTATTAGAAGATTTATAAAATTCAATTTTACCCACGATTTTGTTTTGACCTAAAAGATTCGTTTGATAAGTAAAAATTAATAGAAGTAAAATTATTATTCTTTTCAAGTTCGTTTGACTTTGTTTAATGAAATGCCTCAAAAATAATGCCATTTGAAACTTTGTTAAAATGTGTGGTAACGGACTGGCTATAATCTGTTGCGGAAAACGTCCGCAGGACTTTTCCGTCTAGAACCAAAGTTAGCTAATTGCGCTGATTTCCGTTTAGGAAATCCGTCGCAATTGATTATAGGTCTTGTTACCATATGTATTTTAATTTGTCCGTACAGAGTTTGAATATAAATCAAACCAGTTTTCTGAAATCAGTTTTCCTTTATTATTAAACTTGGCCGTCATTAAAGGAGCTCCCATATTATAGTAGATTACTGATTTAACATGCCCATTTTCATACCACTCTGTCCATATTCCATTTTCAAATCCATTTTGTTTTTCTCCAGAAATCTTTGGATTGCCGTTTTTATAGGATTCGATTATTTTTTCTCTTGCAGGAATTGGTTCAATTCTTTTGTCAGTTCTTTTGAATTCTAGTTTTTTTTTAAAAATGACCAAATCTCCAAACTCCTCTACTAATAGTTTGTTTTGGGTAAATTCAATTATTTTATATTTCCGTACACCTAAGTTTAATGTTGAGTCAGAAATAGAATAGTCCGTCTTGAATTGTCCATAAGTCTTTTTGATATCCAATATCCTGTCTTTTTGAAAATAGTATAGACTTATACTTTTTTTAGTCGACTTTGGTGAATCCTCCGAATCCAATAAAAATTCAGGGTTTTTATCTGGTTTTTCATGTACCCAAGTACCAAGAATATTTTCATGGAATGACTTTTGTCCGCAAACAGACCAAGTCCCTATTTGTAGAATCAAAACGATAATAATATGTGATGCAGTTTTCAATATATATGGTAACGTTCCGTGTATGGTGTCGTAGCATCCCGCAGGGTGCTATGCACTATACATATTGTTATGCCCATTTTATTTTTCACGTTCTGTTTTTAGCGTTGGCAAAGACATACTCTTTTGCAATTTTCGGATTGCGTGTCGGCTTGTGCGAATTGTAAATGTGTATGGCTTAAGCGTTGGCTATTCAGTTACTTGCTCAATTTTAAAATTCTAAACGCTCCTTGAATTACCAAACCAAAAACAATTGTTCCAATAATTAAGTCAGGTTTGCTTGAGTTCAACCAATTTACCAAAAATCCAGCGATTATAACTCCCAAATTTATGATAACATCATTTGAGGTAAAAATCATACTCGCTTTCATATGCGCTTCTTCTTTGCTCTTTGACTTTTGCAAAATGTAAAGGCAAATTCCGTTTGCGATAAGTGCAAAAATCGAAACAATAATCATTGTCGAAAAGTCGGGAAGTTTCTCGCCTCCGAAAAATCTTCTTAAAACTTCTACAAATCCAATAATCGCAAGTGTTATTTGAAAATATCCAGCAAGTTTTGCAATCCGTTTTTTCTTAATCAACGTTCCGCCAACTGCAAACAGGCTAATTCCGTAAACGAAACTGTCCGCAAGCATATCCAAACTGTCGGCAATAAGTCCCATTGATTTTGAGATTATTCCAGTTGTCATTTCGATAACGAAAAAGGCAAAATTGATTACAAGAACAGACCAAAGTAGCTTTTTTTGGTTTGCATTTTCTTTAAATTCCGTTTGGTTGGTCTGTTCGGTCGAAATTTTCTTTCCGCCTAAATTTAGTTCGATAACGGACTTTTCGATTTGGTCGGTTTCTCCGCTGTGAAAAACGGTCAATTTTCGATTCGGAATATCAAAGTCCAAATTCACAATACTTGAAATTGCATCCAATTTCATTCGGATTAAATTTTCCTCTGAAGGACAGTCCATTTTGGTTATTTCAAAGATTGTCTTTTGCATATTTCCTAACAACAACTTTTATTTTCTTGAATTGGTGGGCAAGGTACTGTTCCGTATGAACAATAAACACAGCAATCTCCCTCGTTTGGTTTCAACACCGTTTTGCAATTCTCACACTCGTAAAAGAATTGACAAGCGTTTGTTGGCATATCTTCCACTTTTTTATGTCCGCAGTTTGGACAAGTTATTTCAGATTTTAATATAGTTTCCATTAATTTTCTTTTTTGTCGGTTACTTTATAACCTGTTGAGTTAATTGCTTTCTCAATTTCCGTTTCATTGGTTTTTGTCTTGTCAAATTCAATGATTGCGTTTCCATTTTTGTAGGACGCTTTTGAGTTTACAATTCCGTTGAGTTTATTTACTTCGTGATTGACGTGTTCTTCGCAACTCGCACAAGTCATTCCGCTAATTTTAAATTCAGTTGTTTTAATGTCCGATTTGTCAACTACGATTATTTGCTTTTCTGTATTTGGGTAAAAAATTCCTGAATAGTATGGGAAAGCCAACATTACAACTGCAAATACGGTTACAATTCCTAAAAACTTTTTTGATTGTATAAATTTTGGTTTTTCGTCCGTCTCACATTCACAGTCAATTTCTTTTTGAGGTTTTAATTTTTGAAACCAAGCAAAACCAAGAACTAAAATTGTCAGTCCGATTAAATAAGGTCTAAAAGGTTCTATCCAAGAAAATGTTGAAGCAATTCCGCTTGTTCCTGCGATAAGAGCCAAAACTGGTGTAATACAACATAAAGAAGCTGTAATTGCAGTTAACAAACCTGCACCGATTAATTTGTTTTCACTTTTCATATCGACTCTAAAATTTTGTTTTTATCGATTATTTCAAAGAATGGATTTAACATTTTTTCGTATTCAGCAGTTAGTGAGTAAAAAATTGTTTGGGCTTCTCTATCGGTTTCTAATAGATTTCGGTCTTTCATTTTCCTTAAGTGTTGGGAAATAGCAGAAATGTTCATTCCAAGAATATCGCTCAAATCACAAACACAAAGTCTTTTTTCTTCAAAGAGTAGGTAAAGAATTTTCAGCCGAACGCTATTTCCGACTAATGAAAGTCCGTTTGCCAAATAGTCGAACGATTCATTTAATTCTGAAACTGTGTCTTTGCAACGATTTATTTGTTCAATATCGGCTTGTTGTCTAATGCAAGAATTATTTTCCATAAAACAAAGTTACGTTTATTTCTTATTTAAGCAAATACATAAATAAAGCAAATCCAAAGCGTTGGAAAAATTTTAGCTTTTTTGGTTTTTATAGCGTTGGATTTTTGTGTCGGGAAAAACCGAAAGTGCTAAAATGTGCGGTTGGTTTTTTAATTGGGCATAACGTTGCGGCTATGGCAAGTAGGGCAGATAATAGGCACTTTCCTTTCCGTTTAGCCCGTAGCCAAAGCTTTTGTGTTTTGTTTTTATCTTTTTTATTCTAAAAGCCAAATCCAAAAGATTTGGCGGACTTGGCAAACACGCCCAAGCCTTTAAATTCGGTACTTGCCGCCCTATTGGCTATAGCCATTGTTAGCGGTTCGTTGTTTTGTCTGCAGTTAAATTATTATTTAAGATTTAATGTTTATGTTGTTCCCTCAAATGTTGTTGCAATAAATCTTTTCCGTAATCATTTCCATTGGGTGTTCGCACCATAGTATGTATGTGATTTCGAGTTGCTTCTCTACTTTGAGTTCTTATTCCTACTGCACCTTGATGGTCAAATTCTATTAAAACAACAGGGCTATGAATCCGATAATAAAATACTGCATCTTTGTCCATTTTTCCAACCCAAGCAAAGTATGTATTTTTCAAATGTTTTTTAATGTCCTCCATTTTGACTTTGGCGTGCCCGTCTTCTATATTAGAAATGTATTGATTTGTCAATTCCAATAATTTGGTTTTTTGTTCTTCTGTCATTTCTGAAACTATTAAGCCTTGATAATCCAACGTTTTATTGTCAGAAAATGCTTCGGCTTGTATATCATTCCTTTTTTTGTCTGGTGATAATGTTGCTTTTTGTTGTTGTTCGGCAGTCAGGGATTGCATAAAAGTCAAACCAAGATTTTGCTCATCTTGAAAAAGTGTATTTCCAATATATTTGCCCGATGTTGTTATTATTGGCTCGCCACCCATAAAAGTAGGTGTCATTACTACTTGGTCTCCCAAAATAAAATAATTGATAACTAGATGATGACCGTCAATCTGCCAGCCCCAAGGTTCAGTTTTTGATGGCTTGCCCATTATTGTAAAATAATAAAGTTCTTCATCAAAGCGTGGGTCATTATAATTAAGCTCTCTAAGGGTTTGGTCGGTCTTCATTATGTCTTTGCTCAGTTGTAAGCCTTTGGCACTCAAAGCTTTTTTCATCAAGCTAAACGCTAATTTCCGTTGAGATTGGCTCATTTCTTTAATACTAATTCCTTGACGATTGTATAAACCATTGTCTATATTCGCCCACTTTTGCCATTCGTTATTTTGAATTTCAAACTGCGTTTTTGTCAATTGTTCTTTGCTCAACGATTTCAAAAAGGATTCTGCCGCTTTTTTTATGGGCTTGGTTGATATACCTGTAACTTGAATTGGAAACAGCCATTTTTCAACACCGTTTGACGTTATAATTCCTTGAAAAGGTTTGTTAATATTTTCGTTTTCAGCCTTCAAAAAGCGTTCTTTCATAGCCTCTAAATTTGTTTGTGCATAAGCATAATTTATTTGTTTGGAAAACATTACAAACAAATAAACAGCGATAAGAAATGTTATTTTTTTCATATTAAAAATATTTAATTACCTTTAATTACTAAAAGTTAGTTGCTTTATTAAAAGAGTGTAAATATAATTTAGTTTGTTAAAATATGCAAGAAGGCACTTTACAGTAACTTTATTACTTTAAAGTTATTTTTATTGATAATCAATATGTTATGAAAAAAATAAATGCTTTAGAATCAGATTTCGACTTTAAAAATTGTCCTGTAAGGAAAGTGTTAGACCGTTTTGGCGACAAATGGTCATTGCTGGTTTTACTTATATTAGGTAAAAAAGAAACTTTACGTTTCAATGAAATCAATAAAGCGATTGGTTCTGATATATCGCAAAAAATGCTAACTGTTACCCTAAGAACTTTGGAAGCTGACGGGTTTTTAATACGTACTATTTATCCCGAAGTACCACCCAGAGTAGAATATACAATTACAAATTTAGGCAAATCACTTGTTCCACTTATTGATAATTTGGAACAATGGGCGAAATCGAATATGTCTGCTATTGAAAAGTCAAGAGATAATTTTGTTAAGGTCTGATGTTGGTTTGAAGTTTGTTGGGTGTTATTTTACAATGACCGCTAACGGTATTGTATATGATTTGGAGCGATTTCACTCGTGTATATCTTTCCGAGTAAGCCCTTTCGTTAAAGATAATGTTTTTCCTTGATCAACGAAGTGAGCTCTAAATTATATGCGGTGTTACCAAACGGAGCGCTTCCCTACCCTTCCGGACAAGCCAGACGACCACAAATAAGCCTAAAACAGACAAGCACCTTCCCACCAAGTAAAAAATGATGACGGCTTACACCTGAAAATAGGAACGGTAGATGATAGATCTAATCTATAAGGAACTCTCAAGCACCACTAATCGGATAAACTATTTTTGTCAGCTTAACCTATTTTTTTGAACAAAAACAAACCGAAGCGTACTGATTGGTAACGGTCTCGTATAAGAAAAGTAGGGCAGTTGTAGACGCTTACTTTTCGGATTATGTACAAGCCGAATTTTTAAATTTTGTTAATTATTTTACTCTTTTTTTATTAAGCCAAATTTAAAAATTTGGCGACTTGGTAAACACGCACGAACCCTTTGATTAAGCACTATTCCCCCTATTTTTTTTATACATTGTTAGCTGCTGCCTTTTTTCTTATTTTCTTTCGAAATGTTATTCAAATAGATTGAATATGGTTTCTGTTCAGCATTAGTTTCTAACTCAATTTTCGACTTTTCTTTTATATGCTCCGGAGCTTCTATTTTGTTAAGGAATATATTAATTCCTGTTACTGTTTGATTTCCTTTATATTTAGTTTTACGATAGCTCAAATTGAAATTATTATTTCTAACAATGTCTAGAATATCGTTGAGGAGATGTTTAAAATCAATAGGAGATGAAAATGTCAAATCGTCCACGTATCGTGTATATGTAATGTTATTCGCATTACATAATTGTATTAATTCACGGTCTGTTTGAAGAAAAACTAAATTAGAAATATGTGTACTCGTTGGAGTTCCTTGTGGAAGAGCAAATTTCCAAGTTGTAAGTTTTGTTAATGAGTTTGAGAAGTGATTTGAAAAACCGAGACTTAAATAAGTTTTGTGTACATAGCTATGACTAATATTTGGATAAAAATCCTGTAGGTCTGTTGTAAATATATACTTATTGCCTTTATGCGGTTTAGCGTTTGTAATGTTGCTTCTCTTTTTTACTCCACCGTGTATTTCATTTGGGAGTTGAATCGGTGCAAGAATATTCTTTTTAATGGATTTTTGAATTGCTTTTAGTTCTTTAGTAGAAGGATGGATTGTTCTTTTTTTGACCGTTCCATCCTTATACTTTTTAACTTCTCCAGTTTTTTTATCCTTTTTGACTTCAACCTTTTCGTAGTAGTACTTATCGATATTCGCAATTACTTCTGAAACTATCGAAGGCTTATAACCAATAATAGCACATAGTTTTTTGAATTCATTTTTTTTAAACTGCAAAGAATTCATTGACAAGAGATTTTACTGAAGGACCAATAATTTCAAAAGCTTCTCTCTTGTTTTGTTGAACATCTTCTTTGTCTAGCGACAAGAAAAATAAAATTGGTAATGGCACATTAAGTCCATTACTTATTAATTTCAAAGTTGAAAGATTGGGTTCTCTCTGATTACTCTCTATTTGAGAGAGGTAAGTTTGAGTTATACCGCAAGAAGCAGCAAACTCGGATTGAGTTTGCTTTTTTTGCTTTCTAATATTTTTTATAGTTATACCTAAATCCATTTTTTTATTGTAAAAAATTAAGGAGTGTTCGGATTGTTAATTTACATTGTACGTTCATAGCTTTTGTTTTTAAAGGAAAAATTTAGATAATAATTCAACGACTTTCACAATTTCCGTTAGGACTTGCTCGTTCGTTCTACCCTTTTTTCTTTTAAGCACCACTAGAATTTCTAATGCTTCATTTAAGACTTTTACGTCTTCCTCCGAAAGAGAACACTGGCTCTTTCTAATAGTCTCGATACTTTGTATCAAACTATCAATGTTTCGATTTTGTTTTAATCTAGACATAATAAAAAAATATTTAGTTACAGGACAACATTATTGTTGGCCCCTGCTCCTTCGCCTAAATTTGCCTGTTACTAAATGTGTAAACAATGTTCTCTTACACTCACTTAAAATTCCCTGCTCCTCATAAAATAAGAAGCAATAGATAACTGCATTTATAATTCTCTCCTAATGTATCAGTTGATATATAGGGCGAGGTATGTGTGCCGTTAAAATACCCAATTGGGTTGCCTTTTCAGGCTGTCAAGTGAACTCCATTTAGCAATTCGACTTCAAAACATCTTTTCAAAGAACTATTTATTAATGCAAATATATATAAAATATAACAGACAGTTAATAATATTGATAATTATTTTTATTTTCTGTGGTAAAAATTTTATAAAATACTGAAATTCAGATTCTTAAATTTTGCAGAAAGTTTGTTGGAGGTTGCAGCTAACGGTCTAGGCTATGAGTAGTTGCGTGGCTTAGCACTTAACTTTGCAAGTACACACCAAACTGAAAATCCGCGAGGATTTTCAGAAGTAGGCGAGAACAAGCAATTACTTATAGCCATTGTTGGGCACAGTATTTATTTTACATTTTTCTATTTTATTATCTCTTATTGAGTCAAATTTTCGCTCGTACTTAAAATTAAATCTTTCTGTTAAATCACTATAAGTCGAAACGTAAAATTCGTTAAAAGTGTAAAGGTCGTCTTCGTTAGAAACCTCTCCATTTTCGTCTATCATTTTTCCCATACTTCCTGTTCTTCCCCAATGAAAAACTCCAAGTTTGTCTCTTGGTGGTTCGTTAGGGTTTTTCTCCAAAGTCCATTCCTCATTAAAGTCTCGAACATCCATTTTTGGCAATTCAGTTCGTTTGCCATTTTGGTCAACCAAATAGTATTTATGGTCGATAAAACCATATTTCTGTTCATTGTCAAGAATTAGTATTCCGTCATTCGGTATTTTATAAACTAATCCTTCTTCGGTTTTTTCCAATTCTATTCCGCAATCTTTTTTATAAATGATATTTACTCGTCCACGATAATTTTCTGGGATTAAAAAAACTTCTGGTCCAACAGTATTTATTCCTCTCCATATTGGCCAAAAGGCTATTATTCCAATAATAAAAATTCCGATTGGAATTAGTCTTTGTTTCCAAGTCTTTTTTAAAGAGAAGAAAACCATAATAACTCCGATTACAAAAACTGGCAGTCCGATTATTGCAAAGAACGCAGCGAAAGTCAATCCAAATGCTCCTATTGCGAGTAAAATCAGTCCGCTGTAATATAGAATGTTACTTGTCTTATCGGTCATTTTCATATTGTGCCCAACGGTCTAGTATAAGAATAGTAGCGGACTTTCACGCACTAACTTTTCGGTTAAACACAGACTTTTTTTATATTTCATTACTTTCGTTTTAGCGATTAAGCCGCTATTATTTTTATACATTGTTGTACACTGGCTTTTTTTCATCAAGTTGGTTTTCAGCGTTGGGAAAGACATACTCTTTTGCAATTTTTGATGGTGCGGTGGCTGGTGCTAATTGCAAATGTGTATGGCTTTTAGCGGTGGCTTTTTCAGTAGTCTTTTCCTTTTTTAGTAGATTACTTAACGAATTAGAAATATGCCACATTAATACTGGTGGTACTGCGTTTCCAATTGCTCGATACTGTCTATTATCTGAAACACAATCTAAAATAAACTCTTCTGGAAAAGATTGAATGTTTGAGGCTTCCCGTGGTGTAAATCGTCTGTATCTACCGTCTATTTTTAAAACCGGGTCTGTACTATTTAAACTAACTTTTGCTAAATGTGAACTGATTGTATTACAAGGTTGTTCAGGGTCTTGGTCACGTCCTTTGTTCATTTTTTCTCTTACTCGCATCATTCCTTGCACAGCTCTTTCGCTAAAAAACCACTTTTCGTCTTTATTTGCTTGTAAGTCTATTACCTCTTTTAATTTAACTTTTGAGTCATTCAGCGTTGTTGGTTTGGGAAATTCGAAATAATCGTAGTCTTCATAATTTTTAAATCCAATAATAAAAACACGTTCTCTCTTTTGAGGTATTCCGTATTCCGAAGCGTTAAATAATTGATGTTTTACGTAGTATCCTGCTTTCTCAAATTCCTTGACAATCATTGGGAAAGCTTTTTTCTTATTGGCAGAAAGTAATCCTTTGACATTTTCTGCGATAAAAAACCTTGGTTGTTTTTCTTTAAGAATATTAACCATTTCAAAAAATAGTTTTCCACGGTCATCTTTATACCCAAGTCTTGGTGGATTCTGGGCACTTATGGAAAAAGATTGACAAGGAAAACCACCCAAAAGAATGTCGTGCTCTGGAAGCTTGTCAATTTCCAAATCTCTAACATCTTTAGTTTCGCATTGATGCTTAAAATTACTGTTGTATATTTTAGTTGTATAAGGGTCATTATCTACTGCATAAACAACCTCAAACGGCAAAGATTTATAAGTTTTATTAAGAAACTTAAAGTTCCCCTTAATACCTAAGTCCATTCCACCACAACCGCTGAATAACGATATTGCTTTTAGTTTTGTATTTCTAATAATGTTTGCCATTGTCCTGCGTTTTGTGAAAATTCAACAACTAAATTCTTGTCTACTTTAATATTACCCTGTTTATATTGTTCGACTGGATTTTGAATAATAAAAACATTTTTCCCACTATCATTTGCAACTAGATAATAAATGAAATAATTATTACCTATGGTGTCTGCTGTGTCCCACTCATTTGGTGTAAGTTTAAATCTATTATTTTTTAATGCCTTTCTAGATTTAGTTGTCTTGACTTCAATATATCTTTTCCTTTTTTCGATTTCAACACTTTGAATATCATATCCTACTCCTAATGGTGTTGGAATTTTATTTATTAAATGTTGTCTTTTTGTTTTCTTTGTTCTTAAATATTCGTGAGCAAGTATTAAGCTTTCTCCATAATCTCCAATTATTTTTGTTGGAACTGCTTTATCTCCCTTAATTCGAGAATAATATTCTTGAATAATACTAGAAATACTTTCAGATTCTGATGCACTTAATGAAGGTGCAAAAGCTTCAATATTATCAAAGCTATTTACATAAGAAAACCAATCCTGTTCTAATTTTGCTATTTCTGGGTTAGTGATTTCCTCTTTTTCATAGAATTTATCATAACCTGAATACCATTTTGAATTTTTTAAATGATAATTAATAGCATCTTTGTTTTCATCATTCAAGTAATAATAATAACCTGTTCCTTTATCATTTAATAGATTGGCTAAAACCATATAATCTAGAATATCTCCTGCATATCTGTGTAAATCTCCTTTTGAAGGATATTTGCCTGTTTTATGATTCTTTAGCTGTTCATATTTATGATTATATGATACTTTTTCTGCTCTATGCTTTAGTATCATTTCTGCGACCTCTCTTGGATGCTTTCCATCTCTTGTTACCCTTAAGTCAAAATACGCACATTGAGTTAACTCTTCTGCGGTAAAACTAAATGGTTTTCCAATTAATTTTTCGCCCTCAATTAATAGCCCTAAAATAAAATTGCAAGGTTTGAAGTTTACACCTGCATCAATTTGTTTAATTACATTTTGAGATTTTATATGACCTCCTGGATATTGAAATGAAAATAAAAAGTAGTTAAAAAATTCATCTAGATATTGATTATTAGATAATCTTATTGCACTCAAACTAGGTTTTGTTAAGTCATCTTTTTCTTGAATGAAAGCAAATAATGCAGATATTTCTGTCCTCCAATTGTCTATTGTTTTTTGGGTAGAAGAAGCGTTGTTTTTAAAACCAAATAGAACTTGATTTAGGTTTTCTTTAAACTCTTGTTTGGGTAATACTTCCATTTCTGAAATAGAAGTTGACACATACAATAATACCTCTTCAACATCATTTTTAAAACGAGGTCTTACGTGATGAAGTCTAAAAAAATATTCATCTGGAATTTGATATGTCTTAACTAAACTCATAAATAATTTTTGATAGTTTCAGCTAAAACCTTTGCCAAAACTGGTGGCACCGCATTTCCAACTTGTTTATATTGACTTGTCTTACTGCATTGAAAGATAAAATCATCTGGAAATGACTGTATTCTTGCACTTTCTCTTACTGTTGGAACTCTATTAAACTCGTAATGGAAATGATGTCTGTGTCCTGTATCGATTGTAAAACTAGGTTTCTGACTGTTAAGTCTTGTCCAAGCTATATTAACCTTTCTTGTTTCGTGTAATTCTTTTGGCAAATTTTTATAATTACCGCCATCTGGAACCATTGCTATTATTTCAATTGTTTTCTCTTTATGCTCTGTAATTTGATGATTGAATATAAACTTATTGCCATTTCGCATTTGTTTTTGAAATGAACTTTTATACTTATGCATATAAGGTGTTCCATCATTAACTGTATGTTCAGTTAAATCTGAAATTGCTTCTTCAGAAGTTACTTTATTATTTGTTGTTGTTGGAATTGGGAACTTAAATTCTGAACCGTTTTTTAAACCAACGAAAAAAGCTCTTTTTCTATTTTGAGGTACACCATAATCTGAAGCCAATAATATTTGATGTGAAACTTTATACCCAAGATTTTCAAAATCCTTTATTATTTGATTTCTAATAGCTCCTTTTCCCATTGACATAATGTTAGGTACATTTTCCATTAGAAAAGCTTTGGGCTTGAAATGTTCTACAAAATTCACAAATGTCTTGTAAAGTTGATTTCTTTCATCCTCAATTATTCTTTTTCCTGCAATAGAAAAACCTTGACAAGGTGGACCACCAATTATTACGTCCACTTCATCAATCTTTTCATTTTCCGAAACAGTAACTGGGTTTAATTCGAGTAAATCAGCTACAATTCCTTTAGAGTCTTTATGATTAAAATTAAATGTTTCTATTGCATCTTTCCATTTATCAATACCTAAAGATATTTTATATCCTGCATCAATGAAGCCTTGTGACAATCCGCCACAACCACAAAAAAGGTCTATTACAGTATTTCTTTTACTCATTTTCAAAATTCAATTTTCCTTGTTTGGTATTAGTGTTTCTTAGGTAGTTAGCTGTGTCTTCTGCGACACTAAAAATAGATTCTGAGCACTTGTATTTAAAAGCTTCTCGTGCAAATTTGTCAGCGAAAAACAAGTCAGTTACTCTTTGTAAATCGAGATTTAATAATTTCGATAATGATTTGAGTTTTGACTTACTAAATTTTTGAGTTCCGTTTTCAATTCGACTGATTGCACTAGAATTTATTCCGATTTTCGCTCCAAATTCAGTTTGAGTCCATTCTCTTTTTTCCCTTTCGGTTTTTATGAAATGCCCAAAACTTGCCATTTTTCTGATTTTATCAATTTAGGATTTGACCTATTTTTAGCAAATGTAATACTAATTTGCGAATTTTGTATCAAGTCTGTAAATATTCTTGGGTGGCGGTGGGGAAGTGAAAGCTCTTTTTATTTTGTGAGGCACGAGCAAAATGAAATGTGCTTGAATGTGCGGTGGGCTTTTCTGAGCTTGTGTACAACAAGTGAATATAGATCATATGATCTATATATCTCTTATATGAGGAACTAAGATAAGAGATCTTTAATGCCAGTAAAAGAAGATTCTGCCACATGGGTGTAAATTTCTGTTGTCTTGGTAGAACTGTGCCCCAATAACAACTGAATGTGCCTAATATCGGTGCCATCTTCCAATAGATGGGTAGCAAAACTATGTCTTAGCATATGAGGTGTTACTTTTTTGTGGATATCTGCCCTTTTTGCCGTATTGGCAATGACCTTTAAGACACTAGATGCAGTATAAGGTTTGTTTTTAGGCCCTTCAAAAAGAAAGTTATTTGGTCTGTATTCCTTGTAATAATTACGTAAATCTCTTAATAGGGTAGGGCTAAGGACAGTCATTCTATCTTTATTGCCTTTGGCACCTTTTACACAGATGAGCATCCTTTCACTATCAATATGCTCAAGTTTTAGGTTAAGTAGTTCACTTCTTCTAAGACCAGCAGAATATAAAAGTGCAACAATACAGCGGTGTTTTAGATTATTGGTGTTTTCAATCAAAGCAAGAATCTCCTTTTTAGATAGTACTTTTGGCAACTGTTTTTGTTTTCGTGGTCTTTCAATGGCATAGAACCTATTGGGCATTCCCATAACCACTTCGTAGTAGAATTTGATGCTATTTACCGATTGGTTCAAATAGGAGTGTGAACGCCCATCTCTCAAAAGTTTTTGAAGATATTGCCTTATCTCATTTTCGGTAATGCCATTCACAGGTATATCAGAATAATGGTTGATAAAATTTTCAAAATGATGCACATAGCTTTTTACAGTGTTCTCAGCATATTTTTTAAGCTCTAGCTTGTCCAGGTATGAACTAGGACATCTTTTGTGTTTTTTATCCAAACTCCTGTTTCTGTACCACGAAACGTTTTTGGGCACTTCAGTGTTAAGATGATCTTTGGAGTCAAAGAAATAATTACCATTAATCCAGACCTCTCCCCTAAATGTGTCAAAGAGAATACCAAGGTTTGCTCTACTGTTTTCAATATGGTACATGCTATATTCCCCGTTCCAAACAATTTGGGGCAATGTATCAACCAGGGCCTGGATTACCTTGTCTGATTTATACTGAAGTCCAATATGCCTCTTGCCGTTAATAAGCAAATGTTTCAATGTTATGCTTCTGCCCTTGAACATGTTTTTTTTGCAATATCAATATATAAAATGATTTAATTGTATCTTAATCGAATAATGTTCGCATAATAGTACGATTAATTGGAAACCAATATGAGATTACAAAAAGAATGCCTGTACTGTAAAAAGGTGCTTATTGGTCGAACGGATAAAAAATATTGCAACTTGCACTGCAAAAGTGCGTATCAATATCAAAAAGAAAAAGAACAACCAAAGCGGTTTTACAACAAAGTGGATAACCAATTGAAACTAAACCGTAAAATATTGAAAGAATACAATAAAGGGGGCAAGGTAACAGTAAGGGCAGAGGTATTGTCTAATTTAGGTTTTAACCCTAATTTTTTCACACATTATTGGAAAAATCAAAAGGGCGATGTCTATCTCTTTGTTTATGAATATGGTTTTCTAAAGCGAAATGAAAATGGAAAAAACAAATATGTCCTAATAACTTGGCAAGAGTATATGTCCATTAAGAAGAATTAGATCATTTTTTTTTCTTGTCAAAAATAGTTTTAAGTAAATAGTCCATGGCTTCCTTATCAGTTATTTTAGTCGATTTTTTGGGAAGTTTAAAAGGATTGGTGGGAGCAACGTCTTTAGGGGCGGCTTCTACAACATCACGGATAGGGTTATCTTTCTCTTCCAAATTTGTTGAAAAGCACGTATCCACTTCAAAATGATATTTTTCATTTAGGGCCAACAAAATCTTAAGGTGGGTTTCAAAATGGATTATCTGCTTAATTAGGTCATTTTCAAATAGAAGTTCTTGGTTAAAGTAACTGTCATCTCCTTGGAGGTAGGGGTATTTTAGGGTTGAATCTGCCAAATTGGATTTTAGCGCCAATTGTTGCCCGTGTAGCATTTGTAGCTTGCCCATATTGGAAACCGTATCTATGCCCAAAGGGTTCTTTTCGGTCCAAATGAAACTTATGGCCTTGGTGAGTATTTCCCCAGAAATAGTTTTAAAATGCTCCAAGGCAACAGTTTTTTGTTGCTGCATGTCCATTCCATAGATTTCATCATTAAATTGGTAAAAAAAAGCATAAAATGGGTCTAGAACGCCGTTTTCATAATGTTGCAACAAAAAAACATAAAAATTGTTGGCAAAATTGTTGCCGGGTTTTAATATTGGTACGGAGCTGGGAGGGAATACCTGCTTTTCTATTTGGGACAACCTCACTACATGTTTGGGCTCCAATATACCTTTGGCAAGCAGCAATTTTTCAACCTTTTCTCTGGAAAAGGAAGAAAGGTCATGTCCCTTTAGACACCCAAAATAATCCAACAGTTCGGCCATAGAGCACCAAAATAGTGAAAAAGTGTTGTTTTTTAAGTGTTTAAGGCAACGACTCCTCAACAGTTTATTGTTGTGCTCGGCAACAAATCCGCAACAAACCCGCAACAAACCCGCAACAAACCCGCAACATTTTTTGTTGCTATTGTTGATATAGATGGGAGTAATCTTCTGGAAGTTCAGCATCTATATCCCTTAAATATTTGTCCAAGGCAGTAATGGTGGTATGGCCCGTTATGTTCATAAGAATGCCCTTGGCAACATTCGGAGCATTGTCTTCCCTAAGCTTTCTATAGAGTTTTGTTATATAGGTATGTCTATAACTGTAGAGGGCATGGTTTTTGTCAAGTTGGAGGAAGTCCTTAACTTTTTTGAACCTGTTGGTAAAATAGACCCTTTTATTGTCCTCTGAGGTGTTCCATTCTCCACCAATTCCTTGGGGGGTAAACAATGAATAATTGGGGTTGATATTGGACAGATCTGGCAGCTCGGATATGAGTATTTCAGGTATGATCTTTATTTTTTCGGGCTTGTTTTTGGTGCGCACATAGAGCTTCTTGTCTTTTATGTCAATATCCTTTATCCTTAACCTACATACTTCAATGGGCCTTAGAAAACTATAGGAGATGAACTTGGTAAAGAGCAAGAGTATGGGGTCGTTATTTTTTAAATGTTCTTCAATTTTTTCCAATAGTTCAGGGGTGTAGGTCTTGTTGCGTATTGGAGTGGTTTTCAATTTTGATATACTTTTTATGAAATTGAGGGGTATCTTTTCATTGTCCTCCCAGAGCTGGAAGAGGGAGCCAAGGTCGGTCCGCGTGTTGTTGCGGTTTCTGCCACTACTGTTCTTGAGTACATGGTTTAAATAATCGTTGACTGTTTTCTTGTTGATCTTCTCCACAGGGGTGTCGATGAGGTCCTGTTCAACAAGCCATTTTCTAAAGCGGTTGATGCGACTTCTGAACTTGGGATAGGAATTTTCATTGAGGGTGTTCTTTTTGTACGCCAACCCAAAATCGAGTGCTTCAGAAAGGGTTTCCGTGTCCGTTATGGTTCCTTCCCCAACAACTTTCTTTGGGGCGGTTCTCTTTACCTTCTTTTTTTTCTTTGGTTTTTTTGAGGTTCCCTCTTCAAAATGGTTTTTTATGAGCTGGGAATTGTCCCCATAGGGATCAAAACCCATTTCCAACAACCGCAACAGATTGCGCTGTAGGACCTGTAAATGCCCATAACGCTCCCGTTTGGTCCTGAACCGGTTGGCCCCTGCCTTGATGTTCGGCTGCCTTTCCAGTTTTCCGGTCTCTGGACTTCTAAAAGAGTAATAAACGTACCAATCTTTTTCCAAGGCTGTCTTTTGCTCGGGTTTTTTGAGCCTTGACCATTGGGAGGCATCGATGCCCCCAGTGTATATTTTGGGTTCGGAAAAGGACTGTTTCATGCTAAAAACGTGTACGGAATCGTGTACTGTTTGTAAAAGTAGCGAAATGTTGGACATAAAAAAACGGATGGCGAGAACGCGATCCGTTGGTTTTACTGGCCTTGGCCTTAGTAGCGGGAACTGGACTCGAACCAGTGACCTTCGGGTTATGAGCCCGACGAGCTACCTACTGCTCTATCCCGCGATGTATGTTTAAGTACTTAAAAGAAGTACTATATATTTCTTTGTTTACACTCAGTAGAGTAGGTTCCCTATCCTGAGCGTTGTCGAAGGATGCTGCTCTATCCCACGATGTGGACGGCAAAGATACAACGCTTTTTTAATCTTATCAAAACTTAATGGTATATTTCTTTCATCCCCGAACCAATAAAAGCTGAAAATCCATATCTTCGGGCTTTACATAGTTTATGGAAGTAATAAACGATTTTATATCAAGCATAATTCCTTATGCAGAGAAGATAATGTTCCTTTTGCTCATTGGAGGGGGAATTTTTTTGGCCTTCTACTCAAGGTTTTTACCCTATCGTTATTTTGGCCATGCAATTGCTATAACAAATGGAAAACATGATGACCCAAATGCTAAGGGAGAAGTAAGTCACTTACAGGCTTTATCATCGGCCGTTGCAGCTACAGTTGGTTTAGGGAATATCTCAGGAGTGGCCATTGCAATTTATATGGGTGGTCCAGGAGTTGTTTTTTGGATTTGGATGACAGCATTGATAGGGATGTGTATTAAATTCTATTCCTGTAGCTTGGCCATTATGTATCGTGGTACAGATTCTGAAGGTAATTTGCAGGGTGGTCCTATGTTTTATATTACATTGGGAATGGGAAAGAAGTGGAAACCTTTGGCAACATTTTTTTGCATTGCAGGACTGTTTGGGTTTTTGGGGGTTTTTACTGCAAACCAGTTTACACAAACTTTTATGAATGTTGTAAATCCCAATGAAACTCTATACGAATTGGGTGATTTTAATTGGAAACTTATTATTGGAATTCTATTGGCCGTTATTACGTCTTTTGTAATTTTTGGAGGATTAAAAAAAATAGCCAAAGTCGCTACGACCATAGTTCCTTTTATGGTATTGGTTTATTTTGTCGCCGTGGCCGTGGTTATGTTCATGAATGCATCTGATATTTGGCCATCTTTAAAATTGATATTTACTGAAGCCTTCAACTTTAAAACAGCGGTTGCCGGAGGTTTAATGGGGTTGATAATATTAGGCGTGCGTAGAGCCATGTTTTCCAATGAAGCGGGTTTGGGAAGTGCTCCTATGTACCATGGACAATCCAAAACAGACGAGCCTATAAAAGAAGGATTGGTGGCTATGTTGGGACCCTTTATAGATACCATAATCGTTTGTACACTTACCGCTATAGTCATTATATTAAGTGGAGCCTATTTGGAAGCGGAGAGCAACGGAATTGTAATGACCTTAATTGCCTTTAAAAAATCTCTTTTTGGATATGGTGATATATTGCTAATGGTTATTGTGGCGGCTTTTGCTCTGTCTACACTATTTACCTACTCATATTATGGTGTTAAATCACTTTCATTTTTGACGAACGCTAAAATAGGAAGGTATTATAATTGGTATTTTGTGGCCACGATTGTTTTTGCAGCGGTGGCATCGGTAGATTTGGTTATCAATTTAATTGATTTGGCGTATTCGTTAATGGTAATACCCAATATGATTGCAGTGTTATATTTAGCACCTAAAGTGAATGAGGCATCAAAAAAGTATTTTTCAAAAAAAAAGAATGAAACAGCATAAAGCAGGCTTTGTAAATATTATTGGGAACCCCAACGTGGGCAAATCAACTTTAATGAATGCCTTTGTGGGGGAGAAGTTGTCCATTATTACATCAAAGGCCCAGACAACACGCCATCGTATTTTAGGAATTGTCAATGGGGATGATTTTCAAGTGATTTTATCTGATACCCCGGGTATAATAAAACCCGCTTATGAACTACAGAATTCAATGATGGATTTTGTAAAGTCTGCTTTTGAAGATGCAGATGTACTACTTTATATGGTTGAAATTGGGGAAAAGGCTCTTAAGGACGAATCCTTCTTCAGAAAAATTGAAAATAGCAAAATCCCGGTATTGTTGTTATTGAATAAAATTGACACAACCGAACAGGAGATTTTAGAGGAACAAGTACAGTATTGGCAGGCGCAATTACCAAAAGCAGAAATTCATCCTATTTCTGCCCTTCAAAATTTTAATGTGAAAGAGGTTTTTGAAAGAATTGTGGAGTTGCTGCCAGAAGCTCCACCTTATTACCCCAAAGACCAATTAACAGATAAACCAGAGCGCTTTTTTGTAAACGAGACCATACGGGAAAAAATACTGATGCATTATAAGAAAGAGATTCCCTATTCTGTAGAAATTGAAACAGAAGAGTTTTTGGAGGATGATGAAATTATTCGCATTCGTTCCGTGGTCATGGTAGAACGGGATTCCCAAAAGGGAATTATTATAGGGCATAAAGGCAGTGCGCTAAAAAGAGTAGGGGTGGAAGCTAGAAAGGATTTGGAAAAATTCTTTGATAAGCAGGTGTATTTAGAACTTTATGTAAAGGTAAATAAAAACTGGCGAAGCAATGAGCGACAATTAAAACGGTTTGGTTACAATAAGTAAAATTAGAGGCCAAGGGTTTCCTTCATAAAACTGTATAGTTCTTTCATTTGTGGTTTGCCTTTTGCTTTTCCAACTCTGCCAAAGGCATATAAAGAAAACCAAACAACAATCATAAAAATTAGAATGCCCAATTGTAGTCCGTAAGATTTTCCTAAGGACCAGTTAGAATATCCCCAAATACAGCATACGATAAAAAGGGTGGCTATCCCAAAATGTAGGAACATAAAGAACGTCCATAAGGCTGGATTGGGACCAAACCGACCGAAAACCTCACTAATGTTTTCATTTATTTCTGTAATTTCCAAATGAAGTTGGGGAGACCAGAAATGGGAATGTTCTTTTTTGAATTTGATGAAGACGTGCTCGTCAATACATTTTACCAAAAAATCTTTTTTCTTAGACTTTTCAAAAAATTGGAGCACATTGCCTTTTGGCAATTTTAATTCAAGCTCAAACCTGGGCCTTAATACTATATCATTGGGGAGTGTTTTCATGAAATGTGATTGTAGACCCTAAAAAGATACCATTTTTCTTCAGATATAAATAGTACTTTTGCAGCAAAATAAGGAAGCATGAGTGCCATTGTTGCCATTGTAGGAAGACCTAATGTGGGTAAATCCACTTTTTTTAATAGATTAATACAGCGCAGGGAAGCCATTGTGGATGCTGTAAGTGGTGTTACCCGTGACCGCCACTATGGAAAGAGTGATTGGAACGGCAGAGATTTTTCAATTATTGATACTGGGGGATATGTTTTAGGAAGTGACGATGTTTTTGAAAAAGAAATAGACAAACAAGTAGAATTGGCCATTGATGAGGCGGATGCCATTATTTTTATGGTTGATGTGGAAACGGGTGTTACTGGAATGGACGAGGATGTTGCCAAATTATTGAGGCGAGTGAATAAGCCAGTACTATTGGCAGTAAATAAAGTGGATAATGCTAAAAGAGCCGAGGATGCTGTGGAGTTTTATTCTTTGGGACTGGGAGATTATTATACCATAGCAAGTATCAATGGTAGCGGAACAGGTGAATTGTTGGATGCCTTGGTAGAAGTGCTTCCAGAAAAAGAAAAAGCAGAAGAAAGTGAGTTGCCACGTTTTGCAGTGGTAGGGAGGCCCAATGCAGGGAAATCATCCTTTATTAATGCATTGATTGGTGAGGATAGATATATAGTTACCGACGTTGCCGGTACCACTAGGGATAGTATAGACACCAAATACAATCGGTTTGGGTTTGAATTTAATTTGGTAGACACTGCAGGAATCAGAAGAAAAGCCAAAGTAAAGGAGGATCTGGAATTTTATTCGGTAATGCGTTCTGTTAGGGCAATTGAGTACTGCGATGTGTGTTTATTGGTTTTGGATGCCACACGAGGCTTTGATGGACAGGTACAGAATATCTTTTGGCTGGCACAAAGGAACAATAAGGGTATAGTAATCTTGGTGAACAAATGGGACTTGGTGGAGAACAAAGAAACCAATAGTATTAAACAGTACACCAAAAAAATAAAAGAGGCAATGGAACCTTTTACAGATGTTCCAATTATTTTTATATCTGTACTTGCCAAACAACGTATTTTTAAAGCTATAGAAACAGCTGTGGAAGTGTATAAGAATCGATCAAAAAAAGTACCTACCCGTAAGTTAAATGATATAATGCTTCCCCTAATTGAGAATTACCCGCCACCAGCTTACAAAGGTAAGTTTGTGAAAATTAAGTTCTGTACGCAGTTGCCAACTCCATATCCACAATTTGCATTTTTCTGTAATTTACCACAATATGTTCGGGATCCCTATAAACGATTTTTGGAGAACAAACTTCGTGAACATTTTGATTTTAGTGGAGTTCCTGTTTCTATATTTATGAGAAAGAAATAGAGATTGTGTATTTGTCTATTCAACCAAGATTGTAGGAATTTGGTAGGAATAATCAAAATTGTGTACTATTCCTTGGACCTCCATTGTTTTTATGGTCAATGTATTGCCACAGCATCCACCTGGAGGACTTCTTTCAGTTACAAAATTTAGGTCAAACTCATTTGCCTCGCCTATGGAAATGGCATAGGTATAAGTGCCGACATCAAAATTTTCACTTAATTGTAGAAAAATAGTTTCAGAATTGTCAAAAAGCTCTACAGTTATAGAATTGTGTCCGCCTGTAACGGTTACATCTTCTATAGAATATTTTTCTGAAGAGAATACATTTTCCTTTGTATCTGCATTGACAATTATAAATGATACCGTTTGAAGGTTTGCAACACAAAGTACTGTTGAGCAATCATCATCATTCGGTTCTTTGCAACAAAAACCTGCACATAAAACATATAGAAGTATTATTGCTTTTTTTATCATATTAATAAGACTCCAAAAGAGAAAAAGGTTGCTTATGGATAGGTAGGTGGTTAAAACTAAAAGCTACCATCCCCCAGAAGAACCACCGCCTCCGAAGCCACCGCCTCCGAAGCCACCACCAAATCCACCGCCCCCAAAGCTTCCGCTTCCAAAGCCACCACCGCTGGAACGACCACTACGGCCCATATTGCTCAGAATTATGATGTCCATTAAGTCTAGACCAGAGGTACGTTTGCCTCCATTTTTGCCTCCACCTTTTCTTCTGTTTCGGCGAGAAAGGATAATTAGAATGACAAAAAATATGATAATGGGTAAAAGGGATTCCAATGGAAAACCTGTATCCTTGCTAAAATCCCGTTCCTCTTTAAATTCCCCATTTAAGGTGTTGAAAATAGCATCCGAACCTTTGTTGAGGCCATTGTAATAATCTCCTTTTTTAAATTCTGGAATAATAACATTCTCAATGATTCTCTTGGACATGGCATCGGTTAAAGAGCCTTCTACACCATAACCCGTGTTAATGGCAATCCTTCTATCACCTTTTGCCAATAGGACTAAAATACCGTTGTCCTTATCTGCTTGTCCAATACCCCATTTCTCTCCCCATTGGGCGCCTAGGTAATTGATGTTTTCGCCCTCCGTAGAATTAATTATTGCAACTACAATCTGGGTTGAGGTACTGTCAGAATAGCGTATTAGTTTTTGTTCTAAAGAGTTTTTTTGTGAAGCCGACAAAAGACCAATATAGTCATAGACACTAGTCTGCAATGTTGGCTTTTCAGGAATCTTAAATTGTGCTTGCATAGAGACACAACATAGAAAAAGAAGAAGACTAGCCTTTAGATACCTCATTGCTAAGTTCGTTTGTGTCATTGTGATTCCAGGGAAAATGTGCCTCTAGCTCATTTCCAACTGCCAGTACACCCTCAACGATTCCCTGTTTAAAATTCCCTAAAGCAAATTGGGATTGGATAAGGTCTCTAGTGTCATCCCAAAAGTTTTTGGGTACAACTTTATCAATGCCCTTGTCACCGTAAATAACAAATTTTTTATCATTTACGGCAACATATAACAGGACGCCATTGTCTTCTTTGGTATTGTCCATTTTAAGGTTGTGAAACACTTCTTGGGCCCTAATGTATGGATCGATCTTGGAAGATGCTTCTATATGAACCCGTATCTCTCCGGAAGTATTTCTTTCTGCTTTGAGAATGGCATTAACAATCTCTTGCTCTTCTTCAGCAGTTAAAAAATCTTCTACCTTGTTGGACATGGTCTAGTCAAAATCAAAATTTACATCGGGTGCGTTCTCCGAACCAGGAGCAGCTTCGTAACGTGCCATTTCTTCAAACCCAAACCAACCCGCTAAAAGTTTACCTGGGAATTTGGTTGTATGTATATCATAGATATTCACTTTTTCATTAAAGCGATCTCGGGCGACATTGATTCTGTTTTCTGTTCCTTCCAATTGTGATTGTAGTTCCAAGAAGTTTTGGTTGGCCTTTAAATCTGGATAGCGTTCTACAACCACCATTAATTTGCTTAATGCTCCTGTTAATCCACTTTGTGCCTGTTGGAAGGCGGCCATATTTTCTGGAGTTAAATTGTTGGCATCTATATTTGTAGAAGTAGCTTTCGCTCTTGCTTCAATAACATCGGTCAATGTACCCCGCTCAAAATCTGCGGCACCTTGTACCGTTTTCACCAAGTTTCCAATAAGGTCATTTCTACGTTGGTAAGAACTTTCTACATTGGACCAAGCTGTTTTTGCATCGGCTTCATATTCAACCGCAGTATTGTTAAATCCTACTGCCCATTGGTAAAGACCAAACGCAATGACAGCAATAATAATTAAGGGAATTAGCCATTTTTTCATTTTTAGTATATTTAGTGTTTATTTATAGTTGATTCTTAATCTTAAGAAGTTCTGTTTTTACCATTTCCAACTTTTGAATGACCTCGAAATTGGATAGGGTTTTTTTTCTCTCCTCTTTTAAATGTGTTTTGGCACCTTCCAATGTAAATCCTCGTTCCTTTACAAGATGGTATATCAATTGTAGGTTTTTTATATCTTGTGGAGTAAACTTTCTATTGCCCTTGGCATTCTTTTTTGGTTGTAGTACATCAAATTCCTTTTCCCAAAAACGTATTAAAGAAGTATTTACGCCAAAGGCTTTGGCAACTTCGCCAATACCGTAATATCTTTTTTCAGGAAGTTCTATATACATTTAATCCAATGATTGATTTTCTTGTGAAGCATATTTCAACAAATTCTCAAATTCTTGAGGGGACAAACTTCCGTAATAGAAATTTATAGGGTTTATGCGCTCACCATCCTTAAAGATTTCATAGTGTACATGTGGGGCTTCTGATCGTCCTGTACTTCCAACAAAACCAATAAGATCTCCGCGTTTTACTTTTTGCCCTTTTCTTACATTGTATTTGCTCATATGTGCATAAAGACTAATATACCCATATCCATGGTCTATCCTAATGTGCTTGCCATAACCAGATGAGTTATTGTCCGCGCGTGTAATTTTACCGTCACCTGTAGCATAGATCGGAACTCCCCTAGGAGCCGTAAAATCCATTCCCCAGTGCATTTTTCGCGCCTTTGTAAAAGGGTCGGAACGCCATCCATATCCAGATGCCATTCTTTTTAAGTCTTCATTCCGTACAGGTTGTATTGCCGGAATTGCCGCCAAAAGTTTTTCTTTTTCTTCTGCCAAAACCGTAATCTCATCCAAGGATTTGGATTGTATCACTAATTGTTTTTGAATAATGTCCAGTCTCTTGGTGGTAGAAATAATCATGTCAGAATTATTAAAACCTTCCAAGGATTTATATCGGTTTATACCTCCAAAACCAGCTCGGCGTTGTTCCTCAGGAATGGGATTGGCTTCAAAATAAAGTCTATAAATGTTGTTGTCCCGTTCTTCAACATTGGCCAAAACCTGTTCCATTTGTTGCATTTTTTTATTGAGCAACTCAAACTGAAGTTCATAATTTTTAGCTTCCCTTTGCAACGAAAGCTCTCTTGGCGTATTTACAAGATTTGTATTTAGTAAAAGGGTAAGACCTAGAAGCCCAAAAAGAAAAGAGCCCACTAAAAACAAAAAAATGTTTCTATATTTTTTGGTCTTTTTGGGTACAATCTTTCTGTAAGAGAGGGTATCTGGGTCGTAATAATATTTTACTTTAGACATAAATGTATTTTATTCTATTTTTGTGCTTGCATTTTATCGGGACAAACAAATATAAAAATTGTTTTGTATAGAACGTAAAATTTAGCAAAACCTTGTCTTTTTAGAGCAAAACAAAGGACTTAATTTAATATTTTGTCTTAAAAAATAATTGAAAAACCCCAAGGCGTGAAATCCCAAGAAGTACGATCAAAATTTTTAGATTTTTATAAAACCAAGGGCCACAAGATAGTTGCTTCTGCCCCAATGGTAATTAAAGATGACCCAACCCTAATGTTCACCAATGCGGGTATGAATCAATTTAAGGAATTTTTCTTAGGAAATACAATTTCAAAGAACAAAAGAGTTGCAGATACCCAAAAATGTCTTAGGGTAAGTGGAAAGCATAACGATTTAGAGGAAGTAGGTAGAGATACCTATCACCATACTATGTTCGAGATGTTGGGGAATTGGAGTTTTGGGGATTATTTTAAGAAGGAAGCCATTCAATGGGCTTGGGAGCTGTTGACGGAAGTTTATGGGTTGGACAAGGGTTCGTTGTACGTATCTGTTTTTGAGGGCAGCAAGGATGCCGATAAATTGGAAATGGACAAGGAAGCTTATGATTTATGGAAAGCAATTGTTCCAGAGGATAAGATTATAATGGGGAACAAGAAGGATAATTTTTGGGAAATGGGAGACCAAGGACCTTGTGGTCCTTGTTCCGAAATTCATATAGATATTCGTTCTAAAGAAGAAAAAGCCAAAGTTTCAGGGGCGTCGTTAGTTAATCAAGACCATCCACAGGTAGTTGAAATTTGGAATTTGGTCTTTATGCAATACAATAGAAAAGCCAATGGTGAATTGGAAAATTTACCAGAAAAGCATGTTGATACCGGTATGGGTTTTGAACGTTTGTGCATGGCCTTGCAAGGGGTTAAATCTAACTATGATACGGATGTTTTTATGCCTTTAATAAGGGAAATAGAAACAATTACAAATCAGAGATATGGTAAAAATGAGGAGATAGACATTTCCATAAGAGTCATTGCAGACCATGTACGTGCTGTTGCTTTTTCCATAGCAGATGGCCAGTTGCCAAGTAATACGGGTGCTGGATATGTGATTAGGAGAATTTTAAGACGTGCTGTTCGTTATGGGTTCACTTTCTTGGGTGCAAAAAAACCGTTCATTCATCGCCTGGTAAAGGTATTGAGTAGAAATATGGGTGAAGCTTTCCCAGAGATAAAAGAGCAATATCAATTAATAGAAAATGTAATAAAAGAAGAAGAACATTCTTTTTTAAACACTTTGGAACAAGGACTAGTGTTGTTGGATAGTGTTATAAAATCTACAAATGGAAATGTGGTAGATGGGCAAAAAGCCTTTGAACTTTATGATACATATGGTTTCCCCATTGATTTAACAGCTTTAATTCTTGAAGAAAAAGGATATCAATTAGATGAAAATGGTTTTAATGATGCTTTGGAAGCGCAAAAGAAGAGGTCTAGAACTGCTTCGGAAATTTCCAAGGATGATTGGACTATTTTGGTCAATGACCCAGTAGAAGAATTTATTGGTTATGACACGTTAGAGGCAAGCGTAAAATTGGTGAAGTATAGAAAGGTGACCAGTAAAAAGGATGGGGAACAATATCAAATGGTTTTCAATATCACTCCTTTTTACCCTGAAGGTGGAGGACAAGTGGGTGACAAAGGATATCTAGAGGCGTCTAATGGAGATGTGGTGTATATTATTGATACCAAAAGGGAGAATAATGAGATTGTCCATTTTACTCAAAATTTGCCAAAAGATTTTAGTATGGTTCTAAGGGCGGTGGTTGATAAAAGACAAAGGCAACGAACAGAAAGCAACCATACAGCTACCCATTTACTGCACCAAGCCTTACGTGAAATATTGGGAACCCATGTAGAACAAAAAGGGTCTGCCGTACACTCAAAATATTTACGTTTTGACTTCTCCCATTTTTCTAAATTAACGACTGAAGAACTTAGGGATGTAGAAAGTTTTGTAAACGCTCGTATTGAAGGTCAATTGCCCTTGGAAGAAAATAGAAATGTTCCGGTGAAGGAGGCATTGGCCCAAGGCGCCATGGCATTGTTTGGTGAAAAGTATGGAGATGCGGTACGCACCGTTCGTTTTGGTCAATCTATTGAGCTATGTGGTGGAACACATGTAAAAAATACAGGGGACATCTGGCATTTTAAAATTACCTCAGAGGGAGCTGTTGCTTCAGGGATTCGAAGAATAGAGGCCATAACTTCTGATGCTGTAAAAGAATTTTACTTTAAAAATAATAGGGCCCTATTTGAAATTAAAGATTTGCTCAACAATACCCAAGACCCAGTGAAGGCAGTAGAGTCCTTACAAGAAGAAAATATAAAGCTTAAAAAGCAGGTAGAAGTACTTTTAAGGGATAAGACAAAAAACCTTAAAGGTGACTTAATGAATGAGGTATCTGAAGTCAATGGAATACAATTTTTGGCAAAGAAAGTGGATTTGGATGCAGCAGGGATAAAAGATCTATCATTTGAAATGGGCAGTAATAAGGACAATCTCTTTTTATTGTTTGCTACTGATCAAGGAGGAAAGGCATTACTATCTTGTTATATTTCCAAAGAGCTGGTAGCTTCTAAAAACCTGAATGCTGGGACTATTGTTCGGGAATTGGGTAAGTATATTCAAGGAGGTGGAGGTGGACAACCCTTTTTTGCAACCGCTGGAGGTAAAAACCCTGCAGGTATAGCTGAAGCCTTGGAAAAAGCGAAGGATTATATTTCCTAATGAAACTCCAAACCACAATCCCGTTAGAAAAAGCTAGTAATCAAATAGATTATAATAGTAAGTTACTTCTTTTGGGGTCTTGTTTTGTAGAAAATATTGAAAAAAAACTTGATTATTTTAAGTTTCAGTCGGTTCAAAATCCTTTTGGAATTTTGTTTCACCCCATGGGGATTGAGAATCTTATTGTAAGAGCTATTGAAAATAAGAAATATACCAAAGAAGAAGTTTTTAAAAACAAGGGTCAATGGTTATGTTTTGATGCGCATTCAAATTTGACAGCAACTTCGAAAGAACAGCTAATCCTAAATTTAAATGGGGCACTTAAGCAAACAAAAGAACAAATAACCAAGGCCACGCATATAGTCATTACATTGGGCACAGCTTGGATCTATCGCAGAAGGGATTCTGGCAAAATAGTTGCTAATTGCCATAAAGTGCCTCAGAAAGAATTTTCAAAAGAACTGTTGTCCATTAATGAGATTGTTAAAAGTTTGGAGCAAGTGATTCAGTTGATAAGTACTTGTAATACACAAGCTCAACTAATTTTTACCATCTCCCCAGTTCGTCATTTAAAAGATGGTTTTGTTGAAAATCAGCTTAGTAAAGCACATTTAATTGCTGCAATGCATCAACTAATATCATTTCGAAGAAGTAAAATGAATGAGAAATCCAAGGATACCTTGAGATTTCTTCCTGTGGCCGAAATAACGAACGAGATATCAAATTTACCTCCAGAAAATTATAGGAATCTTAACTATTTTGAGAGTTACGAACTTATGATGGATGAACTCCGTGATTATCGTTTTTATGCCAAAGATATGGTGCATCCCAACGAATTGGCAATAGATTATATATGGGAAAAATTTAAACACGTTTGGATTTTAGATAAGCTATATCCCACAATGGATGAGGTAGATACAATTCAAAAAGGATTACGGCACAGGCCTTTTAATCCAGAATCAGAGGAGCACCAAAAGTTTTTAAAATCGATTCAAAGGAAAATTGCGTATCTTAAAGAAAGCCACCCATTTATGGAATTTTAATTGGCCGGTAATTCATTTGTAGGTATGAAAAGAGTATTAATAGGGATTGTTTTGGCATTGGTAGCGGTTTTGATTTATAAATCATGTTCTGATTATAGGAGCAAGAAAACAATTCTGGAAGAGAATACCATGCTCATTCAGCAGCAAATGGAAAATGTTTCCAAATTGATTGTAAACGAAGGACATTTTGCCGAGGTATATAATTACAGGGATTCTAAGGAATTGTTTGGTGCTTTGGTCACTGCGGACAAAAAGGCATTGGTTGTTGTCAATGCAGATGTGACCATTGCCTATGATTTAACCAAAATTGAATATGAAATTGATGAATTGTCCAAGAAACTTATCATAAAAAATATTCCCGAACCCGAAATTAACATTAGTCCAGATTTTGAATACTATGATGTTTCAGCTGACTATTTAAACCCTTTTGAAGCTTCTGATTATAATAAAATAAAGAACAATGTAAACGTTTCTTTACTTAAAAAAGTTGAGGCCTCTAGCCTAAAATCCAATGCGAAAAACAGGCTGCTTAGTGAGCTTTCCAAATTATATGTGTTGACCAATTCTATGGAATGGACTTTAGTGTATAATGATAATCCTATTTTGGAAGCATCCGATTTTATAGAAATTAAAAATTAGGATAAAAAAAACCGCCGTAAAAGGCGGTATTCATTTGTTAGTTAGAGGCCAGTTCTGGCGGGTATTTCTGTAAAATTTGAGAAACAAACTCTCTAATTCGCTCTTCTTTCTTTTCAATATTACGGCTGTTGCTCAAGGTACCAACTCCTTTTCCTTGCCAGACCAATTCTTTGTTTTTAGTGTCGATTAGGTCAATATAAAGAGAACCTTCCGTTCTGGTACTCACATTATTTCCATAATAATTTGGTCCCCAATAATAGGGGTTCCACCCCCATCCATATCTGCCGCCCCAAAAGTTGTTGTAAATGTCTACACGTTCCTTCTCTTTGGTAAAAATGCTTACCAATATATCGGGATTTTCAGATTTTATAAATCCCCTAGAACTCATTTCGGCATCAATGGCCTTTAAAATTCTTTTCTTGTCCAAATCGGATATTTGGGCCTTGTCAATTCCTGTTTTGTAAAAAGCATAAGTTTTGTATGAGTTGAAATCTGCTTCCCTATCATAATCGGATGCTACTCGCACACTTACACAAGAGCCTAAAAAAAGTATTGCCATCATGGGCAACACCAGTGCTTTAAATTTTTTCATAACAATTTTATTTTTAGTTAACATGGATGTATTTTCCATTTAATAAATCTCAAAAATCATGCCGAACAAAAGGTGAAAGACTTACCTGGAATTTGTTTTAATAGAATATCCATAGGGGCAATGACGGCAATTGCTTTCGCAGCAATATCCTCTTTTTAAATGATATTGAGCAGTAAATACTTTATAGCCTTCAGGGGATAAATAAAAATCGCCCTCCTCTAAGGGAATAAATTCTTTCATGATTATAAAATTAACTCATTCTTAGTTAATAACTTAACAGTAAGTAGTCTTTTGGCCTTTATCTGTAACGTTTTTCGCTAATATTAGTCTTTTGTCCGATTTGTTGGTAAGAAAACTAGTTTGGCATATTCTTAGCTACTATCATTAGTATCTTTATAATTAAGTTCTGAAGTTATTCTATGATTTTAGTTTTCAAACATTTTTTTTATAAGAATTATGTGGGTTTATCTCTATGGCCTTTCATTATTTTAAAGAACCCATCACTTAGAGAGGATGAGGTGCTTATTAATCATGAAAAAATTCATTTGGTTCAGCAAGCAGAACTATTGATCTTACCTTTTTACTTTTTTTATTTCACTGAATATCTTATTAGGATTATATGGTATTTGGATACTTATAAGGCTTATCAAAATATTAGTTTTGAAAGGGAGGCCTATATACATGAACACAATTTGGACTATATTAAGTCCCGTAGACCATTGAGTTTTATTAAATACCTTTGGCGTTCATAATACCCAATCGTGAAAGTTGTAAATCAACAGGTCTTTCTACCAATCTTAAAACAGAAAAACATCTCCCTTTTTATTAAAAGAGAAGATAAGTTGCACCCATTAATTTCTGGAAACAAATACCGAAAGCTTAAATACAATCTTATTGCCGCAAAGGCCAATGGCTCAAAGTGTATTTTGACATTTGGAGGGGCTTATTCTAATCATATTGCTGCAACTGCATGTGCAGGGAAGGAATATGGTTTTAAAACAATTGGCGTAATAAGGGGAGAGGAACTTAGAGATAAATGGAGAAACAATCCTACGTTGAAATTGGCACATAAACATGGAATGGAATTTCTCTTTGTGTCAAGGGAAAAATATAGAGAGAAAGAATGCCCATCTTTTTTGAAAAGTTTGCAACATGATTTTGGAGTATTTTATCTCCTACCAGAAGGGGGGACAAACGAGCTGGCCATAAAAGGATGTGAAGAAATTTTAACAGATGCTGATAAAGAATTTGATGTTGTCTGTTGCAGTGTGGGAACGGGAGGAACTTTGTCAGGAATTATAAACTCATCAAGGGCCGAACAACAGGTTTTGGGGTTCTCTGCCCTAAAGGGGGACTTTATAAGAGAAGATATTTGTAAATTTGTGGCAAAAGAAAACTGGGAGTTAGTAAATGGATATCATTTTGGGGGTTATGCTAGAGTAAATAAGGAGCTAGTCCACTTCATAAATGAGTTTAAAGAAAAATCCCAAATACCCTTGGACCCAATTTATACCGGAAAAATGTTATTTGGTATTTTAGATAGGGTCCAAAAAGGACATTTTAAAGAAAACACTCGAATTCTTGCCATCCATACTGGTGGTTTGCAGGGAATAGCTGGAATAAATCTAACTCTAGGAAGTAAAGGCCTTCCAATGATACACGTATGATAAAAAGAATAATTGCTTTTATAATTTTTGGTGCTTTGCTAACAAGCTGCGGGGCAAAAAAGAAATCTGTTTATGGTGATGATTTGCGTACCAACCACAAAACACATGAAAATACAACCGTTTCAGTAGAGAGCAACGAAGAAAATCCATTGCCAGATTTTGGGGATAAGTTTATAAAATTCAATATTTCTTCTGTTGAAGAATACATTAATACATTTGCAGACTTAGCTCAATCGGAGATGAGGGCCTATGGAATCCCGGCAAGTATTACTTTGGCACAAGGGATTTTGGAAAGTGGTTCTGGTAAGGGCGAATTGGCTCGTAAGACCAACAATCATTTTGGAATAAAGTGCCACAAAGGTTGGGTCGGGGAATATGAACTACATGACGATGACGAGGCAGGAGAGTGTTTTAGAAAATATGTCCATCCCATGTTGTCTTTTAGGGATCATTCGGAGTTTTTATCTTCCAGGTCCAGATATGCTTTTTTATTTGAATTTAAAAATGACGATTATAAAAGATGGGCAAAGGGCTTAAGAGAGGCGGGATATGCTACAGATAAAAGGTACCCGCAAAAATTAATTGCCTTAATCGAAAGGTATCAGTTATATAAGTATGATAATAAAACTATAGATAGTGGTGATATTGTACAGATAGCACCTAAAACCTATGACTATACTACCCATGTTGTAGAGAAAGGAGATACACTTTATTCAATTTCTCGAAAGTATTATATATCAGTTCCAGAAATCATGAAGCTTAATAAAATGACAAGCAGTCTTTTGTCCATTGGACAGGAGCTAAGGGTTAAAACGGAAAAAGCCAAGAAGTAGAATGAATTATAAGCGGAGCAGTGCCCTTTTTTCTGAAGCCAAACAATATATTCCAGGAGGTGTAAACTCTCCTGTTAGAGCTTTTAAAGCTGTTGGCGGGGATCCAATTTTTGTAAAAGAAGCTAGAGGTGCTTATTTATATGATGAGGACGGCAACGAATATATAGATTATATAGCCTCTTGGGGGCCACTTATTTTGGGTCATGCCCATGAACCTGTTATCAATGCAGTAATAGAGAAGGCCAAAAAAGGGACTTCTTTTGGAATGCCCACCGAAATTGAGACCCAATTGGCAAAATTGGCCGTTTCCATGGTGCCAAACATTGATAAAATTCGTTTTGTAAATAGTGGTACCGAGGCTTGTATGAGTGCAGTGCGTTTGGCACGCGGATATACAGGAAAAGACAAAATTATAAAGTTTGCGGGTTGTTATCATGGTCATTCGGATTCTTTTTTAATTCAGGCTGGGAGTGGTGCGGTAACATTTGGAAGCCCTAATAGTCCAGGAGTGACTCAGGGAACTGCAAAGGACACCTTGTTGGCCAATTATAATGATTTGAAAAGTGTAAAAGAATTGACAAATGGCAATAAGAATGAAATTGCCGCTATAATTATTGAACCTGTGGCCGGTAATATGGGCTGCATTATTCCAACAGATGAATTTATTCAAGGATTAAGGGATTTATGTACTTCTGAAGGGATCTTACTCATTTTTGATGAAGTTATGACAGGTTTTAGATTGGGTAAGGGAGGTGCACAGGAAGCGTTGGGCATTGGCGCCGATATTGTATGCTTTGGAAAAGTCATTGGTGGCGGGTTACCAGTGGGAGCCTTTGCCGCTAGAGAAGAAATAATGAATCATTTGGCTCCTGATGGACCTGTGTATCAGGCAGGGACCTTAAGTGGCAACCCTTTGGCCATGAGTGCTGGACTGGCCATGTTAACCGAATTGAACAACAATCCAGGAATTTTTGAAAGTTTGGCAAAAAAAACAGAATATCTACATCAAGGTATTTCTGAAGTTTTGGTTAGAAAAAGTGTTGTACATCAAATCAATAGATTTGGAAGTATGATTTCTGTACACTTTGCAGATGGGCCAGTAATAGATTTTACTTCTTCAGCTAGAGGGAATAACGATACCTTCAAAAAGTATTTTCACGGTATGTTAAGTCAAGGAGTGTATTTGCCGCCTAGTGCATTTGAAAGTTATTTTTTAAATGATGCCATAAGCTATGCTGATCTGGATAAGACCATTGAAGCTGTGAAAAATGTTTTTTAATTTGGGTAGATAGAAATAAGAAGGCCACGCTGTAAACGTGGCCACCTAAATTTAAAATTAACTAAAACTTATTTTGCTTTTCTTTTGTTGTGCATTTTCTTTTTAATATGCATGCCTTTTTTATGCCTCATTTGTTTCCATTTGGAATACTGGTCTTCATCTAAAATTTGCTTCATTTTTTCTTGATGAGCAATTTGACGGTCCAGTCTTTCGTTTTGCATTGCAAAACGTTCTTCAAGTGTAGGCTTTTTTATTTCGCCATTTTCCTTTTTTGCTTTCCATTCCGCCATTTTTCCTTTTAACAATTGGGCATTCTCGAGATTAAGGGAATGTACCTTCTCTTGCTGCTCCTTGGTAAGTTCTAAGGTCAATATCATTCTTTTGGTCTGCAATGTTGCAACTTGTTCTGGATTCATATCCATCATGGCCATTTTTTTTCCTTCTCTTTGTCCTCTATGTTGAGCCATTGTTGAGGCACTCACTAATACTAATAGCGTAACCAATACTTTTTTCATATTATAAAATTTTAAATATTTAGTTATTTGACCATAGTTTTTTTCTTTGGTTTAAATGCTGCCTAAACTTTATGAGGTTTTTAACAGGTATAAAAAAAGGGCGCAGATATGTCTGCACCCTTTTTTTATAGGTATAAGTTCTAATTTAATTTTTTAATTGAAGCCCGCCATATCTTCTGATGCTACTTTTGCGATGTCTTTAGAATTGCTGGCGTTTACCTCTTTTTTTACTATTTGATTTTCTATTTCATTCTTTTGCTCCATTTGGTAATAGAATATGCAAGTTGCCACAAAGCAGGTAAAGTAAAGTAGGCTTTTGATTTTGTTTGACATGATTTGGGGGTTTTAATAAAGTAAATTAATTACATAGTTATTTAATAAAAAATTATATGATGCGTAAGGAATATTTTATGTTGTTAAACCTCATTAAAATGTGGTTTGTAATGTATCCCTTACCATTATGTAGGCAAAGTAATCATTTCGTCCTATTTTTTACACTTTTTGTCGATAATTTCGATAAAAGACACGTTTTTAAGTGAATTACTTTGTTAAACAAATCAAAAATGCTGTAACATTTTAGTTTTTATATAGTCTTATAGATATACAAAGGGATTGTATAAAAATATTGGCCATACTCAAGGGCCAAGTTATAAGATGTATTTTTCATTTTATGAATTTTTGAGTTAGTTAGCTTTAAAACCCCCATTGATATGGGGGTTTTATAATTTATAAAATGTAGCTTTTAAAAAAGAAAAGGAACAACAAACTGGAATACCAGTATTAATATTGCTACCGCTATAAGATTTAAAATTATTCCCACTTTTGCCATTTGATGCACTTTAATATAGCCACTTGCAAAAACAATGGCATTGGGTGGAGTTGCCATAGGGAGCATAAAGGCACAACTACTGGCAATGGTAACGGGAATCAATAAATATAGGATGGGAATATTCAATCCAATGGCAATACCGGCTACAACTGGGGCCAAAACGGCTACCAAGGCAACATTACTCATAAGTTCTGTCATAAACAACATTAACAAAATAAGTAGGGAGGCGGTAATTAGGATACTTATTTCACTTGTAGCAATAGTATTTGCCACTAGGTCCACTATACCACTAACGGACATTCCTTTTGCGAGTGCCAAACCACCACCAAAAAGGATTAAAATACCCCAGGCCAACTTTTCTGTGTCTTTCCAATGAATAATAAAGTCCCCCTTTTTAATATTAAAAGGAATAGCAAACAATGAAACTGCCGCAATAATACTGATAATAGTATCCGTTAAGCCTAAAGATGGGAATAGGTTATTTATGAGTGTTCTAAATATCCACAGAAAAACGGTAATGCCAAAAATGACCAGAACCATTTTTTCTTTCCCTGAAGTTGGTCCCAGCTTTTTTAGCTCGTCATTTATGACTTGTTTGGAGGCAGTAAACTTTAATTGTTTGTTTGGAAACATCCATTTTACCAATACCAAATAGCTTATGGCAATCATGATTATTGAAAAGGGTAGCCCCATGACCATCCATTTTAGAAAAGATATCTCAATATTGTACTCGTTTTCCAAAAGCCCTATTAAAACCGAATTTGGTGGGGTACCAATAACGGTTGCAATGCCACCAGCGTTGGCGGAAAAAGCAATGCCCAGCATAACGCTCAGGGCAAAATTTTGATCACTTTTTGTAAATCCGTCCTCATCGTTTATCAAAAGTCCAATTACGGACATGGCAATCGGAAGCATTACCACGGTACTGGCGGTATTGCTTATCCACATGCTAAGAGCACCTGTTGCGATCATGAAACCCAGAACCACTTTGTTGGGAGTTGTGCCAGTAAGTTTAATAATATTAAGTGCAATACGTTTATGGAGATTTACTTTTTCCAACGCTAAGGCCATAACAAAACCACCAAAAAATAGGAAAACGATTGGACTTCCATAATTGGCGCCTACGTCTGCTATGGGCATTATTTTTAACAAGGGAAACAAAATAAGTGGCAAAAGCGCGGCCACCGAAATTGAAACAGCTTCTGTAATCCACCAAATAACCATCCATGAAGCAACAGCTATCACTACATCTCCCTTTTCTGAAATTAAATAAAATGGAAGATTAATTAAAATGAAGAATAGTACCGGTCCTAAAATAAGACCTATTTTTTTACTTAAGTCCATAATTTGTTTATGTTGCCTCTAAACTATACTATTTACTTAAGTTTTAAAAATAAAAAGGGAGGCCATGGCCTCCCTTTTTATTATAGTTTTCAACTTTTAATCATTTAAGTTAACAAGATTTAAATCGTTGCCCATGCTTGCATAAAATAATTTCACTAAATCAATATTATTTTCAGTGACATCAAATCCAGCAATGAAGAAAAGTTGTCCGTCTTTTTGAACAAATTCGGGCAGGTAGTTTCCGTTGTATTTTAACTCTTTCGTCTGATTTCCATCCGCATCGAACTTTCTTAGGAAATTATTTGTAGAGATAATAAATGAAGCCCCTAAGGAAATCATCGCCTGATTATTTGTTGTTTCTTCGAAATAAGAAGAACTAATCATTGTTCCAGAAGAGTTTGTTATAGTGAGTTCACCATTTCCATACATGGCTATATTTCCATTACTCATTTCAACCAAGTGGTAATTGCCATTTAAATCATTAATGGATGTTATTTTGGTATCCAAGACAGAATTTTCAAAAACAACATGGGATGTAACATTAAACACGGTATCAAAAAACACCAGTAGTGGTCTATATCCTGTAACTTGTGGAGCGGTAGCATTCTTGGTAAATACACCTCCAAAAGCAGCAAAGCCAGTACTAGTCTTGATCATATCACCAATAAAGGCATCTGCGCTCCCAAAATTATTTAAATGAATTTCATAGGCATCTCCATTTCCATTTCTTCTTTCCACAGCTGTCTTATATATACCGTCCTCCACTTGGGTTCCAAAATAAAGGAAGTCTGCACCATCTGGCACATATCCGTAACTATGTTTTGATGAGGAGTTTAATCCATTTATGAAACTCCACGCATTGTCAAATGTGATTTCATGGGTTCCATAAAAATCTGGAAGTGTTCTGGATAAATGAATATTTACGTTGCCATTGGCCAGAAAATTTACAAACGCACTTTGTGTGTTAAATTGCTTGTCCAAAATATATTGGGATGTTGATATGTTATAGCTTTCATCCAGTTCCCTATAATTAAATTTGGAACCACCTACTCCAAGAAGGTCCTCAGTTAGTTCCATATAATAGATTTTATTATCTGGAGTTAAACCAGTTTCTAAGGGAAAACCTTTAAATCCCATTGCAATGTCCGGGAATATATAATTTGCTTCAACAGGTTGGGATACAGAAATAGATTTAGAAAAGGTATCTGTTTTCTCTTCTTCATCTGTAATGGTAAGTAAGATGCTAAAATCACCTTCCTCTTCCAACACAAATTCTGGATTTTCTTTTAGGCTCACATTACCATTGCCCATGTCATAATGATAACTTTTAATAGTCCCTTCTGAACAACTGGTAATAATTAGCGATTCTCCAACCTCAAAATTGGTTTGGTTTACAGTAAAACAGGCTTTCAATGCTATTTTAGGGTCTGTTTTTGGGTCCGTTTCGGATTCTGTGTCCGGATCTCCTGTCTCTGGGATAGTGTCGCCTTTAGAACAGGAATACAACAAAAATATGCCGAGGCATACAGCGTAGATTTTTTTCATACATAGCAGATTTGGGGTTCTACTATTAGTAAACGTTTTTACCCGTATTATATTGTAGTAAAAACACACATAATCAACTGTTTGTGTTAATATTGAAGATAAATAAATCTCCTAGCCCTGAAGCTCACAAAGTAAGGAATCACCATTTTTAATTACTTTGGCAATGCCTAATTTTGTCAATCCCTTTATTCCTTTGTCCCAACCTTTATTACTAAGTCCAGAAGCATCCTTTAATTCTCCCAAGGGCATGCTTTTTTGTTTTTTGAGAATATCAAAAATTAATTTTTCATTTTCACTGAGTTCCATGGTTTTTTTCTCTGGGCGCATTTGGGGAAAGAACAACACTTCTTGTATAGAGGCATTGTTTGTCATAAGCATCACCAAACGGTCTATCCCAATACCAATGCCACTTGTTGGGGGCATGCCATATTCTAAAGCTCTTAGGAAGTCTTGGTCAATAAACATGGCCTCATCATCTCCTTTTTCCGAAAGTTTTAATTGATCTTCAAAACGTTCTCTTTGGTCAATGGGGTCATTTAACTCAGAATAGGCATTTGCTAATTCCTTGCCGTTTACCATCAATTCAAAACGTTCTGTTAAGGCAGGGTTACTTCTATGTTCTTTGCACAAAGGACTCATTTCCTTTGGATAATCTGTGATGAATGTGGGTTGAACATAAAAATGCTCACATTTTTCTCCAAAAATTTCATCAATTAATTTACCTACACCCATGGTTTCATCAACTTCCAGACCAAGTTTTTTGGCCACTTCCCTCAATTCATCTTCCGGCATTCCGGCAACATCAACCCCTGTATGTGTTTTTATGGCTTCCAAAATAGGGACTCTTGGATAAGGGGCTTTAAATTCAATCTCATTAGTGCCCACAGTGACTTTTGAAGTCCCATTTGCATCAATAGCCACTTTTTCCAGCAATTGTTCCGTGGTATCCATCATCCAGTTATAATCCTTGTAGGCCACATAAAGCTCCATAACCGTGAATTCTGGATTGTGGGTTCGATCCATGCCTTCATTTCTAAAATCTTTGGCAAATTCATATACCCCATCAAAACCACCTACAATAAGTCGTTTTAGGTATAATTCATTGGCAATACGCAGATAGAGAGGGATATTTAGCGCGTTATGATGTGTCATAAATGGTCTTGCAGCGGCGCCACCAGGAATGGGCTGTAAGATAGGTGTTTCCACTTCTAAGTAATCTCTATCATTAAAAAATTGCCGAATGCTATTCGTAATTTTAGTTCTTTTGATAAAAGTTTCTTTTACGGATGGGTTTACCACTAAATCAACATAGCGTTGTCTATAGCGTTGTTCAGGGTCGTTAAATTCATCAAAAACATTCCCATCTGCATCCACTTTTGGAAGAGGTAGTGGCTTAAGTGCCTTGCTCAACAAAGAGAATTTCTTTACCATTACGGTTTTTTCACCTACTTGGGTAGTAAATAATTCTCCTTCTATTCCAATGATATCACCAATATCCAGAAGTTTTTTATACACATCATTGTATTGGGTCTTATCTTCCCCAGGGCAGATTTCATCCCTATTAAAATATACTTGGATACGACCATCACTATCCTGTAACTCTGCAAAAGATGCCTTACCCTGTATTCTTCGGGACATCAATCTTCCTGAAATTACAACTTTCTTTCCCTCTTCATAGTGCTTCTTAATATTTTTGGATGTAGTATCCACAGGGTATAGGGCGGCTGGATATGGGTTGATTCCCAATTCCCTTAGCTTATCTAGTTTTTCCCTTCTTATAATCTCTTGTTCGGAAAGTTGCATAGTAAAAAAATTAAAGCGCAAAATTACACTTTTGCGCTTAATTCCTCTAATGAGAAACAGTTTTCCTTAAGAAGAAGATGCTGTTATTTTGATTTCATGGCACTCGCATAGTTTGGAGTGTACGGCTTATTGGTTAGTATAGTATGTATATCCCTTTCTAAAGATTCTATGGGAGATTCAACAATTCGGTTAACTTCTTTTCCATTCTTTATAAAAATAAAGGTAGGTATTCTTTTGATTTGCAAGCCCCATTCTTCACCTGTAGGACTTGTCTTATAAAGACTTTTTCTTCCATCCAATGCAACAATTTTTAAATTTTCCATGGGGTAATTTGCCGTTTCCAAAATTTTTATAAACTTGGGCACCTCTCTTTTGCTATCTCCACACCATGTCCCCATAAACAATAGAATTTTGTAGTTGCTGAGATTAGTTTTAAATCCACTAACAATTTTTTTGTTTACGTCATAAGAATCATGGTTTTTATTATACCAAGTTTTGTAGGGACCAGACTTTAGTCCATCTTCTACATTGATTTTGCCTACCAAAAATTGTTTGCCACCATCGGTCACAATTTCTTGATTAATATTTTGAGAAATGGAAAGGGTTGAGCATAATAAAAGACACAAGAAGAGATAAATTGATTTCATAAAAGAGTTTTAAGGTTATAGTCTCAAAATTCAACTATAATGGATTTAAAACACTCTTACGCGGGGTGGAAATAGAGACTAGACCCTAGGTGGATTTTCTCTTATATAATTTTAGGAAAGAATTCGTTTAATATCCTCTCTAGAGGAAACATTTAATTTCTTATATAAATTATTGATATGTGTTTTTACCGTGCTAAGGCTAATAAACATATCTGCGGCAATCTCTTTATTTGTTTTATCCGCTAAAATTTGGTCCACTACTTTTAGTTCTTGTTGAGTCAATTTCTTTAAGGTCTGGTTCTTTTCTTTGGTCTTCACTAGACTACTTCTTCTTAACAAAAACACATTTAATAAAACGGAAATACCTAAAAAAATACCTAAGAGCCATTTCCAATCCATGCTGGATTTGGGAAGGTTTTTAAAAGCCAGTAATTGTTTGTCCGTTGAAATTTCTGTTTCATACAATTGGGTAAAAGCAGTGTTGGGGTATTGGGCTTGTAATCGGTTTAACAATCCATCATAATATGAGTTCTTAGCAAAGTCTTGTAAATAATAAGTGTAGGTTTCATTTCTTTTGTCCGATAAAAAATCATAGATGTATAATTCTGCTAAAGGTTCGTCCAGTGTTTTGGCATGCTCTTGAAAAGTGGAAAACCATTTTTTTGAGTTTAACTTTTTGCTTGCCTCACTTCTAAAGTCCATAAAATCATAAATCATTTCTTCTTTTAGAGCATCAATTTTAAGAAAAGCGTCTGATTTTGGATTTGTAGATGAAATATCACATAGTATTTGGCCACCAGATGTTGAAGGGAATAAAATGGTATCATTGTTATTGGCCACAAACAAAATGCTTTCACTATTATTGCACTGACCCAGAAAATGCTTGTTGTTTTTCTCAAACTCGGTACACTCATCAACATGTATTCTGTATATCCTATTTTCTTGTAGAAGATTTTCCCCATGAAAATTAAATCTTCCCAAGGAATCCGTTGACGTTTTTCTAATGATTTGCTCCATATAAACCCTTGAAAGTTTTCTATAGTCCTCTATAATTGAGAGGTATACAGTTTTATCTTTTTCAGAACTTTCAATTTCACCACTAAACGAATATTGCCCATACGTTTGGATTATACCAAGAAGAAAAAATATGGGAAGTATTCTTTTCATATACAATAATGGAAGCATTGAACAGATAAATTTAGTGGTTTTTGTAACAAATTGCACTAATGGGCGACATATTGTGTACATCAATCAAAATCAAAAATATGAGTTTCTGGAGAGTATTATTGGCAATTTTGTTTCCGCCCTTGTCAGTTATCGGAAAAGGTTGTGGGTCATTTTTTATTGTACTACTTTTAACCTTTTGCGGATGGGTGCCTGGAATTATTGGGGCGCTTGTTATACTGAACAACCCGAACTAAAACAAAGATGAAAAAAGTTTATTTATTGTCCGTGATGATATTCGCGTGCTTCTTTATTGCCTGTAATTTTACTGAGGAGATATTTTTTGAAGAAGATGGCTCCGGAAAAATATCTATAAATTTTGATGGATCCGAATTGATGGAAATGGCTGGAGATGAATTCTCAAAAAGCAGCGAAAAAGCAATAGACTCCATTATTTCCTTTAAGGACTTTTTGGAAGAGAAAAAGGACAGTATTGCTACGTTGCCCCAAGAAGAGCAAGATAAGCTTAAAAAACTGGAGCCCTTTAATATGCATATGGTAATGAATCCCGAAACCAAAGAAATGAAGTTCGAGATGTTTTCCCATTTTAAGAAAATTGATGAGGTTGGGGATATGTTCAATACCTTTCAAAATGCAAGTTCATTAAATCCTGCCGCAGGAAGCCCTAGTGAACAAAGTCCATTTGGAGATGAAAACCAAAGTACAGAGGTAAGTTATTCTTTTAAGAAAAATGTTTTTATTAGAAGAGCAAAGATAATAGACGAAGAACTGCACCAACAAAGTTTGGATAGTTTGGCAGGTTCAGAAATGTTTCTATCCAGTTCTTCCTATACATTAAAATATCACTTTCCAAGACGTGTAAAATCTTCTTCAGTTGAAGAGGCCACTTTTAGTGCCGATGGTAAAACCCTTATTTATGAACTTGGTTTTTTGGAGTATATGAAAAATCCTGAAGCTCTTAACATAGAGGTAGAGTTAGAGGATTAAATAGGGCCATAACATTCATCACGGACCGCTTAGGTATTAAAACTTAAGCGGTCTTTGTATCTTTGTATCCTATGAACAAGCAAGTTGTTTTACAAGATTTAGGTCTTAAGGACTACAAGAGGAGTTGGGACTATCAGGAAAAACTTTTCAAGGAAACGGTTGATGTAAAAATTAAAAATAGAAGGGAAGATGCCCATGTTCCAACTCCCAACCATTTTTTGTTTGTGGAACACCCTCATGTATATACCTTGGGCAAAAGTGGTGACATTACCAATCTTTTGGCAAATGAGGATCAATTGGCCAAAAAGGGAGCTACATTTTACAAGATCAATAGAGGAGGGGATATTACGTACCACGGTCCTGGACAAATTGTGGGATACCCTATCTTGGATTTGGATAATTTTTTTACCGATATTCATAAATACCTCCGGTTATTAGAAGAGATGGTAATTCTTACCCTAGCTGAGTATGGTTTAAAAGCTGAACGTTCATCTGGGGAAACGGGAGTTTGGTTGGATATTGGAACTCCGTTTGCACGGAAAATTTGCGCAATGGGCGTACGGGCAAGTAGATGGGTAACCATGCATGGATTTGCTTTGAATATAAATACGGACTTAGGTTATTTTGATTTAATGATTCCATGCGGAATTAAGGATAAGGCTGTGACATCTCTTAATGTTGAATTGGGAGTGAAAGCAATCTCCATGGATGAAGTAAAAGAAAAATTAGTGAAGCACTTCTCACACTTGTTTGAAGCTGAGATTAAAAAAGAAAAAGCCGAAGTCTAGACTTCGGCTTTTAAGTTAATGTTGCTTCTCTTTATTTACTAAATTGAGTTAGCACAGAACTACTCATTAATTTTCCGTTTTGATTGTAGCTTTCTTGCTTTACCATTCCCACACCTTCGGCCAGCCAAACTCTATTAGGGAAAGTTTTGTTCATCATGGTCATCTTCGTCTTGTTTTCGCTATAAATAACATAACAATCAAAGGTGCCAGCAGGAGTTGTTACCGATTCTTTTTTCTCCACCTTTCTATTTACCGTGTCAATATTCATGTTCATATTAATGCCACCCATATCTATCTTTATGGCTACATTGGCATCTTCTAATTCTTGATCAACACCCAAACTATTGGGTAGCTCAATATCCGTGCCTGTTACCTCCATTTCCATGTCCTTGAACTGTGTAAGGGTCTGTTCAGAAATTAGGGAGTGGTAATCAATCTTAACTATGTTATCGGAACATGTAAACCCATAATCAGTGGTGTAAATTTCTTTTCCTTTTTCATCCATAAGATTCATGTTCATAGTTGCTTTTGTTTCAAAACCATTGGAACTTACGTTTGTAACTGCATAATTAATTTTGCCCTCTTCCTTTCCTTTTTTGCCGTAATTGGTGTATTGGAAGGTTGCACCTTCGACCAAGGGATAATAGGTGCTACAATTATCTTGTGATTTAACTCCAAAAGAAAAAAGTAATCCAAAAACTAATAGTGTTATTCTAATTTTCATAAGGTGTATTTAAATTTTTATAAACTCTACTCTTCTATTTTGTGCTTTTCCACCAGACGTGCCATTATCTGCCACAGGTTCGGATTCACCTTTCCCTTCCGCTTGTAAACGGCTATCAGATACACCATAAACCTCTACCAGTGCCTTTTTTACAGCTTCTGCCCGGCTTTTGGAAAGTGACATGTTGGTACCATCATCTCCATCAGAATCGGTATGTCCAACTATTTTTAAATTTATACCACTATCTTGTTGCAGCACCTGGTATATTTGGCGGATGATTCCCATGGATTCTGGTTTAAGATTTGCAGATCCAGAATTAAAGAGAATTCCGTTTGTGGATATTTTTCCTTCAGCAATCAACTTTCTTCTAAGGTCTACTCCACCTTCGGCAACTTTTAAATTACTGATGAAAATTCGTTCCTCACCATCCTTAAAGTTATTCATATGGAACTTAAGTGTATGTAGAATACTTCCAGAAGGAACCATTTTTGGAACATCTGCATACTTTACCTCATTTACCCATACTCTATACCTTTCTTTATTTACGGCAATGGAAATGTGTGGTTTGTTCAATATTTCATCCCTAATGTCCGCTTTAATTGTACTATATATTTCTCTTTTGTTGTTTTTTTTATTTTCAACTGTAATACCAATAGGGGAATATTGACAAAAAGGAATATGTGCTTGTACAAAATTGGCACCCTCTTTAAATTTGTCATCATCACTTAAGTCTACCCTTAGGTGGGCTGTTGAAGAAGTCTTTTTGCTAAGACCTACCGTTTCAACATCAAACTCAATAGTATATTCTTCTGGAAGTTGAGGTACGTTGGGAATAAAAAAGATATTGTACCCTGATTTCATTTCGAACCATTTTTGGGAAGAATCCCCTAAGGTTACAACTTCTCCCCCTGCATTGGTATTCCATTTAGACGGGAAATCACCAATAAAATCATTCCCAAAGTCATCAAAAAACATGGGCTTGTCACCTGGGACAAAATCAAACTTACTATAAACTGTAAGGGACTTGGGTTCTTTTGATGTGTTGGGTGAAGACGACTCATTATTTTCATTACCAGGACTTGATGTGGATGAGGGTTCATTGGAGCCGCCAGACGTTGGGTTGGGGACTTGCTGCCCTTGCTCCCCTTTAGAGCCAGGTTCCAAAATACTGTCCAATGCTTTGTCAGTTGTTTTTGAAGACTCTTCTTCGACCCTTCTCTCAATAGTTCTTTCTGCTGCTTTTTGTGCTTTTTTGCCAAGTTTTTTTAGAAATTGCGCATTGACACTTCCGCAAAAAGATATCATAAAGAAAAAACCCAAAAATAGTTTAAAGGGTTGCTTTAATGTTTTCATAATCATGTAATTATAAGGTTCTCTAAGGTTTTGAAATTACAAAAAATAGTTCAACAGAAAAGTACAAAAATAGATAGGTTCGTGTGGGAAAATATGTATGTGTAGTTGGCTTTAATGTATTGTTGACAAAAAAGACCCTATTAATTCAATTTGTAGATAATGATTGAGTTTTCCAGGTCTTTTGCTACCAATTCCAGCTTTCTATCATTGTCAATATCGGCCAAATCAATAATTGAATTTCCATAGATTGGAAAATTTGGTATTGGCTTCGCTTGACTGTCAAAAAGATAAATCTTTTGATTTTGGATATCAGTCACTGATACATATATCTTGTCATAGATATAGAATATTTTAGGTTTTGTATAGACCCCAAGCTCTAATTCTACTTTTTTTCCTTTTATGGTCAGAATATTATCATTCATGATTACCAGGGTGTTGCTTGTTGCATCTATTCCATGGTCTTGGTTTAAGTTAAAATTGGCCCTCGAAATACCGCCCTTTTCATCAATTTGATGAAGTACACCTTTCTTATCTGTTAACGTAAATTTATTCTTATAGATATATATATCATTGTTGGAAAAATCTATTTTATCTGTAACAGTTACTCTATCCTTACCGACTCTGCTTAATATTTTCAGGGAATTGTTTTCTAGCATAAATGCCAAATAATCTTTTTTTCCAATTCTAAAATGCTTGGGCGAATTGGTAATTTGAGAACCGCTATTTTTATAGGTAAAACCATCCACGATGTCTCCCTTGCCGTTGTACATAAACACCTTGCTGCCTTGGGTTACCACAAAACGATAGTTCTTTTTGTCTTCATAATCAAAGACAGCCAAGGAGTTTAGGTTTCCTCCTTCGTAGGTTTTATTAAAAGGCTCCACTTCTTTCCCATTTCTGTCCAAAACCAAAAACTGATTATTTGTTGTAAATGCCAGTTGTAGTCTTCCGTTTTTATAAATATCAATCTGTTTAATACTACCTACAATTTTGGACCCAAGTTGTTTTTTCCAAAGGACTTTTCCCTCCGTTGAAATTAAATAAAGATTGTTGTCCACATCTTGTACCACTATTTCTTTTTTGTTGGTCCTATGATTTGTTACAAACTGTGGGGTATTTGCCAAATCTGCATCTAATTGGACTGTGAAAAGGGGAGAAGTGGTATTGGACGCTACTTCTTTCTCTACCCTTTCCGCCATTAAAGAGGTGTGGTAAAAGGAATTATCTGTTACCAGCTGTCCCGCAAACACATATTTAGATAAATTGGACTCTTTAATATCCAATACAAATTCTTTTGAAAAATCTTCTTCAAGAAAATATTCTATACCCTTGGAGCTAGAAATAAACTGAATAGTGGATTCCTCGGCCAATTCGGTTTTGGCCGCTAGATATGTTGGGCTTTTTTCAAAGGTTGCTCCATTTTTATAGTTACTTATAATGGTTTGCATGGTTTCCCTATCTTCTGAAAATAGGAATGTGTTATCTATAATAGAAAAATAATTGGCAGAAAACCCTTGGATCAAGGGATTAAAAAATTCATTTAAAAACTCTGAAGAGCTTAAACCGTTTATTTGATTGCCCTGGTAATCCTTACTTTCTTTTTTATAAGTATCCAAAAATTGATACAAATTTTCTGAGCCAAATGTTTTAAGAACAACCCCTTTTTTTGAGTTCAAGAAAATATGGCCCACTTCTTCAACGGTGTTGAATATAGTATCTACCGGTGAAGAACGATCAAGGTATTTTTGTTGGTTTTTGGCAAACTCATTGTAATCATCAAAAGTATAGGATAGTATAGCGGTGGAATTTAAGGGTGCTAGTTGAGGAGTTGTTGGGGTTAAAGGGTTCGTGTTTTTAAATAAATTAATGAATTGGTTTAATGAATCATTGGCTATGCTAATACCATTAAAACCCATGTGATTTTGACCTGTATTAAGGTCAAGAGAAATCCAATCAAAAAAATTGGAAATCTTTATTTTGGATTTTTCCAAAACTTTTGAAGTAATGACAGCATCACCATATTTAGAATTTATAAATAGTGTGGCTGGCTTATTTTCACTTGAGACCTCATATAATTTTTGTAATGTTTGGGGAGTTTTTATTTCTTTTAGGGTGCGGATTAAATTTTCCAATACCAACTGGGCGGAACATAGGATTATTTTATTGTCTTGCTCTAAACTAAAAAAGGAGATGTCATCCAACACATATTTGTCATAACTCCTGTTTTCATAAGTAAGCGTTTCAGAAGATATATTTTGTGCATTATCCAACTGAAAGAAATTAGGATGGGAGTCCGTTACATAGATGTATTCAAAATTCTCTTTACCTATTTCAACAAAACCTAACAATCCTTCCGAACTTGGAGAAATGTTGTCCAGATTTTTAATTTTCTCATGGATTGATCTATAAACCTTAGTTCCCTCCAATTCTTTGAGAAAGCCATTGTTCTTAAGGTCGCTTTTAAAAGCTTGATGGTCATTTATTTTTATAAGAACAGCTGTTTCCTTAGGGATATAGTGCAATAAAGAAGAGGTCTTATTTTCTTCTTTTTTACAGCCAAGGGCTAAGACAATAACAAAAATGAGCAGTATTCTAAATTTCATTTGGATGGCTTTCCCACAAATTTAGGATTTTAAATGTCTAATTTTAATTGTTCTGGCAATTGTCTAAAACTTTTTCGGTGGTATTTTGTAATTCCATATTCCCGAATGGCCTGTCTATGCTCTTTGGTTGGGTATCCTTTGTTTTTTTTCCAATTGTACATGGGATATTCCAAATGAATTTTCTCCATATATTGGTCCCTGTACGTCTTTGCAAGAACCGACGCCGCGGCTATACTCATGAATTTACTATCTCCCTTTATAATGCATTCAAATGGAATATTTTTGAAAGGTTTAAACCTGTTGCCGTCCACAATGATAAATTTAGGGTGACCATTAATTTTTGAAATGGCACCGTGCATGGCCAAAATGGAGGCATTCAGGATGTTGATTTCATCAATCTTTTCAGGGAAAATGTGCGCTACTCCAAAACTTAGAGATTCATATTCAATTAGTGGCCTAAGTAAATCTCTTTTTGTTTCGGACAATTGTTTGGAATCGTTTAGAATGTCATTTTTAAAATTTTCAGGTAACATTACCGCGGCTGCGGTAACAGGTCCGGCCAAGCAACCGCGACCTGCCTCATCGGTGCCGACTTCATCAAAAAAATGCAAATAATTCTTTAAACCCACAAAGTGCTTGATTAGATTGTAAGCAAGATGGTAATTTTTAAAGAATTAATTTACTCTAAACTCAAAAATCTCAGATTGAGAAGTGTTCCCTTGGCTATCTGTGGTAATGACTCTCCAGTAGTAAACTCCTCCTGAAGCAACATTTGCATCAATAATTGTTTCTGTAACTGTTCCCAAGGATACAGTAGGTGTCTCATCTGTTCCGAAAAGCACTTCATATTCCTCAATATCATCATCCACGTCACTACCAATCCATTCCAATGCTACACTAGTGGTAGTTGCCAATGTTGTTCCTCTTTCAGGATTTACAACATCGGCAGGAAAAGGCGCATAATTTTCTATGCCAGGCCCTTGATTATAGAATTTTGCATTAGAACTAGTGGCGGTAACATTTGTACCATTAGCTTTGGAAACTACAAACCATTCATAGGGAGTACCTCTTGCAATTGTCACCGCTGTTTCTGTTCCAGTTGCGGTTACCTTTTGCGTACTACTGGTGTTAAGGTTAGTGATATTTACTTCATAACTATCTGTGTTTTGGGATGCATTCCATTCAAAAGTCACCTCACTTTGAGTATCATTAAGAATGGTTCCTTCATTACATTCCGTATTATTTTGGGGAAATACCAAAGTTGCTGCGGAAGGGTCCGGTACTGGTGGTGGTGGAGGTGGAGTGTCATCTCCTTCGGAACCACCTCCACCACACGATAATAAGAAAAATACTGCCAAAAACCCTATTTTATATATATGTTTCATTTTCTTATTATTTTATAGTTTGTTAATGTTTTGTCGGTCTTCAAATTGAGCAGGTAAACTCCATGAGGTAGGGCGTCTACACTGAATTTTATTCTATTATCAATCACACTATGGGCTTTACTAAAAATTGTTGCGCCATGTACAGTGTATAAGGACAATTCTACTTCATTCCAACTGCTCTCACCTAAATAAATGGTCATATTGCCACTTTCAATAGGATTTGGATAGATAAATACACCTGAATCCAGAATAATGGTTTCCTCGTATATTCCTTGACAGTCCTGATCCGTTTTTACAGAAAGGGTGTTTTCTACCTTGGAAAGTGATAAAGTAATTTCACTTTCAGATGTGGCGTATATTTCATTGTTCAAATTAATGGTATAACTCTTGCCACCTTCTAAATTAAGGGTTACTTCGCTTTTTAATGAACTCACTTTAGATGAAACTGAAAGTGCATCTGGTTGGCCGATAATGATATCCCTGCAACTTTCATAGCCAGTTTGGCCATCTACGGTTAAGCATAATGTATAGGCTCCGGCTGTTAAGTTTTCGAACAAAGTTGTTGTTGTAAATGTATTCACAACATCAGAAACGCCATCAGATAAAGTTGCCGTATAATTTAGGTTTTCTACAGCATCTATTTGTATGCTTCCATTATTGCTGCTTATGCATGATTCTCCAATAGCGAGAACTGTGAAATTCGTTACAGGTAAGGAAAATACAATGCAGCCATTAACATCCACAACTGAGTTAGAAGGTGTGTCTGGGCACAAATCCAGATTATTTGGGACCCCATCATTATCTATATCATCATCACAAATATCGCCAATGCCATCTCCATCAAAATCTTCTTGATTGGGATTCGCAATTAAAGGACAAATGTCTTCAACATCTAAAATACCATCATCGTCATCATCAGTATCACAGGCATCACCATCTCCATCCCCATCAGTATCCAATTGATTGGCATTGCTACTCAATGGACAATTATCGTCCACATCCAAAACGCCATCATTGTCATCGTCATCATCGTCTTGGAATCCTTCGATCACAAAATCATCTATTACGACTCCTTCTTGAGTTACAAAGGCATCTGAATGAAATACTATTCTAAACAGTACATTGGGTTCGTTGGTAAGATCCACCTCGCCGTTGTTGGCATTGGCCGTAAAATCATATGCGTATTCTGTTATTGTTGCATTTGTACCTGTCCATTGTGCTCCTGGACAATTTTGACAATCATCATCATCACCAGAACTGATGTTGGTTCTATCACTAGTATACCAATTAGGTTGACTGTTTATATTGCCTAAAACGTTCCATGTATTTCCTTCGTCAATAGAATATTGTACATAAACAATATCCCAATTTTCCTCTAAATCATAGGCCATATTGAACTTAAGAACAGGTGCTAAAATGTTGGCCATTTCATAACAATTACTCATTAAAATCCCTTTAGTGGCATCTGGATGGTTGCCATCCAATATAGTGGCATATACATTGGTACCGGAACCAGCTTCATTTAAAATAGCACCGGAAGGAATTCCCTTTTCCCAAACACTGTTGTCTTCATCTCCTTCATTATAAGCAATAAGGGTTTCATTGGCAGTTTCAAAAGTATTTATGGTGCCTCCCAATCCATAGTCATTGTTAAAAAATAAGGTGTTTAATGTATTGTTGTCCGAAAAGGCATCGTTGGGAGCACTTGCAGTAACATTCAAAACTATTTTTCCAAACTCAGAAATATTTAAAACACCTAAATCAATAGTAGTTGTTTCTTCGGCATTTAGAGTCCCTGTCCAATTCATAACTTGATCTGTTCCTTCATTGATACTATAGGTTATATCAATCTCTGTGACAGGATTAAGACCCGTGTTTTCTACCAAAATTTCTGAATTTACTTGCCCACAAAAAACAGAATTTGCTGTTGGAGTAACAGAAAGTAAACGAATATCAGCATCTGGTAGTTGTACGGGAATGGGTGACTGCCATACTCCACGACCATATGTAGAGGCGGTAATAAGTTCATCATCTAAGCTTATTTCTAAATCACTATATGCAGTATTGGGTAACCCCGTAAAATAATCTTCCCATTCGGTCAAGGTATCGTCCAGCCTATAAACGCCTAAACTAGTAGCTACGTAAATGGGGTTATCTGGATGTCTGCCTTGATGAACTATGGCAAAATAGGCCTGGTCGGTAGGAAGGTTTAAGGTAATGTCTTCAAAAGTTGTATTACTTCCATCAACTGTAACCTTAAACACTCCTCGTTGGGTGGTTTGTTGCCCCAAGGGTGTTCCCACTCTATTTGAGGTAACAACGTAAATAATATTACTATCATTATTGTTTATGGCGATATCCGAAATTTCGGAATCCAGTTGAGGAAGAAAGGAGAAAGAAGTTCCACCATTATCACTTCTGAAAATAAAATTATCATCTGCCGCATACATAATCATGGGATTGTTAGGGTCTATTTCCAAATCTTCAATATTGCCATTGCTAAATCCATTGGACCATTTTTCCCATCCACTTCCTACTAATTTGTATACAGCATCATACCCGGCAAATACATCGCCTTCACTGTCAATTGCCAATGGCGTAATCCAGTTTCCTTGACTGGCATCATTGGGAGCCGAAACTGACGTTACAGATTGCCCTGAATTAAGGGAAATGAACAGATTTTGACCAAATTGCATAAACCCGTATAGTAATTTATTATTTCCTGGATCTATGACATTGTCCATTCCATCTCCACCATGGTACGAATTCCATTCGCCATTGTTATACAAAAGCCCTCCATTATCTTGAAAACCACCAATAATTTTGTTGGAGTCTTGGGGGGAGACAGAAATGCGGTATAATTGGCTTATGGCAATACCAGCCGTATAATCTGTAAATGTAGCACCATTATCTTCTGAAACATATATACCCCCATCACTTCCACAATAAAGTTTTCCATTGAATATTTTTAGGGTATGTATATCTGCATGGGTATAAGAAGGCGTATTTAAAAACCATTCATTAAGTTGAGAAAAGGAATTGCCCCCATTTGTGCTTTTCCATATGTTTAAGCACCCTATATACAACTCATCTTCATTGGTAGGAGATACTTCCAAAGCTAGATCAAACCAAGCTTGGGAAGATTCTAAAATATCAATGGTGTTTGGACTTTCAACAAATGTGGTTCCCCCATCTATAGATTTATAAAGGCCTTGATAAGCAAAATCATTTGATGAAACATCAGCACTTAGGATATATACGACTTCTGGGTTGGCCGCGGAAACCCCTAAAACAAGACGACCAGAAGAACTTGGTAAGTTATCCGTAATTTCAGTAAAATCATCACCTCCATTTACAGATCTATAAAAATTACTGTTAGATACTGCATAGATTACCGAACTGTTATCGGGTTTCAATTTAAAATCTTTAATATTCCCATTTCTTTTTGTTTCCCAAGTATCTCCTCCATCAATAGACTTTAGAAGCCCTCCATTAGTTCCAACCCATAAGATATCAGAATTGGAAGGGTCAATAACAATTTCGTTCATTAAAGTGTTCACTGTTGTGTTGGATGGATTCAACCCTGTTTCATTCCAACTTGCGCCACCATCAATGGATTTAAATACACCAATGCTATAAGAATCAGAAGCATCATCATCTCCTGTAGCGATATATATGATATTGGAATCATTTGGATCAATGGCAATCCCTGAAACTCCTATTTGAAGAAAATTATCAAACAAACTGATCCATGTACTACCTGCATCTGTAGATTTCCATATTCCTCCCGCTGGAGCTCCTACATACCATACATTTTCGTCGTTTGGGTCTACAGCGATTGCATTGACCCTTCCTTGTCCCGGTAATTGTCCAGGAAAAAAACCATGGGATTCTGGACCAACGATTGACCAATCACTGGTTGGGTTGACAGCTTTTCCAGCAATATTGTTGCTTTTGCTCTTCCAGGCATTCCATAGCTGTTCGGATGAAGGCAAGTGCCCATCTTGGTCAACATAGTTCATCCAGTAATTTTCCCATCTCATATAGGGCTTGTAGCCACTTCCTTTTTTGGAAGAATCTTTTCCGAGCCAATATTTGTGAAAAGCTTCTGATATTTCATAAATAGAATAGGATGGCTTACTGGATTTAGATGCCGTGGATTTATTTTTTTCAAGATCGTTCATCCATGGAGCACCCTCATTAAATTGTGCATAGGAGAAAGAACTAATAAAAAAGCAAACTAGTAGTACTTTTCTTATCATTTCTGTGTTTTTTTTGTAAATATGCTGAATATTATAAGAATTATCAATTTTTTTTGTTCAAGTGATACTTTGTTTTGTATTTATTTCTGTGAAAACTTTCACATTTCATTAAGGTCAAAAAAAGTAACTTTGCCTTTGTAACATTTTAGAATGAAGTATTTCCTCTTATTATTTTTGTCTTTTAGTTGCCTAACATTGTTTTCCCAAGAAGATTCAATTCCCCCAACAAAAAAGCTCGACTCATCCTTTGTAATGAAAAGCGAAAGAGGAAGAACAAAAGAAAAAGTTCAAGATACGATAGGGATAACTATTAAGGATTATAAAATAATCTCTTTTGCCAGGGATACCACTTTTCTGGATACCTCACTTACTATCAATAAAGAATATAAATACAATTATTTAAGACAGGACGATTTTGAATTGATGCCTTTTGCCAATGTTGGTCAACCCTATAATAAATTAGGAGTCAATTTTGAAAATAAGGTTTTTTATCCGTTGATTGGGGCAAGGGCCAAAAATTTAAATTATTGGGAGGTAGAAGATATTAGGTATTATAATGTCCCCACTCCCATGTCTGATTTATTCTTCAAAACAACCTTTGAACAAGGGCAAACATTAGATGCCCTACTTGCTTTTAACACTTCTAGAAGACTTAATTTTTCATTGGGATATAAGGGGTTTAGGTCTTTGGGGAAATATTTAAGAGAGCAGGCGGAATCGGGAAATTTTACTGTTACAAGTAATTATGTCACTAAAAATGGAAAATATCAATTTAGGGCACATATTGCTGCCCAGAATATAATAGGACAAGAAAATGGAGGATTAAATGATAAGGAATTGCAATTTGAGTCTGGTGATGAGCAGTTTAAGGATAGGTCAAGAATAGATGTTGTTTTTTCAAATGGGCAGAACAAAATTCTTGGAAAACGCTATTTCCTGGATCATCAATACAATTTTTTAAAGAAAAAAAAGGATTCCGTTAGTACAGGTTCAACCTCTTTGGCAGTTGGACATCAATTTAATTATGAGACCAAGTACTATCAATACCAATATAAACCAGAAACATCGTTGCTACATATATATGGGGAGTATTTTTTGAACCCAATTAATGATAAGGCTAGTTTAAAGACGATGCACAATCAAGTGAACATATTGTTTTCAAATAAAACATTGGGAAGCTTAAAAGGTCGTTTGGAGAATTACAGTTATAATTATTTTTTCAATAGTATTTTAATAACCGACAGTGTTCAGATCGAAAATAAGTTAAAAGGAGAAGAAATGCTTATTGGGGGGGATTATTCCAAGGAAATAGGTGGATTTGCTTTGAATGGAAGTATAACGCAAAATGTTACGGGAAGTTTAACGGGAACTATAATCAACGCCTCCATGGGCTATACGTTCAATGAAAAGAATAAAATAAAAATAGCAATCCATTCTTCTTCAAAAATGCCCAATTATAATTTTCTTTTATATCAAAGTGACTATTTAAACTATAATTGGCAGAATACTTCAAGTTTTAATAAACAAAAAATAAACAGTTTGCAATTTAACTTGGAATCTGGTCTATGGGGAAATTTGGCTGCTAAATATTCTAAAATAGATAATTATACATATTTTACTTCCTTGGCAACGGACGAAGAGATTGATGCTGGTTCAGAAAAAGCATTCATAAAACCTTTTCAGGAGAATAGTACAATTGATTATATTAAAATAAAGTACAAGAAGGAATTTAGGTTGGGTAAGTTTGCACTGAATAATACTTTGATGTATCAAAATGTTTCGCAGACGAACACTGTACTCAACGTTCCGGAGTTGGTTACAAGAAATACATTGTATTATTCTAATGATGTTTTCAAAAAAGCAATGTATTTGCAAACGGGGGTTACTTTTAAGTACTTTACTCCCTATAATATGGATGCATATAACCCTGTTTTAGGAGAATTCTATATTCAAAATAGGGATGAGTTGGGTGGTTATCCTCTGCTGGACTTTTTCATTAATGCCAAGATAAGGCAAACAAGGGTTTATCTTAAGGCGGAGCATTTTAATACTATATTCTCCAAGGAATATAATTATTACTCGGCTCCGAACTACCCATATCGTGATTTCGTGATACGTTTTGGTTTGGTATGGAACTTCTTTTCGTGAGTCCTTTTTGTTATTTTTTTCTTTCCCAAAATTTGCATTTGGCTGATTGTAAACTTTTTGAGGTTGATTAGGGCGTGGGGTGATAGCGGTAAAAAGGATTTAGTATACTTGCTTTTAAAAAATATTTAAATCTAACTAATTGACAATCAGAACAATTAAGTATTTTTTTAAAATTTATTCAAAAAAAAACTCGCAAGTATTGTGAGAGATGAAAAAGGGTGTTATATTTGCACCCGCTTAGAGGGGCAAGAGATTGTTTCTCGGGTTTATTGAGAAAGAGATAAGTTCTATTGACATATTGGGAAGACAGCGTATAC
>NZ_JAATJJ010000002.1 GCF_011927795.1 Saonia flava | reverse complement strand
TGCGCCGATGGTACTGCCCCACAAGGGTGGGAGAGTAGGCCGCCGCCTTTCTTGAAAGCCCCTTACACATGTAAGGGGCTTTTTTTATGCACTATACTATGATTAGAAGGGAAAATATATAGCTAAAATCAAAAAGCCACCTTAATTAAGGTGGCTTTTTGATATAGTTTAAATTAGTTTATTAAACTCTTGGTAAATCGCCATCCCCCTTTAAAGGTAGGTTAGAGCTGCCCATTAGAAAAGCATCAACATGATGAGCCGCTTCTCTACCTTCGGAGATTGCCCAAACTATTAAAGATTGTCCTCTTCTTTGATCACCTGCAGCAAAAACCCCAGGTATATTAGTCTTATAATCTTTAATGGAAGCTTTAATATTGGTACGTGGATCCATTTCTAGCCCCAATTGATCGGCAATGGTAGTTTCGGAGCCTGTAAATCCAAGAGCCATTAATGCCAATTCACATTTCCATTCTTTTAGAGTTCCCTCAACTTCTTTAAGTTGAGGACGTTGGCCAGGAATTTTAATCCATTCTACTTCAATGGTTTTTAGACCCTTTAGATTACCATCTTTATCCCCAACAAACTCTTTCGTGTTGATGCTAAAGAAACGTTCTGCCCCTTCTTTATGGGACGTACTTGTTTTGAGTCTCATAGGCCAAAACGGCCAAGGTTGGTCTATAGGTCTTTCTGGAGTGCCTTTTGGCATTATCTCAAAATTTGTCACAGATGTTGCTCCATGTCGTATGGATGTGCCAATACAATCTGAACCAGTATCACCACCTCCAATAACAATTACATTTTTGCCCTTAGCATGAATTTCATTGTCAAAGTTTTTAGTGCCACTTATTCTTCTATTATTTTGAGGTAAGAAGTCCATTGCCTGATGCACTCCTTTTAAATCAGATCCAGGAATTGGGAGGCTTCTCCGTACTGTGGCACCACCACAAAGAACAATTGCATCAAATTGATTTTGAAGTTCTTCTGCTTTTATGTCCACCCCGACATTTATGCCTGTTTTAAAAGTGATTCCTTCTTCTTTCAAAACATCCAAACGACGATCAATAATATGTTTTTCCATTTTAAAATCTGGAATGCCAAATCGGAGTAGTCCGCCAATTTTTTCATCTCGCTCAAAAACGGTAACTGTATGACCTACTCTATTTAATTGTTGGGCGGCTGCCAATCCTGCAGGACCGGAACCGATAACTGCTACGGTTTTTTCAGTGCGAATAGTTGGTGGTTCAGCAATAACCCAGCCTTTTTTAAAGGCGGTCTCAACAATATTTTTTTCAATATTTTCTATGGTAACAGGATCTTCATTGATTCCTAAAACACATGCTTCTTCACAGGGAGCAGGGCACAATCTTCCTGTAAATTCAGGGAAATTATTAGTTGAGTGCAATATTTGAGTTGCTTTTTCCCATTTTCCACGATATACAGCATCATTAAAATCTGGAATTAAATTTCCCAAAGGACATCCACTATGGCAAAAAGGAATGCCACAGTCCATACAACGGGCTCCTTGATCTTTCAACTCTTTTTCCTTTAATGGAAGTGTAAATTCTTTATAATGTTTAACACGCTCTTCAACCGGAGCATATTTTTCATTCTTTCTTTCGAACTCCATAAATCCTGTTGTCTTTCCCATGATATGCCTATATAGTTTCCAATTTTTCCTGTTCCATTCTTATCAATGCCTGTCTATACTCCTCTGGTAATACTTTAATGAATTTTGGTAAATATGATTCCCAATTTTCGAGTATTCGCTGTGCCAATGGGCTTAGTGTTGCATTATAATGGTTTTCAATTAATTCTCTAAGTTGTACAATATCATTGTCTTCATCAACTGGTAAAAGATTCAATGCTTCTGTATTGCAATTTTTCTCAAAAGTACCTGCTTCATTAAAAATATAAGCGATTCCACCACTCATACCAGCACCAAAGTTCCTTCCAACTGCTCCAAGGATTACGGCGATTCCGCCTGTCATATATTCACATCCATGGTCACCAATTCCTTCTACTACAGCTTTTGCTCCAGAATTTCGCACACAAAAACGTTCCCCGGCTTTACCATTGATATACACTTCTCCAGCAGTTGCTCCGTAAAGTGTAACATTTCCGGTAATAACATTTTCTTCTGGTTTAAGAGTAGACTTGTCCGGAACTTTAATAATGATTTTTGCCCCTGAAAGCCCTTTGCCCAGATAGTCATTTGTATTCCCGTTAACTACCATAGTTAAACCTTTGGTAGCAAAAGCACCAAAACTTTGTCCTGCAGAACCAGTGAAATTTAATTTCAGTGTGTTGTCTGGTAGCCCTTCTGCACCATAAATTTTTGATATTTCATTACTGATAATTGCACCAACAGCTCTATCTGTATTTACAATTGGATAGTCTAATGTTGTTTTTTCCTTTCTAAATAAGGCAAGATGGGCTTTATCAATAATATCGAACTCAATGGAGTTGACAATATCATGTTTTTGCTTTTGAGTATTGTGCAACTTTGTTCCTGCGGGCACGTCTATTTGGTATAAAATAGGGGATAAATCTATTCCCGCCGCTTTGTAATGTTCTAAAGCTTTTTTGCGATCTAATTTTTGTACTTGCCCAACCATTTCAGTCAAAGTTCTAAAACCTAATTGAGCCATAATTTCACGAAGTTCCTGAGCAACAAAATACATGTAGTTTACTACATGTTCCGGTTTGCCTTTGAACTTCTTTCTAAGCTCAGGGTTCTGTGTTGCAATTCCCACTGGGCATGTATTTAAGTGGCAGACACGCATCATGATACAGCCTGAGGCGACCAATGGTGCTGTGGCAAAACCGAACTCTTCTGCTCCCAACAAACAAGCTATGGCAACATCTCTCCCTGTTTTTAACTGTCCATCACATTCCAATACTATTCGGTTTCTTAGGTCATTTAGTACAAGCGTTTGTTGCGCTTCTGCAATTCCCAGTTCCCATGGAAGTCCGGCATGTTTTAATGAAGTTAAGGGAGATGCCCCAGTTCCACCATCATGGCCAGATATTAGGATGACATCTGCCTTTGCTTTTGCAACACCTGCGGCCACAGTACCTACACCTACTTCAGAAACAAGTTTTACATTAATTCTGGCTTTTCTGTTAGCTGACTTTAAATCAAAAATCAACTGTGAAAGATCTTCAATAGAATAGATGTCATGATGTGGTGGTGGTGAAATTAAGCCCACATATGGAGTTGAATTTCTTGTTTTGGCAATTGAGGGATTTACTTTAGGCCCTGGTAATTGTCCACCTTCTCCAGGTTTTGCCCCCTGCGCCATTTTAATTTGTATTTCTTGTGCGTTGGTCAAATAATTTGACGTCACCCCAAATCTCCCTGATGCAACTTGCTTAATGGCACTGTTTTTCCAATCACCGGTTTGGTTTTTGTAAAACCTTTCAGCATCCTCACCGCCCTCACCGGAATTGCTCTTTCCTCCTATACGATTCATAGCTATAGCCAAATTCTCATGGGCTTCCTTGCTAATGGAACCATAGGACATTGCACCTGTTTTAAATCGTTTTACAATTTCTGTCCATGGTTCTACCTCATCAATAGGAATAGGGTCATAATTGGAAAACTCGAACAATCCTCTTATGGTCATTAGACTTTTGGATTGCTCGTTTATCATTTTCGCATATTCCTTATAGGTTTCCGGCTCATTGCTACGAACAGCCTTTTGAAGTTTTGCAATGGTCAATGGATTGAACAAATGCTTTTCACCGTCTCTTCTCCATCTATACGCCCCACCTATTTCTAAATCTAAATTGGCAGCTACTTCTTGTTCTTGAAAAGCTTTTTTATGTCTTTTGGCTATTTCTTTTTCAATTTCATATAATCCAATACCCTGGATTCTTGTGGGTGTATTTGGGAAATATTTGTCTACCGTTTTGGTATTGATACCTATGCATTCAAATAATTGTGAACCTCTATAAGAATTTAAAGTAGATATGCCAATTTTGTTCATCACCTTAAGGATTCCCTTACCAATTCCCTTATTGTAATTGTATACTGCTTCGTCAAAGGTTACATCAGTAATATCATTTTCCTCAATTTGTTCAGCAATAATTTCATTAACCATATATGGATTGATGGCACTGGCACCAAAACCAAATAATAGAGCAAAATGATGTACTTCCCTTGGCTCAGCGGATTCTATAATGATGCTCAATTTGGAACGTTTTCCTAAAATTTGCAATCCACTATTTACATAAGCACATGCTAACAAAGCCGGAATGGGAGCTTTTTCTTTAGATACAGACCTATCTGATAAGATAATAATATTGGCATCATCATCTATGGCGTTAGAAGCTTGTTCTAAGACTAAATCCAGTGCTTCTTCTAGGCCATTATGTCCTTTCTCAATATCATATAGTATAGGAATGGATACTACCTTGTAATCTGGACTGGCATCATAGTTCTTTATTTTGTCCAAATCCTCCTTTGATATCACTGGATTTTGGATTTTTAATTTTCTACAATGTTGTTCTGTAATGTCAAAAATATTGCGGTCTGTACCTAAGGTAAGACTTATGTCTGTAATCAATTCTTCACGAATACCATCCAATGGAGGATTGGTCACCTGAGCGAACAATTGCTTAAAATAATTATAAATTAATTGGGGGCGCTCCGATAATACGGCAATAGGCGTATCCGACCCCATTGACCCTATAGGTTCTTTGGCGCTTTTACTCATGGGAAGAATAATAGTGTTGATGTCTTCTAATGTATAGCCAAACACTGCCTTTCTTTTCTCTACTGATTCTTCTCCCAAGAATAGAGGGCAATCATTGTATGGAATGTCTCGTAAATGAACCAAATTAGCGCTCAACCATTTTTTGTATGGATGACGTTGTGCTATTTCCTCTTTTATCTCTTCATCGTTAACAATTCTCCCTTCTTCCATGTTCACCAAGAACATTTTTCCAGGCTCTAGCCTACCATGGAATTCTATATTTTCTGGCTTTAAGTCCACGACCCCAGTTTCAGAAGACATAATTACATACCCGTCTTTGGTAACAGAATATCTAGATGGTCGAAGACCGTTCCTATCTAAAACAGCACCAATATAATTACCATCGGTAAAAGGGATAGATGCTGGTCCATCCCATGGCTCCATTAAACATGAGTTATATTCATAAAATGCTTTTTTGGCCTCGGACATTTCGGTATTCTTTTCCCAAGCTTCTGGCACTAACATCATCATAACTTCAGGCAAGGAACGACCTGTCATCAATAATAATTCTACCACCATGTCCATGGATGCAGAGTCAGATTTTCCTGGAAGAACTATTGGGAGTACATTTTTTATCTCATCACCGAACCAATCACTTTCCAAAAGGCCTTCTCTTGAGCGCATTCTGGAAACGTTTCCTCTAAGGGTGTTAATTTCGCCATTGTGGCACATATATCTAAAAGGTTGTGCTAAATCCCAAGTAGGGAAGGTGTTCGTAGAAAAGCGCTGGTGTACAAGAGCTAATCTTGTAACAACCCTAGAATCCATTAAGTCTTTATAATATAGTTTAATGTCCAAAGGCATTAAAAGCCCTTTGAAGATTATAATTTTTGTTGATAAACTTGGCAGATAAAAGAATTTACTTTCTGATAATTTGGAAGCATTGATAGTATGTTCGGATACCTTTCGGGCAATAAAAAGTTTTAAATTGAAATCAAATGACTTCATGTTTTTCTCTTCTGTACCAATAAAAACTTGTTTTACAAATGGCTCTGTTTCAGCTGCTATTCTTCCAGGCACCGATTTATTGACCGGGACATTTCTCCAACCCAATAATTTTAGCCCCTGCTTCTTAATATTATCTTCAAAAATTGAAATACAATAATCTCTTTGATTTTCCTTTTGTGGAAGAAAAACATTGGCCACAGCATAAGAACCAGGATTGGGGAGGTCAAAACTACACTCTTCTTTAAAGAAGTCGTGGGGGATATCTATAAGAATCCCTGCACCATCACCTGTTTTTCCATCAGAACTTACAGCGCCCCTATGCTCCAGTTTCTCTAATATTTCCAATGCCTTATGGATAATATCGTTGGATTTTTCACCTTTAAGACTACAAATGAAACCAGCGCCACAGTTATCATGCTCAAATTCTGGTGAATACAACCCTTGTTTTATCAACTTCATATATTATGGTATTTCTTCAAATTTATCATTTTCTATGTATTATTTATAGTCCTTCAAATAGAATGTAACAAAAAAAGAAGCGTTTGGAATAAATCGTTAAAAAATATATAATGTCGTCTTTTTGGTAAGGTTAATTTGTGATTATGATAAAATAGGGGTGTATTATAGGTTTTCACCCCTTATTCATGAGGGTCTTAATCATTTTATTGTGTGTTTGATGCTAAACAACCCTTAAATTAAGTCTCCGTATAATTGAAATGGATGAATGTTAATAAATTACCCCCTATTGTTTAAGGGTAAGAATCTAATTTTTTAAAATACTCCTCGAAATCACAATTTTCTGAATTTCGGAAGTGCCTTCATAAATCTGTGTTATTTTGGCATCTCGCATCATTCTCTCTACATGGTAGTCCTTTACAAAACCATTGCCTCCATGTATTTGTACTGCTTCCACTGTTGCTTCCATGGCTACCTGCGAGGCATACAATTTTGCCATGGCACTGGAAAGATCATAGTTATTGCCTTGGTCTTTATCCCAAGCCGCCTTGTATACCAAATGCCTGGCGGCTTCAATATGGGTGTGCATGTCAGCTAATTTAAAAGCAATGGCCTGGTGATTGCTAATTTCTGTACCAAAGGCTTTTCGTTGTTTTGAGTATTTTAGCGCCAATTCATATGCTCCGGTCGCTATGCCTAGGGCCTGCGCAGCAATTCCTATTCTACCTCCGGATAACGTCTTCATTGCAAACTTAAAACCAAAGCCATCATCCCCAATTCTATTTTCTTTGGGAACTTTTACATCATTAAAAATAAGCGAATGTGTATCACTAGATCTAATTCCTAATTTATTCTCTTTTGGTCCAATTTCAAAACCGGGCATTCCTTTTTCAACAATTAAAGTATTTATACCTCGATGTCCTTTTTCAATATCGGTTTGGGCGATTACAAGGTAAGTGGACGCGCTGCTGCCGTTGGTAATCCAATTTTTCGTACCGTTTAATATATAATGATCTCCTTTGTCTATGGCAGTGGTTTTCTGTGAAGTAGCATCACTGCCAGCTTCTGGTTCCGAGAGACAAAAAGCTCCGATGACCTCGCCAGTGGCTAAAGGGGTAAGGTATTTTTGTTTTTGTTTTTCGTTTCCATAAGTTTCCAAACCCCAACAAACTAGAGAGTTGTTTACAGACACAATAACAGAGGCACCTGCTTCAACTTTGGAAAGTTCTTCCATAACCAGAACATAAGAAAGTGTGTCCAACCCGCTTCCACCATATTCTGGTTTTACCATCATTCCAAGAAAACCTAATTCAGCCATTTTTTTTACTTGTTCCGCTGGGAATTTTTGCGCATCATCTCTTTCAACTACTCCTGGAAGCAATTCGTTCTGAGCAAAATCCCTTGCTGCTTGCTGAATCATTAATTGTTCTTCTGAAAGTGTAAAATCCATAGGTGTCCAAATATATTTTATAGATACAAATATAAGTTTATAATGTGTAAATGACTAGTTGGGAGTAATGTGCGAGCGCCTTTTTTTATTTAAAAATGACAAACAAAGAGAGATGGCATAATTTTTTATTATGATAGATTATAATTGGACAGGCAATTTTAATATCTTAGCCAAATTCATTACTTCTTTTGTAATGAATTTAATTCTATAAAACCAACGTGAGCACATGGAGACCATAATTATTATTGTATTTCTGGTAGGGTATTTAGCTATTACATTAGAACATAATTTAAAAATTGACAAATTAATTCCTGCATTGGCCATGATGGCCATTTTATGGGCAATAATCGCCCTTACGCACATGGATGTTTTTGAGGTGAATGCGGAACTTAGGGAGTTAGAGCCTACTCATTTAGAAGAAATACTGTTGCACCATTTAGGTAAGACGGCTGAAATCCTCTTCTTTTTATTGGGAGCCATGACTATTGTGGAAATCATAGATTATTTTGATGGTTTTGCCACCATAAAAAGTTTTATCAAAACCAAAAGCAAACGTAAATTGTTGTGGTTGTTTTCTATTTTGGCCTTTATACTTTCGGCCATTATTGATAATTTAACAGCAACCATTGTTCTAATTACCATTTTGCAGAAGGTAATCAAGGAAAGAGATACTAGGTTGTGGTTTGCGGGGATGATTATAGTTGCTGCAAATGCTGGTGGTGCATGGTCTCCTATAGGAGATGTTACAACAACCATGTTATGGATTGCCAATAAAGTTTCTGCCATGCAACTTATAGAGCATGTTCTTGTTCCCTCCATTGTATGTATGGTGGTTCCCGTACTCATTGCAGGTAATTTTAAAGCTTTTAAAGGAAATATTGAAAGTGATTTGACAGATGAAGCGCCAAAATCCAAATTTGGGGCAACCATGTTATATTTGGGGCTTGCGGCTATTGTTTTTGTTCCTATTTTTAAAACAATTACACACTTGCCTCCTTATGTAGGGATGATGTTGTCTTTGGCAGTCGTAGCTACTTTTGCAGAGATTTATAGTAATACAAAATTTAGTATATCCAACGCATCTGGAGAGGGGCATGATGCTGTTGGTCACCATAGTCCTGTTCACCATTCTCTTTCTAAAATAGAGTTACCAAGTATTCTTTTCTTTTTGGGAATATTGTTGGCCGTAGCGGCATTGGAATCTTTGGGAATGCTGTTCCACTATGCTGAAAGCTTAAATACAGCTATTCCAAATACAGATATTGTTGTTATGCTTTTTGGTGTGGGCTCGGCAGTTATAGACAATGTACCTTTAGTAGCTGCAAGTATGGGTATGTTTTCGGAAGGTATGGATAATCCACTTTGGCATTTTATTGCCTATTCGGCAGGTACAGGAGGAAGTATGCTTATTATTGGTTCTGCGGCTGGAGTAGTTGCAATGGGAATGGAGAAAATAGATTTTTTCTGGTATCTTAAGAAAATAGCATGGTTGGCACTGGCAGGATTCCTAGCAGGAGCGGTATGTTTTATCTTAATCAGGGATTTTATTTTAAACGCATAATTTTATCGATAAAATACCGTTATTAAGGCAACTTTAATAAGATAAATTTATGTTGTTGTTTCAAGACCTTGCAGATGGAGCTCAAGTAGAGGATGCACTTTCTGAAGAAAAAACCCTGTCCGTAGTAGATTTAATAGTAAATGGAGGTGCAGGAAGTATAATAATTATTTCTATTCTTTTCGTATTACTTTTTGTTGCACTTTATATTTATTTTGAAAGAATCTTTGCGATAAAGGCTGCATCGAAAATTGATAAGAATTTCATGAACCAAATTAGGGACCATGTAATGAATGGAAAGCTGGAGGCAGCAAAATTATTATGTGCCCAAACTGATTCCCCTGTTGCTAGGTTGACCGAAAAAGGAGTTTCAAGAATAGGAAAGCCCTTGGATGACATAAATACTGCTATTGAGAATGCGGGCACCTTGGAAGTGTATAAACTTGAAAAGAACGTTAGTATTTTGGCGACTGTAGCCGGTGCTGCACCTATGATTGGTTTCTTGGGAACTGTAATTGGTATGATTTTGGCATTCCATCAAATGGCGACTAGTGGAGGGCAGGCAGAAATGGGTTCATTGGCATCTGGTATTTATACTGCCATGACCACTACGGTAGCAGGTTTGGTTGTTGGTATTATTGCATATATAGGATACAACCATTTGGTCAATAGAACAGATAAAGTGATACATAAAATGGAAGCCAACGCGGTTGAGTTTTTAGATTTATTGAACGAACCTATTTAATTATCAATTATGAAATTAAAAGGTAGAAACAAAGTAAGTCCAGATTTTAGTATGTCTTCCATGACAGACATTGTGTTCTTGTTGTTGGTTTTCTTTATGTTAACATCCAATGCACCCAACGCTTTGGATTTATTGTTGCCAAAAGCAAAAGGAAAATCCACAAATACCCAAAATGTATCAGTAAGCATCAATAAGAATTTGGAGTATTTTGTAAATAATGAAAAGATTAACGGAGAATATATTGAAATTGAATTAAAAAAAGCACTGGAAGGTCAAGAGAAGCCTACCATTATTCTTAGGGCAGAAGAAAGCGTGGCCATAAAGGAGGCTGTAAACGTTATGGATATTGCCAATAGAAACAATTATAAGGTTATTTTGGCGGTGCGACCCCAATAAATGTCATTTTTAAACACGAGACACGAGAAAAAATCCTTTACGCTCACAACTATCTTGTTGAGTGTACTTCTCTTATTGCTTTTTTATATTGGACTCACTTATATGGACCCTCCAATAGAAAATGGAATATCTGTAAATTTTGGGACTACTGATTTTGGAAGTGGTAGGGTTCAACCCAAAGAAAAAATACAGTCTCAACCTAATAATACTCCAATTGAACCTGCTCCACAAGAAGAAAAGATAGAAGAGGTGCAAGAAGATGTTCCCGAAGAAGTTGTTGAAAAGGAACAGCCTTCCGAAAAGGTGTTAACGCAAGACAGTGAAGAATCCATTAAAATAAAACAACAGCAAGAAGCAAAGAGAAAGGTGGATGCAGCAGCCAAAAAAGCAAAAGCAGAAGCTGAAAGAAAAGCCCAGGAAAAGCGTGATGCCGAGGAGAAATTAAGACAGGAGCAAGAGGCCAAGAAAAATAACTTGGATGCCTTAATGGGTGGATTGAATAAATCTAATGGAACTGCTTCTGGAAGTGAAGGCGACGATAATAAGGCTGGAGATAAAGGTCAACCAGATGGTGACCCTTACGCTACTAGTTATTATGGAAGCCCTGGTTCTGGTAGTGGAACGGGTGGTTATGGCTTAAATGGAAGGTCTTTAGTGAGTAAAGGTAAAGTACAGCAAGAGTGTAATGAAGAGGGTAGGGTGGTTGTAAAAATTGTTGTTGATAAGAACGGTAAAGTGGTAAGCGCTACGCCGGGTGTTCGTGGAACAACCAACAATAGTGTTTGTTTGTTGGAACCAGCAAAAAAAACAGCGTTTCTCCATAAATGGAACTTGGATTCCAATGCTCCCAGTCAACAGGTGGGTTTCGTTGTAGTCAATTTTAAATTGGGCGAGTAACAATGACCTACAAAGAGACGTTGGATTGGATGTTTGCCCAACTTCCAATGTATCAACAAAAGGGCGCCTCTGCTTTTAAAGGCAAGTTGGATAATATTAAATTACTTGCATCCCATTTAAAAAATCCGGAAAATAAATTTAGAAGTGTTCATGTGGCAGGGACCAATGGCAAAGGTTCCAGTAGTCATATGTTAGCTTCTGTACTTCAGGAAGCAGGTTACAAAGTAGGGTTGTATACTTCACCTCATTTAAAGGATTACAGGGAACGCATAAAGATTGATGGAAAACCCATAAGCAAAAAGTATGTGATGGGTTTTGTAGAGCAAAATATGGCTTTTTTAAAGGAGTATAAGTTATCTTTCTTTGAAATGTCCGTTGGAATGGCATTTGATTATTTTGCAAAGAAAAAAGTTGATATTGCCATTGTTGAAGTTGGTTTGGGTGGCCGATTGGACTCAACCAATATTTTATTTCCGGAAGTTTCATTGATTACCAATATTGGATATGATCATATGGACATGCTTGGTGATACAATTGAAAAAATAACTTTTGAGAAAGCAGGGGTCATTAAAGATAATGTTCCAGTCGTAGTTAGTGAGTATCAAGAAGAAACTGCCGAAATTTTTAAAAACATCGCTAAGGAAAGAAATTCTACTATTGTTTTTGCAAGTAAAGAAAGTAAAACTCAATATAAAACATCGCTTTTAGGGAACTATCAAACTAAAAATGTAAAAGGAGTGGTGGCAACTCTTAAAGAATTGAGGGAGTTTAAAGTTACAGACCATCACATTAAAAATGGCCTTAAAAATGTAGTTTCCAATACGGGTTTAATGGGCAGATGGCAAATACTAAATAAAAACCCATTTGTTGTTTGTGATACTGCTCATAATAAGGAAGGCCTGTCCATTGTATTGGAGCAAATATCAAAGCAGGAATACAATTCTCTGCATATAGTTCTGGGTTTTGTTAAAGATAAAAAACTGGAGTCCGTGTTGCCCTTGTTTCCAAAAGAGGCCATATATTACTTTTGTACACCTAATATTCCTAGAGGATTGGATGTTGATGAGCTGTTGCACAAGGCAAATGAACATAATTTGAAAGGAAAAAAGTATAGTTCTGTCCAAGAGGCATTTAAAGAGGCTTTACAGTGTGCTGCTGCTGCTGATTTTGTGTATATTGGTGGTAGTACTTTTGTTGTGGCAGAAGTGGTGTGAATTTTTTACTTTTTTCTTTTGGAGATGTAAAAACTATACTATATTTGCACTCGCTAATTTAAACAGCGAGAAGTAGGGCGCTTAGCTCAGCTGGTTCAGAGCACCTCGTTTACACCGAGGGGGTCGGGGGTTCGAACCCCTCAGCGCCCACAGAATGAAAAAGCTTCCGAGAAATCGGAAGCTTTTTTTCGTTTATATCATTTGTTACATTTGGAGTAAGTTAACATATGGATAATTTGGAAGATTTTAAAAGCGATGTACTAATTAAATCCCCGGGGAGAATCAATCTTATTGGAGAGCATATAGATTATAATGGAGGGAGTGTATTACCAGCTGCAATCAATCTTAAAATTAATCTGAGTTTTAGAAGAAATAACAAATCAACATGCTCTATATGGAGTAGGAACTACAGTATTGGATTTAGTTTTGACCCAAAGACGGTTAAAAGGAGTGACACGGAATGAGAAAATTATATTTTGGGAGTTGTAGACCAAATTAATATAATGGAACCTAATGCCGTTCAAGGTTTTGATTGTATTATTGAAAGCCAACTGCCGATAGGGGCTGGAATTAGTTCATCAGCAGCTTTGGAATGTGGAATGGCAAAGGGTTTAAATGAATTGTTTGGTATTGGATTAACAGACGAACAGATTATTAGCTTGTCCAGAAATGCCGAGCATAGCTTCGTTGGTACTAAATGTGGTGTCATGGATCAATTTGCTGTGGTAAAGGGTAAAGAAAATAGAGTTCTATTTTTGGATTGTAAGACGGAAAAGCATAAGGTTATTGGGGCAAAGTTCGCCCCGTACTTGGTTTTGCTATTGAATACTAATGTATCCCACAACCTCGCTAATAGTGAATATAATGTACGTATAGAAGAATGTGGTCTAGCGCTACAAAAGATAGCTTCTAAATATCCTAACTATAAATTTTTGGCAGATGTTCCTCAGAATATTGTGGAAGAATTCAAAAGTGAAATCCCAGAAAAGATTTTTAATAGAGCGCTGTTTGTTTCTCAAGAAAATAATAGAGTCCACAATTCTGTTTCTGCTCTTAATAATGAATTACTGGATGAATTCGGAGAGCTTATGTGTGCTTCACATAATGGTTTGCAAAATTTATATGAAGTAAGTTGTCCTGAATTGGATTTTCTTGTGGATTTTTCAAAGAGGTATAACGCCATTCTTGGCTCTAGAATGATGGGGGGAGGTTTTGGAGGTTGTACAATTAATATAATCCATCAAGATTTTGTTGATGAATATTTAGAAATAGTTTCCGAGGCCTATATGGATAGATTCAATATTGGATTGTCTCCCATACTTGTGGAAATTGGTGATGGTGTTGAAGTAATAAAGCAAAAATAATCCCAATAGCTGCTTAAAATAAGGAAGTTAGGTTATCTATAGGATATCAAGTGGGTATTCTATCATAATTTTTCAGTAATTTACTTTCTAGTTTATGACTAGGGATATAATAGAAATAAATGATTTTACCATTCTGGTAGAAGAAGCCAAAGTAAATGAGGTAACAATAGATTCTTGTTTCTTTGATGAACCAATAATTGCAGTCGCTTTTTATGGTTCTGGTAATGTGGACTTAACGGTGAAGTATGGTGATAAGGAAAAAGCATTTACTTATACCAAAGGGTTGGCGCTTTCCTTTTATGCAAATGAGAATGTTGAATTTATACATACTGTATCTGCTTCAAAACCATTAGAGTGTTTGGTCATTGCCACTACCGCAAATGCAATAGAGAATCTTCCAAACCATGAAGGGGAGTTATTTGGTGAAATGCTTAATGAATTGGTAAACCCTTCTGATCATTATGTTGAGGGGCCAAGTTTTATCATGACCCCAGAAATGCAATCTATAGTGGACTCTTTGTTTAATATTCAGTACAAGGGAAAGACCAAAATGATGTTCTTTCGCAGCCAAATAACGGCTCTGGTGTCTCATTTTTTTGGTCAACTGGCAAATTTAAAAACTGAAAAAATTAAGGACTCGGAAAGGGAAAAACTAAATCAGGCCAAAGATATCTTACTGGATAACATTGACAATCCTCCTTCTTTGAATGAAATCTCTAAACAGATTGGACTGAATACTTTTAAATTAAAGAAAGAGTTTAAAGAATTTTTTGGAGTACCTGTCTTTAAATATCTACAAAATGAACGTCTTACTATTGCTCATAAAATGATTCGAAACCAAGAATCTACAGTACAAGAAGCTGCATGGCATGTAGGGTACGACAGCCTAAGCTCCTTCTCGAACGCATTTGAAAAGAAATTTGGTTATAGGCCAAGCCAAATTAAGTAAACTCCTTTTCGAACAAATCTTTATTCTTTTAAGACAAACCAATCCCTTGTCTTCCCAATAGCTTTGCCATGTAACTAAAATTATATAAAGTCATGGAAACAAAACGGGCAATTTTATTAGGTATAGCCATTTGGATTATAGCCGTACTTTTTTACTCACTTTCGTATTACGTTCCCTTTTTAGAAGATGTAGACATGCAGGCAAACATTGTATTATTTATAGTAGTAATGCCATTAGTTTGGTTTGCAAGTGCTTATTATTACAAAAAAGGCAACAAAACGCATGGATACCTAGTAGGACAAACTATGTTGTTAACCAGTGTTACATTGGACGCTCTTATTACCGTTCCAGTTTTTGTGATTCCTTATGGAGGAAACTATTACACCTTTTTTACCTCTTTAGGCTTCTGGATTATAGCTTTTGAATTTCTATTGGTAGCTTTACTATACTGGTACGCCAGGGTATATCCTTATAAAGCAACTTCAAAACAATAAGGGCATGAATTTAACTTTTGAAAATATTGCAATGGTCTTGTTGGTAGTATTGACAGGACTTTCATCAGGACTATGTTTCACATGGTCCAATGCAGTGACAACTGGTATAGGACGCTTAGATAATCTAGGCTACTTAAGTGCCTTTCAACAGATGAACAGAACTATATTGAATCCAACATTCTTTATTGTCTTCTTTGGTCCATTCTTCTTAAGTCTAATCAATATATATGTCTTTAGAAATGCATCTAGTTCAATAATCTGGATATTAACCGTAGCCGGAGGGATTTACTTTTTGGGAGTGGTATTGGTAACCATTTTTGGGAATATACCACTCAATGAATTATTAAATAAGACTAATCTGGCTTCTGCCAGTATTGAGGATTTAAAAATATTAAGAGAAACCTTTGAAACTAAGTGGAATCAATTTCATTTTATTAGAACTATAACTTCTATTGTTTCATTTCTTCTTTTATTAATTAGTCTTAGTCAAATTTCAAAAAACAGTGGTTAAAAATTATAAACATCATCAATCAAAAATCGAACATAAACATAAAATAAAAATGGAAAATAAAAGTAACATTTTAGTAATCGGAGGTACAGGGAAGACCGGACGCAAAGTAGCAAGTAAATTAAATGCATTGGGACATAACGTAAGAATTGGTTCTAGAACGGCATTACCATCATTTGATTGGCATAATTCGGAAACTTGGAGCCACGCTATGCAGGGTATGGACAAGGTTTATATTACATATCAACCAGATTTGGCAGTTCCTGGAGCTTTGGATGCTATTGAGGAATTAACAAAAAAGGCAAAGCAATGTAATGTTAAAAAATTAGTGCTTTTGTCGGGTAAGGGTGAGCGTGAGGCAGAATTGTGCGAACAAGTGGTTATACATTCTGGTTTAGATTATGCTATTGTGAGGGCTAGTTGGTTTAATCAAAATTTTAGCGAAAGTTTTTTCTTAGAACCCATTTTAGAAGGTTTTGTTGCTTTGCCACAAGCAGAGGTCAAAGTGCCTTATGTTGATACGGAGGATATAGCAGATGTTGCTGTTGAAGCTTTATTGGATGATAAGCACAATGGAGAAATATATCAACTTACAGGTTCCAAATCGCTTACGTTTAAAGAAGTTATTCATGAGATAGCAGAGGTAACAGGGAGAGATATTGCATTTACACCAATAGCTTTGCCAGCGTATATAAAAGTAATGGAACAACAAGGTGTTCCAGCGGATGTTGTTTGGCTAATTGAGTACTTGTTTTCTGAAGTTCTTGGAAATCCTAACAACTCTGAGATTACAAATGATATTGAAACTGTATTGGGTAGAAAATCAAAAGATTTTTCGGACTATGTTAAGGAAACGGCCAAAACAGGTATTTGGAATTCAGAACCCGAAACAGTCAAATAACACATCTAAAAATCATGAATGTTATAGTAAAGATAATTCTCATTTTGGTCATGTTCACCATTCATTCAATAGTTGGGTGATACTTCATTGAAACCTGGTTTTTGAGAAAGTAGTATTGGCTTCTTTTTAAAAGTTTTATGGTTTTGAAATTAGTAATAAAATACAATAAAAATATACTTATGAAAAAAGCAATAATCACTTTTGGTATAATTCTTTATGCTGTGGCTGTACCATTTTTGGAAGTTAACAATACCCATGTTTTCAACCCGGATTGGACACCGCATGTTAGAATACACGAGGTATGGCAATTAATTACAAATTCCAGTGTTGGCATACTTTGTCTTTGGCTTGTTTGGATTAAGAATGATACCAAAATAAGTGCAATTTTGAGTTTGCTCATTACAGGAGGATTTTTATTGGCCTTTACTTTAAAGGATACTTACGAAGGTTCTATGGAGTATCTAGATGGCAGTGAAAAAACACTTTTGGGTTTTAATATTGGTGTTATAGGGTTTGGCACTACTTTTTTACTGCTATTATTAACCTTATTGGCAAGAAAATCAGAATCAAAGTATTAAAAATATAAGTATCCCTTTTTGTTCCTTCAGAAACATAAAGGCGATTCGGTCGTCTATGAATTATAAATCAAAAGTATAAAATGAGTCTATTAAAAAGTTTAGTACTAGTTGTTCCTCTATTGTTAATGAGTTTATTTAATTCCAAAGCAAATAAATTCACAATATCAAAACCTGATATTGTCTTTGAAGAAAACACAAACAAGTTTACTCAACTACAGAAACAACTTATTCGTAAAGAGATAATTATGGCAGATAAGGAGGTAAGAAACTTATTGCCAAATTTGCCCAATGATATAAAGATTATGATTGAAATAGTGGATTGGGATTTGGATGTTGTAGGTGGAGTTACTGGGAGAACGGAAACCAATATCCCCCCGTTTGTTGCCATTCAGATATCCAATAAATTTCCGGGAGGAATAGTTGCTGCAGTAAATGCAGGTTTACAATCTACTATTTTTCATGAATTTCACCACCTGTCTCGTGGTTGGGCAATTAAGGATAATAAATTTGAAACAGGAATATCAATAGCTATGGTAAATGAAGGATTAGCCGAAGTTTTTTCAGAAGAATACACAGGTGTGGTTTTTAAGGAGAATCATGTCCCAGAGGATGTAGATGCCCATGTTTGGGTTAGAGAGATTTTGGCATTGCCCAAGGACGCCAATTATCAAAAATGGATGTTTGAGCATCCAGATGGAAGAACCTCTATAGGGTATCGAGCTGGAAATTCTTTGGTTAAAGAAGTAATTGCCAATTCGGGAAAGAGCATTTTAGAGCTTAGTGAGCTTTCTCCAATAGAAGTGATAAAGTTAGCTGGATATTGATGTCGTTAGTGCTGAATAAGAGGTGTAATGATTTATTGTGATATTGTCAATAAGGTCTTCTCGTAGTATGCCTTTGGACCATCACATACTGGACATGTGTAGTTCTCTGGCAATTTGTTGAAGGGTGTTCCCTTTATGATATTGTTTTTAAAATCACCATACTCTTTGTCATAAACAGTAAAACAAGATTTACATTGATGCACTTCTTTTGAGGCTTCTTCTATTTCTGATTTTATTTCTGAAAGTGGAGAATCATCCTGCCCCATTGTATTGAAATACTTTTTGCTAAGTTCCATTAGAAGACCAGGGAGTTCAATTTTATCTACATCCCTAGCATATGCCCTATAAACATTTGTGTTGGGGTCGAATTTATCAAAATGCAATACATTATAGGTTGGACGAACCTCAAAATCCTTAACTAGGGAAGGAGGGGTATTTTTCTCAATAATCACCGAAGAAAAATGAGAGCGTTTTCCTGGATCTGTACTAATGCCAAAAGTAAGGCCATAGGTACTAATGTCATTTTGGTCAAAACTACGAACAAGAAATTTTTTAAGCTCTAAAGCTTCATTGTCATCTACTGGTAAATGCCAGTTCATTTCCAATTGGGAATGCCTAATATTAATTCCTTTTTGACCCAAAAAACGTTCTAGTTCCGGCCTAGATTTGCTTTTAATGTTTTTGACAACCAAAGATTTCCAAGGGGTAACACATATTTTTCCGATACTATTTGCGAGGCAGAAACCACAGAATTCCTTTAAAAAATCTAGATTGTACTTGTTGTTTCTCCAATAAAGCCCCAGCCAATACTCGTCTAACCCCATTCGGTTCATGCCTTCATAATATGGAAAGGTCAAGAATGGGATTTCCAAAGGCTCCTCCATGGTCTTGTTATTAGTGTTAAGGTTTTTGTTTAGAATGAAAAACAACTCATCCACATCTGAAATATCTTCATGGATGCCCTCAATAGCCTTGGAAATTGCAGTAATATCCCAACTGTAGATTAGAACGGGATAGTAGGCGGGATCTTCCCAATGTGGTAATTTTATATTTAGATACCAATAATCTTCATTTTTTGAAGCAATGAAATTTAAGTTGCCGCTAAAATTAGGGACCAATCTTTGTTTGGGGTCCGTGATATTGATTTTTAGTTTTGGAAGATAATCAAACCCTTCCAAAATGTATAAATAGGTGGATCCTTTCAACCAATGAGTCATTCCAAAAATATCGGCAGAAACATAAGAACTTACAATGTTTTGATAACTTCTATCAGGAATAATGTCGGTATTGAATTTTGAGATACTCTCCAATTCCTTTTCATCTGCATTTTGTAAAGGAAAAAGTAAGTCTTGTCTTGATCCAAAATAAACCTCCTTAAGACCTACTGTTTCTAAAATGGTGATAACATCTTTTAACTCTCCCGGGGATGTTAACCCACCTCTAAGTAAAATACGGTGTAAATTATCGTTCATTTTGTATTTTTTAGGTTGGTATCGCCTGTAATTGTTTGTTCAATATCTGTTTAACTTCAGGTTTGCAGCTTCCACAACCTAAGCCAGCACCTGTTTCCGAACATAACTTTGAAAAATCCGAGCATCCTCCATTTATGGACTCAATTAAATTGCCTTCTCCAATTTGGGCACAGGAGCATACCAATTCGCCTTTCATGGGAATAGAATTTCCTCCTCCGCGTAGAAGTTCATTTCTTTTTTCAGAAAGCTCAATTTCCTCCTCTATCAATCTTTTAAACTCAGCAAATTCATTTTTATCTCCCATCAAAATAGTGCCAACAAGAGTATCATCTTTTACAATACATTTTTTATAATATTTTTTGCTCACATCCATGAGTACAATTTCATCATACGAACTGTCTCCAAGAGGAGCATTGACCATACCAATACTACATAAGTCCAAATCTTCAAACTTTAAGATGTTCATGAGTACGGAGCCTTTGTAAATACTGCTGTAATCTCCTAAAATATACTTAGCCGCTATATCTGCCTGTTGTTCAGCTGCCGATGTAATTCCAAAAAGAGAGTTGTTGAATTCCGCAATTTCACCCAAAGCAAAGATTGAGGGCTCACTAGATTGTAAATAGGCATTGACTATAACTCCCCGCCTTGTTTCCAAATTAATTTGTTTGGCAAGTTCTATGTTTGGCCTTGTGCCAATAGCATAGACAATGGCATTGCATTTAATGGTTTTTCCTGTTTTTAGGTTTACCGTAAGAGAAAATTTGTTTTTCTTTTCCTCAAAAACGGTACTTACTTCGTTGTCAAAGTAAAGACCAATACCTCTTTCTGCTACATCTTGGGCCAATAGCCTACTAGCTACATCGTCCAATTGGCGCTCCATTAATCTTGGCGCTCTTTGCACAATGCTTATGTTAATATTTCTCTTTTTTAAAGCGGCAGCAAGTTCTAGGCCCAAGAGGCCACCGCCCACAATAACCACATGTTGTTCATTTGGAGGAAGCCCCGTATCCTGTAAGTACTTTTTTAAGTCATCGGCATCATTCCGCTCACGCATGGTAAACCTTCCAGATAAATTTATTTGTACATCATTGGGAACAAAGGCCCTACTTCCCGTCGCCATAATAAGAATGTCATAGGTATGTTCTAAATTATTGGAGTCCGTTACACATTTACGTTCTCTGTCTATGTTGATTATACCAACTTTGGAATGTAATTGGAGTCTTAATTTTTTTACTTCTCCCTTTTTAAGCTTTTCCAATGATACCCATGAAAGTTCTTCACTTACATATTCTGGCAAAAGAACTCTATTGTAAAACGCATTCTCCTCTCGTGAGAAAACATGTAGTTCATCGCTTTCGTTCTTTTCCCTATAGGTCTGCACAAATCTATATGCAGCAGCACCAGCTCCAATAACAATTATTTTCTGTTTGGGCTTTATATATTTTTTTACTTCAACGGCAGCGTATTTAAAATCTGGTTCCTTGGATATAGGATCTATAAGATTACTTGTTAGGTTATTTGCTCTACCAAAATCTTTTCCAAGAATTTTCCCCCAGTGCATGGGCATAAAAACCATTCCCTCCCTTATGTCAAAATTTATTTTGACCTTTACCTGTGCTGTGCCCCGGACATTTTTAACAACAGCAATATCTCCTTCTTTTAATTGTCTTAAATAAGCGTCTACTTTATTCATTTCCAGATAGGGTTCTGGAATATGGGTAAGCAAGCGTTGTACTTTGCCGGTTTTTGTTCGTGTATGCCATTGATCTCTAACCCTGCCCGTATTTAGAATCAAAGGAAATTCTGGAGATGTTTTCTCAGACTGATTTTCGATTTTTTGCGGGGCATTAAAATGAGCCTTTGAATCGTTGGTAAAAAATCTTTTATCATTAAAAAGGCGTGGGGTTCCCATATGCTTAGAATGTGGAACGGGCCATTGGAAGCTTCCTTCATTCTTTAAGCGGTCATAGGATAATCCAGAAATATCAATGTTTGTTCCCTTGGTCATGAGACAATGCTCATCATATACTTCGCTGGCATTGGTATAATTAAAACCTTTGAAGTTCATTTTTTGGGCAAATTTCCATAAAATTTCTACATCGGGTAAAGCTTCCCCTGGTGGGTCCAAAACTTTGGGCAGATAACTTATTCTTCTTTCTGAATTTGTCATGGTTCCCTCTTTTTCCAACCATCCCGCAGCGGGCAATAACAAATCGGCATATTTGGTCGTCTCGGAATCATGAGAAATATCTTGAACTACTACGAAGCTTGCTTTCTTAAGGGCTCTTTCTACTTTTTTGGCATTGGGTAAGCTAACCACTGGGTTGGTGCAAACAATCCATATAGCTTTTAGTTTACCTTCATCTAGGGCATCGAACATTTCTGTTGCTGTGTATCCTGGTTTTGGGTTTATCTCTTTTCCTCCCCAAAAGTTAGAGACTTCTTGACGATGGCTTGGATTGCCCAAATCCTTGTGAGCAGCTAAAAGACTTGCCATGCCACCAACTTCTCTTCCTCCCATTGCATTGGGTTGGCCTGTAAGGGAAAAAGGTCCAGAACCAGGTTTTCCAATTTGACCTGTGAGAAGGGATAGGTTTAATAGCGCAACATTTTTGGAAACTCCTATGACGCTTTGGTTAAGTCCCATAGTCCACATGCTTATAAAGCCTTTGGCATTTCCTATATACTGTGCGGCTTTTCTAATTTCTTCAACAGGGATGCCACATAGTTGTGCGGCTTCCCTTAATGAGTATTGAAATGCACTTTCCTTACAGGCATCAAAATTTACAGTGTGTTTTTTAATAAAATCTTTATCTATCTTTTTCTTTTCGATAAGATATCTTGCAATGGCATTGAAAAGAATGACATCAGTTCCAGGTAAAATTTGAAGATGTAAATCCGCGGAAGCACAAGTCTGTGTTTTTCTGGGGTCTACCACAATGACTTTAACGTTTGGATTTTCTTCCTTATGTTTTTCCAATCTTCTAAAAAGAATAGGATGGCACCAAGCTGGATTAGCCCCTGCAATAAAAAAGCAATCAGCCAACTCTATGTCTGCATAGGAAATTGGTACGGAATCCTCACCTAAAGTTTTTTTATAACCTACCACTGCCGAACTCATGCACAATCTAGAGTTTGTATCCACATTGTTTGTTCCAATAAAGCCTTTGGTTAGTTTGTTTACCAAATAATATTCTTCTGTTAAACATTGTCCAGACACATAAAACCCAACACTGTCCGGCCCGTATTTATTTATGATGCTCTTAAAAACACCTACAGCTCTATCCATAGCAGTATCCCAAGAAACTCTTTGCATAGGATGGTTTCTTCCCCACCTCATTTCTGGATAGAGAATTCTGTCACTAGTATCTTGAGCTACATAATTAAGGGTTTTACCCTTTGAACATAACATGCCCATATTTACGGGATATTCTTCATCTCCTTCAACAGAAATATTCCCTTTGGAATCTTTTTCTACAAGAATACCACAACCTACACCGCAATAGGAACAAATGGTTTTATGTGCATTGTTTTTCTTCATAATTCCATTCCTTGATAAGAATAAGGATAGTTAGGAAGTAAAATTATAAAATTACGTATATATACGTAGTAATTATTTGATAATAATTTGGCTTTATATTGTACTATTCCTATTAATTGGAATTTTTAAAGGAGGATTAAGGAGCTTTTGTGCTTTAAGACTTCTATATTAAATTATATTCTTGAGATTTTTTTGAAAGATCTATTAAGTTTTTCACATCCATTTTTCTCATTAAATTAAATCGATGTGTTTCAACTGTGCGCTTACTTTTTTGTAGTTTTTCTGAAATTTGCTTGTTGGTGAGTCCTGATAGCACCAATTCCAATATTTCCAATTCCTTACTTGTTAGGTCAAAAGGATTTTCTTCGCTTTTAACTACTATACTGTTCAAAATTTTTGGTTCAGGATTAAATAAATTATTGACTAGCACATCAGAAATGTCACCACTAAAATATTTGCCGCCTTGTTCCACTGTATGTATGGCCTTAAGAAATTCAGATTTACCGGTGTCCTTGAGCAGATAACCATTAGCTCCAGCTTTTACCGATTTCAAGATATATTCTTCAGAATCGTGCATAGAGAGAATAATGCATTTAACATCTTCACCTTGTTTTTTTAATTCCTCTACTGCTTCAATACCTGTCATTTCGGGCATTCTAATATCGATAATCAAAAGGTCTGGATTGGTTTTTTTTACCATTTCAATGGCTTCCTTTCCATTGGAGGCCTCACCAATAACCGTTAAATTGTCTTCTTCTTCCAATAGGGCGCGTATACCATCTCTAACTAAAAAATGGTCGTCTGCCAATACAATACTTGTTTTGCTCAAAATGTATTTTAATTACGTATAACTTCTTAGAAAGATAAAAATAATAAAATAAAAAGCCACCACAACCATAAAACGGTCGTAGTGGCTTTAACGAAGCAAAATTGTTACTATTCCTTTGTTGTGTTCAAAAACTTAGGTCTAATGGTCAACATGGCCCATGCCCAGTTTTGACTACCCTTGGCCGCATCTTCAGTAATACCCTTAAGCTCATACATGCCATCGCTTGCAAACATTTGGGAATATCCAATAGTCAAGGAATACCCCTTGAACCCTTGTGAAAAAACCAAATCCAGTTCTGTTCCCAAAGATTTTTCACCACTTGGTAATTCTTGTTCACCACTAAAATTCAACACTTTTACCATGAGGCTAGATTTTTCTCCTGTCTTAAATTTGGCACTTGCATGAACATCAAACAGTCCAACTGAATTGGCATGGTTTCCTACGTAGAAATAATCCATAAGCCCATTAAATTTATGGTTGGTTCCATACAATGGAAAGAAAGCTTCTGTTTGATCTGTAGAACTGGTATCGTTTCCACTAATTATTTCTATTCCAGCACCTAGTCCTACAGCTGCAGAGGCTTTGTAGCTAAGATCCAGACCCAGCAAATAGGCGCCGCCAACATCTACACTTCCTTGCCTTTCGCCCATTTGCAAATAGGCATTGGCATCCAATCCAAAACTGCCTTTTTTGTACCCTAAATGGGTTCCCAGTGTTTGCAGGTTGCTAAGACCATCTGGAATTGTGGTGTCTGTTGCATCAAAGTTTTGGAATCCATTGTTCAAGAATAACAAGCTTCCCGAAAAATTTGACCAAGCTTGTTTTAAGTATAAGTACTGCATTGTTTTATAGGAAAAGAAACCTGTGGTGTTATAGGCCGTTCCAACAGAGTTGAAACCCGTAGGATGGCTAAAGTCTTGGTTGAATGCCAAACCAAAATCTATCATAAACTTGTCCTTGGTGTATTTTAAAAGAGCTGCATCATGGCTTCTTGCCTGTTGTGCCCATCCTACAGAACCCATAATGCGTTGGTCGTCATATACCAATGTTTGTCTACCAAGTTTTGTTGAAAAGCCCTCTCCCAAGTTAAGGCTGGCCCATGCTTCAAAAATTGAAAAGGAATTGTTACTGTCTTCCGGTTTTAATTGCCTGTTCTCTCCCCATACCATGACATCTTGAAGGCTAACATGAAATTTATAGGCATCAACTGCATAGCCAGCATTAATTCTTACCCTTGTAGATGTGGCAAAACCCGCATCCGCATCCTCGGGAATTAGGTTGCCAAATCCGTTTCTATATTCTGTCCGTGGACGAAATTCCCCATCTAAGGTGAATTGGGCAAATGACAAGTGAACAAAGAATAATGCCATGCCTACTAGTAAATACTGCTTTTTCATAATTGTAATTGTTTAAGTAATAATTGGTTTTTGAGTTGTTAGTGTTCTAAAAAATCTATTAGGTGTTTTCTATATTTGTAATAATCTGGGTGCTCTAAAACAGTTTTTCTTGTTCTGGGCCGTTCAAAATCTATTGATAGGGTATCTCCAATTTTTGCTCTAGGGCCACTGGTCATCATAACTACCCGGTCTGCAAGGAAAATTGCCTCATCTACATCATGGGTAATCATGACTGCGGTAATTTTTTCCTTATTCCAAATTTCTATAAGGGTGTCTTGGAGTTCTCCTCTGGTAAGTGAATCCAACATGCCAAAAGGTTCGTCCAATAAAAGTACTTGTGGCTTTATGGCAAACGCTCTAGCAATGCCAACACGTTGTTGCATTCCTTGGGAAAGTTCCGTGGCTTTTTTGTTGAATGCTCCTTCTAAACCTACTTTTTGCAAGTAATATTTGGCAATATCCTTACGTTGTGCTTTTGTCGCATGTGGAAACACTTGGTTTACTCCTAGCATTACGTTCTGTAACGCTGTCATCCATGGCATAAGACTTGGGGATTGAAAAATGACTCCTCTATCTGGTCCAGGTCCTTTTACGGGATTTCCCAGAACAGCAATGTTTCCTCCAGAAATAGGATTAAGCCCTGCTATCATGGACAGCATGGTAGTTTTTCCGCAGCCAGAGTGGCCAATAATGGTAACAAATTCCTCTTTCATAATCTGAAGGTTCAAATGTTCCAGGACAACATAATCACCTTTGGGTGTAGGATACACTTTCTTTAGGTCGTGAAGGTCCAGCATTACCTTAGAAGGAAAAAGGATTCCATTTTCTAGTTCGTCGGACTGTGGCTTTTGAGTTATGGTTTGTGTGCTCATATTTAGTATTTTAAGTGATTATGCCACAAAACTTTTGGGACTTAAATCTGGTAATACATACTCCGTTTTAGCTTCGGATTTTCTTTCATTTCCTATATCCATCAAATATTCTATAATAGCATTTCTGGTCTTCTTATAATTTGGATTATCGTTTAAGGCAGTTTTGTCCCTCGGACGGTCAATATCAATTTTAAATTCTGGACCTAATGTTGCATTGGGCCCTGGTCTTAGGGGAATAATTCTATCGGCCATATAAATACCTTCATCTACATCATTGGTTATAAGAAGGGCGGTTCTTTTATCAACGCTCCAAATATTTAATATTTCGTCCTGTAAATTTCCACGGGTCAAAGCATCCAAGGCACCGAGTGGCTCATCCATTATAATCATCTCAGGTTTCATGGCTAGGGCACGGGCAACTGCCACACGCTGTCTCATTCCTCCAGAAAGTTCTTTAGGTCTTTTATTGATAGCGGGAGTAAGCCCCACCATTTCTACATAATTGTTTACTCTTTTGGAAATTTCACCCTTTTTTTCTTTTGGAAAGGCCTCTTTTACTGCCATTTGTACATTTTGACCTACCGTTAGCCATGGTAAAAGGGAATAGTTTTGAAAGATTACACCCCTTTCATGGCTTGTGCCCACAACTGGATTTCCTTTGAACAAAACTTCACCACTTGTTGGTTGTAAAAGACCATTGATTAGATTTACCAAAGTGGTTTTCCCACTTCCAGTAAAGCCGACTATGGCGACAAATTCCCCCTCTTCTATTTTTAGGTTGATGTTGGATAGTACTTTAGTGCTTCCAGCTCCCTGTCCATAGGTCTTACATATATTTCGAAGTTCTAAATATGACATCTCTAATTTGCTTTTAGGGTTTATAATCCTTCATTTTTATTGAACGAAACCATTTTTTGGATGGTCAGCATAATTCTATCCAAGAGAAATCCAATAAGCCCAATCACGAACATGGCCACTATTATTTTGGAGTTTGAATCATTGGCTCCATTTTGAAATTCTTCCCACACGAATGACCCCAATCCTGGGCTTTGGGCCAATAGTTCTATTGCGATAAGGACCATCCATGCCACAGACAATGTTATTCTTAGACCTGTAAAGATTAGAGGCAAAGAGGAGGGCAGGATTACCTTAAAAACTTTTTGAAAGGCCCCTAGTTTTAAAACTTTGGCCACATTTATATAATCCTTGTCCACGGATGAAACTCCCATTGCCGTATTTACCAATGTGGCCCACATAGAACACAGCCCCACACTTATGAAAGAAATAATAAAGGCACTGTCTTGGTTGGAGTCTTTGGTCATTGTTTTTACAATCATAAAGACCAACAATAGCCATACCACCGGAGACACGGGCTTAAATATTTGTATCAACCAGTTAAAGGAGCTTCTTAAAGTTTCGCTTAACCCAATAACAATCCCTATCGGTACAGCAATTAACAATGCCAGTAAGAAGCCTGCAAATACTGTTTTTAAACTTGTGAAAATTTGGTCTACAAAAGAAGGTCTTCCTGTATAGGTTATTGGGTCCTGACCAGCCGCAACTCGTTTTTCATTCATGGCAGCGGTTTTCTCTTTAAAAGCTAGTTTGTCGGCACTTATAACTTTATGGTCCTTTAATAATGTTTGAAAAGATGCCCAAACCTGTGTTGGTGATGGTAGCGTATTTGGTTGACAACTTATATCACCAGATGCAATACAGGCTTTCATTTCATTTGCTGCCTTTTGGCCTTGGTCGGTAAGTGCCTTTTCAATTTTATAGTCCGCTTCCATGTTAAAAAGCGCCCTAGAACCAGCATGCCATAATCCGATAAATAAGAGGATAGATGCTATTGGAACGATAAACTTTTTAAGAATGGTGAGTATGTCTTCTTTTTGCACTTTTCCAGTAAAAAGGGCGGTGAAAGGTTTAAGGGTTCCAAAACCCATAAACCTTGTTACTTTGTTCAATGTTAAACTTTGCTTCATTTTTTTGGATTTAACAGTGTTGATTAATCTTTGTTTCCTATTGAAAAGCTATTTATATACCCAATAGGGTCTTTAGCGTCATAGGTGTTTCCGTCAATAAAATCTGCAGTTACAGGCTTGTATCCGTCAGTGGCTGGAATATCCGTAGCTGGAATATGTCCTTCAGATACTAGAAGATCAGCAGCTTTTTTCCATATGTCTGGTCTGTAAATGTCTTTAATGGTTGTGTCATACCAGTCAGCAGTTTTCGCTTCAGGGATTTGTCCCCATCTTCTCATTTGGGTCAAGAACCAAACGCCATCAGAATAAAAGGGATAGGTTGCATTATACTTGTAGAATACATTAAAGTCGGGCATAGAACGTTTGTCTCCCTTTTCAAATTCAAAGGTCCCAGTCATTGAGTTCGCCAAAACCACTTCATCTGCGCCAACATATTGGGGCATAGAAAGAATTTTTACTGCTTCGGGTCTATTCCCAGGCTCATCCAACCATTTTCCTGCTCTTATTAAAGCTTTGGTGACCGCAATGGCCGTGTTTGGATTTTCCTCAACAAACTTTTTAGTCATAACAAATACTTTTTCAGGATTGTTTTTCCAGATGTCGTAGTTTGTGGTTACGGGAACTCCAATTCCTTTGAAAACAGCTTGCTGGTTCCATGGTTCACCTACACAATATCCATATATGGTTCCGGCCTCCAGAGTTGCTGGCATTTGTGGTGGTGGAGTAACGGATAACAAAACTTCTGCATCAATTTGACCTTGTACATTGTCTGCTGTATACATCCCTGGGTGGATACCAGCGGCAGCCAGCCAGTACCTTATTTCATAGTTATGGGTGGATACTGGAAAAACCATGCCCATTTTAAATGCATTCCCATTATTTTTATACTCTGTGATTACAGGTTTTAGAGCATCAGCTTTTATAGGATGAATGGTTTTTCCATCTGCATCTTTTGGCACATTTGGTTTCATTTTGGACCAAACATCATTGGATACTGTGATGCCGTTTCCATTTAGGTCCATTGAAAATGGCGTTACAAGTTCGGCTTGTCTTCCGAAACCTGCGCCGGCGGCAATTGGCTGACCGGCTAACATATGGGAGCCATCCAATTGACCGTCTATTACTCTATCCAGTATATTCTTCCAGTTGGATTGGGCTTCTACAGAAACAAAAAGACCCTCTTCCTCAAAAAAACCTTTTTCTTTGGCAATAGCTAATGGAGCCATGTCTGTAAGCTTTATAAAACCGAATGTTAGCTGCGGTTTTTCTATGGCTAAAACGGCAGTTGCTATTTCAGCTTCTTCAGACCCTGAAGTGGATTTTTTTTCTTTGCCGCCACATGAGGTAATTATTATGGAAAGCAGTGTTAAAATTGAAATTTTAAAAAGTTGTGGTTTCATATCATATTGGTTTTAATATTCTACGTATTAATACTTATTTTAAGCAAATATATACGTATGTGAATGAAACTTTTATGACAATCAACATCTTGAAAACTCTTTTTCATCATGTTAAAACATGCCAAATAACAGGAAATGACTGTAAGTTTTTAATAATCAATAGCATATAATTACGTAGAGTGTGTGGAGAAGTACGTAGAAGTGTAAAATTGTTGGGCAGTTTGGTCTAAGTGCTAAAGACTCTTTATGAGTCCAGATAGAAGTTATGTTCTGAGATTTCTTTTTTTAATAATTGAACATCTCTGATTCCAATAAGTTTTGCTTTTGCAATAATGAGTTTCTCTTTTTTAAGAGTTGAAAAAACACGGATTACTTGTTCTTCTGTGGTCCCGGCATAATCGGCATATTCTTTTCTTGTTAAAGGAAGATTAATATAGCCGTTCCTATCACCAAATTTTCTATGCACAAACAGGAGTGTGTCTATTACACGTTCTCGAACGGTCATTTGGGAAAGTAATTTTACCTTGGCCTCGCTATTATTTAATTCATTGGCATAAAAAAGCATTAAATCATAAGTAAAGGTTGGGTCCGATCGTAAAACCTGTTGCAGGGCGTTTTTGGAAAAATAACATAAAATAGTATCCTCAATGGCAATCGCAGCTATGGAATAGTATTCTTCACTGCCAAATCCTCGATGGCCAATTATCTCACCATTTTTAGCGAAGCGGACTATCTGCTCTCGGCCATTAATACCAGTTCTAAAGACTTTTACTTTACCGTTTAATATAAAGAATAAACCATTTACTGGAGCACCTTCAATAATGAACTGTTGTCCTTTTTTACACTTAATCTCACTTTTCTTGGCAGTTAGTTTTGAAACAATCTCAGATTTTAAATTTCGTTGAATCAAACACTTTGTATTTGTACATAGGTTACAAGCAATTTTTGAGGGTGTTATTCTCCTATTCTTGCTGGAATATATGCTGTGATTAAAAGATGTCATCTATCTGAAGTTTTTTATTTGTCTGCGATGGTCAAATTGGTTTTAGGATTTAAAATAGCATTCTTTTTTTCATCTACTGTAACAAATTTTATTGTTAATGATAATAATGCGGCGGCAACTACAAAACCTCCAATTAGGAAATAACCACTGGATACAGCGCCTGAAGCAGCGACCGTTTGCGCTGTTTTAACAGCTTCTTCACCTAATGTTTTGGAGGATTCAATAGCGGCACTTTCTGCAGTAGCTGATTTGGTCTTTAATAATAAGGCAGCTAAAAATGCCCCAACATTACCGCCAGCGCCAACTATACCGGATATAGATCCTATAGCTTTCTTATTGATAAATGGTACGACTGAGAAAGTTGCTCCTTCTGCCATTTGTACCGTAATACTAAAGGCTACTAAAAAGAAAATTCCAATAGCCAAACTTGTGGTCAAGGAGAACACGGATAGCATAACACCCTCTGCAGCAAGAATACAGGCAAGGAAAAGCACCCTTCCACGTAAACCTTTTAATTTTCCAAATTTGTCTCCAAAAAAGCCTCCCAATGTTCTGGCGAAAATGTTCATTAATGCGAATGATAAAACTAAGTTTCCTGCCGTAGACCTTTCTAGGCCAAATCTATTTTGAAGATAATCGTCCATTGTTCCATATACGGTCAATTCCATTCCAAAACTTGCCGCATAGACTAAGAATAATATCCATACCCTATAATCCTTCAAAGTACTTAGGAAGGAAACTTCATCTTTTTTGAAAACGGGCATTGCGCCTCGTTCTTTTAATTCCTTATAGTTTCCTTGTGGTGTGTCTTTCGTGAAAAAGTAATAGACAAGGCCCATGGTAAAACAAATTATACCTGCAATGACCATAGAGTATCTCCAGGCAATCTCATCGGCAACACCAAAACTTACCACAGCCGCGGCAATTAATGGCATTCCTAATCGGTTAGCACCTCCTCCTAGATTTCCCCAGCCGGCAGAGGTTGCATTGGCTGTTCCTACAATATTGGGTGCAAACATGATAGAGGTGTGGAACTGTGTAATAACAAAAGATGCTCCAATGAATCCTATAAACAATCTACAAATAAGAAATTGTAAGGGTGTTTGCACAAAACCTATTAGGATAACAGGGATTGCCCCCAAAACCAATAAATAGGTATAGCATAGTCTGGGTCCATACTTGTCACACAATTTTCCTATTAATAATCTTGCAAAAACAGTCCCTGTTACCGCAAGTATAATGGAGTTCCATTTTTGCGATGGGGTAAGCCCTAAATCCTTTACCACATCGGGCATGAAGGGTACAATTCCAAACCATGCAAAAAAACAGGTGAAAAAGGCGATTGAGGTTATCCAAAAAGTGCGCATAGGCACACTTTTGAAATCTTTTAAATTAAGCTTAGTTGCTTGGGGAGTTGTTAATGTGCTCATTGTGATATGTTTTGCTTCGTTGAACAAACAAAACTAGGTATAAATACGTAGCATAAATACGTATCACATGTATTTAGCATATTTTTACGGTATTCTAGGAATGTTACGGGCGCAAATATGATATTTTAAAAAAGCGGGTTATTTTTTTAATGATATGATAAAGATGCTTACTGTTTAGAATACGCAATGGGTTGGTAAAATGCTTTTCTTAATATTGTGTGGGTTTACCCTAAGTTAAGAATTTACAATGTCATTCTTCGTGCTCAAAGCTATTTCTATGACCTCATCTATTTGATCTTGTTTAACGTTAATATCCCTGAGTGTGTCAATTAAGTGTCCAGCAATGGCATTAAAATGCTCTTCGGTAATTTTCATGCTTGCATGGGCGTCTTTCATATTTTTTCCAGAATAATTTAATGGTGCTCCAAAAGCATAGGCTAAAAAAGCTTTTAATTTACCCGCTTGTGTATCCATATCTATTGATTCAAAGAAATGATTAACACTAGTGTCAGTAAGGACTTTGTCGTAAAAAATGGTAACAGCTATATCTACAGCTTCCATTCCTCCAATGCGGTCAAATAAACTTTCTTCTTTTTCCATTTGTCATGTATTTAGTTGGGTTAGTAGTGGTTCAGGTAATTCTAAATGTAGAAATACTTTGGCTTCTTAAGTACAATTCAAGGGATTAGAGATTCATTTTTACGAAGGCGGGTAAATTGAAGAGTGAAAACTAAGGGATTGAAAAAAAATGATAGGCGCATTTGCTAATTTATAAATGGGATTATAAGATGTAATAGTCATTTATTCATTGATGCACAGTGTTTTGTTTTTGAAAATGAAGGTGTTGAGAATTGTATAGGCCTTTAGATATTTGCAAGAATATATTTTGATATTTCACATTCTTGCAAATCCTCTTTTTGGAGCTTAATCCAAATGGAAAACTTACGTTTATAATATGAAAATTGCTAAATCCACAATTTAACTACGTATTTATTTTGATATAGTCATATAAAAATTACGTAATTATACGTAATTTTGATTCTTATTCTAAGGATTATAGATATGAAAACCATAATAGTTGTTGGAAATGGAATGGTCGGATATAAGTTTTGTGAAAAATTTATTTCAAAGAAAGGAAGTGAAAATTACAAACTTATTGTCTTTGGTGAAGAGCCAAGACCTGCCTATGACCGTGTTCATTTAAGTGAGTTTTTCGAAAATGAAGATGCGAAAGCATTAGAACTTGCCCCAGTAAGTTGGTATGTTGATAATAACATTGATTTAATAACCAATGAGAGAGTAACTGACATTCATAGGAGTGGAAAAACCATTACTACCGCAAAAGAAAGAGAGTTTTCCTATGACTATCTAGTTTTGGCTACGGGATCTGTTCCTTTTGTACCTCCGATAAAAGGGGTTGAAAAAGAAGGGGTGTTTGTTTATAGGACTATTGAGGACTTAGAAGGAATGCTTGCGTACGCGGCTAAACTCAAAAAAACTAAGCCAAATGCAAAGGCAGCTGTTCTGGGGGGTGGATTATTGGGTTTAGAAGCTGGAAAGGCGGTAATGGATATGGGATTGGAACCACATGTGGTGGAATTTGCCCCTAAACTTATGCCAAGACAGTTAGACTCTAGAAGTAGTAAGGTGCTCCAATTAAAATTGGAATCAATTGGAATCAATATTCATTTAAGTAAAGCTACCAATCAGATATTAGGTAATGGAACAATTACTGGAATGGAGTTTGGTGAGGATGATACATTGAATGTGGATATGTTGGTCGTTTCAGCAGGAATAAGACCGAGAGATGAAATTGCGAAAACCTGTGACTTGGAAATGGGTGTTCGTGGAGGAATTGTTGTTAACAATAAAATGCAGACTTCCGATGAGGCCATATACGCCATTGGGGAAGTTGCATTATACAATCAAATGATTTATGGACTGGTTGCGCCTGGATATGAAATGGCAGAAGTGGCTGCTGAACACATACTTGGAAAAGATACCGTGATGAGCTCCGAAATTGATATGTCGACAAAATTAAAATTAATAGGCGTGGATGTAGCAAGTTTTGGCGAGCCTTTTATGCCTGCGGCAAAGGGTCATTCCATTTTATTTGAGGATAAGACCAAGAGCCTGTACAAGAGAATTAATGTGAGTCATGACGGGAAAAAATTGTTAGGAGGTATTTTGGTAGGTGATGCAACAGATTATAATATGCTACATCAAATTTATCTCAATGGAATGGCAATTCCAGAAAACCCAGAGGATTTGATCATTGGTGCTCGTGGTGAAGGTGGGGCTTCATTTGGTAGCGCCATGGATTTACCGGATACTGCCCAAATCTGTTCTTGTGAAAATGTAACCAAAGGAACAATTTGTGGTGTTATTGAAAATGGAAGTTGCGAAAATTTTGCCGAAGTTGCTAAATGCACCAAAGCAAGTACCAGTTGCGGTGGTTGCAAGCCAATGGTGGTTGACTTAGTGAACGAAACGCTAAAATCATTAGGTAAAGAAGTTAAAAATAGTGTTTGTGAGCACTTTGATTATACGCGTCAAGAACTGTATGGTATTATTAAGGTAAAAAGATTGACCTCTTTTGATGAAACATTGGATGCCTGTGGAAAAGGTGATGGTTGTGAGGTGTGTAAACCAGTTGTTGCAGCAATTTTTGCAAGCTTATACATGGATACTGCCAATAAAGAAGATGTTATACAGGATTCCAACGATAAATTCTTGGCGAATATTCAGCGAAATGGAACCTATTCTGTTGTTCCAAGAATTCCGGGAGGTGAAATTACCCCAGAAAAATTGATTATAATCGGCGAGGTCGGAAAGAAATATAATTTGTATACCAAAATCACTGGGGGACAGCGAATAGATTTATTTGGAGCTGAGTTAAATGATTTACCTGCAATTTGGAAGGAGCTTATTGATGGTGGTTTTGAAAGCGGACATGCCTATGGAAAAGCATTGCGTACCGTCAAAAGTTGCGTTGGCTCCACTTGGTGCCGTTATGGATTGGACGAAAGTGTAAGTTTTGCAATAGAGCTAGAAGAAAGATATAAAGGACTGCGTTCTCCCCATAAACTAAAAGGAGGGGTTTCGGGGTGTATACGTGAATGTGCCGAAGCACGAGGAAAGGATTTTGGAGTAATTGCAGTTGAAGGAGGTTGGAATCTTTATGTATGCGGCAATGGTGGAGCCACTCCAAAACACGCTCTGCTTCTTACTGAAAAAGTGGATAATGAAACATGCATCAAATATTTGGATCGGTTTTTAATGTATTATATACGAACCGCGGCACCCCTTATGCGCACTGCCGCATGGTTGGATAAATTGGAAGGTGGTATGGAACAATTAAAAAAGATTGTTGTTAAGGATAGTTTGAATATTGCCGATGAATTGGAAAGAGAAATGCAATTTTTGGTCGATGCCTATGAATGCGAATGGAAGCAGGCCATTGAAAATGAGAACACAAAAAAACGGTTCAATCATTTTGTAAATTCTGATGATAGGGATGATAATTTGGTATTTGTGCCAATGAGGGAACAAAAAATGCCAGAACATTGGGGAAATTAGAAATTACTAAGAAAAAGTCTATGGAGTCAATCTTATCAAAATATATAAAGGTATCACCAAATGAAGTAAAAGTATGGTTCAAGGCAGCCTCAGTTGGTGATTTTCATGAAAATGGTGGCGCCTGTGTAAAGTATAGGGACAAGCAAATAGCTGTTTTCAATTTTAAAAGAAAAGGACAATGGTTTGCCTGTCAAAATCTATGTCCACATAAAATGGAAATGGTTTTGTCAAGAGGAATGTTGGGGGATGAAAATGGAATACCTAAAATTGCATGTCCCATGCACAAGAAAACATTTTCTCTAGAAACTGGGGAAAACCTAAACGGGGATTTGGATGCCATTGCTACCTATCCGGTAAAAATTGAGAACGACTTTGTTTATATTGGGTTTTCTGAATAGCTTTGGTAAAAACTACATATAGCTATGGAAGCTTCCGAAAAATTAGTTGCTGCATTTAAATATTTTGATGAGGCAAATAGCAAAGACCCCAATAAAGAAACATATTTAGGAAAGGAATATCCAAAAGAGTTACTGTATGCCATAAGAATGACGCAAAAGTTACAGGATTTTGTTCCAAATGCGTCAGAAGCACTTCAACTAACTGCCCGTTGCCAACATATTTGTAGATGGGAAATTCCTAGGGATTCGTATCCAATGGATAGAGTTGGATACTTAAAATGGCGTCAGGATTTAAAAAAATTCCATGCAAAAAAGGCATCAGAAATTTTAGAAAAGGTTGGCTACGATGATGAAATTATTAATAAAGTAGCTTTTTTATTGGAAAAGAAGCAACTAAAAAAGAACCATGAAACCCAAACTTTGGAAGATATCATCTGCCTAGTTTTCTTAGAGTTTTATTTTGAAGATTTTGCTAAGAAGTATTCGGAGGAAAAAATGATAGATATTGTGCAGAAAACATGGAGAAAAATGTCTAATAATGGCCAAGAAGCTGCTTTAAAATTACCCTTGTCCAAAGATTCCCTAGACCTTATTTCCAAGGCGGTTGTGGGTTGATGACTTATCTTTACCTTGTAATGGCATATTATGACAAATAGTAAAAGGCAACAACCTCTGGACACCTCTGCTTTTCAAAGGATGCGAAAATGGTATCTCTTTGCCTTGGCAGCCATTGCCATTGCCATTATTGTTGCCCAAATACTTATCCAACTACATTTAAATTCGCAATTGGACGATTCTAGGGTAATTAATGTTGCGGGAAGACAGCGTGCATATAGCCAAAAATTGGTCAAGGAGGCTCTATTGCTCAAAACAGCAAATTCTGAAGGGGAAAAAAAAATCATAGTATCAGAGATTGATAATACGTTGCGAATATGGAAAGAATCGCACGACGGCTTGCAGTATGGAAATATGCCACAGGGTTTACCAATCGAAGATGATAAGGAAATTGTTGAATTGTTCAAGCAAATTACCCCACACCACAATGCCATGGTTGCTGCTGTAGAAAGCATTGTAAAAGATGGTTTGTCTGAAACTTATGAAGAGAATATTACTGTTCTATTACAAAATGAGCGCACTTTTCTAGAGTTGATGGATAACATTGTTAATGAATATGATGAGCGTAGCAAGGAGCAATTACAAAAATTGAAGTTTAAGGAATATTTGCTTTTGGCCATTTCTTTGGGAATACTTTTGCTAGAAATGTTTTTCATTTTTAGGCCCTTGTCCATACACATAAGAAATACCATAAAGGACTTACTCAAAAGCCGACAGAGGTCAGATCAGAATGCAAATGAAATTAAAAGACTTTATGCCGAGAAGGAGAAGTCACTAGAAGAACTTAAAGAACTTAATTTTGTGATAGACAATGCAGCACTTTTTGCCAGTGCCAAAAATGATGGGAGTATTGTTTTTATAAGTAAAAAATTTAAGGAGCTTTTAGGGCTTACCAATTCTGACTTAAGTTTGCCCTTGGCAGAAGCCTTAACAGTAGAAGAAGGTGAACGGCAATATTTAAGAGAGGTTTTAAGGGCGCGCAGGAAACATATTCGCAATGAGGAAATCAATGTTAAAACAAAGACAGGAGAGAATCTATGGTTAGATATGTCCATAGTGCCAATGCATATGAGCAGTATGCAACAAAGCATTTTGATCTTATGTTCGGATATTACCCAAAGAAAAATAACACAACTTAAAATAGAGCAGTTAAGTAAAGAAAAATATGAGGAAAGTTTGCGCCAGAAACAAGAACAGGCAGGCCAGATAGTAGAAGGGCAAGAAGAAGAGAGAAAACGAATTGCAAAAGATATCCATGATGGAATAGGGCAAATGCTTACAGCGCTCAAGTTTAATATTGAGTCCATTAATTTAGATCAAAAGGATAAAACCGTTGAAAAAATTGCTTATATAAAACAACTTACATCAGACTTAATAAAAGGAGTGCGTACGGCCACTTTTAATTTAACTCCACCAGAGCTTAGTGATCATGGTATTTTTCCGGCACTACAGAAAATGACATCGGAACTGGCAAAGTTAACAGGTAAGAATATTTTGTTTGAGAACAAGGCGAAAGAAAATATTAGATTTGATTCTTTGGCAGAAACCAATATATATAGAGTATCACAAGAGGCCATTAACAATGCAATAAAATATGCTGATTCCAATTATATTTTGCTCACAATAAACTATTCGGATAATATTTTGAGCATAGTAGTGGATGATGATGGAAAAGGTTTTGATGATTCAATTTTGAACCAATTACCTACAAATACAAGTGAAGGTGGAATGGGACTCTTTTTTATGAAAGAACGTATGGGTTATATTAATGGTAGGTTGTTTATTAACTCTGAACCTGGAAAGGGAACAAGGGTTACCATAAATTATCAAACTAAAAATGCAAAAGTGCTACATGGAACGGAATAATTTATATCCTATTTTTTTAAAAACCTCCCAATTGAATATTTTAATTGTAGGTGGGGGAAATGTTGGGCTGGAGAAAATGACATTTTTACTTAAATCCAGTCCGGATGCTACAGTGCAAATGGTGGCGAAAGATTTTTTGGAGGAGACTTTAATGTTGGCCAAAACAGGAAATGTGAAAATAGTTCGAGATGCATATGATAAAAAATATTTAGAAGGAAAACATATGGTTATTGCTTGCACTGATGATGTTCCTATTAATGAACAGGTCTATCATGATTGTAGGGAAAGGAATATTTTGGTTAATGTTGCTGACAACCCACCTTTTTGTGATTTTTATATGGGAGGTATTGTAACTAAAGGGAATGTAAAAGTGGCCATTTCTACAAATGGAAAATCACCTACAACCGCGAAACGTTTGCGTCAATTTTTTGAAGAGGTACTTCCTGAGAACATAGATGACTTGGTTAAAAACCTAAACGAATACCGTAAGACAATTAAAGGAGATTTTGAAGAAAAAGTGGAAACCCTAAACAAAGTTACACAAGGGTTGATCAATAAAAGAGAAGATTAAATGAAGATTAGAATAAAAGGTAATTATGTAAGGTTTAGACTTACTAAAACAGAGGTTGAAGCCTTTTGTGAGAATGGTTATTTTGAAGAAACAACACAGTTTAGAGAAAAAAAGCTCATTTATGCAATAAAGGCTAAAGATGGATTAAACGGATTGGATGTGGAGTTTATTAATGATGCTATTATCTTATTGGTGCCTTCTAAAGAACGGAATACATGGGCAACAAGTGATCTTGTCGGGTATGAGAATACAGTTAGTCTTGGAAAAGGGAAAGATATTAAACTACTTTTGGAAAAGGATTTTGTTTGCTTGGATGAGGTAGAAGAAGATCAATCAGATAATTATCCCAATCCTAGAGTTAAATAATAAGATATGGTTGATATTACACATAAAAAATCCACATTAAGAACAGCAATTGCGCAGGCAGTGGTATTGGTAAGCTCTCAAAATACTGTGGAGGCCATTAAAAATGATGAGGTTCCAAAAGGAAATGTATTTTCTATGAGTAAGGCTGCGGGTTTGCTGGGTGTAAAAAAAACACCGGAACTTCTACCGGATTGCCACCCATTACCCATTGAATATACAGACATATCCTATAAAATTACTGGATTGCAGATAACTGTTCTTGTAACAGTCAAGACGAACTATAAAACTGGAGTAGAGGTAGAGGCTATGCACGGTGCCAGTGTGGTCGCTTTAAATATGTACGATATGTTAAAACCTATTGACAAAGGCATTGAAATACAGAACATAAGACTTCTAAAGAAGACAGGGGGAAAATCAGATATTGGCGAGTAAAAAATCCGCAAAATATATTGGTTCTGCGGATTGTGATTTTTTTAGTCGCTCGGCAATATGTACATATTTGGAATCTCATCTTGTAATAGAATCCCTGGCTTCTCTACAAATGTATTAAAATCTTGTGCTGCTGTTGATTCACTTGGAGGAGGTGTACAGTAAGTATCGCCATAATTGTTCCAAAACATAAGAAAACCAAGTTCTACATCATTATTGGTTATTGCATTATACATGTTTTCAGCATAGAAGTCTGGAATGGCATTGTTTTGTCCTGGGGTAACAAAATAGCCTGTTTCTGTAAGTGCGGCAATTTTTCGACGCTCTTTTGCAAGATTGGAAATAATCTCCAATTTGTTGTTGGCATTGTTTACTCCAGTTTGCCCTTGATTGTTGAAATCCCCATAATTGTCCATTCCCAAGATGTCAACATAATTGTCTCCTGGGTACCGACTTAAATAACCAGCCTCGGTTGAATAACTGTTATCTGGGGAAAATGCAAAAAGAATATTGTTTACACCTTTAGTGTCCCTTAGATATTCAACAGTGAACTGCCATAGGGTCTTAAATTCTTCGGGAGTACAATATGCAGCCCCCCACCAGAACCAGCTGCCATCAAACTCATGGAAAGGCCTAAAAATGAAGGGAATTAATTTGCCATCTGTTCCAATAAGGTTACCCGCCACTTCCACAACTTTATCTAATTTTTCCAAATAATAATCATGATTGGCACCTCCCGGCAAAATACTCTTGAAGGCATTTTCCCTTTGGAACTGGGTCATATCCTCCGCATAAAAGTGCTCACCATCATATGGCTCCCTAAAATGCCATGCAAAAGTGTTGATCATTCCTTTGTCATAAGCTTCAATTACATCTTCAATGACCATTTGTTCTTGTTGATAAAACCAGTTAGTGGAGGTTCCATCATTTTGATTGTCAGTTATAAAAATAAAGTCAGAACCCAAAAGACCTGGGTCACTGCCTGTTGTCTTTTTTATGTCGGAATCCCCAATTTGATCATTATAAAAAACGCTAAAAGCATCTTGTTGCCCCACTACAATACTTGTTTCTGATAATATTTTTAAGTTATAAAATAAAGCGACTGTTTCTTCAGTTGAATTTGGGTTTGTCATATAAGAGGCTGCTTCGGATGGAAGGAATGACATGGACTCTGGTTCATCTTCAATAGTCACCGTTGCCGTATTGGATGTGCTTATTTTGACATTGCTGCTACTACTGGCAGTTAAGGTTATTATTACTGTTTCTGTCTCTTCAACCTCGAAATCTGATAGTACAACTACGGGTATTGTTACACTGGCCGTATTTGCCGGAATATTAACAGATGTTGCTACAGTTTCATAATCCGTGCCATTTGTTGCAGTTCCAGTTATTATGTAGTCTATGGTCACATCACTGCTTATAGCTTTGTTTAATGCTATTGTGAATTGACCATTTGTTCCCGGTTCTGCCGCTGAACGGGAGGTAGCTGAAATACTAACAGCAAAGGATTCGGGTTCTGGCGTTGGTGGAGTAGAAGTATCGTCTTTGGAACATCCTACAATCAAAAACATAAAAAACAAAATTTTATAACCTACAAATGTCTTTTTCATATCAATTTTCATTTAATAAAATGCATGCCCTAACCGCATGGTAAGGTGCTTTCCACATACTAACTTTGTCCTCTTCTGTGTATGCATTTCCGTTTCTATTAACTCTAAAATGCCATTCACCATTTTTTTTATCTATTAAGTTTTTCTTGGTGTAATCCCAAATGGCAAGGGAACTTTTTATGTATTCTTTTTGTGGTTCTATTTTATATGCATATTTAAGGCCGATCAGAGCTTCTACCTGTGGCCACCAATGTCTGTCATAATCAATTTCATTGGTAGTGAGGTTTTTTTCATTAATAACCGATCCATCATTATCTATTGCTTCTTCCAAAAAGGTATTTGCAACTTTTATAGCGATATTTTGTGCGTTTTTTAATAATTCCACATCCTCTATTGCTTTGGCGGCCTCTATGACCAACCAAGCCGTTTCAATATCATGGCCATATGAAATAGAATTGCTCATTAGATTCCAATCTTCATCAAAAAAAAGATGGTAATGGTTATTTGGAGTAAGGAATTTTTTTAGAAAAATTTCTACTAAATCCCTAAGGGATTTCTTTAACTCATTGTTTTTGTATATTTTAAGTAGTGAAGTATATGCCTCAAGAACATGTAAATGTGTATTCATAGTTTTGGCCGCATTCATATCTTTCTCACTTAATCTCATGTCCGCAATAACATCCCAATTTTCACTAAAGGCTTCTAAATACCCTAATTTTACTTTGTCTTTTGCATGTTTTTCCAAAAGTTCAAAAAGCTCTATTGCCCATGTTTTGGCATCTTTGTTTTTACTGAACAAATAATATTCTACTAGGGCGTATATGGCAAAAGAATGTGCATATACTTGTTTTCTTACGCTAATGGGCTTGCCGGAAAAACTTAGTTCCCAATAAACGCCTCCATAGATTTTGTCCCTAAAATAACTCTCTAAATAATGGTATGCCCTATCACATTCTAACTTATAAGCATTGGATTTTAAGTGATTTGAAGCGGCGGAATAAGACCAAAGAATTCTGGCATTTAAAATAATTCCTTTTGAAGCTTTATGGACCACTTCATTATAATGGTTTCTTTTTCCTAAAAAACCACCATGCTCATAATCCAAGGTGTTTTCGGACCAATACTTTAAAATATTAATTAATTCAGAGCCAAGTTCAGATTTTAACTCCTGGTAATCATTCGTCATTAATACAATCCCTTATTTTTTTCAACAAGATCAATAATAGTTTGCACGGAACCAGCAGATGTAAATGTATCCTCAGGGGAATTTGTGACATAATCCACCAACCTTTCAACCGATGAAACGGCAACGTGCATGCGCGTATCTGAAGAAGCGTAATAGATAAAAACAGTGCCATCCTTATCCTCAATCCACCCATTTGTAAACAGAACATTCGACACATCACCTACTCTTTCATCATTGAATGGGGCCATAAAATAACCAGCCGGCTGGTGTATTACTTTAGATATATCTTTTAAATCTGTCATGAACATATATAGAGTGTAACGAAGACCGGCAGCAGTATTCCTTACCCCATGTGCAAGATGCAACCATCCTATTCTTGTTTTAATAGGTGCAGGTCCTAAACCATTTTTTAACTCATAAACTGTGTGGTATGCTTTGTTGCTCATAATCCTTTCATCATTAACAACTGGATTGGTCATATCATCTACATAACCTAAACCAATTCCACCACCATTGCCAACACTTATAAAGCCATCTTGTGGACGAGTGTATACCGCATATTTACCATTTACAAATTCAGAATGCAATACTACATTTCGTTGTTGGCCTGTATTTGAGATTAAATCTGGGAGGCGTTCAAAATTTACCAAGTCCTTTGTTCTAACAATTCCCGCATTTGCTATAGCAGAGCTAGTGTCACCAGCAGGGGCATTGGGGTCTTTACGTTCTGTGCAGAAGATACCATATATCCAGCCATCTTCGTGCTGTACTAAGCGCATGTCGTATACATTAGTATCTGGATTACCTTCTATTTGTGGGATAATACATGGCTTGTCCCAAAATTCAAAATTATCCACACCATTAGGGCTTTCTGCAATAGCAAAGAAAGATTTTCTGTCGTTTCCTTCCACACGCACACAGAGAACATAATTCTCTCCCCATTTCATTGCTCCAGCATTAAATGCAGCATTAATACCAATCCTCTCCATTTCATTGGGATTGGAGGCCTTGTTTAAATCGTATCTCCAATGCACTGGTGCATGTTCTGCAGTTATAACTGGATATGTATATCTTTGATAAACACCATTGGATTTTGATTCAGGACTGTTTTTTCTATGAATTAATTGATTGTATTCTTCTTTAACCTTCTCAAGATTGTGAAGTGCCATTTTTGCTTCGTTGGTTAGTGTTAATTCCATTTTTCGTTTAATTTGTTCCACCAGAACTTTTTTAATAAGAATATGCATACTACCAATACTATTACAGATATATATGCAGGAGTACTTTGTCTAAATATTATATACATAGGAAGAATTACCAATGTTGTCTGTGCAACTATACCGATGGCAACATTGAACATATCCATGCCAAAACTTTCATTTTTCTTGAAACTGGAATCTTCAGCCACTAATTTGTCATGGACTGGTTTCCAGAATCCCCATGGTCTTACATTTTTATAAAAATCTTTTAATACAGCTTCATCGGTTGGAGGTGCCGAATAGGTACCTACTATACTTCCTATTAATGAAACAACCAATAGAATGGGGAATAAGTAGAGCTCGTTTACATTTGGAAAAATATAGGATGGAACAATCCAGGCCGTTAATAGTCCAGCAACCATTCCCCAGAAAAATCCTTCTCCATTAAATCTCCACCAGTGCCACTTTAAGATGTTGGCCCCCACATAACTTCCATAGAGGACGGATACAATAATGTTCAATACAGAATTTACGTCTTCGGCAAAAATTCCGAGCACAATACTCACCAGTACAACAGTAATACCGGTTAGATAATTCATATTTTTTATTTGCTTTGTAGATGCATTTGGTTTCGTGTACTTCAAATATATATCGTTTACCAAATAGGCTTGTGCGGCATTCAAAGTTCCTGCGAAGGTGGACATAAAGGCAGCGATTAACCCAGCCAATAATAAACCTAACAGGCCTACGGGTACAAATTCTCTGATTGCCGCTGGAAGAATCAGTTCAAAATCGATACTTCCTGTCGCGGTAAGTAAATCTAACTTATCATAATAGATTAATGCTAAGGCAGCAAAACCAGCGATCATTAAATACCTGATTGGCATTAATATTACTGAAACAAATCCACTCATTTTGGAAGCCTCAGCTGGTGATTTAGTAGATAAAATTTTCTGCATGTCATATGTTGGTGCTGGCCCAGCGACACTTACAAGAATTCCTTTGAACAACATCATGGATAGGAAAATGGTGAACAACCCATAGCCATCACTTTTTATTTTTTCCGTGACTTCCGGAATAATTCTGCTCCAATCCATATCCAATCCTCCTTTGAAAGGATTCATCCATCCATCAGGAACATTCACTCCAGAAATTCCAACGGCTTGCCATCCCAAATAACCAATTACCAATGCAGCTATGGTCATAATGCTAAATTGGAGTACATCTGCCCAGACAATGCCGGACATACCGCCCAATAAAGAATAAAATACCGCGAAACAGGTGAATACAGTCCCATAAAAATGAGGCACGTATTCTGGAGAAATTTCAAAAGGGATATAGGTACTAATCGATTCCCAGGGTATAAATATTTCGATGAATTTTCCTAACCCAATAAAACCATAAGCCAAATAACCTAAGCAAACAACCAAAGCAAATACTACTACAATGATATGCGACATTTTTGCTCCCTTGCCAAATCCAAAACGAGTTCCTATCCATTCCGCACCAGTTGTGGCATTGGAACGTCTTAACCATTTGGAAAGATAAACCATTAAAAATATCTGATTAAAAACAGGCCACAACCAAGGAATCCAGGCACTTTTAATACCATAAACAAACATTAGGGTAACTAACCAAATGGTTCCAGAAATATCAAACATTCCTGAAGCATTGGACAATCCTAACATATACCATGGAATTGATTTGCCTCCTAACAAATAATCATCTTTACTGCGCTGGGCTCTTTTTCTCATGACCAAACCTATCAATATGGTCGAAAGCAAATAGACTAAGATTATTGCGATATCTATGGATGTCAACATACGGGTTTAATATTTTAAGTTATTCATATCCTTTTGGAACAGTGTTTGGGGCAGTTCTTTAAATTTTTTAAAATCCTCCTCGCTTATATGTCCTCTGTAAGACATATAATGATGGTCTAAACGGGCATTTCTCCAAAATAAAACCCAAGCAATGCCTGAGTTTGCAATGTTTGGGTATATCACTTCCGTGAACCAGTTGGGTGTTTGTATTTTTTCTATCCCAGTTTCTGTAAAAGCATATAGTTTATTTTTTTCTTTTGCTATTTCTCTTACCAAATTTAAATCGTGGTTCAGAGATTTTATATAATCTTCTGCATTGTTAAAATCATATATATCTATTCCTAATATATCCACATAGTCATCTCCAGGATAATACTTTAGATAATCATCATTGGGGTTTAGTTTGTTGGGGGAATAAGCATACATAATATTATGCAATTTATGTTTATCTCTTAATAAATGGACTGTTTCTTTCCATAAAGTTTTGTAATCCTCTGCGGAGCAATTAGACTCTCCCCACCAAAACCATGCGCCATTCATTTCATGAAAAGGTCTGAATATGACTGGAATTTTTTTTCCTTTATAACTTAAAGATTTAATAAACTGGGCCAACCTGGAAATCCATAAGTTATACTTTTCTTTTTCTGATCCGCCACTAATGATGGATGAAACAGCCGAAGTGGGATCCCAAGAATCTCCACCAGTTACCGGATTGTCTAAATGCCAGCTTAAAGTAATGATGCTTCCATTTTTATGGGCTTCAATGATTAATTTTCGCATGGTATCAAAATCAACATCATCTAAATTTGCTTTATGTGCAAGCTCTATATGTCCAATGTCATACCCATAAACAGCAGGGAAGTCACCCACAAGGTCATTGACATCGCTTCTTATTTTATTAGGATTGTCAGAATAGTTCCACCCAATTCCATAAGATGTTGCATCTTGGTGTCCTATAGCAAATCCATTAGTTGAGGTGTAATAAAGCTTTTTATGCAATTTTTTTACAGATAAGGATACTTTATCATCTGTCAAATCTGGTTTAAAGTATTCTTTGTTGTAAAGGGATTTACAAGAACTGAGAGCAATAACAGAACACAGCACCAAAACATATTTTTTTTTCATGTTTAAATTAATAATATGTTAAATGTCCACATTTCGATAATTAATGATTTGTTTTGTTGTGCATAATTCAAAAAACAAATCAAATAAATATAAAATATGCAATCAACAAAATTAAGAATACACTCCCTAGGCAAATAATCTTATTTTGTCATTAAGCAATAGTATTCTAACAATATTTTAACATTAAGGTTGCTGCTGTATTAAGTATTGATTTTTAATTGATTTGTAGTAGTATTTCTAGGTAAACCTTAATTGATGCAACTTCAACTAACAATAATGGTTCTAAATTGAATGATTATAATTATTTGCCAATTATTTTGCTTTTATGCAAGATAAATGTCTATTTTTTAGTAGAAAAGGAAATATTCTTCATTATATATTAATATTTTGTTAGGAAATGACAAAATAAGATTAACGTTTGGTTAACTCTTCGCATAACTTTGAAACCTTGAAAAATATGTATGCTTTTTTGTGTATATGTTAATTAAAGCAACTTAATAATGTTATATAATTAAAAACTAACTAGTTCAAACTCACCAAAAAGTATGCGAAATTTTAAAATTAAGAATAGTTGTCGTGGTGTAAAACACTGCTATTTACTGCTGCTCTTTTGTTTTGTCGGTCAAAGCATTTGGGCTCAAAATCAAGTAAGTGGTGTTGTAAATGACTCCAATGGGACACCACTTCCAGGAGTTAACATTGTAGAGAAAGGGACCAGCAATGGGGTGGTTTCCGATTTTGATGGAAATTATAATATCTCAGCTCCAAGTAATGCTACTCTAGTATTTAGTTACTTGGGGTTTCAAACATCAGAAATAGCTGTAAATGGTAGATCTACCCTCAATGTATCCTTAACCGAAGATACTCAGCAATTGGATGAGGTAGTGGTCATTGGTTATGGTTCACAATTAAAAGAAGATATAAGTGGTGCAGTGGCATCGGTCAATACAGAGGCTTTGGAGACCATTCCCCAAGTAAGTGTTGATCAGATGATACAAGGTCGAGCTGCTGGTGTAAGTGTAACAACCAACTCAGGTAGGCCGGGTAGTTCTGTTTCTGTAAGGATTCGTGGTGTTAATACCATATCTGGATCAAGTGAGCCATTATATATCATAGATGGAGTTCCTGTTTCTGGTGATGGAGGAGGAGGAGTAAGTCCTTTGGCTTCCATTAATCCAAATGACATTGAATCAGTGGATATTCTCAAAGATGCCTCAGCAACGGCAATCTATGGGTCTAGAGGTTCTAATGGGGTTGTACTGATTACAACCAAAAAAGGTAAAAAAAATGATAAGGGTACACTTTCATATAATTCTTATATAGCCGTTCAGCAGCCTACTAATATTATTGATGTAATGAACTTACAGGAATATGCGGTGCTTCAGAATGAAATCAATGAAATATATGGATTACAGGAAAATTTGGCTTTTTTACGACCAGAACTTTTGGGTGAAGGCACTAACTGGCAAAAGGAGATTTTTGATACTGCTTTGCTAGAAAGCCATCAAGTTTCCTTTGCAGGAAATAAAGAAGGAACCAATTTTTATTTATCTGCCGGTATCTTAAATCAAGATGGAACGGTCATTGCTTCAGATTTTAAAAGAGCTACTGTCCGTGCGAATGTAGATTCTAGATTAAACGATTGGCTAGATGTTGGACTTACATTGACTGCAAGTAGAACAAAGCAAAATGTTACATTGAATGGTAATAGTGGTGGTCTTATAGGATTGTCATTATTGAACAACCCTGCAACGGCTGTATACAACCCGGATGGTACATTTGCGGGTCCTACAAATGATGATTTTAGAAATCAAAATCCAATAGCCAACGCATTGAGCTTAAAAAATGAGCAAACCAATAACCGTTTGTTGGGCAATATTTTTGTCAATTTTAAATTGGGTAATAACCTTAGCTTTAGAACAGAGTTTGGTGGCGATTTTGGTTTCGGACTTACCGATCAATTTACACCTACTTATCAATATGGAGATGATGGAATAGATGTTAATACAGCTAGAGTCACTAGAACTAATAATGATTTCTGGATAATTAAAAATTTATTGACCTATCAAAATAATTTTAATGACCAACATAATGTAACCGTACTTTTAGGGCAAGAATCTCAAGAAGCAAAATATGGAGGTATAACAGCTTCGGATGGTGCTTTTGTAGGTAATGAGGTGCCAATTCTGGGCACAGGTGATGCTGATGACAATGTTAGTCAATTTAAGGGCAGTAATTCTTTAAGCTCTTATTTTGGAAGGTTGATATATTCATTAAATGACAAATATAATCTCACTGCTTCGTTTAGAGCAGATGGTTCTTCACGATTTGCCGAAGGAAATAAATGGGGTTATTTTCCATCTGCTTCTGTTTCGTGGAAACTTTTTAAAGAGGATTTTATGGATGGGTCTCCAATAGAGAATCTTAGAATTTATGGAGGTTATGGAGAAGTGGGTAATCAAAACATACCCAATTTTGCCTATGGGGCAAGATTAACTCCAGCAGCAACAGGGTTGGGTACCGGTTTCTTGGTTGCAAATTTTGCAAACCCCGATTTGACTTGGGAATCTTCGACACAAACAAACCTGGGGCTGGACTTCACCATATTGGACTCAAGGTTAAAAACAACAGTGGAAGTATATAATAAAGTGTCCAAGGACTTTTTGTTTCAGTTTGCGGCAACCGACTTTATTACCGGTGGTAGCTCAGTGGGTGCCATCCAAGCTCCATGGGTTAACTTGGGTGAAATGGTCAACAAAGGTATTGATGTGAACATAGGGTATAGAACTTTGGGTAATACGGATTTTTCTTGGGAATCTAACTTAACAGTGTCCCATTACAAAAATAAGGTGACCCAATTAAATGAAGTTCCACAAATTTTTGGAACCATGAACGTGAATTATGACGGTGAGCAAAATATTTCCATAACACGTGAGGGTCAACCAATAGGGTTATTTTATGGTTATGAAGCTGAAGGTTTGTTCCGAACCCTAGATGATATTCAAGGAGCACCAGTGCAGTTTGACCTTCCTTTTGAAGATAATTTGTTTGCGGCAACCTGGCTGGGAGATGTTAAATACAAAGATCAAAATAATGACGGGGTTATTGATGAAAATGATTTAACCGTCATTGGAAATCCCCATCCAGACTTTACTTTTGGGTGGCAAAATACTTTTGGATACAAGAACTGGGATTTAGCAGTATTTGTGCAGGGTTCTTACGGTAATGATGCTTTTAATGCAATTGGAAGACTTTTGACCGCAGGGAATAGAACATACACAAATCAATTACCTGAAATTTTAGATTTTTGGTCTATTGACAACCCCGACGCTACCTACCCTAGATTTTCTAGAAACGATACTAGGAACCTTGAAATTTCAGATAGATATGTAGAAGATGCATCCTATCTAAGGATTCAGAATGTAACTCTGGGATATTCATTGCCCGGGGAACTAATGGATAAAATAGGTATCAGTAGAGTCAAGCTTTATGGAAGTATTCAGAACCTGTATACTTTTACAAAATATAGTGGTTATGACCCAGAGATTGGGGTTTTCCAACAGACACCTACGTTGATGGGTATTGATGCGGGTAGATATCCTTCCCCGAGAACATTTACATTAGGTGTTAATATAGATTTATAAAAAAATTAGCTATGAGTATTAATTTATTAAGAACACGATTTATTTTAAGTGCAGTAGTTACACTGGCATTGTTTTCATGTAGTGATGAGTTTTTAGATCGTCCTACTGAAGATTCATACAACGTTGACGATTTTTTTAAGACAACCGATCAGGTGGTTGCAAGTACAAATTCTTTGTACTCCAATCCATGGTTTAATTTTAACGCAAACACCATCTGGACTATTGGAGAGCTAAGTTCGGGAAATGGACGTACTTGGGATCCCAGAAATGCGGATTTTACAAATTTTGCTATAAACGGAAACCACTCCACACTAACACAGGCTTGGGAATCTTTATACTCTGTAGTGGGTCAATCTAATACGGTAATTAATACCTTGCCAGAAGCTGTTGGTGAAGAGGTGCCTACATCTGTAGTCAACAATGCAATTGGCGAAGCAAGATTTATTAGAGCTACGGCATATTTTTATTTGGTTCGCATTTTTGGTTCTGTTCCTATTATTGATGATAATAACAAATATGTATTGGAGCCTATTGTTCCACGAAATACGGTATCAGATATTTATAGGTTTATTTCTGAAGACCTTGAATATGCTGTTGATAACCTTACAAGTACTAAAGCTTCAGATCCAGGTAGAGTTTCATCAAACGGGGCAAAAGCAATGTTGGCCAAAGTCAATTTGTATTTGGGTAACAATAATGAGGCTTTTCAGATGGCGAGTGAGGTAATCAATAGTGGAGAATTTATGCTCTATGGTGGAGATTCGAAGTTTGCAGACAGTGATGCTTCAGGAAGTTATTATGATTTGTTCAAGGGTGAAAACGACAACAATACGGAGTCAATTTTTGCATTGCAGTGGACGGCTTCACCAAGTTATGGAGAGGGGAATGGTCTTCAGTCACTTTTTGGTCCATCAAGTTTTACAGGTGGAGGAGACGGTTGGTCTGCAATTGGCCCATCACCAGATATTTTAGCTGCTTATGAGGATCAAGATGAGGATGTACGCTATTATGCAACCTTTATGAGAAGAGGGGCAGAATATCCAGATGTAAATGGGGGGTATGTTGTGCCGGACAATGCGGACGCTCAGGGCAGTGACCATTTTGTTAAGAAATATGTGGTTGGCTCTGCTGAAGCTACTTTACGTGATGACGGAAGTGGACAAACAACCACTTTTGGTAATACATATATATTAAGATATGCAGACTTGTTGTTGATACATGCTGAAGCTGCCCTTAAAGGTGGAGGTTCTATTGCTGATGGTGTGGATTCATACAATAAAGTTAGGTTAAGAGCTGGTCTTGATGAAGACCCTAGCCCAGATTTGGATGATATTTTTAGAGAAAGAAGGCTGGAATTGGCTTTTGAGTTTGAATTCTGGTATGATGTTGTAAGACTAGGGCCAGCTGCGGCAGTTGAATTCTTGAGCAATAGTGATCGTGGAACTATTGACAATGACACTGGTGAGGTAGTTTCGGAGTTATTTACGGCAACTGAGGCTGATTTGTTGTTTCCCTACCCAACAACAGAGACACAAAACAATCCTGCATTGTTAGAAGCACCTGTCCCATTTTATTAATTCAAAAAATTATTGATTATGAAAAATAATAGTACAATAAAAATTAACTTGAATAAGGTTTTTATGTCCCTATTGGGATTGGCTTTGTTAATTTCTTGTGGAAGTGAATTTAATGATGTGGATCCAATACTTAGGGGAGATGCAGGTCCTCCAAAAATTAACAGTGTTAGTGAAGCAAGAGAAGATCAAGCGGTTACACAAGGAACTTTAGAAGGAACTTATATCATTAGGGGTGAAAACCTGGAAACAATTAAATCAATTACTTTTAATGGTTTTCCAGGATTTTTTCAACCAGCTTTATCAACCAATACGGTTGCCTTTGTATCTATTTCAAGGGAAACACCTTTTTTAGGCCAGAACAATATTATGAGATTGGAGACCGAGGGGGGTATAATAAACTACCCCTTCTCAATCTTGACCATTGAGACCTTTGAGGAATTGACCTATGAAGGGCAGAAGGCGGTTAAATTAATTGGAGGTGATTTTACCAACACAACAGATGTAAGTTTTAATACTGGAAATGAAGAAGATGGTAATTTAGTCGAAAGACCTGCGGACATATTGGATATAACTGCCGGCGAGGTTATCGTTGCAGTACCTGCCGGAGTGGAACAGGCTTTTATTTTTTTAACTACCTCTGGTGGCGCAACTGCTCAGTCAGAATCTTACGGGTTTAACTATTCAATCTATATTGATGGACTAAATGCAGATTGGAGTACTGGAGAATGGGGAGGAACACATGATTTGCTTTCAACAGAACAAGCCACAGGTACTACATCTATTAAAAGTATAAGAGAACCGTGGTCTGGATTGACTTTTTACCCACCAGCAGGATTTGCTTTTGATGATTATGATTCAATTACGGTTTCTATTTATGGAACTGGAGCACCGGGAGATTCAGTGAACTTGGCATTAAATGATTTTGATGCAACTGTTAATTTAGTATTAGTGCCTGGGGAATGGACAAAATTTGTAATTCCTTTATCGGAATTTTATCCTAGCGGCGGCGCTCCGGATAATATTACAAGAATGGATTTTCAAGAATCATCTAATACTGGCTTGCCACAATATATTTTCTACGTTGATGATTTTGGATTCCTATAAAACTTATATGTAGTAAATAAAAATATAACTAACTATTAAAAAAAATATGATGAAAATATCCAAAATTATATATGGGTTTTTATTTGTGGCGGCAATAGGATTCTTTGTTACTGCTTGTAATGAAGATGACGAAGCTTTTTTCGCCCCCACAGGTGAAATTAACCCCTTGACAATTGCAGAATTGACAGCCGAAAATACTCAGCTATCTAATTTGTCCGGAGCATTGGGTCAATCAGGTGTTGATTCCATACTAAGGACAACAACAACATATACATTTTTTGCTCCTCAGAATGAGGCCTTTAATGGTGTAGATGTTTCAGGTATGAGTGAGGCTGAGCTTGATAATTTTTTGATGAATCATGTTGTGCCTACGGTAACCGCCGACTTTGTTGCCTCTATGGCAACAGGATATGTGACAACAATGGCTATTGGTCCAGATGAAACCAACCTTAGTATGTTTGTAAATGTTGATTCTGGTCTGTTGGTTAATGGTGTTGCCTCAGGTGTGGATGGTATGACCGACATTGGCGCCACCAATGGTGTTTTACATGTTGTGAACGGCCTTTTGGCACCTGCAACGGTTGTTGATCATGCCATGGCCAACCCAGATTTTTCCAGTTTTGCTGAAGCATTGGAGCTTTCTGGTATTGATGAAACCTTGAACGGAGCAGGACCATTTACTCTTTTTGCTCCCAACAATGCAGCTTTTGAATCTTTCATGGCCATTGTAAATGGAGCATTTGGTTGGGCAAGTCTTAGTGACGTGCCAACGGAAGTTTTGGAACGAGTAGTTATGTACCATGCCCTAACAGGTGAGAATATGTTGGCCGAATTGGTTGATGGTGACCTTACAACTATGCAAGGTGAAATGTTTAATGTTACAGATGGTACAATAGACGATGCTTCCTATGATAATGGAAGTATTGTCTTAACAGATGTCCAAGGAGTAAACGGTGTTGTACATGGTATTGATAAGGTATTACTGCCTGAGGCCGTTTTCCAATCTGTATTGAGTGCTAATTTGAATTTGGTCGAAAGGTCAGAAGATAGGGGTTTCTCCACCTTTGTAGAGGCTGCTGAACTTGCAGGTTTAACGGATGTATTAGCAGCGGAAGATGCCGATTTAACAGTTTTTGCACCAAATAATGATGGTTTTGTTGCTCTTTTTGCATTGATTGGTAATTTTGAAAGTTTAGCTGACTTTGATACTCCAGAGGAGATAGCATTGCTAAAAGACTTATTGGAATATCAAATGGTTTCAGGACAGTTAATGTCAAGTAATTTAATTGATGGAGGTGTTGTGACCACAATATATGGGGATGGATTTACCGTAGATTTAAGCGGAGATGAACCAAGATTAAAACCCTCTTTTGAAGAAGCAATTCCTTCGGGTTTGGTAAATGCTAATATTGGTGCTTCCAATGGTATTATCCATGAAATTAATAGAGTTATGGTTCCAGATGCACTGGTAAGTGCCCTTGGAATTGAAACTGATAGTTGTAGCGGTCCTCATCCTGTAGGTGATCCAGATTTAGTATTCTTCGATTGGGATGCCAATGGTGCATGGTGGGGTGCAGTTGCTGCTGAGAGTGATGCATCTATAAGTATAGATGGGTCAAGTTATGGTAGGGCTAATTTAACCACATCAGGTGGTGGATGGAACGACATGTTCTGGAGGAATGATGCAGGTACATTTAATGGTGCGAGCACAGTAGGTTCTAACTTGGATGATTATGTATTGAAATTTGACATCAATACATTGACTCCAATTTCTGAAGGAACTTTTAAATTAAGATTTCATAGCGATGCTGTAGACGCATTCTATGACTGGGCTCCATGGAGTGATACTGGTGAAGCTTTGGATACAGAAGGTAATTGGATTACCGTTGAAATTCCTTTATCTGTTCTCGGTCAACCAGATTTCAGCCAAGTTAATCAGGAGTTTGGTATGGCTTTCGATGATGGTGAAGCTCCAATATTGTTGAATTTTGCCATTGACAATGTAAGGTTTGATGCTCCAGGTTATAGTTGTGGAGGTCCTGACCCTGTTGCAGATACAGATTTGGTATTTTTTGATTGGGATGCCAATGGCGCATGGTGGGGAGCAGTTGCTGCGGAAAACGATGCATCAATAAGTTTGGATGGATCATCTTATGGTAGAGCTAACCTTACTTCATCCGGAGGGGGATGGAATGATATGTTCTGGAGAAATGATGCTGGAACATTCAACGGAGCTAGCACAGTGGGTACAAACATAGATGATTATTCATTGAAGTTTGATATATATACACTGGAACCGATATCTGCAGGCACTTTTAAAATAAGGTTCCATAGCGATGCTGTGGATGCTTTTTACGATTGGGCGCCTTGGAATGACACCGGGGAGCCATATGATACAGGTGGTTGGACCACGGTTACTATTCCCCTATCTGTACTTGGACAACCAGATTTTGGTGCTGTCAATCAAGAGTTTGGTATGGCATTCGATGATGGTGAAGTGGCAATGTTATTAAATTTTGCAATCGATAATGTAAGATTTGAGGCTAACTAGTTAAGCACAACTTTAAATAATAAATTTAATCCCTGTAGGAATTCCTACAGGGATTTTTGGTCTAAGATTTCATTTATTAATATATAATTGGGATATTAGCCAAGTCGGTTGTTAGACAACTAAATTAAGTTTTGTTTGGAGTGTTAGCTCAGTTGGTTTAGAGCACCGCCTTGACAGGGCGGGGGTCGTTGGTTCGAATCCAATACACTCCACTAAGAGGCATGATTATGCCAAGGTTGAGGTCATTAGTTCGAATTCATTTTCTTTTCTTCAAAATTTTAAAATGACATCCCTAAACTCTTAAAAGTCATTTTTTTTATAAAAAAAGCTTTTTAAGGACTTTCTTTGTTGTATTTTTGCGCCCTCAAAATAATAAATCGATACGCTTGTATTTAGTTTAAATTCAATTGATTAAAGCGTTGGTTTAAAAATTTTATCAATGAAAAGTGTAGAGTTGAATCCAGTAGGAAATTTTGATCCGTGGGAAGTAAGTAGGCTTAACGAGCTTCGAAAAAGTTATTTAAGTATATCACTTGGGCAGAAACTTTTATTTGAAGATGACTGTTTTAAACTTTGGAGTATAAACCTTTATCCTGGTGAGAGACTTCCTTTTAGAATTCAGAATTTAAATTATAGTTGGGCATGTTTAAATGGTGGTATGGCAATTTCCAGAATTGCCAATGGTTGTATTAAGTTTTTTAATTTAGAAAAAGGAGATACGGGTTACTTTGAATTTGAGGGGAAAAATTTTATATGTGATTTTGAGAATGTTGGCGAAGATGTTCTAGAATTGAATGCTGTAGAATACAAAAAAAATCTAAATAATAAAGCGACAAAAGAGTTAGCATATTAGTATAATATTCACTGTTCTAAAGAAAGTCCAAAATTCTCTCCAAAGCCATTCCACGTGAACCTTTAATAAGAATGGTGTTGTTTTTTAAAATAATGCTTTTCAAGGCCTCCCTTAAATCATCATAGGATTTAAGTTTTGTGAAAGTAGAGTTGGTCTTGTGAAAATTCTCTCCTATTAAAAATACTTTTTCAAATTTTAGTTTGGTAATTAAATCTACTATAGCTTGATGTTCTACTTCTGCATATTTACCAAGTTCGAACATGTCTCCTAAAAACAATATTTTATTTTCCCTATCTATATTGTAAAAATTTTCTAATGCAACCTTCATGCTGGATGGATTGGCATTATATGCATCTAAAATAACATGATGCCCATTCTTGTTGATTATTTGTGATCGATTATTTTTTGGATTATACTCTTCGATTGCACTTCTAATATCATTAAGGGGGATGTTAAAATATTTACCAATTAAAATAGCGGCACAACAATTGGTGAAATTATAGTTTCCAATTAGTTGGGTATTAACTATGGTGTTTTCAAATTGTAAGGATATAAATGGACTGGAATCCTGTAAAGTTATAATGTAGTATTTCTGATTATGGGCGCTGAACCCAATTTTTTTAATATAATTTCCTAGCTTTTCTTTCTGAATAGGATCATCTCCATTTAAGAAGATATTTTTCTTGCCAGATATTAAATGATTATATAATTCACTTTTCCCTTTTATTACACCCTCTATGCCTCCAAAGCCTTCTAAGTGTGCCTTTCCAAAATTTGTGATATAACCATAGTCAGGCTTTGCTATTTTACATAAAAATTCTATTTCCCCCAAATGATTTGCACCCATTTCCACAATGGCGATTTCTGTATTGGGAGTAATTTTAAGTAGCGTCAATGGTACTCCAATATGGTTGTTTAAATTGCCTTCTGTAGCTATTGTTTGGTACTTTTTTGAAAGTACGGAGTTAATCAACTCCTTGGTAGTTGTTTTTCCATTGCTACCGGTCAAGGCAATTATTTTGGCTGTACAATGATTTCTATGATACTCCGATAGTTCTTGAAGGGTTTTTAATACATTGTTCACTAATATGGTTTTGTCTGAAACCATGTATTCCTCCTCATCTATAATTGCGTATTCAGCGCCGTTTTCAATGGCTTTTAAGGCAAATTTGTTTCCATTGAAGTTCTCACCAGTGAGAGCAAAAAAAATGCTGTTTTTCTTTATTTTTCTCGTGTCCGTACAAACGGTTGGATATTCTAAAAAAAGGTTGTGCAGATTATCTATAGTCATAAATCTAAGATATAAAAAAAGCCCTTTTAGAAAAGGGCTTTTTATTCTTATGTTAAAAAACTTTATTTAGCTTTTTTTCCTCTTACTGTTTTGTTTTTTGTTTTGGATTTTGAGCCTACCCTAGACATGGCACATCTAAAACCTATATAATCTGTTGCCATATATTGTGGTAAATATCTTCTTTGTGCTGGGTCTAGCCAATATGCTCTATCTCTCCATGAACCACCTTTGAAGACTCTTACTTCATCGTTTATCAATGTAGTTCTATTGTTAGATTTGTCATATTCACGTATTAAATTACCCAAGGAATCCTTTTCAACTCTATGGCTTGGAGAATTGTACATTTTTCTTTGGTTCTGAGGGTCTTCATCTTCATCATTAAATCGATCATAAAATCTAGAAGAACCAGGCTCACCATCTCTATATCCTCTGTTGTCACTGGAAGAGAAATTAGTTCTAAGGTAAGTCTCTTCTTCGCCTACGGGAACCATTTTAATTTCACCAGGTAGGTTTAAGGCAACTATCTTGCCATTGGGCAAAGTGTCATATACAATATTATCCTTTAGAACATCAACTTTACCATCTTCGCCAATGGCTGTTTTCATATAAACATTTCCTCTGTAGTAGTTAAAGTCACTTACTTCGTCATCAACAATAGGTCTGTATACATCGGCAACCCATTCCGAAACATTTCCAGCCATATCATATAAGCCTAAATCATTTGGTTTGTACGACTTTACTTCGGCAGTAATATCCGCTCCATCATCAGACCATCCCGCAATTCCACCATAATCTCCTTTTCCTTGTTTAAAATTGGCCAATTGGTCCCCTCGGCCAACACGTTGACCATTACGGGTGTAATCACCTTCCCATGGATATTTTTTTCTACCTCTATAGTTGTTATATTCTCTTGAGCCAACTTGTGCTTGAGCTGAGTATTCCCACTCAGTTTCTGTTGGAAGTCTATATTCTGGTAAAATAACACCACTACTTCTTTTTGCATAAACAGATAAAGAATCTTTTTTCTGTTTTCCTTGGAGGGAATCAATCATTCCGCCATAAACGGCATCTGGCCTATTCAAATAAGTTTCAGTGTTAAAAGCAATATCAGTTTCACCACCCAAAGCTTTGTATTTTGCATCAGAGGTTAAATATCCTTCTCTTTCTAACATGACCTCATTGACACGATCTGTACGCCATTCGGCAAATTGGGTTGCTTGAATCCAATTAACCCCAACAACTGGATATTCGGCGTATGCGGGGTGTCTTAAGTAATTATTGGTCATGGTTTCGTTGAATCCCAATCGGTTTCTCCATACTAAGGTGTCAGGAAGAGCTCCTTTGTATATATTGGCATATTTTGGGTTATCTGGAGGATATACCGCTTTCAAGTAATCCAAATATTCCAAATACATTACATTGGTCACCTCAGTTTCATCCATATAAAAGGATTGAACATGTTGAGATGTAGCCGTGTTGTTCCAATCGTGCATTACATCATCTTGTACTTTACCTTTTGTAAATGTACCTCCCTCAATAAAAACAAGGCCTGGTGCAGTTTCTTGTTCTTTGAAGTCAGAATTATACTGAAAACCGCCTTCTTTGGCATTGATTTTCCAACCTGTGGCTCTTGAGACATTTTTAGACGATCCTGAAGAGGAGTTTTTACAACTTGTAAAACTCGCAGTAATCACTGCACAAGAAAGTATAACTTTAATAAATGGTTTTTTCATAATTAGGACTTGAGTTCAATATGTTTACTGCCCAATGGCTAGCTTGATTTTTATTTATTTATAACACTTTCGGCATATAAAACGACTATTTAGGCATAATATTTTATCAATTAAAAAAATATTTTGGTAAATAATCATGCACAATAGCACATCATTTCTAAAAACATAACGGCATAAGATGTTTTCTAGTATGGACAGGGTAGTTAAAATGAAAAAATCATCAAAGATCAAGGGTATTATATCGAGTTTTTGAAAATATATTCGCCTTACACATAAGATAATGTTAAAAACGTCGTTTACTGGTAATACATCTAAATTATTTGATTTATAATCATTAGTTTATGTTTTTTGCATAACAAATTTTTTTAAGACCATACATGAAAAAAATATTGACATTGGCTTTATTGGTTATCGCTTGCAAGATAACGGCCCAAGAAGATAGAGTAATCACAACGGCAGTCCCTTTTTTAACTATAGCTGCTGACGCCAGATCTGCAGGTATGGGAGATATGGGGGTGGCTACATCAATGGATGCATTTTCCCAACAATGGAACCCAGCCAAGTTTGCTTTTGCTGAAAGTAAAATGGGTGTAGGCGTTAGTTATACACCTTATTTGGAAAGTATAGTGACAGATATTTCCTTATTGAATGCTAATTATTTCAATAAATTAAATGATAGAAGTGCTTTTGCTGTGAGTCTTAGGTATTTTGGTCTTGGTGAGATTGAATTGAGGCAGACAGTGGATGAGACTGCTAGAATAGTAAAGCCAAACGAATTTGCATTGGATGGTTCTTACTCCTTAAAATTAAGCCCAACATTTTCTATGGCTGTTGCCGGTAGATTCATTAGTTCTAATCTTAAGTTTCAAGAAAGTGCTAGTGATTCTCAAGCGGCAAACGCTTTTGCTGTGGATGTGGCAGGTTTTTATCGTTCTAGGGAAATAGCGTATAATAGCTTTGATGGTCGCTGGAGAGCTGGTTTTAATCTTTCTAATTTGGGAGGTAAAATTCAATATGACGAAGGAGGGCAACAAAACTTTTTGCCAACCAATTTAAAATTTGGAGGAGGGTTTGATTTTATTTTTGACCCCGATAATAAATTGGGATTGACTACTGAGTTCAATAAACTTTTGGTGCCCACTCCAAGAGATTTTGATGGTGATGGTGATATAGATTCTGAAGATAACACAGAGTATCAAAATATAGGGTTCTTGAATGGTGTTTTTGAATCTTTTGGGGATGCCCCAGATGGATTTAGTGAAGAATTAAAAGAATTTACATGGGCTTTTGGTGCGGAATATTCTTATCAAGATGCATTTATGCTTAGAACAGGGTATTTTAATGAAAGCGAAGAAAAGGGCTCTAGGAAGTTTTTTACTTTGGGAGCTGGATTTAAGTTTAAAGCTGCGCAAGTGGATTTATCATACTTGTTCTCAACATCACAAGTTAGGAACCCCTTGGAGAATACACTAAGATTTTCCCTTACTTTTAATTTAGGAGAAGAATTTATAAATGATTAATTCACTTAATAATATACAATAACAAAACCTGCCAATTGGCAGGTTTTGTTATTTTTGGAAACTAATCATTGATATGAAAAAAGTAAAATCAGTTTTTGAGTATATAATTTTTAATTCATTGAATGAACTACCAATTGGTAATCAAGAATTAATGAATACTGCGGTGAAAGCAAGAGAAAGTGCATACGCCCCCTATTCAAATTTTAAAGTCGGTGCGGCTGTCCTATTGGAAAATGGAAAGGTGGTGATTGGCAGCAATCAAGAAAATGCATCTTATCCATCAGGTCTTTGTGCAGAACGGGTTGCCATTTTTCAAGCAGGAGCTTTATATCCAGGAGTAAGGATTGATTCATTGGCAATAACAGCTACATCTGTAAATTATGTTGTGGATAGGCCAGCGGCTCCTTGTGGTAATTGTAGACAATCTATTGCTGAGTATGAACAAAAACAAAAAAGCTCGATATCTATTTTTATGATGGGTGAGACAGGTGAAATTATAAAATGTAATTCTCTTTCAGATATCCTTCCTTTTGCCTTTGATAATTCCTTTTTGAAATAGACAATATACTTCATATTTCACAAAATTTTTAGAATATTTTATTTTTTTTTAGAGGGCTGATTTAGAATAAAAGCTTTTCAATCAATTTTTTTTCGCTATTGATTTAATGTGTATTTTTGTTTTTCGTTTCAGCAAATATTCTACAAAATAAATTTAAAGATTAATGGAAAAAATCACCAAAGAAGTTTATCTAAAGTGGTATGAGGATATGTTGTTCTGGAGGAAGTTTGAAGATAAACTTGCCGCAGTGTACATACAACAGAAGGTTAGAGGATTTCTTCACTTGTATAATGGACAAGAAGCTGTTTTGGCTGGTGCATTACACGCTATGGACTTATCCAAAGATAAAATGATTACGGCATATAGAAACCATGTACAGCCTATCGGTATGGGTGTGGACCCTAAAAGAGTTATGGCCGAACTGTATGGAAAGGTTACCGGAACATCACAGGGAATGGGAGGTTCCATGCATATTTTTTCTAAGGAGAAAGGTTTTTATGGAGGCCATGGTATTGTTGGTGGGCAAATTCCCTTAGGTGCGGGATTGGCATTTGCCGATAAATACTTTAAACGAGATGGAGTAACTATTTGTTATATGGGTGATGGTGCTGTTAGACAGGGTTCTTTACATGAAACTTTTAACTTGGCAATGTTATGGCAATTGCCTGTGGTTTTTGTTTGTGAGAATAATGGTTATGCAATGGGAACATCAGTTGCACGAACTTCATATTCAACTGAAATATGGAAATTGGGATTAGGGTATGAAATGCCTTGCGGACCTGTTGACGGGATGGATCCAGTGACAGTTGCAAAAGAGATGAGTAAAGCTATAGAAAGAGCAAGAAGTGGTGGCGGACCTACTTTCTTGGAAATGAAAACCTATAGGTATAGAGGTCATTCCATGTCGGATGCTCAACATTATAGAACAAAAGATGAGGTTGAGGAATACAAAAAAATAGATCCTATAACTCAAGTTTTGGATATCATTAAAGAAAAGGAATATGCTTCTGATGATGAAATCAAGACAATTAATAAAAGGGTCAAAGATAAAGTTTCTGAGTGTGAGAAGTTTGCCGAAGAATCAGAATATCCGCCAATAAGCCAACTTTATGATATGGTTTATGAACAAGAGGACTATCCATTTTTACAACATAAATTATAAGTAGATGGCTGAAGTAATAAATATGCCGAGACTTAGTGATACCATGGAAGAAGGTACTGTGGCTAAGTGGTTAAAAAATGTTGGAGATAAGGTTGAAGAGGGAGATATATTGGCCGAAATTGAAACTGATAAAGCTACAATGGAATTTGAGTCATTCCATGAAGGAACCCTATTGCATATTGGTATCCAAGAGGGGGATGGGGCACCGGTAGATTCTCTTTTAGCAATTATTGGTGATGAAGGAGAAGATATTTCTGGGCTTTTAAATGGTTCGGCTTCAGTTGAAACCAAAGAGGAAACTCTAAAAGAAGTTGAAGTTGCCGAGGAAAAATCTGAAAGCGCAAATTCTACTGTTATTCCCGAAGGTGTGGAGATTATAAAAATGCCACGTTTGAGCGATACCATGGAAGAAGGTACGGTTGCTTCATGGCTAAAAAAAGTGGGTGATGCGGTTGAAGAAGGAGATATATTGGCCGAAATAGAAACGGACAAAGCAACAATGGAGTTTGAATCTTTTTATTCTGGAACTTTGTTGTACATAGGAATACAAGAAGGGGAATCTGCTCCGGTTGATTCTGTATTGGCTGTGATTGGTCCTGAAGGGACAGATGTGGATAGAGTATTAAGTGCAAAACCATCTGAAGGCAAGAAGGAAATTTCATCTAATGAAACTCCTGCAGCAGTTGCGGAAACAAAACCAGAAGCTCCGGTTGCTGTTGTTGCAACATCTAGTAGTGGAGGTCGTATTTTGGCATCACCATTGGCCAAGAAAATAGCTCAGGAGAAAGGAGTGGACCTATCTAAAGTTAATGGAACAGGTGACCATGGAAGAATAATCAAAAAAGACATTGAAAATTATCAGCCTTCGAAAGCAGTTGCTGTTTCAGAAAGTAAGGAAAATGTAAGTGCTGCAATAGCACCAATATCTTTGCCTGTTGGTGAAGAAATCACCGAAGAAGTTAAAAATTCACAAATGCGTAAGGTGATAGCCAAACGATTGAGTGAATCAAAGTTCAGTGCACCCCATTACTATTTGACTATTGAGGTGGATATGGACAATGCAAAAGCATCAAGGGCTCAAATAAATAGTTTGCCAGACACCAAGGTGTCTTTTAATGATATGGTCTTAAAAGCCTGTGCAATGGCTCTTAAAAAACACCCCCAGGTAAATACTACATGGAGTGCTGATGCCATGATATACAATCGCCATATACATATGGGTGTGGCCGTGGCTGTGCCGGATGGTTTAGTTGTACCAGTAGTGAAATTTGCGGATCAATTGGGATTAATGCAAATTGGTGCTACTGTGAAGGATATGGCAGGAAGGGCAAGAAATAAAAAATTGACTCCAGCGGAAATGGAAGGCAGTACATTTACTGTGTCCAATTTAGGAATGTTTGGAATTTTAGAATTCACTTCAATTATCAATCAACCTAATTCGGCAATTTTATCTGTTGGAGCTATAGTGGAAAAACCAGTAGTGAAAAATGGGGAAATTGTTGTTGGTAGTACTATGAAAGTTACTTTGGCTTGTGATCATAGAACGGTAGATGGTGCCACCGGCGCTCAATTTTTGCAAACATTAAGGGCATTTTTGGAGAACCCGGTAACGATGTTGGCCTAGTTGTTTATATAGAAGATTATAGTATATTTAAAAAAGCATCTCATTGGGTTTGAGATGCTTTTTTTATCTTTAAAAACTAAAATTTAGTAGATGAAAAAAATAATAGGAATATGGGCCTTGACGGTTTTAATGTCTTGTGGCTCGTCTAACATGGTTAAAACCGATGTAGAGAATATAGCAGCTGAACCGAATCCCACGATGACAGTTCAGGAGCAAAAGGCGGAAAGTTTTATTCCTGTCACTTCAAAGTATAAAAAGGGTACACCTTCTGTTTTGGAATTTTCAAATAAGGCAAAAGTCAGTGAAATTATTGGCTTTTTGGCTTCAGATGAATTAAAAGGAAGGGATTCTGGAAGCGAAGGGATAGAAAAAGCCGCAAGTTTTATAGAAGGTGTTTTCAAAACCAATCATATTGCACCTTATTTTTTGTCTTACAGAGACACGTTGTCAAATTTTGAAAAAACGGCTTTCAATGTTGTTGGTGTGGTCGAAGGGAATGACGAAGAGCTAAAGAAAGAATTCATAATTATTGGAGCACATTACGACCATATTGGAGAGATAGGTGCAGAAAATGGAGATACTATTGCCAATGGCGCAAATGATAATGCATCTGGAACCACAACAGTTCTGGAATTAGCAAGATATTTTGGAAATGCCAAAAGTAATAAGCGAAGTATTATTTTTGCTTTGTTCAGTGCAGAAGAGAAAGGTCTATTGGGCTCCAAGCATCTCGCACAAAAGCTAAAGAAACAAAATCTTGATTTGTATGCCATGCTCAATTTTGAAATGGTCGGTGTTCCTTTGGTTGACAAAGATTATTTTATGTACGTAACGGGCTATGAAAATTCGAATTTAGCAGAGGTTAGCAATAAGTATGCAGAAAGCAAACTGGTTGGATTTTTGCCTACGGCAAAGGAGTTCAATTTATTTCAACGTTCAGATAATTATCCTTTTCATCAAGAATTTGGAGTTCCTTCACAAACATATTGCACTTTTGATTTTACAAATTTTGACCATTACCATAAAGTGGGTGATGAAGTTTCCTTAATGGATTTTAGGCATATAGCCGAACTAGTAAACAAAGCTGTTCCTGTGATTGAAGGAATAGTCAATTCTAAAATTAAAGAAGTAAAATATTACTAATGGCTAACATCGTAATAACGGGGACCAGTAGAGGGATTGGTTTTGAGCTCACTAAACTTTTGGCAAATGATGGGCATAAAGTATTGGCACTATCCAGAAATGAAGAACCTATAAAAAATTTAAAGGATCCTAACATTGTGAGCTTTCCTTTTGATTTGTCCGTTCCCGAACATTTGGAAAAATTGAGTGATTTTTTGGAAACGTTTATGCCTACTGTGGATGTACTAATTAATAATGCTGGTAAGTTAACTAGCAAACCTTTTTCTGAAACCTCTTTGGAGGATTTTATGAGGGTATATGAAGTGAATGTTTTTGGAGTAGCCGAAATCACCAAAAGGGTATTGCCTAAAATGGGAGAAAACGGACATGTTGTAAATATAAGTTCTATGGGTGGTGTGCAAGGAAGTTTAAAATTTTCTGGATTGTCCGCTTATAGCTCTAGTAAAGGAGCTTTAATAACGCTTACGGAGTTATTGGCAGAAGAATACAAAAGTACGGGCCCATCATTTAATGTACTGGCACTTGGAGCAGTACAAACAGAAATGTTGGAAGAGGCTTTTCCAGGGTATCAGGCGCCAACGACGGCATTGCAAATGGCAGAATATATAAAAGAATTTGCCTTAACAGGGCATAAACTTTATAATGGAAAATTGCTACAGGTAAGTAATAGTACACCTTAAATGGAGGGAACCCTTCAAAAATATATTCCAGAAAGAGCAGTGGAACCATGTTTTGGACTCATTAAGCAGTATGAGGTCAATCTTAAGATTGTGAACCAAAGGGTTACTAGACATGGTGATTATAGAAGGTTGCCCAATGGACTTCACCAAATAACAGTAAATGCGACTTCCAATAAATATAGTTTTCTAATTACATTGATTCATGAAATTGCACATTTGGTGGCATTTGAGAAATATGGAAGAAAAATAAAGCCCCATGGATTGGAATGGAAACGGACGTTTCAATATTTAATGCTGCCATTTATAAGACCAGAGGTCTTTCCATCCAAGTTATTGCCCATTTTGGCAAATCATTTTAGAAATCCTAAGGCAAGTAGCGGAACAGATGCCAATTTATCTTTAGCTTTGAAACAGTTCGATGTACAACATAAAGAAAAATCCTACGTTTTTGAATTGCCTTTTGGAAGTATATTTCGAATTTATAATGGGAAAACATTCAAAAAAGGAAATAAGAGGGTTAAAAGATATGAGTGTATGGAACTGGCGACGGGAAAATTATATTTATTTCAACCCAATGCAGAAGTGGAATTAATATCAGATTAAAATAAAATGATGAATAAAAATTATTATGCAGTTCTAATGGCCGGGGGCGTTGGCTCAAGATTTTGGCCTGTAAGCACATCAGAAAACCCTAAACAGTTCCATGATATGTTGGGAACTGGCGACACCTTAATTCAAAAAACATTTAAAAGGCTCAATAAATTTGTTCCGTCAGAAAATATATTGATTCTAACCAATGAACGATACAACGAATTGGTATTGGAACAATTACCTATGGTGGAACAGAGACAAGTGGTTTTGGAGCCTGCCATGAGAAACACAGCGCCTTGTATATTGTATGCAGCCTTAAAAATTCAAAAAGAAAACCCAAATGCAGTGATGATTGTGGCACCAAGTGATCATTGGATTGAAGATGAGGATGCCTTTGCCAAAGATGTAATTACTTGTTTTGCCAAATGTGAAAATGAGGAAGTTATATGTACACTGGGAATTAAACCAACTTTTCCGAACACAGGATTTGGTTATATAGAGTTTGAAAAGGAAAGTGCCTCTGAATTAAAAAAAGTAAATCAGTTTAGAGAAAAGCCGAATTATGAAACCGCAAAAGATTTTTTGGCCCAAGGTAATTTTTTATGGAATGCAGGGATTTTTATGTGGAGTGTAAATTCTATCGTAAATGCATTTAAAGAATATCAACCAGAACAATTTAGGCTATTTGAAAAAGGAATGGCTTATTATAATACATCTGAGGAACAGGTTTTTATAAATGAAAATTACCCTAAAGCAGAGAATATTTCCATAGATTATGCTATCTTGGAACAGTCCAAATCAATTTATGTACTACCTGCAACTTTTGACTGGAACGACTTGGGAACTTGGGGCTCTTTGTACGATAAATTGGATAAGGACAAAAGCAACAATGCGGTTGTAAACTGTAAAGTCTTATGTGAAGATGCCCAAGGGAACATGATTCGTTCTCCAAAGGGGAAAGTAGTAGTGGTAGATGGGTTAAATGACTATATTATTGTTGATAAAGAAGAAGTATTGTTGATTTATCCCAAGTCTAAAGAGCAAGACATTAAAAAAGTGTTGGGTAAAGTCAAAGACACATTTGGTGACCAGTATGCGTAATATATGAGTGAAGGTTTAAACAAAAGTTTCACTAATCCGGAAGATAGTGGAGAGGAAGTAAAAAAAGATTTTGAAGGATTGTTGGGGAGTTCCAGGAAATTTCTAACGGAACTTTTGGACATAAGAAAAAATACGGATCAGGATACTACCAAAGAATCCATTATTGCCGATATTCCCTTTAAAGGTCACACCTCATGGATTCTGATTTGTTCCATTTTTATTGCCTCAATAGGGTTAAATGCCAACTCAACAGCTGTAGTTATTGGTGCTATGTTAATTTCCCCTCTCATGGGACCTATTTTGGGAATGGGAATGTCCCTTGCTATAAATGATATTGATACTCTTAGACGGTCATTAAAAAACTTTACGGTTATGGTTGTTCTGAGTGTTATTACGGCCTATTTGTTTTTTGCTTTATTTCCTTTGAGGGATGAGTCATCGGAACTATTGGCACGTACCGCACCAGATATAAGAGACGTATTGATTGCCTTTTTTGGTGGATTGGCCTTGGTAATTGCTAGGGCAAAAAAAGGAACCATTGCCAGTGTTATTTTTGGTGTAGCCATTGCTACTGCATTGATGCCACCTTTATGTACAGTAGGTTTTGGATTGGCAATAGGAAATTGGGAATATGCCCTTGGAGCCATGTACCTCTTTACTATAAATACCATTTTTATTGGTTTGGCCACTTTTTTGGTCATTAAGTTTTTACGATTTCCAATGGTGCGTTATGCTAACTCCAAAAGAAGAAGATTAATAGGGAGATTAGCTTCTTTATTGGCAATATTGGTAATGGTTCCAGCTGGTGTAACTTTTTATCAGGTATTTCAGCAATCAAGATATATGGCTCAGGCGCGTCAATTAATTAACGAAACAATAGGGGTGTATCAATTTAAAGATAGGGGTAGATATATGGACAATCTTACACAGATTGACTATAATGAAAATGGAGATTCTGTTATAGAATTGGTTTGCATGGGGGATGAATTGATTCCAGAAAATGTTATAGATACGTGGAGGGCTCAAAAAGCAAATTATTCTAAACTGGTAAATACTGAGTTAAAAGTTGTTCAAGGAGGCAGGGATGATTCTGAGGAGAAGTTTAATTACGTGAATGAACTGTACGAGTCCAAAAAAGCCGAATTGCTCAACAAGGATGAAAGAATTCGCTTGTTGGAGGAGGAATTGTCTGGATTGAGCAAATTGGCATCAAGCCAGATTCCATTTCCAGAAATTAGTGCAGAGGCAAAAGTGAATTATGAAAACCTGGAATCTTTAGGGTTTTCCAGAACTATTAAAACTGATTTTAAAAAAATTGATACAGTTCCTGTCTTTGAGGTTAAGTGGAAAAATATATCAAATAATAAAAAACTAAGTGAGGATACAAAAAAACTAAGTGATTGGTTAAAACTACGTTTAAAAGACAGTACTATACAGGTTAAATAAACTAATTACGCTCCTCAATGTACATTTGGCGAACTTTTTTAAAGAGCTCAGATGAGTACACAAAATTCGTCACAGCTTCGTTATCGGTTTTAAAAATTTCATTTTTAGAGCCTTCCCATTCCTTTATGCCATTTTTTAGGAATACAATCTTTTCCCCAATTTCCATGACAGAATTCATATCATGAGTATTGATGACCGTAGTAATGTCATATTCTTCTGTGATTTCTTTGATTAGGTTGTCAATAAGAATAGCAGTTTTTGGGTCTAAGCCAGAATTGGGTTCGTCACAAAATAGGTATTTTGGGTTCATTACAATGGCTCTGGCAATGGCCACCCTTTTTTGCATTCCACCTGATATTTCGGAAGGGTATTTATGATGTGCGTCAATAAGATTTACCCTTTTTAAGACAAAGCCCACCCTATCTTGCATTTCAGATTTAGACTGTTTGGTAAACATTCCCAAAGGGAACATAACATTGCCTTCAACAGTCATAGAATCAAATAGGGCACTACCTTGGAAAACCATGCCCATTTCTTGTCTTAAATCCCTTTTTTCCGCACTTGTAAGTTCAGAATAGGTTTTTCCATCATAATCTATACTTCCCTCCTCTGGGGTAAAAAGCCCCAACAGACATTTTAAGAAAACTGTTTTTCCAGAACCGCTTTGACCAATGATTAGGTTGGTTTTTCCAGTGTCAAAAGTTGTAGATATTCCCTTGAGAACATGGGTGTCTCCAAAAGTCTTGTGTATGTTTTCTACCGTTATCATTAGCCTAAAAGGAGTTGTGTTAGAATATAATTTAGAATAATAATCACCACGCTGGTCCATACAAAGGCAGTAGTACTTGCTTTACCAACTTCCAAAGCTCCGCCTTTCATGTAATAACCATGAAAAGAAGGTACAGTTGCAATGACCAAGGCAAACAAAATGGTTTTGATGAAGGAGTATACCACGTGGTAGGGAATAAAATCTAGTTGTAGCCCCTCAACAAAATCTGCACTAGAACTAAATCCTCCAAAAACCCCTGCGATCCATCCTCCCAAAATACCCACATACATGGCAATTGCAATGGCAAAAGGGTACATAAGCATGGCAATAATTTTAGGAAATACTAAATAATTTAGGGAATTGACACCCATTACTTCCAAAGCGTCAATTTGCTCTGTAACCCTCATGGTGCCTATGCTTGATGTGATATAGGAGCCTACCTTTCCTGCCATAATAATGGACGTGAAGGTTGGTGCAAATTCAAGAATTACAGATTGTCTTGTCGCAAAGCCAATTAGGTTTCGCGGTATTAAAGGATTTGTAATATTTAATGCAGTTTGTATGGAAACAACACCTCCAATGAAGAAGGAAATAAAAATAATGATGCCCAAAGAACCATATATAAGCTCATCTATTTCCTTCAATATCAATGACCTCATTATTGGCCATTTTGTGGGTTTTTTAAAAACCTCCCATATCATTATAAAATAGCTGCCTATAGATGCTATATAACTCATTTAGTAAAAATATACTTCTTGGCGTAAAAATAACAATAATGGGTGGTATTTAACCTTCATTTAAACTTTTAAACTTTTATTTAATTAATTTTACTTCGATAAGAATTCTATGATGACAAAACACAAATTCCTTGTATATTTATTGGCTTTTTTCTTGACCATTTCAACGAATGAAGTCACGGGGCAAAGAAAATCAAAGAACAAGACTAAGCCCATAATTGAAACTAAGACAACTTTAGTGGCTTCTCCAAAATTGGTCGTTGGTATTGTTGTGGACCAAATGAGGTATGATTACCTAACTAGATTTTGGAGCCACTATGGAGAAGGCGGATTCAAGCGAATGGTAAATGAAGGGTTTATCTGCAAAAACAACCATTTTAATTATGCTCCAACAAGTACCGGTCCTGGACATACATCTGTTTATACCGGGACCACTCCTGCCACGCATGGAATTATAGGTAATAATTGGTATGATAAGGAAATTGATAAAGAGGTGTATTGCGCTTCGGATGATAGTTATACTTCCATTGGTACAATGACAAATGCGGGGCAAATGTCTCCCCATAGAATGAATGTAACAACTATTACCGATCAACTTAGGTTGCATACCCAAATGCGGGGCAAAACCATTGCCATTGCTTTAAAAGATAGGGGAGCGGTATTGCCAGGTGGACATACAGCAAATGCAGCCTATTGGTTTTATGGAGAAAATGAGGGGAATTGGATTACCAGTTCTTACTATATGAATGAATTGCCCAAATGGGTCAAAGATTTTAATGCCAAGCGAAGTGTTGATGAGTATAAAAAACCTTGGACTACTTTAAAAGATATTAATACCTATTTAGAAAGTGGAGTTGATGCCAATAGGTATGAAGGTTTGTTTGAAGGAGAGACTAAATCCACCTTTCCCCATGACGTGTCGAGTTTGTGGGATAAAAATGACGGGTATGATATGTTAAAGGCTACAGCATACGGAAACAGTATTACGGCGGATTTTGCTTTGGAAGCATTAAAATCTGAAAGCTTGGGAATTGATGGTATAACAGATTTTTTAGCTGTGAGTTTTTCTAGTACGGATTATGTTGGTCATAAGTTTGGAGTGAATTCAAAGGAGGTCCAGGATACCTATTTAAGATTGGATAAGGACTTGGAGCGACTTTTTAATGCCCTGGATGCCCGAGTGGGGGAAGGGGAATATACCGTATTTTTAACGGCTGACCATGGGGCTATAGATGTTCCAAACTACTTAAAAGATAATAAGATACCAACCAGCAATACAGGTATGGGCTCTATGAAGGATACCTTTATGGAGTTTCTAAAGTTTAAGTTTGGAACTACGGATGTTGTAAAAAACATTTCTAATGGGCAAGTTTTCTTGGACCATAAAGTAGTGGATAATTTGGATATGGATTTGGATGATGCCCAGGAAACTATAGCCATGGAACTTTTGAATTATGAGGCGGTGGACAGGGTATACACAGCGGAACAAATGTGGGCAAACCAATATACAAGTGGAATTCCTTATATATTACAAAATGGTTATAATCAAAAACGCTCTGGAGATGTTCTAATGGTTTTAAAACCAGGTTATATAGACTATTCAGAGACAGGGTCCACACACGGATCAGCACAAATATATGATACCCATGTACCCCTATTGTTCTTTGGGAAAGGAATTAAAAGTGGCAGTACTGTAGCGCGTACGGAAATTCCTGATATTGCCCCAACCATAGCAGCTCTATTGGGTATTGCTTTTCCAAATGGAACCACCGGGAAACCCATTGTTGAGGTCTTGGAATAAGAACAAATTCTATAAGGTATTACAATACTCCTCCTATCGGAATTTGAGAACCACTTTATCATTTAAAGTGGTTTTTTGTAACCATAACTTTTATATTGACGTCTTACTTTAGAATCCTAAAGAAGATAATCAAATATGAAAGTATTTCTTTTTTCAAAACCCTTTGTAATTGTAGCGACAATACTTTTTTTTCAATTCTGTCATACAGCTAATTCACAATTTTTAGAATCTAAAATAGATAGTTTATTAGAATCAAAATACAGATCAACAGCTCCTGGAGCTGCTTTTTTAGTTGCAAAAAATGGAATTCCTATATATAGAAAAGCTTTTGGTAAAGCCAATCTAGAGTTAAATGTTCCAATGAGGCCAGAGAATGTTTTTGAAATAGGTTCAATGACAAAACAATTTACGGCAATAGCTATTCTAGTGCTTGTGGAAAAGGGCATGTTGGATTTGGATGATGAAATTTTAAAATTTATTCCAGACTATCCATCTCATGGAAAAAAAATAACAATACATCATTTGCTGACTCATACTTCTGGAATAAAAAATTTTACGAACATGAAAGCTCTCCGGGATATTTCAAAAAAAGATTTAACGCCTTTAGAGCTTATCGATTTTTTTAAAAATGAACCAATGGATTTTAATCCTGGGGAAAAGTTTAAGTATACTAATTCAGGATATTTTATTTTGGGGTATATAATAGAGTCAGTTTCTGGGATTACTTATAAAGATTATATTGAGAAAAATATTTTTCAAAAAATTGGCATGGAATCATCACTATATGCCAGTCACAGCAAGGTAATCAAAAACAGAGCCTCAGGGTATCACTATAGAGATGATTATATCAATAAAATGTATATCAGTTTGACCTTGCCTTACGCATCAGGCTCAATCATGTCTACAGTAGATGACCTGTTAAAATGGCAAGAAGCATTGAACCAGAATGTGTTGGTAAGTCAAAATACGATAAATAAGGCATACACCAACTACACTTTAAATGACGGGGAATACATAGATTATGGTTATGGATGGCATCTAAAAAAAATTAATGGAGTTTTAAGTATGGAACATGGGGGCAGTATATTTGGTTTTAAATCAATGGGGGTGTATATACCAAGTGAAGATGTCTATGTTATTGGTTTGAGCAATTGCGATTGTAATTCACCTACAAAGATTACTAAGGAAATAGCAGCATTAGTTATTAATGAAATCTATTTAAATAATGGGAATAAAAATTAATTAAAGCAGCTTTTTCCATATCCCTTTCCATCTATGCTTTCTAATAAATGAACCCTCTTCTTTTGTGATAAATCTTGGAGTTTTTTTTAGGCAGGCATTTACATACCCAAAAACCGTATAAAAATAAAGTGAGGGACTTTTGGCCTGCCAGGCCATTTTAAGGGCGGCCAGTTTAGCTAAAGGAAGATTATATCTCATTTTGTATAAAGCTTCCCCTTTAGCATATTTGTTTTTATTGGAATAGGATTGCCCAGTAGGTCGGAGGTGTTTTACATGTAGCGAAGTATCAGTTAGGGTTTCAAAGCCATGGTACTTGGCCAAAAGTATGTCTACAGTATCCCAACCTACTGCAGGCCGCAGGCCCCCTATTTTATTAAAACAGGCTTTGTGGTATAGCTTTATGGGACCACGGATATGGTTTTTATCGGCAATATTTTCATAGACCCAATCATTGTCTTTTTTTATATACAAAAGACCAGAACACATCCCCAATTTCCAATTGCTTTGAAAATGATTTCGCATAATTTCAAAATAATTGGGCGGGAGAATAATATCGGCATCAAATTTTCCCAATAAATCATATTCAGAGGCATATTTCAAACCAAAATTAAAGGTGTCAACCACTTTTTTCCCTGGAATATGTTCATTGGTAGAATTGTTTTGCAGAACCTTGATCCAATTATATTTTTCTGCAAATTTTGTAGCAATGGTGAACGTGGAGTCATTGGAATTATCATCGACTACAATAAGTTCATTTGGAGGAGTCGTTTGGGACACAAAGGAATCCAAACAAGCTTTTAGATATACTTCTTCATTATGAGCAGGAATGATAATGGTTATTTTCATCTAGAAAAATTTCAATTTTTCTTGCGCTCGGCATATACAATGTAATATCTAGGTGTAAAAAACCTTAATAAAGGTCTTATTCCTATTTTCTTAACAGGATTGGTCCATTTATGGGTTGCTTTAATTTCCCAACCAGCTTTTTCCAATAGCCAATCAAACTGCCAATCTTCAAATTCATGGTAATGCCTGTCCCACATATCAGTTTTACTTCTATAGGCGGTTGAAAACCATAATCGCATAGGGATACTGGCCACTAACTTATTAGCTTTTACTTCTTTTAAAACATTTAACGGAGCTAACAGGTGTTCAAAAATTTCAAAAGCGGTAATTACTTGTGCATTGGATGAAGTAACAGAGGAAAAATTAACATCTAAGTCCTCACCTTTTGTATTGGTAACAGAATATCCCTCTTCTTTCATGATTCTAGAAAAAGGATTTTCAACCCCCAAATCCAATATGGATTGATCCTTGGGGATGTGTTTTTTAAGAAATTCTAAGGTGTTTTTATATCTTTTGCTCGGGTATACTTTATACATGCTAGTATCTATAGACAATGGCGTTGATGTTCATCCCAGCGCCAACACTGGCAAAGATAACAACATCTCCCTTTTGCACGTCTTGATTTTCTAACTTTCCACGCCTTACCATATCAAAAAGTGTCGGAATGGTCGCTACAGAATTATTACCCATTTTGCTGATGTTCATGGGCATTATGCCTTTTGGAACTTCTTTTTCGTACAATTTGTAAAAACGTTTTACAATGGCTTCATCCATTTTTTCATTTGCCTGATGAATGAATATTTTTTTTACATCGTCTATACCAATACCACTGCCATCCAAACATTCCTTTAATGCCTGGGGTACATAGGTTACTGCAAACTCATAAATTTTTCTACCAAACATTTTAATGTATTTGGTGTCTTCTTTAGTATCTTGATTGTAGGTTTCGCCAAAATAAAGGTAATATGCTTCCCCATTGGCATATGTGGCTGAGGTATGATTGAGAATGTTTCCATCACTGTTTGCCTCCACTATGGTAGCCCCAGCACCATCAGAATAGATCATACTATCTCTATCATGTGGATCGGTAACTCTGGATAAAGTTTCTCCCCCGATAACGAGACATTTTTTTGCCATGCCACTCTTAATAAATGCTTGCGCTTGTATTACACCCTCTACCCATCCTGGACAGCCAAATAATATATCATAGGCCACACATTTGGGGTTTTTTATACGTAGGTTGTGTTTTACCCTTGTGGCAAGGCTTGGTAGCATATCGCCTTGTATTGTGCCATAGACAATATCGCCAAAATTATGTGCAAAAATTATATAATCTAGGTCTTCTTTATTAATCTTGGCATCCTCAATAGCCTTTTCTGCAGCCAGTGAGCCTAAATCTGAAGTTTTTAAATCTTTCTCAGCATATCTTCTTTCAGCAATCCCAGTAATAGATTTGAATTTCTCAATAATGACCTCATTGGAGTTGCCAAAAGCAGTGCCATCTGCATTTAAAAACTCATTTTTGTTAAAATCTGTATTATCAATTTTAATGGAGGGAACGTAACAACCAGTCCCAGTAATGCCAATATTCATATAGTTGTATTATATCTCTTAAAATTATCGAAAAAATAATTTAGGCGACTAAAATTTGCATAATCAATACGATGTTCAACAAGAAAACAATGCCTATTTTTTCATTTAGAAATGGGAAACTAAAAATGGGAAAACACCTATTTTTTGTATGTTTTGAGATCTTTTAAACTTCTGCATAAGCCTCAATAGGCGTGCATGTGCAAATTAAATTACGGTCTCCATAGGCATCATCCACTCTTCTTACACTCGGCCAAAATTTGTTTTCAGAAACATAGGGCAATGGAAAAGCAGCCTCTTGTCGACTATAGGGAAAATCCCAGTGGTCATTGGTTAACATATCCATTGTGTGTGGTGCATTTTTTAATACATTATTGTTGTTCTCTGTTGCGTTTTCAATTTCTTTTCTAATAGAAAGCATGGCATCGCAGAAGCGATCTAATTCTGCCAAACTTTCACTTTCTGTGGGTTCTATCATTAAAGTTCCAGCAACGGGGAATGATACAGTTGGAGCATGGAAGCCATAATCCATTAAACGTTTAGCAATATCCGTCACCTCAATCCCATTTTCCTTAAATGGTCGACAATCAATAATCATTTCATGTGCGGCCCTGCCCTTTTCTCCAGTATAGAGAACATTATAACCACTACTTAACCGATTTTTTATATAGTTGGCATTTAGAATGGCAATTTTAGTGGATTGGGACAAACCATATTCACCAAGCATTTTTATATAGGCATAGGAGATTAAGCACACCAAGGAACTTCCCCAAGGAGCGGCGGAAATTGCTGTAATAGCATTTTCGCCTCCAGTTTTGATTACAGGATTGGTCGGAAGAAACGGCACCAGTTGTTCTGCCACGCATATGGGACCAACTCCAGGACCACCACCACCATGTGGAATGGCAAAAGTTTTATGAAGGTTTAAGTGACAAACATCAGCTCCAATAGTGGCAGGATTGGTAAGGCCAACTTGCGCATTCATATTAGCACCGTCCATATATACTTGTCCACCATTGTCATGGATGATTTTTGTTATTTGCTTAATGGATGATTCAAAAACCCCATGTGTTGATGGATAAGTGACCATTAACGCGGATAAATTTTCTTTATGTAGAAGTGCTTTTTCTTCTAAATCGGCCACATCAATATTTCCTTTTTCATCTGTTTTTGTAACAACTACCTTCATTCCGGCCATAACAGCTGAGGCGGGGTTGGTGCCATGTGCGGAAGCGGGAATCAAACAGATATTTCTATAACCTTCTCCTCTTGACTCATGATAAGCCCGTATTACCATTAATCCTGCAAATTCTCCTTGCGCACCCGAATTGGGCTGTAAAGAAGTGCCGGCAAACCCAGTGATTGTATTTAGGTCTTTTTCGAGCTCTTTGAGGATTGTTTGGTAGCCTTCAGCTTGCTCAATTGGAGCAAAAGGATGAATATTTCCCCATTTAGGGGAGCTTAAAGGCAACATTTCGGTTGCGGCATTCAATTTCATGGTACAGGAACCTAATGAAATCATGGAATGATTGAGTGCCAAATCTTTACGCTCCAATTTTTTGATATAACGCATCAACTCAGTTTCAGAATGATAGGAATTGAAAACTTCAGCTTCTAAAAAAGGAGTGTTTCTTTGGAGGGAATTGGGGATCAATTTTTCATCAGGGATTTTAATGAAAGATTCTTTTAAAATTTGAGTAAATCCTTCAGAATCTTTAACCATTGATTTATCGGTATCGGTATCGGTATCGGTATCGGAATCAGAATGCTTTCTGATGGGCAGACCATCTTCATTATAATTGCTCAATGAATGAAAACATCTTGAAAGGTCGCAGATGTCTTTTGAGGTTACTGCTTCGTTTAAAGAAATTGAAACAGTAGTTTCATCAATATAGTTAAGGTTTATTTTTAAAGAAGCAGCTATTTTTTTTAAAAAATCAATATTATCGATGGAAAGTCTAATTGTATCAAAGTAACATGAATTTAATTGCTTAATTCCATATTCTTTTGCAACTTCGGCTATTAATCTAGCAGAATCATGTATTTTTTCCGCCACATACTTTAACCCTTTCGGCCCATGATAAACGGTATACATGCCAGCCATAACTGCCAATAAGACTTGTGCTGTGCAAATGTTGGAAGTGGCTTTATCCCTTTTTATATGTTGTTCCCTTGTCTGTAATGCCATACGTAGGGCACTTTTACCGTCCATGTCTTTGGTGACACCAATAATTCTTCCCGGAATGTTTCTTTTATATTCTTCTTTGGTGGCGAAAAAAGCAGCATGTGGCCCACCATATCCCAATGGAATTCCAAAACGCTGCGTGGTGCCTACTACAACATCAACCCCAAATTCACCGGGAGCTTTTAATAGCACTAGGCTAAGAATATCGGCTGCAACTGCTACTTTAATACCATTTTCTTTTGCATTGGCAACAAAACCTGAATAGTCATAAACCTGACCATGTTTCCCTGGGTATTGTATAAGGGCACCATAGAAGTCATCATTAAAACCAAATTCTTCATGGTTGCCCACGACCAATACAATTCCCAAAGGGATGGAACGGGTTTGTAACAACGATAATGTTTGAGGTAAGACTTCTTCCGAAACAAAGAACTTTACTACGTCATTTTTCTTTTGTTCTCTACTTCTAACATTAAAAAGCATGGTCATAGCTTCAGCCGCTGCCGTACTTTCATCTAAAAGCGAGGCATTTGCAAGTTCCATTCCTGTGAGATCGGTTACCATTGTTTGGAAGTTCAAGAGGGCCTCTAGGCGACCTTGTGCGATTTCCGCTTGGTAGGGTGTGTAGGCAGTATACCAACCTGGATTTTCCAAAATATTTCTTTGTATAACAGATGGAACTATGGCCTCATGGTATCCCAATCCAATATAGGATTTAAAGACTTTATTTTTTTCGGATAGATTTTGAATATGGGTGAGGAACTCATGCTCACTTAGCGCTTTAGAAAGTTTTAAGGGTTCTTTTAACCGAATATCATTGGGAATGGTCTCCTGTATTAACTGCTCCAAATTCTCGGCACCAATGGTTTTAAGCATGTGTTCTTTATCTTCCCAAACACCTATATGGCGTAGTGCAAATACATCTGTCATCATAAATATCGTATAAAAAAGTGCATCAAAAATAGCCAATTATTATGTCAAATTTCATCCAGAACAAGTCTCTATGGACTAAAGTTTTTAACCAAAACGTTACCTTATTAACAGTTTGGCTATTTTTGCTTGATGAAATGGCCAAAAATACTTTTTGACTTTTATCTGGATGCCAGTATCCATGTAGCTTTTTCTGTATTGGCCCTTTTTCACATCACTCATTATTTTTTGGAGCTACCGTTACATATCCATCTTTCTTTTTTTGTTTTTTTTAGCACAATAGCATGTTATAATTTTATCAAATATGGGGTAGAGGCGGAGAAATATATATTGGTGGCAAATAGGTATCACAAGAATATTCAGTTTGCCAGTTTTATCGCTGTTTTGTTAGCTTTATATCATGCATATTTTTTACCTATCGAAATATGGAAGGTTCTGGGAATCATGGCTATATTAACTGGGCTTTATGCATTACCAGTTTTTCCGAAGGCAAAAAATCTTAGAAGTTTAGGTGTGCTAAAGGTATTTTTGGTTGCTCTTGTATGGGCAGGTACAACCGTAATTTTGCCAGTTGTGGCTGCTCAGAAGACTGCTCTGAATTGGGATGTGTGGATAGAAACAATTCAGCGGTTTGTTTTGGTGCTTATATTATTGTTGCCCTTTGAAATTAGGGATTTACAATATGATTCTCCTAATTTAAAAACGTTGCCCCAACGTTTTGGAGTTGCAAAAACTAAAATTTTGGGCTCATTTGCAACAGTGCTTTTTTTTGCTCTTACTTTCTTTATTGATAGTCTTTCCATTTTGGAAACAATTGCTAAAGGAATATTGTTTCTGACCTTGGGAATAATGATGTATACCACTAAAAGAATTCAAAAAAAATATTTTGCTTCATTTTGGTTAGAAGCCGTCCCCATATTTTGGTGGGGGATAATTTGGGGATTGAATAACTGGATTTAAAGCTCAGGCTTTATTTTTTCTTTCATTTCCACTTTTTCAGACTCAGATAGACAACGAAGATCTGCTTTGTCACAAAGTGATGTGAGTTGTGTATTCTTTTTACTAAACTTAGAACATGTGTTACAAAATAAAATGTGAAGTTTAAGTCTCAACTTCTCCAGCAAGGGAGCTTCGTTGTACTGCGCTTTGTTACATATTTTTGCCGCTTCTTCGCAAGAAATCATATTTAAAACCAATTTTCATTAAGGCAACCCATAAGAGCAGTTCTAGCTCTATGGACCATTACCCAAAGGTTAGACGGATTAATTCCAAGCTCTTTACAAATATCTTCTGTACTTACACCTTGGATAGTTTTCATGTTAAAGACCAACGATTGCTTTTTAGGAAGTTTGGATATACATTCTTGTATCGCAAGTCCCAGTTCCTCATTTTCTATAAAATCATTTTCTAAAGTGCTAAATGGATCGGCTACCTGCTCCTCTAGCCAATCCCCATCCGAATCGGAATTGGAGCTATAATTGATACGAACTTCTGCCTTTCCCTTTTTAGAATTTATTTTTCTATAATGGTCAATCACCTTCCTTTTTAAAATAGCAATGAGCCATGTACGCTCTGTGGCGTCGCCTTTATAGTTTTTGGCAGATTTTAACCCTGCAAAAAAGGTTTCTTGTACCAAATCCTTGGCAGTTTCTGCATCGCTCACTCGAGCTACTGCATAATTAAAAAGGTAGTCAGCATAAAGATCTACCCATTTATCTGGATGTAATAGATTTGTTGTCATTTTTCTTCGATATCAAAAGTAATGGAATTTTTATCATTAAATATGATTAGCTTTGGTAAAAACAAGTATTTATGAAACGGTTTCTTCTTCTTTTTTTATTGATTATTGGTCAGGTGGGGTGTTCACAAAAAAAGGAAATTCCTATCACAGAACTATCACAAAAGGATATCGACAAAGGTATTTTGGTTGATGTTAGAACGCCCGAGGAATATAACATGGGGCATTTGGACAGTGCTATGAACATTAATTGGTTTGACGAAGATTTTGCAAAGCAATTTGAATCCATTGATAAAAACAAGACGCTTTACCTCTATTGTAAAATGGGGGGCAGGAGCGCTAAAGCCAGTGAATTACTGGAATCCAAAGGTTATAAAACAGTAAATCTTCTCGGAGGTTACGATGCCTGGAAGGAAAACTAGCTAGACTACTTTCTTAATCAGTCCCGCCCTTTCCAATAAGGGCTCAATTTTGGGTTCTGCACCTCTAAAGCGTTTGTAGAGTTCCATTGGGTCCTCGGTACCTCCTTTAGAAAGTATATTTTCTTTAAACTTTGTGGCTACCTCTTTGTTAAAAACCCCTTTTTCCTTAAAATAGGCAAAAGCGTCCGCATCCAAAACCTCGGCCCATTTATAGCTATAATAACCAGAAGAATACCCGCCTTGGAAAATATGTGCAAACGCAGTGCTCATACAAGTCTCAGGAGTATCTGGATATAAGTTGGTACCTTTAAAAGCTTTCGTTTCATGAGCTTTCACATCTTTAATGTTGGACGGGTCTGCACCATGCCATGACATATCCAATAAACCAAAACTCAGTTGTCTTAGGGTAGCCATTCCTTCCTGAAAGGTAGAGGACTCCTTTATTTTTTGTACCAGTTCCATAGGAATTACCTCTCCCGTTTTATAATGGGTTGCAAACAGCTCCAAGGCCTCTTTTTCATAACACCAGTTTTCCAATATTTGACTTGGTAACTCCACAAAATCCCAATAAACAGAAGTTCCAGACAAGCTTGGATAGATTGTGTTGGCCAACATACCATGCAATCCATGTCCAAATTCATGGAATAGAGTAGTAACTTCATTAAAAGTTAATAAGGAAGGTTTGCTTTCTGTGGGTTTGGTAAAATTGCAAACATTGGAAATATGTGGGCGTATATTATTTCCATTTTGCACATACTGTGTTTTGTAAGAAGTCATCCATGCTCCACCACGTTTTCCGGGCCTAGGATGAAAATCCGCATAAAAAAGAGAGATAAAATCGCCTTTTTTGTCATAAATCCTATATGTTTTTACATCTTCATGGTACTTGTCAATATCAAAAACCTCTTTAAAGTTTAACCCATATAATTTTTCTGCTACCTTGAAAACACCTGTAATAACATTCTCTAATTTAAAATAGGGCTTTAGTTTTTCATCATCCAGGTCAAAGAGTTTTTGCTTTAATTTTTCTGAATAAAAACTTCCATCCCATTTTTGTAATTGGTCAATTCCATCTAACTCTTTTGCATAATCTTGCAATTGTTTAAATTCTCTTTCAGCGGCTGGTTTTGCTTTTTCCAACAATTCATTTAGAAAATCATATACTTTTTCAGGGGTTTTTGCCATTCGCTCTTCCAAAACAAAATGGGCGTGGGTTTTATATCCCAGTAAATTTGCCCTTTCATGCCTTAAGTTGGCAATCTTTATTACATTTTCTTGATTGTCCAGTTCATCTCCCTTAAAACCCTTACTTCCAAAAGCTAGAGACAACTCTTTGCGCAGTTCTCTGTTTGTGGCATATTTCATAAAGGGAATGTAACTAGGGTAGTCCAAAGTAATTAGCCAACCCTTTAATTCCTTTGATTTTGCCAATTGGGCAGCAGCTTCTTTTGCCCCGTCAGGCAATCCATCCAAGTCTGCTTCATTGGTTAAATGCATTTGGTATTTATTGGTCTCAGCCAATATGTTTTCACCAAAAGTGAGTTTTAGCTTGGCTGACTCTGCATCAATCTCCCTTAAGCGTTTCTTTTTGCCTTCATCTAAATTGGCACCATTACGACTAAAACTCTTGTATTTTTTATCTAAAAGTGTTTCTTGTTCAACAGTTAGGTCTAATGAATCTTTACCATCATAAACCAATTTTATTCTTTTGAACAGTTCCTCATTTAAGGTAATATCATTTCCAAATTCAGAAAGAAGGGGAGAAACTTCCTGGGCTATTTTTTGGATTTCTTCATTGGTCTCAGCAGAATTTAAATTAAAAAACACACTGGAAATCCTATCCAATTGTTGGCCGGAAAAATCCAAAGCTTCAATGGTATTTTCAAAAGTAGGTGCCTCAATGTTGCTGGTAATGGCATCAATTTCTGCACGGGCCATTTCAATGGCCTTAAAAAAAGCAGGTTTAAAATGCTCGTTTCTAATTTTAGAAAAAGGAGCGATATCAAAAGGAGAAAGAAGTGGGTTGTTCATTTTTTAAACAGTATTTTTTTTAGTTTTAAACGTGTTTGAATTAAATCAACTAGTAGAATCAAACTAGAAATAATCAAAGAAAAAACGGCTCCTGTAAGAAATGCAAAATTTCTTGCTGTATCACTAATGAATCTTTGACTTGCAATTTTATATTCTTCGGTGTATTCATTCCATTCCATATTGCCATTGCTATTTAAATCATAGGCAAGAATTTGATTTTCAAGATAGTTCCATCGAAGCGCAACAGTGGTTAAAATCAAAATATATAGTACAAAGAAGGTGAGGGAACTTCTCCAAAGACATTTTAAGTACGGATTATGAATCTTAGTTTTAAATATTAATAAGAGTACTATTCCAAGAACGCTTAAAATGCAACCAATGATTGAAGGGTAATTCATTTTAATTATTTAGAAATAGGAGGTTATTTATTTTTCATTTTCTCTGCTCCTTTAATCACTTTTTCTTTAAGTCCTTCTTTGTAGAATATAATTTTATCCAAAACACATTTATCCGAGCTTCCAATAATTTGGGCAGCAAGAATCCCTGCATTTTTGGCGCCATTTAAAGCTACCGTTGCAACAGGTACTCCTCCAGGCATTTGAAGAATGGAAAGGATAGAATCCCAGCCATCTATGGAATTGCTGCTCTTTACGGGTACCCCAATTACGGGCAATGGAGATAAGGATGCCACCATTCCCGGTAAGTGTGCTGCACCACCCGCACCAGCAATAATAACCGAGTAGCCATTTGTATGGGCATTTTTACTAAAATCGAATAATTTTTCCGGGGTACGGTGTGCAGAAACAATGTCCACATCTACCTCAATATCAAAACCCTTTAGAATATCAATGGCTTCCTGCATTACTGGGAGGTCGCTTGTGCTGCCCATAACTACTGCTACTTTGCTCATAGTTTTATTTACTTATTACCTTTATTGTTTCTTTTACTCGTTGTGCAATTTTTCTTGCCGTATCAATATCCTTGTTGACTATGGTTACATGGCCCATTTTCCTGAAAGGGCGGGTTTGTTTTTTACCATAAACATGTGGTGTAACTCCATTCAATTTCAAGATATCTTCTATGTTTTCATAGACTACATCGCCTGTATGGCCTTCCGCACCTACCAAATTTACCATAATTCCCGCAACTTTACTTTCTGTATTTCCCAATGGGAGGTTAAGAATAGCTCTAATATGCTGCTCAAATTGATTGGTATAACTAGATTCTATAGTATGGTGTCCACTATTGTGTGGTCTTGGAGCCACTTCGTTCACCAAAATTTTATCCTCCTTGGTTTGGAACATTTCTACGGCCAAAAGTCCCACATGTTTCATTTCATTGGATACTTTTAAGGCAATTTCCGTTGCCTTTTTGGCTACGGCCTCATCTATGCGAGCTGGGCAGATGACATATTCCACTTGGTTGGCTTCTGGATGAAATTCCATTTCTACCACAGGATATGTAACCACATCGCCATTTAGATTTCTTGCGACAATAACAGCCAATTCGTTTTTAAAAGGAATCATATCCTCTGCAATACATTCGCCGTTAGGTAAATCATCTAAATCTTTAACGGAGCGTACTACTTTTACGCCTTGTCCATCATAGCCAAATTGGGCGGCTTTCCAAACAAAAGGGAATTGTAGCCCGCCATTGGCAATGCTATCCTCAATTTCACTTTTGTAGGCAAAACGAGAAAAAGGAGCCGTTGGAATATTATGGTCTGTATAGAATAATTTTTGCGTGGCTTTGTTTTGTATAGTTCTTAAGGCCTTGGTAGGTGGATAAACCTGTACGCCCTCATCTTCCAACTTTTCTAGGGCTTCAATGTTTACATTTTCGATTTCTATAGTTAAAATATCAACATTTTTTCCAAATTTATATACCGTATCAAAATCCAATAAATCACCTTTGAAAAATTTATTACATGCAATCTTACAGGGAGCTTCATTTGATGGGTCTAGAACATGTGTGTAGATGTCTAATTTCCGAGTTTCGTATAACAGCATTTTTCCCAATTGTCCGCCACCAAGGATTCCTAGTATGAAATCAGAAGAAAAGTAGTTCATATAAAAATTTATTTCAAAGTAAAATACCTTGATTTTACAACAAAAATACAGCTAAATCTCAAAACCAATGTCTTAAATACAAAAACAGCGTTCAAAATGTTATCTTTGCCAACCTATTAATCTTTTGAGACTTGATAAAGCTTCACGATACATACTTTAAACCATTTCTTAGTGAGGAAGAAATTCTGTCTGCAGTACAAAATATTGCAGATAAAATTGCTATCGATTATAAGGATGAAACTCCTGTTTTTGTGGGGGTGTTAAATGGTGCTTTTATGTTTGTTTCGGATTTTTTGAAAGCCTATCAACATCCATGTGAGGTATCTTTTGTAAAACTAAGCTCATATCGGGGGTTAACTTCTACAGGCATTGTTGAGACCTTGTTGGATGTGCCAGAAAATATTGATGGGAAAAGTGTAATTATTTTGGAGGATATCATTGATACTGGTCGCACTTTGCAGGAACTGGTGCATTTATTTTCCAACACCAATGTAAAAGAATTTAAAATAGCTTCTTTATTTTACAAACCGGATATTTATAATGGGGAATATACCATTGACTATGTAGGAATGGAAATCCCAAATAAATTTATTGTGGGTTATGGCCTAGATTACAAAGAACTGGGTAGAAATTTAAAAGAGGTATACCAATTAAACCAACGCCATATGATCAACCTTGTCCTTTTTGGAAAACCAGGTGCCGGAAAAGGTACCCAAGCTTCATTTTTAAAAGAAAAATATAATTTAAAGCATATTTCTACCGGAGATGTATTTCGTTATAACATTAAAAATGGAACGGAGCTTGGAACTTTAGCAAAATCTTATATTGATAGAGGGGAATTGGTTCCCGATGAGGTTACCATTAAAATGTTACAGGAGGAAGTTGAAAAAAACCCAGAAGCAAGTGGTTTTATTTTTGATGGTTTTCCTAGGACTACAGCTCAGGCAGAGGCTTTGGACACATTTTTGGAATCTAGGGATATGGAGATCAATGCAACCATAGCCTTGGAGGCCAATGATGAGGTGTTGATTGAACGTCTTTTAGAGAGGGGTAAAGTCAGTGGACGGTCTGATGACCAAGACGAAGCAAAAATTCGAAATCGTTTTGATGAGTACAATGAAAAAACCGCTCCTTTAAAAGATTTTTATGAAGACATGGGCAAATTCCATAGTGTAAATGGAATTGGAACTATAGAAGAAATTACAGAGCGTTTAAAGAAGGTGATAGAAGAGTTAGATTAAAATAAATCTAATCTTTAGCCCAAATACGTTTAACCCAAAACTTAAAAATGACCGAAGGCAACTTTGTAGATTATGTAAAAATGCATGTTTCTTCAGGAAATGGGGGCAAGGGTTCTGTGCATTTACATCGTGAAAAATATATTACCAAAGGAGGGCCAGACGGGGGTGATGGTGGTCGTGGCGGCCACGTTATTGTAAAAGGGAACAAAAATCTTTGGACACTAGTCACCTTTAAACATAGAAGACATTTTAAGGCAGAGCATGGCGCACACGGTAGTAAGAGTCGCAGTACGGGTGCAGATGGTGCGGATGTTTATATGGAAGTTCCTTTGGGTACCGTGGTCAGGGATACGGAAACCAATAACATTCTATTTGAAATTACAGAGGATGGCGAAGAAAAAATTGTAGCCAAGGGTGGAATGGGTGGCCGGGGTAATTGGCATTTTAAAAGCTCTACCAACCAAACGCCAAGATATGCACAGCCGGGGATTCCAGGTGAAGAGCTTCATATTACATTGGAGTTAAAAGTTTTGGCCGATGTTGGCCTAGTTGGCTTTCCCAATGCAGGAAAATCTACTCTATTGTCTGTGATGACATCTGCTAAACCAAAAATTGCGGATTATGAATTCACGACCATGAAACCTAATTTAGGGATTGTGGAATATCGCGATTTTAAGAGCTTTGTAATGGCAGATATTCCTGGAATTATTGAAGGAGCTGCTGAAGGCAAGGGTCTGGGACATTATTTTTTAAGGCATATTGAGCGCAATGCAACTCTTTTATTCTTGATTCCGGCGGATAGTAAGGATATCAGTCAGGAATATGAGATTTTATTGAATGAACTGCGCAGGTATAATGCTGAACTTTTGGACAAAGAGCGATTAATCCTTATTTCCAAGGCTGATATGTTGGATGATGAATTGATGGACGAAATGAGAATTGAACTTGACAAGGATTTTAAGGGCACCCCATATATGTTTGTGTCCTCAGTAGCACAACTAGGATTACAAGAGCTAAAAGATAGGCTTTGGGCGATGTTGAACGAATAAATCTTTCTTTCCCACTAGCATACCTCAAAATTTGTTATTTTTATTTAAATAGATAACAATGAATAGGTTAGTAATTTTTGTATTCGTTTTATTTTTAACTGCATGTGGTGCAGTACATGTTAATTATGACTATGATAGGGAAACAAATTTCTCTAACTACACTACCTATAACTATTATCCTGATATAGAAACTGGATTAAGTGAATTGGATGCCAAACGTTTGATTAAAGCAATTGATTCTAAACTATTGGGAAAAGGGTTTTTACTTTCTGAAGAACCAGAATTTTACATCAATATTTTGAGTGATGCGTATAGAAACCCAAGTGGAAATGCTGTTGGGGTAGGAGTTGGTGGTACAGGGGGTAATATCGGTGGTGGGGTTTCCATAGGATTGCCTATTGGTCGTTCTGGTATAGAGCGTCAAATTCAGTTCGATTTTATAGATAGCCAAAAGGACTTCCTTTTTTGGCAAGCCGTCAGTGAAAGTGCCTATAGAGATAATGCCTCGCCAAATGATAGGGAAGCTATATTACGGCAAGTTGTGGAGAAGGTTTTTTCTAAATATCCGCCAAGGAATAAATAATAGATATACGTATTTAAAACTCCAATTTAGCAAATACGGGTAGATGATCAGAAATAAAAAAACCATCCTTTCTTCTATCATTTACGTGTGTATGGGAAGTAACCTTTATATCCTTAACAAAAACATAATCAATTCGGTTATCCAGCTCCCTTTCAGGGTCAAATCCATTAAATGTTCCAATGGGCCCTTCATGTACTTTTTCAAGAATAGCAAAAGTATCTTCCAATTCAGGTAAAATAGTCTGTATAGGTTCGCTATTGGGAGTACTATTTAAATCACCCATCAAGACAACGGGAAATCCTTCTTCGTTTAATTCCTTTATTTTAGAAAGAATAAGCTTTGAAGACATTATTCTTGCCATTGGACCAATATGATCATAGTGGGCATTGAACACCCATATTTTGTTTCCCAACTCTTTATGTTCAAACAATCCGTAAGTGCATATTCGTTCCATAGATGCATCCCACCCTACAGAGGGCTTGTTACTTTTCTCTGATAGCCAAAAAGTGGATTGATCCAACAATGTGTATTTGGTTACATTATAAAAAATAGCACTGTACTCTCCTTTTGTTTTGCCATTGTCCCTGCCAACACCAATATATTGGTATTGGGACAAAGAATCATCTAGGTATTCCACCTGATGGTGTAGACCTTCCTGAATTCCAAAAATTTCTGGTTGGTAGGTATTTATTAAATCTTCGACCGATTCCTTTCGATTTTCCCACCAATTGGCACCATCCTTTGGATTGTCATATCTAATATTGTAAGACATTACAGAAGTGGTTTGTCCAAATGAAAAAAAGGAAACCAACATCATCAATAGAAAAGGAAATTTATGATAAATTTTCATGTTCAAGAATTTGCATTACTAAAGTACCAAATCTTCAAAACATGGATAGACAACTTAAAAATTAATAATCAAAAGATAACTTAAGGGTAATATTTTTTATAATGATTTTAGCAAACCACCATCAATTGGGATATTGGTTCCAGTAATGTATGCTGCCCTGTCCGAAGCTAAAAAAGCAACTAGGTAACCATATTCCTCAGGTTTTCCAATCCGCTTTGCAGGAACTTGTTCTTCCATGTTTGATTTTACTTCTTCAATAGGAATACCCAGTTTTTTGGCCTTGGTCTCATTAAGGTCATGTATGCGTTCCGTATCAAAATAACCAGTGAGAATACTGTTGACAGTAATTTGATGTTGTGCTACATCAGTGGCCAATGATTTTGCCCATGTAACCACAGCTGCTCTAATAGTATTGGACAATGCCAAATAGGAAAGAGGCTCTTTTACAGATACCGAGGCTATGTTGATAATGCGACCCCATTCATTTTTTATCATTTGCTCTAGAGCAAGTTCAGTTGTGAAAACAACAGATTTAAATAGAAGGTCAAAAGCATTCTGGTAGTCATCTACTTTTTTTTCCAATGCTCCACCTGCCGATGGACCTTGGGTATTATTAACAAGAATATCAACACTGTTTTTTTTAAAGTAGTCCAAGATTGTACTTTTATACTTTTTAAAATCAGTAAAATCTACTAAAAGATATTGGTGTTTTTGTCCAGATTCAACAGGAAGTTCATCTATGACATTCTTTAATTTATCCTCACTGCGAGCCATAAGGGTAACACTGGCACCACTATTTGCCAATTGCTGGGCAATAGCTTTGCCAATGCCACGACTACTGCCTCCAACCAATGCTTTTTTTCCTTTGAGCGATATATTCATTTTTTTAGTTGTTATCTCCAATGGAGTTGAGAGATCATTTGTATTCTTCCCTTACAGGGCTAAAAACGTCCAATAACTTGCAAGCAGTCAAAGCCTTTCCGCTATGGGTTGCAAAGGAGGGGATTATAACTAAATCACCAGCTTCATATATTTTTGTTTCTCCGTCCAAAGTAAATTCAAACGTACCTTCCACAACATGCATTATTTGTTCGTGCATATGGGAATGTACTGGTACCTCAGCACCTTTTTTTACATCCCAGAAAGCTAAGCTCATATTTTTGCCATGAACCATTTTGGCCAAATATCCTGGCATAATTTCCTTGGGGTCAATATTGGATAAGTTAAGGGTCATTGTTAAATGTTTTTAATTATTTAAATATATAAATATCCTTTGGGTTATATCTTTGATTGGGAAAGCTTTTTTCAATCCCTATCTTTACCCTATAATTAATACTACATGAAAATTCACTTTATTGCCATTGGTGGTAGCGCTATGCACAATTTAGCCTTGGCATTGGAACATAAAGGGTATGCAGTTACTGGAAGTGATGATGTTATCTATGAACCATCAAAAGGAAGATTGCTAGCAAAAGGACTTTTACCTAAAGAATTTGGTTGGTTTCAAGAAAAAATAACTCTTGATTTAGATGCAGTTATTTTGGGTATGCATGCCAAACCAGATAATCCTGAACTTTTGAAAGCCCAGGAATTGGGATTAAAGATATATTCCTATCCAGAATTTCTATATGAGCAATCCAAAAATAAAACTAGGGTAGTGATAGGGGGAAGCCATGGAAAAACGACCATTACTTCCATGATTTTGCACGTGCTAAATTATCATAATATACAGGTAGATTATATGGTTGGGGCCCAGCTTGATGGTTTTGACCGCATGGTTCATCTTACAGAAGAAAATGATTTTATAGTCTTGGAGGGGGATGAGTATTTATCTTCACCTATTGATAGACGACCTAAATTTCATCTATACAAGCCCAATATTGCGTTGTTGAGTGGTATTGCTTGGGACCATATTAATGTATTTCCCACTTTTGACAATTATCTGGAGCAATTTCAAATTTTTGTAGATAGTATAATAAAAGGGGGGAGTATTAGCTATAATGAGGAAGATATTGAGGTCAAAAAGGTAGTGGAAGCATCCGAAAATCCCATTAGAAAATTAGCTTATAAAACACCAGAATATATAGTTGAAGATGGGCAAACATTGTTGTTAACTCCAGAAGGTCCCATGCCAATAGAGGTTTTTGGAAAGCATAATCTAAGTAATTTGTCAGGAGCCAAATGGATTTGCCAAAATGTGGGTGTGGATGAGGATGATTTTTACGAGGCCATTGGTACTTTTAAAGGAGCATCAAAAAGGCTCGAAAAAATAGCTGAAGGAAAAACAACTGTGGCTTACAAAGATTTTGCGCATTCACCAAGTAAAGTTGAGGCTACCACCAATGCTGTTAAAGAGCAATACCCCAATAGAAAATTAATTGCCTGTTTGGAATTGCATACATATAGCAGTCTTAACGCAGATTTTCTTAAAGAATATAAAGGCGCCTTGAATAAGGCAGATGAAGCCGTTGTTTTTTATTCCCCACACGCTATAAAAATTAAACAATTGGAGGAAGTTTCCGAAAAGCAAATTGCGGAAGCCTTTGGCAGGGATGATTTACAGATTTATACCAATCCAGATAGTTTCAAAGAAAATTTATTCAACAAGAATTTTTCAAACTCCGCGTTGCTTCTTATGAGCTCTGGGAATTATGGGGGATTAAATTTTGATAGTATTAAAGAAGTGATTGGTAATTAATTAGAGGAAAATTTGTCAGTTATTTTATAATTGGAATGCTATTTGAAATATGGAAAATATGTTTCTGAAAAGATTTTTTAAATTTCTAAAAAGAAGAGCATCAATTCTTATGATAGCGTTTATGTTGGGTATTTCCAACGTTATTTTGGAAGAAACCAGAATGGTAAATGATACCAAGGCAAAAATTGAACATCAAGAAATTCAATCAGAAGAAACAGAATAGTTGGTCTAAACCCCAAATTGTCTTAAATGATGGTCTAAATGCTTGTATTGCATTTGGCCCCATTGTTCTCTAGTAAGATGCCCAAAGAGAGGGTGAGGGTTCCATTCCTTTCTCTCTTTAACAGCGTGACACTTATTAACCAATTCTTGTAATTTTTGTACTTCATAGGTAAAGTTTTTTTCTTCTGAAGTTTTTAATTGTGGTGCAGTGGGCAGGTTTTTTTTCCAATGTTTGTCATTGTACATGGATTTTTTAAAGAACCATCTAAAAATGGGGTTTCCCTTTACCTTTTTTGATTTGTTCTCAACAGCAATTTTTAGTGGATATTGGCAGTGCCATGCCATTTGTCCTACCGACATTTTTCCCCAACCTCTTTTAGAATTTTCATTTAGCTTTCCCAAGCGTTCCGTAATTTCATTATAGGAAGATTCATCAAAAATTGACTTCATAGAGTTGTGCTAAAAGTTAAACATTGAAATTTACAATATTTTTTTGTTTGTTATCTTTAGCAAATGCAAGAAAACTCCACTTCTTTTTCTATTAAAAACTGGTCAGATGATGATAAGCCCAGAGAAAAATTAATCAATAAGGGGAAGTCCGTTTTGTCCGATGCGGAGCTTATAGCCATTCTTATTGGTTCCGGTAATAGAAATGAAAGTGCGGTGGAACTTTCTAAACGTATTTTGGCATCTGTAAACAATAATTTAAATGAACTTGGTAAGCTTTCAATAAAACAATTAATGCAATTTAAGGGTATAGGGGAGGCAAAAGCCGTGACCATTGCAGCTGCTCTGGAAGTGGGAAGGAGGCGTAGAGGTGAAAATGCAGTCAAAATCACTAAAATTTCTTCTAGTAAGGACGGTTTTGAGCTATTGCAGCCCATTATTGGGGAATTACCTCATGAGGAATTTTGGATAGTTTATGTAAATAATTCCAACAAGGTGATACATAGGGCACAATTGAGTAAAGGGGGTATTACGGGAACTTTGGTAGATGTGCGTTTGGTATTGAGACAGGCCTTGGAACTAGGTGCTGTTGGTCTTATTTTAGCCCACAACCACCCTTCTGGAGGCTTAAACCCCAGTTCTGCAGATAAGCAAATAACTACTAAATTAAAGAAAGCTGCAGAGGCTTTGGATATTAGGGTTTTAGATCATCTGATTATTACACAGATGAATTACTTTAGTTTTGCAGACGAAAACATTTTGTAATGGAGGCAATTGAAAATGAACATAACTTATTGGTCTATACCCATAAAATAACCCCTCGCTTCACATATATCATGAAGCATATTTTTATTCGAATTTTGGGGATAGAAGTTGCCTTTACTATTAAAATAGAGGATTTTATTAAGCATTCTGGACCAAAAATCACATATACCAAACAGCCCCTGCAAAATGAATTTTTTATCAGAAGCAATGACCTTTTGTTTGAACAGGGAATAAATGACCTTCAAATTAAAGTTTCTAACTGGGATGATATCCCCTGTTTTTTTGATGCCGGTGAGCGTAGCAATATTCCTTTTGATATTTTTTCTGCCAGTTTTTTTCTTTTGAGCCGTTATGAGGAATATTTACCTCATGTTAAAGATTCTCATGGAAGATTTCAAGCAAAAGACAGCTTGGCCTATAAAAACAAATTTCTGGAAAAGCCGGTAGTGGATATTTGGGCCTTTAAGCTCTTGGAAGGTTTAAAAGAAAGGTTTCCAGAAATAATTGAAAAAAAAAGAAATTATAAATTTACTTCAATAATAGATGTTACTACATCCCATTGCTATTCACATAGGGGAGTGGTAAGAAGTCTGTCAGGTTTACTGTTGGATATTGGTTCCTTAAAGTTTAGGAGATTTGGTCAAAGAATTTTAGTGGGCTTAAAATTTAAAAAAGATCCCTATGATAATTTTTCTGAGCTTATAGAAATACATAAAAAGTACAATTATAGGAGTATGTTCTTTTTTCAGTTTGCGGAATATTCAAACTATGATAAGAATATATCCACGAACAATAATAAATTTAAGTATCTCATAAAATCAGTAGCAGATTATAGTATTGTTTCATTGAGTGCTTCTTACAGTTCTTTTAATGATCTGGAATTGTTAAAAGAAGAGAAAGAAAGGCTTGCGGGTGTTATCAATCGACCAATTACCTATTCCCGAACCAGATACAATCGTATCAATGTTCCAGAAACATATCGTAATCTACTAGAGGCAGAATTCACAGATGATTATACAATGGGGTATTCTCATGATATTGGTTTTAGGGCAAGTACGTGCATTCCTTTTTATTTTTACGATATAAATTTGGAAGTGCAGCAACCTATTAAAGTTCATCCATTTGCAGTGCACGATTATTCGTTGATCTCCTTAAAGACAAAAAAAGAAATATTGGAGAGATTGAACAAACTGTACAATGAAGTAAAAAAAGTAAATGGGGATTTAACTATAATTTTTTCCAATGAGCTTCTGGGTGGTGAAAGCAGGTTAAATTGGTTGAAATTATACAATACAGTTATTAAGAAATATTATGTTTAGGGATATTATAACAGATGTGTTTTTTGATTTGGACCATACCTTGTGGGATTTTGAAAAAAACTCTGCCCTTACTTTTGGTAAAATCCTTTCAGAGAATAGAATTAATGTAGATTTAGCTTCTTTTTTAGAAGTATATGTCCCCACCAATTTGGCTTATTGGAAATTGTACAGAGAAGAAAAAGTAACCAAAGAAGAACTTCGTTACCAAAGGCTTAAAATAACTTTTGATTCTCTAAATTGTTCAGTTTCGGACGGAGATATTAATTTATTGGCCGAAGAATATATTATTCATTTATCGTCCTATAATCATGTATTTGATGGCACACTTGAAATATTGGAGTACTTAAAGCCAAAGTACTCCCTGCATATTATTACGAATGGATTTCAAGAGATTCAGGAAAAGAAGATGAAGAATTCCAAAATACATGCCTATTTTGATCAAATTATAGATTCTGAAATGGCAGGAGTTAAAAAACCAAACCCAATTATCTTCAAACTAGCTTTGGACAAATCAGGTGCAAATGTTAGTAAATCACTTATGATTGGGGATAATTTAGAAGCAGATATTCTTGGAGCTAGAGCGGTGGGCTTCCATACTTTACATTTTAATGCCCATAAAGAACCTAATCATGGACATTGTGAAATGATTCATGAATTAAGGGAAATAAAATCTTTTTTATAGAGTTATATTAAGCAAGTGGAGTAGGGTTTGTACTACTTTGGGTTGTTAATGTATACATGAAAAAGCATATATTTTATATTTTTTTAGGAGTTTTTCTTTTGTTTATGACTTCCTGTATGGAAGAACAGAACTTTGATCAGATTGATGATTTAAGTATTACCCCAACCATAGAGTCCAGTATTATTTATGTTGAATCCCCAGAAAGACTTATCAACTTAGCTTCTGGAATAAGCTTTTATACGGCTGCATTTAATTTTGATGCTTTTAGTCAGGCTTATTTTGCTGAAAGAGTTTTGGACGGTTCCATTACATATGAGTTGGAAAATACAACCAGCAAGGAAATGGAAATTTTGTTCGAGTTTCTTGATGAAGGCGGTAATAGTTTGGACAGTGAACAATTTTTTCTGGAACCCGAATCTACGGCTGTTCTACAAAGAGAGGTTTTTTACGGCGGTACTGGACGTAGTTTGGACATTATTGCGAATACATCCAGTTTAAGCGTAAGTGTTAGAAACTTAGGTAATAGCACTTCAATTTCTTCCATTCCTAGTCCTAAAATTGTTTTAAGGTCCAGTGCTAAATTTAGGGTTAGATTAAAATGAGAATGGTTAAAATATTTTTTGCTATTCTTTTTTTTGGTAATCTGTTGAATGCCCAAAATAAACAATTGCTTTATGATTTCATAGAAATCCCACAGGCATTGATTGTAAACCCTGGAATGGAAACGGGTTTTCAATGGCATGCCGGGATTCCCATGCTTTCTGGACTATCTTTTCATACGGGAACCAGTGGAGTGTCTGTAAATGACTTATTTGCGAATGATGGGTTGGATTTTACACAAAAATTTACAGAAAGAGTTTTGGATGGTTTGAGCCATAGAGATGAAATAAGCACTAATTTTCAAATTGAAGTATTCAGTGGTGGTTTTAGAATTGCCAATAAACCGGACCAATATTACTCATTTGGTATGTATGTAGAATCCGATTTTATAAATTATTGGCCCAAGGATTTAGCTATTTTAGGTTTTGAGGGGAATGCGGATAATCTAAATAGGGAATTTGATCTTGGACACTTAAAAACGAGGGGGGAATTATTGAGTGTCTTTCATATAGGTATAAATAAAAAAATAGATCGAAACTTAACAATAGGAGCTAGGGCTAAATTGTATTCCAGTATTTTTAACCTAAATTCAACTAGAAATAAAGGGTATTTTGTGACCACAGAGGGGCAGAATAATATTTATTCAAATACCTTGGATGCCGATATGGAATTAAGGTCCTCTGGAATACAGGAAATTTTGGATGATGATTCCCTTGACCTTTCAAGAACACTTACCAAACGAGCCCTTTTTGGAGGAAATTTAGGTTTGGGACTGGATATTGGTTTTACTTATAGCTTAACGGATCAAACCGTTTTTACCGGAAGTATTTTGGATATTGGTTTTGTATACCATAATAAAGATATTAAGAACTACACACTTAATGGTAGGGCAACTGTTGAGGGTATAGAGATTATTCTTCCACAGGCATTGGCAAATCCCAATGCTGACTTTTGGCAGGATTTAGTTGATGAAATAGAAGAAATAGTTCCCTTTGACAACAATGAAAATGGTTTTGTCACTTTTAGGCCAACCAAATTAAATGCATCTATAAGATATAATTTTGGTGAGCCGTCCTTATCTACTGAGGATTGTAATTGTGGACCAGATACTTACCTAAATGATTCAAGAATTAAGTATGTGAACAGTATTGGAGGTCAGATTTTCGTTATAAATAGACCACGAGGTCCGCAGGCTGCTTTAACTGCTTTCTATCAAAGAAGGTTTGGAAAATCATTGGCATTAAAAACCACTTATACAATAGACAAGTTTTCTTTTTCCAATATTGGTGTAGGGATTAATAGTCAGATTGGACCAGTCAATTTTTATATTATGGCAGATAATCTATTGGCATATAATAATATAGCGGACACACATTACGCTTCTTTTCAATTAGGATTAAATATCATATCTTGGGAGAAGAAATGATATGATTACTATGAAAAAATTAAGTTTCCTGTTCCTTTTGATTATGTGTTCCTCAATTTATGGCCAGAATCAACTAAATGAATATAAATATATTATTGTACCTGTAAAGTTTGAAAGCTTTAAAGAAAACAATCAATATCAAACCAGTACTTTGTTGAAACATCTTTTTGACCAAAAGGGGTTCAATGTGGTTTATAGTGACAACTTGCCAAAAGATTTATCCAATAACATGTGTCTGGGTTTACTGGCGGATATTAAGGATGATTCCAACATGTTCACAACTAAAACAGTCATAGTTTTAAGGGACTGTACTTTTAAAGAAATTTTTACTTCGCAGGAAGGTAGGAGTAGACTAAAGCAGTATAGACCTGCTTACGCCGAGGCAATCACAAATTCATTTAAATCTTTTGCTGGGATGAATTATGATTACATGCCCAAATCGGAAAGTAAAGAGCCAATTACAGTAAGTTTTAAGAATGATGTAAAAAAACTTGAGGAAGAGGTTGTTGAAATTGAAAAGGATAAAGAAAAGGTAGAAGCACTGGAAGTTGAAGAAAAAAAGAGTGAAACTGTTAACGAAATAGCTCCAATTGTTGAGGTTAAGGAAGAACAATTGGCAGAGACTAAGCCTGTTGTAATGGAATCACCGAACATTTTGTATGCTCAGGAAATAGCAGAGGGGTATCAATTGGTAAATAGTAAACCCAGTATTAGGTTAAAAATGTATAAAAGCTCTTTGCCCAATGTGTACCATGCCAATGATGATGGCATTAATGGATTGGTTTTAAACAAAAATGGAAAATGGTTTTTTGAGTATTACAAGGATAACAAATTAACAGTTAAGGAACTAAATATTAAATTCTAGGTGCTATACTTGTTTTTCCACCTATTCTTTAAGAATTCTTCTATGGACTTTTCTCTTGGATTTTTTCCTGGGGTATAAAAAGAAGTTCCAGATAACTCATCTGGTAGAAATTCCTGATTTACAAAATTATTTTGATAATCATGGGCATATTTATAATCCTCTCCATAGCCTAAATCCTTCATTAATTTCGTAGGTGCATTTCGTAAATGAAGCGGAATGGACAAGTCCCCTGTTTCCCTCACTTTTTGCTGTGCATTTTTTATGGCCATATAGCTGGCATTGCTTTTGGCTGAGGTTGCCAAATAAATGGCACATTCACTTAGGATAATCCTCGCCTCTGGATAACCTATGGTAGTTACGGCTTGGAAAGTTGTGTTGGCAATGACCAATGCCGTTGGGTTTGCTAAACCAATATCCTCTGATGCAGAAATCAACATTCTACGGGCAATGAACTTTACATCTTCTCCACCTTCTATCATTCTTGCTAACCAATAGACCGCTCCATTGGGATCACTTCCCCTAATCGATTTTATAAAGGCAGAAATAATATCATAATGCTGTTCACCGGTCTTGTCGTAAAGTACCGTATTTTTTTGTACTTTACTCATTACCAATTCATCGGTAACCGTAATTACATCTTTCTCTTCAGAAAATATGACCAATTCAAAGATATTAAGCAGTTTTCTTCCATCTCCGCCAGATAGGTGCAACAACGCCTCAGTTTCTTTTAATTTTATTTTTTTGGCTTGGAGTAAAGAATCTTCTTTTATGGCCCTTTTCAATAAAGCTTCCAAATCCTCTTTTCCAAAAGGATTTAATATATACACTTGGCATCTAGATAAAAGAGCAGGAATTACCTCAAAACTGGGATTCTCTGTAGTAGCTCCAATAAGTGTTACCCAACCCTTTTCTACTGCTCCCAAAAGGGAATCTTGCTGCGATTTGCTAAAACGGTGAATTTCATCAATAAAAAGAATGGGGTTTTTAGCCGTGAACAACCCCCCACTTTGTTTTGCTTTTTCTATGACTTCCCTTACCTCTTTAACACCACTGCTAATAGCACTTAATACATAGAATGGTCTATCACTTTCATTTGCAATGATATGTGCCAAGGTTGTTTTTCCAGTTCCAGGCGGTCCCCATAAAATTAATGAAGGAATAATTCCTTTTTTTATTTGATGTGTCAATGAACCTTTTTCACCCACCAAGTGGTGCTGACTAATATAATCTTCCAATGTTTTTGGGCGCACCCTTTCTGCCAAAGGTTCATTCATTTTATAAAAGTAAAACAAAATTTAGGATGACAATTTGTACTATTTTAGAAAAGTGGTAAATATTTTGTAGATAAAGGATTAAATTCAGTTTATGTCGGATTCAAATTATTTTAAATTTTCCAATAAAGTGTTGGTAGCACCTATGCTTTTGGTAATTTTTATATGGACTATTTTTTTAATTGAAGTTAGATTAGGTTTGAATTTTAATAACCACGGTATATATCCTAGAACATTTTCCGGTCTACAGGGCATTGTGTTTTCTCCTTTTATTCATGGGTCAATGGAACATTTGTATAATAATACCATCCCTATAGCCATCCTTACCGCTTCCTTGTTTTATTTTTATAACAAGATTGCTTTAAAAGTATTGTTATTGGGTGTTTTGCTTTCGGGATTGTTTACTTGGTTTATTGGTAGACCATCATATCACATAGGTATTAGCGGTCTTATTTATGTTCTTGCCAGCTTTATTTTTTTTAAAGGTATTTTTACTAAACATTACAGGCTCATAGCACTATCTCTATTTGTTGTTTTTATATATGGTAGTTTGTTATGGTATATTTTTCCTATTAAGGACGGTATTTCTTGGGAGGGACATTTGTCAGGTTTGATAACGGGATTAATTTTAGCAATTCTGATACAAACAAAAATACCGATACTTAAAAAATACAAGTGGGAAAGGGAAGACTATAATGAGGAAGAAGATGATTTTTTAAAACATTTTGATGAAAATGGGAATTTTATAGAAAACAAAGAAACCCCAATTGAGAAACCGGAAAATATATCCTTTAAGATTAACTATCATTATACAAATAAAGAGAAGGGGGATAATTCTTTGGATTAACTAAGCCTTTGTCTTACCACTTCATATAAAAAGACCCCACAGGCAACAGATACGTTTAGAGAACTTATTTCTCCCAATAAAGGCAACTTGGCTTTATAATCCACTGCTTTAAGAACCGAAGGGGATATTCCTATATCTTCGGACCCCATAACAATAGCAATAGGACCTAGTAGTGGAACCTGATATATTGTGTCTTCTGTTTTTTCAGTTGCTCCTATTACTTTTACACCACAAGCTTGCATATAAAAAACGGCATCTTTAATATGGTCTACTTTTGCAATAGGTATTTTAAATGCAGCGCCTGCTGAAGTTTTTATCGTGTCTGCCGTTACCGGAGCTGCTCCTTTTTTTGGTATAATAATACCGTCTACACCTGTACATTCAGCAGTTCTTATAATAGCTCCAAAATTTCGAACATCGGATAATTGATCTAATAAAAGAAAAAGGGGATTCTCTTTCTCTTGGATGATTGGTTCCACTAATTCCTCAATTGTGTGAAATTTAATGGGAGAGATACTTGCAATGGCACCTTGGTGATTATTTTTGGTAAGCCTATTGAGTTTTTCAATGGGTACATAGGATGATGAGATTCCTTTTTTGCGAATGAGGGTTTCCAGCTCTTTGGAAAGACTTCCCTGCAATCCTTTTTGTAGGAATACTTTATCGACTGTTTCATCGGAATTTATGGCTTCAATGATTGCCCTTATGCCATAAACCTGATTTTTCTTTTCCATCGGACAAAGGTAAATAAAAAACCATCCACAATTGGTGGATGGTTTTTATATAAGTATCAGTTTTATTTTAAGTCTTATTCACAAATTCAAAAACTTTTATTAAGTCTTTCTCTTTCTTAAGGTTCAATTTATTTTCTTTTATGAAGTTCTTTACCCTTACTTTTTCATCACCATTGAAAAGATTAATAATTTTTCCATTGTTTAAGGTTATTTCATCAATTCTACTAGCACCATTTGGCTGATAATAGTATTCGGTGAACTGGGTAAATTTATTTGGTACAGCTTTTACAAAAGAATTTTGGGCTTTTTGACCTTCTTTATAAGTTACCTTAATTCTGCGATAAAGGTTGTATTTGTCATTTTCCACTAGTGAGGTAAGATAGCCGTTGAGAGTTTTTCCCTTACGATCAATAAAAGTCTTAAACCCCATCTTTGAACCATCTATAAGAATACTTATAGATTTGTCTTTTCTTAGCCCTTTAAGGGTTTCGCCTGGAATAGTAGTTTGTTTTGTTTCAACTTCTTCATTATAAGCATTATATCTATAATAGACTTCTCCAATTTTATCATTCTCATAAAACATTACGGCTGGTTTAAACTCATTTGAAGTATAAGGGGAGCCTTGGAAATCATCAACTACGGCTTTATCAGATAGTTTTGCATAATGTCCTTCAATATTGCCTATAGCTTTATCTATAAAAGCTTGACTGACTCCTGCGCCACCTCCTTTGGATGAGGCTACTGCAACTTGACCAGCGTACTGCGCCATAGATATATTTGTCAAAAATGCGGTAATTGTAAATAATAGGATTTTTTTCATAATGTTTATATTTAAAACTGAGAGCATATACATTTACCATCAGTTAATTTTATTTATAAAAATGTAATGTATTGACATAAAGTTATATAAAAAAAGCCACCCTTTCAAAAGGATGGCTTTTTTTAGTATTAAATTATAAAATTACACTTTGTTCAAAAACTCAAAAACTTTTATCAAGTCGTTTTCATCCTTAATATTTAAATCATTTTCTTTTAAAAATACTTTTAACTTTTCCTTATCCTCTTCCTTTACCAATTTTAAAAGCTTTCCATTTTTTAATGATATTTCATCCATTCTGTTAACACCCTTTTGTTGAAAATAGTATTCTGTAAAATGTGAAAATCTATTTGGGATTGCTTTTATAAAAGAGTTCTGGGCTTTTTGACCTTCGGTATACTTTACATTAATCCTTCTATATAAATCATAGGTTTCTCCTTGGACTAATTCGGTAAGATAACCGTTAAGTGTCCGCCCTTTTACATCTATAAACGTTTTGAATCCCATTTTTTTACCATCAACTAAAATTTTCAGAGCTTTGTCCCTTCCTAAACTTTTAATTTTTTCTTCAGGTAGAATGGTTTTTTTGATTTCCACTTCTTCATTAAAGGCATTGTACCGATAATATACCTTGCCTAAGAATTCATCACCATAAAACATGGAGGTTGGAGCAAAATCATTTGAAGTATATGGAGATCCATGAAACTCTTTTATACTCGAGTTCATTCTTCTTGTACCCATTTCATTAATTGATCCATCTAAGGTGGCAATAGCTCCTGCACTGGCTGTTTGTGCTCCTGCACCAGCCATATTGCTAGCAACTTGACCAGCATATTGAGCTATTGAAAAATTAAAAAATAAACCTAGCGTAAAAAATAAAAGTACTTTTTTCATTGTAAAAATTTATAAGAGTCTAAGATACTGATTATATAACATTGTCAAATATTTTTGTGTTAATCTATTCAATTATTACGACCTGTGAATTTATGAACCACTATTTTTTCATTATTTGCCGTATTCAATACTAAAATTTCATTTTTTGTTTTCAGCACTTCAATGTCTTTAACGTTCCCATCTAGATATAATCCACTTTCTTGATGCATTTTGGGATAATAACCATCCTTGCCATTGGATATAAGAACCAATCCAGAAATTGCATCCAAGCGAGGTGTTTCCACTTCTGTGTCATATATATTGCCAGCAATAATGCAATCTTGATACCCATCATCATTTAGATCATAAAATACTAAATCCATAATGGGTGAATATTGTGCTTCTATAGGTAGTATTTTTTTTTCAAAATTGCCATTTCCTCTATTGATCAGCATTATTGATCTAAATTCCGTTACCTCGTTTTGATATGACTGACTAAGTTTTTCGCCATAGACATCGGTCAAAGTTGCATTTGCAAAATCATTGTATGTTGGGAATTTTTCTTGTATAAATGGCATTTGTTGAGAGGAACATTCTCTTCCCCTAACAGGTACATATTCTCCATGGTATTTTTTAGTTAAAACAATATCCGGTGTGCCATTATTATCAAAATCGTTTGCATAAATTTTAAGGGGTTTGTCAGCACTAGCCTTAAATTTTAAGTTCAAACCTACATTTCCAACCAAATAATCTTTTAAGCCATCATTGTTTATGTCAGTTTCACGAATTGTGTACCACCATCCCTTTTCATTTAATTCTGGAATATCATTAGATATGTTGGTAAAACTTCCTTTTTTGTTTTCATAAAAACCAATGGTAGTCCATTCTCCCACTGCTATGAAGTCGTCCCAACCATCATTGTTAAAGTCTGTTGTGATTATACTGTTTATTATTCCAAAATCTAATAGTCCTTTTGCCTTTTCTTGTGTTACATCTTTTAATATGCCATTTGTGTTTTCATATAAAGTAGATGTAGTTGGTTTGGGGTAATTCTTTGGAACAATGCGATTCCCAATTAGTATATCATTATCACCATCTTTATCAAAATCTAGAATGGCTATTGATTTTCCACTTTTTGGATTTTCCTCTAATGCCTGGCTTTTTAGTTTGGTAAACTCCCCGTGTCCATTATTAATGTATAATCTGTCAGTATAATAGGATGAATTTTCATCAAATTCGTTACCTCCGCTGACCACATAAAGATCTAAATCATTGTCACCGTCAAAATCAAAGAATTTTGATTCCATATCTTCATGGCCTTTATCATTTTCCAAAATGGGAGAAATCATTTTTTTGAATCCGTAGGAGGTCTGAACATATAATTCACCTGCCTGTCCAGATGCGCCACCTATATATATATCTTCCAACATATCGCCATTTATATCACCTTTTGATATAAAAGGTCCTATTGTGGATTGTTTATATGGCAAAAGAATTTCTTTTTCAAAATCATCATAGAAATTTTCTTTATGTGAATAACTGATGTTATAATTTGATGGATTTATTTTGGAAAATAGAGCCTTCGTTATTTTGGATTTTCTTTTCTGGGCTGTGGCATTTTTTTCTTCAAAAGTCAAAAATGAATTTGCAGGGACATTATATTTTTCTTCAATTTTACCACTTGGCCATTCAATAGCAATTGTATCCACTTTTTTCTCATCTCCTAGTCCGAAGTAGGCAATATCATCTTGTGAAGACCTATAACCACGTACTCTTCTACATTCCACGAACTGGGATTTACCGTTGTAGGATATTTTAATTTTGGGGTAGGACTCAGAAAGATTTCCAATTCCTTTTACTTTTAAATAATTGCCCAAATTATTTTCTACGGATAGATTTTTGTAGAGAAATGAATTTTCGTCCATGTTGTTGACTACTAAGTCCAAATCACCATCATTGTCAAAATCCCCTTGCGCAGCACCATTACTAAAGGAAAAGTCATCCAAGCCCCAATTAGATGCAGTGTTAGAAAATTCTAATCCTTTTTTATTTTCATAAAGTATATTTGGTAACTTTTCCGATGGCATTTCTGCATAAAGCTGTTTTTTTACTTCTAAAGGAATGTTGCCCCCATAGCTTGTTTTGGCATCAAATACTTTGTTCTGTAAATCATTATCCAATGCATATTTTCTATAGCCATTGGTAATATAAATGTCTTTATCTTCATCTAAATCATAGTCAGACATCAATACGGACCAACTCCAATCGGTATTTGCAGTTTCTGTTAATTGGGCAACATTATTGAATTTATTGTTACCAATATTTAATTGTAACGAGTTGTACATGTACTGATAGTGAAAATTTGCTTTGTTTACCAAATAATCAAATCTTGATGTGCTCATGGAGGCCATTAATGTTTTGGACCTAACATGATCATTGGCGGCCATATCCAAAACAAAAATATCTTGTTTGTTATCATTGTTTATATCAGCTACATCCAGGCCCATGCCATAATATGATATTTGATTGGTGAACGTTTTAATTTGGTCTGAAAAGGTTCCATTTCCATTGTTAATAAATAGGGCATCTGGAATATAATAGTCACTGGCAATATAAAAATCCAATAATCCATCTTCATTAATATCAGTTATTGATAATCCAAGGCCAAAAATGGGCCGCTCTATACCTGCTTGTTTTGTTACATTTTTAAATATGCCATTTTCATTACGATATAGGTGAGAACTGTTAAAATGCATGGTTTCCTGATTGCCTTCAACCAATTTGTAAAGACTAATAGGGTCTACACCATATAATTCATTTTCGTTCATAACTATACAATCCAAATCTCCATCATTGTCATAATCAAAAAATGCAGATTGTGTACTTATGCCCATATCTGCTAAACCGTAGGATTCTGCTTTTTCACTAAAAGTTCCATTTTTGTTATTGATGAAAAGTAGATTTTTTCTATTTAATCTTTGATTTGGACCTCCTTGTGAGATATAAATATCTTTCCAGCCATCATTGTTAATATCTACAAATGTTATACCATTGGACCAGTTTTTACCATCATTGATATTGGCAGTTTCGCTTATATCTTCAAATACAAAATCTCCCTTATTTATATATAGTTTGTTGTTGACCTGGTTTCCACAAAAAAATATATCCAGTAACCCATCATTGTTAATATCCTCTACACCTACGCCAGCACCATTATAGAAATAATCAAAGTTGAATAAATTATCCAGCGTTTCCACATTCTCTGTGATAGTATTTGAGAAAATCAGATTACTCTTATCAATTCCTACTTTTTCAAATACTTTTGAAGATGATGATAGAAGGGTATTGTCTTGCTGAGCTGCACTTTTGTCATCAGGCTTATTTTTATTAATACATGAAAAAGTAAGAGAAGCAATTATTAATGGAAAAAAAATATTTTTTTTCATTGAATTAATTATGTAGAAGGCAACTTCTGATTTCATATATAGGTTTGAAAATGTTCTTTAAGTATTTTGAAATCAAATATTAGGATTAAAGCCCTAATGTTTTTATCTCAGGAGAATCCTTACTATGATGATATCCTCTCCAGAAAAAGCCTTGAGAATTACACTTCCAAACCACTTCCTTATCGCGTGTTACTTCCCAAAATCCAAAATCTCCTTCGGTTATTAGAATATTACCGTTGGGAAGCTCTACCGCGCCCGAGACTTTAGGAGAATAGAGATCGGGATCAGTAAAACTCCATGTCACTTTCAGTTCATTATTAGTATTGGGCTTTAAATCATATACCTCTGGAAGCTCTAGCTCGTAAACGGTTGATTGATTTAGACCATTTCCATTGGAAAAAATAAGTAATTTCCCTTGATTATCACCTTTGAGTAAGTTGGGAAAATGATTATTATGGAATATACGGTTTCCTTGAGTGTTCCTATAGGTTTCAGGATTTCCAAAACGATATATTAAATCTCCTCCTTTACCATAATTTCCACCAGTATTGGAAGAAGCTTCTTGTGTTGTTGTACTGTGGTCTATTACCCATACTTCTGAATAAAAGTTTACACTTAACAACATAACATCATTTTCTTCGTCATAGGCGATTGCATTGGCATGCATAATATCTCCTTTAACATCTGATAGGGTCCCAGATATAGGAAGGTAATTAATGTCTATTAGCTCAGGATGGTCTACAACTTGGCCATAATTTTCTTTGGTATTGTCATAATCTTGGATTAGATGATCCCATGAATGCCATTCCCATACTATTTCACTTGTAGTTGGGTTTATCTCTATTATTGATTCGGGAAATATATCTTCATCCAACATAAATCCAGCCTGGGCAGCCTCTGCAGCAGATACTCTCTGCCAAACCATGGCAATTATATTACCGTTGGGCAACAACTCAACATCATGATGGGTTTCTCCCTCCAACGTAGAATAAATAAAATCCCATTCAACAGTTTCATCTGGTGATACTATTTGAAGTCTTCCACCTTTTCCTCCTAATTTAATTGTGGGGTCATCGGATTCTAGGGATGCTAATAAATTTCCATTTGGTAATAATAATACATCATTGCCAATGTTATTTGTTAAACTCCATTCATGCAGTAAACGGGCTTCTTTATCCATAAGATAAACGCGGTTTCCTCCTGCATCATTGACTAGTATGTAATTGTCATCTATTTTTTCGGCATTAAATACCTCAACTATTCCTTCGGGAGTAAAATCAGGTGTCTCTTCAATTTCAGGCTCTTCTTCAGTTTCTTCTGGAACTAATTCATCAATGATTACTTGAGTCTCCTCCGCAACCACATTGTCACTTGTACAAGAGGACAAGAATATTGTTAATGTCCATAATATTGTCATCAAAGAAATGGCCCAACTTAATTTATTTTTCATTGATTATTTTTTTGGAATTCCCATTAGTTATTTGAGTAATGGACTATTATTCTAATAATCCAATGTCTTTTTTTAATAAAATTACTAATGTCTATAAATACTTTTTTTTTTCAAAATATTAAACAAATTTAACATTGTATTTTGGGTATTATAAAGGAATTGGGGCTAGATGGTATTAGGTTGTTTAAGGAACCAACCTGGATTTCTTTATTCAGTCATATGAGGACTATGATATGTAATTCTTGAAAGCCCACGGGTTGCAAAGATTATTATATAAAAAAGGCCCAAATTTAAATTGGGCCCTTTTTTTAAAAAATCTATAAACTATTAATAGTTCTTTACGCAATAATTTATGAGTTCCACCCCAGGAGTGGGAGTAGTATCCGCATAGGCCTCTTGTGTAAGTATTACATTGCCATTGGCAGAAGTAATAGTATAGCCTATTTCCCCATCCCAATTACCAGAAGTAAATCTAATAGAGATTACCTCAGCATCAGTCGGTACTGTAAGCGTTTCTAAAGAAGCACCACCTTCTGATCCATCTACGAGGAATTCCATTTCCTCACCATCCAAGGTTACCGTCAATGAAGCTCCATTCCATCCATCGCCATAGGCATCAGTCATGTCAAAAATCCAATCACCAGCTGCTGGAGGAGAAGGAGGGCAAACAATAGTCGCCCCGTACAAGAAAGGAGAACTAAAGAAAGAACCCGTTAAAGTACCAGAATTATCAGCAAAAGAAAATCTTCTACCATCAGAAAGAACTAATTCGAAACGAACTCGAAACTCATCACCACCATCAATATCACTTTCAGAAACACCGGTGATAGCCAAAAGTTCTGGTAAGGTTATTTGATAGGTGAATCTAGGTAAATCAAATTCGCCAATAGTAAATGTTGAACTGGCAATATTCTCAACAAAAGATTCAGGAGTGGTTGCGCCAACACCATTGTCCGGCGTGTTATCTTGAAAATTGGCGAATACATCAATAGATTGAACCAGCGCTCCATTTTCAGAATCTTGTACCTCTAAGTCAACTCCAAAAAATCCATCTGCCTCCCCAATAGGCAATTCATTGGAAACAACATTTACTGTTCTTAAAATAGCACCTCTTGTTGTATTGTCCACAACATCGTCCACAATTGCATCACCTTCATCACAGCTAGTTGAAGCTAACAAAAGCATTACAGGAATAATTAAATAAGATTTAAAATTTAATTTCATGTTAATCATATTTTATATAAGAAGTTATTGTAATGTTAAACTGCATTAAAGTTCAATGAAATGTATTTAAACCACCCGTTTAACGGGTGGTTTATAATAACCTTCTTATTGTTTAACTAATTCGGCAATAACATTTGCACCGCCTCCACAATCATCGGCTTCATCTTCAAAGAAAGCAAATGTTAAAACACTATCATCAGTGATAGCTACATCATATGTGCCATTGGGCTCACCTTTTGGAGGTCCAAAGCTAATGCCAGCAACACACTGTAATCCACTACTTTGCCCTGTTGGTATAATGATTTCACCACAAACTAAATCCATTACGAACTCAGCAGGGCCATTTCCAATTGCAAATTGTGGTAAATAAGTGGCAGAGAAAACTCTCTGTGTACTTACTTCACCAACAGACAAAGTAACTTCTGTACCTTGGCCCCAAGTGGTTCCAAAGGGTCCACCGGTAACATTGCTTAAGATGTAGGTCCCAACAAATTTATCTTCAGGAACCAAACAAACCACTGTTGGAGTGTATAAAAATGGTGAGCTGAAGAAAGAACCTGTTAAGGTACCAGAATTGTCAGCAAAAGAAAACCTTCTACCATCAGTCAGTACCAATTCAAATCTTACGGTAAATTGATCTCCACCATCGATATCGGTATCACTTAATCCCAAAGAGGACAGCATATCGGTCAACGGTATTGAATAAGATGTTCTTGGTAGATCAAATTCACCAATGGTAAAACTTGAACTAGGCAATGTTGTTGCCAGTATTTCATCTTTATCCAAATCAGGACCTCCATCATCTGAATTATCCCTGAACCCTAAGTAAACTTCGATATTGTCAACTAATGCACCGTTTTCTTCATCTTGAACCTCAAGCTCAACTGAAAATTCGGCATCTGCAACTCCAATAGGTAATTCATTGGAAATTAAGTTTACCGTCCTCAATATGGCTCCTCTTGTTGTATTGGCAACCACATCATCTACTACTGCATCCCCCTCATCACATGCATTAAATAGCATGGTAACAAAGGCAAGCATTGTTAGAATAAGTTTATTATTAATACTTTTCATCATCTTACTTTTTTAGTTAGCTACTGGAAAAGTAGGACTTGAAGGATTGGTATCCCAAAATACTTGCTGTGTCAAATCCGTTTTTTGATCCAAATTTGGGTTAGTGATAACCTCATTTTGTGGATACAAAAATGTTCTTGGAAATGCTCCTGGATTAGGCTCCCAGTTTGGCATTAAAGTCGTTGGGAACCCTGTTCTTCTATAAAAATTATAGGCTTCCGTTGCACCACCAAATAATGTTACAAAGTATTGCTCGGCTAGAACATTCATTTTATCATCACCAGTTGATGATGTAAATGCAGCAACTTGCGCATCAATGAATGCTGTTACCTCTGTTGCAGTTGCTCCAACTGATAAATCTGCTGAACCATCCAAGTCACCAAAACTTTGAACTTTGGCTATTGATTTAACCAAACCATCTTCCATGTGACCGCTTACTACTGCATCAGCTGCTCCGGTTGCCATAGCTACTTCCGCTTCCCAAAAGTCTACATAGGAAGCCAATAGGATAGGCTCTATACCAGCACCACCACCACCAAGTCCAAGACCAACTACATCAAAGCTGTCATCATCAAAACGTCCACCTGCAGGATAAACACCGTTAGCTGTTCTTTGGAAACCATCTGGAGGAGTACCTTCATCATTTCCGTGAGATCTACCCCAGTAACCGTTGGTAACACTACAGTATGTAAAACCACCATCTATATAATGCTGTGGAGGAACTACTAAAGAACAAGCCAATAATTCCTCGTCTGGAGCGGCATCTGCGCCTGGAGTGGCATCTTCCTGTCTGTAGAAATAATATCTAATTCTAGGATCGCCATTAAGCAACATTTGCTCCATTAACCAGTTTGACTGGTATATATTGGCACCACTTGTTGTATAATCAGTGGCATAATCTGGATGTCTGGTATCTGGAGATAATTCTCTAGTTCCATACTGCCATTGAAAATCATCAGCACTATCTGCTATGTAGTTTCCACCGGAAATAATATTGTTGAATGCAGCGGTGTTTCCTGTCGTTACATAGGCCTTTAAGCGAATGGTATTGATTAATTTGATCCATTTAGAAGTGTCACCTCCATAGAAGAAATCAGCGGCGCCATTTGTTGAAGGTCCTGAAGCAAGCAAACTTTGCGCTTCATCCAACAATGCCAATGCACCAGCATATACCGTTGCCCCATCATCTAATAAAGGTGCAGGGAACTCAGATGGATTTCCTGCTTGGGTCAATGCTGCTTCACCTAAATAATCCACTAACAATAAGAGCATATGTGCCTTTAAAGTTTGCCCAACACCAATATGAAAAGAGTAATCCACATCGGTAACAGCATCGATTTGTTTTAGGTTTTCAACATTGGTAAACATACCTACGTTAACATTGCCATCACCATTACCATTTAATCCACTACTATAGGTTCTTGACCATATGGTATTGAATGTTGTACCCGCATAATTGTTGAAATAATCCCTACCGTTCATATAATCTATACGAGTCAACTCTGCTCCTCTATCACTTATTACTGACATATTGGTTGAATAAGCCAATTGTATTGAATTCAATAACAAGTTAGGATCTGCTTGATCAGAAGCAAGGTCGTTTGGACTAACAAGTAAGTCCAAGTCCGTTGTTTCGCATGAGTTGAAAAAACCACCCACTAAAAAAACAACTGTTAAATATTTTACTATTTTTTTCATAATATCTATGCAATTATTTATTTATCTTAAAATGTAGCCTTAACACTTAAACCATATCTTTTTGAACTAGGTCCATTAAGGAAATCAAATCCTTGGCTATTTCCTACACCTACACCTTGAACGTTAGGATCAAAATTAGCTCCATCAGGCGTATTGTAAGCGTTATACCATAGGTTGTTACCTTGTAAGGTAAATGTCAATGAACCAAAAGGCGTCTTGTCCAAAAATTTAGATGGGAAAGAATATGCCAAAGAAACTTCCTGTAAACGAACTACGGATGCATCATATATTTTTGCCTCAGCAGGACCAAACAATAAGTTGCTGAAGAAGTACGTAGAGTTGTTCAACTGAATGTTATTAGGCTCACCAGTACTTTGTCTAACACCTGGAAGGATAAAAGTATTTTCCCTATCCTGAGTTTCTACGATCAAACCTCTTCCTAGAAGTGTAGCAATTGTACTAGACATAATATCCCCTCCTTTTATGTGGTTGAATTGAAAGCCTAAATTCCAGTTTTTATATGAAATGCTATTAATTAAGTTCATCGTATAGTCAGGATTTGGATCACCAATAACTGGTACATTTCCATCTATATCTTGCTCAGTACTTATATAGTTACCAGCATCATTTATTAATAGATTGCCTGCTTCATCTCTTTGGAACGCAGTACCTACAATTGAACCTAGTGGCTTGCCTTCTATTGCAGCGTTACCACCAACAAAAAGTGCTGTACTTCCTGCATAGATAATGATATCTTGCTCTTGCTCAGTCACAACAGGATTGTATGTAGAGAAATTAACCCTAGTGTTCCAATTAAAGCCATCCGATTCATTGCTTCTAAACCAATCAATAGCTGCATCAACTTCAATACCATCTCCTTCAATTTTACCTACATTACTTTGCGTAAATGTAAAACCTGTGGATGGTGAAAGGGGTTCACGAACAATCAAATCCTTGGTTGTACGGTCAAAATAGGTAAAGTCAAGAGAAACTCTATTGTCCAAGAACCTAGATTCAAACCCAACTTCAAATTCTGATAACAATTCTGGCTTTAAGTTTGGATTTGCTTTAAATCCAGCAACTTGGTTCGTTGTAACCTCACCACCTTCTCCGTTCACCTGCGTGCTTTGTTCAACAATACTAACAGTTGGGTATGCCGATGGGAATGTAGCTGATTGTCCTACACCTGCTCTCAATTTTAAGAAATTAAGTCCATTCTGTGATTGCAATCCACGGAAAGCGGTAGTTGGCAAAAATGACAAACTAGCACTTGGATAGGTCTTACTGTTATTCTCTGTAATAAGGTTAGATACCCAGTCAGTTCTTGTTGATGCTGTTAAAAACAACATGTTGTCATAATCAAAGGTTGCTTGACCCAATACACCTGCAATATTTCTTCTCTCCGTATATTGAATAGGTGATTGATTGGAATAGTTAAAGTGTCTTGCAACACCATAAACTATTTGTCCTGTACTTGCCACACCTTGTTGGTCAAAAGTTGTTGACCTTGTTGTAGCACCAACATTAAAGGACATTCCCAATTTTTCTGATAGGTCATAATTACCATTCAAGGCTAAATAATGATCCCATATTGTATTGGTATTATCATAAGTATTCAAGAAACCAAAAATTGCGGCATTAAAGTTTACACCACCTTTATTGGAATACTGAACGTTTCTTTCATTATAAAAGTCCATACCTGCACGGTAGGTAAGGTCTATGTTGTCGTTTAATTCATATGTCATGGATGCATTCCAAAAGAACCTGTTGGTCAACTGCGAATTTTTAACATTTTTTTCAATCCATCTAGGGTTGATAATGTCATTTCCATTTCTATAATATACACTGGACTTATCGATAGGATTTTCAAAAGGAAGTCCCATTAAATCAACACTACGAGGCGTAAAGAATACGTTTGCAAAAAGAGAAAGCCCTAAGGTTCCGTTACCTCTACTTGCTGCAATAGGTGGTGTTCTGTAATCGGTTCTCGCATAGTTCATAGTTGCGGCAACTGTAAACTTATTAGATAGTCGAGAACGACCACCAACAGAAACAGTGGCTCTGTTTAATGAGTTGCCCGGAACAAAACTATCCTCATCCAAGTAACCAAAGTTTACATTGTAAGAAGTATTTCCATCGGCAGTACCTCCATTGATGTTTACGGATGTATTGCTGATACCTGCTGGTCTAAAAAAGTCTCCAACTGAATTGTATGGCTTCCAATCATATCTGGCACCTTGCAATTCAGGAAAAGCATCTCGTGTTGCTGCCACGGCAGTTGTGGAATATGGGTGTTCCAAAGTTCCTTGGTCATCAATGGCAGCTTGATTGCCCCATCCAGAAACTCCACCACGATCAAAACTGGGACCCCAGTTACTAAAGAACCAACCAAATGATTGGTCAAAACCGTTACCATATTGATTTTGGTAGTCTGGCATTGATGCAAAAGCATTGACAAAGTATGATTGGTTAACGGTAATTTCACTCTTTTTAGCTCCACCAGTACCTGCTGCAGCTTTCGTAGTGATTAAAATAACACCATTTTTACCTTGCGTACCATATAAGGTAGCAGCTGCCAAACCTTTAAGCACCTCTACATTGGCAATATTGTTTGGATCTAAATCCAAGAAACGTGAAGAACCAGTATTTCCATCCAAGAAGCTGGAAGCATTTCCACTCTGGGATTCTGCATTGGTATCACTACTAAAAGGCACACCATCTACGACAAACAAAGCTTGGTTACTGCCACTAAATGAACTTAGACCCCTGATTACCACATTGGTACCAGAACCAGACATACCACCTGCGGAAGTAATATTTACACCAGACGCTTTACCGGACAAGACTCTGGCGATATCACCTTCAGCTCTTTGTTCCAGGTCTTCTTCACCAACAGAAGATACTGCATACCCTAAGGCTTTCTTTTCACGCTTAATACCTTGGGCGGTTACAATAACCTCTTCCAAAGCCTGGGCATCTTCTTCCATTTGGACATTCATGGTGCTACTAGCCCCAACTACACTTCTAATGTCTTTTTGTCCTATGTAAGAAAAAAGTAGGGTTTGACCTTCACTAGCACTTATGGCGTAGTTTCCGTCAAAATCGGTTTGAGTACCTGTAGTAGTACCCTCTACAACGATGTTAACTCCAGGCAAGGGAAGACCGTCTTGGTCTGTAACGTTACCTGAAATCGTTTTTTCTTGTGCAAAAGACAAATGCACAATAAACGCCAATAACAGCGTTAAGATTCCATTTGATTTTGTTCTCATTTTTTAAATTATTTGAATTAGCTATCGGCAAAAGTGATAATTTCACCTTAATATTCCAAACGAATTTTAATAAAACTTTAAGAGTATGTAAAATAATATAACTTTCCCATTAGCCTTTGTTAAAAAATCGAATATGCGCAGTTTTCCATATTTATATTAAAGAATCCTCAAATTTTAGATGTTTTTTAACATTTTAAAATTGGGGGAAAATTTTAAATTGAAACATAATATTAAGTTGTATATAGGTAAAGATAATCCAAACTTTGGGCATTGTGCAATTATGGGAATCTTGCAAAATAATTGATGTTCAACAGGGTCGTATTCCCATTCTTAAAAAAAAAGTAAAAAATTAATCCCCTAGTGTTTGAAATACTGTGAATTATTACTACATTTGCCAGCCCTTAAAAGAGGGTAAGTTTATACATTTATATATAGTATGCCAACAATTTCACAATTAGTACGAAAAGGAAGGGCCACAATTACTAAGAAGAGTAAATCGGCTGCTTTGGATTCGTGTCCTCAAAGAAGAGGTGTTTGTACGCGTGTTTACACAACTACTCCAAAGAAACCAAACTCAGCAATGCGTAAAGTTGCAAGGGTTAGGTTAACTAATGGAAAAGAAGTGAACGCTTACATACCTGGTGAAGGACACAATTTGCAAGAGCACTCGATAGTATTAGTAAGAGGCGGAAGGGTAAAAGATTTGCCAGGAGTGCGATATCATATTGTTAGAGGGGCTTTGGACACAGCAGGTGTTGCAGGCAGAACTCAGCGAAGATCTAAGTACGGAGCAAAACGACCTAAAAAGTAATTAAAACTTTTAAAGAGAAGACATGAGAAAAAAACAAGCGAAAAAAAGACCGCTTTTACCAGATCCAAGATTTAATGATCAGCTGGTAACTCGTTTTGTGAACATGATGATGTGGGATGGAAAGAAATCGATCGCTTTTAAAGTATTCTACGATGCAATAGATATTGTTGAGGAGAAAAAGACCGATGACGAGAAAACAGCTTTGGAAATATGGAAAGATGCATTGTCGAATGTAATGCCCCATGTGGAAGTAAGAAGTAGAAGAGTGGGTGGAGCTACATTTCAAATTCCAATGCAGATTAGACCAGATAGAAAAATATCTACTGCTATGAAATGGCTTATCAGTTTTTCAAGAAAGAGAAATGAAAAGTCTATGGCGCAAAAATTAGCTTCAGAAATATTGGCTGCTTCCAAAGAAGAAGGCGCTGCAGTTAAGAAAAGAGTGGATACCCACAAAATGGCCGAAGCAAATAAAGCATTCTCTCACTTTAGATTTTAATCAGATATAGAAATGGGAAGAGATTTAAAGTACACAAGAAATATAGGTATTGCTGCGCATATTGATGCTGGTAAGACAACAACAACAGAGCGTATACTTTTTTATACAGGAGTGAGTCATAAAATTGGGGAGGTGCATGATGGTGCTGCAACAATGGACTGGATGGAGCAAGAACAGGAGCGTGGTATTACTATTACTTCTGCTGCTACAACTTGTACATGGCAATTTCCTTTAAAAAATGCACTGCCTACTCCAGAAACTAAAGGATACCATTTTAATATTATTGATACTCCCGGTCACGTTGATTTTACAGTCGAGGTGAACCGTTCTTTAAGAGTTCTTGATGGATTGGTTTTCTTATTTAGTGCGGTTGATGGTGTTGAGCCTCAATCTGAAACTAACTGGAGATTGGCCGATAACTACAAAGTGCCAAGAATTGGGTTTGTTAACAAAATGGATAGACAGGGAGCTAACTTTCTTATGGTAAATAAGCAGGTTAAGGAAATGTTGGGGTCTAATGCGGTGCCAATTGTTTTGCCTATTGGTGATGAAGCTGATTTTAAAGGTATTGTAGATTTAGTTAAGAATAGAGCCATTGTTTGGCACGATGATAATTTTGGGGCAACTTTTGATGTGGTTGATATTCCAGAGGAAATGAAGGATGAAGTTAAGGAGTACAGGGCTGCTTTAATTGAAGCTGTGGCGGAGTACGATGAAAACTTGATGGAAAAATTCTTTGAGGATGAAGATTCTATAACAGAAGATGAAGTGCATGCTGCACTAAGGGCTGCTGTTATGGATATGAGTATCATACCAATGATATGTGGTTCCTCATTTAAGAATAAAGGTGTTCAATTTTTATTGGATGCTGTTTGTAGATATTTACCTTCTCCGACTGATAAGGATGCAATTGTTGGGATTAATCCTGATACAGAGGAGGAAATTTCAAGAAAACCAGATGTAAAAGAGCCATTTGCTGCTTTGGCATTTAAGATTGCCACGGATCCTTTTGTTGGTCGCTTGGCATTTTTCCGTGCATATTCTGGTAGGTTGGATGCTGGGTCATATATATTGAATAACAGATCTGGTAAAAAAGAACGTATTTCTCGTATCTATCAAATGCACTCCAATAAACAAAATGCTATTGATTATATTGAGGCAGGTGATATTGGTGCAGCAGTTGGGTTTAAAGATATTAAGACTGGAGATACCATGTCTGATGAAAAACATCCAATTGTTCTGGAGTCTATGGATTTTCCTGATCCAGTAATAGGTATTGCAGTTGAGCCAAAAACAAAGGCAGATGTGGATAAATTAGGTATGTCTTTGGCTAAATTGGCTGAAGAAGATCCTACTTTTCAGGTTAAAACGGATGAGGCGTCTGGCCAGACTATTATCTCTGGTATGGGTGAGCTTCACTTGGATATAATTGTTGACCGATTAAGACGTGAGTTTAAGGTGGAGGTAAACCAAGGTCAACCTCAGGTTGAATATAAAGAAGCTCTTACAGCAACTGCTAATCATAGGGAGACTTATAAGAAGCAATCTGGTGGTCGTGGTAAATTTGCTGACATCGTATTTACTATGGAACCTGCAGAGGAAGGTAAGTCTGGGTTGGAGTTTGTGAATATAATTAAAGGGGGTAATATCCCTAAAGAATATATTCCTTCTGTGGAAAAAGGGTTTAAAGAGGCTATGAAAAATGGTCCTTTGGCTGGATTTGAAATGGATAGTATGAAGATTACCTTAAAGGATGGTTCTTTCCATGCGGTGGATTCTGATTCATTGTCTTTTGAATTGGCTGCCAAAATGGGATACAAGGCGGCGGCTAAAGCAGCACGTGCTGTACTTATGGAGCCTATCATGAAATTGGAGGTTATAACACCAGAAGAAAACATGGGTGATATTGTAGGTGATTTGAACCGAAGAAGAGGTCAAGTTAACGATATGTCAGATAGAGCTGGAGCCAAAGTTGTTAAAGGTGAAGTGCCGCTTTCAGAAATGTTCGGTTATGTTACATCATTAAGAACGTTGTCTTCAGGTAGGGCAACTTCTACAATGGAATTTTCACATTATGCTGAAACTCCTTCCAATATTGCGGAAGAAGTTATTAAGGCAGCTAAAGGTGTAACCGCTTAAACTAATTAGTAAGATGAGTCAAAAAATTAGAATAAAACTAAAATCATACGATCACAATTTGGTGGATAAATCCGCTGAGAAGATTGTAAAGACAGTAAAGACTACTGGTGCGGTGGTTACGGGTCCAATTCCTTTACCAACACACAAAAAGATATTTACAGTATTGCGTTCACCGCACGTAAATAAAAAGTCTAGAGAGCAATTCCAGTTAAGTTCGTATAAGAGATTATTGGATATATATAGCTCTTCATCTAAAACAATCGATGCTTTAATGAAGCTTGAATTGCCAAGTGGAGTAGAAGTAGAGATTAAGGTGTAGTGCTTTAATGTTGAGGGCTTAGCCTTCAAATACATGTCCGGAGCGTTTCGCAAAGGAAAAATGGAAAAAAAATATATTCGGGGTCGAATTATTTTTGGCCCTGTTTTTTTGTCTAAAAATTGACAATTTAGAAAAAAGTTTTAGTAATTAATAAATATAAATATGTCTGGGTTAATAGGAAAAAAAGTAGGTATGACCAGCATTTTCGATGAAAATGGGAAAAATGTCCCATGTACAGTAATCGAAGCTGGACCATGCGTAGTTACCCAAGTCAGAACCGAAGAGGTAGACGGGTACAGTGCCCTTCAACTTGGTTTCGATGACAAGGCAGAAAAACGTGCTAATAAACCCGAATCGGGTCATTTTAAAAAGGCAGGTACTTCTCCTAAAAAGAAAGTCGTAGAATTCCAAGGTTTTGAAGGTGAATACAAATTAGGTGATTCCATAGGGGTTGATCTTTTTGTAGAAGGAGAATTTGTAGATGTTGTTGGAACATCTAAAGGAAAAGGTTTTCAAGGTGTTGTTAAAAGACATGGCTTTGGAGGTGTAGGACAGTCAACGCACGGTCAGCACAATAGATTAAGAGCTCCAGGTTCCATTGGTGCCGCATCTTATCCTGCGAGAGTATTCAAAGGTATGAGGATGGCCGGTAGAATGGGCGGTGAACGTGTATCTGTTCAAAACCTAAGAGTTTTAAAAGTAGTTCCAGAAAAGAACCTTCTAGTTGTTAAAGGTTGTGTTCCTGGTCATAAAAACGCTTACATAACTATTGAGAAGTAATGAAAGTAGCAGTTTTAGATATTAAAGGAAAAGAAACAGGTAGAAAGGCAGACCTTTCTGACGATGTTTTCGGAATAGAGCCAAATACTCATGCTATTTATTTAGACGTAAAGCAGTATCAGGCACATCAGAGACAAGGTACTCATAAGTCGAAGGAAAGAGCTGAGATTGTAGGGAGTACTAGAAAGATTAAAAAGCAAAAAGGTACGGGTACTGCTCGTGCTGGTAGTATCAAATCTCCGGTTTTTAGGGGTGGTGGTAGAATCTTTGGCCCAAGACCTAAAGATTATACGCAAAAGCTTAACAAAAATGTGAAGCGCTTGGCTAGAAAATCAGCTTTGAGCATTAAGACAAAAGAGAAGGCAGTTTTGGTGGTTGAAGACTTCAATTTTGAAGCTCCAAAAACACAGGATTTTATCCAGGTTTTGAAGTCTTTGGGATTGGAAAACAAAAAATCTTTATTTGTGTTGGGCGATTCAAATAATAATGTATATTTGTCGTCACGCAATTTAAAGCGTTCCGAAGTTGTAAACAACTCAGAATTAAGTACTTACAAAATATTAAATGCAAATAATATTGTGCTTTTAGAAGGGTCTTTGGAAGGAATAGAAGCGAACTTAAAAAAGTAGGTAAATCATGAGTGTGTTGATAAAGCCAATTATTACAGAAAAAATGACAGCGGATAGCGAACTTTATAATCGTTATGGCTTCATGGTGGATCCAAAAGCAAACAAGCTTCAGATTAAAGAAGCGGTAGAGGCTGCTTATGGTGTTTCTGTTGAGAAAGTTCGTACCATGAATTATGGGCCAAGTCGTAAATCCCGATACACTAAAACAGGTGTGCAACATGGGAAGACAAATGCTATTAAAAAGGCAATTGTGGATGTGGCAGAAGGAGATATTATTGATTTTTACAGTAATCTATAAAGACAAAAAATGTCAGTTAGAAAATTAAAACCAATCACTCCTGGACAGCGTTTTAGAGTAGTAAACGGATTTGACTCGGTTACTACTGATAAGCCGGAGAAAAGCTTGCTTGCTCCGTTAAAAAAGTCCGGAGGTAGAAACAGTCAAGGAAAAATGACCATGCGCCATAGAGGTGGAGGTCATAAAAGAAGGTATCGTATTGTTGATTTTAAACGTGAGAAGCAAGATGTTGCTGCCGAAGTTAAATCTATACAATACGATCCAAATAGAACAGCTTTCATTGCTATGGTAGAATATGCCGATGGTGAAAAGAGGTATGTTGTTGCGCAAAATGGATTGCAGGTTGGGCAAAAAGTATCTTCTGGGGAAAATGCAGCGCCGGAAATAGGAAATGCACTTCCATTATCTAACATTCCTTTAGGGACAATTATATCCTGTATAGAATTGCGTCCAGGTCAAGGAGCTGTTATGGCAAGAAGTGCTGGTACATTTGCTCAGTTAATGGCTAGGGAAGGAAAATTTGCCACGGTAAAATTACCTTCTGGTGAGACCAGGTTGGTTTTGGTGAACTGTTTGGCTACCATTGGTGCAGTTTCTAATTCTGATCATCAGTTATTGGTGTCTGGTAAAGCTGGTAGAAGTAGATGGTTGGGTAGAAGGCCAAGAACTAGGCCGGTAGCTATGAACCCTGTTGATCACCCAATGGGTGGTGGAGAAGGTAGAGCTTCTGGTGGTCATCCAAGATCTAAAAATGGTATACCTGCTAAAGGCTTTAGAACTCGTTCTAAGACTAAGAGCACTAATAGATATATAATAGAACGTAGAAAGAAATAAAAAGTAGAAAGAAATGGCACGTTCACTAAAAAAAGGACCTTTTGTTCATCACAGTTTAGATAAAAAAATTCAGCAAAATGTTGAGTCTGGAAAGAAAACTGTCATCAAAACATGGTCTAGAGCATCAATGATAACTCCAGATTTTGTAGGGCTTACAATTGCAGTTCATAATGGAAGACAGTTTGTTCCTGTGTATGTAACTGAAAATATGGTAGGTCACAAATTGGGTGAGTTTTCACCAACCAGATCTTTTAGAGGTCATGCTGGTGCAAAAAACAAAGGTAAAAAGTAAGCTATGGGAGTTCGAAAAAGACAGATGGCCGAAAAGATTAAGGCTGAAAAGAAGCAAATTGCTTTTGCTAAGTTGAATAACTGCCCAACCTCACCAAGAAAAATGCGTTTGGTTGCAGATCAAGTAAGAGGAGAGCAAATTGAAAAAGCGTTGGCTATTTTAAAGTTTAGTCCTAAAGAAGCTTCTCGTAGACTGGAGAAATTATTGCTTTCCGCAATAGCTAACTGGCAGTCTAAAAATGAGGAGGCTAATATAGAAGATGCAGATCTTTTTGTAAAGGAGATAATGGTAGATAGCGGTAGTATGTTGAAAAGACTAAGACCAGCTCCTCAAGGTAGAGCACATAGAATAAGAAAACGTTCCAACCATGTTACATTGGTTTTGGGATCTAACAATAACATCGAAAGCTAGAGCAATAGTATGGGACAGAAAACAAATCCAATCGGCAATCGTCTAGGTATTATCAGAGGGTGGGAATCCAACTGGTATGGAGGAAATGACTATGGTGATAAATTGGCTGAAGATGATAAGATAAGAAAATATGTTCATGCTCGTTTGGCTAAGGCCAGTGTTTCTAGAGTAATTATTGAGCGTACCTTAAAGCTTATAACTATCACAATTACCACTGCAAGACCAGGTATTATTATTGGTAAAGGTGGTCAAGAGGTGGATAAGTTAAAAGAGGAGCTTAAAAAGATAACCGATAAAGAAGTTCAAATCAACATCTTTGAAATTAAGAGGCCAGAGTTGGATGCTAATCTTGTAGCGGCTAGTGTTGCCCGTCAAATAGAGAGTAGAATTTCTTTTAGACGTGCTATTAAAATGGCTATCGCAGCAGCAATGAGAATGAATGCTGAAGGAATTAAAATTCAAATTTCTGGGCGTTTGAACGGTGCTGAAATGGCGCGCTCTGAGTCTTATAAAGATGGTAGAATTCCATTGTCAACTTTTAGAGCGGATATAGATTATGCGTTGCATGAGGCTCATACCACTTATGGTAGATTAGGAATTAAAGTGTGGATCATGAAAGGCGAGGTTTATGGTAAGAGAGAGCTTTCCCCATTAGTTGGAATGACTAAAGGTCAAGGAAAAGGTGGTGGAAAACAAGATGGAGGTAGAAAACCACGTCGTAGAAAGTAATTTGTTAAAGTAGAGAAAAATGTTACAGCCGAAAAGAACAAAATTTCGTAAAGCCCAGAAGGGACGTATGAAGGGTAATTCCCAGAGAGGACACCAACTTTCCAATGGTATGTTCGGTATAAAATCATTGGATTCGCACTTCATTACTGCTCGTCAAATAGAAGCAGCTCGTATTGCTGCTACCAGATATATGAAAAGGCAAGGACAAATGTGGATTAAAATTTTCCCGGACAAGCCCATTACAAAGAAACCTCTTGAGGTGCGTATGGGTAAAGGTAAGGGTGCTCCAGAATATTTTGTGGCCGTTGTTAAGCCGGGAAGAATTATGTTTGAGGTTGCTGGTGTGCCAATGGATGTGGCTAAAGAAGCATTGCGTTTGGCTGCACAAAAATTACCAGTGAAAACTAAGTTTATTGTTGCAAGAGATTATTCGGCTTAATTTTTAAGGTTTTAAAATTATGAAACAGACAGAAGTAAAAGAATTATCGATTGAGGAGCTTAAAAGTAAATTAGCTGAATTTAAGAAGCAACATGCGGATTTGAAGATTGCCCATTCAGTTACACCATTGGAGAATCCTCTTCAAGTAAGAAAAGTAAGAAGAACTGTGGCAAGATTGGCAACAGAATTAACAAAAAGGGAATTACAATAATTGATTCTGCCTTATGGAAAATAGAAATTTAAGAAAAGAAAGAATAGGCGTTGTCACCAGCAACAAAATGGAGAAATCAATTGTGGTTTCCGAAGTAAAACGAGTTAAACATCCTATGTATGGTAAGTTCGTTTTAAAAACAAAGAAATACGTTGCTCACGATGAAAAGAATGATTGCAACGAAGGTGATACCGTTAAAATTATGGAAACAAGACCATTGAGTAGGACTAAATGTTGGAGATTGGTTGAAATCCTGGAAAGAGCTAAATAATTATGTTACAGCAAGAATCTAGATTAAAGGTAGCGGACAATACAGGTGCAAAGGAAGTTTTAACTATCCGTGTGCTTGGAGGTACAAAAAGAAGATACGCATCTATTGGTGATAAAATAGTAGTTACAGTAAAAGAAGCTACTCCTAATGGAGCCATTAAAAAAGGAGCTGTATCAACTGCAGTTGTCGTTAGAACAAAAAAGGAAGTAAGGAGGCCAGATGGTTCTTACATCAGGTTTGATGATAACGCATGTGTACTTCTTAACCCAACAGGGGAAATGAGAGGAACAAGGGTTTTTGGACCAGTTGCTAGAGAACTTAGGGATAAACAATTTATGAAAATTGTATCTCTTGCGCCTGAAGTACTTTAATATTTATTTGGTAAGAAGATGAAATTAAAAATAAAAACAGGAGATACGGTAAGAATTGTTGCAGGTGACCATAAAGGTGCCGAAGGTAAGGTAATGACTGTTGACCGTGAAAAGAACAAAGCGATAGTAGAAGGTGCTAACATGGTTTCTAAACATGAGAAACCAAGTGCAAAGAACCCTCAAGGAGGTATCGTTAAGAAAGAAGCTCCCATCCATATTTCCAACTTGGCATTGATAGATTCCAAATCTGGTGATACAACAAGGGTTGGGTATGAGACAAGAGATGGAAAAAAAGTAAGATTTTCCAAAAAATCCAATGAAGTAATTTAGTTATGGGGTACGTTCCAAGATTAAAAGAAGAATATAAAGAGCGCATAGTGACTGCTCTTAAGGATGAGTTTGGTTACAAAAATGTAATGCAAGTTCCTAAACTGCAAAAAATTGTGGTTAGTAGAGGTGTTGGTGCTGCCGTTGCCGATAAAAAATTGATTGACCATGCTGTTGATGAGTTGACCAATATTACAGGGCAAAAGGCGGTTTCAACTATGTCTAAAAAGGATGTTGCTGCATTTAAATTACGTAAGGGAATGCCAATTGGTGCAAAAGTGACCTTGCGAGGAGAAAGAATGTATGAATTTCTTGATAGATTAATAACTTCTGCTTTACCAAGGGTTAGAGATTTTCAAGGGATTAGGGCTACAGGTTTTGATGGTAGGGGTAATTATAGTCTGGGTGTTACAGAGCAGATTATCTTTCCTGAAATAAATATAGACAAGATAAACCGTATCAATGGAATGGATATTACGTTTGTAACTTCCGCTGAAACGGATAAGGAGGCAAAATCATTATTAACAGAATTAGGATTACCTTTTAAAAAGAACTAGTATGGCTAAAGAATCAATGAAAGCCCGCGAGGTTAAAAGAGCTAAAACTGTAGCTAAATATGCTGAGAAAAGAAAGGCTTTGAAAGAAGCTGGTGATTATGAAGCATTACAGAAATTGCCAAAAAATGCATCACCTATACGTATGCACAATCGTTGTAAATTAACGGGTAGACCAAAAGGTTATATGAGAACTTTTGGAATTTCTAGGGTAATGTTCAGAGAGATGGCGAATAAAGGTTTGATTCCTGGAGTTAAAAAAGCAAGTTGGTAAGACTTTAAAAGGTAAAAAAAATGGTTACAGATCCTATAGCAGATTACTTAACAAGAGTTAGAAATGCCAGCAGCGCGGGGCATAGAGTAGTAGAAATACCTTCTTCTAATTTAAAAAAGGAAGTTACTAAAATATTATTTGATCAAGGATATATTTTAAGTTACAAATTTGAAGAAGCAGAAGTACAGGGAACAATTAAGATAGCTTTAAAATATGATAAAGTTACCAAAGAACCTGTGATTAGAAAAATACAACGAATTAGTAAGCCAGGTTTGCGTAAGTATGCTGCTTCTGATGAGTTGCCAAGAGTTCTTAATGGTTTGGGAATAGCTATTGTGTCCACTTCACATGGAGTAATGACCAGTAAACAAGCTAAAAAGGACAATGTTGGTGGCGAAGTTTTGTGTTACGTTTATTAATAAGAGCAAAGAGTTAAGAAATGTCTAGAATAGGTAATAATCCAGTAGCAATCCCAGAGGGTGTAAACGTTGATGTAAAAGACAATGTTGTAACCGTTAAAGGTAAATTAGGGGAGTTAACCCAAGAATTTTCTGGAGTGGCAATAAAGGTTGAAGATGGACAGATTTCTGTTGCGAGACCTTCAGATTCCAAAGAACATAAAGCGAAGCATGGTCTATATAGATCATTGGTGACCAATATGGTTGAAGGAGTTTCCAAAGGATGGACAAAGGAATTAGAATTGGTTGGTGTAGGATATAGGGCCAGCAATCAAGGTCAAAAATTAGAATTGGCACTTGGTTTTTCCCATAACATTGTAATTGATATTGCTCCAGAGGTTAAAGTGGAAACTACCTCTGAAAAAGGAAAGAATCCTACAGTTAAATTAACATCACACGATAAGCAATTGGTGGGACAAGTTGCTGCCAAGATTAGGTCTTATCGTAAGCCAGAACCTTATAAAGGAAAAGGTGTGAAGTTTGTAGGTGAACAATTAAGAAGAAAAGCAGGTAAATCAGCTTAATATTAGTAGTATGGCATTATCGAAGATAGAAAGAAGACAGAGAATAAGAAATAGGATTAGAAAAGTTTCCTTTGGAACGGCTGATAGGCCAAGACTATCTGTTTTTAGAAGTAATAAAGAGATTTATGTTCAATTAATAGATGATAATTCTGGAGCCACATTGGTATCAGCATCATCTAGGGATAAAGAACTTAGTTCTTTAAAAGGAACGAAAATAGAGATTGCCAATGCTGTTGGAAAGGCAATAGCTGAAAAGGCTAACAAAGCGGGTATTGAAACGGTTGCTTTTGATAGGGGCGGTAATCTTTACCATGGAAGAATAAAATCATTGGCTGAAGGAGCAAGGGAAGCAGGGCTTAAATTCTAAAATAAAAGTATGTACCAAAAATATAGAAACGTAGAAACTGTTAAACCTGGAGGTTTAGATTTGAAAGACCGTTTGGTTGGTGTTCAACGTGTTACCAAAGTAACAAAAGGGGGTAGAGCATTTGGTTTTTCTGCCATAGTTGTTGTAGGTGATGAAAATGGGGTTGTAGGACATGGATTGGGTAAATCCAAAGAAGTGGCAACGGCTATTGCTAAAGCTATTGAAGATGCCAAAAAGCATTTAATAAGAATACCTTTGAACAAAGGTACTTTACCTCATGAGCAAAAAGGAAAATTTGGTGGAGCTAGGGTATATGTTCAACCTGCATCACATGGTACAGGAGTAATAGCTGGTGGTGCTGTGAGAGCAGTATTGGAGGCTGTGGGAGTTCATGATGTATTGTCTAAATCTCAAGGCTCATCTAACCCTCACAATGTAGTAAAGGCTACTTTTGATGCTCTATTGCAATTAAGAGATGCTAAAACTGTAGCAAATCAAAGAGGTGTTTCTTTGGAAAAAGTTTTTAAAGGATAAGAGATTATGACAAAGATTAAAGTTAAACAGGTTAAGAGTGGAATTAAAAGACCTCAAAACCAAAAGAGAACATTGGAAGCTTTAGGTTTAAAAAAGATTGGTCAGGTCGTTGAGCATGACAATACACCTAGTATCCTTGGAATGATAGATAAAGTAAAACACTTAGTTTCTACGGAAGAGGCTTAAAATAATTTAGTGTAATGAATTTAAGTAATTTAAAACCAGCAGAAGGTTCTGTTAAAAAGGCGGGAAAGACAATCGGAAGAGGTCAAGGTTCTGGAAAAGGTGGTACAGCTACCAGAGGTCATAAAGGAGCTAAGTCTAGATCTGGATACTCTAAGAAAATTGGTTTTGAAGGTGGTCAAATGCCTTTGCAGAGACGTGTTCCTAAGTTTGGATTTACGAACATTAATAGAAAAGAGTACACAGGTATCAATTTAGATAAATTACAAGAATTGGTTGATAATGGAACTGTAAAAGATACTGTGACATTAGAGACTCTTGTTGAGAACAGATTGGCCGGTAAAAATGATTTGGTTAAGATTTTAGGAGGAGGAGAATTAAAAGCTTCTCTAAAAATATCTGTACATAAATTTACTGCAACTGCTAAATCAGCAATAGAGGCAGCAGGAGGAGAAGCAATAAGCTTATAAGCGTAACGTAGATTATGAAGAAATTTTTTGAGACAATATCCAATATTTGGAAGATAGATGAGCTTAAGGGTAGAATTTTAGTTACCCTTGGGTTGCTTTTGGTATACCGTTTTGGCGCACAGGTAGTACTTCCAGGTATAGACACTGCTCAATTGGGAGGTTTGTCCGATAGTACGGACCAGGGTATCTTGGGTATTCTTAATGCTTTCACTGGTGGAGCCTTTTCAAATGCTTCAGTTTTTGCATTAGGTATTATGCCTTATATCTCTGCATCCATTGTGGTTCAATTAATGGGTATTGCCATACCTTATCTTCAAAAATTGCAAAAAGAAGGGGAAAGTGGTAGAAAGACCATTAACCAGATAACAAGATGGTTAACTATTGGTATTTGTATTGTACAGGCTCCAGCTTATTTGTATAGTTTAAGTGCTTTGGGTGTTCCAGAGAGTGCTTTCTTGTTAGGTAAAGGATTAAACTTTATTGTTCCTTCGGTAATCATTTTGGTTACGGGGTGTGTATTTGCAATGTGGTTGGGAGAAAAAATTACCGACAAGGGTATTGGAAATGGTATTTCATTGTTGATTATGGTAGGTATTATAGCTACCATGCCTCAATCCTTTCTTCAAGAATTTGTTTCAAGAACATCCAACAATAATGGAGGGTTAATGTTTATCCTTATTGAAGTGATTATCTGGTTTGTTGTAATTCTATTAAGTGTTCTATTGGTTATGGCAACACGTCAGATACCAGTTCAATATGCGCGTAGAACTGCATCTGGAGGATATGAAAAAAATGTTATGGGGTCTAGACAATATATTCCATTAAAATTAAACGCTTCGGGTGTAATGCCAATTATCTTTGCGCAGGCAATTATGTTTGCTCCTGGATTGATAGGCAAAACATTTAATGATACTGCTTTTGGTCAATGGATGGAAGTTCAGTTTGCTGATATATTTGGTTTGGCATATAATATTTTATTTGCTTTATTAATTATCATCTTTACCTACTTCTATACGGCTATTACTGTGCCCACTAATAAAATGGCCGATGATTTAAAAAGAAGTGGTGGTTTTATTCCAGGTATTAGACCAGGAAAAGAAACAGGAGATTATCTAGACAAGATTATGTCATTGATTACATTACCAGGTTCAATTTTCTTGGCACTGTTGGCTGTTTTACCTGCAATAGTTGTTAAGTTGATGGATGTGCAGGCGGGATGGGCATTATTTTATGGAGGTACCTCCCTATTGATTATGGTGGGAGTGGCAATAGACACTGTACAACAAGTAAATTCTTATTTGTTGAACAGACATTATGATGGATTAATGAAATCTGGTAAAAACAGAAAAGTAGCTTAATTTATGGCAAAGCAAGCAGCAATAGAGCAAGACGGAACCATAATAGAGGCATTGTCCAATGCAATGTTCAGGGTAGAATTAGAGAACGGTCACGTAGTAACGGCCCATATATCTGGAAAGATGCGTATGCATTATATTAAATTACTTCCAGGTGACAAGGTTAAACTGGAAATGAGTCCTTATGACTTGACCAAAGCAAGAATTACATATAGATACTAAGATGAAAGTTAGAGCATCAATAAAGAAAAGAAGTGCCGAGTGCAAGATTGTGCGTAGAAAAGGCAGATTGTACGTAATTAATAAAAAGAATCCTAGATTTAAACAAAGACAAGGGTAATTATGGCAAGAATTGCAGGTGTAGATATACCAAAACAGAAAAGAGGCGTAATAGCCCTTACCTATATCTTTGGTATTGGTAAAAGTAGAGCTAAAGAGATTTTAGAAATAGCTCAAGTGAGTGAAGATACCAAAGTATCGGATTGGAACGATGATGAAATAGGTCGCATTCGTGATGCTGTTTCTTCCTTTACAATTGAAGGAGAATTGCGTTCTGAAACCCAATTGAACATCAAACGTCTTATGGACATTGGATGTTACAGGGGAATTCGTCATAGGTCTGGTTTGCCACTTAGAGGTCAAAGAACTAAGAACAACTCCAGGACTCGTAAAGGAAAAAGAAAAACTGTTGCTAACAAGAAAAAGGCAACTAAGTAATAAGTAAGGATTATGGCAAAGACAAGCGCAAAAGCAGCAAAGAAGCGTAAAGTTATTGTAGAGTCTGTTGGGGAAGCCCATGTAACAGCCTCTTTCAACAACATTATTATTTCTTTGACCAATAAAAAGGGAGATGTTATTTCTTGGTCATCAGCTGGAAAAATGGGTTTTAGAGGTTCTAAAAAGAACACACCTTATGCAGCCCAAGTTGCATCTGAAGACTGTGCTAAAGTAGCACATGAAGCAGGTTTAAGAAAAGTAAAGGTTTATGTTAAAGGCCCAGGTAATGGTAGGGAATCTGCAATACGTTCCATACACAATGCTGGAATAGAAGTAACAGAAATTATTGATGTTACTCCAATGCCACATAACGGGTGTAGACCTCCAAAAAGAAGAAGAGTTTAATCAATTTATATATTAATTTTCACGAAAGTGTAGTTACGATTATCGAAGGATAAGCCTTAATTCATAATCTCACTTTCAAATTTTTTTAAGAAGGAAATGGCAAGATACACAGGACCAAAAAGTAAAATTGCACGTAAGTTTGGAGAGGCAATTTTTGGAGACGATAAGTCTTTTGAAAAGAAAAGTTATCCTCCAGGACAACACGGACAAAACAGAAGAAGAGGAAAACAATCTGAATATTCTGTACAGTTAATGGAAAAACAAAAAGCCAAATATACCTATGGTATTTTGGAAAAACAATTTAGAAACATATTCGCCAAAGCAAAACGTAAAGAAGGTGTTACCGGTGAAATTTTGCTTCAATTGTGTGAATGTAGATTGGACAATGTAGTTTATAGAATGGGAGTTTCCCCTTCTAGAAGCGGAGCTAGACAATTGGTTTCCCATAGACACATTACAGTTAATGGTGAGGTTGTTGGAATCCCATCATATTCCTTAAAGCCAGGAGATGTCGTAGGTGTTAGGGAGAAGTCCAAATCTTTGCAAACAATACAAGATTCACTTGCTTCTAGTAGCAATGTATATGAGTGGATTACTTGGAACTCTGAGAAGAAGGAAGGAACGTTTGTTTCTGTGCCAGAAAGACTTCAGATACCAGAAAATATAAAGGAACAATTAATCGTCGAGTTATACTCTAAATAAACAACCTAATCCAATATGGCATTATTTAATTTTCAGAAACCCGATAAAGTAATAATGATAGATTCCTCAGATTTCGAAGGGAAGTTCGAATTTCGCCCTTTGGAACCTGGTTATGGACTTACTGTTGGGAACGCATTAAGAAGAGTATTGCTTTCAGCTTTGGAAGGTTTTGCTATTACTTCAGTTAGAATAGATAAAGTTGAGCATGAGTTTTCTGTAATCCCAGGAGTCGTAGAAGATGTTACCGAGATTATCCTAAACTTAAAACAAGTACGTTTTAAAAGACAGATAGACGATGTTGATGCAGAAGTGGTTTCTATTTCTGTTAGCGGAAAAGACCAATTGACTGCGGGTGATTTTCAAAAATTCATCTCTGGTTACCAAGTATTGAATCCAGATTTAGTAATCTGTAACATGGATTCTAAGGTGGCCATCAACATGGAAATAGTTATTGACAAAGGTAGAGGGTATGTTCCTGCAGAGGAAAATAAAAAATCCAATGCTGCATTGGGAACCATTGCTGTGGATTCTATTTTTACGCCTGTTAAGAATGTAAAATATAGCATAGAAAACTTTAGGGTTGAGCAAAAAACCGATTATGAAAAATTGGTTTTTGAAATAGTTACCGATGGCTCTATTCATCCAAAAGATGCTTTAACAGAAGCTGCAAAAGTTTTGATACATCACTTTATGTTGTTCTCTGATGAACGTATTACGCTTGAGGCCGATGAGATTGCACAAACTGAGACTTATGATGAGGAGTCATTACATATGAGGCAGTTGTTGAAAACTAAGTTGGTTGATATGGATCTTTCTGTTCGGGCATTGAACTGTTTAAAGGCTGCCGAAGTAGATACTTTGGGTGATTTAGTTTCTTTTAATAAGAACGATTTAATGAAATTCAGAAACTTTGGAAAGAAGTCATTGACCGAACTTGAAGAGTTAGTGATCAACAAGGGCTTAAGTTTTGGAATGGATTTATCAAAATATAAATTAGATAAGGATTAATTAATCATATTTTGCTCCTCGTTCTTACGGGTTTGGTAGCAAGATGATAATAAGTAAATATGAGACACGGTAAGAAAGTTAATCATTTAGGAAGAAAGACGGCGCATAGAAAAGCTATGCTTGCAAATATGGCCTGTTCTTTAATAGAGCATAAGAGAATCAATACTACAGTTGCAAAAGCTAAAGCTTTAAAACAGTTTGTTGAGCCTCTAATTACAAGGTCCAAGGCAGAAAATAATCAAACTGTAGAAAAGGGAACTCATAACAGACGTATTGTATTTAAGAGTCTTAGAGACAAATATGCTGTTACAGAATTATTCGGTGAAGTTGCTGAGAAAATTGGAGATAGACCAGGAGGCTATACAAGGATTATAAAGTTAGGAAATCGTTTGGGTGATAATGCCGATATGGCCATGATTGAGCTTGTGGATTTTAATGAACTCTATAATGCAGGAAAGCCTAAGAAGAAGACAACTAGGAGAAGCAGAAGAGGTGGTGGTGCCAAAAAGGAAGTTGCACCGGTGACTACTGAAAACAAAACTGATGATTCTGAGGAATAAGATGTTTATAACAACTTAATAATTGTAAAAGGATAGGCTTGAAAGCTTATCCTTTTTTTGTGTTTATTTGTGAAACGAAAATTTTGAAAAAAATATATGAAGTATCAATCTAAAAAGAAGGCACTGTTATTATTAGCTGATGGTACTATTTTTTATGGAAAAGCTGTCGGAGGAAAAGAGGGTACTGCCTACGGAGAAGTATGTTTTAATACTGGAATGACAGGCTATCAGGAAATTTTTACAGACCCATCTTATTTTGGCCAGTTAATGGTGACAACCAATGCCCATATTGGAAATTATGGAACAAATGGGGAGGAAATAGAATCTGATTCTGTTAAGATTTCGGGTTTAATCTGTAAAAATTTTAGTTACGAATATTCTAGACCTAATTCTGATGCAAGCTTATTGGATTTTTTAAATGACAACAATCTTTTTGCTATATCAGATGTAGATACAAGGGCTTTGGTAAGTTATATTAGAGATAACGGAGCAATGAATGCAGTAATTTCTACCGATGTTGATAACGTAGATTCATTAAAGGAAAAATTGGCAGTTGTGCCAAGTATGGAAGGTCTTGAATTGGCTTCTAAGGTTTCCACAACAAAACCTTATTTTTATGGAAACGAAAATGCGACCTATAAGATTTCTGCTTTAGATATAGGGATTAAGAAAAATATCCTTAGAAATCTGGCCAAAAGGGATGCGTATATAAAAGTATTTCCATACAATACCTCCTATGAAGAAATGAAAGAATGGAATCCAGATGGGTATTTTATATCAAATGGACCAGGAGATCCAGAGCCATTACATGACTCTATTTCTACAGCTAAAGATATCATAGCAAATGGCAAACCCCTTTTTGGCATTTGTTTGGGGCATCAAGTTATTGCATTGGCCAATGGGGTTTCTACCTATAAGATGTATAATGGACATAGGGGAATTAATCATCCAGTAATAAATTTGGAAACAGGAAAAGGGGAAATTACTTCTCAAAACCATGGATTTGCTATCAATCGAGAAGAGACTGAGGCGCACAAGGAATTGGAGATTACGCATACCCATTTAAACGATAACACTGTAGCGGGAATCAGAATGAAGAACAAAAATGTTTTTTCTGTTCAATATCACCCGGAAGCTAGTCCTGGCCCACATGATGCCGATTATCTTTTTGATGACTTTTTCAAAATGATAAAGGTTAGTTCCAATTAAAACGTTTTAGGTTAAATTATAGTTATTTTCAACACAATATTGCATTGTGCAGAAAAGCAATGACAATGCGCTTTTGTATCTTTGCAAAAATAAAATCAACACTAAAAAAATATAATAAATATGAGTATCATCATTAATGTTCATGCAAGACAAATTTTAGACTCACGTGGTAATCCTACGGTAGAAGTAGATGTAGTTACGGAAAATGGAATACTGGGTAGGGCTGCGGTTCCTTCGGGAGCTTCAACTGGTGAGCATGAGGCTGTAGAGCTTCGTGATGGTGGTAGCTCATTTATGGGAAAAGGTGTTAAAAAGGCTGTTGAAAATGTAAATGTTACTATTGCAGAGGAAGTGATAGGGATGTCGGTTTTTGAACAAAATTTGATTGACCAAACCATGATGGATTTGGATGGCACGCCGAACAAATCAAAATTAGGTGCTAATGCAATTTTAGGTGTTTCCTTGGCTGTTGCCAAAGCAGCGGCAAATGAGTTGGGAATGCCCTTGTATAGATATATTGGAGGAGTAAGTGCCAATACATTACCAGTGCCTATGATGAACATTATCAATGGCGGCTCGCACTCGGATGCTCCAATTGCTTTTCAAGAGTTTATGGTAATGCCAGTTAAGGCAAAGGATTTTTCACATGCTATGCAAATGGGAACGGAAATTTTCCATAACCTTAAAAAAGTGTTGCATGATAGAGGGTTAAGTACGGCAGTAGGTGATGAAGGTGGTTTTGCCCCTACTTTGGAAGGTGGTACCGAAGATGCTTTGGATACTATTGCGAAGGCTGTTGATAAGGCTGGGTATAAATTAGGTGATGATGTGATGATTGCCTTAGATTGTGCTTCTGCTGAATTTTTTGTGGATGGAAAATATGATTATACTAAGTTTGAAGGTGATAAAGGAAAAGTAAGAACCTCAGAAGAACAAGCTCAATACTTAGCTGATCTGTGCAACAAATACCCAATTATATCCATTGAAGATGGTATGGATGAAAATGACTGGGACGGATGGAAAATGTTAACAGATAAAGTTGGCGATAAAGTACAATTGGTTGGAGATGATTTATTTGTAACCAATGTTGAACGTTTGTCAAGAGGTATTGAAAATGGAATTGCTAATTCTATTCTAATAAAGGTAAACCAAATTGGAACATTAACAGAAACTATTGCAGCCGTAAATATGGCCAAGAATGCCGGGTATACTTCTGTAATGTCCCACCGTTCTGGTGAAACGGAGGATAACACTATTGCCGATTTGGCCGTGGCGTTGAATACTGGTCAGATTAAAACGGGTTCTGCTTCTAGATCAGACAGAATGGCAAAATATAATCAACTGTTGAGGATAGAGGAAGAACTGGGTAGTATGGCTTACTATCCCAAAGAGAAAGCATTCAAAATAAAATAACAAACTGTTGAAAAAATCCTTTTTAATTCTAAAAAGGATTTTTTTTTTGAAACTCCATCAAATTAATATTAATTTATTGATATATTGGCAATATAACCTTGTATCTAAATCTTCATGAATAACTTTCTTTTTGCTGCTGCAGAAAATGATGCCATTGCCAATTGTAAAGCTGGTGGTATGGGGGATGTAGTACGTGACGTTCCCCGAAAAATTTCGGAAAAAGGAGATAAGGTCCATGTTGTAGTTCCGTCTTATGGCAGGCTTCATAAAAATGGGATATTAAAAACCAACTTAAATTTTCAATTAAGAAACACAACATACATTGCTGAACTTTATGAAGTAGTTCCAAAAAAGGAATTCAAAAATATTCATCATTATGTTATTCATCATCCGGAGATTGAAGCAGGGGATATTGCCCATATATACCATAATGACCCTAAAGAACCTTTTTTTACAGATGCAATTAAATACTTCATTTTTTGCACGGCTGTTGCAGAAGCAATTAAAAAAGAGGCCTTTGGAAAACTTGATGTGGTTCATTTACATGATTGGCACTCTAGTTTATTGCTATATCTAAGACAATATCATGGCTTGTACACGTCCTTAAAAAAAACTCGGTTTGTTTACAGTATTCATAATTTGGCCATTCAGGGAATTCGCCCTTTTGAGAATAATTATTCATCCTTAAGAAATTGGTTTCCAGATATTCCTATAGATTATAAGGGTCTTATGGATTATAGGTATCAGGACTGTATTAATCTAATGGCCGTAGGAATTCGGTTGGCAGATGCCGTACATACCGTATCGCCTTCTTATAAAGAGGATGTGCTTTTACCGAGTAGACCTCCTGAGTTTATTGGAGGTGAAGGCTTAGAAGAGGATTTAAAAAAAGCAGATAATGAAGGTCGGCTCTTTGGTATTCTTAATGGATGTAATTATAAAAATATACGAGCGGCGGGCAGTGGTTTTATATATAGAAATACGGTAAAGGCGCTTTTTAGATGGTTGCAAGAGGAGTCTAAAAAATATAAGGCTGATTTCTTGGCGCATACTGGTGAAAAAGTAATGGAATACGTTGGGAATCGCCCTAAATTTATCGTATCGAGTGTGGCGAGGTTAACAGAGCAAAAATTTTACTTTTTTAAACGTTCGCCAGAGGCTTTTGTGGAAATATTAAAGAAATTGGAGAAAGTAGATGGCATTTTTATGCTCCTGGGCACTGGAGCTCCAGACTATGAAGAGCTTTTTAGGGATTTTAGTTATAACTATAAAAATTTCATTTTCACCAATGGACAATCAGAAGATTTAATTGATTCAATTTACCTGGAATCAGATTTATATTTTATGCCCAGTCTTTTTGAGCCATGTGGAATAAGCCAAATGCTGTCAATGAGAAATGGTAATCCATGTTTAGTGCACCATACGGGAGGATTGAAGGATACGGTTGAGCATATGAAAACGGGTTTTAGTTTTGACGGTGAAACATATGATGATAAGATTAGGAATATGCTCAAAAGTTTTGATATTGCATTGGATGTTTTTCAGAATGATAAAACCACTTGGAAAAAAATTAAATCCAATGCAAAAAAAATGAAGTTTACCTGGGAGAAGTCAGTAGATCTATACTATGATAAGCTTTATTTGTTAAAATATTAAAAGATTGTCCAAAACAAATAAATTATTTGCATTAAGGGGATATCAAATTGTTAAGATGGTGTCTTTTTCGTAAATTTACTTCCTTATTTTTAAAACACTAAAAAGCATCAATGTCAGATAAAGCTATATTAGAATTTCAAGGCAAAAAATATGAGTTTCCAGTTATTAAAGGAACAGAAGATGAGGTTGCAATTGATATCAAAACATTAAGGGGCACAGCCAATATTATAACAATAGATCCCGGCTATAAAAATACTGGGTCATGTGAAAGCGCCATTACTTTTTTGGATGGTGAGAAAGGAGTATTGAGATATAGGGGGTATTCCATCGAGGAACTAGCAGAAAAAGCGGATTTTTTGGAAGTGGCCTATTTGTTAATTTTTGGAGAATTGCCAGATAAGGCAAAACTTAAAAAATTCCACAACGATATTAAAGCCGAATCCCATGTGGATGAAGAGATGAAGAAAATTTTGGATGGTTTTCCAAAATCTGCACACCCTATGGGTGTTTTGTCTTCATTGACAAGTGCTTTAATTGCTTTTAATCCGTCAACAGTAGATGTTTCATCGGAGAACGATATGTATCATGCTATTGTTAGATTATTGGCAAAATTTCCTGTTTTGGTAGCTTGGGCCTTGAGAAAGAAAAAGGGACTGCCATTAGATTACGGAGATGACACATTGGGCTATGTGGAGAACATACATAAAATGATGTTCAAGAGACCCAACCAGGCATACAAAACCAATAAAGTGGTAATTGACGCCTTGGATCAGTTATTAATTTTGCATGCAGACCACGAACAGAATTGTTCCACTTCAACAGTTCGTATAGTTGGATCCTCCCATGCGGGTCTTTTTGCTTCCATTTCGGCTGGTATTTCTGCATTGTGGGGCCCTCTTCATGGTGGCGCCAACCAAGCGGTACTGGAAATGTTGGAAGCCATTGAAGCAGATGGTGGTGACACTAAAAAGTATATGGCCAAAGCAAAAGATAAAAGTGATCCATTTAGATTAATGGGTTTTGGACATAGAGTGTATAAAAACTTTGATCCAAGGGCAAAAATCATTAAGAAAGCTGCAGATGAGGTTTTAGCTGATTTGGGTATAGATGACCCTATTCTTGCTATAGCAAAAGGATTGGAAAAAGAGGCTTTGGAAGATGAATACTTTGTAAAGCGCAAATTGTATCCCAATGTGGATTTCTATTCGGGTATTATTTATAGGGCCTTGGGCATTCCTACAGAAATGTTTACAGTAATGTTTGCTTTGGGAAGATTGCCAGGGTGGATTGCCCAATGGAGAGAAATGCGCTTGAGAGGAGAACCAATAGGTCGTCCAAGACAAATCTATATTGGTGAAAAGGCTAGACCTTTTGTTGAATTGGATATAAGATAAACCATAGACATAAAAATTTTAAGATTGCCCTTTCTGTTCTATACGGTAAAGGGCAATTTTATTTCTAAATTTGACCAAAATTAATATATGCTCCATTTAAAAATAAATGATGAAACATCAACCCTTAAGGCAGTAGTCCTAGGTATAGCGGAAAGTTGCGGCCCAATACCAAAGGTAGAGGAGGCCTACGATCCTAAATCGGTTGAACATATCTTAGCTGGCACTTATCCAAAGGAAGAGGATATGATTAAAGAAATGGATGCTTTTGCAGCGGTTTTGGAAAAATATAATGTTCAGGTAATTAGGCCAGAAATCCTTAAAGATTGCAACCAAATATTTTCTCGCGATATTGCTTTTGTGATCGAAGACAAAATTATCCATGCCAATATTTTGCCCCATAGAGAAGCAGAGTTTGAAGCAATCTTACATGTATTGGATAGAATTGCTCCTGAAAAAAATATACGACCACCAGATGAGGTGCATATTGAGGGTGGTGATGTAATGCCATGGAACGATTATATTTTTATTGGGACATATACAGGCAGTGACTATGCCGATTATATTACAGCAAGAACCAATAAAGAAGCAGTGGAGTTTATGGCCGCTGAATTTCCACACAAGAAGGTAAAATCTTTTGAACTTAGAAAATCCAACACCAATGCAATGGAAAATGCATTGCATTTGGATTGTTGTTTTCAGCCCGTGGGAAGAAATAAGGCCATTCTACACAAAAATGGATTTTTAATTGAGGAAGAATATCAATGGTTGGTTGATTTTTTTGGAAAAGAGAACATTTTTGAAATCACAAAAGAAGAGATGTATAATATGAACAGCAATATTTTCTCTATTTCTCCGGAGGTGGTAGTCTCTGAGCAGAATTTTACCAGATTAAATTCATGGCTACGAACGCAAGGTTTTACTGTGGAGGAAATTCCTTATGCAGAAATTGCAAAACAGGAAGGATTGTTGCGTTGCAGTACATTACCATTAATTCGTGAATAAAATGAAGCAAATCACCAATACGATTTTAATGATTCGTCCTATCGGTTTTAGAATGAACGAACAGACAGCTGTAAATAATTATTTTCAGGAAGACCTTAATCTTAAAAACGTTGATATTAATAAGAAAGCCCAGGACGAGTTTGATGGTTTTGTTTCTACTTTAAGGGGAAAGGGAGTAAATGTGATAGTCGTAGAGGATATCATGGAATCTGATACCCCGGACTCTATTTTTCCTAACAATTGGGTGTCTTTTCATGCCGATGGGACGATAGGTTTGTATCCTATGTTTGCCGAAAATAGAAGAAAGGAAAGACGCGAGGATATTTTGAATTTATTGGAGACAAAAGGCTTTATTATAGAGCAAGTTGTGGATTATACTTCTGCCGAGAAAAAAGAGTTTTTTTTGGAGGGTACAGGCAGTATTGCATTGGATAGGGTGAACAAAAAAGCCTATTGTGCCATATCGCCAAGAGCAGACGAAGAGTTGTTTATTGAGTTCTGTGAAGATTTTGACTACGCACCAATAATTTTCAACGCCTATCAATCAGTGGAAAATAAACGCGTTCCAATATACCATACCAATGTGATGATGTGTTTGGCCGAAGATTTTGCTGTAATTTGTTTGGACACAATTGATGATAAGAAAGAGAAGAAAAATGTGTCCCGTCATTTGAAAGAAAGTGGAAAAGAAATTATTACCATTACGGAAGAACAGATGCATCAATTTGCAGGAAATATGCTTCAGGTTTTGGGAAAAGGTGATGAAAAATTTTTGGTAATGAGTTCTTCAGCATATAAAAGTTTAACCTCAATCCAGCTAAGTACTATTAAAAAGTATTGTGATATTATACATAGCCCCTTGGATACTATTGAAACTTGTGGTGGTGGAAGTGCCCGATGTATGATGGCCGAAGTTTTCTTGCCTAAAGAATAAAGCGCACCTATAATGAGTGGAGAGAAAAATCTTGAAAAATTGGTTAAGGAAATGAAACCTGAACTAAATGCAGGTACCTATGTTTTTGTTTCTGTAGCAACCACTGTGGGTATTGAAAGAAAGTATATCCTATGTCAATTCAATGAAAAGGAAGGAATTACTCTTGTTTTGGAACAAAAACACGCTGACACCTATAAATTGAGCTACGATTATGTTGCCTCTTGGATTAGGTTGAATGTGCACTCTTCGTTAGATGCGGTAGGACTTACGGCTCTCTTCTCTTCTGAATTGGCAAAACATGAAATTAGCTGTAATGTAATTTCAGGTTATTATCATGATCATATTTTTGTAAATAACAAAGATGGACAAAAGGCAATAAATGTTTTATTAGAATTAACTAAGAAGTAACCAACTCATACCAATGTAAAGCCAAGACTTTCAACTTTGCTCAAGATAGGCTCCGATAATTTTTCAATATATTCTTAAAAAAAACAAAAGTCATTACGACCATAAAAAACGCAAAGGGTAGTGAGGTTATAATCAGTAATTTTTGAACAGCCACAAGAATATCTATATCGGGTTTGGCATTCCCCAAGAGCAGTAGGGAAATAGTAGCCAAAAGAATAAAGACCGACCAGATTAAACGGTGTTTCTTTTTAGGGTTCTTTTTGCCTTTGTCCGTGAACATACTTAATACAAATACAGCAGAATCTACTGAGGTGACTAAAAAACCGATTAGTAATACTAACGTAATACTATTTAGTACGGTGGCCATAGGGTAGTGTTCAAAAAAGACGAAAATAGAGGAGAAAACATTTCCAAATTCGTTGTTGTAGGTTCCCCAATCATTAATCAACTGAAAAGCTGAGGTGCCAAAAACCGAAAACCAAAAGAAAGTCCCTAAAGAGGGAATAATAAGTACTCCCAAAAGTAATTGGCGCAAAGTTCTTCCTTTAGAGATTCTTGCAATGAAGATTCCTGTAAAAGGTGCCCATGCCAGCCAAAAAGCCCAATAATAAAAGGTCCAGTCGGTAAGAAAGTCTATTCCTGGATTGTAACTGCCAAGAGCCAGACTCATAGGAATAAAATCAATTAAATAATGATAGATAGTCTTTACAAAAGAAACTAGAATAGCTCTTATATCACTTGTAAAAAAAATGAACAACAGTAGGAGGAGTGTAATAATAATGTTGAGTTTGGAAAGTTGTTTTATTCCTTTATTGACACCTTTCCAAGCTGAAATGAAAGCTAGGGTAGAAACTAAAAAGGCCAAAATAATGTTGGTTTCTATTCCCATATTAGCCGAAAACACATGATTAAGCCCCCCATTTATTTGGGCCGTTCCCAATCCTATGGCAGCAATGAGCCCAAAAACGGTGGTAATAATGGTCATGATGTCGATTCCCATTCTTGCCGGCTTATTATATATATTATCTTCAATTGTGGCACTCACTTTTACCTTTTTCTTTTGAACAAAAAGTGCGTAGCCTACTACCATGGCAAAAAGGCCATAGAATGCCCAAGCAGTAAACCCCCATTGGTAAAAAGTATATTCAAGAGCCAATGTTTCTGCGGGCAAATTAGAGGAATAGGGAGGGTTCTGTTGCATAAAAATAGGTTCTTGTACCGCTCGCAGTAATATTCCAGCTCCCATTCCCGCACTGTAGAGCATAGCTATCCATGCCCAAAGAGAATGTTCAGGTTTTTGGCTTCTCTTTCCTAATTTTAATTTTCCTAATGGTGAAAATGCAATTCCCAAAAGCAATAAAACACAACCAAGGCCTAAATACAAGTAGAAATGCCCAAAGTGATTGCGAACCCAAATAGAGGTTAGTTCTATGGTATTATAGCTTTCTTCTGTCCAAATAAAGACAAATAAAGAACATAGAAATAGTATTGAAATAGATAAAGAGAGGAGAAGATTTTTTTTTGCAAACAAGAGGAAGAATTATATGTGTAAGCTTTAAAGTTAGCCAAATTTTAAAACCTTAAGAAGCGTTTTGTTCCTTTTAGGGTATTAGCTTAAAATTTCCGTAATTTTGCGGCCTTATATGTCCAAATTAATGAATGTTCAAGAAGTACTTATAGCCAAAGTAAAGGAAGCCGTTAATTCCATTTTCAATGTAGAGCTTCCATCCGTGGAGTTTCAACCTACGCGTAAAGATTTTGAAGGTGATATTACTGCAGTAATATTTCCAATGCTCAGATTTGTAAAGGGCAATCCTGAATTAATTGGCAAACAAATAGGCGAATTTTTACAAGAAAATGTAAAGGAAGTTACCAGCTATAATGTGGTAAAGGGCTTTTTAAACATTGTCATTAGTGATGCTTTTTATTTGGACTTTTTTAGTGTAGTAAGTAGCAAGGTAGACTTCGGTTTTGTAAAAACAAGCAATGCTGGTGCAGTGATGGTGGAGTATTCATCACCTAATACTAATAAACCTTTGCATTTAGGCCATATTAGGAACAACTTATTGGGATATTCTGTTGCCGAAATTTTAAAGGCTTCCGGTAAAAAAGTATACAAAACCCAGATTATAAATGATAGGGGAATCCACATATGTAAAAGTATGTTGGCTTGGCAGAAGTTTGGAAATGGTGAAACCCCTGAAAATACAGACTTAAAAGGGGATAAGCTTGTAGGGAATTACTATGTGGCTTTTGACAAAGCTTATAAAGCTGAAATTGCTCAATTGGTTGCTAGGGGTAAAGAACAAAAGGAGGCAGAGAAAGAAGCACCTTTGTTATTAGAAGCTCAAGAAATGCTTCGTAAATGGGAAGCTGGTGATGAAGAGGTTGTAGCTCTTTGGAAAACCATGAATGGCTGGGTTTATAAAGGTTTTGAAGAAACCTATAAAAACTTGGGAGTAGATTTTGATAAACTTTATTATGAAAGCGACACTTATTTATTAGGGAAGGATGTAGTTGCAGACGGACTTAAAAAAGGTGTTTTTTATAAAAAAGAGGATGGTAGTGTTTGGATAGACCTTACCGACGAAGGGTTGGATGAGAAAATAGTGTTGCGTTCCGACGGGACCGCTGTATACATGACTCAAGATATTGGTACTGCTATACAGCGTGTAAAGGATTATCCTGATGTAAATGGAATGGTCTACACCGTTGGGAACGAACAGGATTATCATTTTAAGGTATTGTTTTTGATTCTTAAAAAACTTGGTTTTTCATGGGCCGAACAATTACATCATTTAAGCTATGGAATGGTGGATTTGCCAAGTGGCAAAATGAAAAGTAGGGAAGGCACTGTTGTAGATGCAGATGATTTAATGGTGGATATGACCCAAACTGCCAAGGAGATATCAGAGGAATTGGGCAAATTGGACGAATACTCCAATGAAGAGAAGCACGAGTTGTATAAAATGATTGGTTTGGGTGCCCTTAAGTATTTTATTTTAAAGGTAGACCCTAAAAAACGTATTTTGTTTGACCCAAAAGAATCAGTTGATTTTCAAGGGAATACAGGACCTTTTATTCAATATACCTATGCTAGGATTCAGTCTATATTGAGAAAAGCTGAAAGCACCAATGTTGTCACTTCGAGCGGAGTCGAGAAGTCTCTATCACTTCACCCTAAAGAAAAAGAACTGCTAAAGCAAATACAGCTGTTCCCAGAAACCATTCAATTGGCGGCGGAAAATTATAGTCCGGCCTTGATTGCCAATTACACGTACGATTTGGTAAAGGAATTTAATTCGTTCTATCAACAGGTATCCATATTGGGAGAAACGGATGAAGATAAGAAAATTCTGAGAGTACAACTTTCTAGGAAAGTAGGAGAGGTTATACAATCTGCTTTTAAACTATTGGGGATTAATGTACCGGAGAGGATGTAGTTAAAACTTAACTCTAAAGCTTATATTTGGCGTTATGCCCAGAGAAGCGCTTTCAACAGTTTCTACTTGATCATCTTCATTAAGTCTATAATAAATGTTCAAAATATTTTTTCTGTTTAAAATATTAATAACAGAAGCACCTATCGTTGCCTTTACTTTATCACCCATTCTAAAGTTATAAGTAGAAGACGCGTCAGCTCTAATATAACTGGGCAGCCTATTGCTATTGGGTTCTTTATAATTAATGGTACTTGGGAAAGTAGAGGTATTTATAGCCTCATTTCCATCCAGTGGCTCTGTAAACGGTTTTCCGCTTCTATAGTTAAGTCCAACTCCCAATTTTAAACCTTTTAACGTATAAATCCCGGCAAAAGTGATATGATGGCGAATGTCTAAATTATTAGGAAATCTATTGGGGGTTATATCTTCAAAAGTATAATTGTTTACATTGTAAGTGTAGCTTAGCCACGTGCTGTAATGGGCTGTTTTTTTATTGATTAGAAACTCGGCGCCCACAACATCGTACTTTCCTATTTCACCATTAAACTGATTTTCGTTTTGAAAGCCTTGTGTGATGGTGCTTACACCATTTACTGTTTTGTAGAATCCCTCTATTCCTATGTACAAGTTTTGTTTGTCATAATTAAGGCCTACGGAAGCCTGTTTGCTTTTAGTGATTGGGATGGAGTCATTGTCAGATAATATCCATCTTCGTTTTTCTATTCCCAAAAAATTTTGCTCCAAATCTATTTTTTGGTTGGTCGTTTGGTTTTTAAATTCACCTTGAATTTCAGTTTTAATGTGTTCTGAAAGTGAGTAACTAATATTTAATCTAGGTTCTGGAATAACTTTCTTAAAAGTGTTGAGGTTTTCAATATAATTGATTCGGGCACCTCCTCTTACCTTTAGTTTTTCGTTTAAAGATGTAAAATTTAACTCAGAATATAGGGAATGGGTGTGTATTACACTTTTACTGTCCTTAAAATATGGGGGTAGGGTAACGTCTGCTGAATTGGTAATACCAACTTCATTAAATTGATATCCATTGAGCCATTGCAATTGGTCTGAAAAAATATAGCTGGTGTTTAACTTTATTGCTCTTTCGTAAACCTCATTTCTTTGAAAAAGTTGCTGGACCTGATTTTCCAGGACGTTCTTGGCATCTAGATTGTAACGTGTATAATAAGCATTGAAATAAGATGAAAAATTCCTTGTCCATTGACTTTCCAAACTTCCACCAAAGGAGATGTTGGTCTGGTTTAAGGTACTTTGTGTGGTGTTGTCGTCTTCAATGGTTTCCAGATAATTTAAATGGTTGTTGATATTGATAAAACTCAATCTCACTTTTTGATATTCATTAATGTCATACAATACTTTAGCAGTAAAATCATAGAAATAAAAATCTTCTTCTCTTAGTATGTCTCTTTCTGCTGATGGATTATTTCCATTCTTTACTTCGCTATCTTGAAAGGCCTTGTCAAAAAACCTATTATAGGTTGGTGTGTTTAAAAAATCCGTAGTGGAACGCCTAGCGGAAAATTGAAAAGCCAAATCTTTTGTCAAAGGAACTTGCCCATAAATGTCTCCACTAATTAAATTAAAACCTGCTCCGCCAAAAAAATAATCTTTTAGCTCATTCTTGGTTTCCATACTTATAACACTACTTATACCATCTCCGTATTCAGCACTTGTGCCATTTTTTATGATGGTGACTTTATCTGTTAGGTAAGGATTAAAAGCGGAGATTAAACCAAAGAAGTGCCCAGATTGATACATTTTTATACCATCCCATAAAATTAGATTTTGGTCATTGGTGCCACCACGTACATTAATGTCCGATACAGTTTCATCAATACTTTTAATTCCTGGCAATGCTTGTATGGTTTGTAAAACATCCGGCTCAATTAGCCCAGGAAGTATTCCCAGATCTTCTGTGTTTATTTGTATACTGGCATCAGCTTGTTTGGATAGTCCTGTGGTTAAAAACTCATAAAGGATAACTTCATCCAAAACTTCATAATTTAAACCTAATGGAATGGTGGAACAAGGGTTTTTACCGGTTAGCTCTCCAGCGTTAATATATTTTGTTCTATATCCTAAGTGACGAATTCGGATGGTGGCATCTTTTGGAATGTTTTCCAATAAAAAATTGCCATCAAAATCAGTTAGTATGGCTATGTCACTGTTTAGGACCTCTACAGTTGCTCCGCTGGATAAAACCTTTTTATAATTATCCACCACATTACCACATATGGTAATGGTATTATCTTTAAAAAGTGAATAATAGCGCTCATTTATTTTTTGAACCTTAAGTTGAGTTTGATTTTGAATGTCATTCAAAATTTCCTCAAGGATTTCACTTTTGGATTGCGAGATGGTTAACGGTTGAATATCGTTGTCAACAAAGGAAAACTTAACATCAAATTCCTTTTCAAGTTCTTGTAGATAAGAGGCAAGGTTTACAGATGCAGTAGTTGTCTCCTGTGCCCTACCAAAGAATAGGGTAAGGAGGAAAAGCAAACAAAAAATATAACGTATGTAATTACTTTGCGTCTTCCGCATAGAAGAGTACTTTATTCCCCTCTAATTTAAACTTTATTTGAGAGGGAACACTAATACTTTCTAACGCTAATTTTGCGTCTGTGTTGCTAAAAGTGCCTGTAAATAATTTATTTTTATCAATGTTCCTTGTTTCAACCCTTATGTTGTGCTGTCTTTCAAATTCGGCCAATACATAGTGCAATGGCGTACTTTTAAAAGAACTTTCTTTGTTGATCCATGAAGGTTGTGCATTTTTTTGTACTTCGGTATTTGTTATTTTACCATTGATGGCCATAAATGAACTACCTGCCGGTACTTTTGTTTCTTTTCCTTTATAGGTCACGCTAACCAAACCTTCATAACAAGAAACTTCAAAATAACCTTTTCTGTTCTCTACATTAAATTGAGTTCCCAATACTGCAACTAATCCATCTTCTGTGGCAACTGTGAAACGTTCACCTTTTGCCACTTTAAAAAATGCTTCACCTTCCAATGAAACACTACGTTTTTCGTCCCATTTCTTTTCATTATAAGAAATTTTGGAGTCTGCATTAAGGGCAACTTCTGAGTTGTCCGGTAAAATAACCTGAGTATTTTCCGCATACTGTGTAGCAATACTTTCATTAAGAGAGCTAAGATAAATATAGGAGCCAACTGCAATGACTGCGATAGCCGCAGCAATTCTCATGAGCTTTCTCATTGGATTCAACTGAACAACTTTAACTTCCTTGTCTAAGTTGTTGGTCTTGAAGTTGGTCAAGGCTCTTTCAATATTGAATTCTGGAGCTTCCATAGTTTTGGAAACTTCAGCTATTTTCTGGTAAGAAGTATACTCGGCGGACTTTTTAAAATCCTCGAGCTCCTTTCCAGAGAGTTCATTGTTGAGCCATTTTGCTAAATAATTTTCTTGCATGATTTCTATGCTTTATATCTTAATAACAATTCAAAAAGTAAAAACCCTACTTCTTTTTTTAAATTGATTTATATATCAAGGTGGAGAACATAATTTTCTAATTCAGAAAAATCTTCTCCTTATTCTCTTTAATAGAGATAAGCTGTGTTAAATATATCATTATATACCGTCTATATGTTCCCTCAAGCTTTTTAAAGCCAAATGCATTCTCTTTTCTATTGCCTTAACACTTACACCTTCCATTTCTGCTATCTCGGCATATTTTTTCCCATCAATTCTATTTAGTAAAAAAGTGGTTCGTTGGTTTTCGGGCAAACTGTTCAGTGCCTTATCCAGCTTTTCCTTGAACTCTTGTTCTTCCAATATAAATTCTGGGGATTCATTGGTACGGTCGTTGGAGGTATCTGCATACTTCATCCGTACTTTTTCAGCCTTCAATACATTAAGGTATAAATTGTTGGCAACGGTATAAACATAGGATTTTGCTTTGTCTGGAGTTACCTTGGTACAGTTTTCCCAAAGTTTTACAAAAGCTTCTTGTACGGCGTCATAAGCTTTTTCTTCATTGCCAAATTTATAATATATATAGTTGAAAACCGTTTTGGAATTGGTCTCAAAGAGAGAGCTAAACACCTTCTCTTCACATACGTTGTCCATATTTGTACTCTTCACAGGGGTTGGTTTCTTCAAAGATATTTTAAAAAAAATTAAAAAAGAGGGTAGGGTTTTTTAAAAGTTGGTTGTTTTAGAATTATAAGAATTATAAATAATCCAAATCGTTATGAAAAAGTTTATTAGTTACTTAATGTTTGCCAGCCTATTTATAGTGGCTCTTAGTTTTACTTCTTGTCAAGAAGAGTTTGAAAAATTACCTGATGGTGATGAACAAGAAACAATTTCTGCTAGTTCTTCTACTGCGTTACTTATGGAGAAAACATCATCCAATGATGGTTCTTATGACAATATAGTGGATGGTACTAGCTGTTTTGCAGTTCAATTTCCTTATACAGTTGAAGTAAACGGAATAGAATTAACTATAGATTCCATTGAAGACTTAAAATTGATTGAAGAAATCATTGATTCTGTTGACTCTGATGATGATATTCTGGAAATTCTTTTTCCTATTACTGTTACATCCGCCAATTTTGATGAAATAGTAATCAATAGCAAAGAAGAATTACGTGCTATTGCTGAAGAATGTAAAGAAGGTGGGGATGATGATGATATAGAATGTATAGACTTTGTATATCCTATCACATTGTACACTTTTGATGCCAATTTGGAAAAAACTGGTAGTGTAACTGTTAACAGTGATATGGAATTAAGAAAGTTCTTCCATGAAAGAGGAGAGAACGATTTGATTAGTATAGACTTTCCTATAGCATTGGTTCTTTATGATGAAACGGAAGTTGTAGTGAATACAAATGCAGAATTGGCCCATGCTATAGAAACAGCTAAAGAAGCGTGTGATGAGGATGATGATAATGATCATAATGATGATGACTTTACACAAGAGCGTTTAAATGAGTACTTGGTAAAATGTCCATGGTTGATTCATGAGGTCAAAAGAGACGGAGAGTACCAAACTGAGCAGTATATTGATTATGCCATGAACTTTAAAGAAGATGGTTCTGTAGTGCTTAAAGATAGGTTAGGTGCATCTTTGGAAGGTACTTGGTCTACTAGGGTTGGAGAAGAAAGGATAATGTTGAACCTTGAATTTGATGTATTGGTTGATTTTAGTCTGGAATGGGCTGTATACGAACTTGAAGAAGGTAAAATTAAATTATATGCAGGTGATGGTGATAAGATTATTATGCATAAAGCATGTGACATAATTAATGATACCCCAGATACTTTAAGAGGTATATTAAAGGAATGTAGTTGGGTCATTAAAAAAGTACAGGCACAAGGTGAGGATATAGATAGATTGCTTGGATATGAATTCAACTTCATGGCCGAAGGAATGGTAACATTGAGCAATGGTACTACAACTTCAGAAGGAACATGGGAAATTACTACCAATTCCGAGGGAGTTTTTGTAATGGCGATTACAATGGGTGATGAGCCTGGGGTTAGCTTTGAATGGCCTGTTAGAGAATTAGGGAACAAACGTTTAAAGTTTGAAGTATCTGAAATAGGTTATGAGTTGATATTGGAAAGGGTTTGTAATAACAATTCTGATGACGGAGATGTGTTGGAAATTAGAAATGCTATGATGGGTGGTGACTGGATTGTTGCTCTTCACTCAGAAGGCGATATGAACAATACATCTGATTTTGAAGGATATGATTTCTCTTTCTCAGCAGAACATAAGGTAACTGTATCTACCAATGCAGACCCACTTTTGGATGGTCTGTGGAGGGTCATTAGAAATAGTGAAGGAAAGTTGAAGTTTTATTTAAACCTTGGTGATGGTGAACTATTTGGTGATTTGACAGAGGTTTGGGAATTTGTTTCTCTTACGGATGGAAGGTTAGAATTAAAAAGTATAAGCGGTGACGGAACAATAGAAGTGTTGGTTTTCGAAAAATAATAGCCTTTTTTGCCCTCAATCTTGATAGAGAGCATCCATTTTCGAATGGGTGCTCTTTTGTTTTGTATTATTTCCAAGGTCAAACTTCCCACTTCCCATTGTTATTCTTAAATTTGCCTTCCTGTTAATAATGGAAGATTATGTTTGATAATTTAAGCGAAAAGTTAGATAAAGCCCTTCACGTCCTAAAAGGACATGGTCAGATTACAGAGATTAATGTTGCAGAGACCGTTAAGGAGGTTAGAAGAGCCTTGTTGGATGCGGATGTCAATTTTAAAATAGCCAAGGAATTTACCAATAGAGTTAGGGAAAAAGCATTGGGTCAGAATGTATTGACAACGTTGCAGCCTGGACAATTGATGGTTAAAATTGTAAAGGATGAGCTGACAGAGTTGATGGGCGGGGATGCAGAGGGTATTGATCTTTCTGGAAATCCTTCAGTAATTTTAATGTCTGGTCTGCAGGGGTCTGGTAAAACTACATTTTCTGGGAAGTTGGCCAATTATCTTAAAACAAAAAAGACAAAGAAACCTTTATTGGTAGCCTGTGATGTTTACAGGCCTGCAGCGATTGATCAGTTACATATTGTTGGTGAACAAGTAGGTGTTGAGGTATATTCCGATAGAGGCAATAATGACCCTGTTGCCATTGCAAAAGCAGGTATTTCCCAAGCAAAGTCCTTGGGTTGTAATGTGGTGATAATAGATACCGCAGGTCGTTTGGCTGTGGATCAGGAAATGATGGATGAAATTGCCAACATCCACAAAGCAGTAAAACCGCAGGAAACATTATTTGTAGTGGATTCCATGACTGGTCAAGATGCCGTAAACACGGCAAAGGCCTTTAATGATATTTTGAATTTTGACGGGGTAATCCTTACCAAATTGGATGGTGATACTCGCGGTGGTGCTGCCATTTCCATTAAATCGGTAGTTGATAAGCCAATCAAATTTATTGGTACTGGGGAAAAAATGGAGGCCATTGATGTCTTTCATCCTTCACGTATGGCAGACCGTATTTTGGGAATGGGAGATGTTATTTCCCTAGTTGAGCGAGCGCAAGAACAGTTTGATGAGGAAGAGGCTCGTAAAATTCAGAAGAAAATTGCCAAGAACAAGTTTGGTTTTGATGACTTTTTAAGTCAGATACAGCAAATCAAGAAAATGGGCAACATGAAGGATTTAATGGGGATGATTCCCGGGGCCGGTAAAGCCTTAAAAGGATTGGATGTAGATGATGATGCTTTTAAACATATTGAGGCCATAATCCATTCCATGACACCAGACGAACGCTCTACGCCTTCTAAATTAAATGCAAGTAGAAAAAAACGAATCGCCAAAGGAAGTGGAAGAACAATCCAAGAAGTGAACCAGCTATTAAAGCAGTTCGATCAAATGGGTAAGATGATGAAAATGATGCAAGGTGGGGGCGGTAAAAAAATGATGCAGATGATGCAGAATATGAGATAACTACTAAGGCATACTATCACTAGATACTAAAAGAATGGAAATACTAGACGGGAAAAAAATATCGAACCAAATTAAGGAAGAAATTGCCATTGAGGTGAACAAAATGAAGGCAAAAGGGGAAAAAGTCCCTCATTTGGCAGCTATTATTGTTGGGAACGATGGTGCCAGTCTAACATATGTTGGGAGTAAGGTAAGATCATGTGAACGTGTAGGATTTGAGTCTACCTTGATTAAAATGCCGGCTACAACTAGCGAGGTGGAGCTTTTAAACAAGATTGAAGAGCTAAATAATGATGAAGAAATAGACGGCTTTATAGTCCAATTGCCATTGCCTCCGCAAATTGATACACAAAAAGTAATTTTGGCTGTAGACCCTGATAAAGATGTAGATGGTTTTCACCCAACCAACTTTGGTAAAATGGCCTTGGACATGAGTACTTTTATTCCTGCTACTCCTTTTGGTATTCTAGAACTTTTGGAAAGGTACAACGTAGAAACCCAGGGTAAACATACTGTAGTAATTGGGAGAAGCCATATTGTGGGCAGGCCTATGAGCATTTTAATGGGTAGAAAAGGATGGCCAGGAAACTCTACTGTAACATTGACCCATAGCCGTACCAAAAACATTACTCAAATCATATCTCAAGCGGACATTGTTATTTCGGCACTAGGGGTGCCACATTTTTTAAAGGCAGAAATGGTAAAGGATGACGCTGTCATAATCGATGTGGGTATAACCCGTGTGCCAGATGAAACCAAGGAGAGGGGATACTACTTAACTGGTGATGTTGATTTTGAAAATGTTAGCAAAAAAGCATCCTATATAACACCGGTCCCAGGAGGAGTTGGTCCTATGACCATTGCCATGTTGTTAAAAAACACACTATTGGCAAGAGAGCGCCATAGAAGTAAAGCTTAAAAACTTTTATGTTATAGAATCTTTTGCCATTTCCTTTTCATCATTTGGATTAAGCAGGTCTAAATCTTCACTACCTTCGTCATTCGTGCAACTAATGCTTATAGAGGACGTAAGTAAAAGAAATATAATAAGGAATATCTTTTTCATAATCAGTAATTTAGTAGGTGTAATTACCAAGTTTGCTATGGTAGTATAACGCAGAAAATGAATTTTTGTTATAGTCCTTTATTTTATGAAATAGAATTTAAATATCTAATTCTAACAACTGATGTATGGAGCAAAAAACTACTTTCCTAGGTATTGAACCAGTTTTGCCCTCATCAGATATAAAAAGGGATGTTATATGGTATAAAAAGAACGCTGGTTTTAAAATTGTATCTGCTAACGCCATGTACGCCGTATTAAAAAGGGAAAATCTATGTGTGCATTTACAATGGCATGCGGATACCGAGGACGACCCCTTATTGGGAGGTTCTGTAATAAAATTTTTCGTAAAAAATATTCTTCCCATTTTTAATGAATTTGTAGGGAAAGGAATGATTGCAAAAAGCGAATTAAGAATGGGAACACCATGGAACACCAACGAATTTGGGTTTTATGACTTAAACAAGAATGCCATTTTCTTTGTTGAGGATACTTGATATAAAATATCTAAAAGCTGAACAAAATTAAATTATATTGATAGAAATGCAACGGCAGTTTAGCATTAAAACTGCATCCTTGGTTGTATATTTAAGCAATAATAACGTTCTAAAAGTTAGATGAATGAATCGTATTTTTTTTAAAACCATTTTGTTTTCAATAGCCCTAATATTCTTGAGTTGTAAAGATTCACAACCTGTGAATATTGAGGCTGATTATGAAACGAATAAAGCTATTGTTGTTGACATAGCCGAAAAAGAAATAAAAACGGGTTTGCCAACTGTGGGGTTATTAGTTTACGAAGGTTTTCTTACTATGGAAATGACCGCTCCACTTAATGTTTTTGCAAAATTTGATGCCGATGGAAATCAGGTTTTTAATTTAGTTATAGTTGGCGAGGAGCTAAAGGAGTATATAAGTGAAGAAGGACTACGTGTAACTCCGGATTTTACATTTGGAAATGTGCCAAAGTTGGATGCTCTTATTGTTCCTAGTGCTATGAATATGGAGTCTGCTATAGCGAATGAAGACATTTTGAACTTTATAAGAAAACAAAAGGAAACTACCCAGTATATGGCTAGTAATTGCGCTGGAGCTTTTTTGTTAGGAGCTTCTGGTGTTGCAAATGGGAAGAAAATAGTAACCTATGTCACTGGGGGTAAATTGTTACAAGAAACTTTTCCAGAATTAAAGGTTCAAGATGATGCAGTTGTGAGTTATATGGAAGACGGTAAAATAATTTCATCCAACGGCAATTTTTCCAGTTATATCTCTGCTTTTGAGTTATTGGAGAAGATGTCCACAGTTGAGCATAGAAATTACGTTGAAGAATACCTTTATTTAAACAGGCTAAAAAAATGGCCAAGTAGTTCCAATTAAAAGAACCTATTCAAAGTAGACGCCTAAAGACTTCAATTTCTATATTGTGATATCCGTAAAATATCATAAAATCGCAATCGATTTCCATGAATATTTATTAATGAATCATTCCAAAAATTGCTTTATATTTACCATTGGCAACATTTTAATACATTTTTTAAATATTTTGCTGACCATTAACCAATTAAATAAATAAGAATGAGTAATACCAGTCAAAAGCTATCTATTGGTGAGAAAATAGGATATAGTTTAGGAGATCTTGCCGCCAATCTAGTTTTTCAAACGCTAGTAACATATTTAGCATATTTCTATACGGATATATATGGTCTTGAAAATAATCATGCTTCGGCAATTATTTTAACGGTAGGTCTAATTGCTGGGTTTGGGTTTAATCCAATAATTGGTGCTATTGCTGATAGGACGAACTCAAAATGGGGAAAATTTAGACCTTGGATTCTATGGACGGCTGTTCCTTTGGGAGTTGTTGCTTTATTAGCATTTAGTACGCCAGATTTTGAGTACAAGGGAAAAGTAATTTATGCCATTGTTACATATACACTTCTTTTACTATTATATGCTGCCAACAATTTGCCCTATTCAGCATTAAGTGGTGTAATTACGGGTGATATGGGAGAGCGAAACAGTATGTCTTCATATCGCTTTGTAGCGGTGATGTTTGCACAGTTTTTTGTACAAGTTTTCATGTTGCCAATTATCGAAACAGCAGGGGGGGGAGATAAAGCTATTGGTATAGAGAAAGTTATGACTTGGTTGGCAATAATAGGAACTATAATGTTATTAATTACCTTTTTTACAACCCGAGAACGTATAGTACCAAAGGCTGAACAAAAGTCAAGCTTAAAAGAAGACTTAAGCGATTTAGTAAAAAATAAGCCATGGATAATCATGTTAACACTTACGACTTTAGTGTTCGTCACCTTAGCAATGAAAGGAGGTTCATATGTCTATTACTTTGAAAATTATGTGGACAAAGATGCCTTGGCAAAATTTTTAAGTCCAATATTAGATAGTAATATAGGAACAACATTGTTTGGGGAAAATCCTATATCTGCTGGTTTTGGTCTGTTTAATGCAGGCGGAATAATTTTTATGATTGTTGGAATTGGACTATCAAAAAGGTTGGCCGATAAATATGGGAAAAGGGATATTTTTGGAATATTTCTGTTCATTTCCACATTGTTTATTATGTTGTTCTATTTCTTTCCCTCAGAATCTGTAGGATTAATGTTTATATCACAAATATTGCATGGTTTCTTTTACGGAATAACTATTCCAATTCTGTGGGCGATGATAGCGGATGTTGCAGACTTTTCAGAATGGAAAACAAATCATAGGGCTACGGCAATAATTTTTTCTGCGATGATGGTTGGTTTAAAAATAGGATTGAGTATTGGCGGTGCTTTAGTGGCATCAATATTAAATCGGTATGGATATGATGCGAGTTTGGAAATGCAATCTGCCACGGCAATAAATGGAACAAAAATGTTAGTTAGTATATATCCGGCTATTCCATTTTTAATTGGCGCAGGATTATTGTTCTTCTATGAGATTAATAAGGAAATGGAAGTGCAAATAGAAAACGATTTAAAAGAAAGACGTAAATAAAGTAGAAAATGCCAGAAGAAAGTATTGACCATATTGATTTTGATGAATTAAAAAAAAGAGCCATTTCAAAGCCCTTAGTAGAACACATATACACAGCAGATCCGTCGGCTCATTATTTTAATGGAAAAATATATATTTATCCTTCCCATGATATAGATGCTGGTGAAGCTTTTGATGATTTGGGAAGTCATTTTGCAATGGAGGATTATCATGTATTATCTATGGATAATATAGAAAGTGAAGCTGTGGACCATGGCGTTGCTCTACATGTAAAAGATGTGCCATGGGCAGAAAAACAAATGTGGGCACCCGATGCTGCACATAAAAATGGGAAATACTATTTGTATTTTCCAGCAAAAGCACATGATGGAATATTTAGAATTGGAGTAGCGGTAAGTAATACCCCTGTTGGGCCCTTTATACCACAGCCAGAAGCCATAAAAGGAAGTTTTACAATAGACCCTGCCGTTTTTGAAGATGAAGATGGCAGCTATTATATGTATTTTGGAGGTCTTTGGGGCGGGCAGCTTCAGCGTTGGAGAACAGGTAAATTTAATGCGGAACACCCAGAAAGCCCTACGGCTCATATTCCAGAAGACAATGAGCCTGCATTATTGCCAATTGTTGCAAAAATGACTGATGATATGTTGGAGTTTGCCGAAGAACCTAAAGAGGTGCAAATTTTAGACGAAAATGGAAATTTACTATTGGCAGGTGACAATGAACGTCGTTTCTTTGAAGCTTCTTGGCTTCATAAGTACAATGGAAAATATTATTTCTCCTATTCTACGGGAGACACACACTTCATTTGCTATGGGGTAGGAGACAGTCCTTATGGGCCATTTACTTATGGTGGAAAAATATTAAATCCTGTAGTAGGCTGGACATCACATCATTCAATTTGTGAAGTGGAAGGAAAATGGTATTTATTCTATCACGATTCTTCCTTATCTAAAGGAGTAACTCATTTGCGTTCTGTAAAAGTTGCGGAGATTTCATATCGTGAAGATGGTTCCATTATTACACTAAATCCTTACAATTAATCAATTGTTATTTGGCAAATAGCTGATCTATATCCTTAAAGGCTTTAAATTCTAAGGCATTGCCAGCAGGGTCCAAAAAAAACATAGTAGCTTGTTCACCTACTTGCCCTTTAAATCGAATATAGGGTTCAATGATGAATTCTATGTTTTTGGATTGAAGTTTTTTGGAAAATGCTTCAAAGGTGTTCCAAGGTAAAACGACACCAAAGTGCGGAACAGGAACGTCTTTGCCATCAACTGGGTTAGAATATAGGTCTTCTTGGGTTTTTGGTTTGAAATGGATCACCAATTGATGCCCAAATAGATTAAAATCAACCCAATGATCACTGCTCCGTCCTTCTTCACAGCCCAATACTTCTCTGTAGAAAATTCTGCATTCTTTTAAATTATGGACCGGTATAGCCAGATGAAAAGGAGCGATTGTGGACATAAAAGTAGTTTTAATAAAATTACTTCTTTTTTCCGATTTCTAGCAAAATTGTGATGAACTAAGAATTTGTAGATCTATTCCCCTGTCCTTAAACGATGCTCGTCTAATGTTTCATCAATATTAAGCATAAACTGAGTGCCTTTTATAAGGTCTTCCAATAAATCCAAAGTGGGCTCATTTACTTTTAGACAAATGTCTACCAATGGATTTGCACACCATATCTTGTTGCACGCCTTTCCCCCACAATCATTACAATAACAAGGTTCATAGGACCTCTGTACTATTCCCAATAAATTCTGTAAGTCTTCTTTGCACATAAAAAGACCAATTGTGTCTATAATTAGTTGAATTTTGCAATTGGGATTTGGAGCATTGTTCAACATATAAGCAGCTCCATATTTGTTTTGATATAATAGTGTCATACTTTTTTTATTAGGGTGTTTTGACTAAAGTTTTGACTTTTTCATTTTTATTTAGTTTAATAATAACTAGAAGACCCATTAGGGATAAAACAATCCAAAAAACATCTACGAACAGGATTTGCGAAAACCCTTGGGTGTAACTTGTCCATATCCAATTTCCGGTCACATAGCCATTGGTGATAGGAACTAATAAGCCTAAAATACTGCCAGATAATAAAGTATATTTATTGGTGAAGTTGTTATCATTTTTAACAATGAAGAAGGTGGACAGGAGTAACCAGCTTATAAAATAGGTTCTGTAAATAAAGGGCATACCTCCAGACGGATTAAATTTTACCAAAATAAAGGCCAACGCCGTAATTGGATACATACTTAAACAAATTGCCAAGTAATATCGTACCACATTTTCATTAAAACGTCTTCGTTTTTCAGGAATGTGCTTTTTATTCCGGGCCACCAACCATATCATAACGCCAGAGATGATTACAAAACAGGAAATAAGACCAAGGATAAAAGAAATAATCTTGAGACCATAACCGGCATAATCACCCAAATGGAGTCGATAAAGAGTATTCTTTACACCATCTAGATAGCTACTGGTTTTAAGCGGCTTTTTTTGCTGTACAATACTTTGGTCTGCGACTTTATAAATGACATATCCCAGGCCATTAAATTTTGATGTGTAATCCATATTTCCACTTATGGAAAGATGCATGTTGGTATCACCATAGTTAAAAATATGAACTTCTGTTATCTTAAAACCAGGCCATTCCGTTTTTGTTTTCTCAACATAAGTATTAATGTTTATTGGATTTTGTAGAGGTTTGTTCTCAAATTTAAAAACGGGATGGTTGTATTCCAATTCTTCATAAAGTTTGCTTTGGTCTCCATCATATAGAAATATACTTGTTGGGGCAACCAGTATAAGTTTTAACATGAAGAATGCTCCTGTAACGGCATATACAAACTGAAAGGGAAACCCGATAACACCCAGTGCCGTATGAGCATCCGTCCAAAGAGTTTTTATTTTTGCCCATGGTCTAAAGACATAAAAATTGGATACTATTTTTTTCCAATGCACAAGAATTCCTGTAAAAATGGCAAACAAGAAGAAGAAGGCTACAAAACCGGAAAGGTAATATCCAAAGGGGTAGGGTATTTGTGCAAAAAAATGCAAACGATATAAAAATTCGCCTAATCCATACATTTCAGTATAATTGGCGGTGGTTTTGTCTTTTGTATCCAAATAGAAAAACGCTCCATTCTTGTCTTTTTCAATCGCCAGGGAGTCTTTGGATGCACTTAGGCTTACATTTACCTTTCTTTCATTGTAATAGTGGGTCAATTCTATATCCCTGCCATATAGAGAATAATCTTTGCCTAGTTCCTCAATGGAGGAATTAAAATCTATTGATAATTCATCAAGTATTTCAACAGTATGTCCACGTTCCCAATTCGTTATTTCATCCCTAAAAAAGGAAAAAGAACCAGCAAAGAAAATAACATAAAGTGCCACACTAATTACAATACCACTAACGGTGTGGGTATGAAAAAGGATATTATATGTTCGTTGCCCCATGATTACTGAATAATTGGATTAGTAAGTTTTCCCAAGTAGACAATCACTCCAAAAATGATAGTAATTAAAAGATAGAGGCCCCAAATTTTCCAACCATTTTTTGCTAGAAAGGCCAAAATCATAAGGATTGTCCATAGAATAAAAACAGAGTAGGTACTAGTAATAATTACGTTTACGCGACCAACCCAACTGGCAATGCCCAAATGAATGGCAATAGCCATGATGTACCCACCTAGAATACCAGCGGATATTTTGGCAAACCGTTGCCATGGAGATTTTGTAAGATATTTAGGATTTGCTGGCATTCGTTTTGGTAAATAAGGGAAATAAAAGAACAATCAAACTCCCTATGGTCATAAGTAAAATAAGGGCTGTGAAAATGCCAGCTCCCAAACCGAATATTGCTATAGAAAGGACGAGAGATAGGACAAGTGATATGCTACCCAACACTTTTGAAGATGTAGGGTGTTTTTGTAACCAAACGCTTTTTGGTGCTGTACTCAATTTTACCCTTTTAGAGGTGTTGTAGAGACAATAAAATCCCAAAAAAGTTAATAATGTAATTGAAAAAATCATGGTCTTATGTTTTAACCCAATAAACCTAACAAGTGTTCTATACCTGTTAGGTTTAAAATTTGAATGGTTAGAGTTGGTACTGTTTTAGTTGATACATGTTGTTACACAATGCCATACAAATTCATATGCTTCACCTTTGTAGGTTCCAGCTACTTCTTCCTTGATGGTTGTTTCCACAATATATTTTGTCTTCCATGGTAGTTTAAAGGATACAAACCCCTCTTCATCTGTTTCCAGTGTTTTGGACCATAAATCTGAGACATAAACTTTTAATTCATTATTTGCCAAAAATTTGTTCTTATAGAGAACCTGAAGTTTTACTTCACCTGAAGAGGAGGGAATATATTTTAGTGTAATACCCTTATCATTTTGAGCCAATGTTTCTGATTGGGTTGAACCTACTTGAAAAGTAGTGACGGAATGATAATGTGTTTTAAAAATCCCAAAATCATATTGGGTGTAATCAATAACATCAATATTGTCATTATTCAATAGTACCGTGTAGGTGCCGCTAAGTTCTGGTGTATAGTGGGCTACATAATAATTTTCTTTGGCTTTAGTTTTTAAAACAGTTTTTTTACCATTGGTATTTAGTACCCAAAGGGTAAAATTGCTGACTGGGGGAAAGGCCTCTCCTTCTACTTCCTCAATGACTCCATATGTGTATTCACCAAAATAAACTCTTATTTCTTGTTCTTGACCCAATTTTCCAGTAGGCGAAGTTTCTACCCATAAATAATGGGCAAAACTTTGCATAGATGCCATAACGGTTAATAGGGTTGTAAAGACTATTTTTTTCATATTTCTAATTTTTATTAAAACAGCCCCTAGATCAATTGCTAAGGACTGTTTAGTTACTAACTTCAAAAAACTTAAATCAACTATTTATAACTACTTTAAAAATTATAGGTTAATGTAATTCTACCATTGATACCAGGTTCTGATTGCCAATAAAGGTAATCGGCATAATTGCCGCCAGAATAGAGGTATTCGTTTAAAATATTATTAACATTTAATTGTACTCGAAAACTGTCATTGTGCCATGATAAAGCACCGTCCAACCTAAAATAGTCGGGTAAAAAAGATTCGTTGTCCGCTCCCCAATCCCAAGTAGAGCGATCTATTTGGTACTGATAGCCCAATGAGGCTCCAAAACCTTTGAAGGCAGATTCCTGATTAAAATTGTAGTTTAACCACCCATTGGTTATATGCTTGGCATGGCCGGCCACTCTGTTGCCAATATTTTCCTCATCGGAGTCATTTGTAATTTCAACATTGGTATTTGCATAGTTCAATATTATGTTCAGTTCAGGTGTTATTTGCCCTTGCGCATCGAACTCTATTCCTTTAGATTGTACTTCTCCCAACTGAATAGAGAAGTTTGGGTCTTCTGGATCCGTTACCAGAACATTTTGTTTTGTAATGAGATAGGCTCCCAAAGAGGTATTTAGCTTTCCGTCAAAAAAGGATTTTTTAATACCTCCTTCAAGGTCATCTGCCTCGACTGGGTCAAATGCATTGCCCTCTTTGTTTGCGCCGTTCTGTGGCAAGAAGGACTGGTCATATAGGGCATAGACGCTTAGTGTTGGCAAAATATCAGCACTTATGCCTACCCTTGGTGACCATTTGCTATCTGTTTCTTCTTTACCGTTAGTAAAAAGATGGGTGTACCTTGCGGCAAGGGTAAGTCTAATTTTGTTGTCCAAAAATCCAATTTCATCCTGCAGATAATAACTCCTAAGCGTATTCCCGTAGTTATAGGCATCATCTCGGTTTCTAACTTTTATAGAACGGTCAAACTCTGGTGCTGCTGTGTTGCCGTAAACAGGATTGTAAATGTTAAAGGGGACAGTGGTATCCAAAACCGCTAATTGACTCCAGTCGGCCCAATACTCTTTATAACTATAGTCAAAACCACCTAGGATATTATGTTTAATATTTCCTGTATTAAAGCTTCCATAAAGATATGTTTGAAAATATTTTCCTATAGATAGTGCATCCCATAAACTTGCGTATCTGACTGCATCGCCTGTTGTTTCGTCAAAAGACCATAACCATGTTGAATTTCCTTCTTGATTGTATCTTAAATAGGCAAATTGTGTCTCAAGTCCCCAGTTCTTTGAAAAGTCGTGCTTTAAGCTTGTAAAAAATGTTAGTTCCTGAATATTGGATACAGGGTAGTTTGTGTCTGTATATTTAAAATCCCTGTCCAAGCTGCCATAACCATTGCCTAAAGGAGCAAAGACATAGGCAGAACCAATATAACTTTCGGCTTGTTGTAGGTTCAGCTCTGTTCTTATTTGGGTTTTGTCGGAGAACTTGTAGGTCAAGACAGGTGCAACTCCCCAACGTTCGGCATCTTCATTGCCCCTATGACTGTCTCCTGTTTGGTACATTGCATTAAAACGGTACAATAACTTTCCATTATCAGAAAGTTTCCCACCCAAATCAAAAGTGCCTCTATAAAAATCGAAACTACCTGCGCTCAGGGACACATTCGCAATAAATTCTTCTTTTGGTTTTTTTGTCACAACATTGTAAAAACCTCCCGGTTCACCGGCAGACATCATAAAGCCAGCGGGACCTTTAACAAATTCTATTTGGTCAACAAAAGCCATATCTTCCGAGAGGGGTCCCCAAGTATCTTGTACATTAAAACCGTTCCTAAATGCGGGCAATCTAAAACCTCGCATATTTATCCGTGCAAAATGTCCCCAGTGCTCCAACATGGTAACTCCACTAACATTTCTAATAACCCCATCCATTATGCTGGTGGCTTGTTGGTCTTGCAGGAGTTCACTGCTTATTACCTGAATGTTCTGGGGAAGTTTAACAATTTCAGTTTTTAATCGAAGCGTGGATGATGGTTTTTTTACACTGTATTTGTTTTTATGCCCCTCCACTACAACTTCGTTCAGTTGTTCTTCTTGTTCTTTTAGTACAAATTGGGGAATTGTAGTTACTTCATTGTTCACAACATTTATGTTAATAGTCTGTGGAGCGAACCCAATAAAAGTGGCTTTAAGTTTATATGAACCAGCCTTGATTTCATTTAATTGATATTCTCCGCTGGTATCGGTCATGACTCCTAAATTGGTATTTACAACCATGATGTTGGCATTAACGATAGGGTTGTTTTGTTCCGTGACAACTTTTCCTTTTATGCCACCGGTTTGGCCATGCAGGGTTACTGAGATAAGAAAGATGGTTAGAATCGTGGAAAGTTTTTTCATTCTATATTTGTTATTTTTAATTAGTCTAAATAAATTTGAAACAAAAATAGAAAGGATTATCCTTAGGTAAATGACGAGTTATGATAAAAAAAAGACGCGATTTAAACCAGATAGAGGTAATCGATTTAGGCGATTCGGGCAATACAATAAGTGATAGGATATCCATTAAAACCAGTACTAGTTCATTTGATGGAGCCACGACCGAGCAGTTTCATGTACTGCCGAGATATGGAATGGGATGTATCAACAGTTTTGTTACTTCTAATATGAATATTTCAATTAGTAATTACAATCTACACCATGACTTGGTATATGATCAATCATCAAAAAATGACTATCTGCAGATAGCTTTTTTATTAAAGGGCGAGAAGATTATAGATGTGGAGGATGGAAATGAAATATTATTTGAAAACCGAGAATCCTTTATGGCCAATATCAAGGAGTTTAATGGCAGGATTCGAATTTTGGGAAAAAGTAATTTTAAGGAGGTTAAAATAAAACTTCCCATATCATTTTTGATTGATCATGTTTTTATAAATAGCTACGAACTTAAAAAGCTTACAGATACCAATTTGATTTTACCTATTACAGATGAACTTTATTCTATTCTTGAGAATTTGGAGAGTAAAGTAGTATCAGGGAGTATAAATAGGATTTATATTAAAGCCAAAGTATTAGAATTAATAGCGATTCAATTGGAAAATTATAAAACCAAGGCCACTAATGATTTAAAAATGGGAAATGATAAAACTTTGAAAAAGCTATATCAAATACAGCTTGTTATTAAATCCAATCTTCATAAAAACTTTTCTCTATTGGAGTTGGCAAGTGAAGTTGGAATTAATAGTGGCACATTGAACAAAGAATTTATTAGAATCTTTGGTTACTCTGTTAAGGAATTTGGTACTTCAGAAAAAATGACCCAAGCCAAATTTATGTTGGACAACTCGGAAAGAATGATTTATCAAATAGCAGAAGAAGTAGGTTACAAAAATTCCACCCATTTTACGGCAGCATTCAAAAGAAAGTTTGGTATAACTCCGAAGAGATATAGAAATAAGAATTAATTCTACTTTAGAAACTCAATTATTGCATTGTTTATTTCTTCCTGATGCATTGAATGTCCAAGTCCTTTGGTTTTTAGGAGTTTACTATCCTTCCAGTTTCCATGTACTTTTTCAGATGATTTAAAGGGAACAACCATATCCAACACATCATGTATCACAAATCCTTTTTTAGTATTGGTCTTTACAAATTCTGAAGTTGAAAATTCCGTGGTTCTAAAGCCAAATCTATTCATAAAATAATCTTCGAGAGCTCTTTCTACCCGAGTGTTATATTTCACGGTGGTTTTATATTGATTCATTATTTCTGAAAGCTCAGAAGGTGATCCTATCGTTACAATTTTTTTTATCGAAGAATCTGGATATTTATATTGACTGTAGAGGGCGTTCATACCTCCAACAGAGTGGGCTATTATGTGTTGTGGACGGTATTTTTCAATGTAATATTGAGTGCATTCTGTATATAGGGGCACATTTAATTCTTTGCCACTAGAATATCCATGAGCGGGTGCATCAAAAGCTACCACGTTGTAATCAGCTTCCTTGAGTTTTGCAATTAGGTTTCTCCATCTAAAAGTATTGCTTTCCCAGCCATGCAATAATAGAACGGTATCTTTTTTACCTTTCCATGTGTAGGATTGCAATGTATGCCCCAAAACTTCGTCGGTTTCATTTTTTGCAGCATCTAAATATTCTTTTTGATTTGGGAGTACTTTGCCATTTCTAACTGTACAGAACAAACTAAAGGCTTTTGCCACAGTTTTTTGCTTTGCAAATAGAATGGATACATTAAAATATGCTCCGTAGGCCAGAGGAATATATTTATTGAGTAATTTTTTCATTTTTAAAAGTAGGTAACTTTATGTAACTTGCTCTTTATTATATATCAAAAGTACACATTCATTTTAATAAATAATGATGTTTCAAAATATGGAGTAAGTATGGAAGTAGAAACTGTTACTGATTATCAGAAGGTTAAGGTGGCCAAAAAAATAAAAAAAATGTTTGGCCATATAAACCCCCAAACATCTATTGAGCTATGCCCAATACGGGATATTATGGCCTTGGCATCAGATAAATGGAGCATTCTTATAATTCTATATCTTGGATTTTTTCCAGTCTTAAGATTTAATCAGCTCAAGAAAAAAGTATTTGGAATATCCAACAAAGTATTAAGTGAAAGGTTAAAAACATTGGAAAGGGATGGATACCTTTCTAGAAAAGCTTATGCAGAGGTTCCTATTAGGGTAGAATACCAATTAACGAATTTTGGTCATTCCTATCTTCAAAAACTTTTGGATTTAACGGAGTGGGTGGACACCTACAAGGATATTATTAGGGAAAACCGATTAAAATATGGAGCGTTATAGTTAATATAAAATCCCTAAACCACAGGGTCTAGGGATTTTATGAACTAATGTAATTTTAGATTTTAATTTACAGTGCCAGTATTGGTTACAAAAGCAACATACTTACTGTCTGGAGACCAGCTAGGAACATTTATAGTCCCTTGCCCACCATATATATAACCAATTATTTTAGGTTCACCTCCTTTGATGGGCATAATTCTTAGTAAACAATGTTGATAAAACGGATGTTGGTCAGATTCAATGGTATCAGGAAAAGAAATAATGAATATTCTCTTTTCATTTGGTGAAATATGTGGGAACCAATCATAATGCTTTTTATTAAAAGTCATTTGCGTTTGGTCTTTTCCATTTGCTTTCATTCGCCAAATTTGCATGGCGCCCGTTCGGTTAGAGTTAAAATAAATGAACTTTCCATCTGGAGAATATTCAGAACCATCATCTAAGGTGGATTCATTGGTTAATTGTTTTTCTTCACCAGTGGAAACATCGACTTCATAAATATCATATTGATCATTTCTATTGGCCGTAAAAATCATTTTTTTTCCATTGGGAGACCAACCATGTAAATAAGATGCACCCACACCATCTTTTGTTACTTTTGTAGGATTATCACTCCCTTCTATTGGCAAATAATATATGGATGATGTTCCACCATCATCATCATTGTGATGACTGATGGCAATTTTGGTTCCATCAGCATTTAAAATGTGATCGTTATTGTTCCTGTTTGCAAACCCAGTATTTAACATAGATACTTTACCACTTTCCAAATCATATTTGTAAAGCACACCATTAGAGTTATAAATAAGGGTTTTCCCATCAGGAGTCCAGTTTGGTGCTTGAATACTATGGGCGGAGCTCATCAATATTTTGCGATCTCCTGTTTCTACATTCATAACCTCTAGATGGCTCCCAATATAATCCCTGTATGGTTGATAATCTTCGGGTGTTGGTTTTATGATTCTAACATTTTTAACAATAGCTTTTTCCACGACATCTGGATTGTGGGAGCACATGGAAATACCTACAAACACCTCATTTCTTAAATCCATTTCTACTTGTACACTAGTGAAAGGCTCACCAAATTTGGCTGTACTCATGATATAGGTGTTTCCCCTTCGTTCCAATTGTACAACATCCGATCCAGCCGCAGGAGACTCCACCTGTTCCGTTTCTCCACCAATAGTTCTCCTATATTGTAAGGATGTAAGCCCGTCTCCATGAATTGTTGCATTTACATGCTTGCCATTGGAATGAAAATTATCTCTCACTGTCCATCCGATTTTTCTATGTGGATCTACTCCTTCGCCTACGAAGGACATTTGAGCCCTAAGGATGAAATCTCCTTGGATGGATTTCCACATGTAATGGAACTCATCTTCACCAAACCACATATTAGTGCCAGAACCGGTTATGGTATATTCCTGCGTATCTTCGTTATAGATGGCAGACCCTTCATGTTTAACATTTCCTATATCGTGGTGATTTTCAAAAATCCCGACTTTTTGAGCTTGTGTCATAGTTATGGTTAGTAGTATGGTAAAAATTAAAATTGAAGAGTTTTTAGCTGTGAGTGCCATTTTCTGAAGTTTAGGTTGGTAGAATTACGAATTTATTACGAAATCGATTTCGAAGTTATTGAAAACTTAAATTAATAGTTAAAAATTAAGTTTTGTTTAACAGAAAAATTAATCTACGACGCTATTCCAGATGTCTAGATACATTTTCCATTCTTCGTTTACTTTTTTCCAAATAATTACATATTTTCCTTTCCAACTTACTTCGGATTTGTCCTTCCTTTGCGTTGTGCCATTATAATACCCATAATCGTACGCAAAATTACCAATGATATTAATTTCGTTAGATTCTGTTTTATGGTTAAGTATTTTTACTCCTTCGGGGAGTATCCATCTATCTTTTATGTCTGTATGACCTTCAATGATTTTCGTATTATTTGGAAATAGTTTTGCATCCTTTGTATAAATACTTGTCATGGTCTCATAGTCTCCATTTATATATGCTTTTGAAAACGTTGTGGCCTTGGCCATAATTTTTTCTTCATCCGATTTGGATACCTTGTTGGTTCTTAGACAATTAATTTTCCATGTGGGATAAATTATGGATTTATCTTTGGATACCCATTCGCCTATCCAATTATAACCTTCACTGGAAATATTTGAAAAGGTTAATCTATAAAATCCATCCGTACCATTTGGAGCTTTTTGTTCTTTGTAAAGTACAATTTCCCCGTCTTTATTTTTGTTTCCTTCCCAAACAGGCAATATTGTTGTTGGAGCACCAGAACTATAATAATGTACGTACCATTTAGTACTATCTGGAATAAATTGTCTTATGCTACCGGAATGTTTTCCATCTGCTTTAAGGGTTTCATCCTGGACAGCCATACCGTTCATGATAAATTTAAAGCGCCATATCATATCCACTGGTTCGGCCCAGGTTTGATCTGCTTTTCTAGCAATGGATTTACAATTGCATTCCCCTATCAAGGCTGTGTAATCTAATACTTCTTGAGGTGCCTCAGGGTTTGGAATTCCATATGGATGTTCTATGGATGGTTCAAAATTATATTGGGCTGAAGAACCAGTGTATACCAACATAGAAACTAAAAATGAATATAGGGTTCTCATAGGGGTGGATTTAATGTGTTTAATCAAGAATTTTGCTGAACTTTCAAGATAAATAAACTTTAATTAAAGTAGTGCTGCTAATCTTTTAAAGGCTTTTTCTTGATCATACCTCCTTTAATATCTTTTACCACAGACATTATTATAAACGCTTTTTTATCAATTTTATCTATTTCTGTACTTAATCTGGCCAGTTCAAGGCGTGTTATAACCGTATATACAATTTCCTTAGAATTTTTCTCTTCTCCATATTTTTGATATCCACTTTTGCCCACATATATGGTACAAGCTCTATTCAGTTGTTCTGTGAGCATGATTCTTATTTCTTCATTTTTTTCAGAAATAATGGTTATCCCCATGTATTCCTCTACACCATCTACTATATAATCCACCGTTTTGGCAGCCACCAAATATGTAAGAATGGCATATAATGCGATTTCTAATGAAAGTAAATATGCACCTGTAGAAAATATAATTATGTTAATAATAAGGAGGGAATCGCCTACTGTAATATTCCATTTTCGACTCAAATATATTGCTAAGACCTCCGTGCCATCTATTACACCGCCTCCTCGCATGGTCATTCCTATACCCAGACCTAGGAAAAAACCACCAAAAAAGGCAATCAATAATTTGTCTGAGGTAATAGTTGGATAAGGCACATAATGAACAACTAAAGCCAACGCAATTATGGCAAAAATACTTTTGACCGCAAATTTTCTACTAATTGTTTTGGCGCCTAAAATAATGAAGGGAATATTTACTATAATAAGTAGTACACCTAAGGAACTGTTTAATGTAACTTGCAGTAACAGTGATACTCCCGTTGCTCCACCATCAATAAATTCATTGGGCAATAAAAACCCATTCAACCCAAATCCTGCAGAACAAACACCTATAACAATAAAAAAGATTTCCTTAATTAAGTGACTAAATTCTACTTCAGTGGATCTAACTTCTGAAACCAATTGTCTTTTGGAAAACTCCCTATTCTTTTTCTTGGATTTTAGTTTGTTTTCCGCACGTTTTACTACTAGATATTGCCATATTGGATTCATAATACCATTGTTTATGAACACAAGATATTTAAAATAAAAATATAGTTGAGACTAATTAATTATTCCCAACCAATCATTAAATATTTTATAGTGGCTTCATCTGGTATTTGTACAGCTTCTATATTAGAAACCCCATATCTTAGGCTAGATGGCAATTCCTGCTTGTCTATGGTAAAATACACAGGGCTATCTTTGATTAAAATAACCAAATTGTTAATGGAAACAATTATTTTTTGAATGGTGTACTTGTCTTTAATGTCCTTGAAAGTACTATTGAGGCCTATTCCGTTTTCAGTAACAAATCTTGGGTCGTACACTCTAATATTTTCAATAGTTGGCACACTATCTTTGTTGGGAGTAAGGGTCAATAAATGTTTCCCACCTTTTTCATAGACCTGTATCTTGTCCACCAATGTTCCAATACTAATAGATGTTGTATCCTTAATAATGGAATCCAAAGCATAAATGGTTTCTAAATCACTTACCAAAGAAGTCTTATTGATTTTTCCCACACTCTCTTGGGTAATTAAAAATGTTGTGTCTTTTTCTTTTTGGCAATTTGTTAAAAGGAAAGTTATTAATATAACCCCAATTAGATATTCTATCTTTTTCATTTATTTTTATTTTGTAACAGCCTATTATAATAAGTAATTTAGTTTATAGGCAGGCCAATCTTTTTAGTGAAATAACATCACGGGCTTTCAAATCAATTTTAACGGATAACTTTCTTTAAAACTCCTAATACGCCTCTGATAAAGGTAGCACTAGTTAAGACCTTTACTACCGGGTTCATACGGGTGCTTCTCCTTGTGCTTGTTTTTCTTGCAGCTGGCTTGTTCTTCTCTTTTTCAGCCACTTGTTCTGCCTTTTCTATCTTCTCGTTCAAAATTTCATAGGCACTTTCCCTATCAATGGTCTCATTGTATTTTTTTACCATTTTAGAACTGGAAATAACATCCTTTAGTTCACCATCTGTCAATACATCCATCCTGCTCATGGGCGCACGTAACATAGTGGCTGCCAAAGGTGTTGGTCTACCTTTTTCATCCAATGCGGATATCAATGCTTCTCCAATTCCCAACGAGGTCAATACTTCTTTGGTGTCATAATATTCCGATTCAGGATAGTTCTCCGCGGTTAATTTAATGGCTTTTCTATCCTTTGCCGTAAACGCCCTCAAGGCATGTTGAACTTTAAGACCCAATTGTGCCAGAACATCATCAGGGACATCCGTTGGATTTTGCGTTACAAAGTAAAGCCCAATTCCTTTAGAACGAATCAATTTAACAATACTTTCTATCTGATTTAACAAAGCTTTAGAAGCTTCCTTAAAAATAAGGTGGGCTTCATCAATAAAAAGAATCAATTCTGGTCTATCACTATCCCCTTGTTCTGGAAAAGTGGAATATATTTCTGCCAGCAGGCTCAACATAAAAGTGGAGAACAGCTTGGGTCTGTCTTGAATGTCTGTTAGTCTAATGATATTTATGTACCCCCTGCCATTTTCATCTATCCTAGTAAGGTCATCCACCTCAAAAGATTTTTCTCCAAAGAACAGGTCAGCACCTTGCTGCTCCAATTCTATAATTTTTCTTAGAATGGTACCTGTTGAACTTGTAGAAATCCTGCCATAACTTTCTTGGAATTCCTTTTTTCCTTCACCGGTAGCATATTGCAATACCTTTTTAAAATCTTTTAAATCCAGCAAGGGTAATTTGTTGTCATCACAATACTTAAAGACTACAGCTACAATACCTTCCTGGGTAACGGTTAAATCCAATATCCTTGATAATAACACAGGCCCAAATTCTGAAACTGTGGCCCGTAATTTTACACCATCTTGCTCGGATAGGGACAGAATTTCTACAGGAAAACTCTTAGCCTCAAAAGGAAGGCCAATTTTTTCATGGCGCTCATCAATTTTAGGGTGTCCTGGGCTGGGTTGTGCAATTCCACTTAAATCCCCTTTTAAGTCCATTAGTAGAACGGGAATTCCTTTATCCGATAAATTTTCTGCAATAACCTGCAATGTCTTTGTTTTACCGGTCCCAGTTGCACCGGCAATTAATCCATGCCTGTTCAATGTTTTAAGGGGTACTTTTACATGGGCGCCCGTTACAGTTTCCCCATTTAACATGGCTGCACCCATGGTAATAAAATCTCCTTTTGTGGTATATCCTTTTTCTATATGTGCAAAGAACTCTTCTTTGGAACTCATCTGGTAAATTTTTTGATAAAAATAAGGGATTTTTAATTCACCCAAAAATACACGCCCAGTTTAGGGTTGGCATAAAAAAGCCTATCGATAGATAGGCTTTCCACTAGAAATATAAAAGTGTTATTCTATAACTTCCACGTTTACCGCGTTTAATCCTTTTTTTCCTTGTTGTAATTCAAATTGTACTTGATCACCTTCATGAATTTCATCTACTAAACCAGAGATGTGTACAAAATGTTCTGTGTTTGAACCTTCTTCAGTGATGAATCCAAATCCTTTAGCATCATTGAAAAATTTTACTGTTCCTTTGTTCATTATAAAAATTTAAAATTAATTACTTTGTCTAGTGCAAGTATAGTGCCAGAAATTTTTAAAACCATTTTCTTTTCTTAAAATAAAACAACATAAGTATAGCAATGACCAGCATAACTCCTAACATAATGAAATAACTGTATTTGTAGTGCAGTTCTGGAAGAAAATCGAAATTGGTCCCATAGATTCCTGCAATGAAGGTCAATGGAATAAAGATGACAGAAAAAATGGTAAGGAATTTAATGATGTCATTAAGCTTGGTGCTAATGGTGGTATGGTAGATATTTAGTTGATCAGATAAAATTTCTCTGTAACTATCCGTTAATTCGCTGGCATGGTTAATGTTGTCCATGAGCTCCTTTATATGGATATGGGTGCTTTTTTTTATAAATTCTGACTCAATCTTGGAGAAAGCCAAAATCATTTCTTTGGCCGGCTTTATATTCTTTCTTAAAAAATTTAATTCTTGCTTGTAAAAAATAATATCCTCCATAACACTTTGGGTAGGGTTGGTTAGGAGGCGGTCTTCCAGTTCTTCAACTTCTTGGCCTAGAACGCTTATACTGTAAATGTAGTTGTCAATGACAATATCCAATAGCGCAAATGCCAAATAATCGGGGCCAGAATTCACAATTCTTCTTTTCTGTTTACGTATACGGTCCCTGACTGGCTCAAAAACATCACCTGTTCTTTCTTGGAAGGAGATAAGTATGGATTTGTTGAATACTATACTGAGATTTTCAACAAGAATTTCATCATCTTCGGAATCTTGTCTTAGCATTTTAATGGAAATAAAAATACCATTGTCATACTCTTGGACTTTTGGCCTTGCCTCTGTATTCATTACATCGGAGAGTATTAAACTTTCAAGTTCAAACTTTGTTCCAATGTCTGCCACAATTTGGGTGTTGTGTAAGCCATCAATATTAAACCAAGTAACTGAATCTTTTGTATAATATTTTACAGCATCATCAATATCTGTTATGGAGATTTCCTCAAGATTATTAGAATCAAAATCAATTATCTTTAATTCTACTTCCTTAACTTTTTGTTCTCCCCTAAAGAATAAATCATCAGGAGCCACTCCAATTTCGTGCTTTTGCTTTTTTATAAATCTTGCCATGCTTTATTATATTGACCAAAAGTCAAAATAAACTATTTTTTTATTTATTGAAATATAATGAAATTATAGATTGATTACTTTGGCATTGGTTTGGATTTATAACTCAAATTGAAACCTTATCTTTGCCAAATGGCAAAAACGGAGGTCTTGACATTGGTGGAAAAAGGTGAAATGCTTCCCCTGATGGAGGAATTTTATACCATCCAAGGAGAGGGTTATCATAAAGGAACCGCAGCCTATTTCATTCGTGTGGGTGGTTGTGATGTAGGATGTCATTGGTGCGATGTTAAGGAAAGTTGGAATGCAGAGACGCATCCACCAACTTCAATTGAAAATATTGCTGAAAATGCAGCCAAATATTCTGATACGATTGTAGTGACCGGGGGTGAACCCTTGACATGGAATATGGTTCCATTAACGGAGGCATTAAAAGAGAGAAACCTACAGACTCATATTGAAACTTCTGGGGCTTATCCCTTGACAGGGGTATGGGATTGGATTTGTCTTTCCCCAAAAAAGAACAAATTGCCAGTAACTCCCGTTTATGATAAGGCCCACGAACTAAAAGTGATAGTATATAATAAGCACGACCTTATTTTTGCAGAGGAACAAGCCGCTCTAACAAACAGTAACTGTATTTTATATTTGCAACCCGAGTGGAGTGTACGGGATAAAGTGGTCCCAATGATTGTGGATTATGTTATGAAAAATCCTAAGTGGAAAGTTTCTTTACAGACCCATAAATATTTAAATATCCCTTAATCAATGTTCGATAAGCCAATTGGTGTAGAAGTTATTGTACATTGAAATTACTTTCCTCCATTAGATTGTAAATCCAAAATACACTCGGCATCCAAGTCTACAGTAGGCATGTTCTTTGAAGTTTTGTGCTCCAATATCTTTAAGACACTGTTGCCACTTAAGGTGCAACCGGGGACCAATATATTATCTTTACTGTCCAACTGATGGCTTTTTCCAGCAATGCCACCAAATTGAAGTTCGGCGCGCATAAGGCACCCCTCTACCGAACAATGATTTTCCGCTTCTGGGTCCTCATGGTCATTTACTGGGGTTAGTCCTAAATTAACCAATCCAAACAAATGTCCAAATTCGTGGTTTAGCGTGGCAATTTCCACATCAGCAGTGGTGATGGTAAGACTTCTTCCAGCCAATGATTTTATGGTTTTTTCGTAGATGACCATGGAAGTATTTCGGTAAACAGCACCTAATGTGACCAAACCTTCTTCTTCATCATCATCATCAGATGGGGCATCAGCAAAGTAAATGTAAATAGCAAGAGTGTTTCCATCATTATATACGGTTCTATTCTCGCTTTCCAAATCTGCAATTTCCTGTAATGTCAGGGTTTCTTCATCTGGACTTTCCAACTGTTTATACTGGATGGAGATATTTTGTTTAAAAGTTCTTTCCGATAAAAACGTTACAAACTCATCCATTGCTTCCGCTGTTGGTCTAAAACCTTCCACAAACGCGGCTTCAATCAATAAATTATCAAAATTGGCATTGCCTAAAATATCACTGGAAGAGGCTCCTGTCGCCAATAGGTTTGCAGATTTATCCACCGTTTGGTTATCTGGCGTAGGGTTGTTATTTCCCCCATCATCTGTACTACTTTTGGAACAATTTAGAAGTAGGATTGAAATTAAAATAAGAAATAATTTATTATATTTTTTCATACTGTAATTTTATTCGTTTATATAAAACGACCGGGAATCTTTTCTATTGTTTTGCATTGGTAAGCTTTGCCAAATAATCATAATGGTCTCCTTCACTTATCAATTCACATTCAAGTCCATTTGCTAAAGCTGCCCTTTGCAATGTATTATAATCTATATATAACCAAGAAAACGGCTTTCCTTTATTTCCTTTGTATTCCATTGTAAATTCAACTTCACCGTAATATTCTTTATTATCAGGAATCCAATAACCTCCATCGTCATCTTCTTCATACATATAGATGATGTCACTGGAATCCAGTAAAACCTGTCCATTTGGCTTCATCAACAACTTTAAATGTGATAAAAATAGGTTTAAGTTGGTTAGCTTTCCAACAATACCTATGCCGTTCATAAGCATAAGAAGAGTATCAAATTTCGTTCCATTATAATCAAGAATATTGGAATGTACCACCTTTTCTATGCCACGAAGTTTGCATACATCAGTGGCTCCCTGCGAGAAATCCAAAGCGGTTATATCAAACCCCTTTTCTTGTAAATACAGACTATGGCTACCGGCACCACAACCAATATCCAAAATAGTTCCCCTGCATAGGCTTAATGCCTTCTGTTCTAATTTTGGCAATTCATCATAGGTTCTAAAAAAATAAGGTATAGGGATTTTATCCTGCTCGTCCAGTGAAGAATAGGTAATGATATCATCTGTATACTTCTTGTTTTGAAAATCTTGCAATGCGCTGCCCAGAATATCCTTCATCACTTTATTTGTACTTTTGTTGCAAAAGTGACTATTTTATTAATTGGAACAAGATGAAAAAGATTAAAATTATACTAACCATTAGTTTGTTAACCCTTCTTGGAGCGTGTGCACAGGATGATTATTCTGAAAATGTAGCACAATATTTGGAAAGTAACGGTACAAAAGAACAGTATGAATATGCGTATGACGAATTGCTTAAAATGCTGAAAACTCAATACCCTAAGACGGAAGAGAATAAAAAAGGATGGGATTTTTTGGAAGAGAATAAAGAGAAATCGGTTTCCGATATGCTAACCGTATTAGTGCCTATCTATACGTCTCATTTTACCAAGGATGAGGTTAAGACAATGCTTAATTTTTACCAAAGTGCTGCTGGGAAACAACTTGTATTGGACCGGTCTAAAATGACAGAAAGTCAAAAATCGGCCTTTACTACATATAATAGTACAGAGTTAGGTAAAAAAATAGCAGAAAAACAAGGTGTTTTATCTACAGAGATTTCTACTGCTTCTGAAGGTTGGAGTAGAGATTTGTACGAAACAGCCGTAAGTCTATTAAAACAATAGTAATGAACGAGTTACTTAAGGAGCTTCCAAAACTTGCCAAATCGAAGCATGCAGAAAGCTCTAAATTTTTTAATAAACTTAAAAAAAGGCCTCCCAAGAATTTAGACTATATCATGCAAGAATTGCATGAATCTGAATTTAAGCGTACCGATTGCTTAAAATGTGCCAACTGTTGTAAAACCACCGGTCCTTTGTTTACAAAAGCTGATATAGAAAGAATTTCCAAATTCTTTAAAACAAAGCCTCAAAAATTTATTGAACAATATTTAAGGATTGATGATGATAATGATTATGTCTTAAAAGAAGTGCCCTGCACTTTTTTAGGGGAAGATAATTATTGTTCCATTTATGATGTAAGACCCAAGGCTTGTCGAGAATTTCCACATACGGACAGAAAAAAATTTCAGCAAATATCAAACTTAACCTTAAAGAATGTGGCCATATGCCCGGCTGCATTTAATATTGTTGAGGAGATGAAAAGAAGACTTCCATAAATATAAAAAGTATTATTTTTAAGCATGGAAGAACTAATAAAATATTTTGAAAACATTCCGTCTGCACACCGTTCACTAATTTTAATAGGTGGCTTAACTTTTTTTTGGCTTTTGGAAGGAGGAATCCCTCTTTTTAAGTTTAAGTACAAAAAATGGAAGCATGCCCTGCCCAATATTTTTTTCACACTAACAACAATCCTTATAAATTTTGGATTGGCATTTTTGCTCTTGAACACTAGTGACTGGGTGATTGCCAATGATTTTGGAATAATTAACTGGATACCAGGGCTGCCATTATGGGCATATGTTATTTTGGGAGTAATGTTACTGGATTTTTTTGGCGCTTATTTATCCCATTTTGTGGAACATAAGGTAAAACCTTTGTGGATGGTTCATTTAGTTCACCATACGGACCATAAAGTAGATACGACAACGGCAAACAGGCATCATCCAATAGAGAGTGTCATTAGATTTGGGTTTACACTTTTGGGTGTGTTTGTAATTGGAGCACCTATTGGTATTGTAATGCTTTATCAATCCCTGTCACTGGTTGCCACTCAGTTTAGCCATGCCAACATTAAGATGCCTAAAAAGGTTGATAAGGCCATTAGTTATATTCTAGTTTCGCCAGATATGCACAAAGTACATCATCATTATAAATTGCCTTACACAGACAGTAACTATGGGAATATTTTCTCTATTTGGGATCGAATTTTTGGCACCTATATGGAGATGGAAAGGGAAACTATTGTGTATGGGGTGGATACGTTTCCAGATGAAGTCGGAAATGGACAAATAGGAACTTTGTTAAAACAGCCTTTCCATAAATATAGAAAACCTACTACGGAATAATATTCTTTTACCCATCATTTTGAAAAAGTGAAACAACAGAGAAATTTAAAAAATAGGGATTTCTCACTTTGTTCGAAATGACCAAAGACCCGAAAAGGCTAGTTATATAGTAAATACTTCTTCCTTATTTTTTTAAAAGTCTCTAGGTCTGGCTGCCAACTTGCTTTAATTTCTTCTTCGGATATTCCAGCTTCAATCTGTTGTTGTAGTTTTTCTGTGCCAGCATGTTTTGTAAATCCAGCTGTGAGAAAATATTTATTTTTATCAGGACAATTTTGATACGCATCAATCACCCAGCGTAAGGACATTTCACTCATTTTTGGTGTTTCAGACAAATCATTTCCAAAACAAATTTTATCTTGTTCTTTGGGATGTTTAGATCCAAAATTGGGTTGAGGTGTATATGTAAAATTGTACTTGGTGCTGTCTAAAAAAGAAGCTCCGTAGCGTTGAAATTGAGATTCTGTACCACGACCAGCATTTACATTAGTGCCTTCAAACAAACCAAGACTAGGATACAGATTTATACTAGTATCATTGGGTAGGTTAGGGGAAGGCCTAATAGGCAAGTGATATTCGCTTTTATGGGTATAATTTTTCAAAGGAATTACAGTTAAGTTGGCTTTATTCTCATTTTCTAACCATTTTTCTCCATTGAGCATTTTTGCATATTCCCCAATGGTCATTCCATAAACAAGAGGAATAGTTGTCATTCCTAAAAAGGAAGTGTGTTGGGCTTCCATTGTTGGACCATCTATATAATGCGCATTGGGATTGGGTCTATCTAAAACAATAATAGGGATGTTATTTTCAGCGCAGGCTTCCATGACCAATTGTAAGGTTGCTATGTACGTGTAAAAGCGCACGCCCACATCTTGAATATCAAATAAAACTACGTCTATACCTTTTAAGGCTTCTGCCGTTGGTTTTCTATTTTTCCCATGAAGGGAAATGAGCGGGAGTCCCGTTTTAGTATCAATATCATCTTTTACCGCTTCACCAGCATCGGCTTTACCACGAAACCCATGTTCTGGGGCAAACACTTTTTTTACATCAACCTTTAAAGAAAGTAATGAATCTACCAAGTGGGTATAAGTGTTATTCCCTTTAAAAACAACACTGGTTTGGTTGGCAACTACACCCACTTTTTTTCCTTGTAATATAGGGAGGTAGGCATCAGTTCTATTTGCACCAACAAGGATTGGGGAGTTTTCTTTGGATTCTGGTCCAGAAAGCTTTCCTTCCTCCAGGTTTTTATTCATTTTTACTTGGTTTCCACATGCAGCGAGCATTAAAACCCAGATGAAAACTGTATTTTTGAAACTGTATAAAAATGTCATGGATTGAATTTAGAGTTTTTTATTGCCAAACGTCTTATCACGGGCAAGGAGCATAAAATTAGCATTTCCGCACCAATAATAAAAATAGCTATTGCCGCCATAGCAATTGGTCTGGTTATGATGTTGATTGCCATTGCTTCCGGTGTGGGCTTAAAGCATAAAATTCGTGAAAAGGTAGCAGCGTTCAATGGTCATATACAGATATACAATTACGACAACAATACTTCAGAAGTTTCAGTTGTCCCAGTTTCATTGGAACAAGATTTTTACCCAAAATTTACTACAATAGACGGTATTTCACATGTTCAGGCTGTCGCAAGTAAAGGAGGGGTAATTAGGACAGAGGAGACCTTTGAAGGAGTTATTGCAAAAGGAGTAGGTAAGGATTATAACTGGGTTGCGTTCAATGAATATTTGGTGGAAGGTAGATTGCCCAATTATTTGGATGAGTTGAATGAAGAGGTGCTTGTTTCCAGAATTTTATCAAGCAAGTTAAAATTAAAGATTGATGATACATTCTTTACGTTCTTTTTAAAAAATGGCAGTACTACTGAAACTCCCAATCAAAGAAGATTTAAGGTTGTGGGTATTTACGATAGTGGTTTTGAAGAGTTTGATGCCAAATATCTTTTTGTGGACATCCGCCATATCCAAAGAATGAATAAATGGGAGGAAACCCAAGTGGGGAAATTCGAGGTTTTTTTGGACAATTTTGATGACCTAGAAGAAAAAAGTAATGAGATTTATAACAAAACGTTGTCCTCATTGGATTCCCAAAACATTAAAAGCAAATACTATAAAATTTTTGAATGGATTGGTCTGTTCGATTTTAACATAGCACTCATAATAGGAATTATGATTATTGTGGGCGGTATTAATATGATTACGGCATTGTTGGTCTTAATATTGGAACGCACCCAAATGATTGGCATTCTAAAGGCACTTGGTTCTGCCAATTGGAGCATAAGAAAAGTATTTTTGTACAATGCGGTTTATTTAATTGGTGTGGGGTTGTTTTGGGGAAATGTAATTGGACTTGGTATATTATGGTTACAACATAAGTTCAAGCTTTTCAAATTTCCCAATCCAAAAGAATATTACATAGATTATATTCCTGTACATATAGATTTTTGGATGGTACTTGTATTAAATATTGGTGTTTTGGTACTATGCCTACTAATGTTATTGATTCCGTCTTTTATTATCACCAAAATAACTCCTGTAAAAGCTATTAAATTTGAATAAACTCTTTAAAAGTTAGAAAAATGAAAAAGATTTTTGTGTTGCTCCTTTTACTTTGTTCAGTAGTCTCTATAAATGCTCAAAAACTTTCGAGGGTAGAGAAAAAACTGGTAAAATCCATTGAAAATAATAATACGGAAGCCATTGCATTTTTAGAGAAGGTTGTGAATATTAATAGTGGTACTTTAAATGCCAAGGGAGTTAAAGAAGTTGGGATGGTTTTTAAGGATGCCTTTGATGACATTAACTTTAAGACCAACTGGATTGAAATGCCGGAAGAACTCAATAGAGCTGGGCACCTTTTTGCTGAAACTTCTGGAAATAAAGGAAAAAAGTTATTGTTGATAGGACATTTGGACACTGTTTTTGAGGAAGATAGTCCCTTTCAAAAATTTGAAATGGTCAATGATAGTATTGCACATGCCCCTGGAGGGAATGATATGAAAGGCGGTGATGTTATAGTATTGTACGCTTTAAAGGCCTTACAGGAAAATGGATTGCTGAAAAATGCGCAAATTATAGTTGCCTTTACCGGTGATGAAGAAAGTACGGGAAAGCCTTTGGACATCAGTCGTAAAGATTTAATTGATGCAGCTAAACGAAGTGATATAGCTTTGGGTTTTGAAACCTCTACAGGTTTTAATTATGCAACGGTTGCTAGGAGAGGTTCATCTGGGTGGGAGGTAAATGTGGAAGGGAAACGTGCCCACTCTTCAGGCATTTTTAGCGAAAGGACAGGTGCTGGGGCTATTTTTGAAATCTCCCGTATTCTTAATACATTTTATAATGAAGTAAGGGGTGAAGAACTCCTAACATTTAATCCGGGTGTGTTATTGGGGGGTACCTTTGTTGATTTTGATAAGCAGACCAGTAAAGGCAGTGCCTTTGGGAAAACCAATGTGGTTTCTCAGACCGCCATGGTCAAAGGGGGGTTAAGATTCATATCAGAAGAGCAAAAGGAAAATGCACGGGCAAAGATGAGAGAAATTGTTGCCAATAATCTACCACAAACATCGGCGGAAATACATTTTACGGATAGTTACCCTGCAATGGGACCTACCGAAGGCAACAAAAAATTGCTGGAAGAATTAAATGGTGTAAGCTTAAGTTTAGGCCAAGGAGAAGTATTGGCATATGATCCAGGAAGAAGAGGTGCGGCTGATGTTTCCTTTGTGGCAAAATATGTAGATTGTTTGGACGGACTTGGTACTATGGGAACGGGTGCTCACACTCCAGAAGAAACAGTAAACTTAAACACCATTGAAGCTCTGACCAAGAGAACCGCAGTTTTAATATATAGACTTATTAATCAGTAATTCATGAAAGAACTTTCATTAAATAATCAAACAATAAAAATTGATGCTGGCGAACTGGTAAGCTATTTGGTAGATGGACATCAATATATCCATCAAAAAGGAAGTCCTGGCTGGCGAAGTTCGGATGCTGAAATGTTTCCTATTATTGGCCCAACGAATGAAACTGATTTTATGGTACAAGTCTCCAGAGGAAATGCCATACAGGATCAGCATGGTCTATTGCGTGAGTTGGAGTACGAAATAGTTTTTGATAATGAAGTTTCTGCGACCTATAAAAAAGTATACAAGGCGGGAACAGTAGTCAAAAATTCAAAATTCCCTGAAAAATCCACCAAATCAATGTTAATGTGGCCTTTTGGTTTTGAATTTCAAAAAAAGTATGAGCTAAAAGAAGATGGTCTGTATATTACTTTTGATGTGTCAGGAGAAAGGGATATGCCTTTTATGTTGGGATATCACCCAGCTTTTAAGTTGCATTCGGAGAGCCCAATAATAGTCTCCAATGGTAATGAGATTACTTTGGGTGAAGTTCTGGAAGTGGGGGATAGGGCATTCCATATTGCGGAATGTGAATCAGTAATCTTAAAAGATGAGAAAAGCCTTCAGATTTCAACCCAGGGATTTGGCCATTTTATGCTTTGGACTCCAGTGCCTACCATGATGTGCATTGAACCTATTACTTTTTACCCATATGAAGTTGCGCAAAGAGATCTTTATAAAGGGTTTCAATATTTGGATACGGATAAAAAGGAGTTTAAAGTATGTATTAAACCTATAAACTAAGTATGTTGTCAGTAAAAGAGATGTTGGAACAGAGTTATGGTTATCTTTTTGAGGCCGAGCTCATAGATGAAATTGAAGAAGTTGGGACTTATAAAGAAGTGCCACAAGGTGAGCGGCTTATAGAAATTGGAGATTATATAAAAATGATGCCGTTGGTTTTGGAAGGCGCAATAAAAATACTTAGGGAAGATGAGAATGGGGATGAATTATTGCTCTATTTCATTGAAAAAAGTGATACTTGCGCTATGACTTTCTCATGTTGTTTAGGAAATAAAAAAAGTGAAATCCGAGCTGTGGCAGAAACGGACACAAAATTACTTTTTATTCCTGTACAGCAAATGGATATATGGATGTCCAAATACAAAAGCTGGCAGCGATATATTTTGGACAGTTACCATATTCGAATGATGGAATTATTGGAAACTGTTGACACATTGGCTTTTCTAAGAATGGACGAGCGCTTGTTAAAACATTTACAGGACAAGGCCAAAGTGAGCCACGATGATGTTATCCATACAACCCACCAAGATATTGCCTATGACCTACATACCTCTAGGGTAGTTGTGTCCAGGCTTTTAAAACAGTTAGAGAAAGAGGGGAAAATAGAAATGCACCGAAATAAAATTAAGGTGCTAGAGTTGTAAGTGCTTTGAAAATAAAACAATGACTCAAAATATTGTTCTTATAGAACCCGAAATTCCCACCAATACAGGTAATATTGGCCGATTGAGTTTGGCCTCTGGTTGTAATTTGCACTTAGTAAAACCTTTTGGGTTTGAAATTGATGACAAACGCCTAAAAAGGGCAGGATTAGATTATTGGCAGCACATATCTTTGTTTATTTATGAAAGCATAGACGATTTCTTTAAAAAAAATAGAGAAGCGGAAATGGTTTTTTTGTCAAGTCACGGAGAAAAGGATTATTACGATATTGATTTTAAGGATAATCTATTTTTTGTTTTTGGAAAGGAATCTGTTGGGCTGCCCAAAAACATCATTCAAGAAAATAAAGACAAAGTCTATAAAATTCCACTGTTAAGCCCTCATATTAGAAGCCTGAATTTAGCCAATGCGGTAAGTATTGTTGTTTATGAGGGAATAAGAAATAGTAAATTAGTGTAGCAGATAGAATCAGATTAAAAAGAATGTTTAAGAAAATTCTTGTACGGCTAATAAGTGGTTTTTTAATGTTAGGTTTAATCACTGTCTTGTTTGTAAATTTTCATCCAGTATTTGGTGGGGAATCAAAAGGAGAAATTTTAGAAAAAATGAAAGAAACACCTAATTATTCCAATGGTAAATTCACCAATTTATACCCAACTAAAAATGATTTTAGTTGGGACGATTATAAAAAAATATTTGGAAAAATGTTTAAGGGAAATCCAAATAAAAAGCCAAGTAAATCATTGCCCGTTATTAAATGGGATAAGTCTCAATTGGACGAATTAAGGGATTCGGAAACCAGTCTGGTTTGGTATGGACATTCAGCATTTTATTTAAAAATGAATGGTAAAAATATATTGATAGACCCTATGTTTGGGGATTATCCTTCACCAGTTCCCTACATTATGCCAAAGAGGTTTAATGACACACTACCTATTGCCATTGAGGATCTACCAGAGATTGATATAATCATATTTTCACATGACCATTATGACCATTTGGATTATGGTTCCATTAAAAGATTAAAAGGAAAAACAAAGAAGTTCATTGTGCCACTTGGTTTGGGGGCACATTTAAAAAAATGGGGTGTTGAAGAAAGTAAAATTTCCGAGTTGTATTGGGAGGATAGTATTACGGTAGCGGATATTACATTTACCTGTACGCCTGCTCAGCATTTCTCAGGCAGAGGATTGTTAGATAAAATGTCAACTTTATGGTGTTCCTGGGTGATTGATGGAAAACACAAACTTTTTTTTAGTGGAGATTCTGGTTACTTTGAGGGGTTTAAAAAAATTGGGAAGGAACACGGCCCTTTTGATGTTTGCATGATGGAATGTGGTCAGTACGATGAACTTTGGAAAGACATTCATATGATGCCGGAAGAAACAGCACAAGCACATTTAGATTTAAAAGGAAATATGCTTATTCCAATACATTGGGGAGGATTTACGTTGTCTAATCATGATTGGGATGATCCTGTTCAAAGGTTATACAAAGCAAGTATGGAGAAAAATATTAATTTATCAACCCCTATTATCGGGGAGAAAATTATTGTGGGCAAAGAACAACAATTTTCTGATTGGTGGAAGCAATAACTTTTCGGTAACCCAAGTTACGTTCAATCTCTATATTAAATAGTAAATTTGCCCCATGAAAGGATTTTTTCCGTTTCTGGAATGGCTGCAAAACTATAAAAGAAGTTTTTTTTCGAAAGACTTATTGGCGGGAGTAACAGTAGGTATTATTTTGGTGCCTCAAGGTATGGCTTATGCCATGATTGCAGGGTTACCTCCTGTATATGGTCTGTATGCGTCCCTTTTTCCTATTGTTGTTTACGCTTTGTTGGGCACGTCTAGACAATTAGCTATTGGCCCTGTTGCCATGGATTCTCTTTTAGTAGCTGCTGGCTTGGGTACATTGGCAATTTCTGGTATTGAAAATTATATTGCTATGGCAATGCTACTTGCGTTTTTGGTGGGTGCTATGCAATTACTTTTAGGTTTTTTTAGAATGGGCTTTCTGGTCAATTTTATGTCCAAACCCGTTATTAGTGGCTTTACTTCTGCAGCAGCATTTATTATTATGTTTAGTCAATTAAAGCACCTATTGGGTACAAATATTCCTGGAAGTAATCAATTTCATATCCTCATAAGAAATGCTTTTCGGAATATAGGAGAGGCTAATCCATATGACGTTATGATTGGTGTTTTGGGAATTCTTTTTATTATTTTGTTGAGAAAATTCAATAAAAAAATCTTAGCAATTTTATTGGTTGTAGTACTTGGGGTTATAGCGGTTTTTGCTTTTAATTTGGAAAGTAAAGGAGTTAAATTAGTTGGGAATGTGCCAAAAGGCTTGCCTTCTTTTAAGATACATGCTTTTAATTTGGAAAGTATTAAAGCGTTATGGCCCATAGCGCTTGCAGTTGCTTTTGTTGGTTATCTTGAGGCTATTTCTATTGGTAAAGGAATAGAGGAAAAAAACAATACAGATACCATAAGACCCAACCAAGAATTAATAGCATTGGGAACTACAAATATTGTAGGCTCATTTTTTCAGTCATTACCTGTAACAGCGAGTTTTTCTAGATCAGCCATTAATAATGAATTGGGTGCTAAAACTCAGATTAGCTCAATTGTAAGTGTGCTGTTGGTCCTGATAACCCTTTTGTTTTTAACACCCTTATTCTACTATTTGCCGAATGCTGTCTTAGCATCCATAATTATGGTTTCTGTATTTAGTTTAATTGATTTTAGCTATGCAAGGAGTTTATGGGAAAACCGTAAGGATGAGTTTATGGTATTATTGGCTACATTTTGTATTACGCTGTTTATTGGTATAAAAGAAGGAATTCTAATAGGAATTTTAATTTCATTACTTCTTATGGTCTATAGAACTTCAAAACCGCACTTTGCAGTTTTGGGAAGAATAAAAGGCACCGACTATTTTAAAAATATAAATCGTTTTTCGGAAGATATTGAAATTGAGGATGAAGTGCTTGCTCTACGTTTCGATTCACAATTGTATTTCGGAAATAAAGGTTTTTTTAAAACGGAATTATATCGGCAAATAGAAAAAAAAGGACCAAAGTTAAAATACATCATTTTAAATGCCGAGGCTATTAATTATATGGATAGTACAGCGACGCATATGCTACGCAATGTGGTGGCAGATTTAAAAGATAGGGGATTGGAATTTAAGTTAGCAAGAGTAAATGGGCCTCTGCGAGATTTGTTATACAAGTCTGGTTTAATCAATGACATAGGTGAAGAAAATATCTTTGTAAGAACATTCGAGGCCTGTGATAATTGTAAAAATCACGGTGGAAAAACACAAATGCAGAATAAAATTGCACTGCAATCTAAAAACCACCCTATATAATCCAAATAACGGTTTTTAGTTAAGAAAAAATACTTTAGTAAATCTTAAATTTAAGAAAAATTAAAAATGAAAATAGAACAAATTTATACAGGATGTTTGGCTCAAGGAGCTTATTATATAGAAAGTAAAGGGGAAGTGGCTATAATTGATCCACTTAGGGAAGTGCATCCATATATTAAAAGGGCGAAACTGGATGATGCCAAAATAAAATTCATTTTGGAGACGCATTTTCATGCAGATTTTGTGAGCGGTCATGTAACCTTATCCAAAGAAACAGGTGCTCCCATTATTTATGGGCCAAATGCCAATCCTTCGTTTGATGCTATAATAGCGAAAGATGGACAAGAATTTAAGTTAGGAGACATTTCCCTAAAAGTTTTGCACACACCAGGTCATACCATGGAAAGCACAACCTTTCTATTAAGGGATGAAAAAGGAAGGGATCATGCTATTTTCTCAGGAGATACCTTGTTTCTGGGTGATGTTGGAAGACCGGATTTGGCCCAAAAAGCCGCCGATATGACTCAAGAGGACTTGGCAGGTCTTCTGTTCGAAAGTCTCCGCAATAAAATTATGCCTTTGGCAAATGATATTATTGTATACCCTGCACACGGCGCAGGTTCGGCCTGTGGTAAGAACATGATGAAGGAAACAGTGGATACTTTGGGCAATCAAAAGAAAGTGAACTATGCGTTACGCACAGATATGACCAAAGAAGAGTTTATAAAAGAAGTGACCCATGGCTTGTTGCCGCCACCAAAATATTTTCCTCTCAATGTGAAAATGAATAAAGAAGGCTATAAGGATATTGCTGAGGTTTTGGAGAAAGGTACATCTTTATTGTCGCCAGATGCTTTTGAAACGGCTGCTAATGAAACAGGGGCCATTGTTTTGGATGTACGTCATCAAGATGAATTTGTAAAAGCACATGTGCCACGCTCCATTTTTATTGGATTAAACGGTGATTTTGCACCTTGGGTAGGTGCGTTGATTGCTGATGTCCAGCAACCACTTCTATTGATAACACCAAAAGGGCTGGAAGAAGAAACTGTAACTCGTTTATCCAGAGTTGGTTTTGATAATACTCTAGGTATTTTGGACGGGGGTATAGAAGCATGGAAAAAAGCGGGCAAGGAAGTTGATACTATAGTTTCGCTTTCTGTTAATGATGTTAAAGACGCTGTTGAGGAAAATAAATCGCCGGTTTTTGATGTTCGTAAAGAGAGCGAATATCTGTCCGAACATCTGATTAACGCAAGCAATACACCACTAAGTGAATTGAATAGCCATTTGGCCGAATTTCCATCCAATGAACCTTTTTATGTCCATTGTGCTGGGGGCTACCGTTCAGTAATTGCCGCTTCAATTTTAAAGAGTAGGGGAATTCACAATTTAATTGATGTTCAAGGGGGTTATGCTGCAATTAAAAATGCTGGTTTTAAGGTAACGGACTATGTATGTCCCACAACATTATAAGAAGTTTAAAGTATGACAAATCTCATGTATTCTTTTTAAAGGACATATTATTTTTACTGTTATGAAACCAAGTAAGGGAATAAAACTGGTGTTGATTTGCATGATTTGTGTTGGATTGGTTACCAGTGTTGTTGTTCTGATTGAATATTATAACCAATAAAAACTAGAATCATGAAAAAAAATATGGGAAGTGCCGATAAAATTATACGCATCATTTTGGCAATAGTAGTAGTCGCATTGTATTATTTTAATGTAATAGAAGGAACCTTTGCCTATATATTACTGGCTTTGGCGGCTATTTTTGTATTGACAAGTTTAGTAAGCTTTTGTCCACTATATGCTCCTTTTGGTCTAAGTACTTGTAAGATGAAAAAATAGTGTCTTTTTTATGATTAACATTGTTAAAGGGAGAATTCAGGATAGTGAATTATTGGCTAAGATTAGTAAGCAAGCATTTTTGGACTCTCATGGCAACAGTGCCAACAAATCTGAAATTGATACATATATAGCCGAAAATTTTAGTATAGAACGCTTTGAAAAGGAATTGATCGACCCAAATATTGACTACCGTATAATCTTTTGTAAAAGTAAAGAGGCTGGATATTCAAAAATTGTTTTAAACAAGGATAATGAAGCTGTAGAAAAGTCAAACAATACCAAATTGGATCGACTCTATTTGTTGAAGGAATTTTATGGGCAAAACCTTGGAAGCAAACTAATGGGTTTTAACATTGAATCATCAAAAAATAGTGGACAAAATGGAATGTGGTTGTTTGTTTGGATAGAAAACCAACGAGCCATAAATTTTTACACAAAAATTGGATTCAAGATAGTCGGTAGTTATGACTTTAAAATTTCTGAGACGCATTCAAATCCCAATCATATTATGTATTTAAGCTATTAAGGTTATTTCTGATATTTTGGAATGTAATCATAAACTGGAACAGTAAGGTTTTCAATATTCTTAATCAGGGATAATACAATCTCTTTAATTGTAAAAAAATAATCGACTACAAAGCTTAGTCTTTCATACTCACAACAATCGTAACATAAAACCTCTTGTTTATTAATTCAAGTTGATGTATTTTCAAGGATTGGGAAGTGTTTTAAGCTTCACAACCGACTAACTACCTGAAAATGCCAACAACGATTACCAGAATTGATGTCAAAGACATTCGGTTTCCTACCAGCAAATCTTTGGATGGCTCTGATGCCATGAACCCAGACCCAGACTATTCTGCTGCTTATGTGATTCTTAAGACAGATCATCCAAATGGCCATGAAGGGCATGGAATTACTTTTACCATAGGTAGGGGAAATGAACTCTGTGTTGCCGCTGTTGAATCCCTTTCCTATTTATTAAAAGGTAAAACATTGGAAAGTTTTACCCAAAACATGGGAGCTTTCTGGAAAATGATGACGGGAGATAGTCAACTCCGCTGGGTAGGACCTGAAAAAGGGGTCATACATTTGGCTACCGCTGCTCTAGTTAATGCGGTTTGGGATTTGTATGCAAAAGTAGCGGGTAAACCTCTTTGGAAACCGTTAACGGACATGTCACCAGAAGAATTGGTTTCCTGTGTGGATTTTACATATATCACGGATGCTTTAACACAGGAGGAAGCTCTTGAGATTTTGAAAAAACAGCAATCCACCAAACAAAAGCGTATTGCGGAGCTAATGGAAACAGGTTATCCTGCTTACACCACTTCTGCAGGTTGGTTGGGATATTCAGATGATAAAATGAGACGCCTTTGCCAAGAAGCAAAAGAACAGGGTTTTGATCATTTAAAAATAAAGGTGGGATCGGATTTAAGAGATGATGTACGCAGGGCCACCATTATCAGGGAAGAAATTGGACCCAACTTACGTCTAATGATGGATGCCAACCAAAAATGGGATGTAGATGAGGCCATTGCCAATATGGAGGTCCTAAAACAATTTGACCCATGGTGGATAGAAGAACCTACAAGTCCAGATGATATTCTTGGACATGCCAAAATTGCCAAGGCTGTGGCACCTATTCATGTAGCGACAGGGGAACATTGTCATAACCGCATAATGTTTAAGCAACTGATGCAGGCAAATGCTATTGGTATTTGCCAGATAGATAGTTGTAGATTGGGTGGTGTTAATGAAATTATAGCAGTATTGCTCATGGCAGCCAAGTTTAAAATTCCGGTTTGTCCACATGCAGGCGGAGTTGGACTGTGTGAGTATGTACAGCATCTTTCCATGTTGGATTATGTATCAATAACCGGTTCACTGGAAGATAGGATCATAGAATATGTAGACCACTTACACGAACATTTTTTGGACCCAGTTGTAATTAAAAATGGGGCCTATATGCCACCAACAATGGCTGGTTATAGTATTGAAATAAAAGAACAATCTTTGAAAGCGTATGAATTTCCAAACGGTAGTATTTGGCAATAGAAAATTAAATTTTATAAAAAAATAGTGTATGAAGCGAACTTTCATTTCTCTAGTAATTATACTTCTGTCTCAATTCACAATTGCCCAGGAGTATGTGCCAACAAAGGAAAATTTGGAGGCACGTCAATGGTTTCAGGAAGCAAAATTCGGATTGTTTATCCATTGGGGTGTATACAGTCAATTGGGAGATGGTGAATGGGTGATGAACAATCAAAACATACCTATAGATGCCTATGAAAAACTGCCTTCATTTTTCAATCCTATAGCATATGATGCGGAGGAGTGGGTGAAAATGGCAAAAGACGCTGGAATGAAATACATTACAATTACCAGCCGCCATCATGATGGATTTTCCATGTTCGATTCCCAAGTCACAGATTATAATATAGTGAAGAAAACACCTTATGGAAAGGATGTGCTAAAACAGTTGGCAGAAGCATGTAGGAAGGCCGACATAAAACTGTTTTTTTATTACTCATTGCTAGATTGGCATAATGATGATTATTTTCCACGAGGCAGGACAGGTACAGAAATTGATGGCCGAAAGGAAGGCACGTGGGAGAAGTACATAGCCTTTATGAAGGCACAGCTTACAGAATTGCTAACCAATTATGGAGATATAGCGGGTATTTGGTTTGATGGCCATTGGGACCAAAAAGAATGGGATGGCAAAAAGTTTGGCAAACTAAAGGTAGATTGGCATTATGATGAAATATATAAATTGATTCATGAGCTGCAACCTCAATGTTTAATTGGAAATAATCACCACATCGCACCTATATCTGGAGAGGATTTTCAAATGTTCGAAAAAGACTTACCTGGGCATAATACCACAGGTTGGGGTACAAGCGCTTCCGATGTTGGGCAATTGCCTATGGAAGTGTGCGAAACTATCAACAATTCATGGGGTTTTAATATTCAGGATAGAAAGCACAAATCGGAGAAAGAATTGATTCAGTTGATGGTAAAATCAGCTGGCTATGGGAGTAACTTGTTGCTTAATGTGGGACCTATGCCAAATGGAGAAATTCAACCAGAGCACAAAGAATCTCTTAAAAACATGGGTGAATGGATGCGTGCAAATGGAGAAACTATATATGGCACAAGTCAAGGCCCAGTTTCACCAAACGAGGAAATGGCATCGACAAGAAAGGGAAAAACAGTGTACTTGCATCTTTTTAACGACAAAAAAGAATTATACTTTTTAGAAAATTTTGATGTACCCTTTAGGGACATCAAACTATACAATAAAAATAAAAAAGTAACTCATAAGGTGAATGAGTACGGGCTCTTTTTAGAGATTGAGAAGGAGGATAGGGATGAGGTTGACACCATTGTAGAAATTACTTTAAAATAGAGGTATGTCCAGTTTTAGATTAGATGGAAAAACAGCAATAATTACAGGAGGTGCCAGTGGTATTGGTAAAGCCATTGCATTGAAATTTGCTGAAAGGGGAGCCGAAGTTTGTATTTTGGAAATCAATGGGGATTTGGCAAAGGAAACCATCCATGATATTAAAAAACTTGGAGGCAGTGTTGAGGTATATACCTGTGATGTTTCAAATCATGCAGAGGTTAACAAAACCATTGCTAAAATTACACAAAAGCAAGAAATTGATATACTCGTCAATAATGCAGGTGTTGCACAAATTGGTAATTTGGAAAACACTTCGGAATCAGATTTAGATAGAGTATATAATGTAAACATCAAAGGAGTCTATAACTGTATGCATGCGGCTTTGGGACATATGAAGAAAAAGGGAGGAATTATTTTGAATATGGCATCAGTGGCGGGTTCTGTAGCCGTTGCAGACCGTTTTGCATATTCCATGTCCAAAGGTGCGGTGCTTACAATGACATATTCGGTTGCCAAGGATTATATAGAGTATGGTATTCGTTGCAATAGTATTTCTCCTGCAAGGATACACACCCCTTTTGTGGATGGCTTTATAAAAAAGAACTATCCAGGGAAAGAATCGGAAATGTTCGAGAAATTATCGCAAACACAACCTATTGGGCGTATGGGAAAACCAGAAGAGGTAGCCAACTTGGCATTGTACCTATGTTCTGATGAGGCATCCTTTATAACAGGGACAGATTTCCCTATTGATGGTGGGTTTATTAAATTGAATTCTTGACGTAAATCATAAGAACATAATATAATGTATCACAAATAAATAAGTATTAGACCAACAAAAAACAAACAGATGAAATTAATACGATTCGGTAGCACGGGAAAGGAAAAACCAGGGGTTCAATTAGATAATGGAAACAGGTTGGATGTTTCTGTTTTTGGAGAAGATTACAATGAAGCATTCTTTGAGACCAATGGATTGGAACGACTAAAAAAATGGTTAGAAACTAATCAGGAAAGTTGCCCAAAAGTGAGTGGCGAAGTTCGTTTGGGGTCACCTATTGGCCGCCCATCAAAGATTATATGTGTAGGCCTTAATTATGCCAAGCATGCTGAAGAAAGTGGTATGGCACTCCCTACGGAACCGGTATTGTTTTTTAAGGCAACTTCTGCAATTGTTGGTCCCAATGATGATGTAATTATTCCCAAAAACAGTAAAAAAACCGATTGGGAAGTGGAATTGGGAGTGGTCATAGGTAAAAAGGCGTCTTATGTATCCGAAGCTAACGCATTGGATTATGTAGCGGGTTATGTCCTGCACAATGACTATAGTGAACGTGAGTTTCAATTGGAAAAATTAGGACAATGGGTCAAGGGAAAAAGCTGTGACACTTTTGCACCTTTAGGTCCTTTTATGGCTACAAAAGAAGAAATAAAAAACCCAAATAATCTAAATCTGTGGTTAAAACTAAATGGGGAAATGCTTCAAAATAGTAATACTTCAGATTTTGTTTTTAATATTCAAGAAGTGATTAGTTATATAAGTCAATTTATGACGTTGTTACCTGGTGATGTTATTTCTACAGGTACTCCTTCTGGAGTGGGCCTTGGTTTTGATCCACCTAGATTTTTAAAAGCCGGTGATGTGGTAGAACTGGGAATTGAAGGTCTGGGAAGTTCAAAACAGCATGCAAAAGCTTATGGGTAGATGAGAATTGATAGCCATCAACATTTTTGGAAGTACGACCCGGAAAGACATAGTTGGTTAGATGAATCCATGCGGAGCATTAGGAAAGATTTTATGCCTTCGGATTTGGGGCCTATTCTTCAAAAAAATGGAATAGAAGGCTGTGTATTGGTACAAGTGGACCAAACCGAAGCTGAAACTGAACTTTTATTGCAATTGGCGTGTGATAACTATTTTATAAAAGGAGTCGTTGGCTGGGTAGATTTGTTGGCGGATAATGTGGTGGAGCGACTGGAGTATTTTTCTAGAAACCCTTTGTTTAAAGGAGTACGCCATATTGTACAGGGAGAAGCGGATGATTTTATGCTCAGAGGAGATTTTCAAAAAGGTATTGGTGCACTATCCCAATTTAATTTGACATATGATATTTTAATTTATCCTAGTCAGTTGCCATCGGCATTATCATTGGTCCAGAAATTTCCCAAGCAGAAGTTTGTTATAGACCATATTGCCAAGCCTGCAATTTCCAATGGGTTGGATGAATATTGGATACATGGTATGCAAGCATTAAGTACCTGTAAAAATGTATATTGTAAGGTATCTGGTATGGTGACAGAAACAAGGAATTATAAATGGCACAAGGATGATTTTATACCCTTTATGGATATTGTTGTCAATGCATTTGGGATAGATAGAATTTTATTTGGTTCCGATTGGCCTGTATGCTTGGTAGCAGCAGAATATGATGAGGTTGTAAGTATTGTAGAGGATTATTTTGGCAGGTTTAAAAAGGGAGATCAGGATAAAGTGATGGGAATTAACACCAAGGAATTTTATAATATAAGATGAGCAAATACTATTTTATTTTTCTAAGCGTACTATCACTTTTTTCTTGTCAAGAGCAAGAAAAAGAAACGGTTGCCAATAGAATTTGGTATGACCAACCTGCAGAGGAATGGATGGAGGCCTTACCTGTTGGCAATGGTAGGTTAGGGGCAATGATTTATGGTGACCCCCAACATGAGCATTTGCAATTAAATGAGGATTCCATGTGGCCCGGTGGTCCAGAATGGGGAAATTCTAAAGGAACAAAAGAGGATTTAGACCTTATTCGGAAAATGTTGAGAGAGGATAAGCCCCATGAAGCAGACAAATTGATTGTTGATAGATTCTCTTATAAAGGTGTTTCACGTTCTCATCAAACCATGGGGGATTTATATATTGATTTTCAAAAAGAAAGAAAAATAGAGAATTACTCTCGTTCCTTGGACTTGGAAAATGCAGTGGTTACTGTGAAATATTCCTATGAAGGCCATGATTATGTGGAAAAAGTTTTTGCCTCGGCGGTTGATGATGTTCTAGTAGTAGAAATATCTACCACAGCACAGGAAGGCATGGATTTTAATTTAAAATTGGATAGGGCAAAGGATGAAGGTCATGCTACTGTCAGTACTTCTAATCCATCCAACAATGAAATAAGTATGGAGGGGATGGTTACGCAATTTGCTGGAGCCGTACATTCAACTCCAACCAAAATAGATTATGGAGTTAAGTTCCAAACAAGGTTAAAGGTCAAGAATACTTCAGGAACTGTAGAGTCAAAAAAAGGAGAATTACAATTAAGGGGTGTGCAGAAGGCTACAATGCTAATTGTATGCAGCACTTCTTTTTACCACAAAAATTTTCATCAAAATAACCATAAAACCCTTTCATTAGTAGAGAATAAGTCTTTCGATGAATTATTGAAAGAACATATACAGGATTATCAAAAATTATATAAAAGGGTAGATTTTGATTTGGGGGGGTATGAATTGGATTCATTGCCCATAAATAAAAGATTACAGAGAATTAAAGATAGTTTGCCAGATACGGATTTGGCGGCCAAACTCTTTCAATATGGACGCTATTTGTTAATTTCCTCATCAAGACCCGGAACAAACCCTGCGAACCTTCAAGGTATTTGGAATGAGCACATACAGGCCCCTTGGAATGCAGATTATCATTTGAACATTAATATTCAAATGAACTATTGGCCAGCTGAGGTTACCAATCTAAGTGAGTGCCACATGCCTCTTTTGGATTTTTCCGATAAATTACTGGAACGTGGTCGCATCATTGCCAAAGAGCAGTATGGTATAAATCGTGGAGCTATGGTTCACCATACTACGGATTTATGGCTCACCCCATGGATGCGCGCAGAACGGCCATATTGGGGTTCATGGATTCATGGAGGCGGTTGGCTTGGGCAACACTATTGGGAACATTATAAATATACCAACGACAAAGATTTTTTAAAGGAAAGAGGATATCCCTATCTAAAGGCCGTTTCAGAATTTTATTTGGATTGGCTAATAATGGATGAGCGAGATGGCACATGGGTTTCTGCACCAGAAACATCCCCAGAGAACTCATATATAGCAAGTGATGGGGAGCCAGCCGCAGTCTCTTATGGAAATGCTATGGGGCACCAAATCATAAAAGAAGTTTTTGATAATGTTCTTGAGGCCGCTGATCTATTGGAAATTGATGATAGCTTTACAAAAGAGGTTATAGAAAAAAGAAGAAAGCTACATCCTGCCATTGTTATTGGGGATGATGGTAGGATATTGGAGTGGGACCGACCTTATGAAGAAGCGGAAAAAGGGCATCGCCATATGTCACACTTATATGCCCTACACCCCGGAAATGATATTACAAGTAAGGATAATAAGGCTTTTGAGGCAGCAAAAAAGACCATTGCCCACCGCTTGCAACATGGTGGTGCTGGAACGGGTTGGAGCCGTGCTTGGATGATTAATTTTGATGCTAGATTAATGGATAAAGAGTCTGCCGAGGAAAATATCACAAAGTTTTTTCAAATTTCTTTGGCCGACAATCTTTTTGATATGCATCCGCCTTTTCAGATAGATGGCAATTTTGGATACACTGCTGGAGTAGCAGAATTGTTAATGCAATCGCATGAAGGTTTTCTTAGAGTTTTACCCACTTTACCGAATAATTGGGAAACAGGTAATATTAAAGGCTTGATTGCAAGAGGAAATATTGAAGTGGATATTGCGTGGGAAAATGGTAAATTAGTGGAATTGGTTCTTACATCAAGGGAAGGCAAGAAAATTAAGATAGTTTACAATGGAATGGAAATTGAAGCCAATTTGCCAAAAAACACTCCTATAAAGTTAGATGGACAACTTCAAATAATGTAAGAACAGAATACTTTGAAAGGTTTGTGAAATGGATTTAAAACTTGCTAATAAAGTAATTATAGTTACAGGAGGTGATAAAGGCATAGGCTACGGCATAAGCTCTGTCTTGGCCGATGAAGGTGCCATTCCAGTAATTGTGGGAAGAAAAGAGAAGGATGTTTTAAAAGCTGTTCAAGAAATTGAAACAAAAGGCGGAAAGGCTTTTTACGCTCTAGCCGAATTAACAGATCCGGAACAATGTAAAAAAGCTGTGGAAAAGGTGATTGAAAATTTTGGCCGAATAAATGGCTTGGTGAATAATGCAGGGGTAAACGATGGGGTCAGTCTGGAAAATGGAAATTACAAGGATTTTGTTTCATCGATCAACAAAAATTTGACTCACTATTTTATGATGGCAAAATATATAGTGCCCGAGCTAAAAAAGAACAAAGGGGCCATTGTAAATATTGGTTCAAAAGTATCAGTCACGGGGCAAGGGGGAACATCTGGCTATGCTGCTGCCAATGGTGGACGCAATTCCTTGACTAGGGAGTGGGCCGTTGAATTATTGCCCTATGGGATTAGGACCAACGAGGTGTTGGTTGCAGAATGTTATACGCCCATGTATGATAATTGGATAAAAACCCTGCCTAATCCAAAGGAAAAATTAAAAGAGATTACAGATAGGATACCTTTGGAAAAGAGAATGACAACTGCAGAGGAAATAGCAAATACCGTGGCATTTTTACTTTCCGAAAAGTCTAGCCATACCACTGGACAATTAATTTATGTGGATGGTGGGTACACACATCTGGATAGATCAATTTAACACTACAATTAAGCAAATGAGTACAACCAATCAACCCGTAGTAGCCAAAAAAATATTATTTCCTTTTATTTTGATTACTTCTTTGTTTGCTCTTTGGGGTTTTGCCAATGACATAACCAATCCAATGGTATCCGCATTTAAAAAAATATTGGAGTTAAACAATACACAAGCCTCCTGGGTGCAAGCAGCATTCTATGGGGGATATTTCACTATGGCCTTGCCAGCAGCATTTTTGGTTAAAAAATATTCCTATAAAGTTGGAATTTTAGTGGGATTGGGATTGTACGCAATTGGTGCTTTACTATTTTTTCCGGCCGCCGCTATGGAAAACTATTTTTTCTTTTTAGTGGCCCTATATGTGTTAACGTTTGGGTTGGCATTTTTGGAAACCACAGCAAACCCATACATCATGAGTATGGGAAGTGAAGAAACGGCAACGCAGCGATTAAACTTGGCACAAGCCTTTAATCCCATAGGAGCCTTATCTGGCTTATTTGTAGCCCAAACTTTTGTATTGGGAGCACTGCAATCTGATAATTTGGATGCCAACGGCAATAGTATTTATGAAACTTTAACGGGAACTGCCAAAGCAGTTGTAAAAACTTCCGATTTGTTGGTAATACGCAATCCTTATGTGGCTTTGGGATTGTTCGTAATTTTTATGTTGATCCTTATTGCCTTTGCGAAAATGCCTGAAAAAAAAGAAGTTAAAGGAGGAACAAGTATGTGGAAATCCATAAAGCGTATCTTTAAAAAAGAACGATTTGTAGGGGGTGTAATAGCCCAGACTTTTTACGTAGGAGCACAGATTATGTGTTGGACCTATGTTTATCAATATGCAGAAAATTTGGGAATTAACAATCAGAATGCGGTGAACTATGCCTACGCTGCATTGGGCTTGTTTTTGGTAGCGCGGTTTTTGTTTACCTACCTTTTAAAATTTATTGATTCGGGAAAGTTATTAATGCTATTGGCCGTTTTGGCCATTGTGTTTTGTTTGGGAACAATTTTCATCCAAGGAATGGGAGGTTTATATTGTTTGGTCTGTGTGTCTTTTTGTATGTCCTTGATGTTCCCAACTATTTATGGAATTGCATTGAATGGATTGGGAGAGGATGCCAAACCAGCTTCTGCATTTTTGGTAATGGCGATAGTTGGCGGGGCCTTTATGCCAATTTTTCAGGGAATGCTTTTGGATATTGGTGGCACGGGGTATGCCGATACAACCATTTTGGGAGTTCCTGAGGTTAATTTTTCCTTTATTCTACCCTTAGTTTGTTTTTTGGTTGTTGCTACTTATGGCTATAGAACTTATAAAGTGTATGCCGAAAATTAAGTAAAAGTCATTTCGACCCCAAGATTTTGGGGGAGAAATCCCATCAAAAAAGTAAAGAAATGAAACAATACTGCCTCGCCTTAGACTTAAAAAACGACCCGGTTTTAATAGCTGAATATGAAGCCTATCACAAGAAAATATGGCCGGAAATTGAGAAAACTATTTTTGATTCTGGAATCACCAAAATGGAAATTTATAGGGTAGGAACAAGGATGACGATGATTATGGAGACGGATGATTCTTTTTCTTTTAGTAAAAAAGCGGTTGTGGATAAAAACAATCCAAAAGTACAGGAATGGGAAGATTTAATGTGGAAATATCAACAGGCATTGCCACATGCTAAAGCAGGGGAAAAGTGGATGTTGATGGAAAAAATATTTTCACTTACTAAATAATTTATTTAAGTATCTTGAAAACATAATTCGAACAAATGAAAATTAAAATACTAGTATTAGCTCTTGTGGCAGTAGTAAGCTGTAAGGAAAAGAAAAAAGAAGCAATCACAGAAGTTGAGGAAATGGCTCCAGTACAAAAATTTTATGTAGGCACCTATACCGGTGGAGATAGTGAGGGAATCTATAGATATGCCTTGCACGCAGATGGTAGTTTGGAACAAGTTGCTTTTTCAGGAGCATCCAATAATCCTTCTTTCTTGATCAAAAGTCCCAATGGTAAATTCTTGGTATCGGTGAATGAACAGAATGAGGAAGGAACGGGCTATGTTGAGTCTTTTGCAATCAAAGGTGACAGTTTACAGTCATTGAGCAAGAGGATTTCAGACGGAGCGCACCCTTGCCATTTAAGTATGAATAAGGATGGTTTTGTTGTTGTTTCCAACTATACCGGAGGCAATCTAGGTTTATTGAAATTGGATAATGCAGGAGAACTTTCGGAATTGCTATACACGGAGAACCATGAAGGACAAGGAAGCGGAAAAAATCAAGATAAGCCTCATGCACATTCTGCCTGGTTTTACGGTGATGGTAATGATTTGGTATCAGCAGATTTGGGAACCAATGAACTTTGGTTTTCACGTTTGGATATAGAATCTAAAAAACTTGTTCCTGCAAGTCCACAAAAATTGTTATTTGATGATGGTGCAGGGCCACGTCATATGGTCTTTCATCCAAATAAAAAATGGCTGTATGTCGTGAATGAATTGAACGCTACGGTAACAAGAGTAGTTAAAAATGAAAAGGGTGTTTTTGAAAAAAAAGAATCTGTTTCGACTTTGCCAGAAGGGTATAACGAAGACAGCTTTTGTGCTGATATCCATATTTCATTGGATGGTAAATTTGTTTATGCCTCCAACCGGGGTCATAATAGTATTGTGATATATGGTGTAGACGAGACAACGGGAGAACTTAAAACTTTAGGATATGAGCCTACAAAAGGGAATTGGCCTCGTAATTTTTCACTATCCCCAGACGGAGAATTCCTGATAGTGGCAAATCAAGAAAGTAATAACCTTGTTTCATTTAAACGAGATGTAGAAACAGGAGAATTGACCTTTGTTTCGGAAATTGAGGCACCAACCCCAGTATGTATATTATTCTAAGGTTTATTTATGAGTAAAAAGGCCATAAAGCGAAACGTTTCTGTATTGGGGCCAACGGAATTTACTGGAATTCAATTAAAACAACCAGCGAAGTATGCAGCTGGACTTCCAGCCGTAAAGGTTGCGTTGCAACATGTTTTTAAAGAAATGGGAGTGGTAAAAGGGATTAAATCCCTTTCCCATATGAACCAAAAGGAGGGTTTTGATTGCCCAGGATGTGCGTGGCCAGACCCGGAGAAACCTTCCAAATTGGGAGAGTATTGTGAAAATGGTGCTAAGGCACTGGCTGAAGAAGCTACGAGAGAACGGGTAGGTGCAGATTTTTTTTCTAGGCATTCCGTTGAAGAATTAAGTAATTGGTCAGATTATAAAATAGGAAAAAGTGGGCGACTTACAGAGCCTATGGTCTTGCGTCCGAACAGTGTTCATTATGAACCCATTTCATGGAAAGATGCCTATGGACTGATAGCCAAGGAGCTTCATAAATTGGATTCCCCTGATGAGGGCATATTTTATACTTCAGGTCGTTCTAGTAACGAGGCCGCTTTTTTGTACGGGCTTTTTGTACGGGCTTTGGGCACTAATAATATGCCCGATTGTTCTAATATGTGCCATGAATCCAGTGGTGTGGCTTTAAGTGAAACTTTGGGAATAGGAAAGGGCTCTGTAAAGCTTGAGGATTTTGATAAGGCTGAAGTTGTGATGGTCATTGGTCAGAATCCTGGCACCAATCACCCTAGAATGCTATCGGCCTTGCAAAAATGTAAAGAAAATGGTGGTAAGGTAATCAGTATAAATCCACTTGCCGAAGCGGGACTCATCCGTTTTAAAAACCCACAAGTAGTAAAAGGTTTTTTGCTTTCTGGTGAAGCGATAACTGATATTCATTTACAAGTAAAAATAAATCAGGATGTTGCTTTATTAAAGCTTATCATGAAGAAACTTGCGAAGCTGGATAAGGAAGTTGGAAATGTTTTTGACCATGAGTTCATAAAAACCTATACCCAAGGTTATGATGAAGTGCTAAAGGACTTGGAGCGCTATTCTGAGGAAGAATTAGTACAGATTTGCGGAGTAGAGGAAAGACTAATTGATGAAGCGGTACAAGTTTTAACAGAAAGGAACAAGATTATTATTTGTTGGGCCATGGGGCTTACCCAACATAAAAATGGAGTGGAAAACATAAAAGAGTGTGTAAATCTACTATTGTTAAAAGGTAGCTTGGGAAAACCTGGGGCGGGTACCTGCCCTGTTCGTGGACATAGCAATGTACAAGGAGATAGGACAGTAGGGATAATGCACCATGTTTCTCCTGCATTAAATAAAGCTATTAAAAAGGAATTTGGATTTAATCCGCCAGACAAAGAAGGACTGGATACGGTACATGCCATAAGAGCAATGCATTCTGGTAAAGCCAAGGTTTTTGTTGCTCTGGGGGGTAATTTTATTTCTGCGGCATCAGATACTCAATATACTGCGAAAGCATTACAGAATTGTAATCTTACAGTTCAGATAAGTACAAAATTAAATCGTAGTCATTTAATTACGGGGGATACTGCTGTGATTTTACCCACCTTAGGACGTTCAGAACAGGATGACAAAGGTTTTTTGACTGTTGAGAATAGCATGGGAAAGGTTCATAGAACTAAAGGGATGCTTCAACCCGTATCTAGTAAATTAAAAAGTGAGCCTGAAATAGTTGCAGGTATTGCCAATGCTTATTTCAAAGAAAACCATATTGTGGACTGGAAGGTTTTGGGCTCTGATTACAACTTAATCAGAAACAAGATTGAAGCTGTTTTGAATGGTTTTGAAAATCTGGACCAAAAATCTAGTGGTTCAGGTTTTTACTTGCCAAATAATGTTCGGGATTTGGATTTTAGTAAACTTCCCAATCAGAAAGCACAATTAAGTATTTGTAGTTTACCAAAACATCAATTAAAGGAAAATGAATTTTTATTAATGACTATTCGGTCCCATGACCAATTTAACACAACTATTTACGGTCTTAATGACCGGTATAGAGGTGTTTATAATGAGCGTAGGGTAGTTTTTATGAATGAGATAGATATATACAAGCTTGGGCTAAAACCCAATGAAAAGGTAGATTTAGTTAGTAAATATGAGGGCAAGGAACGTCTTGCGGAAAACTTTTTGATAGTTACTTATAATATACCGCAAGGAAATTTGGCCTCCTATTTTCCAGAAACCAATGTCTTGGTTCCGATAAATTACTATGCAGATAAAAGTAATACCCCTGTAAGTAAATCAATAGTGGTTTTTGTTGAGAAAAGAGCATAAAAAAAGCTCTAGAACATGGCACGCCTAGAGCTCAACTTAAATAAACCTGTTCTTTCCTAATCGAAAATGAATCCTGTAGAAATTCTAAAAATGAAAGCATATAAAACAACAAAAATTAATGCTATACACATCCATGAGTATATTTTAAATGAATTTCGAATAATAATATTTCCGAAATTTTTGAATGCTTCAATATAAAGTTCTCTAATAAGTAGTAGTTTTTTCATGTCCTTTTGAATTAGTGTGATTTGTTATTTCAAATATCTACCATGTGTATTTTATTTGTTCAATGAAATAGATAAGGAGAAGATTTTTAGGGTAAACGGTATGGCCCATCGTTTAACTGTATATTAATATAGATGAGTTTCTCCTACTATATAAATGATGAATCGGTGAAATGCAGATATGTTATGACCAAATTGTTAATAGATTTAATAATAAAATTTATCACTACCAATTCACGAGATATTTTTTTGAAGTAATTTTAACTTGTTAGTCCAAGTGTGAGAAATATACTCCCCCTCTCACAAGGATTCACTATATAATGCTAGGGCTTATGGTTCGTTAATAACAGGTTTCTGTATTTTAAACATAATCTTAATATTATACATGTGCCTTTTTAATTGGATTTTATAATTCCACCTTTTGGTAAATTTTATAACTGTTTGTTAATGATTTCACAATATATAAAAGGCTTTTTTTATGAATCCTAATATAACTTGCAATATCTTTTTTATTAAATATCTATATGGTATTTTCATAATGTTTGATGGTATGGCCATCGTAAAATAAATTAACAACCAATCTTATGACTTACTTTCAAGATTTGTTTTCTAATTTATATGTTTTAGGGTTGTTTTCTTTATTAGGGGCCTTGTTTTTGTCACTTAAAATATATCCTGCCATCATTAACATTGTTCATATTAAAAATTTGATGGATGACCCGAGCAAGGGTCATAGTATTCATAAAAATAAGACTCCAACGCTTGGTGGGGTAGGGTTGTTTATTGCTTTTGCATTATTGCTTATATTATTTGGATTGTTCATGCAATTGGAACAAGAACACTTGTCTAAAATACTTGGATTGGTTGCGGCCACCATGATTTTAATGTTTTTGGGTGCTAAAGATGACCTTGTAGATTTAGCGCCAAAGAAAAAATTTATTGCACAACTTATTTCCGCATCCATTGTGATTTTTTTAACAGATGCTAGAATAACAAATTTTTACGGTCTTTTAGGGATACATGAATTGTCTTACATTGCATCAATAGTCTTTACCCTTTTTGTTTTCCTTTTAGTTGTTAACTCATATAACTTGATTGATGGAATAGATGGATTAGCTGGATCTATAGCAATAATATGCAGTTTGTCTTTTGGTATCTACTTTCTTTTGAATAAAAGCCATATAATGGTTTTGATTTCTTTTGTCTTGATTGGAGCAATAATTGGTTTTTTAAGATATAATCTATCTCATGAAAAAAAGATGTTCATGGGTGATTCTGGCTCTTTGTTCATTGGGTTCCTTCTTACATATCAAGGCATTATTTTTTTAACAGAAAATAGTCTTGAAACTACTCAATATTATATTTCTAATGCCCCAATAATGTTATTGGTGGTTTTATCATTTCCATTATTGGATACTCTTCGAGTTTTTATTATTCGGGCAAAAAAGGGATTAAGCCCATTTACTGCAGATCGAAATCATATTCATCATCGCCTGTTGGATTTGGGGTTTAAGCATGGAAGGGCCTCATTGTTGATTTCCATAATCAATATTCTAATCATGACATTGAGTTTTTTAGTTAGGGACTACAATATAAATATCCAATTGTTGATATGTGTGGGCATGGGATCTCTACTATATCTTTCACCATTTTTAATATCTTATAAAAAAGAAACACTTTTTAAAGAAGAAGATGTGCTAATGGTAACCAATAAGACTAAAATCACACAAGAAATTCCTTTTGTGCCGGTTCAGAGAGAGTATAACATAGCAACAGATTTACCTAATCATGAGGAAGTAAGGGAAGAGGTGGAAAACAAAAGAATGAAAAAAATCTTCGCAAAAAGATTGGCCGAATTAAAAAAAATGGCATCAAAACAAAAAAGGCAACAGTTTTAAATCCATTTGGCATGTTGAAAATTCCATGTGGATATTTAAGGGGAACTTTTTTTATGTTTTATTACCTTTAAAAATTAAAAATTAAAAATTATGAGTTTCGCAAAAAATATTCTAATTACTGGAGGTGCCGGTTTTATTGGATCGCATACCGTTAGAAGATTTGTGAACACATATCCTGATTACCATATCTATAATTTGGATGCATTGACATATGCAGGGAACCTAGAAAATCTAATAGATATTGAGGATAAAAAAAATTATACTTTTATTCAAGGTGATATTCGGAATGAAAAATATATAAATGATATTTTTAATGAATATAGATTTGATAGCGTTATTCATCTGGCAGCGGAGTCCCATGTTGATAGATCCATAAATGACCCTTTAGCATTTGCTAAGACCAATGTTTTGGGAACTATGGTTCTTTTGAATGCATTTTTGTCCTTGTGGAAAGGAGACTGGGAAGAAAAACGGTTTTATCATATTAGTACAGATGAAGTGTATGGGTCATTAGGGGAAACTGGTCAGTTTACTGAAATTACAGCATACGATCCAAATTCTCCTTATTCAGCTTCTAAGGCAAGTTCAGATCATTTTGTAAGAGCTTATGGGGAAACTTATGGATTGCCATACGTTATTACCAATTGTTCCAATAATTATGGCCCAAATCAATTTCCAGAAAAATTAATTCCATTATTTATAAATAATATTATTCACAATAAACCATTGCCTGTATATGGAGAAGGCATTAATACAAGGGATTGGTTGTATGTGATAGATCATGCAATGGCCATAGATTTGGTTTTTCATAAAGGCATGATTAAGGAAACATATAACATAGGTGGATTCAATGAGTGGAAAAATATTGATTTGGTGAAAATGTTATGTAAACAAATGGATGAAAAATTAGGAAGAAAAAAAGGTAGAGGTGAAGAATTGATTACCTATATAAAAGACAGACCAGGTCATGATTTGCGATATGCCATTGATGCAACAAAAATAAATAAAGAATTGGGATGGAGTCCAACTGTTACTTTTGAGGAAGGACTTTCTCAGACGATAGATTGGTATTTGAACAATACAGATTGGTTAAAAAATGTAACCTCAGGAGCCTATCAAAATTATTACAAAGCCCAATATCATTAGCTTATGAAAGGAATTGTTTTAGCTGGAGGCTCAGGTACTAGATTGTACCCGTTGACCAAAGGTACGTCCAAACAGTTGTTGCCCATCAACGACAAACCCATGATTTATTATCCCTTGTCCACGCTAATGTTGGCAGGAATAAGAGAGGTCCTTATTATCTCTACTCCAAGAGACTTGCCTCGATTTAAACAGTTATTGGGAGATGGGTCAGACATCGGCATGCAATTTTCTTACAAGGAGCAACCTTCGCCAGATGGTTTGGCACAAGCCTTTATAATAGGGGAAGAGTTTATAGGTAGTGATGATGTGTGTTTGGTTTTGGGGGACAACATTTTTCACGGACAGGGGTTTACAAAGCTATTGACCAAAGTAGTGGGAGAAGTTAAGGAAAAGAAAAACGCCACTATTTTTGGGTACTATGTTTTGGATCCGGAACGGTATGGGGTAGTGGAGTTCAATGCAAATGGAGATGCGATTAGTATAGAAGAAAAACCTTTAAAACCAAAAAGCCACTATGCCGTTGTAGGCTTATATTTTTATCCGAACAGCGTAGTGGAAATTGCCAAGAAAGTAAGGCCCAGTAAAAGGGGAGAATTGGAGATTACGGCCATTAACCAAGAATACCTCACACAGAAAAACCTAAAAGTTGAGCAATTGGGAAGGGGCTTTGCATGGCTGGATACAGGTACACATGAATCTCTTTTGGAAGCATCTAATTATATACAGACCATTGAGAACAGACAGGGCTTGAAAGTGGCTTGTTTAGAGGAAATTGCCTATGAAAAAGGATATATAACAAAAAGTCAACTGTTAGAACTTGCAGAACCTCTTAGGAAAAATAATTACGGCCAATATTTAATCCAAAGAGCAAATGAAATTCCTTTATGAATTTTAAAAAATTAAATATACCCGAGGTTATCTTATGTGAACCAAAAGTTATTGGGGATGAACGTGGGTATTTTTTTGAAACCTTTAGGGAGGATAAGTTTACCGCATTTTTGGGGAAGAAAATTAATTTTTGCCAAGACAACGAATCCAAATCGTCTTATGGGGTTTTAAGGGGCCTTCATTACCAATCACCACCCTTTGCACAGGCTAAGTTGGTACGCGTAATAGAAGGAAGTGTTTTGGATGTGGTAGTAGATCTTCGCATGGGTTCTCCAACATTTGGTCAGCATGTGGCCGTAGAGTTAAATTCTGAGCTTAAGAACCAATTGTTTATACCTAAAGGCTTTGCCCATGGTTTTGTTGTGCTGAGCAAAGAGGCCATATTTGCCTATAAAGCAGATAATTATTATAATTATAAAAGTGAAAAGGGAATTTTGTTTAATGATCCGGAACTTGCAATAGATTGGAAGTTAAACGGGAATAACTTAAAATTATCAGAAAAGGACGCCCAACTTCCTTTGTTCAGGAATGCAGAATATTTTGAAACAAAAAACCAATAAGGATGAGAACTATATTGGTAACGGGTGGAAATGGGCAATTGGGGTCAGAAATACAAGAGTTACAGCCTTTTTATACAAACTATAATTTTTTTTTCACAGATATAGCGGAGCTAGATATTACAGACCATATTGCCGTTGAAAAGTTTGTGGAAGCAAATAAGATTAACATTATAATCAATTGTGCGGCATATACGGTTGTGGATAATGCAGAAAAAGACTATGAACGTGCCAATGCAATAAACCATTTATCAGCTAAAAATTTTGCCCAAATTGCAAAGACCAAAAAAATAGAATTGGTACATATTTCCACTGATTATGTTTTTGATGGAAGCTCTAAGAAGCCATATACCGAAAAAGATGTCCCCAGCCCCCAAAGCGTTTATGGCAGGACAAAATTGGATGGTGAAAACGCTATTCTAAAAAGGAACCCTAAAAATTCTGTTATTATTAGGACCTCATGGGTGTATTCTTCTTATGGCTCTAATTTTGTAAAGACCATGTTGCGGTTGGGGAAAGAGGGGCACGAACTGAGTGTGGTTGGCGATCAAATGGGTTCACCTACATACGCAAGGGATTTGGCAAAAACCATTCTGGAAATACTCCCAAAAATAAAAAATACCGGTGTAGAGCTATATCATTATACCAATGAAGGGGCCTGTAGTTGGTATGATTTTGCTAAAACAATATTCAGAATAAAAGGAATGCCCATTAAGGTAAATTCCATTCAAACTTGGCAATACCCAACACCTGCAAAACGACCAAATTATAGTGTCTTGGACAGTAGTAAAATAAAAAATACATTTGCTTTAGACATTCGGTATTGGAAAGATGCGTTAGAAGAGTGTTTGGAAAAAATAGGTAGCTAATTACATGTTTTATTTTGTAGAAAGGGAGTTAAATCTATGAGAAAACAAATAAGTGACTTATTGGGAAAGGAAGAAAACAAAAAAATCTTTTCTAATTTTGTATCATTATTTTTTTTGCAAGGTGTAAGCCTGTTGTTGCCCCTTATTACATTCCCATACTTGGTTAGAGTGTTAGGTATAGAAAAATATGGACTTGTCTTTTTTGCACAAGCATTTATAGCCTATTTCTCTACATTAACAGAATACGGTTTTAATTTAACGGGAACTAGAGAAATATCTCTTCATAAAAATGATTCTAATAAGCTAATTAAAATCTATAATTCTATTTTAGGGGCTAGGCTTATGTTAGTGAGCTTAGGTTTTGTAATAATGTCCATTGTAGTTTTAAGCTTTGAAAAGTTTTCCATTGATTGGAAATTATATTTTCTAACATATGGAGTGGTTGTTGGAACAGCTTTGTTTCCAACTTGGTTTTTTCAGGGAATGGAAAAAATGAAGTTCATTACCATATTAACTGTGATATCTAAAACAATATTTACAGTACTAATATTTGTATTGGTCAAATCTTCTGAGGATTATTTATGGGTTCCTTCATTGTATTCAATTGGTAATATTTTTGTTGGTATAATTTCATTGATAATAATAAACAAACAATTTGATATTCCTTTTAGACTGCAAAAAGCTAATTCTGTTTTTCAACAGCTAAAAAATGGATGGTATGTTTTCATTTCAAATGTCTCCATAAATTTGTATTCTGCAACAACAACCTTTGTTTTGGGATTGGTAACCAATGCTTCAATGGTGGGTTACTACGCGATTGCTGTTAAAATGATAAAAATAATTGCAACACTGTTCGCGCCATTAAATCAATCAGTTTACCCTCATATTGTTCAGCTAACAAAAAAATCGCCCAAAGAGGCCGCATCATTTGTTAGAAAAATTATGAAGTACACAATAATTATTTCAATAGGAATACTACTGATTGGGATTTTCTTTACCCGGCCACTGTTTTATTTGGTGTTTGGACATGATGTTGAACACTCCATATTATTATTTAGATTATTATCTCCACTTATTATCATTTTACCTATTGCTTCGATTTTGTTTAATATAGCCTTGTTGTCATTTAAAATGGATACACACTTTTTCAAAATATATAGAACTGGAGCTATTTTGAATGTTATTTTACTGGGATTATTACTTTTTGTGGTTAAATTGTCAACCATTGGAGCTGGAATTTCATTGCTAATATGTGAAACTACTTTAACAGTTTATGCCGGAATACTATTGTATAAAAGCGGTATATATGTATTTCCATTTTTTATGAAAAATAAAATAATTAATCACCAATAGTTTTTGTATGAATATAAAAACAGATAAAATTTATATTTTTCATGAATACGGAGATAAAGGTCATTATAGGGCATTAGATTGGTTTGCTAATTCTCACGAAAACTTAAAAATAAAATATATAGAATTTTCTATTACCAGGAAGTTGATAAAGTCGTTCATTAAATTGGATGTTAATTTATTTGTAAAACAATTTATCAATTTAAGTTTCATCATTGATTCGATTTTTTCAAGAAATAAAATAATTATAGTTGGTATAGCTCCATATGATTGGAGATTGATTTTCTATTATCCTTTTTTAAGAAAAAACAAATATTATTATCATACTTCAAATACTTCATGGCGTTATAAATACCCAAAAAAAATTTTAGCAGAAACAGATATTTCAAAATCAAGCTGGAGGAAATTCATTAATAATTCAAATGGAGTTTTTTGCGCAACTAATAAAACAGCAAAGGAAATTTCGCTTTATTATAATGTTTCAGAAATATCAATTGTTAACCACTCTATTGTTTCATCGTATTTCCTTAATGGTATTGCCACCCCCTATTCTAAAAAGTTAAAAACCATTAATTGTTTGTTTGTTGGAAGGCTTACAGAATGTAAAGGCTTAAAGCTAATATTTAATTTAATAGACAGACTTTCTTCAGATAATTTTACATTTTCTTTTGTAGGAAAAGGAAATATGGAAGAAGAAGTAAGAGAATATATTGCAAATAACAAAAACTGTGTTTTCTATGGATATATAAAAAATCAAGATTTGAAAGCAATATATGATAAAGCTGATATTTTATTAGCACCATCAATTAAAACAGATTCTTGGGAAGAGTTGTTTGGAATGAGTATTATAGAGTCAATGGCTTGTTTTACAGTGCCAATAGCTACAAATCATTCCGGACCAAGCGAGATAATTAATAGTGGTTTTTCTGGATTTTTATTTTCAGAGAAAAATTATGTGCAAAATTCATTCGAAATTTTACAAAATTTTTCAAATAATATTTCAGGATTAATAGAAATTAAGAACAATGCTTATAATGAAAGTATTAAATATAGTGTAGAGAATGTTTTTAAAAAATGGAATCAAGTTTTAAAACTGGAAATGAATGAAGCTTTATAATAATATATTTTCTTGAGGTTTTTAAATTATCATTAATGTCCTTAAAGCAAAAAACAGTATATGGGATTTTGTGGACTTTTGCCGATGCATTTTTGGTGAAGGGACTTTCCTTTGTGTCTATGCTTTTATTGGCCCGTTGGTTGGGACCCAATGATTTTGGATTAATTGGAATGCTGGCATTGTTTATAGGTATAGGTACTTCATTGGTTGAGAGTGGTTTGCCCGCATCTTTAATTAGAACAAAAAAAACTGATAATATTGATTTTTCTACGGTTTTTTATATGAACATGGCCATGAGCTTGGTAGTATATACGCTACTCTTTTTTATAGCCCCTTATATAGCAGATTTTTATGGACAACAAATTTTGGTCAATATTATAAGAGTTTATTGTATAAGTTTTATTATTTCTGCCTTTTCAACCGTGCAATTGACCATTTTACAAAAAGAAATGAAATTTAAAAAAATTACATTGTTGAATGTTCCCAGTACCATTCTTGGAGTTTTGGTAGGTTTGTGTTTGGGATATAATGATTATGGTGTATGGAGCATTGTGGCAATGTACCTTACCACACAAGTTATATTATCTTTTCTTTTGTGGTCAACTACAAATTGGCGACCTAGTTTCACTTTTTCAATAGAGAAATTACAATATCACTATAAATTTGGGTATAAACTAATGCTTTCTGGTTTGCTAAACATTGTTTTTAATAATAGTTATCATGTGTTGATTGGAAAGTATTTTCCCTTGCAAACATTGGGCTACTATGAAAGGGCACAACGATTTAACGAGTATCCGTCTATAACAATAACGGGCATTGTAGAAAAAGTAACATATCCTATGATGGCCAAGTTGCAAGACGACAAACAAAAACTGTCAGTTATTTATAGAAAAATGTTACGGCTGGCTTTTTTTATAACGGCTCCATTAATGTTAGGTGTGGCCGCTATGGCCCAACCTATTTTTGAAATTGTTTTGGGAGAGGAATGGTTGCCGGCCGTTCCTTACTTTCAAATACTTAGTATTGCTTATATGTTTTACCCCATACATGCTTTTAATATAAATGTTTTGAAAGTGTTTGGACGGAGTGACCTTTTCTTAAAATTGGAAATCATAAAAAAAATAATTATTGTAGTGGGTATAGTGGTTGGTTTTCAATTTGGAATATTGGGATTGGTATGGAGTGGAGTGCTCACTTCCTTTTTGGCTTTACTGGTTAATACATATTACAGTAGTCAATTAATTGATTACAGTACAAAGAAACAGTTATTGGATATGGTTCCAATTTTAGTGTTGGCAGTAAGTGCTTGCTTATTAATGTATTGTGTGGTAGATGGATTCAATAATTACCAAAATGGAGTGCAAATACTAAGCGCAACTTTTTTAGGGACCTTATTTTATCTATCTATTCATTCTTTAATTAAAAAAAGTCCTATGTATGATTTATTAGCAATTATTAAAGACAGAAATATATGATTCCTATTACTAAACCTTTTTTACCCCCTAAAAAAGTGTACAATGCATTATTAAATGGAATCTGGAAACGTAATTGGGTCACTAATATGGGACCTTTGGTCAGCGAATTGGAAACAAAGCTCAAGGAAAATTTGGGATTGGAGAATGCTTTGTTTGTTACAAACGGCACGATTGCTCTTCAATTGGCTATTAAAGCTTTGGAATTAAAGGGAGAGATAATTACAACACCCTATACATATGTAGCCACTACAAGTAGCATAGTTTGGGAAGGCTGTTCTCCAGTGTTTGTTGATATTGATAAAGAAAATCTTAATATAGATCCAACTAAAATAGAAGCTGCCATTACCAAAAAAACATCTGCAATTTTGGCGACCCATTTATTTGGAAACCCGTGTGATGTGGTGGCTATTCAAAAAATTGCAGATAAATACAATCTTAAAGTGGTATATGACGGAGCTCATGCTTTTGGGGTAAAAGTGAATGGAAATTCCATATTTAACTATGGTGATGTTTCTACCTGTAGTTTCCATGCTACCAAACTATTTCATACGGTAGAAGGAGGGTTAGTGGTAACCAAAGACCCAGAGCTAATAAAAAGTATGGCCTATTCCCATAATTTTGGACATGATGGTCCTGAAAAATTTAAAAACTTAGGAATAAATGGAAAAAATTCTGAATTTCATGCAGCTATGGGATTGGCCAATATAAATTATGTGCAAACCGTTCATAATCAAGCTAAGTCGTTGACTTCTAGGTATGATAAAAAATTAAAAACATTAAAGGCAACCAAGCCTAAATGGCATAAAGATTCTAAACCCAATTATTCCTATTATCCCATTGTTTTTGAGAGTGAAGCTTTGCTTATTAAATGTATAAAGACACTTATGTTAAATGAAATTTTTGGAAGACGCTATTTTTATCCTTCCTTAGCAGATAGTTTGCCTTATGTAGACTATAAAAAACTGGAATTTACGGATGATATATCCAAAAGGGTATTTTGTTTACCCTTATACTACGATTTAACCTTAGAGGAAGTAAATTTAATTTGTCGTTTATTGCTAAGAGCACAAAACAGTAAGTAATGAGAATTGCCATAATGCAACCTTATATTTTTCCCTACCTTGGATATTTTCAATTGATAAGCGCTGTAGATACTTTTGTGTTTTGTGATGATGTAAACTTTATTAAAGGAGGATGGATTCATAGAAACAGAATCTTGGTAGACGGTAAACCTCAATATATTTCATTTCCATGTATAAAAAAAAGTCAGAATAAATTGATTAATGAATTGGAATTAAAATTGGATTCTAAAGAATTTTATAAAATTCTGCCCACTATTCATAGAGCATATAAATTTGCTCCTTATTATGATATTGTATTTCCGATTTTAGAGGGGTTGATTAATTCCAATATTAAAAATTTATCCAAATTTGCTAGCAATACAGTAATGGTTATTTCAGAATATTTGGAAATTGATACGGAGTTTCTGTATACCTCAGAGGAGTTCGGCCATACAAAAGGTCAGGAAAGGTCAAATAGACTAATAAATATTACCAAGCAATTGAATAGTGCCCACTATATAAACCTAATAGGGGGTCAGGAAATTTACGATAAGTCTTATTTTAATGATCAGGGTGTGGCACTTAATTTTATAAAATCTGAAAATGAAATTTATAAGCAATTGGGTAATGATTTTGTTCCGTATTTGTCAATAGTGGATGTACTCATGTTTAACTCGGTAACAGAAATACAACAGATGTTAAAAAGTTATAGGTTGATATGAGAAAAAAAATTGAATATCTCTTATCTAACCTTAATAATAAGCTGGAAGGCAATTTTCTTAAAATGCAAGAAAAAAGTATTGCAGAATATGCTAATAAAATTGTTTCCAATGCAAATATAGTGCCCATTTTAGAGCAAGATAAATTAGAAGCTTTTATTGCTTTTTATGACAATGACCCTAAGAAGGAAATTGCATATTTAAGCATGTTGGCCGTAGATTATGGTTCTTTGGGAAAATCTTATGGCAAAGTACTTATGGAAACGGCTATAAATATTTTAAGAAAAAAAGGGTTTAGGTATTTTGATATTGATATCGATGTGGATAATAGTATTGCCATAGATTTTGCTAAAAGGTATGGGTTTAAGATTATGGAAAGAGGCGAAAAGATAAGGGTAAGAAGGGTGCTATGATTACGGTAAGTATTATTATGACCACCTATGGTCACGAAAAATATATTGCAGATGCCATAAACGGTGTTTTAATGCAAGAATGTACTTTTAATGTAGAACTTATTGTTGCAGATGATAACTCTCCAGATAAAACGGAGGATGTGGTAAAGGACCTTATAAAAAACCATCCTAAAAAAGAATGGGTTAAATACACAAAACATAAAGAAAATAAAGGAATGATCCCTAATGGAATATGGGCATATGAACAAACAAAGGGGGAATATATTGCCTTATGTGAAGGGGATGACTATTGGACAGACCCACTAAAACTGCAAAAACAGGTAGATTTTCTTAATGCTAATAAAGAGTTTGGGTTGGTTTTTACGGATTTGGACTTTTATCATAATGAGACCAATGTTTTTTTAAAAGATGTTTTTAAAAGCAAATCCATGCCTTTGTATTTTTCTTTTGAAGAACATTTGGAAAATGCAGGTTATTTGGCACCCTGCACTTGGTTGTGCAGAAAGGAATTGGTCTCTTTTATTGATGAGCATTATGTGGATGGGACATTTCCCTGGATGTTGAATGTTATGGCAAACTCAAAAATTAAATTTTTAGAAGACAATACAACGGTATATAGAGTGTTGAGGGAAAGTGCCAGCAAGTCCACTTCTATGGACAAAAGATTTAATTTTGCTCATGGGGTGTTTAAGATACAAAAGGATTTCTTGGATGAATACCCACAATCAAAGGAATTGGTAGATAAAATTTATAGAAAAGCATATGTCGCAATTTTCCCCATGGCCTCCGCCCTAGGGAATAATTCTTTTGTAGAAGAGGCCAGGCAATACTGGAAAAAAAATCGAAAGTCATTAAAAGAACGGTTGTTTTATAAGGTGGGATTTTTTAGGATATCCAAACATCTTTTTAAAATTTTATATAAAGGAAAGAGTATTTTACATTTTTAAATACTTCATTGTCTATTTTACTTGAAAAGGCATTTATGATATATTAAAAGCGAGGGTATCAATTTTAATATTAAAGATTTAGGATTTAACTCATGATAAATAAGAAAAAGTGGATTTTAATAATATTACTTTTAATATCAATTTGTGTTTTTGGAGTTTTTAATCTTACACCGTTAAACAAAATATTTATCTACCTGTCATTAATTTTCAGTACTGTGGGACATGGAATATTTTTTTTAAAAAGAAAAGTATTTCCTAGAAACATTAGAATTTGGTATTACATTGGAATTTCCTTAATGATAATATCAATATTAACTGCTTATACTTATTACAATCAGTCATTTGTATCTGGATTTGTTGCAAATGTTGATTTTTATAGAGTGGGCAGTATTGTTTTATTCATATATATACTTGTTAAGTATCGCGTTTCGTTCCCACTATTTTTCAGTTTAATATCAAAGCTTGGTTGGATTTTATTGTTTTTAATGATTCTCATGGCAATTACTGGCTTTGAATTCATAAATGAATCTGAGTTAACAGGCAAAGTAATCATTGTTAATGTGGAAATCGTATCAAAAAATTTAATCAATTTTATTGCAATTTTTTGGCTTGCCAAATTTTTGCAGCTAACCTCTTATAAGTACTTACTATATTCTTTATTATTCTTTAGTGCGAATCATTATGGGGAAATACAAAGATTTGTTCTTTTGGTAACCATGTTAATAATGGGTGTTGGGCTGTTCAAATATGGAAGTAAGAAGGTTAATTTAAAATTCATTATACCTGGTATTTTTACTCTATTCTTTATAGGGGTATTTCTTTTCAATACTTCAGGCGGTGAGTCAATTTTGGAAAGGTTTTATGAAGCCTCAAAAATTTTTACAAATAGAGAGGATAATATCAATGATATTTCAACTTCTATTAGAATTTCTGAAACAGAATTTGCAATTGAAAGATTTAAGTTGCACCCCTTATTTGGAAATGGTTATGCAAGGGCTAGTGAAGTCGATAAAATATATGGGGAGGATACCTATTTTCATGTTAGTGATATAGGCCTATTTGGTATTCTATATGTTTTTGGTATAATAGGAATTATTGTCATTATGGGTCAATTAAATCTATTGATACACTTTTTAAAATTGAGATTAAAGAACTATTATCAATTTACTTTTGTCTTGTCCTTGTTTTTTATGATGGTATTTACATTATTGACGGGGTCAAGTATTAATGGTTTCAGTACTTTTTTCTTTTATATAAGTTTAATGAGGCTAACATATATTCCTATTAAAAAAAGTCAAATCAGTGGGTTCTAAACATAAAGTAATTATAGTTTTAGTTAATTACAATAGTTTTAATGATACTTCGGCATGTATAAAAAGTATAAATGAGGTAAATGGAGAAAAACCATTCGTGGTTTTGGTGGACAATAACTCCAGGGACAAGGAAAATTTAAAAAACTTACCATCTGTTTATAAAAATATAAAAATACTATTTAATGAAGCGAACATTGGATTTGGCAGAGCTAACAATATGGGAATTAAGTGGGCACTCAAGAATTTAAATTTTGAATATATACTGCTATTGAACAATGACACATTAATTGAGCCAAATACAATATCATGGCTTATAGAGCCATATTTAGAAGATTCATCAATTGGGATTACCACTGGGAAAACTTTTTATGAAGCGAACAGGGAGATTGTTTGGTATGGTGGTGGAGAAATCAACTATTTGCGAGGTTGGCCCAAAATAGCCAATTATAATCAATTACCATCAGATGAAGGGGCCAATCAGTCCAGATATGTAAGTTTCATTTCTGGATGCACAATGATGTTTTCTAAAAATTCAATAAATAAAATTAAAGGTTTTGATGATGATTATTTTATGTATTGTGAAGACTTGGAGTTATGTATTAGAGCAAAAAAAATGGGGTATAAACTATTTTATGAAAGTAATGCCATAATTTATCATAAAGTACAGGGTAGTACTAAGATGGGTAATAATGAATTTACTGGGGACCATCCCAAAAACCCAAACCTTGCTTTTTTATTCTATCATATGAAAACAAACCAGTATTTGACTTTCAAAAAGCATTTAAAAGGATACAAAAGATTTAAGTTTAAAATCGTTTATTGGATGGAATTTACCTATAAAGCTTTAAGATATCTTTTGTGCCAACGGTTTGATATGTTAGAAACATATAAAAAAGTACTAATTAAAAATTTGAAATAGTCTTTTTGATGAATGTAAAAAAAATTAGCATTATTGAACCCATTGGTGCATATGGGGGAATGGACTATTATGATTATGGCTTAAGTTATGGGTTGGGTCAAAATAAGTTGGCGGTGCTTTACTTTACTTGTGCTAATATCCAAGACAGAGATTTTAAAAATGTAATCTTATTTAAATCATTTGGTGATGTATGGAGTACCAAAGGTTTTATGAGAGGATTTATTTTCTTAAAAGGATATTTTACTTCATTTTTAATTTCCAAAAAACAAAAAAGTGATATATTCCACTTTCACTTTTTTAGCCTGGGAATCCTAAATTTAATTGTACTCTTAATGGCTTCTCTTTTTAAACAAAAGAAAGTCGTCACTTTACATGATATTGATCCCTTTTATGGAAATTCTATTGGTTTAATAGAGAAACTGTCCTTACGTCTTGTAAATGGGGTTATTGTTCATAACCAAGCCTCTAAAGAGGAATTGTTAAGTAAGGGTGTAAAATTGCCGGACTTGGCAATTATACCTCATGGCAATTATTTGCCATTTGTAGAAATACTACCTAGGCCAGAAAGAAGTAAAACTATTAACATATTGTTTTTTGGACAGATTAAAGAGGTAAAAGGTTTGGAGGTGTTGCTCAATGCCATGAAAATAGTTGTAGAAGAAAATAAAAATTATAGGCTGACTATTGTTGGAAGACCATGGAAAACTGATGGGGCTATGTATGAAAGGATGATTTTGGACTTAGATTTATCAGATTTTGTAGAAAGACATTTTCGGTTTATTAAAGATGAAGAAGTGGCATCATTTTATAAGAATGCACATGTAGTAGTATTGCCTTATAAAAAAATATACCAAAGTGGAGTGCTATTGCTAACATTGTCCTATGGGAGGACTGTAATTACGTCTAATCTGGAGCCTTTTAGGGAAATTATAACAGACAATGAAAATGGGTTTATTTTTGAATCTGAGAATTCGAAAGATTTGGCAAGTTGCATTTTAAAATTGAATTATAATAGTATAATAGAGACCACCTCTAATTCAAAAAAGCTTATTGAGAAAAATTTTAATTGGATAAATATTGGTCATAAAACACTAAATTTTTATAGCTCCTTATGAAGCTTGCAATTATAGGAACAGTAGGCTTGCCTGCCAAATATGGGGGTTTTGAAACCCTTACAGAATATTTAACCAAACATTTAGGGGGTAAATATGCTATTACGGTATATTGTAGTAGTAAAGTGTATGCAAAAAAGTTAAAAACATACAATGGAGCGCGGTTAAAATATATACCCTTGCAAGCCAATGGGGTACAAAGTATTTTGTATGATTTAGTTTCTTTGTTCAGTGCCTTGCGCTATGTGGATACGATACTAATTTTAGGGGTGTCTGGCTGCATAGTTCTTCCTTTGGTAAAAGCAATATCCAATAAAAAAATTATTGTAAATATTGATGGCTTGGAATGGAAACGAGCCAAATGGGGAAAATTTGCCAAATGGTTTTTAAAGTATTCCGAAAAATTAGCGGTGAACTATGCTGACACGGTCATTTCTGACAATAAGGTAATTCAACAATACGTAAGGAATGTATATAGTGTTGACTGCGAATTAATTGCCTATGGGGCCAATCACACTAATAAAGAAAAGTTTACCGATGAGGTATTTAAGCAATACTCTTTTTTAAAAGATCGCTATGCCTTTAAAGTATGTAGAATAGAGCCAGAAAACAATGTTCACATGATATTGGAGGCTTTTTCAAGGTATCCCGATGTAAACCTAGTGATGGTTGGTAATTGGCAGAAAAGTAAGTATGGACAAGATTTAAAAGGTAAATATGCAATAGTAAAAAATATTCATTTATTAAACCCAATTTATGACCAGCATATATTAAATCAAATACGAAGTAACTGCTATCTCTATATACATGGGCATAGTGCCGGAGGGACTAATCCTTCTTTGGTAGAGGCCATGTATTTGGAGTTGCCCATTTTTGCCTATAAAGTAAACTATAACAAAGAAACAACTGCATGTAGTGCTTTGTATTTTAAGGATGAAAAAGAACTAATTGATATGTTGGCAAATACAAAAGAAGAGGATTTATCAAAAGTAGCTAGAAAGATGAAAGATATTGCAGATGAAAAATATTCTTGGGAAGTAATCACAAATCAATATGCCTCCTTGTTTTAGTGGTAGTTGGCTACTAGAGGAGTAATAATATGCCAATTTTAGGGCAGGGACAACTATTTTTGTGGTCTTTTCGTAAATACAAAATATTCTAGTGTAACATTTATACTCTTAATGCAACAATGTTATACTAAAAATTAGTTTTTGGCCGAAAAATGATTTACAAAATGAGAACACTCTTAATACTTTTTTTTGGATTGTTATTACTTCAGTGCAGTGCTGATCAAGATTTGGAAAAAGTCTTGGCAATGGAAAATGCATCCAATGATTTGCAAAGAGGAAGTTACGATAATTCAGGGACTCCTTTAAATTGGCCTTGGCGAGGCATTAATATAACAAGTAAGGACACTATTGGCGTTAATGAAAACAGAATTAAAGAGGTTAAGGATTTAGGGGTTAATACTATTAGAATTGTAATAGATGCAAGAACTTTTAGCATTAATTATGACTTAGATATTGAGGAAGGGATTGACCAGAATTTGATTTGGTGTGAGAACATTATTAAATGGTGTGCTAAAGAGGGTATTGTAGTTATTATCGAATCTCTTGATTATACCCATAATCAAGAAAAAGTTAATATTACCTCTCCTGAATTCTGGGAATCGGAAGTTGCTCTTAATGAAGCCATAAATTATATTGAGGAATTGGTAATACGACTTGATAAATATGAAAATGTGGTTGCCTATGACTTCTTTTCTGAACCAACAGCTGTTTCTTTAGATGGTGTGGGAGTGAGACCTCCGAATTGGTATGGTTTTTTTGATAAATTATTACAAACTGTTAGAAACAATTCAAATAAATATGTTGTTTTTACTCCAGGGGCATGGGGTTTGCCAAATGGCTATCATGATTTTAAAACCCCTATTGATGATGAAAAAATAATTTATGGTTTTCATTATTATAACCCCCATACTTATACCCATCAGGGAATCAATAACTGGGCGGGAATTTTTAATTATCCAGATGTTATAAATGATAAGCATTGGAATGAAAATGCTATTAGAAATGATATTGAATATGTGTCAAAATGGGCAAAAGAAAATGATAAATTATTATATGTTGGGGAATTTAGTGTGGTACGTTGGGCAGAAGGCAAAGAGCAATACATTGAGGATGTTTTAAATGTATTTGAAGAAAATAACATTAGCTATACCTATTGGGTTTTAAATGAGTGGGTTGGGTGGAATATGGATTACGAACCCATAGAAAAGAATAGTACCATTCTTAATAAAACCCCTGAAAAGACAAAAACCCGACAAATACTGGAAAATTTCTGGAGCAAAAATAATCAGTGATAAAATAAATGTTGTTTCAAGATTTATTTTTACTAGAAATTATATGGAGCATTAGGTTGTTTTGTAATGTTATCCATTAATGTTTCCTTATTTTTACCTACCTGTATTTAATTATTTGCTTAGAAATGAAAGAATCACCCTTTATTGTAGATTTTAATGAGGACGAGGAATCTTTTAACCTTAAGGAAACACTTTTAAAGTACCTTCCCTATTGGCCATGGTTTTTAGTATCTATTATTGTGTGTATTGGTTTGGGGTACTTCTATACATGGTATAAACCAGTGGCCTACGAATCTGTGGCCAAAATAAAAATTATAGATGATACCAAAGAAGTAAATGTGGCCTCGGAGGCACTGTCTTTTCTTAATGGAAGTAGTGCTATTAATCTGGACAATGAAATAGAGGTTTTAAAATCCTATAGGTTGTTAAGACAGGTTGTTACAGATCTGGACTTGGACATTTCTTATTATAGGAAAGATGGTTTTTTTACTAAAAGAGAATGGAACCCCCCATTTAAAGTAGAAAAGAAATTTTTTGGTGATAGCATACAGGAGCCCTTAGCCAATACCTTGTCTTATAGGATTAAATTAAACCCCTCTGCCTTTACTGTTGTTGATGATTATGACCAAGCGGTTACTTTAGGCTTAAACCTACCGGATTCTGTTATAACAATGTTGCCATTCACCATTAAACTAAAAGATAGCGTTACCCAAGCCAATTATCAAAACATAGAGTATTCTGTTGTACTCAATCCAGTAAAAGAAGCGGTGTTGGAACTTTCCGAAGATTTAAAAGTAGAGTCAACCAATAAGACCAGTGAAATCTTATCATTATCATTGATTAGGGGTAATATGAATCATTCCGAGGCAATTTTGAATACCCTTATTCAGAAATTTGATCAAGATGGGATATTGGACAGGCAATTAATTTCTAAACGGACTTTGGATGTTATAGACAAACGCTTTGTTTTTTTATCCGGGGAGTTGGATTCTATAGAAATTGGAAAACAGGATTTTAAACAATCTAACAACCTTTCTTATATTGAAGCTGATGCAGGTCTGACCCTGCAACGAAAATCCAATACAGAGGACGAAGTATTTAATTTAAGGACTCAGGTGTCATTATCCGACCTGTTAAAGAAAACAGTGGTCAATCAACCAGACTATAGTTTGTTGCCCGCCGATATTGGGTTGGAAAATAATAATTTGAACAACCTTGTAAATACCTATAATGAAATGGCATTGCAAAGGGATAAATTATTATTTAATGTTGGTAGAAACCATCCAACATTGGTGGCTCTAACAGAACAATTGGAAAGGGGAAAGGTAAATATTCTTAAAACCATAAATGTATATCAAGCGCAGCTGCGAGTATTCTTAAAACAGTTAAATCAAGAAAAAGCAATTGCGGGAGCTATATTTTCTGGGCTTCCAGAAAAGGAAAAAGCATTGAGGGCCATTGAACGGCAACAAAGTATAAAAGAAAATTTGTTCCTTGTCTTGTTGCAAAAAAGGGAAGAGGCTGCCATAAGTCTAGCGGCCACCACACCATCCATAAAAGTAGTGGATTACGGCCTTACAAATAGTATTCCTGTGTCACCTAAAAAAAGAATCATATACCCACTGTCTTTGTTGTTGGGGATGTTGCTTCCATTTGGATTCTTGTACACTCGTTTTTTGTTTGACACCAAAATTTATAATAGAGGGGAAATTGAGAAGTTAAATCCAGAGCTGGATGTATTGGGCGAGATTCCATTTATAAAGGGAAATAAAAATTTTAAAGGAGCTAACGATCGTTCTATTTTGGCAGAATCATTCAGAATATTGAGTACCAATGTTAACTATCTTCTACCTGAGAAAAGCAAAGAGGAAGGGCAGGTAATTTTTGTGACCTCAGCTATAAAAGGAGAGGGAAAAACTTTAGTAGCATATAACTTGTCCTTGTCATATGCCAGTATTAAAAAAAGAGTGTTATTGATTGGTGCCGATTTACGAAACCCCCAACTAAATGACTACTTTGATAATAATAAAAAAGTAAAAGGACTTTCTGACTTTCTAAGCAATCCAAATATGAGCTGGCAAGAATGTATTCATGACGGAGGATTTAGTAAAGATGAGTTTCACAAGGTATGCTTTAGTGGAGCAATACGGCCCAATGCAACAGAATTATTGGCTGGAAAGGGGTTTGGGAAATTAATTAGCCATGCTAAAAAAGAGTATGACTATATAATTGTAGATACGGCTCCTACTATTTTGGTTACTGATACTATGCTTATTTCAAATTATGCGGATATTACCTTGTTTGTTGTAAGAGCAGGTTTGACTGATAAAAAACTTATGGAGTTTAGCGCTTCTCTAAATAAAAGGAAGAAATTAAAAAATATGGCTTATGTACTTAATGACATTGGCCATGGAAAAGCCAAGGACTATAATTATGGGCGTGAGTACGGATATGGTGCTTAAAATTTATTGCTAAACCTTGGAGTTTTATGAGTCTCTTATCGGAACCGAAGGTTCCTTGACTTTTAATTTTTTATTTATTTTCTGATCTAATCTGCAATTTTTTGTCAATTACATGGCTGTGGTATTAATTCTTGTTATCAGTGAGGTTAGGCTTATTGTATTATATAGAATAACATAAGAATTACCAAAAACCTTTAAGTAAGAAAATTGTCCATCCATTGGCGTAATACATCCATTTTATAGTGGCTTGTTACGGGGCATCTTTGTACCGTAATAATTTTTAAACAGAAAAATAAAATGGAAACAGTAAAAAAAATTGAATTTAATGTGCCAACCAAAGGGGAGGTATCAACAGTGAATCAAGCAATTTTTGATAATTTAAACAATGCCTTGGGGTTTGTTCCCAATCTCTATGCTACCATAGCATATTCGGATAATGGTCTTGAGAGATATTTAAATTTTCAAAATGCCAAAACTTCTTTCTCCAATAAAGAAAAAGAAGCCATCAACTTAATCGTGAGTGAGGTAAATGGCTGTGTATATTGCCAAAGTGCCCATACTGTAATAGGGAAAATGAATGGTTTTCGTGATGATCAGTTATTGGATATTAGAAGAGGAAAAAGCGAGAACACCAAATTGAATGCTTTGGTGAAACTGGCAGCCGATATAACTAAGAACAAAGGGAATGCCAGTGAAGAAAACATACAAAATTTCTTTGCCCAAGGCCATACCAAAGAGAACTTGGTTGACTTGATCCTTCAAGTGAGTGACAAAACAGCAATGAACTATTTGCACAATCTTACCAAAATTCCAGTGGATTTTCCAGTGGCCAAAACCGTATAAAAAATATTCAAAAAAAAGCACTCCTCAATTGGAGGAGTGCCTTGTTGTTAATCAATTAAAAAATAGAAAGAAATGAATTCAAATAAAATAAATTGGAGGAACGCCATATTGGCCGGTATAATAGGCACTTTGGCTTTTGACCTTGTAGGGCTTATGTTTACGGGAACTTGGTGGGATATTGCCGGAATTATTGGAGAAAAAACAGGTTTGGGATTAGTCTATGGTGTTTTTGGACATTATTCCAACGGAATCCTTTTAGCTATTTTGTATGCGGGCATTGCGCCCTCATTGGCCGGCCCCAATTGGCTGAAGGCACAAATTTTTGTAATTGCCGAAACTATAGCCTTGGTCTGGTTTTTTATGTTCCCGCTTTTGGGAGCAGGTGTGGCCGGTGTTAAAGCCGATGCAATGTTGCCTGTTTTGTCCATGGTTAGGCATCTGGCATACGGTGTGCCCTTATGGTTCTTTGTGCATGTCTTTCAGCAGAATATGGCAAGCAGTAGCGCTACTTTAAAGACAAGATAATGCTGTCATATTAAGAACTAAAAACCAAAATTTAACAACCTTCTTCACCTTATTTCGATAGGTGAAGAAAGTTGTTTAAACAAAATTATTAAATTGGAAATAATGTCAACGGAGATAAAACATCCACTTCCTCCTTTTACCATGGAAACCGCTTTGCAAAAAGTACAAATGGCAGAAGATGCATGGAACAGTAAAGATTCTAAAAAAGTGTCCAGGGCCTATACTAAGGATTCTGAATGGAGGAACAGAACAAAATTTATTATTGGCCGAAAGGAAATTGAACAATTCTTGACCAATAAATGGGAAAAAGAGAAACAGTATACCCTAAAAAAAGAGTTATGGGGCTTTCGGAACAATAGAATTGCAGTAAAGTTTACATATGAGTACCACAACGAGCAGGGTCAATGGTTTAGGGCGTATGGGAATGAGTTGTGGGAATTTAATGAAAACGGACTTATGCAAAGACGTTATGCAAGTATCAATGACCTGGAAATAGAAGAGAAAGATAGATTATTAAAATAGAACAACCATGATGGCAAATTCGGACTATACCTTAATTGATTCCAAAACTGGGAATCTGGCTTTAAAAATTTATTCTATAAAGAAGGATAATCCTTTTAATGAAGTTCAAAGGTTAAGCTATTATTCCCTCATTTGGATAAAAAAGGGTGGTGGCATTGCTAAATCCGATTTTGCCGAACATGGTTTTGGTGAAAACACCCTCTTCTCTTTTTCTCCTTATCAACCTTTTACATTGGATGCCCCTGATTTGGAGGCTGAAGTCATTCATTTTCACCCAGATTTTTTCTGTATCCATAAGCACCAGAAAGAAGTGGCCTGTGATGGTGTGCTGTTTAATAATATCTATAACCCGCCCATGGTTAAGATAGATATGGACAGTATTGTAAAGTTGGGTATGGTAGTGGATCAAATGAGGGGCGAAATGCAGCAACCAGAGTTGGCGCAATATGAGTTGCTGGTATCCTACCTTAAGATTTTCTTGATTACTGCCTCACGTTTGAAAAATGAACAGCGGGAGGAGATAGAGGGAAAGGTAAACCAGAATGAAGAACCGTTTGTGCTTCAAAAATTAAAAGACTATATCAACCAGCATTACAAGACAAAGCATTCGGCAAGCGATTATGCAGATATGTTGACCATAAGCCCCAAAGCCTTGGCCAAGTTGACCAAATCGTATTTCAATAAAACCTTGACGGATCTTATTTCTGAACGAATCATCATAGAGGCTAAAAGAGAACTTTACCTTACCGATAAGACTGTAAAGGAAATAGCCTATGAATTGGGATATGATGATGAGTATTACTTTAGTCGGTTTTTTAAAAAGAAGGCTGAGGTTTCCCCACTGATATACAGGAAAAATGTGGGTTTTGCAAAGGCAACCATGGCGTAACAGTTGAAAAATTCGTTGGAAGACTCTTTATATCATCAAAAAATGAACATTTAATACACAAAATCCCAATTAATAAATAATTGGGATTTTTTTTATGGAGAGCAGAAGATCTTAAAAAGATAGTTTTAGAAAATGAATAAATGTGGTTGTTTACACTTTTCCGAATTGCTATACCTTTGAAACATTCATATCTGCACACTTGAAAAAATTGTAAAATGATATATCGTTAAAGAACTTGAATCGGTTTGGATATTCATGTTAAATGGTACTTTGTTTGTTGTAGTGAAGACTATTATACTAAAATGTATGATTCATGTTATATTTCATAAAATTTATCGTACTTCTTTTTGAAGAACTTAAATAGTATTTTGAAGCCAATTTTGTGTGAAAATATGGTATGAATCCCCATATGACAGAAAAAAGAGCTCTTTGTCGATGCGTACGAAATTTCGTTATTTTTTTAATATATTGTAGCATGTAATTATGATTCTTCCCAAGAAGGGAATACCAACTTAAACCAAAAAAACCTTGTTAAATTTCAAGAATAACTTAATTCCTTGTGTCACCTTCTTTTTTATTTTCTCAATACATTTTATTAATTCTCAAGAACTGAATTGGGCATTTTCCAATGGTGGACATTTAACTGAACTAGCTTGGGATGTCCAGAAAGTTCCTGATGGGATAGTGTTTCTTTCAAGCGAAGGTTTGGAAAAGAGAAATGAGTCAGGTGAGCAATTATGGAAATTCGATTTCTTTGAACTTGATGAATATAGATATTCTGGAAAACCTGCACTGGGCGCTATAACTGTAGATGAATCTGGAAATATCTATGCACAGTTAACTTTTCCATCCAAAGAAGTGGGCTATACTACAATTTCAAATATAGACATTCCTCATGGTGATTCCTTGATAAAAATAAGTGCCGTAGGGAAAATGCTTTGGGCCCGTAATCTTACGGGTGCGCGCAACACACATCTTTTGTATGATAATGGCCACATATATGCCATAGGAGAGTTTAATGATACCATCAATATTGACAATAATTATATTTTTGAGAATACAGAAAATACGGAATGCAATATTAATGACGCTGAAAATATATTCGCTAGAGATATCTATATAGCCAAATTTAATACCATTGGTCAAATTAAGGATGCTATCGTTTTTGGAGGTATGGCAAGCGAAGATCTTAGAGCAGTTTCCAAAGATAAAAAAGGTAATATATTTTTAACTGTAAACTATGGAGTAGGAAGTTGTACCGTTGACGAAACTCAAATACATAAACTTACTCCAGAACTTAAAACCGTATGGTCCAAAACAATAAGCAGATCTTATGAAGAGGGAAATGGCCCTGCCATATTAGTTCCTTCAAATCTATTTGTTGGGTCAAATGATAAACTATATGTTTGGGTATATGCATCCAATACTGTTATTTCCAATGATTTTAGATTTATAAAAAACCGGCAATATGGATATACCGGAGGTCTCATAGAATATAACTCGCTAAGTGGTTCTTTTTTGAACTATCATTCTTTTGATGGTTTAAGTATTAATGGTCGAAGTGGATTCATGGTTGATTATAAATCTCATCTATTAATTGCAACTACTTTTAGAGATTCTTTGGAGTTTGAAAATAAAACTCTAAACGCATTGGGCATGGGTGAAGAGCCAGTGATGCTCACAGTGGATTTGAACAGTTTTCATTTTAACTATATTATGCATCTAACGGGAGTTCCCCAACCTTATCATACTTCTGTAAAGGATTGGTCTGGGCCCATAGTTACAAAGGGAGATGATTTATATTATTCTGGAAGTTTTTCATCTGATACGCTTCACTTGGCACCCAATGTTAGTTTGTATAATAATAGTGGCAATAATGACCAAGATTATTTCCTTGCAAAATTTAATCTTAAATCCCTTGATTTTTCCCAAGCGGAATTGGATGATGACGGTGATGGGGTTTCTAATGCTTTAGATTTATGTCCGAACACTATAGTGGGAGTGGAGGTAAACAGTTCAGGATGTTCTATAGTCGAAAGAGATTCAGATAACGATGGGGTCATGGATGATTTGGATATTTGTCCAAATACTGCAATTGGATATCAAGTTGACGAAAATGGGTGTTCAGAAACTCAAATAGATACTGATGGTGATGGAGTTCCTGATATTCATGATAATTGTCCTAGTACCCCACAAGGTCGTCAAGTTAATGAAGAAGGTTGTGAAGTTGTAATTCTAGACCCAAATCTTTTTGAGATAGAAACTGTAAGTGAAGCCTGTAGAGGGTCTTCCAATGGCAAAGTCAAAATAAATGTAAGGGATTCAACCAGGGAATATAAAGCTATTTTAAGTGATGGTGAAGAAATAGTGTTTGTTGGGGAAACCGAGTTTGAAGACTTGAAGGCGGGACAATATGAAATTTGCCTATTTGCCCATGAAGTCGATTCTGATATGTTGTGTTATAACTTAAGTATTGAAGAGGGGGAAGAAGTTTCATTAAGTGGAAAGGTAAATTATTCTGCCAGGACCCTAAAAATTGAACTATCTGGAGGAGATGTTTATTCTGTAAATTATAACGGAAATGTTTTTGAGACAAACAGTACTGCTTTGGAATTGGATTTAAGGGAGGGAATTAATGAAGCTTATGTGTCAACAAAAGATTCTTGCAAGGGAGTCGCCTCCTTCAAAGTTTTTATGGGTTCCCATTTACAAGTGGCTCCAAATCCATTTAAGAATCAGATTAACTTGTCCCATTTGATGGTTGATGAACCTTTAGATGTATCAATATATAACCAAACTGGTCAAAAGATTTATTCTAAAAAATATAATCCAAAGGATGAACTTGTTTTAAGGAATCTAACAGATATTCCTGCAGGGATATATCTATTGGAATTATCTTGGGGTAATACACGCCATTCTCAAAAACTAATTAAAAAATGAAAAAGGGCTGGTGCATTCTCATAATTGCAGTTTTGGTAAACAGTTGTTCAAAAAACAATGATTCTTCAACTCCTGAAACCGTTAATGACCCGGTAGCTGTAAAACTGGAATTTCCCCTAAAGAATTCGGAATGTACGCTAGGTGTGGATCAAGGCTTAGATAAAACATTGATTGAATTTAAATGGGCCAATGCTGAAAATGATTCGTACGAATTGGTCCTAGAAAACCTTTCATCTAACCAAGTAACAAGGACTACGACGGAGGAGCACTTTATAGAGATTCAATTGGACAAAAACACTCCTTATAAGTGGTATGTTGTTTCTAAAACGAATTCTTCTGTTTCTGAAAAAGAAAGTGAGCACTGGAGCTTTTATTCAGCCGGAACGGGAGTATCTAATTATGCGCCATTTCCTGCTGATTTAATAAGTCCCAAACAGAGCGCTCAATTTGACGGTAGTTCGGAACAAATAAAATTAGAATGGAATAGTATTGATATAGATGGAGATGTTGTTACCTATGATATATATGTAGGTAATGAAAGCCCGCCCAGTGAAAAAGTGGCAGAAGATATAACAGAAACTGTTTACTATATGAATTCTCATACAATAGGTCAATTATATTGGATGGTAGTTGCAAAAGATGAGAAAAACAACAGTTCCAATTCCAAAATAGGAAATTTTATTGTTGGGCAAGAAACAGGTATTATATCTTTTGAAATTCAAAATGAGGGTGAAGGTTTTGAAGCTTTTATTGATGAAGAAAAAAAGGAGATCCAACTTACATTGGGGAATTTTGCATATGAAAAACTCACTCCAGAAATTTTAATGAAAGATGGTTATAGTATAAGTCCAGAAAGTGGTGAAACATTTAATTTCCATGATGACCTATTTTATACAGTTAAGGACCCAAATGGAATTGAGACCATTTTTAAGGTACTTGTCAAAAGTGGTCAGCATATGGTAAAGTCATTTATTGTAAAAAATGGGAATGAAAAATACTATGCCAAGATTGATGAGGACAGTGCTACTATTACTATTCAGTTGGGCAACTTTAGTTATGCGAGTATTACACCTGAAATTGAAGTCTCGTCCAAGGCTACTGTTGAGTCCTCTGAAGTAACCCAAATGGATTTAACCGAAAAATCCACCTTTATGGTAACTTCAGAAATAGGTACTACCAAAGAGTATTCGGTCGTTACTCCAATAACTATATCACATCTATATTCATATTTTAAAAATCCTGGATTTAATTTTACAACATCAAATATTGATACTGGTTACAAAGTATTTGCAGGTTCAACACAATATTTAAATGCTTACAATATTCAAAATCAAGATAATATTTTAATTGAACTCTTAAATTTGAATGGAGATGTTTTTGCTGCTGAAGTGTTTAGGTCTTCGTATTCCCACCAACACAGTTACGAAGAATCTTTGTCAAGTAATCGTTTAACAGTTGTAATTCCTTATGATTTACCAGAAGGTTCTTACAGTTTAAGAATTTCTGAAGGAGAACGTAGTACATCCTATCCACATCATTTTGAAGTTATTAATGATGACCGTTTAGTTAGAATTACAGAAATCAACAAAACAGATTTTAGTAGGGGTGACACTTTGAAACTTAAAGGGGTTAATTTAAGAAAGGAATTTGCTATTAAATCCGACGGCAGTATTTATGGGTTCAATGAATATGTTAATGGTCTTAGCGTAAATCAAGAGGGTACAGAATTAGAGTTGATTTTTACCACCAACACCTATGGGCATTTAAAGTCATGGACAGGTAACAACGAAAAACCAATGGCTATTCAAACATTAATAGAAGGGTACGAACATAAGCTCAATTCTAACATTGTTTATTTTAATGTAAACTAAAGTTTATATTTATGAAAATATTAACACTTGGTAAAAGAAACTATTTTATTGTTTTAAGTATACTACTTGTCTTTTCATATGCTTCTTCCCAAACGTATATGGAAAATTTTGGTACCATAGGTGAGGAATTCATAAAAATGGGGAATGATTCTTATTTTTTTGCTGCTTCTGAAAGAGGTATGGGCTTATGGAAAACCGATGGTACCCAAAAGGGTACAACTCTGGTAAGTTCGTTTTCCGTAAATGAATACGATGTTGGGAGGGAGATGATTGTATATAATCAATCTTTGTATTTTTCAGCTAAACAATCGACCGAAGAAGGTGTAGAACTATGGAAATCTGATGGAACATCTGAAGGTACTTATCGACTTAAGAACATTAACCCAAGTGGTTATGGAGACTCTCGCCCCGCTGATTTTATAGTATACAAAGGATTACTTTATTTTTCAGCGGTAGATTATTATACTACTGGAGGAAAACGGAGAATATTTAGGACGGACGGAACCCAAGAAGGTACAGTACTGGCGGATAATATTGTTGATGATTACTCCAGTTTTAACAGTCCTGTAATAAGGGATGAGAAATTATATTTTAGCTCTGGGTCGTTGTTATATGAAACTGATGGTGCCCCTGAGGGAACCAGTAGTGTTACTATTGATGGTCTTCAAAACATCAGTTCCTTAAAGTCTTTTGACAGTGGGTTGTATTTTATTACCCATAATTCTAACAACACTTACATTAGATTATATCGGTTATCAGGATTGGATAACTATGAAATGTTGAAGGAGTTTTCAACCGAGAATTATGGTGGTTTAGAGTTTTACGGCCTAAGTGAAGTTGGGGGAAAAGTGGTTTTCTCAGTTGTTTCCGGTCAAACCTATAAGGATGTCAAAGATACTTTATGGTCCACGGACGGGACTCCAGATGGAACAGTTGAACTAATGAGTCAGGGAGGAGATGATTCTTTGTGGTTTCAACCCCACTTTTATGGCTTTGTAGAATATAACGGTGACCTTTATTTTAATGCGGGTCCGGCTGCCAACAGTACATTGTGGAAAACCAATGGAACCACACAGGGCACTATGGAGGTTTTAGGGAATGTAAGCATTTGGGAAGATGCACCAATGATAGTCTTGGGCGATAAATTGTTTTTCCTTTCTTTCGGTGGTCATTTAACAGAATTTGATTTTTTTACCCAGGAGTCCAAACCTGTATGGCCATTAAAATCATATAGACGGAGTACGGCAGACATTTTTTTTATTAAAACAGATGGTCAATTTATTTACGCTGCGGTACAAAATGAGCGAGAGGACATTGGGAATAATTTCGACTTATTTCATACTAAAGCAAATCCCTTAATAAACGTTATAACACCACAGGAGATAAAAAATAATGAATCCTTAAGTTTTTCCAGTAAAGTGGATAGCCTAATTGTAAGGGAAATCAATATTCAAAATTTGGGAAATTCTAATTTGGTGTTTTCAGATGTTTTTGTGAGTGGAGAAGGATTTTATATTAATGGGGATGTAGAGGTTGCGTGGGGTCATCAAGAAAACCAGACCCAATTTCCTAGGAGAATTTTACCTAAGGAAAGGGGGCTTTTTGAGGTAGGCTTTTTACCATCTTTCCCTGGTAATTATAATGGGTATCTTGTTTTGAGGTCCAATGACACCTCCCAGCCAGAGTTCAAAATAAAGCTAAAGGGATACGCATCCGAGTTTCCAGCGGATTCTCTTAGTTCAGCATTTTCTTTAAATAAGGAACTAATGTGGGATGTTCCCGATGCAAAAATTGAACTGGACAATAATAAGATATCCAAAGGAGTTTTGCCGGGATCAGCGGTAGGGGCTTTTAGCACTAATTCTTCAGATACAAATTATAGATATGAATTTGTGGAGGGACCTGGTGGAGAAGACAATGTAATTTTTACAATTGATAATAATCAATTAATAGTTGGTGAAAGATTTGGTGAGAACAAACAGAATAGCTATTCAATTCATGTTAAATCAATTGATAATGTTGGAGTCGAAGTGGACGGTTTTTTCGTGCTTGAGGTAACTGAGGTGTCAATCGATGTGGAACTTCAGGCTTGTGAAATGATTGCTATTTCTTTGACTAGTGATATATACGATGTTGATTTTATCAACGAGACCGATGCCATTGCGGCTGGCAATAATGGAACCGTGTTAAAAACCTATGACAAGGGATTGAATTGGGAACAGATTCAGGTCATGGAAAGGTCAAATCTTTTAGGTAATTCTCCATACCCTTCAACATTATATCGCGTTGATTTTGTTGATGAAAATACAGGTTTTATTCTTGGTGAAGAGACAATACTGCGGACCGATGATGCTGGTATGAGTTGGAAGCCCTTGAGTCTTGACGGAATAAGGCCAAATAGAGATTCTTTCATTAAAGCACTGAGCACTGAAAAAATATTAATTACTGTTAACAATTTTTCATCAAGTAATTACTTGTATGAAAGTAACGATGGGGGAAAGACTTGGGCACAGGCTAAGAATTTTGGTTATTATGATTTGATTTCTCTCTATTTTTATGATGATAACTTTGGTATGGTTAGTGACGATTATGAAAACTATTATATCACTCAGGATGGGGGAATTACATGGGAAATCCATAAATTGGAAGTAGATGGTCTTAACAATGAGGATATAACAAGTTTTTCATTTATAGATTCAACCACTGGATATGCATCAACATCGGGGCGGGATATAATAAAAACCGAAGATGGAGGGATAACATGGAACCTTATAAATTCGGATTATAGAAGTTGGATAGATGAAATTCATTTTTTAGATGAAAACCAAGGGTTTATTGTAGGGGGGGCTTTATGGGAGACCTCTGATGGTGGGATTACTTGGAATACAGCTGAATTAAGTTTATGCTCTGATATATCAGGTTTTTCTTCAAATAATCAAGAAGATATTTTAGTTGTTGGGGGAGGGTGTTATACAGGTAACGGCCGTTCAATACATTATAATTCATTTGGTGGTGAATGGACTGAAGTTAGTTCCCTTATAGGAACAAGAGAAGTACGAAGTATTATTTTTGATGGGGATGAGGGATATTTGTTTTCAACAAGTCAGACCAGAAAATCATATGATCAGGGTACAACATGGAATGAAATTACCATGCCAACTGAAGAAGAAAAGTACAACGGGGAAAAAATAGGTAGTACTCTTTTTGTATACAATAATCTAAATAATTATTACAAGAGTATAGATAGCGGAGAAAATTGGACAGAGATTTTAAAAGACGAGTCTATCAATTTTGATATAAATGATATAATTAGTGATAGTTTAATAATGGGTAGGGGCGCAGATGGAAGAGTATTAAAATCTGAAAATGGGGGAGATACTTGGGTGATAATTGATGGGTCTTCTTATTTTCCACATGTATTTACAAGATTTATTAATGAAAATATTGGTTTTTCATTAGGTTTGGCTTGGAGAAAAACTGAGGATGGAGGGGTAACTTGGGTTGAAATAGATAGTGACCCAAGTGCTTCATATATTTCTAAGATTAAGTTTATCGGCAATGTAGGATTAATGTCAACTGACGATGGTTTTTATAGAACTGTTGACGAAGGTGATACATGGGTAAGGGTAGATAGGAATTTTACTAGTACTCGAAACATAATTGCCTTGAGTGAATTGGAATGGTATATTGGTATTGGGCGAACAATTTACCAATCCAATGATGGAGGCTTAACTTGGGATGTTTTTTTTCAAGGTCAATATAGTATTTCGGATATGGATTTTGACAATGGCAATTTGTATATCTCCAATGATGATGGGGAAGTTCTCAAATTAATTGAAGATCCAAGTCCTTTGAATGCAGGATATATTCAAGGTGACCAAATTGTAAGAGTGGGTGATCAAGAGATATATGAAGTGTTGAAACATAGTGATAACAAATATGTTTGGACCGTTACCGAACCGAATAGCTTAGTTTCAGAAGATAATTTTGCCCGTATTACATGGGAAGCCCCTGGAACTTACGTTCTAGAGGTAACTCCATATGCAACATGTTCTACTGGTGCCCCAACCCAAATAACGGTTCAAGTTCTTAAAGAAATGACGGCACCAGAAATTATTGGTCCATCTGAAGTGATTGAAAATAGTAAGGAAATTGTATACTCAACTCCGAATGATGAACAGGCTAGGTATATTTGGTCCGTAAGTGGCGATGTTTCGTATTACACTAGAGGGAATGAACTTATTGTGGATTGGGATACAGTTGGTGAGTTTGAAATAGGTTTAATAAAGACAGATTTGATATCAGGTGTTCGTGCCGATAACCAGGTGTTTGTTGTTGTGGTGCCTACAGACCCTTTTACTTTGTTGCAGTCTGACGCAAGTTGTAGGGGAATGTCTAATGGAAGTTTACAAATAACCTCGCGTTTGGAACAGGTTACTTACTATGCCATTTTATCTAATGATGAAAATACGTTTACCTACGAATTTACCGGTGAAACTATTTTAGAAGATTTAGCAATAGGAACATACAATCTTTGTATAGAAGAAATAGATGGTGAAAAAAAATATTGTTATCAATTTATCATAGGGGAGCCTGAACCTTTTGAAGTATCGTCAAAAAAAGGAACGAAATCCTCAAAGGAAGTTAAATTAGAGTTTAAGGGAGGATTGTCCCCTTATACTATTCTGCTAAATGGTCATCAAATTGCAGAAACCAGCCAATCTACATACAATTTAAGGGCTGAGAACGGTGATAAAATAGAAGTTCTATCTTCGAGCAATTGTTCCTTTTCACATACTGAGATTGTTTACTTTTCTAATGAACCCTTTATAAGCCCAAACCCAGTGAAAGATTCTTTTACAGTGGTATTTAATGACAACCCTGTAAAGGAAAAACAGGTAAGTATTAACATTTTTACATTGGGGGGGCAGTTAGTGTCCGAGTCTACGGTAGTTGTTGTTAACAATTCCTTTCACTATGATATATCTTCATATCCACCTGGGATGTACATTGTTGAGATTGGTAATAGCCAACAAACCTTACTTAAGATTGTCAAAAAATGAAAAAGATATACTATTTAGTACTTTGCTTTTTAGTTCTGGCTTGCTCTAAAGGTGATAGAACTGATTCGTTAACGCCAGAACCAGAAGAAGAAATTAACGAAGAAAATAATGAAAGTTCTGAAAATGAAAATTTTGCACCTACCGTTCCTAGTTTGGTCTTTCCCGAAAAGGACCAATTATGCCTAAAACAAGAAATCACATTTAATTGGTCTGAGGCCGTGGATCCAGAAGGAGGACCCTTGACCTATCAAATGCAAATTTCTACTAACAGAGCCTTTACAGAATTTGTGGAGAATCAGGTCTTGGATGAAACAAGTATAATGTTGGTAATGGAAGATGGACAAGATTATTATTGGCGTGTACTCGCCATTGATGAGCAGGGTGTTAAAGGGGATTTTAGTAATTCTTCAGCTTTTTACGTGGAAGGCATACCAATTATTAATCATATACCTTTTAATCCAAGTTTGTATAGTCCAAAGCAAAACAGTACTGTTAATTCTGAGAACGTCATTCTTGAATGGGATACCTCCGATTTGGATGGCGACTTGCTGAGCTATGACATATATTTGGGCGCAGATACACCTCCAGAATTGTATGAAACAGGACGAAACTCCAAAAGTATTGAGCTAAGCTTGGAACCTAATCAAACATATTATTGGCAAATCCATGTTTCGGACGGACAATCTACAAGTATTGGGGATATATGGAGCTTTAGGACCAATTAATTTATTTTACAGATTCAATAATTAAAACATGATTAAGAAGGAATCTATTGGATAAAACCATAAAAATCTTATTATAAATTTGCTTAAAATTTTATGTCTTTATTATAATTTTGATATGAAAAGATTCTTCATATAGGTTAATTAACTAGTTGGAGTCAATTTGATAAGTAACTTATCAATTAGAACAAATTTATGAAACCCACGACCCAATATACAAAAAGCGGGAGTATCAATATTGCATACCAAGTTTTTGGTTCTGGCAAAATTGACTTGGTTTATATTCCGGGATGGGTGTCCAATATTGATTTGATGTGGGCTTGTCCGGAATTGGTGAATTTTTTATTGGAATTAGGTAAAATAGCCAGGGTTATTTTATTTGATAAAAGAGGCACTGGTCTATCCGATCGTATTGTAGAACTTTCTACTCTAGAGGAAAGAATGGATGATATAAGAGCGGTCATGGACGCAGTACAGTCGGAAAAGGCAGTTCTCTTTGGGCATTCAGAAGGAGGGTCGGTTTCTGCACTGTTTGCAGCAACCTATCCCAACCGCACTATTTCCTTGATTACATTTGGAATTTTCGCCAAACGAAGGTATGCAGAAAATTATCCATGGGCTCCAAAAGACGGGGAACGCCAAGCTGTTTACGATATGATCGAGAACAGCTGGGGAAGTGGAGAAATAGGTCTGGAATCTTTAGCTCCTTCCAAAACTAACGATAAGGAGTTCATGGATTGGCTCGCCAATTATTTTCGCTCAGGAGCTAGCCCTAGTGCAGCCCTTGTACTTACCAAAATGAACACTGAGGTGGATATCATTAACATTTTAGGTTCCATAAAAGTTCCGACACTTATTATGCAACGAACAAATGATATCGATGTGAAAATTGAGGAAGGAAGATTTATTGCTGACCGAATTGAAGGAGCAAAGTTTGTGGAACTGGATGGAAGTGACCATCTTTTTTGGGTCGGGAAGACAAAGGAAGTTCTTGATCAAATGAAGCTATTTGTTTTAAAAAAGAATCCGGATAAAAACTATGAGCAACAGCTTTTCACTATAGGAGCAGCACGGATTATTTCAAGTCAAAGACCCAATGATGATCAACAAGAGTTTTTTGCTCAATATGTTGGCCAATACCGTGGAAAGGTGATTCAAGGTGATGGGCAAACCTTTATTGCCAATTTTGAGGGGCCAAGTAAAGCGGTTAATTGTGCATTCGGTTTAATTGATACTGCCAAAAGTTTAAATGCACAAATAGTAATAGGTATTCATATCAAAGAAGGTGCAGTGGATGAGTCTCATTTTATAAGTAAAGAAACGGGTTTATTGATAGAGTCTATCTTTGGGCAGGCGGGTTCCAATCAAATTTTGGTGACACAGACTGTAAAATATCTTTTATCTGGGGCAGGCTTAAATTTTACACAAAATAAATCTGTAATTGAACCCTCAACAGGTGAATCACTTTTACTATATGGGGTTACGGATGACTCTAGATCCGATAACCAACCTAGCAATATAGTATTTCCCCACAAACTTCCTAAATACGATTCCATATTGGAGAATGTATTGCAATGCATTGATGCGCATCTGGATGATGAACTTTTTGGCGTTGAGGTGCTTTGCAAAGAAATTGGCATTAGTGAGCGTCAACTGCAGCGAAAACTTAAAGCTACCACTAATAAATCGCCAATTCAATTAATTTCTTCGGTGCGCTTGCACCGGGCAAAGGAACTGCTTCTTCAACAGCAGAACAATATAGCTGAAATTGCTTATCAGACAGGTTTTTCCAACCCGTCCTACTTCTCTAAATCTTTCAAAAAGGAGTTTGGATTAAGCCCTTCGTCTTTACTTCAGAAAAAGGAATAGGCCTTAAATAGCATTTGTCGGAATTGTTATAAGTGGTCGGTTTTGTACTATGAACAAGTCGGAAATGTTCACGAATTTTTCGGATTTGTGCTAACAATACACCTTCATTGCCCTATACTTTTGCATCCGTAAAACAATAAAAATAACAAATATCATGAAAAACAGAATTTTCATAACAATCGGACTCTGCCTATTATCAATTTGGTTCATGAGTGCCCAGCAAAACCAATTAACTGGTCCAGAGGCCAAAAATCGCAAACCATGGGAGAACCCTAGGGAATCTTCAATTGTAATGGTTAAAAATCACAACCACAAACCACTTACTGGCCCAAAGGCCAAAAATCTGAAACTTTGGGAAGATAAATGTGAAAGGATTGCTGTAGTATACGAACAACGAAAAATCATTACAGGACCGAAAGCCAAAAATACACGCCCTGAACATGATGATTATTGGGCGAGCATGGAAAGTAGTAGTGAAATAATCCAATAGAGTTTAATAAGGATAATTGACTATTCTATTTAATAAACTTAACAAAACAATATTTCTTGAAAAGGGATATGCAAAACAGTAAGAAATTTGAAAACAATACATCATAACACCCGTATAGAGAAACCAAAGAATACAATAGGTTATGTCTGGAATATTAAAAGGAGATACCGTCCAGCGTCTGTTCCAAGATTAAATTTTTAAGGAAGTCCATTAATTGGCCATCTATAAACATTCTTGAAGAGGATATTTAGATGATAAGTGTCAAATGCTGTCTATATGGATTACTTCAAAAATATAGAGAACAACACTGGTATAAACTTATAGGTATATAGGAGGAGAGTTAGTTGAAGAAAGGCCATCTAGCCATGGCTTTTCTTCCCTCTTTTTTTCAAAAAAAATAAACATTATGATAACTACTACACAAATTGATAACAGTGCAGCTGATTCGCTTTTTAAAATGTTGGATCATGGCAAGAAAAACACCATAGAATCCGATAAATTTTTGGTTCAATTGGCCCGAGCAGGTATTTTGTTGGATGACCCTAGAATACAGGAAGTACTCAATACATTCAATTTACGGGGAAAGGAAGAGAAAATATTTAAGGCCATAACACAAGTTGATTTCAATGAAATTCTTAAGCAGAATGCATTGATTAAAAAATCGCTTACAGAAAATTTGGTTATTCCAGATTTTGAATCCTTCTGTAAGGAGGTTGAAAAAATGTTTTTGGAAACATTAAAAAATAGAAAAGGTAATGTTGCCGATTATATTCCCCAACTAGCACGTGTAAATCCAAATCAATTTGCTATTTCCATTTGTACTGTGGACGGACAGCGATTCTCCTTGGGGGATGCCACTGTTAATTTTTGCCTGCAGTCTTCATGTAAGCCCGTTAATTATTGTCTTGCTCTGGAAGAACTTGGTGGAGAAAAAGTACATAGTCATGTAGGCCGTGAGCCTAGCGGACATTCCTTTAATGAACTAACATTAAATTCTCGCGGTCTGCCCCATAATCCTATGATCAATGCCGGAGCTATAATGAGTACTTCTTTAATAGATAGGGAAAATAATATTGCTGATCGTTTTGATAAAGTTAGTAAAACATGGCAAGCACTCTGCGGAGAGAAGCAGGTGAATTTTAATAATTCAGTGTATTTATCTGAGCGGCAAACAGCAGATAGAAATTTTGCTTTAGCATATTTTATGCGTGAGAAAAATGCTTTTCCCGAAAAGACCAACCTAACAGAAACTTTGGAATTCTATTTTCAGTGTTGCTCAATAGAATCTTGTACCACCAACCTTTCTGTTGCAGCCGCCACACTGGCCAATGCAGGTACCAATCCATTGACAGGGAATATGATTTTTCAGCCATCAACAGTTCAAAATTGTCTTTCATTGATGTTGAGTTGCGGTATGTATGATTTCTCGGGGGAGTTTGCATTTAAGATAGGTTTGCCAGCTAAAAGTGGAGTTTCAGGCGCTTTAATGCTAGTGATTCCAAATGTAATGGGAATCAGTATTTGGTCTCCAAGGTTGGACCATTTGGGAAACAGTGTTCGTGGGGTAGAGTTTTGTGAACGACTAGTGGAGCGTTTTAGTTTTCATCAATACGATTCACTTATAGGGCATTCAAATAAAATTAATCCCCGAAGAAAAGAAAGTGAGCTGCAGGCATCAAAAGTGATGGAATTAATTAGAGCAGCCAGTCATGGAGATATGGATGAAATATTTCGGTTAGAGGCAGAGGGCGTTAGTCCAAACATAGCAGATTATGATGGGCGTACACCCTTGCACTTGGCAGCATGTGAAGGACAAACAGATGTAGTTAGACATCTTGTTGGAATGAAGGTTAATCTAGCACCTAAAGATAGATGGGGAAACACACCTTTGGACGATGCCATAAAGTTTAAAAATAAGGAAATAAGGGAAATATTGGAGCAGGTAATTACATCTCAAAGTAAAGGTAACGCCAAAGCTCAAGTTTAAATTAATAACAAAAAAGGAAAATACTTTTAATTCAGGAGATGCCGCATGGGTACTCACAGCTACCTTACTCATTTGTAAAAAACTGCTTCCCTAAGCAGTGGAACAGGAGGGATGAAGAGGGACAGCGCTAAAAGGAATTAATATCGCCGTATCGTGATGAATGACTTTTTATAAATCTTTAATGAAATAAATCATACCCTATTTACTTTCAATAGGGTATGATTTTGTATGGTGGAGCCGGAGGGATTCGAACCCTCGTCCAAACAAGCAATTACAATGCTTTCTACGTGCTTAGTTTCTATTTAATTTTCGATGTGTACCTGATTAGAAACAACCTAATACACACTTAGCTTCTTTAGTTTTAAGATGCTATCAAAGCACTAACATCTCTATGTTGACATTTATGGTGCCCCAATATGAATCGCCGTCAACAAGGGCTATTCAGGGACATCTCGCTTCCCTACCTGGTAGGGACGAGGCTAATCTTACTATAATTCAGATTAAGCGGCAAGAGCGTAGTTATTATCGCCAATTAAAAGTGTGAAATATGAGATTTACGAGCTGTATATCAGCGCTCGGCATGCTTACATTCCAATTGGTCTCGCTGTCAAAACCAGTCGGCCCCTTAATGGGTTAGAAAAACTTGTTTTTCGTAAAGGAATTAATTCCGAGTTTATCCCGGGAACTCTTCTAACCTATTATTTTTTTCAATGAACAAATTTTTATGGCGTTACCCTAAAACAAGTTTAGGGTCGGGCTTTCGGCAGTACAAGGTACTTGCCTCTATCCCTAACGCGGGCAGCAAAGTTAACATTTATCCGTCAATGGCGAATAAAGTTTGTTCACTGCTGTAATTCGTCTTAATTTAGGCAAAAGTTATACCAAAATAAATTTATGAAATTCGGTATCATTAGAGAACGCAAAACCCCACCAGATAGGCGTGTGGTGCTGTCCCCAGTGGCTTGCCAAAAAGTCAGGTTAGACTTTCCAATGGCTGAAATTGTGGTAGAACCTTCCCGAATTCGGGTTTTTAAGGATGAAGAATATAAAGCAGCTGGGTTGCAATTAAGTCCAGATATGGAACAATGCGATGTACTTGTAGGAGTCAAAGAAGTTCCTATAGAGTTTTTAATTCCCAATAAAAAGTATTTTTTCTTTTCACATACCATTAAAAAACAACCCTACAATAGGGAATTGCTCAAGGCTATATTAGAAAAGAACATTGAACTCTATGACCATGAGGTTATTACTGCACCAAATGGACAACGGTTGGTTGCCTTTGGCCGGTATGCTGGTATTGTGGGTGCTTACAATGGGTTTAGGACCTATGGATTAAAATTTAACTTATATAAATTGCCAAAAGCAGAAACCTTGGCAGACCAACAAGCATTGATTACAGAGCTTAAAAAAATACAGCTTCCCAATATCAAAATATTTTTAACGGGTAAAGGCCGGGTTGGCAATGGAGCCAAGGAAATGTTGGATGCCATGAATATTAAACAGGTAGCTGTGCATGATTATTTGGAAAAGGATTATGATGAGCCTGTATATTGCCAAGAAGATGTATCAGAATATAATCTTAGAAAGGATGGGGTAAAAGGAAATATGCAAGACTTTTTTGATCATCCCGAGGAGTACAAGTCCAACTTTTTTAGGTTCGCCAAAGTCACCGATTTTTATATCGCAGGACATTTTTATGGAGATGGAGCACCTTATTTATATACCCGTGAAGATGTAAAACACCCTGATTTTAAAATAAAAGTGGTGGCGGATGTAAGTTGCGACATAGACGGTCCAGTGGCCACAACCCTTAGGGCTTCCACAATTGCAGATCCTATTTATGGTTATGACCCAGCAACCGAATCTGAGACAGATTACAAAAATCCAAATGCCATAGCGGTTATGGCAGTGGATAATTTACCTTGTGAACTTCCAAATGATGCAAGTGTTGGTTTTGGCGAGGCCTTTTCCCAGTATGTGATTCCCGCATTTTTCAATGGTGACAAGGATGGAGTGTTAGAGAGGGCAAGAATGACTCAAAATGGAAAACTTACGGCCAAATACAGTTACTTACAAGATTATGTAGATGGTCTCGATTAACTTGCCTTAATCGATTTATATTGAGCAAGAATTGGATTCTGCTAATAATTCCTTATTTTGATACTCTGTTTCTTAAATAAGGACTGTGAAATTTAAATATATTCTATCTCCCGGGAATAATAAGAAGGAAAAAAAGGTTTGTATTGATATGGAATACGAATTAAGGCCTAAAATAACCAAGTTCCTTCTTAATCGTTTGGAAAGTGATTGTGAAGGTGACTTTTCAAAGTTTTATTTTGATATTCATTTCAAAGGCAAACAGATTAAGATTTCCAGCAAAACACCACTTAAATACCGAAAAAAAATAGAAAAGGATTTTGAGTCGGAGTTCAATGGTGTTTGTTGTTGATTTTTAGTTCACAGGGATTTGCCATTCAATCACTGGATGTTGTTTGGGTGCTGTATAGGCTCCCAATGCTTTTAATTTTAAAGGTAAAGCATCAATCTTTTTCAATGTTTTTACCAAAAGTGTATAACTTTTTCCGGCAGGGATTTCAAATACGGGTGAACTGTTATAGAAGGTAAAGGGCATTTCATTCTCAAAAAGTAAGTCACTACTGGAAATATTTTCCAATTCTAGTTCAATTACTTCGGTCTTATTTATATAAGTTGCTTTTTTAATTTGTACACTAGCCTGTATCAAAGGCTTCAAGAAATCCGGTTTCCCTACCAAAAGCGAGTTGTAAATTGCAACCGTTCTGCCAGCAAACAAAGCTTCTCTTAAACTTTCTATACTTTTTTCCTTGGCAAAAACTAAGGTTACGGGCCTATGATTTCCTTTGTCAATATAATCCCAATCTATTAATCCATGGATATCACTCGTGCCCATAATGGTAAGATTGTTTTCAAGGGCAATTTTTAGGGATTCTTCAGAATAATCACCAGTATTAATCACTTCTATTCCATGTAGCTCTCCATTTTTAATACGCTCTTTTTGAAAATCACTCAGAATAGGATTTCCGGTTGAACTTTGTGCGTACCATGCGGGGTGGTTCCAAAAAACAAAAGCACCTTGTTTTTTTGCCTCTGCAAAGGAATCTTCAGCATTATCTACGAGAAGACTATTGGCGTTGGAGATAAATATGGCATTGTTATGACCAACGGGAGCAGAACGGGTAATCTCAGAACCATGTATAATTAACAAATCATGTTCTTTTGCCTCTTCCAAAGCCAAATGGTAACTTCTGTTACGGTCCGGATGGGGAATATCATCTTTGTGAGGCTGATATTCTATATGCTCCGTTAAGGAAATGGCATCCATATTTTCATGCAAAGCTTCCATTACCCGAATGGTGGGCCACACATTGCCATCCGAAAAAACAGTATGTTGGTGTAAATCCGTTTTTAAGGTAACGTAGCCTTCAATATTTGGGTAGGTAATAGGTTCTGCAACATGCGAATGGGATTGGGAGAAAAGGGTTGCTAAACAAAAACAAGTGGTTAAGGAAAGTAGTATTCTTTTCATGGTATGATTATTTCTTCAAATGTATTGGATTAATTGGTTTCAAAAGTTACCCAATTATTTCTTGAAGTTAAGAAATGTTTATTTTTAATATTGAAAGTAATAGATATGAATCCGGCAGAAGAATATATATTTAATCAACCTGAGCCTTTTAGAAGCATACTGATGCATTTAAAGGGGGTTATTGAACATACAATTCCGGAAGTTGAAATGAAATTTAAGTATAGGGTGCCTTATTTTTATATTGGGAAGACCCCTATTTGTTATATGAACCAAGCCAAGGATTATGTTGATTTGGGTTTTTGGAGTTCTGCTTACTTAACCAGGCATATTGAACTCATGTGTACGGAAGGAAGAAAAGTAGTAAAATCATTGCGCTATAAAACCCTGGAAGAAATAAATGATGATATTCTTATGGATGTCCTTAAAGAAGCATATTCTGTAAAAGATAAGGGATTTTGGAAATGAAGAACATGTTTACTTCTTTTTTAATACGATTACCGTGTTGTTTTGAACGGTTACCACATTGGCGAACAACTCTTTTAGCTCATTATAGTTTTCAGGAAGATAGTGGGTTTTGTTCAAGGACAGATTAAAATATACTGTGATATTGTTACCGGTCAATGAGGTTTCAAATTGTAACAGACCCATATTGTCAGATAATACTTTTTTGATTTTTTCTGGAAGCTGATCAACTGAATATCCATTAGGCACCTCAATGCTTATGCTAAATGTATAATTTCTTTTATAACCAAAGTCAATTGGGTAATTCCTTTCTTCTAATAGGAAAGGGTTTTTATCAAAAAACTTTGTAATAAATGGATTAAAGTAAACATTATCACTCTCTAGTACATTTTCAATTTCATATTCAATTCGTTCTGTAATTTTCTTATCGTCACTTCTCTCTTCTACAATTTTGTAAGATATAATATCAAAATTTCCAACAACACTATTTTCTAAGTCCTCAAAATATTCAGTTTCAGAATTATTGGATATCTTTTGTCTTTTGAAAACAGCATCGTACCCATAGTTCAATTCATCAAATATACCCAAAGCCTTCTTATTCACAGGGTCAAAGGTCAACTTGCCCCTTATCATTTTTTTGCTTTCAACAAAAGGTGTTATGTCATACCAATAACTTTTATTTTCAAAATCCATGACTCGTCCATAATGGTTAAGACACCTGAATGGGAGCATGCCAAAAGAAAGATTCTTATCCGATGCATCTAATAGGTAGTCCTTTTCACCAATTTTTAACTTAGCCACAAAATAGTTGAAATCATAAACTACTGGATGGATTTTCTTTGGTAAGCCATTTTCCCTCGTGGAAATTAACATTAAATCAGCCTTTATTCCTGCCGCATTTAAAAGATTTATGAGAGACATATTTATTTCAGAAACACTTCCTTTTTTTATCCTAAAAGCCTCTTTAACATTGCTATAGTTATAACTTCCAAACGTGTTGTTCCAGTTAAAATGTTCTTGAACAAACGAATAAATCATTTTTGCTTTATCCAATTGATTTACAGGATCAAATAGTTTGTCGGGAACTTTTCTTGCGAAAAAATTTTTCTTAGTTAATTGCTCCCCAATACTTTCCGCATTTTTGTAATCAGAATCTATTTCTTCCCATGTGGAAGAAACATCTTGCTTTTGGCCGTTGGTGTATACTATTTCTGCAAGCTCAAACTCTATTCGAGACATGTAATTACTTGCTGATAGCATAAAATTACTGTCCGAATTGAAGGCGGGAATATTTTTCATCACATATATTAGTTCTTCACAATCCCACTTTAAAAAAGTTGATTTGAAACAGCCTTTTTTAACTTTGGCGGAATTTTCATGTAAGCTCAAGGAACCATATAAGGCTCTGTTGTACACATACATGCCAGGAATTCGCGCATTATATTCACTATGTATTTTAGGAATGTGTGACTGAAATTCCCATCCGTTAAGCCTATATATGTACGGGGATTCTAGAGTATACTCATACTCTATAATACTTCCCACTTTGAGACTTGGATACGTAAATTTTAATTCATTCGTAAACTTATTCAGTTGTGTAGTGTAAATTTGAGACTCTGATACGGAAGTAAGGTCGTTGTCATTATGGATTAATGTCTTTATTTTTTTTATTTTTTCATCATTTAAATACTTAATTGAAATGGTGCCCTCATCAAATCCTTTTTCATCTAAGATTTTTATTTTAACATGGTATTTTTTTATTAGCCTTATGCTATTTCGAAATACATCAAAGTAATTATCTCCCCATTCATAAAGCACAACTGCATGTGCACTAGGATCTTTTATATAAACAGTCAATTCTTTTTCTACTGCTGTAAGCTCACCAAAAACATGACCTTTTTGAGCATTTGTGGGTAAAAGAATAAATAGGAAAAAAATAGAGATTAGGAAGGAATTCTTCATAATTTGTAGTTGGTCAATGAAAGAAAAACGAAGATTGACTTGTAAAAGTATAATAGATTAACAATTTTCCAAATTACCCAAATTTAGCATATTGTCCCTATTGCTTTTAGCAAAGAATGGGAAATCTATTATTTAAAAGAGGTGGAAATCAATGGAAAGATTAGACTTGCTTGGGGCACTGATCAGAGCTTGGAAGCTGAAAATGGCACCCCAATCTTCAAAGATTTTGCGTATGGCAACAAGCATTTAATTTTTGGGAAAAAAATTAAAAAGGTCAATACTTGGCCAACTTTCCCTATCGCTAATTTTTCGATCCATAAACCCTCTTATAATTTGAATCATTTCTTGGAAATTAGCATCACCTTTGTTCATTAATACAGTATAAGATACTGGACTACCAACATAAAGGACCGTTATTGTGCCGGGCAAGGCTCCATTGTGATTCCAGTGTCCAGATATAAGATAGTCTAGTCCTTCTCCTCTTCTAAATAAATCCGGATAAGCGGTACGGGTATCCGATTGTACAGCAAGAAGCGCCAGAGATTTAGCTGAGGCTATCCATCCCCCATGAGAATCCATTCTGGTAACATTCATGTCATAGGGAGAAAACCAGTTGGAATAATATACAACCTCTCCTTCTAAAGCCTCTTCTTTTGTATTGCCTCCAATCTTCATGTCTGTAATGCCCATTGGTTTCAATATTACGTTGTTTACATATTCTTCGTAGGTCATTCCGGTAACTTTTTCAATTATTCTCCCCAAAAGACTATAACCAAAGTTTGAATACTCATATTGCGTTCCTGGCTGGAAAGTCAAAGATCGTTCATCTAAAACCTTTCCTATTAAGTCTGTATGACTTAGAGCAACATCATCGAACATAATATCGTATGGGTCGTTGGTGAAACCACTTTTGTGTTCCAACAAATGGGAAATGTTAATGGACTCCTCCCATGCTTCATAAGGTAGCTTACCATATTCATTGCCTAAAATTGCACCATTCCCAAAGACAAACTCATTTAATTTCAACTTGTTTTCTAATACTAGCTTGGAAATTGCCATTAGGGTTATAGGTTTAGAGATGCTGGCAATTCTAAACAGGGATTTTTCATCTACTTTAATTTCATTCTCCAAATCTGCCATACCAAATGATTCCAAATAAACAAGCTTCTCATTTCTAGTGATTGCTATTTGGGCACCTGGAATGTTATAATCTGACATTAATGTTTTAAAATCCGAAGTAATATCATTTAAGCTGGTCTCAGAAATTTCTGTATTGGGGTCGTTTTCGCCGTTTGTTGTTACTTCGCCTTGGTCTAATTGTTCAGAAGTATTGGGAGTATTTCCTTTGGTATTGGTAAGGTCCCCTGCAGATTTACTACAGCTGGCAGTCAAAAGGAGTAAAATGAAAAGTGAAGAAATGTCTTTCATTCCTTGATGAATTAGAACAATAAATACCTGTAAATGAAAAGTTTAATATAGTTATATTATCTTAAGTAAACAAAGCAATCATTATTAATAGTTTAATAAAAATGGTTGTTTGTCTTAAGTTTTATAAACTATTCACAGTTTTCCTTATAGCCACCAAATTGGTCAACAATTTTTCCAAATGGTCTAAATGTAACATATTGGCCCCATCACTTTTGGCAATGGAAGGGTCAAAATGGGTTTCCATAAAAATACCATCCACTCCAGTTGCAATTCCGGCTCTAGCAATGGTTTCAATCATGTCTGGTCTTCCCCCTGTAACTCCAGTACTTTGATTAGGTTGTTGTAGGGAATGGGTAACATCTAATATGACTGGGGCATATTGTTTCATTGTTGGGATTCCCCTAAAATCTACTATCATATCTTGATACCCGAACATGGTGCCACGGTCTGTGATCATTACCTGTTCGTTTCCAGAATCTGTTACTTTTTTTGCAGCATGCTTCATGCTTTCAGGGCTCATAAACTGACCTTTTTTAAGATTAATGGTTTTGCCAGTTTTGGCTGCTGCGACTACCAAATCTGTCTGTCTCACCAAAAATGCAGGAATTTGTAATATATCCACATATTCAGCGGCCATGCCGGCATCGGAGATTTCATGGATATCCGTTACAGTGGGAACTTCAAAAGTTTCGGATACTTTTCTTAATATTTTCAATGCTTTTTCATCACCAATACCGGTGAAAGAATCTACCCTACTGCGATTGGCTTTTTTAAAGCTTCCTTTAAAAACGTAGGGAATTTTTAATTTATCAGTAACTGAAACAATTTTTTCTGCAATTCTTAAAGCCATTTCTTCCCCTTCTATGGCACATGGACCACAGAGAAGAAAAAAATTGTTGCTATTAGTATGTTTTATTTGGGGTAGTTTGGTTAGGTCCATATCATAAAATTTACACAAATATAGTATTAAACTGTGGCATCCTGTCTAGATTTATATAGGTCTAACCTATTTACATGAAGCATAAATTAATCTTTAGCTTGTTTATTTCCTTATTTTTTATGCCCCATATGGTGCATTGCCAAATGCATGAAAAAGGAAATGTTTTTGATTTGATTAACCTTGAAAGACATCAATTTAAGTTTAACTTGCTTAGTCCAGGATTAAGTTATGAATTGGGGTTGTTTAGAAATCAAAGTGTTTCATCTAGTTTGGGATTGGCAACGGCAACCTACCAAGAAGGCTACGCTTTTGGTTTGACTATGAACAATAGATATCGTTATTATCATAATTTTCAAAAGCGAATCTTTAAGGACAAGAATGTTTCAGGTAACTCGGGTAATTATGTTGCAGCCGCCCAGGCTATATTCTTTTCCCAAATGAGGTTTTCCACCAGTATCAGTGGTCCGGATGATTTTAACCTAGGTTTTTATGGACTTGTTTATGGTGTTCAAAGGACATATAATAGTGGATTTAATTTTAACGCAGAAATTGGAGGAGGACTGTACAAGGGAGATGGTGTTCCGGACGGCTTTGGTCCTTTAGTGAACTTTACCTTTGGCTGGGTGGTGACCAAAAGAAAATCTAGGAAACCCATTCTTGATTAAAATTGAATTGATTGGGCTTCGAACACTCTAAAAATCAATAAGATAAAAATAACATAAGTTTGTATTGAGAAGAGAAAAATAGAAGTATCTTTGCAGGCTTAAAATAAAAGAGGATGTCCAATACAAAGAACATTGCTATAATAGCACACGTTGATCATGGGAAGACAACCTTGGTAGATAAGATTATGTACCAATGTAGTTTGTTCCGTGAAAATGAAAATACGGGAGACCTTATTTTGGATAACAACGATTTGGAGCGTGAAAGAGGAATTACGATTACTTCTAAGAACGTTTCTGTTGTCTATAAGGATACTAAAATCAATATCATTGATACTCCTGGTCACGCCGATTTTGGTGGAGAAGTGGAGAGAGTCTTAAATATGGCCGATGGTGTTCTCTTATTGGTAGATGCTTTTGAGGGTCCTATGCCACAAACACGTTTTGTATTGCAAAAAGCGATTGATCTTGGTTTAAAGCCTTGTGTGGTTATCAATAAAGTGGATAAGGAAAACTGTACGCCGGAAGAAGTGCACGAAAAAGTATTCGACTTAATGTTTGAATTGGGAGCAGAGGAATGGCAATTGGATTTTCCAACAGTCTATGGTTCTGCTAAAAACAATTGGATGGGAGAAGATTGGAAGGTTCCTACAAATTCTATTGAGCCCCTATTGGACATGGTGATTGAGCATATCCCTACTTTTGAACCCAAAGAAGGAAATACCCAAATGCTGATTACTTCCTTGGATTTCTCATCTTTTACAGGTCGTATTGCCATTGGAAGATTAACAAGAGGTTCTTTAAAAGAAGGACAACAAGTTTCTTTGGTAAAAAGGGATGGTAGCATTGTAAAATCAAAAGTGAAAGAATTGTTTGTTTTTGAGGGCTTGGGCAGAAAGAAAGTACAGGAAGTTGCTACAGGAGATATTTGTGCCTTAGTTGGTTTGGAAGGTTTTGAAATTGGAGATACCATTGCCGATATAGAAAATCCTGAGGGATTAAAAACCATAGCAATAGATGAGCCTACTATGAGTATGCTTTTCACTATTAATGATAGTCCATTTTTTGGTCAGGATGGTAAATTTGTTACTTCTCGCCATATTAAGGAAAGACTGGAAAAAGAATTGGAAAAGAACCTTGCTCTTAGAGTAGAGGAGACAGATAGCGCAGATAAATTTATGGTTTTTGGAAGAGGGGTGTTGCACCTTTCTGTTTTGATTGAAACCATGCGTAGAGAGGGATATGAACTACAAATTGGTCAACCACAGGTTATTATAAAGGAAATAGATGGTGTAAAATGTGAGCCTGTTGAACATTTGACTATTGATTTGCCAGAAGAAGTATCTGGTAGAGCTGTAGAAATGGTTTCTATCCGTAAAGGGGAAATGACCAGTATGGAGGCTAAAGGGGAACGTATGTTGTGTGAGTTCATTATACCATCTAGAGGTATCATTGGCCTAAGAAATCAATTGTTGACCGCTACTGCTGGTGAAGCCATTATGGCACATAGATTTTTGGAATACCAACCTATGAAGGGAGATATTCCACAAAGACAGAATGGTTCTTTGGTATCCATGGAAAAAGGAAAAGCTATTCCTTATTCAATTGATAAGTTACAGGATAGAGGTAAGTTTTTTGTAGATCCAGGAGAAGATATTTATGAAGGTCAGGTTATTGGTGAAAATTCTCGTGGAGACGATATGACCATAAATATCACTAAAACAAAGAAGCTTTCTAATGTACGTTCTTCGGGAGCGGATGATAAGGCAAAAATTGTACCTGCTATAAAGTTTTCTTTGGAAGAAGCGTTGGAATATATTCAAAAGGATGAATATGTTGAGGTAACTCCCAAGCATTTGCGTTTAAGAAAAATTTACTTAACGGAAGTTGACCGTAAACGTAATAAGATTGCATAATAATTGAAGTCATTTCTTGTGAAATGGGAATTTAGATAAAACAAACCCCCAAGTGAAAACTTAGGGGTTTGTTTTTATTACTAAAGTCAATAGTTTTAATCCTTTGGCATTTGGTGCAGTGCCCCGGCCGCAGCACCAATGATTCCAGCATGATTTCTAAGTTCTGCTGGTATTACAGGTGTTTCTATAGTGATACATTCCTCGAATTCCTTAAAATCTTTTGAAGCACCCCCACCGATTATAATAAGGTCGGGAGCAATTAATAACTCCACATATTCAAGGAATTTATTGAAGCGTTTGCCCCATTTTTTATAGGAAAGATTTTCTCGCTCCATGGCAGAACCAGCCGCCCACAATTCAATTTTACTGTACTTTTTATAAGGTATTTGTCCAAGTTCAAAATTAGGTAGAAGTTCCCCGTCCATAAAGGCTCCACTTCCTAAACCTGTCCCTATAGTAATCATGACCACTAGGCCCATCTTTCCTTTGCCAACGCCATAGTTCATTGTGGCATAACCAGCTGCATCAGCATCATTTATTACTGTTACAGGGAGTCCAGTATATTCACTAAATAGCTCTTTGACATTGACCCCTAACCATTTTTTGTGCAGATTACCTGAGGATTTACAAACCCCATGTTTAACAAGTGTGGGAAACCCAACACCAACTGGGCCGTTATAGTTAAAATGCTTTACGATTTTATTGACAACCTTGGCCATTTCTTTTGGCTTTCTAGAAGGTGGTGTGGGGATACGGTACCTTTCCGAAATCATTTCTCCTGTTAAAGCGTTTACCAGTGCTCCTTTAATTCCAGAACCACCAATATCAATACCTAGGACTTCCATTTGTTTAATTTGTATTTAAGCGGGGTAAAAATAACAAAAAGTTTTTGGGGTAAGGAGTAACTTTCATAGAAGTTGTCCTTTTTGGTAGAGGTAATCAAATATGAGTTTGTCTACTTCGGAAACCATTTCTATATCCTTATAATTAAGCCAAACCATTTCCTCAATTTCCGAATCGGGCAATAAAGTTCCATGATAGTTTCCATAGTAACAGGTCATCTTAACTAACACACCTGGCTTATGACTATCTGCTTGAGCTTCAAAAACTCCCATAAATTGTAATGAAGAAACATCTAATTCAACACTTAATTCCTCTTTTATTTCTCTAATTAGGGCCTTGGCATCAGGTTCACCTAGTTCTCTTTTTCCACCTGGAATGTAATACTTTGTCTTACCCTTACTTCTTGTACTCAATATCTTGCCGTCTGCTAGATGTATCCACGCCAATTTGTCAATAATCTGTTTGGATGGCTCTATATAATAATCAATTGAGTCTAGAGAATGGTTATTGTCTATGATGTCCAAAATTTTATCAATGAATTGCCCAAAACTGGTCAATGTGTTCATTTTGTTATTTCTTCCCAAAGCACTGGATATGGTTTCATCTCTATTTCCAAACTTATAACCATCTTTCTTTATCCAAAGGAGGTTTAAAAGATGTTGCATTAATACGTTTCCAAGTTGGTCTATAGAAATGGCAATTTTCAAAAAAAACTCGCCAAGACCGGTAAATCCTTTTGCAAACAAAGAATGAAAAAGCCCATAAATAAACCCAAATGGGCCTGTAAGAACTAAAAGGACAATGGAGATCAGAAAAAGTAAAAACCCTATTAACGGATTTGTTTTCTTGTCTGGTTGATATACCTGTTTTTTAAATATCATACAGCTTTCTGTATGACTTCAAAGACTTTGCTTCCATCGCATTTCAATGTTTTGGATGGATATTTTAGAATAAGTGCGTAGTCATGGGTTGCCATAAGGATGGTACGACCTGTTTTATTAATATCCTGCAGTACCTTCATGACTTCTACACTGGTCTGTGGGTCAAGATTTCCAGTGGGCTCATCAGCAAGAATCAATTCTGGGTCGTTCAACAGTGCTCTAGCTATTGCCACACGTTGCTGTTCACCACCAGAAATTTCATGTGGAAATTTAAAGCCTTTTGTTTTCATGCCAACCTTGTCCAAGACTTCTTCCACCTTTAAGTTCATTTTTACAGGGTCTTTCCAACCAGTGGCTTTAAGTACAAAAATTAGATTGTTGTTTATATTTCTATCTGGCAAGAGTTTAAAATCCTGAAAAACAATGCCCAACTTTCTTCTTAGATAGGGAATGTCATTTTCTTTAAGTGTTTTTAGGTCAAAGTCTACTATGGAACCTGTCCCTTGTTTTAAGGGAAGGTCGCCATAAAGCATTTTCATGAAACTACTTTTTCCGCTACCGGTTTTTCCAATTAAATAAACAAACTCTCCTTTATGGACTTCCAAAGAAATATCGTTCAAAACAAGATTTTCTTTTTGGAAGACAGCTACATTAGCTAATTTTAAAATAGTTTCGGACATAATAGGGATTGTTGTCATAAAAGTAAGAAGTTCCCAAAGAATAGAGGTTATTGCAAATCAAAAATCTTTTTCTTTTAACCAAAAACATACTTAGGTACAATATTTGACGTTATGGGTAATAATATCGGTAATTCACAATAGTTAGAGAACGCTATGCATAAAAAAATCACCGCTCTACTTCCCATTTTTTTGGGAATGTTTCTATGGAGCATTTCCCAAGAAACCAAAATATATACACATTCTGAAAAAGAATACCAAGATGCTCTTGCACTCTATAATAATGAACAATATCAGGCGGCCCAGACTATTTTTGCCAAAGTAAAGTCCACTACAAAAGATATGGAAACTGAGGCCAATAGTGCCTACTATATGGCCAATGCGGCCATACGATTGAATCAGTTGGGTGCAGATAGGTTGATGGAAGATTTTGTGGAGCGTTACCCAACCTCCACAAAGAGAAATTCTGCTTTTATAGATGTGGCAGACTACTATTTTGAGACTGGAAAATATCCTTATGCCTTAAAGTGGTACAAAAAGGTAGATCAAAGTGCCATGTCCAGAAAAGATAAGGAACGTTTTAATTTCAATAATGGATATGCTTTATTTTCTTCCAAAAAACCAAAAGAGGCAGAACGATATTTGAGCAAAGTAGAAAATTCACCTACCTATGGTTCCCAAGCAAAGTATTACCTAGGGTATATAGCCTATCAACAGGACGATTATGAAGGTGCCAACGAGCGTTTTGATGAAATAACAGATCAAGATGTATTGGAGGAAAAGCTTTCCTATTTTCAGGCTGATATGAATTTTAAGCTGGGGAATTTTGAAGAAGCTATTGTATTGGCCAAAAAACAATTGCCAAAATCAGATAGGCGAGAGGTTTCCGAACTTAATAAAATTATTGGGGAAAGTTATTTTAATCTAGAACAATATGCCAATGCCATTCCCTATTTGGAGGAGTATAAAGGCAGAAGGGGTAAATGGAACAACACCGATTATTATTTTCTTGGGTACAGCTATTATAAGCAGGGAGACTATGCGAATGCCATTCAACAATTTAATAAAATTATTGGAGGAACAAATAGTGTTTCCCAAAATGCATACTATCATTTGGCGGAATGTTATTTAAAGTTGGATAAAAAACAAGAGGCTTTAAATGCTTTTAGGAATGCTTCCCAAATGGATTTTAGTCCAGAAATAGAAAAAGATTCCTATTTAAACTATGCCAGATTAAGTTACGAGATTGGGAATGCATACGAACCTGTACCCAATGTTCTTTCCAATTATTTAAAGAAATATCCCAATGATGAGCATCAGAATGAGATGCAGGAATTGTTGGTAGATTCCTATATAACTTCCAAAAATTTTGAAGGTGCCATGACTTTACTGGAAGAGAACAAAAATTACGCAAGCAAAGCGACCTATCAAAAAGTAGCTTTTTATCGTGGAGTGGAGCTTTTCTTGGATACCGATTATTCTGGGGCTATCGATGCCTTTTCAAAATCCTTAAAAAGTGCCGAGGACAGATTGTTTGAGGCAAGAGCAAGTTACTGGAAGGCAGAATCAGCATATAGGTTGAATAGATTTGATGAAGCACTGGTAGATTTTGTGCAATTTCAAAAAAATCCAATGGCCTCTACTACTGAGGAATTTAAAGAGCTGGACTATAATTTGGGTTACAGTTATTTTAAAATGAAGGACTATGGAAGTGCTATAACCTACTTTACGAGCTTTGCCAGTTCCGGGGATGATGATGAAAGGTTAAATGACAGTTATCTCCGTTTGGGAGATAGCCATTTTGTAACAAGTAAATACTGGCCCGCCATTGAAGCTTACAACAAAGCCTTGGAAATGAACGGGGCCGAAAGGGATTATGCTGCATTCCAAAAAGCAATAAGCTATGGTTTTGTAGATAGGAATGAAAGAAAAATTGAAGAACTTAATAAGTTTGTGGATAGGTTTTCTAGATCAAGCTTAAAGGATGATGCTTTGTTCGAGTTGGGAAATTCATATATAAAAGCAAATAGGGAAAGTGATGGAATGAATGCCTACGATAGACTGATAGATGAGTATAGAGGCAGTTCTTTGGCACCACAAGCATTAATGAGGCAAGGGCTGGTGCATTACAATGCCAATAGAAATGAGGAAGCTCTGGGTAAATTCAAAACAGTGGTTCGTAGTTATCCCAAGACACAGGAAGCGGTCCAGGCCGTGGCCACCGCAAAATTAATTTATGTTGATTTGGGCCGTGTAAACGAATATGCCGATTGGGTCAGGGGATTGGATTTTGTTGAAGTGACTGATACCGAATTGGATAATGCTACTTTTGAGTCAGCCAATAAACAATATATAGAGGGCAACCAGGATGCCGCGATTAAGGGGTATGAAAGTTATGTAAAGCAGTTCCCTAATGGATTGCATGCGCTCAACGCCAACTTTAATTTGGCTCAACTTTATTTTGGGAAAGAACAACGTGATAAAGCGTTGCCCTTTTACCAAGATGTGGCAAATAGAGGAACCAGTGAATATCAGGAGCAGGCTTTGACAAGAGTGTGCGAGATTTATATTGGAAACAAAGATTATGTCATGGCAATTCCATTTTTGGAGCGATTGGAAAGTATGGCCCAAATTCAGCAAAATGTCACTTTTGCCCAATCTAATTTAATGAAGGGATATTACGGTCAAAAGGATTATCGCAGAACAATCTCATATGCCGAAAAAGTGCTGGCTTCCCCAAAAATTGATAATCGTATAAAGAGTGATGCACATACCATGATCGCACGCTCAGCTATACAGACCAATGATGAAAATAGGGCGGAAAGCGCCTATAGAGAAGTGCAAAAAATAGCAAATGGAGAGTTGGCCGCTGAGGCGTGGTACTACGATGCATATTTTAAAAATAAGTCAGAAAATCATGCGACCTCTAATATTTCCGTTCAAAAATTGGCGAAGGATTTTGCCGCTTATAAGGAATGGGGAGGAAAAGGACTGATTATCATGGCCAAAAATTTCTATGCTTTGGGCGATGCCTTCCAAGCAACTTACATACTGGAAAGTGTTATTTCCAATTTTGCCCAATATGAAGAAATAGTGGTAGAGGCGAAAGAAGAATTGGCTAGTATTAAAACAAAGGAATCAGAAAGTAATTCATCGGTCAACCCAGACGGGAACTAAATCAATCAAATACATGATGCAGAAGAAAATAAGGATAGTTTTGATATTTTTTATGGGGTTTTCAGTATGGGCGCAAGCACAGGAGGAAGAGACTATTGGTACAGAAACGGTTACAGTGACAAAGGCATATACACCCACTATTTCAGATGCTTTTAAGTTGAAATCCACCCCAAGTTTGAATGATTCCATTGTGTTGCGAAAAAAGGAAATTGAGTACAATATTTTTTCCGTGCCAGTTGCGTCCACTTTTACTCCGGCCAAAGGAAAGGCTGCGACGGTGGAAAAAACTCCACCACCTGTGTTGTTCAATTCTTATGCATCAGTAGGTTTGGGAAATTATAACAATGCCCTAGTAGATTTTTATACCAGTAGAAGTTTTAATAGGGGAGAGGATTTATTAGACGTAGGGTTTAACCATCATTCGTCTAGAGGAGAAATAGACGGAACTGCATTGGACAATATATTTTATAATACAAAACTGGAAAGTTCTTATGCTAAAAAAGATAGTGATTATGATTGGGGTGTAAATCTTGGACTGCAACACCAATTGTACAATTGGTATGGAATTCCTGATGGAGCTTTTGATGATGCTACTATTGATGGAATAGATGAACGTCAGAATTATTATAAAGCACAGGCTGGAGCCCATGTCAATATGGAAGACTCTTTTTTTAAAAGGGGTGAGCTACTTTTAAGACGGTTTTGGGACGGAGTTGAATCTGGAGAGAATAGAGCGGTATTGTCACCCACTATTGAGTTGCCACTTACCGAGGAATTGGTGACCATTAAGGCCAAATTGGATTATGTGGGCGGTACTTTTGAAAATGCCAACCTTGCCAATGAAGCCAATATACCTGGGATTGATTATAGTTATTTTCAAGCGGGTGTAAATCCCAGTATTTTAATTCTTAGAGATGATTTGACTTTAAATTTAGGAGCCAATTTTGTTTATGGAATGGATATGGAAAATAGTGACGGTAATTTTTTCATTTACCCCACTGTAACAGCTTCTTACCGTTTGGTGGAGGATGATGTTATTGCTTATGGAGGTATAGAGGGAGAACTAAAACAAAATTCGTATTATAGTTTTGTAGAGGAGAATCCTTATGTATCCCCTACTTTATCTATAGTGCCCACGGACCAGCAGTATGATGCTTATATTGGATTAAAGGGACAATTGTTTTCTAATGTTAGCTATAATATAAAGGGTTCTTATATGGCCGAAAATAGAAAACCCCTGTTTAAATTAAACCCAACAAATCTTTTTAGAACTGATGAAAAGGGATACTATTATGGTAACTCTTTTGAATTGTTTTATGATGACGTGCGAACACTGGGCATATTTGGTGAATTGAATGTTGATGTAAATCGAAATTTCTCTTTGGGAGTCAATGCGGAGGTGTATGAGTATGATACGGAAACTGATAATCCAGCATGGAATCTACCAAACATAAAAGGTACTCTTTTTATGGATTACCAAATAGGCGAGGAGTGGTTCATGGGGCTTAACTTATTTTATGTTGGAGAAAGAGAAGATTTTACAACTGTTTTTGTACAGAATACAGCACCCGAAAATTTTCCTGCAGCTATTGTTGCTTTAGATAGTTATTTTGATGCCAATGCACATATTGGGTATAGATTTAACGAGCAACTATCTATTTTTGCAAAGGCCGCCAATATTGCCAATAATAATTACAATCGCTGGGCAAATTATCCCGTTCAGGGATTTCAAATACTGGGAGGAGCTACCTACAAATTCGATTTTTAATAATCCGAATACTCAGTAGGATATAGCAACCAAATGTCCGCATGGGATACATTGTTTTGGTATTTAGACATGGACGACATTTCTTTCCATGCAGGAGCATTTCCAAAAGCTTTCCAATTGGCATCCCTTATTTCCATGTTTTCATGGGTGGTCATATAAATGAGATTGGGCATTTTTGGACCAGAAATTACATCGGCATAAAAAACGGCATTGAAATCTAAATCATCAAATAACTTTACTTCTCCGCCCTCATTGAACATATGAACCTTATTTCTGTAAATGGCTTCGGTAGCAGATTCATAACTTCTTAATTCGTATACCCTGTCCTCCCTTGGACCTGTAAGAGGGGAAGGCTTCATGTTGGGCATATCATCAAAAGCCTCCATTAAAACAGATTCTATGCGCGCATAGGGAGGGTTGTCATAAGAAGCTTTTAAATAGTCTACACCCGCTGCCAAATGTTCTTTGTCCCTGCTTAATTCATAATCTAAAGAACTAAAAACATCCAGAGAAGGGGATGGAATTAACAATATTGTTTTCTTGGGAGTTTCCTCTCCTTCTATTTTTCTATACTTAAAAACACCTACATGTTCTATTCCCAATCTTTTTAAGGCCGGTAAATATGCATTTTCAAGATAGGCATCTGTAGTCGCCATTTGTTCGTCCGTATCAAAAATGTAAGTTTTTAGCTGATAAAATTCATTGCGTTGGGCCTGTACGGTAATTGTTGCCGTAAGGGCAAAAAGTAAAATTGCAAAAGTGAAAAAGGATGAGATTTTGGACTTCATGGGAATAGAATTTTATTTGTAACCAAACTTAATCAAGTTGTTGCTAAAATCCTATCAGTGAAGAACAATTTTAAAATTAATACCTTAGAGTAAGAAGAAAAATATACCAATATGCTTTCAACTATTCGGAAAGGATTTTTTTTGCTTGTATTGAACCTTTTTCAATATGTTCCGGCGATGGCGCAAAATTTGGTGAAAAACCCCAGTTTTGAGGAGTACATAATATGCCCCAAAACTATGGGGAATTTTGAAGATGATGTTAAGGATTGGTCAGCTCCAACAGCTGGTACTACAGACTATTTTAATACGTGTAGTACTATTATGGGTGCTCCTAAAAATTTTAACGGCAGTCAAGTAGCAGATTTTGGTCAAGGTTATGTTGGGTTTTATATGCACGCACCAGATGACTATAGGGAGTATATACAGGCTCAACTTAAAACCACATTAATAAAGGGCGAAAAGTATACGGTTTCTTTTTATGTAAGTTGGGCGGACGAGTCGGATATGGCCATTCGAGATTTTGGTGTTCTTTTTTCAGAAAAACAGGTGTATTTGCCTACAAAAAAACCACTTTCTGGACGCCAGCGATATAAAATAAGGGACAATGCCTACCATATGATCGACATTGAGAATGTTAAGTTTTATGACAATAAGGATACTTGGGTATTGGTTTCAATAGAGATCGTGGCAAAGGGAAAAGAAAATTTTCTAATTCTTGGTAATTTTAAAAGTAATGCCGCAACAAGGCGATTTAAAACGGGTAAAAAAGTCAAGAAAGGAGCATATTACTATGTGGATTTGGTTTCAGTGGTGCCAGAGAATCCCAACAAAGTTACGGCTACTATAGAATTGGATAAAACCAATATTTTTGAAAAAGTACTTTTTGATTTTGACGAGTATAGTTTAAAGGAAACGGCCAAAATAAGTTTGAAGCGCTTGTTCAAAGAAATAGGAGGGGATGAAGCATTGTATATAACGATTCATGGACATACAGATAATCAAGGTTCCAATAAACATAACAAAAGGCTTTCCAATAATAGGGCCCAAGCTGTTGGAAATTATTTAATAGAATTGGGATTGTCCAAGGAAAGGGTAAATTGGAAAGGGCATGGGGGAGAACAACCTGTGACTGAAAATGACACAGAAGAGGGTCGACAACAAAATCGTCGTGCGGAGTTTGTGATTATGAAAAAATAAAATCCAAGAAACGAGGGTCTTCGATTGCTGCTTGTTTTAATGCTTTTAAATTAGCATATAATGGGACAGAAAGATTGTCCATTTCATTAGTAAATAAGAAGTCTATTAATTCAATCAATTCATTTATGGTATTCACTTTCATATCAATCTCATCCGTTTCTGGAATAAATAATTTTACTTCTGAGGAGTTGGGTTTAAGAGCGATGTTACCCTTAATTTTAGAAACACCCAAAAACCCTGGGAGGCCTCCTTTTCCTACCCATCTATAAAAACCTACTATTTTGGTTTTTTCAGCAAGATTAAATATAGGCGCATTTTTTTCAGTTCCTTCTTCAGATAGTTCTCGCTCCATACCTTCTCTTAACATTGGAAATAATTTATGGGGATTATTTTCATAATCCGCTATATCAAGAGATCCGGAACCGGTTGGTGCGATTAGGTCTTCAGATCTTTGTGCAGATTGACTTTGTTGCCATAAAATCATTTCATTATCTGAAAAGGCGATGGTGTTACCGCCTATATGATTTGAAAAGTTCGAAGTTTCTAAGGGTTTGATTCTATTTATTTTTTTAGCAGGATCTAAAATGTATGGAAATTTATTTATTGCTTGCCATCGGTATCTATTTTTTCCTTTAACTGTATTGTCTTCAATATTTTTTGTTGACATATCGTTAGTGACATAAGATAGATAATAGGAACTTTTGAAAACCTCAAGGGTTTTTACTCCCTGTTTTGGAGTTGTTAACAAGGAAATTTTATTATCATTAAAAAACATTTTATTGGTACGCCTCGATTTGTAATAATTATTCAAAAGAGCATCTTTTATTAATTCGGCATCTGGCTCCAAAGTTTTCATGATTTCTTTCTTTTTTCCCTTAACTATTCTAAGGCAAACACTGGTCACCTCATTCCTCAAAAAAGTATTTACCGTTTTTGAAAATAAAATAGAATCTTTTCTTAAGGGCAGATCAATTCGTTTATATCCGGCTTCTTCTTCTATTTTGGAAGGATGCAAAACAGTATTAAAATTATTTACCTTATTCTTGTAGAAGGTTTGGAACAAAAATTTATCAATTTTTTTTGATGAAGAAACTTTTAATTTTCTGTTTTTGATAAATTTAAAAGTAGTGGCAAATATCATAAGGATAAAAGCTAACAGGGAAATTAAGAGGTTTATTGCAGAAGTTAAGGATAGTGCAAAACGCTCCAACCCCCAAAAAGTGATTATAAAACTAAATATGCCTAGTAATAGGTTAAGTAAAAAAAAACTTGACTTGTTTTTCCCAATAAGTTCAAAATAAAAATTAATTACGGAGTAAGGAAAAAAGCTTGGTTTTCCAATATTTGGAGATTGTTTGGACATAAATTTTTTGTTGGTTGTGTCTAAGATAATGGTTTTAGTAAAAAAAAGACTATAAGGTTTCATACAATTGCTACTAAGAGGGTCGACAACAAAATCGTCGTGCGGAGTTTGTGATATCCAAACAATGATTCTTAAATTACTGGACCAATAAAATATCAATCATAGAAACACATATAGCACCCTTACAGGAAAGACCAATACGGCTACAAGAATATGGGGTTGGGATTTTTATTAAAATCCCAACAAAATCTGCTCTTAAAAAGGCTATAAAAAAGAAGTTGGTCTTTGTAGATGGTAAAATTGCTTCCACAGCTACAATGATCAAAGGAACTGAAAGGATAACCTATAGCCCAGCAATTGAAGTTGAGAGAGGAAAAAAGCTGGTTCTTAAACTGGAAGTGGTTTATGAAGATGATTATTTGGCTATTGTGAACAAACCTGCAGGTATTTTGGTAAGCGGTAATTCTTTTAAAACTATTACCAATGCATTAGTGTTAAACCTTGATAGAAGTGGCCAGGTTGATGTAACTAAACCACAACCCGTACATCGATTGGATTATCCTACTACGGGGTTATTATTGGTAGGTAAAACAACTTCTAGCATCTTGGCCTTAAATCAACTGTTCCAAAATAAAGAAATAGCAAAAACATATAAAGCTGTCACAATTGGTCCTATGTCCATAAAAGGGAGTATAAACCAAACCATAGATGTAAAAGAGGCGGAATCTTTTTATGAAGTACTAAAGACAGTTCCTTCAGCGAGGTTTGGTTGTCTAAATTTGGTAAAGTTGGTTCCTACCACGGGAAGGCGTCACCAATTAAGAAAGCACCTTTCGGGTATTGGGAACCCAATTTTTGGAGATTTAGAATATGGTCAGGATAATTTAATTTTAAAAGGAAAAGGGTTGTATTTGCATGCTTTTTCATTGGAATTTATTCATCCCTTTACCCATAAAAGAATGCATGTAAAAAAAAATCCACCTACTAAGTTCGATAAAATTTTTGCTGAATGAGAAGCCTAGATTAATCGCAAATCAATTAGGGTATCCATGATGTTTTTTGCCTAGTATTTTGTTGCTTTGGAGAAATAAAGACTTTTGAAGCCAATAGTTTAGGATGTCCATACAACAAATATGTAGCTGCACCGTTAATATTTAGTAAGGCAAATCTTACAATATGTAACAATTATATTTTTCTATAAATTATTGAACAAGCCTCGTATGATGTATTACAAGAAAATCATATTCTTTATTTGTGTATTTATTTCTTTTTCCAGTGTTGCCCAAAGGAACCAATTAACAGATTTAAAGGTTTATACTTCTATACAGGATGCCTATGCCAATAGACGAACGGCCATGTATGTAGATTTGTCCAATCAAAATTTAAATGCTGTACCTAATGAGATTGGTAGCTTATCAAATCTAAAAAGATTAAATCTTGGGAATAACAATATATCAACACTGCCACGTTTCTTTAGGAATCTTAGAAATTTGGAGGAATTGGACCTTTCCCAAAACAATTTTAGGACTGTACCAAATGACCTATATAGAATAAGGGGCTTAAAAGTGATTTCATTTAGGAATAATGAAATAGGTTCCATATCCGAGTGGATAGGTTTTTTGCGCAATTTGGAGCGTCTAAATTTTCAGAACAATAAATTAACATCCCTGCCAAATTCCCTATGCAATTTGGGAGGTCTTGAATGGTTGTATTTGGATAACAATAGATTAACCTATTTGCCCCCAAACCTTGGTAATCTTTCTAATCTTAAGATTTTGGCGTTGAGTAACAATAACTTGGCCGCGTTACCCACTTCCATTAACAGGTTGTCCAATTTGTACAGTCTAAGGCTTGAAAATAACCAGATAGTATCTTTAAATGGTATTTTTAGCAATCAAATGATAGGGCTTAAGTACCTAAACATTGGAAACAATAACCTTACTAGTTTGCCCAATGAAATTGGGGATTTGACAAACCTTAGTAACTTGCTTATGGCCAATAATGGCATTATATCTCTACCGGCATCCATAGAAAATTTAGGCAAACTAGAAGCTATATGGGCCGAAGGCAATGGTTTGTCCAATACCGATCTTGATAAAATTAAGGGCAAAAAAATGAAATAGAGGTGAATACATTCTCTGCACTGGAGTTAACTTAACGTATTGTCTTCAACAAGAATGAGCACTTCACTTAGATTCATTTCTACGGGGTAGGGACCAAGTAGAGCGAAATGCATCATAAATTAAGCCGTTTAACTATCATAACTTCTAACAAATATGTTTTTTAAGGAATACATATTTGGCTAACTTGCTATACTCTTTAAGCAATTTCGAAGCACTTTATATATTTTGTTAGTATAGCAGTAATTATTGCAAATTATTTAAATTAGCTTAAATCTTTGCTTCGGGTAAAAATAAAACCAAGTGCAAAAGAATTATATCGATAGTATTATTAAGCAATTTCAATATTATAAAACCTTAGGTGAAAAGACATTTGACCAGTTAAGTGACGAGGAGGTTTTGTGGCAGTTTGACCCTGAAAGCAATTCAGTGGCAATTATAGTAAACCATCTACATGGGAACATGAAATCTAGATGGACAGATTTCTTAACCTCAGATGGGGAAAAAGAATGGAGAAATAGGGATAATGAATTTGAAAATATAATTGGGACCAAGGAACAAATGTTAAGTAAATGGAATGAAGGATGGGAATGTTTATTCAAGGCATTGAAGTCTATTAATTCTGAAAATTTTGACAATAAAGTTTATATCCGAAATCAAAGCCATACAATCATAGAAGCTGTAAACAGGCAACTTTCCCATTATTCCTATCACATTGGCCAAATCGTATTTATTGGAAGAATGATTAAAGGTAGTAGTTGGAAGAGTCTATCTATTCCAAAAGGAGAATCTTCGGAATTTAATGAGAAGATGTTTTCCAAAGGGAAACATTCAGGACATTTTACGGATGATTTAATTCAATAACAAAATAAATGAGTGGGCAACCAGAATTTTGGCTTCGAGGTCCAATACCAGAAATTCCCGCTTTGCTGCAACCTGGAGCTCACGCCCTTTTGCAATCTCTAGAGGAAGTTAAAAGATATACAAAGGGTTTTTCAGAGGATTTGCTTTGGGAAAAACCAGGGGGCTGTGCATCGGTTGGGTTTCATATACAACATATTACGGGAGTTTTAGATAGAATGCTGACTTATGCAAAAGGAGAGTCTTTATCTGAAGTACAGTTTGCATTCCTTAGAAATGAAGGAAATCCTAAGACAGAAGCATCAATTGATTTTATGGTTAAAGAATTTGAGAAAAAAGTGGAAGAGGCATTGTCCTACTTTAAATCGGTTCCTGTTGCATTACTTACTGAGACCAGAACTGTGGGCAGAAAGAAATTGCCTTCTACAAGGATTGGATTGTTGTTCCATGCAGCAGAACATAGCCAGCGTCATGTAGGTCAATTATGGGTTACAATAAATGTTCTTAAAGCATAGCTTTTAGGAAGTCTATCATCAATGTAATTTCCTTAAATTTGAATAAAACCAGTCTATATGAAATTGCGCCTATTGCTATTGACTCTTATTGTCTTAATTTTAAGTTGTAAAGAAGAGAAATCGACCACAAAAGAAGATGCAACTATTGTTTTGGATAGTCTCTTTGAGGCCTTTCATAAATTTAAATTGGAAATAAACCCATTAGAAGCTACTAGGGCTGGTGATAGTTCCTATAATGATTATCTGCCAAATTATATTTCGGATGCGCATCAACAAAAATTATTGGAGAAATACACCCAATTTTTGAGTAGAATTGATGATTTGGACCAGGCACAGTTGTCCCAATCACAGTTAATGAGTTTAAAGGCCATGAAGTGGGATTGTGAAATAAAAAAAGAAGGATTGACTAACAATCTTGTAACTATAGCTTCTCCCATGTTCGATTTGCCCAATTTTGAATTGATGCCAATCAACCAAATATTCAGTTTTCATTTGGAAATGGGTCTTTTGGGAAGTGGAAATGGAGCACAACCATTTAAGACTTTTGAAGATTATAAAAATTGGCTTAAGCGGTTAAAAGATTATATCGAGTGGATGGAAACTGCTATTGTCAATATGGAAGAGGGGATAGAAAAAGAGGTGGTTATGCCGAAAGTCATTATAAAAAGATTAATAGATCAATTGGATGGCTATTTGCCAGAGAATATTGAGGACCATCTTTTTTATGGCCCCATAAAATTACTTCCAGATGATTTCTCTGAAGACGATAAAAAAAGCTTGGATACTGCCTTCAGGGAAATGATTACTGCTAAAATGAATCCTGTACATAAAAAATTAAAACAATTTTTAATTGAGAAATACTTACCAGCAGGAACGGAAACTTCTGGTATTGGGGCACTGCCAAACGGACAGGAAACCTACCAATATTTAATAAAGTATCACACCACTACGAACATGACCCCAAAAGAAATTCATGAATTAGGATTAACAGAGGTAGAAAGGATTTCTGCGGAAATGGAAAAGGTAAAGGAACAGGTCGGGTTCAAGGGCGAGTTAAAAGCCTTTTTTGATTTTGTAAGGAATAGTCCAGAACAGATGCCATTTACAGAACCCGAGCAGGTGATAGCCAATTTTAATGCCATTCATGAGACCATGAAGGATAATTTGGACAAACTCTTTGATTTAAAACCTAAAGCAGGTTTTAAAGTAAGAAGGGTAGAGGCCTTTAGAGAGAAATCTGCATCAGCAGAATATTTTGCTGGCTCAAAAGACGGTTCTAGGCCTGGTACTTTTTATGTGCCTATTCCAGATGTTGAAAATTATAATAAGTTTCAAGATGAATCTTTGTTTCTACATGAGGCAATTCCAGGACACCATTACCAATTATCCTTGCAGCAAGAAAATGAAAGTCTACCTGCTTTTCAACATGCTGAGGGAATGGGGGTCTTTGTGGAAGGATGGGCATTGTACTCGGAATCTTTGGGGAAGGAATTGGGATTGTACACAGACCCCTATCAGTACTTTGGAATGTTGAGTGCAGAAATGCACAGGGCAATTCGTTTGGTTGTAGATTCTGGCATGCATGCCTTAGGGTGGTCACGGGAACAGGCCATTCAGTATTCTTTGGACCATGAGGCAGAGTCAGAAGCTGGTATCACTTCAGAAATAGAACGGTATATGGTAGGTCCAGGGCAGGCATTGTCATATAAAATGGGTCAATTAAAAATTAGGGAATTAAGGGATAGGGCAAAAGAAGCCCTTGGGGATGATTTTTCCATAAAAGAATTTCATAACCAAGTTTTAAACTCGGGAAGTTTGCCTTTGGTCTTGTTGGAGGAAAAAATTAATAATTGGATAGAAAAAACTAGCAGAAATGAATAGATATAGTATGTTAAGAAATGTTCTTTTGATTTTTGTTGCATTAGGAGTCTATGCATGCGCTCAAGAAAAAGAACAGGTAGATCTTATTGTCCATAATGCAAATATTTATACAGTGGATGATGGGTTTTCAAAGGCAACTTCTTTAGCTGTCAAGGATGGAAAATTTGTAGCGGTCTTAAGTTCTAATATCATATTGGATGCTTATACTTCGGAGAATGTATTGGATGCCCAAGGGCAAACCCTTGTTCCTGGTTTAATTGATGCCCATTGTCATTTTTACGGATTGGGATTGAGTCAGCAGATTGTAGATTTGGTCGGTACCAAAAGTTATGATGAGGTATTGCAACGTGTTAAAGAGTTTCAAGAAAAAAGCCCAACGAATTTTATTCAAGGTAGAGGTTGGGACCAAAATGATTGGGAAATAAAAGAATTCCCAACCAAAGAAAAGTTGGATGCCTTGTTTCCAGATATTCCAGTTGCCTTGCGAAGAGTGGATGGGCATGCGTTATTGGTAAATCAAAAGGCTTTGGATATGGCTGGAATAACCAATAAGACAAAAGTTGCCGGGGGTGAAGTAATATTAAAAAATGGAGAACTAACAGGAGTTTTGGTAGATAGCCCTATGCAATTCATAGGAAATATAATTCCCTCCCCAAACGTTGAAACCCGTATGCAGGCGCTCAAGGATGCAGAAAAACTATGTGTGGATTATGGATTAACGACAGTAAACGATGCGGGCATCGATAGAAGTACAATTGAATTGATAGATAGTCTACAGCAAGCTGGCGATTTATCTATGAGAGTGTATGCCATGGTGAGCAATAATCAAAAAGAAGTAGATTATTTTTTAAATAAAGGCATTATAAAAACGGATAAATTACATGTACGTTCCGTAAAAGTATATGGGGACGGAGCTTTGGGTTCTAGAGGTGCGGCACTTCGTGAGCCTTATTCTGATCAAGCGGACCATTTCGGTGCAATGATTACCACGCCAGAACAATTGGAAGAATTGGCCTTGAAAATAGCAGCATCGGATTATCAAATGAATACACATGCCATTGGGGACTCTTCTATCGTATCGGTCTTAAGGGCATACAAAAAAGCATTGAAAGGTAAAGCCGACAGAAGATGGAAAGTGGAGCATGCCCAAGTGATTTCCATGCAGGATTTTGATTATTTTGAAAATGGTATTATTCCCTCTGTGCAACCTACCCATGCTACCAGTGATATGTATTGGGCTGGGGACAGATTGGGAGAAGAAAGGGAGCAGGGGGCCTATGCGTATAAAACATTGTTGGATAAAGCCGGACTGGTCGCTTTGGGAACTGATTTTCCCGTGGAGCAGGTGAGTCCATTCCTTACTTTTTATGCGGCGGTTGCCCGTAAAGATTTGGAAAATTATCCAGAAGGAGGCTATCAAATGAAAGATGCCTTGACAAGGGAAGAGGCTTTAAAAGGTATGACGATATGGGCAGCTTATTCTAATTTTGAGGAAGATGAAAAAGGTAGTATAGAGATTGGGAAGTTGGCAGATTTTGTAATCTTGAGCGATAATATTATGGAAGTTCCAGAGCAAGAAATCCCCAAAATTACTGCCCAACAGGTTTTTATTGATGGGAAGAAAGTGAAATAGATTTCAAATAAAAAAGCCGAAGCATTCGCTTCGACTTTTAATTCTAATTTTTATTTCCACACTTACATTATAGGAACGGCAACTCTAGTAGTTCCCCATCCCATAACCATGTGAACACCGCCATCAACTTCTTTATAGGCAATTGAGAAAGCTTCCAAAGATTTTCCATCTGTGCTTGCGGAAGCAGACACTCTGACAACATCGGCAGATTCAGCATAAGAATAAGACCCCCATTGGTTTAGATTACTGTTTAAAATAATGGTCCATTCACTGGCCCCAGGAATGGTAAACAAGGAATAAGTGCCGGCTTTAACGGCTTTTCCGCCAAATGTTACATCCTTAAAGAATGTAATTTCGGTAGATTCATTGGCACCGGTTCTCCATACTTTTCCAGCTGGAGCAAGATCAGATAAAGACCTTCCCTTTAATTGTGGTCTGCTATAGATGACCTTAACGGTTTTCTCAGCTGCTCTACCTGGGTAGATGGCAATATCGGCAGGACTTTTGTCCAATCCGCCAAATTCTTGGGCAATGGTTTCAGTTGAAACCACCATAGTAAATGCAATGATGGCAAGCGTAAGTACTCTTTTCATAATAATGTGATTTAGTTTTCTTCAAATCTAATTAGTATTCCTATGGAATTCTTATAAAAAGTCGTTAAAGTTTGTTAAGCTTACAATATGTTGATATGGTTTTAAAATATATCAAAATAAATTACATTATATTTTTAATATGTAGATATGTATTTCAAAATGAAACTTAAAAGTGCTTTATGGTTTGTTAAATGAAAGTTTAGTATCATATTTGCCTTATAATTGATATAAAAAGATTGATATGTGTGGAATTGTATGTGCGTTCGATGTTAAAGAAAGCACAGAGGCTTTGAGACCTCAATTATTGGAAATGTCCAAGAAAGTCCGTCATAGAGGACCAGATTGGAGTGGTATCTATTCAGATGATAAGGCTATTCTGGCACATGAGCGTTTAGCGATTGTGGATCCAGCATCTGGAAAGCAACCTTTGTTAAGTGAAAATGGTAAACTTGTTCTTGCAGCTAATGGTGAAATATACAACCATATGGAGTTAAGAAAACAGTTTGAAGGAACATATAATTTTAAGACTGAATCCGATTGCGAAGTAATCTTGGCTTTATACCAAGCAAAAGGGGCTGATTTTTTGGATGAAATGAATGGTATTTTTGGCTTTGCCATCTATGATGCCGAAAAGGATGAATATTTTGTGGCCAGAGATCATATGGGGATTATTCCTTTGTATATGGGCTGGGACCAAAATGGAACGTTCTATGTAGCATCAGAGTTAAAAGCTTTGGAAGGTACATGTACAAAAATTGAGCTTTTCCCTCCGGGACATTATTTGCACAGCAGTGATGGTGAGTTAAAAAGATGGTACTCCCGTGATTGGATGGAATATGATGCTGTAAAGGAAAATGAAACCAGTATTAAGGAAATTAAAAAAGCATTGGAGGCCGCGGTACACAGACAATTGATGTCCGATGTTCCCTATGGCGTTTTGCTTTCAGGTGGACTGGATTCCTCGGTTACTTCTGCTATTGCCAAAAAATATTCTCAAAAGAGAATTGAGTCTGGTGATACAAAAGACGCGTGGTGGCCACAATTACATTCTTTTTCAGTGGGATTGGAAGGTTCACCAGATTTAGCTGCTGCACAAAAGGTTGCAGACCATATTGGTACGGTACACCATGAAATAAAATTTACAATCCAAGAAGGATTGGATGCCATCAAGGACGTGGTATATAACTTGGAAACCTACGATATTACAACAATTAGAGCTTCTACACCTATGTATCTTATGGCAAGGGTAATTAAATCCATGGGGATAAAAATGGTTTTGTCAGGAGAAGGAGCAGATGAATTGTTTGGGGGATATTTGTATTTTCATAAAGCGCCAAGTCCTAAAGACTTTCATGAGGAAACAGTTCGTAAATTGGATAAGCTCCATATGTATGATTGCCTAAGAGCCAACAAATCTTTGGCTGCTTGGGGAATAGAGGGGCGTGTGCCATTCTTGGATAAGGAGTTTATGGATGTTGCCATGCGTATTAACCCAAAAGATAAAATGATCAATGGGGAGCGAATGGAGAAATGGGTCGTTAGAAAAGCATTTGAGGATATGTTGCCAGAAAGTGTGGCTTGGAGACAAAAAGAACAGTTTTCTGACGGTGTTGGATATAGTTGGATAGACACTTTGAAAGAAGTGGTTGCAGCGGAAGTTTCTGATGAGCAATTGGCCAATGCCAAGTTTAGGTTCCCACTACAGACACCAACTACAAAAGAAGAGTTTTATTATCGTTCAATTTTTGAATCACATTTCCCATCGGATGCTGCTGCTTTATGCGTGCCGCAAGAACCCTCGGTAGCTTGTAGTACTAAAATTGCCTTGGAATGGGATGAGGCATTTAAAAATATGAATGATCCATCGGGTAGAGCTGTAGCAAACGTTCACGATGATGCGTACAAAAAGTAACGTATAGACGGTTTTAAAGAGGAAGTAGATTCTGTTTTTTTTTCTTTCAGTTTTTATTTTAATTAGTCGATGAGAAGCACCCAATTGGGTGCTTCTTTAATTTTAATATTATAGTCTATTGCTTAGGCAGTTATTTTATTTTTTATATTCATGGTTATAGTGGAATGTTGTAATCGTTTAAATGCACAGGAGTTAGTTTAAGTGTGTTTATAATAAAATGAAGAGAAGCCTAAAATGCATGCAAATCGTTACAAAAATGTTGTTCATCGAAATATGAAAGACATTCATAGCTAATATTAATGGCGATATTATTATCAATATAGTTTTGCCGTATGATGCATGTAAAAAATTCCCCATTTTATAAAGAGGCCATACAGGAAATTAACTATCCTTTTGGTGATTTTTATCTATTTGAAAATTTTGTCATTGGAGAAATAAAGGCCGATATTGTTTTTACATGGGCTGACCATGGACAAAAAGTAGTTGAAGAATTAACAGATTTATATGGTGAAAATGGAAAGGGCTTGGTTTATATAACCAATCGTGTCAACTCATATTCCGTAGTTCCCAGTGATTGGATAAATTTTTACAAATTAAGCTATCAATTAAAAGGATATGCAGTAGTGAGTTACAGTTCCAAAGGCTTGCTTAACTCCTTTTTGGAAAAAATCTTTATGAGGAATACATGGCACAGTTTTGAGAAATTGGAAAATGCGATTTCTTGGGCCAAAAGTCTGTCAGAAATAAAAGGTACAGCCGCATAAATACTGTTTTAATTACCAGATTAGCAGCTTCTGTTATCAAAGCAAATAAAAAAAAGAAAGACCATTTATATTTAGAATGGTCTTTTTACATAATATAGTTTAGAGTAATAAATACACGCATAAGTGTACCTAAGTTAACAACCCAATTATGCGGCTAATTTTTCCACAATTTTTGTTGATAACTTAAAAGGCTAAAATAGCTACAACTACTATATTTCATAGGCTTTTCCGTATATTTGTAAGATTGCAAAATTTTAACTGAAACAACTCAAATTATTCTATGAGCGAAGAAGCAAAAAAACCGAATTATTCAGCCGATAGTATTCAGGCTCTTGAGGGAATGGAGCATGTAAGAATGCGTCCTTCTATGTACATTGGAGATGTAGGTGTAAGAGGATTGCACCACTTGGTCTACGAAGTAGTGGATAACTCTATCGATGAGGCAATGGGTGGGCACTGTGATACTATTAGTGTTATTATTAATGAGGATAATTCTATTACTACAAAAGATAACGGTAGGGGTATTCCCGTGGGACTCCATAAAAAAGAAGGAGTATCTGCTTTGGAGGTGGTAATGACAAAGATTGGGGCCGGGGGTAAATTTGATAAAGATTCTTACAAAGTTTCTGGTGGTTTACATGGTGTTGGTGTTTCCTGTGTAAATGCCTTATCAAGTCACTTAAAGGCAACTGTTTTTCGGGAAGGTAAAATTTGGGAGCAAGAATATGAAAGGGGAAAGGCACTTTATCCTGTAAAAAGTGTTGGAGATTCATCTGATCATGGTACAGAAGTTACTTTTCTTCCAGATACTACCATATTTACCCAAACTATAGAATATAGTTATGAAACTCTTGCCAATAGAATGCGGGAACTCTCTTATCTCAATAAAGGTGTTACCATTTCTATTATGGACAAACGCCAAAAGGATAAGGATAGTGAAACTGGTTATGTTGGTGAAGTATTTCATTCAACAGAAGGTTTAAAAGAATTTATAACCTTTTTAGATGGCAACAGGGAACAATTGATACAAAATGTAATCTCTATGGAGGGTGAAAAAAATGGTATTCCTGTTGAGGTTGCCATGATTTATAATACTTCATATACAGAGAATTTGCACTCTTATGTAAATAATATTAATACACATGAAGGAGGGACACATTTGTCAGGTTTTCGTAGAGGTCTTACAGGAACTTTAAAAAAGTATGCGGATGCTTCGGGAATGTTGGATAAGTTAAAATTTGATATTCAAGGGGATGATTTCCGTGAAGGTCTAACAGCGATAGTTTCCGTAAAGGTGGCCGAACCCCAGTTTGAAGGTCAGACAAAGACCAAATTAGGTAATAGGGAGGTGTCAGCCGCTGTTAGTCAATCTGTGTCTGAAATGTTGACCAACTATCTTGAAGAAAACCCTGATGATGCCAAAACCATTGTTCAGAAAGTAATTTTAGCAGCTCAAGCCAGACATGCAGCAACAAAGGCACGTGAAATGGTGCAGCGTAAAACGGTAATGAGTATTGGTGGTTTGCCAGGAAAATTATCAGACTGTTCAGAACAGGACCCAACCCTTTGTGAAGTATTCCTTGTAGAGGGAGATTCGGCAGGTGGAACAGCTAAACAAGGGCGTGATAGAAATTTTCAGGCCATATTGCCATTGCGAGGTAAAATTTTGAATGTGGAAAAGGCAATGCCACATCGTGTTTTTGATAACGAAGAGATTAAAAATATATATACTGCACTTGGTGTGACCATTGGTACAGAGGATGACACCAAGGCTTTAAACTTGGAGAAGTTGCGTTACCATAAGGTGGTCATAATGTGTGATGCCGATGTGGATGGTAGCCATATTGAGACATTGATTCTTACATTCTTTTTTAGGTATATGAGAGAGCTTATTGAAGGAGGTCATGTGTATATTGCCACACCACCACTTTATCTTGTGAAAAAAGGATCTAAAAAGAAGTATGCTTGGAATGATGCAGAAAGGGATGAAATAGCAGAAAGTTTTAATGGTAGTGTTGGTATACAACGTTACAAAGGTTTGGGTGAAATGAATGCGGAACAATTGTGGGATACTACAATGAATCCAGAGTTTAGGACTTTACGCCAAGTAACTATTGATAATGCTACCGAGGCAGATAGAATATTTTCTATGTTAATGGGTGATGAGGTGCCACCAAGAAGGGAATTTATTGAGAAAAATGCTGTTTATGCGAACATTGATGTATAACTAATGACGTTTCACAACAAAAACTCGCACCAACAGTGCGAGTTTTTTAGTTTTGGGGAAAACTTAAATTATGAAAGTAGTATATTTTCTCTTTGTAGTATTTTTTGCTTCCCTAACGTATGGCCAATCCAATGTAAATGAATTATTGGCAGCAGGTCTAGAGGATGCGGAACGCTTTACCAATGATTATATGTCTCCAGTATCCGAGGGTGTTATTTATAGCATAGCTGGTGGCTGGTACAATACAGCAGATGCAAAACCCCTTGGCGGCTTTGAAATTTCGTTAATTGGGAATATGGCAGGGTTTAAGAACAAGGAAGATAAAAAGTCATTTGTTTTAAACACCTCTGAGTATGAAAATCTTCAATTTGATGATGGCAGCACCTCAAAAACAGTATCCACCGCTCTGGGCGATATAGAAGGGGTAATGGTATTTGTCGAGGGAGAAATTGCTCCAGGAGTAACGACTCGGGAGGATTTTGAACTTCCTACTGGTTTGGCCTCGGAGAATATTAATTTTGTTCCTTCTGCTTTTATACAGGCAAGCGTAGGATTGATCAAGGGAACAGAGCTAAAAGCAAGATTTTTGCCCAAAATCAATACAGATGAAGTTTCTGTGGGGTTGTTCGGGCTGGGGGTGCAGCATGAGTTTACAAAACACCTTCCGGCAGATAAAATATTGCCAATCGCTATTTCTGGTGTTATAGGATATACCAACTTAACTGGCACCTATGATTTTACGGATACAGATATAATAGCTGGAGAAAATCAAAAAATAGATACAAAAACAAATTCATGGCTTTTTCAGGCTGTAGTATCTACCAAGCTTCCAATTATCAATTTTTATGGAGGTGTTGGATATATTACAGGAAAGTCGGAAACAGACATATTAGGTACATACAGAGTGCAATCAGGACCTTTTCAAGAAGAATATGTGGACCCTTTTTCCATAACCAAAAATGCAAGTGGCGTTGTGGCTAATGTAGGAACTAAATTAAAATTGGGATTCTTTAGGTTAAATGCCGACTATTCTATTGGTCAGTTTAACAACCTTTCCTTTGGTGTAAATTTTGGATTTAGATAGAGGGATAGAATAAGATTTATAAAAGGCCCAAACATATTTAATATGTTTGGGCCTTTTTTGCATTAAAGATTTGGGTTTATTCTCTTTTTGCCAAAATAGTGCCTGTATTGTCTTCTAAGACTGTGCCAATGGCACTTTCTTTTAAAATGACTATATCATCAGCTAAATTGGTTCCGGGATAAGAAATGGTATAGGTGCCATTTTCCTGAACCCATTTAAAGTCAGTTTGCATTTCAACAATATTACCGTTGTATCTATGATATCTTCCTAGATAGGCATCGTTGAATATCCATTCCAGCCGTTCGGAATTTTTATTGGTAGTTAACTGTACTGCTTTATTGGACCAGATTCCAAGAACGGGGTCGTTGTTTTCTGGAATTCGCGAGCAATTGCTCGCAAAAAATAGGCTAATAATAGCCAAAAGTGATAATAGCCTCTTCATCAATCGTAGGTTTAAGATAATAAGTAAAACTTGGTACTATTTAGAACGGTAGTTGGGAAGCTAGTATTTCAAAATTTCGATGAAATACATTCAGTTGCCATTTTTTTCGATGAAATACTCATTTTAACATAGTAGGAATAAAGTGTAAAATATATGGGAAAAGGATATAAATTGATTTTATAGAAAAGAAGCTGGGTTATCGTTCTTTTGTGTTAAAATCACTAATTTTGACGATACAAAAATTCATTAAAAAAAATCACTAACATGAAAGTTACCGTAGTAGGAGCCGGCGCAGTTGGGGCAAGTTGCGCAGAATATATTGCCATTAAAAATTTTGCTTCAGAAGTCGTTTTGTTGGATATTAAAGAGGGGTATGCTGAGGGCAAGGCCATGGACTTGATGCAAACAGCTTCTTTAAACGGTTTTGACACCAAAATTACTGGTAGTACCAGCGATTATTCCAAAACGGCCAATAGCGATATTGCTGTAATTACATCGGGTATTCCAAGAAAACCAGGAATGACAAGAGAGGAACTTATAGGTATAAATGCTGGAATCGTAAAAGCCGTTTCTGCTAGTTTAATAGAACATTCTCCAAATGTTACCCTTATTGTAGTAAGTAACCCTATGGATACCATGACCTATTTGGTTCATAAGACTACCAACCTTCCTAAAAACAAAATAATTGGTATGGGTGGTGCTTTGGATAGTGCCCGTTTTAAGTATAGATTGGCAGAGGCTATGGAAGCACCTATTTCTGACATAGATGGTATGGTAATAGGAGGCCATAGTGATAAGGGTATGGTGCCTTTAACCAGTCATGCAACAAGAAATAGTTTAAAAGTTTCAGAATTTTTATCAGAAGAAAGACTGTCGCAGGTTGCGGAAGATACCAAAGTAGGTGGTGCAACGTTGACCAAGTTGTTGGGAACCAGTGCTTGGTACGCTCCGGGCGCAGCTGTTTCTGGTCTTGTACAGGCAATTGCTTGTGATCAAAAGAAAATGTTCCCATGTTCCACTTTCTTGGAAGGTGAATATGGTTTGGATGATATTTGTATTGGAGTACCTGTTATCCTTGGTAAAAACGGTATAGAAAAAATAGTTGAGATTGGCCTAAGTGATGCAGAGAAAGCAAAAATGCAAGAAAGTGCAGAAGGGGTTAAAAAAACCAACGGTCTTTTAGAACTATAGAAAACAACTCATTAAATTTGATACGCATCCCGTTAACAACGGGATGCTTTCATTTTATAAAACTGATAAATATATTGTCATTTCCTATGGGAAATGATATATTTGCACGCTGTTTACGAAAACATCAATAAATTAATTAAACAATGCAAAATAAAGGACTTATAAAGCTTTTTGCTTTCTTGTTTGGGATTGTAAGTATCTACCAACTATCCTATACGTTCATAACCAATAAGGTTGAAAAAGAAGCAGAGACTTTTGCAATTAGCTCAATTTCTGAAGCTGAAGAAGACTATGTGGCCAAGAGAGAGGCTTTAGAAGCTAGATACTTAGATTCTATCGGTAGCAATCCAATCTTTGGATTTACCAATTATGACGAAGCAAAGAAGAAGGAACTTAACAAGGGTCTTGACCTTAAAGGTGGTATCAATGTTACCTTACAGATTTCCGTAAAGGATATCCTTAAGGGATTGGCAAACAATACCAAAAACCCGGTTTTCAACAAGGCTTTGTCCGATGCAGATACTGCATCGAAAAATAGCGATGATACCTATTTGGAATTGTTCTTTGATGCTTTTGATAACATTAAGGGAGATACAAAGTTGGCAAGCCCAGATATTTTTGCCAATAAGGAATTGAGTGATGTCATTAATTTTCAGATGAGCGATGATGAGGTAAAACCTATTATCAGGACCAAAATTGATGAAGCTATTGTTTCCGCGTTTGAAGTGTTGAGGGAACGTATTGATGGTTTTGGGGTTACCCAGCCCAACATTCAAAGAGAAGGGAATTCTGGACGTATTTTGGTAGAATTGCCAGGAGCTAGAGATATTGCAAGAGCTCAAGACTTATTGTCCAGTACGGCACAATTGGAGTTTTGGGAAACGTATAAGCCAACCAATCAGAGTATAGGAACTTTCTTGGTATCTGCCAATGAGTATTTAAAATCTGTGGTTGAAACTGATACTACTGCGGTAGTTGAAGAAGAAATTACTAAACCAGAGTCGGAAATAGACTCTCTATTATCCGATGTTTCTGATGATGCATCAGATTTAATAGGACAGGTAAATCCATTGTTGGGATTGATCCAGGGTCCCGGTCAAAATAACGCCATTGCAAGTGTGGCTATTAAGGATACGGCCAAACTAGGGGAATACCTTAGAATGCGAGAAGTGCGTCGCCTTATACCGGCTGAAATCCAATTTGTGAAATTTGCGTGGGAACGCCCGACTGCAGATTCTGAAGTTGTGGATTTGTACGCATTGAAATCCAATCGCGATAACATTCCTAGAATGAGTGGGGATGTGGTAAGTGATGCACGTGATGATTTTGACCAGTTGAGCAGACCTGCCGTTAGCATGAGCATGAATACCAGAGGTGCCAAGGAATGGGAAAAATTAACGGGAGATGCATTTAATAATCAAACCGGTATCGCCATTGTTTTGGATAATAAAGTGTATACAGCTCCTGGAGTTTCTACGGGTCCTATTTCTGGAGGGCGTTCTGAAATTACAGGAACGTTTACGGTTAACGAGACTAAAGATATTGCCAATGTGCTACGAGCAGGTAAATTGCCAGCAAAAGCAGATATCATTCAGTCAGAAATTGTAGGTCCATCATTGGGTCAAGAGGCCATCGATAGTGGTTTTATGTCGTTTATGATTGCCATGGCATTTGTATTGCTTTGGATGATTTTCTATTATGGAAAAGCAGGAATCTTTGCAGACATTGCTCTTTTGTTGAACATACTATTGATTTTTGGAGTATTGACCAGCTTAAATGCGGTGTTGACCTTACCTGGAATTGCCGGTATTGTATTGACCATAGGTATGTCTGTTGATGCCAACGTACTTATTTTTGAGCGTATAAAAGAAGAATTGGCTAAAGGAAAAGGAAAAGCTTTGGCCATATCGGATGGTTTTAGCAACGCACTTTCATCTATTTTGGATGCCAATATTACAACAGGTCTTACGGCATTGATTTTATTTATTTTTGGAACAGGTCCTATTAAAGGATTTGCAACTACCTTATTAATAGGTATTTTAACATCTCTATTTACAGCCATATTTATAACAAGATTGTTGATAGAATGGTATATAAGTAAAAAAGGTAGGTCTTTGGATTTCTCCACGGGCATGACCAAAAACTTATTTAAGAATACCAAAATAAATTTCTTGGGCAAACGTAAGATTGCATATGTTATCTCCGCTATTTTAGTAGGTGTTGGCTTGTTCTCCCTATTTACGCAGGGTTTACAGCAAGGTGTTGATTTTATTGGAGGACGTTCGTATCAAGTTCGTTTTGAACATCCTGTAAATCCATCGGAGATAGCATCAGAATTAAATACTGTTTTTGGTAGTGGAACCAATGTAAAAACATATGGTGATGTCAATCAAATAAAGATTACAACTCCCTATAAAGTAGATGTAGAGGGTATAGAAGTGGATAATGAAATACAAAATACATTATTTACATCGCTCCAAAAGTATTTGCCAGATGGTACAAGCTTTAACGATTTTACAGTGGGAGCATCAGAAAAATCCATTGGTATTTTACAGTCTACCAAAGTTGGACCGACCATTGCGGATGATATTAAGAAGAATGCCGTTTTGGCCATTATAGGTTCCTTGTTTGTTGTGTTCTTATATATCTTATTACGCTTTCGTAAGTGGCAATTCTCATTGGGAGCTGTTGCGGCGGTATTCCATGACGTTTTAATTGTTTTGGGTATATTTTCTTTAGTAGGTAAGATTATGCCATTTAACATGGAAATAGACCAAGCTTTTATTGCGGCTATTTTGACCGTGATTGGTTACTCCTTGAACGATACAGTGGTTGTGTTTGACCGTATACGTGAAATTGTTGGTCTAAAAGGTTGGAACAATGGTGAAAACGTAAATGAGGCCTTAAACAGCACGTTGAGCAGAACATTGAATACATCCTTAACTACCTTGGTAGTATTATTGGCCATCTTTATATTTGGTGGGGAATCGCTTAGAGGGTTTATGTTTGCCATGATTATAGGTGTTGTTGTAGGTACCTATTCATCTTTGTTCATTGCCACACCTGTAATGTTCGATACTTTGAAGAAAAGAATACAGTCAGGAAAAGAATAAGTTTCCTTTAAATAAGATTATAGAAAGCCACTTACTAAAGTGGCTTTTTTTATTCTCTTAATTATCTGTTTTTCAATAGAAAGCGTAACTTTAGGTCTGGTCAACTCTTTTGGTCTTAAAAATAAAAACATGAAAAAACAGCACATCGTTTCTATTTTATCCTTATGCACACTTTTAATACTATTGGCAACCGCCTGGATAGTACCGAGCTCATCCAATTTAGGAGAAGGAGGAATAGGTCATTATTTGTATGTGGCTACTCCGGGTATTAGGGATTATTTAGGGTACGGCGGCCATGGCCTCTTGGTTTTTGATATGGATAATGACCATAAGTTTGTAAAACGAATACCAACCAAAGGATATCACGAAGATGGTACACCCTCCAATGTTAAAGGAATAGCTGTTAGTAGACAGCTTAACAGCGTTTATATTTCTACTTGGGAAACCTTGCAAAGAATTGATTTGGAGACCGAAGAATTGGTTTGGGAAATTCCAGTGGAAGGTGGCTGTGATCGTATGTCCATATCTCCCGATGGAATGACCATGTATCTTCCTTCCTTAGAAAAAGACTTTTGGAATGTGGTAGATTGTAGGACTGGGAATATTATTACCAAAATCATTGTGCACAACAGGGCTCACAATACGCTTTATGGCCCTTCTGGGGACAAGGTGTATATGGGAGACATTAATTCCCCTTTTGTACATGTTGCAGAAACCAAGACACATACCATAACGCAAAAAATAGGGCCTTTTAGTGCTGGTATCAGGCCTTTTACTATTAATAGCGATGAATCACTTGTGTTTGTAAATGTGAACGAATTACTGGGTTTTGAAGTAGGGAATTTAAAAACCGGTGAGAAACTGGCAAGTATTGAGGTAATGGGATGGGACAAAGGCCCAGTAAGAAGGCATGGCAACCCAGCACATGGTATTGGTCTTACACCCGATGAAAAGGAAGTTTGGGTGTGTGATGGACATAATATGCGAATGCATATTTTTAGTGCAAAAGCACCTTACCAACAATTGACCACCATTCCCCTGATGGATATGCCCGGTTGGGTAACATTTAGTATGGATGGAAAATATGCTTATCCCTCCAGTGGGGAGGTTATAGATATTAAAACCAGAGAGATTCTATATCTGTTAAAGGACAAAGACTACAACACAGTTTCCAGTGAAAAAATGATTGAGGTATACATGAAAGACGGAAAAGCAACTAAAATTGGCGACCAATTTGGTGTGGGTAGGTTGAATGGGGTAAAATAATTATATCTACGTGAGTTTAAGCTGGAACGGTTTTGTGTACGATTTCGTTGCGTGTTTTAGCAACTAAATGAGCAAATACAAACCGTATAGAAAATCCGCGAGGATTTTCGTAAGTAGGCTAGAACTAGCAATTAATTTTATATGTTGTACATTGTTATTCTTGTTTCATTTGCAGTAATACTTTTTTTCCATTTTCATTTTCTGGATTTAATTCAATCGATTTCTCATACATTTCAATTGCTTCTGCTTTCTTATTTGCTATCGATAACGCTTCACCATAACTATCGTATGCATTCCAGCTTTCTGGAAATAGCATTATATTTAATTTTAAAATTTCTAAAGCCTTATCTAATTCTTCATTTCTCAAAAATGAATATCCCCATTCATTCAAATCATGTTCTGAATGCTTATTCTCCATTTCTGTCTTTTTAGCTTCAATAGATAATTCTATGGCAATATCTAGAGCCTTTTGTAATAGCTCATTTTGTTGAACTTCGTCCAATGTTTTTGAATATGCTTTGATAATTGCATTAATGATTAACGAAGGGTTATCTTGAAATACAGCATGACCACTTCCTTTGGCGATAATATTTGTTACATTATCCTTATGGTCACCAAGCTCTATGTGTAGTTTTCTCCATCTATTTGAAAGTACCTCAGGAAAGCCTGGGAAAGAATTTTCAGGAAAAATATTTATAATTGGGAGGTTCTCTGGGAAATGTATATTCCTCACATATCGCATGGTTTCATTAAAATTGGCATTAAAATAATAGTCGCCTGAAGGTTTATCTATTGTACTAATATCGACATTGTTATCTCTCATTGTCAGTAATTCCTCATTCCAAAAATCGTTAAGCGTAACATCTAATAAAATGACCGACTTTACTTTTTTAGGATGCTTACGTGTGTATAGCAAATTATATAAACCACCATACGAATGGGAAACCAGAACAATTTCATTATCAAAGCCCAACTTTGAAAGGCCTGTCTCTAGTTCTTTAATACCATTCTCTATTCCAAAATCCGAATCGTTATTCAAATTTGGATTTAATTCACTTTGTCCAAATCCAGACCGGTCATAAGTAATTAATGTTGTACCTGTAACCTTATGAATTTTTTCTAATATGTTGTCCCATACTGAAGCATCACTACCTGCGCCAGCTTCAAAAAGAATTGGAGTTCCTTTTCCTTTTATTATCTTAAAATGCATTTTATAACCCCCAACGTCTACTAGCGTATCTTGACTTTGAGCTCGCATATAGAAGGATAAATAGAAAATCACTAAGAATGTGAAATAAAAATGTCTCATTTGGTCTGTAGTTTATGGTTTAGCCCTAAAGATAGTATTGCATTTACTTTAAGATGTGGAGCAACGCAGTTGCACAGATTAAAGTTAGCCATGGGCGAATGCAATACTATCAAGGGGATATCATCATTGATGATATCCTACCTATATGTTTAGTTTTTAAATTAACAATTTCTTATAAGGTGTACTACCCAATCCAGCCTTTTTTAATACAATGCCCTGCAAACCAAATTAAAAAGACAGAAAACAGAACAACCATTACGGGCATAATAGCCGCTCCTGGACCATAGACATCCATAGCTTTGGCAATAAACAAACTATGGACCATTTGTACCAGAACACCAATAAGGGAGAGTATAAAAACAGGCTTTGCCCATTGTTTTCGCAGGACAAGACCTATACAGCCAAAAAAACCTCCAAAAACAGCTACCGCATAGGCTATTTTGGTCCATGGCGGGTATTTGCCATACAAGTCCCTTTCGTTCTCTGGTAATGCTTGTAATGCTTCATCGGACATCATAATATCCGCGAAAAATGCAGTAACGCCCATTAGGTTCCAAATTAAAAAAATGATGGATACTACCCAAAACCAAGTTGGGACTTTTTTAAGTTCAGCAGTCATAATTGATAGTTTTTAGTTTAAAGTTGATTGTTTTTATACTTTTCATTTCGACAGAGCGAGGTATGAGCGACGAGAAATCTCATGACGATAAGATTCCTCCTAATTCTTAGTTCGGAATGACATTGTTTTGCCATAATATGATCACCCTCATTTATTGTAGGGAACAAATTAACTGTTTTTGGCAACTTTTCCTAAAGAACCATTAGGGGTCATTGCCAACTCATATACAAATTGGGGTTCCAATCCCGGTTCCGTTCTGTGGGAGACAAAGAGGATGGCCGTGGTACTTTCTTGTGCAATTTTGTTTACCAGATGTACAAACAACAGGGCACTTTCATCATCGAGACCTGCGGTGGGCTCATCTAAAATGAGTAAAAGGGGATGTTTTACCATGGCTCTTACGGTCATAATAAGTCGTTTTTGACCCATGGAGAGATCATGAAAATAGGTCTTTCTACTATCCCACATTCCAATTAGCCCTAACCACTCTTTTGCCAATTGTACTTGGGTCTCGGTTGGTTTTTTGTATAATCCAATGGAATCGTGCAAACCGGAAATGACCATATGTTCCAAGGAATGGTGACCGGTAAATTTATCGGTCATGGATGGGGTAAAGTAGCCTATCTTTTTTTTAATGTCCCATACAGTTTCCCCACTTCCTTTTTTCTGGCCAAAAAGATAGAGGTCTTGCCCATAGCCTTTAATACTATCTCCTGTAATCATGGAGAGGATAGTGGTTTTTCCACTTCCGTTTTTTCCTATAAGTTGCCAAAATTCACCTTGCTTTATTTTCCAATTAATGTTCTGGAGCACTGGTTTTTCTTTAAACTGTACAGATACATTTTTTAATGCAACCAATACATCATCAGAATAATGAATTACCTTAAGGGGTGGGGGAATGGGTTTGTTAAAAAGGATGCCGCTCTCGTTTTTAGTATTCAAATAAGTAGATGAATCTTTAAGAAAATGTACTGTCCTGTTATCCAGATTGGCAAAATGGGAGACAAAGGGCAACACATCTATCTTCCTACTTACCAGTTGTACAATGTGTATTTCTTGGGATATGGTACCAAGTATTTGTTTTAATTCTTTTTGAAAATCTACATCCAGATTGTCAAAGGGATTGTCCAGAATTAGAAAATCGGGTTTTGAGTCCAAAAGATAGGTGAGCAGTGCTTTTTTCTGCTCTCCACTGGACATGGTCTTTAGGAGTTGCGGTGTTTCTTTGGTAAGTAACTTGGATTCGTGCCTTTCTTCTTCATCAATAAATTTTACCAATGCCAATTTTGAGAAAAGAGCTCCCTTTAACCTACTTAAATCTTCAAAACCTTGTACATCTTCTTTTAAAAGTGAGTAAATAAAATGCTCCTTGTTGGATTGGTTGTTTATAAATAGGGCCCAGTGTTTTTTTGGGTTCATGAAGTATGTCTCTTTTAGAAAGAGAAATTTATGCATTATTGGGCATAAACCCTAAAAATGTGAACGGGATTGTCCCTATAGGTTGTGGTTTTATCTAAATGCATACCATTATTTATGGCCACTTTTTGGGAAGGAACATTATCTACATGAACAATTGAAATAAGGGATGCTGCAAGTTTATTTTCAAAAGCATAATTTTTACATTTTGCAGCGGCTTCCGTAGCGTACCCATTTTTCCAGTAATTGGGCAGTATGGAGTATCCTATTTCCAATTCTTGTATGTTGTCCACAGTTTGCAGCAAAAGACCACATTGACCAATGAGTGCATTGGTACTTTTGTCAATGAGAGCGTTCATACCGCCCAAATTATTTTTGTACCTGTAGAAAACTGTATCAAACCATTTTTGGCAAGCAATTTTGGGCTCTGGTTGTTCACCTTCCCAAAATTGTGTGGATAAGGGTTCTTCATGAAAGGGCATCCAAGAATTAAAGTCAGTAGGTTTTACCCTTCTAAAAAGAAGTCGTTTGGTTTCTTCACCTTCTAGAAGGTATTTCATGAAGTGGAACGTTACTTTTTGGAATAGACAATACTATCACCTACTTCCAACAACCATTTTTCTGCAAGTCCGGCATTAATTTCTAAAACATATTGCACAGGGACTTGAGAAGAAAGTCCTGTTTCATCCATGGGTTTTGCACCTTCCTGAAAACTGTCAATTTTTAAATCCGAACCAATAAAAACAATATCCAAAGCTATTTTGGTGTTTTTCATGTAAAATGAATGCATGGCCTCTTCTGGGAAAATAAAAAGCATCCCTTGGTCATCTTCCATAGAATCGCGATACATGAGCCCAGTTTGGGTTTCATATTCACTATCGGCAATTTCTATATCCAATTTAGTTAGGACAGAATCGGTCTTGGCCTTATAAATTGTTAGCTCCCCTTCTTTTTTAAAAGAAATAGGCTCTGTTTTTATTACTTTTTTAGCATCATCCTTACAAGAAGCTTGGATAAGTATTCCGATGATGAACAAAAAAAGGTACAACCGAGTTTTCATGGGAAACTATTTTTTTAGAATCTTGGACTTGAACATAAAGAACAGCCCGATTAAAATAAAAGGAATGCTCAACCATTGGCCAGTGGACAAAAGCCCAAGGGATTCCTCAAAACCACCCTGACTTTTCTTAACAAACTCCACAAAGAAACGTACTGTCCATAGTAATACCAAGAACAGGCCAAAAAGATAACCAGACTGGTTTTTCTTATCTGTTTTCCAATACAGGAAGTATAGTATTAAAAAAACAAAAATATAACAAACACCTTCATACAATTGTGCTGGGTGCCTATATGGAATACCCTCTAAAATAGAAGCAAACTCAGGATTGTTTTCAATTGCGTTATAGGCTGCACTTGCAGTTTTTTCTTTGGTTAATGCCAAGGCACGAGCTGCCGGCATATCATCCGAATCGCGAATAAAACGAGTGGCGAGGGCAAAAGATCCTTCTGTGATTTTTCCGTTGATTTCCGAGTTAAAGAAATTCCCCAACCGCACACAAAAGGCGCCAATGGCCGTAGGAATAACCAATCGGTCCAATATCCACAACAATTTAAACTCTGGAAATTTTCGGGTGTACAGATACATGCCAATAATTACTCCAATGGCCGCACCATGACTTGCCAGACCAGCAAAACCTGTAAATTCATATCCCTTTATAAAGCCAAATAGAGAGGCATTGGAATTTTCTCTAATGGGTAATAAGATTTCCATTAAATGATTTTGGTAATAAGGCCAGTCATAGAAAAAAACATGGCCCAATCTTGCGCCCAACATGGTTGCCAAAACTGTATAAATAAAAAGTGAGTCCAACTGTTCCATGGACTTTTTTTCATTTAAGAAGATTCGTTTCATGATGACCCACCCCACCGCAAAAGCAGCAATCCATAAAAGATTGTAGTATTTTATCTGTAAAGGCCCAATATTAAAAAGAGTTTCATTTGGGTTCCAATTAAATCCTAAAAAGTACATATCGGTTGTTTTGGAGGGCTAATATAGTTATTTAGATAGAAAAGGATTTTGTGTTGAGGTTAAATTAATACCTTTTGGACGTATGTCATTAAGGTACAGGGTCATACCCTTTTCCACCCCATGGGTTGCAGCTGAATATACGTTTAATGGACAACCATCCACCTTTAAAAAGGCCATGCTTTTTTAGGGCCTGTATAGTATAATGCGAACAAGTGGGAGAATAGCGACATGTGGCCGGTGTTAACGGTGAAATAAGGTATTGGTACGTTTTTACCAAAAAGATAAACGGCGCTATAAGTATTTTTTTCATTTCCTTTAAAAGGTAAAAAAAATTTATGAAAGACTATAAGTAGTGCCTTCTTTTCCATCCTTTAGCTGTATTCCCATAGCATCCAATTGGTCCCTGATTTTATCTGATGTTGCAAAATCCTTATTGCTACGGGCTTCATTTCGTAATTCTATCAAAAGCTCAACAACCCCAGATAGTTTGTCAGAATTATTGTCGGAAGCACTGGTGTTTTCCAATCCCAGAACATCAAAAACAAAGGCATTTATATACTCTTCTAATTTGGCTTTGTCGCCATCGGTAATTGTTTCTTTACCTTCTTTAATAAGATTAATGTGCTTAACGGCATCGAACAATTGGGCAATGAGGATGGGGGTGTTAAAGTCATCGTTCATGGCACTATAACACTTATTTTTCCAGGTTTCAACATCAAAATCCGATGTTGGCCCTGTTTCTAAATTTTCTAACGTAGAAAGAGAATCCATTAGTTTGTAATATCCCTTTTCTGATGCCAAGAGTGCATCGTTACTTAAATCCAGAATGCTTGCATAATGAGCTTGCATCATAAAAAAGCGAACTACGGAAGCAACAAAAGGTTTACTCAAAATATCGTTTTCCCCAGAAAATATTTCATTGGGCAACAAATTATTTCCTGTTGACTTTGCCATTTTTTTACCGTTTAGGGTAAGCATATTGGCATGCATCCAATAGTTTACAGGGGATTGCCCATTACTGGCTTCAGCTTGTGCAATTTCACATTCATGGTGGGGAAATTTAAGATCCATTCCACCCCCATGAATATCAAATTTTTCACCCAAATACTTGGTGCTCATGGCAGTACATTCCAAGTGCCAACCAGGGAAGCCATCTCCCCAAGGGGAAGGCCATCTCATTATATGCTGTGGTTCCGCTTTTTTCCAAAGGGCAAAATCTTGAGGGTTCCTTTTCTCATCTTGGGCGGTAAGTTCACGGGTATTGGAAATCATATCTTCCAATTTTCTACCACTTAACTTACCATATTCATTGGTTTCGTTGAATTTGACCACATCAAAATACACAGAACCATTGATTTCATAAGCATAGCCCTTTTCTAGAATATCCTTTATAATTTCAATTTGCTCAATAATATGCCCCGTTGCAGTTGGCTCTATACTTGGGGGCAATAAATTAAATTTTTGAAGTGTATTATGGAAGTCAACAGTATAACGCTGAACCACTTCCATGGGTTCTATCTGCTCCAATCTTGCCTTTTTGGCAATTTTGTCCTCGCCTTCATCTGCATCGTTTTCCAAATGCCCAGCATCTGTGATATTACGAACAAAACGTACTTTGTAGCCTACGTGTTTTAAATACCTAAAAATCATGTCAAAAGACATAAAAGTTCTGCAATTTCCCAAATGCACATTGCTATAAACAGTTGGGCCACAGACGTACATACCTACATGTCCCTCGTTTATAGGTTTAAAAACTTCCTTTTTATTGGTTAGGGTATTGTAAAGTTTTAAGGTTTGTTCTTGGTACAGTTGCATTCTATGGAAAAACGATTAAAAATTGGTCTCTAGGTTAATATAATCCAAAAACTCTCTGCGTAAAGCCTCTTCCTTGAATTTACCACCGTATTCAGCGGTAACAGTACTGCTTTCTATATCGCGAATACCCCTAGAATTAACACACAGATGTTTGGCGTCTATAACACAGGCAACATCCTCTGTTCCCAATACTTTTTGAAGCTCTTTTACAATTTGTATATTCAATCGTTCTTGTACCTGTGGTCTTTTTGCAAAATAGTCCACAATACGGTTCATTTTAGAAAGTCCAACAACTGTTCCATTGGAGATATATGCTACATGGGCCCTGCCAACAATTGGGAGTAAATGGTGCTCACATGTAGAATATAAGGTGATGTTTTTCTCCACCAACATTTCACCATATTTATATTTATTGTCGAACGTAGATGATTTTGGTTTACGGTCTGGGTGCAACCCTCCAAATATTTCTTTAACGAACATTTTGGCAACACGGTTTGGAGTTCCTTTTAGGCTATCATCCTCCAAGTCCAAACCAAGGGTAAGCATAATTTCCCTTACATTTTTCTTAATGATATCAATCTTTTCATCATCATTTAACAAAAAGGCATCCTTTCTTAACGGAGTGTCTTCGGAGGATGAAACATGTTCGTCCCCAATCTCTTCAAACTGCTCTTCCAACGTACTATCAAATTTCATTAAATACTTTTTAAAAGAGGAGCAAAGATATACATAAAATGGCAGTTAATGTCACATTCAAACGGTTACACAACATAAATTAGTGTTAAGAAAATTCGGGGTTTACTTTTATGATTCCAAATAGTATCCCTACTTATGAGAAAGTGTGGCCCTCTTATTTTGACACTTTTGTTCATAGGACTGCTCGGTGTTTCTGCCCAGATTTCACCTGACTGTTCTGGGGCTATTCCTATTTGTACCAATACCCCTGTAAACGGTGGAGCCTATGATTATGGTGATGATGACTTTAATGGCGACACTAAATCTGGATGTTTGGAACAGTCCACCATGGCAGGAACCATTGAATCCAATTCGGGCTGGTATAGGTTTACAACCATGGCCTCTGGACAATTAGGGTTTAATATTGGTTTTGATTCCTCAGAAGATTGGGATTTTGCACTGTATAGAACAAATGATTGTTCCAACTTGGGAGACCCTATTCGTTGTAATTTCTTTGATAATTCGGAAAGTAGTTCATTTATAGGGGTTGGTGAGGATCCAACGGGAATGGCAAATTCAATTCAATATGAAGATTGGTTAGATGTAAATGCAGGTGAGAATTACTATTTGCTGGTAAATAACTATAGCAACAACAATTCAGGATTTTCAATTCAGTTTTCAGGATCCATTTTTGAGACCAATCCCTATGATGCTTTGGATTGTTCCATAATTAGCAATCTCTTGGGCCCACCAGTTGCTGCTTGCGAAAATGACACCGTGGCTTTAGATGCAACTACACCCAACGCTACGCTGTACAATTGGTTTATGGATACGGGTATAGGCTATCAACAAATAGTTGGAGAAAACAGTCCTATGATCAATGTAACCGCTTCTGCCATGTATAGGGTAGAAGTTGTAACCCCTACGGGCAATATTTACAGTGATGTACAAGTAGCCTTTTCTATGGCGCCCATAACTTTTATGGTTACAGATGAAGCTTACTGTTTGGTGGAGGGCGATTCCTTTGATTTATCTCAGAAAAATAATGAAGCTCTGGGATCCCAAAGTCCTTCAGAGTTTATTGTAAGTTATCATAGTTCTCTGTCTGATGCAATGAACGGATTTAACAAATTACCCGAACAATATACAACAACAGTGGGGACGGAAACTATTTATGTGCGGATTTCATCATTGGCCAACCCCAAATGTTTTGATGCTTCCAGGCAATTTGAATTTGCAAGTGTCGAAATGCCGATAGCGGACTTTCCATTAGAAGTTTTTTTATGTGACGATATTGTATCTACATCAATTGGAGATGATACACCAAGTGCTGGGTACACTTATTTTTGGAGTACAGGTGCAATAACACCTACTATTGACGTTTATGAAGCCGGCACCTATGATTTAACAATTACGAATGAACAATTCGGAAGGGCCTGTTCAGAAACATTTTCAATTACAGTGTATATTTCTAAGGCTCCCGTAATTACAGATGTTTTGATAGACGATCTGCAGCAATATAATAATGTAACTATACTTACCGATGTCGAGGGTGATTTTGAGTATAGCTTGGATGATGGTGAGTATCAGTCTTCAGGTAATTTTGAAGATGTATTGCCAGGAGAGCATATAGTTACGATAAATGATTTAAATGGTTGTGGCTCGGTATCAGAAAGTATTATGGTAGTTGGTTTTCCAAAATATTTTTCTCCAAATGGAGACGGTGTAAATGATCGATGGGAAATTGTGGGAATGACAGAACTTCAGGATCCAATTGTGTTTGTTTTTGATAAGTTTGGTAAACTATTGGGCCAAATTGATGAAAACAATATGGAATGGGACGGTACCTACAATGGCAAACAATTGCCTTCTACGGATTACTGGTTTAAATTGACCTACATAGACTCAGAGGGTCAACGTGTGGAGGCCAAGTATGTGGAAAATCACTTCTCGTTAAGGCGATAGACACAAATTTTATTACTTCTTAAAATTCATTTCATCGATTAAGTGCCTAATTTATAGGTTAAAACATACTAAATAGAGCTTGTGTGAGTTATACTATAGATTGTAGTATAATGTTAGCCCTAAATCTATGCGAACACTCATTTGTTCTATCTGTTGCTTATTCCTATTTGCCCTTGGAGTAAATGCCCAAAATTCACCAGATTGTAGAAGTGCCATACCCGTTTGTGCAGATGCACCCATTATTTCATTTGCCGATGGTGGAGGCGATATAGATGATTTTGACCCAGATGTCATCCGGCAGACAGGTTGTTTGGAAAAAGGAAGCGTAAGTTCCGCCAATATAGAAAACAATACATCTTGGTATGTTTTTAGAGCAGGCACTGATGGTCAAGTAGGATTTGATATTGAAGCCCTTAGCGATACCGCTGAATGGGATTTTGCCGTTTATGGACCGGATGTAGATTGTGGTGATATAAGTAATGGTACGGCTCAACCCATTCGTTGTAATTACGAAGTAAATACTACATCTTTTACGGGATTGGGAATCAACCCAGAGGACGGTCGTGTGGGAGCACCATTTGTAGTGGGTAGCCAAAATACGTATGATGAATATTTAGATGTAATACAAGGGGAGATATACTTTATTCTTATCAATAATTTCAATACCAATTTTAATGGGGACCCAGAACCCTTTTCATTGACTTTTACGGGTCAGTCTGTAGAAGACGATCAAGACACGGCATTGGATTGTACGCTTAGGGATGAATTTTTAGGATTGGATATTGTTGCCTGTGAAGGAGATCCGGATATTGTATTAAGTGCATTGCGTTCTCCTGCAGGACCAGCTATTGCCAATGTTATATGGTCTGTAGATTATGAAGATGACGGTACTATTGACCAAGTTTTAACGGGCAGCGGTCCATCTGGTGCAGAATTGGTAGTAACTAGTCCTAATTCTGGGCGCTATTTCGTAGAAATACAAACCACCTTGGCCACCGTTATAACAGATGATATTCTAATAACATATTACGGAATTCCCGTTTTGGATAGGGTAGATATATTGGAAAATAACCTATCCACTGAGGTAGATCAAAATGATATTGAAATTATAGTGGATGGAGATGGGGATTATGAATACGCCATTAATGGAGGTGAATTTCAGGATGATACCATTTTTCTAGATGTGCCTCCTGGTATAAATACTGTGATTATAAACGATAAAAATGGATGTGGAACAACTGAACCTATTGAGTTCTTGGTTGTTGGTTATCCTAAGTTCTTTACACCCAATGCAGATGGTTTTCATGATGCTTGGAATGTGCAAGGGATAGAAACTCTCGATGCCCCTGTTGTCTTCATTTTCGATCGCTATGGAAAGTTGCTTAAGCAAATAGACGATACAACTATTGGTTGGGACGGTACTTTTAATGGTAGGCCCATGCCATCATCAGATTACTGGTTTAGATTTGAATATGGAGAGGACGAACAGAATGATGGTATTATAGTGGCAAAAACATTGCGAAAACATTTTTCCTTAGTTCGATAAAAAACAAAAAACCCACCAATTGGTGGGTTTTTTGTTTGCAAAATTTTATTCCTAAAAATTAAGGGTATAGCTTAAAGTTACATTTGTATTAATATTGTCTATTAAAGCTGTTGAGGTTATTCCTGTATCAAACAACTGTTTATTAATATCTTGTTCTGTTCTGGTTATGGAAAGATCTAATCTATTTCCACCAAAGCTATATCCAATACCTCCAGAATATCCCATTAAATCACCAATCATTGTTTCATTTGCATAGGGGCTTTGTTCAAAACGATGCCCAAGCCTTAGGCTTACGGCGTCTATTCTATATTCACCACCGACCCTAAAAGTGGAGACTGCCCCTAACTGATTGGAAATAAAAGTGTTTTCAGAAGCAAAGCTAGGATCACTGCTTGGGCGTAATTCTGCCTTTGACATATCTTGGTACCCATAATCAAAACTCAGAAGTCCCTTCTTCCCAAAAATTATAGCGGCACTACCATTTAGTTTGCTTGGCGTCTTTATTTTGTATGGCGCAAATAGGTTTATAATTCTAAAATCGATGAAATTAATATCGCTGTCCGCCAAATCGGAATTGATCCTTTGTGATGTGTCATCTGTTAATCTGTACCAAGTTGGAGATTGGTAGCTACCACCAATTCTTACATTGTCGTTTAATTTGGCAATCCCCCCAACACTAAAAGAGAATCCATCACCTTCTGTATGCAAAAGATTGTCAAAATGAGTGAATTGGATTTCTGATGCAGTATCATAACCTGTTTCTCTATACTGGGTTATTTTATCATATAAGATTGAGTGGAAGTTCATGGAAGCTCCCAAATAAAGATTTTCCTGATATTGCCCCCCAAAATTCACTGTAAACTTACTATTGTAGCCCGATGTAATTTGTGAAAACTCTTGGTTTACACTGCTGTACTGTGCATTGGAAATATAATCTGTATTATTATTGTCATCTACATCAACGGGGTCAATAATTCCTCCAAAATAACCTAGAAAAGCTTGTTGTTCCGTAAATCCAAGACTGGAACCTATATCCAAATAGGCTTCTTCTATAAATTCTCCGTCCCTTAATAACAAATCCCCAAAAGGAACTCCTTGGGCATAATTAAGAAAGTAATTGTCTATTCCCTGTGTATTGTTTCCAGAAACAAAATAATCATCGTCAAAGGACTGAACCATGTCATAATTTATTGCCAGTGCTAATTTTTTCCAGTCAGAATCATCTCTGCTTTTAAAAACGAACACACCACCAGCTTGATTAATTTCCAGTGTATTAAGCACTGTATTATTGGTGGTGTTGGAATAAATGGCATCATTGTTTCTATTAAAGTTGGTGCCAGATATTGTAAATTGGCTATTATTGAATACCGCTGATCCAGCGGGGTTTATATTTAGGGCCGAAAGATCACCGCCCAGTGCGCCAAAAGCACCGCCCATTGCTTGAAAACGTGCCGTTCCCTGTAAGTTTTCTGTACTGTATTGGAGTACTTCATTAATATTCTGCGCACTTAAGGACGCACATGCCAATACCATTATGAAAGTAATCTTTAGTTTCATTTTGCAATTTTTTTAGGGTTTTGATTGATGGTTTTTAATTTCGTCTTCCTCCACTAGATGATGATCTACCACTACTTCCTGATGACCTACCACTGGATGAAGACCCTGAACTTCTATAGCTTCCACTTGATGAGCTTCTGGAAGGACTGGAACTTCTGTAGCTACCGCTACTTCTTGAAGAACTATTGGAACTTCTATAACTACTACTCCTTGGAGAGCTACTGCGACTACTTCTGTATGTGCGGTTATTAGTGGCTGGAGTTCTAGAACTTCTATAGGTTGAGGTTCTAGGTGTTGTGCTTCTAGATGTTGAGTATCCATTTCTGGTTCCCGTAGATGTCCCGCTTCTATAACCACTTGTTCTTGGTGTTGTGCCGCGATAGGTTTGGCTAGATCTGCTACTGCTGTTATATCTGGGAACTGCTCTGGTGCTTCTACTGGCTCTATAAGCTGAATTTCTTTCGACGCCATCCACACTTACCGCTCGTCTGCTTGTTGTTCCCGTTCTGTAATTTGTATTAGGTCTTGCAGAGGTCGAACTTCTGTTTATGTTGGAACGTGTTCCAGTAGTCCTATATCTGGATGTATTTAAATTGCTTCTTAATGCTGGATTTGACCTTCCTCTTAAAGAATTTGCCGCGATTGCATTTCTGTTATAATATCCTCTTCTGCTATTGTTATAGGCATAATGTCTTGATCTATTATAATAGGGGTTGTAGGCGTATCCATAATAATTTCTCCAGCCATATCCATTGAACCATGGGTTGTAATAGCCATAATATCCCCATCCCCAATTGTTCCATCCCCAGTTGTTCCATCCATATCCATAATAACCCGGATATCCCCAATTGTTCCATCCCCAATTATTCCATCCCCAATTGTTCCATCCCCAATTGTTCCATCCCCAGGGTGTGCCATAATCATAGAAACCAAAACCTAAACCACTATGGATGTTTATGCTAACAGATGTTGAATTATCTCCCCAACCTGCATATCCATTATAATCGTTTTCTGAACTAAAATAATCTTCTTTTTGAGCTACGGCCAAACTATCAGTTTCTGCTTCACCATAATATCCATCGATATCAGTAAAAACCTCACTATCCAATATTTCATCATATTCATTTGCCCTTTGCTCAAAGTAATCACCATAAGGGTCAGCCTCTTTTTTTTGAGCCTGTATCTCTGGATTATGTCTGCTTTCAACGGCTACTTCATTTTCGCGGTTAGAGTAGATACCATCATTGTCATAATAGGAGGCTTGTTGGTAAGAACCACAAGAAGCCACTAAAAAGCCCAAAAAGGACAATAGAGTGTATGTTTTAATATTTGTTGGGATGTGGGATTGTATCATCATATTAAAATTAATTGTTGAACATTTTAAAAATAGTTAGTTTTACCGAATTATTTATTAATAAAGTCACAAGTTTTGTGCCAAACTTACAAGGATGGGTAAAAATTTAACCAGTAGAAGTGAAGATTATTCCAAATGGTATAATGAATTGGTGGTGAAGGCGGATTTAGCTGAAAATTCAGGAGTTAGGGGTTGTATGGTCATAAAACCTTATGGATATGCTATCTGGGAAAAGATGCAGGCTGGCTTGGATAAAATGTTTAAAGAAACAGGTCATGAGAATGCCTATTTTCCAATTTTTATTCCAAAATCCTACCTTAGTAAAGAAGCCAGTCATGTAGAAGGTTTTGCTAAAGAATGTGCCGTGGTTACACATTATAGACTTAAAAATGCAGAAGATGGTAGTGGGATTATTGTGGACCCTGATGCCAAGTTAGAGGAGGAATTGATTGTGAGGCCTACTTCGGAAACCATTATATGGGACACTTATAGAAAATGGATTCAATCCTACAGGGATTTGCCCTTATTAATTAATCAATGGGCCAATGTGGTACGTTGGGAAATGAGAACCCGACTTTTCCTTAGAACCGCCGAATTTTTATGGCAAGAAGGGCATACGGCACATGCTACAGAAAAAGAGGCTATTGAAGAAGCGGAACAAATGATGCACATATATGCAGAGTTTGCAGAAGAACATATGGCGGTACCGGTAATAAAAGGGGTAAAGACGGAAAGTGAGCGTTTTGCAGGAGCTATTGAAACGTATTGTATTGAGGCATTAATGCAAGATGGAAAAGCTTTGCAGGCAGGGACTTCGCACTTTTTAGGTCAGAATTTTGCCAAGGCCTTTGATGTTAAGTTTGCCACCAAAGAAGGAAAACAAGAATATGTATGGGCAACTTCTTGGGGTGTTTCCACAAGATTAATGGGAGCACTTGTAATGACCCATAGTGATGATAATGGCCTGGTCCTGCCTCCAAAACTAGCTCCTATACAAGTTGTAATTGTCCCCATTTATAAGGGAGAAGAACAATTGGATGTTATATCGGAAAAAGTGAATCCATTAGTGAAAGAGCTACGTTCCAAGGGAATTTCTGTTAAATATGATAATAGGGATACGCATAAACCTGGATTTAAATTCAATGAATATGAATTAAAGGGTGTCCCGGTTCGTTTGGCGATTGGTCAGCGAGATTTGGATAATGGAACATTTGAGGTGGCACGTAGGGATACTTTGGAAAAAGAAACGGTAAAAGCAGAAGATGTTGTTTCTAAAATAGAATTTTTGATGGACGATATTCAAAAGAATATTTATCAAAAAGCAGCGGATTATCGAAAAGAGCATATTACGGAGGTGAATTCTTATGATGAGTTTAAAGCAGTTCTAGAAAGTAAGGGAGGATTTGTCTCTGCCCATTGGGATGGTACTGCCGAAACAGAAGACCGTATAAAAGAAGAAACAAAAGCAACTATTCGCTGTATTCCATTGGATGCTAAAGAAGAGAGTGGAAGTTGTATGGTTACGGGAAAACCATCAAATAAAAGGGTATTATTTGCTAAAGCATATTAAAACAAATAAAAAAAATTATATAGAAGTTGCAATAGTTAAAAATAGTTGTATTTTTGCATCCGCAATTATGTAAATAATGGCCCGTTCGTCTAGGGGTTAGGACGCCAGGTTTTCATCCTGGTAACAGGGGTTCGATTCCCCTACGGGCTACAAAACATAGGATTTAATCCTATTTTAAAAAGTAACAAAAGAAAGAATGGCAAATCATAAGTCAGCATTAAAGAGAATCAGAAGAAACGAAGCGGTACGTCTACGCAATAGATATCAGCACAAGACAACTCGTAACGCAATTAAGAAATTGCGTGGTGAAGAAGATAAGAAAGCTGCTGAGGCTTTATTGCCAAATGTTGTGGGTATGATAGACAAATTGGCAAAACGTAAGATTATACACGCCAATAAAGCTGCCAACCTTAAAAGTAAATTGGTAAAGAAAGTAGCTGCTCTATAGGTTTACTACTATTCCAGAAAGCATAAAAACGCCCTTCATTTGAAGGGCGTTTTTTGTTTTTATATCTTTTTAGAAACTAGTTTTCTGTTTTTCATTTTTATAAAACCTATAATAATAAGTATATACATGACAATTATTAAAATGCGTTGTATGTGCCTAATATATGGGGGTTCTACAATATTGAAAAGTGAATCAAAATAGCGTTTTATTTCAATTGGGAGGTATCCAATAAAAAAAATGAGCAGACCACAACTTATCCAGAACAATAAATCTTGCTTCATGGTTTTTTTGTGTGAATAGCGAAGTTTAGAAAAATATAAAAGAATGCAAACAATTAAAAACAGGCCTCCGTAGACATAGGTTAGGATTTGAGTAGATAACATCGGATTTTGTAGGTAGAGATTTAAAATGCAGACAAAAAAGAATAGGGTTCCGCCAAATAAGACAATTCTCTTGTGCTTCTCATAGTTAATGTATGACCAAAAAACGTAGTAAAAGTAGGGGAAGAAAATAAGGTCATAAATATTATAAATTATAATGTTGTAATGGGAAAAACCTTCTCTGCTTATTAATTTAAATTCTGGGTACGTGAAAATAAGATATCCCAAAGTTTCATTTAGAAATGTGTATAACAGAATAAACGGTAGAAACCGCAGAGGAGTGTCATGGTACTTGGGAAGATATATCATGGATGTAAAAAAGGCTACTGCGTATATTCCCAGCATTGTGTAAGCCAAAAAAGTTCCCAAATCTAAAGTCATAAAAAAATCAGGAGTATTCAATATTCCTTAAAACTAACCCTATTCTAAAATTTATCTATATATGAGCCTTTTCATTCTTATAAAACCAATGATTATTAGAGAGTACATTATTATTATTAGGCTGAAATGTAATGGCCTGAAAAAGATAGGCTCGGTTGGCATTTTATTAAAATTATAAATAGTATATCTACAAAAGGTTAAAGGTAAATACCCAATAAAAAAGGTTGCGTACCCTAGTCCAATCCAAGACAAAATATCATAACTGTCAAAATAAGTTAGGCCTTCTTTTTTTCTGCTTTTAAAGTAAAGTCCAATACAAACTATTAAAATAACTCCTCCGATAGAATCAGCCAGAATTAGAGAATCATAAAAGAAATTGGAATATGATGCATTAATAATATTACTGATTAAAAACACAATAGCGCCGTAAAATACATATCTTTTATAGGTTTTGTATTTAATAAATTTACGAAAAATTGAATACAGGTATAAATAGGTGATTAGACTGTAAATATTAAATATTAAATGATTGTTGTTATAGTAGAAATCATTCAAATACAAACTAAATTCTTTAAAGTGCCAAATAAAACCTCCTAATGTTTCAGTCACCAGTGTGTAAAGTAACATGATCGGAAAAAACTTTAGGGGACTACTGTAGTATTTAGGATACCTATATACAGAAAGCGTAAAGGCAACTAAATATAACAGTAGAAATGGAAACTCTTGAAAAAATGATATGATTTGGTCTAAGTTCAAAAGTACATATTATTGGTAGTCCGAATTAGGTGGTGGGCCTTCTGTACCTCGATTCATTGTTAAACTTTGCTTTGCAAAATAAGTGGGATTTTTAGATGGAGTTGGTAACATGGAGGCGTAAGCTTTTTTTGTGGTTGTATCACCAGCACTTCCCATTCCTTTTTCTTTACCGGAACCACTAATGGGCATCGCGGTTTTGGTACCATCGGCTGCTACTTCAATATAAAAACCTTGGTTGTAGTTAATTCCTTCAAACTGAGTGGTGGGTACAATAAATACAGTATTTTTTCCAGATTTCTTACTCTTTTTATACTTTCCAAAATAAAATCTAAGGGTTTTGACCTCTGTACTATCAGCCAAAGCGGCCTCTTGCTCTACATAGGCTATATATTGCTTTATTGAATCTAAATCGTATTCTACAAAACGTGCTGCAGGTTTTGCAGCACCTTCAATACCTTCTAATAATGGAACAACATTTCTGTCGTAATCATCATATAGATTTTTGGCCTCTTCGTTGGTAATTATTTGTTTGGGAGGATCGACTTCCGCAACTTCTTCTTGGGCAGGTGTTTCCTCATTTTTTGGGTCTTTTACTTCTTTACAACCTATTAGATTAAAACTTAAAATGGATAGGCAGCATAAGGATAGGATTAACTTTTTTACATTTTTCATAGGTATGGTTTTTAATAGTTTAAAATAGTGTTCTCTACAAAATGAGGGGATTTTGAGGTAATTAAATTACCTATTATACGGTTGTTAAAAAAATATTTTTTGGTAAAAACGATGAAAAAAGCCCCAATGGATATCCATTGGGGCTTTAAATTAACTTAGAAAAAGTTTTTAATTGTTCATAGTCATTAAGAACTCTTCATTGTTTTTTGTCTGTTTTATGCGCTGTTCCATAAATTCCATGGCTTCAACAGGATTCATGTCTGCCAAATACTTTCTCATGATCCACATACGTTGAATGGTGTTTTCATCCAACAACAAGTCATCTCTTCTTGTACTGGACGAGGTAAGATCAATCGCTGGGAATATTCTTCTATTGGATATTTTACGATCCAATTGCAGTTCCATGTTACCGGTTCCTTTAAATTCCTCAAAGATTACTTCATCCATTTTGGAGCCTGTTTCTGTCAAGGCAGTGGCAATAATAGAAAGTGAGCCACCATTTTCAATATTACGTGCCGCACCAAAGAAACGTTTTGGTTTGTGTAGTGCATTGGCATCCACACCACCACTCAATACCTTGCCAGATGCCGGCTGTACTGTGTTATAGGCACGCGCTAAACGTGTAATGGAGTCCAATAGTATAACTACATCATGACCACATTCAACAAGTCTTTTTGCTTTCTCCAATACAATGTTAGCCACACGAACATGTTCGGTAGCTTCCTTGTCAAACGTTGAGGCAACCACCTCGCCACGTACATTACGTTGCATATCGGTAACCTCTTCCGGACGCTCATCAATCAATAATATAATTTGATAAACCTCTGGATGGTTGGCAGCTATGGCATTGGCAATATCTTTTAACAACATGGTCTTACCCGTTTTTGGCTGGGATACGATCATACCACGTTGTCCTTTACCAATAGGCGAGAACAAGTCCATTATCCTTGTTGAAATGGTACTTTGCCTTTCGGCCAATTTAAATTTTTCTTTAGGAAATAATGGAGTTAAATGCTCAAAAGCAACACGGTCGCGAACTACTTGCGGATCCAGGCCATTGATTTTAGCTACTTTAATCAATGGAAAATATTTTTCTCCTTCTTTTGGGGGTCTAACGTTGCCCAAAACAGTATCTCCTGTTTTTAATCCAAACAATCTTATCTGGGACTGAGAAACATAAATATCATCAGGGGATGATAAATAATTATAATCGGAAGAGCGTAAGAAACCATAACCGTCTTGCATAATATCCAAGACACCTTCGCTTTGGATGATACTATCAAATTCAAATTCAGGTTGTTTGTATTTATTCTTTAGATCCCGGTCAAAATTACTGTTCTTTTCCTGCCTTCCCTTATTCTGATGTTGAGGTTTTTTAGGATTTTGATTTTTTTGAGAACCGCTATTTCTGTTACCTTCATTCTTAGCTGGTCCACTAGTATTGGATCCATTCTGTTGGTGACGTGGGGTTCTACTATCTGGCTGGTTACTTTTTGCAGGTGCCTCCTTTTTTTCGGTGGCCTTTTGCTCTGTAGTATCAGGTGTTTCCTTTTTGTCAGCGGTAACCCTTGGTTTTCTCGGTCTTGGAGTGGGTTTGTTTCTTGGAGCTTTATCCTCTGTTGCAGTAACTGGGGCAACAACGGCCTCAACTACTTTAGGATTGGAGGCCTGTAGGTCCAAGATCTGGTAAACCAAATCCAATTTTTTTAAATTTTTGTATTTAGGTACATTTAAACCCTTAGCAATTTCTTGAAGCTCTGGTAGCTTCTTTGTTTTTAAATCTGAAATTTCAAACATTAAGTGTTGAATAAATTAATACTTGTATAGAAAATTTTGAAGTGTATTGTTATACGGATATTACGGGGGAATGTTATTCCTCTAGGTAAGTGTGTTAACTAATAACGTAACAATATTACAAATTATTTTCATAATTACATGGATATTTTTTAAAAAGACGCTTATTTTTGCACTTCAAACAAGAATTGGGGATGCTTCAAAGAGTGCAAACGGTTTATTTAGTGGTGGTGGTTCTATTGGGAGCTTTACTTCCTTCTTTTGTTAGCCTATGGACGGATGTAAATGATGTAGTTGTATTTGCAAAAGATACTATACTGGTTTCTATAGCGTTTTATGTTTCCGCCGCATTGGCAATTGTGGCCATATTTTTGTTTAAAAACAGGAAAAACCAATTTGTTGTGAACAGATTGAATATGATATTGAATCTTTTTTTACTAGGATTTTTCGTTTACCGATCACTAAACTTATCTGGAGAAAGTAACATTTCTGAGAAGGGTATTGGGATGTTGATTCCTGTATTTTCTATCGTTTTTTTAACTCTGGCCAACAGAGCTATTAAAAAGGATGAAGATCTTGTAAAATCTGTTGATCGCTTACGTTAAACCTAACATCTTAGTAGTATTAGTGCGCAAAAACCCGGGGTTGTTCCCGGGTTTTTTACTTTTTAATCTTTTTTGAAATAGTTGTATCTGTTATTTTTGAGTTGACCAAAATAGTATCTCCTAGGCTGTAGCCCTTAATATCTTCTCTTGCCATAGGGATGCTAATTGTATTATTTCCTATACTTATTGATACATTATAGGATTCTCCTTTTTCCTGAATGCCTTTAATTGTTCCTTCTAGCTTAACAATGTCAACCCTTCCTTGTTCAAAAATCTGGGAGGGAGCACCAGATTTTATTATTTCACCATTTCCTAGGACATACACCTTGTTGGAAAGTTTTACTATTTCTTTGATATCATGACTTATCAATAGAATGGTGCACTTGTTTTCTTTATGGAATTTTAGAATGAAATCTTGAAGTTTTATTCTCATGTTATTATCCAATGCAGATAAAGGCTCATCTAACAGTAAAATAGAGGGTTTTTGTACCAAAGCCCTAGCTAGGCTAACACGTTGCTTTTGTCCCCCAGAAAGCATGTCTGTTTTTTTATCTTGCAATTCACCCAATTCCATTTCCTTAAGTAAATCATCTATCTCTTTCTTGGTTTGATGGTTTTTTAGGGCATACTCCAAATTTTGCCTAACGGTCATGTTAGGAAAAAGCGCATGATCTTGAAATGCAAAACCAACCTTTCTATCCTGAGGTTTTATATTTATTTTTTTGGATTTATCCCACCAGGTGTCACCATTTGCCACAATGTGTCCATCATCAGGAGAAAGCAAACCCCCGATCATTCTAAAAGTAGACGTTTTGCCAGCACCGGACTCACCATAAAAGGTAGAAATTTCACCTTTGGGAATAGATAAATCTATTTTTAGTTCCATTTTTCCATTTGGTGTGTTCAGGTTTTTTATAAGGCGTAACTCTATCATTTTTTTAGTCCTTTAAATGCACCATTGTTAGACAGGTACACGGTGAGTAAAATGATGAAAGTTATAAGTAACAAAACCAAAGAATACCAATTGGCAGTATCATAATTTAATGCTTCCACTTCATCATAAATGGCAATGGAGGCCACTTTTGTTTTCCCCGGAATGTTCCCGCCAATCATTAAGACTACCCCAAATTCACCTATTGTGTGGGCAAATGCCAAGACCAGACCTGTTCTAATAGATGTCTTAATATTGGGTAAAAGCACTTTGAAAAGGGTGTTGAGTCTAGATTTCCCCAAAACATAAGATGCTTCTTTTAAGTTTTTGGGTAGGCTTTCCAATCCAGATTGTATAGGCTGTACCATAAAGGGCAAACTATAAATTATAGAGGCGATGACCAATCCTCCGAAAGTAAAAATGAGCCGGATGCCAATAAATTCATCTAGCCAATTTCCAAAGGCGTTAGATGGGCTAAAGGCAAGCAGTAAATAAAACCCCAATACGGTAGGGGGCAATACCAAAGGCATGCTTACGAACGTTTCAATAAGGGGTTTTAATTTGGATTTGGAATAGGCCAGCCAATAGGCTATGGGAATACTGATAACCAATAGAACCAATGTGGTAATCAGTGCCAGCTTAAAGGTTAAAAATAGTGGTTCCCAATCTATCATTTGGATGTTTCTTTTGTGTCTACCGGAACCGAATATCCGTATTTTTCTAATGTTTCTTGGGCCTTCTTTGAAAATAAAAAATCGTAAAATTGTTTGCTTTCTTTTTTTAGGGAACTATTTTTAAGAAGAACTATTCCTTGGGAAATAGGTTCATAGCTTATATTAATAGGAACCCAATAGCCTTTTTCTTTTAGGTTGGGAGATAAAACAACTGATTTAGCGGTGAAACCCATATCAGCTGCACCGGACAGAATAAATTGATTTGTCTGGGAAATACTTTCACCATAAACCAATTTATCCTCTACCTTGCCATAAAGCTTCATTTCTTTAAGTACTTCCACAGCAGCTAGCCCATATGGTGCCGTTTTGGGATTTGCAATAGCTATATTCTTAATACTATTGTTCGTTAAACTATCAAGATTTGGATTTTTATGTGTTGTTGACCAAAGCACTAATTTTCCCAAAGCATATATACTGGGTTTGGATTCAGCAAACCCTTTTTTGTATAGCTCATTCGGATATTTTATATCCGCTGACACAAAAACATCATAGGGAGCTTTTTCCATAATCTGAGCGGTCAATTTTCCAGATGAACCCACAATTATGACACATTCTGTACCAGTTTGCTCTTTGAAAGACCGGGTAAGTTCTTTCATTGCATATTGCATGTTGGAGGCGGTAGCAATGGTGAGCGTATTGCTTTTGTCTTCTTTGCAATTTAGAATCAGAAAGAAAAGTAATAAAAAACTGATTTTTATGGGTATTCTCATTACTTTTTACCTAATTCAATAATTTCTAGGTTTTTTATTTCTTCCCCATCAATATCAAAACGGAGCATAGTGCGTACTTGGTGAAAGCCATATTTGCCACAGGCTCCAGGATTCATATGCAATAACCCCAGTTTTTTGTCCCACATTACTTTTAAAATATGGGAATGCCCGCAGATGAACAATTTAGGTGGATTTTTGGCAATTTCCTCTCTGACCCTAATATTATATTTATGTGGATACCCGCCGATATGGGTTATCCAAACATCTACCCCTTCGCAAAAAAAACGATTGTCCAGCGGAAACTCCATTTGAATTTTATGGTCGTCAATATTGCCATGTACCCCCCTTATTGGCTTCAATTTTGCCAATGCATCTGTAACTTCTAAAGTGCCAATATCACCTGCATGCCATATTTCATCTGCCTGAGCGGCATATTTCAAAATGGTTTTGTCCATATGGCTATGTGTATCAGAAAGTAATAGGATACGTGTCATAAAACTTAAAATATGCTTAAATATGGAAATGCGTCCTTTCTTTTTGGAAGGATTGGGGTATATTTAGGCTTCGTAAAAATAGGGGATTCAGTTGAGATATTTTGTTGCCTTTTCATACTTTGGGAAGTTTTATCATGGATGGCAGAACCAACCCAATGCCATAACTGTACAGCAGGTAATGGAAGAGGTTTTTTCTAAGTTGTTGAGAAAGCCCGTTAATTTGGTAGGTGCTGGCAGAACGGATGCAGGTGTGCATGCCAAACAAATGGTGGCTCATTTTGATATTGAAAAGATTAGTGATACGGATGATTTGATATATAGATTGAATGCTTTTTTGCCAGATGATATTGCTATTCAAAACATATATCAGGTTTCCAGTGATGCCCATGCAAGGTTTGATGCTGATGAACGTACTTATGAATACTGGGTTGTGCAGGATAAAAATCCCTTTGCCATGGAGAGTACCCATTATGTGAAGCACTCTTTGGATCTTGATGCAATGAACAAAGCTGCATCAATTTTGTTGGAATATGCAGATTTTGAATGTTTTTCAAAGTCAAATACAGATGTGAAGACCTATTTGTGCAAAATAAAAAAGGCTGAATGGAAGGTGGTAGATGATAAGTTGATTTTTACAATTTCTGCTGACCGTTTTTTAAGAAATATGGTGCGTGCAGTAGTGGGAACATTATTGGATGTTGGTTTGGGGAAATCATCAATAGAAACAATTAGAGAAATAATAAAAAGTAAGGATAGGGGCAAAGCTGGGGTTTCTGTTCCTGCAAAAGGTCTATATCTAACCCAAGTTAAGTACCCTAAACACGTTATAGAAAATAATGGATAAAGAAACAGGAAAAGCTTTTGATTTTGGATTGTTCAAAAGGCTTTTGGAACATGCAAATCCCTACAGATTTACTTTTTACGGTGTAGCACTTGCCGCTATCTTAATATCTGCTTTTGCAGTGCTGACCCCAATTTTGGTGGGTGATATTGTGGATGTGGCCATCAAAGCCAAGGATGCTGATAAGTTGTTGTTCTACACTATGGCTATGTTGGGCGTATTATTGGGAGAAGTAATTAGTCAGCTTGCCTTTAACTATTATGCCAACTGGTTGGGAGAATCTGTAATAAAGGATATACGTATTGCCCTTTTCCAGAAAATGATTGGGTTTAAAATGAAGTATTTTGATAATTCTTCCATTGGTGTTTTGGTGACCAGAGCCGTGGCCGATATGCAAAGAATAGGGGAAATATTTAGTCAGGGTTTCTTTGTGATAGTTTCGGATTTGTTAAAAATGTTGGTGGTTGCCATAGTTATGTTGGTCATGAGTTGGAAATTGGCTCTTTTGGTTTTTTCATTGTTGCCAATCATATTATATGCCACAAGAGTGTTTCAAAAAGCAATGAAAATTGCTTTTATAGAAGTAAGGGCCCAAGTTTCCAGCCTAAATTCTTTTGTGCAGGAAAGATTGACAGGAATGAAAATTGTACAGCTTTTTAATAGGGAAGCAATTGAAAAGGAAAAATTTAGAGAAATAAATGAAAAGCATCAGAATGCATGGCTTAAAACGGTTTGGTACAACTCAATTTTCTTTCCCATTGCGGAAATTGTTTCTGCCATTACCATTGGCCTTATTGTTTGGTATGGAGGGTTGCAGAATGTAGCTAATATAAGTAGCGATGAGTATGGAACTGTGTTTTCTTTCATTATGCTTTCAGGAATGTTGTTTAGACCTTTGAGACAAATAGCGGACAAGTTTAATACCTTACAAATGGGAATGGTTGCTGCCAATAGGGTTTTTAAGATTTTGGATACGGATAGTCATATTTCCAATGAGGGTACTTTTGAAAAAGAAGATGTAAAGGGTGATATCAAATTTTCTGACGTGCATTTTGGTTATGTGGAAAATGAAGAAGTATTACATGGTATTTCGTTTGATGTAAAAGCAGGGGAAACTATGGCAATAGTGGGTGCTACGGGAGCAGGAAAATCGACCATTATTAATCTTTTGAACCGTTTTTATGAAATAAATTCGGGAACTATTTTGGTGGATGGTGTTGATATCAAGGATTATAAATTATCATCTTTACGCTCCAAAATAGCAGTGGTGTTACAAGATGTTTTCCTGTTTGCCGATACCATAGCCAATAATATTTCATTAAAGGACGAGTCCATAACTTTGGAGGATATTGAAAATGCAGCCAAGCAAATTGGGGTACATGAGTTTATAGCTAGTCTTCCCGGGGGTTATGGGTATAATGTAAAAGAGCGGGGAACTATGTTGTCCAGTGGACAACGTCAATTAATTTCCTTTTTAAGGGCCTATGTAAGCAATCCAAGTGTATTAATTTTGGATGAGGCTACTTCCTCCATAGACACTTATTCCGAGCAGTTGATACAAAAGGCAACGGATAAGATTACCGAGGGTAGAACCTCCATAATTATAGCACACCGCTTGGCAACCATTAAAAAAGCGGATAAGATTTTAGTGATGGATTCTGGAAATATTGTAGAAATGGGCACACACAAAGAATTGCTCAAGAAAGGAGGGTATTATTGGAATTTGTATGAAGCCCAGTTTTTGACAGAGGAGGTTGCTTAATTATTTCACAGGAGCAAAATCTTTTAGAGAAATACTTCCTGTAAGAATTAAAATTATCGGAATTAGAAAAATTAAAGCAAAGTATTGAACAGTGAATAGAATAAAAAATAAGATGACCCTAGCTATATAATCCAACCCTTTAAGTTTGGTTATTCTCTTTATAACATAAGCACAATAGAGGTACATTGCTGCAAGAACTATTAAAGATGCAGACATATATTCTCCAGGTATGATTGAAATAAGAATAACAGAAGGTAAAAAAGTAAATATGCTATAATGAGCCAGTGTATACATAAAGACAACAGAGCGTTCAGCAAAATTGTATTTTTTATTTTCAAAAACCAGCCAGCCCGCAATTGCCATCATAGGAATATATAATATGAACAATAGTGCTTGGTAGTCCATAGTAAAATCCATAATTTTTTTACTTCCTTGAGTAGCGTTTACTCCATTATTGAAAACATCCATATCAATCTGATCTATGTTTTTTGTCAATAAAAAAACAAGAAAACCAGACAAAGTAATCGCAATTGCTAAATAACTAGTAGGATTTAAATACTTTCTTCTAATTCCAGATATGTATCCATCAATAACAACTTCTGGTTTAGTAAAAAGATGCAAAAAGGTGTTTATAAAAGTGTTGTCAAGATTAAAGTACCTTTCAAAAATATCGTGCCATAAATTTCTAACGGTAAGTCTATTGCGGATTACTTTGGCTCCACAAGAGGGGCAAAAACTATAATCTGTTCTTAAGTTGTCATTACAATTTTTACATTCCATCTTAAACTAAATCTTCTTTAACCATTGTTGCCAGTTCCTCTATGCCTTTGAACAGTACAAATTCTCCGTTTTTAATATAGGATATCAGTCCCGTTTCTTCGCTAACCACTAGAGCCAATGCATCTGTTTTCTCCGTTATGCCAACAGCTGCCCTATGACGAAGGCCAAAACGTAGCGGAATCTTTCGCTCGTTGGTGACGGGTAAAATAACCCTGGTAGCTACAATATAATTATCCTTTATAATGGCTGCACCATCATGCAGAGGGCTGTTTTTGTAAAAAATACTTTCTATAATGGGCTGGGTGATTTCAATCTTCATTTTATCACCAGTTGACTTTACAAAATCAAGGGAATTATTTTTTTCAATAACAAGAATGGCCCCCGTTTTAGAAGCCGACATTTTTTCGCAAGCGGCAAGAATCGCATCTACATCAGTGGAGGTAAGCCTAACTTCTTGTTTTAGAAATTTAAAATGGCGCACAAAATTGCGTTTGGAGGCAAAATTGGTGGAGCCTATCATCAATAAAAATTTTCTTATCTCTTGTTGAAATACAATGAAGAGAGCAATTAGGCCAATATTCATAAACCCACCCACCATACTACTGATCATTTTCATGTCCAACAATTCCGTAAGCTTCCATAAAGCCCAAACAATTACAATTCCTATAAAAATATTGATGGCAACGGTGCCTCGGACCAATTTATAGATGTAATACAGAAGTGCTGCAACCAAGATGATATCTATGATATCTGTTATCTTGAAATCCAAAAAATTAAAAAAATCCAATAGGTATCGCTTTTTGTAAAATTATAAAAAATAGATGAACAAAATCCAATCATTCATTTGGGTACAACTCATTAAATAATGCAACACACTCCTTGGCTTCCTTAACATCATGTACCCTTAGGATATTTGCTCCCTTGTTTAAAGAAAACATGTTTAATGCTGTAGTGCCGTTTAGCGCTTCTTTTCCCGTTCCACCCAGGACCTTGTATATCATAGATTTTCTGCTGAGTCCCACCAAAACAGGTAACTCAAGTATTTGGAATAAATCCAGTTTTTGGAGTAGCTCATAATTCTGTTCAGTTGTTTTTGCAAACCCAAATCCCGGATCTACTATAATATCATTAATGCCCAAAGATCGTGCAATAGCAATTTTTTGTGAGAAATAAAACAAAATATCTTCCAATAAATTCTCATAAACGGCTTGCTGTTGCATGGTCTGCGGAGTACCTCTCATATGCATCATAATGTAAGGCACCTGGTGTTTTGCAATTATTTGTAACATTTTATCATCTAAATTCCCTGCAGAAATATCATTTATAATTGCCGCACCCTTTTCTAGACAGGCATCTGCAATAGTGCTTCTAAATGTATCAATGGATAAAAGTATATCTGGAAATTGTTTTAGGAGCAAATCAATAATGGGTACAATGCGGTTTAATTCTTCTTCCTCAGAAACGTAAATGGCCCCTGGCCTGGAACTATACGCTCCCACATCAACAAAAGTAGCACCTTCCTGGAGCATTTTTTCTACTCTATTTAGAATAATATTCTTCTCCCTATATTTGCCACCATCGAAAAACGAATCTGGAGTAAGGTTTAAAATTCCCATTATTTTAGGGCTTTTTAAATCGATAAGTTTTCCTTTACAATTGACGGTCATTGGAGAAATTAGGCTATTGATGCTATTTTAAACTACTAACCTTGATGGTTAGAAAATTTTAAGCGAAATTTACGCAAATTACAAAGAATACATGCAGCAAACCTCTGAACAATACGATGCGGTCATAAAAACTTGCAGGGATTTATTTATAAAAAAAATGAAGGATTATGGTACTGCATGGCGTATTCTTAGACTTCCTTCTTTAACGGATCAAATTTTTATAAAAGCCCAACGTATACGTTTCTTGCAGGAAAATAAAATAAGAAAGGTAGAAGAGGATGAGAAGTCCGAATTTATTGGAATTATTAATTATTCTATTATGGCTTTGGTGCAAATAGAGATGGGAATTGTAGATCAGCCAGATATAAAGGCAGATAAGGCCATAGAATTGTACGATAAACATATAGCACTTACCAAAAAATTAATGGAGGATAAAAACCATGACTATGGCGAGGCATGGCGGGAGATGCGGGTGAGTTCTTTAACTGATCTTATTTTGCAAAAATTGCTAAGAGTAAAGAGTATTGAAGATAATATGGGAAAAACTTTGGTGAGTGAAGGAATTGATGCCAATTATCAAGATATGATAAATTACTCGGTTTTTGCCATGATTCATTTAAATGAAAGTTCCAAATAAGAAATTCCGGATAAAATGAAATATTTAGTAGGCTTGTCAAGAATATTTGTAGGTATATTGTTCATCATCAGTGGACTAATAAAACTAAATGACCCTGTTGGTTTTTCATTCAAATTAGAGGAATATTTCAGTTCAGGTGTACTGGACTTGCCATTTTTAATGCCTTATGCATTGGCTATCTCCATTTTTGTAGTCATTGTTGAGGTGTTGTTGGGGGCAATGCTTCTTCTTGGGTTTAAGCCAAAGCTTACCGTTTGGAGCTTATTGGCAATGATTGTCTTTTTTACCTTTCTCACTTTTTATTCTGCCTATTTTAATAAGGTAACGGATTGTGGTTGTTTTGGCGATGCGGTAAAATTAACACCATGGGAGTCTTTTACAAAGGATATTATTTTACTGGTATTTATTTTAATTCTGCTTTTAGGGCTTAAATATGTAAAACCACTTTTTAGTAAAGCTATTAACTGGATATTGGTTTTATTATCCCTGTTAGCATGTATTCTTTTTGCAAACCATGTACTAAAGCATTTGCCATCCAAAGATTTTAGACCCTACAAAATTGGTGCAAATATTATAGAGGGAATGACGGTTCCCGATGATGCGCCAAAAGCAATTTTTGAGTATTCATGGAAGTTTAATGTGGACGGAGAAGAAAAGGTGTTTGTAACCAATGGTGAATACCCAACTGTTGATGGAGAATTTATTGATGTAGAAACCAAGGAAATACAGAAGGGGTATGAGCCCCCTGTACATGATTTTACCATAGAAAAGGATGGGGAAGATTTTACGGCTTCTTTATTGGAAGAAGACAATTTGGTAATGGTCATAGCATATGATTTGGCAAAAACCAATTATGACGCTTTTGAAAAGATTAAAGAGGTAACAGATAACGCATTAAAAGATGGATATAGGGTAATTGGAATGTCTGCATCAAATGAACAACTCACAGACCCTCTTAAAGAAAAGTATGAATTAGGTTTTCCTTTTTATTTTACTGATGAGACTACCTTAAAAACCATAGTCCGATCTAATCCAGGTGTTTTGGTTTTGGAAAAAGGCACCATTAAACAAAAAGTACATTATAATGATTTGGAAGATTTAAAATTTAATCTTTTGCCATCTGATAAGAAAATAGATATAGTGCTTAAGAAAAGTTTGGATAGTATTATGGTGCTAGATCAAAAGTATAGAGCCGATTTTTCTATTGAAACATGGAAGCTGCAAGAGGCAATAGATAGCTCTAATATCAATTTCATAGAAAAGGTAATATTGGAAAAAGGCTATCCCGGTTCTAGTTTAGTTGGAGCAAAAGCAGGAGAAACGGCTTGGTATATAATTCAGCATTCCAATAAAATCTCAAAATATATAGATATTATAGAAGCAGCAGCTGAGGAAAAGGAGTTGCCTTACAAATTGTACGCAATAATGTTGGATCGCCATCTTATGGGAATGAACAAGCCTCAAATTTACGGTACGCAAGGAAGTTCTTATTATATGAACACTCCGGATGAAATCAGTTTCATTTGGCCTATTAAGAATATAGATTCTGTAAATCAAAGAAGAAAAGAAGCTGGTTTTTCAGATTCTATAGAGGAATCTGCTAAAAGGTTATTTGGAAAAGACTTTGAGTTTAAGAGTTTAACAATTGAGGAAGCAAATCAAATAGTAAATAAAATTAATCAATAAAAAATGAGAAGTAAGATAGTTGCAGGAAACTGGAAAATGAATAAAAATTTGGCAGAAACAGAAGCTTTGTTGAGTGAATTGTCTGCTAAATTACCCAATACTGAAGCCGAGGTGATGGTAGCCCCCACTTTTGTTAATTTAACCGGGGCTATTTCCAATTTAGAGGGTTCTACCATAGAAGTAATAGCCCAAAACATGCACTTTGCAAAAAGTGGAGCATATACGGGTGAAATATCGGCCGGTATGCTGGTAAATATTGGAATAGATACTGTAATCATAGGCCACTCGGAAAGAAGGGCATACTTTGGGGAAACAGATGAAATCTTGGAGAAAAAAGTTACAGCGGCCTTGGAAAATAATCTAAAGGTAATGTTTTGCTTTGGTGAGGAATTGGAAGACCGTAAATCTGGCAACCATTTTAATGTGGTTAAGAGCCAGTTGAAGAACGCTCTTTTTAGTTTGAACAAGAGTGCGTGGGGGAATATAATTTTGGCATATGAGCCTGTATGGGCCATTGGAACAGGAGAAACGGCTTCTCCAGAGCAAGCGCAAGAAATGCATGCTTTTATTCGTAAGACCATTACAGAAGCTTATGATGCTACCGTTGCTGAAAATGTGTCTATTTTATACGGAGGGAGTGTAAAGCCGGGCAATGCAGTGGAAATTTTTTCCAAACCCGATGTTGATGGTGGTTTAATAGGTGGTGCCTCTTTGGTTGCAGATGATTTTGTGGCTATCATTAAGGCCATTTAAACCTTCTTATGCAAAATGTTTATTTGGAATACAACTTTAGGGTAGAGCCTCTTCAACCTGCGTCTGATATATTGATGGCTGAACTGGGCGAGGTTGGCTTTGACAGTTTTGTAGAGACAGAATCTGGTGTTTTGGCCTATGTCAAAAAAGAAGACTGGTTGGAGAATATCTTGGAGTCTGTTCAAATTTTATCTCAACCTAACTTTAAAATTTCATTTGATTTTATTGAGATTGAACAAGAAAACTGGAATGCCGTTTGGGAAAGTAACTTTGAGTCCATACAAGTGGGAAGCCAATGTGTGGTGAGGGCACCTTTCCATGAAAAACCCAATGTGGAGTTTGATATTGTCATTGAACCAAAGATGAGTTTTGGTACGGGTCACCATGAAACCACTTATATGATGATGAAGCATATTTTAGAAACCGATTTTAAAGGAAAATCGGTTTTGGATATGGGATGTGGTACAGGTGTTTTGGCCATTTTGACCGGAATGAAGGGAGCAACACCAATTGATGCTATTGATATTGATAATTGGTGCTATTTAAATTCCTTGGAGAATGTACAAAGAAACAACCAAGGGCATATTAATGTTAATGAGGGAGATGTTAGCTTGCTGACCTCTCAAAAATATGATGTTATTTTGGCGAACATCAATAAGAATATACTACTTTCAGATATTCCACATTATACAAAATGTTTAAAACCCAATGGAACTTTGTTTTTGAGTGGGTTCTATAAAGAGGATATTATTGACATTTCTGCAAAATGTGGACAATTAAGTTTAAATTTTTGTAAAAATTTCGAAAAAAACAATTGGGTAGCGGTAAAATATGTATTTTAGAGAATATAAAATACTAATTCTATGAGTACTAAGGAGAAAATATCCGAGGAATTACTTTTGGAAGAAGAAGCATTGGAGGTCAATGAAATTGTACTTTTTAATGATGATGTAAATACCTTTGACCATGTAATCGAGACCTTAATGAGTGTTTGCGATCATACTCCCGAGCAGGCGGAACAATGTTCTTTAATTGTACATCATAACGGGAAATGTACTGTTAAAACGGGCATTTATAAGGAATTGGAGCCTCGTTGTAGCAAACTTCTAGAAGCAGGATTAAGTGCCGAGATTGTATAAGTTGTTGTTTTAGTCTAGGACCCTTCTTAATGGGGTAACTTGTCTTTTAAAACACCATATACAAAAGTGCCCAAAATAGCTGCGGCTATTACAATAACCATACTAAAAACACCTGTTCCCAATAAAATATACATGGGGCCAGGGCAAGCACCGGCCAATGCCCATCCCAAACCAAAAATAGTACCTCCCAAAATGTAACGAGTATAACCTTTATCCTTTGGGACAAGTTGTATTGTATTACCTTCAATATTTTTGACGTTGTTTTTTTTGGATACCCATAAAAAAAGTGCCCCAAGTCCTACTGCGGTACCAATAATACCATACATATGAAAGGACTGGAATTTAAACATTTCAAAAATACGGTACCAAGAAACAGCCTCGGATTTTACCAATACAATTCCAAAGAAAATACCAACCAATAAAAACTTTAAATATTTCATGCTCCAAAAATTAAGGGTAATAAAAAGTGGGTCATTAATAGACCACCTATAAAAAAGCCGATAACAGCAATTAATGAGGGTAACTGTAAATTACTTAATCCTGTAATTGCGTGCCCAGATGTGCAACCACCGGCATACCTTGTTCCAAAACCTACCAAAAACCCTCCAATAACAAGTATTGCCAATCCTTTAAGGCTCAATACATTTTTCCATTCATAAATTTCTGGTGGCAGTAGGCTTTCTCCAGCATTGGAGAACCCTATTTCTTTTAAATCATTTACTGTTTGAGGACTTAAATCCATTACTGAGTTATCAGACAAAAAAGTTACAGCGATGAATCCTCCAATCATGGCACCAAGAACTACGGTTAGATTCCATTTTTGCGATTTCCAATCAAACTTGAAAAAATCAGCATATTTACCAGCTCCACCAATACTGCATAAAGTTCTTAGGTTAGAGGACATGCCAAATGTCTTTCCAAAAAAGACAAGTAAAAACATTACCAGGGCTATAAGTGGGCCAGAAACATACCATGGCCATGGCTGTAAAATAAAATCCATTTTTGTTATTTTTTTGGCAAATATAGAAAAGTAAAAATGGTATATGAAATGTTGATAATTTAAGGGCTTGAGGTACGCTTAAAAATCCTCATGCTTGTACTCCAGTATATGTATGACAACTATGTTTTTACCAACATTCTCTAAATCACTTACATGGTGTTTGTTCTTAAACTGGAAAAAAGTAGTTTCTCCTTTCTCTATTTTGTACATCCTTATGGTGCCATCTGTATAATGGGAAATAGTTTGACCACCTGAAAGGCAGGTCCAACTATAATTGGTATTCTTTTTAGAAAATGGTAAACGCTCACCCGGGGCTAGTGTAATGTCCCATAATTTCACATATTCATTCTCAAATAAAAGGTTGGCACCCGCAAATGAATCAGCAATAGAATTGTTTTTCAACTCCTCTAGTGTACTTGGTTTCCAATTGCAAAAACTGCCTGGGGGGTTTAATTCTACAGCTTTCAATATTTATGGTTTGGTCTACTAAAATTAACAAAATATGCTTTACCCAATCAACTAATATTTAGCTTTTTCAGCTTTTTTTTTGTTTGTAAATTTTAAGACAATGAATTATAATAAAATTGACTAGCTGTTGTAGGTATTTACTTGTATTCCTCTTTACTTTATAGTTTTACATAGACCACACTTTGTACATCGGGTAAGTCCAAATTTTGCAAATTCGTTAAGGTGTTTCCATTACTTAGTTGAAGGGTTATATCTATATTTCCAGTTAAAATCACTGTGTTATTGGAGAAACCCCAAGTACCCACAAGACTACTGGTAGGTTTGCAGGTTAGATTGTATAGGTTGCCAGTAATGAACTGAACATTCAAATCGGTTCCACTAAGGCTCCAAGTGAAATCATTATTTAATAAAAGAGTGGAATTTAAGCAACTTAATTCATTCAGAACATTGGTAGATGCCGTTCCATCTTCATTTACATCTTGTGGAGGGTTTATATTTATTTCCGCCAAAGCCCAGGATCCCATAACTTCTGCGGAAGGACTTACGTTGTTGGAATCTTCAGAGGAATCCGATGAGCAAGAAATAAAAAGAAGGTTGACGAATATGAATACGATGGGCAATATTAATTTCTTCATAAGTTTTTTTGTAAAAATAAAGATTTTGAAGCAACTAATTAAGGAGTTGAACTTTCTGTAACCAATGTTACTGCCCAAGTATATATTACCTACTAATTTTGCAACTAATAGAAAATATAAAATTTTTAAATTATGTCTTTTTTAAAAACATTTTTTGGTTCAACTTCACGCTCTTCAGAATTTATAGAGGTAATAAGCCCAGAAGATTTTGGTAAGGCGATTAAGAATCCACACGTTCAACTTGTAGATGTACGTACTGCCAGAGAATACAATAATGGGCATATTGCGCATGCGGTTAACATTGATTTTTTTGATGCCACTACTTTTAATGAAACCTTTAAGAGGTTTGATAAGGAAAAGCCCGTTTATATCTATTGCAGGTCAGGTAGCCGAAGTCAAAAGGCAGCTGCAAGACTAGTGGGAATGGGTTTTGAAAAAATTGTGGATTTAAGTGGTGGTTATATGGCCTGGGATAATACTAACACTTTCTTGTGATGAATAAATAAGTTTATTTCAATGATATTTACAATAGAAAAGGGAAACATAAGTACGTTTCCCTTTTTTTTGTTTACTAAAGTTTTTTTGATTTTGAACAGTGTCATTTTATGTAACAATTGTCACATAAAAAATTCGATTAACCCCTTAAAAAATAAGGGTTTACTGACCTATATCATTTTGCAATTTATTATTGCATTCTAAATTTGACATAGTATTAATGTAAAACTATAAAAATGAAAAGGGTATTTTTTTTAATGATGCTATCAGTTATTGGAACTGTTGCAATCAAAGCACAAGATAAAGTTCAAGACCGTGACCAAGACCGTTTGATGATGGTAGATGGTGATGTACTTCAAATAAGGGATAGAGATCAAGTAAGGTTACAAGATCCCATTGTTTTAAATGATGGTACTACTGTAAATCCAGATGGGAGTTACCAAACAAGAGACCGTGACCGTTTGCGTTTGAAAGATGGAGAGTGTTTGGACAATGACGGTATTAAATACCGAAATGAATATCAATATAGGTATAAGGTGAAACAGGAAGGCAAAGGTCTAAGTATGGCCCAGATTCAGGAACGAAACCAAAATAGGTACCAAGTAATGCTTATCGATGGTGAGGTCTTTAAAATAAGAAATAGGGAACAAAATAGAATTCAAGAACAGGTAAACTTGGGTGATGGCATTATAATTAATCCTGATGGTAGTTATCAAAACCATGAACGGAAACAACTGCAACTACAAGACGGTGAGTGTATCAATATGGATGGTGCTATGTATAAAAATATGTACCAACATAGAAAAATGTTGCTTCAGAAAAATATGAAAGCCAATAAGAATATGTTGAAAAAAAAGCCGCAGACAAAACCTGGTGTCCAAAAAAAGAAAAAAAGTACCAAATAAATTCAGTTCTAAAAAAGCCTTGCTTCAATAAGAAAGCAAGGCTTTTTTCAATTCTATTTATAATATCAACTTAAATTTTGGTCATGAAAACAAGACTTATAGTTTCCTTTATAATATTGGTTTTTATCAAGATTAATCTAGTGGCCCAAAACAATAAAAAGTCTGTTAAGCAAAAATCAAGTGAAAACCAATCGTACCTTTTGTCAGATGTTAGTTATATCAATGATGCAGTATTTATGGGCAGAAGGGATTCCATTGCGGCACCCTATATTTTCCCTTCAATCGGATATTATGATAAATCAGGTTTTTTTGTGGATGGATCAGCATCTTATCTTGTTGGCTCCGAAGAGAACAGGGTAGATCTCTTTCTAATAAGTGCGGGTTACATTTTTACTTCAAATGAATTTAGCGGAGGCATTTCTGGAACAAAGTATTTCTTTAATGATGATAGTTATAATGTTAGGTCTGAGATTGTGGGAGATATAACCGGTATGGTCAGTTATGATTTTCAGGTCGCAGAGGTAACCCTAATGGCCAGTACTTATCTAAACAACGGTGACTCTGCAGATATTTTTGCAGGATTTATTTTAGATCATACCTTTAACTCTAGTGACAATAGTTTTTTATTGAGCCCTACCGTATCCTTGTATGCCGGATCACAATATTTTTACCAAGAATATTATAGTACAAGTCGTCTGGGAAATAGAAAGGGCCAAGGTAAAGGCTCTGGAAGTTCAAGCTTATCTGCTCCAGTAATGGTAGAAATAGAAGAAGTTTCCAAATTCAATATTCTAAATGTAGAGCTTAGCCTTCCCCTGCAATACTATCACGACCAATTTATTTTCTCATTTAATCCAATATTGGCCCTACCACAAACTAGTTCTACTATTATTACTGAAGAAACAACAATCACGGAAGATTTGGAAAGTGTATTTTATTTCTCTATTGGTATAAGTTACTGGTTCAATACTAAAAAGGTTAACTAGAAAACCCCATTAGAAAAGGATTATTGTTCCCAAGTTGTTTGCTTCCAGATAAAATGGTCTAACCGAAAGGGCTATTTATATGCTTGGTAACATATGTTACTGCACAAACCTTTTTACCAAACTAATTTTGCATTAAATAAATTAAATATGAAACAATTATTACTACTAATAGGATTTCTGTCATCTACTTTTTTTGTTAGAGCGCAAGAAGTTTTGCACATAACAAAAGAAGAAGTTGTAACCAGGGTAAAGGAAAATAATAGGGCCCTTAAAATATCCGAGCAAGATGTATTGGCTGCAAAGGGAGATTTAAATCAAACCAACTCCGTTTTCTTACCAAATATAACGGCTTCCCATACTGGGATTGCAACAACAAACCCATTAATGGCTTTTGGTTCTAAACTGAACCAACAAATCCTGACACAGGCAGATTTTAACCCAACACTGTTAAATGATCCTTCCCAAATTGAAAATTTTGCCACCAAGTTCGAAATACAACAACCGTTGATCAATGTTGATGGTTTTTATCAAAGAAAGGCCGCTAAAGCCAAGTTTAACGCTACTTCATTACAATCAGAAAGAACTCAGGACTATATAGCTTTAGAGGTTGAAAAAGGGTATATGCAGTTGCAATTGGCATACAAAGCGGTGGAGGTATTAAATAAAGCGTTGGAAGCAGCAATTGCCAACAAAACAATCGCAGGGAACAGCTTTAAAGAAGGTTATATACAAAGGGCAGATGTGCTGGCTGTGGAGGTACATGTTACCGAAGTTCAAAATCATTTGCAAACAGCTGAAAGTAATGTAAGGAATGCATCAAACTACCTGTCTTTTTTGATGAATGAAGAGAGCGATGTCATTATACAGCCATTGGACAGTTTAGCGGCGATTTCTTATCGTTTAAATAACAGTACTATTTCTGAAGAGCGCTCTGATATCAAAGCAATGGAATATGGTACACAAGCCTATGAAAAAATGTACAAAGCAGATAGAATGACCTTCTTACCTCGTTTAAATGCCTTTGGAAGCTATGAGTTGTATGACGATGAGATTTTTCAGGCAGATGCAAATGGGTATTTATTTGGAGCGCAATTGAGCTGGGATTTATTTCAAGGTTCCAAACGTTTTGGGAAAGCTCAAAAAAGTAAAGCCGAATTTGAAAAATCCAAGCTACAATACGAACAGTACGTATCTCAAAGTCAGCTAGAATTCAATAAAGCAAAACGTATGCTATTAGATGCTGAAAACAAACTAAAATTAACAGAATTAGCATTGGAACAATCCAAAGAATCTTTAAGAATTAGAACGAATAGATTCGGAGAAGGATTGGAAAAAACATCAGACCTTTTAATGGCAGAAACACAATACGCACAAAAGCAATTAGAATATTATCAAACAGTATTCGAGTACAATTACGCACAAGCTTATTTACAATTTTTAACTAAAGAATAATTATTAAGATGAAAAAATATACATACATGATCGCTGTAATCGCATTATCAATTTTTGTAATGAGTTGCGGTAGTGATAATAAAAAAGCAGTTGCTGATAATACGTCACCAATTGCTGTAAAGGTTAATGCCGTACAAGCTGATGGAAACAACCCGTTTGTGACTGCCAGTGGAAAAGTTCAAGCAGAAAATAGTGCAGATTTAAGCACTCGTATGATGGGTTTTGTAAACAAAGTTCATGTAAATGTTGGTGATGAAGTTAGAAAAGGACAGTTATTGGTTTCTATTAATAATGCAGATTTACAGGCAAAACGAGCGCAAGTAAACGCAGGTATTACTGAAGCAACTGCAGCTTTCAACAATGCGCAAAAAGATTACAATCGTTTTAAAAATCTATTTGCGGATAACAGTGCGTCTCAAAAGGAAATGGATGATATGACAGCGCATTTTGAAATGGCTAAAGCGCGTTTGGAAGCTGCAAACCAAATGAAGAATGAAGTTAATTCTCAATTTGCCTATTCAAATATTACCGCACCTTTTAGTGGTGTGGTTACTAGCAAAAATATCGAAGCGGGGGATATGGCAAATCCTGGAATGCCCTTGATTTCTGTGGAAGTCCCAGGGAAATTTGAAGTGATTGCAATGGTTCCAGAAAGTGAGATTTCACAAATTAAAAAAGGAATTGAAGTTGATGTGGTTGTAAAATCTATCAATAAAGCGATAAAAGGAAAAGTGGCGGAAGTAAGTACATCGGCAAAAAATACTGGCGGACAATTCTTGGTAAAAGTACTTTTAGATGAAACGGGTGCTACTATTTTATCTGGAATGTTTACCACAGTGCAATTTCCTGTAGCTAAAAAAGCAACAGCATCAACAATGGTGTTAATCCCAACAGAAGCCATCGTTACCCGTGGTCAATTAACAGGGGTTTACACCACAAGCCAAAGTAATACAGCTGTATTGCGTTGGTTGCGCTTGGGAAGAACTTATGGGGACAATGTAGAAGTTTTATCGGGTTTATCAGCCAATGAATCTTATATCGTTTCTGCCGAAGGAAAACTATTCAACGGAGCAAAAATTTCAATTCAATAATCATAAAAACTTAAAAAAATGAAAGAAGGTTTAGCAGGAAAAATTGCCAAAGTCTTTATAGGCTCTAAGCTTACTGTGCTTCTAATGATCGTGTTTATGGTTATTGGAGTGTATAGTTCGTTTTTGATTCCGCGTGAGGAAGAACCACAAATTGATGTGCCAATGGCAGACATTTTTGTTGGTTATCCTGGAGCAAGTCCAACCGAAGTGGAATCACGAGTTATAAAACCATTAGAGAAATTAATTTCCAATATAAAAGGTGTTGAGTACGTGTATTCAACATCGATGCAAGAACAAGGAATGGTCATTGTTCAATTTTATGTTGGTGAAGATATTGAGCGTTCGTTTGTGAAAATGTACAACGAAATCAATAAGCATATGGACCAAATGCCACAAGGTGTTACATTTCCGTTAGTGAAAACACGTGCAATTGATGATGTGCCAATGTTGGGTTTAACATTGTGGAGTGAAAATTATGATGATTATCAAATAAAGCAAATTGCCCAAGAATTAACAGATGAAATTGAAAAGGTAAATGATGTTGCCGTAACACATAAAATTGGTGGTAGAGATCGTCAGTTAAGAGTGGTTTTAGATAAAGACAAACTCTCTGCAAGCGGTTTGGATTTCTTGGCTGTCTCTGAAATGATCAAAGCCAACAACAAACAATTAAGTGCTGGAAGTTTTGATAAAGGCGATACGGAATTTCTTGTTAACACAGGAAAATTCTTGGAAACGGTTGAAGATGTCGAGAATTTAGTAGTTGGTGTTCAACAAAATCAGCCTATTTATTTAAAACAAGTTGCAAAAATTGTTGATGGTCCAGAAGTACCTATTAATTATGTAAGCCTAGGTTTTGGTCAAGCTAGTGAAAAGGGAACAACGTATAAATCGGAATATCCAGCTGTAACTATTTCCATTGCAAAGCGAAAAGGTGCGGATGCAATGAAAATAGCGGATGTTATTCTTGAAAAAGTAGAGCATTTGCGTACGGATTTAATTCCAGACGATGTTCATGTGGAAATTACTAGAAATTATGGAGAAACAGCTTCTAAAAAAGTATCAGAATTATTATTGCACCTTATAGGTTCTATCATAGCGGTAACATTTGTGGTAATGCTGGCAATGGGTTGGCGTGGAGGATTGGTAGTGTTTTTATCAGTACCAATTACTTTTGCTTTAACATTGTTGAGCTACTACATGCTGGATTATACACTAAACCGAATTACTTTGTTTGCTTTAGTATTCGTAACAGGGATTGTAGTAGATGATTCCATTATTATAGCCGAAAATATGCATAGGCATTTCAAGATGAAACGCCTACCATTTAAGCAAGCGGCTTTATATGCCATCAATGAAGTTGGTAACCCAACCATTTTAGCAACCTTTACGGTAATTGCTTCGGTATTGCCAATGGCTTTCGTATCCGGTTTAATGGGACCATATATGTCACCGATGCCAATTGGAGCTTCTATTGCGATGATATTGTCACTTTTTGTAGCGCTAACAATCACCCCATATTTAGGGTATATTTTCCTCCGTGAAAAAGATAAAAAGGGAGAAGAAGAAAAGGTTGAAAAACCAATGGAAGAAACGTTTATCTACAAAATGTATGATAAGTTTGAGCGCCCTTTACTTGAAAATAAAGGTAAGCGCTGGTTGTTTCTTGGATTGACATTTGCGTTATTAATGGGTTCAATGGTATTGTTTTTTACCAAATCGGTTGCTGTAAAAATGTTGCCTTTTGATAACAAGAACGAATTCCAAGTGGTTATAGATATGCCAGAAGGGACCACTTTAGAGCGTACAGCAGTGGTTTCGCAAGAAATCGCACAATATTTATCTACAAGACCCGAAGTGGTAAACTATCAAAGTTATGTTGGTACTTCTGCACCAATAACCTTTAACGGATTGGTACGCCACTACGATTTACGTGGAGGTAGTAATATGGCAGATATTCAAGTGAATTTGGTTGACAAAGAAGAACGTAGTGATCAAAGTCACGATATCGCACGATTGTTGCGTCCAGAAATTCAAAAGATTGCTAAGCAATACAACGCCAATGTTAAAATAGTTGAAGTTCCACCGGGACCTCCAGTATTGTCAACAATTGTCGCTGAGGTATACGGACCGGATTATGACGAGCAAATTGATGTAGCCAATCAAGTACAGAATATCCTAAAAAACACAGATGATGTTGTGGATATCGATTGGATGGTTGAAGCAGATCAGGTAGAATACGAATTCAACATTGACAAGGAAAAAGCAATGTTATATGGTGTTGCCCCTCAGCAAATTGCTTACACCATGAATATGGCATTATCCAATGGGGCGATTACCACGCTGTATGATGAAAATGCTTCTAACCAAGTTGGTTTAATTCTAGCGTTGGATGAAAAAGAAAAATCTACCATAAGTGATATTTCGCAACTAAAAGTGAAATCACAACAGGGCACTATGATTACTATTGGTGATTTGGTAGATATTCAACCAACAACTAAAGCAAAAAGTATCTACAGAAAAAACCAAAAGCGAGTGGTTTATGTAATGGCAGATATGGCTGGAAAGCTGGAGAGCCCTGTATATGCTATTTTAGGAATGGAAGATAAATTGAAGGAAGTAAAACTTCCAGAAGGTTATAAACTGGATGAAATGTATTTGGGGCAACCAGAATTTGAAGATAATTATACAGTAAAATGGGACGGAGAATGGCAAATTACTCTGGAAGTATTTAGAGATTTGGGTATCGCCTTTATGGGAGCCATAATTATTATATATCTACTGATTGTGGGTTGGTTCCAAAACTTTAAAGCGCCAGTGGTCATGATGGTTGCTATTCCGTTATCATTGATTGGGATTGTACTGGGACATTGGATTATGGGAGCATTTTTTACTGCAACATCATTTATTGGAATGATTGCTTTAGCGGGAATAATGGTAAGGAACTCGGTATTGTTAATTGACTTTATAAATCTCCGTTTGGATGAAGGTGTGCCTTTAAAACAGGCTGCTATTGAAGCAGGAGCCGTAAGAACTACACCAATTTTGTTAACTGCAGGGACGGTGGTGATCGGTGCCTTTGTAATTCTTTTTGATCCTATTTTTCAAGGGTTGGCAATCTCACTTATGGGAGGAACCATTGTTTCCACTGTATTAACCCTATTGGTTGTGCCATTGGTGTATTATATGATTGAACGTAAAAACCATAAATAAAATGAAATTATTGATCGTGACAGTTGTAGAACAATTTCATAAAGAAATTTTACAACTATTTAAAAAGGCAGGAATTGAAAATTTTAGCGGTTCGGATATAGACGGCTACAAAAATGCTCCTTCTTTATTAAGGACATCCAGTTGGTTTCCAAGTGAGAAAAGTGGTGCGGAATCTAGTATGTTTTTCTCATTTACCACCGAAGATAAAGTAGATGTTCTATTTAAGTTGATTGAAGATTTTAATGAAAATATGGAGACCAACAATCCAATAAAAGCGGTAGTGGTCCCAATAGAAAAATATATTTAACCTTAAAAAAATAAATGTAATGCTAAATACATATTTTAGAGTAATTGTTGGCACTTTGGTTTTGTTAAGTGTTGTGTTAAGTGCCTATGTAAATCTGAACTGGTTATGGTTTACGGTTTTTATTGGTGTTAATTTAATCCAATCCGCCTTTACAAAATGGTGTCTTTTAGAAGTTATTCTTAAGAAGTTCGGTCTTAAGGATTAAATTTCACCTTCAAATTTTTTGATATGAAACGTATAACTACTAAAATTTAATTTTTAACATAGCCGTTATTTTTTAGACTTAAACTCTCTATTAAGTCCATTTGGGTGCAATTATTGGTTTCATTTAGTTTTATAGCAATGATTTGGGGAAAGATTTGAGTTGTGTTGTCATAAATTTTTGATTTAATGGTGGCCATGGCTTGCATGGCATGTTGAATTGTTGTTGGATTTATCTCACTGGGAAACGGTATAATATTGGTAACGTCTTTAGATTTTATACCAATTACCTCTATAGCTAAGGTTCCTTTTACATGGTTGGACTCTGCTGCAATTCCCAGTGCAAACAAATCTCCAAAGCCAACATTACTTTTGTTGGACTTTACTTTTGCTATCAAACGTAGTCCCACTCCAATTCTAGCTGACCCCAAAGAGCTGTTATTTAATGTTTTATGCTTGGAATAATCCATGACAATTCTGTATTGCTTGTTTTTTGAAGAAGTGGCAGAGGGCCCCAGATTAATTTCACCATCTTTTGTTAGTTCCAAAATGGTGACAAGCACATTTTCATTAACCAGGTAATTAAGTTTCTCTTCTTTGGTAGCTAAAAACATGTCCTTGTATTTTTTGACATTGTTTTCCAAAACGGGAATAGGATACCCATACTCCAATGGGTCTATTGGTAAATATTCAATATTCTTATAAGTTGTATAATAATAGGTTTCAGAAGAGGACTTACAAGAAGTATATGCAATCAATACCATTAAAAGAATTGTTTTTTTCATACTAGTGTCCTAGGTAGTCTTTTTTAAGCTACATATTAAATATGGGAGCTACTATGTAAAATAAGTTTATGAATACCTTGGGTGAGGGAAACTACCTTTTGGGCAAGGCAAAATAAAAAAGCAAGCTTTATGATTTAGCTTGCTTTTTATATATCAGTGACCTCGACAGGATTCAAACCTGTAACCTTCTGAGCCGTAATCAGATGCGCTATTCAGTTGCGCCACGAGGCCTTTATATCCCTTTAATAGGGCTGCAAATATATTTCTTTTTAAATTTACTGCAAAACCCTTATGCCTAAAAGAAATGGATTTTAAGAAGTACATACGCGATGTAGAAGATTTTCCAAAGAAAGGAATCGTCTTTAAGGACATTACTCCATTGTTGCAAAATAATCTAGCCATAAAAGCTGTGTCTCAAGAATTATTGGAATCCATTGGGGATCAAGAAGTAAATAAGGTTGTAGGTATGGAAAGTCGTGGCTTTTTCTTTGCACCATGGCTGGCCACTCGTTTAAATGCTGGATTTGTTCCCGTTCGTAAAGCTGGTAAGTTGCCCTTCAATAAAATATCTGAAAGCTATGCTTTGGAATATGGGGAAGATACTTTAGAAATGCATGCAGATGGTATTTTAAAAGGAGAAAAAGTAGTCATTCATGACGATGTTCTGGCCACTGGAGGTACAGCATCGGCAGTGTGTAGGTTGGTGGAAAAGCTTGGAGGGGAAATTGTACAGTGCAATTTTTTGATTGAACTGGATTTTCTTAAAGGAAGAGAGCAGTTAGAAGAATACAATGTTCGCTCTTTGCTGCATTATTAACCCAGTGCATTGGTGGTTACATAATAGCGCCATCCTATAATGGCCATTTCCATTTTTGAGGCCTTGGACAGGTCCAATTGTTTTTTAGAGAAGCTTGGGAGGAGCATTTTGTTTACTCTGGCCAGAAATTTAAAAATTACTTTTTTCAAGGGGTTGGGTTTGATACAAATATAAGAACTTAAGAAGAAGAAGGTATGTCATGAACTACCTTCTTAATTTAATGTACAACTAAAACCATTTCAAGTTAAATAATTATCGTTATCAATGATAACATTAGGAACAGCAAAAATTTGACAAGTGTAAACATAATTGATTGGTTTTTGGGTTAATAAATATGTGATTCTTACTACTAATTTGAAATTTGAAATCTGAAGATATATATTTTGCAACCACACTGACAAATAGTTATGAAGGATTTAATGTAATTGAATATAAATTTGAAACAAAAAAAACAAATATGGCTTCAATATTTTTTAATATTGCTAATTGTGAGTTATGAATTTAAACTTTAAGTATCACCTATATTTCGTATTGTAATAATTGAAGGGCCTTTTTTGCACTTTTTTAAAAACCTAGGGAGATTTCATTGTTAAAATGCTCTTTTTTGGCATTTTCATTTTTTGAAACAAAAAAACCGACCCTTAAATGGGTCGGTCGCTAATTCAAAATTGAGTTAGTTTTTGGTTATTTTTTCTTCTTGGTGATAATTTCTACAACTCCATTTTTTGCTTTCTTGCCATATTTTTCGTGTGCAGCATCACCTTTACTTACATCTATGGTCGCAATATCTTTTTTTGAGAGTTTTTTAAATTCCTTTTTACTAACTTCTTTTCCGTCAACAATGTAAAGCGGCTCTCCTTCGCCATCATGATCTATAAAGAAAAAGTCGCTGTCATCATCACCCACTACTTCAATATCATGGTTGTCATCGGAATCCTTAATAATGAAAACATTGTTACCTTTTTTTCCTTTCTTCTTTTTTACCTTAACAAGTTTGTTGTGCATTTTACCGTCATCCTTCATTTTTTCATAATCCTCCCTACTTACAACCTTTCCATTGACCTTTATGACCTCTTTACCATCTATTTCCTTAATCTCTACTGTTTGATGTTTGCTATCCGAGGAATGCACCCAGACCATACCGTCATCTGTTGAACTGCTGTGGCCCTTAATGATAATTTCGTGTTCCCCATCTACATGCACATCAATATCCTCGTGTACGTCTTCATCTTCATGAATGGTGAAATTAAAACTCTTGCCTCCAAATGTCGTATTTGCATTACCAATAGAGATTTGGTCATTGTCAATAGTAATCTTTATGGGTTTAATGGGTGTTTCCCCATCAGTATTAAAAGAACCATTATTGGTTTTAGAACTTACTTGGATAGTTATTCCAATGATTTCCTGGTTGTCATTATGAACGACGGTATAGGAGAAGTCGATATCACCTTCTGCTAAATCTTTTTTCATGCCTTCTAATTTTTCATCAGAAGTGTCTTTAGTGATAATAAGCTCTGTTTTTTTGACATACTCTACAATTTCCTTCTCACTTTGTGCTACTACCTTTATATTAAATGTAAATACAAAAGCCACCAACATAGGTGCTATTAAGGTGTATTTCCATAAATTTTTGTTGTTAGATTTTGATTTGTGTAACATGACTATTCGTTTTTTGATTAATGAATTATAAAAATTATTTGTGATTGATGTACAAAATTGAGTGCCAGACCCTTTAACAAGGGCATACTGGTATGTTTTTATAGAGGACATATCCTGTGTGGCATATGCATCTGCCAAAAATTCCAGGTTTTGCTGAATACTTTTTTTATACAACCATATTATGGGATTAATCCAGAAAATGATGGTTGTAATATGGGTCAATAAAATATCTATGGAATGCCATTGGGAACTATGGGCTTTCTCATGCTGGATAATGGCATCCAGTTCGGATGCACTATATAAAGTTGGATTATAAACTATATAGTTAAAGAATGAAAAAGGGGTGATTTCCCTAGTAGTTTCCACAAACACAAAACCATCTTCTTTTCTTTTTGTATTTTGGGTTATGAGCTTACGTAACGAAAATAGTTGAATTATTAACCGAAAGGCAAGTAAGCCTGCGCCAACACAGTAAATAATAAACAAAAGTTGGGACCAATCTATACCAGTAAGAATGGGGGTAGAGGTCATAACTGGATTCTTCGTAGAAACAATATCAGAATAGAATGTGTTGGAACTAAATTCAACATATCGGGTTACATATACAATGGGGAAAATAAAGGATGATAAAATCCCCGCCAATAAAAAATGTCTATTACCGGAAAAAAAGGTTTCTTTTTTTAGAAGCAGTTGATAGATTATAAAGAAAATCAATAGTACTCCAGATGCTTTTAATAAATATTCCATAAGTGCCTCCATTTACTTTTTTTTCTCAATTAAATCAATAATATCTTTCAACTCTTCCACAGAAATTTTTTCCTCCTTGGCAAAAAAGGATACCAAACTTTTATAGGAATTGTCATAATAATCGGAAATGGTAGAGTTAATATACTTTTTCCTGTAGGCTTCCTTGGTAACAATGGGAAAATATCTGTGAGTGTTCCCAAAGGCCTCATGCCCAACATATTTTTTATCCTCTAGATTACGGACTATGGTTGATAAGGTATTGTAATGTGGTTTCTCTTCCTCGATTTCAGATAAAATTTCTTTTACAAAGGCCTTTTGCAGTCTCCACAAAATTTTCATTATTTCCTCTTCCTTGTTTGTTAGTTTTTGCATCTGAGAATTAGTTTGGTTCAAACCTATTACTATTTTTATAGTTAAACAACTATTTTAGTAGTTATTTAACTATTTTGATAGTGGAATTATATAGATGATATCAATTTCCTTACTATTGAAATCTTCATTTATATTTGTCCAAAGTTTAAATCATGCTACATACATTATATATTGTTCTAGGACTTGTTTTGCTAATTGCTGGTGGAAATTGGCTTTTAAAAGCTGCAGTTGCCCTATCCTTAAAGCTGAATATCCCAAAAATTGTTATAGGGATGACAGTGGTTTCTTTTGCCACCTCTGCCCCAGAACTTATAGTAAGTATAAAGTCTGCTCTAGATGGTTTCCCAGATTTGGCTTTGGGAAATGTAGTGGGTTCCAATATTGCTAATTTAGGATTGGTATTGGGTATCACGGTCATTTTAAGTAGTATAGATGTAAATAAGAGTTTTTATACAACGGACTGGCCGGTTATGATGTTGGCTTCCATGTTGTTTTTTGGATTCCTTTATTTTGATGGAGAATTACAGCAATATGAGGGCATAATTATGCTTGTAATGCTCTTTGCCTTTTTGGTTTACTTACTTCGTTTTCAAAAAACGGCTGTGGTTGATGAGCTTCCAGAAGATGACGAGCCCTTGCCCTTGTGGAAAATTATGTTGTTTTTGGGCATAGGTGGAGTGGCTCTATGGGGAGGTTCGGAATTATTGATAAATGGAGCAGTTGGTTTGGCCAAAACTTTTGGGGTCAGTGAACGTATTATTGCAGTAACGGTTGTATCTGTAGGGACTAGCATACCAGAGCTTGCGGCATCCATAATTGCTGTTATTAAAAAGGAAAAAGCCATTTCTCTGGGAAATTTAATAGGTTCCAATATTTTTAATATCCTTGCCGTATTGGGTATTACTTCTATAATAACACCTATTAAAGTTATGGATCAAGGATTACTTACCAATGATATTTTTTGGATGTTAGGGGTGTCTTTTTTAGTTCTTCCATTAGTTTTTATTCCCAAAGGACTTAGATTGGGATGGAGAGATGGTATAATTCTTGTGGCTATTTATGCAATATTTATATATTTTACTATTGGCTATAATCATTAGAACAATGTGTTTTTCAAAGCTTAGTGTTTTACTCTTAGCATCTATATTTTTTATAATAGAAGGCCAAGCTCAAGAAACTGATTTGCTTCGCGGTAAATTATTGGATGAACAAACAGGTGAGCCTGTAGTCTTTGCAACTATTAGAATTAAGGGCACTACTGTGGGGGTAATTACCAACGAAGATGGTGGTTTTCTTTTGCCAATGGACTTTTGGTCCAATAAGGACACTCTGCTACTTAATAGTATGGGGTATAATAAAATGGAACTTCCCTTAAAGACACTTTCTCCATTTGATATTAATTTAGTCAAAATGTCTCCAAATATTTTCCAACTTAACGAGACAGTAGTAAAAGGAAATAAAAAGAGAAGGCCTTCTGCATCCCAAATCGTTAAATACGCGGTGAGCAGTATCTCTAAAAATTATCCTTTGAAGGCATTTGGTCTAATAGGATATTATAGGGATTACCAAGATAAGAATAGGGAATATGTAAATCTCAATGAGGCCATTATTGAAGTGAGAGATTTGGGTTTTCAAACTAAAAATAATTTTGCCTCGGATTTTTTGCTTTATTCCAATGTTAAAAATGAAGATTTTGAAGTAGATTCACTTTTGGCAAAACCTTATGATTATGATTCTCAAAGCAAGATTATTCCCAGTGCAACTATGTTTAATTCTGGAGGTAATGAATTCTTTACTTTAATTATTCATGATGCAATAAGGAACAATAAGGACAAATCGTTTTCATTTATCCATAATATGGAAACAGAATTTATCAATAACCATAAATTTAAAATAGTAAAAAATACTGTATATAATGATCAGCCTGTTTATGAAATCTCTATTAGGTATCACAAAAATGGTTATGTGGCAAAGGGAAAAATATTTGTGAACATGAACAATTTTGCCATTCATAGGCTAGATTATTCCCTCTTTATTCAAGAATTAATGGGAACCTCTTCTGATAATAGTGGTGCTGACAATAAGAATTTGAAAAATAGTGAAGATAATGGTTTGGTATACCAAATCATTACTGAGTATAGGCCAGATAAAGACCAAAAAATGTTTCTAAACTATATTTCTTTCCGAAATAAGTTTATTTTTAAAAGACCGCCTAGTTTTAAGGCTACCAAGTTTGTAATTGATTTGGATGATGAATGCTTCAAAATAACTTTGAACAGGCCTCCCAGGGATTTGGAAAAAATCAAAAACAAGAATTTTACACTTCTGTATAAAGAAGAACAATTGCCAATAAAAAATGTGAAATTTGAAAATGATAGCTTACGGTTTTGGGTCTATCCAGATAGGTCGGTTAAAAAATTCCAAAGTTCTTATGAGGAATTATTTACTGAAACCGATAGTTTGAGAATTTCAAAATTCAAGTATGGGTTTAACGGAATCCAGGATTCTTTAGGAAATATCTTAGATAAAAGTAGTAATGAAAACCTTCAGCAATATCGTGAGTTTTTCGTGCAGGAAGTAGTAACTGAAATTTCTGGGATGCCAAATGAGGAGGCTTCTTTTATGAAAACAGATTTGCCGCTATTTAGTTCTAGACAGCCTATATACCCTGATGAACGGAAACGGAAATTTTGGATGAATACGCCATTGCAAACAACAAAAGACTAAAAAAAACCATCCCTAGATATTCTAAGAACGGTTTTTACGTCAACAACTAATTGTACTGTTTTTATATCTAAACCTTTGCAGATTTAACAGTTTTAATAATTCTTCCAGCAATTTTATATGGATCACCATTAGAAGCTGGTCGTCTATCTTCTAACCATCCTTTCCAGCCTTTTTCAACTGTAATGATTGGAATACGAATAGATGCACCTCTATCGGATATACCATAAGAGAAATCATTTATTGAAGCTGTTTCGTGTAAACCAGTTAAACGTTGGTCGTTAAATTCACCATAAACCTCAATATGTTCTTTAACTACAGGACGGAAAGCCTCACAGATAGCTTCGTAAGTTTCTTTGGACCCACATGTTCTTAACGTAGTGTTAGAGAAGTTGGCGTGCATACCAGAACCGTTCCAATCCATATCTTTTCCAAGAGGTTTTGGATGGTATTCAATATAATAACCATAATCCTCAGTCAATCTTTGTAATAAGTATCTGGCAACCCAAATTTCATCACCTGCTTTTTTTGCACCTTTGGCAAATAATTGAAATTCCCATTGTCCAGCAGCAACTTCTTGGTTAATACCTTCAAAATTAAGTCCGGCATCAATGCATTGATTTGCGTGCTCTTCAACTAAATCTCTACCCCAAGTATTTCTGCCACCAACAGAACAGTAGTACATACCTTGTGGACCAGGGTAACCACCAACAGGGAAACCTAAAGGTAATTGTGTAGCCGTATCCATAATGAAATATTCTTGCTCAAAACCAAACCAGAAATCATTGTCATCATCATCGATTGTTGCCCTTCCATTGGAAACATGTGGCGTACCATCAGCATTTAATACTTCGGTCATAACCAAGTATCCATTAATACGTGCAGGATCTGGGTAAATAGCAACTGGTTTTAATAAACAATCAGAAGATCCACCTTCTGCTTGTCTAGTTGAAGATCCATCAAAAGACCACATTCCCAGCTCTTCAAGAGTTCCTTTAAAATCGTCATGATCCTCAACTTTTGTTTTACTTCTTAAATTTTGAGTTGGAAAATAACCATCCAACCACAAATATTCTAACTTAATTTTCGCCATAATTTTTGGTAGTTAATTTAATCTTCTAATAATTATTGAATATACACAAAAATAATTTTTTTTCAGTATTATACTAATCTTTAGGGGGTTAAATACATAACATTTTTAATTATTTTGATACACCCCTAAATACTTTGGGGTATTTTGCCATAAAAGTATTTTTAAGAAGATATATTATTAATTTGCTAATTTTGACCAAACTTTAATGAGAGAAGCTTATGTCCAAATTAAGATTTGATGCAATTGCAGAAAGCCATAATAGAAAAAAAATAGAAATTGAAGAGTTTGGGAGGCGTTCGGAGCTATTTGGAACAAATGTTTTCAATGATGATAAAATGCTTCAATATCTTACTAAAGAGGCCTATGATAAGGTAAAGGACGCCATTTTTTCGGGCTCGAAAATAGATAGAAAAATAGCAGACCAAGTTGCCGAGGCCATGAAAGGTTGGGCAATATCCATGGGTGCAACACATTATACACATTGGTTTCAACCCCTTACGGGATCTACTGCCGAAAAGCATGATGCTTTTTTTGATCTTCTTCCGGATGGGAAGGCATTGGAAAAGTTTGGTGGCGGACAATTGGTCCAACAGGAACCAGATGCTTCCAGCTTTCCAAGTGGAGGTATTCGCAATACGTTTGAGGCAAGGGGGTATACGGCATGGGACCCCACATCGCCAGCGTTCATCTATGGTACCACCTTGTGTATACCTACAATTTTTGTTTCCTATACCGGTGAGGCATTGGACAACAAGGCGCCCTTATTGAGAGCTCTTAATGCAGTAGATGAAGCTGCTACCGCTGTAGCTAAATATTTTGATAAAAATGTATCAAAGGTTACCGCTACATTAGGATGGGAACAAGAGTATTTTTTAATTGATAAGGCCTTTGCACACTCGCGACCAGATATTATTATGACCGGGAGAACCCTTGTAGGCCATTCTGCTGCAAAGGACCAGCAGTTAGACGATCATTATTTTGGAGTAATACCTAGTAGGGTTCTTAGTTTTATGAGCGATTTGGAAAAGGAATGTACAAAATTGGGCATTCCGGTAAAAACTCGTCATAATGAAGTAGCACCCAACCAGTTTGAACTCGCCCCTGTTTTTGAAGAAGCCAATTTGGCCGTGGACCATAATTTATTACTTATGGATGTTATGGACAAGGTTGCCGATAAGCATAGTTTTAAAGTACTTTTTCATGAAAAGCCATTTGCTGGCGTCAATGGTTCTGGAAAGCACAATAACTGGTCATTGGCCACGGATACGGGTGTAAATCTTTTGAGCCCAGGGTCCACGCCCATGAAAAATTTACGTTTTCTTACCTTTTTCATAAATACCATTAAAGCGGTTGATACCTATGAAGAGTTGTTGCGTTCTTCTATTGCTTCAGCCAGTAATGACCATAGATTGGGTGCGAATGAGGCGCCTCCAGCAATTTTATCAGTTTTTATTGGAACACAATTAAGTGAGGTTTTGGATGAATTGGAAGGGGTTTCACAAGGGAAACTATCACCCGAAGAGAAAACAGAACTTAAATTGAACGTTGTTGGTAAAATCCCAGAAATATTATTGGACAATACAGATAGGAATAGGACATCTCCCTTTGCTTTTACGGGAAATAAGTTTGAAATGCGGGGGGTGGGTTCCAAAACTAATTGCGCCAAACCCATGACAGTATTAAATACAATTGTTGCAAAACAACTGATTGCTTTTAAAAAGGAAGCCGATGCGCTGATTGAAAAGAAAAATCTTAAGAAAGATGAGGCTGTTTTTAATGTGTTGAGGGAGTATATAAAAACCTCCAAAAGAATTAGGTTTGATGGTGATGGGTATAGTGAAGAATGGGAGAAAGAAGCAAAACGTAGAAAGCTCAGTAATAACAGAACTACACCAGAAGCTCTAAAAATACTTACTTCCAAAGAAAGCTTGGATTTGTTTAGAACCATGAGGGTAATGAGTGAAGTCGAGGTTAAAGCTAGACAGGAAGTAGAATTGGAAGCGTACAGTTTTCATGTCCAAATAGAGGGAAGGGTTTTTAACGAATTGGTATATAATTACATTATACCTGCTGCTATTGCATATCAAAATGAATTGATGAAAAATGTGAAGGGACTTAAAGAAATATATGGCGCAGCATATAAAAAACTGGTTGAGGGGCAACTCAATATCATTGAAAGCATTGGGGAGCATGTAAATGCCATTAAAAAGAAAACCGATGATATGACAGAGGCAAGAAAAAAAGCCAATAAATTGTCCGATTTAAACAAAAAGGCGCAGGTTTATTGTAATGATGTTAAGCCTTATTTTGATGAAATTAGAAATCATTCCGATAGATTGGAAAAATTGGTGGACAATCAATTATGGCCATTGACCAAATACAGGGAGTTGTTGTATATTAAGTAAAAATAAAGGTCGTAAAATTGTTTACAGAGAATGAAATTTCGACCTTCTTGTTTTTGCTACAAACTGTAATGTTATGAGTTTAAATTTGTCCGATATAAAAAATGCTAAAGAGCGGATTGCCCCTTATATAAACACTACTCCTATTTTAACATCTTCACTTCTTAATCAGTGGTTGGGACACGATATTTTTTTTAAGGCAGAAAATTTTCAAAAAATAGGTGCCTTTAAGGCTCGGGGTGGCATTAATACCGTATCATGGCTAATTGAAAATAGCTTGACTCCGGCAAAAATCGTGGCCAATAGCTCTGGAAATCATGCTCAAGCAGTTGCTTATGCTGCAAGACAATTTGGAATCCCAGCAACCATTTATATGCCGGAATACTCATCAAAAGTCAAGATTCAGGCTACAAGGTCCTACGGAGCGGAGGTGGTATTGAGTGCCACTCGAGATATCACCGACGAAAAAGTACGGGAAGCTGCCGGTGAAAAAGGGACCTATTGGATCCCTCCTTTCAACCATGAACAAGTTATTTGTGGACAAGGTACCGCTGTTTATGAAGCACTTAGGGAATTGGAAAATGTGGATGCTGTTTTTACACCATGTGGTGGAGGTGGGTTAACATCGGGTTCTTTAATAGCGACAAGAGGGCTGTCTTCAAAGACCGAATTTTTTGGAGTTGAACCCTTAAATGCCAATGATGTAGCAGAATCGTTGAGAAAAGGAACTATACAGAGATTGCCAGATGTGCCAGATACATTGGCAGATGGAGCCATGACCATGGCAACAGGAGAAATTACGTTCAAGTATCTACAGCAATTGGATGGTTTCTATGAAATAGAAGAAGAGTATTTACTGTATTGGACACAGTGGTTGACCCACTTGCTCAAATGCCGTATAGAGCCCACGAGCGCAATGTCTATGGAGGCCATACGCAGATGGTTGAAAACTAAAAAAACAAAACAAAAAGTATTAATGGTCATCTCAGGGGGTAATGTGGACCAGGTTACCACAGAAAAAATTTGGAAAAAGGATTTTCTAACCCAACAACCTGTTTTATAATCCTTACAAAACAGTATTTTTGCCAAAACAAAATACATGTCCTTAGACTCTAGTAAACGATATGCCCAACGTGGCGTTTCTGCATCAAAAGAAGATGTGCACAATGCCATAAAGAATATAGATAAAGGTCTTTTTCCAAAAGCATTCTGTAAAATTGTTCCGGATTATCTCACCAATGATGATGATTATTGTCTTATTATGCACGCGGATGGAGCAGGTACAAAGTCATCCTTGGCCTATATGTATTGGAAGGAGACCGGGGATATATCGGTTTGGAAAGGAATAGCACAGGATGCCCTTATCATGAATGTGGATGATTTATTATGTGTGGGAGCTACCGACAATATAATGCTTTCATCTACAATTGGCAGAAACAAAAACTTAATTCCTGGAGAGGTAATCTCTGCCATTATCAATGGTACGGAAGAGTTGATTTCAGATTTAAAGAAGCATGGGGTTGCTATACACTCTACAGGAGGAGAAACTGCAGATGTAGGTGATTTGGTTAGAACAATTATTGTGGATTCTACGGTTACTGCAAGAATAAAACGCAAAGATGTAATTGATAACGCCAATATTAAAGCGGGTGATGTTATAATAGGATTAGAATCTTTTGGGCAAGCTACTTACGAGAAGGAATATAATGGTGGAATGGGAAGTAACGGACTTACCTCTGCTCGCCATGATGTGTTTTCAAAATATTTGGCCGAAAAATATCCCGAAAGTTTTGATGCCGCTGTTCCAGAAGAATTGGTGTATTCCGGTAATACAAAGTTAACGGATGAAGTCCTCAATTCTCCTTTGAATGCGGGTAAGTTGGTACTTTCTCCAACAAGGACTTACGCCCCTATAATTAAAAGAGTATTGGAAAAATATACATCAGAAGATATTCATGGAATGATTCACTGTAGCGGAGGCGCACAAACTAAAATTTTACATTTCATTGATAATCTGCATGTTATAAAAGATAATTTATTCTCAATTCCACCATTATTTAAATTAATACAAGAACAATCAGCTACGGATTGGAAAGAAATGTACCAAGTTTTCAATTGTGGTCATCGCATGGAAATCTATGCAAAGGAAGGCGTGGCACAAGATTTGATTTCCATAGCGCAAAGTTTTAATGTTCAGGCAAAAATCGTAGGTAGGGTAGAAGCAAGTTCTACAAAAATGCTTACTATAGAAAGCGAATATGGAACCTTTGAGTATTAGAGCATACGATTACCCCAAATAATACGTTGTTTTATAAACAAATCTTATGTTATGGAAAGAAAGGATTTTTTAAGGACCTTAGGTGCTGGAGCTGCATTTGCATTAACTTTTCCTTGTGTAAATGGTTGTTCTAAGAATGACGGAATTGAAACATTTCCAGTATCGGATGGTGTTGACTTCACCATTGATTTAACATCAACAGAAGCGGCTCCTTTGGCAAACAATGGAGGGTTCATTTCTATAAAATCAAATCCGGATTTTACTTATCTGGATATTGTTGTAGCCAGAAACCTATCTGGAGAATTAATTGCGGCAAGTAAAATATGTAGCCATCAAGGAACGGAGGAAATTAGATTTATTACGGAAGATGGTGGCGTGTACCATTGCACAACTCATCAGTCGAGATTTGCACAAGATGGTACTTCATTGAATCTTAAAACCACCAGTAACCCTCTTAAAATCTTTAATACGGAGCTAAATGGAAGTATGCTCAGGATTTTTGAGTAAAAAAAAGTTGAACCCCAAATCTTAAATTGTGAAAAGCCTTGCCACAGTTTTGCTCTTGTTTTTTTCATTTTGTCTTTTTGGACAAGATTGGAAGGAAAGTTATGATTCAGCTGTTTTACAGGCTACAAAAGAAAATAAACCCATAGTACTTGTTTTTTCAGGATCAGACTGGTGTGCTCCCTGTATTAAGTTGGATAGAGAGATATGGCAGTCCATTGAATTTTCTAACTACGCTCTGGACAAATATGTGCTCTACAGAGCAGATTTTCCGCAAAAGAAAGTGAACAGACTTTCAAAAGAAAAGCAAACCTTAAATAATGGGTTGGCCGAAAAATATAATCCAAAAGGATATTTTCCTTTAGTGGTTGTTTTGGATGAAAATAACAGGGTTCTTGGAACACTTGGTTATGAAAATCTTTCTCCAAAAGAATATATTTCACGTATAAATTCGTTTGTAAAGTGAAAATTCTGGTTCCCCTATTCTTACTTTTTTTCCTTGTTACCGTTAATGCCCAGGAGAGGGAGTATGTAACCGTGCACAAGACCATGAAGCTTATGGGCAGTAGGTTTGATATTACTGTCGTGGTATTGGATGAAGAAATAGGTTACATCAATATCAATGAAGCGGTGACGGAAATAACTAGAATAGAAAAGATGATTTCTTCATGGGATGAAGAATCAGAAACATCGCTTATCAACAAAAATGCTGGAATTAAACCGGTTAAGATTAGTTTGGAATTGTTTAAATTAATAGAACGTGCTAAACAAATATCCAAAATAACAGATGGGGCCTTTGATATTTCCTATGCTTCCATGGATCAAATTTGGAAGTTTGACGGTTCTATGGAATATTTTCCAACTCCAGAAGAAATGGCAAAGTCCATTGAAAAGGTTGGGTATTATAACATCATTTTAAATGAAGAGGATACTACTGTTTTTTTAAAAGAAAAAGGAATGAGAATTGGTTTTGGTGCCATTGGCAAAGGTTATGCAGCTGACAGGGCCAAAGAACTGCTTATTTCCAAACAAGTAAAGGCAGGTATTATAAATGCTTCTGGTGATTTAACTACATGGGGGACAAAGGCTACAGGTGAAAAATGGCTGATTGGGATTGCCAACCCCTTGAGTAAAGAGAAGATTTTTTCATGGCTTCCTATAGTAGAATCGTCCGTGGCAACATCTGGTAATTATGAAAAATTTGTAACGTTCAATGGCAAGAAATACTCCCATATTTTGGATCCGCGGACGGGTTATCCCTCATCTGGAATAAATAGTGTTTCCGTTTTTTCCAAAAGTGCCGAGTTGTGTGATGCTATGGCGACTGCTGTTTTTATTATGGGAAAGAACACTGGTCTTGCTATGATAAATCAACTGAATGGGACAGAAGTGATTATTGTGGATAGTTTTAACAAAATACACAAAAGCAACGGTATCATGTTCAATAATAATGAGTAATTTTAATGTATGAAAAGTTTTGTAATTGTATTTTTTTTAGTTCTTTTTTCTACTTCTTGCATTGCGGTAAAGGAGTATGAAAAAGTATATCTTAATGATGAAGAAATGCAGTTGGTAGGTAAGGACATGGAGCGTTTTGAAACCAATTTTCAAATATACCGTGAAGCTTCTGCAGGTGCCAATGGAGGTAAAACAGGTGGTGGTTGTGGTTGTAACTGATTCAATAAAGTATAATCAATTCTTATATTGAAAAATTTCTTTTTACTTCTATGTCTTTTGGTTACGATGTATGGGTTTTCTCAAGCAGGAGACACTTCATACAAGAAAAGAGTTTTGGAAACAGCCGAAGTGGATTTGCTTTTTAGCTATTATGGTCAAGATGGCCAAAATGCGGCCGTGACAGGGGGAGAAGGGACGGAGAAGCTTACGGATGCCACTTCCAGTATTGTGGTCAATTTGCCCATGAATGCCGATGATGTTTTAACAGTTGATATTGGTATTTCTGCTTACACATCAGCATCATCCAGTAATGTAAATCCGTTGGATGGTAATGATAATGTGAGTCCATATATAGAATCTTCAGGTGCCTCTCGGAGTGATGTGTTGACTTACTTTAAACCAACCTATCAACATACATCAAATGATAGAAATTCCATTATGGGGGCTAATCTATATGTGTCCACGGAATATGATTATTTTTCTTTTGGTTTTGGTGCAAGTTTTACACAATTGTTCAATGAAAGAAATACGGAAGTTTCAATAAGTGGACAGGTGTATTTGGATAAATGGAACTCCCAATATCCTATTGAGCTCCGTAGCGGTTTTTTTGATGAAAGAGTAACTGGGACTGGGACCTATGACCCAGGATTCATTGCCTTTTCAGATGAAACTAGAAACTCATATTCCTTTTCATTTAGTTTTGCCCAGATATTAAGCAAAAGATTACAGGGTGCCTTATTTATGGATTTGGTGTCTCAAAACGGTTTGTTGAGCACGCCACACCAGCGAGTATATTTTGGTGATGCAAATGATTTTTTTATTGATGATTTTCAATTGGCAGATGATGTAGAACGTTTGCCAGATAGTAGGTTTAAAGTACCTATTGGAGGAAGACTTAACTATTATCTTAATGATTTATTTGTTCTTCGCAGTTATTATAGATATTACTATGATGATTGGGGAGTTGCCTCACACACAGCGAGCTTAGAAGTGCCGGTAAGATTAAACGATACTTTTACGGTGTACCCTTCGTATAGATATTATACACAAACTGCCGCCGATTACTTTTACGCCAAGGAGGATGCCTTGTCCACTTTGCCATTTTATACTTCAGATTATGATTTGTCCGAGTACAATGCTCATCAATATGGAATTGGTATTAGGTATAAGGATATTTTTACAAAAGCCAAAATACTTACCTTTGGGCTTAAAACCTTAGATTTAAGATTTAGCATCTACGACAGAAGTGATGGACTGAATGCAAGTATAATTACTTTAGGAACTACTTTAGTTGGGAATTAAATAACCTTCGTTTTCTAAGTCTTCCCTTGTTACTATTAATTTTGAATACCCATTTTTTAGAAAATAAATAGAATCACTTATTTCTAAAATATCCCTATAAAAGTGATCGGTTAGGATTATTAATTTTTCCTTTTTTAAAGATTCCATGAGGGATTTAAATTTTTCAATATAAATAGGGGCGATAAAAGAAAAGGGCTCATCCAAAAGGATGATTTGTTTTGATGAACATAAAGTTAGATACGTTTCAATAACTCTAAGTTCTCCAGATGATAATTCATTGATTTTTAGATTTTTGTATTTTTTAAAACTAGTAAAAGTACCTGTAAATTGTTCCCAGTTAAGTTGATACCACTTAAAGGCTTTAGAGAGTTTTAATGAATTTGGCAACAATTTATTTTGAGGTAAATAACCTATTATGTTTTTTGTGAATAATTTACTTTTTTGATAGGTGCCATCAATTCTAATATTTTTATACTTTGGGAGTAAATCACCAAAAATGATACGCAACAAAGTTGTTTTTCCACACCCATTTCTTCCTAAGATTCCAGTAATTTTTCCTGTTTCCGCCCTTAAATAAATGCTGTGGATAATTTTTTTATCGTTGTAACTTAGTTCTATGTTGTCTACTTCTAATATCAAAACAATTTCATTAAATAGTAGATGGGAACAAAGATTGAGAGGTCGATAAATAAAATCGACAAAAACAGCACTTCCTTTGAAATTCCAAAATTTTTGTAGAAGACAATTTTTTGTTGCCGAGTGGTTTCAAAATATAAAAAATAACCTAGTCCAAAGAGAATTACTTTAGATACGACAATTGCAAAAATTGATGCTCCGCCAAACGAAAAAAGAATAAAAACTAGTATGGAAGGCATTAAAAAAAATCTATAGAAATAAAGACCTAACCTATAAGTTTTAATAGCTAAGAATGGACTCATTTAAGTGGAATTTATGCTTTTATTCTTTTTCTTGGAACACTCTTATATAATCCACAATTAAAAATTGAGGAAATACTGTTGCACTGTTTGGGTCACCAGGCCAATTGCCACCAACAGCCAGATTTATTAGAAAATGGAATTCATTTTGAAATTCATTTAGTTCTACCGGAGTAATGTCAATAACATTAAATTCAATATCATCTATATACCAAGTGATGGTCTCTGGTGTCCAGACGATAGAAAAAACATGAAACTCTTCTTTAAAAGTTTGGTCTGTTAAAGAATAACTTTGCCCATAACTAGCATAGTTTCCAACGTTGTCCCAATGAACTGTGCCATGCACGGTTTTTTCCCTTCCTTCGCCGCCAATCATTTCCATGATGTCAATTTCTCCACACGCGGGCCAACCAACCGAGCTTATGTTTTCTCCCAACATCCAAATAGCTGGCCATATTCCCTGTCCTTCGGGAAGAGAGGCCCTTACATCCACACGCCCAAATTGCAGCGTAAATTTACCTTGGGTGTTAATCCTTGAAGATGTATAATTTTTTGAATTGAAGGTTTGCTTTTTTGCTTCAATGATAAGATAACCATCTTTAACAGTTGTATTTTCCTTGGTATAATATTCTAGTTCATTGTTTCCCCAACCACATATATCAGGACAACCATCTCCGATTTGAAAATTCCAATAAGTTTCATCCAAACTCGTTCCATTAAATTCATCTGCCCACACAGCATTTAAATTTTCATAAGTTACTGGAGTGGTATAACCCGTAGTGGGAATACTCAATGTATTTTCAACCGGAACATCCGCTTTGGGCGTATCATCCATGTCATCATTATTGGAAACATATCCTAAAGGTTTTTCGCATTCAGAAACCGAGACTTGAGGGTTTCCTAATCCATCTCCATCACTGTCTTGGTACCAATTCGTTTTTTGGCACTCACTATTGGAACACGACCCTAGGGCAAACAAGGTTAAAAGAGCGATATATTTAAACTGATGGGAAAGAGTTTTAACTCTTGTTCTATTGGATAAAATCATAAAAAAATATTATTTAATATTTCAATATAGGGCTTTCTTTAATAAACATACAGATAGGTGGTTCAAAAAATTGTAAATTCGCAGCTAAGTGTGGTTAGAATATGATTGACAAATTAAATATAGTTAAGCAACGTTTTGATGAGGTTTCAGACCTAATTATTCAGCCTGATATTATATCAGACCAAAAGCGTTATGTTCAATTAAATAAGGAGTATAAAGATTTAAAAATTTTGTGTGATAAGCGGGACTTATACCTTGAACTCACCAATAATATATCGGAAGCAGAGGAGATTATTTCTGATGGTAGTGATGAAGAAATGATAGAGATGGCAAAAATGCAATTGGATGAAGCAAAAGAGGCCATACCAAAGTTGGAAGAGGAAATTAAGTTTTTACTGATACCAAAAGACCCTGAGGACGCCAAAGATGTGGTGGTGGAAATACGAGCTGGAACTGGAGGAGATGAGGCCAGTATTTTTGCTGGTGATCTTTTTAGAATGTACACTAAATATTGCGAATCCAAAGGATGGAAAACGAATGTTATAGATTTAAGTGATGGTACCAGTGGTGGTTTTAAAGAAATACAATTTGAGGTCACGGGAGAGGATGTTTATGGTACTTTAAAGTTTGAAGCGGGAGTGCACAGGGTGCAACGCGTTCCACAGACTGAAACACAGGGTAGGGTGCATACGAGCGCCGCCACCGTAATGGTGCTGCCAGAGGCAGAGGATTTCGATGTCCAAATTGATCCAAAAGATGTACGTATAGATTTTTTCTGTTCATCAGGTCCTGGAGGTCAATCTGTAAATACGACCTATTCGGCCGTACGTTTAACGCATATACCAACAGGATTGGTAGCTCAATGTCAAGATCAAAAGTCTCAACATAAAAACAAGGATAAAGCTTTTAAAGTATTGCGTTCCAGATTATATGACTTGGAACTTGCCAAAAAACAAGAAGAGGATGCAGCTAAGAGGAATTCACAAGTAAGTAGTGGTGACCGTTCTGCAAAAATTAGAACCTATAATTATCCACAAGGTAGGGTAACAGACCATAGAATTGGTTTAACGCTCTATGACCTGCAGAATATTATCAATGGAGATATTCAAAAAATTATAGATGAATTAATGCTTGTTGAAAATACCGAGAAGTTGAAAGAGGCTTCTGAAATATTCTAAAAACTTAGATGACTACCAAATTTCTTATTGAGCAAATTCACAAAAAGAAATCTTTCCTATGTATAGGATTAGATACAGACTTAGATAAAATCCCTTCTCATTTATTAAAAGAAAAAGACCCTATTTTTGCTTTTAATAAGGCAATCATAGATGCTACACACCACCTTTGTGTAGCCTACAAGCCTAACATAGCATTTTATGAGGCATATGGAATAAAGGGATGGCAAGCCTTGGAAAAAACCATTGAATATTTAAATAAAAACTATCCCGAACAGTTTACCATAGCTGATGCCAAAAGAGGGGACATAGGTAATACTTCTACAAGATATGCAAAAGCCTTTTTTGAGGATTTAGGGTTCAATTCAATTACCATTGCTCCTTATATGGGCAAGGATTCGGTAGAACCCTTTTTAACTTTTGAGGATAAGCATACTATTTTATTGGCTTTGACATCCAATCAAGGAGCGTACGATTATCAAACCAAATTGATAGATGGTAAGGAATTGTATAAAATAGTATTGGAAACTTCCAAAGGTTATGAAAATGCTCAAAACCTTATGTATGTGGTAGGGGCGACAAAAGCTTCTTACTTAACAGACATTAGAAAGATAATCCCATATAATTTTTTGCTGGTTCCAGGAGTAGGTGCCCAAGGAGGTAGTTTAGAAGAAGTTTGCCGTTATGGTATGACCAAAGATGTGGGATTGCTAATAAATTCTTCCAGAGGAATTATTTATGCATCAAACGCAGAAAATTTTGCCCATGAAGCTGCAAATAAAGCAAAGGTGTTGCAGGTCAAAATGGAAAAAGAATTAAAAGCTTTAGTTTAATTATTAAACCAAATTTTCTAGCATTTTTTTTACCTTGATTGCTTTAAATTCAAAAAAATTAGCCAACTTTTGATCAACAGATTTTGTTGAAGATGCTTTGTCCATAAAATTTCTATATTGATATTCCAATAAAGAAATTGCATGTGCTCCACTTGTTATGGGCGTCACGGCTCCTACTTTACAATATTGCTTTTCCATAGTCAAATCTTTGTTCTTACAAATATACGCGCCAAATGAGGTTTTAGATGTTGATATCATAGTAGGAACAACTAAAAAGTGGGTATTTTATCTAATTTTTAACAAATTGGCCATGAATATGATATTGAAAGCGCCCTTCCTAAATGATTTGGTTAAAAAATATGGTGTAATTGTTTGAACAATTACACCATATTCAGAAAGGTTTACAAATTAATTAATACATGGTGCAGGCCCAGGACCAAAAGGACCCCTAATATCACCATCCGGTGTTTGTATAGTATAAACATGTTCTTCTTCAAAGGCACCACTTGTGTATGAAATCAAAAGTTCCGATATACCGGCCGGTACATCAACTATATGTGTTGCTGCAGAGGCTTGTCCTGCCGAAATTGTATAGTTTGTTGCCACCCCATCAATTTCAAAAGTTACAAAAGCACCATCCCAGCCATCACCATAAAGGTCTTGCATCTCCACAGTCCATGTTCCCGCTATAGTGGCATCTGTTATGGGCGAGCATTTAACCAAGACTATGAAATTGAAAGCTTGCCTTTGTTCTTGTTGGCCGGTAATACTCCCTGTAAAGTTTTCAAAGGTGAAAACTGAACCATCGGTTCCCGTTGATGTACCCAAGAATCTTATGAAGTCCCCTCCAGATATTTCATCTGTGGTTATGCCTAAGCCCGAAGCTATATCTGCAAAAGGAATGGATATTTCACTAGGAAAACTGGTAACGGTGGTCAGCGGAATTGTATCACTTGCAACACCACCAGATTCCCTGCTTACACTCAAGTCCCATGAAGCCACATTGTTATCCAAGGCGTCTACGGTTGCATTAAAAGTACTAGTTCCAATGTCACCCGCAGCAACAATTGTTTCTTCCACCAAAATCCTAACATAAGGTGCTTTTATTTCATCTCCACCCAAAAGGTTAAGTGGGTTTTTATCTTCTTCTTCACAGCCTACGAAGGTGATGGTTATTAATAGTAGACCTATAATTGATTTAACTGTTTTTTTCATTTTTTTGGATTTATATTATTATATCAATCTACAAAGCCTTCTGGGTTTGTATCCCAAAAAACAGGGGTGCTTGGGGCCTGCTTTTGGGTAATGTTTGTGTTACTATCGGCAGCTGTTTGTGGGTACCAATTTGATCTTAAGAAAGTTCCAGAGTCTTCTAAAAAGAATCCAGGAGTTAGATTGTCCGGCTGTCCAGTTCTTCTATATGTATTATAAGCCTCTATGCCATTTCCCCAAAGGGCAATAAAATATTGCTCAACAATTATGCGTAACTTATCTGTATCTGAGCCAGCATCAAATGCATTAAGAACGTCAGAAATGTGGTCATCGATTTGGGTTGCGGTCGGTACAAATCCTGTACCCGAAGCCAATGTTGAACCAAAAGCCATAACCTTATTTATAGATTCTCTTATTCCATTTTCTAAATATGTTCTTGGGTTTCCCGTTGTACCCAAAGTAAGTGCTGCTTCTGACAGCATAAAATTTGTGTATGAGGATAACATTAGAGGAGATATACCTGCTCCTGCCAAACCTTCGTTCACCGCTGCTGAACCGGCAACATTTCTAAAAGAGTCATCATCAAATGGACCACCTACAGGATAAACACCAAATACAGTCCTAAAAGCTTGATCAGGAGGAATACCGTCATTATCCAAATGATTTCTTCCCCAAAGCCCATCAAAACCATTAATGTTTGGAACCAAACAATAAGGTTCTTCCGGAGCCCACCAAGAAGGGGTTGAGATTTCCGTAACACATTCTTTTGTTACTACATCTGCTCCAGAAAAATCGCTCACTTGCCTGTAGAAATAATATCTTATTCTTGGATCCACACCACCATATTGATTTGCCAGCAAATTCATGTAATAGTTGCATTGGTAGAAATCGGAACTTGGTCCGGCACCATCAAAGTTGGCTGTAAAATAGGGGTGCCTACTATCTGGAGCGGCATTACTGGTAGCCCATTGAAACTGAAAGTCCTCACTGGAATCCAAAATCAATTGATTGCCTGCAATGAGGCTATTTATAACTGATGTGGATTTTGACGCACCGAACCCCCCGTCATTTGCTAAACGTGATTGAAGGTAAAGTTTTAAACGCATGGTATTGGCAACTTTTATCCATTTGCTTTCGTCTCCTCCATAAAAAAGATCATTGGTGGGTAATACTATTTCCTCCTTGTTCAGATTTTCTATCGCATTTAATAATAGCTCATCTGCAGCCGTGTAGACCGATGCCCCTGAATCTAGAATAGGATTCAATATACCTTCTCCACCTCTGACGGCTTCTGAATAGGGAATATCTCCAAAAAAGTCTACCATAGACATAATAATATATGCTTCTAGTACTTGTCCTATTGCAATATGAGTATATTGTCCAGCTTCTTCTGCCACAGGATTCATTGTTCTAATATCTATTAGTGCACGGGCATAAACATTGTCCCATACGCGATCAAAATCTGTTGGGTCATTTAGCTCACGGTAAGTTGGCCCTCCTCCGTTGAGCATTCTAACGGGTTGCATTCCAAATTGGCTTAGGCCATTTTCATTGCGATCTTCCTCACCTGAATGGATTTCTGCAACTTGCTGCTGTATTTGATTTAGGAAAAAATCAACGCTAGCTTGGGATGGATTCAATTCATTGGGACTGGGCACTACGCCAAGTTCAGTTGTTTCACAACCTACCAGGAAGAGGATAGATATATTGGTTAAAACTAAACCAAATGATTTAAATATTTTTTTCATAATATATTATTTTTGTTTTAACAATTAGAAAGTAGCTCTAAGGGTAAACCCATATCTTCTTGTGGATGGTCCCGTTATAAAATCAATACCCTGTCCGTTACCTACTCCTGTACTAGAGGCATTGGTGTCGTACTTTAGAGTGCTTTCAAAATTTACAGCTTTGTACCATAAATTTGACCCAGATAGGGTAAAGGACATGCTGCCAAAAGGAGTATCCTTTAAAAAGCGCTTAGGCAAGGAATATCCCAATGAAGCTTCTTGTAAGCGAATTGTGGTTCCATCAAAAACACTTAATTCATTTATGTCACCACCAAAGAAGGTATTGAAACCAAATTCTGTAGAACTTATTGCCACATTATTTGGAGTGCCGTCTGCTTGTACTCCCGGCAGAACATAATTGGACTCTCTATTAATGGGATTGTCCGCATCCACTGTTCCACGACCTATTAAGGCGGCCGAGGTAACAGAATAAATATCTCCTCCATGACGATATTGTAGGTTGGCCGACAATGAGAAGCCCTTATATGTAAAGGTTGGAATCAAGGCTGTTGTCCAATCTGGGTTGGGGTCTCCAATTTCAGAGATGTTGTTGTCAACAAGGTATAGCCCGTTCCCTCCTACAATTCGATTTCCATTTGCATCCCTTAAGAATGTTGTGCCAAGGAATACCCCAAAAGGTCTCCCTTCAACTGCATAGTTAGCAGCTTCCCCTGCAATTGCATTCGTTAAGAGAATGTTATTGGTGCCTTCGGCTAAATCCGTAACAATGGTTTCATTTGTGGTAAAATTACCAGCGATGTTGAAATTGAACCCATTATTGTTTCCTTTGATTATGTCAAGGTCATAATCTACTTCAACTCCTTGAGATTGAATCTCTCCAATATTTACAAAAGTGCTCAGAAATCCTGTAGAACTATCCAATGTTCTATTGGTTATTAAATCTGTGGTAGTTTTATCATATAGACTTACATTTAAGTTTAGTCTGTTGAATAATCTGGTATCGATACCAATTTCCAATTCTTCAACTCTTTCAGGTACTAATTCTCTATTTCCAAGAGCATCCGAAACCGTATTTCCTGAAATAACATTACCATTTATATCAACAAGGTTACGTGCACCTAGTGTTAGAACATCTCTAGTATTGAATGGTGTTGGAAAACCGGCAGAAGAGCCATAACCGAATCGTAGTTTTAGGTAATTAAGTCCATCCCCTTTTATGTTTTCAAATGCTGTGGTTGGAACAAATGAAATACTTGCACCTGGGTAAAACAATGAATTGTTCTCACTTTCTAGAGTTGATGACCAGTCATTTCTGCCCACTACATTTAAATATAAATAGTCCTTATAACTTAATGTGGCATCCAAATATACCCCAACCAAATTTTCTTCAAAATCCTGATTGAGATTTGTAGTAGAAAAGGAATTTATGGATGATGGGGTGGTGAAGTTAAAGTGCTCTAATACCCCAAAAACCAATTGCCCTGTACTTTCAATTCCATCTTGAGCATAAACATCACGTCTGCTATTGGCTCCCAGTGTGGCTTTTAAGTTTAAGTTTTCCGAGATGTTTTTGTCAGAACTTAAAATTAAATCATGGTTGAGTATGGAGTTTCTAACAGATATAGTTCTTAAAATCCCCAACGTAGGTCCATCTACACCCCCTTTGTTTTGACCATAGGAGTTTAATTCGGTATATGTGTCGAGACCATACCTGTATGAAAGGTTTAACCAATCATTTATTTCATAGCTAAGAGACATATTACCAAGAAATCTATCCGTATTTTGTGTTGTTTTTGAATTAGCAACTGTCCAGTATGGGTTTTGAATATCGTTTCCAGAACGATAATATAAACTTCTACCATCCACAGCTTGAAAAGGTAGATTTGTTAAATCCACACTTCTCGGGGTGTAGAGTACATCACCAAAAATTGCAGACCCCTGAAAGGCGGCACCACTACCTGTACTTACCGCGTTTGGTGGGGATTTATATCCTGTTTGTATAAAATTGAATATCCCGGATACGGTAAGTTTGTTGGATAATTGTGCATTACCACCAATACTGAAATTATTTCTCAATAATCTGTTTCCTGGTGTTACCCCTGAGTCTTCAGTGCGTCCATAATTGGCATTGAAGTTTACTTTTTCTGAGCCACCACGAACATTTATGGAAGTGGTAAACACATAGCCGGTTTTAAAAAAATCTTTAACTCCATTATAAGGCTTGTAGGGATAAGGGTCATCCAATAAATCTTCATATCCAGCAATTAGTGTTGGGTCTGCAATGAAATTAAATGGATGGCTTAATATTGCAATTCCATTGGCCCCTCCTATAAACTGCCCTGCATTTGCAATTCCGTCATCATCTGATCTGTCGAATCTTGGTCCCCAGTTACTAAAAAAGTATCCAAAGCCTTGGTGAAAACCTCCACCATAATTATTTTGATATTTTGGAATGATTGCTGTGGAAGCGAACACCGATTGACTAATAGTGACTTCATTTTTACTATTGGTGTCTCCAGAACTTGAGTTTTTGGTAGTAATTAGAATTACACCATTTCTTCCTCTATTTCCATATAGTACAGTTGCACTTAACCCTTTAAGTACACTGACATTTTCAATAGTGTTTGGGTCAATGTCCAAAAATCTACTAGACTCTGTATTGCCATCTAAAAAATCTGATTGGGTATTAGTGCCAGAATCGAATGGAATACCATCTACAATGAATAGAGGTTGGTTGGATTGGGTTGCAGATGAGTATCCCCTAATGATAATATTAGTTCCGGATCCAGAAAGACCATTGTTAGATGTTATGTTTACACCTGCCACTTTACCACTAAGTACCCTTCCAATATCTGCTTCAGGCCTAGACTCTACTAAATCAGATTCAACTGTAGTCACAGAGTACCCTAAAGACCTTTTTTCCCGGATAATACCTTGGGCTGTAACTACAACTTCCTCCAGCACCTGTGCATCTTCCTGCATTTGTATATTTATAGTATTTTCTGTGGATACTACTACCTCTACAGTTTCTTGGCCTATATATGAGAAATTTAAAGTTTGTCCCACACTGGCTTGAATGGAGTAATTTCCATCAAAATCGGTCTGAGTTCCTATAGTGGTATTTTTAACCAAAATATTGACCCCTGGCAAGGGTATTCCACTTTGATCGGTAACCGTGCCAGAAACGGCCTTTTGTTGTGCATATGCCATGGAAAAACCACATATAAAAAGCATAAACAACCATTTGCATCTTTTTTTCATACGTATAATTATTTAAGTTTTAATGTAAATGGCAGCCCTGACGTTGATAGCTAATTCAAATAATTACTCTAAAAAATGAAACATGAATATTTTTCATTTAAGTATGAGCAAAATAGTGCAGGGCTGCTTTACATTTACCGTTAGTTAATTACTCAAAGTAAAGTGCAAGGTGGGTATTTGTGGGAAAGACTTATAAACATTTACTCTCCCGAAGAAAGATTACGCTAAATTTACATCTGTGGCTGGAAGAAAGTCCTTTGGTATTCACTGGGAGTTAACAATGTATCCTTTTTAAAGGCTTTGTTGAATGTAACTTTGTTATTGTATCCCACTTCATATGCAATATCTATTATATTAAGGTTCCTATTATAATCATTGCTCATAATTTCTTTAGCTTCTTGTATTCTATACTTGTTTACCAGTTCGTGAAAACTCATGTTAAAATGTTCATTGATAACCTGTGAAGTATTATGCCTTGTTGTATTTAATCTATCGGAAAGAACATCAAGACTAATTTGGTTTTCTCTATAAATCTTATCAACATCAAACAGGTTAATTAAACTTTCTTTTAATTCATAGGAAAGACTCTCGGTTAAGCCAGATTTTTCATATTTAAAAATTAGATTATTGCCATATGAATATACCCCATTAAATACTTTGGGCTGTACATTGGCAGAGTACCCAACATAAAGAACCATTATGGCCATGGTCACAATTTGTGAATGATAAAAAAATCCGGAAGATATATTGTTACTAATAAGAAGACCATAAACTGTATAGCAGACTATATATATAAGATGAATACCGTAGATATTGCGCTGCCATGTTCCACTTTTCTTATCCAAATCTTTATTTTCCTTGCTCTTTAGATAAAGTTTTCTAATATGGAATCCATAAATAACCAGTGATACCCATTTTAATGCAACAATAATAGAAACAGCTGCCGAATCAGAAGGATTTAATCCATTCCGTACTCTATTCAACATTAGTTCTAATTTAGCGGCCCCGGACATGGAATATATAGGTATAATGTAAATAAGGAAAAGAAGGGTAGGGATAAGGTGTAACAAATCTTTTGTTTTGAATTTGTATTCCTGTGTAATCCTTTTAAAATAAAAGTATAATAATGGCCCATATAGGAAAGAAAAACAGGTAGACATTAAATAGGAATGGGGAAATTGATATTGGTAATTGGTTATGTTAAGACTAATGTGGAGTATAAAAAAGGAATGAATAAAAACGAAACCTCCAATAAGTATTTTTGCCCCAGCATCTATTTTTTTATTAAAATTTAAAACAGTAACAATAAAAAAACCAATCATTGCTACATAAAAGTAAAGAAATGACCATATACTGACCTTTGGGACATATTTCTTTACAACAGATCTATAGCTTTGGGTATTTTTAATTGGTGCAAATCCTTCATGTTCCAAAAATGAGGTTTTGAAATCTGCCATTAAATACTGTTCTATGTAGTCGGCAGATTTAATGGAATCTAATAGAGCTGCATGGCTGAGAGCCATTTTTTTTAATACATGAGCCTCATTTTCATCATGATTGCTTTCAATCTGCTCATATAACGTTAGTGCCTCTGAAAATTTTTGTTCATGATAAAATTTATCTGCGTTAATTAATACAATACTGGTTGAAGGATTAATTTTAGTAATACTTATTTTGGCTATTTTATCCTGTGGGGAATGTGGAGTAACTGAATTGCTCAGGAATATTGATAATAAGGAGAGGTAGATTTGTAGTCTCATTATTAGGTAGAATTAGCTATGTTCAAATTAGGAAATATATATATTTAAAACCTTATTTTTTTCATAAAATAAGGAACTCCCGATAATACTTTACCTTTAAAGATAGTAAAATAACCTTGTAAAGGGTACAAATTGGGGTATAAAAAAACCGGTGCTCCCACCGGTTTTAAAACTAACTAACTCAAAAAATACTAACTCAAATAATTCTATGTAAAAGTCTAAAATTGACTATTGCTTCGTGTTAAATAAACATTAGCAATATATTACTATTGCCTTGCTTTTAAATTTTAACGAATTAATTTTCAAGTTATTGTGGGAAGCCTATTAAATATTGAACATTTTAATCTTGCAATGAAAATACTTTTCTCAAAAGGTCTGATGTTCTCGAAGAAATGTTTGTTCTAATCTCTTTCTCTTCTATTGCAATCATGGTGTAGACACCATTCAAAGCTTCTTTTGTGACATAATCTGTTAAGTCCGGATTAACATTATTTGTCAATGGAAGACTATTGTATTTTGTTATAAGATTGGCCCATATCTTATCTGCGCCAACTTTCTGAAATGAATTTTGAATAATAGGGTTAAATTTGTAATACAGGGCGGTCTCGGTTGAGTTACTTAGATACATTGTTGCTGCATCATCACTACCAAGAAGTATGTTTTTTGCATCAGAAAATGTAATTCCTTTAATAGCATCAACAAATATAGGCGTTGCCTCACCAACAGCATCTTCCGCCGCTCTGTTAAGGATTTTAAGCCCTTCATCTGCCAGATTGCCCAATCCAATATCCCGTAAAGTTTTGTCTACTTTTTGTAGCTCTTCTGGCAACATTATTTTTACCAGTTCATTTTTAAAAAAACCGTCTTCCTGGGTAAGTTTGGATACCTGCTGAGATATTCCAAGATTAAGAGCTTCTTTTAGCCCATTTGCTATTTCAGCATTTCCAATAGTTGTTCCTCCTTGAGGCAATTGATTTACTATGTCTTGTAATTCTCCACAAGAGATGAGTTGAAAAAATAAAATGAAGGTAAATGTTCTTTTGATCATGCGATTAATGTTTTTCCAAAATTAGGAATTAAACAATTAACATGGCATAAAATGGGCAAAAGTGGATTTAGGAAAAGATAACTGTCTTATTATTGTAGACCATAGTTTTTCTCCTTATGTGTAGTTTTACCCCTCTTGAAAGAACAATTTTTTCGAGATCTCTACCTTTTGCAATAAAATCTTTAATACTGTGAGAATGGGAAACTGCGGTAACATCTTGCTCTATTATAGGGCCAGCATCAAGCTCCTCGGTCACATAGTGACATGTAGCACCGATAATTTTAACTCCTCTTTCAAAAGCAGCATGGTATGGTTTTGCACCGGCAAAAGCAGGTAAAAATGAGTGATGAATGTTTATTATTTTATTGGGATAGCAATCAATAATTTTTTTGGTAACTATTTGCATATACCTTGCTAATACCACAAAGTCTACCTTATGGTCTTTCAACAGCTTTAATTGCTGGTTTTCTGCTTCTTTTTTTGTAGTCTTTGTTACTGGAATGTGATAAAACGGAATGTTAAATTGCTCTGCTACATATTGTAAATCATTGTGGTTGCTTATGATAAAAGGAATTTCCACCTCTAATTCACCAGAGTTGAACCTGCTTAACAAATCATATAGACAATGGTTGTATTTAGAAACAAAAAGAGCCATTTTAGGTTTAATTCCACTGCTGTATATTCTCCACTTCATTTCATATTTCGTGCCCAAATTTTCACCAAACCCATTCCTAAAGTTTACAATAGAAAAATTCGGAGCGTCAAAATCACTTTCCAATCTCATAAAAAAGACACCTACCTCTTTGTCCACATGCTGGTCTAGGTATATAATATTGCCATTGCTTTCATGTATAAAATTGGTGACATCACTTATGATTCCAGATTTATCTGGACAGTGTATAAGAATAGTGGTTTTCAAAATAAGTCAAATATTAAATGGTAAAAATATAGAAAAACCCTGGTTCATTGTATTTGATGAGCGGTGTATTTAAAAAAAGAATAGGGAAGGGGAAAAGATTTAAATGGCATTTTACATCCTTCTTAAGGATCGTCTCCATAATTTATATGCCAAACGAAAACTTTTTATTTCGTTTCTAAGGAGATTTATATATTCCTTTTCTTTAAAGCCATCTTTTTCCAAGCCATTACAGTAGGAAAGAATGTTTCTTGTCATAATATTTACATAAAGGACATTCTTCATTCTAGTAGCGTAGGATTCTGTACGCTCTGCCTGTTCAATTTTTTGAGGAATCAATATAGCATCGGTAATTATGGAATTGGCAATAATGTCCCTGTGGCTATTGGACTGGTATAATTTTAAAAGATCCTTATTGGAAGAGATATAGGATACAATCTCTCTACTAATTTCACAGAGAGACAGTGATTTACGATAAACCGGAACAGTATTTAAATTTTTATAGGGCATGGGGTATTTATAGCAAAATTTTAATTAAAATTACGTCGTAATCTGTATATTTATCTTTAGTTTTAAAAGAAATTATGTATTTTTTGTTTTAAATACTAATTTTTTAATAGTCAAAACTTATGAATATTAAAATTGATGAATTAAACTGGGAAATTTTAAAGTGTTTGCAGGGAAATGCTAGGGAATCCTTTGCCAATATGGGTAGAAAAGTTGGACTTACTGCCCCGGCTGTGGCTGAACGTGTAAAGAAGATGGAGGATACTGGAATAATATCTGGTTACAGTACAGAGATTTCATATACAGCAGTTGGTTATCAATTAAAGGCTATAATAACATTAAGAGCTTTTATGGGGAAATTAAAGCCTTTTTTGGAAATTGTGAGTTCATTTGATGAGGTTGTAAATTGTTACAGAATTACTGGTGATGAGAACATAGTAATGGAGGTCGTGCTTCAAAATCAATCACATTTAGAAAAATTTATAGATAGACTTATTACTTATGGTGAGACTAGAACACACATAATATTGTCCAATGTGGTTTCCAATGCTCCAATCAAAAAAAAGTAAATGGTCATTATAAATAGACGTTTCACTGTTTTAAAATTGACTTGGTAATAAATCTATTATGTAACTTTAATTCAAATTTTTTGGCTAGATTTTTGATGAGATTATTTGTATGAAAAGAAAAATATTACTTCTGTGCTTTTGTATTTCAGTTCCTTTTTGTTTGAGCGCGCAACAAATGACCCTTAAAAAGGGAGTTATAATAAATTCATTGAAAATTGCGGACTCTTTACCCAACGAGACTTTTTCATTATACCTTCCAACTAGTTTTGATACTTCTAAAAGCTGGCCAGTACTTTTTGTTTTTGATGTTGAAGGAAAAAGTGCACAGGCCATAGGTATGTTTAGGAGTAGTGCGGAAGAATTGGGCTATATTCTTGCGGCATCAAGCAACGTACATGATAGTCTACCCACAACACAGAATATTTTGATTTCCAATAGAATGATAAATAAGGTATTTGAGATTTTGCCAATTCATAGAAACAGAGTGTATACAGGAGGTTTTTCCAATGGGGCAAGGTTGGCATCAATAATACCACTATTTATAAAAGAAATTGAAGGAGTTATATCTTGTGGTGCAAATATTAGAAGTGTAGAGCTGTTAAACTCTAAAAACCCTTTTCACTTCATTGGCATAGTTGGAAGAGAAGATTATAATTATAAGGAAATGATAGATTTTAAGAAAACCTTAAATAGATTGAAGTTTCCCAATCAACTTTTAAAATTTGATGGAGGCCATGAATGGCCAAATATTAACCTTATTAAGTCTTCTATGGAAATATTTACTTTGGCCTCCATGGCCAAGGGAAATATAGAAAAGGACAGTTCCTATGTAAATACCCTTTACAATGAAAGTATGTTGGAATTAAATACTTTGTTAGATTCCAATGATTTGTTAAAAGCCAATGAGCTAATAGAGGAATCATTGTCAATATACAGACCTTTTAAAGAAATGGATTCCTTATTGAAAAGAAAAAAGGAGCTTAGGAAGAACAAATGGTTTAAGTCTATTAACAGAAATGAGAATGCAGCTATTTTGAAAGAGGCGTTTTTGAAAGATGAATATTCCTATTCTTTGGAAGAAGATGTTCTCGCCTACAACTTTAACAATTTAGGCTGGTGGAACTATCAAATGGGTGAGCTAAAAAAATATATAGACAGTAAAGATAGGGCGCAACAGTTAATGGGAAAGCGTTTACTTGGATATATAAATGCATTGGTGGAAGATACGATAGATATACTGGAGTCCGAAAAAAAGGTGGAAGAAGAAGGAGTTCGTTTTTTATGGATGTTAAAAACAATTACCGAACCAAATAATTATACATATTACCTAAAAATTATTTCTGATAGTGCCCGAATAGTCGATTATGGTACTGCATTGTTCTATTTGGAAGAGGCTCTAAAGAATGGTTATAACAACAAAAATGAACTGTATTCCTTGAGGCATACAGAACTTTTGAGAATTACACCAGAGTTTAATTCCATAGTTTCTAAATATCTAAAGGAAGCCAGATACGATTTTATTGAGGAATAAACCTAGGAACTGCTTCTAAATCCCAATCTATGACAAGACCCCTTGCTAAGGAATTCGCAATTTCTTTGCCATATAAATGTTCGCAAAGGTGAAGAGCTGCCTCAAAACTTTTTGCTCCACCAGCAGATGTAATGTACTTGCCATCATGTACAAATAGTACACTATCCTTAATCTTTATGTTGGGAAACATTTTTTTATAGGCATCAATGTCACTTGGAAAAGTAGTAGAGACTACATGGTCCAATAGACCTGCTTTGGCCAAAACAAAAGCTCCATCACAATGAGAGGTGATAAAAAGAGCCTGTTTATCAACTTTTTTTATAAAATTGAGCATAAGGGTGTCATTTAAATCAGTATCCAAATGATGCTCCGCACTTGGAACTACCAATATATCTATTTGTGGAATGGAATCTTTTGTATAATCATAATCTGGTAAAACCCGTACACCTTCAAAAGTGGTTATGGGCTTTAAAGTATTGGCAACTGTAAAAGTGTTCATTGCCTTTATATTTTTTCTATACTGGGTATGTTGAAAAATATCAAAAGGAGCAGTAAATTCAGTATTATAGGTGCCATCCATTATTAAAAAAGCAACATTGTACCTATTGGGTTCCAATATGGGAAATATTCTTTCTACGATGTCAGTTTTATCTTTATGGCCAGATTTTTTACTACAAGAAATTATGGATAAAAAACCGAAAATTAAAAGAAAGATTTTTTTCATTGAAAAAGAATTATAGTACTCAAGTTAGTATAAATTGTAATTTTGAGTAAACTTATGACAATGAAATATTTTTATTTACTGGTGGCGCTGGCATTTTTAAGTTGCAAGGATGGAAGAAAATATCATGATTCCAGTAGTTTAGAAGATAAAGAATACCAAAATGGGTTGTTGGGGGACATACTTCAATTTCAAGATGAACTAAATTCAGAATACAAGAATCCTGATAAGTCCCCCTTGCCGGACAGACACCGTAAAAACTTTGAAGGCTTAAGTTTTTTTGCTCCGGATACTAGTTATGTTGTTGAGGCAAAATTTGTTAGGACTCCTGAAGCTGTACCTTTTTTAATGCCCACAACATCAGGCGAGAAGTCTGAAGAAGTGGTTTACGGAATTGTCCATTTTTCGTTAAATGGAAAAGAGCATCAGCTAGAAATTTATCAAAACAAAAAATTGATGTTGGAAGAGAGGTATAGAAATTATCTCTTCCTACCTTTTATGGACGATACCAATGGAGAAGAAACCTATGGAGGAGGGCGTTATATTGATTTGACAATTCCAGAGGGGAATTCAATTGTAATCGATTTTAACAAAGCCTACAATCCGTATTGTGCTTACAACAAAAAATATTCCTGCCCATTGGTGCCTGGAGTAAATACGCTGGATACCAGAGTTTTGGCGGGAGTGAAGGATTTTAAAAGAGATAAAAAATAAAGCCCGGTCGTGACCGGGCTTTTGACGATGTTTATAAGAAATCTACTTTTCCACTGGACACATCATAGATAGCGCCTACAATTTCTATTTCATCATTTTTTTCCATTTCAGCAAGTATGGGACTTTCATCCCTAATTCTATCAATAGAAAGCTGAACATTTATTTTTGCAACACTTTCTACCTCAACTTCATTGTTCTCAACTTTCGATTGTTTGACCGCGGGCATAATTTTGTCCAACAATGGGGTGATATTCCCCAATTTTACATCCTTGCATGCGGCGGTAACGGCACCACATTTTGTATGCCCCATAACGACTACGATTTTTGACCCAGCCACTTTGCAGGCATATTCCATTGAGCCCAGTATATCTTCATTGATTATGTTTCCTGCGACACGGGCACTGAAAATGTCACCAATACCTTGGTCAAAAACCAATTCAGCAGGTACTCTGGAATCAATACAGCTCAATATGATTGCAAAAGGGTATTGGCCCTTACTGGTTTCCAAAACTTGTTCCTTAAGATTTCGTTGGGCCTTTAAATTTTCAACAAACCTTTTATTTCCCTCAACCAATATGTTATGGGCGTCTTTTGGTGTTAAGTTTTCTTGCGTAAATTTTGTCTGTGTTTTCATTTATTTTTTTTTGTTGCCTCCGGCATTATTTACAATTCTTTCTATGTACGTTTAAACCCTATTAGGATTGCTGAATCCTAGTTTAGACTTAGGTTAGATTTTGGTCTATTTCTAAAAAACTCCGCAAAACTTTCAGGATTTTCAATGACCCCTCTTTTAGAAATCAATTTAATATCTATGTTCCTTTCCTTTGCCTTGATTCCAAAATCATCCAATATTTCAATAATATCGTGGTCAAGATATCGGGTTTTAATCAGGTCAATTTCTAGATAAGTATCTTCCGGTAGACTATCAAGTTCTTTTAGAATAGCCCCTTTGTTGATAAAGGTAACCTCCTCGGCTAATGTCATCTTGATACGGTGCTTTCCGTTACTTTTGTCTTCAATATGTAGGAAATGTGAATTTTGGTAGCTTTTAATCAAAATAACAATGATTCCAACAACCAAACCTAATCCTATACCCCATAAAAGGTCAACAAAAACAATACCTAGTATGGTTATGATAAAGGGTATGAACTGTTTCCAACCCAATTTGTACATGGTTTTGAACAAAGTGGGTTTAGCCAATTTATAACCAACCAAAAATAAAATTGCTGCCAATACTGATAAAGGAATCATGTTCAGGAGACTTGGAATTAGTATAACAGATATTAAAAGAAAAAAACCATGTACAATAGCCGATAACTTTGACTGTCCCCCAGATTGTATATTGGCACTACTTCTAACAATAACCTGGGTTATTGGTAATCCACCAATCATCCCAGAGATTATGTTTCCGGTACCTTGAGCCAAAAGTTCGCGATTTGTTGGAGTCACTCTTTTATGTGGATCCAATTTGTCTGTAGCTTCTACGCATAAAAGAGTCTCTAAACTTGCTACAAGGGCAATTGTAAATCCAGTTATCCATATCTCTGGATTTCCGATTACACCAAAATTTGGAAAGCTGAACTGGGCAATGAAGGAGCTGGCGTCTTCTGGTACGGGAACACTAACCAAGTGTTGGGGGGAGATGGCCAAGGTTTCATTCCCATTTGTTAGAATATAATAAATAATTCCAACGACAACCGCTACTAAAGGGCCTTGTATTAATTCAAAAATCTTACCTTTTTTCTTTAATACCTTTTCCCATAAAATAAGAATAAACAGCCCAATCAGTGCAATAATGGTAGCGCCTGGACTTATATGGTTAATGGTGTTAATGATTTCAGAAAAGGTATTCTCACCATCGACTTGAAAAAAGGCCCAATCACCTTCTGGGTCCGAATCGTACCCAAAAAAATGGGGAATCTGTTTTAAGATAATGATAATGCCAATACCAGTAAGCATACCCTTGATAACCGAAGAGGGAAAATAGTATCCAATTATACCCAATCTAAGTACACCAAATAGTATTTGAATTATACCACCAAGAACTACAGCAACTAAAAAGTTTTGGTAACCGCCCAAGGCTGTTATTGCAGTTAATACAATAGCTGCTAGTCCAGCAGCTGGACCACTGACACCGATGTGTGATCCACTTAGGAGACCAACTACAATTCCTCCAATTATTCCGGCAATTAATCCAGAAAATAATGGGGCGCCACTGGCCAAAGCAATACCAAGGCATAAAGGTAGTGCGACAAAAAATACGACGATACTTGCTGGCAAGTCGTTTTTAATATGTTTAAACATTAATATAACTTTTAGATCTTCTTATTATTAAAGAAGAATTGTTAGAAATTTTAATTTAAAAAGAAAAAGGAAAATATTTTAGAAGAGAAGATAGTTCATCTCTGGAGGGGGGGAATGGATACTAAGTTTAAAGTTTAAAATGTTCTCGGGTTGTTTAAAAAAATTATGAACGGAGTATACATCCAATAGGAAGGTATTAAAAATTAAAAGATCAAGAGCTGCTTCCTCCTGCTCAAAATCAATATTTTGTTCATTTTCTGATTGTTCTCCTTTTTTAGAATCTTCAAACAGTTCGTGTTCAGCCTCGGAAAGTTGATTGCATATAAAAGCAACGGGTTTGGCCAATACCGAAAGCACAAGGCATATCATAAAGAAATGTCCTATGAAATTAGCAATAATGGTCTTTGAGTTGGCTTTCATTTAATTTTATAAATTAAAGTTTTATTATATGCTCTATAAAGAAGACCAAAGTACTTTTAATGTGTTAAATATAAAAGTCAATTTTTTGGATTAACATATATTTAAGTTTTTCAGAGGAGAACTATTTATTTGTCAAAAAAAAAGCCCTTTGCATAGAAAGGGCTTTTTGTACACTATTATTTTAAAACAATTTAGAAAGCATAAATCGCAGCCAATACAAAAGATGATAGACTTTTGCTTGGGTCTAAATCGGAATCAATAAATGCATTTTCAGAAGTGCTGTCCAAACGTAATTCTGGTTTAATGATTAGGTCGCCAATTGTAGCACTACCTGTTAGGGTCACAGCTAAAACGCTTGTGTCTTCCATGCCGGTTCCTATTGCGCCAAAATCACCTGTTTCTACAAAATATTCACCTCTAAGACCCAAAGAGAAGTTTTCTGAAGTTGCTAATTGAGGATAAAGTGCTACACCTGCAAATCCAACCCCATCATTATCATAGTATGCGCCATTTATTCCTAAAAAGAAATCATCTGAAAGGTCAAAACCACCAGTATAGTCAATTTCATAAGCACCATCATCCAATAAGAAATTCACATATTGTCCAAAGAAACCTACTTGAGCTCCAAAAGCATAATCCCCAGTTGGGTTAAATTCTGTTAAATCTGTTGGGTTCATAACGGCAAGCATAAGAGACCAATCATCATCGATAGCGAAATCTGCTTTAATACCAGTATGGCTAAATGGTCCATAAGAAAATAAATAAGAAGTGCTGTAATTAAAATTGGCAGCTGGCGAAATAACCTCATACCCTAAAAAGGTATTGAAGTTACCAAGGGTCAAAGTTACACTTTCACTTACATTCCAATAGGCATATAATTGATTTACAATGTTACCAGTAGCAGAGTACATTGGGGATGCAAAAACTGCATCTGTACCTCTTGGGCCAAATACTAAATCTGCAACAAACCCTGCTTTTTCACCTTCATAGGAAGCAACTACATTTGCCATGCCCAAAGCAAAGCCAGGTAAATTTGCAAATGACGAACCTGGTGCAATCGCATTTTCATCATTTGGTCCACTTAAATTGGCTCTATAGTATGCATCTACTGTACCGGTAATGGATAGTTTTTTTTCTTCCTCCTCTTCCTGAGCAAAAGAAAGTGTAGTCGTTAACAATGCAAATGCGAATAAAAATGCATTTTTTACGTAATTTGTAGTTGTAATCGTTTTCATATTTAAATGTTTTAATAATTCCTTAGGTTTCTTAGTTAAAAGGAATCGAATTGTTTTAATTACTTCGTATTATTTTGAGAAAGGTTATAAAACGGAGCGTTCTGCAAAACGCTCCGTTGTTATATATATATATATATATATGATTCTTAGTGTTCGTTCATTCTAAAATCACCATAGGCGTTCATTCCATGCTCATGACCATCCAGACCTTCCAACTCTTCTTCTTTGGAAACTCTGATTCCAACAGTTTTCTTAAGAACAAACATGATAATGAAAGCTGTAATGCAACAGAATACGGCTGCTGCTGCAACACCAGTTAACTGCCACATAAATTGTTGTCCACTTGCCAATCCACCGAAAATACCTACTGCCAATGTGCCCCAGATACCACAAATTAAGTGTACTGCAACTGCACCAACTGGATCATCTAATTTTAATTTGTCTATCAATGCGATTCCCAATACAACAATAATACCAGCTATGAGACCAATGATTACTGCCTCGTTAGGTGACATTTGGTCAGCACCTGCGGTAATACCTACAAGACCAGCCAAAATACCATTTAAAAACATGGTTAAATCGTAATTCTTATATAGGATGGTTGAGAACAAGAAGGCTCCAACACCACCTGCAGCGGCTGCTAAACATGTAGTAACCAATACCAATGAAGTTAATTCTGGGTCGGCAGATAGCACAGAACCACCGTTAAATCCAAACCACCCCAGCCATAGGATTAAGACTCCTGCTGCTGATAATGGAAGGTTGTGACCCGGAATGGCATTTGGTTTTCCATCTTCACCAAATTTACCAATACGTGAACCTAGCAACCAGATAGCTATCAAAGCCGCCCATCCACCTACAGAGTGTACTAAAGTAGAACCTGCGAAATCATAGAAACCTCCATCATCACCTCCAAGGGTAGATAAAAATCCACCACCCCATTGCCATGAACCTACTATGGGGTATACTAATCCTACATATACAATGGTGAATATCATAAATGGTCCTAATTTTATTCTTTCCGCAACTGCACCGGAAACAATAGTTGCTGCTGTTGCTGCGAACATGCCTTGGAACAAGAAATCTGTCCACCAAGTGTATCCTCCATCTGCATAATCGGGAGTCATGCCACCTTCTGGAGCTCCAATTCCAAATCCTGCAAATCCTACATACCCATTAAAATCTCCTGGGTACATTAGATTAAATCCTCCTATGTAGTATAATAAAAGGCCTACACATATTATAAATACATTTTTAAATAATATGTTTACTGTGTTTTTTTGTCTGGTTAGTCCAATCTCCAAAAAAGAGAAACCCAAGTGCATAAAGAATACCAGGGCGGTACATATCATCATCCAAACGTTGTTTGCTGTAAATAATCCTGCGTCCATATTGTAAATTGTTAGTTAGTTTAGTTTATTAGTTGATTCCAGCTTGGCCACTTTCCTTGGTTCTTATTCTATATGCGTCACTTATTTCTGAAACAAAGATTTTACCATCACCAACATTACCGGAATAAGCTGCTTCCAATAAAGTGTTTACTGTTTTTTCCAAAAAATCATCCGATACCACAACTACCAAATACCTTCTTTGGATATCTGTTGTACTATAAGAGATGCCACGATACACATGGCCCTGCTTTTCATTTCCAACTCCAGTTACATCCCAGTAACTAAAGAAGTTAACCTCAATTTGATGAAGTGCTTTTTTCACTTCGTCAAATTTTGACTTTCTAATAATTGCCTCGATTTTTTTCATAATTAATTTGTTGTTTATATCGCCAAATATATGTTAAAATAATTATGACCCTAAAGTTAAGAGGGTGTTAATGGATATTTTTATTTTTATTTCAATAGAACCCCATTTATTTTGAGGGTATCGTTTTTTATCATCAAAAAAAATGATTATTTGATTATTCTACTTTACTTTTTCATGAGGATGATTGAGAATTAAATAAAGAATACACCCCTTTTGGTGCGAATAGTTTAAAAAACAGCACAAAAGGTTGTGTTTATGTTAAAAAATAAAAAAAATGTAAAAGAAAGTGTTATTTATAACATTTTTGAAAGCCATAAACCAAGGGCTATAGCAATGACACCAATAACTATACTTAATATGGTATAAATTGAAAATTGGAAAAGTTCTCCAGTCTTTAAAAGGGAATGTCCTTCATATGAAAATGTAGAAAAAGTGGTGAAGCCCCCACAAAAACCTGTTGATAATAATAAAGTTTGATTGGGTGTTAGATAATTACCCCTTGCAGAGATGCCCAAAATGAAACCAATAAGTAGACAACCTATTATATTGACTAGAAAAGTACCTAAAAAAAAATGTTGCAAATGACTATTATATGCCTTGCTGATAAGAAAGCGAAGAATACTTCCAAAACCGCCTCCTAAAAATACCAATACTACTTGTTTCATACTTTAAAAGTATAAAACTAAATCGCCTTTTTGTAATTTGAAGGAAGTAAATCTATAGGATAGATTTTTGTTATTGGAGTTTTTGAAACAGCATTTTTATTTTTGCTGATACCACTATTTGCTCTATTTACACTAAAAATCAAAAGGATTGCATTAAGCCCCAATAATCCTAACAATATGCTAAAAAATATTACCATTTAACCTAAATTCTTAACATTATAACGCAAAAGTACGTCTTTTCTTATCTTATACGAGGGAAATAGTAATTATGTTGTGAAAGTGTTAATTTTTGTGGCGTATGCAATAGGTGTGTCAATATTTAAGAATTTGTTTAATTATAAAAAGAATTACTATGAATATAGCAAAGGTTAGGCCTACCCACTTAATACCCTTATAACTCTTGGAGTGCGTTTTTTTATCTTTTTTGTATGAAAAAAAAATAATAATTGTGAAAATTAACACAAAAATGGCAGCAAAAATTAATTGCCCGTTACTAAACATATTTTATATTTTTATGCAAAATTAATATAAAACAAATCAATAATGAAGGCAAAAATAAAAGCGGTAGAGAAGTTTCATAAATGTTTTGGAATGGGCGTGTCCCATGAAATGAAAGCTGATTTAGGTGAAAGGAAAAATTTGTTGCGTTTTAATTTAATGGATGAGGAGAACAAGGAGTATTTAGAGGCTGCTGGAAATAATGATTTGGTTGAAGTGGCAGATGCCCTTGGCGATATGCTCTATATTTTATGTGGAACAATATTGGAACATGGAATGCAATTTAAAATAGAAGAGGTTTTTAATGAGATACAACGTAGCAATATGAGTAAATTAGGTGCCGATGGCAAACCCATATATAGGGAAGATGGTAAGGTTTTAAAAGGCCCTAATTATTTTAAACCCAATATTCAAGAGATTCTTGATAAATAAAAAAAGCACCCTTTTGGTGCTTTTTTTACTATTTAGGTTAGAAATTTATACTTTATATCTCCATCCAAACTTATCTTCAGTTTTATTATACTGTATGTCTGTAATTCTTTTTTTCAGCAAAGAAGCGTAACTGCTTTCAAGTTCGGGCAAGTCATAGTTCATATTTTTATGTCCAAAACCAGAAATGGGCGAAACTACGGCGGCCGTTCCTGCTCCGAACATTTCTTTCAAAATACCTTTTTTTGACGCTTCAACCACCTCGCTTACTGTGATTTTTCTAATCTCAACGGGGATTCCTTCATCTTCAGCAATGGTTATAATACTTTTGCGGGTGATACCATCTAGGATACGGTCGCTTGTTGGACCAGTAATGAGTGTATCATTAATTCTAACAAAAATATTCATTGCCCCAGCTTCTTCAATATATTCATGGGTATTGTCATCCGTCCAAATTACTTGCTGATATCCTTTTTTTACTGCCAACTGGGTTGGATAAAACTGACCGGCATAATTCCCACCTGCTTTTGCGAAGCCAACACCTCCATTGGCGGATCTAGAGTAGGTTTCTTCTATTAGGACTTTTACTTTTCCAGAAAAATAAGATCCAGAAGGAGCGCAAGCAATAATAAATTTGTATTCATCTGCTGGTGAGGCGTGGAACCCTTTTCCAGATGCAAATATAAAGGGCCTAATATATAGGGAGCTTCCCTCGGATTGTGGAATCCATTTTTTTTCCAATTTCAAGAGAGTCTTTAGGCCTTCCATGAAATATTCTTCTGGTAATTCTGGAATCGCCATTCTCTTTGCGGAAATGTTCAAACGTTTCTGGTTGTCCAAAGGCCGGAATAACCATACATCATTATTACTATCTTTATAGGCTTTCATTCCCTCAAAGATAGACTGGCCATAATGGAAAATCTTAGCAGATGGATCTAAGGTAATAGGTTGATAAGGTATAATTTTTGGAATTTCCCATGCGCCATTTTTATAATCACAGACGAGCATATGGTCTGTAAAAACACTGCCAAATGATAAATTATCAAAATCTATCTGGTCAATTTTAGATGTTTTTACTTTCTCAACAACAATATTCTGTACAGTTGTATCCATCATAACAAACTTTTTTGGTGGAGTAAAATTAATGAAATATCCCAACGTGGGCTTTATTTTTTGGTCAAAATTGTTGAGTTTTGTAGCATGATTAAAAATTTTTAGAAATATGAAAGGATTTAATATACTATGTGCGATTGTTGCATTATTTTTTTCGGAGGCTTCAATGTCTCAAGTAACAGAGAATAAGACCGACTATCTTTCTTTTGGAAAGCAGATAACTATGGAAGGTGCAGGTACTTCATTAGAGGCATCCGAAGTATATCAGAATTTAAAAATAAAAGATACAATCTCTACCAAGTTTAGTGCAAAAGTTACAGATGTTTGCCAAGCTAAGGGATGCTGGATGAAACTTAGTTTGGAAGATGGTAAAGAAACTATGGTTCGCTTTAAGGATTATGGATTTTTTATGCCCATGAATATTGTTGGGCAAGAAGTTGTTGTAAATGGACTGGCCTTTGTGGAGGAAATGAGCGTGGCGGACCAAAAACATTTTGCCAAAGATGGTGGGGCATCAGAAGAAGAAATAAATAAGATAACTGATGTTAAAAAAACATTTGGTTTTGAGGCTGATGGAGTGCTCATAAAGCAATAAATTGAAAAGAAAAATTATTACTACCTCTGATGGTTCCAAAACCATACAGATAGAAGATTGGAACGAACAATACCATTCCAAACATGGGGCTATCCAAGAGGCTTACCATGTTTTTATAAAACACGGGCTTTCACTTTATAGTAATGAATCCATTGCCCTTTTAGAAATAGGCTTCGGAACAGGGTTAAATGCTTTGATAACATTAATTGAATCCCAAAAAAAGAAACTTAGAGTTGAGTATACAGGGGTTGAAGCTTTTCCAGTGAGTGGAGAAGAAATAGAAGAACTCAATTATATTTCCCAACTTAATGCCAGTTCTTTTGAGAATTGTTTTGTAAAAATGCATCAATCAACATGGGAAGATAATATTCCAATTATTGACGATTTCACTTTAATCAAACAAAAAAAGGATTTTATGCAGATTAATGAGCAAGAAAAGTATAACCTTGTTTATTTTGATGCTTTTGGCGCTAGGGTTCAGCCAGAGTTGTGGACGGAAACCATTTTTAAAAAAATGCATGATGCACTCCAAAAGAATGGGGTACTGGTAACTTATTCTGCAAAAGGGAGTGTGAGAAGAGCCATGCAGGCAGTAGGTTTTACTGTGGAACGTTTGCCGGGCCCTCCCGGAAAACGAGAAATGCTAAGAGCAACAAAGCCCTAATAGTGATATTCATCCCCAAATATGTAAAGTTTAGTGACATTTTGACATTTTTAAAGAATTGGCAGTACTTTTGCCATCCTAAAATCAGATATTTTTAACGCTAATTATATGAGTAAAGAAGATAAAGTCGAAAATATGGAGGAACCCATTTCTGAGTCACAAGCGAATGAAGAAATGCGAAACTATATAGAAGAGCAAGTGGATGAGGTGGAAGAAATGAGTATAGAAGAACAACTTAGAGAAGATTTAGCAAAGGAAAAGGATAAGTTTCTGCGTCTTTTTGCTGAATTTGAAAACTATAAAAAGCGTACTTCCAAAGAACGTATGGAACTTTTTAAGACGGCTGGGCAAGAAGTAATTGTAGCTATGTTGCCAGTCATAGATGATTTTGACCGTGCATTAAAAGAACTTTCAAAATCCGAGGATAAAGAAATGTTCAAGGGTGTGGAACTTATCAGTAATAAGTTTAAGGAAGTATTAAAGAGCAAAGGTATGCAAGAAGTAGGTGTAGAAGCAGGAGATGCTTTTGATGCAGAGGTGCATGATGCCATAACACAAATACCGGCACCCGATAAAAAGCTCAAGGGGAAAATTATAGATGTAATTGAAAAGGGCTTTAAACTAGGGGATAAAATTATTCGCCATCCTAAAGTCGTGGTAGGCAACTAAAAATATAGAATGAAGGAGGATTATTACGAATTACTTGGAATAAGCAAAAACGCTACGGCAGCCGAAATAAAAAAGGGTTATCGTAAAAAAGCCATTGAATATCATCCTGATAAAAACCCTGGAGATGCAAAGGCTGAAGAAATGTTCAAAAAGGCTGCTGAGGCATATGAAATATTGAGCGACCCAAACAAGAAGGCCCGTTATGATCAATATGGTCATGCTGCATTTGAAGGTGGAGGCGGTTTCAATGGTGGCGGTATGAATATGGATGATATTTTTAGCCAGTTTGGAGATATTTTCGGAAGTGCTTTTGGTGGCGGAGGAGGTTTTAGTGGTTTCGGTGGCTTTGGAGGCGGAGGCCAGAGAAGAGTAAAGGGGAGCAACTTAAGAATTAGGGTAAAACTTACCTTGGATGAGGTTGCCAATGGTGTTGAGAAAAAAGTAAAGGTACGTAGGAAGATAAAAGCCGATGGAGTCACATATAAAACTTGTACCACTTGTAACGGTGCCGGTCAGGTAACAAAAATAACTAATACAATCCTAGGTAGAATGCAAACGGCAGCAGCCTGTAGCACCTGTGGCGGTAGTGGACAAATTTTGGATAAAAGACCTAGTGATGCAGATGCGCATGGTTTAAAAGTTGCCGAAGAAACTGTATCTATTAAGATTCCAGCTGGGGTGGAAGAAGGAATGCAGTTAAAAGTTTCTAATAAAGGAAATGAAGCTCCAGGGAATGGAATTCCCGGAGATTTGTTAGTGGCCATTGAAACAGTGGAACATGATTCTTTAAAGCGAGAGGGAGACAATCTTCATTATGACCTATACGTAAGTATCTCTGAGGCCGTTTTGGGAACTTCCAAAGAGATTGATGCTGTTGGTGGTAAAGTGAGGATAAAATTGGAACCTGGAATACAATCTGGTAAAATATTAAGATTACGGGGGAAAGGTATTTCAAGTCTTAACGGATATGGCACTGGAGACCTGTTGGTTCATGTAAATGTATGGACCCCTAAGGAACTTAATAAAGAGCAGAAAGACTTTTTTGAGCGTATGCAGGGGAACGATAATTTTGAGCCAAAACCAGAGAAATCGGACAAGTCATTCTTTGAAAAAGTGAAGGATATGTTCTCCTAGAAAATATAATGGGAGATTTAAAATAAAAACGTATATTTGAGATTAAGTATTGGGAAACCAATATTTAATTTTCTTTTTCATAGCAATTTTTTTCCCATCCTTAATTTTTTTAAGGGTGGGTTTTGTTTTTAAATAAAATAGAAAGCTCTTTTATAGCATTTCTATATCTTTGATAAAACTGCGCTTACATGGATAAAATTTTGGTTGCAAAAGACGTTACCAAACGATTTGGAAACCACACCGCCCTTAACAAAGTTTCTCTAGAAATTCCCAAAAACAGTATTTATGGATTGCTTGGCCCCAATGGAGCTGGAAAAACTACCTTGATACGTATTATAAACCAAATTACATATCCAGATACAGGACAAGTTTTATTTGATGGCAAACCTTTGGAGCCCAAACATATTTCTATGATTGGTTATTTGCCAGAAGAACGGGGATTGTATAAAAGTATGAAGGTTGGTGAACAGGCCTTGTATTTGGCACAATTAAAGGGACTTGGTAAAGTTGAGGCAAAAACACGTTTAAAATTTTGGTTCGATAAGCTGGAAATAGGGGATTGGTGGAACAAAAAAGTGCAAGAACTATCCAAGGGGATGGCACAGAAAATACAATTTATTGTAACAGTTCTCCACGAACCCAAACTATTGATTTTTGATGAGCCCTTTAGTGGTTTTGACCCCATTAATGCCAACATAATAAAAGACGAAATATTACAATTGAAAGAGGGTGGAACTTCTATCATTTTTTCTACTCACAGAATGGAATCAGTGGAAGAATTGTGCGAGTATATCGCACTTATCCATGAGTCTAATAAAATATTGGATGGGAAATTATCAGACATTAAAAAAGCATATAAAAACAATGTTTTTAGAGTGGGATTGTGTACAGATAACGGAAACGTTCTGGTAAATGAGCTTATGGATAAATTTAATATTAAAATGCCCAATTATGTTATAGAGGATAGTCAGCTGGATTTTAATATTCAATTGCCGTCTTCGGATACAAGAGAGTTATTGACTTATCTTGCATCTAAGGCTAATATCAATCATTTTGAGGAAACGGTGCCTTCCGCCAATGATATTTTTATACAGACAGTAAAAAACAAAAATGTAGATGAATAAATTGATGCTCATTATAAAAAGAGAGTATTTGGCAAAGGTTCGCAACAAATCCTTTGTAATCATGACATTTTTGAGTCCCATTCTTATTGTTGGGATGATTGTCCTTATAGCCTATTTGGCCAAAATAAACGATAATGAGACTCGAGTTATAGGAATACTAAATGAAAGTAATTTCTTCTCAAACGACTTTAATTCCACTGAGGCCACATCCTTTGTTGTTTTTAGGAATATTACTTTGGAAGAAGCAAAGGATTCCACAACAAATATGGGGTATTATGGTCTTTTGCATATTCCATTGAATGATAATTTGGAAACCGTTTCCGCCAATTCTTTTTTCTATAGCAAAGAAACGCCAAATACATCTGTACTGGATAAATTGGAAGATGTCTTCCAAGCAAGGTTACAGAAGAAAAAACTACAGGATTTGGGTGTTTCAACAGAAGACTATGCCAGTATTGACAATAGATTTGAAATAAGTACTGCAACTTTTTCTGGAGAGCAAAATTTAAAAGGGTTGACCGAAATGAAGGCCATAATTGGTGGTGCCTTTGGGTATTTAATAATGATGTTCATTATTATCTACGGGGGATTTGTAATGCGCAGTGTTATAGAGGAAAAAACAAGCAGGATTATAGAGGTTATTATTTCCTCCGTAAAACCTTTTCAATTAATGTTGGGAAAAATTATTGGGACTTCTTTTGCTGGGGTTACTCAATTTGCAATCTGGATTATTTCAGCTTCTTTGTTACTTTTTGCTGTTGTTTACTTTTTTGATATTGATTTGGGCGGCGTAAACACAACTCCCAATCTTCCTATGGATACAGCTACTACAATTGAGTCGGCACAATCAAATGGAAAAATGCAACTATATATAAATGAACTGGTAAAAATCCCTTGGTTTATGTTAATTACCTTTTTTGTTATCTATTTTATATTGGGGTACTTAATATATAGTTCTATTTATGCCGCTATTGGAGCAGCCGTGGATAATGAAACGGATACGCAACAGTTTATTTTTCCAATAATCCTTCCGCTTATGTTGGCAATTTATGTAGGGTTCTTTTCTGTTTTTAGTAACCCCCATGGCCCAATTGCTGTGGCATTTTCGTTATTTCCGTTGACATCTCCAATTGTAATGTTAATGCGTTTACCTGGTGGGATTGGTGACGGTGGTGTGCCTTTATGGCAATTGCTAACATCAATTATTTTGCTTATTGGTACCTTTATGGCTATTGTATGGTTAGCTGCTAAAATTTATAGAATAGGTATTTTAATGTATGGTAAGAAACCAACTTACAAAGAATTGATTAAATGGTTGAGATATTAATATATGATACAAGAAGAACCAAATACGGTATTGGAAGTGCTTGAAAAAGATGTTTGGGAAAGAATAAAGGATTTTCTCAATTGGGGCATTCATATTGGTGAAGGGGAAAAATCAATACATGTTACCATTGGTTTATTGTTGATTCTTACCGTTGCATTTATCATTACAAGCTTTGTGTTGAAATGGTTAAGAAAGCTTTTCACCAGAAAAATGAATCCAGATGATAAACTAAAGTTTATCAGTGTTTTTAAGTTTATTAAGTATGTGGTTTATGTGGCTGTTATTTTAATAACCATGAAAACTGCGGGAATAGATATAACAATTCTTATCACAGCTTCTGCGGCACTTTTCGTTGGTTTGGGACTGGCTTTGCAGGAAATATTCCAAGATATAATAGGTGGTATATTTATCATAGTGGACAAATCTTTAAGTGTAGGTGATATTATCGAAATTGATAATAAAGTGGGTAGGGTATTTGAAATTAAATTACGAACCACTAGAGCCATAACAAGGGATGACAAGGTGATTATTATCCCTAACCATAAATTTATCAGTGATACAACCTATAATTATACTCAAAACCATAGAAATACCCGGGAAAGTGTAAAAGTGGGAGTGGCTTATGGAAGTGATGTGCAATTGGTTACAAGAATCTTGGAGGAAATTGCAAGTGCCCAAAAAGGTGTGTTGAAAAGCCCTAAATCATTTGTTTTGTTTGAAGATTTTGGAGATTCTGCATTAATTTTTTCACTTGTATTTTATATAAGCGATAGTTTTACGGATCCAAAGATTAAAAGTGAATTGCGATATAAGATTGATGCAAAATTCCGTGAACATAAAATCACCATTCCTTTCCCACAAAGGGATGTACATATCTATCAAAATAAAATTTAATCAAAGACTATAAAGTATAATCATTCGTTTATAGCAAAAGATAATAAGGTTTAAAGCAATAAGATGTCAAAAATATTAGTGATAGAGGACGAGGCGGCCATAAGAAGGGTCTTGGTGAAAATATTGACCGAGGAAAATGATTCCTATATGGTGGAAGAGGCTGAGGATGGTCTTAAAGGAATAGAAATGGTAAAAAAGGAGGATTATGATTTGGTCCTGTGCGATATAAAAATGCCTAAAATGGATGGTGTTGAAGTTTTGGAGGCAGCAAAAAAAATAAAGCCGGAAATTCCTTTTATCATGATATCGGGACATGGAGATTTGGATACTGCGGTAAATACCATGCGTTTGGGTGCGTTTGATTATATTTCCAAACCACCAGATTTAAATAGACTTTTGACCACAGTTCGCAATGCAGTGGATCGCAAGGTGCTTGCTGTTGAGAACAAAATCTTAAAAAAGAAGATTAGCAAGAATTATGAAATGATTGGGGAAAGTAAAGAAATTTCGGTCATTAAAGATATGATAGAAAAAGTGGCGCCAACAGATGCAAGAGTATTGATTACCGGTTCAAATGGAACAGGAAAAGAACTAGTTGCCCATTGGATCCATGAAAAAAGCCCTAGGAGCGGTGCCCCTTTTATTGAAGTCAACTGCGCTGCAATACCATCAGAATTAATTGAGAGTGAATTATTTGGTCATGTTAAAGGTGCTTTTACCTCTGCAGTAAAAGATAGGGCCGGTAAATTTGAAGCGGCAAACAAGGGAACTATTTTCTTGGATGAAATTGGGGATATGAGTCTTTCAGCACAGGCCAAAGTTCTAAGAGCTCTTCAAGAGAGTAAAATTTCAAGAGTAGGTACTGATAAGGATATAAAGGTGGATGTTCGGGTTGTAGCTGCCACAAACAAAGATCTTAAAAAGGAAATTGCAGAGGGTAAATTTCGTGAGGATTTATATCACAGACTAGCTGTTATCTTAGTTAAAGTGCCAGCATTAAATGATAGGAGATCGGATATTCCTTTATTAATAGAACATTTTTCGAAAAAAATAGCATCAGAACAAGGTTCAATAGTAAAAGTATTTTCAGCGAAGGCAATTGATTTGCTAAAGAGCTATGATTGGACAGGAAATATCCGTGAATTAAGAAATGTAGTGGAACGTTTGATAATACTTGGTGGAAATGAGGTTACAGAAGAAGATGTTAAGCTTTTTGCAAGCAAATAACTAGTTTTCACACCGCACCAATTGATCTAGAGCATTTTTTGTAATTTCTTTGGTCCTATAGTTGTAATACCTTTTTGCCTCTGTCAAATTGGGCATTAATAACTCTTTTTCACATTCTTGGTATATTTTCAGTGCCATGGCCCTAGCTTCTTTACAATTTACTGTTTGTACTGCCTTATCCAAGGATTCTTCATAGGTAACCAAAATACTGTCTATTTTTTTTTGAAGGACAACATTGGTTATGGTAACGGAAGAGAGTTTGGTTTCAATGTTTTCTGAGTTAATTGCCAATAAATTATCAGGATTTTTACTGTTACGAGAATTGTATTTTTCTATTTCCCGTAAACTTTGGCTTATGTTTTCAAATGCTTTGGTCAAGAAGCTTTTGGAAGTATTTATGGAGTCTGTTTTTGTTGCCATGATTAAATCCCCAAGACCAAGATATAAAAGCTCTTTAGAAGAATCACAGCCACATGCTTCCAACTGTTCTTTGGACTTTTCAATTCCATTTATGGCTTTGTATGCGAAGAATTTGGAAATACCTAGTTCTTCTGCTTCAATTGCTTTAAGAGTTTGTTGCTGTACAGAGGCAATATTAGTGCCCGCAAAGTCACATGCGTTGTAGTTTTTGTAAGAAAATAAAAGGAATGTATAGCATAGTAGGAATGCTAAGCAACTCTTTTTCATGGCATTAAGGTTTGGAACAGTAAAATGCATAGGCATGTTACATATTATAAAAATAAAGAATGAACACTTTAAAAAACTATTTTGTCGATAAACTACGGAGCTAATGGTTAAAGGTCACAATTTGTACGATTTAGTGTTCTATATCTATTTTTTTTTACATTTTATCGGAGCATCCTTAAAATATTTTATATTCACCTATGAAGAAAATAGAAATATCATCATATAAAGTTAATGGCTCCCTAGAATTATCAGATTATAATACTCATGAAAATTTGGGAGTTACGGATAAGGAGCTAAAAAAAGAATTGCAAAAAATACGGCAAGACCTAGGTGAATTTCAGGATACGATGTATGCCCACTCTAAATATAGTGTGCTAATATGTCTTCAAGGAATTGATACTGCTGGAAAGGACAGTCTTATACGTGAAGTTTTTAAGGATTTTAATGCTCGAGGTGTTGTGGTACACAGTTTTAAAGTACCTACAGAATTGGAACGCAAGCATGATTATATTTGGAGACACTATATTGCCTTACCGGCAAAAGGAAAGTTTGGGGTCTTTAATCGGACACATTATGAAAATGTATTGGTGACAAGAGTGCATCCAGAATATATTTTAGGAGAGCATATACCGGGAATACACTCAGTTGAGGATATAGATCAAGAGTTTTGGGATAATCGCTTTAAACAGATCAATAATTTTGAAAGGCATATAGCCGAGAATGGAACTATAATCTTTAAGTTTTTTTTACATCTTTCCAAAGAAGAGCAAAGACAAAGGTTACTGCGCAGACTTGCCCTAAAAAGAAAAAATTGGAAGTTTTCCCCGGATGATTTAAAAGAAAGAAAATTATGGGACAAATATACAAAGTGCTATGAAGAGGCCGTAGAAAAAACATCCAAACCCCATGCTCCATGGTACATAATCCCTGCAGACAATAAAAAGGCTGCTAGGGTTATTGTGGCATCTATACTTTTGGAAGAGTTAAAAAAATACAAAGATATTAAGGAGCCGGAGCTAGATGATGAAATAAAAGCTAATTTAGAAGTCTATAAAAGAGAATTGGAAAACGAAAAAGAATGAAAAAAGTATTGATTCTGCTCCTTTTGGTGGCAGCCCAAGGTTTTTCCCAAACTGATGATGAAAAACAGATAAAAGCCATTTATAATACTTCTTTGACCAAAGGAAAGGCATATGATTGGTTAAACCATTTGTCTAACCAAATTGGTGGGCGGCTATCAGGATCGGTTCAAGCGCAACAGGCAGTAGACTACACAAAATCCCAGCTGGACTCTTTAGGATTGGATAGAGTTTGGTTACAACCTGTCAAAGTCCCAAAATGGGTTAGGGGAACGCCAGAATTTGCTTATATAGAGACTAAACCTGGACTTACCAATAATGTACCGGTCTGTGCATTGGGTGGCTCTGTGGCAACCCCTCTAGGCGGTATTAAGGCCAATGTTGTAGAAGTCAAAGGAATTGAAGATTTAGCAACTTTGGGTAGAGAGAACATAGAAGGAAAAATAGTTTTTTATAACCGCCCCATGGACGCAACTCTCATCAGTACTTTTCAATCATATTCTGGTTGTGTGGACCAGCGCTATTCTGGGGCCAACGAGGCTGGTAAGTATGGTGCGGTAGGAGTCATTGTGCGTTCCATGAATTTAAGGCTGGATGATTTACCCCATACGGGATCTATGAGTTATGGTGATACGGCCGATTATAATAGAATTCCAGCTGCTGCCATTAGCACCAATGGTGCGGAGTTGCTCAGTACCACACTAAAATTAAACCCACAAGTAAAGTTCTATTTTAAGCAGAATTGCAAGCAATTTGATGATGTAGAATCCTTTAATGTTATCGGTGAAATAAAAGGCACAACTTACCCCAATGAAATTATGGTAGTTGGCGGTCACTTGGATTCATGGGATTTAGGGGATGGCTCTCATGATGATGGTGCGGGCTGTGTACAAAGCATGGATGTGCTTAGACTTATTAAGGAGTCTGGTTACAAACCAAAACGTACTATTAGGGTAGTGTTGTTCATGAATGAGGAAAATGGTTTAAGAGGAGGCAATAAGTACGCTGAGGTAGCCAAAAATAAAAATGAGAATCACGTATTTGCCTTAGAGAGTGATGCGGGAGGGTTTACACCAAGAGGCTTTTCTTTTGATTGCTCTGATGCTAATTTTGAAAGGGTGGAGAGCTGGAAGAAATTGTTTGAACCCTATTTAATTCACATGTTTGTTAAAGGTGGCGGAGGTGCAGATATAGGGCCCTTGAAGAATGAGAGTATGGTTTTGGCAGGACTTAGGCCAGATTCCCAACGTTATTTTGACCATCACCATGCAGAGAACGATACCTTTGAGCATGTAAACAAGCGAGAGTTGGAACTTGGAGCGGCTACTATGGCAAGTTTGGTGTATTTATTTGACAAATATGGGATTGTGCCACCCGTAAAGATTAAAGGATAACTTGGGATACTATAAGAGTCCCATAGGTTTGGAAATCATGATTCAACCTTTCAATCCAAGGTTAAAAACCCTACCTTTGCCGCTCATTTTAATAAAGCAAATATGCAAGACGGAATCTACGCAAAATTCAATACCTCAAAAGGAGAAATACTAGTAAAACTTACCCATGATAAAACCCCTGGAACAGTCGGGAATTTTGTGGCCCTGGCAGAAGGGAATATGGAAAATTCCATTAAACCTCAAGGCAAACCTTATTATAATGGATTGAGCTTTCATAGGGTAATTCCAGATTTTATGATACAAGGTGGGTGCCCTTTGGGAACAGGAACTGGTGATGCGGGGTATAAATTTGATGATGAATTTCATCCAGAATTAAAGCATGACTCACCTGGCGTGTTGTCCATGGCAAATGCTGGACCTGGAACCAACGGAAGTCAATTTTTTATTACCCATATTGCAACACCTTGGTTAGACAATAAGCATACAGTTTTTGGACATGTGGAGCATGGACAAGAAGTTGTTGATGCCATTGCCCAAAGTGATAAATTAGAAACTCTTGAAATTGTTAGAGTAGGTGCAGAGGCAGAAGCCTGGAATGCAATTGAAGCTTTTAGAACTTTTGAAGGAGCTAGAGAAAAAAGAATGGCAGAGGAAAAAGAAAGAGCTGAAGCTGAGTTGGATAAAGTAGCTGCTGGTTTTGATAAAACGAACAGTGGACTTAGATATAAAATGATACAAAAAGGCAATGGTGCAAAAGCTGAAAAAGGCAAAACAGTATCCGTACATTATGAAGGTTCTTTAACCGATGGCCAAGTATTTGATTCTTCTTATAAAAGAAATCAACCTATAGATTTCCAATTGGGTGTTGGGCAAGTAATTTCTGGATGGGATGAAGGTATTGCTTTATTGCAAGTAGGGGATAAGGCTCGTTTTGTAATTCCGTCCCACTTAGGATATGGTAGTGCCGGTGCCGGTGGAGTAATTCCTCCAAATGCAACCCTTATTTTTGATGTGGAATTAATGGGCGTTAAATAACTCTATTCTATTCAAAACTATGTATAATAAAGGCTTCCAAATGGAAGCTTTTTTTATTAGGCTTTATTTACACTAGTAACAAGTAGTATAATGTTCAAGGCCATTAAAAATAGGAATATAGCGAAAAAAGTATTCATTTTTTGGGGTCAAAGGTTTTGGGATATATCTATATCCCTTTGATAATTGAACAACTTGGCAATAAATAACCCTACTAGGTTTAACGTTTTTTAGTCTGATTTACACTTAACGTAAGCAGTAATAGGTTGATTGCCAATAGAGAAAAAAGAATTCCAAAAAATGTGGTCATATGGTTATTTTTAGTTGGGGAACTTTAACCGTTTGGTATAAGATGATAAAAAGGGAAGGGGTTGCGTAAAAAGTTAAAAAAAATGTTATTAGTTTGATTTTCAGTCAATAAAAAAAGCCCAAACAATTGCTTGGGCTTTGTGCTATAAAAAAGTTGTTTGTACCTAGTCTACTACCTTCACATTAACGGCGTTCAATCCTTTTTTACCTTGTTGTAGTTCAAATTCTACAACGTCACCTTCACGTACTTCGTCGATTAAGCCAGAAATGTGTACAAAGTGATCTTCTTGCGAACCATCTTCAGTGATGAAACCATATCCTTTGGAATCATTGAAGAATTTTACTGTTCCTTTACTCATAATATAAATATAAAATAATTAATTAAAGTACGAAAGTACTATTAAATTATTGGAAATCAGAGTTTTTTTTAAAATTATATTAGTTGGCATAAAAAAGCTTAACATTTAGAAAACATAAGGAGTGCCAACTAATTAAATGTAAATAGGTCAATGGTATAATCCAATAATTCAGAACCGCCAGATTTTCCATGACCAGGAACAACGACTTTTAAGTTTTTATATTTTTCTTTAATTTTAGATACAGTATGTGCCCAATCAACAATATTGGCATCTTCCAGATTTCCTTTTCCCGCCCCTTTTTCTTTGACAAGACAACCCCCAAAAAGCACTTCATCATATGGAAAGTAGCCCACGATGTTATCCTTTGTATGGCCCTCTCCATGAAATTCCGCAATAACCATTTGGTTTCCAACTTTTAGTTCCAATGAATTAGAGAACCCGTTCATGGGTACTGTTTTGTTGAAGGCTTTGGCCAATGAAATGGTTGAATCATTGGCATAGGAAGGAATGTTTTTTTTATGAAATGCATCTAGGCCAGCAAGGCAATCTGCATGAAAATGCGTGGGAATTATAGCTTTGATTTTGCAATGCAAACCATTTTCTACCCAACTGATTAATTCATTGGATGCATCAATTCCAGTTGGTGTATCAAAAATTATGGCTTCATTTTTATTTATGATTACTAGACCATTGCATGGAACCAATCCAAAACTGCCTGCGTTCAGGTATGAAATATGTTGGTAAACGTGGGGCGCAATTTTATTTACTAACAAAGTTTTGGACTCATATTTTTTTTCTTTTCGAGAGTTTTTTTTTGATTGGCATCCCAGAAATAAAACAAAAATTATTGAAAATAGAATATGCTTTGTCATTTCAAATAATTAAAAGAGAAAGCCTCCCAAGTGAGAGGCCTTCTTTTGAATACTATGTATTTTTATGCTGTTGGATCTGGTGTCATTCTTAAGTAAGGTTTTACCTCGGTAACTCCTTTGGAAAATATTTTTTTGGCATCCTCTGTGGCTATCGCCGGACTAACCACAACATCTTCTCCATGGTTCCAGTTAGCTGGAGTGGCCACTTTGTGGTAGGCTGTCAATTGTAAAGAATCTATTACCCGTAATAATTCATGAAAATTTCTTCCTGTAGACGCAGGGTAGGTAATAATTAGTTTTACTGTTTTGTCCGGTGCTATGATAAATACAGAACGTACAGTTAGATTATTGTCTGCGTTTGGATGAATCATATCATACATATTGGATACTTTTTTATCCTCATCTGCTATAATCGGGAAGTCCACTTTTGTATTTTGGGTTTCATTTATATCCTGAATCCATTCATTGTGCGAGGCAGCGCCATCCACACTTAAAGCCATCATCTTTACATTTCGTTTTGCAAATTCATCTTTAAATTTAGATGCAGTTCCCAATTCTGTAGTACAAACAGGTGTAAAATCTGCAGGGTGGGAAAACAAAATACCCCAACCATCTCCCAAATAATCATATAGATTAATCATTCCCAATGAGCTGTCAGCTGTAAAGTCTGGGGCCATATCGCCCAATCTTATTGTTGCCATTTTTATATTTTTTTGGTTTAATTAATTGTTCCTTAAAGTTAAGGTATATTCCTTAAAAACCTTTTTTAGGAGGTTAAAAATGTATTAAAGTTTACTACTTTTATGTAATGAAGAATATGGATTTAGAACAGTTGCGATATCCTATTGGACATTTTGAGCGTCCAGCAATTATTTCAGAGGCCAATATAGTTGATTGGATTAGTGTTTTGGAACAATTTCCCCATAGATTGGAGCAGATGGTGAAACCTCTTTCATATGATCAATTGGAAACCCAATACCGTCCCGATGGTTGGACAGTGAGACAAGTAGTTCATCATGTGGCAGATAGTCACCATCATAGCTATACCCGTTTTAAATGGGCCCTTACCGAGAAAACTCCTTTGATTAAGGCTTATGAGGAGAAAGAATGGGCGGAACTTGTTGATGCTAAATCGGCACCCATTTCACTTTCTCTGGATTATATCAAAGCGTTACATGCAAAACTAGTGTATCTCTTAAGAGGGCTTTCTAAAGAGAATATGGATTTGAGTTATTTACACCCAGAAGGAAATGTACAAGTGACTGTTAAAGAAAATATTGGTAAATATGCATGGCACAGTAGCCACCATTTCGCCCATATTGAGAATTTACTGAAAAGGGAAGCCTGGCTTTAAATCAATCTCTATGACTAATTTTTCACCCATTTAATATTACAACCTATACTGGGTTTTTGTACAAAGTCAATTGGATTTCCAACCAATACCGCATCAATTGCATTTCTAAGGTCAATTCCCGTTACTGGAATACCATTTTCAGGCCTGGAGGAGTCTAACTGGCCACGGTAGACCAATTTTAAATCAGCATCGAACAAATAAAAATCTGGTGTGCATGCCGCATCATAAATTTTTGCTACTTCTTGGGTCTCATCATATAAATAGGGAAAAGTAAAACCTTCTTCCCTAGCTGTCTTTTTCATTAAATGCGGGGCATCTTGAGGGTAGTTTATTGCATCATTACTGGAAATTGCAACAAACCCAATGCCTTTTGCACTATAATCTTTTCCCAATTTGGTCAATTCGGAATTTACATGTTTTACAAAGGGACAGTGGTTACAAATAAACATAATTACTGTACCATGCTCACCTTTAATTTCTTGAAGCCCTAAAAAAGAATTCGATGTCGTATCAAGCAAATTAAAATCTGGAGCAACCGTACCAAGAGGTAGCATGTTACTGGGAGTTCTAGACATTTTTAACTGAATTTAAGTGATAAAATTAAGGATTTTATCTATCTTATTAAATCATTTATAGAGCACCTATAATGTGGCCAGTAGTTAAATTTTAGCGCGAATACCCTATATTGTAACATTTGGAATGATAACTTATATTAATTTGGTAGATCAAATTATAGACACTGTTCACATAAATTTTAGCACAGAAGCCCTATGGGTCATGAACTTGGCATTGGCCTTTGTAATGTTTGGTATTGCTTTGGAGATTTCCGTTTCGGACTTTAGGCATTTGGTGAAAAGTCCCAAACCCGTTTTGGTTGGGGTGATAAGTCAGTTTTTGTTACTTCCAATAGTTACTTTTTTTTTGGTTTGGATAGTAAAACCTTTGCCCAGTATAGCTATGGGCATGTTTATGGTAGCTGCTTGTCCAGGAGGTAATGTTTCTAATTTTGTAACCCATCTTGCGAAAGGGAACTCAGCTCTTTCTGTGAGTCTTACGGCAATAGCTACACTTTTGGCCATTTTTTTGACCCCATTGAACCTTCAGTTATGGGGGTCTCTTTACGGGCCAACTCATTCTATATTAAAAACAGTTTCTATTTCTCCATGGGAAATGATAAAACTGGTTGCACTCTTATTGGGAATTCCATTGGTATTGGGAATGTGGTTAAATTATATAAGGCCGAAATTGGCGGAGAAAATGGCAAAAGTGTTGAAAGTTGGGTCCTTACTGTTTTTCATCACCTTAATTTTCCTTGCCCTTTATAACAATAGAGATGTTTTTATGGATTACGTTTTTTATGTTTTTTGGATTGTCCTCTTACATAATTTCTTAGCATTTTTTACTGGTTTCTCTTGGGCAAAACTTATGGGGCTTTCGCAAAGGGACAGGAAAAGTATTACCATCGAAACGGGAATTCAAAATTCTGGACTGGGATTGTTATTGATTTTTACTTTTTTTGACGGACTGGGAGGTATGGCTATTCTGACTGCATTTTGGGGAATTTGGCATTTGGTTTCAGGACTAATATTGGCCACAATTTGGGGGTACAAGCCAAGTGGTGAAAAAGAACTGGCATGAAAAAAGTTGGTTATTACTTTTTTAAATGTTGGCTTGGTGCTGGACTTCTATATTATTTTTCGAAAATTAAGATTTATGGCTTGGAGAAGATTCCTAAAAATAAGCCAGTACTGTTTCTTGCCAATCATCAAAATGCCTTGTTAGATGCACTATTGGTTGCCATTTTTTGTAAAGGGAAGCCCTATTATTTAACAAGGGCAAGCGCTTTTACAAATCCTCTAGTAACTTCCTTGCTAAATTTTTTACAAATGATTCCTATTTATAGAATTAGGGATGGTATAGATAAGTTGGGCCAGAATGAAGCGATTTTTAATCAATGTGCCCAGTTGCTTAAAAATAATGAACATATTTTAATTTTTCCTGAAGGAAGCCATAACATAAAAAAAAGGATTCGGCCATTGAGTAAGGGTTTTACTAGGATTCTTTTTAGAGCTATGGAAAAACAACCACATTTGGATATTAGGCTATTGCCAATAGGCATAAATTACAATAGAGCAGAAGGATTTCCAGATAGTGCCGCTGTATATTTTGATAATGATATCCCCCTTTTGAAAGTTTATGATGAAAACAATTTATCGGAATCCATCAAGAGAATTAAGGATGTGGTTTATGAAAGCTTAAGAAAGGTGACCACGCATATAGAGAATGAAGAAGATTATGATGAAATCTTGGCTAAGTTGAATTCCATGAAGGTAAATTATTTAAAGCCTTCCTCTGTCAACACTGTTATAGGAACTATTGAAGCTAATGAAGTGGAGCTGAACAATAAAAGCTTGTTTTCAAAAATTTTAAAAACACTGTTTACAATCCTTAATTACCCTTTTATTGTTCCATGGAAATTATTTATTCTACCAAAAATAAAGGAAATAGAGTTTATAAGCACTTTTAGGTTTATGTACTCCCTTATTTTTTATCCTGTACTATATTTAATAGTGTTCTTTGTCCTTGGAAATTATATAGGACATGACCTAACGGCAATACTGCTTTTAGGTCATATCCTATTTAATAGACTATATATTAGAACATACCCTTTTACATGATTTGTCCAAAGAAAATGGCATTCATGAGCAGTTTATTTGTACCGTACCAAAATGCCCTAAAATTAGTATTGTCCGTAAATGCTATTACCCTACCTTTTCCCATACGCTTTACTTGAAAAGGAACCGAATTTTTAATGAGCTCCAGATTTTCTTCTGAAATATACCCGCTTAACAATGGGTTATTAGTATAGGTAATGGGATTGTCATAGCTATTTTTATTGGGCTCAATATAGATGTTGGTATTTCTAAATAAGGCTAGTTTATCATTTTTGTAGCCATAATTAATAGGATGAGTACGATCTAATTTAGTTTCAAAAATAGCACCGCCAGTTACTTGTGCTCCATGAAAATCGCTCTTTTGTTCAAAAGAAACATTTTTAACTTTTAATGAGTCTTTTTTAAATTTCAATTTTATGAATTCATTCTTATCCAGCCATTCTGCCACACTTCTATAACCAATTAGGGTTCCACCTTCTTTTACCCACGCTTTTAGTTTATCCATGCCGCTTTTACTCAACGCACCTCGCCCCCATGAACTTGGAATAATTATATCTGTATAGGTGGATAAGTCAACATTGTTAAAATAATCGACATCTATTTTGGTGATTTTCATATTATACCGTTGGTCAAATAAATGCCAAATTTCCCCAGCATCGTATGAGCGTATTCCATTACCAACCAAAATTGCTACCTTTTGTTTTTTTATGGGGTCAAAGTCATTACTTCCTAAGTCTATCCCTACTGTATGACCCGTGCTTACTGATTTTATGTTGATTTTGCTGTCTTGGGCAACTTCTGTCAAAAAATCATAAAGCTCTTTTTTACCCATTTTTTGGTTTTGAACGGGAATCATAATAGTGCCATAATCATATGTTGTTCCTTCCAAAGTGAATTGAGATTTGGCAACTTTTGCTCTTATACCCTTATTTGTAATTTTATTCAAGGCTTTTGGGGTATAATATTCGTGCCACTCAAATAAATAAGCATAATTGCTTTGTTTGTCCACTGTACCTGTCAATGGGCCAAGGTTTGTTATTTCCTCCCCCGCGTTGGCCATTGTTCCAACTTCTGAATAATCCACATTAAAAGCCAGAGGAAAAGTCCAAGCTGATATGTCATAGAAAATACTATCTGTAAATGTTGTTCTCTTCTCGAACATTGCTTTTATCAGATTTGGATTTTTTTGGTTCATGGGCACTATATAACTGCTTCCTTTTTTATAGGATTTTCCTGCAACGGTCACATCATTTTTTAATTCATTGAATTTAATTTTGTGTCGATTCAATATTTCGGCTAAATGCCATGTTTTAGATGCATCCTTGCTATCCCCAAAAATGATGGCCTTGGATTTGGAACGGCTGGCTTCATCCCTCATGCTCTTATAAAATCCCTTTTGGTAGTCCAAAATTTTTGAACGCATATTTTTTGCAGCTTCAATAGTAGAAAGAGCTGCTGTAAACTGGTTTCTAATCGTGAACGGAAAAGTCAAAAGACCATTTTCACTTTCCTGAATATGTCCCCTGGAACTTCCTTGTTCAAATAAAATACCAATACTACCATTTACATCTGGAAAGGTTGAGCCTTTTCCATAATAATAATCATCATAGCCTTCCTCTGAGTAGTACAACGAACCAATTTTGTTAAATGCCTTTACATGATAGGAACCTATTTCGGCCGTAAGTTCCTGGTTTAATTTTGGAGTTAGGGGATGCACTCTTGTCGGTTCACCTGGTTGAAAAAAGAAGGTGGAATTTGTACCCATTTCATGATGGTCCGTTAAAATATTAGGCAACCATTTATGGAATGTATTTATACGTGCCCTACTTTCTGGTAGTTGTACGGGCAACCAATCTCGGTTAAGATCAAACCAATAGTGATTAGTTCTACCCCCAGGCCAAACCTCATGATATTCTCTCTCATTGGTATCCGCATTTAGATTATCGCTCTTGTTTGTATTGGCCCAATAAGCAAAACGTTGCAAGCCATCTGGATTAAAGGAAGGATCCATGAGGATTACGGTATTATCCAACAAATCTTCAATTTCTTTGCCTTCAGCAGCAGCCAAATAATAAGCATAGGCCAGGCCAGCATTTGCACCACTGGGTTCATTGCCATGTATGGAAAAACCTTGGTAGACCACTATAGGCATATCCGCTATAGATAAGCTGTTGGCACCGCTTTCTGAAAGTGACATATGATCAACCCTAATTTTTTCTATGTTCGTATGATTTTTTGGTGAGGTAATGGTCAATAATAATATAGGCCTTCCTTCATACGTTGCCCCTCTATTTTCAATAGTGATACGATTACTTGCCTTCGCCAAGGTTTGCATGTAGAACATAAGTTTGTCATGTGTTACATGCCATTCACCCACTTCATGTCCAATAACATCCTTGGGGGTTGGTATATTTTTATTGTAAGTAATATTCTGTGGTAAATAATAGTTTAAATCTAAGGACTCCTGAGCTGTTGCACAGAGGGAAAGACCCACTGTAAGATAAAGTAGTAGTTTTTTCATAGGTATTCAGTTGTTTGGTTTAAAACAAAAACGACCCTCATTTTAAAAGGGTCGTTTATACTATTATAAAGAAAATAAGAAATTAGATATCATCAAAATCAACATCTGTAAAACTACCAGTTGAAGATTTTTCATCATTTTCATGGGTAGTGTTGTCCTCTTTCTTAAAATCTCTTTGGTGACGTTCAGAAATTACTTCTGCCCCTTTTTCATCAATAATATAATCCATCATTTCATTCATTAATTCACGAAAGGCACTAAAATCTTCTTTATAAAGATATATTTTGTGCTTTTTGTAATGAAATGACCCATCATCATGCGTAAATTTCTTGCTTTCTGTGATTGTTAAATAATAATCACCTGCTTTTGTACTTCTTACATCAAAGAAATATGTTCTTCTTCCGGCCCGTAAAACCTTGGAATATATTTCCTCTTGGTCCATTAAATCTTTTTCACTCATTTTATATAGTTATAGTTAGCGGGGGAAATTTAGTTAATCTTTCAAAAATGTGAAAAAAAAGTTAGTCTAACAAGATTTTTCTAACTTTCTTTCTCCGATAATTGATCATAATACAATTGTTTGTAATACCCATCTTCATTCATTAAAACGTCATGTTTACCCTGTTGTATTATTCTACCATCATCTAAAACAATTATTTTATCTGCATTTTTGGCTGAGGAAACTCTATGACTTACAATTACTGTTGTTTTGTTTTTGGAAATTTTCTTAAGATTACTCAGTATTTCCTCTTCTGTCTCTGTATCTACGGCAGAAAGACAATCATCAAATAAATAGATTTCAGGATTTTTAATCAGTGCACGAGCTATGGATACCCTTTGTTTTTGACCACCACTAAGGGTAATCCCCCTTTCCCCTAGAACTGTATCGTATTTTTTGGAAAACTCCATAATATTATCATGAACGACTGCCATTTTCGCAATTTGTACTATTTCTTCATCTGTGGCGTCTTCCTTTCCAAACTTTATGTTGTTCTTAATAGTATCGGAAAAAAGAAAAGCATCTTGTGGCACTACTCCAATTCCTTTTCTTAAACTGTTGAGATTTAATTCCTTTATCCAAGTATGGTCTATGAGTATTTTCCCCGAAGTTGTATCATACAATCTTGCTATTAGGTCCAAAATTGATGATTTCCCAGAACCGGTTTTTCCCAGAATGGCCACTGTTTCCCCCTCTTTAATTGTGAAGGAAATATTCTTTAGAGCGGTAATGTTGGTGTCCTCATAGGTAAAGGAAACATTTTTAAATTCAATATTTCCTTTGATGGGTGTTTCTTTTTCAACTTCGTTCTTAATGGTAGGCTGCTGCTTAAGAAATTCATTTATTCGCTCTTGTGATGCTTCTGCACGCTGGACAATGGATGTAAGCCAACCCACTATGGCCACTGGCCATGTAAGCATGTTTACATAGAGGATAAATTCCGCAATGGTTCCTATGGATTCTATTTCCCCGTTAATATATTGCTTCCCACCAATGTAGATAACAAATATGTTGCTAATGCCAATTAGCAGAATCATTAATGGAAAAAACCAGGCATTTACCTTTGCCAAATCCATACTCTTATCCTTTCCTTCAATTGCAAGAGCTTGTACTTCGGCATTTATTTTTGGCTCAAGACCATAAGCCTTTATAATCGAAATTCCAGAAAACGATTCTTGTGTGAATGTTGAGAGTGTAGACAAAAACTCCTGAACTTTGGTACTACGAACATGAATAATCTTACTAATCTTATAAATAAGAAAGGATAAAATTGGAAAAGGGGCAATAGTGTAAAGGGCCAATGTGGGTGCAGTAATGAACATCCAGGGAATAAGACATCCAAAGAGGGTAAGTGCATTTAGGCCGTACATTACAGCTGGTCCCGCATACATTCGTACCTGCCCTACATCTTCACTTATGCGGTTCATAAGGTCACCTGTTCTATTCTTTTTATAGAAATTTAGATTTAGGAATTGATAGTGATTGAATACCTCATTTTTTAAATCATATTCAATATAACGTGATACGTTTATTATCGTCTGACGCATTAAAAAAGTAAAGATTCCAGAGAGTAGAGTGGTGCCAAGAATTATTAAAATGTATTCCAGTAAAAGGTCCTTTGCTTCAGGTTTTGCAATGGTATTGGCTATAAACCCTTCCACTACTTCAAAGGACTTTCTTACATATGAAGGCATTACCAAAGAAAAAATGCGGGCAATGATTGTAATTAAGACACCAAGCAAAAGTTTAACCCAGTATTTTTTAAAGTATTTATTTAGGTATCTAAGTTCTTTCATTCAGAAGTTGGCTCGAAAAAATATAATTGTGGTTTACAAAAGCATCAAATATACCAGTTTGATGGTAAATTAAATGTTATAAAATTTATAAGATTGCAAAAGGAACACTCAGGATTATAAATTATAACACTATTTTTGCGCCTACGTTTAACATGATTTAACAAAAGTTCTTTAAAAATGCTCACAAGAAGGCATATTAGGGTTAAAGTAATGCAATGTATTTACGCACTGACCCAATCCCAAGATGACTCTTTGGAAAAACAAGAAAAGTTTTTAAGAATGAGTATAGAGAATATGTATTCACTGTATTTGCTAATGTTGAGCCTGCTAATAGAAGTTAGGCAATTGGCGGCTAAGAATGTTAAACTCTCCTCAAAAAAATATTTGGCCACGGCATCCGACCAATACCCAAATCAAGAAAAGTTTGTGAACAATGCTCTTTTGAACCAGTTGGGCGATAATAAAATGCTCAAGGATGCTTTAGCAAAAAAGAAGTTGAAGAACTGGTACTTAAACGAAGAGTATGTTAAGATTATCTACAAGGAAATCATTGAAAGTAAGCTCTACAAGGACTATATGCTTTCTGCTGATACTAGTTTTGAAAAGGACAAGGAATTGATTGTAGAACTGTTTAAGAATGTTATTGCCCCCAATGAGAAGGTCTATGATTATTTTGAAGATGATAAATTAACTTGGGTGGATGATATTCCTATTGTAAATACGTTTATTCTAAAACGTTTCAAAAAAGTGAAAGGGAATCAGGGAGAATCTTTCTTTCTTCCCGATTTGTTGAAAGACAGGGAAGACATGGAGTTCGCCCAGAAGCTTTTGACCAAAACTTTGCTGAACAACGCTCAATGGGAAGGTGAGATTGATGGCAAAACCCCAAATTGGGATAAAGACCGTATAGCAGAAATAGATTCCATCTTGCTTAAAATGGCTATTTGCGAACTCCTTAATTTTTCATCCATACCAGAGAAGGTGACCTTAAACGAATATTTAGAGATTGCCAAAGAATATTCTACACCAAAAAGTAGCATTTTTATCAATGGAATATTGGACAAATTGGTTAAAGAATATAGGAGTGAAGGAAAGTTAAAAAAAGTGGGCAGGGGATTGTTATAAATAAATTTTGTTAATTTTACATCAAAGTATAAAACCATATTCATGAAAAAAACAAGTATAGTATTGGTAATTAGCTGTTTGGTTGTTCTTTTTTCTTGTAAGGAAAAAGCATCCAATAAGGTTAATGTAACCAATGTTGAAGCTGCTTCGCAAAGAGATGCAGCAGCTAAAAGTTTACCTATTATGACTTTTGATAAGTCTGAGCACGATTTTGGCACTATTGACCAAGGTACCCCTCAAGAATTTGCATTCACATTTACAAACACAGGCAATGCTCCATTGATTATTACAGATGCTAAGAGTACTTGTGGTTGTACTGTGCCTAATCCTCCAAAAGAACCTATAGCTCCTGGTGAAACAGGTGAGTTAATGGTGAAATTTAATGGATCAGGGCAAAACCAAGTTACCAAGTCAATTACGGTGACTGCAAACACAGAAAAAGGGTCAGAAATAATTAGAATAAAGGCTTTTGTAACTCCAAAAGCGGGTGTTACTCCGGCAGCTGGTCCTTTAAAAGTTAGCAAATAAGACATATGTTAGAACAATATCCATTTCTTCCCCTTATTTTAATATTTGTAGTGGCTTATTTTTTTATGATTCGCCCACAGATGAAAAGACAAAAAGATGAGAAGAAATTTGTAGAAGCTTTAAAAAAGGGTGATAAAGTAATTACTAGAAGTGGTCTTCACGGAAAAGTTGTGGAATTAAATGACAAGGATGCTTCCTGTGTTATTGAAACTATGGCCGGTAGACTAAAGTTTGACCGTTCTGCCATTTCTATGGAAATGAGTAAGAAACTGAATCCCGTAGAGAAAAAATAAGAATTCTCTTAAAGTATAAAAAGGCAATCCATTTATTTGGATTGCCTTTTTTGTTTTCTAACAATTTCGATATTTATCATGGAGTCCAATACCCTCTTTTATCATGGGCACTATTTTGTGTAGCCGGGCAATTTTGGTTTTTTCCTGCTTCGCCTCTGTAATATATTCACAGTACTCCTTTTGCTTGGATGGAGAAAGACCATCAAAGGCTGATTTAAATTTGGTATCGCTATTTATGTTTTCCAATAGCATAGGTGGTATAACAAAACTTTTTTTAGTTGTTTTTTTAGGAGTAATGGTTAATCCCTTTTTTTGGTTTTCTACTGCTTCTTGCATATAAGCCAAAACGATCATTTCATTAATGTCGTCAATAGAAGTAAACTTCCAGTGCCTCATGCCTTGCGTTTTTCCCTCTTGCGCATTCTGTAACACTTTTTTTTCGTCCTTTAAAAAGACACCATTAAAAAACCAAACTCCAAAATGGTTTTTGAACTTACAGATGCTCAATACATTTTTATTGTTGAGCGTATAGGTCGGGAAGTTCCACTTGTATGTCTCATCAAGACCAGTTTTTAAAACCAAATTCCGTAAGACTGCAATACTGTCTTTAAAGCGGTGTTCTTCATCAAAATAGGAGGCTACTTTTTCGGACTTGTCCATATGGGCTATTTTTTAATTGCTACAAGTTCGCAAATTTTCACAATAACTTCAACTGCTTTTTGCATACTTTCCACTGGAACATACTCATATTTTCCATGAAAATTATGACCTCCAGCAAAAATATTGGGACATGGCAAGCCCATAAAACTTAGCTGAGAACCATCTGTTCCTCCTCTAATGGGTTTTATTATGGGTTTTATATCTATGGATTCCATAGCTTTCTTGGCAATCTCTACAATATAGAAAACAGGTTCTATTTTTTCTCGCATATTATAATACTGGTCTTTCATTTCCAAAGTAATACAATCTCTATGTTTTTCATTTAGTTGCTCTGTTATTTTATTTAAAAGAACTTTTCTTTGCTCAAATTTATTTCTATCGTGGTCCCTTATAATCATTTCAAATTCTGCATGTTCAACATTTCCTTTAATATGGTGAATATGAAAAAAACCTTCTCTGCGCCAAGTTTGTTCCGGTACTTCTTCCATAGGCATCAATGCAATAAACTCATTGGAAATACCAACTGCATTTACCATTTTTCCCTTTGCATATCCTGGATGTACACTTTTTCCTTTTATGGTGATTTTTGCACTGGCAGCATTGAAATTTTCATACTCTAGTTCTCCAATCTGGCTTCCATCCATGGTATATGCCCAATCAGCCCCAAATTTTTTTACATCAAATTTATGGGCCCCTCGACCAATTTCTTCATCAGGAGTAAAGCCAACTCTAATCTTTCCATGTTTAATTTCTGGATGCTGAACTAAATATTCCATGGCGGTAATGATTTCTGTAATTCCGGCTTTGTCATCGGCACCCAACAGGGTAGTACCATCCGTGGTAATCAATGTTTGCCCTTTATATTGGAGTAGGTCTTCAAAATAATCAGGTGATAGAATTATGTTCTCCTTTTCATTCAGTACAATATCTTGTCCATCATAATCCTTTACGATTTGAGGGTTCACATGGGTTCCCGAATAATCTGGAGAGGTATCAAAATGGGATATAAACCCAATGGTTGGTACTTCTTTATCTAAGTTGCTTGGTAAAGTGGCCATTATGTAAGCATTATTGTCAATAGTAACCTCCTTCATGCCAATTTTTTTTAATTCTTTTACCAAAAGATTGGCCAAGTCCCATTGTTTTTTGGTGCTGGGAGTGGTTTTGGAACTGGAATCACTTTGCGTGTCAATGGTCACATAACTTAGGAAGCGGTCAATGATATTTTGCATTTGCATAATTTTTCGCCAAAAATAATGTTTATATAAGTGCTATTTTTATCATTAGAACAAATACCTTATTAAAATGAACCTTACCAAATATATTACTTCCCTTCTTTGCTGTTTATTGATATCTTTTATAAGCAAATCCCAGGATTGTACATTAAATATTGGAGGTGAGGATGATGAGACTATAATTAGTGTTTTTCAATTAAATGAGGAACAACAGGGTAAAATGGAAGCTTGGGGAAGAGAATTGCAATTTAAAAACAAGGTTTTAGAAGATGGAATGCAGAAGTTACTGGATACTCACCCACAAAGTAAACCCGAAGATGTTGTTATAATGGGAGAGAAGTACAAAAAGCTAAAAGATGAATTTGTAGCAAATTCCAAAGAGTACGATATAAAGCTTTTGACCCTGTTCAATGAAAAGCAGTATAGACGTTATGTAGATTTATGCCGAGAAGCTTTTCGAAGGCCATTGAACAGAAATAGTACCATTCCCGAATAAAAACCACATTAGATTTATTGGACTTAAATTCAGTTTGTATTTTTGTCCAAACTAACATCATCCATGTACAAATTTCTTTTGCGCCCTGTACTTTTTCTTTTTGACCCAGAAAAAGTACACCATTTTATATTTTCTGGTTTAAAATTTCTTTCAAAAATTGGTTTTTCAGGGCTTTTCAAGGCAATTTACATGGTTGAGGACAAGAAATTGGAACGTGAAGTTTTTGGACTGAAATTTAAAAATCCAGTGGGACTCGCTGCTGGGTTTGACAAAAATGCACTTCTTTATAATGAGTTGTCCGATTTTGGCTTTGGTTTTATAGAAATTGGAACTCTCACCCCAAAACCCCAAGATGGCAATCCAAAGAAAAGATTGTTTAGGTTAAAAGCCGATAAGGCAATCATCAACCGAATGGGTTTTAACAATGAAGGGGTTTTCGCTGCAGTTGAGCGACTTAAAAAGGAACATAGGGTACTTATTGGGGGTAATATTGGCAAGAATAAAGTAACGCCAAATGAAGAAGCTACCCAAGATTATTTAATTTGTTTTGATGCACTTTTTGACCATGTAGATTATTTTGTGGTGAATGTAAGTTCCCCTAATACCCCTGGTTTAAGGGAGTTGCAGGACAAGGAACCATTAACTTCTTTGTTGAACCAATTAAAAAATGCCAATGCCAAGAAGGAGTGTCAAAAACCTATTTTATTAAAAATTGCGCCAGACCTAACGGATGACCAATTATTGGATATCATTGATATTGTAAAAGTCACTCAAATAGAGGGTGTTATAGCGACCAATACTACAATTTCTAGAGAAGGTCTGCAATCCGACCAGGATTTGACCAAAGAAATGGGAGGGTTGAGCGGGAAACCTTTAACTAATAGAAGTACGGAAGTAATCAAATTTTTATCAGAAAAGAGTAACAAAGCATTTCCAATTATTGGTGTTGGGGGCATTCACTGCGCACAGGACGCTATTGATAAATTGGAAGCTGGAGCAGCTTTGGTACAACTTTGGACAGGTTTTATTTATGAAGGACCGGCGTTGGTCAAAAAAATTAACAAGGCCGTTTTAAAGAATCCTAGTTTATAAGTTGTTAGTTCTTGACTCAGCTCAAAAGACAAGGTTTAAGTTTTGTCTTTTCGAGAGATTCTTTGAGAACTAGGAGAAATTTTTTTGGTTTTGGATTTCTCAACAATTCTTCATTTCGAAATAACATATTTTTTATTTAGTCCAATAATCTACGACCAAAACATCCTCCAAAATTCCTGATAATGTTGCTCCAAATGCCTTATGGTCTGGATGCGGTAAATAAATAGCGCGTGATTCTTCACTTGCAAAGGTAAGAAAGTAGCAATGGGTAAATCCCTTGTTTAGGCCTTCTGGACTATTGTTTAATCCCCATTCGTATGAAATGATTTCCGGTATTTTTGAAGGCAGGGCATTAAAGGCATCCTGTACTGTTTTGATTTTTTCAGGTGTAGTTCCTTCTTTAAACTTAAAAAGAACCACATGTCTTAATACACTATCTTTTACAATGGAAGTGCCTACATTTTTCTTTTCCTCTTTTTTCATATCTGTAGTAATAAAACTTAAAGATAGTACAGAAGCCAATAGAAGGGTAAATAGGGTAGAAGTTTTCATAATTTTTATAGTTCAGTTTATTACTATGTTTTTATTGAATTTTCACAATTTAAAGTGTATTCAGCTTAGAGTAGCCTGGAGGCCTTATTCCATTCATTCGTAAATAGCTAATGGCCTGTGCTCTGTGATGTGCTGTATGGCTTTCTCCTCGTAGAATAAGGTCAAGGTTCGTATGGCCTTCCAAAAACCATGGTTTCTCCTTATTTTCAGCTCTTGCCAAACTTTCATCATTGATTTTTCCCAGACTGGAAATTACATAATCAAAAGTACTAATTACATAATCGGATACTATTTTTTTATTTGTTGTTGAATCTCTTTCCTCCAAGTGATCGGGTTGAAAAAGGTTTATTGGGTCAGGACGCTCTAGGAAGAATTCAGCCTCCATTAGGTCATTGAAATCGGGGTAGGTTTTGGAATCCATCATTATACCTATGAAAACATTGTTTGTGTAGCCAAGGTGCATAAAATGCTGTGCAAAACTCATTTGTTCCTGTGAGGGGCTATATTCCAGATTGTCCTCTGGCATGGCATCCAATACAGCTAGTGTATATTCTTTGGACTTTTTCCATCTTTTAATTAATATGTCAACCAGTGGATTGTCAAAGGTGGGTGCTTTGGAAGCAAGTAGCGTCAAAGGACTGAGCCCTATTAGACCTAATAAAAATCTTCTGTTCATGTTGTTTGTTTTAAAGTTTGGGTGCTTGTTCAGTACTAATTAATGAAGTTAAAGACAAGAAATTGCTTTATTTCAATTTTTGATTCAAATATTTTTTGCCATTCCAGTTGACTGTTTTCTATTTTAAACTATGGTTTTCTTGCCCTAATACCCTTAGACTTACAATTAAAAAGATAATCCGTATTTTTTTTAGCATAATTCTGTTATTTGAGTTTTAATTGTATTCAACTTTCGAATATAGCTACAAGCAACAATTTCCCTTTAATATAAGGTGTTTTATTAATTGTATAGCTGTATTATCATCTATGCAGGAAGAACCTTAATTCTTTGGTTTAAGAATAGTTCATCCATAATCTTAACGGTGTTTGTAATGGCCTTTTCTGGGGTTAGCGAGGTATCCGAGATACCAGAGACCACCCTGGATATATTGTGGTCCACAACACCTTTTTTGTTCCAAACGGACGATTGCGCAACAGTAAGATACGCAGAAAAATTATGGTGCCCTGAACCTGGTCTTTCCCCAATGATATGGACAATACCATGACCTTTGGACAACTTCTTTTTTTGACCAAATAATAGCTCACCACATACATACCCTGCCCGTACACGACCGTTTGTAACAACAATGTTCTTTTTGCCCAAGGAATAACCATTTTCTTTTAAGGATTTCGTAAGCCCATCTAGAAAAGGGAGCAAGTGCCCTTCATCCATTAAAGCTCTTACATTTAATCCATCAGAAACCACAATTTGTATGTCTGGCAACTGCCCGTTCCACGATTCTTTTATTGCGTTTACTTCTTCAATGGATTGTGGGCTCAATATTTCACCCGTTGCAGGGTGGTACACATAGTCTTTTCTGTCTTTGGATTGTGTATTGACCATCACCGATGCAGGAATACTTTGTATGAAGGGTTCATTGATTTCTGTCCATAGACTCACTTTTGCATCATTGTACAAGCGATGCATTTGTTCGTCCAAAGTAGGCTCCAAATCCCATATGTTCTTTCCATGCCCCTGCGCTATCGGAACCCCATTTTTTTCTATACGGGCAATGCATTGTTTTCCTTCTCCATAAATTTCCTGAAAAGACCTTTTGTCTTTTTTTGCCTTTTTAAATTTGTAATACACCCATATGGGGTCACCAAAATGTTCGGTGGGTTTTCCGTGTTCATCAATGACCTCTAGCTCCTTAAAAAATTCCCACATGGCATCGTTTACCTTGTACCCAAACTGTTCCCTAACTTTTACATGGTTGCTAAAAGCGGTTGTCAAATAGCTTAACATTGGATCATTTTTAGTAGGTAAGGCCATTAAATAGGCTGGGTTGGCGGGCATTACTTTTTCTATACACCAATCCAAATCTTCCAAATTCACATCCATGTGTAAAGTGGAACAAATATCCAGACCAATGGTCAATCCATGTAATTTTCCCATTACGGTATCTTCCAAACAACAGCGCACGAGCTGTTCTTTGGTCTTAAATACTTCTGGGCCAATAAAGCCGGCAACATCATTCACATGAACCCAAGAATTATCTTCTCCTTTTAGTTCGTTTATTTTTTGTTTAAGTGCCCTTAGAAACCCATATTTTCTGGATTCGTGAATCACCATATCAAAACCTTCGCCATGACCGTTGGTCAAATCTGCCCCTTGACCTGTTTCTGCATAAAATCCATATTGCCCATCTCGCATAGATGCATATTGCATCATCTTTTCAAGGGTGAGGTCAAATGTTTCGTTTGCGTTTACCGTGCCTGCTATACTTTGAAACCAAACTCCCGTAACACCAGGGTTCATTTTTTCTACTTCTGCTTGCACATCTACATGGGAAAGTACACAATTTGGAAGAGTATTTTCCAAATTAAAACTGGTAATAATGTCAAAAAGTGTTTTTTCAATTTCCGCTACGGATTCGGGTTCACTAGAAACGGGATTGGTACCTAAAACGACATCTCCGACTGCATACGACCAAGCATCAAAAACCTGCCATGCAATGTCTTCGGTATTATCGGTAGGGGAGTTGGGCTGCACCCTAGCTCCCATATATCCTTTGCTTCCAATTTTACTGTTTGGCAGTGGATTAAAAATCTTTTGACTTAATTGAATCAGTTCTTCATTGTTCATCAATTTTACCAAACAAGCAATTACATCGCTGCTTAAACTTGGCATTATTTCCTTGATTTTTTCTTCTGGTTGAGACAGCGAAAAATCTTTTAGTTCCTGCATTGTCCAACCTTCCATGGAAAAATTTTGGTGGGTGGATTCTTGTATTAAAGTGAGAAGCTCATCTTTAAAAACAACATTTTTGTCCAATTCAACAATATTGGTATTTCCCAGCAAGGTTCTGGCGTACGTTCTGGATTTATCATTTATAGCAGAAATTTTTAGGGTATCATCACCTTCTTTATATTCATTGGCTGCACCTAAAATCTGCCTATAGATGGCAAGGTCAAAATTCCCTTTTGTTCTTTGTATATACTTAAAGATGTCTTCCTTGTCATTTGGTTTTAGAAGTGTAACACTGGCTGAAGAGACAAGCCTTTCTTTTTCGGGAGTAAAAATATCGCATCCGTTCAATGCCAATACGGCAACTCCTGCTTGACTTGTTTGTTTTAGGAATTTTTTTCTGGTCATACTCTTTACTATTTTAATTAATTGGTTATAATGTGTTTATAGTTTTGACCAACAAAGTAGTGTACCCCTAATATAAGATTTATGAAGCATAAATAGGTTAGCTGTATTTTAAATTCTTGGTAATTCTATAGGAAATTGTATTTTGGTTTTTAAACCCAACCTATGAACTACGAAGTTCTGTACACTTTTTGTTTTGCGACTGCAGCATTGGCCATTTCACCTGGGCCAGATAATATTTATGTGATGATGCAAAGTCTGGTCAATGGCAAAAAATATGGCATGGCCACATTGGCAGGGCTTATTTCTGGGTGCTTAATACATACAAGTTTGTTGGCTTTTGGGGTTTCTGCCCTTATAAAAGAAAATGACGAACTATTTTTTGTTATAAAACTTTTGGGTGCAATCTATCTTTTCTATTTGGCCTATAAAGTTTATAGAAGTGAGGTTTCTTTAAATGTTTCCAGTGAAGGAGTTCCCAAAAAGAGTATGTGGGCGTTATTTAGACAAGGGTTTGTAATGAATGTATTGAACCCTAAAGTAACCATTTTCTTTTTGGCATTTTTTCCCGGATTTTTGTTCAGTAATGAGTTGAGTACAGTCTGGCAGTTTTATATTTTGGGCGGACTCTTTATGGTGGTCTCCTTTATTATTTTTAGTGGTATTGCTTTATTGGCAGGGTCGATTTCCACTTACTTTACCAAGCAAGCAAAGGCAGGGGTGTTTCTAAAGTGGTTACAGATTGTGGTATTTGTGGGTATTGCCATATATATTCTATTATCAGATAATTAATGGTAATTTTGAGAAAATTTGTTAGTTAGGACCATTTTGGAAAAGGTGAAAATCATAGAATGTCCCAGAGATGCCATGCAAGGCATTAAAACCTTTATCCCCACGGATAATAAGGCAAGGTATATTCAGTCTTTGCTGGGATGTGGTTTTGACACTATAGATTTTGGAAGCTTTGTGTCTCCCAAGGCCATCCCACAAATGGCCGATACAGCTGAGGTTCTTTCCAAGTTGGATTTGTCCAAAACCAAAAGTAAATTACTGTCCATAGTTGCAAATGTACGGGGAGCGCAAGATGCTTCCCAGTATAAAGAAATTGATTATTTAGGATACCCTTTTTCTATTTCGGAGAACTTTCAAATGAGGAACACCCATAAGACCATTGCACAATCTGTAGAAACGCTTCAGGAAATATTGAATATAGCCGATGCTCAAAACAAGGAAGTGGTCACTTACATTTCCATGGGTTTTGGAAATCCTTACGGTGACCCTTGGAATGTGGAAATAGTTGGTGAGTGGACAGAAAAATTAGCGGCTATGGGGGCAAAGATTTTATCGCTTTCCGATACGGTGGGAACCTCCACGCCAGAGGTAATAGATTATCTGTTCTCTAACTTAATACCTAAGTATCCTAATGTGGAGTTCGGGGCACATCTACATACCACACCTACAAAGTGGCACGAAAAAGTAAATGCAGCTTATCTGGCCGGGTGCCGAAGGTTCGATGGCGCCGTGCAGGGTTTTGGTGGTTGTCCTATGGCCAAGGATGAACTAACGGGGAATATGCCCACAGAAAAAATGCTTTCATATTTTACCTCCATAAAAGCTCATACCGGTGTTAATTGGATGGTTTTTGAAGCTGCGCATAATAAAGCTACCGAGCTGTTTTCAACCTATCACTAAACTCCTTTTTGTTTCGTTGGTTTACAATAATGTTAAATATCTAAATTAATTTAGATTTAATATAAGTAAACTTTGTGGTTTCCTAAAGGTGAAATATATTTGCGGACTATTTTAAACTAATCTAAATAAACAATTAAAATGAGGAAGCTCATATCGCTTTTTATACTTCTTTTCGCAACAATTTTATCCGCACAAACAGTCACGGACTCAATCACCTTAGATCCCCAAAAACAATTGAACGCTGCACAACGAATTCTATCTGGTAACTATGCCTCTGCTGTGACCTTGGGAGCCTATGGTGAAATGTTGTACAACCAACCTAATGGAGACAATGGGGAGTTGGACATACAGCGATTGGTAGTATTGTTGGGATATAGATTTGATGATAGAACCCAGTTTGTTACGGAAATTGAATTTGAACACGTACAGGAGGTATTTGTGGAGCAAGCCTTTGTAAACTATAATGCGGCAAATAACTTTAATATAAGAGGTGGTTTGATGTTGGTTCCAATGGGCATTGTAAATGAATATCATGAACCCACGACCTTTAACGGTACGGAAAGACCGGCAATTGATAACGTGATCGTTCCCTCAACTTGGAGAGAGCTCGGGGTGGGTGTCTACGGACGGATCAATAACGCTTCATTAGGGTACCAGGCATATATCTTTAATGGTTTTAAATCCACAGAAGCTGATGGTGAAGGTGGTATAACCGGAATTTTAAAAGGTTCCAATGGATTGCGCAGTGGACGTCAAAAAGGGATTCAATCTACTATAGATAGCCCTACCTTTTCAGGGAAATTGGACTATTACGGAGTACCTGGATTACGTTTGGGCCTGTCCGGTTATTTTGGGCAAACTCAGGCTGATGACGATGTTGAGTCTACAGACGGAACCAATATTGGTATTTCAATGATTGGTCTGGATGCACGTTATGCATACCAAAAATTTACTGCAAGAGGCCAATTTATACATGCTTCCCTTTCTGATACGGAAGCATATAATACTTTGACAGGGAGAGACTTGGGAAGTGCTATGCAAGGATGGTATTTGGAAGGTGCCTATAACCTATTGCCAACCGGCAATAGACAAAAGCTATTTGCATTTGCCCGTTATGAAACGTATGATACGCATACCAGCACGGCTGGGACCTTGGAAGATAACCTGGCCTATGATAGAACAGATGTAACCACTGGATTGACCTACCATATAGCGCCCGGCGTAGTGGTAAAAGGAGATTATCAATTTAGAAGTAATGCCTTGGAAGATAGCGATGTAAAGGATAGGCTTAATTTTGGATTGGGAGTGTGGTTCTAAAAAAATTAATAGATGATTTTGTATAAGAAACCTTTCATAGCAATTCTTTTTTTACTGGCCTTTGTTTTGGTTGGATTTGGTTTGCCCAAAAATCTTCAGAAAAAAGTAGAAAAAGAACTGCAAAAGGTTTTTGAAGTAGAACAATTTTCAATGATTTCAGTGCAAGTTTCGGATGAACTAAATGCTGAATTGCCCTCAAAGATTTCCAATGCTAATTTATTTAAGATTCTTTTGGATGAACAATCGTTGGGTTATGTTTTTGTAGACCAGGCTCCCAGTAAAACAGCCCAATTTGATTATCTTGTCGTTTTTGATACCAAACTAAAAGTAATACATAGTAAGGTATTAGTGTATAGAGAGGAATATGGAGGGGAAATAGGGAGTAAAAGATGGCTGCGACAATTTATAGGTAAGACCGGAAAAGATAGGGTAAGTCACAAAACTAATATAGATGCCATTTCTGGCGCCACTATATCCGTTCGGTCTATGACAAATTCTATTGATAAATTGTTGCAGACAATTGGCATACTGCAAACAAATAAGATTTTATAATGGAGTATAATGGCTTGCTATTAACTTTTCCAAAGGAAATAAAAATATTCATTGGGGCCTTTGTCCTTATTCTATCTATTGGTTTTTACACAGGACTTTTGTTTGTCAACGAGACCAGCTCTAATTCTCCTTCTGGCATAGAGGAAAATTATTTGGGAAATGAAGAAGATGAAGAGGCCGAAGTCATGAAATTTAAGAAGGGTGAAAGGGAAATGCTCACTATTGTGCACACACATATACTGTCAATGTCTTTTATTTTCTTTTTGTTGGGCGGATTGGTATGGATGACCAAAGCGTCAAAAAAATTGAAACTATTCCTTACCATAGAGCCTTTTTTATCGGTAATCCTAACTTTTGGTGGAATATATCTTATGTGGACCGGAATTTTGTGGATGAAGTATGTTGTTGTTTTTTCAGGAATTTTAATGACCCTCACCTTTACTGCTTCTGTCTTGTTGGTTTTTTTTCAGTTAATGAAAAAACAAGCTTCCGTTAAGTTGTAAAATACAGTGCAAAAGGTTGCTTTAAATGTAGTATATTTGCACGCAATTAATCTTTAATTGCTATGGAAGCTCACCTAGAAAAAATTGTTGGCGAAGGACTAACTTATGATGATGTACTTTTAGTGCCCGCCTATTCAGAAGTCCTCCCAAGAGAAGTCAACATTCAAGCAAAATTTACGCGGAATATAACTATCAATGTGCCCATTGTTTCAGCGGCCATGGATACCGTTACAGAATCTCGAATGGCTATTGCCATTGCCCAGGAAGGTGGTATTGGGGTATTGCACAAGAATATGACCATTGAGCAACAAGCGATAAAGGTCCGGAAGGTTAAAAGGGCTGAAAGTGGTATGATTCTGGATCCTGTTACCTTGCCTTTAAATTCTTTTGTACGCGATGCAAAAGCCAGTATGAAGGAACATAGTATAGGAGGAATTCCGATTGTGGACGACAAAGGAAAGCTTCTGGGAATTGTTACCAACAGGGATTTACGTTTTGAAAAAAATAATGAACGACCTATTTCAGAGGTAATGACCTCAAAGAACTTGGTTACGGCAGCAGAAGGAACATCTTTGGCTGAAGCAGAGGATATTCTTCAGGAGAAGAAAATTGAAAAGCTTCCAGTAGTAGATAAGGATTATAATCTTGTAGGTCTTATTACCTTTAGGGACATCACCAAACTTACTTTAAAACCTATAGCCAGCAAAGATCAATATGGCCGGTTGCGTGTAGCAGCGGCAATTGGTGTTACGGGTGATGCCGTGGAAAGGGCGGAGGCTTTGGTGAATGCAGGAGTGGATGCTGTAGTTATAGATACAGCACATGGTCATACACAAGGGGTAGTCACTGTTTTAAAAGAAGTTAAAAAGCAATTTCCAGATTTAGATGTAATTGTTGGAAATATTGCTACAGGTACTGCGGCCAAATATTTGGTAGAAGCGGGTGCAGATGCTGTAAAGGTGGGTATAGGCCCTGGTTCCATTTGCACAACGAGAGTGGTGGCCGGTGTTGGTTTTCCTCAATTTTCTGCAGTTCTAGAAGTGGCGGCTGCGATAAAAGGGAGTGGTGTGCCTGTAATTGCGGATGGAGGAATCCGCTATACGGGTGATATTCCAAAAGCAATTGCTGCTGGTGCAGATACAGTAATGCTTGGGTCATTATTGGCGGGCACAAAAGAATCTCCAGGAGAGACTATTATTTATGAAGGAAGAAAATTTAAGTCGTACCGTGGAATGGGCTCTGTTGAGGCTATGAAAGAAGGTAGTAAAGACCGATATTTTCAAGATGTTGAGGATGATATTAAAAAATTGGTGCCAGAGGGTATTGTAGGGCGCGTTCCATACAAGGGTGAATTATATGAAAGTATTCATCAATTTGTTGGAGGGTTGCGTGCTGGTATGGGGTATTGTGGAGCAAAGGATGTTGCATCTTTGCAAGACATCGGAAGATTTGTTAAAATCACTGCTAGTGGTATTAATGAAAGCCACCCGCACGATGTACATATTACCAAAGAGTCCCCGAACTATAGTAGGTAGAGGACAAAAATTATTTGTAATAGCCCCAATCTCATAGTCATATGAAATTGGGGCTGTTTTTTTCTCCAAAATAAGTATCTTACAGGGTATTAAATTGTTAAACAGATGGTTATGGATTCACTGGCTAGTATTGTAGAAATAATAAAATCTGGAGGTTCGGAAGGGTTGGAGGATATATTGTCAAAAAACCCAGAATTGGCCAAGGAAGATACGGAGCAGGGTATTTCCATTCTTCAATTGGCTATCTATTATAGGAACAATGGGGCGGTAGAAGTCTTAAGAAAGTACAAAAAAAACCTAAGTGTTTATGAGGCAATCGGTATTGGGGATTTGTCACTTGTTTCCAATTTTATCAATACAGATTCATCGCTTCTCAATTCGTTTTCCCCTGATGGATTTACCCCTTTGGGGCTTGCTTCATTTTTTGGTCAAATTCCAGTTGTTAAGTTTTTGCTGGAAAAGGGAGCAAATCCCAATGTTGCGGCCAACAATACATTTAAAGTAGCACCTATCCATTCGGCATGTGCAATATCCAATTTAGAAATTGTGAAACTCCTGATTGAAGGTGGGGCGGATGTCAATGCCAAACAAATGAAAGGAGTTACACCTATACATTCCGCAGCGCATAATGGACAAAATCAGTTAATTCAGTTATTAATTGATAATGGTGCCAATATACATGCTAAAACAGAGGACGGTCAAACGCCTTTGGTTATGGCGGAAGAAACGGAATTTGCGGAAACTGCTATATTACTTAAAAACTTGGGTGGAAAATAGTGTTATTTTCCCTGGGCATCATAACTTTTCCAATCCTTCTCTTTGTAGATGTTATCACCAAAATACTTGGCTATTTTAAGAAACGGTTGTGGTTTTTGGTAGCCAGGAACTGGGGATAGCATATCCAATTTTTCATCTAAAAAGATAACAGTGGGATAACTCATTCTGCCCTGCATCAAAGCTGCAGCGAACTCATGGTATCCACGTCTTCCAGAAGGGACAAAATTAAAGGTTTTTCCTTTGTATTCAATTGGTTCTTTGCCTTCGCCATCCATTTTTACCATATAAAAATTCTCTTGCATATAGGCGGCTACCTCTGCATTTTGGAACGTGTCCTTATCCATCTTTTTGCACCATCCGCACCAATCGGTATAAACATCAATAAATATTTTTTTTGGTTTTTTGTCCGTTTGGGCCAAGGTTGCGGCCTCATCCCATGTAAGCCATTGTACTTCTTGGGCACTCAAACTCAGAGTTAAGAAACCTATGAAAAAGGCCAAGAAAGTGGTTTTGTATATTGGGCGAGTAATTTTCATATCAATTATTTTCTGTCAGTTAGTCCAACAACTATACCAAATTTAACGAAAAAAGGGCAGATTTATTTTAAAATCTGCCCTTCTAATCTATTTCGATTTCTAAACTAACCCAATGAGGTAGTGTAATTTATTTAACTGCTGCTTTTTCCTTTTTTGGTGCAAAAAGATTTTTTACATCAACTTGGTTTTTAATTAAGTCATCAAAATTTTCACGTTCCCTAATCAGAATAGCTTTTCCATTGTGCCATAAAACCTCTGGTGGTCTAAATCTTGAGTTATAGTTGCTTGCCATTGTAAAACAGTAGGCGCCGGCATTTTTGAAACAGAGGATATCACCTTCAGATATCTCATTTATTCTTTTGTTGCTTGCAAATGTATCAGTCTCGCAGATATATCCAACGACTGAATAATAACGTTCCCTGCCTTCCAGATTGGAAATATTCTCTATTTGATGCGATGCGCCATAAAACATGGGGCGTATTAAATGGTTAAAGCCAGAGTCAATGCTTGCAAAAACGGTTGAGGTAGTTTGTTTTACCACATTTACTTTTGCCAAAAAGAAACCAGCTTCACTTACCAAAAATTTACCTGGCTCAAATGCCAAAGTAAGCTCTCTTCCATACTCTTTGCAGAATTCATTGAACCTGCTTCCCAATTTTTTACCCAATTCCTCGACATTGGTCTCTATATCCCCTTTTTTATAGGGTACTTTAAAACCACTTCCAAAATCTATAAATTTTAAGTCTTTGAAATTTTTGGCGGTTTCAAAAAGAATTTCTGAGGCATAAAGGAAAACATCAATATCCAAAATATCACTTCCAGTGTGCATATGAATTCCATTGATGTTCATTTTAGTCAGTTCCACAATTCTCAATAAATGTGGAATTTGATGAATACTGATACCGAATTTGGAATCAATATGGCCCACAGATATCTTACTATTTCCACCGGCCATTACATGTGGGTTAATTCTAATACAAACGGGTACATTTGGATGTTTGCTCCCAAATTGTTCCAAAACAGATAGGTTGTCTATATTGATGCGAACACCGAGAGCGGATGCTTCTTCTATTTCCTCCAAGGAGACACCATTAGGTGTGAATATGATGGTTTCGGGTTTAAACCCGGCCAAAAGCCCCAATTTTACTTCCTGTATGGAAACAGTGTCCAAGCCACTTCCCAAGCTGTTCATTAATCTTAGGATATTGATATTGGAAAGGGCTTTAGCGGCATAATTCAATTTTAATTTTTTTACACCACTAAAGGCATTTGTAAGCCTATTGAACTGTGAAATTATTTTTTCTGAATCATATACATAGACAGGATCTCCGTAGGTCTTCGCGATTTTAAGTAAATCGGTAGTTTTCATAGCTTCATCATTTTAAGCAAATCTAGGCTACTTGGGCAATATGGGCAAAAAAAACGGGTACAATATTAAAAATAAAACAATTTGTTAAAAATAAAACAACTATATGGTTTTCGGACTTTTTTAGGTTGGTATTTCATTAGGGTAAATGATATGGGTTTCCTATTTTTGCTATCGAATCTAAAGACATTTTTTACATATGAACCTTCACGAATATCAAGGAAAAGAAATATTGGCGAGTTTTGGAGTAAGAATCCAAAAAGGAATTGTTGCCCACAATGCTAAAGAGGCTGTGGATGCTGCCAAACAATTGACCCAGGAAACGGGTACGGGATGGCACGTAATCAAGGCTCAGGTTCATGCTGGAGGTCGTGGAAAGGGCGGAGGAGTAAAACTAGCTAAAAATTTGCAAGAGGTTGAAGAATTGGCAGGTAGTATTATTGGAATGAATTTAATAACTCCACAAACTTCTGCTGAAGGTAAAAAAGTGCACCAAGTTTTGGTTGCAGAAGATGTTTATTATCCGGGCGATAGTGAAACTTCAGAATTTTATATGTCGGTTCTCTTGAATAGGGGGACGGGAAGAAATATGGTAATGTATTCTACTGAAGGAGGTATGGATATTGAGGAAGTAGCTGAAAAAACTCCACATTTAATATATACTGAAGAAATAGACCCTTCTACAGGCATTTTACCTTTCCAGGCCAGAAAAATTGCTTTTAACTTGGGGTTGTCCGGAACTGCTTTTAAAGAAATGACCAAGTTTGTGACTTCTTTGTACAAGGCTTATGTTGAGAGTGATTCCAATATGTTTGAAATAAACCCTGTGTTAAAGACATCCGATAATAAAATAATGGCGGTAGATGCCAAAGTATCCATAGATGATAATGCATTGTACAGAAGAAAGGCATATGCAGAAATGAGGGATTTGCGAGAAGAAAATGCCATTGAGGTAGAAGCAAGAGCGGTAGGGCTTAATTATGTGGATTTGGATGGCAATGTTGGTTGTATGGTAAATGGTGCTGGCTTGGCCATGGCAACTATGGATTTAATTAAAATGGCAGGTGGTGAACCAGCTAACTTTTTGGATGTTGGTGGTACCGCTGATGCGAAAAGGGTAGAAGAGGCCTTTAGAATTATTTTAAAGGACCCAGCGGTCAAGGCTATCTTAATCAATATTTTTGGAGGAATCGTTCGTTGTGATCGTGTTGCCCAAGGAGTGGTAGATGCTTATAAAAACATGGGAGATGCCATAAAAGTGCCAATAATAGTTCGTTTACAAGGAACTAATGCAGAACTTGCGAAGGAAATAATTGATAGTTCTGGTTTGGCTGTACATTCTGCAGTGCAGTTCCAAGAAGCTGCCGATAAAGTAAAGGAAGTTTTGAGCTAGATTTAAACATCATTATAAAATTTAATTAAGGTCAGTATTTTGTAAATACTGGCCTTTTTTATGTTTCCTAATTGTTGCTCATTTTATAGAATCGTTAAGCTTGTTTTATTATGATTTTTTGTGGTGAATTGCTATTAATTTTGTGTAGGAAAGGGGTCGGAAATTGATTAAATAAATGTTAAAACCTATTTTGGATGTAACATTAATAATTTTTAAGCGTCTTTTTATATATATCATCAATTATTATCAATCATTAAACAAAAACATCATGAGAAAAATTAGTTTAGTTTTAGTAGCTGCAATGCTACTTACTGCAGGAAATCTTTTTGCCAACGATTTTACAAAAGTTGAACCTTCTAAAAAATTGTCAACTCAAATTGCTGAAATGTTGAACGATAACAAAATTGTTCTAGAGCAAGACTATGATGAGTTGACTGCTCAAATTCGTTTTACAATCAATAACGAAGGAGAAATAGTGGTTATGTCCGTGGATACGGAGAATAACAGCTTGGAAGGCTTTGTGAAGAGTAAATTAAATTATCAAAAAGTGGAATTGGATAATTTTAAAGAAGGTAAAATCTACACCATTCCCGTTCGAATTAAAGCTTAAAAAATCGATTTTGTTCTAAAATCCTGACTCTATATGTAATGGGTCAGGATTTTTTTTTGTTCTTATATTTCACGTAGGAAATATCAGGACTTTTCTTTTTCTTGGGGGCAAATGTTTTTTTTGGCGTTTCTTTAGATTGGTTTCTTTTATATAAAACCTCTTTTGGGATTTTTGGGTTTTCCTTGGTTCCCCTAAGATGTATTACCAGTCCATTTAAAAAGTTTCTTAATATTTGATCTCCACAGGCTACATATTTTGGATGGTCTTCATTCCTAAAAAAGGCACCTAGTTCACTTTTGGAAACTTTAAAATCCACCAGTTTTAAAATATCCACTATTTCATCATCCCTAAGCATAAGGGCAACTCTTAATTTCTTTAAAATATCATTGTTGGTCATGGATGATTTTTTTGGCAAGTTAAGATAATAAACCTATATATTATGGGGTATTATCATACTAAAACTGTTTTTTTTTAGTTAATATAATATCCCCTTTTTTATGACCTGAACTTTAAAAACCTATGAGTACGCATAAGGAGAAACTTAGTATTTTATCTGAAATGATAGCTTTTGCCAAATTGGATAAGGTTATGGAAGACTCGGAATACAATTTTCTTTTGGGCGTGGCTTCCAATTTAGGTGTAGAAAAACAGGAATTTGATTCTCTTTTTAATAAAAAGGTGGATGCAGTAGTTCCCAAATCCCATGCAGAACGTATTCTACAGTTTCATAGATTGGTTTTGTTGATGAATGTGGACAGTGTTCAAAGTATGTCAGAAACCAATAAGCTTCATAGTATTGGATTAAAAATGGGCTTGCCACCCTCTGCTATAGACCAAGTGCTTATTGTAATGCACAACTACCCCAATAAAGTGGTCCCACCCAATGTCTTGATCGATATTTTTAAGGCATATTACAATTAACACACAGCGAAATTGACAACTTGTCAGTATTAAAATTCCAAAACACGCCATTTTGACGCTATTTTTTAATTGGTACACCATTTGACTATACCTAGTCGAAACAAAGTCTAATTAAAACATATAGAGTCATGAGTTTAGTAAAAAGAAACAATGTAATGTTGCCATCATTTGTTAATGATTTTCTTGCACCAGATTGGTTTGGTGGCCTTGACAAGCCCTTGTATAACCTTCCAGCAGTAAATATTAAAGAAAATGAAGCCAATTTTGAATTGGAGTTGGCCGTTCCTGGAAGAACAAAAGAGGATTTTAAAGTAGAGGTTGATAACGATGTTTTGACAATATCTTCTGAAACAAAGTCTGAAGATGAGACAACTGAGGAGAATTTTACCAGAAGAGAATTTTCATATACATCATTTAAGAGGGCATTTACTTTGCCAGAAAGTGTTGAATCCAATAAAATTGATGCATCCTATGTAAATGGTGTGTTAACATTGTCAATTCCAAAAAAAGAAGAGGCTTTGCCAAAGCCTAAAAGATTAATTGAAATTGCTTAAAAAAATTTATGCAACCCTACTTAGGGTTTTCATAATGGTTGGTTAGTTTAGTTGGTTGGTTGGAAAAGTGCTCTAATATTTTAGGGCACTTTTCTTTTTATTTTTGTTTTTGAAGCACTTTTATTTCATCCCTTAATTTTGCAGCTTCTATAAAATTTAACTCTTTAGCCGCTTTTTCCATTTCTTTACGCTTTCCACGAATCATTTTTTCTCGCTGTTCTTTGGTTAAGTATTCCAAATCTGGCTCTGCCGCTCGCAATTCTTCCTTTTCAAAATGATAGGCAGAAACAGAGTTTTTGGTCAATGTACTATCCAAACTCTTGTTTAGAGCTTTGGGCGTAATATTATGCTCCAGGTTATAAGCAATTTGCTTCTCCCTCCTATAATTGGTTTCATCAATTGTTATCTGCATGCTTTTGGTAATTTTATCTGCATACATTATGGCTTTACCGTTTAGATTTCTAGCAGCTCTTCCGACAGTTTGGGTAAGGGAACGGGCACTTCGTAAAAACCCTTCTTTATCGGCATCTAAAATGGCAACTAGGGACACTTCTGGTAAATCCAGTCCTTCTCGTAATAAATTTACACCAATGAGTACGTCAAAAATTCCTTTTCTTAAATCCTGCATTATTTCAACACGTTCCAAGGTGTCCACATCACTGTGGATGTAACGGCATCTAACACTTATTCTGGTCAGATATTTGGCCAATTCTTCCGCCATTCTCTTGGTAAGGGTAGTGACCAAGGTACGCTCATCTTTCTCAACCCGTTGTTGAATTTCCTCTATCAAGTCATCTATTTGGTTTAGACTGGGACGTATCTCAATAATAGGGTCCAACAATCCAGTTGGACGAATTACCTGTTCAACATATACACCTTGGCTCAGTTGAAGCTCATAATCTGCAGGAGTGGCACTAACAAAAAGCACTTGGTTTTGTATTGCCTCAAACTCCTCAAACTTTAAAGGACGGTTATCCATTGCGGCGGGCAATCTAAAACCAAACTCTACCAGATTTTCTTTTCTGGAACGGTCACCACCATACATGGCATGTACCTGTGGAATGGTCACATGACTTTCATCAATGACCATTAAATAATCATTGGGGAAATAATCCAATAGGCAAAAAGGGCGAGTACCGGCTTCACGCCCATCCAAATATCTAGAGTAATTTTCTATGCCAGAACAATACCCAAGTTCTCTAATCATTTCCAAATCAAAATTGGTACGTTCTTCCAACCTTTTTGCTTCCAAATGCTTTCCTATTTCTTTAAAATATCCAACTTGGAGCATTAAATCATCTTGAATTTGATGGATTGCATTCTGTAATACATCTGGTGACGTTACAAACATATTGGCAGGATAGATATTTAGATTTTCATAGATTTCCAAAACTTTATTGTTGAAAGGATCAAAAGCTTCTATTTCTTCAATTTCATCTCCAAAAAAGTGAATTCTAAAGGCATGGTCCGCATAGCTTGGAAAAACATCGACCACATCGCCCTTTACCCTAAAATTTCCATTTCTAAAGTCCATAGTTGTTCTGGAATATAGGCTTTGCACCAATTGATGTAAGAATTTGGTACGGGAGATTACTTGGTCTTTTTGAATAGAAATAACATTTTTTTGAAATTCTACAGGGTTTCCAATACCATATAAACAGGAAACCGATGCAACAACCAGAACATCCCTTCTACCAGAGAGTAGGGAAGAGGTGGCACTAAGACGCAACTTTTCTATATCCTCGTTAATTGAAAGGTCTTTTTCTATATATGTTCCAGAGGTAGGTATATAGGCCTCCGGCTGGTAATAATCATAATAGGATACAAAATATTCCACAGCGTTCTCGGGAAAAAATTGCTTGAATTCAGAATATAATTGTGCAGCCAAAGTTTTGTTATGAGCCAAAATAAGTGTTGGCTTTTGAACCTGCTCAATGACATTGGCCACGGTAAAAGTTTTACCAGAACCTGTTACTCCCAAAAGCGTCTGGTACTTTTCAGAAGCCTCAATACCTTCTGTCAATTGTTTAATGGCTTCAGGTTGGTCGCCAGTAGGATTAAATTCTGATACAATCTTAAATTTCATGCCATAAATTTACAAAAGGCGTTGGGTTTGAAATGATGAGAAAGAAATAAATTGTCAACGTTTTAATACAAAATAACCCTGTATCTCTTGTTTTTTTAATGAGATGGCATTGAACCAATAACTGGATGGAGGTAGAGGACTTCCGTTTAAGTTCCCATCCCATCCCTGTGAGTTAGGGTCAATCTGGGCCAAGAAATTACCATATCTATCAAAAATGCGGATAATATTAACACTTACCTCCCCAATTTCCTTTGGATGGATAAACTGCCAAAAATCATTGATTCCATCGCCATTGGGAGTAAAGAATTTTGGAAAGTCCTCTGTGGTTAAATCTCGTTCTACTTTTTTTTCATGCATACCACAGCCATTTTTATCCCTTACATGTATAGTATGTTCATTTAGGGGAAGATTGTTGAAAATGGAACTGTTCTGGTAGGGTCCGTTTATGTTCAAAGCGTATTCATAATCACCATTTCCATCCACTTGAACGGCTATTCTCATCTCTCCAGATTCTTGGCTTACCTGTACTTCCCTAATAATTGGTTTTTCGGATAACCTTACATTGAATGTTTTGGAATTAATACAATCTATTTGATAGGAATTGTAGACTTCATATTTGTATTGTCCAATTTGTGAAATAGGAACGGCATTTTCTTCTGAAAGTAAAATTTCTGTACCATCATCATTTAATTTATACCATCTATGCCCATCTGCCAATCTGTTGCCAAATAACGTTGTTGGTAAACTGTCTTCGCATATGCTTACATAATCTGGAATGTTAATTGGAGGTTGAAAACAGCTGGCAGCCACTACACCTGTGGTAAAACTTTCTTCGATACACGGGCCAGTATCCCCATTTTCATTATAAGGAACAATCTGTACATATATTGTTGTATCCAATGGTAGATTAGAAGGAGGGCCATATGATAAAACATTGCCAACATCTTGGTTGTTTAGTATTTCTGTGCCACTTGGAGTTGTCCCTATGGATAGTCTGTAGCCCGTAGCAGTAGAGGCATAGTCCCATTCTATTTTTGTACCTACATCTACTGTAGTTTGATTGTCGACAGGTTCATTAAGTTGGGTGCAAGGGGGTGGTGTTGTAACATCGCCAGTATAAAAACTTTGAGAATCGCAAATAATGGGAGGTTCATTAGGTACAAACAAAATTATACTTACATATATCAGGGTATTTTCTGGTAGTCCAACTTCTGGTTTATAGGAATTAATTGGACCGGAGGTTCTTCTATTAAGTATGTCAATACCATCTGGAGTAGTTCCCAAAGAAATTACAAGTCCAGAAATTCCATTTACTGCCGGCCAAGAAAGGGTGGCATCCACGGGTATGTCCGTTGAACCATTTGGTGGATAAGTTAGCGAAGGGCATGTTTGTCCGTAGGATATATATCCTATTATTGACAATAAAAAATAGAGTGCTCTTTTTCTCATTTAAAAAACTAACAAGGTAAGATACTATAAATCTGTCTTTTATAATAATACATGGGACAAATGGTATAAAAAAAGATTGTAAAGAATATAGATGACTATTGTGTAATACTATTTCATTACCAAACAGAAGTTTTTACCCATTCAACAGCATCTTGGAGATAGGGCAAATAATCACAGGCCACAAAATGACTTAATCCAGGTGCAATTACAAACTCTATTTGGTTCCCGGCATTTATAGATTGCTCTACCAATACTTTGGTGTTGATTAAGGGGAAAAGTTCATCATTCTCACCGTGTATAACATATAGGGGCATGTCAATTTTTTGAATTTCTCCGTTGCTGTTATAGGTAGGGGAATACGCACTGGCCATGGGAATACTTGCAGAAAAAAGCTCGGGGTGTGTTTCAGAAAAAAACCAACTTCCGTTACCACCATCACTATAGCCAAGAATTACTACTTTCTCAGGTTCTATATTTAAATTTTCCAATGCAAAATTCACCAAATTGACCACTTGGGTTTCATTTGCCGGATTATACCATAACAGACCTTGAGAGTTTGGACTTAAAATGTATGCATTGGTATTTTCCAAAGCAGGTTCAATATAACAATCTGTCAATTTATGAATGTTGGGGTCCTTGGCACTTGCACTCCAATGAAGATTAACAAATAGTGGTACCATTTCATTTTCCATAATTTCTGGAACAATAACCCTAAACTCCCATGTTTTATTATTTGGGGCGTTCAATTTAAAATCATTAATACCTGTCTTAAATGGCAGCTCGGAGAAAGCTTTTTTGGTATCAGCAAGGCTTATTTGGGAGGTGTTCACAGGATTGTCTTGAGCACTTAAAAAACGATCGCTACATCCTGTAAAACAGATGATAAAACTAAAGGCTGATATAATAGTTTTTATTTTCATGAGTATCAATGTATTGAAAATCAATAGTATAATGACCAATAAATATAATAAATGACTACCTAATTCCAAGTAAGAAATAATGTTCAAGTTTGTTCAATACAAAACAATGGATATTATCTTTTTAAAGCAAAAGGTCCCTGCAATGGTTTTCCATCTTCCAAAACAACCTTAAACCAATAACTTGAAGCAGGAAGAGCCTTTCCTTTGTGCATACCATCCCACCCTTGTGATTCGGTATCAATTTCGACTAAAAAATTACCAAACCGATCAAAAATATAAATAGTATCAATGGTAAGTTCATTGGTAATTGGAGGAGCGATATATTGCCAAAAATCATTAATACCATCTCCGTTGGGAGAAAAGAACTTTGGAAAACCTTCCAAAGTTAAATCTTGTTCAATATTTTTCTCGGCAATGCCACACCCATTTTTATCCCGTACATAAACTGTATAATTAGAATCTAAGGGTACGGGGCCAAAAACATTACTATCTTGATAGGGCCCGTTTATATTATTCAACGCATACTCATAATCCCCACTCCCAGTTGTCTCTACTGTTATTGTAAAATTGTTGGATGGTCCAGTAATATTCATGGATGTTATGGTTGCAATTTCTGAAGAAATAACTGAGAATTCTTTAGAGCTTGGGCACTCAATAGTATTAGCTGACTGAGAAATTACGTTATAAGCCTCATAACGATACTGTCCCTTTTCTGTGAGGGATACTTCCTTGTTTTCAGAAATTAGGGTTTCATTTCCAAAATCATCCAATTTGTACCACCTATATCCATCTGCCGTATCAGGTGAGTAAATTACAAATGGGGTTTCACTTTGACAAAATGAAATTGTATCGGGAAAATTTATTTCTGGATTTCTAGTGATAAGCTCACCAGTAGCGGCATCATAATAGGGACCACATCCCAATACGGTGGAAAATGATTCTTGACTACAACCAATAGCTTCACCAGCTGAATTAAATGGTACTATGGTGATAAAAAAAGTACGATTGGGTTCAAAGTTTAACACAAAAGTAGAATTGGCGGAAAAAGTAACATTGTCCAAAACATCAGATATAAAGGGAGATGAACCAATGGATACATGGTATCCTATTGCTCCGGGAATCTCTGTCCATTCCAGAAATGGTGTTAATGGAACATTTATGGCACCATTTAAAGGAGAGATCATTGTGGCACAATTCGGTAAAATAGCCTCAGTACTAGTTGCGAAACTTGCCGCGGAACAACTGGTCGCTCCAATACTATTATAGGGTGTTATTTCAACATAAATTTGAGTATTAGGAGGTAAGTCGGTTGGTGGATTATAAGATAAAACATTTCCTACATCAAAGTCGTTTAATATGTCTCCACCAGCTGGTGTTGTTCCCAAAGTAATTCTATATCCCTGTGCGCTATATGCATAATCCCATGTTAAATTAGTGGAAGGATTTATATTTACAGAGCCATTTATAGGATTGCTTAAACTGGTACAGAGGGGAGCTTGGTCAATGGTTTCCGTTATAAAACTTTGGCTGGGACATACAATATCGGGTTGGTCAAAAAAGAATAGGGTAATGGTAACAAAGATTTCGGTATTCTCCGGTAACCCCAAAGGTGGTTGATATGAATTTGTGCTTCCTACAGATTGCTCATTGACAATTTCCGTGCCCCCTGGGGTAGTTCCCAATGAGATAATATAACCGGTGACCCCAGCTACTGGCTCCCAAGAAATATTGTTAAATACAGGAACTTGTAAGGACCCATTTGGAGGGCTTATAAGAGATGGGCATTCTTGTCCATAACCTAAGGAACAGATAAGGGTTAAAAAGAGATATAGCAGTTTTTTTTGCATTGGAAAGACAATCAAACATTACAAGATACTATAAATCCCTTTTCTTTAATAATAGAGGAGGTGAATTGATTAAAATGGCTGTTAAATTTAAAAAAGGAGCATTTATCTCTTTAAAGCAAAAGGCCCTTGAAAGACTCTTCCATCTTCCAAAATAACCTTAAACCAATAATTGGTTGAAGGGAGTGCTTTTCCATTGTATGAGCCATCCCATCCCTTATCTGTTGGGCTTATTTGAGCCAAAATTTTCCCGTACCTATCGTAGACAGAAATGAGACTTCCATTTTGAAATTGCCCATTTATTCCTTTTACTTGCCAAAAGTCGTTTACACCATCATTATTTGGCGTAAAAAATTTGGGATAACCAACCACAGAAATTATTTTATCTGTTATGCCACAACCATTTTTATCCCTTACGTAGAGTGTTGCAAAACCAGGAAGAACATTTTCAAATAGATTGGAATCTTGGTAAGTTTCTCCATCCAATGAGTATTCATAAAGGCCATCTCCTGTTACCAATACTTTAACCAAATTGTTGTCTGATACATCCTCTATAACAACATCCTCTATAACTGCAATATTGGAAGGAGCTATTGTGAAAACTTTTTCTGAAGTACATAACAAAGTTCCAGCGCTTGTATCATAACTATATCCAACCTCTAAAATATAATTCCCAATGGAAGCAATAAAAACATTTTGATTTGTACTAACTTCATTATTTACGCCTGCCTCTTGTTTTAGCCACCTATAGGAATCAAAACCAGATGGAGCAATCAATTCCATTGCAGTAGCATCTGTACACCACAAAAATGTAGAGTCAAAATCTATAAAAGGTTTAGGGTTCACTAGCAATTCCACTTTTACAACATCTTCACACAGTCCTTCATTTTCAATTCTTGCATAAAGAGTAGTGCTTTCGGTCCTAATTGTTCCCATTAGGGAGTTTACTTCAATTCTCGCATCATCTATCGATGCATAAAAACGAACATCCAAGACTGTATTCACAAATGGTCTTATTTCATCCAAATTAAAGAAACCATCCAACACAGAATCGTTTATGTCCTCATCACATGTCTCAAATATATAGGGTGCTGAAGTACTTAAATTTATTGATTGTACTTCTAGTTCCAATTGCCCAACATCAGTACACCCAGCACTATTGGATACCCTATAGTATATAGTTTCATTAAAAGGATTTGTATTTAAAAAGTTGGTATTGTCAGTAATGGGTAAATCACTGTTCATATCGGAGATAGATTCGTAAAATGTATAATTGAATTCAGAATTTAACGATAGTTCGTTAAGGTTAAATGCAGTTAGTCCATCATTTGTATCGCTATCCAAATCACATTGAATCAATGACAGTGTTTCCGTTGGAGGAAGCGGGTTTATGTGGATTGTGGATTCCCCTATTATTGTACATTCATCAGGGTTGGGTAGAATTATTTCTAATCGGTAACGACCTGTATCATCCAACGTAGCACTTGGGATTTCAAAAGTATTGGAGGAATTTGTAAATGGGATTCCATCCTTTTCCCATTTGTATACTGCCCCTGGAATAAAATCCGCTTCCAGATTAAAAGGTTGATTAACACATATTTCTATTAAACTGGATTTTGTCCCGTCCGTATTTTTTACCAAATCAATTTTATCGAAAAATGATTGTATAAAGGGAGGTAGGCCTTGGGTGCCATTTCTTCCTTCCAAAAAAATGGCATTGTGCACATAATTCGAGGCAGTCCCTTTTTCGTTCGGATTGTTTATGACTCCCAAATACGGCGAGCCAGAAAAATAGTCTGATGCTATTGTTCTGTATATTTTACCATTTTCCCCCAATTGTAATGCTCCCCTGTACAGATTTCTAATATCCAAAATTACTTCTGTGGCAGAGATGTCTGTAGATGTTATATCATATTGAAGCAGGGAGGCTTTGTGGTTGTTAGTTTCACCCGGTGCTTGATTATTTGATGCCAAAATATATATGAATTGTTGGTTTGGAGAAAACTCCACCCCATATGCAAATTGGTCGGAAGAGCTTATGGTTATAGTTTCTTGATTGGTTATTAAACCCGTATCAGGATCAAAGTCATAGATAAAAAGACCCGAACCTGAATTTGCACTAACAAGCTTGGAACCATCTGCCGAAAATTTTAAATAACCCCTTGGGTCATTTATCTCTAAATCCTCAAACGTAGTTTTTACAGATGTTTTTTGAACTCCCGTGGTATTTACTTCAAAGGCATGGTATGTATTAAAGGGTTGGTCGGGCAGCCCGTTTTCTGATGCCAATGTAACTACCCAAATGGATTGATCAAAACAGTTTTTTACTACGGCGGTTATTTTTTCCGAACAATCATCCAAAAGTTTAATATTCTTTTGTATTACTGCGCCATTACCCGCATTTAAGGATAAATCTATTACGGAATAGCTAAGCCCTCTATCTATATCCTCTCTAGAAATTGCCGTATCCACGGTAAAAATATATTGTATGTTGGGGTCTTCTGGTTTTGGAACAATAATCGCAGCTTGTGTACTGGAAGGATCACCATATAAACCTGTTCCATTTTGCATAATACCGTGGGTGCGGTCGTACACGGTTATACCGTCCGTATAAAATAAAAGGTTTCCATCTGCATCCGAAATGCTGGCGCACCCCTCAACTGTATTAAGTAGACCATCTGTTAATGCAGTGACACTGCCATCATTGTTAAACTGTATGCCTGCTCCATTTCCAAAATACCAATTGGTGGCCTCTCCTTGCCCTTGGACGGCAAAGAAAACAAGTTGGGCCAAAAGGAAAAAGAGTACTTTTTTTAACACATGTTAGGTTTGTTGCACCTCACAAGATACTATAAATCCCTTTTCTTTAATAATGCGTAAGATAAATAGATGAAAATTGCAGTCCAGACCAACACAATTAAAATTTCATACCAGTGCACGGCATAGTCGAAATTAAATTCTTCACCAATTTGGTTGGCCACAGATTTTACGGCACCTAACCTTGAAAAGGGTTCTTTAATTAAGTTCCACATAGAATTAAGGGGAAAAAATCCCATTATTCTATCTGTGGTTTCTCCATCAAAAAGTTTCCAACGAATCATTCCTCGAACAAAACCCTCAAAAACTTGCCATAAGATTAAAAAACCTAGGGCAAAGGCGGATCTTTTTACTAAAATTCCCAAAAACAAACAGAAGGAGAAAAAGCCTATGAGTTTAATAAAAAAGGCGAAGAGGTATTCCAAGTCTGAAAAAATGATTGATATTTCATTGTAGTCAGAATATATCAGTCCCAAAATCATGGAAACCACAAACACAAAAACCGTAGAGATAACGGCAAATGAGATGACGGTTAAAAATTTAGAGAGTACAAACTCCTTTTTGGACAGTCCGTCTATAAGATTCTGCTTTATGGTCTTATTACTGTATTCATTGGCCATCATGGATACAATTACTATAGCAAGAAATAACTTAAAAAATGCGGTAATGAATGTGTTGAAATGCCATATATATGGAAAATTAAAAATACCCTGATCTGCTAAATGAAACTTTACAGGACCAATATCAAATTTTATGGCAGCTACTAATGCTATAGATGTAAGCAAAACAAAGTAGGAGATAATCAATACTTTACTGGCCCGATTGTTCCAAAGCTTTATAAATTCTATTTGTAATAAACGTATCATATACTTTTGGTTGATGTATTTGCCCACATTAAATTGGGGGTAGATTTAGTTGCTTTGGTTTTTTGTTAAGGTCAAGAATTGTTCTTCCAAGCTTTCCTTGCGTTTAACCATGTGAGATAATATAATTCCCTTTTTGAACAATTCTTGATTTAGAACTGCTGGATTCATTTCTTCTGTTAGAAAAGCAGTTATAAGGCCATTTTCTGTAGTTACCTTTCCAAAACTGTCATTCTTTTCAAGATAGGTTTCCAATTCTGCCATGTTTTCAGTTTTTAACTCAAAAAAACCATGACTTGCCAACATATCATCCACCCTTCCCGAATATAGTTTTTCGCCTTTTCTAAGAATTACAACATGGCTACATACTTTTTCCACCTCGTCCAATAAATGCGATGCCAATAAAATAGTGGTTCCCTGCCTTGCAATCTTCTTTATGATTTCTCTTATTTGATGAATTCCCTGTGGATCCAAACCATTTGTAGGTTCATCCAATATCAATATTTCTGGGTCGTTCAATAGGGCAGAGGCAATGGCCAAGCGTTGTTTCATTCCCAAAGAATAGGTTTTAAACTTACTGTTTTTTCGTTCCAGAAGCCCAACCAACTTTAACTTTTCTTCAATTTTATCTTCGCTTACCTCTTTTATTTTGCAAACCAATTTTAAATTTTGGACGGCAGTCATGTATGGGTAAAAGTTTGGCCTTTCAATAATAGCACCCACTTTTTTAAGAGCATTGTGTGTGTCTGTGTCCCCATTGAACCAACTAAAAGTTCCATTTGTTTCATTTACCACATTTAGGACAATGCCCAATGTGGTAGATTTGCCACTTCCATTAGGGCCTAAAATGCCATATACGTTACCTTTTTCAATAGTGAAGGATAAATCTTTTACTGCTGTTAGGTATCCAAATTTTTTGGTGAGATTATTTACAGAGAGTATCGTTTCCAAATTGGGATGGGTTTTTGGGTTGTTTATAGTAACTTGACGAGGAAATCACTATTTTGTTACAAGATAACATCAATAAATAATAGATAGATATAATGATCGAGGAAAAACTAATGTCCAAAAAAAAACCGGCCTACCCCGTTAACAAACGATTGGATGCTTATTTGGACTATTATAACAGAAAGATTGAGATCCCTATTTTTTATGAGGATTTACTTCGTTTTTCAGGTTCAATTACGGTTTATGACACGGAAGGTGAGGATACATTATGGATAAGGGTCTATTATTCTGAGTACGAAAGACAAGAAATAGATTTAAGCTTAAAACGGGTATATTCTATTTTGCTTTCAGATGGAAGCGATAGCATATTTCAATACCTTAATGTGGATGCTGTGGACTACTGTACATTTGGAAACTCTAAACCTTTTAGGATTAAAATTAGAAACATTTTAAATGATAACTTCACTTATTTTTATATAAAAAAAACAGATGCCTCTCGTATATATGGGTTGGAATTGGAACACATGCTTTCCCCATATAACCTTAACTTTTTGGTGTATAAAGATACTTTGATTGAAGAGCATATTGCGGGAATTCCCGGTGATGACTTTATCAAGGAAATGCTTCCCAAGTGTTCAGAATCAGAGAAGGCCCAACTTGCCAAAGAGTTTGTTAAGTTCAATGAACGTTGCATGATTAGATTGTTGGGAGATATGCGGTCCTATAACTATGTTATAGTGCCTACCCATGATTTTGACCATGTGGTCTATAAGATACGTGCCATAGATTTTGACCAGCAGTGTTTTGAAGGAAAGTTGAAGGTGTATCGTCCGCAATTTTTTAAAGAAAATTACCAAATGGTGGAACTTGTCCGCAATAAATTGCAAAAAGATTCTGTTGATCAATACAAAATTGAGGAGCGCTCCATTGTGGCCAAACGAATCATAAGTTCAGGGAATAGGATTAAGAAACTAAGAAGTATATGCAAAACAGATCATATTTCTTTGGAATCACATATAGAGTTGTTGAAAAGCCAGATTTATGACCTTACTTTGGATTTGGATTTTAAAAAATGCACCACCATGGGCCAAATTTTAGATTTGGCGCTGGACTTTGTAAAAAGAAATTACGAGGATGTTAGTATGAAACAGATTATTGAAAAGAAGTTTTAATTAACTTTTTTGCTCTTTATTAAAGTACACCAAGTAATAGTACATCTGCCTTTCTTCATCCCAACCTTTTTCCACAAACTTCTCCGCAGAATCTGGGTTTATAAAATCTAATTTAATTTGGATATTGGTATCTAGATTAATGACATTTTTGATTTTCCTACGGGCATCGGAAACTGCCTTGTTGGCAATGTCAAAATTGGAAACATCCTCAATACTGTATTTTGGGCCTTTCTCGACTTTGTAATGTTTAAACTCAGGAATCAATTCTGGGTTTTCCATTACCTCATTTAAAAAAGTACTTTCCTCAAAGGCATCATTTTTGGCAAAATGGTTCACTGCTCGGTTCATGAACAATACTTCCTGTTGCTTGTCCTCCGCAGGTAAAACCACATCCTTTGCAAAGTTTTGGCAGAACTTTAAATAGTTTTTGGTCTTAAAATTATCGTCTGAAAGGGCATCGACACCCAAGAAATTTTCTAGCCAATATTTGGTGTCATATCGATTACTGTCTACGGAAAGTGCTTTGTAACCTTCTTCCTTATTGGTATTGAAAATAAGACAACCTTTATCCAGTTTATTGATATTGATTCCCTGTTGTACGAGCATATCTAGATTGCCACCTTTTTCTTCAAACTGAAGAAAATCATGCTTTAATTCGCTCTTAAAAATACCAATAGCATCTACTTTTACATTATCCAACATAAGCCCGGTTAAGTAGGCAACATATACTTCTCCACTTTTTATGTGCGGATGGTTGGACTGTTCAAATAAATGGGTGGCAATTTTTTTAGAATTTGAATGAACTGAGTCTGGTTCACTAAAAATCTCTGAAACAACCTTATAAAGAGGGTTGAACTCTAAATCCACTTCGTGGGCCAAATGAAAATAATTTTCTTCCTTTTCTCTGAAAGGTCTAAAAAAATATTCTTTTAGTAATCCTGTAGTTTCATCATTTAAAGAATAAGGTTCTGCTGATAGAAAAATGGATTCATTTCTATTTTTATTTCCAACACGGTGTATGGAAACACTTTCAATTTGGGTGGGGTATAGGTTTAACATGTTTTATAGTAAGTTAAAGTGGCAGTAAATTATTTTAGTTCCAGTTTTCATCAAAATCCAAATCATCATAGCTTTCCAAACCTTCGTTAAAGTCAAAAGAGGAGTCTGGATCCGCTTCAAATTTTTTCTCTGGAGGTGAATCTGGTAATTCTCCAAAACTAAACAGGGTATTTGGGTAAGAACCTCCATCTTCTTTATCTACTATATCGGCCAGTTCCACATAAAAAGTCCACATATTAAGAAAATCGTAGACATAAATGAGCTTGGGTGTTTGTTCTCCAAGAATGTCTTCCAACAAAGTTTCACTCATAAGACGAACATCTGAGCCATTTTCACTTACATCAAAAAGAGCTATTTCCTCATCTTGGTTCCAGTTATCATCACAAGTATAAAATGAGGCCATTTCATCTCCCAAAAACCCAAAAGATTGACTAATGGCATTATGAAAATCCTCTAAAGTATTACTTTCTTCTATTTCTATATCCCTAAAGATATCATCTTCGGCATCTAGAATTACCCTAATCTTATAAACCATGCCCTTAATTTTTAAGTGAGGACAAAGTTACAAAGTTTCTTGGGTTTTATTGAATTTTGATGCCTCCAAAACCAAATAGAATTGAACACCAAAAAGGAGTGAGGCAAAAACCATATGAATGGACTGACTGCCAAAAGGAAAATCCATATAATACATAAATATACCGCTAACGACCTCTATTAGAAGTATGGCCAATACCCAATTGATTTTTGTATATCCAAGTTGTCTTTTTTTGATTAGAAAAGCAATGTAAAGATTAAGAACAACCACTGTGATGGAGAAAGTACGATGAATATAAAACTGGGCGAGTGGCTTATTCAACCAAAGATTTTTGGCATGTTCACCAACAGAGCCTATCTGTTCATCAACAAATTGACGCACTTGGGTTCCCAATACAATTTGCACTAAAGTAATTACTAATGACCCTATAAATAATGCCCTTAAATTTTTATGAAATACAAAAGTGCTGTTTGGATTTTTTGTTTTGTAAATTAAGTACAAAAGCATAGCTACAATTATTAATGCCATGAGCATGTGCAAAGTAATTTTTATAGGTTCTAAAACCGAATAAACCACGGTGGCACCCAACCATCCCTGAAATCCCATTGAAAAAACCACTAGCCACGATAAAATGGTCACCAATTTTTTCTTTTTCCAATAAGACAGTGACAATATGGCCATTATAAAAGTTGCCATACCGGCCAAAGCTCCTAGCAGCCTATTTATATATTCTATCCATGTATGCCATACATTGAATTTTGCATAGTCATGCTTTGTATAGGGTTCCCAGTTTCTTTTGTTAAATTCAGATAGCGTTGTAAAATCTTTGATGGCTACCTGTAGGGTTTCGCCAACAATGATAACCTGTCCTTTTTTATATTCATTGTTGGAATGCCATTCCAATTGGGAAACTTCGGTTGGCGGAATATAGGTGCCAAAACATTTGGGCCAATCTGGGCATCCCATACCACTTCCCGTCATTCGTACAACTGCTCCCGCAACGATAACAAGATATACAAGAATTAGGGAGGCTATAATTAGTTTTCTATAATATTTTTCCATGTTAAATAGGGTAAAAACACAGACAAAATTACTATACTATATTTAGAAAAAAGCCTTATTTGAACTAAATAAAAAGGGAAAACTTTCGTCTTCCCTTTTTTTGCTATTATGAATATGGAATTATTCAACTACAATAAATTCTGACCTTCTATTTATTTGATGGTCTTCTTCTGAACATTTGACAGAATTTGAGCAATTATTTAATATTTGTGATTCTCCATAACCTTTACCCGTAAGTCTCCCCTTATCTATGCCTTTAGATATGATATAGTCCATGGTCTGTTTGGCTCGTTTATTGGACAGCCAAAGATTATATTTATCACTCCCACGACTATCCGTATGTGATCTCACATCAACTCTTATAGCCTTATTGTCCTTTAAATAGGTTACAATCTTATCCAATTCTTTGTAGCTTATTTTTTTAATATATGAACTGTTTGTTTCAAAATAAATTGGATTTAGATTTAGTAGATGAAACAGATCAGAATTTAAAGGAGCCTCTTCTTTTACCTTTGATAAGAGAACTTCAATTAATTTTTGAGATTCTTTTGGAAGCACATTGAAATTTATAGTTGAGTATTCATATTTCTCAAGGGAAACATGAGCTGTGTTGAATTTGTTGCCACATTTTAAATCTATCTTAAAATGCCCCGATTCATTACTGATTACCGTAAATTCTTCATTTTTGTCATTTATCAATTTTATAATGGCATTGGAAAGAGTGTTGCCGTTTTCAATATCCTTTACAATGCCCTGTATTGTATTACTGCAATTAAAAACAATAGGTTTAAGTTCTAAAAAACTGTAAATATCATCATCACCTTTTCCACCTTTACGGTTAGAAGCAAAATAGCCGCTTTTAGATGTTTCATCGATAATCAATGAGAAATCGTCTTTGTTACTATTAATGGGTTCACCCAGATTTATAACTGGACTATCCACTGTATTGCTCATTTCTGCCGCAAACATATCTAGGCCACCTAAACCAGGATGTCCATTCGAGGCAAAGTAAAGAATGTTACTGTCGGTAATAAAGGGAAATGTTTCGTTGCCTTCGGTGTTAATTTTGTCACCTAAATTTTGAGGAGTTCCAAATTTGCCATTTTTTTTAATATCTACTACATAAATATCGGAAGCTCCTATGCTTCCTGGCATATCGGAGGCAAAGTAAAGTTTGGTTCCATCAGAATTTAAAGTAGGGTGGGCCACAGAGTAATCATTACTGTTGAAAGGAAGCTCCCTTATATTGCCCCATACTCCATTTTTATATGTAGATGTATAAACTTTAAGCCTACTTATTCCTTTTTTATCTCTGGAAAAATTACCGTTGGATGAATTGTTCCTTGTAAAATATATGGTATTGCCATCTTTGGAAAAAGTAGGTGAAGATTCATGTGTTTTTTTGTTGATTTTTTTTGAAAATTTAACAGGTTCCTTTAAATTTCCATTAGATTGTTTGTCAGTTTTAAAAAGATTTAAAAAGGGTTTGTCGTTCCATGCATGAATATTCTTTTTTGCAATTCCAGAATCTCTTGCAGATGAAAATACCAACAAATCATTCTTATAAAAAGATGGTGAAAAATCTGATGCTTTGGAATTTATTTTCAAATTTTCAATTTGATACCTTCCCGAGGTAATTTTTATCTGTTCCAGATAATCCTTGTTTTTGTTGAATTTTAAAGCTCTTGTGTCGTCTGCCTTGGCTTTATTGAATTTTTGCATCCAAGAATCGGACTCGGAATACTTTTCTATTGATTTTAAGCTTTGCGCATACCTATACAGATACTCTGCATCTATATCCGTTGTATTTAATTTTAATAGTTTGCCGTACCAATTGGCCGCTTCTTTATAATTCGCATTTAAATAATGTGCATTTCCTAAATTAGAGAAAATATCTTTGGAGTTATATCCTTTCTTGACAAGCTCGCTGTAGGATGAAATAGCTTCAACAAAAGCAAAATTGTCTATGTTGGTTTTGGCTTTTTTTAGTTTACCTTCTTGAGCCCAAAGAAAAGAATTTATAGAAATTAGAATTACGGGTAAAATTTTTAATTTGTTCATCTTAATATATTTTTAAAAGAACCTTGGAGTTAATATTTTTTTGCGTTTTGTCTGGAATTCATATCTTAAGAATGCTTCAAAAGAACCATCATTAAACTGGGTGCTTCCCAGTTCTGTAGTTTCCTTGTCATAGGCAAGTCCCAGCATAAGTTGATCTGTTATTTGAAACCCTAACAATGCACTTAATGCAGCATCCCATCTGTAAGCCGCTCCTAATGAAAACATATCATTAAAAAGAAAACTAGCTGATAAATCTGCTTGTAATGGAGCGCCTTTTACAGCTTTAAATAGCAAGGCAGGCTTAAATTTTAGATTAGGATTTAATTCAAAGACATATCCAGAAATCATATACCAATTCATGCGTTCTTGAGCCAAATAAGAACTAGTCTGTCCAGAGCCATCAAAATGCTCTGTCTCCATGAAACTAGGAACAGATAGACCCAAATAAAACTTATTCGTACGGTAATAGATACCTCCCCCGAAATTTGGTGAGAATTTTTGGTCTATATTAGTGGTGCCTGGGGATATAGAGGGGTCAAAGTTTCTTAATTTGTTAAAATCTAAATTTAACAAATGGCCTCCTGCATTTAGGCCAAAGGATAATTTTCCTGTCTCTGATGTTGGCACAGTATAGGAAAAAGAGGCGTTAAAATAGGTATCTTGATTTGTGCCATTACCAATTTCGTCATTTACTATTGATAATCCAATTCCCACTTTTTTTGAAACAGGGGTGCTAAAGCTAAATGTTTGACTAGTGGGAGCTCCATCTAGGCCAATCCATTGTGACCTATGTAAAGCAGTAATACTAAACACTCCCCGGGAGCCAGCATAGGCGGGATTTATTGAAATGGTATTATACATATACTGTGTGTATTGAGCATCTTGTTGTGCGTTAATAGACTGTGCATAAGCCATTATAAAGACAAGTATTATTATTATTCTATTCATCTTATTTATTTTTATATATGGTTTATATTTTATTTGTTAATGTATAAGTAGCCAGATTTGGTTTTGCCCTTATCGTCATCAAAATATTTTATTAAATAGAAGTATACACCTACTGGTAATTCTTCGTTTTGTTGTATAGTAGCCCTGGCATTGGACAGTCCTTTAAAAGCATTATCGTTATTGTCGTAACCATTAACTTTGTAGACCATAACACCCCATCTATTATATATTTCCACCGTGTTGTTTGGAAAGAGACTTATGAACTTAATTTTAAAGCTACCATTTCCAATGCCTGGCCCTATTAAATCACTTTCAATTTCAATGTCGCATGCTATGCCATTTAAGGGTGTTCCTCCAATAGAGTCACAACTGTCCAATGGGTTTGTTTGATCATTTACCTCACTACCATCTAAAATGTTATCTCCATCTGTATCAGGATTTCTTGGGTCGGTACCTAACGCTTCTTCTTCGCTATTGGTTAACCCATCAGAATCGCAATCACTTATAGATAATGGAATGCCATTAATTGAATCACAATCGTCAAGAGGGTTGGTGTTGTCGATAATTTCTTGACCATCTATTATAGTGTCGCCATCGGAGTCAGAATTGTTGGGATCTGTGCCTATTGCAGCTTCTTCATCATTAGTTAATCCATCATTATCACAATCACTTGTTCCTAGCGGAGCACCACCCATGGACTCGCAATCATTATTAGGATCTGTGCCATCAATATTTTCTTGATTATCTAGAATTCCATCACCATCAGTATCACAAATGATGGTCGCTGGCGGTGTGCCACCAATAGACTCGCAACCGTTTAATGGGTCTGTATTGTCCATAATTTCTTGTCCATCATTAATACTATCACCATCAGAATCCGCATTAAATGGATCCGTATTTAAATTTATTTCCTCAATTGTAGTTAATCCATCATTATCACAATCGCTTGAGTCTAGTGGGAATCCATTGATTGAATTACAGTCATCCAATGGGTCTGTATTATCCAATAGTTCTTGTCCATCATTTATAGTATCTCCATCTGTATCAATGATTAATTGTATAGCTGTGCTATCCATATTGTTATTAATATCAGTGACCGAAATATTAATAAGACTTCCATCAATTAGAACTGGAAATGTTCCACTAGTAGGTATGGCTGTTTCTGTATCTAGAGTCCAATTTCCATTGCTGTCAACAACTACATCATAAGTAGTATCAGCTATACTGTCACCATTTACATCAATTCCAATTATTAGTACTTCGAATGGTTCACCAAGACCCATAATTATTGGTGTAGGGTCATTGGTAGTTGTGCTTGTAATTATTGGATTATTAATATCCAGAGTAATGTTGTGAGTATCATTAGTGGAATTGCCTGCACTATCAACCACAACGGCTTGTACAACTATACTGCCTAAATTTAATCCTGTAATATTAACATCGGTAGCAATCCATGTGCCATCAAGATTAACTATTGCCGTAGTTGTTACATCTGGATTTACCCCATCAGAGAGGGTGACCGTAATTGTTTGTCCAACTTCAACCTCAGTGGTTCTTCCTGATATTGTTACATCGGTAGCCTCTGAACTATTAACAATGTTATCTATTTCAATGGCATTGTCTATTGTTATGGTAGCTAAAGAATCCATTGTTATATATTCAAGACCACTTACTGTATTACCAACTAAATCTGAAACAATTACATCTATACCTATATTACCGGATTTTAGTGAGCTAATATCTAACTCTGAAGTACTCCAAGTGCCATCAGAACCAATTAATGCGGTCGTTGTGATTACGGGGTTTACCCCATCAGAGAAGGTTATTGAAACAGTTTGGCCAACTTCAATCCCTATAGTTGACCCAGATATTATCACATTAGAAGCTTCAATTGCATTGATGACACCATCCCCTTCAATAGGAGTGTTGATATCAATGGTTGCCAATGTATCTAGAGAGATGTTTTCCAAATCATTTGCAGGGTTGCCCGCAATATCGGTTACATCGGCGTTCACGGTAATGGGTCCATTGACCAATCCTGAGATGTCCGCATCTGTAGCGGTCCATGAGCCATCAGGGTTAACAGTTGCAGTGGTTGTAACGGTAGCTGCCCCATCACTAAATGTAACGGTCACAGTTTGGTTGTCCTCGACACCTGTTGTGGTCCCAGATATAGAGACATCCCCATCTTCTGCATCATTTACCAATGCATCCCCTTCAATAGGAGTGTTGATATCAATGGTTGCCAAGGTATCTAGAGAGATGTTTTCCAAATCATTTGCAGGGTTGCCCGCAACATCGGTTACATCGGCGTTCACGGTAATGGGCCCATTGACCAATCCTGAGATGTCCGCATCTGTAGCGGTCCATGAGCCATCAGGGTTAACAGTTGCAGTGGTTGTAACGGTAGCTGCCCCATCACTAAATGTAACGGTCACCGTTTGGTTGTCCTCAACACCTGTTGTGGTACCAGATATAGAGACATCCCCATCTTCTGCATCATTTACCAATGCATCCCCTTCAATAGGAGTGTTGATATCAATGGTTGCCAAGGTATCTAGAGAGATGTTTTCCAAATCATTTGCAGGGTTGCCCGCAACATCGGTTACATCGGCGTTTACGGTAACGGGTCCATTGACCAATGCTGAAATATCGGCATCTGTAGCGGTCCAGCTATTGCCTGTCACCACTGCGGTAGTGGTCACTGTGCCGACACCGTCCGAAAATGTAACGGTCACCGTTTGGTTGTCCTCGACACCTGTTGTGGTACCAGATATAGAGACATCCCCATCTTCTGAGGCATTTACCAATGCATCCCCTTCAATAGGAGTGTTGATATCAATGGTTGCCAAGGTATCTAGAGAGATGTTTTCCAAATCATTTGCAGGGTTTCCGGCAACATCGGTTACATCGGCGTTTACGGAAATGGGTCCGTTGACCAATCCTGAGATATCTACATCTGTAGCGGTCCATGAGCCATCAGGGTTAACAGTTGCAGTGGTTGTAACGGTAGCTGCCCCATCACTAAATGTAACGGTCACAGTTTGTAGGTTTTCAACTCCGGTAGTGGTCCCAGATATAGAGACATCCCCATCTTCTGCAGCATTTACCAATGCATCCCCTTCAATAGGAGTGTTGATGTCAATAATAGGGATAGAGTTATCTAGAGAGATGTTTTCCAACTCATTTGCAGGGTTTCCGGCAACATCGGTTACATCGGCGTTCACGGTAATGGGTCCATTGACCAATCCTGAGATGTCCGCATCTGTAGCGGTCCATGTGCCATCAGGGTTAACAGTTGCAGTGGTTGTAACGGTAGCTGCCCCATCACTAAATGTAACGGTCACAGTTTGTAGGTTTTCAACTCCGGTAGTGGTCCCAGATATAGAGACATTCCCATCTTCTGCAGCATTTACCAATGCATCCCCTTCAATAGGAGTGTTGATGTCAATGGTTGCCGTATTATCTAATATGATGTTCCCTAGACTATTTGCTGTATTACCTGCAAGATCCGTCACATTTGCATTCACAGATATGTTCCCCGTATCAAGACCACTAATGTCTATATCTGTAGCGGTCCATGTACCTCCTGCATCAACCGTGGCAGTAGTGATTACATTAGGGTTTGCCCCATCAGAGAAAGTTACCGTAACGGTTTGCCCAAGCTCAACATCTGTAGTTGTTCCAGAAATGGTTACATCTGCTGACTCTGTAGCGTTGGCGACACCGTCCCCTTCAATAGGTGTATCTATTGTAATTGTGGCTGCATCATCAAAAGTTAAGGTCGCAGCACTTGATATAGTAGAGCCGCAAGCAAAAGTACTGTCGGTAACAATAACTCGATATTGATATTCATTTTCTGATGAAGTAATTCCCGTTAAGGTTAAAGTAGCAGAATCACTATTTGTATAAATATCTGTTGTGTTCAATGGATCAATATTTATAAAACCACCTCCCAATTGGTCATCCACTTGCCATTGATATATTAATAATGTACCTGTCGCATTAACAGTAAAGGTTTGTGGGTCAACTCCATTGGTTATTAAATTTTGAGGCTGATCTGGTGCAGTAGCTATAATTGGTGACTGTCCCGATTGTTGAAAATCATAAACAGTATTTCCTAACCCGCTATCGGCATTTATAGGGTTGGTATACCCATCTACAACATTTGTTGAAATGACTATTCCATTAGCATTGACAGCTGTTGGGTTGTCACCAAGAATGCCATTTGCATCCGTATCCGTATATCCAGCTTCAATCACATCATTACAACCATCATTATCCGAATCAAGTTCAAATATATCGGGTGTTCCATCTGGTGTCACTTCAGAGTCACTTAAAGTATAATTTATCGAGCCACTAGTTTCTTGTCCAATAGCTTGTACAGCATCTGCGATGCCATCTGTGTTTACAGGACCATCTACCAAACCATTTGTATGGGGTTGGCCATGACCAGCTTCTATAGCATCATAAATTCCATCATTATCGCTATCTAAATCCAAATGATTAGGAACCCCATCTGCATCAAAATCATAAACATCTGGAATGCCATCAGCATTGGTATCTGTATAATCTGTAGTAGAGCCGTCGCCAACCCCTCCATTATTAACACTGTCAATGAAATTTGGAATGCCATCACCATCTGCATCCCCAGTTGGGTTATTTCCCCCTATGGCTTCTAAATTGTCTAATATACCATCGTTGTCATCATCTAAATCGGAAGAATCGGGTATTCCATCTCCATCAGTGTCTAGTTCCTCGCGATAATCTACATCATTTAAAGCATCTATATTTGGTAATAATGTTGGGTCATCAATGGTTCCATCGGAATCAGTATAATTATCAACATTGTCAATACTATTTGATAGACCATTTACTCCTACCAATTCATTGGTCATGGAGTCTCCATCCGAATCTAAACTTCCGTTTCCAACTTCAATAATATCAGAATATCCGTCATTATCACTATCAAAATCCAAGAAGTCTGGTAGACCATCCAAATCTGAGTTTGTTACTGTGTTAAATCCATCGGTATCTGTACCAGTTGCTCTAATTCCTGTCACTGGATCTATTGCTCCCGCCGGTTGGTAAGTATCTGTGGGTTGTGCTTCAACAATATCAGGTATGGAGTCATTATCTGAATCCAAATCCAAATGATTGGGTATGCCATCTCCATCTAAATCATATACATCTGGTGTGCCGTCAGCATTTAAATCTGTATAATCAGTTATACTTAAATCACCTGACAAGTTATCATCTACAACATCAAGATAATTAATGATGTTATCTCCATCTTCATCACCAAATGGATTATTTGTCCCAACATATTCCATGGTATCAAGAATTCCATCGTTGTCATCATCTTGATCTGCACAATCAGGAACACCATCACCATCATCGTCTACATTTGGAGGTATTACAACTTTTATTTTAGCTTCTCCAAATGCTTGGTCAACAGTTGCTTCAGTAGTTTTAAATTGTATGGTTATTATATCTGTAATATATTCTGATGTGGCACCTGAGGTATATTGTAAATCATAGGTTCCAAAACCAGTATTGGTAAAAGTTACATTACTTGTAGCTTCGCTTGTAGTAGCACTTGTAATTGTAGGTGTGCCACAAGTTGATTCAAGTGTTACCGGAAAAACATCTGGCTGGCCTCTGAGGTCACATGTGCTGGCAACCGTATAGCCTGGTGTAGGTAATTGTACATTTGGATCCAATGTGTATACATTTTTTGAAAAACCAGACAAGAACCCAAATGTCCCTGTAAGTAAATCTTCGCCAACTAAGAGCCCTAAATGGTAATATGAACTTGGGGAAAAAGCTCTATTAGAGTTCAATATTTTATTGTCAGGAATAGAAAAAGAAGACCAATCACTTCTACCTGGTACTGCTGTTGGAGTGATCCCCATGGTTGTTAAACTTTCATTGTTAAACCTAAAATCCGAAATTCCAGAAGTTTCTAGCATGACAGTAACGGTATTTACTAGATTAACTGATCCATTAAATTTTAGAAAGTCGATTGTTTTACTACCTCTACATAATATCGAAGGAACAATGGACATACCAAGTTCATTCGCCTTTAATCCAGATACGTGAAAAACTAAAAATGGTTTGTCTCCTTCAATATAGTGTGGAGAGCCTAGTGTTCCTGGTAAATCATATTCATGGTAATCTCCTGGATTTGTAAGAGTAGCAACTGGTGTTACATTGCCATCAATGAAAATTTGAGTATTACTTTGAGTGGCAACTATAATTGCATAATCAGGAGAAGTATCACCTCTAGAAAGGATATATTCTGTGTCTGCAGCTTCAATAGGCACTAATTGGTCCACTCCACCGTCTGCTGCACCTCCAATGGTTTGTCTAAGATGTTGTCCTCCACTGACAACTGCAATATCTTTGTCTGATGTAATGTGTGCTCCTGTAATATTATTAGTAATATTTGTGCCAAATGCCGTTTTTACCAAATAGGTTTCATATTGATTTAAAGTGATATTGACAGTGTTTCCGGTACCTTCTAATACTTTAAAATCTGGCATTTGAATAGTAATGGCCGTATTGTCTTCCATGGCCATTACAGAAATGAAATGAACATCGTCCGCGCCATATTGGTCTGCAATCACTTTGGTTTGGGAAGCAGCATAGAAGTCTGTACCCAAAGCAGTTGTGCCTTTTAGTGTGGTATATGTTTTATTATTAGAAGAATTATTGATATGAACTACTTGTATTGGTTCCGTTGATGTTATGATTAGTCCTTTATTAATTTCGGCTGCATTAATGGTTCTTGTCATTCCAAGAACTGTGGACAGAGAAAAACTAAAAGGTACCCCTTGGCTGACAGTAATTGTTGTGTTTAAGGTTACCCCATCTGATGTTTGTATGGTAACATTACTTGAGGGATATGAGGTTGAAATAATTAATTCACTAGGGCTATTGGTACTAGTAGGTCCAGCATCTGTGCTCCACAAAGGTGGTAGATAATACTCTGTGTCAAATTGCGCTTGAATTTGAGTTGATGCCAATAGTAGGCAGAAGATTATTAAAGAAAAAATAGCGTTTTTTGCATATGCAAAAAATGAAGTGGGGGAACATTTATACATAATGATGTTGTTGTGATTTACCTTAAAAAAGGAAAACCTAAATTAATTTCTTCCGAAAGTAAGACATCATTAACCTCAGATTAGAGTAAATGGGGTTAGGGTAGGGATAAGTATAGACGAATGGTTAAAAATTGTAGATTACCCAATTAGGAAAATCAATTTCATTGAAATTGACTTTAAAAAAGTATTGTGAATGAGATTTTTGCTGAATTATTCCAAACCTAAACTCTTAGCTTTTCTAATCATAAAAGCTTTGGAAGCTTCGTATTCATTGGGAATTTCACCTTCCAGAATAGCTTCTTTAATAGCCTCTTTTAACAAACCAATTTCTTTAGATGGTTTTAAATTAAAAGTTTTCATTATCTCTTCTCCTGTAATGGGTGGTTGAAAGTTTCGAATATGATCTCGTTCTTCTACTTCCACTATTTTTTGACGGACAAGTTTAAAGTTGTTCTTGTATTTCTTTTGCTTCTTTGGATTTTTTGTAGTGATATCCGCCTCGCATAAAGTCATAAGGTCGTCGACGAAATCACCTGCATCAAAAACAAGTCTACGTACAGCAGAATCAGTAACATGCTCTTGTGAAAGTACTACTGGTCTAGAACTCATTAAGACCATTTTTTGAACATACTTCATATGTTCATTTAAAGGTAGTCTTAATCTTTTGAATAATTTATAGACCATTTTAGAGCCTACAAATTCATGAGCATGGAATGTCCACCCAATTTTTTTATCAAAACGTTTTGTGGGGGCTTTGCCAATATCATGCAACAATGCAGCCCATCGCAACCAAAGATTATCGGTATGTTCAGAGATATTATCAACTACTTCTAGAGTGTGCCAAAAATTGTCTTTGTGCTTTTGACCTTCAACTTCCTCTATACCTTGTAGCGCTGTTAATTCTGGCAATATATAATGTAAAAGCCCAGTTTCATGCATTAATTTTAACCCAATAGAAGGTTTTTTACAAAGAATAATTTTATTTAGCTCATCAATAATTCGCTCATTAGAGACAATATTGATGCGCTCCTTGTTTTCTGAAATTGCTTTTAGAGAATCGATTTGAATTGCAAAATTCAATTGTGTTGCAAAACGGATGGCACGCATCATTCTAAGAGGGTCATCGGAATAAGTGATCCCCGGTTCCAAAGGAGTTTGAATCAGCTTTTTATTTAAGTCATTTATTCCACCGAAAGGATCCAATAGGTCGCCAAAGTCTTTTTCATTCAATGATAAAGCCAATGCATTTATTGTAAAATCCCTTCTTTTCTGGTCATCTTCCAAGGAACCATTTTCAACAATAGGTTTTCTACTATCCCTATTATAGCTTTCCTTTCTGGCGCCAACAAATTCAATTTCGATGTCATTGTAACGAAGCATGGCAGTACCAAAATTCTTGAAAATGGATACTTTTGGCTGATTGGGAAGTTTTTCGGCTACTTTTTTGGCCAGTTCAATACCACTGCCAATGGCTACAATGTCAATATCTTTTGGGGTACCTCTTTCAAGGAAAAAATCGCGAACAAACCCACCAATGGCATAGCTATCTAGTGAAAGTTCTTTTGCAGCTTCTCCTATGATATTGAAAATGGGGTTTTTTAAGGCTTCTTTGTAATTTTTAGGCATCTTTCATTTGCGAATTACCTTTACAATACCACTATTGGACAGTTTAATAATGGAAGAAGGATTCGCCATTTTTTTATCTTGATGCAAATTTACTATATAGTCCACACCTTTTAAAATTGCTTGATCTATTTCTTTGAAGCTTGTGGGGGTTGGATTGCCTGTAAGGTTGGCAGAGGTGGATACTAGTGGTTTTTTGAAATTGTTGATTAAGTACTGACAAAATTTGTCGGTTGCTACTCTAATTGCCAATGTATTATCACTCGCAATTAAGTTTTTAGCTACACCTTGTGGATTGTCATAGACAATTGTAGTTGGTTTTTCTGATAGGTCAATGATATCATAGGCCACATCTGGAACTTTTTTAATATGTCTTTCCAGCATAAAATCGTTGGCAACCAAACATATCATGGTTTTGGTGTCCACTCTTTTTTTTAGAGCATAAATTTTTTTCACAGCCTCTTCATTTGTAGCATCACAACCAATACCCCATACAGTATCTGTAGGGTAGAGAATGAGTCCACCCTTTTTTAAAACTTCTATAGACTTGTTTATTTCTTCTGTCATGGTTTTATTTATGAAGATTTAACTTAAAATGTTCTGATACGGCCAACCATTGTATCCGGTTTTTATCGTTATCCACATTATTTTTTTTAAGAGATTCTATTTGGGAGCCTAAAATGGGAATAGGTTTTTTTTGACTTTGTTTAGATGCTCTACTACAAGTTCCTTTTAAAAGTGACATGGCCTTAAACCAAAGATCATCTGCTTTAGGGGTTAGTTTAAGAAATAAATTTTGATCGGTTGCCATATCAGAAAGTGATTTGGAAGGATATAGAACGCCCCCAGCCCCAATGGGCAATACCGCCTGTTGATTAAATTCCATGCCTTCTTCTTTGGTCCATTTTTTATAAGGTAGTAACTCACCTTTAAGGTTATAATTAATATACCGTGTTTGGTTGGCGATAATATCTTTAGGAAATTTTTTATGCTCTTTATATAATCGTTTTAACCAATTAGAACTATAAATCATATCATCATCACAGGTGATGATAATATTGGACGGAAAAAATTCAAGCGGATGTATTAATTTTCTATGCGAACAGGTAAGTTCGGAAAAACGAATTTCAAAAATATCTCCTTCTAAATTCTTTAATTTTTTAGGAAGTTGTTGTTTTAAATCTTTGTGTAACCATAAAATAATTTTATCAGGGGTTACGGATTGAAATAATAAACTTCTAATTGTAATATGAACAATAGGAATTCTCGATGGAATTGAAGTCAAAGATATGATAACAGGTATTTTTTCACTTTTCGGGGACTTTATTTTTTTAGATGGTATCATCAAAAGTTTACAAGTATGAAAAAGGGAAACAGGAATTTCTTTAACTTTCATAAACTATTGTTTTTCTTTAAATTATGGTATTAGATTAAGGATTTGAACATTAAAAGAGCAAAATTAAAAATATACTGCTAGACTTTTATATTTTTGCCCACAATAAAAATATGACTGACATTCCAAAAATATCTGTAATTATAAGTACCTATAACTCTGAGGAGTGGTTAGAGAAGGTATTATGGGGCTTTGATTGCCAGACTTTTAAGAATTTTGAAGTTGTTATTGCGGATGATGGTTCGGGTCCCAAGACAAAAGAGCTTCTGGATAGAATGAAACCAGAGGTGCAATATACTATGGTCCATGTTTGGCAAGAAGATGATGGTTTTCAAAAATCAAGGATACTTAACAAAGCTGTAAAAGCTTGCAGTGCAGAGTATATTATTATGACGGATGGTGATTGTATTCCGCGTGAAGATTTTGTGCAAGTACATTACATTAATAAGGAAATCGGTTATTTTATTTCTGGAGGATATTATATGTTGCCTATGAATATCTCTAAGGCCATTACCAAAGAAAATATTCAACAGCAAGATTGTTTTAATATTAATTGGCTAAAGCAAGAAGGTCTTCCCAAGACTTTTAAAAACAACAAGCTTACGGCAAAAGGGTTTATATCTAAATTTTTTAATACTGTTACCCCTACAAATGCCAGTTGGAACGGTCATAACTCTTCTGGTTGGAAAAAGGACATTTTGAATGTTAATGGATTTGATGAGCGTATGCAATACGGTGGGCAAGATCGTGAATTGGGTGAGCGACTTTTTAATTTTGGAATAAAGTCCAAACAATTGCGCTACAGTGCAGTTTGCGTACATTTAGACCATAAGAGAGGTTATAAAACACCAGAATCCATAGCAAAGAATGTTGCCATAAGAAAGGCCACAAAAAAGGAGAAAAGTGTTTGGACGTACTATGGCATTACCAAGTGATAGGCAAGCTCATTTTTCTTTTCTAATCGTTTTAATTCTTTATATCTTTCCAAAACCCCCAGGGCATTCAAGTAACAAATAATCAAACCTTTTTTACCATCTAAAATTCCTAGACGTAAAATGTAATGGTTAAAAAATTTCCAAGCTGGCTTTAAAATATAAACAAGATAATTGAAGTAATTCTCTTTGTAAAAATCCTCTTTAGCTTTTAATCTACCATACTTAAGCATTTTGGACTTGTAATCTTCATAATTTTTATAGCAGTAGTGGATAAGCTTTTCATTAAGAATGCCAGATTTACCATCAACTACCAAAGTTTCGTGCACTATTTTTTTATCAGAAAATTTTGCTTTACTTTTTCTGAACAAGCGATAATTTTTATCAGTTTGCCACCCACTATAATTTAAAGGTTTGTTTTGGAACATAAATTTTCTATAGAACCAAAAGGCAGCACAATCCGTATTTTCAATGGTGCTTTTTATTTCAAGCTTTAATTTTTCAGGAACTACTTCATCAGCATCCAAAAACAATACCCAATCATTTTTAGCTTGTTTTAGCGCAAATGATTTTTGAGATGTAAAGTTTTCAAAAGGATTTTGAATTACCTTAACCTTGGGATGATGAAGTAGATACTCATATGTACCATCTGTACTATAAGAATCCACTACAATTATTTCATCTGTAAAATCAATGGAATCTATACATTTTTGTATATAATCCATTTCATTGTAGGTTATTATTAAGGTGGTTATTTTTGGATTTGGCATATTAAAATTATTGTCTAATATAATAAAGAGATGTAAAGGACTTAAATTGGTTGCGCCTTCTCTTTATTTTTATTATATAACAAAAAAAGAAATAAAAAATTGCATTATGAATAATTTTCCTACATTTTATACTGCCACATCATACTCTCTAAGAGCATTGTTCAAGGAAGTTTTTTTGTTGGTACTCTCCTTTCTTTGTCCAATAATCAAAGCACAGGATACTTGAAAACTCCCCGCCTTAAACTCTTTTGTGTAACTCCCTGGTATAACAACTGAACGGGTAGGAACCCTACCTTTTATTGTAATGGGTTCATCACCAGTTACATCTATAATTTTTGTAGAGGCTGTTAAAACTACGTTGGCACCTAGAACGGCTTCTTTTTCTACGCGAACCCCTTCTACAACTATACTTCGGGAACCTATAAATGCATTGTCCTCAATAATTACGGGTGCAGCCTGTAAGGGTTCCAAGACACCTCCAATGCCTACGCCACCACTTAGGTGCACATTTTTACCTATTTGTGCACAACTTCCCACGGTTGCCCAAGTATCTACCATAGTGCCTTCATCTACATAGGCACCAATATTAACATAGCTTGGCATTAGAATGGTTCCACGAGAGATATAAGCACCATGGCGTGCCACTGCACTTGGAACTACTCGAATCCCTTTTTCTTTATATCCTTTTTTTAATGGAATTTTATCATGGTACTCAAAAATACCAGCTTCCAAAGTTTCCATTTTTTGAATGGGAAAATACATGACCACACCTTTTTTGACCCATTCGTTTATTTGCCAACCATCTGATGTTGGTTCGGCGCATCGCAATTTTCCATTGTCCAATAAATTTATTACCTCACGTATGGCATCTTGCGTTTTAGTTTCTTTTAAAAGCTCACGGTTGTCCCATGCATTCTCAATAAGTTGTTGTAGTTCGGTCATTTTTTTAGAAAATTTTAGCAAAGATAAGAGGTAGCAAGTAATTAACCTTCCTATTTTATACTTATAACATATTATGTTTTATTTTTGCCAAAAAGTAGAATTGGCGAGGATTTTAGCATTGGATTATGGAAAAGTACGTACCGGGATTGCGGTTACGGATGAAATGCAGATTATAGCTTCTGGTTTGACTACTGTTGCCACAAAAGAACTTTTTGTTTTTTTAAAGAAATATATAGATAATGAATCAGTGGAAAGGTTTGTTGTTGGGGAACCAAAACAAATGAACAATACTCCATCAGAATCGGAAATCTTGATTGTGCCTTTTTTGGATAAATTACAAAAAACTTTTCCTGAAATTCCAATTGAACGCCAAGATGAGCGGTTTACCTCTAAAATGGCTTTTCAAACTATGTTGGACAGTGGTCTAAAGAAGAACCAGAGAAGAAATAAAGCTTTGGTTGATGAGATAAGCGCAACAATTATTCTACAGTCCTATTTAGAAAAAACCAAATCTTAATCATTTGAGAGGAGCTGAAATACTTATTAAAAGAAAGGTTAGGCAATATTTTGAGAACTATTTTTCCAAAAGGGACGTGAAACAATTAGGAAACAGGGATTTTGTAATTGTTAGCAAAAATTGTTGGGGAGGTCAGTTATATAAGTGGTTGGATTTACCTTATAGCACCCCTTTTGTGGGTTTATTTTTGTGTGGACCATGCTATATAAAGTTATTGAAGAACTTTGAGCACTATTTAAACCAAGAATTACAATTTATAGAGAAGTCCAAGTATGAGATAAACGTAAAGGAAGTATACCCAATTGGAATGTTGGATGATGTTGAAATTCACTTTCAGCATTATGAAAACAAAGAAGAAGCTATAGAAAAATGGGAAAGAAGGGTGAAAAGATTAAAAAATAATATGAACTTTGACAATTTCTTTTTTACCATATGCGATAGAAGGGGAGCAACGGAAAAAATTATTAGAGAATTTCACCAACTTCCGTATAAGAACAAAGTTTCTTTTGGGTTAAATAAAATTGATGGCTTGGATGCAAACCAGCATGTTGTAATTTATGATAATCCAAAAAGTAAAAGGACAGAGGTGCAAAACGGAAAAAAATTATTTAAACTTACATTTTTGTATTTTGACATTGGAAATTGGCTTAATACAGGAATGGTAACCAGAACAAGATTTAAAGATTAATATAGATGATATTACCCATTATAGCCTACGGAGATGCTGTTTTACGAAAGGTAGGAAAAGATATAGATAAGGATTACCCAGAATTGGATACATTGTTGGAGAATATGTGGGAGACCATGTATAATGCCTCTGGTGTAGGTTTGGCCGCACCACAGGTAGGTCGTGCCATTCGTATTTTTTTAGTGGATACCTCTCCTTTTGCAGAAGATGAGGAGTTGTCCAAGGAAGAGCAAAAAGCACTTGCAGGCTTTAAAAAGACATTTATTAATGCCCATATGGTTGAAGAAACAGGAAAGAACTGGGATTTTAATGAGGGTTGTTTAAGTATTCCTGATGTTAGGGAGGATGTTTCCAGAAAGGATACCATTACCATTTCCTATATGGATGAAAACTTTAAGGAGCATACAGAGACCTTTGATGGGCTCTTAGCAAGGGTCATTCAACATGAATATGATCATATTGAGGGAGTTTTGTTTACCGACAAACTATCATCCCTTAAAAAACGACTTTTAAGAGGCAGACTTTCAAGTATTTCCAAAGGCAAAATTAAGGTAGATTACAGGATGCGTTTTCCCGATGCAAAAAAAGCAAGGTAAAAGCATTTAATAATTAAAGTAAATGTTTAATATTTGTCGAAAATTTTTAAAAAATGAGCTTAGACAAGATTTTATCCATTGGTGGTAGACCAGGACTTTTTAAATTGGTGACACAGACGCGTAGTGGTTTTGTTGCGGAATCCTTGTTGGATGGAAAAAGAATTTCGGTAAGTCTAAGCAACAATGTAAGTGTATTGTCAGAAATTGCCATTTATACCTTAGATGAAGAATTACCACTTAGAGAAGTTTTTCAAAAAATAAAAGACAAAGAAAACGGAGGCAAAACCTCGATAGGACATAAAGAGGAAAAAATAAAATTGGAAGAATATTTCTTTGAAGTACTTCCCAACTATGATGAGGACCGTGTTTATGCCAGTGATATCAAAAAAATTATACAATGGTACAACTTATTGATAGCACAGGGTCTCAATGATTTTTCTGAAACGGACGAAGAAGATTCTTTGGAAGAGGAATAATCAACTGTAACAAATTCTATTGGTCATCCAACCCACCTTTTCGTTCCGGAGAGCGTGGTTCTGGCCACTCTAGTTGCTTACCTGTCCTGTTGCTAATAGGTAAGATAGCCTTTTTCCTAGATGTTTTTTCTGTGTCCTCACTGGCCATGTAGGCAAGAATTGCCGTAAGAATTACATTGTTGTTTACATCATCAAAAATAATTTTGTCATAAGTGTCCCTGTTTGTGTGCCATGTATAGTTCCAGTAGCTCCAATTTAGGGAGCTTAAACTAAAAGCAGGAGCACCAGCTGCTTGAAAAGAAGCATAATCGGACCCCCCTCGGGCCGGAGTGCCTGGAAAAGTAGTTTCAATTTCAGAAGTTATCTCTTTTGGAACAGCGTAGAGCCATTTGCTTAAATAGTCATATGCATTTAAAAATCCACCACCGGACATACGGACCACACGACCAGTCCCATTATCTTGATTAAATAGGGCCTGAACGCCCTCAACTATTTCTGGATGGTCTTCCACAAAAGCTCTTGATCCATTAAGTCCCTGCTCCTCACTTCCCCAGTGGCCTACTAAAATTGTTCTTTTGGGATTGGGATAGAATTTTTTTAGAATGCGCATGGCTTCCATCATAACTAAGGTGCCTGTGCCATTATCTGTCGCCCCTGTGCCACCGTCCCATGAATCAAAATGTGCAGAGAGGATAACATATTCATTAGGTTTTTCAGTCCCTTTTATTTGGGCTATCGTATTAAAAGTGGGAACGGTCCCATGCTCTTTGGATTCAGCGACAATATTTATTTTTGGTTTTTTGCCAGATTCTACCAACCTATACAACATTCCATAATCTTCTAGTTCTAAATCTACCGTCGGTATTTTTTTTGTGTAAGCGGCAAAAATCTTGTTTACCCCAAAACCACGGGACCAATAAGAAGCTACAATCCCTGCCGCACCAGCTTCTTCCAAAGCAGGGGCAAGAGTTCTTCTCCCATAGCCAGTCAGTTTCATATTATCGTTCCACTCTTTCGTTTGTTTTTCACGGTTTTCTTTCATTTTTGAAAATGACTCTTCTGTGGCAAATTCCTTCCAATTATAATCTGGTCTTCCAGTGGGTTGTAGCATGGATATCATGACCAACTTTCCTTTTACAGAGGGCAACCACTTTGCAAATTCCATTGAATCTTTTACCATGGGCAAAACTACCAGTTCTGCTGTTACTCCCTTTCCTTTTGTGCTGGGGTTCCATGCCAATTGGGTTCCTTTAAGACTTTGGACTCTTGGATACACCATATCTATGTGGGTAATACCGCGTTCCCATCCTCGCCATTCTCCCCATTCTTCATTTTCGGCATCTATGCCCCAACTTTTGTATTTGTTGACTGCCCAATCATGTGCATTTTTCATTTGCGGAGTTCCTACAAGGCGCGGGCCAATTCCGTCCATTAATTCATGTGCTAGGTTTTCTAACTGTGAGTTTTCATTGGCCTCGTTGATAATGCTTTTGATTACTGGGCTTGTATCCTGGGCGATAATTAGTAAGTTACTGCATAGAATAACAAGGCCAAGAGAGAGAATTTTTTTCATGTATAAGTACTATGGTTGGATGTGTCCTATAAAAATAAAATTTTTAAAGTAAGTAGTCAGTGTTTGGGGTACTTAAAAATACAATTTAGTATGACTTTTATTAACTTTTAAATTTGAGTACACTTTTTTTGTGAATAAAAAGTAAAGCAGTTTGGTGGTGATGTCGACTGGCTTTTACGTTCTAGTTGTTTTCTGAACTTTTAAATAATAGTATTTAACCTTGAGACATTTTTTAATATCCAAACTGGGCTTTATTCTTTAATAATTTTCCTAATATCCTCTTGCAAAGATTTTTCAGTACTTATAACCTCAGACATCATTATTATCATAAATTCCTTTTTCTCTTTTCCCGTTTCTTTATAATTTGAATATATAAAGTCTATTAACTTTTCCGCTTTCATTTGCAAAAGATCCTTTTGCTCCTCGATATCTGCCAAAGTAGAAACTTTCTGATAATCCATTAATTCAATTTTTGAATTAGAAATGGCTTTCCAAGAGTTAATTCTTATTTTCGGGATATAAATTCCATCTGCTTTTTTTATTATCTTATCTAATGATATTTGATTGTCTTTTGAATAAAATTTAAGAGAGTCAATTAACGTATTTTGCTTAACTAATTTTATATTTATATCATCATGGGATTCGGTTAATTCGTTTTGAATGGATGTTGATATTCGATTAATATAATTTTTGTCTTTTCTATCTTCATTCCAATTGTTGATATACAATGCGACTAAAATACCAACTATAATAGGAACTATCTCTTTGAAAAATGCCTTGATAATCTTTTTCATCTAATGTTAATAGGTGTTTTTTTAGCTTGTTGCTAATTTTAGGGCTAAACGTCGTTCAGCAATGAGAATGAAGATACGATAAAATGGTTATACAATTTAAATCATGGCATAGTTCTGGACAAGATGTCTAAGGTATTGCAAGGCTACCCTTTAATAAGTATAGGGAATTCCAGGAGTTGGACCAAATTACCTTTAGCTGCCGATGTGTTGCGTTGTGGCTCTAAGATAATAATTGTGAGTGAATTTCTGCCGCAATTAATTCATAGGAGCCTTTGTTACAAACCTTTTTTTCTACTGTTTAATGTATTCTTTTGTTTGAAAAAATGTTCTCGTATCATTAAATTCTTTTCCAGTTTTGGTATCAATCAGCCACATATTCACTTTTATATCATTCATCAGTTCGTACTCTAATCGAACAAAACCCAATCTTTCCGAAAAATAACTTTTTAATCTGGTTGTTACTAAATTTGATTTTGCAGTACTCTCAATTACCAAACATTCAATTTCGCCAAGTTCTGTTTTCAACGTCTCCTTTCCAATTATTTTGTAATTGTAACTCAGAATTAATGAACCTTCCCATTGTCCCCACATTTCATTTCCCCAACCTTGTCCGATTTTCATTTGGTCAGTCCATTCCGCCCCAATTGTCAAAGGTTTTTTTATAAACGGAAATGGTGCAGTCTCTAATGAATTAAAAAAGCCTTTTCTTATCGGATGTATCCAAACGTTGTTTTCATTCTCTACCGCCCCAGTTGAGTTTAGTGAAGCATAAATTGGGTCTTGTAAATAAGATATTTGAGTTTGATTGCCATTGGTTCTGTCGGCACCTTCGACTGGCAGAACTATAAGATGGATTTTATCAACTTCAATGCTATCAGTTCCGATTGGCACGAGTTCAAATTCGCTTCTTGCAAACATTCCGTTGTTTTTCTTAAGCTTGCATCGTTCTCCATCTTGGATTATCTCGTAATCGTAAACGAATACGTTTCCAGTTTTATAAATTTCGTTGTTTTTATCTATATTTTCATCTTCTATCACAACCGTGTCATACTGTTGAGAAAATCCGAATTGGAAAATAATTAAGAGTGAAAAAGTCAGTTTAATTTTCATCGTAATGTTTTTTTTCAAATGATGGCTAACGCCGCGCTATGTATGACATCTCCGAAAGCAGTGTGCGAGTTGGAGCGCAGCGACCGATGAATACTTTTAAAAACAATAAAAATCAATGAATAATTCGACATCATCGGTTTGTGTATGGTTAGTTGTGTAAGCAACTAAGATAAAAAAAAAGCATTGCAGTTAGGAAATCCGCTAGGATTTCCGAGATACTCTTTACCCACTGTTAAGCAATTAATTATACATGGTGTTGTACTTTCGTTATTCTTTATTAATTTCATTGCATTGTAACCAAATTAACAATTATTCTCATTATGAAAATCTTTTCTAAAATTACTATTGCAGTATTCCTTTTTATAGGATTCTCTGCAATCAGCCAAACAAAATCTCAAGCGCTTGCTAAAATTAATACTGAAGGCTTTCAGAAATCACAAGTAATGAGTCTAATCTCTGACCTATCCGATGTCTATGGCCCCCGATTAGCAGGAACAAATCAATATTATACGGCAGCAGAATGGGCGAAGAAAACCATGGAAAAATGGGGCGTGGATAAAGCGTATTTCGAAAATTATTGTGATGATTGTATGGGGTGGGAAGTAAAATCATTTAATTTAGAAATGACAGAACCTGCCTATATGAAAATACAAGCCTATCCGTATGCGTGGACAGAAAGTTCAAATGGAGTGCAAATAGGGGATTTAATTTGGATTGAAAGTCATGCCGATTTAGAAAAAGTTAGAAAACAATGGAGTGGAAAATTACAAGGAAAAACCATACTCATAGGAGCTGCTCCAGAACAAAATATGTTATTCGAGCCACTTTCCACACGATTTACTAAAGATCAACTTGAAGAAGCTGAAAAATCAATTGTACCTGCACCAAATAACCCTTTAAGCCATAATGCTGGAGATATGGATTTAATTGGAAATTTGGATTTTATTTTCGATAATATGGTGAGAAAGGATGATGCCTTTTTTGCCTTTTTAAAAGCAGAAGGTGCTTTAGGTATTTTAGGAACTACCCCTTTTTTTCCGGGTGTTATTCATCCAAGCGGTACTTATAATTTTAGAGAAAGTGATGCAAAACCAATACCCTATTTTGCGATTTCTCCAGAGAGCTTCGGAAAATTAAAACGTTTAATAGGGAAAGATATTAGTCCTAAAATTAAATTCCATTTAGATTCTGAGCTTTATTTAAAACCTCAAAACAACGTAAATATTTTTGCAGAAATTACGGGTTCTGATCCAAAATTAAAAGACGAAGTAGTAATGATTGGTGCACATTTTGACTCTTGGCATTCTGCATCCGGAGCTACAGATAATGGAGCCGGTTCTGCCGTGATGATGGAAGTGATGCGAATTATAAAAGCTTCTGGATTAAAACCAAAACGAACTATAAGAATTGCGTTATGGGGAGGAGAGGAACAAGCATTTGTAGGTTCTATGGCCTATGCGGAAAAACACTTCGGTAAAGTAAAAGAAACTACTAGAAAAAAAGAGGTTGAAAAGATTTCGGCCTATTTAAATATGGACAATGGTGCTGGACAAATGCGAGGTATCTATATGCAAGGAAACGAGGCGGTAAAACCTATTTTTAAAGAAATGTTGGAACCCTATGCGCATTTAGATGTTAATAATCTTACCATTCAAAATACAGATTTTACAGATCACGATGTTTTCGATTATTATAAAATTCCTGGATTTCAGATAATTCAAGATGCGCTAAACTATAGCACAGTAACGCATCATACTAATTTGGATGCTCTAGAATATGTTCCCGAACGCGATATGATAATAAATGCTACTGTAATTGCAGCACTTGTCTATCAAATTGCTCAGGAAGATTCAAGGTTGCCAAGAGAAGATTAATGGATAAATAATTCTTTTATGTACTTGTTTCTTTCATCGGTTAATGCTGAGCATAATGAAGCACAATGCCGCGCTATGTGCGACATCTGCGAAAGCAGTGTGCGAGTTGTAGCGCTGGTGGCTTATTTTAAGGAAATATAGCAAAATCGCATGACTGTTGTTTGGGAACCTGTCTTTTTTTAGGCACCGTGTCCCAAATAACAGGCCTCAAGAAGGCCACATAGTGGCCGTATCTTATGGATTTTTAAAATTTGCCGTGCCACCGAGCGCAGCGACTGATGAATACTTTTAAAAACAATAAAAATCAATGAATAATTCGACATCATCGTTTAGTATAATAAACGTAGGGCAGGTGATAAGCCATACGTTTCGGTTTGGTAATATTAAAAAGTAAAAAGGACTTAGGTTAAGCACCAAATGCCCTATGTTTTTTAACTCAGTTCTTTGTTAGGCATAGTTTTTTCCTATATCTACCGCTTGTTTTTAGTGAATGGAATAATCATAGGCACTTCTTTTTGATAGGTTTCATATTTTTCGCCTATGGTCTTTCTTAGGTCTTTTTCTTCTAAATATTTTACAGCTACAAAAATGTAAATAGTTGTTACTAGTGTAAATAATAAATGTCCAACAGTCATAGTTGGTGTTGCCCAAAAAGCGATTAAAAATCCTAACATTAACGGATGGCGTACTAGTTTATATAAATAATTAGTTTGAAATTTTGGGTTTGGCGTTTTTTTGTTTTTAAGATTGTCGAAAATCTGTGCTAAGCCAAAAAGCTCGAAATGATTAATCATAAATGTAGATAGTAATACAATAAGCCAACCCAGAAAAAATATAATTGTTAGAACCAGACTAACAATTTCATTTTCTACATCCCATACAATAGTTGTTATTGGTTGCCATTTCCAAAAAATTAATACTAAAGCCAAACTAGATAGCAGTATATAGGTGCTTCGTTCCATAGCTGGGCTAATTATGGTTGTGAACCAGCGTTTAAATGCAGGACGAGCCATAATGCTATGCTGCAAAGCAAAAACACTAAGCAAAACTAAATTGATTACTATAGATGAAGATAATGTTGCTCCTATTCCTGAATCTATTGATTTTGGCACAATTATGTTGCCAACAAAACCAATGGCATATAAAAAGGCAATTAGAAAAACAATATAGGCTAAAATTCCGTAAAGTAAGATGATTGATTTTTTCATAATTTATGTTTTTAATTTCTTGTAACAAAAACAGAATTAGCAATTGAGTGCTGAAAACCATCTGTTAAAGACGTTTCAATTCCATTTTCCCATATTGTTGCCACTTCATTAGTTGTAATAGTGTTCAATTTATACCCCACAACATACACATCTTCTTCAATAGCAAAAACTGAGTTGGCAGCTGAAAATTCAGTAGCAGCAGTTAATGAAGATTCTATACCATTTTTCCAGATTTTGGCCACAGAATGACTATTAAATTCAAATCCGGCCGCATATACATTTCCTTTAGAAACATAAACCGAGTTAGCGCGGGTGTTTTCACCGGCAGAACTCAAATGCGTTTTTACACCATTTTTCCAAATGGTTGCAGTTGCATTATTGGTAGCACTAATAAGCTCTGTACTTGCAACATACACATCGTTTTCAAAAACAAATACAGAATATGCTTGACCACTACCATTTGTAGGAGAACCTGCGTCATTTTTCCAAAGTTTTGATTGCCTAACATTACTGTTAGATGATGTAATGAAACCAGCGCCATATACGTTGGTTTCAGAAACAAAAACCGATTTTACAACTGATGCTGCTGCATTGTTTTGAATAGCTATTGGGCTACCATTTTTATATATAACAGCCGCTGGACTACCTGATAAAGATCTAGAAAAACCTCCAACATATACATCATTTCCAGATACAAATATTGAGTTGGCACTTGATTCATTCGCAACAGAAATTAAAGATGTTTCGATACCGTTTTTCCATACTTTAGCCTTATTTTTTGTGCCGTCATATTCTAAACCAGCTACATATACATCGTTTCCGGATACAAAAATGGAATTTGCAAATGCATCATTAGTACCATCTGTTAATATTGTTTCTACTCCATTTTTCCAATATTTTGCAACAGTAACACTACCATTTGATTCGTATCCTGCTACGTATATATCGGTTACAACTTGATTTGGTTCCGAGGTTATGGTAGCATCACCCTTGCTGCAAGAAAAGGTAAAGATGATCAGAAGTAAATGTGCGACTTGCTTAAAGATATTTCTCATATTTTTTTAGTTACTTAATCTTAATATCTGTATGTAAAGTAATTGGGATGCCTTTTTTTATAGTTTGATAGACAATACAACTTCGTTTTGCTGCATCTATTAAGGTATGTAAAAGCTTTTCATTTGTGTTTTTAGCAATTAGTAATGCATCAATATGCATAGATTGAAACTCAACAGGAACAGTTGTATCGATCATTAAAGTACCTCTTACATCAACTTGGGCCGTTGCATAAATTTTCGTTTCAATGAGTTCTATTCTCAATTTATTAGAAATGAGTCTAATGGTACTTTCAAAACAAGATGCTAAAGAAGCACATAGTAAATCGCCTGGGTTTGGAAAATCGTGGTCGCCTCCAACTGCTTTATGAACTCCAATTTTAAATGGAATCTTCATTTTACCATTTATGGAAACCGAGGTTCTAAATGGGTCGTTTAAATTTATTCCAATAACCTCTGCAGAATCAGTAATCCAAGCAGATGTAGTATCTTTTAGATATTTTTCAGTAAGAACTAAATGTCTTTGGTGAACAATGGAAGTGTCTTTAACGGATGTTGTATTCTTGGTTGAAAAATCTTGATTATGCATTACATCATTTTTTTAATTTACTAATGATGTAAAGGTTGTATTTATATTGCCAATCAGGATTTCTTAAAAGCCCAAATAATGTTCTTAAAAGTTCAAGAAATATAGTTACGCTTCTTTTTTGAGTATTCTATATCTATTGGGCGTTACTTTTGCTGCCTTTTTAAAAGCTTGAATAAAATGGGAATTATTTTTAAATCCACATTCATAGCCTACCTCGCTTACGGCTAAATTTGTACCTAGTAGTAGTGTTTTAGAGTGGTCTATTCTTTTGTTGATTAACCACCTATTTGGTGTTGTATTAAATTTATTTTTAAATTCACGTTTAAAAGAAGATATGCTTTTTCCACAAAGTTTTGCAAAATCAGGTATTTTTAAATCGTATTGAAAATTTTCTGTCATAATATTTTCAATAGTTGTTTTACTGTTTTGTATTATTGAATTAAAGAAAAATAGCAGTTCTTTATTGTTTGAGTTAAGTACGATATTGAAGAGTAATTCTTTAAATTTAATTTCCACTAATTCTTTAGGCATTTCCACTTCTTGGTTTAAATATTGGAATATGCTTTCAATTAATGTTTTAAATACGTCATTAGTAGTAATGTCGAAAATTTGATTATACTCTTTCTTATTATTGAATTCTCTTTTAAAAGTTGGATTCTCTGAAATAAACCTTTTTATGAAATTATCATTAATAAAAAATAGCATTACACAATACTCACTTTCTAAATATTGCTTTGTAGTATAAACACCCTTTCTAACAAATAGGGTGTCACCAGCAATAAGTTTGTGTGTTTTTTTTGAAGTAATCCAATCCTTTTTTCCGCTAATGACATAAGTAATTAAATGATTTTCAATCCACAATTGATATTCTTCAATATTGAGAGGACATTTATATTCTACGAACAAGAAATCATTTCCAACAAGCTTGTTGAATTTCGGATGATTTTTAAAGTATTCGTATGCATTAATCATTATGTTATTTTCAGTTTTAAATTATGCCTAATGCCGTGCTATGTACGACATCTGCGAAAGCAGTGTGCGAGTTGGAGCGCTGGTAGCTAATTTTAAGGAAATATAGCAAAATCGCATGACTGTTGTTTGGGAACCTGTCATTTTTTGGTCACCGTGTCCCAAATAACAGGCCTCAAGAAGGCCACATAGTGGCCGTATCTTATGGATTTTGCGATATTGGGAATAAAATTTGCCGTGCCACCGAGCGCAGCGACCGATGAACACCCATGAACTAAAAAGCAACAGTGAATAAATTGTATACCCGCCTGCCGGACGGGCAGGTAGCGTCCTGATGTGTTGAGTAGATGAGCCGTTGCGGCGATTATGACAAAAAACCACCCAAATTTATACCAAAGTCACACCACGAAGCTTGTCAAATATCAAAAGTCCCTTAGACTCGCTTTAATCCTTTAGTATTTCTGTATAGGTATTTTTGCCTTTTTTCCAATCAATTAAAGTAGAGGGATAATAGTTGACCTCCATACGTTCTAAAAAAGGCGCTTGGTTGGCCAAACGCACCTTGTAGTTTTCCCAGTCCCTGTTCTCTTCCAAGGTCCAGCCCAGCTCTGCATAACCAATGGCCCGTGGAAAGGCCAAATATTCCAATTCGCTAATATTGCTAATGGTCTCGGACCACAAGGGCGCTTCTATGCCTAAAATGTTTTCCAAGGGCAATCCTTGGGCATACCGTTCCGGTGTCCATACATAGGCCGTATCAACAGGAATATAGCCAGCCCAATGCAAGCCATGTTTGGATTCCAGATCATACTGCATATCCAAGTAGGCTTTTTTTGCGGGCGATAATATTACTTTCATTCCCTTGGCCACCGCAGTCTGCGCATTTTTTTCACTGGCCCAAAACTGGGACACGGAGTTGGAACTTACATCGGCATTGGCAACCTCGTCCCAGCCAATCATTCTTTTGCCATGTTTTTCCACAATCTTTTCTACCCTGTTTACAAAGTATATATAATCGTTCTTTTTGGTTACATGGCTTTCGTCCCCTCCAATATGAAAATAGGGGCCAGGGGTTAGTTCAGAAATCTCACGTACCACATCATCAATAAAAGCATAGACCGTATCTTTTCTGGTGTCAAAAGTACTGAACCCAACATGGGTACCTTCATACAATTGTGGGGTTTTGCCATTTCCGTTTAAAATAGGGTAGGAGACGGATGCGGCATTGGTATGCCCTGGCATATCAATCTCCGGGACTATTGTAATAAAGTTTTTGGCAGCATAGGCGACCAATTCTTTATATTCTTCTTGGGTGTAAAACCCACCAGATTCTCCACCAACTTCTGTGCTGCCACCAATTTCTGTGAGTTTGGGCCAAGATTTTATCTCTATGCGCCACCCTTGGTCATCGGACAAGTGCAAATGCAGTACATTGTATTTGTAATAGGCCAAAAGGTCTATGTATTTTTTTACGTCCTCTACACTAAAAAAGTGCCTGGCCACATCCAACATGGAACCTCTATACTCAAAATTGGGGCTGTCCATTATTTTTCCCGTGGGAATTAACCACATGGGGTGTTCTACCAACGTATCGTTACTGACCTCTGGGATAATTTGTTGAATGGTCTGTACGCCCCTAAAGGCGCCTTCTGCCGTTTTAGCGTTCAAAATCAATGAATCCTGGGTAATATAGAGTTGGTAGGCCTCATCCGTTGCCAAATCTGTACTATCGGATTGGTTGATGTAGATAATCCTATCCACCTGGGCTTCTCCAGTATTGTTCACAGGAATTCTTAATTGGGTCTTGTCCTTTATTTTATCGGCCAAAAACTGGCCCACTTCAACAAAACCCTTTTCGGTTTGGGAGGTATAGATCACCGTGTTTTGGTCCAGACCAAAAGCCGTATGGGTCGGGATCACCTTTACGGGCTTTGGTATCATGTTTTCCATGGCCAAATCCGTAGTTGGAAAATTAATGGGCTTTCTTTTTTCTTGACAGGCAATGAGGGCAGTTAGTCCAAGTAATACGATAGCGGTTTTTAAAAGAATTGAGTTTTTCATGTAATTTAATTAGTTGATAAAGTTTTGTATTACGGCATACCAGATAGCGTACCCCTTACTGTTCATATGTAGGCCATCTTGTATAAAAATGTCTTTTTTGAGCTTTCTTTTGTTGAGCATGGGTTTCCAAACATCACTAAATGCCAATTGGGGATGTTCTTCAGAATACCGACTCATTTTTCGGTTCAGGTTTTTATATTTTTTTCTGAGGTTCCAACGGGCAATGCTCGGTTTGGCGGAAATTAAAACAACTTGGGTTTCTGGATTGTGTTGCTTTATCTTGTCCACTATCTCTTGTATGGTTCCCAAAATCTTTTTGGGTTTCTTTTTTGCTGATATATCATTGTCCCCCTCGTAGATAAATACTTTTTTGGGATTGAATTTTAGAACAAGTGAGTTTAAGTGAACCAATAAATCCGAAGCTTGGGACCCTCCAAAACCAGTATTGACAATTTGATGTCCTGGAAACATATTTTGTAGACTATGCCACATTCTAACACTGGAACTCCCTGTAAAAACAATGGTTTCTTTAGTGGAATCCCAAAGGGAATCGTATTTTTTTTCAAGAAGGGCCACCTCATTTTTAAAAGGGTCGGAATCTTGTGCTTTTGCCCCAAAAAAGAAAATTAAAAAAAACAGTGAAAGCAAATATTTCATGGTATTAACAATTGGGTTTTAAAGTTACTTTTAATTTAGGCTTGTTCCAAGAAAGAATATGAAACAAGCCTTTATAATTTAATGCTGGTGAAAAGTGTCCGATACAAATGACAATACAACTGGGAGTGATTCCCTCCAGTAGGTCCAATTGTGAGCACCTTGCCTTACCCTATATTCATGTGGAATCTCTTTTTTGCGCAGGGCAATGTGCACCAAACTGTTGCCCTCGTACAAAAAATCATCATCACCACAATCTATAAACCAGTTAATGGATTTAATATCATCAACTGAAACACTTTCTATCAATGAAAGTGCATTGTGACGGTCAAAATAAGGCTGAAGGTCAGCTTCTTTATAGGTTTCCTCTCCTCTGTCCAATCTACTTTTTAATTGTTCAACGGTCAAAGGGCCAACGTAGGCACTTAGTGGGCAAGCTGATGAAAACAGTTCGGGATGGTGAAGTGCATACATAAAAGTACCACCACCACCCATGGAAAGACCCGCAACGGCACGATATCTTTTTTCACTTTTAATACGATATTTTTGCTCTACATGGGGCATTAGTTCCTCAAAAAAGAAATCCTCATAACGCCATGTGCCGCTTATATCGTTAAAATAGCCTCTTTTGCCAGTATCGGCATCTGGCATTACAATGATCATGGGTGTAGCCTCACCTTTTTTAATGGCCTTGTCCGTAAGGTGCAATACTTCCCCAAATTGCACCCAGCCTGTTTGGTCATCACCGGCACCATGTAATAAATACAATACAGGATAACTTCTTTCAGATGTTTCATAATCGGGTGGAAGGTATATGGCATATTTACGTTCGTCTTTAAGTATTTTACTGGTGACGGTTAGGTTGTCAAACACCTTACCTGTTTGCCCGTAAATAGTTGATGTCAACAGGGTAAGGAATAGAATTGAACTGATTATTTTTTTCATGGTTCTAAATTAAATTGGTTTCTATAGTTGAGGTAATTCTGTAATTGAACGGATTTTAATATCCGTATAAAACACTTCTGCTGCTTCTGATTGCAATTGTATTTTTCCTTTGGTCAAAGGACTTATTTTTCCATCTATATTAATTCTGGAGTTTTCAAGAATCATGGTGACCACGCCATTTATAACATGGATACTGGTTCCACCATAACAATATAGGTCCACTGTATTCCATTCCCCTGTCGGTTTTTCTGCATCTGGATATTTTTTTACATGTCTGCCTATTTCAGCATCTTGGCTAAAGGTAAGTAAGGTCCCATTTTTGTCATATTGATAGGTGTCCCCGTTTAATGTGGTTTTTACATCGAACATGGCGCCTGCCACACCCCAATAATCTCCACAATCGGTCTCTTGTATCTGTAATTCTTGCGAGCGAAGCCAAAACCCATCGCCATCACCTTGCTCACCCACACCATGGTATAGAAGTCCACTGTCCCTATTGTCATTTTCTTTGGGATACCACTTTTTCTCCCCCCATTTAAATTTAAGTTGTAAATGGTAATTTTCATATTCTTTTTTGGTCGATATACCGCCCCAATATTCACCAGATATTCTAATGGCATTTTTGCCATCTATTTCGGCAACGGTAAAAACGCCTGGTGTGTCATTATTAAACCCCAAAGCCGGGAATTCCCTAATGTTGTCCCAAGTTCTTCCAGGTTTAAATTGGGGGCCCAAATAAGTGTCCCATCGCTCTAGGTTTGACCCATTGAACAAGGTTTCCCACTCAGTATTTATAGTGTTTTTAGGAGTTTTACAGTTAAAGAGCAATATAAATCCTATAAACAATGTTGTTGAGGTTAATTTCATAGTATGTGTTTTTAGTTGGTTTCAATCATCTTTTTAGACTAAAATGACCATTTCTGCTATGTGTGTTACCTCTATTGTCTGTTAGTTGTAACATAAACCAATAATCAGTGGAAGGCAAAGCCGTACTGTTCACAAAACCGTCCCAACCCTCTCCTAAAGGATCTACTTGCACAATTAACCTGCCATAGCGGTCATAAATTAGCAGGTTGGATTCAGGGTAATATTCAGAAGTCACCCCTAATACTTGCCAAGTATCATTGTTTCCGTCATTATTGGGGGTAAAAAATCTTGGGTACCCAACTATGCCAATCTCTATTTGGGCTATGCCACATCCATTTTTGTCCCTTATAAAAAGGGTGCGCAATCCTGGTTCCACCATATCAAAATTTGGCTCATCTTGGTAAGGCCCTAAATCATTGTCCAAGGCAAACTCATAGTCACCCAGACCTAAATTGTTGTTTTCATTATTGATGGTAATTGTATTGTTGCTAGAGTTATCACTCACAGTAATATCTTCAAGTCCAATTTCAGCGATATTTGATTCTTGCACCTGAACCGTTCTTGTAATTGATTCGCAACCTAGTTCAGAAGTAGCAATGACATTATAGGTTCCCCCAGAAGTAACCGTAACAGAAGGTTCATTGCTTAAAGCGGTTCCATTTGAATTGGTCCATTGATAGGTATAGTTTCCTTCTGGATTAAAAATATTTAATTGTACTTGGGAGTCTGTGCAAACGGATGCCTCGGAAGCAACCTCATAAATAGGTAAAGGAAAAACCCGGAGGGTCAAGTAGGGTCCCAAGCCAAAACATGCGCCATTGTCATTACTCTCTACCCTAACGTATAAAATCTGCTCATTTGGGGTTTCATTGGTGTAATTAAGTTGGGTAATTTCATTATCTTCTAAGGTAGCATCGTTCAAATTTCTGTAATAATGTACACTTAGATTTTGATTGGCAGGAAACTGACTCAAAATTTCTGTTGTAGCCATAGATATATCCATAACATGAAATCCATCTGGGATGGAATCATCATCACACATATTTAATTCAGTCATATAACCAGAAGGAAAAGCAGTTGTGGAAACCAACAAATTTATTGTTGAAACTTGGTGGCATCCAAATGAATTTTCAATTCTTGCATATACGGTATTGGCAGTACTATTATTAAAAGGGGATGGGTTGATCGGATCTGCCCCTGCTTCTGCATTGGAATATAGAAGGTGATAGGTAACAGTTAAGGTATTGTCCCCATTGGTGATAATTTCATTTGCTTCCATTAGATTAAAATCTGTATTTCCATCAGCAATTCCATCTTCGTCACAATTTTTAAAATCCAAACTCGGGCTAATTACTGGCAATGGATTTACAATTGCCTCAACGGGAGTTCTCCCTCCTGTTGAACATCCACCAGAAGATGCATAGGCATAATAAGTGGTATTGGCAGATATAATGGGAGTTGTAAAAGTTTCGCCAGTAAAAAGTAGATTCCCATTTTCCGGAGCATCATACCATTGTACAGTTCCAGAAGAAGACAATGCTGTTAAGGATAGGCTTCCATTTCCGCACCTTTCTGCTCCAGAAATACTATCAATGGAAGCTATTGAAATTTTTGTACTTGCAGAGATGTTCAATATGGGATCTCCAGGCATTCCACCGTATTCAACTACATAGCCTTTAGGTTGGTAGGGGCCATTTGGAGCTCCTACATTACTCAAATCGTTCCAAGCGCCCCTATTCCCTACACTAGGATCTGTTAGGTGCGCATAATCTTCATCGCCGGCTTGGTTAGGCTCCCCAATATTCCAATTGGCATAATTGGGAGAACTACCGTTTACTAACCCATTCCAAAATACAGTTCCAGATTCTGGACCGGTAACCCAACGCCAAATTCCTTCAGTACCAGCGTCACTTCCACCAATCCATCCCGCTCCTGATATTTGTTCTCCTGTTAATTGGGCCTCTTCTGCTGACGTAATGGTTGCCAAATAGCCACTTAAACCAAAATAGGTTCTTCCTTCCGCCGCAGTTCTGGCTTCAGTCCAAGTAATACCTAGACTTGGGACATATTCATAATAATGATCGGTTGAAGGAAGATAATTAACATCCCCAACAGTAATGGAAAAAAGCTTTTCCCCAGAGGGAGTGGGAGAGCTGCTTTCAAAAAAAACATCTCTGACCGCGGCAATTAAATCCACATAGCTTGCGAGTGTGGCATTTGCACTACTTAAGGTGAGTTTGCCTTGGCTTGCGCTCCAAGTGGTATTAATATTTGGGTGGTTTCCAACTAATGATAATACATCTTGCCCTTGTTCATACCCTGTTGAAATCTGAATATATAGGGCTTCGATTTCGGTATCGTCGGGGTCAACAATATCAATATCCGTAACAATATTTATTTGACTTAACGGACAATAAACTTGGTCGCCCGTTGCAGTAACTGTTGGTGGAATGTTTGTTTGGGACCAACTTATGTGGCCAACACATAACAAAATAATCAGCAAAAAAAAGGTCTTCTTAAAATACATTTTTTGGAGCTACTAATTCTTATAATTATGAGAGTAGATTCATCTTGTTACGAATTTGTAAACTAATGAAATTTTAGCAGGTCTTCTAAAAAAGAGAATAAAAAGCATAAAGTATGGATAAAAGAATATAAACTTATTCATTATCTGCATAAAACCGCCCCAAGTGCTCAACAATGGCCAACTTAAGAGCGGGTGGGTCAAAAGTACCCTCCACTTTGTATAAAACATCTCCATCAGAAGCCACAAGTGCAGTATAAGGTAAGGAGCCTTGCCATTCTGGATCAACAACTTCAATTAGATCATAAATGTCTTCACCGCTATATATATAGTTGGTGGCAGAAGCCTCTTTTTTGGTCAATATTTCCAAAGCCTTTTCCTTTCTTCCTATTTTATCAGCAGAAATAGTGATTAATTCAAAATCCCTATCTCTGTACATTCTGTTAATTGATATCAAATCGGGCATTTCCATAATACAAGGACCACACCATGTTGCCCAAACATTGATCAATCTAAGTTTGCCGGAGCCATTTTTAAACAACCCGCCAATCTCATCCAGATTGGCATCATTTAACGCTACAGGTTCTTTTGCCCATTCCGCTAACTGTTGTTTGGCCCATTCATCTTTCCAAGACCATTTTATGGAACATCCAAAAGTTTTGGTTTTGGCAACAGGAACTTCGTTTCCACCTATTATTGCATCCAATGTATTGATTAAATCAGTTGTTTTGGGCGCTATATAAGGATTTTCCGTATCGTCTATCCTTCCACTATAAATCAAAGTTCTACTCTTGTCAAATACAAACACATGGGGTGTGGCCAAAGGACCATATGCCAAAGCGGCATCTTGGGTTTTGCCATCATACAAATAAGGGAAGTTGTATTTTTTTTGTTGGGCACGTAGTGTCATTTCTTCCAAACTGTCTCCCATGTCCGAATAACCTAATTCAGATAAACTTACCGCATCATCCGCATTCGGGGAAATGGCAACAAAACCAATTCCTTTGTCTTTATAATCATCTACAATTTTAATGAACTTGTCCTCATATGCCTGTGCTGTGGGGCAATGGTTACATGTAAATAAAATGACGAGAGTTTCATGTTCGTCAAAATCGCTTAAAGAGTAGTTTTTTCCATCGACCCCGGGGAGATTAAATTCAGGGGCTTTTGTGCCCGGTTCAATGGGTTTAGGAGTTTCATGCTCTTCCTTATGGACAGCTACCTCCTCCAATTCTTCAGTGACTGTGTCTTCAACATCCTTTTTTTTCTGATTACAGCTTATAAAGGATATTAGGGCCAGAAATACTAACAATCGTTTCATATTGAATTTATTTAATTCAGGTTGGGTTGGTTTATTTTGTTGAATTCATAAAGTTAGGAAAAAAGAAGTGTTAAAAAGTTAAACAAACGTTAGATAAATTCCTTTTTCCTTAAATATGATTATCTTGATGGTTCTTGACTTTAACCAACCAAATTATTAAAATGAAAGTATTGTTTATTGGAGGTACTGGGAATATAAGTACCCCTTCTAGCCGATTGGCAATAGAAAAAGGTATAGACCTATACCATCTTAATAGAGGAACTACCAAGGTGAAAATTAAGGGTGTAAAAACCATCTTAGGAGATATTACCAAGCCTAATGGGCTTTCCGATTTAAAAAAACATACATGGGATGTGGTTGTGAATTGGGTGGCTTATACTCCTGAAGATATTGAGCGGGATATTGCCTTGTTTAAAGGAAAGACCAAGCAATATGTTTTTATTAGCTCAGCTTCATGTTACCAAACACCATTGAGTTATCCTATAATAACCGAATCCACTCCCCTTAAAAATAACCTATGGGAGTATTCCAATGATAAAATTAAGTGCGAGGATAGGTTAATGAAGGCCTACCGAGAAGAAGACTTTCCAGTGACCATTGTGCGCCCATCACATACCTATGACACAGTGATACCCATTGCCATAGGTGGTTTTAAGGAATACACTACACCACAGCGAATTTTAAACGGTGAAAAAATTATTATTCACGGCGATGGTACTTCATTATGGACTGTTACCCATGCTGATGACTTTGCAGTTGGCCTTGTAGGCCTTTTAGGATTAACACAGGCCATTGGGCACCCTTTTCATATTACTTCTGACGAAATTCTTACTTGGAATATGATTCATAAAATTTTGGCCGATAGCTTGGGTTGTGAGCTGAATGCAGTACACATTGCGTCTGATTTCATTAGCAAAATTGAACCTTCTTTTGGTCCAGGGTTACATGCGGATAAATCTGAAACTGTAATTTTTGACAATACCAAGATTAAAACCTTTGTTCCGGCTTTCAAAGCTACAATTCCTTTTTCTGAAGGGATAAAGAGAACCTTAAAATGGTTGGATGACAATCCGGAGAAGAAAATCTTCAACAAAGAGGAGAATGCACAGATAGATAATATACTTAGAGCATACGGAGAATTATGAAGCCTTTAAAAGAAGTGCGCTGGGGAATCATAGGCGCTGGTGATGTATGCGAAGTAAAAAGCGGTCCCGCTTTACAACAAACAGAAGGTTCCACCATAGTTGCCATAATGCGCAGAAATGCCGAAAAAGCAAAAGATTTTGCAGAGCGGCATAACGTGCCCAAGTGGTATAATGATGCCAATGAACTTATTAATGACCCAGATGTAAATGCCATATATATAGCAACCCCACCAAGTTCACATGAAGAATATACATTAAAGGCTGCCGCGGCTGGCAAGCCTGTTTATGTAGAAAAACCAATGGCACGTACGCACAAAGAATGCCTCTCCATGGTAAATGCCTGTAAAGAAGCTGGTGTTCCTTTGTATGTAGCTTATTACCGTAGAGCGCTGCCTAATTTTTTGAAAGTGAAAGAAATTATAGATACAGGTGTTATTGGTGATATTAGGTTTGTAAATATAAAATTGCACAAGCCTTTGAGTCCAGATATTGTGGGTGCCAGTGAGGACCCTGAGAATTGGCGTATTTTTCCTGAGGTGGCCGGTGGAGGATACTTTTACGATTTGGCATCACATCAATTGGATGCTATGGACTTTCTTTTTGGTCCTATTGAAGAGGCCACGGGTTACGCTAGTAATCAAGCAGGGATATATCCTGCAGAAGATATTACTGTTGGCACATTTCGTTTTAAGAATGGAGTTTTGGGACATGGTGTATGGGCATTTAACACAGGAAATGTTTCCGATGAAGAAGTAACTACAATAGTTGGAAGTAAAGGAGAAGTTTCATTTCCATTTTTTGGTGACCATAGTGTTACCTTAAAAATAGATGGGGAAAAGGATAAGGTGTTCAATTTCAATATTTCAAAACACATACAGCAACGGCTTATTCAGACTATGGTAGATGAACTTTTAGGTAAGGGTATATGTGTAAGTACGGGAGTATCTGGAGCCAGAACAAATTGGGTAATGCAAGAGATATGTAAGCGAGATGACAGATAGTGTCCTGGTTTTGTATCTAATTAAGATGGGAGGCTATAAATTGAGTATTATTAAAAAATACGATTAAATTTATAGGGTTTTGCTAATTTACTTCGTAATAAAATAAAGAATTGGAAATGTTTAAGTGCAAAATATTCTTTTTTTAAATAAAAAAACATCAATAACTAACTAATTATGAAACTCAAGAAAATAATCCTATCACTACTATGTATGGGTTTTGGGCTACATGCCTTTTCCCAACAAATTTCAAAAGAGGAACTCATTTTTTTAACTCCTGAATGGAAAGGTGAACGCTTTAATGATGGTAGGCCCAAAGTCCCGGATGATATTTTAGCTCGAATGAAATTGGTAAGCGTGGAAGAAGCATGGGCGGTTATGAAAGGTGAAGGTTATGGTTACCAAGTCGCAGAAGGCTGGAAGCAGATAAACCCAGATAGTGTTTTGGTAGGGCGTGCGGTAACGGCAACATTTATGCCTGCTCGTCCAGATGTATGGAAAGCTATCGATGATAGAGGAAAGGCACAGGGAAAAAGAGGTCAAAATACTTGGCCGGTAGATTTATTGGTAAAAGGGGATGTGTATGTGGGAGATCAATTTGGTGCCCATAGAAATGGCCCAACAATTGGGGACAATGTGGGAAATGCCATTTATGCCAAGTCTGGTAATGGAATTGTTTATAATGGTGCCTTGAGAGATGTTGAAGGACTTAGGGAAATAGGGGGGTTTACTTCCTATTATACCAGTTACGATCCTTCGTACCACAATCCCAAAGGAGATTTAAATACTATGATTATAGGAATTAACCAACCTACCCGTATTAGAAAAGTGACTGTTATGCCTGGTGATGTTGTATTGGGCAAAGAAGGTGTTGTAGTTTTTATACCCCCTCATTTGGCTGAGAAAGTTGCTAAAACTTCTGAAGTTGTACGCTTGCGAGATATGTTTGGGCATGAACGTTTAAGAGAAGGAACCTATACAGCAGGGCAGATAGACACACGCTGGTCAGATGAAATTGAAAAGGATTTTTCTAAATGGCTCAATGATCATATAGACGAGCTTCCTGTTCCAAAAGCACAAATTCAAGAACTATTAAAAACTAGAACCTGGTAAACCAAACAACATGAAAAATTCAAGACGCTCATTTATAACTAAAAGTATCATGGCAGGAGCCGGACTAGGAGTAGTTTCGGCATACGGAAACGAATATGAAACCGCCATAAATAAAACCTCAAAATTGTCGGCACCAGCAGATTTAAAAATCACTGATGTAAAATGTGCCTATATTAGAGGAGGCAGTGGTTTATTTGTGAAAATACACACAAATCAAGGCATTTGGGGATGTGGAGAAGGTGCAGATGCAGTGCCGGGAACATATGGTCTTGTGAAAATGTTCGGAAGAATGTTAAAAGATAAGAGTCCTTTGAATGTACACCGTCTTTTTGAAGACATTAGAAAAGCTGGATTTTTTAGAGGTGCACAATCTGGAATGTATGTTGCTGTACTTTCGGCCGTTGAGACAGCTTTATGGGACTTGGCAGGGAAAGCATTAGATCTGCCAGTTTATCAACTTCTAGGAGGTAAGTTCCGTGATAAAGTAAGAGTCTATATGGACACAGCCTTATACCAGTTTCGTTTGCCTAAACCAGAGGATTTTGCAACAAGTGCCAAAGAAGCTGTAGATATGGGTTTTAATGCAGTAAAATTTGATTTAGACCAAGGCAATGATCCAAACAAATATGATTATTATAACTGGACAGCAAGTCCTGCAGAACTTCAGCGTATGTATGACCAAATGGCTGCCACTAGAGAGGCTGTGGGTCCAAATATAGATATCTGTGCCGACATGCACGGACGTTATGATGCCGTTACAGGAATGAAAGTTGCAAAAATGCTGGAGCCTCTTGGCCTAATGTGGTTGGAAGAGCCTATTCCAGCCGAAAATGTAGATGCCTATAAGCAAATTACAGCTTCAACCAGTACTCCAATTTGTGCGGGAGAAAATCATTATTTAGCATATGACTTTAGAGAAATGTTGGAAAAAGGAGCGGTAAATATAATTATGCCAGATTTACAAAAAGTAGGTGGATTGGGCGAGGGTCAAAGGATAGCCAATTTGGCAAATCTTTATTATACGCCTTTTGCTCCCCATATGGTAGCTTCCTATTTGGGAGCTATGGCTTCTGCACATGTATGTGCTTCTGTACCCAATTTCATGATATTGGAATGGCAAATTTATTTCCATAAAAATCCAATGTTCCAAGAAATTGTGGATTTTGATGGCCCCATGGTGGAAAATGGATTTATCACTGTTTCTAATAAACCTGGAATAGGTGTAGAGATAAATGAGGAAGGAATGAAAAAATATGCCGTAGAAGGTGTTCCGTTTTTTGAATAAGAGCCAACCAACATTAAAATAAAATATGAAATCTATATATAAATACCTATTGTGGGCTGCTTTAGTATTGTCGGTCTTGAGTGCTTACTTTTATTTCGCAGGGCAGTATGCCATTTTTGGGCCATTGCTTGTATTCTTTTTCCTGGCGCTGGCAATTGGAGTTCGGGGGTATGATAATGTTAAAGGATTTTCCTTTGCCTTTATTATTTTTGCTGCAGTGGCATTGGCCATGAATTATCCAAATGTTTTTGTTAGTTGGGGCGATTTTCAATTAAAATCGCTCATTGTTCCTTTATTGCAAATCATCATGTTTGGTATGGGCACCGCTATGAGTATCAAGGATTTTGGGGCGGTGGTCAAAAACCCTAAAGCTGTTTTTATTGGTTTGGCCTGCCAGTTTACTATTATGCCCATAATTGGGGCCATATTGGTATTTTTATTTAAATTTCCACCAGAAATTGCGGCAGGGGTTATTCTTATTGGTTCATCTCCTAGTGGGTTGGCTTCCAATGTAATGGCCTATATAGGGAAAGCCAATTTGGCTCTTTCTGTTACTTTGACTACCGTCGCAACATTGCTAGCTCCTTTTGTTACCCCCATTTTAATGAAAATGTTGGGAGACCAATTGGTGCCAATAGATTTATGGGGCATGATGTGGAGTATCACCAAGATTACCATACTGCCTATTGTTGCAGGTCTCGTATTTAATAAGCTTTTTCATGGTAAAACAGAATGGTTGGACAAGGCCATGCCACTGGTCTCAATGGCTGGTATTGCTCTAATTATAACAGTTATTACCGCTGCCGGGAGGGATAATTTATTGGCTATGGGGGCTCTTTTAGTTCTTGTGGGACTTATCCATAATCTTTCTGGTTACTTTTTGGGGTATTGGGGATGTAGGTTGTTTAAACTTGATGAAAAATCCTGTCGTACCATTGCTTTTGAAGTGGGTATGCAAAATGCAGGATTGGCATCCGGCTTGGCTACGGAAATGGGCAAAGTAGCTACATTGGGTCTTGCTCCGGCAGTTTTTGGACCAATGATGAATATCACAGGTTCTTCTTTAGCTACTTGGTGGCGAGACAAACCTATTAAGGAAAAGGATAAGGATGTTGAAAAAAAGGAGTGATTTTCATTACCTAATTAAAACGTGCTCTAAATTCTAAAGGCGAAAGATTAACTTTACTCTTGAATAGTTTACTGAAGGATTGTGGATGCTCAAAACCGAGCTCATAAGCTATTTCACCCACGGAAAGCTGTGTAGTGGAGAGTTGTTCCTTTGCTTTGGCAATCAATTTTTCGTGAATATGTTGTTGGGTACTTTGTCCTGTTAAAGATTTTAGTAATCCACTTAAATAATTAGGTGAGACATTTAAATTTTCTGCGATCGACTGTACACTGGGTAAGCCTTTTTTGGCTAGATTTTCATCATTAAAATAATTGCTCAATAATTCTTCAACTTTATTTAAAATGAGATGGCTTCCTTTTTTTCGTGTAATGAATTGACGCTGATAAAACCGCTCAGAATAACTAAGAAGCAATTCTATTTGGGCAATAATAATGCTCTGGCTAAAGTTGTCGATGTTACTTTCAATTTCTTGTTTAATATTTGTAATAATTGCTTCAATTACACCTTCCTCTTTTTCCGACATAAAGAGGGCTTCATTAATAGAATAATCAAAAAAATCATATTGTTTTATTGTTTTCGCTAAAGCAGTATTAAAAAAAAAGTCCGGGTGAATTAGAAGCAACCAACCAGAGTGCTTTAAACTTGTTTTTTGGTTTGGCGCCATGCTTAAAACTTGCCCTGGTGCAATAAAGGATAGCAACCCCTCATTAAAATCATATTCTTGTTGTCCGTAACGGAGTCTAGGCACATTTCTCTTCACTCCAATAGAATAATAATCAAAAACCCATTTTTCTCCTATATTTTCTGGGAAGATTTTGGTTTTACCATATTCAACAATACTTACCAAGGGATGCGTTGGACTTGGCAAGCCTCTGAGCTTATGAAACTCACTTAAAGTTTTTATCCTCCTAATTTTCATTACTCTAAATTAACCATTATATATTTCTGCAAATTCCTTTGCGAAATCTGCAAATTTGGTTTTACCCAAAATAGGTTCGTTTTTATAGTAATCCTCATACAAAACACCTGTTCCTTGGGCTGCCTGCATATCTATAAAACCTTTGGCGATTTTTTTATTCATTCCAAAACTTGTCATTCCATTCAGTACTTCTTCATCACTAACAACTACCCATTTTAAATTAGGATTGCCAATGGCGTTCCCCAAAATACTGGCCACTTCATTTGGTGAAATTTCTTCGCTAGCAATGTACCTAATCTTTCTGCCATTAAAAGGTAATTCTATTTCCTCTACGATAGTGGCCGCAATGTCCAATGGTGAAACCCATGGTTCCTTGGTGTTGCCGCCATAGTTTTGAACAATAGCTCCTTTTTCTTTTATGTTTTGCATTTGTCTATACAGATTGGTATAAAAGCCTGCAGGGCGCATGAATTTAATGGATACATCATCTGGCAGTTTATTCAAATTTTTCTCCGCATAATAATGCATGGCGAGTACACCATTACCTTCGGTTGTATGACCGCCTATACTACTTAAATGAATCACTTTTTTTACTCCAGAGCGTATTACCGCTTGTCTATAGTTTTTGGCAATTTCTGAATACGCTTCTATGATGTCGAAATTTGGATTGAATATTGACTCTTGGTCGACAGCTTCCATTAGGTATACAGCATCCACGCCCCCAAAAGTTTTTGTGAGAAATTCAATATCCTCCATGGTTCCAATAGCTGGTACTGCCCCCAGTTCTTCAATGGCTTTTTTTCTTTCAGGATTGCTGCTGATCACAGTGACCAAATGTCCTTTTTGGACCAAAATTTGCGCAAGTGGTTTACTAATGTTCCCTAAAGAACCAGTTACAACTATCTTCATATTTTTAAATAAAAGTTGTTTGTATTTCAGTCTTTACAAAAAGATACCTCCCGCGACTTCAATACGTTGCCCGTTAATCCATTTGGCATCATCTGAGCATAAAAAAGTTACAACACCTCCAATATCCTCTGCTTCTCCGACTCTTCCTAAGGCTGTAAAGTTGGCCACTGCATTCCTTTTCTGTTCGTTTGTTTTATTTTCTCCACCACCAAAATCTGTGGCTATGGCTCCAGGGGCAACTACATTAGCTCCAATCTTTCTTGGTGCCAATTCCTTTGCTAGGTAGCGTGTAAAAACCTCCACCGCGCCTTTTGCAGATGCATACGCAGATGAATTGGGAAAGGAGAACCTTGCCAAGCCCGATGAGATGTTAATTATTCGACCCCCTTCATTTATCATGGGAATAGCTTTTTGGGTCAAAAAATAAACGCCCTTAAAATGCACGTTAATCATTTCGTCAAAATCTTCTTCTGTTGTTTCTAAATATGGTTTGTAGATACCTGTACCAGCATTATTAATCAGAAAATCAAAATGAGTAGCATTGAATTTTTCTTGCAAACCATTTTTTAGTTCTTCAAAGAAATTGGAATGATTAGCAACTGTTGAAACGTCCAGTTGAAGTACTAAGCCTTTTTGCCCCTCTTTTTCTATTTCTTCAACAACCTCATCCGCAGCAGATTTGTTTCTGTTATAAGTAATGATTACATCTATTCCTTTTTTGGAAAGATTAATAGCCATATCCCTGCCCAGACCACGACTACCCCCTGTTACTAATGCAATTTTATTGTTTGACATATTAAATGTTTTTAATTTATACAAAGATCGGTAGAAACTTTAACGCAAGTGAAGCCGTATCTATGATTGTTGTAGCCTAAATTAGATTTCAACATTCACCAATCATCAACTTTTAATGAATATCAAAAAAGACCGAACAATTGCTCGGTCTTTTTTAATCTAAAAAAATGAATTCGATTATAACTTATCCATGAACGCAAGATTATGAATCATGCTATCAATAGGCGCACCTGCATATTCTTCTTGTTCTATAAAGATATGTTTTACACCAGAGAGTTTTTGGTTGGCCATCATCAATGGAATGTCCAGACCACCTTTTCCAAATTCTGTACTTTCCTTGTGGGCCATGTCCATATCCTTTAAGTGCCATAACGGAAAACGGCCTTCGTACTTCTTAAAATAATCTATTGGATCTTTACCAGCGACGATGACCCAACCTAAATCTAGTTCCATATGTACCAAATCAGGTTGCGTATTATCCATCAAAACATCATAAAGTATTTGTCCGTTATCGGATTCATATTCATATTCATGGTTGTGATATCCAAAATGAATACCCATTTTTTCGCACTTTTCACCTGCTTTATTAAAAGCCTCAGCGACGCTTTTATAGTTATCCACAGTTTGCCCTCTAGTGGGCATGGTAGAACAAATAAGATATTCTTGACCTGATTCTACAGCTTCTTCCACAGTTTTGTCAAAATTCTTATCTAAATGTACATGGCCACTAACAAGGCTCATGCCCAAATCGGTACAAACAGTTTTCATTTCTTTGGGTGAAAGTCCATAGTAATGTCCTTTTCCACTTCGTGCAGTTTCAATTTTTTTAATACCTATTTCAGCAATCTTTTTTAAAGTTCCAATGGCATCTTTGGCCATTTCGTCCCTAAACGTGTACAACTGTACTCCTAGCCCCCCCTTTGCTCCAGGTGCAAGAGCACATGACGGTAGTAATACTGTACCTGCACTAAAAATAGCGGACTGAATTAAAAAATCTCTTCTTGTTGCCATAATTGTTTTGGTTGGTTATTAATTGGTTGTTTTTATTTGGTATTTGTAATGCCTTCAGCTAAAGACCAATCATAAAAGCGTTCTATCCAGGAGTCGGAGGGAAGATTTTGTGTGCGCATACCAAAACCATGTCCCCCTTTGGAGTACATATGTAGTCCTACGATTTTACCTGCAGAAAGCCAGTCAGAGTATAGTTTGGCACTCCCAGGAGCTAAACCGAGGGGGTCATCTGAAGCACAGATCACCAACATTGGTGGGGCATCATTTGGGACAGTATATTCACCCATCACCGTCATCCAAGGATATACGGGCACTAGAAAATCTGGTCTATTTTCCTTTGTGTAATTAAAGGCTACTCCCATAGTTACCGCACCACCAGCTGAAAAGCCCATAAAGCCAATTTTGGTGGTATCTATATTATATTTCATGGCGTTTTGGCGAACATGGCTTATCGCATTGAGACCATCTTGCCATGAAAGTGGAAGTACCTGTTGTACATTTTTAAAAATTGAGTTGGGATTGGTTGTCCCGGCATCCGTTATTTCTTTTACCCCATCTTCACCGGTAGGAACCAATCTGTACTTAAGTACAAATGCAGTGATTCCTTTTTTGTTCAGCCATTTTGCTACATCATCACCCTCACTAAGAATACTTAGGGCATAGAGCCCCCCTCCTGGAGCCACAATAACAGCGGTACCATTTGGATTTTCTGGTCTAAATACTTCCATAGTTGGGATAGAGACATTGGTAACCACCTGGGTTTGCCATATGTTGGAAAAATATTCCTTTTCATTGCCTTCCCACACAGCAGAAGTTTCTTGGCCATTGGGTAATTTTATAATTTCTTGGGATAATCCAAGATGTGTCATGAATAGAAGAAGAAAAAGTATTTTAAGGGTTTTCATTTAAAAAAACATTTTTTGTTAAGTTGAGTTAAGATACAATTTTTTAAAGTTGAAATAAAAAGAGGGTAAAAAACTTAACATATTCTATGTTTAACTATGTTAAAGTTTAATTTTTGCTAATCGGATTAATTCGTAAATTGGGTTTTTAAGTAAATTGAATCTTTAAATGGAACGTAGAAAATTTATTAAATCATCTGCATCAGCAGCGGCAGCAACTGCACTACCAATACAACTTTTTTCTGCAGGAACTTCTAACACTGCCGAACGGAAATTCAGGATTTGTTTAAACCCAGGAACCATAGGTGTAAGAGCAAGTTTACAGGAATCATTGGATTATGCCATAAAATATGGATACGAGTCCATTGTGTCCTCCCCTAAAGAGTTAATGGGATATTCTTCGGGACAGATAGATGAGTTAAATGCCAAAATGAAGGAAAACAACATTGGTTGGGGGTCCACCAATATTCCTGTTGAGTATAGACAAGGCAAAACAAAATTCCATGAAGACTTTAAAGGGCTCAGGGAACATTGTAAAGCTTTGGAAAAAGTTGGGGCAACCCGTATGAACACTTGGATTATTTCTACGCACAATGAACTTACCTATAACGAGAACATGAAACAACATGCTTACCGTTTAGGTGAGTGTGTTCGGGTGATGAAAGATTATGGGATTAGTCTTGGGTTGGAGTATTTGGGTATGCGGACATTAATGACCATGGGAAGGTATCCTTTTATTGGCTCTATGAAAGAGGGTAAAGAACTAATTGAAGAAATTGGGGAAAGCAATGTAGGGTTTGTATTGGATTCCTTTCACTGGTACACTGCCAATGATACTATTGATGACATTAGAAGTTTAACTCCAGAAGACATTATTACAGTTGATTTAAATGATGCCCGTTCAGGTTTTAAACGTGTGGACCAACAAGATGGAAAGAGAGAATTGCCATTGGTAACTGGAGTTATTAATTTAAAGGATTTCTTACAAGGTTTAATTGATATTGGGTACGATGGTCCAGTAAGAACAGAACCTTTTAATCAAGTATTGAATGACATGGAGAACGATGAAGCTCTTAAAATAAATATGGAAGCCATCAAAAAATCATTGGCTCTAGTCGGGTTGTAGTTATTTTAGATTTATAGTATTGGATCCACCTTGTAATGTTATCTTATTACCTTTCCATACAAAAGTTCCTGTTAATTCCTGTGGAATGAGTATTTCTCCCGCCAACCCATCAGAACCTTTCTTTTTTAGGCTTACGGAGATAGTCCCCAATTGATGGGGGACCGAACCTTCAACCCATTCCAAATCTCCTAAATTGGGAGTAATTGTGACTGACTTAAACCCTGCTTCGGCTGGTTTTATACCACATACCAAGGACAAGAAATAGTATACTGGTGATGCACTCCATGCATGACAATCAGAACGTGTTGGGTCTGGCTTTTCAGCAAAAGTGGTCAACCCTAAATCCAGCATATTTTCCCAAGGTTTTAAGGAAGCAATATAATCTGATGCCATTCCAGCTTTTTCCATGGCTTCCGTCAAATAAAAACTGTAATAGTAGGTGCATTTTGCAATGCCTGGGTTTCTTAAAATTTTGTTTAGCACATTCTTGTTTTCATCTCTTGGAAAAATATTGGTCAATATGCCCAATGCATTTGCATGCTGACTAAAATTATTTTTTTTAGGAGTGTCTGCCAATATTCCTTCTTCCGGAACAAAGCAGTTTTTATATACGGAAGTTTTTATTTTTTCGGCCAAGGAATTGTACTCCCTCGCTTTTTCAATGAAGCCAAAAGCGGTCAATAATTCCGAGGCTTTTTGTAATGTGTAAACGTACTGTAAACTTATTATTGTTGAGTTTCCAAATTGTGCACCAGACGGTACTCCTGAAGTCCAATTATCATCTGGAACCCAGTCCACAAAATTCCACCATTCCATATGCCCAAGCATTTGGGTTTCATCCATGCGGTCTTCATACCATTTTAGAACATCCAATACTCCTGGAATATGGGAATTTATAAAGGTTTCATTCCCATCCAACATCCAATAATCATGGAGCATAGTAATCCAAACCAAGGAGAAGGTAGGGATTATCTGAACTTCTCGACTGGGAAATCTACTCTGTGTTAATCCAATGGGCATACGGGAATTTCCAATGGAAGCAATGGCATTTTTGAACATGGTATTGTCTCCGGTCACATAGGAAGACACCAAACATTGTATTCTAGTATCCCCTACATATTGTAATTGTTCGTAATAAGGGCAATCAAAAAAAGTTTCTCCAGAACATAAACGTTGGGTACGCCACCCTGTTTCCCATATATCTTCAAGAATGGAATAATCACTTGTAAATGTGGCCTGTTCCTTAAAGGGATATCCAGTAAAGGTGCTGTTGAAATTATGAATTAGTAGAGGTTCTTCCTTTGTTTCAATTTCCAATTCTACATAGCGGAATGTTCGCCACCAAAGTGTTGTATAGGTTCTGTTATCGCCCCCACCAGAAATAAGTATGTTTTTTGTGCCTGCTATCTGTTTGTTTTTAACTTCATTTCTGTTCTTCTTTTCACTATGAGCATCATAAAGGCTTTCAGCAAAAGTGAACTGAATTGTACTATTCTGTCCTTTTGAATAGTTGAAGGTTGGATAGGCATTGGTTAATGTTCCATGGTCCACCAATATTTTTATTTTTGAATTGGCGGGAATTTGTAGTGTCTTTTTTCCAGTGATAAAACCGTCGTGAATACCTGATAAATTGGAACGGCGAACACTTGCAAATTGCTGGGGCGTTTCTTCCATTAAGGGTATTTTTCGAGGTTGTAATATATATCTAGGGACACCTCCATATTGCTTGGTACTTTTTAAAGGCCTACCATTGTCTAACTCTTTGGCATTTTTCCAGTCAGTAGTATTAAAAGTTAAGTGTTCCCAACCCCAGGGGTGGTTTATACTTTTGAATTCTTCTCCTGGACCAACAACATAGTATCCACTTCCTACATAAGGTATGGGAGAGTAGGATGTATCTTTTTTTACCTTCCAATCTTTAGTGCTGTTAACAATGCTTTCCTTGTCACTATTTCCTTGAACAATGAGTCCTGTACTATGGGATATATTTGCCATTGGACGTTGTTCTGCAAAATTCCAAACCGTGGCGGCAATTACGTTTTTTCCCTCTTTTAAATAGGGAGCTAGGTTTAAGCTCTCAAAATTCCAATGCATTAAATCTCCCACAGCAGGACCATTGACAACATAGGTGCCGTTTACATATAGTTTATAACGATTGTCGGCAGATATATGTACAATAAACTCACTAGATACTTCATCCAATTCAAAGGATTTTCTAAAAAGGTATACGCCATATTCATTTCCCAATATATCTGGATGCGTAATCCATTTAGCTTCCCATGGATTTACCAGTAAATTGGGACTAATTTCATCCACAAGTTGTGCAGATATTTTAGGATTGATTAAAACAACTAGACAAAAAAGTAACGGAAAAATTAATGTATTTTTCATTCTGGGTAGGATATTCTTCTCTAAAATACCTAAAAAAAGAACACATACAAAACTTCCCAATAGTTGTACTTTTACAGAAATATTTTTTAAATGAATTCGAGACAGAATCAGCTACAGGCTTTTGACCGTTTACTCACAATAATGGATGAACTTAGATCTCAGTGTCCTTGGGACAAGAAACAGACCATGGAGTCTTTAAGACACCTTACCATAGAGGAAACGTATGAGCTGGGAGATGCCATACTCGACAATGATTTGGATGAGGTAAAGAAAGAGTTGGGGGATGTATTGCTACATATTGTCTTCTATGCTAAAATTGGTTCAGAAACAGATGATTTTGATATTGCGGATGTTGCAAATGGTATTTGTGAGAAGTTGATAAATCGTCACCCACATATTTATGGAGATGTGAAAGTTGAAAATGAGGAAGAGGTAAAGCAAAATTGGGAAAATATTAAACTAAAAGAAGGTAAGAACAGTGTTTTGGAAGGGGTGCCTAAAAGCCTTCCAGCACTTGTCAAAGCCAACAGAATTCAGGATAAAGTTGCGGGAGTGGGATTCGATTGGGAAAAGCCAGAGCAGGTATGGGAAAAAGTAGAAGAAGAACTATCCGAGCTTCACGAGGAAGTTAAGGATGGTGATAAAAGTAAAATTGAAGACGAGTTTGGCGACGTTCTTTTTTCTATGGTCAATTACGCTCGTTTTTTGGATATTAACCCGGAAAATGCTTTGGAGCGCACCAATAAAAAATTTATAAAACGGTTCCAATATTTAGAGGCCAAGTCAAAGGAAATAGGAAAATCCCTAAAAGAAATGACTTTGGCGGAAATGGATGTTTTTTGGGAAGAAGCAAAAAGGCTTTAAATATCCTAAAATGCGATACTTTTAGAAAGCATGCTTGTCTTTGAAATTCTTTCCAGCTTTATTATAAATCTCCATTTTTTTCCAAAGCTTCCACAATACCCAATAACTCTCCCGGCTGTATAGGTTTAATAATATAATCTGATATATCACCTATTTTGTTCGCCCTTTCTATATCTGCTGGGTCTACCGAGGAAGAGACCATGTATATGGTTATTTTTTTACCAACTCTAGGCTTTATTTTTACATACTCTTCCATAAACTGAAATCCGTCCATTACGGGCATGTTGATGTCAAGAAAGATAATATCTGGTAAATCATCATTATTGCCAATATTTTCCAGCATAAAATCCAGTGCTTTTTCTCCATCCGAAAAAGTAAGTATTTTTCTTGCCAATCCATGTGTTTTTATTGTTCTGGCGATAGTAAATTGATAAATATCATCATCATCCACTATACTTATTATAAAAGGTTTAACTATTGTTTTCATATTAAAAATTTATTGTAAAAGTTGTTCCCACGTTAATTTTGCTCGTTGCTGTAATGGTTCCCTCCAAAGATTCTATTTGGGCTTTTGTCATATATAGACCTACACCTCTGGCATCTGGATGTCTGTGAAATGTTTTATTTAGACCAAATAACTTATGGCCATGCCTTTCCAAATCTATTCCCAACCCATTATCCTTAAATTTAAGCCTTATTTGCCCTTCATTGTTTTCGGTTTCAATGAATATTTCAGGGTTGCGATCTGGAGATTTATATTTTATTGAATTGGTCATTAAATTTAAAATAATACTTTCCAAGTAAGTCCTATTGTAAAGAATTTTAGGGGCCTTGGAAAAATCTCTTTTAATCACGGTGTCCGTTTCCGATATTTGACTGGATATGATTTCCATAGTTTTACTTAAGACTTCCTCGAATGATATGTTTTCTTTTTCTTGTTTGGCCCCATCCCTAATTTTTATTGAGTCTATTAGGGTATTCAGTGTAGAATTTAGATGAAGAATAACGGTTTCAAACTTTTCAAACAAAAAAGACTTTTCTTCATGAGTTTCAGATTCTTTATATAAATGTAAAAGTGAGTTAAGATTACTTACGGGTGCGCGTAAGTTATGAGAAGTGATATGCGTAAAGTCTTCCAGTTGTTTATTTTGAACGGTAAGTTTTTTAGCTAACTTTTCAAGCCCTTCGTTAGCTTCAAGTATTTTGTTTTCTGCCACCTTCTGCTCCGTAATGTCCCTTATAGCTGCTGACACAAGCAATCCTTCCTCTGTTTGTAGAGGGCTTAAGCTTATTTGAATTGGAATTTCCTCTCCTTTTTTATTCTTTCCGAACAACTCCTTTCCTTGACCCATTTCCCTTGTTTTGGGTTGGGCAAAAAAGCCATCACGATGACCTAGGTGATTCCCTGTAAATCTTTTGGGTATTAATATTTCAACAGGCTTGTTGAGTAATTCCTTAGAGGGGTAGCCAAATAGCTTTTCCGCCTGTTTATTGATCAGCTGTATTTTTCCTTTTTCATTTACAATGACCATGGCATCTGGGGCCGACTCCAATAATCCCCTAAACTTATTTTCTGCCATTTTTTGCTGGGTAACATCTTGGCAAGTACCAATTATTTCAACAGCTTCTCCAGAATTATTTGTAATAACTTCTCCCAAAAGGTGTACAGTTTTTGTTTTTCCATCTGAAGAGATAATTCGATGTATAAAATTATTGTGAAATTTTTTCTCCTTTAAAGACTGTTGTACATAGCCTGTAACATTTTCTTGGTCATCTGGGTGAACAAAATTGAAATACGTCTCATAAGTTATATCCGTCTTGGTTTCATCCAGACCAAAGATTTGATACAAATTAGTAGACCACTTCACTGAGTTGTTAATAACATCCCATTGATAATTTCCCATCATCGTCATTTTTTCTGCAAAACTTAACAACTGATTTTTTCTTAACAACTCATTCTTTGCTTTTTTAATAGCACTAATGTCCGTTGATACGCCCAAAAAGCCTATTTTTTGCCCATTTTCATCTTTTAAAGCTGTAAGTGTCAGCAATACTGGCAATAGGGAACCGTCTTTTTTACGATAGGTCCATTCTCGGGTGTCAGATTCATTTTGAGAAGCTAATTGCAAAAAAGGATCAATATGCATAGGATCTTTTCCATATCGTTTGGATATATCTTTCCCAAATTCTATTATTTCATCCTCTAGATGATATATTTCTGGGTGCTTAATCCCTACCATTTCCGAAGTGGTGTAGCCCAATAATTCTTCAGCACCTTGGTTAAAAAGAGTAATAATCCCATCATTATCAGTGGTTACTATTGCTATGGGACCAGAGTTAAATATAGCTTTTAACTCAGTATGAGCCTTGTTTAGAGCTAGCTGTGAAATTTTTATATCATTTATATCTTGAAAGACTCCAAAAAGTCGTATGCACCTACCATTTACCATTTCTGCCTGTCCAATGGCACGTGTCCATAGAATATTTCCTTTACTGGTTACAAGCTCCACTTCAACATCATACGAAGTACCATTTTCTATTGCTTCTTTAACAACTTGGTTGATTGTGTCCCTACTTTTTCCTTCCTTAAAAAAATTAATGCCTGTTTCCAAATCTGGTTCATAATCTTCAGGAACTTCATGAATTTCACATACTATCCTACTCCAAAAAAGTTTATTTTTAATTAGATCAACTTCCCAAGTACCAATTCTAGCAACCTCATTTGTTCTGTCCAGTATACTTTCTATACGAATCTTTTCGTTCTCTTTTTCTTTTGTGTGGGTGATATCGCCAGTATGCATTAATAGTCCTCCTATGATTCCTTCAGAAACATACCAAGGACGCACATCCCAATAAATCCATTGTATAGATCCATCGGCCCGTTCAAAAGGAGCTTCATCACATACATCAATAGCACCATTTAAACACTCTTGATGGGTTTTTTTCCAATCATCTCCTATTTCTGGAAAAATATCATAATGAGAACGACCAATAATTTCCTGCCCTTCCATTTTGTAATCTCTTATCCAGCGCTGGGAAACAGCTATATAGCGCATATCATTATCAAGCATGGCAATAGCCGTAGGTGCTTGATCTATAAATATTTTATTATGTTGTTGCTGTAATTCTAAATCTGCTTTAAGATTGCTTACTTCCAGAATTTTAGCGCTAATCTCTCCTTGAGATATTGCCAATTCATTATTCTTGCTTACAAGTTCCTTATTCCTTAGATATAGTTGTTTAAAAACTGGAGATAGGACAAAAACAAACTCCCCAATAAATATTAATCCAGCAATAAGAGCAAGTAGGTATATGGTTTTTTTTAATTTTTGCAGCTTTACTTCAGCTCCGTTTTGGTATTCGCTTACTATAGCATCCATAGTCATTAAAAAAGGAGCTTCGGCCTCCAATAAGCTATCTATTGAACTTTTTACTATTTCTGGCTCAGGATTCCTTAGGATGTTTCTGCTGGCAGCCAACATTTTATTTTGATTGGGCTCAATAACTTTGAACAATGAGTCTATAATATCGCTATTATAATTCTGGTTGTTGGATGAGATTAAATAATTCTGTTTGTTTTCCCAGTCATCCGTAAGGTCTTTTAGCTGTTCAAGAGTATTTGGGGCTGGTGCGTTGTTTTGGTCATTGTCAATAAAAAGAGCAAGCTTGGCAATGTTTTGACTTAACATTCGCTGTCTTCCTGCTATATTTAATATATGGGCGTCAGATTTTTGCGAATTGATACTATTTTGAACAATCAACACTACTAGTATTATAATTAATATAATAGTAGCTAAGAACAGTATATATCTTTTTTTAATCGATTTTTTTAGTTCTTCCATTAACAATATTTTCCATAAACCACTACATATAATACAGAGCTATTTGATATATAACTTCATTGTTACAATTTATAATTTATAGTTCTAGCAGATAATTTGTTAATAGAGAAGAATTTTAAAGTTTCATCAATTTCAACAAATAATATCTGCAGCATTGTGAGGAATTATGGTTAGATATTCAAATTTAGTATAAAATTCCTACAAATCAATTGCATTTTCTTCAATTTCTTGTTGTCTATTAGTTTTAATCTAAGTACGAATTTTTAGGATATTAAATTATTTGAAAGCAATCAAGCCAACACTTTTAAATAGAAAAGGGTTTATGGATATAGTTTCCAATGCTTAATTTTTGAAATATATGCATCATTTTTTTGCTACCCAAACTATGTTTTAAAGTAATAGATCAGCGAGGTAATTTAATTTAAATGAGTAGGCCAAAAAAAGACAAGGTACTCTTATATTTGTACTTCAAAATTCCATCCTTGATACAACAGTACACAAAAGAATTTGCTTATAACTTACAACTTGCTTTTCCGGTAATTTTGGGAATGTTAGGTCACACTTTTGTAGCTTTTGCAGATAATATAATGGTAGGACAGCTGGGTACTGCGGAACTGGCAGCGGTATCTTTGGGCAATAGCTTTGTTTTTATAGCCATGTCCTTGGGCATTGGCTTTTCCACGGCAATTACACCATTAGTTGCAGAAGCGGATGGTGCAGGTAATAAAGCCGATGGAAAAAGCGCCTTAAAGCATGGTTTGGTGTTATGCACTTTGTTGGGTTTTTCCCTTTTTGGATTAATCTTACTTTTTAAGCCTATGATGTACCATATGGACCAACCGGTAGAAGTTGTGGAGCTGGCCATGCCTTATTTGGATTTGGTGGCTTTTTCACTGGTTCCCTTAATAGTTTTTCAGGCCTTTAAGCAATTTTCTGATGGTCTTTCACAGACAAAATATCCTATGTACGCAACTGTACTTGCCAACATAATAAATATTATATTAAATTATTTATTGATTTTTGGAGCCTTTGGATTTCCTAAAATGGGAATTGTGGGAGCAGCAATTGGTACTTTGGTCTCACGTTTTGTTATGGTAGCTTTTCTATGGTTTTTATTAAATAAGAAGAAAAAATTCCATGATTATGTAAGAGGCTTTAATTTCAAAAAAATTGAAAAGAAAGTAATGCAGAAAATAATCAGTCTTGGATTCCCTTCTGCTTTGCAAATGTTTTTTGAAGTGGCCATATTTACGGGCGCAATATGGTTGAGTGGGGTATTGGGCAAGAATGCCCAGGCTGCCAACCAAATTGCTTTGAACCTAAGTAGCATGACCTTTATGGTAGGGATGGGGCTTGGAGTAGCAGCGATGATTAGAGTGGGAAACCAGAAAGGACTAAAGAATTACAATGAGTTAAGACGAATGGCACAATCAATTTTCTTTTTAACACTTCTGTTGGAAATTGTTTTTGCCATTTTATTTCTATTGGGAAGACATTGGTTGCCCACTATTTATTTGGATGTAGATGATGTAGCTAACCAAATGGACAATGCGGAGGTCATATTTTTGGCAGCAAAACTATTGTTGGTAGCTGCAGTATTTCAAATTTCGGATGGAGTACAAGTCGTGGTGTTGGGAGCCTTGAGGGGATTACAAGATGTGAAAATACCAACATTGATTACTTTTATAGCCTATTGGCTAATAGGTTTTCCAATAAGTTTTTATTTGGGATTGTATACTTCGTTCAAAAGTACGGGGATATGGATAGGACTATTGGTGGGGCTCTCTGCATCGGCCATTATGTTGTATATTCGATTTAATTATCTGACCAAGAAACTAATAACTAATTATTAAAAGAAGTTAAAAAATGGAGCTTCCAAAATTTATATTGGGCGATAATACAGATTTCCCAAAAGCAATTTTCATTATTCATACAGAATACCCAAGATTTATAATCAATCTAGAAGATGATGAAGTAGAATGGTTTGAAGAATTTTCGCAGGAAGATGAGAAAGAATTGGAATCTGAAACTCAAAACCTAATTGAGGCTGCTACCGCTTTTTACGATAGGGAAGTAGCCCGATACGAAGAATAATGCTGGACACTTTACTCCAATACGACAAGGAATTGTTCTTGTGGCTCAATAATCTGGGTAGTTCTACTTGGGATGGATTTTGGATGTTTGTGACCAATAAATTAAGCTCTATTCCAGTATACTTAGCATTGCTCATTTTAACATATAAACAACTTGGATTAAAAAAAATGTTTGCCTTATTGGTTTTTGTTGCGTTGCTTATTACTGTTACGGATCAACTGTCCAATTTTTTTAAATATGGGGTGCAGCGACTGCGTCCTTGTTATGATGCCGAAGTGAATGGTTTAATGCGATTGGTAAAAAATTCTTGTGGAGGTAAATATGGATATTTTTCCGCCCACGCTGCAAATGCTTCGGCGGTGGCTTTCTTTTTTATATTTCTGTTTGGGAAGCAAGTAAAGTATTTAAAAGCGCTATTGCTTATTTGGGCACTTATGGTAGCCTATAGCAGAATATATATTGGGGTTCATTTTCCATTGGATGTATTAACGGGTATTCTAATTGGATTGATTATGAGCTGGTTATTTGCAAAGTTGTATATATTTGCAATCCACAAATTAAATCTATGATTGCAAATCTTAGGTATTGGTTTTTAATATTTCTAGTTGCTCTGGTTTATATATCAGGAATGCTTGTTACCCTTTTTGAAAATGATTCTGCACAGTTTGCTGTAATGGCCATGCGAATGGTGCAAGAGAATGATTTTATCAACCTATTCAAAGGTCCAGAAGAATACTTGGACAAACCACATATGCATTATTGGTTGGCCGCTTTATCTTTTAAAATCTTTGGAATTAATCACTGGGCATATCGCATACCTGGAATTTTAGCTTCGTTTTTAGCGGCCTATAGTTGCTATGGACTGGGAAAGCTACTCTATAACAAGAATGTTGGTAAATTAGCTGCCTTGGTTTTTCTTACCGCCCAGACGGTTGTATTGTCCAATATAGATGTAAGAACTGATGCCGTACTCACGGGATTTACCATATTTGCCATTTGGCAATTGGCCACATATATAGAAAAAAAATCCTTCTGGTCAATCGTTTTTGGCGCTTTTGGCGCGGGAATGGCATTTTCCACAAAAGGCCAAATTGCACTTCTGGTAATTGGTATTTCACTTTTATGTCATTTGTCGTATACCCGAAAATGGAAAGTTCTTTTTAGCTGGAAAGTATTGGTGGCCATTCTGGTATTTGCAATTAGCGTATCACCCATGCTATATGCTTATTACCTTCAATTTGATTTACATCCCGAGAAGATAATCAGGGGAAAAAGTGGTAGAAGTGGTATTTTCTTTATTTTTTGGGAACAAAGCTTTGAAAGGTTAAGCGGAGAAGGTCATGGTAAGAACAGCAGTGATTATTTCTTTTTCTTCCATACTTTTTTATGGGTGTTTTTGCCGTGGACGGTATTGGCCTTATTTGCCTATTGGTGGCGAGTAAAAGCATTTGTAAAACTTCGTTTTGAATACAATAAAAATTTTGAGTTTTTAACACTTGGTGGAATCTCCATTATTTTTATAATTATAAGCTTTGCCCAATTTAAGCTGCCACACTATCTAAATATAGTGATGCCCTTGTTTGCCATCTTAACGGCTTCCTATTTGCATAGTCTACATAGGTACATAAAAAAGAAAGAAATAAGAGCTTTGTTAGGGGTTCAGTATGCTATTCTGAGTATAGTTTTTATTTGTACCCTCCTTATCTGTTTTTATGTCTTTAAATTTTCCGAGCCTCAAGGGTATATAATTCTTATTATTGCCTTGATGGTAGTGGTTTATTTCTGTTTAAAACAGGAAGCAGATTATATTAGAATTGTCACTTTGTCCGTTTATAGTTGTTTATTGTTGAACGGTGTTCTCAATATGCATTTTTATCCATCGCTTTTAAAATACCAAGGAGGCTCATCCATGGCGAAAGTTATTAAAGAAAATAAGATTCCTGTCAATAAAATATATAAGACTACAAATAGGTATACTTGGGCTTTAGATTTCTATAATCAAAAACCTGTACAGATTTCTTCTTTACAGGAATTAAAAACTAAAAAAGATGTTTGGGTCTATGCGGATGACAAGGAATTGGAAGAATTAAGAAATTCCAGTATCGATTGGAACAAACAGTACTCAGTTGACCAATTTAGAATCACCCGTTTACAGGGAAAATTTTTGAAACCGACAGAAAGAAAAGGTGTTTTAAACAAGATGTACCTAGTACATTTACACTAATTGTCCGTTGTTACCAACTCTGGTTTTTTAAAATGGAAAAACAGCCCAAATAAGGATACAATTGCAGTAATTATAAAGAAGAGCATACTAATACTTATAGATGTACTTTGAATTAGTCCTAACCATAATGCCCCGTAGAGAAAAGTAACTTCCCGGCTTCCTATCCCGCCAATTGTCAATGGCAAAACAGAAATAATGGAGGAAACAAGGAAAATAAATAAATAGGGAAGGGTATTCTCTTGAATCCCCAAGGCTTTTAATATAAAGAACACGCTTACTAGCTGTGCCAATTGTACTAATGCAGAATATCCAAATGACTTCCAAAATATAGGAAGAGCATAGTTGAATAATTTTTTGTTCAGCAACCAAAAAACCAAGACACTTAAAACTAGTAGTATACCGATCAAATATTTATATTGAACAAAGAAAATATTCTCGATTTTAAAAGTGAGGATACACGCGAAAATGAACAATAACAATAATCCACTTAATCTGTCCAAAACTAAAACTGAAACCACTTTTTTGGTACCAACCTCATACTTTTTCTGAATGACATATCCTTTATAAGCATCGCCCCCAATTCCTCCGGGAAGAAATAAATTATAGAACATCCCCAGTGAATATAACTTTAGATTGCTCTTATGGGACAAAAATAAGTTTAGTTGATGAAAATATAGGTTCAATCTAAAAGCGGCAATAATTTTAGAGAGAACAAAGAACAATAGGGCAAGGGTAAAATAAAAAAGGTTCACCCGTTTTAAAGTGCCTAAAACATCTTCAAGATTTATTTTGGTAAAAATAAAATATATAAGGACGGCACTTACCAAAATTTTAAGTACTGTGAGTAGCTTTTTACGTTGTCTTGCCACCTATAGAAATGTTTTTAATTCGGTATGGCCTTTTATTCTGTGATTCGTAATAGGTTCTTATCAAAAGCTCCATTACAATACCAATGGTAAACAATTGTACTCCGGCCAATATGAACATAACACCAAATATTAATAAAGGTCTTGTTCCTATATCTTGACCAAAGCCAAATTTTATGATCAATAAATAAATATTGATCAAAATACCCAATAAAATAAGCAGTACGCCAATTATCCCAAAAAGGTGGATAGGTCTTTGAAAATATTTGCGAATGAACAACAGAAGCATCATATCTGCCACTACCTTAAAAACACGTTCCAATCCATATTTAGAAACTCCAGCGTGTCTTGCATGGTGTTTTACGGGAACTTGCTTTATTTTGGCTCCTTCAAAATGTGCCAGGAGCGTAATAAAACGATGCATTTCCCCATAAAGATTTAATTCTTTAGCTATTTCTTTGGTAAAAACCTTAAGAGCACAACCGTTATCTTGAATATCCAAACTCGATACACGTCTTACCAAAAAATTGGCAATTTTTGAGGGTATTTTTTTTATTAAGGAGTCTTTTCTTTTTTGCCTTATTCCGGTAATAACATCATATTCCCCGGTAATGGCATATTCCAACATTTGCGGAATATCACTCGGATCATTTTGTAAATCACCATCCATTGTAATGATGTATTCTCCCTCTGCATAATCTATTCCAGACGCCAGTGCAAGACTTTGTCCATAGTTTTTTTTGAGTTCAATAAGGTGCACCTTATCATCGGCCATTTTTTTTACAATGTTCCTGGTATTGTCTTTAGAAAAATCATCGATATAAATTATCTGGTAAGTATACCCAACAAGGCTTTCATGAATTTTTTCTGTAAGAAGAACTACATTATCTTCTTCATTATATAAGGGAACAACAATAGAGAGCAGGGAATTGGTAACAGGATTCATGTATTGGGTTTAATATGGCGCAAATTTAGCCTTTTTATTTAAGTTCTCTTTTTGAAAGTTTCAAGTAATTCTTCCGCTGCATTGAATGGGGAAATTTTATTCAACTGTATTTTTTGCAGCATTTTTTTAATTGATTTTTTTACCTCTTTATTTTGATAGAATTCATTTTTTAAATGCTCATCTATGGTTTGTATAAACCAGTTTTTATTTTGAAGATGTCTCTTTTCTTTAAAATAACCGTTTTGTTGAGATAGGTTTATATATTCCTCAATCATTTCCCATATTTCTTGGATTCCTTCCTTATTAATTGCCGATGATAATAAAACTTTTGGAACCCAACCACTTTTCTTGGAAGGATATAAATGCAATGCCCTTTCAAACTCTTTTTGGGCAAGTTGGGACTGTTTTACATTGGCTTCATCCGCCTTATTGATGACTAGGGCGTCGGCCATTTCCATGATTCCTCTTTTTATTCCCTGCAACTCGTCACCGGCACCTGCCAATTTTAATAATAAAAAGAAATCCACCATGCTATGCACGAGTGTCTCACTTTGGCCCACACCAACTGTTTCAATTAGAATAATGTCATAACCTGCAGCTTCACAAAGAATAATAGTTTCCCTGGTTTTTCTTCCAACGCCTCCCAAAGATTGCCCGGCAGGGGAAGGTCGTATATACGCATTGCTATCTTTTGCCAGTTCCTGCATTCTTGTTTTATCCCCTAAAATGCTTCCTTTGCTAAAGGTGCTTGTTGGGTCTACAGCAAGAACAGCTACTTTTTTGCCTAAAGAAGTCAATAATTTGCCAAAGGCTTCAATAAAAGTGCTTTTGCCTACTCCTGGAACACCCGTAATACCTATTCGAATACTATTTCCTTTTTTGGAAAGACATCTATCAATGATAATCCTGGCCATTTCTACATGTTTGGGATTGGCACTTTCTATAAGTGTAATGGCTTTTCCCAGAATTGTGGTATCACCATCGAAGATTCCTTCCATATATGAATCGGTTGTAAGGGATTCTTTCCTCAACAACTTAACTCTAGATATACTGGTTTTACTGGTGTTTTTTGTGTTTGCCAAGTTTATTTGTTAATGGGAATGCTTACTTTGGTCTTATCCCATGACAGGATAAGGTATAATTCTTCATATTCATCAAAACGTATGGTGAAGCTTTCAACGGATTCCTGTAAAGTTTCTACGGGCACTTCAATTTGCACCACATCTGTTTCTGGGTTCCTAGTGGTTTTTTTTCCACCGCTCATAATTGTAACGCCCCAATCTGGCACTTCAGAATTAAACATAATGTCCCAACTGTCCTTTTTTGGTCTTGTCCATAAAGAATAGGTTCCAGCTGGTAAATCTTTGTCAATAATTTTTATGTTGGTTTTGGTAGTAAATGTAGTAGGTTCATTTGCACCTGTTCTCCAAACTACGTCATAGGGCACTAATTCTCCAAATATAACACGTCCTTTTTTATGGGGACTGGAATATTTTACCGCTAAATCTATCCCCTTTTTTGCATAGACGGATGTTGTTTCAGGACTATGTACCTTGGTTTGTTTTTGCGCATAGGGCATGCCCACAAAAACTACAAGTAGGATAAGTACCGCCAGAACAATAAGTGTCCATTTTAGATATTTCATGATGTTTGTTTTTTTTTGAAATTTTACTACTTCTAAATTACAAAACCTATTTTTAATAGCAGATTTATCCCCCATGGTTTCTAGACATTACCCAGTAGGTTGTAATTTTTTTTGAAACATTGATTTTTTTTTATCGTCCTTATAAGGACAAACAACAATAACCAAAGAATGAAACGGCTAGATGTTTCAAATTGAATTAGTAGAACAGTGCAAGGCTAACAACCGTAAAGCTCAAGTAAAGCTATACAGACAATACTGTGATGGTATGTATTGCGTTGCTATGCGCTTTTTGAAAAACGAAGACGATGCTGAAGATGTATTGCAGGAATCTTTTGTAAAGGCATTTCAAAAAATACATCAGTTTAAAGGGGAGGTAACCTTTGGAGCGTGGTTAAAACGAATAGTAATTAATAAAAGTCTGGATTTTTTAAAATCCAAACATGAGAAAATGGTGGAACTGGATGAAACGTATATGCAAGTGGCGGAAGATGATGACTGGACTATAGATGATGGGGTTTCGGTAGATGAGGTATTGTCAGAAATTGAAGGTTTGCCAGAAAAGTACAAACACGTTGTACAATTGTTTTTGGTTGAAGGATATGATCACAGTGAAATATCCCAAATTTTAAACCTTACAGAAAATACATGCCGTACAAGGTTATTACGTGGAAAAGGACATTTAAGGGAATCTCTAAAAAAGAAAAATTATGGCACAGGATCTTAGAGAATTGTTAAGGCAAAAAAGAGAAAAGGATAGGTTTCCTATGAAAGAAGGGCATGAGGCACGTTTTCTGAAACTTTTGGACAAAGAACTTCCAAGAACGAAGGGACATTCCTTCTTTTGGCTAAAAATTGCGGCTTCATTACTTGTTTTGATAAGTATTGGCGCTTATATGCTTAATAAAGGAGGGAATGATGCAATACCTACACCTACCACAGTTGTGGATAAAGGGAATACAGAAAGAAGTGATTTTTCCCTTGGGGATTTGTCTCCGGACCTAAAAAAAGTAGAGAATTATTATGTTACCAATATCAATATAGAGCTGTCCAAATTGGAACTTTCTTATGAAAATAAGGATATGGTAGACAGTTTTATGGAGCGTTTGGAGGAACTAAATGATGCCTATGAGATATTGAATCTTGAGTTAAATGATATAGGCCCCAATGATCAGACTATATCTGCATTGATTAAGAATTTGCAATTACGGTTGCAATTATTACAGAAATTAAAAAGTGAATTAAATCAATTAAAAAAATCAAAAAATGAGCAAATTGAGACAAGTACTATTTAAATCGGTTCCTATTCTTCTATTCTTTTTTGCCCTAGGAGTTTATGGACAAAAAGAAAGCAAGACATTTAAAGAAACCTTTAAGGTAGGTGAGGAAGCAGTGGTAAACATTAATACTTCACATGTGGATATTGAGTTTGAAACGTGGGATAAAAATGAGGTTCTAGTGGAGGCCACTATAGAATTGGAAGGTGCTACCGCTGAAGAAGCCAAAAAATATTTTGAGAACAATCCTTTAAAAATAATGGGCAGTAGCAGCACTATTGAAATAAGTACTAAAAATACACCTTCAACAATTTTTACAAGTGCAAATAACGATTGGGGAGATTTTGATATTGAAATCCCCAATATGGAGCATTTTTTATTGGATATTCCCGAGCTTTCTGAAATGCCAGAAATAGCTGAAGTAATGGAATTGGCCGAAATAGCTCCTATGCCTCCATTACCTGCTATGCCCCCTATGGCTAAGTTTGATTATAAGGCCTATAAAAAAGATGGAGATAAATATTTAAAAAAGTGGAAAAAAGAATTTGACAAAAGCTTTGATGAGGATTATCAAAAGAAGATGGAAGAGTGGAGTGAAAGAATGGATGAGAAAAGAGAAGAGCTGGAAATTCGCCGTGATGAAATGAGGGAGAAGAGAGAAGAGGAAATGGAAAAACGTAGGGAAGCTTTAGAGTTAAGAAGAGATGAGATGGAAGCCCGTAGAGATGAAATGATGGTTCAAAGGGATGCTATGAGGGAACAGCAACAGGCTTTGCGAAATGTTCAAAGAAGTTTTTTTATTTCTAGGGATAATAATGAGGATAGCCATCCAAGCATTTTTTACTTTTCGTCTGATGGGGAGAAAAAAAATTATAAGGTCAAAAAAACCATTAAGATTAAAATGCCAAAGTCCGTTAAGTTAAAAATGAATGTGAGGCACGGAGAAGTAAAATTGGCAGAAAACACAAAAAACATCAATGCAACCTTGACTTATTCAAGGTTGCTTGGTGCTACCATTGATGGGAACGCAACTATTATAAATGCATCTTACTCACCTGTAAGCATTCAAAAATGGAACCATGGCAAGCTAAAAGCTGATTATTCTGAATATGTGAATTTAAAACAGGTAAAGGATTTGAATATGAGCGGTATATCATCTAATATCACTATTGACGAATTGCTTCATACTGCATTTATAAAGAACAATTTGGGGTCTTTGGTAATAAACTCTGTTTCCAATGGGTTTAAGAATATGAATATTTCTGTAGAACACGGAGAGGTAAAATGTAACATGCCATCTGCTCCATTTGCTATTACTGTAACAGGTACGGGGTCAAATTTAATAGCGCCTACGGTTCTTACTTTGAATAGAACCAAAAAGAACAATACAACTGTAAATAAAGGGTATCATATTAGTGGAGATACCAATAAATCTATAGTCATCAGTTCTAAATATAGCAAAGTAGTATTAGATAAATAATTACTTTAAAATCCCAAATAGAAGTACTTCCTAACACCTACAATTTGGGCTCCCAGCCTTTTTCATATTCACGTTTCCAGCTAGCCATTGCTTTATCATTGTTCATTATTTTTCCAGTTGCAGTATCCACTTTTAAAGTTTCTCCTGCATCTTGAGCCATGTTTCCAAGATGACAGAGCATAGTAGAAATACTACCATCTGCAATGGGAGCGTTCAACTTAATATCTGTTTTTATTGAATCAAAGAAATTGGCAACGTGGTAAACATCCAAAAGACCTTCGCCTCTAGAACCTGTAGTTTCACTTGAACCTTTCTCAAATTCAAATTTTAAGGCATTACCCCCCAAGTCGTACAATTTATAATAGTTTCGGTCCAACTCAATGGTTCCCTTGCTTCCATATAGAACAGCTCCACGCCCTGGTCTTGATGGTTTCAAGATTCCTCGGCTGTGCCCTGTCCAGGTAATGAACTTATTTTTCTTAAAAGAGAAAGTCACTTGTTGGTTATCTGGATATTGCCAATCATCATCATAGGCATATTTCCCACCAAAAGAAGTTACACTTTCTGGAAGGTCTACATTTAGGGCCCAACGGCAAATATCAATTTCATGGGTACCATTGTTATGTACTTCCCCTGTTCCCCAATCCCGTATCCAATGCCAATTATAAGGATGTATGTTGTCTTTATATTTTTGTCTTGGGGCAGGACCTTGCCAAAGATCCCAATCCAATGTATTGGGAACATCGACCACCTTGCCTTTGCCCATGGAACCACGATTATTGGAATAATAACATTCTCCTTTATAGACCTCACCAATAATTCCGTCCCGAATATCCTTAATGGCGTTTATAGAAGTAGGGGCAGAGCGTTGCTGGTTTCCCATTTGTACTTTCTTATTGTATTTTTTTTGGGCAGCTACCAAAAGCTCATTTTCATGTGGATTATGGCTACATGGTTTTTCTACATAGACATGTTTGCCCGCCTGCAATCCCCAAATGGCTATTGGAGCATGCAAATGCTCGGGTGTCGCAATAAATATGGCATCCACATCCTTGTCGTCTAGGACCTTTCTAAAGTCTTTTTCTACTTTGGGAACATATCCCATGTTTTCTTCACACCAAGCATTGTGCTCTTCAAGAATAACATCGTCAACATCACAACTATAAATAATTTTAGCATTGGGATAGGCATTAATGGCCATGCAATGCGCCTTGCCACGACTTCTTACACCAATAACTGCAACCTGTATCTGTTCATTTGCCCATAAAATATTTCCATATGCCGTTTCAGGGAAAACAAGCCCACTTAAACTTACGGCAGCCGTTCCTGCAGTGGCCTTTTTTAAAAAACTTCTTCTTGTTGTCATGTTTATTGGTTTGTTATTGGTTTTATTTTAATATTCTTGAAAAATACATTGTCCCCATGGTCTTGTAATAAAATATGTCCTTTATTTGCCTCTCCAAAATTTGGCCATACTTTGTATTTACTTTCTGATACAAGCTTGAGATATTCATCACTTTTTCGCTCATATTCCAGAACTTTTGTTCCATTGAGCCAATGTTCTACATGGTTGTTTTTAGATAAAATATATGCGGTGTTCCATTCTCCTATGCCATTAAAGGGTTTGTTGTTGTCCGCCTTAATTAAATCGTAGACTGATGCCAAAGTTCGACTGCCCTCATGGTTGCCCAATTTTGCATCTGGATGGTGTAGGTCATCCAAAATTTGGTATTCCAACCCAATGGAAGAGCCCTCTCCCTTGTTGAGGTCTGTGTTTACATAATACTTAATGCCACTATTGGCACCCTCGGTAATTTTAAAATCGACCTTAAGTTCGAAATCCCCATATTGTTCTGTGGTTACAATATCGCCTCCTGCTGCAGATTCTGCACCTCCCGTGGAAAGTACAATAAGCTCCCCATTTTTTATTTCCCATCCTTTTTCTGGGAAATGGTTCAATTTTCCTCCTCGCCATCCTTTAGTGGTTTTTCCGTCCCATAGGAGTTTCCAACCATTTTCTTCTTCATTTTGGGTCAGTTTGTTATCAATTAACATTGATTCTGCTGAAGTTTTCTTGTTCTCTTTTGGTGTATCCCGACAACTTACAATAAAAAGGGTCAATAGGAATAGACTAGAAAAGACAGTAGATTTTTTCATTATTTTCATATTAGAACCATTAAATATATTGATTTATAAAGAGACAGTCTAAAATGAAGGACATAAAAAAAGCGACTCACGTGAGTCGCTTTTTGCACCATTGGTTGTAACTAGCGAATCAATGGGCTTCCTTTTTCAATAGCATAGGAAATTTTTTCTGAAATTTTTTCAATCGGGGAATGGATACGTTTCTAATGTATGGATTATTGGGGTGTCTTTTTTCATAATCCTGATGGTAATCTTCGGCATTATAGAATACCCTAAATGGAACAACCTGAGTTATAATTGGGTCATCGTAAACCTTATCAGCTGTCAATTTACCAATATACTCTTCTATGATTTTCTTTTCTTCATCATTTTTATAGAAGGCTATTGAACGATATTGAGTACCTCTATCCGGTCCTTGCCGGTTTAATGTTGTAGGATCATGAGAGCCAAAAAATACCTGAACAAGGGTTTTAAAAGAAATTATTTTTGGATCATAATATACTTCTACAGCCTCTGCATGGGTAGTCCTGCCGTAACCGACCTCCTCATATGTTGGGTATTCTTCTGTGCCACCGGAATAACCAGAGATTACTTCGGTTACTCCTTCCACACTTTCAAAAACAGCTTCCACACACCAAAAACAACCACTCGCAAAATATGCAGTTTCGTATTCTTGCAAATTAAATGCTACAGTTCTATCTATTTTTACAGATATTTTGTTTTTTTCAGCTTCCTTGGGCTTACAATTTATTGATGTTATAATTGTGAGTAAAAGAATAGATGTTTTGAGTAAATTCATCTCGAATTTTTTAGGTTAGTATTGATAAAGTATAAATCCTTACAATGAAAGGGGATAAAAAGATGTTAACAGAATTTTTGTTGAAATGGGTATTTTAGTTCTAATTTCAATTTGTATTTTGAACATATAATAGTAATGACATCTCTAGAGAGAACCCTTAATTGCTTTTCTGCTGAACCTATACATATTTTGGATAAAGGTATTTCCTTGTCTAAATATACCTTACTGGACTTATCAGTTGAAAATATAGAAGTAAAGAATATGGATATGGCAGACCCTACTGTTTGTCAAACGTATATTGATTCTATATTAAAACAGGGAGATGCCCTAGTTGCTTATGGTGGTTATTTGGAACAAAGAGGGTTATATGCATCCAATTCACACTTTTCCGGGGAAGACAAGGAAATTAGGAATATTCACCTTGGAGTCGATTTTTGGGCACCGACGGGTACAAAAGTACTCGCTCCCATTAAAGGAAAAGTACATAGTTTTAAGAATAACAATATAAAAGGGGACTATGGTCCTACTATTGTTCTTGTCCATTCTTTGGGGAATACTCAGTTTTATACGCTCTATGGACATTTATCTTTGGAATCTTTAGATGGGCTATTTGTTGGTAAGGAGTTTTTCATGGGTGAAGTATTGGGGACTTTGGGTGCTCCAGATGTAAATATAAATTATGCCCCCCATCTCCATTTTCAAATTATTAAGGATATCCAGACATATATGGGCGATTATCCCGGGGTTTGTACCACGGAAAATAAGGGATATTATGCTTCTAACTGTCCCAATCCATATTTTCTTCTAAAAATCTAGCTCTTTTTTAACGATAAAAGACACAAAGTTTCGGTAAGCGGATTTTTGTGTTCAATACCCTTGTCGAGTAATTTTCACACTTTAACCGATAATCGAACAGATACCGATTAATAAGGGGTTTTTAGCGATTTGAAAAGGGTGCCTATACCCATCTAGCGTTAAATTTACATAGCAAAACAACAAGTCATGAAAACTATTTTAACTTTAATCTTTGTTCTTTTTATCGGAGTTGCTTCTCAAGCACAGGACGGTAAATTAGAAACTAAAGTAGAAACTGTTACCATGACAATTGTTACTGCTACTTCTTACGAGAACGTTTCCATTACTTCTGAAAACTCTGTTGCTAGAGTATACAAGTTTAAAAACTCTAAGGTTTTAAAGGAATTATCTTTCACTACAAAGAACAACAAAGTGAAATTGGCTTAATAGCTTCTAACCCAAGTTTGTCAATAAATAGAATTTTCCCAAAGCACTTTAGTATTCAACTTTTATGTAGACCCAACATTTTACTTTTAAAAGGGTCGCCGATGAAATACATATAATATCGATTAACGTATTTTCCCTTTAAAGACAGGGGACAAACCAATTTTCGCCTTATATAAATTTTTATACCACTCACCGAAAGTGACCTACCATTCACCTACATCCGGTTCAATGAGTGTTGGTTGTGGGATAAATTTACATCAACAAACAAAACAACAAGTCATGAAAACTATTTTAACTTTAATCTTTGTTCTTTTTATTGGAATGGCCGCTCAAGCCCAAGATGCTGCAAAAGAAGTTAAAGTTGATACGGTGGAATTGACCGAGAAAGTTTCTGAAGTAAAAGAAAATAGTGTTGCTCGTTTGTACAAGTTCAAAAATTCCAAAATCAAAAAGGAACTGTCTTTCGATACCAAGGCGAACAAAGCTAAATTGGCTTAATAGCTTCTAACCCAAGTTTGTCAATAAATAGAATTTTCCCAAAGTACTTTAATATTCATTTTTTTAGTAGACCTAGTATTGTGCTTGTAAAGGAGTCATCGATGAAATACATATAATATCGATTAACGTATTTTCCTTTTAAAGATAGGGGGCAAACCAACTTTCGCCTTATGTAAATTTTTATACCACTCACCGAAAGTGACCTGCCATTCACCTACATCAGGTTCAATGAGTGTTGGTTGTGGGATAAATTTACATCAACAAACAAAACAACAAGTCATGAAAACTATTTTAACTTTAATCTTTGTTCTTTTTATTGGAATGGCCGCTCAAGCCCAAGATGCTGTAAAAGAAGTTAAAGTTGATACGGTGGAATTGACCGAGAAAGTTTCTGAAGTAAAAGAAAATAGTGTTGCTCGTTTGTACAAGTTCAAAAATTCCAAAATCAAAAAGGAACTGTCTTTCGCTACCAAGGCCAACAAAGCTAAATTGGCATAAAACAACAGTACTAGTTAATTGAATCTTCCAATTTTACAATATCTTTTAAAACATTCCAGACATTATCTGCTACAATTTTTTGACCTTCAGCAGTTGGGTGGATACCATCCTCCTGGTTCAATTCTGGAATACCTCCAACATTTTTCAATAGGAAAGGGATTAGATATACCTCATTCTCTTCTGCTAGCTCATAAAAGACATTCTTAAATGCAGAAGTATATGCTTGACCCATATTAGGAGGAATCTGCATACCTGCTAACACAATTTTGGCTTGTGGATTTTTTTGTTTGACACCTATAATAATGGCTTGTAAATTACTTTTGGTCTCGGTAATGGGAATACCTCTTAATCCATCATTGGCACCAAGCTCCAATACAAAAACCTCGACTTGCTGGCTCAATACCCAGTCCAAACGATTTTTGCCCCCAGAAGTAGTTTCCCCACTCAATCCAGAATTGATTACGGTGTAATCAAGTCCCATGGAATCCAATTTTTGTTGAATTAAATATGGAAAGGCTTCTTTTTCATCATCAAGGCCATAGCCTGCTGTAAGACTATTGCCATAAAAGAGCATTACTTTGTTTGTAGTATTTACGGCCTTACTATTGGTTGAATCGGTTTCTTGAATTACCTCAGTTTCCTTTTCTTTCTTGGTTTCTGATTTGCATGAAGCCAACAAAATCAATACTAAAAAATAACTAAACTTTAATACTTTACCCATGTATGTCATGTCTTAAAAACGAAATCATTTCCTTAATTTGCTGGTTTGAAAAACAAATTATAAAATAATGATATGGCAAAGATATTAAACGTCACCCATCTTAAAAAAACTTATAGTAGTGGTTCAAAAGAATTGACAGTCTTGGATGACATTTCTTTTGATGTGGAAGCAGGCGATACCTTTGCAATTGTGGGACCCTCCGGAAGTGGAAAAACAACTCTATTGGGACTGTGTGCTGGATTGGACCAAACCAATTCTGGAACAATTGAGCTTTGTGGTGTTCCATTAAACACTTTGAATGAGGATGAAAGAGCGCTATTGAGAAATGAAAAAGTAGGTTTTATTTTTCAGGACTTTCAATTGTTGCCAACTCTAACGGCCTTGGAAAATGTTTGTGTGCCCTTAGAGCTACAAGGAAACAAGAATGCCAAAAAAGCAAGCATGGAATTACTAAAAAAGGTTGGACTGGCTGATCGATACCACCATTATCCATCACAATTATCGGGAGGGGAGCAGCAAAGAGTTGCTTTGGCTAGGGCCTTTTCCAACCAACCATCCATTTTGTTTGCAGATGAGCCTACGGGGAATTTAGATGAAGAAACGGGTGAAAAAGTAGTGCAATTACTTTTTGAACTTAATAAAGAGGCTGGGACCACTCTAATAATTGTTACCCATGATTTGGAACTTGCTAGAATGAACAAACATATTCTTAGATTAAAAGGAGGAAGAATTATGGCGAACGAAAGAACTGTAGAGGCGTGAACCATACTTCTAGAACTTATTCTAAGGCAGATGCGCAGTGGCTTTTTAAAATGGCATGGCGAGATGGTAAAGCAAGCGGTAAAAGACTTGTGCTTTTTATGGCTTCCATTATTTTGGGCATAGCCGCAGTGGTATCCATACAATCCTTTAGCAATAATTTAAAAGAGAATATTACCATACAATCCAAAGCTCTCATGGGGGCGGATTTTGTTATAGATAGTGAACAGCTTCCTAATGAAAAAGTACAGAGAATAATAGATTCCCTTGGTGGGCAAAATGCACGAGAAGTAAATTTTGTTTCAATGGTTGCCTTTCCAAATAGTGGGGCTACCAAGTTTATGCAAGTAAGGGGAATAGAGGGTGGTTATCCTTTTTATGGAACACTTATGACCAAACCTATTTCTGCTGGCAAGAAATATCAAAGGAATAATGGTGCATTGGTGGATGGAACAGTATTGTTGCAGTATAATGTAAAAGTTGGAGACAGTATAAAGATTGGGAATTCCGTTTTTCCTATTTTGGGCACATTGCTTTCAGTTCCAGGTAGTACTGGGATAGGGGCTTCTTTTGCCCCATCGGTATTGATTCCTTTTCATAGTGTTGAAGGAACTGGACTTCTACAAAAAGGGAGTAGAATAGACTACAATTATTATTTCGTCGCAAAGCCAGAACAGGATTTGGAGTTGTTGAATGAAACTGTGGATCCGATTTTGGATGCAGAACGAGCCGATATGGATACACATACAGAAACCAGTGAGCGCCTGGGCCGGCGATATGAAAATGTTGGTCGTTTTTTAAACCTTGTTGCTTTTATTGCGCTATTGCTGGGTTGTGTAGGTGTTGCCAGTTCAGTTCATATTTATATTAAGGAAAAACTAAGGGCCGTTGCTGTGCTAAAATGTATTGGGGCCACCCGAAAACAGACTTTTCTAATTTATCTTATACAGATAGCCGGTATGGGATTGCTTGGGGGGCTTATTGGTACAGTGGCTGGATTGGTTCTACAGCAGCTCTTTCCATTAATTTTGCAAGGATTATTGCCGTTTCAAGTAGAACTTTCCATATCGTTCCAAGCTATATTAATGGGATTGACATTGGGATTGTTCATGTCGGTTTTATTTGCTCTTTCTCCATTATTGAGCACTTGGTATGTATCTCCCTTACAAGTGTTACGGATAGATGAACAGGGGTCTTTTGCGTCAAAAAAAGCTAGACTATGGGTTTTGGCCGCTATTGTATTGTTTACCTTTTTATTTGCTTTTTGGCTTTTGCAGAATTGGCAACGGGCATTCGTTTTTGTTGTAGGTATTTTAATAACATTTGCGGTATTGGCCGGATTTGCTAACCTTTTTATGAAGGGTATAAAAAAGTATTTTCCAAGTTCTTGGGGTTTTACCGCACGCCAAAGCTTATTAAATTTGTTCCGCCCCAACAACCAAACCACTGTGTTGGTTCTTGCCATTGGCGTTGGTATGTTCTTGATTAGCACACTCTATTTTACAAAAGATTTTTTGTTGGCAAAAGCAAATTTGGAAAACAATGAACAAAGCCCCAATATTATTTTATTTGACATACAGACCGAGCAAAAAGAAGCTGTTGTTAACAGTATTCTTCTAGATGAATTACCGGTAATTAGTACTATACCAATTGTAACCATGAGGGTACATAGTATAAAGGGAAAATTGGCCAACGCTATTAGGTTGGATACCACTTCTACCATAAACCAGTGGATCATAAACCATGAGTTTAGAATTACATATAGGGATTCCTTAATTTCGTCCGAAAATTCAGTCGAAGGAGAATGGCCATCGGTTGCAATAGCGGGTGAACCCATACCTATTTCTTTGTCCGATAATGTTGCCCGGGATGCCCAAGTGAAATTGGGCGATCATATGGTTTTTAATGTACAGGGGGTTATAATGGAAACTGTAGTAAGGCATATTAGGACCGTGGATTGGGGTCGAGTACAGTTGAATTTTTCTATCCTATTCCCTAAAGGTGTATTGGAAAAAGCTCCTCAGTTCCATGTAGTGACCACACATGCTCCTGATGAGGCTACTTCTGCAACTATGCAAAGGGAGTTGGTGCATAAATTTCCTAACGTGTCCATATTGGATTTACGACAAATACTTAGCCTAATAGAGGATATTCTAAATAAAATTTCCTGGGTGATTAATTTTATGGCATTTTTCAGTATTCTTACGGGTATAATGGTGTTGATAGGTTCTGTGCGTACCAGCAAGTACCAGCGTATAAAAGAGAGTGTGCTGTTGCGAACAATTGGGGCAAGAAGTAAACAAATATTAAGGATAACGGCATTAGAATATCTTTATTTAGGGCTTTTGGGTAGTGGTATAGGTCTCTTATTGGCTGTTCTAGGTAGCCAAATGTTGGCCTATTTTGTTTTTGAAATACCATTTACTCCTTCTTGGGTACCTTTCCTAGTGATTTTGCCAGGCATAACATTTTTGGTATTGTTAATTGGTTTGGGCAATAGCATTAGCGTGTTAAGAAGCCCTCCTTTGGAAGTATTGCGCAAGGAGAAAAGCTAAACTTACATATCATATTTTTTGGGAGAAATAGGTAAAGAGCTTCTTTAATCGCTTTTCATTTTTAACTTTTATTCTTTTTATTGGAGTGGCCACTTAAGCCCAAAATACTAAAAAGGTACCTAAAGCGAATAGGGTTGAATTAACGGAGAAAGTTTCTAAAGTTAAAGAAAACAGTATTGCCCGTTTGTGCAAGGTCAAAAATTCAAAAATTAAAAAGGAATCGAGTTTTGCAACCAAAACCGCTAAAGCTAAATTTGCTTAATTCTTAAATATTAGGGTTGTACAGTTAAAAATAAACAATCAAATACGGGTAATACAGATAGTTTGCCAATATAAACAACTTTGCAGTTTGTCGAATTTTTAGCTCAATGTCGATTAAATAGTACTGTTAAACGATTTATTCCATTGATATATGTAAAGTGAGCGTTAAGAAAGCAAATAAACCCCATTATTATGAAAACTATCTTAACCTTAATCTTCGTATTTGTGTTCGGGGCTTTGGCCGTTGCACAAGATGTAAAAACAGATAATAAAGTAAATACCAGCGTAAATGGTATTACATTATCTTATTCTGAACCCACAATTTCTGTATTTCCAGAAATAAAAGTGTACTCTGACAAGGGTATTGCTCGAATCCTTTTATTTAAAATGGATAAATTAAAAAAGGAGCTTGCCTTTAAGACCAAAGAGGGTAAACCTAAATGGGTATAGTAAATGGATATTTATTCCTTTATTCCTGGTTGCAATATCTTGTAGCCTAGTTTTTGTTTTTCTAAAACAACCATTTCCTTTACATCCCTTAGTAATTGCTTTGCGTCATAAATAATACCATCCTTAATGGTGTATGTTACACCACCTACCCGGACAACTTCATTGTCTTTGGTTAATCTTACCGCTCCCGTACCGTATAATACCTTGAGATTTTTTAAGGGATTCTCATCCACAATAACAAAATCTGCCAATTTCCCAACGGCAACCGTTCCAATTTTATCGTCTATTCCCAATAATTGTGCTCCGTTTAAGGTAGCAGAACGTATGATTTCCAATGGATGAAAACCTGCTTCTCTTAACAGTTCCATTTCTCTAATGTATGCAAAACCATATAATTGGAATATAAACCCAGAATCGGAGCCGGTTGTGACCCTACCTCCTCTATTTTTATATTCGTTGATAAAGGTCATCCAAAGTTTATAATTCTCTTTCCAGGCTACTTCTTGTTCTGTTCCCCAATTGTGCCAATAAGAACCATGGGATATTTTACTGGGCTGATAAAAATCCCAAAGGGAAGGCATTGTGTAATCTTCATGCCATTCTGCCCGTCTTGCCCTATGTAAATCCCTACTTGCCTCATAAATATTAAAAGTGGGGTCCAAGGTGAAATCCAAACTAATCAATTCATTCATTACATTGTTCCAATGTTCGGAATAAGGCTTGGCGGCCTGTTTCCAAAGTCTTCCAGCTTGTTCGAAACGATGTTGCTCATTTTGATAATTATAGTCCAATGGATAATCTTGTACAGTTCTATCCTCAAATAATGCTTCTGGCAATCCATACCAATGCTCCATAGAGGTTAACCCTGCTTTGGCCGAATTCAGGACATTCCAACGAGCAACATCCATTTGTGCATGGTGACAGGCTGAGCCCAATCCCAATTTTCTATTTTCATCTAAAGCGGCAGCCATAATCTCGGGAGAGGCACCAAAGAATTTGATGCCGTCAGCTCCTTTTTCAGCATTTGCCCTTACCCATTTTCTTGCTTGTTCTGGAGTACTTATGGGAGCATCATTTAATGGATTAAAATCCTTTGTTTTTTGCCCAAATACGGTATAGGTATATATTCTAGGGGCAATGATTTCATTTTTTTTACTTTTTTGTTTTAAATCCAAGGACCAATCAATTCCTCTTCCCCCAACTTCTCTAACTGTTGTGACCCCATGTGCCATCCATAGTTTAAAGACATACTCAGGCTCCGCACCTTGGGAAACCCCTCCAATATGAGTGTGTGCATCCACAAAGCCTGGCAAAAGAAACTTACCTGTACAGTCTAATTCTTTACCACCGGGTATTAATTGGGGTCTTTTGGATTCATCTATTTGTACTCCAGGGTAACCTACCACTTGGATTTTTACAATTTTATTATTCTCCACCACAATATCAATGGGCCCTCTGGGAGGTGCCCCATTACCATTGATAAGTGTTATTCCACGAATGATGAGTTGTGAAAAAGGACCTTCTGTTCCTTGATTTTGGGCTTTAGCAGAAAAGTCAACTAAAAAAAGAAGGATTAAAATGTACGTAAGATTTATTTTCATTTCTAATAATTAATTAGGCACTCTTATTTTATCACCCAAAAAGAGCGCATTTAAAAACAGACGATTGGTGCCATACCACGAACCTCTAAAATTAGGATTGTCTGCAAATAAGATAACTCTTCCTCTACCAATGGGGCTTACAATAAGAGAGGCAGAAGGTTTTAAGAACTTATCCATGTTTTTATTGGTAATAAAACCATCAACATGTGGATTGTCGGTATACTTTATAACAGTTGCATACTCATTTTTGCTTGGCGCCAGCCAAACCTCATTGTTTTTATATAATGGAACGGTTTTGTCATGATAGCCAAAGGCCAAGGGGTGAGTATTGTCTATATGGGCTTTTAGAATAATTCCGCCAACGCTTTCTTTACCAATATTTTCTTCTGCTTCTACGTAGGGTTTTCTAACGGCGACTATGGTAGAGTCTTTTTCTTCTTTGGTAAGCGCTTCCTTAACCAGTTTTTTATCAATGGCCCATTTGGTAGCCGAACCTATGGTTACAAGTGTATTGCCTTTCTTTACCCAATCACTTATTTTTTTCTGTTGGTTTTGGGTAAGGCTATACCGACCAGAAACCATGACCAGAGCATTGTATTTATCAAAATTTGCCCGATTAAAATTGCGCATAGGGATTTTGGTAATCGGTATATCCATTCTTATATCCAATAAATGCCACACTTCTCCCGCCTCATAGGAACTAACACCCTCACCGATCAACATAGCGGCCTTTGGTTTGGTAATAGGTTGTACATACCTACTGCCTAGGTCAACACCTTTTACGTTATACCCTGTATTTAGACCAAATACGGGTATTTTATATTTATTTTGGACATCTGATAGAAGCTTATATATTTCCTCAGGACTTTTTTTCTGAAGGCTTACTGGAACCAACAAGGAACCATAATTAAAGGTTTTGGACGCTCCATTTATTTGCACTGTTAATGGCTTAAAGGCTGATGATAATACCAATCCTTTTGATTGTAATTGGTATAGGGCAGCAGGGGTGTTATAATCGTCCCAATCCAAAATATAGGCATACTCAGATTTTTGGACCGGTGCCACAGTTACTAGATTGTTAGTTGATTCTATTTTTTCACCCATTTTAAGAGAACTAACTGTTTTGTACTTCATGTTGTAGAAGTTGGCAACCGACCACGCAGAGGCATCATAATAGACACTATCTCGATATTTATTATAGGTCTCAAACATGGTTTGAACCATTCTATATTGCGGTTGCTTGGTAGGGACCACAAAAGAGTTTCCAGATTTGTATACATCAATTTTATGGAGCAGTAATTTGTCTATAAATGCTTTTACTCTATTGGCATCATAATTATCTCCAAATTCATAGCCTTTTATTTTACTGGAGGTGGCATTGGTCAATGCGCTTTTAAAGAATTCTTGCTGATATTTGTATAAGAATTCCTTGTTTTCCACCGCTGCCTTTATGGTTGTAATACCCGATGTGTATTGATTTCTTATTGTGAAAGGAAAGGTAATTTCCCCAAATGCTGTTGTTTGTTTGTGACCTCTGGAGCTTGCCTGTTCAAACAACAATCCAAGTCCTCCTTGTAAGTCTGGGTAAGAGGAACCATAGCCGGGGTAAGTACCGTCGAAAACTTCTTTAGTAAAGTAAAAGGAACCAATGCTATCCAAGGCCTTGGCATAATAATCCCCAAATAGATTGTTGAGGTCCTCATAATTTTCTTTGGGCATAATTGGATTTAACGAACCATTAACCTTCATAGGTTCAAAAAAATAGGTACTCTGACTTCCCATTTCATGAAAATCTGTTACCACATTGGGATACCATTCATGGTACCAAGTTAATTTGCCCCTACTTTCTGGATTTATGGCCAAAAGCCAATCACGGTTTAAATCAAACCAATAATGATTGGTCCTTCCTCTAGGCCAACCTTCATTGTGCTCGGAATCCTGTGGGTCTGCGACTAATGGGTTTCCTTGATACATATTTGCCCATTGGGTATGACGGTCGCGTCCATCTGGATTAATTGTCGGGTCAACAAAAATGACGGCATTTTTAATATATTTTATAATTTCTGGACTATTGGATGCCACCAAAGTATATGCGGTCAGCAAAGCTGCTTCAGAACTAGAGGGTTCATTGCCATGCACATTGTAAGCTAAGTTGATAAAAACAGGAACATCTGAATAATTGGTAGCATTTAAACTAGGATCCGTAAAAGCCAAATGCTTTTGCTTCAAAGAATTGAGATTGGTGAGATTTTCGGGTGTAGAAATTGTTAGGATTACCAATTTTCTCCCTTCATGTGTTTTTCCATATTGATAAATGGAAGCCCTATCCGAAACCTCGGCGAGTTTTTCCATATAAGCAACAATTAAATCATGTCTGGTATGTCGTTCTCCTATTCCATATCCCAAGAATTCTTCTGGGGAAGGAATTTCTTTATTGAAGGGGTGAAATTTTTGAAAAAAGTAATCTTGCCCATAAAGTGTGGTGCTGCAAAGTACCAACAAAAAAAGTAATTTTTTTAACATTTGGTTGAGTTTGAATTTAGCTGTCTTAAATATAACAATATAAACCCAAAGAGTGAAGTGTGTGGATTGTCAAGTAAAGCATAAAGATGCTTTTTCCAGACAATAAAATTTTAGGGTAATTTTAATATGGAATTCTCGAAATTTAACTTACTTCATCAGGAAAGTGTTCATTAATTTCTTTAAAGTTAATAACATAATTTGTGCCTTTTTTAGAAAAATCCCTAATGATTACGCCTCTAAGTTGGCGGGTCAAATTATGAATAAGCTTTAATCCCAGTGATTTGGTATTTTCATGACTCACATTATCTGGATATCCTGTGCCATCATCTCCTATTTTTAGTAAGTATCCGTTATCGCCATCTCTTTTAAGGTCAACATATATGTTTCCCTCATATTCACCTTTGATACCATATTTAAGGGCATTTGTAATGATTTCGTTTATTAAAAGGCCTAACGGAATTGCAGTGTTGATTCCCAAACGGATGTCTGGAATATCCAAACTTAGCTTTATGTTACTGTCTGGTCCTTTTATGGAACGAATAAGATACTCACAGAGCTCAATCACATAGGATTTGTAATCAATTTTAGAAATATCATCTCTCATATAAAGCATCTCATGTATCATTGCCATTGAAATAACACGGTTTTGACTACTTTTAATGAGGTTTTTCATTTTTTTGTCCTCAATATTATTGGACTGTAAACTCAATAAGCTTGATATGGTCTGTAAATTGTTCTTTACTCTATGATGAATCTCTTTTAATAAGGTTTCCTTTTCATTGATTCTCTTAGTCATTTCTCTCTTGGCTCTATACAAACTATGGTGTACCCTCAATAGGTGTTTTCCTACTATAGCACCCAGTATAAAAACACTAAATAGAATGCTTAATAGAGCAAAAAGGTCTTTGGACTCATTGGGGACAACATTTGGCGTGAAATTGTATTTAGGAAGGCCTAGGATATAAATAAGTATTATTAAGGCCAAATTAAGGTATAATGATATTTTACCGTAAATCCGGTTGGTTGCATAACCAGAAAATACCACAAGAGCTAAAATAAAAATGAACGGACTATTTATGCCTCCACTAAAAAGTATAATAATGGTGGCCGAAATCATTGCATAGATTGAGGTTGCAATATATGTTGCATATAAATTTTTATGATACTTGTGAATTACATTGGTAAAGAGGTTAAGTAGACCAAATGCCAAAAAAACCCAGGGGATTACTTTGTATATGTTCAAAATGTTTAGGCATGCCAGAAAAAACAACAATGAAAAAACAGAAGAAAAATAATTTACCCTAAACGCTAAATTGGTTTTGTCCTTTAAACGTTCTTGGTCTAGTAAAGGTTTTTGCATAATGGAATTTTGCATTTTAATTTATAACCAAGGGTAGGGGCACATATGGTGGTTAATCATTAAAAATCGAATAAACGAAAATTTTTCTAGTAAAACTAAATATGTTTGGGAATAAAATCAAAAAACGGCAACTTAAAATTGGTTGCCGTTCTATTTTTTTAATATTAATCGAGGCTTAGTTCTCAATTAAGACCCACTCTCCTTTATCTATAAGAGGTTCTGCCTGCTTGTATTTTACAGTTTTGCTTTCTCCGGACATTACATTTTTAATGGTAACCCTATCGTTTCTGCCAATTTTAGGGCGTTCCCTTGTAATGGTTTCGGTGACAGCAGGTCTACCTCCTTGGTTTTGCCCCACAGCTCTATTTTGGGCAGCAAGTTCGTCACTGTTCGGAATTTCCTCCTTGGTTGTCTTTAGCTTCTCTTTGGGCTTACTTGTGGTTCTCGCCTCTTGGATTTCATTTGTATCATTTGACGGCAGTTCTCCTTTAAACAAGAAAGAAATTACTTCTTTGTTGACCTTGTCCATAACACTTTTAAAAAGTTCAAAAGCTTCAAACTTATATATCAACAAGGGGTCTTTTTGTTCATGGACCGCCAATTGAACGGATTGCTTCAGTTCGTCCATTTTACGTAGATGGGTTTTCCAAGAATCATCTATGATGGCAAGGGTAATATTTTTTTCAAAATCGGTCACTAATTGTTTTCCATCACTTTCATAGGCTTCCTTAAGATTGGTAACGACGTTTAAAGTTTTTATCCCATCTGTAAAAGGAACAACAATACGCTCAAATTTATTGGCATTGTCTTCATAGACCTTTTTGATTACGGGGAAAGCGGTTGCCGCACTGCGCTCCATTTTCGTTAGATAATGGGCGTAAGTTTCAGTATATAATTTGTTGGCGATTTCCTGAAATCCCATTTTGGTAAAATCATTCTCTGAAATGGGAGAGGTAATGGAGAAATATTTTATAAGCTCAAATTCAAAATTTTTGTAATCGTTCGCCGCCTTGTTGGTGTCCGCAATGACCTCACAGGTATCATAAATCATGTTGGCTATGTCCACTTTAAGTCGTTCTCCTTGTAATGCATGACGTCTACGCTTATAAACCACTTCACGTTGTGCGTTCATCACATCATCATACTCCAGTAGGCGTTTACGAACACCAAAGTTGTTTTCTTCCACTTTTTTCTGGGCACGTTCTATGGATTTGGTCATCATGGAATGTTGAATAACCTCGCCTTCTTCCAAGCCCATTCTATCCATCATTTTTGCAACCTTGTCCGAACCGAACAGACGCATTAGATTATCTTCCAAAGAAACATAGAATTGAGAGCTCCCCGGGTCTCCTTGACGACCAGAACGACCACGTAACTGTCTGTCAACCCTTCTAGAGTCGTGTCTTTCTGTACCTACAATGGCAAGACCACCGGCTTCTTTAACACTGTCAATTAGTTTAATGTCTGTTCCTCTACCTGCCATGTTGGTGGCAATGGTTACTACTCCGGCATTACCTGCTTCAGCAACAATATCCGCTTCTTTTTTATGAAGTTTGGCATTCAAGACATTGTGGGGAACTTTTCTAATGCCCAGCATTCTAGAAAGTAGTTCGGAAATTTCTACAGATGTTGTACCAATTAGTACAGGTCTACCAGCTTCTGAAAGCTTGGTTACTTCTTCTATAATGGCATTGTATTTTTCTCTTTTAGTCTTGTAAATTAAATCGTGCCTATCATCTCTGGCAATAGGTCTGTTGGTTGGAATTTCCATAACATCCAACTTATAGATTTCCCAAAATTCACCTGCTTCGGTTACAGCTGTACCTGTCATTCCAGCCAATTTTTGGTACATTCTAAAGTAATTTTGTAATGTGACTGTGGCAAAGGTCTGGGTCATGGCCTCAATCTTTACGTTTTCTTTGGCTTCAATGGCTTGGTGTAATCCATCGGAGTACCTACGCCCATCCATAATACGTCCAGTTTGCTCATCCACAATCATTACTTTGTTTTCCATGACCACATACTCCACATCTTTTTCAAAAAGTGTATAGGCCTTAAGCAATTGATTCATGGTATGGATACGTTCACTTTTAATAGCAAAATCCTTAAAAAGCTCTTCTTTTAGCTCGGCTTCTTTTTCTATTTCAAGATTTTGGTTTTCAATTTTTGCAATTTCGCCACCAATATCTGGCATCACAAAGAAGTCCTTGTCTTTATCCCCAGAAATATAATCAACTCCCTTATCCGTAAGTTCTATTTGATTATTTTTTTCATCAATGACAAACAGTAATTCCTCATCAACCTTTGGCATTTCCCTATTGTTGTCCTGCATATAGAAATTCTCAGTTTTCTGCAGCAGTTGTTTTATGCCTTCTTCACTTAAATATTTAATAAGAGCTTTGTTTTTTGGCAAGCCACGGTGTACTCTAAGCAGTTGAAAACCACCTTCCTTGGTGTCCCCTGCGGCAATAAGTTTTTTGGCTTCTGCCAAAACTCCAATTAAATATTGACGCTGTTTTTGCACAATATCACCAATTCTGGGTTTTAGCTCATTAAATTCATGTCGGTCACCTTCTGGAACGGGACCAGAGATAATTAGAGGAGTACGGGCATCATCAATTAAAACTGAATCCACTTCATCCACTATTGCATAATTATGAGGGCGTTGTACTAGATCACTTGGTGTATGCGCCATATTGTCCCTTAGGTAATCAAAACCAAACTCATTGTTGGTACCATAGGTGATATCCGCATTGTATGCTGCTCTTCTTCCATCGGAATTAGGCTTGTGCTTATCAATACAATCTATGGAAAGCCCGTGAAATTGGAATATAGGAGCCATCCACGCACTATCCCTTTTTGCCAAATAATCATTTACCGTTACCAAATGTGCCCCATTTCCGGTCAAAGCGTTTAGGTACAAGGGTAGGGTTGCGACCAATGTTTTACCTTCCCCAGTCTGCATTTCCGCAATCTTGCCTTGGTGCAGACAAATACCACCAATTAATTGTACATCATAATGCACCATATCCCAAGTAACTTCTTTCCCAGCAGCATCCCAAGAATTTTTCCAAGATGCTTTATCACCATTTAACGTAATATAGTCGGCAGAGCCAGAAAGCAACCGGTCATATTCTGTTGCGGTAACGGAAAGAGTTTCATTATTTGCAAATCGTTTAGCAGTTTCTTTTACCACAGCAAAAGCTTCTGGTAAAATATCATTTAGTGTGTCTTGGGAGCGTTTGTAGATTTCTTCTTTATATGTATCTATTTCCGCATAAATATCCTCATTCTTATCAATATCCGTAGAGACTTTTACCTCTTCCATCAATTGGTTAATTTTTTCTGAGATGTCTTTGTAACCTTCTTTTATTCTGGATTTGAAGTCGACTGTTTTTTGGCGCAGCGCATCATGGCTTAGCCCCTCAAACTCTTTTTCAAAGGATTTTATTTTGTTTACCAAAGGTTGTAATTCTTTTACATCTTTCTGCGATTTATCACCAACAAACACCTTTAGTACAGAATTAATAAAACTCATAATTGTAATCTATTTTATATTAAAAATTGTCCTAGAATGGAAAAGACAATCTCTTTAGTCGTTCCGTTATTGCCAAATATGTATTGACGTTTGACTTATTGCAAAAGCTATTCCAGTTTACTTATGGTTAAATACTTCTGACAAGCTGTCAAAATTACATAAAAAAAAAGCCTCAAATGAGACTTTTTTAGTGTATTTCGGTATGTAATATTGTTATTAATACTCGTCTTCGTTCCAGAGATAATCCTCTTCAGTAGGGTAATCCGGCCAAATCTCTTCAATAGATTCATATATTTCCCCACCTTCTTCCTCCATGGATTGCAAATTTTCTACAACTTCCAGGGGAGCTCCAGTTCTAATGGAATAATCTATTAATTCATCTTTTGTTGCTGGCCACGGCGCATCACTTAAATAAGATGCTAATTCTAAAGTCCAATACATTGTACTAGTTTGATTTTGAAATTTTTGCAAAAATAAATTTTAAACCGAAATTGCCAAGGTATTTCTTATTTATTTTGACTTTTCGACAGCATTATTTTCACTTTAATAGTTTGATAACGAAGAAATCACGGATTTATTAGCTTTTTTTGCTGGGAACCCATTTAATTTCTTGTGCTTTTAAATCCTGTGACAATTTTCGTGCCAAGACAAAAAGGTAATCAGAAAGTCTATTTATATATGCTATGACATGGTCCTCAAAAGGGACTTTTTCATATAAGAGTACAGCTTGTCTTTCTGCTCTTCTACATACAGTTCGCGCAATATGACAGTATGACACCGTTTGATGCCCCCCTGGAAGGATAAAATGGGTCATCTCAGGAAGAGATTCGTTCATGGTATCCATCTCTTTTTCCAATAAAGCAATATTCTCGAGATTAATTTTGGGGATTTTTAAACGTTCTTCCCCACTTTTAAGTATTGCTTTTTTAGGGTCTGTTGCCAAAATAGCCCCAAGAACAAACAGTTTTTCTTGTATGTGAATCAATGTTTCTTTAGAATGTGGGTCAATTTTTTGGTCACGGATAAGTCCCAACCAAGAATTTAGTTCGTCTAAGGTTCCGTATGCATCAATTCTTATGTGATGTTTTGAAACTCGGGTACCGCCAAAAAGGGACGTGGTGCCGGTATCTCCGGTTTTACTATAAATCTTCATTTTTCATTTTTCTTTCTATCATAACCGTCCATGAACTTTTTGGATTTTCTTTGTTTACTTCTTTTTCTGTTGTTTAACTGAATTACCAAAAAGACCAAAGCGCACACGCCAAATATAATATAGATAGAATATTTGCTCATTTCATGATGTTTAATTGTATTAAATGTACTGTATTATATTCGAATCTTAAAATGCTCTTTCGTCTGTTCTTTTCTAAAAAATATAACTCCACAATAAAATAAATCTAATGTTACGGTTACCTGTTTGTTGTTCTTAATCTGTCTCCATATTTTTTCATTTTCTATGCTCTTGTGTATGTTTTTCAAAAGAAGCATGGAATCATTGTGGATATTCTTCAGATATATTTCTGCATTTTTAGGTTCGCTTAAATGGACTAGATCATAAGGGATTTGGGAGTAGTGGTCTTGGGTTAAGATGAGGCCCTTGTTGTCAGTTTTAATAGTTTTAAAATTGAAGTAGTCTATACTTTTTAAAAAAACATTTTCCGTTTTATTTTTAGATTTTTTTTGTTTTGAGTATAGGCACTGGGTAGTATATTGATATACAAAAGGGGAGTGTACTCCGTGCTGATCGGAAGATGTAAAAAGAAACTTTATATAAGCTAAGAAAGAAAACATATTAATCTTCCATAAGAGCCGAAAGCTCGAACCAACGTTCAGTTTTGGTTTCTATTTTGTTCATTATCTTTTGTAATTCAATGGAAAGTTGGTCGATTTCTTCTCCCTCCAATGAGCTATCCGAAAATTTATTTTGGACTTGATTTTTTTCTTCTTCTAGTTTCTGAATGTCTTTTTCTAGCCTATTGAATTCTTTTTGCTCATTATAAGAGAGTTTTTTGGTCTTACCCTCATTTTTCCATGTGTTTTTTGGAGGCTCCTCGTCAGATTTAATGTTTTTCTCCTCTCTCTTTTCGATAACGACACTATCTTCATAAGCTCTATAATCGGAGTAATTTCCCGGAAAATCTTCAATAATGGCATCTCCTCTAAAAACAAAAAGATGATCTACAATTTTATCCATAAAATAGCGATCGTGGGAAACAACAATAAGACATCCAGGAAAGTCCAATAAAAAACTTTCCAAAACATTCAATGTCACAATATCCAAATCATTGGTCGGCTCATCCAAAATCAAAAAATTGGGATTTTGAATTAATACGGTACATAAATATAGTCGTTTGCGCTCACCGCCACTTAGTTTTTCAACAAAATCATACTGTTTTTTCCTATCAAAAAGAAAGCGTTCCAAGAGCTGTTGGGCAGAAATTTGCCTTCCTTTTTTTAAAGGGATAAAATCACCATACTCTCGAATGACATCTATAACTTTTTGCCCCTCTTTTATTACAATTCCTTTTTGGGTATAATACCCAAATTTTATGGTATCACCGACTACAACTTTTCCAGTGTCTGGTTTGTCTTGGTTAGTTATGATATTTAGGAAAGTAGATTTTCCCGTTCCATTTTTTCCAATAATACCAATACGCTCACCTTTTAAAAAATTATAACTAAACTTATCCAAAATGGGCTTGTTGGGATAGGATTTAGAAATATTATGAAGCTCAAGGATCTTACTTCCCATACGTTCCATGTTTATTTCTAACTGCACCTCATGTTCTTTTCTTCGCTGACTGGCTTTTTCCTTAATGGCATGGAAATCATCTATTCTAGATTTGGATTTTGTTGTCCTTGCCTTGGGTTGCTTGCGCATCCAGCTTAATTCTTTTTTAAAAAGGAGTTTAGATTTGTGATGTTCCACAGCTTCTTGCTCTAAACGGGCTTCTTTCTTTTCCAAATAATAAGAATAGTTGCCTTTGTATGGGTATAATTTTCCATTGTCCAATTCTATTATTTCGTTACAGACCCTTTCTAAAAAAAAACGGTCATGTGTTACCATAAAAAGAGTCATGTTTTCCTTGGCGAAATATAATTCCAGCCATTCAATCATTTCCAAATCCAAATGGTTGGTAGGCTCATCTAAGACTAACAGGTCTGGTTTGTTTATGAGAGCATTTGCTAGTGCCAATCTTTTTTTTTGTCCACCGGACAATAAACCCACTTTTACGCTAAGGTCTTCCAGTTTTAATTTAAATAGAATTTGTTTGTATTGGGTTTCAAAATCCCAGGCATGTAGGCGCTCCATTTCTTCAAATGCATGCTGATATGCTTCTTCATTTTCTGGATTTACCAAAGCATGCTCATAATTGGAAATAACTTTCAAAACCTCATTTCCAGAGTCTAAGATGGTCTCTTCAATGGTTAAATTTGGATTAAGATCTGGCTCTTGATCCAAAAAGGACATTTTAATGCCTTTACGATAGTTTACTTGCCCAGCATCCGGTGCATCCTTCCCTGATAGAATGTTTAAAATAGATGTTTTTCCCGTTCCATTTTTGGCTATTAAAGCTATTTTTTGGTCTTTATTAATGCCAAAAGAAAGATTTTCAAATAAAACACGTTCGCCATACGATTTGGCTATATTTTCTACTGTAAGAAGGTTCATTCAGTTATGTCGTTTAGACCAGTTCACCTTTTTTAAAGGTATAGTGCAAAAATAGATATCTTATTCCCAATGTGAGCAAAAGAATACTAATAAGAGGAGAAAAGGTTTGAACACCAACAAGCCATAAAACAATACAGAGGACCAATAACCCCAATAAAATATATAAGTATATGTCAAACCAATCTGGGAGCCTATTCTTTTTGATGATAAAAAAAGCAATAACAAGGTTTGGTGCAAAAGCCCAAAGAATATTAAAATTACCAGCAGTGGCGGAGTGATCAGTTAAGAGCCAAAGAAATAGAATAATAAACCCGGCTATGCCCGTAAATATAAACAGGAAAAAATCCAACCATCTACTTCTGGTAATATTTTTAAAATCTATATAGGTAATAATAACTACAAATAACAATAAAAGAAGTAGCCAAAATAGGGGTGAGGCCAAAAGGTAGTTGCCATTAATTTTTTGGCCAAAGTCTAGAATGGTACGCTCTCGTTGAACTATTGGTTTTCCGTTAAAATCGGTGTTGTCCAATTGTTTCATGACATAGAAAGGTAGGTACATATGCTCTCTTGGACTTGCTTTCTTATCAATTACGGAGCCCAAGGCCAAATCTATCCCAAATGCGGCCCATGAGTTAGTGCTTAAGTTTTGGTGAATAAGCTCTCGGAATGTGTATTGCTCTTCTAGATGATTTTCCTTAAACACTATATTGGACCCATAGACTTTCTCTAGAACATCTCTTTCCCGTGTAGCACAATTATCATAAAAAAAATCATATTTATAATCCCTATTTTCTGGTAAGTAGTTGTTTTCAAGAAATCTAAAAAGCTCATTTTTTTCTTTCAATGATAGGCTTAGTATTTGTTCTTTTACCCATCTTTGTTCCAGTTCATATGAGAATAGAAAATTTTCGAACCTATTACGGCTTAAAGAATACAACAATTTACCTCTAGCAAATTTTGTGTAAAAATTAGGGGTGTTAAAATTAAAAGTGCCATAATTATAGACTACATCAATACCTAAAACCGAGTCCTGTACCCTAAAAGCACTATGTCCAAAGGATGAATAAAGTTCTTCTCCAGCCCCACAAGTAATAACACTAATGTATGATTTAGGAGATAGTTCAGGGGTTTGTGAATTAATTTTGCCTAGAATACAAAAGAGTAGAAGCGATAAAAGGAATTTTTGTTTCATTGTTTTTGGTTGCAAAACAAATATCCAAATAAATTTCTTAGCTAAACAGAGACCAAGCTGTTTCCAATAGAAATTTATGTTATTTTTGGGAAAATCCACTGTATGAAACAGCATATACCCAACTTTATCACCTTACTAAATATTTTTTTTGGCAGTATTGCTGCCGTATTTGCTGTATTGAACCAACTAGAATTAGCAGCTCTGCTCTTCTCATTTGGAGTTCTCTGTGATTTTTTTGATGGGTTGGCAGCACGTGCCTTGAATGCACGTAGCGAATTAGGCCTTCAATTGGATTCACTGGCCGATATGATTACGAGCGGACTTGTTCCTGGAATTGTGATGTTTCAGTTATTGAATATGTCAATTGATGGAGGATGGAATTATATGGGTATTGATAGAGCTGTGAACTGGATGGGAATAGAAGTTACTCCTTTAGCTTTTTTTGGATTTTTAATTACAATGGCATCGGGCTATAGATTGGCAAAGTTTAATATTGATGAAAACCAAGCTTCTTCTTTTATTGGATTACCAACTCCTGCCAATGCCTTGCTGATTATTTCTTTACCCTTAATATTACTCTACCATAATAATGATTATTTAAATAACATTATTTTAAATCCCTGGTTCTTAATTGGGTTGACACTTTTGAGTTGTTATCTGCTCAACTCTAAAATTAAACTCTTTGCCCTTAAGTTTAAGAATTGGAGTTTTAAGGACAATTCCCTTAGGTATGTTTTTATAATTATTAGTATTGTATTGCTTGGGACTATGAAATTCTTGGCCATACCTATTATTATAGCTTTTTATATAGTGAGTTCTTTGATTACCAGTATAGGAGAAGACTAAAAGTCCAATTTCTTTTTGCGTAGTTCAAAGTTTTGTCCCAAGTAGACTTTGCGCACCATTTCATCTGCAGCCAATTCTTCTGGCACACCAGACTTAAGGATGCCTCCTTCGAACATTAAGTAGGAGCGTTCTGTAATCGCCAAAGTTTCTTGAACGTTATGGTCCGTTATAAGAATTCCGATATTCTTATCCTTTAGTTGGGCCACAATACGTTGAATATCTTCAACGGCAACGGGGTCAACACCTGCAAAAGGTTCATCCAATAAAATGAAATTCGGGTCTGTTGCCAAGGCACGGGCAATCTCCGTTCGTCTACGTTCTCCACCAGATAATAAATCTCCACGGTTTTTTCTAATATGACCTAAACCAAATTCTTCAATCAGAGATTCCATTTTCATTTCCTGCTCTTTTTTACTTAGCTTGGTCAATTGTAAAACACTTAGAATATTTTTTTCAATGCTCAATTTTCTAAAAACAGATGCTTCTTGAGCCAGATATCCAATCCCATGTTGTGCTCTTTTATACATGGGAAAATTGGTAATTTCTGTATTGTCCAAGAAAATTTTTCCACCATTGGGTTTAACAAGCCCAACAATCATGTAAAAAGAAGTAGTTTTTCCTGCACCATTGGGCCCCAAAAGCCCAACAATTTCCCCTTGGTTTACCTCTAAAGAAATTCCTCTTACTACTTGTCGCCCCCTATAGGCCTTCATTATGTTGTCTGCTCTAAGCTTCATACTATCTGTTGGCTTTCAAAGCTAAGCCATATATTTTTCATCAAAAAAGAATTACAGAATATTTAACCTTATCGGGTTTTTAATTTGTTGTTCTTTTTTGCCTCTCTTTTTAATACAACTTTAGAAATATAAATACTTATTTGGTACAGTATAAGAACAGGTATGGCCACAATAATTTGGCTTACAACATCTGGAGGTGTAATTACTGCTGACAAAATCAATACAACCACCAAGGCTATTTTTCTATATTTCTTTAGAATTTCTGGGGTTACCAACCCAACTTTTGTTAAAAAGAAGATGATGATAGGTAGTTCAAACAACACTCCACAGGCCAATACAGAGGTTTTTAAAGTACCAATGTATGAATCTATATCAAACTCATTTAAAACGGATGCGCTTACTTGGTAAGTTCCTAAAAAGTTAATGGATAATGGAGCTACTACATAATACCCAAACAAAATTCCCGAAAAGAATAATAGGGAGGCTATTAAAATAAAGCCTCGGGAATTCTTGCGTTCTTTCTCATGAAGTCCAGGACTTATAAATTTCCACAATTCCCATAAAATATAGGGAAACCCAACAATGAACCCTGCCCAAATGGATGTCCATATATGTATAGAAAATTGTCCGGACATTTGGCGACTTTGGATTGCAAATGGAAGCTTCTCGGCACAAAAAGCTGAGTCAAACCCAATAGATGTTGCAATATTGCAAAAGAATTGATAGGTTGGAAAACTCATATATGAGGGGCCTAATAGTACGGTGTCAAAAATGAATGTTTTCATCATAAATGCAACAGATCCTATAAGTACCACTGCCAATGTTGATCTGATCAAGTGCCATCTCAATTCTTCCAAATGGTCTAAAAAAGACATTTCATTGGGGTTTTCAACTTTTTTTCTAGCCATTATATAATACCTTCATTTATTAAGTTGTGAATATGTACAACACCCACATATTCTTTGTTTTTAGTTGCCAGCAATTGGGTAATTCCCTTTTCTTGCATTATTTCCAGTGCCTTTATGGCCAATACATCCGCATCTATAGTTTTAGGATTGCTGCTCATAATGTCTTTGGCCGTCAACCCGCCTATGTTATCAAATTTGTTCAACATTCTACGAATGTCACCATCGGTTACAACTCCCACTATTTTCCCATCTTGGATAACGGCAGTTACTCCAAGCATTTTCTCGGAAATTTCTACAATTACTTCTTTTACCTGCGCTGTACTTTTTACTTGAGGTTTCATATTGTTTGTTGCAATATCCTGTACTCTTAAGTATAATTTCTTGCCCAATGCACCACCAGGGTGATAGTGTGCAAAATCGTTACTGTCAAAACCTTTTAATTCCAAAAGACAAATGGCAAGAGCATCTCCCATTACCATTTGTGCTGTGGTACTTGTGGTTGGCGCCAGTCCGTTGGGGCAGGCTTCTTTTTTTACATGGGTGTTCAAAATAAAATCGGCCTGTTTGGCAAGGTAGGAATCCATACTGCCGGTCATTCCAATTAGTTTATTTTCACCTCTTTTAATAAGGGGTACCAGTGCTTTTATTTCTGCGGTATTTCCACTCTTAGAGATGCAAATAACAACATCGTTCTTTTGTATGGTTCCCAAATCTCCATGAATAGCATCGGCAGCGTGCATAAAGATTGCTGGTGTTCCGGTTGAATTTAGCGTAGCTACTATTTTTGAGGCTATAATGGCACTTTTGCCCACACCAGATACAATAACCCTACCTTTGGACGTTAGAATACAATTTACGGCATTAGCAAATCCATCATTTAGGAAGGAAGTTAAGTTATGGATAGCTTCTCCTTCGGTTTCAATGGTTTTCTTTGCTATGTCAAGTATAGCTTGGGTATTGCTCAAAGTAATCCTTTAATTATGTGGTTGAATTCCTAAAAGAATATATTATATTTAAGATAGCAAAATTACACAAACTTATTTTATGGGGTATTTTTTAAGTTATGTAAATTATATTTTTGTGATTATTCTTTAAAATGAGGAAAAAGCCTTATCTTAATAAAGTCAAATTTTGGCACACACTAACCATGTGAACTATAAAATAAAATAAATATTAGTTTGAGTAAAATTGATATACATGCATCACTGAAAAAGTTTTTTGGTTTTTCAAAATTCAAGGGACTTCAGGAAGATGTAATTCAGAATATTATTCAGGGGAACAATACTTTTGTGATTATGCCAACGGGTGGAGGCAAGTCACTCTGTTATCAACTTCCGGCCTTGATGCAAGATGGAACGGCCATTGTGGTTTCTCCATTAATAGCCTTAATGAAAAATCAGGTAGACGCACTACGAGGGGTATCCTCAGAATTTGGTGTTGCCCACGTATTGAATTCGTCACTGACAAAAACCGAGGTCAAAACTGTTAAAGAGGACATTACAAGGGGAATTACAAAGTTATTATATGTGGCTCCCGAATCTTTGACCAAAGAAGAGAACATTGAGTTTTTACGAACTGTAAAAGTATCTTTTGTCGCAATAGATGAGGCACATTGTATATCCGAATGGGGCCATGATTTTAGACCTGAATATAGAAACCTAAAAGATATTATTGGTCGTTTGGGGAATAATATTCCAATCATAGGACTTACGGCTACGGCAACGCCCAAAGTGCAAGAGGATATTATTAAAAATTTGGGAATTGTGGGCGCAAAAGTATTTAAGGCCTCTTTTAACAGGCCCAATCTTTTTTATGAAGTACGCCCTAAAACCCAAAATGTAGATGGAGATATTATCCGTTTTGTAAAACAGAATGAGGGTAAGTCTGGAATTATTTACTGTTTAAGTAGAAAAAGAGTAGAGGAGCTTGCCCAGGTATTGCAGGTTAATGGCGTAAGTGCTGTTCCCTACCATGCTGGTTTTGATGCTAAGACGCGGTCGAAGTACCAGGATATGTTTTTAATGGAGGATGTAGATGTGGTAGTGGCAACCATAGCTTTTGGAATGGGAATCGATAAGCCAGATGTCCGCTTTGTAATCCATCATGATATTCCAAAAAGCATAGAAAGTTATTACCAAGAAACGGGTAGGGCCGGTAGGGATGATGGCGAAGGGCATTGTTTGGCATTTTACTCTTATAAGGATATTGAAAAGCTTGAAAAATTTATGTCTGGTAAGCCTGTGGCAGAACAGGAAATAGGCAATGCCCTATTGCAGGAGATTGTGGCCTATGCAGAAACTTCCATGTCCAGAAGAAAATTCATTCTTCATTATTTTGGGGAAGACTTTGATGAGGTTAACGGTGCAGGTGCGGATATGGATGACAATACTCGTAATCCAAAAGAAAAAGAGGAAGCCAAGGAGAATGTAGTAAAACTGCTTACTGTTATTAAAGGTACTAATGAGAAATTTAAGTCCAAAGAAATAGTAAAAGCATTAACAGGTACATTAAACGCCCTAATAACTTCCCATAAAACAAACGAAAAAGAGTTCTTTGGCGTGGGTTCCGATAAGTTAGAAAATTATTGGATGGCATTGATTCGACAAGTTTTGGTCGCTGGTTTAATTAGAAAGGAAATTGAACAATACGGGATTTTACATCTTACTCCAGATGGAGATAAGTTTCTGGATAGCCCCTCATCTTTTATGATGACAATGGATCATGTATACAATAAGGAAAATGATGACGCCATAGTAAGTGCCGCCAAGGCGGGTGGTGGTGTGGCTGATGAGAATTTATTGAAACTGCTTAAGAGTCTAAGAAAAAAACAGGCAACTAAATTGGAAGTGCCGCCATTTGTAATCTTCCAGGACCCTTCTATAGAGGACATGTCTCTTAAATATCCAATTTCCATGGAGGAACTCACTAATATTCATGGTGTGGGTGAAGGAAAAGCAAAGAAATACGGAAAGCCATTTATAGAGTTGATTTCTTCTTATGTGGAAGAAAATGAAATAATTAGACCAGATGATCTGGTGGTCAAAAGTACAGGAGCCAATTCAGCCTTAAAATTATATATTATTCAAAATGTAGATAGGAAATTGCCCTTGAGTGATATTGCTTCGGCCAAGGGAATGGAAATGAAAGAATTGATAAAGGCCATGGAGCAAATAGTGTTTAGTGGTACAAAACTAAATATTGATTACTGGGTCGATGATATTATGGACGAAGATCATCAAGAAGAAATCCATGATTATTTTTTAGAGGCAGAATCGGATGATATAGAAACGGCGATTGAGGAGTTTGATGGTGATTATGAAGAAGAGGAACTAAGGCTATACCGGTTAAAGTTTATGAGTGAGGTTGCGAATTGATAGTATGTTGAGACAACTATAATAAATAAAAGACCACCTAATTGGTGGTCTTTTATTTATTATAATAACCCTTTGGGATTAATTAAATGCTATTGAAACTCACCAGATGATATCATAGCTATAATTACACCAAAATATATAATTGTTAATACAAGCATTATTAGAGAGAGCCCTAAACCAATATAGGACAATATCTTTCCAGTTTTAACACTTTCAAATCCAGAATAGGATTCTGGATTTTCATTATACATTTTTTCTGCACTTTTTGCCTTAGACAGTCCAATTATACTAAAAATAGCAGCAAATGGCCCGCAGCAAATCAATGAGCCTACAATGGAAATTATTCCCATGGTCATAACTGTACTGGCTCCCGGTAATGGTTGTTGATTCATTTATTATATTGATTAGTTTTTATTGTCCAAATTCTTCCATTCTCTCTCTCAATAACTCTGGGTCTTGCAATGCATCCCAACCAAAGTAGGAAACAGCCCATATCATATAAGCTAAAAATAAAAGATTTAATATAATTCCAATAATTGCCAAAATTTTCCCAGTTTTCACATTTTGGTACCCAGTATATAACTCAGTGTTTTCAAAATATAATTTGGATGCCTTTGGGGCAAGAATTAATGCAATGACCCCAAATATTAGTCCAATGATACCATAACAGCAACATGTTACAATGGAGATAATTCCAAAGACAAGGATTAAGGTTGAGTTAGGTAATTTTTGTTGTTCCATAATTAAAAGTTTTAGTGGATTAGGTTATTCATTTTAATAATATAACTAATTGCAATTATTGCAACGTTTAAAACAAGTAAGAACACCTTTATTTTGAAATCGTATTTAAACTTCAAAAAAAGGTTTACCCCTGCAAAAGAAAGCAATATCAAAAGCGTATAAATGGCAGGGTACATTTTAAACGCAGCAAGAAAATCACCTTGTAATAAAAATGAAAAAGAACGTTGTATACCGCAGCCAGGACATTCTATGCCAAATAATTTTTTATTTAGACAGGGAAGCATATAGTTCTCCGATACCGCCCATAAGGTCAAGAACTGCAATTTTAAAACACCAATGTTCATAAGCGGAAAAATACTATTATTTTTGGGTGTATGAAAACAAAAAGAGCCATTTATTTTATCCTCATAGTACTGGGAGCAATTACTATAGGGTTTGGAAAAGCCTTTGTTCAAAAAGAATATGCATTTTCTGTTGGAATTGTTTTGTTAATGTTTGGCATTTATAAATCTTCCCAAGCATGGTCCATTATAAACAGTGATAATGAACAAGGAGAAGATGAATAAGTTTAAAATTGGCGAAAGAGTGGAAGTTTTGGATGATACCATTGAAGGTATTGTTATGGGGATTGATGGGGCCTCTATTTTAGTGGAAACAGATGATGGTTTCCATATGAGTTTTTCTCCTGAAGAATTAATAGGCAAGTCGTCTGGCACAAAAATAAGGGTTACTAATTTTGAAGTGGCCCAAATAAAAAAGGAGAAAGAATCAAATAAAAAACCAAATCGGCAAGTAGTGAAGCCCAAGGAACGTAATGCCCCAAAAATGGAGGTAGATTTACATATTCACCAACTGGCAAAATTCACAAAGGGTATGAGTAATCATGAAATGCTAAACCTGCAATTAGAAACTGCCAAACGACAACTGGATTTTGCCATTCGCAAAAGAATTCAAAAGGTAGTGTTCATTCATGGAGTAGGAGAGGGAATTTTAAAAGAAGAGCTTTATTATCTTTTTAAGAGGTATGATAATGTAAAATACTACGATGCTGATTACCAAAAATATGGTATGGGAGCAACAGAGGTTTATATTTATCAAAATCTATAATTAGGGCTTGGTGATAACCTCACCAAAATCACTGATCCTTAAATCTGTTATTCGGTCACCATTTTCCGTTACCAATGAAATACCACTAAGCTCAATCTTATGTTTAAAAGAAATACCATCTTCGTCTAAGACAGAAGTAATTCTTACTTCTCCATCTTCGGCTTCAATTTCATCTGTTACTGTTGGTTCTGCAAGAGGAATAGCATCGCAAAAATAATTTTTACTCACATTGTCAGAAAAAATGCGATAAGTGATTTTTGATTGTCCAGGAACCGCACTGGTTATTACGCCGTCAGAAACTTCATTTTTAAGAAGCCCATTTTGTAGGTTCAATATAAGCGCCTCATCGTCATTTATTTTAAAAAAAATACGGGTAGCAGTGGTAACATTACTTTCGCACTGTTGAATGGTACTATCGTCAAAATCCAAAACCTCTATTTGTAGGTCACCATCATCACATGAAATTAATGAGGTAAGAAGGCAGAAAAAAAGAAATTGTTTCATGTTTCAAATTTAAAGTAAATAAAGGGGATATTCCTAGAGGTTTCATTTCATTTAGGGAGAAATTAACTTTATTTAAAGTAATTTTGACAAGTTTAATAGTGAATCCTTTGTAATGAAAAAAGTCTATTTGGACAATGCGGCAACTACCCAAATTAGGGCAGAGGTTCTTGAGAAAATGCAAGACTCTCTGGCTAATTTCTATGGGAACCCCTCTTCTACACACAGTTTTGGAAGGTCTACCAAGACCGCAATTGAAAAAGCTAGGAAAACCATTGCAAAGTACTTAAATGCTCACCCTTCTGAAATTATTTTCACCTCCGGGGGTACCGAGGCAGATAATATGATACTAAGGGGAGCTGTTCGAGATTTGGGGGTAACTACCATTATAACTTCAAAAATAGAGCATCATGCCGTATTGCACACGGCAGAAGAACTCTTACAGGAGTATGGCATAAAATTGCATTTTGTTGATTTGGATGAGTTTGGAAATCCAAAACTTTCCCATATAGAGGAGTTATTGAAACAAGATGCTACCAAAAAATTGGTAAGCCTGATGCATGTGAACAATGAAATAGGTAACAAAATTGATATTGTATCTATTGGGAATCTTTGTAGGGAAAATGATGTTCTTTTTCATTCGGACACTGTGCAGTCCGTAGGGCATTATCCATGGGATGTGCAGGCAGTTCCAATTGATTTTCTTACTGCGGCGGCACATAAGTTTCACGGCCCCAAGGGCGTAGGTTTTGCCTATATTAAAAGAAATAGTGGGTTAAGGCCCTTAATATATGGTGGGGCACAGGAGCGTGGATTTAGGGCTGGTACAGAGGCTTGTCACAATATAATTGGTTTGGAAGAAGCATTTGTTTCTGCTTATGACAATTTAGAAAAGGAAAAAGCCTATGTGGAAGGATTAAAAAAATATTTTATTGAAGAAGTAAAAACAGAATTACCCTCCGCTAAGTTTAATGGGTATTCTGGTGATATGGAAAAGAGCACCTATTCTTTGGTGAATGTTTGTTTGCCTTACAGTCCAGAGAAATCCTTAATGCTTCTCTTTCATTTGGATATTAAGGGAATTGCTTGCTCAAGGGGTAGCGCCTGCCAATCTGGAAGTGATAAAGGTTCGCATGTGCTTACCGAAATTTTATCTGAAGAAGAGCTAAAAAGGCCCTCCGTACGTTTTTCTTTTTCCAAATACAATACCAAAGAAGAATTGGACTATGTGGTGGGAGTTTTAAAGGAATATGCCCAGGATTAATTTTTCTTTCTATCCCGAGGTTTTTCTCGATCGTATGGAAATTTTTTAGTGGCTTTTTTCATCATGCCATCAATTAGATTGATTGTATTCTTACCAGATTTTTTATTGATTTCCTTTTCGTACTTCCATAATAATTTTCCTGTGGACCCATCGCTAATTTTTATGCCGATTCTGCCATAATTGGAAGCACCCAGAATATAATCCACAATATTCATATCTGTATTGATGCCTTCGGAAAGCAAGATATTAAGATTTAAATTACCACTGATAATACCATCAACACCCAAAATTTTGGTTAGTTCTTTAATGGTGTAAATATCCAAGTTTTCGTAATTTATGTTATTCTTTGCAAGAATGGCATTGGTATTTTCAATGTTTTGAAACTCCACAGAAAATTTTTTTCTTTTTTTTCTTCTGGAAAAGTAGGTTTCCAGTGCATTCTGTACAGCATATCCTTCTCTTTCCTCCAATTCTTTTAACTCTTTTCTGGAAAGATTTTCTTTTAAATCTAAATTGGCGAGAAATGGAAGGATGGCCAAAACCTTGTGGTCTTTGCTTAAATCATCAAAGCGTCCGCTTTCATAAATTCCTTTTTGGGCTTGGCTGCCCAAAGTGCATAAAATAAAAAGCAGAAAAATAATTTTTTTCATATAATATTTCTAAAATCTCATGTTCAGTTTTAAGTTCAAAACACGAGTTGTCATAAAATTGGGTATAGCAAATTGTTGTTTGCTTTCCACGTCCCTTACCCAAGTATTGGTTATGGAATTTTGGTTATTGAATAGATTAAAAATCTCAGCACCAATACTCAGTTCCTTAAATCGATACAGCCAGTGGTTTTCTGGATAGGTATCCTTTTCATTTACAAAAATATGGGAAATTCCCAAATCTGCCCTTCTATAATCCCTTAATCTGGATTGAAAAATGTAAGGGTCTGCATAACTGGGGGAACCTCCTGGCAAACCTGTATTATAGACTAGGTTTAAATACATTTTTAAATTAGGGATATTGGGAACATAATCTTGAAAGAGCACTCCAAATTTTAAACGTTGATCGGTTGGCCTGGAAATATAGCCTCTGTGATCTATGTTTTCTTCTGTTTTTAAAAACCCAAGACTTACCCAAGATTCTGTCCCGGGAACAAAAGCACCGTTCAACCTCATTTCTGCTCCATGAACATAAGCTTTTGCATTATTATTCGCAGTGTACCTTATACGAACATCTTCCAATGTATAAGGGTTTACATTGTTTAATTTCTTGTAATAAACCTCGCTTATTAGTTTAAAGGGTCTATCCCATAGAAGAAAACTGTATTCATTTCCCAAGACTAAGTGAATTGATTTTTGAGCTTTTACGCTGGGTTGTATAATACCATTTATATCCCGTAATTCTCTATAAAATGGAGGTTGATGGTACATGCCCATGGAAAACCTAAAAAGCATGTCTTTTCCCCAGTTTGGCTTTATGGAAAATTGTCCCCGTGGACTAAAAACCGTGTGGGAGGTTTTGGTGACATTTTCACCACTAACAGTCCAATGTTGTGACCGAACACCAATGTTGTAATAAATATTGTGTTCTTCCCAAAGTGTATGCCTACCATATTGGAAGTAACCAGAAAGGCGATTGGTTTTTATAAAGTTTTGTGATTGTACCCCTTCATAGGGAACAATTGGAGCATCAAAAGGTTCGTCTGGCTGGTTGTTGATGAAATTGGGATTTGGGGGGCGTATAGAAAATCCGGCGGAATCTATAAACTCCGATTCCCTCAATTGATCTCGAATGTCTTCATGTGTGTACTTTACCCCCCATTCCAAAGTTTTGTTTTCTTTAGAGTGAATCCCTTTATGTGAAATGTTGAAAATAAGGGCATCCAAATCATTCCGCGCTCTAGTGAATTGTGAACCAACACCCCTTGATGAAGTAACCTCTCCCAAATCCTCACTCCCTAAATCGGTATTTACCGCTCCCAGTTCATATTGCGCAATAATATCAGAATATTCCTCTTCAGTAGTGTGGTAGATAGATGAAATAAGTTTTAATGTAGTATGTTCATTTAAATAATAATTGCCTTTTAGGGCACCCAAGGTGGTACTAAATTTGTTGTTTTCTCTTCCCTGATAAAACACCAACAGAGCTTTTGGATCATTAAAAGTCCCAAAATTGGTTTGTCTTGTCAAAGGCTCTATTTGATATTGGTTGAGTGAAATATTCCCCAAAAAATTCAGATGGAATTTAGTTGAAAACCGGTATGTCATAAAATTTTGGGCATCTACAAAGATTGGATTAAAATTAGATTTTGTCTGTTGACTGTTCACCAACAAACCATTGTTTCTATACCTTAACCCTGTTATACTGGAAAACTTTTTGTTTTTATCCATGGTTTCCAAAGTTGCATTGGCTCCCAACAAACTTGCTCCTATCTGTAAACCAAAGGAGTTGGGGTTTTTGTAGGTGATATCCAATACAGAAGATAATTTGTCCCCATATTTTGCTTGAAAACCACCAGAAGAAAAAGCCAAATCCTGAACCATATTACTATTTACAAAACCTAACCCTTCTTGCTGTCCAGAACGTATTAAAAAGGGGCGGTAGACTTCAATTTCATTTACATAGACCAAATTCTCATCATAGTTCCCTCCACGAACGGCATATTGGGTGCTCAGTTCATTATTGGAGGACACTCCGGGCAATAGTTTAAGAATATTTTCTATCCCCGCATTGGCCCCTGGAATCTGTCTCACTAATTGAGGCGATATATTGGTAATGCCCTCTACACTTTTATTTCCCTCTGGGGTAACTACAACCCCATCAATTTGAACCGCATCTGTTTTCATTACGGGATTAAATTCAAAGGTTTCATTGTTATTTAGGATGAGGTTCTCGAGAATAATCTTTTCATGTCCAAGGTGTGAAAAGGTCAAAGAGCTTTGGGTGTCCGATACTATTTGCAAATTATAATAACCATTTGCATCTGTAGAAGTTCCATTTGTAGGGGCAGTAATATTTACATTGGCAAGAGGTTCGTTGTTTTCATTAAAAACCACTCCGGTAATGGTTGCCGTTTGGGCAAAACTAATACCGAAAAAACAAAAAAAGGATATTGTTAAAAAATTTTTAAGACACTTCAATGGTTTACTTTCTGAAAAACATACTGGTAAAGGTACTGGAATTACCCACATTATCTTTAACGACAACTTTTAGGGTACATTGTTTCTTATCCAGAATTATGTCATCAAAATTATAGGTAAGGGTATTGGTCTTGGGTTCATATTCCATTAAAATCCACTCACCGTTTAGGGTGGCAGAATATGTATCCACACCACTTAGGTCATCAGAAATATGTACTGCCAAATATCTATAATTGTTCAACCATTGTTTTTCCTTGAAGTTTTTAGGTCTAATTTCAGGGACTATGGAATCTTTTGCCAAGGTATAGGTCCCCAAATTTCTGGTACGGGTGGTAAATGTTGTTCCTCTTTTATAAGTCGATACATAATTGGGCTTCATTTTACTGTCCAATCTAGCAATAAAGAGTTGTTTTCTTTCCTCTTCGGGATATTTGGAAGCATCAAAAGTAATGGTGAAGTTACGATGGGCGGGCACTTCGTTGTTATGAATGGTTACCGTATCCGTTCCCTTTTTTAAATCCATATAAAAATCCTCATAAAATGTATTGGCTGGGAAATATACTTGGGCATTGCCAAGGTCATAGGAATTAGGTTTTTTAGCAATTAAATAGGTGTTCGTCTTGTTTGTTTCTTTATTTATTTTTGTTTCCTGATGCTTGCCTTCTATGGGAATTCTAACCTTTGTCGTATTTCCTTCAATATCGGTAATCAACAATTCTATGGTATAACTAAGACCATTTTTTATGTTTATTTTTCCATCGTTTTGCAACGTATTATATATGCTTAAGTTGTTACCAGAAGTTCTAAAGCATTTTTGTATTCGTTGTCTATATTTTCCAAAATGGGCATAATCAATAAAAGTGTTTATGTACCGTGTTTCCGTAAAAGAAAAAGTTTCAAAATCATAATCTGTATATACTTTTCCATTGACCAACTGTTGTACGGCATAAACTCCATTTTTGTTAGCGGCCAAGTCTTGTCTGTCAAAGGCATTAAAACCAAAACCTATAGTTCCAATAGCATTTACTTTGTCGGCCAAAAAGGAGCCATCTGCTTGCTTGCTGAAATTCAATTGAATCTTTTCTTTACTTTGATTCAGTTGTGCATCATCGGAAAGGGGATATCCAAAAAGGCCTAGGAGGGTTGGGTTCGTGGCATCCCTAACTTCCAGACCATAGAGGAGGGGATTCGTAGGTTTTTCAGTAATACTACTTCGTATTTCAAAATGAAGATGTGGTCCTGAGGAACCTCCAGTATTACCTGTATAGGCCATTATTTTCCCTTTTTCAACCTTTAGTTCTCCATAATCTGGAAAAACTTCTACCTCATATGATTTTTTATCATATTGTACTTTTCTAATATATTCTTCAATCTCGGGAGAGAATTTTTGCAAGTGACCGTATACAGAGGTGTATCCATTAGGGTGAGCAACATATAATGCTTTACCGTATCCCCAAAGAGAAATTTTAATTCTAGTAACGGTACCATTTTCAATGGCATAAATGGGTAGGCCTTGACGTTGTTGCGTTTTAATATCTATTCCAGAATGAAAATGGTTGGAACGCAACTCTCCAAAGGTGCCCGCCAATATTAACTGAATATCCAAAGGTGATCTAAAAACATCTTGAGGATAAGTTTTTTGGGCTTGGGTGCCTATAGAAAATGTGAGAAGGAATGCTAAAAGATAGTGTCTCATAATTTTAAATAAGTTGATACGAAAGTAATTAAACCTATTCAAATGATAAAAACCAATATTTCTTAAAATGGGCATGTGCAAGAACTACAGGGTGTTCCCAAAGGCTTAAAGTTATACTTAAAGAATAATTGAAAAAACTATTGCTAAGTAGTTAGATGTATGTTAACTTTGTGTAAAACGCATTGCAGTTTGTAAATGAGTGATTTAGTTGATATTGTTGATTCTTTAGAGAATAAAGTTAGTAAGTTATTGCACAAATTAGAGTTGCTTAACCAGGCTAATAGAAAATTGGAAGAAGAATTGGTCTCAGTAAAAAATGAGCATAAATCAACTACAAGTTCCATAAGCGAATGGGAAGAAAAGTACAATTCACTTAAATTGGCAAGCTCAATGCTGGGTAGTAATACAAACAAAACAGAAGCTAAGCATAAAATAAATACCTTAATCAGGGAGTTGGATCATTGTATTGCCCAACTAGCTGAATAAATGTTCAAAAATAATATGGCAGAAAAGCTGAAAATTAAGCTTTCCATTGCAGATAGGGTATATCCTTTGACCATTGACCCTAGTCAGGAAGAAGGGTTACGAAAGGCTGCAAAGAATATAGAACAGTTGGCCAAGAAATTTGAACAAAATTATGCCGTTAGGGACAAACAGGACGTGTTGGCCATGTGCGCACTGCAGTTTGCCTCTAAAATTGAGCAAAAAGGAATAGACCAAATGGAAAACACCAAGGAGGTCACAGAACGCTTAAAGGCATTGGATAATTTAGTTAATACTAAGCTTGGAATAAAGTAAGTTCTTATAAATAAAATAAAGTTACTGCCCACATTGGTAATTAATTTTTGACAAACTCAACGCTAATTTGTTTAAAAAGGGTGAGTTTAGGTTGTAAAAGCATGCCTTCTTGTAAAGGATCCTTGAGCAATCTGTTAGCCCTAAACCTGTTTATTGGAGTTTGTACAAAACTTCCGCCAATGTGGGCTTTTTTTATACATATAATTCAAAATAACTATGGACACTAATACAATTATAATCATTGCCGCTCTTGTTGGTTTAGCAATAGGATTTGCCATTGCAAAATTTATGGAGAAGGGCAAAGCTTCCAAAACTATTTCCAGTGCAAAGAAAGAGGCTGCCACAATTTTAAAAAGCGCAGGTATAGAGGGAGAAAGCATTAAAAAGGATAAAATATTCCAGGCAAAGGAGAAATTCCTGGAATTAAAGGCAGAACACGAAAAGGTAATCATCAATAAGGATAAAAAAATTGGAGAGGCGGAAAAACGTATTCGAGACAAGGAATCCCAAGTAAGCAATGAACTTTCCAAAAGTAAAAAGTTGAACGATCAATTAGAGAGTAAAATAAAGGATGTTAATCATAAGAGTGAATTCTATGAGAAAAAACAGGCGGAATTAGAAAAGCTCCATAAAAGCCAAGTGCAACAATTAGAGGTTATATCTGGTTTGTCCGCTGAGGAAGCGAAGGGTCAATTATTGGAATCGTTAAAAGAAACGGCAAAATCGGACGCTATGGCCTATGCTCAATCCATGATGGAAGAAGCTAAGTTGACAGCAGAGCAAGATGCCAGAAAAATTGTTGTGCAGACTATACAGAGAATAGGAACAGAAGAGGCTGTTGAGAACTGTGTTTCTGTTTTTAATTTGGAATCGGATGATGTTAAAGGAAGAATTATAGGGAGGGAAGGTAGAAATATCCGAGCTTTGGAATCTGCCACTGGCGTGGAGATTATTGTTGATGATACCCCAGAAGCCATTATTCTTTCCTGTTTTGATTCGGTTCGTAGAGAAGTGGCAAGATTATCACTTCATAAATTAGTGACCGATGGCAGAATACACCCCGCACGTATAGAAGAGATTGTAAAGAAGACAGAGAAGCAAATAGAACAAGAAATTGTTGAGGTAGGTAAACGTACCGTAATAGATTTGGGCATTCATGGACTGCATCCGGAACTGATTAGAGCTGTAGGTAGGATGAAATATAGGTCTTCCTATGGGCAGAACCTTTTGCAGCATTCAAGGGAAGTGGCCAAGCTTTGTGGTGTTATGGCTTCAGAATTAGGATTAAATTCAAAAGTAGCCAAGCGAGCCGGACTTTTACATGACATTGGTAAAGTTCCTAATACGGAGTCCGAAGTAGAAACCCCGCATGCTATATTGGGAATGCAATGGGCTGAGAAATATGGGGAGAAACCAGATGTTTGTAATGCTATTGGAGCCCACCATGATGAAATAGAAATGAAAACACTTATTTCCCCAATAGTACAAGTTTGCGATGCCATAAGTGGGGCCAGACCAGGTGCAAGGAGACAGGTGTTGGATTCTTATATACAGCGATTAAAAGATTTAGAAGACATAGCCTTTGGTTTTAGTGGTGTACAGAAAGCTTATGCGATACAAGCAGGAAGGGAGCTAAGGGTCATTGTTGAGAGTGAAAAGGTAAACGATGAAAAAGCTGCACAACTATCATTTGAAATCTCTCAGAAGATACAAACCGATATGACATATCCAGGACAGGTAAAGGTGACAGTAATACGTGAAACAAGGGCCGTGAATGTTGCAAAATAATTTTTCTATGCCCCTTGGTTAAGAAAGTATTTTTTGTGCTTAATGATTAGTTTAGAATAGTTGTCTGTTACAAAAGTGTAGAAGGGTGTCTAGTGCATATGTTGCATAGAATAATGAACTACAAGGTTTGTTGTTTATTTAATTTTTGTTGTTTCCAACCCTTATAAATATTGGAAAATTAACTTGTTGTATTTCTGATTTCCATTCAAATGATATTTTCTTTATTAGCTCATCAACAGGATTAATCCCTCTTTGCTCAATGTAATTTTGAACGCTGGACCAAGAGTTAAAATATCCTTCTAGCTGTTCTAGATTCCAATTTGTTTGAATTTGGAACTTTTCTGGTATTTTAATTTCATTAAAATCAAATAGTATAGAGCTATAACCGTTGTCTACATGTTTGCGTTCTTCATTCCAATATTTTCCAATTTCGTTTATGTAAAAGCTGTCAATTATTTCATTAATCTTAGGATTAACCCTTAGCAATCCATATCCCCAAATGGCAATTACTCCATTGGGCTTCAATACTCTTTTGGCTTCTTTATTGAATGCAGCAAGGTCAAACCAATGAATGGCTTGGGCAACAGTTATTAGGTCAATACTATTGCTTAAAATGGAAGTTTTTTCAGCCCTTTCTAGAAAATAAAATATATTTTCCTTTTGCTCTGCATTTTGTATTTGCTTTTCACTAATATCAGTTGCCAGTACTTTTTCGAATGATTTTGAAAGAATAAGAGCTACTTGTCCATTACCCGTTCCGCAATCCCAGGCAATATTTTTGTTTGGACATTTAGAGTATAAAAAGTTGAATAGGTCAGTGGGGTATGTGGGCCGAAACTTTTTATAAGTAGTTGATTGTTTTGAAAATTTATCTAAGGCATCTTTCATTTAGCTTATTTTGTCTTATAATGGCTGGGTTATACTACATTTTGAGAACCTTCCCCTGACCTTCTTGCTGTAAAACTATGTATTATGAATATATTAATTTCTTAAGGAATTGTATATATTTTTCATTCTATCAGTGATATGGGCCTAATTGCATTTCCAATTGGGTCTTTTTCTTTTTTCCAACGGAGAGATTATTGCGAATTCCTTATGATGGGGGCTAATTAATTTTAGGAATATCTGGCAAAAGCCAAGCATGGCAACAAAGAAACATTGTGTTGGGATAATTGTTTTCATAGTTTCTTATAGACCGATATGATATCAATGAATTTTATTCCAATAGCAACACTATTTTTTGCCAAATATTATGGTTAACAGGAATTCCCTTTTTAAGATTCCTGGTTCTGGTCTTTGAACTTTGCTCTCCAGGATAATACGTTTTATCTCCGGGATGCATGGGCTCTACATCATGGGTATAGTCTATAATTTCATTGATGAGTTTTTGCTGTAAATTTTTATCGTTAAAAACTTCAGGAAAAATACAAAGGTAAACTTGGGAAATTCCTGTTTCTAGTTCGTTTAAACTTATTTTATAGGTAGAGTCCCCGGCCGACAATAAAGTTGCCAACATATCTAAAACCATAGAAAGAGCTGAGCCTTTCCAATAACCAATGGGTAATCCCCGTTCTTTTTTTAAAATTTTTTCAGGATCATTGGAAAGTTCATGGTTATCATCCCACCCTCCAAAGTAAGGAAGTTTTTCACCCCTTAATTTATAATCGTTTATTTTTCCAAATGCAAATTGTGAAATCGACATGTCCAAAACAATATGGCCTTGCTTCCTTGGTATGGATACAACAAGAGGATTGTTGCCAATTCTGCTATATTTACCACCCCAAGGCGGCATATTTGGCTGGGTATTTGTGAAAATGATTGAAATGCAATTGGCATCTGCGGCCTGTCTGCCGTATGTGCCACCTCTCATCCAGTGATTGGTATTGCGTAGGGCAACCATTCCCATTCCATGTTCCTTTGCCAATTCTATTGCTCTATCTGTACATTTTGTTGCATTGATAACGCCAGGACCAAAATTACCGTCCCATCGCTCTATACTACCAAAAGTTTCCACCTTTTCGGCTTCCGCATCAATTTTGATTATTCCTTTTTGTACATAGTCAATAAACAGGGGAACCCGGTTTATTCCATGGGAACTTACACCGACCAAAGTGCTTTCCGTATGTACATTGGCCATAATTTTGGCTCTCTCTTTGGTAAACTTATATTTAACAAATAGCTTATAAAGCGTATCCTGCATTTGTTTGGAGGTAATTCGTATGTCTTTATCTGTCATTTTTCCTATGTAATGGTACAAAGTGTTTAGTCTTCATTAAAAGCAACTTACTTTTTATACATATTTCTTACTTGCGGTAGTAAGGCAACAATAATCATGACAATAGCATAAAACATATAAAATGTTTGTAACCAATGTACGGATGATTGAAGAAATATTACTTCTATATATATCCATCCAATTAGCGTAAAAGCAATATAAATACTGTATGTCCATGACCAGTGCATATCATTAAATACATTGAATTGCTCGGCTAGTTTGGATTCTGGTTTTTTTAGTAGTGCTCCTGTCAATAATAAAGGAGCCAGCCCCAGAACAGAGAATAAAATAATTCCGGGTATTAGATAACTATTAAATGGAATATTTTTAAATTCTGATAAAGGTATTCCTATCAACTCTCCTTTAGGGGAAATTATCAATACTATTCCTCCTCCAATAGCTCCCAATCCAAGGAATCCCAACAAAAAAATAAAGGTGTTTCGAGCCAGTTTTGCTTTTACGACTTTTTCCTTATTATTTTGCATTTATATCTTATTTAAAGTTAGCTTTTGGCGTGTGCTATACTAACCTGTTTGGCCGTAGGGGATTGCTTTTAGACTAAGATAGCAAAAAGGAAAGAACTGTTGTTGGGTAGTTAGTTTTCTCTTAATTCTTGTTAGGAGCTTTTTTCATTTCTCAATATCTTTACAATACGGTTGATTACTATTTCCGATAAATTCCATTCGTATCCATCAAAATTGGTTGTATTCACAAATTGAACAACAACTGTGTCTATGTCTTTGTGGTACTCTGCAAGACTTTGATAGCCTGGAACCAAACCTCCATGTTCGTATTTGTAAATTGAGGAGTAGATTTTCTGTTCACCATCATTAAATACAGAACCATCGTTTAGTGCTCTCAAGAATATGCCCACATCTTCTGCTGTAGCCAACATTCCGTTTTCATTTGTCTTAAAATCAGCTTCAATACCAACATAATAGCCACTCATAACATCGTCTATATTTACTTCATTAAGCGAAAAAAAAGTATTTTTTAGTTCGAGTGGTATTAAAATTTCCTCCTTAATGTACTGTTGATGGCTATAACCCACCACCTTATCAATAATCTCGCGAAGTAACAAATAATTCGTGTTTGAATATTCGTAGCCTTTATCAGGTTTAAAACTAGCCGGTAGATCAATGGCAAATTCAAGGGCTTTTTTACCATTTTCCTGTTCATTTTCCCAATAAGCTGGATTGTCTGTGAAATTGGGAATACCACTCCTATGCTGCACCATCAATCCCAGGGTGATTTTTTCTGCATTTTCAATTCTACCCACAAGTTCTGGAAAGTAATCGGCGAGCGTTTCATCTAGAGATAAACGATTGGCTTTAACTAATTTGGAAATAGAAACTGCGACATATAATTTACTGATACTGGCAATTTTGAATAGGGATTTTGGGTTAGCTGGTATTTTGTTTTCTCGGTCTTTCCAACCACCTGTATAAAATGCTGGTGCTTTTCCTGCTTGGTCCACATAAACAATCATTCCATCAAACCCATGGCCAATTGCTTCATTTACCTGTTCTTGAACCGTATCAGGTAGTGGTAAAATCCAAGCCTTTACCAAAATCCATGGCACAAACCACAAAGAGGATATGCTTACAATAATAAATATTATTTTAAACACTCGTTTTGTTTGTCTCTTTTTCATACTATTTTAGAATGTTGTACTTCTATGAATGTCCATAAATTATTTATGTTGGGATACTTGTGTTTGGACACTTAAATTTAGTGAATACCTAGTTAAATAGAAAGCCCATTGGCGCCCATGCTTGTTTAAGGCTTTATTTTTAGTATGTTGTGTATACAAGCAATTAATTGTAATCGTTCCTGGCGGTTCGCTTTACTACTAAATACTTTGCCCAAATGTCAAGAGATTATTGTCTGGGTCCAGTATAGAAAATTCCTTTTGCCCCCATGGTTTTGTTTCTAACTTTCCATTAGGATGGATACTCGTTTCATTATCTAACAATAATTGGTAAAAATTGGCAATATTATTGGTTCTAATATATACTTGCCCATAATTTTCTTTAGGGTCAAGTTCTTTAAATTCAAAAAAGTGAATTTCTATTTTATGTTTTTGAACCATTAAATAGCCTTCATAATCACCAATTTCTTGAAAACCTAATTGCTTTATATAAAAATCTTTTGTAACATTTTTATTCCGCATGGGTAATTTCGGATTAATATCAATTAGCATAATTTCAGTATTAGTATTTAGGTTTACATTGTGCTTGTTGTTCAATTTATGGCACTAATTTAACACATACAGACCGAATAGAGAATCTGTTGGTCGACGCAGGATTTTTATAAGGAAGCTATTACCAAGCTACTAATTAAATTTAGAGAGTTAATGTATGTTTTTGTTTCAAGAAAATAAGACAATCCTTCTGGTTTAAGACTTGTTAGTTATACAGTTTTAATTTGCTCGTTTATATATTCTATTTCATATGTTTCTTTTTTAATAATTACTTTTAATTTAAAATCTGAAGAATAAGCCCTGTAATTCATTGGATACCAGCCTTTTACATTTTTATTTATTAATATAAAAAGTCCTGTTTCTGTTCCAATAGCACAAAAGTCATTAAATCCTCCGTCATAAATAGAAAGACCTAATTTGGTGTTTAAAAAATCAAACTCTTTTTCAATATTAGTTGTAGGAATGCCTATTTCAGATATTTCTAAAAAGCTTTTTTGATCAAATTCTTCTGTTGATTGATTCTTTAGATTTTTACGGGCAATTAATTCAACTATATTATTATCTAAATCATAGAAGTATACTGCCTTTGCATTCCAACTGTCAAAATCTTGAATTTCATTCCCATTAATTTTTAATATTTCTACTCTTTTTTTTAACCATTCCAAAGCATCTTTTTCTTTACCGGCGGGAATGTTAAAGGCAAAATGATACGGTGTTGTAATTTTTTTCCTTTTCACTAATTTCAAGTTAGAGCTCCCTAGATTGAACAAAACAAAATTTTTGGATTCATTTAGTATGTTTAATTCTAAAACTTTAGAATAAAATTGCCTTTGTCCAACTAATTGATTTGTAAAAATTGTTAATTCTTGTATTTCCATTATCTTATTGCGGCTAGGCCATGGCCTTTATTTTAAGTTGTAATGTAACACGGGCGCTCAGATTAATGAATATCCATAGGCTAAAGACCATGGGCCTCATATATGTAGAGTGGCCAGCTATTGCAGCGCATGGTAATTATATACATTCTTATCAACTTTCAATTATTGTTTTATCACGATGTCTTTATACCAAACTTCAAAATGGTCACCCGAGTGTGTTTGCAAGCAAATACATCCGTTTGTGGTACATCGCCTTTCTCAGTGTACTTTGCTGTTGAAACCCCGTTTATTTTAATTTCAATATCAGGGCCATTCGCCGTGATAAGAACTTCTTTCCAATCCTTTGACTTTATAACAGTTTCAACGAGTTCTTCATCAGCCACTTTATAAATTATAACTGGAAAGATCTCTGGTTTTGGGTATCGTAAGGTATTGGGCCTGTTCTCGTCTACCAAGCTTCCCCAAAGTGGATAAATACCCGTTGTATCCTTCGGGGTAAAATCTGAAAATAGGGCAATTCCACTGGCATCAATATAACCAATGTCCGCCTGATAGCCCATTACCTCATTTGAATTGGGTACACGTTTAGCTCTAAAACTTATTCCCCCATTAACCTCCAAGTCGCTCGTTATAAATTTGGCTGCCAGTTTCAATTCAAAATTTTCATATTTCTGTTTGGTGCACAGGTAGTAACTTTTGTCAATTGGTTTTTTTAGGCTGCCCCCGACTATGGCTCCTTTTTCCACCCTGAAAAAGGTATTGGAACCTTCCCAACCTTCAAGGGATTCTCCATTAAACAATTTTAGTTCGTCGGACATATTACAAGACATGAACAATAAAATAGAAAAAAAGTATCCAATTGATTTTAAAATATTTTTAATCATTAGTCCAGTTTTAGTGCCTATAATTTTAGGGCTAAAAATAGTTCAGCTATGAGATTCAAGATACAATAAAATGGTCATACAATGTCATAATGGACAATTTCCGGTTATATCATGGCATTGTTCCTAAGATAGCGAAGGTGTCACTAGACTTCCATTTTAGGGGCGATGGGAATTAGAGAATTTGATAATGGGGCTTAGTCTTTGATTATTTATATGGTATCTCTTTAAACCATTCCCAGGGCATATTTTTGTTGGCAATGGTGTATTGCAATAAATCCTTAAAAATAAGTCCTGTGTTTTCCGAATTACTCATAACTAAAACTCCTTTGCCAGCTTCTGGAAAGATAATGGAATAGTGGTGGAATCCACTGCCACGCCCTTCCTTAAAAAAACCGTTGCCATAGGGTGTTTCCAGATAACCCCAACCAAGCCCATAGCTTAATTTAACATTCTTATATTCAATAGCTGGTACGTTCTCAACAAGCTGTGAAAGGGGTAGAATTTTAAACTGTGGACTAAAGATTTCCTCATAGGATTTTGCACTAATAATTTTTTTGTTGAGTACCGCCGTTAAGAAGGCAATGTAGTCACCAAATGTGGTTTCTAAAGTACTTCCAGCCCTTGGTTCATTATCTTTGTCCTTATTGTAAACCCCGCCATTTTCTGCATAACTATTCGCAAAATCTCTTTCAAATCTTGGCTTCCATTCATAGGCAGAGCTTTTCATATCTAAAGGATTGAAAATGGTCTCTTGGGCAAGTTGTTCCAAACCTTTGCCTGTTATTTTTTCTAGCACAACCTGTAGGTAAACAAATCCCTCACCGCTATAATCATATTTTTCGCCAGGAATACTATGAACGTGCAACTTGTTGTCCTTAGATCTCCAATTTTGAAACCCAGTGGTATGATTCAGGCACATTCTAGCTGTAATTTTGTGGTAGAGACTGTCTGTTTTAAGGTCAGAATAATCATCATGCCATCGCTTCAAAGGTTTGTATTCATATATCTTCTTTGGAAGGTAAGATTCCAGAGGTGTGTCTAAATCAATAACATCATCCTCCACTAATTTCATTACAATAACACTAAAAACAGCTTTGCTTAAAGAAGCTCCATAAATGTTTGTGGAATCTGTCAATACTAACTTTTTAGAGAAATCTTTATATCCAACAATATGTTGATGTTCAACTTGTTTGTTATCAAAAATAGCGACCATTAAACCCTCGACATGCGCATCTTTTGCCAATTGATTTATTTTCTGTGTTATGGAATCTATGAAAACCGTGCTACCGTCTATACGCTCTATTTCTATATGGGTTTTGGTTGTACAATTGGTAAGAGCAAGTATGCCTATAAGAAAAGCAATAATCTTAATAGAACCTTTTGGTTTAAATCTTAAAAATGGTATCGATAACGGATAGTAGCACTTTTCTTTTTTTAGAACATAAATAATATTGAAAATTACAATAGCCACACAAATAGGTACAGTAGCTATAAATAATATAAAACCCCATTTCTCAATGGTTAGCAAACCCACGAAAGATATAGTGGCTAAAATCAAAGCCGTTATTTGAAAGTTAATGACTTTAATGCCATGTTTGTCGTAAATTGGATTATCCTCTCTTTTGTGTATCCAGATAAAAAGAGGGAGTAGCACATTGCACAAGGGTATAAAGATTCCCAATAATGGGGTGGCGTGCAGCAACAACAGCCATTTTTTCTTTATAGTTTCTTCTTTGGGGTTGTTTAAGGGAATTAACTCGTTTACTTCAATGTCTAATGCAACCGCCAGTAACTTTATTGTATTTAAGTGGGGATTAACTTCTGCTTTTTCTATACGCTGAATGGTGCGTACGGTAACATTTGTTTTTAGGGATAATTCTTCTTGTGAAAATCCTTTACTTTTTCGGTGGTACTTTAGTCTTTGTGCAAGTGATTGATTGTTCATGGATTTACCTTTTTAACTTATGAAGCAAATGTATCCAATATCGCTTGCCTTTTACCCGACATATAGATGTCATGTTACTGTCATTAGGTTAAAAATCAATTATTTATTTAAGTTCCTTTAATATAATTTAAACGATTATTTAAAATATACATAGTGTTCCTTACTGTTTTTTTTTCAATATTTTGTTTGCCATACTCCCCAAATCCATATAGTAAATATTCCTAGAAATAAGAACATATTGACTTTTAACATATTGGAAAGGTCAATTGTGTTGACCTGAATATTTATATGTTCGGGTAAAATGTCTGGCGAACCATATACTATTCCCGTAGGTATTACAATTACTATAGAGATAAGAAAACAAACCTATAAAATCCGCCAGGATTTTCGTGAGTAGGCGAGTTCTAGCAATGAATTATATACGGCGTTGTGTGTAGTTTTTAATATAAGCGTGTATTTTCATCGTTTTTAATTATTTCATCCATCTCCTCATAAGACTTGTCTAGTTTTCCGTGGTCAACCATAGATTTCGCTAATGTTGGAGCTTTTCGTTCAGCATTTAAGTCAACATTTGCCCATAATTTGGACCTTATAATACATTTAGCACAATGGAGAAATGCTTCTTCTACATGTACAATCATTGCAAAATTTGGAAGCCTATTTTTATGGGCAAGTAGTTCTAGTACTTTTTTGTCCGTTATAATTTGAGCTTCGCCACTAACTCGTAAAGTCTCTTTTACACCAGGAATTAGAAAAATCAAACCCACTTTTGGGTTTTGTAATATATTCATAAATGTATCTGCTCTTCTATTTCCCAACCGGTCTGGGACTGCAAGAGTTTTGTTATCTAAAACTTTAACAAATCCAGCTGGGTCACCTTTGGGAGAAGAATCAAAATTTCCGTTTCTGTCGGATGAAGAAATTACTATGAAAGGAGATTGTTCAATGAATAATTGGCAATTTTCATCGATATAGTCTATTGTTTTCCTTGTGACCAGTTCACTTGGGTGCCCCATAATCTCGCGAAAATCTTTTTCGTTTGTTATTACATCTTCAAATTTTCGTTTCATAATTGATTGGTTTTGTAATGAAGCCCAACGTCGCGCTATGTACGACATCAGCGAAAGCAGTGTGCGAGTTGGAGCGCTGGTGGCTAATTTTAAGGAAATATAGTAAAAACCTTTTTTGGTTTTGGACCGTATTGGGAATAAAATTGGTTGTACCACCGAGCGTAGTGACCAATGAATACTCCTAAAAACAATAAAAATCAATGAATAATTCGACGCCGCGCTATGTGAAGTCCGGCGAATTTTAAGGAAATATAGCAAAATCGCATGACTGTTGTTTGGGAACCTGTCTTTTTTTGGTCACCGTGTCCCAAATAACAGGCCTCAAGAAGGCCACATAGTGGCCGTATCTTATGGATTTTGCGGTATTGGGAATAAAATTGGTTGTACCACCGAGCGTAGTGACCAATGAATACTTCTAAAAACAATAAAAATCAATGAATAATTCGACGTTTAGTATAAGAACAGTAGCGGATAAACGCACCTATATTTCGGATAGCAAGATACTAAATTGGACACAAAAACGGTTCGAACTTGAACCCGAACCGCAATTGCTTTTATACCTTGTTGGCAACAGTTTTTATTCCGATTTTACTATCTCGATTACTTTTTCGATTGCATCATCTCCGTCTTTTAAATCTACCAAAAGATATTCGTAAAAGTCCTTAGATTTTATAGGATAATCCAGTTTAATATTTGGGGTGATTCCAATTTCTTCATAACTAATCCCATCCATTGATTCGTATATCATATTAGATAGTCCATAAGTCCAACCATTTGGAAGTTTTTTACTTAAAATATCAGAAAAAACACCTTCTGTTGTTGAGCCAATAATTTTAGAGTTTGGAATTTTTTTACTACCCAATACGAGTAACTCAGCAGCACTTGCTGTTTCGTGACTTGTTAGGATAAATAACTTACCATTAAATGTTTTTTCGGCTGGAATCAGAGTCATTAAATGCTTTTCAGTGAATCCTTTGCCTAGTCTTACCTTTTTAGTGCAAATATCAGTTTCTTTATTTACAAAGTGATTAAGTATTTCAACAGAAGCATCATCAAAACCACCACCATTAAATCTCAAATCGATAATACAAGCTTTTGCATTTTCAATAGTTTTTGTAATAGAATCCATCATAAAACGAGTACCTACCGCAACATCGTCGTGGTAATTGTTTGCTTGGTTAAGCTTTTTCCACCATTCTTCCCAAAATTGTTCAGTCGATAAACTATCCGCAATGGGATAATGCGCCCAGCTAATCATATTCGTTGTCTGGATATAGGCGATATCTTTATCGACCATTCCCCATTTGAGTTCCCCTTGATTAAAATGGCTTACATTTTTGAGGTGTTTCTCAACGATTAAGTCTTTTACTTTTTTGTCTAATCCATCTGGGATTTCTTCATCATTTTCCTCTTCATTGTTTGAAAATTGACTTTCATATTCTTCTTCTATTTCATCGGGCAAATTGATAGAAACGTGACCATCATTTAATTCTCCGAGCATTTTCTCGAAGATTAGATATAGTTCTAAAGGTGTTGTCTCTGAAGTAACTTGAGGTTCATATTTTTCATAAATTTTCTTCCAATCGATATTTCGCTCTTTAAAATAAACGTATTGTTCATTGAATGTGTTCCATAATATCTCAAAGTTGTATTTAGGGTCCTTGGCTAAACTATCGTTTACATTTTTCGCAAAATCTTTATCGCTTCTAAAAAGTTTAAAAGCCTTAACGCCATCTTTTAAAAGTATTGTATCGTTTGATAATGTATCAACTGTGTAGAAATTGAAAAAATCCGTTGATGAATTGTCCGAGGTTTTTACATTTCCGACTGTAGATGTATGATAGCTATATACAATGCTGTCGGCAATAACTATCGCTTTTCCAAATCCGAGATATTCCCAATTTCCGTTTAGATATATTTTTTCTTTTTCTACTTTTTTCTTTTGGTTTGTTTGACAGGAAATTGCCAAAATTGAAATCAGAATTATTAAAATTGTTTTGTTCATATTGCTTGGTTTTTCTTAAAGAGCGAAATTTTTCTTGAATGCTACATTTTTTTAATTGTTGCCATTCGGTCTTCTATAAGAATAGTAGCGAATTTATATACACTAACTTTTCGTTTAAATACAGACTTTTTACATTTATTTTACTATAGTATTAGCGACTAAACCGCTATTATTTTATGCATTGTTGGCAACAGTATTATTCAAATTCAACTACACCATTTCCAATAGGCATTTCATTAAATCTGATTTCTGTATTCAAATTTTTTAAGTCGAGACTTTCCCCTTCAAAAATAGTCCCTAATTCTTCGAAAGAATACTTTTTAAGTTGATTGAATTTTTCAAAGTGATATGGTATGCCTTCGCCACCTAAAACTCGTGGACTTTTTGTTTCTAAATGAAAATGCAAATGAGGTCCATCTGAATTTCCACTATTACCTAAAAGACCAATTACCTGTCCTTTCGTAACTTTTTCTCCTGTTGTCACTTTAAAACTATCAGGAATTAAATGTGCATATACTGCGTAAATATCATTTCCTATGTCTAGAATTACATAATTACCACACACTGTTTCGCGTGTTATTTTTACGTCTATTTGTTCAGGGACATTGTCGGGAATATCATTTTTTATTTCCACAATAATCCCATCAGCAACAGCAAGTAATTCTTGTCCGTAAGTTGGATAATTTTCGTTAATGGACATATCTTCCTTAACAAAGACACCATTATCTTCAATATAAGCCCAGTCTATTGCGAAACGTTGTGGATATGTTGGTGTACCTTGAGTAATGAATCTAGAATCTTTGTGACTTTCAGCTGTATAAAACCATTTTCCTTTTTTAAAGGGTAAACCTAATTCTATGGAATTCGTATTTGGGATTTTAATTAGGGCTACTTCAAAAGGAACTTCCACAATTGAACCCTTATTTGATATTCCTACTTGTAATCGATGAAAAATTTGGTTCGGAATGCTTTGAGAGTCATCAAATTCAATCTGAAGCACAATGAGCCCTTTCCGTCCAGGTTCAAGAATTACACTATCTTCAGTATTCCTTATTCCTAGGTGAATAAAATTGTTTTCTAAATAATTGTCGTCAAAGGACTTTATTAGAGTCTCTTGGCCATTGGCATTAATTATATCAATAGAATTCAGAATTAGGTTTTGCCTGAAGTTGTTTACCATTGAAAGTTCGAATTGAATGTTTGTTTTACCATCGGCTCTGAAAGGTGGGCAAACAAAATCAACTTCGGCTTCTAGTATTTCCTTTCCGATTGGTGAAGGCTTTAAACGATATGTTTTGGTACTACCATCTAAATTATTTTCTATGGTTTTACTTGAATTGTCACAACCAATTAAAAACAAACCTATAGTTAGTAATATAAATTTTGGAAAAAGCTTCATCGGTTCGATTTTTATATTGTTGCCAATCGGTCTTGTGTATGAGTAGTAGCGAATTTATATGCGATACATTTCGGTAAGTAAATTACAAAATAAAAAAGAATAGGGATTTGAATCTTAATTCAAATCCCTATTACTTATACATGTTGTCGGTAATATTTTTTTAATTATTTAGATGCTGTTGAAAGAGCATTAGTTTTTTGCTTAACTCTTCTTTTAATTCGTTGTCAGAAATTTCATTTTCTGAATAATTATCATAGAAATTTGGCAATGAAAAATCTGCAATTATATTACCTCCTAAGTATGGAAAATACGCCTTAGCAGTTTGCAAGACTGTTGTGCCACCTCTGCCACCTGGTGAAGTCGCCATTAAAAGCATTGGTTTTTCTCTCCAAATTTTCATATTCGCACGAGATAACCAGTCTAAAGTATTTTTAAATACCGCCGCATAAGACCCATTATGTTCGGCAAGAGATATTATAAAACCATCAGTCTTGTTAAATGACTCATCTAATCTTTTGATTGCAGTAGGTATACCATTTTCGGCTTCAAAATCAACTCCATATATTGGTAAGACATAATCGTTTAAGTCGATTGAAATAATTTCTACGTTTTCTAATAAACTAGTTGTATGGGATAGTAAACTTTTGTTGATAGATTTTTGACTATTGCTCCCTGCTATTGTGATTATTTTTTTCATTTCTACTGTTTTTTATAAATTAAATTATCAATTGACCATTTTCCACTACCATTAACTATTATGGTCAAAGCTAGACCTATAATTAGAAGAGAATATTCATAACCTTCGCCAGCTTTATCTCCGAACCAATTCATAAAAAAGCCATGTTCTAACTGAGTAGTATAAATGATACCCATGAACATGCCTGCAAGTGATAATGCCCAAAACCTACTAATAAATCCCAGAATTAGTGAAATAGAGCCAAAAAACTCAATCATTATTATTGAAAATGCTATAATGCCAGATAAACCCATTTGAGTTGTGAAAAAATCCATTGTTGAGGAATAGCCGTAGCCTCCAAAAAGACCTAATAGTTTTTGTGCCCCATGAGGAAATACTACTAAACCAAGTGTTGATCGTGCAATGCTAAATCCAATACTTGGATTTGTCGTTAAAAGTGTTTTTACCAAATTTTTCATAATGTTTTAGATTTAAAATTGTTTATAAAGTTTTTCGGTAATACAAACCGAAAGATGATTTTTTTATAGGGTTCGGCCCATACTGGTCAAGGTCCAAACCAATTCCAAGCTGATGTCCATTAACTGATACACCAGAACGTAATTGTTGAAAACTTCTAGAATGAGTTTTAAACTCATCCCATACGGTTAAGAACTGTCCGTTTAACCAAAGAGATACTTTTTTATTTATTGGCTTATTAAGCTGAAACTGTGCAAACATTTCGGCATAGCTAGCACCCTTTTGCTCAGAATATGCTACTGTAGGAATAATTACAAATAATACTCGTGAATTTTTTACTGTGAACTTTGCTGACAAACGTTCTGAATACCCAGAAAAACTGTTGTAATATAAAGATGGTCCAATTGAAACATTTGCATTGATATTCCAAAATACCGTTGGTTGTAAACCTGCCTCATCAAAGACTTGGTTTTCTTCATCTCTATATTTTTGAAAGAAAGCTAGTGTGTTAATGCTAAGGGTTTCACTCTTGTTGATTGTATAACTAGAGTATACTATAAAATCTGTTTTATCAAAACCAGAAAACAGTTCTGCTTGTGTAAATTGCGCTTGCAAATAGTTGGCAAACCCAATCGTTAGAAAAGAGGTAATGAGTGCTATTTTTTTCATGCTTCAAAATTCCGATAGAAGCACATGAAAAAAAATGAACTAGTTTAAGACTTTTACATTCTATTGACTTTAGAAATAATTTTACTCATAAATTCTGGCGTGATGCCAATATAAGCTGCGAGGTCTTTTTGGGTAATTCTATTAACAATTTTTGGATATTTCTTTTTGAATTCGATATATCTTTCCTCGGCAGTTAAGGAAATACCATGGTTAGAACGCCTTATATAACTTATAAGTGATCTTTGATATAGAATGCGATAAAACTTTTCGAATTTTGGTATTTCTTGAAAAAGTAAATCATAATTAGTCCTAGAAATTCCTAATAGTTCTGAATGCTCTGTAGCTTTAATAAAATAACGAGTTGGTTTTTTGGTCATAAAACTGGCCAAATCACCAGTCCAATAATCCTCTACTGCAAACATGGATATGTGAGGTGCTCCATCTTCATCTAATGTGTACACCTTTAAGCAACCTTTTGTTATAAAATACTCATATTTTGTAACATCACCAGCCTGCATTAAAAATGCCTTCTTTTTTACTTTTATTTCAGTAAGTAAAGAGAGGTATTTTTGCTTTTCCAACTCGGTTAAATCAATAAACCTCGCTATATTATTAAGTAGTAAAGTATGTGATTCTTTATAGTACAATTAACGTTTAGTTTGAGTTAGTTGCCCTTTTTTTTTTAGGTTCTATTTGTATTATGATTCTATTATATCTTGATAAGGATGGTTCTCCTTTATCTGCTACTCTTAGAATTATATGAATCGTTTCAGTCTTATTTACTATAGGAGCTACTCCATGGATTGTACTGGCATTTTCAGGTTGACCAAGTTCAAACTCCCCTTTATATGTCCCTGCTTCGAGGTAAGGAAACCATAAAAAACTCAAATTATCACCATCTGGGTCAGTTGAATTTGAAGCATTCAACCCAAAAGATTCCCCTGATTTTACGATAATTTTATCAGGGTGTGATAATTTTGGTACAGGCGGATGGTTAGCTTCTTCAAATGACAGAATGCTCCAATCCATTCGTGCTGCAAAATCATGTTGAAAATCATTTCTCCATCTCCATAAGGTTTCTTTATACCCATTGAAAACAGTTGTGTCTTTTTTAACACTCCGCCCATATTCACTTGGAATATAACGAATGTAGTTGTCTGTGGCATTTGTCCATATGGGTCTTGTTTCAGGAGCAATTTCGACAATGGATCTACCTTCTTTTGTTTTTGAAAAATCTGGTTTATATAATTCGTAGCGACCTCCCCAGCCTCCCCATTCAGGGTGTTCGGCATTATTTAAACCATTTGGTATCAATGATAAAAATGCTGGTGTGTCGCCTTCTACACCCCAAGATACGTCAGGGTATGCAGCACCAAGTGGACCATGCCCTTGCTGAATATGTTTAGACAACCATGTATTGCTGATTGTGCTATTATCGAGTCCATTAAATACACCATTTATACCTGTCCATGTGGCACTTCCATAATCATCACCAGGAGAAACAATATAGAATAAATCTGGAAAATTGTTTCGTATCCAGATACCGCTATCATCTTGGTCTGAAATGGTATATACCCTTAATTTAGAAATCAATTCCCTTGCCTTATTTTTACTTTTTTCTTTCTTGATTTTGTAAAGGGACTGTGCCAAAGTATTTGCTCCACCCCAAACAGAAATCCATAAAGGTCTATCATCTTCTCTTTCCAATTCCTTAATAATCCATTCTGAACCTTGCGAATCCATACCTTCACCAACACCTGTCATTCCATATTTGGGCAAACCACTCTTTACTAGGCTTAGCAATTCGTTCTCTGTTGGAAAACCCTTTTCATGTTTAAGTAAATTAGACTGGACTTTACCATAGGCCTCAATAACTTTGACAATAGATTCTGGATTTACTTCATCAGTATGCCAACAGGAAGTAGTAGCTACCAATCCTTTAATATCTATTTGATTGGAGTATAAAAAAAGTCTAACCAATGATTGTGTGTCATCTGGGTCAGCTTCAATATCGGTTAAAATTATCACTCTGTTTTTTAGAGGACTCTGGGCAGATACATGGTTACCCCAAAAAACAATTAAAAAAATTACCATCAATAATTTTGGTCTTGACATATTTTTTGATTTTAATTTATTTTGTTTCTCATTGCCGCCAACATGGTGCTATGTACGACATCTGTGAAAGCAGTGTGCGAGTGGGGAATTTTAAGGAAATATAGTGAAAACCTTTTTTGTTTTTGGACTGTAGTGGGAATAAAATTTGAGGTGCCATCGAGCGGAGTGACCGATGAGTACTTTTAAGAATAATAAAAATCAATGAATAATTCGACATCATCGGTGAGTGTATGTGGCGTGCCGACCGAATGGAAGGCATGAACATCATACACATTGTTAGGCAAAGTTTATTTCAGGTATTTCGACATCCACTCTGAAGCTCTATTCGTCCATTCATCTGGTAGTTTATGACCACTATTGAACCATTTAATTTCCTTGGTTTTGCTCTTTAACAGATCATAAAGTCGTTGGCCATCATTTTTTGTATAGTTCCTACTATCACTTTCCCCCATTATCATAAGAAAAGATGATCGATTAACAAATGGCGCAAAATTATAGACGGCAAGGGCTGAAAAGGGTTCCTTTAATACAGGAGTAACACTTGCCACAGATGCATTTAATCTGGAGTCGACGGCACTTAAGTTAAATACCATCATGCCTCCCATACTATAACCAATTGCTCCAAAACTAGTGGAATCTATTTCTTTACGTGTTGCTAAATAATCCATGGCCCTACGATATTCAATTACTGTTTGGACAATCATATCTCTAGCGCGCATGATCCAACCTTTCTGAAAAATAAAAACATCAGCAGACTCGTAATCATTATTCAGTATTCGCTCGCCATGATATTGGGCATCCAAGCTTAAAACTGCAAATCCAGAATCTATCAACTGTTTGGTTAATAGTCCGCCTGAAGTAAAACTATTTTCTTTCCACCAACTTTCTTTAGAATCCCCAACTCCATGCAATAATAAAACACATTGATAAGGACCATTTCCCTCCTTCGGAATGGCTAAATAACCGGGTACGCGACTATTTCTCGGGCCTGTTAAAACTATTTTTTCCCGAGTATAGTTTGTTTCCTCATCTTTATCAACGATCCTAGCTTCTAATGGTATGCTATTATCATAATCAAAGAACTGAGCCATAACCTTAAATGCTTCCAATTTTATCGAATTTAGACCAATCGAATCCCTCTCCTGAGCCACTATAAAAGAAGGAAATATGTATAAGCAAATATAAAAGAGGAATGTGATGGTATGGAATGCTTTAGATTTCATAATATTTCAGTTTTTAATTTTGCCTAACGTCGTACCACTGAGCGTAGCCACCGATGAGTACTTTTAAAAATAATAAAAATCAATGAATAATTCGGGATCATCGGTCTCAGCTACGGGTAGTTGCGTGGTTTAGCACTAAACTTTGCAAGTACACACCAAACTGAAAATCCGCTAGGGTTTTCAAAAGCCAGCCCTGAGCGCAATCGAAGGGTAGTCAAATTCGCCGTAATTGCGGTTATAAATTGTTGTGTCTCGTTTTTTTCAATACTTTTTCAAAATGGTTGGTAGAATTTCGTAATCCTCATTGTCAAATTGCTTAATTACATCTAGCGCTCCTCTTTTAGATTTCCAATTTAATTTGTTTTCAGCATATGAGGAATCATAAACACGGTCTATTTTAGTGGGGAAATTCCAACTTCTCTTGTCAAATTCATTAGCAATTTTCGGGTGTCTTTCACGGATAATCAATTCAGGATTTTTTGCTAATTCCTCAAGGTCAGACTTTAAGAATGGCGTATTTCCTGATATTACAAATTGGTCAAAATTTTTCTTTTCCTTTAGTTCGCTCGCAAGAATATGTGCATCTGCCACATCTCGATAGTCAACTCCACGATGTAATCGATAAATAGCCATTTGCTGCACAGGTTCAGGAAAACACCTTGACATTCTAATTACCTGAATAGCTAATTTCTCACTCGAATATTCTTTTAATAACTTTTCAGCCTCAATTTTAGTTTTGTGGTAGATTGTTTTTGGTTCAGGAATGGTTTGTTCGTTTACCCAAACGGCCTTTTCATTTCCTTGATTTGCATATCCATATAGAGCTGTTGTGCTGGTAAAAATTATTTGAGATACTCCAGAAGCCAAAGCTGCTTTGCAAATTTTATCTGTGGCATCAAGATTAATTTCATAGAACTTCTTTTCCGAGTTAAAATCTACGTGTGGTGCTTGCAAAGCTGCTGAATGAAATACAGTATCCACACCTTCAAATGATTTTAAAAGTGTATCGTAATCACAAATATCTCCAACTATGGAAGTTGCCGATGATGGCGATAAGTCAATACCTTGAGTTAAGTAATTATGGCAAAGTTTCCATTGTAAAGCTCTTCCAATTCTTCCACTACTTCCAGTAATTAATACTTTTTTCATTAATATTTTTCGCGTTTTTGTAAATTAGGTACAACGGTTCAGCAATGAGAATGAAGATACGATAAAATGGTAATACAATGAGCTACCTATTAAATCATGGCATTGTTCCGGCCAAGATACCTAAGGTATCGCAAGGCTACCCTTTTTTAAGAATAGGGAATTCGAGGAGTTGGACCAAACCTTTAGCTGCCGATGTATTGCGTTTTGCCCGAAGCCCGCCTATGGCGCTATCCTACAGGGATATGTTATATGTAATTTGGTTTGGTCCTAAAGATGGTATTTTTCCAGCTTAATCTGCAATTAAAAAATCAGTTTTAGTTTTTCTTCCCTTTTTTGGTCTTTACAATTACAACACCATTGGCAGCCTTATACTTTTTCATTGCTTGCTCACCTTTTACAACATTTATACTTTCTATATCATCAGGGGATAATTTTTCAAGCATTGCTTGGTTAGATTCCTCTCCGTCAATAATCACCATTGGATATTTATCAATTGTATCCTTCACTTTATTATAGTCTACCTTATCTATCTTGTTACCGGACATTTTTGTTGTAACCAATACAACTCCATTCTTCGCATTGTATTCCTTTATTGCTTTATCACCCTTTAGAACATTTACAGACTCGATTTTATCTGCGTCCAGCAATTCCATTGGAAAATCGAATTTTTTTCCATCCACATAAATATCTGGTTGAGCACCATCTTTTACCTCAAGATGAATGAATTCTTTTACTTGATCTTTTTCTTTTTTATCCTGTGCTTGGATTAACGAAATTGATAGTAATACTGCACTTGCTGTTAGAATTAATTTTTTCATGTTTTAAATGGCTTAATTATTAATGATTTTCAATTTTCTGATTGCTTTTTTCGATAGTCAAGTAAACAATAATCATTTCATTTTCGTAAAAAATAGTATGTTGAATATCTTCTTCCTCATTGCTGTCGAACATAGCCAGCGCTTGATTTAGCAACCTTTCTTTCTCGGAATAACTTTGTTCTTCTTTTTCAAGGTTGCCAAAAAAGAAGGAAACCAATAATATAATAGAAGCTGCGGCTCCCATAATTTTAACAAAGAGCCTTCGTTTTTTGGCTTTTTTAGTTTGAAATGATTGCCATAGTCTCTCATTCAAATCCTTTGGTGCTTCCGTTTTATTTTTTTTTATAAAAGTAGACCATGCTTCCAATGAGGGTCCAGAATTTTTAGCATTGTTAAACAGAAAAGATTCTTCGCTTAAAGTACTCTCTCCCTTTTTATATTTTTCAACTATTTTTTCAAATTTGGCCTCTTTCATAACTATATGTTTTTTCCAACTTTAGACCTACCTGTTTTCTTGCTCTGGATAATAATACTCTGATATGTTCAATTTTAAGTTGTGTTACGGCAGCTATTTCATTAAATTCATAACCGTCTAAGTCTCGCATTACTATTACTTCTCTTTGTTGTTCTGGCAAGCTTTTAAGAATTTTTCTAATAATAATATTTAGCTCTTTCCATTCCAACTGTTCTTGTCCGTATTCCGATTTTAATATCTCAAGTTGTAAAGAAGAATCGTTAATTTCTAGCTTTTTTTTTCTCAATAAATCGATACAGAAATTACGAGCTGTTAGGAATACAAAACCTGTAATATTAGGATGTTGCTCAATTTCATTGCGCTTTACCCATAGTTTTAGCATTATTTCTTGAATAGCATCTTCAGCGTTTGCATTATTACCAAGCATACGAGAAACCATAGGAAACAAGCGCTCAGATAATGAAAATACTTTAAGCTGAAATTCTGTCTTGTTCATTCTATTTATATAACGATGAAAAGAGTATGGACATAACAAAAAATAGCGCTTTTATTTACAATATAATTATATATACTTGATATTCAGATGTTAAGTATTTTTTTAAAGGAGCTATACAAGAACCTCTTTGAAGTTAAAAATACTTGTTAGAAGTATATATAGGATAAACCAGGGGATTTTGGCAAATCAAAATGAAATAATGCTCAGTTGCTGTAATTTCTTATTTGTTGGCAATGGTTGAGGTATGATTAGTTGCGGGAAATCATAGCTGATTTTCCGCCGTGGCACTAAGAAATAATTGTTAGAGTCAGTAAAAATTTTTAGTTTATTCCAATTGTAATCTATTATATTGAGAAGGCAAAATTCCGTATACTTCTTTAAAGCATTTTGAAAAATAAGCTGGACTGCTGAACCCTGTTTGATAAGCGATTTCAGAAATATTTGACACTTGTTTATCCAAAAATTCAAGCGCTTTATTCAGTCTAAACTCCTTAATGAAACTGTTTGGTGACTTCCCTATTATTGGCATTATAGTTCTATATAGTTTTGATTTACTTAAACCTAAATTCTCATTATAATTTGTGGCGCTTATATTAGAATTTGTCCAAACACTTTCAGTATATTCAAATAATCGAATTATAAATTCCATTTCAGTACTACTTAATGGTTTAGTGCCTTTAATATTAATTGGATCATTTTGGTTTTCACTCTCGTATAGATCTTTGACTTCTGGTGTTAATATTATGTTCCCATTTGTAACATATGTCAAATACTCTGCTTTTTTTACAGTATCTTCAAAAATACTGTCTCTATTTGTTACTGGGTTTCCTGCACTTATTCCTACTTTAAACTCTAAATCAGGTGTTATTACACAATTATGCAATTCTTGAATTTTAATAGCGCTTTCAACAGCATTAGTAGCAGAAGTAAATGACATTAAAAATGAGTTTGATTCCTGCTTAACTATGCGTCCTTTGTGCTTACTAATAATATTGATTACTGATTTTTTATAACCACGAAGAGCAGCATGTAACGTTTCAATATTTTCGGTTCTTAATACTTTCTTTTTTAAATGAATAACCATTAATATTCTAAAGGCAGAATCAGTAACTATATTGAGTTCGGTATTTTGTGCATTTTCTGGGTCTTCAATACGACCTAAAAAAGATTCAACTAGAGTGTCATTTACTTCTATTATCCGCTGTGGAACAGCTCCATGTGATTTTTCATGAAGCTCTTTAATAGCTCCTTTATTAGGCGCTTCTATTAAACAAAATGCTGTTTGTCTTCTTTCATCACACCAATAGGTTAATCCACGACAATTATATTTGTGTTCAATTTTTAAATCCGCTTGGTGCATTTCTGCAATATCTTTTGCAGAAACTCCAACTGGCAAATCATGAAAATCCATATATATTGGCATAATCTATCTTTTTGTAAGTTACTTATTGGTAAAAACAAGAAACCACCAAGATTTTGATAGTTTCCTGTTTGTTACGTTTTAATTTATTGTTCTGCCGTTACAGGGCTAATAGTTGCTGCGACTTCATTTATTGTATTTGCAGGGAAATTTCCTTTTTTGGCATGTTCTTCAATTAATTGTTTATTTTTTGCTTTATAAATACAATAAACTTTATCACCTGTAACATAACTGATTTTCCATTCAATTATAGGTCCCATTTCTTTTAAGACAGAACACGATGCTTGGGAGATTTCTTTTAATTGTTCTGCTGTTAAGTCTCCTGCTCTAGGAATAATACGTTCTATTACATACGTTTTCATAATCTCATTGCTTTTAATTGTTGTTTGATTTTCTTCTTCTTGTGCTTGAGTATAATTGAGGGTAAACACAATTAAGACTAAAACTAATTTGATTGTTTTCAGAATAAATGTTTTAAATATTAACAATTCAAAACTAAAACACCTTATAATCAATTAATTACGATTTTAGTCCAAAAAATCACAATTTTGGTTCAATGCTTTTTTGAGCTTGCAGGTAACTTTAGGGCTAAACGTAGTTCAGCAATGAGAATGAAGATACGATAAAATGGTTATAGAATGCCATGATACCTAAAGTGTCGCAAGGCTATCCTTTTATAAGTATTGGGAATTCTAGGAGTCTTACCAAATTACCTTTAGCTGCCGATGTATTGCGTTAGGGCTCAAAGCCCGCCTATGGCGCTGTCCTATAAGGATGTATTAGGTGTAAGTTGGTTTGGCCCTAAAGATGGTATTGCCTTTACTTTAAGCTGTGGAGCAACGCAGTTGCACAGTTTAAAGGTCGCCATGGGCGAATGCAATACTATGTCTCTTAACGAACATGCCGTTTTTACCTTTTTGTGCTTAGTATTTATTGTTGCTCTTTTTCATGTTCTTTATCAATTTTCCTAAGTCTTTACCCTTCTTTTTTCTTTCCTGAGCATTTGATTCAAAATGCAATCTCTCTTTTTCCATCTTGAGGAAATTCTCGTATGATTCAGGATTCAAATCATTGTTTTCTAAAGCAGCCAATACTGCACATGCATCTTCATTAGTGTGAGTGCAGTCATTGTATTTGCAATCTTGTGCAAGGTTCAAGATTTCATCAAACGTCATTTCAAATCCACCAGAAGCATCAGTTATACCAACCTCTCTCATTCCTGGATTGTCTATTAGAATACCGTTTTCAGAAACAATCAATTCCCTATGAGTAGTAACATGCTTTCCTCGGTCTATGCTCTCACTAATTAGACCTGTTTCCATCATTTTTTCTCCAATTATTGTATTGATTAGTGTAGATTTCCCAACGCCAGAGGAACCCAATAAACAATAGGTTTTGCCTCGAATTAATTTGGAATTTATTTCACCAATTCCGATTTTAGATTGATTGCTTATTGCAATTATAGGGACATTTTTAATTCTCTCTTGTACTTGAATAACCAATTTTTCCAATTCTAATTCTTCGATTAAATCGATTTTACTCAGAACGATAATGGGTTTAATTTTAGAAGCATTGCAGATAGTAAGGTAGCGTTCTAAACGGTTGATATTAAAATCTCTATTCACAGATTGTACGATAAGTCCAAAATCAATATTTGTGGCAATAATTTGAGTTTGTCCTAATTTTCCAACTGCCTTTCTTTCTAAAATTGAACTCCGGGGAAGTACGGCATGAATCAAAGCTTTGCCATCATCATATTCAGAAATCGCTACCCAATCTCCAACGGAAGGTAATTTACTCTTATCGGTAACTGTGAATCTTAAATTCCCAACAAGTTCACAATCAAATTCGTTTGATTCAGTTTTTACGGTATATCTATCCCTATGCGCTAAGATTACTCTACCAATTCCAAAGGAATCAAGGTTTTGTTCCTTTCGATAGTCTTCTAAGGTACTATTGTATCCTAAATCTTCAAGCGTCATTTTTCATAATTAATGCCAATAGTTTGGCTATGATTAGTTGCGTGGATTAGCACTAAAATTAGCAAATAAATCACAGATGGAAAGTCCGCAGGAATTTCCAAAGTAGGCGAGTGCTAGCAATGAATTATAAACGTCTTAAGTTTGATTCTGATTAAATTGATGGTATAACTAGAAAGAACAAAAGAGAGAATTAAGGTATTTTTTATTGCCTATAATCACATTTGCTACTGATTCATATGAGTAATTTATCGTTAAAAGAGTCGATTAAATTTGAATATCGATATATAATATAGCATTCCCGTTGTAGCCAATAAATGAATCCCAAAGCCAATATAATTTATAACTTTCGCATAGGTTTTATAATGAAAGCCAATGATGGAGTAAAGGGCGAATATTAAAATACAAGCTTCCATACATATTACAAATAATTCTCTATTTTCTAAGTTGTGTTCTTTTATATTAAGACTATTGAAAGCCCAAAAGATAAATATACCTATCACAATAACTGCATTTAAATAGGGAATTAATAAAGATGTTTTTTGCATTTTATACCCGACGGTAATGGTTGCTAAATGACAAATAAGGATAACAATCATTGCTGTGCTTAAGTATATATCATTCATAACTATTCATCGGTATTTTTTTATGTTAGCTAACGGTCTCCTATAACTGTTAGTTACGGGTTAAATAAGCGTTTATTTTCGGTTTGGCACGGACTTTAGCAATTCCGAGTGGATTCTAGCCTGTGCTGAGCGCAGTCGAAGCATAGTCGAATCCGCCGTAATTTCGGTTGTACATTGTTGTGCACAGTTATTTATTCAATTTATCCAATTGCATATTCGTTGCTTTTACCATTGATTTTGGCATTGTTTCAGATAATATTTCATATTGATTTTTAGTTTCCGCTTCAAAAGTCCCATTTTTTTCAAATTGATATGTCAGCTTAGTAAAAAGACCAAAAAATTTATAATGCTCATCAGATATTAATGCTTCAATATCCTTCTCATTAATATTAGCATATGAATTATCTTTAGCATAATTCCCCAATATGCTTAATAGTGCTAATTCTACTTCTCTTTCCGGACCATTCTTTGTAAGTCTTTCATAGCGCTTTCTGTCTGTAAAAAACATACCTGTTTTACTTGGAACAGTTGTAGCTAAAAAAATACCTAATGATGTCAACGCACCAATCAGTATTACTTTCGAAAATTGAAAATCTAAAGAAAGATATAAGGTTCCTAAAACTACGGCAAAAATAATTGAAGCAATTGGTCCTGCAAGACATATGATTGCTAGTTTTTTAATGTTTTCAGGGTTGTCATCAACTGGCAATGTTGCTGCTAGGCCTCCATAATGAGCAATATCTTTATTTAGATATATCTTGATTTTACCATTTTCTCTTTTGATTCCTAACGGACCAACCACAAAGAGTTCAAACCTGAAACCTTGTTTCAAACCTGCGATTAAATGACCCAACTCATGAACACCAAGTACTATGAAAGCCATAAGAATAACGCTAGATATTTCAATAATTTTCATAGCCATTAATGATGTATTTTAATTGTGCACAACGGTCTAGTGTATGATTTCGTTGCGTGTTTAAGCACTAAAATTAGAAAATAAATCACAGATAGAAAGTCCGCGAGGACTTTCGTAAATTGGCTAAAACAAGCAATTAATTTTATACGGTGTTAGCACTTGTTTTTCTGTTTAATACTTTAATTCCAAGTGTTATTAAGACTACTATTAATGCAATAAAAAATATACTTGTTGAAATGCTTTTTATAACTGAAAATATATTAGTTGTATAAACTGCAGTCTCTTTCAATTCTGGATAGTTTTTAAGCATTGTGATAATTCCGATATTTTCCAAATAATCTGCAATTCCGGCAATTATCGGTATTAGGCAGAGATAAATATATGGGGAATTTAAGTTGTTCATTTTTTTTAAGAAATATCCCAAAAGCAAACAGTAAGAAAGTCCGAATAGTAGTGGATAAATCATATCAACAGGTATTTGGTTGGTTAGATATGTCAAACGTCCATTTTCTCCAAGCGAAGTGAATAATTCACTTACATAATTCAAATCATATCCTGTGGGCATCATATCCAATAATTTCATTCCGTTAGAGAATTCCATTGTGTTGGGAATTGTAACAGTCAGCATAAAGGTGTAAACAAGATTGGTCAAGATAAAAAGACCTAAAACCTTTTTTCCTGAAATATTCTTTTCTATGAATTTTATTAAAGTTAGTTTCATTTTTAAATTGTTTACAACGCCCCGCTAAACGTAGTGAGGTTCTGGCTTTTAAAAATAGTGAATTTATTCACTTGTTTTTAAGGGACAATTGAACCTTGCCTTCCGAGTGGAGCGAACACATGAATTCCTTTAAAAAAACAATAGAATTGATATGAGTAATTTTACACGTTGTTAGCTGCAGTATTATTATGAGTTAAACTTATTTAATAGAGGCCAAAATTTTGCTCATGATAGTATATGATCTTCCATGACCAATCCCTGGACCGTATGCACTGGAAGTTAATGCAATCACCATTTCTATTTCAGGGACGACGATTAAGAGATTACCTCCGTTACCAGATGCGTAGATATAATCCAACTTGTTAACTCCAAAAGTACGGTGTGATTTATACCACAACATGCCATATCCATCAGAATAAGGATTGTCTTGAGTGAGATCAAAAGTTTCTTCATATAAACTTCTTATAAAATCGGGATTGATAATTTGTCTATTTCCCCAACGTCCTTCATTTGCAACCAGAACACCCAATTTGGCGAAATCCAAGGTTGAAATATATAAATTACCAGCGGCTCCAGTCTGACCGGCTGAATTCGTATACCAATATACCTGATCAATACCCAAAGGGTTAAACAGTTTTTTCTTCGCAAAATCTTTTAGGCTCATTCCAGAGGTTTCCTCTATAATTGACGAAATAAGAAGAGGGTTGATGTCAGCATAGATATATCTGCTTCCAGGTACAGATGTTAGAGGCACCTGAAGAAGAAAATCACGCCAATTATCCTTTGCAATCCAGTTAACGGCATGACCGGTTGTTTGAGGATTATTTGTGTCGGCATCTAGTCCTGATGACATATTCAGTAGGTGTCGCAGTGTAACCTGTTTGTAATCCTTATTAATATTTGGGTATTTGCTTTTATCAAAAAACGAATATACATTTTGATCTAGATTTTGGACTAATCCTTCTTCTAATGCGATTCCCAATAACAGTGCTGTTACACTTTTACCAGCAGATCGAATATCATGAATAGAATTTCTCCAATAAGTATTGAAGTATTCTTCTAATACGATTTTATTGTTTTTAATAACTACAAGTCCTCGGAAGTCATTGGGAGGAGTATTGTTTATAAGAGATAAAAGATTGAGAATGGAATCCTTATGAAATCCCGCCTTTTCCAGACTGATTGTTGATAGTCCTGAGATAGATGGTTTTAATTTGTCTGTCAGCTGTGCTTGACCCGTGTATACGAAGAATAAAAGGTATAATACAATTATAGGTCTCATATAGTAGTTTTTGATATTGTAGGTAACGCCGTGCCACCAAGCGCAGCGACCGATGAATAATTCGACATCATCGGTTTGGCTATGGTTTCGTTGTGGAATTGTCCCCTAGGACTATTCCGATATTACCAAACCTTCATTGCAAGGTAAGAATTTCCGGAGGGAAATTCTGCCGCAATGAATTATAGCCGTTGTTGTGTTTTCGTTTTTATTCCGTTCTCGCAATAAAAATCCTTGAATAATTTTCAAACTTTCTTAAGATTTACTCCTTTTACCAAAAGCCATATTCCAAATATTAGTTCGAACAAGGCGCCTGGAGCCATAACCATCATAAGATTACGAGGAAATTCAGGCAATAGTATTTGTAATGAAAAGCCTAATAATACAGTCACGTAGGTAAGCAATCCCCAATAACCCAGCCATTTTGGTATGTACGAAGCAGTTTGTAATAACGACATAAATATAATTGCACCAATGCTCATTAAAATTAGGTGAAGATTAGAACCCATACTGTATATGTTAAAAAATACAGATGCTAATGAATGAAGATTGTCATCATTAAAATGATAGTTCCCAGCTTTCTTTAAAATGGTTAAAGGGGCTAAATATATTAGTACAATTACAAAACCAATAACAGCCTCTGCTGCTCTAAAAACAAATCCAAGTATAGCTCGATTTTTGTGAATAGATTTTGTGAGTAGATAAAGTGCTACAGCCATCCACATTACGAGGGCATACATTAATACATCTAACATCACACCTATCCTAAATTGAAATTCTGATTGCAGCAGTGTTTCAGTTTTATGCAAGCCAGGTTTAATCAAAAAATTATTTAAAAAACCAATTAAAGTCGTTACCAAATAGGTGAATCCTACAATTTTGGCTTGCTTCTGTATTTCCTTTTGCTCACTATTTTCAGTCATAATTTTAAGTTTTACTTTGTGATGATATAAAATAGCGACGACCAAAAACTAATATTGTTACTGACTAACAATTACAATATGTAATGTTATATATTAATGTTTTGCACACTTTTTTTTAGGACTGGTCAAAATGAAATACAAACCGAATAGAAAATCCGCGAGGATTTTCGTAAGCAAGCTTGTACCAAGCAATTAATTTTATGCGTTGTTAGCAATAGTACATTCCATTACAACGATTTAATAAAATTATTGAATTCATTCATTAAGCGTATATCCTCTTCTCCTTCAATTGATGATTTAAGTAAATCAATTGTATTTTCCTTTTTATCTAAAGGAAATTCATTGATAATTTTTGGAGCAAAATTTAAAAGACTTGAAATTAATATGTCATCTACTTTCTCGTTTTGATTTTCTATAAATGTCATTGTAGTGTAGCCTAAAAGAAACTCCTGTAGCCCTTTGACTCCTTGATTAAATCCTCTCAAACGGGTTTTGTAATTATAAGAATCTTCATCTAAAGAATTTATGAATTCATTTGATAATGAAATTATTTTTACAGATTGATATCCTGTAGTAGCAGCTAACATAGCCTGTTCTTTTGAAATTGAATCCTGAGGTGGAATTAATTGAGATTTCAGAATTACTGAAATTTGCGTAAAAGTAGGTGCTATAATTCCCATTTTGACCCTAGAACTTGAATCTTCTGGTATTTCTGGAAATTTTTCTTGTTGCTCATAAATATACTGTATTAAGGTTGGATTTATCTGATACGGCAATCCTGACTTAACTCTTTTCGATATACTATCTAATTCAATCGCTGCTGATTGGTGGTTGTAAAATTTTTCAGAATTTTGAGAAAATGATTTTGTCGAAAAAAAAATTAATAATTGAAGAAATATTAATTTAATCGTAGTTCTTGAAGTCATATATTTAATAATAATATTATTTAAAAAAAAATTCTTATTCAGTATTACAGCCAACGCCGCGCTACGTATGACATCTGCGAAAGCAGTGTGCGAGCTGGAGCGCTGGTGGCGAATTTTAAGGAAATATAGCAAAATCGCATGACTGTTATTTGGGAATTTGTCATTTTTTGGGCACCGTGTCCCAAATAACAGGCCATCAAGAAGGCCACATAGAGGCCGTATCTTTTGGATTTTGTGGTATTGGGAATAAAATTTGCCGTGCCACCGAGCGCAGCGACCGATGAATACATTTAAAAACAATAAAAATCAATGAATTATACACTTCTTAAGTTTGATTCTGATTAAGGAAGAATTTGTTTGTTTTTCACCTCAGTTCTTCTTAAGTTTAATTCTAATCAAGGAAGAATTTGTTTGTTTTTCACCTCAGTTCTTTGTTAGCTACAGTTTTTAGTTCACTTTCTCGAAATTAAAACGTCCTCTCCACGTTAGTCCATTTATTATACCTAAATCAGAAGTTTTGAAATGTACTTCTACTTCAGTTTCTATGTCAATAAATCTATTGTTGCCTTGCGGTGTTAGTATATTGGTTGGAAATCCTGAAGCAATAAAGTGCAGTTTTTCATCCTGTAAAACTAATTCTATAATCCAATTAGAACTAGGTCTATCTGTCCAAAGATATCTTCCAGTATAATCCGCTAACTTTTCAGAAGAAACGGCTACGACATCCACCGTTCTTTGGTGGTGTGTATCCCAGTTGTAAGTATTAGAAATGGACTTTAACAATTCTTTAACTAATGTTCCGGTATTGCCATTTGTTAGTATGACGACAGCGCTACCTTTATGGGCAAAAGCTAAAAAATCTGCAAAGAATCCTTCGTTTTTACCATCGTGAGCAAATCTTAATGAGTCTCCTTCTCCATCAATTCTAACACCTAATCCCCAGTTATTTAACCCTTTTGTAAGCATCTGTTCTATGGTTTCTTTTTTCAAAAGAACACTTTCTTTTCCTGCCATGATGTTTTGAATTTCAATACAATATTTAGCAATATCTGTAGGAGTAGACCATAATCCACCTGCTCCTTTTTCGGGATAATTATGCCAATCACCAACTACGACTTTTCCATCATTAGTATGTGCAGAACTTACATTTTTATAAATCGTTCTATCTAAGGGCTGTTGAAATGTGCTACTTGTCATATGTAATGGTTCTAATATTTCAGTATTCATATAAACATCAAAGGGTAAACCCGTAACATCTTCTATTAGTTTTTGGAGTATTACATACCCTCCACCAGAATAACGCCATACTTCCCCAGGAATGTTATCTACAACTACACTACGCGAATTTCCTTCTCCATTTAAAACTTCTATTGTAGTTGGTATATTTTCCGTTTGAGGATACCCATCAAATCCGTGACCACTAATTCCAGCTGTATGAGACAACAATCTTCTAACTGTTACCTTTTCCTTTTTTGTAAATTCGTTATTTGGTATTTGCCAGTCTTTTAAATAGTTATTTACATTTACGTCTAGTTTTATTTCCCCCTTTTCAACTAATTTTAATACTCCCAATGCTGCAAATGGTTTAGTAACTGAAGCCGCTTGAAACAAAGTTTTATCATCTACTAGGGCTTCTTTTCCTGCGGTGCGTTTTCCATACCCTTTTGCCCAGTGAAGTTTACCATTTTTTACAACCGCAATACTTACTCCAGGGATATTATGATGTTTCATTCTGTCTAATAGGTTGAATTTTTTGACAGGTTCATTAGATACTAGTATAGGTGGTAAAAGAGTGTTTTCAAAATTATTAATCTCTTGCGTTATGCTTTGTGCATTACTGGTTTCGCACGTAATGCACGTAATAAGAATAAGTAGCATAGCAGATAAAAATACTGTGAGTGTCTTTTTTGGTTTCATAAGTTAGTTGTTTTGTCTAGTAAATATTACAGGCTCTTCATCTAGATTTATAGAAACACTGTTTATGGTGTTGTTCTCAGTATTTTCTTGAAAAACTAAATTCATAAAATTCCAGTAAGTAAGAGGTATTTGAGTGGTATGATGATCAATAAATGTATTATCTCCCGTATATTCTAACCTAAAGGTAGTTAATGGAAAATCTGCAAAAAGTGTTTTGTCTTTTAAATAAATTTTAAATTCTCCAAATCCTGGATGCATATATGTACCTGTTAATTTAGACAGTTCGTAAGAGGGTCTATTCTTTGGGTTTTGTATTGTAGGCGTATCTGCAGGAGCAATAGTAAATGTTTGTCCGAACCTGGTTTCTAGTTTGTTTTCTTTTAGTTCTGGATATAAACGCTCCACAATACGATTAGTAATCATTGAGGATAGGGATGTTGTTGTTTGATTTGATAAAACAACAATGCCTAATTTTTCTTCTGGATATAAGACTACATTAGAGACATAACCAGAAGTCCCTCCTGAATGCTCTACACGTTTATACCCTCTATGAATCCAATTTCCCCAACCATAGCCATAATATCTATCCACAGGATTTAAACTGTCTCTTGGATTATCTGGTAATTTGTTTAAAAAGCTGGTGGCAGATTGCACATATTTTTTCGAGAGTATCTGTTTGTTATCATATTCACCTTCATTAAGCCATAATTGCATCCATTTTGACATATCATTTACAGAACTATAAATTGCGCCACCTGCTCCTCTTGTAGCCATATCTTCTTGCAAAACTTTGCTTGGTGTAATACTATCTACAGCATACCCATGTGAGAAGTTTTTGTTTTCTGATGCTTCTTCCCAGCCTACATAACTATTGCTCATTCCCAGCGGATTAAATATTTTTTCTTGCCACTGGTTTTCTAGGCTTTTTCCAGAAGCTTTTTCGGCGACCATTCCTGCAATTGAATACATTAAATTATTATAGATCCAACTTTTGTTTACGCCCGTTAAAGGTTTTATTTGTTTAATTCTGGGGATAAGATCATATTTGTTTGGCGTAATAAATAATATAGCTGTAGATTCTGACGGCCAGCTATTTATCCCTGTACTGTGCGTTAAAAGATTCTTGATCTGAATAGAATCATTCATTCCTTGGTTATAAAATTCTAGATTGGGTAAGTATGTATTTGGGGTGTCTGTAAACTTTAATTTCCCCTCATCTTGTAAAGTGCCTAAAACACTAGCAGTAAATGCCTTGGTACAAGACCCTATGCCAAAGACAGTATGTTCGTCTACAGCCAGTTTGTTTTCATAGTCGCGATACCCAAAACCTTCGGTGTATATGGTTTTTCCGCCTTTTACAACAGCTACTGCAATTCCAGCAGCGTGGTGTTCTGCAATTAGATTTTCAATTTCTGAATCCAGTCCAACAAGAGATTTTTGTCTATATTTTTTTTCTTGCACACAAGAACTTATACATAATATAAGTGTTGCTAATAATGATATATTTAATATTGTTTTCATATTGAATAGATTTTTAATTCGTTGATAGTCTTATTATTTTTAAGCTTGTCTTTTTGTAAAACTTTTATGAATTATTTTCCATTTGCCTTCCAATTTCAGAAGCATTAAATAATCTATAAAGTTTAATTTTCTGCTAGGCATCTTAATTTCTATTTTTGCCATAGCTGCATCTCCATCATAATCTATTGATAGAATCTTGCCTTGCCTATCGTTTTTAATGCCTTGTTTAACATTACTTATGTAATGCTTTCCAGACCAAATTTCTAAGTCATTGTTTTTTACAAAATACAAATTGAAGTCTTCGTGGAAGGCTTCTTTTAAACGTTCAGGTTCTCCATTTGCAGTTCCTTCAATATAATGATTAAGAACCTTTTTAATTTGTTCTTCTTCACTATCAATTATAGATTCATAATGTAACTTATCTTCTGGAATATAACTTTTATCAAATCTAGCTTCATCTAAAGATGTATTTAGAAAACTAATTTCGAGTTGTTTTTTAAATAATGATTTCGAGGAATTTTGCCCATTTAATAATGGTATCGCTAATAGAAAAATAACATTTAATAATAGTAAATTTAATTTGCACATAATTATTAGTTTTGGTGCAAAATGAAAAAACTCTTGTAGTTAGAGGTTTTCTATTATAATCTAGAAGTTCGGAATTATAATTTGGGATTATTCCCCTTGTTTTTGGTAGGCCGAGGGTGTGATTCCTACTATGTTTTTAAAGGTTGTAAAGAATGTTGATTTAGAGTTGAAGCCACTTTCATAACCTATAACTTCTATGGTGAAATTATCATTTGATAGTAGTAGTTTTTTTGCTTCTTCAATTCTATATTCATTAATAAATAAAGAAAATGATTTACCCAAGTTATCATTTAAATATTGAGATAAGGTGTGTGGCGATGTGTTTAATTCTGCTGCCACATCTGCAAGTTTAATATTAGCGTTTTTAAAAAGTGCTTTATCTTGAACGAGCTTGAGTTTGTTTGAAATTTCATCTACAACAATGGTATCAATTTCTTTGTTTTTATAACGTACTTTCTCATCAAAAAACAATGTTGTTTTTTTTCTTCGGAAAGTTAAAACTAAAATAATTAGGTATAAAATAAATGAAAAAGATAATGCTCCTACTATGTATGATGTAAATGATGCCACAAAATAACCTATCCAAATAAAAGTGGTTCCAAAAAATATACTAGTGAGCCATAGATCTTTATCTTGAAATTTTTCAGACGAATGAAACAATTTTTTGAAGACTGGTCTTAACATAAATCCAGAGAGAATGATATATGCTAACCATTGTAGATATATTATTCTTAAGAAATAGGTCGACCATAATTCTCTGTTTGACCAATAAGGAAATATAATGCCCACTACTGTGATGATTAATAGAAATGGCGCGATGTGAAGTAGCCAACCATATTTTTTGGTTTCTCTAATTTGAGATTGGATATATAAAAACAAAAATGGACCTATTAAAAAACAAGCAGAAAGACCAATTTGAAGAAATGTGGTTGACAATCCAGAAACAAAATAAAAGAATACAGACTTTACTATTCTTATACTTAAAACTAATAATAATAATGCTAAAAAATAATTTGATTGCACTCCAGATTTCTTTGCTTTATACGCAAAGTAAAAACTTAAGAAAAAGCCGTTAAAGGCTCCAAGAGCACTAAAAAAGAAAATAAGTTGGCTTTCAATATTCATATTTATGTATCTGAAGAATTAATTCAAATTTTCGTCAGTCTAAAATTGTAGCTAACGCCGCGCTATGTACGACATCTGCGAAAGCAGTGTGCGGGTTGGAGCGCTGGCGGCTAATTTTAAGGAAATATAGCAAAATCGCATGACTGTTGTTTGGGAACCTGTCATTTTTTGGTCACCGTGTCCCAAATAACAGGCCTCAAGAAGGTCACATAGTGGCCGTATTTTTAGGATTTTGCGGTATTGGGAATAAAATTTGCCGTGCCACCGAGCGTAGCGACCGATGAATACTTTTAAAAACAATAAAAATCAATGAATAATTCGACATCATCGGTCTAGCTATGAACAGTACGGGGGCAAACTGGCGTTTGCTTTCCGTCACACACATAGCAGAATCTTTTGGTTTTATTTTTTTTTGTCTTATAGCAAAATCCCAACGATTTTGCGGACTTCATAAAAATACACAAACCTATGGTAAAGCCCGAAACCCGCATTGTTTATAGGTTTTGTTAGGTGCAATTTTTTTATCCAAGTGTTGCGTTATTAATACAATTTCTTTGTTTTCACCTGCCAGACGTTTGTTAGATATGTCAATCCCGGACGCAACGAACTGACATTCCGCCAAGAATATTGGCATCGAAACGGAACGCTTTAAATTTATTTGATTTATGTGGTTTAACACTAGATGGTCCACCATAATGCAAGTTCCATTCCCACGCTTTGCCCTCTTCACCAGTGGGTGTGGACGACCACCAGAGACCAAGAATACCTTTGACCCGATAGCTGCCATTGGGTGTGCGCTGACCTCCTGGAAGTGCATTAAACCCGCTGCTATTAGTACCGTTTCCGTCTTCATTCCAACCTTTTTCGCTTTTCAAGACTTTACCAGCCTCGTCGGTTCCGCCAAACTTATTTACAAGCATAGACCATTCACTATCCGATGCCAGATGCCAACCTTTTGGACATGCTTTTTTAGCTGCCTCCCAAGTGTAAAGTAATCCAAGTTCGTCGCGATTGCTCTCGTCATCATCATAAGCGTAACTGTCTTCTACTTTGTAGTTTAGGTTTTGAGCCAGCCAGACAACGGTTTTGCCCGTTGTAGTATTTTCAAAGCTTATAGTTTTATACGTTTGCCCATCACGAGAGTCCGTAAACGTTCCAGTTGATTGGGCAATTCCTGCTTGTGTAAAAAGCAAGGCGAAAAGTACTATAAAAATGTGCTGTTTTATCATAGTAAAAGGCTTTTTAAAAATTGCACCCAACGCCGCGCTATGGAAGACATCTGCGAAAGCAGTGTGCGGGTTGGAGCGCTGGCGGCTAATTTTAAGGAAATATAGCAAAATCGCATGACTGTTGTTTGGGAACCTGTCTTTTTTTTGGGCATCGTGTCCCAAATAACAGGCCTCAAGAAGGCCACAGAGTAGCCGTATCTTATGGATTTTGCGTTATTGGGAATAAAATTTGCCGTGCCACCGAGCGCAGCGACCGATGAATACTTTTAAAAACAATAAAAATCAATGAATAATTCGACATCATCGGTTAGTATATGAAAAGTAGGTGATTTCGAAACACGAAAGTTTCAGTTAAGCACAAATTTTGATACGAGCCATAAAGCTCTATTTTACTATTATTTCGCCTATTTTTTATATACATTGTTACAAACTGCCTTTTTTATGCCCATAATCTAAAAGGTATGACACTCCAATAAATTAAAATAATTGTCCATTGTAAGACAAATAAAATTCCGACTGTATCTATAGTTAGTATTCTGTTTCTCCTTATTTTTTTACTCCCCAAAATCATTGCTATTGGTAAAAAACCTGTTACAATTGCTAACAAAACATTCGCAAAAGTGACATCACCTAAATTAAGAAATGATTGGTTTAGAAGAAAAGGAAAAGGAATTAAAAGCCCTAAAATGGATAAAAAAGGAAACGTTATTATCTGCTTGTTTTTAAACAGTTTTTTCTTAAACAGTAAATAGAATCCACGAAACAAAATAAAGAATATACCTGTTAACCCCAGAATAAGACTTAGCCACATTAAAGCTAAATAAGTTATGTTAACTTTTTCGTAGGTTACTAATCCATCGCTAATTATTGGTACACTTCCGTTTTTGTAAAAAACATGAGATGGCTTAACTCTATCTTCTTTTCTGAATAAATTGCTCCCAATTGGTAAAAGAGAATTAGTTTCGTTTTGAATAGATTGAACAATCAATTTGTTATTTTCTTGCTCTACTTTTATTGAATTAAAAAGTAAATCTAAATACGCAAACATTTCGAATCGAAAGGGATTCATTTTATAATAACCATGAAAATCTTTGATATTTGATGGTAAACTATCTTTTATCTTTAACTTTTTAGGTTTATTTATTCCTAAGTGATTTATAAAAATCGTATTGAATTTCTCATAATTTGCAGTTTCACTATCCGAGTTATAACTGATGAAAAAACCTTTTTTTTGTTCAGGAAATAAATAGAATGTTGCTCTGTAACCAATTGTATTTCCACGATGAAATTTCCCTACAACACCATACCTATCTCTGTAACTAAGTCCAAACTGATACCCTGATTTCAATCCATTTTTATAAGATTCTGTTGATGTCGGATTCCCCATTTGATTTAAAAGTGCTTTATCAATAAACAACTTTCCATTAATAGTCCCCTCACTCATTAAGAATTTTGCGAATTGAGCCATATCTTTTGCAGTTGTGGTAAATTGACCTGCTGGACGTAAAAACATAGGTATGTTCTCTTGTGTTGTTCCATTTTCAAAATGTCCCATAGCTAAGTGTTGGTCAATATGCTCTCCTTTTTGAGTTGTAAATTGAAAAGTACTGTTTTTCATACCTAAAGGAACAAGAAGGTTTTTATCCAAATAGGTTTCATAGGGTTCCTGAGTGGTTTTTTCAATAATTAAACCTAAGAATGAATATCCCATATTTGAATAAGAAAATCGAGTTCCAGGTAAGGTTCTCACTTTCAGTACAGAAGGGTCTTTAGAAAAAATATATTCTAAAGGTGTAGAAGAAGTAGATTTTGTACTAAATATTTGCCAAAATCTGGAGTCTTCAATTCCTGAAGTGTGATTTAATAAGTCTCTTATCGTAACAGGATTATCTTCTCTCCAAGGGTTATCAAAAGTTATGTTGGGTAAAATTTTGTAAACTGGGGATTCAATGTCCAGTTTTCCTTGGCTTACTAAACGAAGAATACCTGTTGCAATTAGGGTTTTGGTCACTGAGCCAATTAGTACTCTATCGTTCTTTTCTAAAATTTCTTTTGTATCTGCATTCTTTAAGCCTATTGCTCCAGTTGTAACTATATCATCACTAATAGTTGACCATACAGCACCAGTTAAATTTTCGTTTGTAACAGCTTTTTTTAACTTTCCATCTAAAGTTTCATTGTCTTGTGCGGCTGAGATATTAGATAAGAATAGGAGCAGAATTAAAATTACCAGTTTAATCATTTATAATAGTTTAAAAAATGACGATTTATTATTCTTTTTGTTACTGCCTCGAGGTTGTTTGTAACGGTCTAGTATATGAAAAGTAGCGGATTTGCATACACTAACTTTTCGGTTAAACACAGACCTTTTTTATATTTATTTACTTTCAATTTAGCGATTAAACCAATATTATTTTTATACATTGTTGTGCTTTCGTTATTTTTTAATCTATTTCGTTGTTTAATAACTCCAAAATTTCAAGAATTCGATTACGTACCACTTGAGATTGTAAGTTTGCAGCATAATTAACTGAAACAGCAACAGAGATAACTCCTTCAAGTTCCTTTTTATTTAAAATCTCACTTGATTTTAATGCTTTGCTTGATCTTGGTTTATGAAATGGATTTACATTAGTTCCCTCCAATATCCATTTCAGATTTTGTTCGTCATTCCACCATTTATAAAATCCATCACGAAGTATTCCAAAATCACTGTACAAAGGAATAACTGATTCCCACATTTTTGTGAACCAGATTCTTTCAATTACTTGTATATCTAATACTTCAGTTGGCCAAGTAGTTAGTAATTGGTTCAATTTTTCATTCTTAATCAAAAGAATATTGCCAGAATTAATTAGGTTATTCTCTATAGGTTTGAATGCAGGACTACCAATCATTACGTTTAATTGAGAATTAAGACTATCTGTATCAACATCATTTGGTTCATCAATATATTGCAGTACTTTAGTGGCCGTTTCAATTATTCTTTTCCGATGATTAATTTTTTGTTCTAATTGTAAAAGATTGGCAATGTATTCATCTTTTAATTGTCTTAATATTTGTTGTTCTTTTGTATTGTCCTTTCTGATTTCATTCCAGTTATTTACTTGTAACGCAAGTAAAATACCGATCATTACAAGAACTATTTCACCAATAGCATATTTTAAATACTTTCCAGTTTTGTTTTCCATAAGCAGGTTTTGGCGAATTTTTCTAAAGAATTTTATCATTGGTTAGCGGTTGGTTATAATGAAGCACAACGCCGCGCTATGTACGACATCTGCGAAAGCAGTGTGCGGGTTGTAGCGCTGGCGGCTAATTTTAAGGAAATATAGCAAAATCGCATGACTGTAGTTTGGGAACCTGTCATTTTTTGGTCACCGTGTCCCAAATAACAGGCCTCAAGAAGGGCACAGAGTGGCCGTATCTTATGGATTTTGCGGTATTGGGAATAAAATTTGCCGTGCCACCGAGCGCAGCGACCGATGAACACCCGGGAAATAAAAAACAACAGTGAATAAATTGTATACCCGCCTGCCGGACGGGCAGGTAGCGTCCTGATGTGTCGAGTAGATGAGCCGTTGCGGCGATCTTGGCAAAAAGGTCCCTTATCCTACGGATCTGGCAATCTGACAGAGCGCGGCGATGATGTCGACTGGCTTTTGGTGCATAGGCTGCGGTAGCAGTGCAGCAAAAGTACGCCGCAGGCGTATTCGACATCATCGTTTAGTATATGAAAAGTAGGCGATTTCGAAGCACTAAACTTTCGGTTAAACACAGAGTTTGATACGAGCCACAACCCTTTATTTTACAACTGTTTCGCCTATTTTTTATATACATTGTTATGGGCTTTTATTTTTTTATCATTATTTCGACAGGATACTTCTTATAACCAAAAATGCTTATTTGTTTATCTAGGTCATCATATCTTTCCTCAAATCTTTCAAAATTTTCCGAGTAACCAAATGAGCCTGTTTTTTTTAGCCCGTCAATTATGTTTATGGAACCTACTTTTTCAAATGCGTCTTTGAATTTTAGTAAATCTTTATGCTCAACAGCATCAATTACAAAACCAAAAAAGAACTTAGGATTTCCGCCAACATAATCCCAAATAATTTCAATTCCTGGTTGTTCTTTTCTAGTTGTTTCTTTGTCATAACCAGAGCCAATAGTTCTCCCTAAAATCATTTCTTTGGTTATTGATTTTTCCGTTGGTTTTTCGAAACTTTTATAGATAGTCGGTACAAACCAATAATTACAATTACCTCTATATTGGTCTATTTTCATACAAATTAAGCTTCTGTAGCTGTTATCTTTAAGCTTAAATGACAAAATATCATTTTCATTAAATATGAAGTTAGAAATCTTACGATACTTTTTGGGCTTTCTGATTTTAGTGTTTTCTTTTTTGATTTTATTTAAAAATCGTGTCAAAACACTTTTTCTTGATTTACCTTCTTTCTCGGACAGTTTTGTCCATTCGTTTACACAAGCATTTTTTGATATAATATTCTCGATATATTCAATTCGTTCAGCAGTCATTAGTCCGATTTCCCAGTATGCAAGTCCACAACTTGTAACATAAATTTCATTATCGAAAGCATCAAAGTAATCAGGCTGTTCTAAAGGAAATTCATTAAGTATCATTTCTAATCCAGCTTCACTATCATACAAGTCCATAATTCCCCAATATGTATCGTGAGCTGTATCTCCGTCAATTATTTTAGTTCCATCTGTTGCCATTCAGTTTTTTTAATTACCCATAACGCAGCGCTATGTGAAGTCCGGCTAATTTTAAGGAAATATAGCAAAATCGCATGACTGTTGTTTGGGAACCTGTCATTTTTTGGTCACCGTGTCCCAAATAACAGGCCTCAAGAAGGCCACATAGTGGCCGTATCTTTTGGATTTTGTGGTATTGGGAATAAAATTTGCCGTGCCACCGAGCGCAGCGACCGATGAATACTTTTAAAAACAATAAAAATCAATGAATTATGCACTTCTTAAGTTTGATTCAGATTAAGGAAGAATTTGTTTGTTTTTCACCTCAGTTCTTTGTTAGCTGTTGGCGTTAATCAATTTCTTTAGCGTAAAACTTGTAAGTCAAATTAACAGGAATCCCAAATTGCGTTTTTGCTTCATTGAAATCATTTTCATTTTGATAACGATGCACAACGTAACTGTCGTTTCTTGTATCTATGATTATATAAATAGTAATGTCTCTGTCAGGCTTTAAATCGTCAAAGTCAGTGGTGTGAGGTTGTTTGTTTTTACAGGGATGCTGTTTTGCGATAATAAAGTCATCATAGTCCCCAATTGCAAAAACATGATGACTAACTATAATGTTTTCCGAATCCCAAATACCATCGCCATTTTTGCTATAGGAAATCCAGGAGTCATCATCCCATCTAGCGCTGTAAACATTGTTTACTATTTCTCCTCCTGATTCATTGGCGCCAAAGTAACAGCTGGTTAAAAAGAAACAAGAGAGTAAGGCAATAGATACTTTCATAAAAACATTTCTAGTCATAGTTTGTGTGCTTGCAGCTAACGGTTGGGCTAAGGTTCGTTGCGGCGATCTGTCCGCAGGACAGTCCCGCCGAACCCCGAAGTTAGCTTTTTGCGCAGGATTTCCTGCAAGGAAATCCGCAAGCAATGAATTTTAGCCATTGTTGGCATCAGTTTTTATAATCTCCGTGTTTTCAAGATACGTTCATTTTTATAGTCAACACAAAATGATTTAGGCTTGAACATCGGACTATCATAACCACAAATTTGGTCTCCGTCAAAAGTCCTTAAATCCAGTACTCTGAAGATTCTTTTGAATCCAATTAGTTCTCTTGATTCTGTATCGAGTATGTGTAGTCGCTGAACTGTTCCTTTGAACAGTTTGTAAGTCCATATAGGTATTGCTGCTTTAGTTCCCGCAGTATTCCAGATAGGTGGTCCAGCGCAGCGATTATCAATTAATGACTTCTTACCATCATCACTAATCCAATAACAATTTCCGCTTAATGGTGAAGACATTCCAAATTCCATCAGATTATGGTATTCCAGTTTGTTCTTCTTATCATGAGAGATTAACTGTTCATTTCCGTTGTAAAAATCCCATGCATTTGGATAATTATTTATTGTATTCTCTGTCATTCTCAAATTGATGCCAACGGCTCGCGAATATGCACAGTTTTTGCGGGGCGGTGGCATAAAAACTTGTTTTTAATGACAGAGAGCCACAAGAAAGCTGGCAAGAAATAAGCCCACTATTGTAAAGGGCTCAATGCCCTGCAACAATGGTATATATTCCATGTTGTCGGCAGTACAAGTTAATGATTAATAATTTAAGTATATTGATATGGATAAAACACCAGTAATGAAAAAAAGAGACGAATTAGAGTATAACAAATGGGTTGACCATTTAAACAATACTAGAGAAAGAACCAATTATGCAATACGCAGAATGGACTTATTGATAATTTCTATTTGTGGAGGCGGTATTTATATAATTTTTGAGACCATAAGAGAAATGAAAGGGTATGAAGTTGATTTTGAAAATGAGGGAACACTAATATTTTCTGGGATTACTTTTTTATTTGGTATTACAACAAATTTTATTTCACAGGTTACCGGATATCGAGCAAATCACCATGAAGAGAACTACACTCAATTGATGCTTAAAAAAATTGAGAAAAAAGACTATGATAAGGAAAAAATGCATAATTATAATTGTGGTGTTGACAATTACAATAAATGGACTAATGTATTAAATATTGCATCAATAGCCCTAATGTTTATAGGGCTTGCTTTACTGACAATATTTAATTATCATCTGGTTTAGATGGACGAACTGTCGTACCACCGCCTCTTTCTGTATCAGGTATTGGAGAATCTTTCCTTAAAGGAATATGTCTTGGTTCTGTTTTGGGCGGTTGAGGTCTTTGTTCTGGTTTGTCTTGTTTTCCCATAATGATAAATATATTAAAAATTTTAGTCAAGCCCAACGGGGTTGCAAGGGCTTATTTCTTGAGTATTCGCGAGCCATTTTTTAAAGTTAAGGATTTCCGTTTAGGAAATCCGCCCGCAATGGATTATAGGTATTGTTGTACACCGTTATTTATTAGTTTCCAGTCAAATTTTTTCACTTCCAGTTCCTGATTTAATCTTAAATACTGGTCATTGTATAAGTCGTCCAAAGTATAGATTGAAAATTTTTGTCCATTAGTTGTTTCTCCAATAAGGTTATGCACAGTCTTTCTGTCCGAATAAGAGTAGTAATTCAGACGTCCAGATTTAAAAATTCCCCAGCTTTTTTTGACTGTATTGCAAAAGTGTTGTGTAAGTATGCTGAAATCGTAAAAGGTGATATTATTCGGGCAATTAATTTGAATATTCTGGCCACTTTTAATTTTGAATTTTTCAAACCTTAAATCGCCATCACAAAATTCCAAAAATTCCTTTATTAAAGATTCTGCTTTCCTTTCGGATGTCTTGGAAATAAGCAGTTTATCTCCCATGGCGAAATCCAGTTTTAAATTTCCGGTTGAAGGGTATTTTTCAAGTCCATCACTATCGTTGTACTTTTCTATGATATTCCAACCAAAGGTTTTTTCCAATCCGTACCCGATAAACCAAATTGGACTTATTATCCATGTAATTGGGCGAAAGAGTTGTGGTTTGCACATATTAACCAAGCCAAGGATTATTTCCTTGAAATCCTTGACCAAGGTATAGACAAGCCCAATTAGTAAAAGGGAAAAAATTACGACAAAAAGATAGAGGACTATCCCCATAGTGCTTTAATGGTGTACAACGCCGCGCTATGTACGACATCTGCGAAAGCAGTGTGCGGGTTGGAGCGTTGGTGGCTAATTTTAAGGAAATATAGCAAAATCGCATGACTGTTGTTTGGGAACCTGTCATTTTTTGGTCACCGTGTCCCAAATAACAGGACTTAAGAAGGCCACATAGTAGCCGTATCTTATGGATTTTGCGTTATTGGGAATATAATTTATTCATAAGTAAGGAGGGAGGCAATGGGGGTAACTATTTGGCTCGTCTCTTCTTATAAATGTTCTTTTTGGCCAGGTCGTCCTCAAACCAAGTAAACTTGTCTTCAAAGAATTTCTCAAAATCTGGTACACTTTTATGCCCGGGATGCGGGGCATAGTAATGGGTTTTGCTTCTACTATCATTACGCCAGACCAGTACATAGGAAAGCCGTAATCCGTCTGCCTTCATTACTTTTAACATAGACTCTGTCCACCATGTGGTATTGGGAATAGATTCCAGTCCAGTTTCTGTAAAAGCAGCCAGTTTTTTGTTCTTTTTTGCGTAATCGGATACTATTCTCAGCTTTTTAATTGCAGTGTCCAAATCGTACCGGTCCCTGCCCATATCCGCATAATTGTCCATGCCAACCATATCTACCCATTCATTGCCAGGGTAGCGTTCTAGGTATTCTTCTTGGGTATTAAACTTATTGTCCGGTGAAAAGGCCCAAATAAAATTATGTACATTTTTGGTGTCCCTAAGATAACTGGCTGTAAATTTCCATAAGGTTTTAAACTCATCTACCGTGCAATGGCTTGCACCCCACCAGAACCAATCGCCATCAAACTCATGGTAAGGTCTAAAGATCATGGGAACCAGTTCCCCATTTTTTCCCCTGCAACTATTGGCCCATTCTGCAATACCATCTAAAATTTCTTTATACTGCTCATGTGCGTCTCCATTGGGGATCAATCTACGAACCACCGGCGTAGAAATGGAATCTTGCCAATAGAACCCGCCAGGTCCTACAGGATTGTAAAAATGCCAGGCAATGGTTATTACACCCCCTCTGTTATAAGTGTCTTCTACCACTTTTTTTAACCTAGACTTATATTCTTCTGGATTTCTACCCGTAAAACCACTAAAATCCACCCCGATCATTCCGGGATGTGTGCCCACAACAGATTTTACATCTGATCGGTCTTCATCGCCCATCCACCCACGACCATATTCCGTTGCATGCTGGTGCGCAAAAATGGTTCCTCTTTTTTGGATTTTCTTTAGACTTTTAAAAAGCTTTTTGGTTTCCCTAGTGGCATTTTTATCCATTAATTTCCATTGGGAATTTCCTTTGGCGCTCATAAATAATAGTATTAGAACAGATAGGACGAGCTTTAGGTTCATTTTAATTTATACTTTGTAGGTTTTGGACTATTGGAGCATGGTTATTTATTCCTCTTCGGAAGAATCTGTATCCTCCACATCATCCTCTCTATTTAGCTTGTTCTCCATGATGTTGAGTTTTTTAAGCTTGGCTTTCCAAGTCTCCAGTCCCTCTTTTTGCTTGTTCAGGTTTTTAATAACATCTTGCACCAATGGACTGTCCTCGGATGCATTGGAGAAAAATTGCATGTTGTTTTCCAATTGGCGGATCTCACTCTTGGACTCGTCTATTTTTCTACGGATAAAAGTCCTTTCATTGGATATGGCCCTTTCGTTATCGGCCTTTGCCAATGCCTGTATTTTGTTGCCGTATTTTAATAGCTCGGATTCTTGCCTGCTCACATCCATCTTTTTGAAAATGGCATCCAAAATCTTATTGAACTTTGCGTCAATGTTCTTTTTATTGTAGGGTACCCGTCCATAAGTTTTCCATTCTTCTATAAACTTTTTTATGGCGGCTAGGTCTTTTTGTCTATCATTGGTCAACTCAAAGGCCTTTAACCTGTCCATACAGGCACTTTTTTTCTCAAAATTTTCTTGTTCAACTTTAAAAGCACTGTTCTTTTTGGAATGCAGCCTATCAAAATAGTGGTTACAAGCAGTCTTGAACTCGTTCCAGATTTTATCAGAAAATTTTCTGGGAACATGTCCAATTTTTTTCCACTCACTTTGGATACGTTTCATTTCTGGGGTGGCCGTATCCCAATCCTCACTATCCTTTAAAGAAACTGCAAGGGCCAATAGCGCTCTCTTTTTGTCAAGATTCTCTTGTTGGTCCTTTTTAAGATTTTTGTAGTAATTATTTTTATTACGGTTAAAAGTTCTAACGGCCTCCTTAAAGGATGCCCATGTTTTTTCATTTACATTTTGGGGCACTTTTCCAGCCTTAAAAAAATCTTCGCGAAGGGCCTCAACACTTTTTATTTGCTGTTGCAATGTTTTGTGGTTGTTGGATACATTGGTGGCAATGGTCCTAATGGCATTAATGATTTCGTGCTTTTTTTCCAGATTTGCCTCGTAGGATTTGTCCAGTTCCTTATAAAAGTCCTGTCTACGCTGGTGCATGGCCTTTGTGGCATTGCTAAAACGCTCCCATATCTCTTCCCTGTGTTCCTTGTCTACCGGACCAATATCCTCTTTCCAAACCTTGTGCAAGGTTTGTAATTCTTGGAAAGCCCTTCCTAGATCTTGCTCATTGGCCAATGCTTCTGCACGCTCCACAATTTTTAGCTTTTCCTCTAAATTGTGCTTAAAGTCCAAGTCCCGCAATTCCCTGTTGAGATGTAGAAAATCATAAAAGATTTCTATATGGTGTTGGTAGGTACGCCAAACATCATTGTAATGGGTTCTGGGAATAGGTCCCGCATTGCGCCAGCTTTCTTGTATGTTCTTAAAATTTTTATAGGTGGTGTTAATGTCTTCCTCCACATTGACCAATCCCTTTAATTCCTCAATTAGTTCCAATCTTTTTGCAAGGTTGGCTTTTAAATTCTGTTCTAAGGATTTATAATACTGATTGCGTTTTTCACGATAGTCGGAATAGACTTCGTTGAACTGCCTTTTGGTTACAGAATTGTACCTAAAATCTATTTCATTGCCACCGTTGGAAATAAACTCTTCCTTTTTGTGCTCTAAAAAATCTTGGAATTTAAGGTCGAACTCGTACTTTATACCATCTACATGCTTCTTTATGGCCTGTACTTTTTCATTTCGTACCAGGCGCTGCAGTTCGCCAACCAAGTTTTCCATGGATAGGGCATGGTAGTCCAAAATAGGAATTTGGTGCCTTTGGTGATTGTCCGCATCCTCGGCATCTTCGGCATTGGTTTCGTCAATCTCCTCCAAAACATCTTCGGAAACTTCACCTTCCGTATCTTTTTCTACTTCACTGGAGGATTCCTCGGAATGTTCCGTATTTTCCACCTCTTCAATGGTTTCAGAGGTTTTTTCTTTTTCAATTTTAACCTCAGGGCTTTTCTCCGAATCGCTTTGGATTTCGGTAGTTTCTGATTTTTTTTCTCCCCCTACATCAGTGTGTAGTTGCTCGTCTTTCTTTTCCAATTCTCAGCAAGTTTAATGTATAGCGATGTTAAGATACTAACAACCTTGGGAATTGCAAAAGTAATACCGCTAAATTTTGATTAGGAGTTCCAGATTTCCCATGACTTTTCTGCCTGTAACTCCAACATTTTTAGCCCATTACAAATTGTGGCGCCTCTAGATTCCCCCTCTTTTAAGAAGGCAGTTTTTTCTGGATTGTAAATAAGATCAAAAAGTAGGTGTTGCTTCGTTATAAATTGATAGGAAATGTCTGGCTTGCCCTCTATATTTGGGTAGGTGCCCAAAGGTGTACAGTTCACAAGAATACTATACAATTGCATAGTTTCTTTGTTAAGATCATCATATGAAAATTGGTGTTTCATAGGGTTCCTGGAAACAAATTTGTAGGGAATGCCCAATTCCCTGAACACAAAGGCCACTGCTTTTGAGGCACCACCAGTACCCAATATCAATGCTTTTTTATGGTGTTCTTTTAAAAAGGGTTGAATAGATTTTTTGAACCCGTAGATATCTGTGTTATAGCCTTTTAACCCACTTTTGGTAAATTTTATGGTATTTACCGCTCCAATTTTTTTTGCTTTTTTGTTTAGCTTGGATAGATAGGGTATAATAGCTTCTTTGTAAGGAATGGTAACATTAAAACCTTTAATGTCCGTATTTGTTTTTATGAGCTCGGTGAATTCATTAATAGCTTGTAGATCAAAATTTTCGTACGAATGGTCTACTAACTTTAGGTTCTTGAACTTTTCTGTAAAATACCCTCTGGAAAAGGAATAGGAAATGTTCTTTCCTATTAACCCATATCTGTATTTCTTATTTTCTTTGTTTTCCATACCAATCCAATGCCAATAAAACAGTTACTCCCATTACAATACAAAATAGGGCCCACCAAGTTTCAGAAATATTGAAATCTGGAAAATAACGTTCATAGTTTGTGATAATCTCTCGCCCATCAGAATCCAACTGTACCATACCATTTAAGTCCATTTTGAGCATTTTCCTTTTCCAGGGCCATACAACGCCCAGGGAGCCGGTAATAAAACCTATGAGAACAGCTGTTGTAATGTGTTTGTAATGTTTTAAAACATAGCTTAATAAGTGGGAAATACTTACCAAACCTGTTACGGAACCCAATGTGAATACGGACAATATTTTTAGGGTATGCAAACGTGCCTGATTTTTTACAAAGCTAAAATCACCCTTAAGAATTTCGGAAAAACTATCGTATAGGGCATTTACAGAATCCACCAAAAGAAGTACATAATTCCCTAAAAGAATAAGGATAAAGGAGCCAGATAGCCCAGGAAGTGTCATCCCCGAAACACTTATCATACCACAAAGAAAAATAAACCAGAGGTTATCATTCTCTTTTGCCGGATTCAAAAAACTAATGGAAATCCCTATAACCAATCCAATAACACCAGATATGATGGTTTTTTTGTTCCAATGCTCAAAACTTTTGGTTATGTAATAAATGGAACCCAATATCATCCCAAAAAACGCTGCCCAAACAAAAAGCTCTTTCCTTTCAAGAAAATAGTCCAACACTCTAGAAACACTAAAGTAGCTTATGAGCATTCCAAAAATTAAAAGGAACAAAAACTGACCATTGATGTAACGATAGAAACTTTTGAACCTACCATTGAAAAAAAGCTTGGCCGCTTTTAGGTTTACCTTTTGTAAAGAGTAGATGAATTCTTCATAAAAACCACCAACAAAAGCAACTATTCCACCAGATACACCGGGCACCTTATTGGCAGCACCCATACATAGTCCCTTGATTACAAGGAAAAACTTGTCCAAAAATGTTCTGGAATGATCCATGGTTATATATCCGTTATTTTTTTGAAGCTAACTTTTCTAGGATAAAAATAAAAGAAAAACCGGTGAGAGCTAGGATAACAGCTAAGATTAATTGGCTGTCCCCTTCATAGTTCCAAGGGAAGATATTTTGTTCTTTTATCACAATTGTTTTCTCACCAAAAATTTTGGTTTCCAAAACCTTTTTCCAAGGCCATATTTTGCTCATGGAACCCACAATAAAACCTGTAAGGACTGCCAATGTTAGATTTTTATAGTGACTGAACATCCATTTTAATACTTTGGCAAAGCTCAATAACCCAAAAATGGCACCCACTGCAACCGTGGCCACAATTTTAATGTCCCTTTCATGAACGGCGTCTAAAATAGTTTTATAGGAGCCCAACAGAACTAGAATAAAGGCTCCCGAAATTCCAGGGAGAATCATTGCACACACTGCCAATGCACCCGATAAAAATAAATAAGGTAAGCTGGCTATGTTTTCCGATGGCGGGAGTTGGGTAATAAAATAAGCGATCAACGCACCCAATAAAAGCATGACCATGGTTCCTAAATTCCATTTTTCAATGGCCTTGCCCACAATAATAATACTGGCCAGAACCAAGCCAAAAAAGAATGACCATAACAAAATGGGTTTGTTCTCTAGCAACCAACTAATAAATTTTGCCAAAGAAATTACGCTGATACCTATGCCTAAAAAAAGAGCCAGTAAAAAATTGCCGTTTACCTGTTTCCAGAAAGCCTTAAAGCCTTCTTTTCGAAGTGTTTTTAAAAGAGAAAGGTCAATGTTGTTTATGGAGGTGATAAGTTCCTCGTAAATCCCCGAGATAAAAGCAATTGTACCACCAGACACCCCAGGAACAACATCTGCTGCGCCCATTGCCATTCCCTTAAGTGTAATGAATATATAGTGTAAAAAATTTCGGTTTTCCATAGAAGATAAAAAACAAAAATAGTTTTTTTATCTGGAAGCTTTTTTAATATCACTTATTAAATCAGTAACTAATTTTGAGTCACTAAACTGGGGAAATTCATTTTGGAAAAGGTAGAATTTATCAGAATCCAATTGAAAAGCATTGGTCAGACAGGCAATGGCATCAGTTGTATTATTGTCCATTAAATAAACCCCTGCCATCTTAAAAAGTATATCGGCATTTTCTGGATAAAATTCTACCCCTTGTTCCAATATTTGAATGACCGATTTATAATCTGTACTACCCAATAATACTACATTGCCCCAATTCATCCATGTGTCCAGTTCATAATTGCCTAGCTCCACTGTTTGCTTATAGGAAAAATCGGCTTCATCAAAATTCTTTAGTGCTGTATATATTTTGGCGCTTTTTTTCCAGTATAATGGGTTTTCCTCATCAATATTAATAGCTTTATTTATGTAGTACAAAGCTTTCTCATGTTCTCCTTTTTTGTAGTGGAACTCTGTTATGGCCAACCAACCTTTATCTAAAAGCGGATCCTCGTGTACTGTTCGATAATAAAAATGTTTGGCCTGGTCATAGTTGCCCAATTTTTCATGGCACCTACCAATGCGTAAATAGGCATGTGAGGTGGGATCTTCTATTTCTATAGTGGTTTCGTAATTCCCTATGGCCTCGTTGTACTTGCCCATTTTTTCCAAGACCTTGCCCTTTTCATAATAGGCCCCTATAAATGAGTCGTCTGATATTATGGCAAAGTCAAAAGCGGCTATAGCTTCCTGTAACATTTTTTTGCTTGCATACATTTTTCCCAGTTGGTGCCATGCTACTTCACTATAGGGGTTTCTTTCCAAATAATCATTTAGATATTGGATGCCACCCTCATGGTCTTCCAAAAACTCAAAACAATAGATTACATTGTATAGGGAAGCATAGTCCTGTTCATCCATAGAGACACATCTCATAAAGTTCTCCTTTGCCATTTGGTAATCATCCATAAAAAGATACTCCATTCCTAAGAGCGAGAAAATTTCAAAGTTGTTCTCTGCCAATGACAATGCTTTTTTTAATAACTCTACCGCTGCATCATGATTATCTTTTTTGGAATAGATGTTGGCACGTTGAATATAGATTTCTTCATTGTTGCTATCCAAAAGTTGTAGGCTGTCCAAATGTTGCTCGGCAATTTCCAAATTGTTTTCGAATACAAGTACCTCAACATTTAAAAGTTTAAGTTCCGTACTGTGTGGATGCTGCTGCAACCCAATTTTTATAGCTTTTTTGGCCAATGATATTTTACCGTTGTTAAGGTAGTGGTGAATAATATCCTCAAAATCCTCCGCATCAAAAAAGTAGACATCATCTGTCTTGAGCATGGATTCAAATTTAATTATGGGTTTGCTGGGTCTTTCGTTAGAATCTAACGCCATAAGTTTACGGGCTTGGTTTAACTATGGAATTAAAAATACTCTTTTTGAGAGTGCTTTATGTTTCCATGGGGGTCTATATTATTAACAATTTAGTTAACAAATTATTATTTTATTTGATTTAATACTTTAAGAATAATAGCACATCCTTTTTTTATTTCTTCATGGGACATAGTTAAGGGCGGTGATATTCGCACTGCTCGTGGTTCAAATAAAAGCCAAAAAAGGATAAGATTGTTCTCCTTACATTTTAGGATCAATTGGTTGGCAACTTCCTCATTTTTCATAATCAAGGCCAACATGAGTCCTTTCCCCCTTATTTCTTCTATATGGTTATGAACCAACAATTCTCTAAATAATTTTTCTTTTTCTAAGGCAGAAGAAACCAGATTGTTTTCTGAGATTTCTTTTAAGGTAGCCAAACAGGCTGATGCAATTACAGGATTGCCGCCAAAGGTGGTTATATGTCCCAATTTTGGGCTATGTTGCAAGGATTGCATCAATGTATTGGAAGATATAAAGGCTCCTACGGGAAGCCCTGATGCCATACCCTTGCCAATGACCAAAATATCTGGTACACAATCGTAATGTTCAAAAGCAAAAAGTTTCCCTGTACGGCCTAAACCTGGTTGAACTTCGTCCAGGATTAATAGGGTGCCAGTTTCATGGCACTTTTTTCGAACCTTTTTTAAATAATCGTTTTTGGGAACAATAAATCCGGCACCTCCCTGAATGGTCTCCAAGATAACGGCCGCAGTCTTTAAAGTTATTTTTTCCAAATCAGATTCATCATTAAAAGTGATAAAAGAAATATCCGGGATAAGCGGCCTAAAAGCACTTTTTCGTTCTTCGTGCCCCATGACACTTAAACTGCCCATGGTATTGCCATGATAGGCCTTGTTTGCAGAAATAATTTCTGACCTTCCTGTAAAACGCCTAGCCAATTTTAAAGCACCTTCTATGGCTTCTGTTCCAGAATTTACCAAGTAGGTAGTGTTTAAGGAAGGTGGTAGGAGGGAAGCCAGTAGTTTGGTATATGCCACTGCAGGTTCTAGAATATATTCCCCATAAACCATTACGTGCATATATTTTTCTGTCTGTTCCTGTATTGCAGCTATCACTTTGGGATGGCAATGGCCTAAACTACAAGCGGAAACCCCAGCTACAAAGTCCAAATGTGCATTGCCCTTTGTATCATAAATATAACTGCCCTTTGCATGGGAAACTTCCATGGCCAAAGGATGTGAAGTGGTTTGGGCCTGATATTTTAAAAAGTCATCCTTCATAGGCTACTTGACTTTTTTTAGAACAGGGGTCTTTTTAGGTTTGGTTGCCCGTTCCCGTTTCTTTTTAATGGTGTTTATGGGGTCTCCTTCATTTTTGCTTCGTTCCCCTTCCTCTGCATCTATATCAATGGGATTGTTTATACCACGGATTACAGGAAGTACAATGGTATTGTCATCCTCATCAAAAATATCATCCTTTGTCATGATTCTTTCGTCGCCGCGCCAAATAAAATCTTTCAACAAGCGCTCATTTTCTGGCAAGTCTTTGTCTGGAAAAATATCCCCATCAGGGTCAATGAAAAACGTAATATCCTCAATATCATTATTGGCCATAAACAGACGGATTTTACTGCATTTGGTTTTGTTGATCCCTACAAGTTCATCATCATCATTGTACATATAATAAACAACCTCGGTATTCTGTACCAAGTCTATGATTTTTAGTTCATTATCTACAAATTTTCCAAATAGGTCTATCCCTTTTGCTTGATTATAACCAATTTTTCCAATAGTGTCTTGGGAAATAATAAAGGAATTGTTGATAACCTTAAGAGAATCCATTTGCTCTGTTTGCAGGTTGGAAAGAAGGTGAATGCTATCACCTGTCATTTGGTTTTCCAAGTTCCAAAGTATGGGGTCTGTTATTAATTGTGTAAGCCCAGTCTTTTCATTGGAGTGAATAGAGTCGCATTTACCACTTAAATCTTTTTTAAAGAATTTAGCATTTCTAAAAGCTCTTAAAATGCGTTCTTCGGGTTTTCCCGTAACCATTAGCGTATCACCATGTACATAAAGTGAATCCAGCGGCTCCTGTGCGGCACTTATGGCAACCGCCCTTCTAGTGGCAAAAACAGAATCCTTGGCTTTAAAGACCTCGGCATAATGGGCCCTAATAATACTATGGTTTACCGTATCTGTAACCGTTATATTATTGGTGGCAGAGGCAAATTCCCGTGCCTTGTCAAAAAAGAGGCTATCACCTTCTATGATTCTATTGTTGTAATTAATTTTGGTATTCTTAATGCCATAGCCACTTTCTATTTTGGTATCATAAAACCCGCGTTCACAATAAATGGTATACGTTTCACCTGTTATGGTAGAGGGCCCGTACATATAGGCATTTTTGGATGTTGTGTAATAATCCAACTGTTCAGAATCCATAATGTACTCCGGATTATCTATATGGACACTGTCCAGGAATTGGTACTTTTTAGGGGTCATATAATAACGCCCAATTTGACTGGTAAGTGTATTGGCAGAATCCACTACCGTCCCAAAATCATTGTAATAGGACTCTTGTTTTTCCCTGTCAAAATAGAGTGTATCCGTTTTTAGAACCATATCGGTATTGGTAAGTACCACGGTATCCCAAGCCTTTGCCAATTTAATGTTACCATCATAATTAATATGTCCGGCAGTCATTTCAATGGAATCCCCTTGCTGTAAAAGAATATTCCCTATGGCCCTTAATTTGTTCTCTTTTTGGTAGAAAATGGCAACATCGCACCATAGATCGGCACCTTCATGTTCAAAACGCACTTGCTGATGTTCGTCCTTGCTAAATATAGAAGCGCCGGGAAACTTTACTTCATCCCTGGTAAAGTTGGCACCATAAACAATATTGATTTGTTTTTCTTCTGGCGGTTGTTCCTGAGCAGTACAAATGAAAACTGAAAAGCAAAAAATGAAAAATAGAATTTTCTTCAACCCTTAAATTTTGTTCAAAAATAGAATATTTTGGCTGAGAAAGATAGTGGATTAGGATACTTTTAAGGTTTGTCTGTCTAGACCATTTTTAAAATTCCCCGAACGTATCCAACGGATTCCGAAAGCCCATATATGGCATGGTCTCCATCTTTTTCATATTCCAGGCCCAAAACTCCATTGTACTTAATTTCTTTTAGGGCGCTCATTATGCTTGGAATGTTCATCTTACCACGTCCAATTTCCACATTTTTTCCATCTGGCACCTGTTCATGGATATCTTTGATATGGACATCAAAAAGCCGGTCCTTGTATTTTTTGAGCTCGGTTGCCGGGTCTAAATTTAATCTAAAGGTATGTCCCGTATCTATGCAAAGACCAATCCTATTATCCAAATCTTTTATTCTATTGTACACACTTTCTGGTGAAGGAAAAATGTCATCTTCTGGACCGTGATTGTGTATGGCCAGTTTTATATTGGTCTCCTTTACTTTCTTTTCTATAAGGGGAAGCAGCTCATGGTTGGGTGCTCCAATTATCATTTTTAAACCAGCAGTTTTTGCGTAGTTAAAGTAAGTGTCAACATCTTCAGGGGTTTTAAAGTAGATAACCCCACCTCCATAAAGGTTTAATCCCCTTGCTTTTACTTTATCACGGATATAGGTGAGTTCTTCGTCCGAAGCTTCGTAGGGTAAGTGAAAGCTTTTAAAGGCAACGTCTTTAATGTCTAATCTTTGGGCAATTTCTATGACTTCATCTAAGCTGTACTTTCGTAAAGTATAGGAAGCCAGTCCCACAGTTAATTCATGGTCATTTGTTATTGATTTTTCTGTTTTTTTTGTTTTGCTAAAGGAAGACGTCCCCGCAGCCACGACTCCAAGCCCTAATGTTTTAATGAAATTTTTTCTGGAAAAATCCATGGTATTTTGGTTGTTAAAATGAATATCTTTTAAAGATACTACTTTTATTTAGTTACCTTATATTGATGTTGTCCTCCCCTTTTTTAATAAGAGGTTCTTATCTATCCTTTAGTCTATACATAAATTTATGGCCACTCCAGTCCTCATCTATAGCCGCTACTTTGGTGTCCACCAAGCCGTTATCCTGACCATATTTCATAATGCTGAATTTGTCCAGTTCAGTTTCTATTTTGGAAGTTTTTTTGGGCCAGCTTATCCAGAGAATTCCGTTTTTTTTCAAACTCTTTTTTGCAAGTGAAAAATAATGCTCGAGTTCTTGGGCTGTTTTTACAAAAACGTGGATAAATCCAATTTCTTGTTTTCCGGCTACTTCATTTAGTACAACATTATTGGGAAAGTCCACAAAGAAATCGGTATACTTTTTTGGTGAATTTAATACCAAGATTTCTGAAGATTCTTTTATTCCAAGTTTTTTGTCAAGAGGAGTCACTTTTTTTCGATGTTTAAAAGGTTAATTTAGCAATAACCTTTGACAAAAAAAAGGCCACTGTAAAGCGGCCTTTTGGTTATCTATGTATTGTTTGGGTCCTATCTGGCCCTACGGAAACAATTTTAATAGGTACTTCTAATTCTTTTTCCAAGAAATCTATATAAGCATTTAGTGCGGGGGGCAGTTCCTCGGGTTTTGTCAATTGGGTGAGGTCTTTTTTCCACCCTTCCATTTCTGTATAGATGGGAGTTACATTTTCTGGCTCAATATTATAAGGTAGGTGTTTAATAACATCTCCCTTATAATTATAGGCAGTACAGATTTTTAATTTTTTAAAGCCGCTAAGCACATCGCCCTTCATCATCATTAGCTCTGTAACCCCATTAATTTGTACTGCATATTTTAATGCTACCAAATCCAACCAGCCACAACGTCTTGGCCTACCTGTGGTAGCTCCAAATTCATTGCCAACACGTCCCATGGTTTCTCCATCTTCATCAAAAAGTTCTGTTGGGAAGGGGCCGCTACCCACACGGGTGGTATATGCTTTAAAAATACCCTTTACATCACCAATTTTATTGGGAGCCACACCAAGACCTGTACATGCGCCGGCAGCTGTAGTATTAGATGAGGTTACAAAGGGATAGGTGCCAAAATCAATATCCAATAGTGAGCCCTGGGCGCCTTCGGCCAATATTTTTTTGCCTTCCTTTTGCGCCTTAAAGAGGTATTCTTCACTATCAATAAATGTTAAGCTCTTAAGCTCTTTTACAGCTGCAAAAAACTCGCTTTCCAAATCTTTAAGGTCATATTGAATGTCCACATCATAAAACCCAATCATGGCCTCATGTTTATTGGCAAGTGCACGGTATTTTTCTTTCCAATCATCCAATTCCAAATCCCCGATGCGCATACCGTTTCTACCCGTCTTGTCCATATAGGTTGGTCCAATTCCTTTAAGGGTAGAGCCAATTTTAGCTTTTCCTTTAGCTGCTTCGGAAGCGGCATCCAATAACCTGTGCGTAGGAAGAATTAAATGGGCCTTTCGAGAAATAAGTAATTTGGATTTTATATCAATATTGAACTTTTTAAGATTGTCCAGTTCTTTTTTAAAAATAACGGGGTCTATAACCACACCATTGCCAACAATGTTCATGGCATTCTCATGAAAAATACCAGATGGGATAGTATGCAATACGTGTTTTATTCCGTCAAACTCCAATGTGTGCCCAGCATTGGGCCCGCCTTGGAATCTTGCAATTATATCATAGTCTTTGGTTAGTACATCAACGATTTTTCCTTTTCCCTCGTCTCCCCATTGTAATCCTAGTAGTAAGTCTACCGCCATTCGTAAGTATTGGTTAGTTGTTTGTATTCTCTTCTTTGTTTCTTGTGCCGTAAAAATAAAGTGAATGGTTGCTGATTTTTATATCAAAAACCTCTTCTATTGTCTTTTTAATAGATTGAATTCTCGGATCGCAAAATTCCACAACTTCACCTGTATCGGTTAGAATAACATGGTCGTGTTGTCTATCAAAATAAGATTTTTCGTATTGTGCCTGGTTTTTCCCAAATTGATGTTTCCTGACCAATTTACATTCCATTAAAAGTTCAATGGTATTATAAAGTGTAGCGCGGCTTACCCTATAATTTTTATTTTTCATTGTAATATAGAGGGATTCTATATCAAAATGTTCATCACTATTATAAACTTCCTGTAGTATGGCGTACCGTTCAGGAGTTTTTCTATGACCTTTTTCTTCCAAAAATGCGGTAAACACATTTTTTACAATTTCTTGATCTTTATTGGCTACCATGTTCACAATTACTAATTCTGCAAATGTAACAGTTTAAATTTAAATCCTAGTGACTTTGTCAATACCACCGACCCGTTTTAAGTTGTCTGTCAATTTTTTGAGAATCGTATTATTTTTTACCACAACCGTAATTTTTCCCGTAAAAGTTCCTCCATCTGTACTAAAATTGAGGTTTCGCATATTTACATGCATATTATCCGAAATAATCTGGGTAATTTCATTTACCAAACCAAGATTATCTATACCTGTAAGCTTAATGTCCACGGTAAATTCCTCTTGGGAGGAATCTATCCATTTGGCGCTAATTATACGGTAGGCATAATTGGATTGCAGCGCAATGGCGTTTGGACAATTTTTTTTATGGACTTTAATTCCTTCATTAACACTTATAAATCCAAAAACATCGTCACCGGGAATAGGATTGCAGCATTGTGACAATTTATATTCCAGTTTTTCCTCTTCTTTACCAAACACAAGAATATCATATTTAGAAGTAATTTCTTCCTTGTGGATATCATCGGGTACAGGGGTTCTTTTAATTTTGTTTTTAAAGAAACTTATAAAGGCATTGCTATAGGTAGAAGTAAAATCTTTTATCTGCTGGTTGTCTATAGTCCCATTGCCCACACGAAAAAATAAATCCAAACTGGTCTTTAGTTTAAAATAGACCACCATTTTATTTATAACATCTTCATTAAGTGTTATTTTTTGTGATTTTAATTTTCTCCTTAAAATCTCTTTTCCTTCAAGTGCCACATCCTTCTTTTCTTCTCTTAAGGATGATTTTATTTTTGCACGTGCTCTTGCAGTAGTGGCATAATCCAACCAGCTTTGGTTGGGTTTGGAACTATCAGATGTAATAATTTCTACTTGGTCACCACTATTTAGCGGTGTGTTCAAAGGAACTAGTTTTCCATTTACTTTTGCACCGCGGGTGTGCATGCCAACTTCCGTGTGGATGTTAAATGCAAAATCCAAAGGGGTTGCACCTTTTGGTAATGATTTTAACTCTCCATTGGGGGTGAACACAAAAATTTCTTTGGAATAAAGATTTAATTTAAACTCCTCAACAAAATCAACAGCATTGGTATTGGAATTTTCCAAAGCTTCCTGTAAGCGGTTCAACCAACCTTCTATTCCTTTTTCTTTCTGTTCCCCATGCTTGTATTTGAAGTGTGCCGCATATCCTTTTTCGGCAATTTCGTGCATGCGTTCACTGCGTATCTGTACTTCTACCCATCTTTTTTTGGGCCCCATTACTGTTATGTGCAGTGCTTCATAACCTGTGGACTTAGGAGACGATATCCAATCTCTTAATCGCACAGGATTTGGGGTAAAGTGATCGGTTACAACAGAATATATTTTCCAGGCCAAAAATTTCTCGTTCCTTTGGTCCGATTTATAAATTACCCTAATGGCAAACTTGTCATAGATTTCTTCAAACGGAACGTTTTGGACTTTCATTTTCTTTCGAATGGAGAAAATGGACTTCATTCGCCCTTTTATAATGTAGTTTAATCCTTCCTTATCCAAAGAATCTCTTATAACATTTGAAAAATCTTCAATGTATTTTTCATTTGCTTCTTTTGTATCCGCAATCTTTTCATAGATGTCATGGTAAACATCGGGCTCCGTGTATTTTAAGCTTAAGTCCTCTAGCTCGGTTTTAATATTGTACAAGCCTATTCTATGGGCTAGGGGAGCATAGATGTATAAAGTTTCAGATGCCATTTTTACCTGCTTGTGCTCAGGCATCGCATCTAGAGTGAGCATATTATGGTAGCGGTCTGCAATTTTTATGATGATAACCCTAACATCATCATTTAAGGTCAAAAGCATTTTTCTAAAATTCTCTGCCTGTTGGGATATGTTCATATCCTTTTTTAGGTGAGCTATCTTGGTGAGTCCGTCAACAATTCGGGCAACTGTTTCACCAAACATACGCTCCATATCATCCAATGTATAGGAAGTGTCCTCAACAACATCGTGTAAAAGTGCAGAGGCAATGGAAACTGCATCCAGGCCAATTTCAGAAGCCACAATTTTGGCTACAGCTATGGGATGAAAAATATAGGCTTCGCCCGATTTCCTGCGTTGGTCTTTATGGGCATCAACAGCAATATCAAAGGCATTTCGTATTAATTTTTTGTCATCATTGGAAAGCGACTGATAGCTTATACGAAGCAGTTCTTTGTATTGCTTTGCAATTTCTTTGTTTTCCTTTTCAATGTCCGCTTCAGTCATCATATATTAAAATTACCACAATCTTTATTAGTGGGCAACAAAAACTATGCCTTTAGATTTTTGATTCTTGCAATTAGCGGAGGATGCGAATAATGCATAAAAACATAAGCAGGATGGGGGGTAAGGTTACTTAAACTATTCTTGGAAAGTTTTTTAAGAGATGTTATTAAAGGTTGGGCTGCATAGGTGGTTTTTGCATAATCATCAGCTTGATATTCAAACTTTCTGGAAATAAAGTTCATGGCCAGTCCTGTAATTTCTGATATAGGTGAGTATAAAATTCCAAAACCAACAAGTGCTGCGTAAAAACTTGGTTGAGAAACCCCTATTGCCATTGAAACTTCAGGATTGTTAACGAATAAGGACAGTACAAAGAGTGTGATGCCCAAGGTAGCAATTGATGCAAAGAGGTTAAAAATAATATGCTTTCGTTTATAATGGCCTACTTCATGTGCCAAAACCGCAACAATTTCATCTTCCTCTAAATCATTGATCAATGTATCATAAAGAGTGACTCTTTTTTCTCTGCCAAAACCAGAAAAGTAGGCATTGGCTTTGGTGGATCTCTTGGAGCCATCGATGACAAAGATATTCTTTAATTCAAAGCCCACTTTTTGTGCATACGCCTCTATACTACTCTTTAAACTTCCTTCCTCCAAGGGAGTTTGTTTATTAAAAAGAGGAACTATAAGTTTGCTATAAAATAGATTCATGAAAATGGTAAAGAATGCTATAATTCCCCACGCATACAGCCAAAAATCGGGGCCAGCAGTTTGGTAAAACCAGATAACCAACGCCAAAATACCCCCACCTAAAACAGCCATCATTAACCATCCCTTTATTTTGTCAAGAAAAAACAATCTTTTAGTGGTTTTATTAAACCCAAATTTTTCTTCTATCACAAAAGTTTGATAATAGGAGAATGGTGTTGAAACAATATCACTGCCAATCATTATTATACCAAAGAACAATAGAGCCATTAATATGGGATGGTATGTGGTTTCCCTAACCAGGGAATCTACCCATTCAAAACCTCCAAAAATTAAAAAGGATAGGGTTAAGACCAAAGAGAAAGAAGAGGTCAATAAACCATACCTGTAATTTGTTTTTTTGTAGGCTTGGGATTTAAGATATTCTTTATTGTCATATACGTCATCAAGCTCTTTGGGAACGGGTTCATTGTATCTTTTGTAGTTTAGATAATCCAAAAAAGTGTCCAATAAAAACTGAATGATTAAAATGATGATGATGATATAAAACAGGGAGCTTTTTTCCATAAAGTTAAATTGAAAAGAAAAGGTTCTTACTGGATTTTTCTTTGTCGTTTTGCTTCAAAGATAAGTATTGCAGCGGAGACGGAAACATTCATGGAATCTATTTCCCCTTCCATGGGAATGATTACATTTTGGGTGGAATTTTCCAGCCAGGTATCCGTAAGCCCCGTTGACTCTGTTCCAACCACCAATGCGGATGCTTCCTTGAAATTTACCTCTAAATAGTTTTTGGACGCAGTCAACGCTGCACAATAAATGGCAATGTTTTTTTCCTTAAGATAGGAAATTAGCTCTTGGGTTGTTCCTGTACCAATATTTCTGGTGAAAACGCAACCTACACTGGAACGTATTATATTGGGGTTATATAGATCTGTCTTAGGATTGGCTATGAATACCGTATCTACATTAGCAGCATCCGCGGTTCTGAGCAATGCACCTATATTTCCAGGTTTTTCGGGAGCTTCCGCAACTAAAATTAGTGGTGCCTTATTTTTAAATTGTATTGTTTTTAGTTCATGTGACTTAGCTTTTGCAATTGCCAAAACACCTTCTGTTGTTTCACGATACGCTATTTTTTTATATACTTCTTTTGAGATTTCAATGATATCTGGTTTGCCGGAAAATGATTCTATAAGAGCATTAATTTCATTAAGGGAAACAATAGAGGGCTCAAAAAAAACTTGTTTCACCTCGTAGCCACCCTTTAGAGCCAGTTGAAACTCACGTAATCCTTCAAGAACAAAAAGACCTGTTTTTCTTCGTTCACGGGACTTTTCTTTAAGTAAAATTATATTTTTAATCAGCTTGTTCTGTGTACTGCTAATATGAATTGGGCTTTTCATTGTTTAAGAATAGGTTTACCTGTAAACTTAATAATTTCTAATCGACAAAGATAGAAACCTAAACGAATGATCATGAAGAATCTAACAGTACTTGTTTTATCTCTGTTTATTTTAAGTTGTAACCAAAAAAAAGAAACTAAGGATAGTGAGCAGTCCAAAGAGGAAGAGACTAATGTGTCTATTTATCCAGATAAATTAATAAAGGTATTCAAATCACATGGTGGGTTGCAGAAATGGAAAGAGAAAAGGACGTTGTCCTTTGATATTGATAAGCCTGAAAATCCCGAAACACATATTGTCGACTTATTTTCCAGAAAGGATAAAATAGAAACTAGGAATTATACTATGGGATTTGATGGTGGCCAAGTATGGTTATTGGATGGAAAAGAAAGCTATAAGGGAGACCCCGTATTTTACCATAATTTAATGTTCTACTTTTATGCTATGCCTTTTGTTTTGGCAGATAAAGGCATTGTATATGGAGAAACGGAAAACCTGAGTTTTGAGGGTAGGGAATATCCAGGGATTAGTATTTCGTACAGTCAAGGAATAGGAACTTCGTATAAGGATGAATATTTTATACATTATAACCCAGATACATATCAAATGGAATGGTTAGGTTATACAGTTACTTACAGAACTGGTGAGAAATCTGATAACATTAAATGGATTCGATATAATGACTGGCTGAGGGTTGATGGGGTTGAACTGCCCAAATCCATTACTTGGTATAAGTATGAGGGAAAGAACATAAAAGAGGCAGTAAACACTGTTTCTTTTGAGAATGTATCTCTATCTGTAGATAAAATGCCAGTGCACTTTTATGAAAAGCCAGAAATGGCAAAGGTAATAGAGGGCAAGGTTCAAATGTAGAGGATTAAAAAAAGGCTGCCATTTTGTGGCAGCCTTTTTTCTATATTTTTGGTTTGTTATTTGCCGGTATACTTGCCCATATACCTTTTCCACAATTCTGTTTGGTGTGTTTCCAAAGAAATATTTCTTCCATCTATAAAGGCATGGCTCAATATATTGGTGCGCATATCCAAGGCATCGCCTTCAGAAATAAACAAGGTGGCACTTTTGCCTACTGCCAAAGTTCCATAATTGGCATCAATACCCAGTATTTTAGCAGTGTTTCCTGTTAACATTTGTAATGCCTTTTCCTTATCCATTCCTTGACCTACAACTTGACCCGCATAAAAAGGTAAATTCCTTGTTTGGAAATTTTCTGCATGTGCATTTTGCAAACCGACCGTAAGTCCGGCATCCATCAATAATTTGGGTAATTTATAGGGATAATCATAATCATCGTCATCAAAATTGGGAAGGTCATGGGTGTAACCCACTAAAACGGGAATATTATTTTCTTTTAGAAAACCGCTAATTTTAGGGGCTTCATAACCGCCGATTAATACAATTTCGGGTATCCCTGTATTCTTTAGAGTAGAAATGGCATCTATAATCTCTTTTTCTCTTTCTGCATAGACATATAGTTTTTGTGTGCCATTAAAAAGCCCTTGCATGGCTTTAAAAGCCAAGTTCATTTCATTGGAAGAGCCCGTGCCATAGGCTTTTGAACTATTGAAAAAGTCCACCACTTCATTTAATTGTTTTTGATAGTCTTTATTGGGGCTTAAACCTCTTGGTTCTCCCAGCCACCAACGCCCTCTTCTATAAGCACTGGGCCAATTAAGATGAATGCCATCATCAACTTTAATGGCGGCATCTTCCCAGTTCCAAGCATCAAATTGTACAATGGACGAGGTACCAGAAATTCGTCCACCTTGCGGAGCAATTTGACCTATAAGAACCCCGTTGGGCCTCATGCTTTCTACTACTTTTGATTCTGCATTATAGGCAATTAAGCTTCTCACATGAGGAATAAAATCTCCAATTTCATCTTGGTCATCACTTGCCCTAACTGCATCTACCTCCAATAAACCTAAAGATTTGGCAGGAGCAATGAATCCGGGATATACATGTTTGCCAGATGCATCTATAATAGTTCCTTTGGTAGAAATAGAACTGCCCAAGGCCGTTATTTTACCATCTTCAAAAACCAACGTACAGTTTTCCACAATGGTTCCGTCCCCAATATGGGCTGTGGCCCCGGTTATGGAAATAGTTTCTGTTTGTTTGTCTGCTGGTGTTTGTTGTGCATGGAACTTTCCTATTAATCCTAATAGTATAATAATGAATATGTACTTTGTTTTTTTCATCTTCTTCTTATTTTATAAACTATCGCAATGAAAAGTTTCTTTTTTGCTTTGTCTAGGGCCTTGGGTTTTTCCACCGCCATTTTTTTCTTTTAACATCATATTGACCAAAATAGTTCTCTCTTTTTTTATCGCTTCCCGTTGTTGCCTGTCTTTTTGCAAATCAAAATAAATGGTTCCTTCTATCATGGTTTTTTCAGCTTTTGCATATACAGATAGAGGATGGTCTGTCCAAAGCACCAAGTCTGCCACCTTGCCTTCTTTTATACTGCCGACCTTATCATCAATATGTAATAGTTTAGCAGGGTTCAGAGTAACTGTTTTCCATGCTTCTGTTTCTGACAATCCACCATATTTAACCGTCTTGCCAGCTTCTTGGTTTAATCTTCTTGACATTTCCGCATCATCACTGTTAATGGCAACTGTAACCCCCTGACTGTGCATGATGGCCGCGTTATAGGGAATGGCATCATTTACTTCATATTTATAAGCCCACCAGTCGCTAAAGGTGGAACCGCCAACACCATGTTCTGCCATTATATCGGCAACTTTATATCCTTCCAAAATATGGGTGAAAGTGTTTACCTTAAACCCGAATTTTTCTGCCACCTTCATCATCATGTTAATTTCGCTTTGTACATAGGAATGGCAACTGATAAATCGCTCACCGTTCAAGATTTCTGCCAATGTTTCCATTTCCTCATCATATCTATAAGACTTGCCACTTTTTTTCTTGGCATCATATTCTTTTGCCATTTGAAAATAATTGGTGAATACCTGCTCAACTCCCATTCTTGTTTGTGGAAATCGGCTAAAACTTTGCCAATTGGATTGCTTGACATTTTCTCCCAAAGCAAATTTTATGAATTTGGGAGAATTTGGATAAATCATATTATCGGCACTTTCTCCCCATTTTAATTTAAGAATAGCAGAACGACCTCCAATGGGATTGGCAGAACCGTGAAGTAATTGTATGGTGGTAACTCCACCAGCTAAATCCCTGTATATTCCCATATGTTCCGGGTCTACGACATCGGTCATTTTTACCTCCGCTGAAGAATTGTGCCCAGCCTCGTTTATTGCCAAAGCTGCAATATGCGAATGCTCATCTATAATGCCTGCTGTTAGGTGTTTGCCGGTCGCATCTACGACGATAGCATTGCCACCATTCAAATTAGATCCAATTTTTACAATTTCACCATTTTTTACAAGTACATCGGTGTTTTCCAAAACCCCGGCATCTTCACCAGTCCAAACAGTGGCATTTTTAAACAAGGTGTTTTGTGATTTTGGTTTGCTTGTATACCCATAACCAACGTTTGGAAAGGTAATTGGCAACACTTCTGGTGCTTCTTTCTTTTTTTCTTCTTTTTCCTTTTTTTGGAAAGCACTGGTTTTAATTGCTTTAAAAGTAGACTCGGAACCATTGGGCATAACCAATTTACCGCTTAGGTTGTCAGATTTTTTTAATACCAAGCCAGTCATACGATAGGGTTTGTCTTCCGAATCCGTAAAAGAAAAATCCAACCAATCGTCTTTGTAAGCCAATTTTCCTTTTAGTTTTATAGTATCTTGCTTTATGTCAATCTTTGGTTTGGATGGTTCCCCTGTTATGGAAAGATTATAGGTTAGTCCACCAACGGATAAATCATAGTCCCCACGGATATCTTTTATGTTTTTATCATTTATAACATTTTTAGTGCCCTGCACCCAGTTTTCATAAAGGGTGGTTTCTTTTTCAAATATATCTCCTGAGGTTATTAAGAAATTGGCATAACTACCGGATTGCAAGGTTCCTATTGTACTGGATTTTCCCAGAATAGATGCAGGAACAGTTGTTAATGCTTCTAAAGCTTTAGTTTTTGGAAGCCCATATTCAATGGCTTTTAGTAGGTTGCCTTTGAATTTCGAAGGTGATTTTAAATCGAACAACGTCAATGAGAACGTAATTCCATTTTCTGCAAGCACTTTTGGGTTAGATGGAGCTTGGTTCCATTTTCTCATATCTTGTAAAGTGACCAAATCCTCATTATAAGGATTGGAAACATCGTAAGCCTCTGGAAAATTTATGGGAACTATTAATTTGGCATTTGTCGCTTTAATGTCAGCAATGTTCTCATATTCATTTCCACCTGCTAAGATTGCATATTGAACATTGTTTGCATCACCTATTTTATCGGCCCTTAAAACATTGTTTTTATCCTTGGCTTCAAAAATCTGTAGCAGCCCTTTGTTTGCAAGCAATGCTTCAATGGAACGATCCTTGGTAGTGGAATTACCTTTGGCATACCAGTCTGCATCAGAATAGAATTGACGGAGCAGGGCGGTAGCCCCCATTAAGGAAGTGGGATACGATTGTCTTTTGGCAATACTTTTGGTAAAGGAGAAATGCTGAGCAGATTTAGCATCTAAAACTCTTTCTCCATCGGTGCCACTTGCATTCAAAGTAACCAGAACTCCGGCACCTCTGGCAATACCATCTTGTATATGAGAGTTTACGACCCCGAAACCTGCATCCCGAAGCTCTTTAGCCTTTTTGTCATCATATTTAAAAACGCTTATTGCATTATTTTCTGGCATTATATGATCATTCCAATAAAACCCTTCTCTACTGGGTTCATATTGAGCAGACCTGCCACCTCCAGATGCGCGTTTGGGTTTGTCCACTCCAAAATCAGAATAAATATCAATAAAGGAAGGGTAAATGGATTTTCCTTCTAAATCCAAGGTAACAGAATTTTTAGGAATGGTAACAGACTTACCTACTTGTGCCACTTTTCCATTTTGGATAAGTAATGTGGCATTGTCCAACACTTGTGTTGGGGTTACATAAATTTTAGCATGTGTAAATGCTGTGTAATTGTTGTTTTTTGATTTTACTCCATCATTTTTTGGAAAATAATCTTGAGCAAACAAAGAAACACCGCACCAAAGCATGGTGAGCAGTAGAAATTTCATTTTCATTTTGAGTGTAATTAAGTTAATTAGCCTTTCTAAAGATAAGAGAAGTGGTGAAAATATAACAATATCACCGCCTTTTTTATGGGTATAACTTTTTAAGGTTTAAAAATTGCTTATATGGAAATATTTAGGTGCCCTTTTGTATGATATGCTATGAGCAAATCAACCACGCCGCCATAACTTTTTATACCTTCTTTTTGACTGTTGGCCTTTAAAAAGGAACTGTAGAATTTTTTGATATAAGGCTCCAAAGGATTTTCATATTTTTTATTATTTTCCACAGATTCTTGATAGTTCCTAAAAATACCACTATTGATAGTACTACTTATTTTTTGGAAAGCAGAAATATCTCTCAACTTAATACGTATAAGACAATCATTAAGAATATTTGTCAGTGCGGAATATTTAAAATATTTATCTTCTTGATTGATAGCGGCCAAAAAACCAATGAAACTTGCCTCATTTTCTGCGGCATAGCCAATTTGGTGGGCAACTTCGTGTGAGGCAACATAGGGAAAATAATAGGGAGTAATATTGGTATTGACCTGGGCTTCTAATGTAAAGGGATTTAAATGTCCAGAAGTTCCCATATAGGATAAAGGAGTGCTAAACAATGATTTTTTAATGCTTTGGGGTGTGTAGGGCTTAAATAAAGGATTTTCTTCCATTGCCTTATATCCATCCCTTGTTCTACTTAAAATTTCTTCATTGGTATAGGGAACTACAACCGCTTTGGAGGTATCTGCCATTATGGAAAATTGTAGCTTGTTGGTTTTATCTATGATAGCTTCAGTGAAAGATATTAAGTCCTCATCTGTATATTCCCAACCTTCTGTAATTCCCAGTTTTTCTTTTACCGGAATTCTATAATAATTTAACCCCCATAGTATGTTAAAAAAGAAATAGGCGATAGAGAGGACAAAAAAGATGTTTCTAATAAATGTCTTTGGTTTTGAACGAGTATATCTCCATTTAATGATAGCATAACGAACTACTAAAAAGATTAAACTTGCTATTATAATGTCTCCAATCGAAAAAGGAATCCATCCAAGAAGTGCACGAAAGATTTTTGAAATAATGGGATAAATTCCATTACTGTAATATTTCTCAACAAGTGCAGGGTAGCCACCAAGCCATTTCACCAAAATTATTTGGGGGATTAAGGATAGGGCAATGTAATTTTTAGTCCGACTGTTCATCTTTCCAAAAATAGCCAATAAATCCTGATGGTTTCTGGGCAATACTTTATTTTTGGCATCAACTTAACATTCTATGAGTAAAGAAATCCGTCAGTTAAAGCCTAAAGAAGTGTGGAACAAGTTTGCAGATTTAAATGCAGTCCCAAGGCCGTCGAAAAAAGAGGAAAGGGTAATTCAATTTATGTTGGATTATGGAAAGGCTTTAAGTATGGAAACCTTTAAGGATGAGGTAGGAAATGTCATAATTAGAAAGCCGGCAACCACCGGGATGGAAACAAAAAAGATGATTACCCTACAATCCCATTTGGACATGGTACATCAAAAAAATGCGGATACCAATTTTGATTTTGATGCGCAAGGTATTCAAATGTATGTGGATGGTGACTGGGTAAGGGCAAGAGGAACTACTTTAGGAGCAGATAATGGGTTGGGGGTAGCAACAATAATGGCTTTGTTGGAAAGTACGGATATACCACACCCAGCTCTTGAAGCTTTGTTCACGATTGATGAAGAAACAGGAATGACTGGCGCAATGGGATTAAAAGCAGGTGTTCTTAAAGGTGAAATATTGCTCAATTTGGATACAGAGGAAGATGACGAATTGGATATTGGCTGTGCTGGAGGAATAGATGTTACTGCAATAGGGGAATATGTAGAAGAAAAGGTTCCGAATAATACCATTGCATACCAACTTACTATAAAAGGATTAAATGGAGGTCATAGCGGAATAGAGATTCACAAAGGATTGGGAAATGCCAATAAAATAATGAATCGGTTATTGTATAATGCAATTGAAAAATTTGAAATCGGAATTAATGAAATCAAAGGGGGAGGGTTAAGAAATGCCATTCCCAGAGAAAGTTTTTCAAAAATTGTGGTTGATGCGTTAAGTAAGAACGATTTTGAAACAAGTATTGCCGAATGGAGCATTGCCATAAAAAAAGAACTTTCTATTATGGAACCGGATTTATCCATTGCTTTGAACATAATCAATGTTCCAGAAAAAATAATGAAGTTGGATGCCCAAGTTAAATTGGTAAAAGCGATTTATGCTGCGCCAAATGGGGTGTATGCCATGAGTGCTTCTATCCAAGATTTGGTAGAAACATCTAACAACCTAGCTAGGGTAGAGGTGAAGAACGGGACGATACATATTGGGTGTTTAACTCGTTCCTCTGTAGATACAGCTAAGTTGGATTTGGCCAATTCACTAAAGTCGGCATTTGAGTTGGCTGGATACACAGTAAGTTTTGGCGGAAATTATCCTGGGTGGAATCCAAACCCCAATTCTGATATTTTAAAAGTGCTTGAATCGCAATATGAGATTCTTTTTAACGAAAAACCAAAAGTGGCTGCCTGCCATGCAGGATTGGAGTGTGGTATTTTAGGACAAAACTATCCAGATATGGATATGATCAGTTTTGGTCCTACAATAGAAGGAGCGCACTCGCCAGATGAACGAGTGAGTATATCCTCCGTTCAAAAATTTTGGAAATTTGTTCTTGAAATTCTTAAGAATATCCCAGAAAAATAAGACCTTATTATTTTGTGTACTCTGGGTTGTTTTTTTTAATTTCTGCTCTAACCATAGTACCAGATTGGGTTAAGTCATCTGCACTCCACCCACCGAGAGTACTCGCGTTGGGTTTTAAAGCTGCTGCTAATTCTTCTTTGTCGGCAATGGACCAGTTACACCAGGATATTTTATGTTGATCCAGAAAATCCCACCAAACATTGGCTTCCGCCTCATCAATGGATTCGTCACCAGTAGCTTGTGTTACTCCGTATTCGGTTACAAACAAAGGAATGTCGTTATTTAGTGCCAATTGGGCAATGTCCCTTAGTTCTTGTTTATGTGTGGCCGCATAGTAATGTAATGTGTAGGCCACATTGGCATCATCTATTTTGTTTCCTATGACTTCATCTACCCTTTGTGACCAAGTTCTGGTACCGCAAACCACAATATTATCAGGGTCATGTTCCCTAATTGCTGCTATCACTTCTTCGTGATAAGGTTTTAGTGTTGCACTCCATGAAACATCAAGAGGCTCATTGTAAGGTTCGTAAATAATGTTGGGATGGTGGCCATATTTTTCTGCAACTTCGGCAAAAAAAGCTTTTGCCTCTGTAACATAATCTTCGGCGTGGTGGCTATGCCAATCCACTAAAACATAGATACCTTCTTCTATGGCTGCATCAATTACTGTAAATATTTTTTGTTTTTCTACTTCGGGGTTTGCTATATATCCATTTCCTCCTTCTTCTACTGCCAATGCCGCTCGTACTATATTACATTGCCAATCGTCTTTTAACCACTTAACAACCTCAGGAGTATAATATTTGCCGATCCATTGACTCCAAAAAAATGACATGCCCCTTAATTGAACGGGATTTCCATCTTTATCAACTATATTGGACCCATCCACACTTAATTGCCCATACTGTTCCACGGCAGAACTAAATACCGTTGTTCCATTTTCTTCTTCTTCTTCTTCTTCATTTTCAGAACTATGCTCCTCGGATAGTTCTTGCTCTTGCTCTTGCCCCGAATCGTCGTCTGAAGAGGAAGAACAAGCTGAATATCCTAAGAATAAGACTAGCATCAATAAAACTGGTATTGACTTCTTCATGTTTTTATAAAATGAATTAAATAAAACGGGTGTTAAAAGCTTACTCTACTATTTCAATATCAAAAACCAAATCAGAGTTTCCTGGAATTGGCCCATAATCACGCTCTCCATATCCTAAATATGGCGGTATAAATACTCTAATTTTATCTCCTACTTTCATGGTAAGCAATCCTTCCCTAAAACCGGCCGCCAATTGGGCTTCTGGGCTATAATCCATTGGCGACGGGGATAAATTTCCTCTATGCATTTGCTTTATTTTTTCAAGCATCCCAAATTTTTCAGCAACGATTTCATCACTAGTATCAAATAAGGTACCATCTTCTAGCCATCCTGCGTAATTTACCAAGACTTTTTGGCCAATTTGTGGTTTTTCTCCTGTACCCTCTGTTACTTTATATATTTTAAGCCCAGAAGGCAATGTTTCCGCCGCTTCTTTTTGCTGGGCCACTTTTGCCAAGAAATCCGACTTTATCTTTTCCATGGCCTTGGAAGCCAATTCTTCTTCAGCAAAATAATCTGTCATAATCTGCACGGCATCAAATTTTTTTGCTTCCTTCCCATTTCTAATGATTTCTACCGTATTCATTACCACATCTGAAGTTGGTTTGTTACTTCCTTGTGCAACAACAACGTTGGCAATGGTGTCCAATACTCCTATTCCTTCAACTACTTCTCCAAAAACACTATGTTTATTGTTTAGCCATGGAGTTTCCTTATGGGTAATGAAAAATTGACTTCCATTACTGTTGGGTCCAGGGTTTGCCATGGATAAAATTCCTTTTTTACTGTGTGCAAGAGAATCATGAAATTCATCTTTAAATTTATATCCAGGTCCACCAGTTCCATTGGCCAATGGGTCACCCCCTTGAATCATAAAATCCTTCATTACCCTATGGAAGATAAGTCCATCATAATATTTCTTTCCCTTGAACTCATCAGAAACAAAAGGACTATTTCCTTCAGCCAATGAAACAAAATTGGCCACGGTCAATGGAGTTTTATTATGCTCCAATTTTAATATAATATCCCCTTTGTTCGTATGTATTCCTGCGAATACACCATCTCCTAAATCTGCATGTTTACTAGATTTACAGGCTGCCAAAGTCAATACAAGGGATAGGAATAGGATGTATGTTTTTTTCATTTCTATTTTATGTTTTAAATTCAATTTTGGATACTATCTTTTTGTTTTTCTATTTGTAATATTGATATGGTACTTCTTACGGGAACGTTTGTTCCTATTTTGTTATTGTCCCCATGATAACCATATGCCATTGATGACGGGAACAAAAAAGTAGCAGTTTCTCCTTCTTTTAGTATTTTAACACTATTTCTAAGACCAGGGAAAAGGTCTTCTTGTTTATCAACTAGGTAAGTAAGATTGCCAATTTCTTCTTTGGTATAGATTGTATCATTGTCAAAACTTACCAGATTATAATTTAGGGCTACCATATCACCCATTTTTGGGGTGTATTGTGCCGTATCATTCTTTACCAAATAATGGAACCATGACCCATCTGAAGTATTTTGATAAAAATGCAAGGAATCTTTTTTAATGATTTCGGAAATCATTTTTTCTTCCATTTCCAACATTTTTTTATTTCTCTCCACAGATTCCTTGATATAACTTGCAGTTTTTACCTTAACTGGTTTTCTGGGTTCTGGACCTCCACAGGCAAGAAAAATAATACAGGCAATACCTGCTATGAAATGCTGTTTTTTCATGCGATTAACTCATCTTTATATTGTTCTAACAACTTCCTAAAATACGAAGTGGTTTCTTCTAGGGATCCATCACTTTTTCCTCCGGCCGCATTGTTGTGTCCACCTCCTTGAAAATATTTTCTTGCAAACTCATTCACGGAAAAATCACCCTCTGACCTAAAAGATATTTTTATGATTTTTTCTTCTTTGTTTTCAATAAAGATAACCGCAAGTTGAATGCCTTCTAGTGTGAGTCCATAATTTACAATACCCTCGGTATCTCCTTTTTTATATTCGTATGTGTCCAATTCTTCTTGAGAAAGGGTAATGTAAGCTGTACCGTATTCTTGTAAAATAACCATATTCTTTAGGGCGCAGCCCAAAAGGTGCAGTTTGCTGGGAGAATTGGTGTTGAACACTTTATTGTGAATCATTGTATTGTTTGCCCCAAGTTCAATTAGTTTGGATACAACGGTATGTGTTCTACTTGTAGTTGAGGAATACTTAAAGGAGCCGGTATCCGTCATTATGCCCGTGTATATGCAATTGGCTATTTCTGGAGTGATTTTATCCAAATCGCCTAAAAATTCTATGAAGTTATATACCATTTCACAGGTAGAGCTCATACTAACATCGGAATACATAATTTTTGCATAATCTGATGGTTCTTGATGGTGGTCAATCATAATAAAAGTGGCAGATGCTTCTTCCAACAAAGGTTGCAATTGTCCAATTCTTCCCAAGTGGTTAAAATCCAATGTAAAAATTAATGTAGCTTCCTCAATTAGTTTTTTTGCTCCTATGGAGTCACTTTCAAAATTTACAATTTTATCGTTGCCGGGCATCCATTTCAAAAAACCAGGATAATCATTTGGCGAAACAATAGTTGCTTGTAACCCATGATTATTTAAATAATGCCATAATCCCAGTGTAGAGCCAATAGCATCTCCATCTGGGTTTTTATGAGGTATGATAACGATTTTTTGTTCTTTGGAAAGTAGCTTCTTAGCGACCTTTATGTCCTCTAAATTCATGCATCCAAAGATACAATTTTATAGCATAGTCATATAACCATGCTTTTTATTTTTGATGGTAAAGTGTTGAACGTGTTTATTTGCACTGTGACCATAACTGTATCCATATTGTTGTAGGTTGAATACATATAATGTATTTTTGCGCAAAATTTTATGAAATGATTACAAACAGAACCTTTACAATGATTAAGCCCGATGCTGTCGAAAACGGGCATATTGGAGCTATTTTAGAGAAAATAACTTCTGCTGGTTTTAAGATAGTGGCTATGAAATATACTCAATTGAGCAAGAGAGATGCGCAAGAGTTTTATGCCATCCATAAGGAGCGTCCTTTTTATGGTGAGTTGGTAGATTTTATGACTAGAGGCCCAATAGTGGCGGCTATTTTAGAAAAGGAAAATGCTGTTGAGGATTTTAGGGCATTGATAGGTGCTACCAATCCTGCAGAAGCTGCCGACGGAACCATAAGAAAATTGTTTGCAACGGATATTGCGGAAAATGCGGTTCATGGTTCTGATAGTGATGAGAATGCAGCTATAGAAGGAGCTTTTCATTTTTCAGGCAGGGAAGTTTACTAAGAAATTAAAACTATTAATATTGAGAAGCTGTCCAATGGGCAGCTTTTTTTGCTATCTAAGCACCAGTTTTTTAACCAATTCCTTTCCCAACTCCTCATTGAGCATGGTAATTATTTTAGATTTCCCATGACTTAGTTCCTCTCTTAAAACAGATGAGGACAAGGAAACAAATAAGGTGTCGTTTCTTAACTCAATAGCGGTCGTGTAATTGTTTACGCCATTACCCATTAAACTTTTCCAGGCATCACGAGCACTCACTTTGTCCAAGCCTTTTTCTAGTTTGTTCTTTTTAATGAACTCTTCTAAAGCACCACTTAATGGTATTGGTGTATTCTCTCTTTTTGCCATTATTTTTCTATGTTGATTGGCAGGAACCTTTTATAAATATATGTAACGTTTTCCTTATTCTTTACTGAAAAATGATTTTGAGAAACGTCAACAATCTGTTCCTCCCAGTCACTTAGATTGGTTTTGTAAAACATTATAAAACCATCCTTTGTTTCCAAAATTGTAAACTGTTCTGCATCATTGGAAGTTGAAAAAGTTCCATCAAACTTAGGGTGCATTTTTTTTCTATACCCTTTTAAGCTATTTATTTCAATATAATCCACAGACGTATTTACCTTATATTCTTTGGTAGTTCCGTCTGGGAAAGTTACAGTATCTATTTCCCAATACCCATTTAAATGTGTTAAATCCTCATGGGTTATTTTTTTTTGGGAACATCCTGTAAGAATTAAAATCAATAGTAGTAAACTAAACGGTCGCATTTTACAATTTAAAGATTTTATAGGATTGATGAATGTTTTTGACCACATTTTCGGTTCTGTCTGGATGTGTATCACTAATAAAAATCTGACCAAAGTGTTCGTTGTCAACTAAACTAACAATATGGGCAACCCTATTTTCATCTAATTTGTCAAAAATATCATCTAAAATTAAAATCGGAGTGGTTTGTGCCTGTTCTTTTATAAAATTGAATTGGGCCAGTTTTAAGGCAATTAAAAAGGATTTTTGCTGACCTTGACTGCCAAATTTTTTAATGGCATGGTCCTCTATCTTAAAATCAAGGTCGTCTTTATGTACTCCTACACTGGTATATTGCAAAGCCCTATCTTTATCAATGCTTTGTTCTAATAACGATTTTAAGTCAGTATGGAGCAGTTTAGTTTCATATGAAAGTGAAACTATTTCATTTTCTCCCGATATTGTAGCATATTGTTCCTTAAAAATTGGAATAAAAGTTTCTAAGAAGGCGGCACGTTTTTTAAAAATTTTGGTACCATAAGTGTTTAGCTGTTCATTATAAACTTCTAAAGTGGTTTTGTCAAAAGTTTGGTTAGCTACAAAGTATTTTAAAAGTGAATTCCGTTGTGTCAAAACCTTGTTATAGCTAATTAAGTCTTTTAAGTAGTTTTGGTCCGATTGTGAAATGACACCGTCCATAAACTTTCTTCGGGTATCACTTCCTTCCATAATGAGGTCCCTGTCTGCAGGGGAAATTATGACCAAAGGCAAAAAACCAATATGCTCGGAGAATTTTTCATAGGCCTTGCCATTTCTTTTTATCACCTTTTTCATGCCGCGTTTAAGGCTGCAGATAATTTTTTCTTCCCTATTATTTTTCTCAAACTCGCCATCGACTACGAAGAAGTCTGCACCGTGTTTAATATTTTGGGTAGCTACCGGATTAAAATAACTTTTGCCGAAAGAAAGATGGTAAATGGCATCCAAGGCATTGGTTTTTCCTACGCCATTATTGCCAACAAAACAATTGATTTTGGTATCGAATTCAAAATTTTGGGAATCAAAATTCTTATAATTAATAAGGGACAATTTTTTTAGAAACATTCAGAAGTAGCAATAGTTTATTTTCAATACCCAACGGGTAAGCTGCAAAATATCCAAAAATAACGAATAATTTACCTTTTGTTTTTGGATAAAAACTTTATTTTTGCCCGATTAATAAAATTAATAATGGCTACATACAAGAAGCGCGGATACAAACCTAAGAATAAAGCGGAAGAAATAGAGTTGGATGAACACAACAGTACAACGGCTGAGGTTTTTAGTACTTTGGACGAAAGCGCATCTAAAACAGAAGAATGGGTTTCTAAGAACCAAAATTATATTTTAGGAGTGATTGGTGTCATTGCTTTGGGTGTTTTGGCCTATTTGGCATATGTACAATTTGTACAAAAGCCCAAGGAAGCAAATGCAGCCAATGAAATGTATTATCCACAACAGTATTTTGATCAGGCTGTTAATGGAGCTGGAGCAGAAAGGGATTCCTTGTATACTATAGCCTTAAGAGGAGCAGATGGTAAATATGGGTTCTTGGATATTATTGAGGAATATAAAGGTACCAAAGCTGCCAATATTGCTACGTATTCCGCTGGGATGGCATATTTAAATATGCAGCAATATGACAATGCGATAGATTATCTAGAGGATTTTTCTTCGGATGATGCTATTTTAGGTGCCTTGGCAAAAGGGGGACTAGGAGATGCTTTTATGCAATTGAATCAGCCTGAAGATGCCCTGGACTATTATGAAAAAGCTATCTCCCACAATGTAAATGACTATACGACACCAAAATTTTTGTACAAAGCTGGTGTTGTTTCTTTAGATTTAGGTGAGAAAGAAAAGGCGTTGAAGTATTTTCAGCGTATAAAGGATGAATTTTCATCTTCTGATGAAGCCACGACTATTGATGTATTTATAGGGAAGGCAAAAAGTAACTAAACATGGCCACGGCTAACAAAAACTTATCGGTTTACGATAAAACAACGATCCCAAGCGCGAAAGATTTTCGGTTTGGGATTGTTGTTTCTGAATGGAATGCCAAAATAACCCAAGGCCTTTATGATGGAGCTATGGCTGCATTGCTAGACTGTGGGGCTAGAGAGGAGAATATAATCAAATGGAATGTCCCTGGAAGTTTTGAGTTGATATATGGTAGTAAAAAAATGATTGCTGACCTTGAAGTAGACGCAGTCATTGCCATTGGAAGTGTAATACAGGGAGAAACCAAGCATTTTGATTTTGTATGCAGTGCCACGGCACAGGGGATAAAAGACCTGAATGTGTTGCAAAATGTTCCTGTTATTTTTTGTGTGCTAACAGATAATACCATGCAGCAGGCTGTTGACCGAAGTGGGGGTATCCATGGAAATAAGGGTGCAGAAGCTGCTATTGCGGCAATAAAAATGGCTGCTTTAGGAAAATAGGAAGAGTTACATCATTTTTGCTTGTTAACAATTTTTAGCATGGAAGTCTCTATATTCCCTGCTATTTTGAGTATTTTTGGTTTTAGTCAAATCCCATATATTTTGAAAGGAAAACTCTTTAAACTAAAGAAAAACAATAGCTTTAAATACGTGCCTCGCTATTCTTCAGAAAAGAAAGAGGATAATATTTATAGTATTGATTCTAGGTTTGCAAAATACAGGGATACATCAAATTCTTTGGATGCCAGAAGACATTGGGCCGATGCCAGAAGAGCGGGGCGTACCAAGGGCAACAGGGAAATAAATATTAGATTGCTTATTATTACCGCCATATTGTTTTTTTTGGTTCTATGGTTTTTTGACTTTGACCTATCTATATTCTATAAAAAATAATGGCAGATATTATAAGACTTTTGCCAGACCATGTTGCTAATCAAATAGCAGCGGGAGAAGTTGTCCAGCGACCTGCCTCTGTGGTTAAGGAACTCATGGAAAATGCGATTGATGCTGGAGCAACATCCATTAAACTTATTATCAAGGATGGAGGAAAAGTTCTTGTGCAAGTAGTGGATAATGGCAAGGGAATGAGTGAAACGGATGCTCGCTTAAGTTTTGAACGGCATGCCACATCCAAAATACAAAGTGCAGAAGACTTATTTCAATTAAACACAAAAGGATTTAGGGGAGAAGCTTTAGCTTCTATTGCGGCTATTGCCCATGTAGAAATGCATACCAAACCGGAAAATGTGGAAATGGGTACGCATTTAAGAATTGAAGGAAGTAAAATTATTTTCCAAGAAGTTGCCGTAACGCCGTTAGGAACCTCGATTGCAGTAAAAAATCTTTTTTTTAATATACCTGCTAGGCGTAATTTTTTAAAGTCCAACCAAGTAGAACTTAGGCATATTACAGATGAGTTTCATAGGGTTGCTTTGGCCCATCCAAGTATCGGTTTTCATTTTTATAATAACGGAAGCGAATTGTTTAACCTGCCTGTTACAAATTTAAGGCAACGTATTGTTCATGTTTTTGGTGGAAGATTCAATGAGAAACTTGTTCCCGTGGCGGAGGAAACCCAAGTGGTTAAAATATCTGGATTCCTCTGTAAACCAGAGTTTGCAAAAAAAAGTAGGGGCGAGCAGTTTTTCTTTGTGAACAATAGATTTATAAAAAGCGCCTATTTAAACCATGCTGTGGTTTCTGCCTTTGAGGGTTTGATTAAGAATACTAATCATCCTGGGTATTTTTTGTATTTGGATGTGGACCCAAAGAGTATCGATATTAATATTCATCCTACAAAAACAGAAATAAAGTTTGATGATGAGCATACCGTATATGCCATTCTTAGATCAACACTTAAACATAGTCTAGGTCAATTCAATGTTGTGCCAGCCCTCGATTTTGAGCATGATAAAAATTTGGAAACTCCATACAATTATCAAAACAAAGAGGTGACACAGCCACATGTGGTGGTGGATGCTGGATTTAATCCATTTGCAGAAAGCGCTCAACAAAAAGGTTCTTTTTCAAAACCCTCCTATCAAAAAGAAAATACAAAAGGTTGGGAAAATATGTATGTGGGATTGGAATCCAAAGTTGGCAAAGAGACTAATTTTGATAATCTCACTTTTGAATCCGATGTTATAACGGGGGCCATTTTCAAGGAAAAAGAAGAACCTGAAACAGGAGTGGTTACTTTTCAATTAAGAAGAAAATATATAGTGACAACCATAAAGTCTGGCATGGTGGTAATTGACCAAACTAGGGCTCACCAACGGATATTGTATGAGAAGTTTTTAAAGAATGCCACTATAAAAGATGCGGTAAGTCAACAATTACTGTTTCCCTTGTCTCTTTCATTTTCTAAAAATGATATTTCTATCATTAAAGAAATTGAAGAAAATCTAATCGGCTTAGGTTTTGTTATGAATATTGTGGATCAGGACAAAGTGGAAATTACTGGATTGCCTTTGTTGGTCCCAGATACTGAGGCCTCTATGGTCTTGGAACAAATAGTGGCAGATTACCATATGGAAATTGAAGGGGACAGTTTTTCACAGACTGATGTTTTGGCAAAAAACCTGTCAAAAACACTTTCAGTTAAAACGGGTATGGTTTTGGATATAGAATCACAGCAGGCATTGGTAAATGATTTGTTCGCTTGTAAGGAGTCCAGGGTAAGTCCATTTAACAAACCTATATATATTACCATTACCGAAAATGATATTGATAAAAAATTTATTTAAATGAGGGGAATTACGGATACAGTAAAACATTTGATTATTATAAATGCCTTATTTTTTGTGGCAACCTCTTTGTATGGAGATCAAATGTACCAATGGTTTTCACTATGGTTTCCAAAAAATGAAAATTTTGGTTTGTGGCAAATACTATCACATATGTTCATGCATGGTGGGTTTATGCATATTTTGTTTAATATGTATGCGTTGTTTGCTTTTGGATCACCCCTGGAGCGAATGTGGGGACGAAATAAGTTTTTGTTTTTTTACTTTTCAGCCGGTATTGGTGCCGCTTTAATTCATACAGGTGTCAACTACTATTATTTTAATGAAGGAATGCAGGTTTTAATGGATTCTGGCATGGCTAAGGGACAGATTATGGAAATTGTATCTAATGGAAGGTATAGCCCAGATTGGTATAATTTGGCTTCTAAAAACACAATAGATAATTTTTTAAGCGCATATAGTACACCAGCTGTAGGTGCTTCAGGAGCAATATATGGTGTTCTGGTTGCCTTTGGAATGTCTTATCCTAATAGTGAATTATTCCTTATGTTTATACCTGTTCCAGTAAAAGCAAAATACTTCATACCTGTTTTAATAGGACTCGATTTATTTTCTGGGGTTACGGGCTATTCAATTTTTGGAGATGGTATTGCACATTTTGCCCATGTCGGGGGGGCTTTGTTTGGTTTTATAATGATGTGGTACTGGAAAAAGAACCAGTTTAACAATAAACGTTGGAATTAGAGTGGCGGGAGATTTAAAATATCAATTTGCACGACTCAATATTGCTGAAAAGCTTATTGCTGTTAATGTTCTGGTGTTTCTAGTGAGTGGAATTTTCACTTTTCTATTAGGATTGCCAGATAATAGTGTATCAAAGTGGTTTGAGCTTCCAAAAAATTTCATGGACTTTATAGGACAACCATGGTCCATTGTTACATATTCATTCTTTCATGGTGGATTTACCCACCTTTTTTGGAATATGTTGATGCTTTACTTTTCAGGAAGGATTTTCTTAAACTTGTTTGGTCCCAAAAAATTTATCAATGTCTATTTTTTAGGAGTAATAGTAGGAGGGATTGTTTTCCTTTTAAGTTACAATGTTTTTCCGGCTTTGGTAAGTGTAAATACGGTATTAATAGGTGCTTCTGCTGGAGTTACCGCTGTTTTAATATTTATTTGTGCCTATATTCCAAATCAGGAGGTTAGAGTATTCTTTTTTAATATTAAGCTATGGTATGTAGGTGCTTTTTTTGTGCTTATAGATTTAGTTCAAATTCCCTCTGGAGGAAATGTGGGTGGGCATTTGGCTCATTTAGGAGGTGCTCTTCTTGGATATATTTATGCTAGACAGTTGGCAAAAGGAAATGATATTGGCGAGGGATTTGAAAACTTCTTGAACGGGATAGCTAACATGTTTAAGAGAAAAGAAAAGAAGGCTCCCTTAAAAACAGTGTATCGTAAAGCAAAGACGGTAAAGAGGAACAAAGCCGATTATGATAAGGAAAGCCATCAAAGAAAGATAGATTCTATCTTGGATAAAATTAGTAAATCTGGATATGAAAGTTTATCAAAAGATGAAAAGGATTTCTTGTTCAAAGCTGGTAAGGAAAATTAAACTGTGAAGCAACTTACTTTTCTTGATAAGCTTGTCTATATACTCAATATTTTAGTTGCTTTCTTGTTTTTTATTTCCTTTTTTGGACCATATATTTCTGCAAGGACCTTCCCTTTTTTATCCGTTTTAAATCTGGCAGTGCCCATACTGGTATTGGCCAATTTTGTTTTTTTTGCATATTGGATTATACGCTGGAAAAGGAAATGGATACTGTCAGGAATTTTGTTGTTGATGGGTTTTTTGTTTATGGATTCTTTTTATAAGTACTCTATTAAAGAAAATTTTGATGATGGGTTAAAAGTAATGAGTTTTAATGTTAGGGATTTTAACAAGTTTAATTGGTTGGATGACCCAAACCTCGGAAATGAAATAATTAAATTTATAAAAAAAGAAAACCCTGACATATTATGTTTTCAAGAGCATAGCAGAATATGGTATAAGAAATTAAAAATGTATCCGTATAGAGCTGAAACACCTTATTCTACAGGGCAATCGGTTCAAAGTATTTTTTCCAAATATCCAATTGTAAATAAAGGCTCATTGAATTTTCAAAGCACTTTAAATAATGGGATATTTTCTGATATTGTCATAGAAAATGATACTATCCGTGTTTATAATTTACATTTGCAATCTTTCAAAATAACTCCTTCCGTTAAAGCCGTAACCACTGAACCTTCGGATAAGCTTTATAGGAGGTTGACAAAATCTTTCTCTATGCAACAAGACCAAGCAGATTTGTTTCAGGAGCATCTAGGTAAAAACCCCCATAAAAAAATTGTGTGTGGTGATTTTAACAATAATCAATACTCCAATGTATATCATTCAATCAAAGGGGATATGGAAGATACATTCCTTAAAAAAGGAAAAGGATTTGGGAGAACTTATGATTTTATGGGATATCCTTTAAGGATAGATTTTATTTTGGCAGATAAAAATTTTGAGGTGTTGAGCCATAAAAATTATGATGTAAGATTGTCCGATCATTATCCGGTAATGTCCACATTACGTCTCAAATCCCAATAGCCAACAATCTGCCTGGTCAGCAAGGATATGAATAGTTAATGCCAAACCTAAAATCCTTGTTTTCTTAAAGAAAAGAAATAAAAAGGATAGAGGGATTATCCAATAGGAATGCAATGGATGAAAGTTAATGCTACAACGACCGGGGTCAAAAATTGGAGTGGCCAGTAGGTGATCTAAGTCAATCAAAATTCCTAAGAGCAGTATAAGTATAACTCTTGTTCTGTTTTCCTTGAAAAAGAGAAAACCAATAGCTATGGGAACTAAAAAATGTATCCCATAGTGAATACAAAATCTAATCATTCAAAAAATCCAAGTTGATATTTTTTAAGTAGGTAACTGCATTTGGACCTTCATTAAAAAGAAGGTCCAAGATACTCACGTTTTTTATAAAGGGATGTCTATCATTAAAAACCTGAGTGTATTCTTCTTGTACAAACTCCAAATTATTTTTTGCATTTACTAAAAACCGTCCATCCTTTATATGTTTTGGACTAGGAACATAAGTTTCAGTTTTACCGGTTGGCATTTTAATTTGAAGACATTCATGAATACATTGAATGGTTTTCATATTAAAATCTAACAAGAATGTATGGTGTTTTTTAAAAAGAGGAGCTAAATCATCTTCATAATATTCAAAAAATGGGGAAGTCCTATATGCCGTTTGCAATGTCCTCCAATGTTGACGTTGCCAATTATACTCATTTTCTATTTTAACGTCTTTGTATTTCTGTTTTCCATGAATATTAAAACCTATATGCTTTATAGGAATGCTCAATAAATGCTTTCCTGAATCAGTACAGACATAGCTACGGTTTCTGTATGTTTGTTTTTGATAATTATCTTCAACTTCCCAACAAATATCTTGTTGAACCATTACTGCAAAATTGGCAATATTGGGAAAGTATCCAGGGTGTAGCAAAACCTTCATGCTTCTATAGGCTTGCTTTCTTTTTCTTCTTCTTTCTAAAGAAATCAAATACGAACCATCCGGCCAAAATCAATAAAAAGTACTTAAAATAGGATTTAGGCTCACCATTACCACCTACAGTGGTGAAAACTCTGTCCCATCTAATTTTCCAATTACCTATACCATCATTTATACCATCAATACTCATCCAAATAAAGACTGGCTTTCCTACAATATGATTTTCAGGAACATAGCCCCAAAATCTACTATCCTCAGATCGGTGCCTGTTGTCTCCCATCATCCAGTAATAGTCTTGCTTAAAGGTATAAGAATCTACCACTTCATTGTTGATGGTTATTTGATTTCCGGAAACTGATAAAGAATTGCCCTCATATTCATGTATTATTTTTTTATAAAATGGGAGGGACGATATTGTTAAAGGAATTGTTTCTCCTTTTTTAGGGAGATAAATGGGACCAAAACTATCAGTAGTACCGGTATGTTCGGAATCTTGGGGAAAAGTTTTTGTGGTTTCTTGAGAAAACCCGAATTTTTCCACCGAAGTAATACCAGCCTGGCCAACATAATTTTTAGCCTCAGCTTCGGTCATGTTAAAAAGAGATACGTTGTTTGTTTCCGATGCCTTTAAAAAGGACTTTACCTTTGGGTTGGGTATGGAACCAGCAAAGAACACAGTAGTAGAATCTTCTTTAACTTTTTCAAGACTCAATCTATTGATTAGTTCTTCCGCATTTTCTTGATTTAAGGCTTCTTTCGGAATACTAACGACACTTCCCATGTATTCATCACGTCCTAGCAAATTTACAACTGTATTGTTTAGCGGTTCTTTAGTAGTAACGGCATGTATATATTGAACTTTGGCCCTTCCCGGTAAAACAGTTTTTTTACCATTAATGTGGACATACCCATCTATAATAGACAATGAATCGCCTGGAATGCCGACACATCGTTTTACATAATTGGATTTTTTATCAATAGGTTTTCTTACTCCTTTTTCTCTTTTGAAAAAACGGTACACTGTATCCGCCGGCCAGCTAAAAACCACAATATCGTTCCTTTTTATTTTTTGAAGTGCAGGTAATCTAAAATAAGGAAGTTGTAATTTATTCTTCCAAGATGTCTTATAGGTTTCTGGGTCTACATCTGCCAAATATGACCTTGTCTTTAGTATGGGAAGAGTATCATGCACCATAGGTGCAGCAACGGTAGTCATAGGGGTTCTTGCACCATAATGGAATTTACTTACAAATAAGAAGTCACCAATCAATAAAGTTTTTTCCAAGGATCCTGTAGGTATTACATAAGGCTGCATAAAGTAAGTATGTACAAGAGTGGCGGCAACTATGGCAAAAACAATGGAACTTACCCATTCCCCCAATCCTGTTCTTGGGTGTAAGCTTCTGTCCTCAATATATTTTACATCCAATACATAATTTACATAATATATATACAAACCAAGGGTAAGTATTACCAACCAAGTATCCAAAAGACTATTTTTTCCAAAGCTGCGAATGGTTTCTACCCAAACTACCGGAAACATCAATAAATTAATTATTGGGATGAAAAGTAAAATTACCCACCATTTTGGGCGATTTATAATTTGCATTAAAACAATTGCATTATAAACTGGGATGGCTGCCTCCCAAGCTTTTCTACCCGCTTTTACATATAATTTCCAAGTTCCCAGAAAATGAATAACCTGAATTATCAGAATAAAAATGATCCACTGTGTACCGTTCATGTTGCTAATTTATTTTTTTAGACTGGGTAACCTGCTTATTTGTTGCTTTTTTTAACCAAGGTTTAACACATCTTTCATAGTAAAAACCCCTGTTTTCCCAACAATCCATTCAGCTGCTACGACTGCCCCCAAGGCGAATCCCTCTCTATTATGTGCTGTATGTTTTAATTCTATACTATCTACCTTACTGTCATAAGTTATGGTATGCGTACCTGGAACTGCGTCAATTCTTTTGGAGGTAATAGGTATTTCACCCTCTCTGGCTTTACCCAACTTCCATTGGGAAAGATCAGAATTTTTTATAATTCCCTCAGCAAGGGAAATGGCCGTTCCACTGGGGGCATCCAATTTTTGGGTGTGGTGGATTTCCTCCATTGATACTTTGTACTGGTTTAGGTTTGCCATCATTTTTGCCAAATACTCGTTCAATTCAAAAAAGATGTTCACACCCAAGCTATAATTGGATGCATAGATAAACCCACCTTTTGTTTCATTGCAAAGATTTACAATTTCATCAAATTTGTTCAGCCATCCCGTGGTACCCGATATAATAGGCACATTATGCTCCAAACATCCTTTAATATTACCGTAAGCCGCATTAGGGGTGCTAAAATCGATTGCCACGTCCATTTCGCAAAAATCTATTTCTTTAGCATCTACATCTACCTTGGCAACAATAGTGTGGTCTCTTTGTAGAGCAATTTGCTCTATCATTTTTCCCATTTTTCCGTACCCAAACAAGGCTATCTTCATAAAACTAGAACTTGATTGTTAATGCCATTCCGTAACTAGGACTAGCTGTGATAGTGTTGTAATCCAAGTATGGCTTTATATCCATATCCAAACTAAGATTGTCATCCACATTAAATTGTTTAAGATGTGCATCCACATTGGCATCCACTACATTGAGTGCATACATAATTATGGTGACCAACAAGGCCAAATCCCTATCTCTCTGATATCGTTCCTGCCCATCTTGTAAAGCTTCTTCTGAAACGTTAGGTTCTGTAGGAATAAAATCATCATTTGGGTTTAGGTCATAAAACTCGTCATCCGTAAAGCCAGCCCTTCTTCTTTTAAAGGCTGTTCTATAACGGTCATAGCTGTCATCATTAAACAAATAAACATAGACTCCAGTTCCAAGCGCACCCCAAACAATGGGCGCTTTCCAATAGCGTTTGTTGTAAATTTGCCCCAAACCTGGCAATACCGCAGAATAGAAGGCAGCTTTACTGGGTGCCAATGGGTTAATTTCTTCTCTTTTTGTAAATAAAGAATCTTGTACTACTATCCCTTCTTCCTTTAAGTTGGTTTGTATGGAATCCAATTCTTGGTCAGGAGGGGTTACATCTTGTGCCCAACTAAAAGCTACAAAAAGAAAAAAAAGAAGAAAAAGACTATGGCTTTTATTCACCAGTTATTAATTTTTGCAACCTCTTTAACTCTTCTTTTGAACCAAAAGGAATTGTAATTTTCCCTTTTCCCTTTTCAGAAGATTTTATATCGATGGTTGTTGACAGATATTCCTTGAGAATATCTTGTGATTTTTTTGCAAATTTGGGAACCTCTATAGTTTTTTGTGTGGTTGGTACCGTAGTCCCATTTTTAGAATTGTGATAGGCTTTTACGGCGGCTTCTGTATCTCTTACGGATAAACCCTGTCCTACAATCTTCTCATAAAGCGCAATCTGGTCGCTTTTCTTTTCAATATTTACAATAGCTCTACCATGGCCCATACTTAAAAAACCATCTCTTATACCTGTCTGTATAATAGGGTCTAAACGTAGCAATCGTAAATAATTGGTAATGGTAGAACGTTTTTTGCCTACACGGTCACTTAGTTTCTCTTGGGTAAGGTTTATCTCATCAATTAATCTTTGGTAGGACAGAGCAATTTCTATTGGGTCTAAATCCTGGCGCTGTATATTCTCCACCAAGGCCATTTCCAAGGATTCTTGGTCATTGGCTATACGTATGTAAGCAGGGATGGTATCCAAACCTACTAATTTTGAAGCTCTATATCTTCTTTCCCCAGATACCAGTTGAAATTGGTTAAAATCAATTTTCCTAACCGTAATGGGTTGAATAACACCCAACTCTCTAATTGAACTTGCCAATTCCTGGAGGGCTTCATCATTAAAATTGGAGCGTGGCTGAAAAGGATTAACTTCTATGGCATCAATATCCAATTCTACTATATTACCAACAACCTTATCGGCATTTTTATCCGATGCTGATTTTATGTCATTGTCCGGATCCTTAAGTAATGCGGACAGCCCTCTTCCCAGAGCTTGTTTTTGTGTTGCCTTCGCCATTATACTTTCTCCTTATTTTTTTTGACCAGCTCATTGGCCAAGTTCAGGTAATTGGCCGCCCCTTTACTGCTGGCATCATATTTTATTATGCTTTCCCCATAGCTTGGAGCTTCGCTTAACCTTACATTTCTTTGGATAATGGTATTGAAGACCATATCTTCAAAGTGCGTTTTCACTTCTTCTACCACTTGGTTGGAAAGTCGCAATCTAGAATCGAACATGGTCAATAAAAGGCCTTCAATATCCAAATCAGCATTGTGAATTTTTTGGACACTTTTTATAGTGTTCAACAGTTTGCCAAGTCCTTCCAATGCAAAATACTCACATTGGATGGGAATGATTACTGAATCTGCCGCGGTAAGGGCATTTAGCGTTAACAATCCCAAAGAAGGCGCACAATCAATTAAAATATAATCGTACTTTTCTCTAAGATGGCCAATGGCACCTTTTAGCATATACTCCCTATTGTCTTTGTCCACCAATTCAATTTCAATCGCCACAAGGTCTATGTGTGCGGGAATTAAATCTACATTGGGGGAGGTCGTAGGAATTATAGTTTCCTCGGCATTTTTGGTATGCTCCAATAATTGGTATGTGCCCAGTTCAATTCCATCCACATCAATTCCTAAACCTGATGTTGCATTGGCTTGGGGGTCTGCATCAATCAATAACACCTTTTTTTCCAGTACACCAAGCGAGGCAGCAAGGTTAACTGTAGTGGTGGTTTTTCCAACCCCACCTTTTTGGTTTGCAATAGCAATAATCTTGCCCATTAGTCTAGTAAGTTAGGGGTTAAAAATACGATTATTTATGGTGTTAAAAAATGAATTTTGTTAACAGAAAGTGAATAACTAGTTCATCTAACGTTAAAGTGAGTTAAAGTTATAGCTATGAATGCTGTGACGGGGGTCAATCCAGCAAAATCTCAATGATTTGAATGGCAGCTTCACTAACTTTTGTTCCTGGTCCGTAAACAGCAACCACTCCAGCATCAAACAAATAACTATAGTCCTGCTTTGGAATTACACCGCCAACAACAACCATAATATCCTCACGATTATAATTTTTAAGTACTTTTATGACTTCTGGAATTAACGTTTTATGGCCTCCTGCCAAAGAAGAGATGCCAAGAACGTGCACATCGTTTTCTACAGCTTGTTTTGCTACTTCCAACGGGGTTTGAAAAAGCGGGGAAATATCCACATCAAAACCAATATCAGCATAGCTACTGGCGATTACTTTGGCACCTCTATCGTGACCATCTTGACCCATTTTGGCTACCATAATTCGGGGTCTACGGCCTTCTTTTTCAGCAAATTTATCTGCTAATTCCTGCGCTTTTTTAAAGCTTTTATCGTTTTTTATTTCTTTTGAATACACCCCTGTAACCGATTGTGTTTTTGCCTTATACCTGCCAAAAGCCATTTCCAGCGCACCACTGATTTCCCCTAGAGTTGCCCTACATCTTGCAGCTTCTACTGCTAAAGCTAGTAAATTATCCGTACCTGTGGAAAAGTTATGGTCTTTAGATGATGTCGCCATTTTTTGTTTGGCAATCACCGTAAGTTTCTCCAAGATGTTTTTAACGACTTTGGTATCTCTTTTTTCCTTTACCGCATTGATTCTTGCTATTTGCGATTTTCGTACTTCTTGATTGTTTACCTCCAAAATTTGCATATTATCTTCCTCTGCTAGCTGATATTTATTAACACCGACAATAATTTCTTGCTGACTATCAATTCGGGCTTGTTTTTGCGCTGCAGCTCCTTCAATCCTCATTTTTGGAATACCTACTTCAATGGCTTTTGTCATACCTCCTAGCTCTTCAACTTCTTGTATTAATTTCCAGGCTTCTTCGGCAATTTTATTTGTAAGGTTTTCAACAACATGGCTACCTGCCCATGGGTCTACAGTTTTAGTGATTTTTGTTTCTTCCTGAAGGTAAATCTGAGTGTTTCTGGCTATTCTGGCCGTGAAATCTGAGGGTAAGGCAATGGCTTCATCCAAAGCATTGGTATGTAGGCTTTGAGTGCCACCAAAAATAGCGGACATTGCTTCAATAGTGGTTCTGGCCACATTGTTAAAAGGGTCTTGTTCAGTAAGACTCCAACCACTGGTCTGGCAGTGGGTGCGCAGCATTAGGGATTTTTCATTTTTTGGATTAAACTCCTTTACCAATTTTGCCCATAGCATTCTTGCAGCCCTCATTTTGGCAATTTCAGTAAAGTGGCTCATGCCAATGCCCCAAAAGAATGAAAGTCTAGGGGCAAACTCATCAATTTTAAGTCCGGCCTTGAGGCCAGTCCTTATATATTCAATACCATCTGCAAGTGTATAGGCAAGTTCCAAGGCCGCAGGTGCGCCAGCCTCGTGCATGTGATAACCAGAAATACTGATGCTATTGAATTTTGGCATTTTCTTGCTGGTATATTCAAAAATATCTGCTACCAGTTGCATGGAAGGGGTAGGGGGATAGATATAGGTATTTCTTACCATGAACTCCTTTAAAATATCATTTTGTATGGTACCCATTAATTGTTCTGGAGGCACACCCTGTTCTTCTGCAGCTACAATATAAAAGGCCATAATGGGCAGTACCGCACCATTCATGGTCATTGAAACCGACATTTTATCCAATGGAATTCCATCAAACAAAATTTTCATATCCTCAACAGAATCTATAGCTACACCTGCTTTGCCAACATCACCCAGAACTCGATCATGGTCGCTATCATAGCCTCTATGGGTGGGAAGGTCAAAAGCAACGGATAGCCCTTTTTGACCTCCAGCCAAATTCCTTCTGTAAAAGGCATTGCTTTCCTCGGCAGTTGAAAACCCAGCATATTGACGAATGGTCCATGGTCTGCGAACATACATGGTAGAGTATGGGCCTCGCAAAAAGGGGGATATACCAGCTGCAAAGTTGTAAACTTCAGATTTATTATTTCTTCGGGAAGATAGTAGTTTAATATGTTGAAAGTCTTTTCTACTCATTCTTCAACCTTTTTTGTTCCATCTCTTCCGCTAGGCGCTTCTCAATTATGGGCTCCAATAATGTTTTTCTAGGAACTATTTTTACAAATGGATATAGTTCCAAATCATCCCTCATGTGTTCATCTTTGTTTTGGTATTTGTTAGTGCCAACCAAAACTTCTTCTTGGGCATTGAATTTTTCTTGCTCCTTTTGGGCGCTTTCTTTTATTTTTTGCTGAATAGTATGGTTTTTTAACTGGTGCATAAATCCACCTCCAGCTTCTATGTTTTTAAATAATTCCAGAGCTTTTTCCGCTAACTGTTGGGTCAGTGTTTCTATGTAGTAAGAACCTTTAGCTACTTGGGAAACATCATTAAAATAGCTTTCATTTTTTAATAGTAATAACTGATTTCTGGCTATTCGCTCTCCAAATTCATTGTCTTTGTGGTAGATGGAATCGTATGCCAAATTGCATACGGTATCTGTGCCTCCCAAAATAGCGGACATGCATTCGGTGGTTGTTCGAAGCATATTTACATTATAATCGTAAAGAGTTTTGTTCCTTTTGCTTGGGATGGCCAAGATATGGCATTCAGATTTCATTCCATATTCTAAGGATAAAGTAGCCCATAACAACCTCAAGGCCTTAAGCTTAGCTATTTCAAAGAAGTAGTTGCTGCCCATGGATATTATGAAGGTAATTGTTATAGATCTCCCGTCCCTTCGCTCACTCGAACTAAAATGATTTAAGTATTCATTGCCGTGCGCCAAGGCATAAGCCAATTGTTGTACTATTGTGGCTCCGGCATTTTGGTATAGAGAAACATCAACACATACTGTGTTTTTATGGTTTAGGCGAATGATTTCTCCAAGTAAATCATGGTCTTTTTTTAGGTTATAATACCAATTACCGCTTTTAGCCAAATTTCCTATGATATCCATATTCAAAAAAACGTTGCCATTGTTTTTTGTAGCCTCTAAAACATTTTTTACGAAGCGGAGCGATAAGAACTTAAAATCAAAATAGATAGAAGTTACCGAAGCATTTATTTGGTTTAAAAGTTCATAAATAGAAATATCTTCGGATGGAATGGTGAAAATTATACTTTCAGCCCCGCGTTCTATGGCATTTAGTGCTTTTTTATTGGCTAATTTGGCATTTCCTGCATAAATTGCTTGGGCAATGTTCCATTTTTCTGGCGAAGTAGGTAAAAGAGAATCTTCCTTTAAATCTTCGGTATGGTAAAAGGGCTTTACTTTTATACCTTCTGGAGATTCCCAAACCAACATGTCATTGTAATCGGCCCCGTTGAGGTCAACCTGAATTTTTTGTTTCCACTGTTTTGCAGAAACTTCAGGAAAATCATCAAACAGCCCATTTTTACTCATTTTTTTTATTTTTCAGACTGTCCTCGTATTCAATTAAGTAAATTTCCTCGTTCTTTTTTTTAAGGTAGTATTGTTCCCTTGCAAATTTTTCCAACTCTTCCGGGTCGGACAAGGTTTCCATTATTTTTTTGTCCTTTTCAATTTCGTTTTTCAAAAATTCCTGTTGTTTTTCCAGTTTTTTGATTTCTTTTTTTAGCTCTAAGTGAATAAAAAGAGAATTAGTGTCAAAAAAAACCATCCACACCACAAAAATGGTCAAAACAAGAATATATAGATTGGTGGCCCATCCAAACCACTTTTTCTTTTTAAGTTCCTTCCAACCCATTTTTAATTCAGTTTTTCATTAATAATGGTACGTACCATACCTACTGCCACTGTGTTGTAATGATTGTTGGGAATAATAATGTCCGCAAACTCTTTGGAGGGTTCAATAAATTCATTGTGCATGGGTTTTACAGCTGTTTGGTAACGGTATAAAACCTTTTCCAAATTATGTCCACGCTCTCTTGTATCTCGTTGTAATCTACGGATAAGACGTTCATCAGAATCTGCATGGACAAAAATTTTCATATCAAAAAGCTCCCGTAATTTTGGATTGCTTAGCACTAAAATACCTTCTACAATAATTACTTTTCTGGGGTGTACCGTCTCCGTTTCCGACATACGGGTCTCCTCCACAAAAGAATATACGGGTTTTTGAATGGAATTGCCTTTTTTTAGCTCAATTAAGTGTGAAATAAGCAAATCAAAATCTATGGAGTTTGGGTGGTCAAAATTAACGGCACCTCTCTCTTCTTTGGTCATGTGGGCAAGATCCTTGTAATACGAATCTTGTGAAATTATGGCCACTTCATTTTCCGGTAACTCTTCCACAATCTGGTTAACCACAGTGGTTTTTCCACAACCTGTGCCTCCAGCAATTCCAATAACTAACATGCTTGTCTGTTTTTTTGGCAAAAATAGATATTTGGCTTGAGAATAACTATTGGAAGTTGGGGTGGGGTGTCAACAAAGTTCTTTTTATATTTAATTCACCTATCATGAAATCCTTTGCCATTCAGAATTCTTTCGATGTTTTTTTCAATTCTGGATTCCCTTGTTTTTGATTGTTTAGGTTGGGAAAAGTGAAGGATATATCCACGCTTCCGACCCGGTGTTAGGGCCTCAAAAGCAGATTTAAATTCAGGTAATTCAGAAAATTTGCCCTCTAGTTCTTCTGGTAAGGGTTCTGGATTTTTTTTGAACGTTACTTTTAAACCAGACTTTTCCACTTCAAGAGCTTCATAAATGTAAGATTTTAAAATTGGCTCTATTTTAATTATATCCTTAACATTGGTAAATCTTGCTTGTCTCACAGCTTGCGAATTTTCTCCGGGTGCTGTGAGGATGTCATGGGAATCTTTGAGTAGGGAGCCTTTAAAAAATGCAATAGTGGCGTATTCCTTAAAAGCCGTGACCAAAAGAATGTTGCCATTCTTATAGGTATAGCATGGTTGGGACCATTTATATTCTTCTTGTAGGCCACAATCAAGAACGATTTTTCTCAATAATTTTAACTCTTCCTGCCAGGTATGGACCTTGCATTCTGGAGTCCTATATAGGGAACAACGTCCACAACCCTCTTCCAAATAGATATCTACCTTATGGTTCATGTTTTTCAATTTGTTTTAATCTGATAGTTGGTAAAACTAAGATACTTAAAAAGGGTATAAAACGAGTATAGTGTTATGTTTAATGGTCTGCACATATATTCCAGAAGGAAAAGAAAAATTGGTGGGTGCGGATGTATGCCATGCATGATTTGCTATTTTCATCTCCGGTTTTGGATGAATAGGTTTTAATCCTACCAACAATCTTATTCCCATAAACCAGAATCTAGTGGTGGGCTGGGGCAGAGGTTATTATGATGTACCGCCCTTGAAGGGCATAGTCTATGGATTGGGAAAAGCAAACTTAGAGTGAACGTGGACATTGCTACTATGGTTAATAGTCTAATAAGATTTTGTTGATGAAAGTTTTAAATTCTTGTTTGACCCTTTGTAGAATTTATTAAAAATTATGCAAGCAGTAAGATCTCCGGTAATATTAACAGCAGTTCTAAACATACCTAAAATACGGTCTATGCCAATAATAACTATAAGGCCATCAATTGGAATTCCTGCACTCTGTAGCACAGATGCCAGAATAATCACCCCACCTCCTGGAATAGCTGGCGTTCCTATAGAAGCAGCCACAACAGTAAAGGTAATTAATAAGAGGTTTAAAATGGATAGTTCCATTCCATATGCTTGTGCCATGAATAAGGTAGTCACACATTGGAATAAAGCCGTTCCATCCATGTTGATTGTAGCTCCAATTGGTATTACAAAATCACTGATGTTGGAGGATACGTCTAATTTTTCATCTGCTGTTTTCATAGATAACGGCATAACGGCTGCAGAGCTAGCCGTAGAAAATGCCAATAATTGTGGTTCTCGGATTGCCACCAAGAAGTTAAGAGGACTTTTCTTGGCAATGACCAAAACCAATGCTAAGTAGAATGCCATTAATATGGTTAGACCTAATATGACAACTGCCATATAGTATCCTAAGCCAAGAAATATTTCAACGCCTGTTCTAGATAACAAAGCGGCTATTAAACCAAAAACAGCATAAGGCACAAGCCTCATGGCCCATGACACTACAATCATACAAATCTTCTGAATTGCTTCTGAAAAACGAATTATGGGTTCTGCCGTGTTTTGCCTTAGTTGAGTTATTGCCACACCGATTATTATGGTAAAAATTACCACACCCAACATTTCTCCTGTTAATATGGATTCCAGTGGATTATTGGGGATTAGGTTGGATATAGCACTTGGAATATTCTCAATAAGGTTTGTTTGGTCATTAGCTACTATTTTGTTTTCACCATTATTTGGAAATCCACCAAGAGAAAAAATATATTGACCGGGTTTTAGGATAAGTGTTATGACCAGACCTATGAGAATGGCAACAGCAGTGGTGAGAATGAAATAGAGTAATAGCTTAAGACCAAAGGTTTTAAGATTCTCGGATGTATTACTAACAATACCTGTTATGATTGATGTAAAAATCAATGGGATCATGATCATTTGAACCAGTCGCATGAAAATTTGACCAGGCAAGTCAAGCCAATCGGCCAGTATCAAACTAATATTTTCTGGAACTATTTCCGTAGATGGATTAAGTAGAACTCCCACGGCTCCTCCTAAAACTAGGCCAATAATTACCTTAAACCATAAACGGCCTTTTACAAGACGGTCTAAATGGACTGATAAATTATTAAGAGGTGTGAAATCTACCATGGTGTTCTTAGTATTTAATAACTAAAATAGTTATCGAATAAAGTTATGTATGTTCAAATCATTTAAAAGTTATGCACAATTTAATGAGGTAAAAACTTCACCCCACTACTAGAATCCCTTTTGGCACCCGTAACCGAGCATAATACATTGGTTTTTCTTTCCATTCGCAATACACCCATTAGAGCAAAAACCAAGGCTTCCTTAAACTCTATAAGGGTAGGCGGAGGCTTTATTACCTGTACATCAGCACCCAATTTTTCCTGTAGTGTTTGTATTAAAAAACCATTTAAAGCCCCACCCCCAGTAACCCAGAGTGTACTTTTTTTATAGGTATGCTCTTTTACCTGTATGGCCAGTTGTTCACATATATGATGAATACAGGTATGTAACAAGTTTTCTATACTGTCTTCCGTTCCTTCTACTAATGGCACTACTTTTTCCATAAACCATTCATAGCCCGTAGATTTTGGAAAGGGCAGTTTGTAATAGTCCAACGCATTTAGTCTATGTAACAAATCAATATTTAGAGAGCCAGTTTTTGCTAGCGCACCATCTTTGTCGTACGCCAAATCTATTTTTTGGGTAATATAGTTCAAGACCATATTGGCAAGCCCAATGTCATAGGCTACCCGTTTTCCGTTATGCTCAAAGGAAATGTTACTAATGCCACCCAGATTCAGGCAAAAATCATAATCGCCAAAGAAAATCCTGTCCCCAATAGGTACTAAAGGTGCTCCCTGACCTCCCAATGCCACATCATTGGTCCTAAAATCACAAATGGTGGTATGTCCGCTTGCATTGGCCAAATGCTGTCCAGAGCCCATTTGGTAGGTAAGGCCCTTTTCGGGTCGGTGGTGTACGGTATGTCCATGACTGGAAATAAAATCTACCTCCATTTTTTTTTGATTTATAAAGGCTTTGGCCTGTTCTCCCAACCAAGTGCCATAAGAGTTATTAAGGACAAAGAGTTCTTCGGCTGGTAAAGTAATGGCATTCTTTAATTTGGAACGCATGGCGGCATCATAAGAGACACTATGGGTGTCCGCTATGGAGAAGTGCCATTTGTTGTTGCTTTCCCAAATATTGCAATAGGCAAGATCCAACCCATCTAACGAGGTACCCGACATTAACCCTAAAACCTTGTGCATTTTCATGTTATGAGTGTATGGTTACTGGTAATTCTCCTTTTGCTACTATTTTATCCAAAAAATGGTAGGCGGCATTTTCCTGAAAAACTTTAAAATCTTGGTAGGCAATCACGACTACTTTGGCTTTCTTATAATTAAGAATATTTAGCACATAGGGATTTCCAAAAAGATAAAGCACCACATTTTTGGTATCCAATAGTTCTTTTAATTTTTTTAGGTCAGGTTCTGGAATTTCAAAATTATCCTTGGGTTTTATTTTGGGAGGAAACAATGCCACTAAAACATTGTTGGTATGCAGGGTTTCATCTGTAATTAATCTAAAAAAATGATTTTCCACTTCTTTTCCTAAAGCTACTTTAAGGAACCCTTCTTTTTTAAAATCGGAGAGGGCCTCTTCACTACCTTGAAAAAGGGTAAGACTATTCTCTGCCAACTTTTTGTTTAGGGTTTCTGGTGTTGTTAATTCCTGACAGGTGGGCAAAGGATTGGAAAAGGCTTTTTGCTTGAGTTTCCACACGCGTTCAAAAGCTTCCTCAATAGTAGTTTGGGTAGCTTTTTTTTGGATGGTTTCAATTCCTTCTGGAACATTTTCGGTAAAGCAGAGCAGGTCATTTCCAGCATCAAAAGCTGCCCATTCCAATTCCCCTTTTATAGGAAACATTTTGGAAACGCTGTGCATATTTAGGGCATCGGTAATAACAACTCCCTTAAAGCCCAGTTTGGTTCGTAAAACTCCTGTGATAATGTCCTTGGAAATGGTAGCAGGTACTTTCTTGCCTTGGCTCAATGCAGGAACAGCCAAATGACCTACCATAACAGAATCCACCTCTTCTTCATTAATGAGTTCCCTAAAAGGAAACAATTCATTATCCCAGAGTTCTTCTATGGATTTTTCAATCACGGGAAGTCCCAAATGGGAATCGGTCCCCGTATCGCCATGCCCTGGAAAATGCTTAATGGAAGTTAAAACACCTTCGCTTTTTGTTCCTGAAATAAAGGCTCTGGCCTTCTCTACCACTTTGTTTTTATATTCACCAAAAGAACGATATCCTATAACGGGATTCAAGGGATTGTTGTTAATGTCTACAACAGGGGAGAGGTTCCAATGGATGCCTATCAACTTACAATCTTTAGCAATGTTTTTTCCTACCTCATACAGTAAATCTGTATTGTTTTGGATGGCCCCCAATGTTATGGCATAGGGGTATTGTGGGGTGTTTTCAATCCGCATCGCCAAACCCCATTCGGCATCAATACTTATCAATAAGGGGTGCTTGGATACTTTCTGGTATCTATTTATAAGTCTCTTTAAGGTGTCAAAACTTTGTTCATTGTAAACCACTGTTTTTTTGCCTTCAAAATTGGTAGCGGCACTAGCACGGCTATGAAAAAAGCAAAGTCCGCCAATATGGTGCTCTTGGATGAGATTTTCTATGAACTGGACCTCTTCTTCTGTATCGTTGATGAAAGCTGCGGGCATAAAAAACTGCCCCACTTTTTCCTTTAAGTTTAAGATATCTTTTGCTTTGGAATAGGGAAGGGACTTACTCATTTTCGGGCTTGGATTTTTTACCAAAATCGGCAGGGTAGGTAATGTATTTTAAAAGAAAAATGGCGGGTAGGGCAGCAATCACCACCCAAATAAAAAAACCTGAATATCCTAACCATTCTTGAATGTAGCCACTTACCATTCCCGGTATCATCATACCCAAGGCCATAAAACCTGTTGCGATGGCATAATGGGAAGTTTTGGATTTTCCATCGGCAATATAGATGAGGTACATAAGAAAGGCCGCAAAGCCAAAGCCGTAGCCAAATTTTTCAAAGATGACGGTTGCCGTCACAGCAACAATATTGGTGGTTTTGGTGAAGGCCAAAAGGGCATATAGAATATTGGGGATATTGAGGGAAAGTATCATGGGTAACATCCATTTTTTTAGTCCGTCCCTAGAAATCAAAATCCCTCCTAAAATTCCCCCAATAGAGAGCATAATAACCCCAACGGTGCCAAAAATGGTTCCTATCTTTTCCGTTGAGTATCCCAATCCACCTTTTGCGGTTTCATCCAACATAAAAGGGGCGGCCATTTTTACCAATTGTGATTCCCCCAAACGGTAGCATAAGATAAAGGCCAAGGCAATACCAATTCCCGGTTTGTTAAAAAAGGAAAGGAACACATCTCCAAACCCTTTTGGTTTGTTCTTTGCTATCTCTTGTGAGGATTCAAATTTTGGGGTTATAAAGAAGTTGGAAACCGTAAGAATCAGCATTAAAAATGCCGTGCAGACCATGGTGAGTGACCATGCCTTGGTATTGTCCCCGTATTTATTTTCCAAAAACCCGGCAACAATCACAATCAGCCCTTCTCCTGTAACCATGGCCAGGCGGTAAAAAGTACTGCGCATGCCCACAAAAAAGGATTGTTTTTTTTCTGTTAGGCCGAGCATATAATACCCGTCTGATGCTATATCATTGGTAGCCGATGCAAAGGCGGCCATCCAAAAACAGGCCAAAGAAGTAATGAAAAATGAATTGGTGGGCAAGGAAAGACCAACGCCTAAAAGTGCTATGGAAATGAGCAATTGCATGCCCAAAAACCAGTTTCTTTTGGTACTTTTTAAATCTACAAACGGACTCCATAAAGGTTTTAACACCCAAGGTAAATAGAGCCAACTGGTGTACAGCCCTATATCTGCATTGCTTATTCCAAGTCTTTTGTACATAATAACGGAGACCATTACTATGAGGACATAAGGCATACCCTGGGTAAAATACAAGACTGGCACCCAAGCCCAGGCCCATTTATCTTTTTTTATCATTTAGGAATTCTTGTTGAACAAAAAAGGCATATTTTCTTTAAAAATATGCCTTTTAAATTATTTAGGAATAAGATTAATTGAATTTGTAACGAACAAATCCTTCCATAGCCTCATACTCTGCCAATCCTAGGGCATTGTATTTTCTTGCCGTTTCTTTATTACGTTGCTCTGCACGTTGCCAAAATTCACGTTCATCATTTCCTGGAAACATGGCGGCATCTTTTTGTGATTGGTGCTTAAATATGGCATTTTTCTTTCTGGCCATATCTTTTGGACCAATTGGGATGGTCATTTCCATATCGGAAATGTCCCATTCCTGCCAAGCGCCACGGTAAAGCCATACATAGCAATCTTTTAACCATTCGGCACCATCTTCCACCAATCGCTCCAAGGCTTTGTATATTACTTGTAAACATACTCGGTGCGTTCCATGTGGGTCAGAAAGGTCACCCGCAGCAAAAATTTGATGTGGCTTTACTTTGTTCAACAAGTCATAGGTGATTTGGATATCCGCATCCGAATACGGTTTTTTCTTTACCGTTCCCGTCTCATAGAAGGGTAGGTTTTGAAAGTGTGCATTTTCCTCCTTCACCCCACAATATCTACATGCGGCCAAAGCTTCTCCTTTTCTAATCAATCCTTTAAACTGTTGAATTTCATGGCTATCTACCTGCCCTGGTCTTTTGTTCTTTAAGAACTCACGTACTTTTTTAACTTGAGCCTGAATTTCTGGGTTGTCTTTTTGGGCTTCCCGGGCAAATTCCATAAAACGGATGACTTCATCATCAAACACGGCAATGTTCCCAGAAGTTTGATAGGCTACATGCACATTGTGTCCTTGGTCTACCAATCGCAGTAGCGTGCCTCCCATGGAAATGACATCGTCATCTGGGTGTGGGCTAAAAATCAATGATGTTTTCTTTGCTGGATTTGCTCTTTCTGGTCTGTTGGTATCATCGGCATTGGGTTTTCCTCCGGGCCATCCGGTAATAGTATGTTGTAGTTGGTTAAAAACCTTTAAATTAATATGTTCCGCAGAACCTATTTCGGCGACCAAATTCCCCATACCATATTCGTTATAATCCTCATTGGTCAATTTAAGGATGGCTTTGTTCAGTTTTTCTGAAAGCCAAATAGTTGCTTTTTTAATCAGTTTGTCTGTCCATAGACATTCGCTTACCAACCAAGGCGTGCTAATTCTTGTAAGTGACGAAGCAGCTGCCTGGTCCAGAATGAAATCACAGTTGGGATGTTCCTGTAAAAAGGTCGCAGGGATGGATTCTTTTATTTTTCCTTCAACCGACTCTTTTATGATATTGGCTTTTCCCTCTCCCCATGCCATTAGAATTACTTTTCTTGCATTCATAATGGTTCCAACACCCATAGTGATGGCTTTAGTGGGCACATTTTCTTCACCAAAGAAGTCACTCGCGGCATCCAAACGCGTTACTCGGTCCAATCTAATGATTCTTGTTTTACTGGTAATAGAAGAGCCAGGTTCGTTAAATCCAATATGTCCTGTTCTACCAATTCCCAATATTTGAATATCGATTCCACCAGCCTCAACTATTTTTTTCTCATAATTATCACAGAACTCTCTAATGTTATCTTTATTAACTGTTCCATCGGGAATATGAATGTTCTTTTTGTCAACATCAATGTGGTCAAAAAGATGTTCATTCATAAAGCGAACATAACTGTGGATGGAATCTGGTTCCATAGGGTAATATTCATCTAAGTTGAATGTGATAACGTTTTTAAAGCTAAGACCTTCTTTATGGAATTTTACCAAAAAGTCATATACTTTGGTAGGGGTAGAGCCTGTTGCCAATCCCAATACAACATTTTTATTCTGTTGTTGTCTTAGAACAATAAGCTTTGATATTTCCTGGGCCACATAGAGTGATGCTTTATCAGAATCATCATAGATTTCTGTAGCTATTTTTTCAAACTTGTGGGATTCATCATATTCCTTTAATTGGAACAGATCGTTTGTTTGATTTAGAGTTGTTGTGGACATAGTGGACATTTATGTTGTTTGTTACGGCAAAAGTATGCAAATTATTTAATATATGCTGTTTTTTGCTGTTATTTAATGCAATATTTTGCATTAAATAACACGATGTTAACATTAAAATAGCATAAAACGGCAACTAAATTATTTTGTTATCTTTGTTTTATTGAATAAAACTGAATTAAATGCTTAAGGAAGAAAGGCATAAAACTATATTAAATGAAGTGGCACTGCACAATAGGGTGCTGCTCACGGATATAGCCGAAAATTTGGATGTGTCCATAGATACCATTCGAAGGGATGTGAAAGAATTGGATGCTGAAAATAAACTTAGAAAAGTGCATGGAGGAGCTATAGCTCTTGGCTTTATAAATAATAGTGTAAGGAACGCCAATATTTATAGATTGGAGGATAAAGTTGCCATTGCAAAAAAAGCCATAAAGCTGTTAAAAAATGACAATGTCATTCTTATTGATGGGGGAACCACATGTGTAGAGTTGGCAACGCAATTGCCGGACCAACTTTCACTTACTTGCTTTACATTGAGCTTGCCAGTGGCATTGGAATTATTAAAGAAGCCTAAGGTAGAGGTTATTTTTATTGGAGGCCAGTTGTCCAAGGATGCCCAAATTAGTATTGGTGCCAATGCCGTGCACAACCTATCCAATATAAAAGTGGATTACGGTTTCATTGGTACTGGTTATGTGGATCCGGTATTTGGGCTAACAGAATTCGATTATGATATAGTTCAGGTAAAAAAAGCAGTGATCAATGCTTCCAAGAAAACAATACTTCTATCTATATCCGAGAAGTTGAATTCCCAACATCGATACAAAACATGTGATGTAAGTGCAATAGATACTATTATTACGGAGTTAGATGCAGATGATATACTATTAAAATCATTAAAAAACCAAAATATTCAACTTTTATAAGCCTACATGACCAATTTTAAAAAAATAACCGAAGAAGCTTCTAATCACAATGATTTGGAAAAAATGGATACCCTTTCTATTCTTCAAAATATGAACAAGGAAGATGAAAAAGTGGCTAAAGCCGTTGCTTTAACAATTCCACAAATTTCTACATTGGTTGATGGATTGGCAGAAAGATTCAATAAAGGAGGCCGTCTTTTTTATATAGGAGCGGGTACCAGTGGCCGATTGGGAATTTTGGATGCTTCTGAAATCCCACCTACTTTTGGAATGCCATTTGACAGGGTCATTGGTTTGATTGCCGGGGGAGATTCAGCCATTAGAAAGGCTGTTGAGAATGCAGAGGACAATAAGGAACAGGCTTGGAAGGATTTATTGGCTCACAACATATCCGAAAATGATGTTGTGGTAGGGATTGCTGCTTCTGGAACAACTCCTTATGTGATTGGAGGCGTACAAGAAGCTAAAAAGAAAGGGTTGTTAACGGCCTGCATTACAAACAATCCTGGTTCTCCCTTGTCACAAGCAGTTGACATTCCCATTGAAATCAATGTTGGCCCAGAATTTCTTACCGGTAGTACGCGTATGAAGAGTGGGACTTCCCAAAAGTTGGCATTGAATATGATTTCCACCACCCTGATGATTAAAATTGGTAGGGTAAAAGGAAACAAAATGGTAAATATGCAATTGACCAACAATAAATTGGTTGACAGGGGAACTCGCTATTTAATTGAGGAACTTCAGTTAAATTATGAAGATGCCGAAGCTGCTCTTATAAAATATGGTTCAGTTAAAAAGGCAATTGATGCACTAAAATAGTTAAAGACTATTTTTTGATTGCAGTCACTTCTTCTGTCGTAACTATTTTGTCACTTTTATTTCCCCAAGTATTTAGAATATAGTTCATTACATCGGCTATCTCTTCATCTTCCAGCCCGGGCGACACCATGGTGTTGCTATAAGTGACCCCATTGACCACCATATCGCCAGTTTGCCCATACTTAATGCCAAAGATACTTTTCTCTCTATTTTCCATTAAATAATCGGAATTGGCCAAGGGAGGAAATACGCCTTCCACTCCTTTACCAGTATCTAAATGACAGGTAACACAGAAATCAGCATAAATTTCGCTTCCTCGTACCATGCTTTCTTCCAAATCCTTGTCCTGAAATAAGAAGTTGGCAATAATTCCAATAACCAAGATATAACCTAAGAGAAATTGTTTCATACGTATTTTAGCTATATTTTAAGAGTAATATTATTGAGTTTGAATTATGATTTGGGAACTAATTTATAAATGCCTTTTCCTTCTATGGCCACATAAATATAACCATCAGGTGCTTGTCTTACATTTCGAACCCTTCCCATACCCTCTAGAAGTTTAGTTCTATTGGTTACTTTTTCTCCATTCATTTCCAATCGTTCCAAATATTGAAAAGCTAATGACCCTACCAACAAATCCCCTTTCCATTCTGGATAGATGTCAGAAGTAACAAAAGTAACACCACTAGGAGCAATGGAAGGTACCCAATAGTGAATGGGTTGCTCCATTCCTTCCATTTCTGTTTTATCGGTAATAGGAGTTCCGCTATAATTAATTCCATAAGTTATTACGGGCCATCCGTAGTTTTTTCCAGGTTTGATCACATTTATTTCATCGCCTCCTCTTGGGCCATGTTCATGATCCCAAATTTCTCCCGTTACAGGATGTTTTACCAGTCCTTGTGGATTTCTATGACCATAGCTATAGATTGCTTTCTTGGCAGTTTCATCATTTACAAACGGGTTGTCTTCTGGAATGCGGCCATCATCATACAATCTATATATTTTTCCATTGTCACGGGTAATATCTTGTGGGTTAATATCTCTTTCTCCTCTTTCTCCCGCTGAAAAAAACAGATATCCATCATTATCAAATTCTATTCTAGAACCATAATGCTGACCTTTGGTGGTATTGGGCGTTGCTTTGTACAAAAGTTCCTTGTTTACTAAGGTATTTCCTTCCAATTTGGCACGCATAATAGCTGTGTTTCCACCTTTTTCTTCTCCTTCTGGTGAAGAATAGGAAATATAGATCCAACCATTGTTCTCATACTCAGGATGCAGCTCCAAATCCAAAAGCCCACCCTGACCTCTAAAATATACTTCTGGAACACCGGAAATACTAGTTTTTTTTCCGTCTTTAAAGCTAATAAGCTCGCCAGATTGTTCGGCAACCAGAATGCTTCCATCTGGTAAAAAAGCCATGCCCCATGGAACAGAAAGATTTTCTATTACTATTTCAGCTTCAAAGTCAATGTTTTCGGGGGTTTTAGCTTTATTTTTCTGTTGTTGAGCACATGACAGAGATGTCATTACAACGAATAAATAGGTACATACAACACTAATTTTCATTTCTATACGTTAGAATTATTAATAAGGAATATGGAATTATTGTTTAAATATAAATAGAATTTATAAGTATAAATAATTACACCCTAGAATATTGCTGATCCCAAATCAAACTATATTCTACAAAAAAAACTGGCTTAACCTATGCTTCCTAAAAAAACACGGCATCTTTTGTATGCCATATTGTTGATATTTTTATCAATAGTATGTTCTACGGCAATAGCAAATAATAAAGGCTATAATCTGTTTGCAGAAATTACGGATGTAATGGATGTTGCAGTACCGGTCAATAGTACTCCCGAATTAAATACTAATTCTGAGGGCTCAACTTCCCCTGCAGAAACAATAAATACTCTTGTCCTTCCTAGTATGCCAATGTTTACCACTATTATACTTGGTGCTAACGAAGAGGTTACCTGTCCAAATGATGGTAGTACACTTGCAAAATTCTTTTTATGTGGTACCAGTGATATCCGTACTATAAGCTTAAGTCAAAGCGGAGGTTCTTATCAATGGCAGAAATTGGATGGAGGTAGTTGTGCCACTTCCGTTGTTGCAGATTGTCCCACAACAAATTCATCTTGTACCTGGAATACTGTTGGAACTAATTCCACCTATGATTTAAATTCTGGGGGAGAATTTAGGGTTAGGGTAGATTCAGGAGAATATTTTTACTTTAAATCTTCTTTAAACCCTTTGGATCCACAAGTGGTGAAAGAAGATATTGTTTGTGGGAACCCGGGAAGGGTAGAAATTACCAATGTTCCTGCAGGGTATGAATATAGTTTAAATAATTCAGCAGGTCCTTATCAGGATACTCCTTATTTTGATGTTACCACCCCTGGCGATTATATGGTTTGGGTGCGTTTAAAGAATGTATCTGCAACTGCTTGTTTATTCCCGTCCAATACAGTTACAATTACTAGTTCTGATATTAGAGCGGAAGTTGTTGCAAATGATATTCTATGTAGTGGTGAACTGGGAAGTATAGATGTGCAAGTATTTGATGTTCCTGGTTTTTATACCTATAGACTAATTAAAAACGGGGTTACAGTGGATACTTTTGGTCCCAATGGTTCCGATGCATATACTTTTGATAATGTTAGTTCTGGTACATATAGTATAAGGGTAGAAACCAATGACTGTTCCGAACTCATTACCCAGGATATCAACGGAAATCCAATAGTTATCGGGGGTGGAATTAGTCCATTGAACATTTCTGCCACAGCAACAGATAGTTTTGGTTGTGGTGCCACATCAGTTGATGTAACCGTTAATACTTCTGGTGGAACTGCTCCATATAGATTTAGTTTGGATGGTGGGACTAGTTTTAGCTCAACATATACATCTTCTACTACATTCACAGTAACGTCTGCAGGGAATTATTCAATTTTGGTTGAAGATGCCAATGGGTGTACACACACAGCAGCGGTTGATGTAGAAAATATTCCAGAACCAACCTATACAATAACTCCTAATGATGGAAATTGCGGTGGGGCAAACGATGGCAGTATCACTATGAATGTCACCAATACCAACGGATACAATTTAACATACAGCATCAATGGGGGCGCAACGTTCCAAGTCAGTAATGTTTTTAGCAATTTAGCACCCAATACCTATAATGTTATAATTAGATATCAGCAAGGGGCTTTTTCTTGTGATATTAATGATACCGCTACAATAGGAACTTTGTCCACTATATCTGGAACTGCGAATGTAGATGTTTCTCCAACCTGTGCCAATGAAACAGGTGGACAAATTAGTATAACAGGAGTGTCTGGGGGAGCAGGAGGGTATGAATATAGTATTGGAGCAGGATTTAGTGGAACATCTGTTTTTACTAATTTGGGAGTAGGAACATATACACCTAGGGTTAGGGATGCCAATGGATGTATTCAAACTTTGGCTCCTATAACTTTTGCACCGTTTGACAAACCCACTGATTTAGATTTTACAATTTCCAATATTGATTGTTTAACAGGTACGGTATCCGTTACATTGGCAGTAACCGATGGAACAGGCCCTTACACTTATGAAATTATTGCACCAGGTCCAAGTGCGGTAAACAATGGAGCGAGCAATATTTTTACAAGTTTAAGTTTGGGAACTTATACTTTTAGGGTCACAGATAGTGTTGGGTGTTATTACGATGAAAACTTTGCAATTACGGATATTAGTTCTATTTCTTCACAAGCACAAGCAACCAGAGGAGTTACCTGTGTAGGGGATAGTGATGGGGAAGGTCGTTTTCTTGTTGATGGATTTAATGGAACGTATAGTTATAGTATTGATGGAGCACCGGCGATTACAGGACAGACGGCTGGCTTAATTCCACTAACAGGATTAGCCGCAGGAAGTTATGTTATTTCAGTAACCGATGAAGATACAAACTGTACAGATACAGCTACTTTGGTTATTGAAGAGCCTGCCGTGGCATTTGCCATTGATAGTTTGTCAGTTGTCCCAATGGATTGTCAGAATGGCAATGTAGGTGGTGTAACAATAAATACCTCTGGAGGATGGGGTGGTAATAGATATACTTTGACTTTACCAGATGCATCAACTCTAGGGCCTTCTAATAGTAATACTTTTTCAAGTTTGTCTCAGGGTGGAACGTATCAAATAACTGTGAACGATGCCAATGGATGTACCTTAACAGATAGTTTCACATTAACCCCCTTGTCTTCACCAACTATTTCTATTGATGCATCTACCGATTATTGTTTTGACAATGTCGATGCATCATCAATTACTGTAAATGCAGCTGGCGGAGCAGGGTCCTTTGAATATAGAATTAACAATGGATTATGGCAGCCAGCCAATTCATTTAATGGTCTTACTCCAGGAAATTACAATGTAGAAGTTAGGGATGCCAACAATTGTAGGGACAATGTAGTGATAACCATTGCGCCGGAAATTACTACTAATGCTTCAATAATTCAAGAATTGGATTGTGGAGGTCCAGATGCACAGATACAGATCAATATTAGTAATGGATACACTTCTGCAGGAAGCTATGATTATTATGAAGTAAGTATCAACGGAGCTCCTTATACAACAACTACAACCAATATAGTTGGAAACTCTTTTGTTTATAGTATTCCAAATGATGGATCTATTCTTACCGATACTACTTTTCAATTTGAAGTATACGATTTTAGAGGATGTTTAACTGAAACGAATGTTGTTACAATTTCTCCACCCGAAACCATTGCGGGTACAGCTACGGGTCAAGATACTGTATGCGCAGACCCAACGAGTGGTGTGGTAACGGTGACGGCAGATACAACACAAGGTATTCCACCTTATGAATTTAGTAATGATGGTGGTGCCACTTATTCTACACAAAATGTATTTTCAGGTTATGCTCCTGGTACGTATACCGATTTTATGGTACGAGATAGTAGAGGGTGTGAAAGTCCATTGCTTTCTGCAACTATTGGGACAAGTACAGCTGTTGATGCCACCGTGGTTCCAGTGGATGCCATTTGTACTGGCACTGGAGTTTTAGGCTCCATAGATGTTACAGGTGTTGCTAACGGTACAGCTAATTACACTTATGAACTTTATGATATTAGCGGCACTTTTGTTACTTCAATAGGCCCCACAGCAAGTACAACCGAAATATTTTTAAATGTTGCTCCAGGTACCTATACTGTAGTTACAACCGACGCAACTGGGTGTGAGGATAGAGATGTAGTAACCATAGATCAAAATCAACTGGATTTGGTACCCGTAAATGTAGTTCCTCCCCCAGATTGTACAACGCCATTCTTTACGTATGAAGTTAACATTGTTGGTGGTACGGGACCCTACTTGATTGGTCTGGTTGGTAACCCTTTGGTTTCTCCCAATGTAGATGCGGACACCCATGATTTTTCAGGTGAAATAGCTTATGGAATAACTTATTTTGTGGAAGTAGAGGATGCTTTGGGATGTACTTATATAGAACAAATTGATCCAATTGTGTCACCGAGTCCAATCGCAATTGCCACAACGGCCACCACTGCCTCGTGTGACCCTAGTGGTAATGGTGAAATATCTTATACAATAAGTGGAATTACACCGAGTCCTTCGGATTTTACAATTCAAATACAAAATACAGATACAGGGGCTATGGTAGGAGGACCTATTAGTTTTACTAATGAACCCATGCCATATAGTGATACTTTAACTGGCTTACAAGCAGGGAATTATCAAATTCTTGTTAATGATGATAACACGGGTTGTGATGCCAGTGCCTTGGTAACAATTACCCAAGATATTCCTACAGTCGTTATAGATAGTAATATACCCGCTACATGTAATGTAGGGGCTCTTGTTACCGTTAGGGCAAATGGCGGTACTGCACCCTACGAGTTTGCCTATGTGCCAAATGGTGATCCCGCTCCAACTGTATTTAGTTCGATCACAACATATGAAATAGGGATGCCCTATCCGGATGATTATGATTTTTATGTAAGAGATGCCAGTGGATGTGTCAGTTTTACTACAGTAACAGTTACAGAAGGACCAGGGGTACCAACACCTACTGTAAATGTAACCAATCAATGTATCGCTGTAAACAACTATTTTGTTGATGTAACAAGTCCATTGACCACAGCCTCAGGATTGCCAGAAGATACATTTCAATATGATATAGGAGGTGGTTTTCAAAGTAGTCCAAACTTTGTAGTTCCTAATCCAGGGACCTATACTATTATCGTGCGAGATGGTAATGGATGTACAAATACCGTGGTAGCTGAGGTGTTTGATTTTTTCTCTATTACGGCCAGTGCCACTTCTGAACCAACATGTAATGCAGGTGATGGGGTTATTACAGTAAACACTTCAGGAGGTAGTGGTAATTTTGAATATCAACTAAGGGATGCTGGCACACTAATAGATATAGGAGGACCGCAAAGCTCCAATCTTTTTACAGGTTTGTTTCCTGGGGATTATAACATTGTAGTAACGGATTTGGATTCCAACACACTGCCTTTGTGTACAGATGATGTTGATGTCCTTGTATCTTTGGTTGTATCACCAGTAATTTCATCTACACCAAAGAACGATGTTACGTGCCATGACGCAAGTGACGGTAGTATTACAATTGAATTACAGGCGGGAACTGATGTCGATGGACCTTTTTACTATACTCTATATGACGGTTCTGGTAGCACAGTTCTTTACGGACCACAAACTTCGCAATTATTTTCAGGTCTAACGGATGGAACTTATCAAGCAGAGGTGGTTTCCGAAAGGGGATGTACATATCGCTCTGGAGATATTATTATAATCAATCCACCAAATTTTTTAATCAATACAACGAATACAGAATTCTCATGTGACCCTAATAATAATAAATTTAATACGGCTCTAATAACTGTTTTTACCGATTCTAATGGTGATGGCTCAGGAACGCCTACGGGTACTCCTCCTTACACGTATAGTATGGATGATGGTACTGCAGCTTTTGATGGAACTAATTTCCAAACAAGCAATGTTTTTGAAGTTGTGGACAATGGAACCGATCGTGCAATAATCATCACGGCCAGAGACCAAAATGGATGTGAGATTACAGATACATTTACAATAAATGCACCAACGGATTTAACATTTAGCTTCAATGTAAACCCAATCACCTGTGATGCAACAGGAGTTGGTGTAAATCCGGGTACAATAGATATCATAGTTAATGAAGGGGCAGGAAATTATGAAGTAGAAATTCTTCCTTTGGGATCAGAAGCTCCAAGAAGTTCAGGGGGAACAGATAGAGTTACTTGGGACATAAGTACTCCAGGAGATTACATTTTTGCAGTAAGAGATTTAGGATTGGGAGGTTGTAATTATTTAACCCCCATTGTAAATGTACCAGATTATAATACAATAGAAGCCCTAATAGCTGAAAATAGACCTGTAACCTGTTTTAATGGAAATGATGGAGAAATAAACATAGAAATCAATAATTATGTTGGTGCCTATAACTATGAGGTTTTCTCAAGGGACAATGCAGGTGTGGAAACCACAACAGGTGTTACGGGTACTTTTGATACCACGGCGCCCATTGCTACTCCTGAGATAATCACAGGGCTTCCCGCTGGTAATTTAGTGGTTAGGGTAGAAGCATTGGATACTCCTTTTTGTGATGCCGTAAGTAATGTGGCGACGGTAACGTCACCAGATAGAGAACTTACAGTTGCCCTACAGCAGACCTCCGAAGTTACTTGTGCTGTGCCTGGTTTAGGAGAAATAAAGGCCACTGGCGATGGAGGTTGGGGGGCATATGAGTATCAGGTTATTGCTCCAGATGGTACAACCATAATTCAGGATTATCCTGATACCAATGATGTATTTACAGATTTATCTAGTGGTATTCATACTATAAATGTCCGTGATGCCCTGGGATGTATATCCACTAATACTATTGAGTTGTTACCACCCACTCCTATTTATGCAGACATACAAGTAGTAACTCCGTTACAATGTAACAATGATAACAATGCAGTGATAGAGGCCTATACTATTTCAGGAGGTCAAGGAACCGGAAATTACTTATTTCAATTAAATAGATTAGCAGATGGCTCTACCAGTGGATTGCAAACGACCCCAATTTTTGCAAACTTATCCGCAGGAGACTATACGATAACCATATTTGATGGTTGGGACTGTAGTTATACCACATTACCTATTACCGTGATGGATCCAGAAGTGGTTGTGGCAGAATTGGTTGAATTACAGCCGCCTGGATGTGGCGATGTAGGGCTTATGGAACTAACTGTTACGAACCCTGAAGTTGGATTGGATTATTTTTATAGGAGAGCAGGCACCACAGACCCATTTGTACCTTTTGGCAGTGGAGTTGTTAGTGTTCAAATTCCGGCAGATATTACAATGGATCCGGGTCCATTCCAGTATGACGTTCAAAATTCGAACGGATGTCCATTTGAAAAATCAAATCAAATATCGTTGGATGCGGCCGCTCCTTTGGTGATTTCCTTGGATTTGACCAATGCCACTATAAACTGTGCCGGAGAAGCTACAGGGATTATTCGCTCAGAGGCATTTGGAGGAATAGGGAACTACATATATACATTGTTGAATTCTAATACACCACCTAATCCAGTTGCGGCAAATACGGTAAGGACTGCCCAATCCTCGGGAATTTTTAGGAATTTGGGACCTGGTACTTATTATGTTTTTGCAGAGAGTGGTGCATGTACTGCAATATCCACACCTATTGTAATAGATCCAAAACCACCTTTGGTATTGGAATATGTTGAGGCATTCCCGGTAAGTTGTAATGGGGAAATGGATGGGCAAATTACAATTGAGGCCAGTGGAGGTACAGGAAATATTAGATATGCTATTTCTCAAAACTTAAGTGAGTTTTTTGAAGGGGATGACGCAGCATTCCCCAATAGGAAAACTTTTACGGATTTAGGCCCTCAAGTATATGAAATTATTGTCCAGGATGATTTGGGCTGTACCATAACACAGACATTGGAAATATTAGAACCCATGGCACTGGTAAGTGGAGTGGCCAGCTCTACACCAGAAACATGTTTGGGTGATAATGATGGCACCATTACTTTAGAGGTTTTTGGTGGGACACCCCCGTATTATACTAGCGTAGATTCCGCTGCTGCTGCTGATTTTGTGCAAAATGATTCTTTATTTCTAGACAATATTAGTGGAGGGGAGACTCATGTAATATTTGTAAGGGATTCACAAGGATGCGAAACAACGGTAATTGTGCCCGTTGGAATTGGAGTTGATTTGGTCGCGGAACCGATTGTGCAATATGGTTGTGATGGAATTTTCCCGAATAGTACTGTTACCATTGAAATGATGGATGACAGCCTACTGCCATCACTTTTATTTTCTTTGGATGTAGATAATGTTTTGGAGGCATCTACAAATAGAACGTTTGGTGATTTACCACCTGGTGACCATTCAGTATATATTTATCATGAAAATGGATGTGTCGCGATGGTAGAATTTACGATAGAGGCCTACGACCCGCTTACTTTGGAGGCTACCGTTACAGGTCCAAATGAAATTACGGCGACTGCAATGGGCGGTTTTGGCGGGTATGAATACTTCTTCCAAGGAGAATCCACAGGGGAGAATAATGTGTACACCATTAACATGGATGATACGGTAACTATTACTGTTATTGATCAAAATGGATGTACTGCTACTATTATGATGCCATTTAATTTCACCGGTATGTTGGATATACCCAATTATTTTACACCGGATGGAGATAATATGAATGATATGTGGTATCCAAGGAACAGGGAGATGTTTGCAAATGTAGATGTTAAAATATACGACCGTTATGGTAGGGTAGTGGCCATTCTAGACCAGGTTGCCAAATGGGATGGAACTTATGAGGGAAGCGAATTACCCTCTGGAGATTATTGGTATGTTGTAAATGCCAACGACTCGGATAAGCATCAATATGTTGGACATTTTACGCTCTATAGATAGCTAAATATTTAGATTTTAATTCTTATATATTTATTTACTTGAAGTAAATACAAAAAAGATAAAATAAGGCTATTTTATTTGTAGAATTGACAAATAATTCCTCAAAAGTTCAACTTTATTTATTAAAAACACTTCACTTTTAATCTATAAAGTCTATTTTTTTATTAGGAAAAAGCATTTTTTAAAGCATTTAAATAATTGAATATCAATTAGTTGTATTTTGTAATTCATCCATGATAACATAAGGATGTTGTTTGGTTTACAAATTTTTTACGCAATCGATTGCATAATTTGTATAATTATGTATATTTATCACATTGAAAATTATACCTCAGTTCTATTGCTAGAACTGTATAAATTAACTTAAAAAATTTAAAACTTAACAACATGACCAATTATTTAATGAGAAACATTCTTGTGAATAGGAAATGGCACTTTCTGTTTTTCTTTTTGGTGCTTACTTATTCATTGAGTGCACAAGATGTTTCTGTATCCGGAACGGTTACAGATGATTCAAACTTTCCTTTGGCTGGGGTGAGTGTTGTGGTAAAGGGAACTGCTACCGGAACTACTACAAATTTTGATGGGCTTTATACAATTACGGTTCCATCTAATGCCACGTTACAATTTAGTTATTTGGGCTTTGTAGCCCAAGAGGTTGCTGTAAATGGAAGAAGTTCCGTTAATATAGCAATGATTGAGGACACACAGCTATTAGATGAAGTAGTTGTTGTGGGGTATGGTACTATGGAAAGAGCCAACGTTACGGGTGCTATTACCACCGTAGATGTTGAGGAAGTAGCTAAGGTACCAGTTCCCAATGTGGTGGAATCACTTAGAGGTCAGGTGGCTGGACTCCAAGTTACCAGGACTTCAGGAACTCCAGGTTCCTCACCAACTTTTAAGATTAGGGGCAATAACTCACTTGGGGCCTCTACCAGTGGAAGTGATCTTATAGACCAAAACAACACGCCTTTGATAGTTGTAGATGGAGTTCCACTTGTAAATCAAAGTTTATCGGAATTTAATACGGATGATATTGAAAGTATCAATATTCTTAAAGATGCTGGTTCCGCATCCATTTATGGTACTTCAGGGGCCAACGGGGTAGTGCTTATCACAACCAAAAGTGGTAGAGCGGGTAGAGCAAGGGTTCAGGTAACCACATCAACTGGTTTTGTTGATTTGGTACAAACCCCCGATGTTATGACAGGTGATCAATTGCTCAAAACGTTTATTGATATTTCTAAAGCAGGTGATCCCAATGCACCAAATCCAGCCACCATTTTAGGTCTATTTGATGCCACGGTTGAATATCCAAACTACATAGCAGGAAAAGAAATCAATTGGCACGATCAAGTAACACGAACTGGAATTCAAAATACGGCGGGTATTACCTTTACGGGCGGTTCAGAACTTGGAACCTTCTACTTGGCAGGAAATATGTATAATGAAACAGGACCAATTGATGGAGCTGATTATAAGAGATACTCCTTTAGGTTTAATGGTGAATTAAATGTTAACGATTGGTTTAAAATGGGTTCAAGGGTGCAATTCTCAAAATCAAAAGCCGATCAAAGGGCAATAGAATTGGATTTAACTTTAAATGCTGCAATACAAACTTCACCCTACGGCAACCTATATGATGAAGACGGGAACTTTACCAAGTTTACGACAGAAGATAGGTTTGCCATAAATCCTTTGCATCAATTGAAAGAAGGGCTTTTTGATAGAGAAGTAGATCGAATTTACATCAATCCATATATAGAGATGCAATTGGCAGATGGGTTAACGTATAACCTTAACTCTTTTGTAGAGCAACGTGATGAGTTCACGGGTGAATTCAGAAGTAGCCAATTTACAGATGGCGCAAATAGTGAAGGTGAAATTCAAGATACAGAGACAACAACCTATTTGTTGGATAACATTCTTACCTATAAAAAGAACTGGGGGGACCATGGTATCAATGCCAACTTTGTTTTTGGTTTCCAACAATTTGAGTGGAGACGTAGTATTATGTTCGGGGAAAATACAGCTTCTGATGAACTGGGATATATGGGAATAGGTTCTGCACCTCAGGCAATGGAAAGATTTGAACTTCAATCAGATGATTGGGGGAAATTATACCTTGCCAGTAGATTGGGGTATAATTATGGTGGAAAGTACAGTCTTACACTAACTTTGCGTCGAGATACATCCTCCAAGTTCGAAGGGGATAACCGTGTAGGTTGGTTCCCATCAGCTGCCTTGGCATGGAATGCACATGCAGAAGACTGGTGGTTTGGTGGCGATGCCTTGAACCAATTGAAGTTCCGATTTAGTTATGGAGAATTGGGTAATGATAATGTTCCTTCTTTCTCCTCAACGGCAGGTAGCCAGTTGGTGACACTTTTAGATGGTACCACCGCTTTTAGACAAAATAATGTTGCTGGTAACAAGAATATAAAATGGGAGACCAGTAAGCAATTAAATGCCGGTCTTGATTATGGACTTTTTAATAACAGGATTTCAGGATCTGTTGAGGTGTATAGAACAAATACCACAGATGTACTCTTGTTCCAAAACATTCCCCCAGCACTTAACAATGGATTTGCTTTCTATCCTTCCAATATTGGAGAAACCAAGAATGAAGGTATCGAAGCATCTTTGAAGGCTGATGTCATTAGTACAGATGACTTTGGATGGACAGCTACGGTTAACTGGGCAACCAGCAAGAATGAAATTGTTAGTTTGAACACTACGTTGTCCGGTACGAATGATGATATTGATAACGGATGGTTCATTGGGCAGGATATCAGAGAGATCTATGGTTTTAAATATGAAGGCGTGTATCAATTGAATGAAACACCAGCAGTAACTCATTTTGGCAATACACCCCAACCTGGTGATGGCAAATATGCCGATGTCAATGGTGATGGAAACATTGATTTTGATGATAGAACATTTCTAGGGAACCCTACACCAGATTGGTACGGAGGTTTTAACAATGTGTTCCGTTATAAAGATGTTGAGCTGTCTGTATTGTTAGAGGCCGTTCAAGGAGTATCTAGAATTAACGGAATTTATGGCTCCTACAATCAAACAAGAGGTAATTCAGTTTATATTAATTATTGGACCCCTGAAAACCCTACCAATGATTATCCCCGGGTTGGTGATGGATCTCATTTGACCAATGGAGGTCAGTTTAGAAATTCCATTCATGTAGAGGATGCAAGTTTTGTTGCACTTCGTAATGTTTCTTTGTCTTATAGTTTTCCCAAAAAGCACTTGGAAAATACCTTCCTGAATGATGTTAGGTTTTCTGTAAGGGGCAACAACTTGTACTACTGGACCGATTATAAGAATGCTTATTCTCCTGAACAAGACAATATAGGACAATATCCAATATCAAGAAACTGGTCATTGGGTGTTAATCTTACATTTTAAAAAAAAAAGTCATGAAAAGATTAAATAAATTTTTAACATTAATTACACTGGTTTCGGTTGCCGTTATAACTGAAAGCTGTGAAAAGAATATTTTAGAAGTAGAGCGCGAAACCTCTTTGTCTGGTCCTGATGCCGCCCAAACGGCAAAAGGCGCACAGGCAATTGTGGAAGGCGCTGTAACTGAGTTGAAGAGTATTTTTAGTGATATCAGGGTCTCAGTTAACAGGCAGTGCGGAACAGATATTGTAAGAAATGGAACGCATTTAGCTGATGAGCCTGCGTCTGGTCTCTTTGGAATGAATACGTATGACGGAAACTTTTCGGCTCAGAGTGAGCAAATAGAGTCTTTATGGAACAGACACTACAATGGTATTGTTTTTGCCAACACCATTATTTCGGCCCTTGGCAATTTGCCAGATGCCGAACTCGGTGAAACAGGAGCTGATAATTTGGGCCAGGCATACACTATGCGAGCGTATCTGTATTTGGAATTGGTTCGCCGATTTGATAACATTCCTATTATTGATGTAAGGGATTTGGACAAAGATGGTCCACAATTTGAAACTGAGCAAAGTCAAAGATCTGAAGTGTACAGTTTGATTCTTTCCGATTTGAACAAAGCCTTACCCATAATTAGAACAAGAGCAGAGGTTGATCCAAATATTGTAGAGCCTATTGAAAGACCTACGAGAGGATTGACATTGATATTATTGACCGAAGCTAATTTAGATTTGGGCAATAATGCAGCCGCCGCAGCTGCTGCTGATGAGCTTGTTGCTGATCCATCATATTTGTTACAGCCATTGGACAATATTTTTGGTTTGGATGGTGACACAGAAACTAACGATGAAGTTGTCTTTTCAATAGGGTTTGACCCAGCAATTCCAGAGACGGTACAATGGCAATCCCAACAATTTGTTCCTCTTTATGATAGGGTAAACGGAGTTGCCAGAACAATGGAAACTGGAGGAAGACCTTGGTCAAGATTATCTCCATCAGCTTATTATTGGACATTGTTCGATACCAATGATGATGGTGATGTTAAAGATGAGGCAGACGGCAGGATAGCTGCGTGGCATAAGTTGGAATGGATATTTGATGATGCCGAAAACTTGCCTGATGGTGTAAACTTGGGCGATGTAGTTACCCTAGATCATTTACAGGAACAATGGCCAACTGAAGGCAGGGAATGGAGATATGTGGAACCAACCACCATTAAGACTTGGGAGGATGGCACGTTGGGTAGGACAGTTGCACAAGCTGAGGGATGGAGAAACATTATTGTTTACCGATATGCCCATGCTTTTATCTCAGGAGCCGAAGCTCATTTTAAAGCTGGAAATGCGGCAAGAGCTATGCAACTACTGAATGTGCTAAGAGAAAGAGCATATGGAGATGCAAGTGGAAATTTCTCAAACATCACTTTTGAAGATATTGTTGAAGAGCATGCAAGGGAGCTAGGCCATGAAGGACATCGTTGGTCTTTCTTAAAAAGAAATAACATTTTGGTGGAAAGAGTTCAAATGCATAATGTAGATGCATCTCCAAATGTGCAGGATAGACACAGGTTATGGCCTATCCCATTATCCTTTATTGACCAAACAGGAAGCCAACAAAACCCTGGTTATTAATAAAAATATATTTTTAGATATTATGAAAACGAACAAAAAATTAATAATTGGTTTCTTAGCTATTTTAATGGGGCTTGGATTGACCAATTGCGAAGAAGACGATTTTATTGCACCAGATGTTGCAGTAAGTAGTTTTGATGTAACTAGCGCCTTTCCTGGTGATCCAGTATCAATAACAGGTACTAATTTTAATACGATTCAATTTATATTTGTAGGAAATGCACAAGCTGAATTTCAATTGGATGGTGACATTGTAACTTTTAATGTACCAGAAAATTCTGAAATAGGAAATAATACAATAACATTGGCAATGGCCAATAACTATAGGGTTACTGCACCATTTGAGGTACTGCTTAGACCCATACCAGTTATTGAAAAGTTTGATGCTTTTGTGCCTATAGGAGGAGATTTGGTCATTCAGGGACTAAGTTTTAACTCTGAATATACCCCAATGGTAACAATAGATGGTGTTGCAGCTACCATAACTTCAAACTCACCAACGGAATTGGTTGTAACTGTTCCAAGTGGTTTGGCAGATGATGAATTTTTGGAAATTGGCATATCATCAATTCATGGTGAGACAACAACAACAACTGGCTTCATGGCACGTGAAAGTGTTTTGACCAATGGAGAAATGCAAGATGGCTCCGGAGATGATTTCCCTGGTTGGGAAAAATTAAATGGAGGAGATAGAATGACTGCTGTTGTTGGTGAAGATGCCTACGGAGGTGGAAGATCAATGAGGGTTGACCCAGCAAGTGGAAACCCTTGGGACAATCAATTTGCTTCTGATCCTGTTCAATTGGAATTTGGTGCTGAATATACACTTGTTTTATGGGCCAAGGCAATTGATGAAGGAGCTTTCTTTAGATTCTCAATTTCTCAATTTGATGGAAGTGGAGCGGATTATTTTTACGGAGAGGACAAAGTGTTGGAAGATTTTTGGCAACCATATAGCTGGACTTTTACTGTTACAAATGATTTACCAGAACATAGAGCAGTTTTGGATATGGGTGCTTCGACCGGAGCGTTTATGATAGATCATATTGGTTTGGTTCCAGGAGCAGTGGGAGCAGGAGGAACAGCACCTTCAATTCTTGCTAATGGTAGTTTTGAAGATGGTCTTACAGGTTGGGAATCCCTCAATGGAACCCATGAAATTTCTACTACTGAATTTTATTGTGGTAGTAGTTCTTTAACCGCAACAGGTGCTGCCGCGAATCCTTGGGACACGCAAATGGCCTCTGACCCATTGGATATGGTTGCAGGAAATGATTATGAAATCAGTTTCTGGGCAAAAGCCGCGGGACCCGACGGTTTCTTTAGAATTTCCATGTCACAATATAACGGAGGGGACGGTTCAGATTTCTTCTATTCAGATAATTTGGATATTCCTGAAGACTGGACATATTTTTCATTTGTATTGAGCGATGTACCGGCTGTTGCGTCGGGTGTATACAGATTGTTATTTGATATGGGGGAAACAGGACAGACATTCTTTGTTGATGCTGTCAATGTTAGAGAATATGAACCACCAGCTGCACCTTTAAATGCTAATGGAGGTTTTGAGGACGGTCTTACAGGTTGGGAATCCCTCAATGGAACCCATGAAGTTTCAACCGCTGAATTTGTCTCTGGAGGAGCTTCGTTGACCGCAACAGGTGCTGCCGCTAATCCGTGGGATACACAAATGGCCTCTGACCCACTGGATATGGAAGCAGGAAGTGATTATAAAATAAGCTTCTGGGCAAAAGCTTCCGGACCAGATGGTTTCTTTAGAATTTCCATGTCACAATATAACGGGGGAGATGGTTCAGATTTCTTCTACTCAGACAATTTGGATATCACTGAAGACTGGACATATTTTTCATTTGTTTTAGCAGATGTGCCAGCGGTTGCATCTGGTGTATATAGATTGTTATTCGATATGGGAGAAACAGGACAGACATTCTTTGTGGATGATGTTTCTGTAGTGGAATATGACCCATGTGAGTAAATTAAAATAATTAGTTTTTAATTGAGTTAGTAGCAATTTTCAACTAAAGCCGTTTACGAAAGTAGACGGCTTTTTTGATTAGTTGTTTGATGTTTTTTTATATTTGAGTATCATGAAAAAGTTTGTTAAAATCAAGACTGTTCTGTGTTTGTCAGCTTTCATTGCAATATGCATTGGTTGTGGGGATAATCAGTCAAAAAAGAAAAAAACTACCTCGGACAAGCTCTTTGAACTAGTTTCAAGTTCAAAATCGAATATAAATTTTAGGAATACTGTCAAGGAGGATTTTGCCTTTAATGGGCTCAACTATTCCTATACCTATAATGGTGGTGGAGTGGCGATAGGTGATATAAACAATGATGGCTTGGATGATATTTATTTGGTTTCCAACCAACAATCAAACAAACTATACACAAATCAAGGAGATTTTGAATTTAAGGATGAAACTATCATTGCTGGAGTGGAGGATATGGGTGGCTGGAGTACGGGCACGTCTATGATAGATATTAATAATGATGGCTGGCTGGATATTTATGTGTGTAAATCGGCCTCCATGGAAAATGAAAAGTTGCGTAGAAACAAACTTTATGTGAACCAAGGAAATGGCACTTTTAAAGAAGAAGCCAAAAAATGGGGCTTGGATGATAATGGGTTCTCAATTCAATCCTATTTTTTAGATTATGATAAGGATGGGGATGTAGATATGTTTTTGGTAAATCACCGCAACGATTTTGTGAATGCCAATGCGCTAGAGGACAGAAAGGATAGGAAATATTTTTCCGAAACTTCAGATCATTTGTTTAGAAATGATGGAAATAAATTTACGGATGTTACTCTTTCCTCTGGTATTATGAACAAAGAATACAGTTTAAGTGCGTCAATTGGGGATTTTAATAATGATGGTTGGCCAGATGTTTATGTAGCCAATGATTTCATCACTCCAGATTATTTATACATCAATAATAAAAATGGAACATTCTCCAATCAAATAAACCAAAGAATAAAACATACTTCCTATTCCAGTATGGGTTCGGACTATGCTGATATTAACAATGATTTTTTACCAGATTTATTGGTGCTGGACATGTCCGCAGAGGATCATATAAGGGGCAAACAAAATATGCCTAGTATGAATACCAAGGGATTTTGGAGAATGGTGAATGAGGGGTACCATTATTCATATATGTCCAATATCTTAAACCTTAATAAGGGGAATGGTTCTTTTAGTGATGTTGGGCAACTCGCGGGAGTTTCCAAAACAGATTGGAGTTGGGCACCTCTTATTGCCGATTTTGATAATGATGGGCATAAAGACATTGTTGTGACCAATGGTATTTCTTATGAGTTGGGAAATCAAGACTACAGAAAAATTTTAAAAAAGAGGCAAGATTCTTTGGGAGCTGATATTACCGTTGAAGATCTTTTATCTTCTATGCCATCTGAAAAATTGGCCAATTATATTTTTAAAAATAATGGAGATCTTACTTTTACCAATAAGACCAAAGATTGGGGATTGGATATGAAGGTCAACTCCAGTGGCGTTGCATATTCGGATTTGGACAATGATGGAGACTTAGACTTGGTTATTAATAATATTGAGGATATAGCTTCAATATATAAAAATAACTCTGTAGGGAATTACATAAACCTTAAACTTATTGGTGATGAAAAGAACAAAGGTGCGATTGGAGCAAAGGTTAAAGTATACTCAAATGAGATACAACAATCCAAAGAACATTATTTGTCCAGAGGGTATCAATCTTCTATGTCACCAACCCTTAATTTTGGCCTTGGTGAAGAGGAATTAATCAATCGTATAGAAGTGATATGGGCTGATAATACCGTTTTGGCAATGGATAATATAGAGCCAAACCAAACCCTTGTTTTTGACAAAAAGGATTTTAAGTTTGATGGCGAAATGAAGAAAGCAGTTCCACAGGGGTATAAGAAAATCAATCCTGAGGATTTAGGGATTGATTTTAAACATCAGGAAAACATTTTCAATGATTTTGAACGCCAAGTATTGTTGCCACAAAAAAAGTCGCAACAAGGCCCTTGTATTGAGGTGGCAGATGTCAATAATGATGGACTGGATGATTTTTTCATTGGGGGGGCATTAAACCAACCTGCTGAAATGTATGTGCAGACCAACAATGGAACGTTTGACAAAGTAAGTGAAGCCCTATTTGTTTCAGAAAAGAAATATGAAGATATAGGCGCACATTTTTTTGATGCAGATTCTGATGGGGATATAGACCTTTATGTGGCGAGTAGTGGATATGAACTAGATGAAAACAGCTCACTTTTACAAGATAGATTGTATATGAACAAGGGTGATGGAACATTTTCAAAAAGTTATGGATTGCCTAAAATGGTTACTAGTACCAAAAGTGTTCAATCCATTGATTTTGATGGTGACGGTGATTTGGACTTGGCAATTGGGGGTAATGTGGTTCCAGGAAAATATCCTTTGGCTCCTAGGTCTTACTTTTTAGAAAATACCAACGGAAAGTTCAAGGATGTTACCAAAGACATAGCACCGGAATTTTTAGAAGTGGGTATTGTGAACGACTTAATATTTTCTGACTATGATAGTGATGGAGATAAAGATTTAATCGTTGTTGGGGAATGGATGCCGATAACCGTATTTGATTTTTCAAATGGAGTTTTCTCAAAAAAAATAATTTCAGAATTTAAGGATACAAACGGCTGGTGGAACACTATAAAAGAAGTTGATTTGGACAAGGATGGTGATATGGATTATCTGGTTGGCAATCTTGGAAACAATAATAAATTTCACCCTACAAAGGAAAAGCCGCTGCACATATATGGCAATAACTATGATAATAATGACACCTATGATATGCTTTTAAGCAAAGTCTACAATGGTAAATTAGTTCCAGTGAGAGGCAAGGAATGTTCAACAGAGCAAAATGCCTTTATTAGTGAAAGAATCCAGACGTATAAGGAATTTGCAAATTCTAGTTTGATTGATATTTATGGTGAAGAGGAAATAGGGAATTCTTATCATAAGGAAGTGTATACTTTTAGTTCTTTATATGTGTACAATAATGGTGACGGAACATTTGCAATTGAAGAGCTGCCAACAAATGCGCAAGTGGGTCCTACCATGTCCTTTACTATTGATGATGTTAATAAGGATGGGTTTATGGACGTTCTTGGAGTGGGAAGTATTTTTGAGGCCGAAGTAGAGACCATAAGGTATGATTCCAATACAGGCTATATTTTGCTCGGTGATGAAAAAGGTAATCTACACCCTTATATAGATATAAGTTTTTATAATTATGGAAATATAAAGGATATGGGTAAAATAAAAGTAGCTGGGCAGGACTACTTTTTAATGGCAAACAATGATGGTCCTATTACTATTTATGGCTTAAAATAGATATTAGTTGAAAATCTTTACCAACCATTTTTTTAAATAATTTGGCCATTCTTCAGCTGCAGGATTTCCTTTCCGCATACCATAACCATGACCACCTTGAGGCAATAAGTGCATTTCAAAAGGGATATTTTTTTTCTTTAAGGCTTTTGCCAAAACCAAAAAACCATTGGATAAGGGGTCGTCCAAGGTTCCAAAAATAAAAAGAGGGGGCATATCCTCATTAAGGTCTATAGGATCAGATAGTGAATTGTTTTCCCCTTGATCTAAGTAAGCCGGATACATTAATATTGAAAAATCGGGGCGAGATGATATTTTATCTATATCATCAGAATGCTCATAAGAAGACTTTTTGAAATTTGAGCTGGACAGCATTGCCAAATGGCCCCCGGCAGAAAAGCCCATTGTTCCTATTTTATTGGGATTTAACCCCAATGATTTTGATTTGTTTCGTACCAAACGAATTGCTCGTTGCATGTCATTTAGTGCACCCAGCTTATTATCTGGCGTTCTATATTCCAGGACAAAAGCTGTAAAACCGAGCATGTTTAGCCATTCTGCAACTTCATACCCTTCTATGTTGATGGCCAGATATCTATATCCCCCACCGGGCGCAATAATTATGGAGATACCGTTTGAAATCTCTTTTTTTGGCTTAAAAACTGTTAAAGAAGGATTCGTAATTTCGGTAATTCTAATAACCGCCCTGCTCGTATCTGGATATTGTACAGGTCTTTGTTTTGAACTGATTTCATTTGGAACCTTATTGGGCCATAGGTATAAAGTGTCCCTTATTTGACCTTGAATTCCGGAAATATAAAGAAGAAGGGCCAAACCCGCGAAGCAAATCTTCATTCTATTTCTCATACCCTAAAACCCTATTTGCCCAAGGAATAAAATGTTTCATGTTGGGCCAATCTGTATGCCCTCCGTCATGTTGGCGCCATGCCAATTCACCCTCGAGCATATCTGTATTATATGGGGGCATTTCTTCCTTTAAATAATCATTGGAAACCCCAAGGTCTTTGGCTCCCAATAGCTTAAATGCCTCACCAGCCGCTATGGTTGCCATATAACTTCCCTTTTGGTCCAACCATTTTGCATCGCCTTCTTCTGGGATACCATAGCTTATAAAAGTGGGGCGTGGCGCACAAAGTGCAATTAGTTGATGTGAATCTACTGGTAAATCACAGCCTGTCATTTTACCAAAAGAAGATTTTTCTGTTCCATATTTTATATAGTTGCCGGCCATCCAATGACTTTCTCCAGTTCCGGTAAGGCTTTCTACTGCTTCTCCAAAAACTCTTCTGTGCAAAGTTGACCCTCCTTTTCCTGATGAGCCAATTAGGCCAATTGCGAATCGTTCTTCAAAAGCTAAAGTTACCAAAGCTGCCTTTCCATATCTGGAAACACCTTCTATCCCTACTTTTGTTGCATCTACCAGTGAGTCGGTTTCCAAGTAATCCAGAGCTCTTGCTGCTCCCCATGACCAAGCACGTAATGAGCCCCAATCTTCTGGGGAACGTGGTTGACCTTTATTTACAAGACCAATAATTCCACTTGTTAGTCCAGCTGAATTATCGGCTTGAATACTTGCGGGCTCAATTGTAAGGTATCCCCAACCAGCGGCCAATAATTGCTCTGTTGAGGGTAAATCTCCTTCCGGTAATGGTGCCCAAAAATTTGGACCGGGTAATCGTGTAATTGGACTATAGGCGGGGTATTTGTCAAATATTGCCTTTGTACTAGGGTCGTTCTTGATCATCATTTTCTTGAAGGACTCATTTAGAACCTCCATGTCTTTTTGGGAAGGTTGTGCCGGAGCAGGAAAAGATGGACGGCCGAACATCATCAAAACAGGAACAGGCCCTTCAACATTCGTAGGCACAACCAGCATTGCATTGATATTGACATCTATTGCGGGGTAAGAGCTATTGTCAACATGGCCAACCAATTGCTTGGCAATTACAGGTGTTCTACGTACAAATTCATTATCGGTTACTTTCACGGTCCAAGTAACATTAGGAATATTCTTTGGTAATCTTCCATATACTTCCCGTTCAAAATCTTCAACAATTTCTGGTCGCCTTGTTTTCCACCAGGTATCCGAATCTTTTACTTTTTTTCCTTTGTTTGTCACCAACAATTCTGGAAGTTCCGGGCATGGATTTGCAATGGATTCATCATAATTGGCATGATTGGGGGCACTTTCGTTTCCACTTGGTCCAGGTCTTAGTTCTGTAATCCCAAGTTGTTTCATCATGGTTTCTTGGTTCTTTTGACCAAGTTGATTAATACTGTCCCTTTCTGCTTGTGATAATAACCATGACTGCGCATTCGATTGTGTAACAGTAAAAAGAAACGCTGCTAGCAAGTAAAAAAGATTTTTCATTTTCTTAAATTATTTGGATTGGTGTTTTTTTATGTTCTTTACAGCATCTAATAAAGTAGCTGTCCACACTTCAGATTCGTGCTGTTTTAAGTATTCTAAAAGTTCTTTATGGGCGGAAAGGGAAACATCCATAGAATGTTCACCGCCTACACCATGAAATAAGAATATTAGAAGGGAATTGTTTTCAACGGCCTGCTTTACCAAATTGATCATTTGTTCGCCACTTTCGCCTACTATGGCATAACTATCCATGCTGTAGATATCTATTTCATCAATAGTATGCATTTCGGAACGAACTGCTCTTGCCGCCACTAAATCATCCTTTAGTCCTTCAATAAAGAAATCGTTGCCATTTACGGTAAAATCCCCACAGGTATAGGCAAAAGTCCTTTCCTTTTTACCATCAATGGCCTCTAAAAGTGTATTGTTGATTTTAATCTCATCGACCATACGTTTTACGGTATAAGTACCCATATCATAATTTTCATTGACCCACGGCCTGCTTTCCTTTCCTATACAGGGGTGAAAAATTGTATGATTGGCCAGTTCATGACCACTTTCTGCTAATTTTTTCCAATCATTAATTCGATTTCTAAAGGCATCGGAATATGTAGATACATAAAAAGTACCCTTTAGGTTTAAGGAGTCCAATAAGGGTTGTACATTATCCAAGTGAACATTTAGGGCATCATCATAGGTTAAAATAACCGCTCCTTTTTTTCCTTGCCACGGCAAATCATTCAATGCATCAGGATTGTAATTTCTAAAGGAAGAGGCGGGTAGGCCTTCTTTATTGTACAAATTAGCTCCTTGGGGATTGTTTGCCCAAGCGTAACGTACATATTTTGGGTTAGAAATTTCATTGTTTTCTACCACAACCGTATTTCCTTCAATTTTGGCACTTGCCCAAACAAATTGCTGGTCTTCACCCGCTATTTCAAATCGAGAGAGAGGCTCGTCATCGTTTGAAACCAAACCACTTCCTACAGAATCAAAAGTCAAAACAATTTTGTTTCCATTAATTTTTGAAGATTTATATATGGGTCCGGAATGAACAATATCTTCACCATAAGCTAGTTTCATGGCACCAAGTGCCAAGCGTTTGCCAACACCTTCTTTGTCCAATGGGTGAATATCGTTCCATTCCCCTAAATCTATACCAACAGCCATTGCCGTATTGGGAACCGACAATGCACTGAATTGTGCATCCCTAAGCTCTGCCCAATTACTTTCGGTTGGAACATAATCTACATCTTGAAAATTGGTCAACTGCACATATAAAAAAGGAGCATTGGGCAACTTAAATTGATCTCTATAATCATTGATCAAAGCAGGAAGATATTCCCGATACGGTTTTGGATTCCCTGTATTGGATTCCCCTTGATACCATAAAAACCCTTTTGCCGAAATATTTGTCAATGGGGCTACCATCGCATTGTATAGAGATGATGGCTGATTTTGGGCTGAAAACCTTCGTCCACCAAAAGAACCTCTACGGGGCACAAATACTTCACCTACCTTATAGTGCCAATCTCCCTTTAAATCAATACTTAGTCCATTTGCTGTTAGTTCATAATTCTTATCAGGGACAAAACCTCCTTTACCACCATAATTGGTAACTTTAACCGTGATGGTATTTTTCCCTTTTCTAAGTATACCATTTTCTACCGTATATCTTCTTGGAGGGTATTGGTAGGTTATGTTACCTACTTTGGTTCCATTTACATAAACTTCATCGGCATCAACAATGCGTCCCATATATAGTTTAACATCTGTACCCATCATTTCCTCTGAGACTTCTACTTCTCGCCTAAACCATACTACTCCGTTTAAATCCTTTACGCCTTGATCTTCCCAATAACCAGGAATATTAAATCTTTTCCATCCTTTGGGCACATATGTTTCTTCAAACCATTTATGAGGACCAATTAACCCTTTGTCTTTAACTATAGGGGCTGTAGCATTCGAAAAATTAGGCCTCGATGTTACTGATTTGATGTATTCTTTATCCTTGTTTTTCTGAATGATTTCCGTTTCACTGGGAAATTCTTTAAAGCCACTTTCACTGATCCATGATTGGATAGGTGTTCCACCCACACTAGCGTTTATAACCCCAATGGGAACATTATATTTTTCATGTAAATCTTTGGCGAAAAAATAGGTCAATGCACCTATTCTCAAAATATCATTGCCAACAGCGGACTTCCATTCGCCCGATGGTAAATCGTTCTGTGGTCCATCTAAATTTGTTAGTGTTCTGATGAAAAAGTTTCTTATTTCAGGATAATGATCGGTTGCAACTTCTTCAGGGTATTTTTCTTTAACACGGCCCATGTTCAATACCATATTGGATTGCCCGGTACAGACCCAAACATCCCCAAAAAGAATGTTGTCCACAGTAATCTCATTACTTGCGGTAAAAGTCATTTTGTAGGGACCACCGGCTTTTTGAGGTTTTAGGTTAATAATCCATTCACCATTTTCGTTAGCTACTGTTCTATATTTTTTATTTTTAAAGTTTAACGTGATTTGTTCGCCTGAGTTTGCCCAGCCCCAAAGCTTGACTTTAGCATCTCTTTGTAAAACCATCCCATCACCAATCAATTGAGGAAGCTTTATTTGGGATTGCACACTAAAAAATGAAAAAAAACTTATGAAAAATAATTTTATCGTTTTGTCCATACTTTAAAATATTAAAAAAAGGAACAAAAAATATGCTTTCTTGTTCCTGTAATAAATTCCTATTCCATTTAAATTAGTTTAGTTTCCTGGATCTTCGCCATCCAAACCATTGATTAAACCTCTATGGGATATTTTGGTCATAAATTCACCATCATACAATAACGGCCAATCTCCTCCACCATCATACAACCAACTTTCCGTATCCCTAAATCCCCAGACTGTAATTCCAAATTGTTGGGCAACTGGCACTATCGCGGTATAATAATACCCAGCTCTTTGGTATTGGTTCTCTTGTTCTTCAGCTCTTTCTTGGGTAAGTTCTGTTACATCATCATTATAATTGGCTTTTACATCCAGCTCAGAAACATGTACCAAAAGGCCCGTATCGGAAATTTCCTGAATAGCCGTTGGCAAATCTGTATTTGGCCAATTATGGTTTAGATGCATTTGCATACCTATACCATCTATTGGTACATTATTGGTAATCATTTCGTTCACTTTATTAATAATTTGTGAGCGTTTGCCAACTTCACCAGCAATATTATAATCATTATAAAATAATTTAACATCGGCGTCCGCTTCTCTTGCCCATGCAAATGCCTTATCCATAAAATCATCTCCAATTCTTTGTGAAAAAATGGAACTACGTATAGTACCGCCATCAAAATATTCGTTTACCACGTCCCAACTGGCTACAATTGAATTCCCGTCGGTATCTTTTTCTTCTGCAAAATGGGCCACAGTAGCTTTAACATAATTTTCAACCAATGTTTCAAATTCTTCATCAGTTCCAGAAAAACTGTTCAACCAACCTGGAATAGAACTATGCCATATTAGAGCATGCCCATGTACACGAAGACCATTGGCTTTGGCATAGGCCACGATGGCATCGCCATCACTAAAATCATAGGTGTCGGCCGCAGTAAAAATATTGGCCATTTTCATATCATTTTCGGCTGTAATACTATTGTATTCAGTATTGAGGATATCTTTTCTTGCAACATCATTATCACTTGTTCCCGCCAGTCTTGCTGCGGAAATAACATTGCCTATAGGAAACTCGGCCACATCTTTAAGGTTTTCTGTGGCATCATACAATAAAGGGTCGGTTGTACCACCAGTAGAACCGCCACCAGTTTCACCTCCCGTACTTTCACCACCTGTGCCACCTTGTGTGGGTCCCCCAATCATTGGGGGAGGAGTATCGTCCCCAGAACTACAGCTAAAAAAGACGAATGATATACATAGCATTAAAATTTTTCCTGTTTTCATGTTTGTTTTTTTTGAGTTTATATATTTTCTATATTTAATTATTGTAAAGTTTATAGGATATACCTTTTTCAAGGCCTCTAAGTTCTGCTAAACCTTTAAGTCTTCCGATAAGGGAGTAGCCAACAAATTGTTCTTTTTCACCTTCAAAATCATGTAAAAATCCATGGTCTGGCCGCATAGGTAAATCAATACCTCTGGTATTCATCAACACAATTAATTTTTCCATGATAGCTTCCATGGGGTTATCCCCATTTAGGTGCTCAGATTCTTGAAAAACACCATCAGAACTTCTTTTTACGTTTCTTAAGTGCAAGAAGTGAATTCTGTTCCCAAAATCCTCAACTATTTTTACAAGATCATTACTTGGGTTTGCGCCCAATGAGCCCGTACAATAACATAGTCCATTGGCTGGAATATCAACAGATTCAATAATTTGTTTAATATCAGTATAGGTACAGACAATTCTTGGTAATCCCATTACCGAAAAAGGTGGGTCATCTGGATGAATGGCCAGGCTTAACCCTAACTCCTGCGCTATAGGCGCAACCTCATTTAAAAAAGCAATTAGGTTAGCCCTTAATTGCTTCTCATCTATTCCTTTGTAATTGTCCAATAATTCTAAAACCTCATCTCTTGTAAACCCTTTTGTACTCCCTGGCAGACCCAATAAAACACTTCTAAATAATGTTTCTTTTTCTTCATTGGAAAGAGTTTCACCATAAGCTTTTGCTTTTTCAATGTCTTTGGTTGAATAATCTTTTTCAACATTTGGTCGCTTTAATAGAAATAGGTCAAAATACATAAAAGCCGATCTGTTGTATAGGAGGGCTTTGGTTCCATTAGGATTTAAATGCGCATGATGCGTCCGCACCCAATCCAATACAGGCATAAAATTATAGGTGACCACTTTTAAACCACATTTGGCCACATTTTTAAGACTTACTTTATAATTGTCTATATATTTTTTAAAATCTCCTTTTCTACGTTTTATATCTTCATGGACGGGCAAGCTTTCAATTACTGACCATTCCAGACCTTCTGAACGAATAATTTCTTGTCGTTTTTTAATCTCCTCTATAGTCCATATATCACCAACAGGGATTTGATGCATGGCACTTACAATATGGGAGACACCACTTTGCCTAATGTCTCTAAGCTTTATCTCGTCATGCGGTCCATACCATCGCATTGATTGTTGCATTTGTATCATAACTCTAAAATCCTATACAATTACCTCCATCTACAGGAAGTACAACTCCTGTAATAAATTTTGCTTCATCTGATGCTAAAAAATGTACTGCATCACCAATATCCTCGGGTTCTCCCATCCTTCCCATTGGAGTTCTAGAGAAGACTTTCTCTTTTCTTTCGGGATCCGAATCTAGAGCTTTGGCGGTCATTTTGGTTTTAATAAAACCAGGTGCAATACAATTCACTCTAATGTTGTATTGGGCAAGTTCCACCGCCATTGCCCGTGTCATACCTTCAATGGCTGTTTTGCTGGAAGAATAGGCAATTACCTTTGGCAAACCGTATTGGGCAGCCATAGAACTAATGTTCACTATGCTACCGCCATTATTTGCCTTCATTACTTTTGTTACTTCTCTACTAATTGCAAAAACACTGGACAGGTTAATTTTTATAATATTTTGAAAATCTTCATCGGTAACATCGATCAACTCTTTTTTCATGTTGATTCCTGCATTATTGACCAATATATCTATGTGCCCTTCTTTTTTTGCGACATCAGCAATCAGGGCTGGAATTTTATCTAAATCACCTAAATCAAAAATCAAAGGTCTGGCATTCTTGCCAATTTCTGAACATGCATTCTCTGTCCGCTCCTTGGTTCTTCCTATAATGTAGGTAATAATGCCATTGTCGCATAATTTTTTGGCCGTGGCATATCCCAAACCAGAGTTTCCTCCGGTAACTATCGCTATTTTTTTGCTCATTTAAATAAAAAGTTGGTTTACCATCGAGGCCTTATTCCAGGCGCAAATGGAAATTTTAAAGATTTGTAATGTTCTAATGTTTTATCAGGTTTTTCCATTCCTTCTGGAAAGTCCATTTTAGAAAAAGTTTGAAAATACAACATACACGCATTTCTCCACCATTTTGCTTCTTTTAATTGTATTTTTAAAAGCATGGATACTTGATTGTGTCTTTGAGAATCAATATAGGGCTTCATGGCTTCCCATGTCGTAACCATGTTTTGAACATCATCCACACCTTTTTGGTATTTTAGTGCCATTCCGTCCCACAGTGTATTTCCATCCTTTAATGTATAGTCCCAAGCTAAATGATGGAACCATAACAAATCTATTTCTGGACAAGTGTCTAAATTCCCCCACATAGCGGCAAGTTCTGGTGCATATTGTTCCAAAGCATTACTTCCAGTTTCTGTACGGTCAAAACCAATACCATTTTCATCTGCCTTATGGTAATAAACGGGATTCCATTCCGGTCTGGACAAATTACCTACCCAGGGACCTGGACCATAATGGTGACCTGTGTCAAAAATGTGGTGCAGACCTAATGGGTTCATATAATTTACCACCATTTCCCTAGATTCCAACATCATTTTTTTAACGGGACCAATAAATTTTTCATCATTGGAAAAAGTACTTCTTATCCATTCGTCAGCAATGCTTTCTGCACTTAAATGGGGATTCCAGGCCAGTCTTCCAAAGCCGTACCAGTCTGCCTGTCCAAAAGGGTGTCCGGTCCAATTTATATCGTTTCCAATGTTGGATACCCCAGCCATTCCTGTAAGTTTTTTATTGTGCAAGGAACCATCAATTACCTTCGCAACTGTAGAACCTTTACCTTTTCTGTACGTATCTGCACTAAGTACTTCTTCATAGAGTTTTGGTAAAAAAGCCAAATGTGTTGCAAAACCTAGATATTCCTTGGTAATCTGAAATTCCATCATCAAAGGTGTTTTAGGCATGGCACCAAACATGGGGTGAAAAGGTTCACGTGGCTGAAAATCGATTGCTCCATTTTTAACCTGAACGATTACATTATCCAAAAACTGACCATCGTAGGGAACAAATTCACTATATGCTTGTTTCGCTCTATCGGTACTATCATGTTCAGAATATACAAAGGCACGCCACATAACAATCCCTTTATATGGTGCTAAGGACTTTGCCATCATATTTGCACCGTCTACATGGTTCCTGTTATAATTTTGTGGACCGGGCTGGCCCTCGGAATTTGCTTTCACTAAAAACCCTCCAAAATCTGGAATAAGGTCATAGATTTCCTTGGTTTTATTGTTCCACCATTCCTGTACATCGGCGTTCAAGGGGTCGGCGGTATCTAAACCACCAATTTCTATGGGGGCAGAAAATCGGGCCGTTAAGTAAACTTTTATTCCGTAGGGTCTAAAAACATCGGCAAGGGCTTTTACTTTCTCTAAATAATGTGGGGTTAATACCAAGGCATTGGCGTTGACATTGGTAAGTGCCGTGCCATTTATTCCAATAGATGCATTTGCCCTGGCATAATCTATATACCGTTGATCAATATAATCTGGCAATGTATGCCAATTCCACAAAGAAAACCCGGCAAAACCGCGCTCTACCGTCCTGTCCATATTATCCCAGTGGTTTAGCATTCTAACATCCAATTTTGGCGAGTCAACTATGGATAAATTTGTAATGGACTTATTTTGTTGCATTAACCTTAAAAAGTTGAAAACTCCATATAAAACCCCAACATCGTCATTAGAGGTTATAACGGTGTGCTTGTTCTTTCCAATCCTAATGGTTTTTATAATGAAGCCATCCTTGTTTAATTCTTTTAGGTCATCATTTACTTTTTCTAAGATAGATGAGGATAGTTTTTTTGAATTGGCAACAATCAAGGAATTAGTGGAATTTTCAAGATTCTTAAAGGGTACATTTTTCCCGAGCATTGCCATTAGACCTTTTATTAACTCTTTCTTGGTTACTTTTAGGGTTTCCGAATCACCTTCCAAATGGATGTAAGAAAGCGTGTTTACATATTCGTTTAACAAGTTCTCGTTTTCAATTTGTCTATATCCAAGCCATAGATCATAACCATTGGAGGCATAGGTAAAAAATGAAAGTTGAAGGAATGCAATAAAAAGCAACAAATATTTTTTTTGTTTCAAAACAGTATTTTAGGTTTAAGAATTGTTAAAAAATTATAGATTTTTTAATAGATTGCCTAATAGACGAAGGTAAATTAAGTGAAAATTATAGAGATTGGCAAAATATTTAACGCAATCGATTGCATATTTTGTTATATTTACCAAGTTTGCCTGCTATTGCTCATTTTTTATCAAGTAATTGGAGGTGTTTTTTTAGAAACCTAAATTTAGTATATAAACAACACTATTTTATAAAATAACAGAGTTGCCGTTTAAAAACAATCAACTCCTTATATCAAAAGAATCATTAACTTACAGTGGTTTTTGATAAAGTAAATGTAGATGAAGAATATTATTAATTCAGATTTCCTTTTAGATAATAAGTATTCCAAAATATTATATAGAGATTACGCCGAGGATCAACCAATTATAGACTACCATTGTCATCTTCCTCCGGATGAAATTGCAAATAATAGAGCCTTTGGGAATATGACAAAGCTTTGGATAGATGGTGACCACTATAAATGGCGTGCAATGCGTAATCTTGGCATTGCAGAGAAGCACATCACAGGTAATAGTTCGGACGAGGTTAAGTTTAACAAATGGGCGGAAACTGTACCTTATACTATGCGAAACCCTTTGTACCATTGGACCCATCTGGAGCTAAAACGTTATTTTGACATAGATGAAAGCTTAACAGTGGACAGTGCATCTAAGATTTATGGCCATTGTAATGAAAAATTGAAACAGCCGGAGTTTCATGCCCAAGGCCTTATAAAAAGAATGAATGTAAAGGTAGTCTGTACCACGGATGACCCCATTGATAGTTTGGCGCATCATAGAAAGATTAAGGAATTGGACATGGGCGTTAATGTCTTACCGACTTTTAGACCTGATAATATAGTACAAATTGATAAAATAGATTTTACGGATTATTTAAGTACGTTATCCAGTATAAGTACTATTGAAATTACTGACTTGGAGAGCCTTAAGGCAGCTATAAAGAGCAGGGTGACGTATTTTCACAGTATGGGATGTAGATTGTCCGATCATGGTTTGCCACATGCTTACGGATTAGATTTCTCTGAGGTTGAAGTAAACAATATTCTCAAAAATAGATTGAAAGAAAATCCTGTTTCAGAAATTGATGCATTAAAATATAAGTCAGCTATAATGTGCTACCTAGGTAGCTTGTACGCGGAGCATAAATGGGTTATGCAATTGCATTTGGGATCCATAAGAGATACCAATAAGGCATTATTGGAAAAAATAGGAATTAATGCAGGTGTGGACAGTATTGGGGATTATAAGCAAGCGGAGCAGTTGGCATCATTTTTAAATAAACTCAACAATAGTGGAAATCTTCCAAAGACAGTGTTGTACAACTCTAATCCAGCGGACAACGAGGTCTTTGCAACAATGGCGGGTAATTTTAGTGAGGAAGACATTAAAGGAAAAGTACAGTATGGTGCCAGTTGGTGGTTTTTAGATCAAAAAGATGGAATAACCAAACAACTGGATGCCTTGTCGAATATGGGACTTTTGAGTTGTGCCCTTGGAATGCTTACGGATAGTAGGAGTTTTTTATCTTTCCCTAGACATGAATATTATAGAAGAATCTTATGTAATATCTTAGGAAACGACATAAAAAATGGAGAACTTCCCAATGATATTAAGTGGATTGGGAAACTTGTTCAAGACATTTGTTATAATAATGCCAATGAATACTTTGAATTTTCCAATCTTGTTAAAAAAACACCGATATCCTAAATTATACTGGTGATAGGATTTTTGCCTCCTTGGTTTTTTTGAGCGTTTTAATAACAGAATTAAGTTTTGGGTTGCCTAGACTTTTTAGATTTTAACAATGCTTTGGCCCTGTTGGACGAATCCCTTATTATAAGTTCCGTGTTTAAAATGGTAACTTCAGAAATGGTTTTGTCATAATTAGCTCTAGAATGCTCTAAGATTCTTTTTGCAGAAATCTCCCCCATTTTTGCGGCAGGATGTGAGACCGTTGATAAAGCGGGATCAACAATGGAAGATATGGGATCGTCATTAAAACCTATAATTGCTAAATCTTCAGGAACTTTGATCCCCATACTTTTTGCATAAATAATGGCACTTACAGCTGCCGTATCATTGGCTGAAAAAATACCATCAGGAGGGTTGGGCAAAGCCATAAGTTTAGCAGTTGTTTTTCTACCTTCCTCAAAGCTCAACGTCTTAAAATATTTAATTAGTTCTTTCTCTACAGGTAATCCATGTTCTTTTAGGGCATCTACATAGCCCTTTTTTCTTTCCTCATACACATTTCTATGCTGCGCTCCCGCAAAATGTGCTATCCTCTTGCATCCCTGTTCTATTAAATGTTTTGTAGCGGAATAACCTGCACTGTAATTATCTATGACCACTTTGTAGGAATTAAGACTGGCAGGTACCCTATCTACAAAAACAACGGGGATGCCTTGATCAATAAATTGATTGAAATGTTTGTAATCAGACGTTTCCATGGAAAGAGATACAATAAGACCACTAATTCTACTATCGTAAAGGGCTTTGGTATTGCTTAGTTCGTTTTTGTATTTGTCATCAGACTGACTAATAATAACATTATAGCCCGCATTTCTGGCGGCTTCTTCAATCCCGCTAATCAAGGATGACATAAAAGGTCTGTTAATTCTAGAAATGGATATACCTATGGTTTTACTCTTATTGTTTCTAAGTCCGGCCGCCAAAGTATTGGGTCTATACCCCATTTCTTCTGCTGCGTTCTTAATTCTCTGAACAGTTTTTTTGCTAATGCTCTTATGATCGTTTAAAGCTCTGGAAATTGTGGAGGGAGAATAGTTTAATTCTTTTGCAAGATCGTATATGGTGATCTCCTTTTTAATACTCATGCTTAAGTGTAATGTTTATGTATACTAGGATTATAGGGGAATATCCCTCATATAGTGTAATATACTAATTTAATATAAATTATTCTTTAGTGGAAAAATGTTTTTAGGTGCAAAAGGAACAATTATTTGTGTCAAGCAGTTGGGTTTGGTATATTGGCTTCTTGGAAATTAATGTAATGAACAGTTAGTTGCCCAAATTTTATCTATTTTAGATTACTGCAAAATAAAGTCTTGATACCTTAGGGTAAATAATTCAGTTTTATGTTTACGAAAACGATTTCGTTAGCTATATTTGTCAACTTTAAATAATCAAATCTTAGGGTTAGAATTTATGTATTGGATAGGGTATGATATCGGAAGTTCGTCTATAAAAGCAGCGTTAATTGGTTCGGAAAGTGGTGAAGTTAAGGGAGTTGCGCAGTACCCAACGGTGGAAATGCCCATAATTTCACATGAAATAGGTTGGGGAGAACAAGAACCCGAGCTTTGGTGGGAAAATTTATGCAAAGCTACCCATAAGCTTTTAGAAGAAACCAAGGTAGCAAAGAAGGACATAAAAGGAGTTGGTATTTCTTATCAAATGCACGGTCTGGTCTTGGTAGATAAAAATATGAAAGTACTGCGACCATCAATTATTTGGTGTGACAGTAGGGCGGTTAGCGTTGGCGAGGAACTTTTTAAGCAATGCGGTGTGGACAAATGCGCTGATAGTTTGTTAAACTCTCCTGGGAATTTCACCCTGTCCAAATTAAAATGGGTAAAAGACAACGAACCAAAGGTGTATAGTGAAGTGCATAAATTTATGCTTCCCGGGGATTATATTGCCCTTAAATTAAGTGGTAAATGTACCACCACACCATCAGGCCTGTCAGAAGGGATAATGTGGGATTTTAATGCTAATGATTCAGCTGACTGGCTATTTAAAGAGGCTGGTATAGATACAGCTTTAATTCCTGAGATATTACCAACATTTGCAGAGCAAGGAAAAGTTAATTCTCAAGGAGCATCGGAAAGTGGGCTTCCTGAGGGCATTCCAATCATGTACCGGGCAGGTGACCAGCCCAATAATGCATTAGCGCTAAACGTTTTGGAACCTGGTGAAATTGCTGCGACCGGGGGAACCTCTGGAGTAGTTTATGCAGTTTCAGATAGTACAAATACAGTAGAGCATACCCGTATCAACAGTTTTGCACATGTAAACCATTCCAAAGCAAATCCAAGGATAGGTAAGTTATTGTGCATTAATGGTACAGGGATACAGTATAGTTGGATGAGAAATCAGATTACAGAGGAATTCTCATACAATAAGATGAACGATTTGGCCTCAGAAGCGCCCATTGGTTCGGACGGGTTGATTATTCTACCTTTTGGAAATGGTGCGGAACGTATGTTGAACAACAGCAATAAAGGGTCTAGAATAACCAATCTAAATTTCAATATTCATCAACAGGGCCATTTGTTTAGGGCCGCTTTGGAAGGTATTGCATTTTCTTTTGTTTATGGAATGGAAATCCTTGCGAACGATGGCGTGGATGTAAAATCAATAAAGGCCGGTAACGACAATCTGTTTAGGGCCGAGATTTTTTCCAATACCATAGCAACCCTTACTGGAAGTGAAATTAAAATAGTAGAAACAACAGGAGCAGTGGGGGCAGCAAGAGCAGCAGCCTATGCCTTTGGAGATTTTAAGTCTTTTGATGATGCCGTAAAATCGGATGAGGTTCAATATGTTTATAAACCTTTGGACAATAAAGAAGCATACCAAGAAGCTTACAACAACTGGAAAAAAGAATTAACAGATTATATTAATAATTGAATACGTATAAAATGAGTACAATAGGAGACAAAGAATACTTTAAAGGTATTGGTGAAATTAAATTTGAAGGAAAGGAATCTGACAATCCTTTAGCGTTTAAATATTACAATCCCGAGCAAGTAGTGGCGGGTAGAAAAATGAAGGATTGGTTTAAATTCTCTGTGGCTTACTGGCATACATTCTGTGGTCAAGGAGCAGATCCATTTGGGCCTGGAACACAAAATTTCCCTTGGGACGCACCATCAGATGCTATAGATGCGGCCAAGGCCAAAGCAGATGCCGCTTTTGAGTTTATTACCAAAATGGGCTTTGACTACTATTGTTTTCATGATTACGATTTGGTACAAGAGGGCGCCACTTTTGCAGAGTCTGAAAAAAGATTGGCAACCATTGTGGGTGTTCTTAAAGAAAAGCAAGCCGCTTCTGGGGTTAAATTACTTTGGGGAACGGCAAACTGTTTCTCTAACCCACGTTATATGAACGGTGCAGCTACCAATCCAGATTTTAATGTAGTGGCACGTGCTGGCGGACAAATAAAATTGGCATTGGATGCTACAATTGCCCTTGGTGGTGAAAACTACGTATTCTGGGGTGGTCGTGAAGGCTATATGTCCCTATTAAATACAGATATGAAGCGCGAGTTGGACCATATGGGACAGTTCTTAACTATGGCCCGAGATTATGCAAGGGCACAAGGGTTTAAAGGAACTTTCTTTATTGAACCCAAACCAATGGAACCCATGAAGCATCAGTACGATTTTGATTGTGCTACTGCTATTGGTTTCTTGCATGAATATGGTCTACAAGACGATTTTAAAATGAATATTGAGGTGAACCATGCTACTTTAGCACAACACACCATGCAGCACGAATTGGAAGTTGCGGCCGGTGCAGGTATGTTGGGTAGTGTAGATGCCAACCGTGGTGATTACCAGAACGGATGGGATACGGATCAATTCCCCAATAATGTACAGGAAGTAACAGAAGCCATGTTGGTATTCTTAAAAGCAGGTGGTCTGCAAGGCGGAGGTGTTAACTTTGATGCGAAAATCAGAAGAAACTCCACCGATATGGAAGATGTGTTCCATGCCCATATTGGAGGTGCGGATACCTTTGCCAGAGGTTTGATTACTGCCGATGCCATTATCTCCAACTCTCAGTATGATGCCCTAAGGGAAAAACGCTATAGCTCTTTTGATAGTGGAAAAGGGAAAGACTTTGAGAACGGTAAATTGGACTTTAAGGATTTGTATGATATCGCCATGGAAAATGGGGAACTGGACTTGCAAAGTGGCAAGCAAGAATTATTTGAGAATATAATCAACCAATATATTTAATTAACCAATCGACCTTTGGTCAAATCCCTGTTGATATTTCAACAGGGATTTTTTATGGGCTGTTTTTTATTTAACTCCAATATAAATGTCGGCCTCTCCATGGGTAGGGTCAATGGCTTTTTTTCCATAGACTTCAAAGTCAGAAATATAAGTTCTATTTAAATCTGTATTCCAAATCTTGTCCCATTCATCTTTTACCGCATTGTCCGTAAGGTCCCCTTTTGCCGTAAACTTGGTATATGTGGCAGGTTCTATTTCTTTGCCCACCATTCCTTCTGGAATGGTATCCAAGCTCCAAACTTTATACCCTAGAATTGTGGTATAGGGCTTGGTGTGGTCTTTATCATAGTCCGTATAGACGGCGTAGATGGTTTCGTCCAGCACATTTGGGATTTTGGTAACGATATTTTTGGACATAAATTCGCTCCAAAGGTTCCCAATATCTTTTTTTGCTTGGCCGTTTTCATTTGTGGTCCTTACAGATATTCCAATAACTTGAAAGGCGCTTAGTTGGTGTTTTTTCATATTTAACAGATTTTATTACAAGATTTACTACAAAATTAAACTGGGAATATGACAGGATATGTCAGGGGTAGCTACAGCCTTTAATTTTATCTTAAAATTTGGACATATGTGCCAAGAACAAAGCAACGTTTACATAAATTGACATCTAAAAGCTAAAACAGATTAATTGACGTTAGACTATGATGGACCAATTGCTTAACATTATCGAAAAAAATCCTTTTATCTTCCTTTCCATTGGGGCTTTGTTAATCCTATTTCTTGTCCGTTTGGAATACAAAAAGAACTTCTCCAAAAAGAAATAAAAATATACGTTTTTGTCAAGGACCTATACGGGTCTTTGTAAAGTGTAATTTTTGATCAAGAACTGTTCATGGAAACCCAGTTTTAGATATAAGTTTTTTCCCATTTCGGATGCCTGTAATGTGATGAGCCCATACCCATCTTCAATTGTTTTGTTTATAAGTAACTTCATAATATTTTCCGCGTGGCCCTGTCTTCTCATTTCAGGGGGTATTCCCATAGAATGAATGCCCAAAACAGTGTTGGTTTTGTGCACTAGTGCCGTTCCCACAGCTTTATTGTGGTCATAGGCTATGTAATAATCGATCTCATTAAAAGTTTTACTAATTGTTTCTAAACTAATAACATACCCAAACGATTTTATGAATAGCTCCGACCATAGTTTTGCTTCGTGTTCATTGGTGACCAGTTTAATTTTTATATCAGTTTCAATATCCAAAAGTTTATCGGGTTTTAATGACATTCCAATCTGCCCAAACTTTGTTTTAAAACCATTGCGCCTTAAAATCCCATCGTCACTGTTGTCATAAATGTTCCAAATTGGCAAAGTGATGTTCACTGGAACAGTGGCCAATTTTGCTAGGGTCAGATCCATGGTTTCCTGGGTTAGGTTTTGGTTGAACCACAATCTATTTGGCCATTCCGAACCTTTTATGGTGCAATATTCAAAATCCGGAGTTTTGAAATAAGAACCAAACGGAACGGCAACCGTTTTCCAAAGCGAGGTAAGGTTTCCTATATTGGCATTAATTAATGTATTGGCTTCTTTCATTTTATATTGATCAATAAAATTCCCGATAACATCGTAATTATTCCTGCTGTTCTATTAATTGTGATAGGTTCTTTCGGCAGGTTTAACCATCCGTAATGACCAGCTATTACCGAAAATGCCAGTTGCCCAAACAACCCCAATGAAATCATGGTGGAGATACCAAGTTTTGGAATGGTATAATAATATAGACTGATTCCCAAAACACTGAACAGGCCCCCTGTAAACCATAAATAAATGGGGATTTGTTTTATTTCTATCCATGTAGGGGTGTTTTTAACACTTAATACGGCAAAAGCAAAGGCAAACAGTGTACTACTTAAAAAGGCTGCGATAGAAGCAAGTAACGGATTTTTTAACAGTACGCCCAAACTGGAATTTAGGCCCCCTTGAGCGGCCAAAAGAACACCCCCAATAACTGCTAGTAGAGATAATGTATATTGGTTCATAGCACCTCGAATAATTCATTCAACGGTTTTCTAACTTTAGGACGGAACTGTGTTTGGTCCTCCTGTGATCTATACCCTACGGGCGCAATTACCGCTGCATTTAATCCTTGTTCTGTAAGGCCCAAAATTTCATTGTACTTCTCAGCTTCAAATCCTTCCATGGGACAGGCATCTATTTTTAGTTCCGCACAGGCATTAAGTAAATTGCCAAGGGCAAGGTATGTTTGTCTTATGGTCCAGCTTTTTTGTTCTTCTTCTGCCATTTCACCAATTTTTTCTTTCATAAAATCTCCATACCCACTTAAATCACTTACATCTATGCCCTGTTTGTTAGCGATTAGCTCAATATACCCATCAACATGTTTGCTTTTTACGTCTGTATAATTACAAAAAATGAAGAGATGGGAAGCATCGGTTATTTGGTTTTGATTCCATGAAGCAGGTTTTAATTTTTCTCTTATTTGCTTGTTTTCCACAACCAGCACCTTATAGAGTTGAAGACCATAGGAGGATACGGATAATTGGACGGCCTCTTTTAACATATCCAGGTTTTCTGTAGAAACCTTCTTTGACGGATCAAAATGTTTTGTGGCATAGCGCCATTTTAGATTGTTTAATAATTCCATGATGTTTTTTTTAATTGATTTATAGGGCAAAAATATCATGGGCCAATGAGCCTTGCATTTACATATGTTGATTTAAGAATTTTTCTTTAGATCTTTTCGGATTCTACTTAACTGTGTAGGGGTAATTCCTAGATGGGCGGCAAGATGCAGCTGCTGTATTCTCTGGTCAATATTGGGATGTTGTGAAAGCAGTTTTAAATACCTTTCGGTTGCATTTTCCATGACCAAGGAAATTTCCCTTTGTTCCTTTTCAATGACCCAATTGTTCTCCAAATAGGCAATGTAGAAATCTTTTAGGTCAATCTTTTCGGCTATAAATTGCCTGTATTTTTTATAGTCAAGGCTAATAAGAAGGGTATCCTCCAAGGCTTCCAAGGTAAAGTTGGATGGAGTGCTTAAAAGACACGAAACTGTTGAACCGGCAAAATCGGTTTCTAGAAAAATATTTTTGTTATATATATTTCCTTCAAGATCCGTTACGTATGCCCTTAAAGCCCCGTTGCCTATAAAATGTAGATTTTTTGCAATTTGCCCATTTCTTAGGAGGGTTTCACCCTTTTTTAAGGTTTGGAACGTAACTATGGATTTAATTAACGACCAGGACTCTTTGGTAATGGGAGCGTAACTTTCAAATTTTAATCTTAGATTGGTAATGTATTTTTCTTTGTCAATCTTCATTTTCGTTTGTTATGACCTACAAGGGTAAGATGCCCTTGTTTTAAAAGGGTAGAGGAACGAATAACTAAGGTAAGATTTAATTTTTTTAGGTTCAAATAGGGTTGTCAAAAAGTAGGGTGTCCAATTATTATTGTTAAGTAAATGCCCTTTTTTTATGGGGTGCAATTCTTTCGTTATATTAGAGTCTGGAATAACCACAACCAATTATGAACAGAAGAAATGTATTAAAATCAACACTGGCAACGGGAGCTGCATTGAGCTTGGGTGGCATTACAGAAATGTTTGCATCCAATAGGCCAGAAAATGGGAAAAGCCACAACTTTAAATACTGTTTAAACACCAGTACCATACGTACCCAGAACTTGGGTCTTATGGGTGAGATGGACGTGGCGGCCCAAGCGGGGTTCGATGGTATAGAAATATGGATGAATACCTTGCAGGCCTACCTTAAAAATGGGGGTGCCACGGCCGATGTTAGAAAAAAGGCGGCCGATTTGGGGCTTACCATAGAAGACTCCATAGGTTTTGCGGCGTGGATCGTGGATGATGAGGTACAGCGCAACAAGGCCATGGAACAAGTAAAGCAAGAAATGGACCTGTTGGCGCAAATAGGCTGTAAAAGAATAGCGGCACCACCGATGGGAGCAACCAACGAACCGGGACTGGATTTATTAAAAGCAGCGGAACGTTTTGGAAAGATGTGCGAGCTTGGAAAAGAAATGGGCGTATTGCCACAATTGGAGCTATGGGGCTTTTCCCAGAACCTGCATTTGTTTGGAGAGACCCTTTTTGTGGCTGCGGAATGCGGACACCCAGATGCCGTAATTTTACCAGATGTATACCATTTGCGTAGGGGAGGTTCCCCTTTTGAGGCTTTGGAAATGATCAATGGCAGCAAAATACAGATGTTCCATATAAACGATTATCCGGGGAATATTGCCAAACAAGAATTAACGGACGCCATGCGGGTGATGCCCGGTGATGGGGATGCCCCAATGGATAAAATACTGCAAACTCTTAATAGTAAAGGAGTGCCCATAGTGCTTTCTTTAGAAATCTTTAATGAAGACGTCTGGAAAATGGATGCTTTGGAGGCCTGTAAAATGGGCATCTCTAAAATGAAATCCAGTGTGGCCAGTGCCGTGGAAGGGTAGCACAGGACTAATTATAAAAGCTAAAATAAAAATCATTGTTAAAAACTTTAGCAAGGATTTTTTTATATGTTTTGGATTGTTTCGTTATTGGTTTTGGCTTGGAAAAGTTGCGGTTGATATACCATAATTTTGCGATGTTCATGTTTAAATACCATAACTAGTCTACTTTTAATTTCTAGCATAATGGAACAATTTTTTGGGCATTTTTGTTACGCAGTAGGTAATCTCAAATATTTTTATTCAGCTTTTTCAAAAAGTTTTTCTAATTCTATTAATGAAATATTCTTTTTAATAATAATTCCTTTTTTATTTAAAAGGTAATTTGTTGGAAACGAGACGATACCCAATGTTGAACTTTTAGTTCCATTTTCATCTAATAAGTTTGGCCAGGTCATATTTTTCTGTTCCATAATTTTATACCAATTATCTATGTCCTTAGTTTTATCAGTTGAAATACTAATAATATTAAATTGTTTTGGATTATACTTTGAATGTAATTCCTTTAATTTAGGGAATTGAGCAATACAAGGTCCACAATTACTAAACCAAAAATCTACAAGAGAATAATCAGCTTTTGAGTTTTCAGTAACATTTAATACAATTTCATTTAATTCTTTATTTTTCAATTTTATAATCGGAAAATGATTGCCAATTTTAAATGTTTTTGCTTTTAATATATTTTGTAATAGTACATTCGAAACTTTAGACTGTTTAATTGTAGTTGAAAGATTGTTATACGCATTTTCCAGTTCTTCATTATACCCATTATACTGAATATTCATAGCTATTTTCCAAAAAGAAACGAATGAATTTGGGTAATCTTTAGCGAATTCCTTTAAAATTAAATTTGATTCAAAAGTCAGTTTTTCTCTTGCATTTATTGCTGATTTCTCAATTGAATCTTTTGGAAAATCTGGACTTTTAATTTTTTTGAATTCTGTTTTAAACTTTTCTAAAGCTATAGATATTCGCTCTTTCAAAATCAATTGTTCTTTTTGAATTGTTGAGTTTTTACAGATTATTTTAGGGAAAACATTATAATATAAACTATCGATTATTATTTGTTGGTCTTTGGGTTCTAATATAAAATGAGAAGTTTTTGTTTTATCAGTTTCAATATAAAAAGGCAAGGGGAAATTGTTTTTTGTACTTAGTCTAAATTCAAATTTTCCATCACTTACTAGAACGCTGTCCTTTAAGGAGTTGTCAAAATAGTATTCATCGTCAAATAATGCCTTTGTTAAATATATGTTCCCATTGAAATTTTCTATTTTACCTTTAATAGAATAATATTCTTTAGGTTTTACTTTTTTGCAACTAATAATTATGAAAATTAAAAGCAATATGGGAGCTATTTTTTTCATAGAATTTCTTATAAAATTGTTTATACCATTAAAATATTGCACATTTTAATAAGTTATATTGACTGAAACAAGTTCAGCACATGTAACAAGGTTAGGCCTTAATTTTTTTGGTCTTAAGTGGGGGAGGTAATTCTTGTCACTAAGATATTACTAATTAATGGTTTATAAAAAACAATAGTAGGCATGGGTTATTTGTATAAGTTTTGGTGAAGAATTTGTAGTGCTAAAATGGCACAATACTGATCTAGATCATTTGCTCCAATAAAACAAGTTTGCAACTTTACAGCGTTTAACAAACAATACACTATCTATCATGAATGCAACAAGTTTAAACCCTAAAACAGAATTTTTGTTGGGCGCAGGACTAAATGTGCTGCACCAAGAAAGTAGGGAATGGTTAGAAACCATTGCCTTTTGGAAAGATGAAACTCGTTTTTTTGCAGACTTGCTACAAAAAAAAGAACTTAAGGAGAAAACCAAATCCGAGTATGGGAAAATGCTGGAAAATTTAGATAAGATCCATGCAAACCTTTTTGATTATTTAGCGGATGACATTAGGGGCCATGAAAAACTATTGTCCAAATTACATACCCAAGAAAAAGGTTTGGCAGATGGGGAGTACCGTGACAAACACCGCAACTTAAAAGAAAGAATGGATATTTTTTCAAATGATTTTAAGGAATTCAAAAAAATGGTATTTGGGTATGCAAAAAAACTCTGACAGCAAGTGGAATTAACTATTGGGCATTGGGCCAAGAGATGCTAAACCCTAACAATTAGTACGCTAAATAGATCATGTATGGAAATTGCAATTTTCACAAAAGAATATAAGACCTCCGATAGCATAGCCAACTTCATGGATTTTTATTATAGTCTAAGAATGAGGTATTTGGCAAGTGATTTTTTGGACAAGGGGTTGTCCCCAAAACAAATTACAGATGGAGTGGTACAGGCAATGAGGGCAGGCAGGTCTTCCGGTATTGATCTACGCCAACACTTTATGCCCATTTTTAGTGGAATGAACAAGGAAATTATCCGCGATTGCAAACTGTCCCGATTGGGGTATGCACTGGTACTTATGAATGCAGATGCAAGACTTACCGAGGTAGGTAAGTGGCAACTAGAGGTTTTAAAGAACTATTTTAATAAATGATTTCCTTTGAATATCATAAATCAATTTCCAGTGCTATGGGGCAATGATCGGAGCCAAGAACATCCGAACATATATTTACATTCTTAACTTTGTCCAAAATGGAATTGCTAATTAAAAAGTAGTCAATTCTCCAACCTGTGTTGCGTTCCCGTGCCTTAAAACGATAGCTCCAATAGGTATAGGCCACCTCATTGGGGTGCAAGTGCCTAAATGTATCTACAAAGCCGGAGGTTAAAAAATTATCCATACCGTCAATTTCAACCTGGGTATAGCCCGCTGTTTTGTTATAATTGGATTTGTCGTTTTTAAGGTCAATGGGTTTGTGCGCTACATTAAAATCGCCACAAACAATGACAGGCTTTGTTTTTTCCAGGTCCTTTAAGTAATTTAAAAAATCGGCATCCCATTTTTTTCGGTAGTCCAGCCTATCCAATTGTTGGCCAGAGTTGGGAACATATACATTGACCAAGTAGAAATTAGGGTACTCTGCACATTGTACCCTACCTTCCTCATCATGTTCGGCGATACCCATATCATCTTTAATGTTAGTAGGTTCCATTTTACTCAATATTGCCGTTCCTGAGTATCCTTTTTTATCGGCCGAGTTGTATTCTTTGTGATACGTGGTCATTGGGGCCAATGCTTTTTCCACCTCATTGTACTGCGCCTTGGTTTCCTGTAGACAAAGGATATCTGGGTTTAATTGGTTTATGTTTTCAAAAAAATCCTTTTTAACAACGGCGCGTATGCCATTAACGTTCCATGAAATAATTTTCATTCCTCTTATTTATTGTTTTAAATAAAAAAATAGCTCCAATTAAATATAGTAAATCAGGGCTATTTTTAAAAAATAAGTAGCTAAAATTTAGCTGGGCCTATTCATAATAGTGCACTTTAAGCTCAATTTTACATTAAAAATTTATTCCTTAGGGTTCACTAGAATTTCCACCCCCCTTTCACCTAGAATTTCTTCTAGATCTTCTTTTTCCACGACTTCTTTTTTTAAGAGCATTTGAGCTAGTTTTTCTAATTGGTCCCTATGCTCCAGCAAAAGATTTTTTGTTTTTTCATAGGCTGTTGTTACTAAATCCCGTACTTCTTTATCAATTAATTGAGCCATGCTCTCACTATAGGGTTTGCCCAATATGCGTTCATTTTGGCCCGAGGAATCATAAAAACTTATTGGACCAACTTCCTCGTCCAATCCGTAATAGGAAACCATATTATAGGCTTGTTTGGTTACCTTTTCCAAATCATCCAAAGCACCAGATGAAGGTTCTCCAAAAATAATTTCTTCGGCTGCGCGCCCACCTAAAGAAGCACAAATTTGGTCCATAAACTGTGACTTTGTAACAATTTGGCGTTCTTCTGGCAGGTACCATGCAGAACCCAGTGACTTCCCCCTGGGAATAATGGATACTTTAACCAAAGAATCCACATTTTTTAAATACCAGCTTGCCACGGCATGGCCTGCTTCGTGATAGGCAACAATTGTTTTTTCCTCCTGTGAAATAATTTTGCTCTTGCGTTCAATTCCGCCCACCACACGATCTCTTGCTTCCATGAAATCACTTTGTTCTACTTCTTTTTTCTTTTTACGGGCCGCGATCAAAGCTGCCTCATTGCACATATTGGCAATATCTGCTCCTGAAAATCCAGGACTAAGTGCGGCCAGAGTACCTAAATCAACTGTTTTTGCATATTTAAGGGGACGAACGTGAACTTTAAAAATTTCAATACGTTCTTCTTTTGTAGGAAGCTCTAAATAGATATGTCTATCAAATCTTCCTGGGCGTAACAAAGCTTTGTCCAGAATATCTGGCCGGTTGGTAGCCGCTAGGACAATCACACCTGTATTGGGGCCAAATCCGTCCAATTCTGTGAGCAATTGGTTGAGTGTACTTTCACGCTCATCATTTGCTTGAAATGCATTTATCTTACCGCGGGAACGTCCCACGGCATCAATCTCGTCAATGAAAATGATACTGGGGGCCTTTTCTTTGGCCTTTTTAAACAAATCACGTACTCTAGAAGCTCCAACACCAACAAACATTTCCACAAATTCCGAACCGGACATGGAGAAAAAAGGAACCTGGGCCTCCCCGGCTACAGCTCTAGCCATTAGTGTTTTTCCTGTTCCGGGAGGACCTACCAACATGACTCCTTTGGGAATTTTAGCCCCAAGTTTGGTATAGGTCTCTGGGTTTTTTAGAAAGTCGACCACTTCCATAACTTCCGTCTTGGCCTCCTTTAAGCCTGCAATATCATTAAAGGTTACAGAACTTTTAGCTCCTTTTTCGGTAAGCAAAGGGGTAGATTTTCCAAAGTTGAACAAAGAGCTGCCCGTATTTTTTCCCTTTCCCATTCTCCTAAGTAGGAACAGCCAAAAGAAAATAAAAAGCCCTAAAGGTAAAATCCATGATAGGATATTTCCCCAACCGGTTCTGTTTTCGTAGCTAATATCTATTTTGTCTTCTTGGGAAAAATCCATTTGGGCTTTTTGTACTTTTTCCTCAAACATTTCTACCGAGCCAATGGTTATGAAATAGTGGGGTCCATCTGTGGAACTGAATTTCCCTTTAAGAATTTCCTTGTATTTTGGGTCTTCTAGATGATCCTTTTTTATATATATTTCTGCTGTTTCTTTGTTGACCACTACTATTTTTTCAACATCATGCTGTGCCAACATGGTATGCTCAAAAACCGACCAACTGGTTTCTTTAAGGTTGGAAATGGGATTTAAGAACAAAGAAAAGAACAACACTGCGGCATATAGAAAAAAGTAAAACCATCCAAAACCATATCCTCCACTAGGAGATTTTGGATTGTTCTTTTTGAACCAATTGAACTTTTTATTTTTTTTGATGGGTTCTTTATTCATTTACTGGGATATGTTTGGATATTTTTTAAATACATAGTGTCCAACAAAAATATTTTAAGCAAAATGGTTTGGGAATGATATTAATCATACAATCCATATATTTTGCCAGTAAAGAGGAATAAGGGCCTAGGTTGAAATTATGGCAATGGTACAGGAACAAAAGAATCTAAAAATATCGGTATCAATTTTTATATGGAAAATGTTCTTATGTAGTTGAGAGTTACGACTCTGGTTATTATTGTGGAATTTTACCTGTTAATTCTATAACCTTACCTTTTCTTAGAATTGAGGATTTTATATTGCTGCCCGGTTTTAGACCTTGTACCAATTGCCATGCGCTCATTAGGTTATCTTCATTTGTCAAAGGAATGGTTTCTAGGGTCAATAGATATCACCTCCAACCAATAATTCTTCATCGTTAAGCGTCATTTTATAAAAACCACCTTGCAGTCCCATGGCATCACCTAATGAGAGGGGTGCTACCCTCTGTACCAATATGCCGGCCTTCTGTGGTAAATTTAAAACCTCTGCCAGGGACCCAGTAACAAAATAAGATTCTATACCTGTCCATACAGGTCGTTCTTCGCTCAGTAGTCTTTTAGCTATGTTGGAAGTAGCGGCAAAGGATATCCCTTGAAATCCTTGGGAATGACTTAAAATGAAACTGGCAATCCCTATAACTTCTCCCTTCATATTGAACAAGGGGCCACCAGAACTACCTTCATTAATTGCAGCATCGGTTTGAATAAATTCTGTTGTTACAAACCCACTCAGTACATGTTTTCGGGAGTATTTACCACTAACGTACCCTACGGATAGGGAGTGTCCCAATCCAAAAGGTGCGCCAATAACAAAGACTTGTTCACCAATTTTAACTTTATCGGAATCTGCCAAGGTAACCGGTGATAGCAAGGTACTTTTTGGTTTGGTAAGTTTAATAAGTGCAACATCTGCCATGGGATAGGAGTACATAACTTTAGCTGGAACCTCTTCACCATCTGAAAAAACCACAAGTATGGATGCTGCGGTTTGTACTACATGGGAGGCTGTCATGATATCTCCTTGTTCTGAAACAACAAATCCAGAACCAAGACCCTCCAGCGCAATCATTGTTTTTATTTTGCCATCTCCCATTATTTCTGGCTGGAGTGTTTTTATTAAAACTACAGATTTGTTGGCCTTATCATAAAGTTCACTAATATCTTGGGCAAAACTTAATGTTGCCCAAAAAAATCCAAGTATTAGAGTAATGTTTTTTGTTTTTTTCATTTTCAAAAATGTCTACACTATCGCAGGGTTTCTTCTTTAATTAGCCCAACTTTTAATGATTTTGCCAGGATACGCCAAACTTGTCCTTTAGCCATCCAGGATTACTCTCTTTTGCATCATGATCCGTAAGTTTATTCCAGAACTAATCTATTTCCTGTTGATTTTTAGATTCCACCACAAAGAATATGGCTTCATTAAAGGTGAAATTATGGGCTCTTGCACCCATCCATGGCCATTAATACTTTGTGGGGATCAATTACAAATTGGGAAAAAGGGAACCGTAAAATTCCGCAGCAACTTTTGTGTTGCCATCATACCAAATGCATGGATAAATGTTATTCCCATGGATACTAAGATACTACTATTTATTTTACATAAATACTCTCCGAAGGGCCTAAATAGGATTCTTTTAACCCACCAGTATCTATCACAAATTTTTGAAAAACAACCCCTGCATCCACCATCCAAATTTTTAGGGTGTGCGTACCACTTTTTATGTTGGGGTGGACAGATTGTTTTTTCTTGATATGGTCCGTTACCGAGTTGTTCCACCAGTCTGGGTATTCCCAATCCGGTACGGTTTCCCCTTCATGTATGTTGATGATCTGTGGTGCTTCATCATCTATGGCAATGGCATATTTTAGACCTTCGTTCTTTTGGTAATTTAGGGTAGGAGAGAGGTAGGTATCTATTTTTAGTTCCCCCTCGTTGAAAAGGGTAAATTCATATTCAATACGGGGAGTATTCTTGCCCAGTATTTGCCTTTCGGCATCGGCAGGCTCCATTGTTATGGCAGAATTGGTACGGCCCATGTTGGGAACTACGGTCCAGCTGATATTTTTTGAGTTGAATGTATTGCTAAAATGTGCAGCTTCAATAGAAACAACACCATTGTTCTCTACAAAACCGGAAACCTCTGGCAAATTATTTTTAAGGGGTACAGTAATGGTGAATTCATTCCCTGCACCAGAGAGAACAATTTCACCAGTTTCTTGACCTTTTGGGGCTTTGCTCCAGTCGATACTTACCCTAACTTTTTCATCGTATTGTATTGAGCCACTTTTAGAAGAAAGTTTGATCCAATCATTTTTAGCGGTTAGGGTATAGCTTAATTTTTCTTTACCCCTGTTAAAAATTTCCAAGTAGTAGTTTTGATCATTTATAGGGTCGAAAGGGGAAAAGCTTCTACTAAACAGACCAGAACGGTTCCAACGAGAGGTAACACCATTCTCCAGCACGTAACCCAATTGGGCAGAAGGTTCTATTTGAAGATAGGACACTTCGGGCATTTTGTTATAAGGTGGGTTGTTCCATGACCTATATCCAATATGGGTTTGGGACATCATGTGGTTCCATTTGCCATTTTCCATCTCTTCATGGTATTGGCGAACAAGTTCCGCATCCTTAAAGAATTTTTCTTTTACCACATCTGCATAATAGTTGGCCGATGCCCTGCCTTGATCACCATACAGCTTGTTTTTACCGGCAGCAATGTACATCTCATTTAGATTGCTGCTAATTTCCACAGGAAAAAGCACCAGTTGATAAAAAGCCGATTTATGGGTTTCTGGAAGTTTTTCATAGATATTTTTACTTCGGGCAAGTAGTTGGGTGTATTCCTCAAGGATTTTATCCGCTTCACGATAGTTTTGTAGGCTATAGGTATCTGGTTTCAACATTTCTGGCGTGCGGCGTGCGGCATACTTTGTAGAAAGGGATAAAATCTCTCCAATTTCTGTAGCAAGTTCATCACCAAATTGCTTTTTTACCCAGTTTTCATAATAGTTTGGTAAATCCTCTGCTTTTATGGCCTCTGGATCCCAGGCAAAATCCAGAAAGAAGCTAGTGGGCAGTTCCATGGGTTTAATATCCCCCACATTGACCAACCATAAATCTTTTACACCGCGTTCATAGGACAGGTTCATTTGTTCCCATACCTTTTCTATTTGCGTAACATTGAGCCATCTGTAGGATACAGGACCCCCAACAAAATCAAAATGGTAATACATTCCAAAGCCACCTTTATGGCTTAGGTCCTCTTTTTTTGGTAAGATGCGCACATTGCCCCAGTTATCATCACAGAAGAGAATCATGATATCATCATCTACCCGCATTCCCTTGTCATAATAATCTTGAACCTCTTTGTACAAAGCCCAAACCTGTGGAGTTTCTTCTGTAGGTTTTCCGGTAACATCGGCTATGATTTTACGTTGGTCCACTATAATGTTTTTCATTAGATCAACCACAGTTTCTTCACTCATGGCCTCATCACCATCTCCACGCATACCCAAGGTAACAATGCTTTCATGATTACCCATACGCTCTATACCAGCACGCCAAAACTCTTGTAGTTTTTCTTTGTTTGTTTCATAGTTCCAAGCCCCATCTTTATTACTGTCCCATTCTGCATGTGCCCGCATCATGGGTTCATGGTGGGTAGTGGAAATTACAATGCCGTATTCATCGGCCAATTGGGCATTTTCTGGATCATCTGTTACAAAAGAGCTGGGTTGCCACATGGCAGGCCATAGGTAATTGCCCTTATTTCTTAGAATTAATTCAAAAACGGTTTCGTAAAATTGATGGTTAAAGTCACCGAACTTTTCTTTTGCCCAGTTTCTCAGTGCCGGAGCTTCATCATTGATAAAGATTCCACGGTATTTTACTTTGGGCTCGCCCAGCGTGTGAATGCCGGAAGTAACGTGCAATTCGGTTTGTTTAACTATGGGCATATCTGCCCAATAATACCAAGGGTGAATGCCAATTTGTTCGGATAAATTATACATGCCATATATAGTACCACGTTTGTCACTCCCTGCAATGACCAATGCTCTCTTTACGCCTGGCATGGGATTTTTTACGGATAGGGTAATGAACTTTTCCCATTTGCCCTCCAATAGGGAAGCTTTTATTTTTCCTGATTCTACTAAAATGTTAATAAGGGGACTTTTGCCCAGAGTACCAATAATGACAATGGGACCACTATCGGAAATAGTGTCTTTAAAAAGATTGGGTCTGGTACCTGTGACTTTGTAGAGATCGTTCTGTAAATGCCCAGCAACTTTTTGAACTCCTGAAAAATCTGCAGAGCTCACCAATAAATTGACAGGTACCCCTTTGCTTGCCAACGGAAAACTTTTTTTAGTGGGTTCTTTGGTTACATAGTCGGTTTTATCTGATGCTGTTAATTGTGTAATGGCTGAAAGTACAAGAGAAAGAGTTAAACAGTATTTGATTTTCCTTAAAGGCAACAGCTTCATAATAATATAGTTAAATTGATTCATTCAAATATAACAAAACATTCCGCAATCGATTGCGTAGATGTGTTAAAAAGAGTGTGCAATGCCAGAACAATAGTTGTAAATACGATTGATATATTTTTTAAATAAAGTTGAAAGAATTTGGTTCAACTTTTCTATTTTTGCAATCCTACTTTCGGGATGTGGCGCAGTCCGGTAGCGTACACGGCTGGGGGCCGTGTGGTCGCAGGTTCAAATCCTGTCATCCCGACGAAGCGGAAAAGTGATTTGTAAAACAAGTCACTTTTTTTGTTTCCAGAAAATTGGAAACACAGTTTTTAAAATTGAATGGAAACAATAATAAGAATGGCATAAGCCATCACTTTTCCATTTGGACTGAGGGTTCACTAGGATTCTGTAAATCCTGTCATCCCGACGAAACGGAAAAGTGATTTGCAAAACAAGTCACTTTTTTTGTTTTTCTTCCCTTTATTATAATTGCCATGTAAAAAGTTTGAAGATCGGCGAATTGGGCTAATAGAAAATGCGCCAGCTCTCACTTACGCATTCTAACCAAACTACTTATTGAGAGAGAAAATCTCCTTCAATTGTATCTCATTAACTTTTCGATATAGTATGCTTATGCTTGAAGCAGTCCCTTTATGTCCTGTGATATTGGTTTGAACTCTTATAGACCAACCAAAACCCACTCATGGTCTTTAACCCTAATTACATATCCGCCACCGAGAATAACCAATACCGCTGTACCATTACGCACTGTGGCGTCTGGTACAAACGGTATTATTGATGGTTTATCATCATCACTGGTTTCATGGATAGCTTTTTATATGTGGCAACTTGTTTAATCAACCATCCAATCCGCTCGTTTTGCAAAATCAGCCTGAATTTCTTCTAGCCATTTTGAAACGCTTTCACGTCCAGGCCCATCATACCAATGATTCTTAGCTGGGTCACGTTGTTCATATTGCCCACCCCAACTTTCTTGATTGGGTTGGTCCGGGTCGTTTTTGCCATTTATGGCACTAATTAAGTGCAAAAATGTTGGTGTATCCCCCTCCTGCATGCCCGGAGGTTCTGGGTTAAAACCAGATCTGGGGTAAATGGCACCTAAAGGACCATGATTTTTTCTGATATTGGTATTGAGCCATTCCAAATTGCCCAATGGTGATTTTTGAGCGAACATTCCCCCATAGGTTTTTTGCGAAACGATCACGAACAAATTGGGAAAGTTGTCTAGCATCCACTGACCTGAACCATCTTGACCGGTCTTACTTCCTAAGCCTATCATAAAAATCCGCATTTTACTTAGAAATTTGTCCAATTCCTTAGGTGTTCTAGTCTGCTGCACTTTCCAAATGGCCTGGGCGACCTCTTGCGGACCACCCCAAACACCAATCCATACCGGTCTTGGGTCATCTTCATCTATAATTTTGATAATTGCTTCTGAACCATCACTATTCTTGCCCTCTCCAATAATTTCCTCAACAGGTTTTCCCCAGTTTCCGGAACGCCCTTGGTAGGTAACTGATTTTAAATGGTCTGCAGTTGGAAATTTTGGATTGTGTTTTCTAAGATTCTCATCAACTTCATCATACAAGTCCAAAATATCCAGAATATTTTGTTTGTTGGCGATATTGGCAAAAGTACCGGAAGAAGCTATTAAGGCCTCAACTTCTAAATCATTGGTGTATAAAAGAAAGCGAACCATAGATTGAATGTCATCAGGATCACTTCGTTTTTCAGCTGGACCATAACCCGCTCCGCCGGGGATGACGTCCAAAGGAGGGAAATCCGAAGACATAATAACACGATACGGTTTTTGTTCGGTAATTTCTTGTGTGGCCAAAGGTTTACAAGAACCTATGACGAGACATACTAATAGTAAGGGTTTAATAAGAGATTTCATTGTATTTTCTTTAATTATTATTCTACATGGATTACCATTCTACGGTATCGGGTCAATTTTGGTTCACCATTATCACTTACAACCAATAGTACGTGCAAGGTTTTTCCCGATGCATCTTTTGGCACCTTAAAAGTGGCCGTTTTTTGCGTAGGATTTTTAATATTCAGTGTTCCTTTATAGGAGCTTGGTTCGTGGTAGTACCTCCATTCATAATAAAGCTCATCACCGTCGATATCGCTGCTGCCTGTAGCATCTAAGGTGATTTTCTCTTTTGGTTTGACATGGACTTCCAAAAAGTTAAGACTTTCATCACCATTCAATACAGCTTTTGGAGGGTGGTTGGCTTCATCAAAATCCTTTATACACCAATCCATTCTTGCCTGAAAATCATTTTGAAATTCCCTTGCCCAACGGCTGATGGTATGCCCTAAACTGTCTTTTTTAATATTGGATTCAAGGTCAACCCATTGTGTGTCCGAGCCAGCTTGCTTTTGAAGGCGACCACCCCAGCCACCCCAATCTGGGTGTTCCATATAGCTTAATCCATTTGGGATTAAACCAAAGTAGGTCTCTGAATCGGCACCGCCTAGTTTCCCCCAGCGTATGGGACATAAGGCGCCCAAGGGGCCATGATTAAAACGCACATGGGTATCCAACCATTCTTTACTATGCAATTCTGGTGGGGCAGAATAAATAACACCACCTGTAGATACTAAATAAACCAAGTTTGGAAAGTTCTCTTGAATCCAAAGTCCCGTAGCGTCTTGATGACCCCACGCATACACCCTCAATTTGGATATGAATTTATTTAATTCTTCTTCACTTCTATCATTTCGTACTCTCCACAGTGCTTGCGCCAGCTCTACGGATAGTTTATTATTTAATTCGTTGATTGCAACCAACTGTTCGGCCTTCATGGGGCTAATTTGTTTTACACTAAGATATTCAAGCCTTACTTCCTTAGATTTGGATTTTCTGAAGTAATCTATTATCTAATACTTCATAGCTGTATGGAGATAAACTTTCATACAACCATTTACCTTGAAAGTTTTTCTGTTCCATAGATTAATAAAAATCTCCTGTATTATGTCCTCAACATCGTTCTTTGATTTAATTCTACTGTAACCTATGGCGTAAAGTGATTCCCAGTATTGTTCATAGAGTGCTACAAACTTCTTTCTACATATACTATTTTCGCTAATTTCATTTGGTGATATAACAGGGCCTATATAAGGATTTTGGCTTTTCATAGTAGAGTATTAAGATTTTGTTCCAAACCTTTAATTTTTCGGATTTATAAATTTAACCTCGCTTTTAACTTAAAACTAACCGAAAAATGAATTAAACTAGATGAATTCCGAGGTCCTTTAATTATTTTTTTTGTAACTTTTGTAACTTTTGTCAAATCTATGTTTATAGCGGTGTCTACATTTAAAGATTTGCAACATCTATAAGAAAGGCAATCGGAATCTAGAGATAGATTTGGAGTAAAATCTTAAAGTAGACTTTCGTGTTTTTAAAGACATCAAAAGTGTCATTGCATTATCAGATGTAAACGCTGCTTCAATTTTCTTCAATTTGATGGCATATATAGGTAAATGATAGATTTTAATATGAATATAACTGGTTTTTGTTTGTTTGCTAGTAGTAAATTGAACCGTTGAATATTCGACTCGTCCCTTGCGGAAATCTCTAATTTATAAGATTCTTAATAACAAATATATAGCAGCATATGAGTAAACCAATTAGCCTGGGTATTATAATAGGAAATAGAGATTTTTTCCCCGACAGTTTGGTGGAAAAAGCAAGAATTGAAATTCTTGACGTTTTTAAAAAACTTAACCTTAAATCGGTCTTGTTGGATACCACGGACACCAAACTTGCAGGTGTTGAAACTTTTAAAGATGCCCAAAAGTGTGCGGAACTGTTCAAAAGGCATAGTGAAGAAATTGCAGGGGTATTGGTCTTGTTGCCCAATTTTGGAGATGAAAAGGGAGTGGCCGACACCTTGAAACTGGCAAACTTGAATGTTCCTGTTCTCATTCAAGCATATCCAGATGAGCTTTCTAAAATGAACGTTATCAATAGACGTGATTCCTGGTGTGGTAAAATATCGGTCTGCAACAACTTATATCAATATGGAATCAAATATTCCTTGACCAGCAAACATGTTATGTCGCCTTCCGAAGAACTGTTCCAAAAAGATTTAATGGATTTCGTGGCGGTCTGTAGGGTAGTTAAGGGGTTGCGCAACGTTCGAATCGGAGCCGTGGGTGCAAGACCTGGAGCATTCAATACGGTTCGCTATTCAGAAAAAATTTTACAAAGAAATGGTATTACCGTTACTACGGTAGACCTATCCGAGATTCTCGGCAAAGCGGACAAACTCACAAAGGATGATACTGTGGTCAAACAACATTTGAAGGCTATAAATGCCTATGCCCCTAAAGGTAAAACCCCCGATGCGGCGATGATCCAAATGGCGAAATTGGACGTTGTGCTCAATCAGTTTGTGGAAGAATATGCACTGGATGCTACGGCAATACAATGCTGGACATCATTGCAACAGAATTTTGGGTGCAATGTATGTACAAGTATGAGCATTATGTCAGAGAACATGCTGCCATCTGCCTGTGAAGTAGATGTAACGGGAACCTTGAGTATGTATGCCATGCAGTTGGCTTCCGGTTCGCCAAGTGCTTTGGTCGATTGGAACAATAACTACGCCGATGACCTCAATAAATGTGTGCTATTTCATTGTGGCAATTGGGCAAAATCGTTCTTGCCCGATATCGAGATCAGTAATGCACCAATTTTAGGAACTTCTGTCGGAGTAGAAAATACCTATGGAGCATTGGATGGGCGTACCCCTGCAAATCCATTGACTTACGGTAGAATAAGTACCGATGACCCAAAAGGTATTATAAAGGCCTATATTGGGGAAGGCGAGCTGACAGATGACCCCTTGAAAACATTCGGTAATAGGGCGGTGGCCAAAATTGAAGACCTACAAGGATTAATGAATTATGTATGCAAGAATGGCTTTGAGCACCATGTTGTCATGAATGCATCCAAGACCGGTGCAATATTGAACGAAGCCTTAGGAAATTATATGGGCTGGGAAGTGTACAATCACAAATAGTTTAAGACATGACCGATAGAGAAATGAAGTTAAAATCAGTGTACCTAAGAAAAAGCCTTCTCAAGTACATCTATAAGGCAAAGGCGGGCCATACGGGCGGTAGCCTTTCGTGTACCGATATTCTCAATGTACTTTACAATCGTGTTTTGAACGTTGATCCGAAGAATTTCAAAAATCCCGATCGAGATCGCTATATTCAAAGTAAAGGACATTGTGTGGAAGCACTTTTTGTGACCTTGGCCAATCGTGGGTTCTTTCCGGAATCGGATTTGGAAACACTATGTCAATATCAATCGCATTATATAGGACATCCGACGAAAAAAGTAAACGGGGTTGAGCAAAATACTGGTGCCTTGGGCCATGGCCTTCCGATCTGCGTAGGGGAAGCAATTGCGGCAAAACTGGATAATAAAACACATCGCGTATTTACCTTATTGGGAGATGGAGAATTGCCCGAAGGTTCCAACTGGGAGGCCTTTCTATCCGCTTACCACTATAAATTGGATAACCTGTACGCCATTCTGGATTACAATAAGCAACAGATAACAGGGTCGAATGAGGAAGTGATGAACACCGGTTCTGTTCGTGATAAATTGGAAACTTTTGGCTGGTCAGTAAAAGAGGTCGATGGGCACGATCTAAAGGAATTGGAAGCAGCCTTGAACAACGGACCTTTTGAAACAGGAAAACCAAATTTTATTGTAGCGCATACTGTTAAAGGCAAGGGCGTAAGTTATATGGAAGGCAATATAAAATGGCATCATGGTGTACCCAGTCAAGAAGAGTATGAATTGGCTCAATCGGAATTAACAGAAGCGGAAGCTGAAATCTAGAGACCTATGCAGTTAGATAAGATACACGAAAAAGATTTAAAAATGGGAATAGCCAATCAAGTGGTTTTTTCAAAAACCCTTGAAGAATTGGCGGCTAATGATAAGGCGATTCTCGCAGTTACAAGTGATTCACGTGGCTCTGGAAAATTGGTGCCATTTGCTGAAAGATACCCGAAACAAATTGTGGAAGTGGGTATCGCGGAGCAAAATCTTGTTGGTGTGGCAGCAGGTCTGGCCTCGGCAGGCAAGAAGGCTTTTGCTGTATCTCCGGCCTGCTTTTTAAGTGCTAGGGCTCTAGAGCAGATAAAAAATGATGTTGCCTATTCTGATAATCCCGTAAAATTGATAGCTATAAGCGCCGGAGTGAGTTACGGCGCATTGGGTACCACACATCACAGTTTGCATGATTATGCAGCATTACGCTCCATTAATAATATGACGATTGTTGCTCCAGCCGATAATTTTGAAACCGAACATGCGGTGCGTAAAGCGGTGGAATTCAAAAAACCTATTTATCTCCGCCTGGGAAAAAAGCCAATGCCGTTTTTGAACGAAGCGGACCAAAGTTTTGAGTTCGGAAAAGGACGTGTTGTTAGAGAGGGTGAAGATTTAGCCATTATCGCTAATGGTGAAACGGTATATCCTGCATGGTTGGCAGCAAAAGCCCTGGAAGAAGAACATGGTATAAAAACTACGGTAGTAAGTATGCATACCATAAAGCCCTTGGATACCAATTTATTGGAAGATATTGCTGTGAACGGTAGGCCTATACTAACTGTTGAGGAACATATGGTCAACGGAGGTTTGGGCGAGGCCTGTGCTTCCTTTCTATTTCAAAACAGATATAAAAATCCATTTAAGATTGTTGGTATTCCAGATGAATATACTGTAACAGGATCACAGGTTGAAATCTTCAATCATTATGGGATTTCAGGCTCTGGATTGAAGGAATCTGCATTAGAACTAATTAACAGTAAAAAATAACCGGATGAAAAAGTTCAAACTAAAAACCGTTATAATTTTCATTTTAATGATTGGAATACTGCCCGTACAGTCACAATATTTTAACCAAAAACCAAGAGTATTCGTTCTTACGGACATTGAAAATGAACCGGATGACGCTCAATCATTAGTCCGGTTTTTGACATACTCCAATATGTGGGATGTTGAGGGGATAGTTGCGACTACCTCTTGTTGGCAAAGGGATAAAACGGCGGAATGGCGTATACATGAAATAGTGGACGCTTATGGAAAGGTAAGAGACAATCTGGAAAAACATGAATCGGGATATCCTGAATACGGATACCTCAAAGGCATCATAAAAAAAGGAGTTCCAAAATTTGGGATGGCCGGGGTTGGCGAAGGGCAAGATTCTGAAGGATCAGAGTGGTTGATAAAGGCATTGGAAAAGGATGATGACCGCCCGCTATATGTTCAGGCTTGGGGTGGTGCCAATGTTTTGGCACAGGCGCTCTGGAAGATGGAACGTACCAAAACTAAAGCCGAACTGGATAAAATCATTTCAAAAATCAGAGTGTACACCATTTCGGACCAAGACGATACAGGCCCTTGGATTCGCAACAATTTTCAAGAAATTTTCTATGTTGTTAGTCCTGGTTATGAAGAAAACGGTGGAGGACAATATCATCTCGCTACATGGACCGGAATTTCGGGAGATAAATTCCATGGGCGTTTCGTAGGTCCTGATTTTTCGATTGTTGACAATCCGTGGCTTGATGAACATATTAGAAATAACCACGGGCCCTTAGGTGCAGAGCATCCACATACGGAATACTTGATGGAAGGTGACACTCCTTCGTTTCTTGGCCTGGTCAACAATGGTCTTAACAATCCCGAACACCCTAATTATGGCGGTTGGGGCGGCAGGTATGAGTTATATATTCCTCCTTTTAAAAAATACATGTACGAACCCGAATTACGGCCAATCTGGACCGATGCCGATGATGAGGTATATGGTCCAGCCACAAAATCAAATCATACAAGCAACCAAGCTACAATCTGGCGATGGAGGGAAGCCTATCAGAATGATTTTGCGGCACGTATCGATTGGAGCAATACCTCTGATTTTAAGAAAGCTAATCATCCTCCTATTGCAAAATTAGATCATCCAAACGAGTTGCTCGTGCATTCCGGTGACAAGGTAACCTTAAGTGCTGGGGGTTCAACGGATCCCGATGGCAACAACCTAGCTTACAATTGGATGCTTTATAAAGAAGTCGGTACTTTGAACATTAGCAGAGGCGGCCTCGAGTTTAAGGATGCCAATGCGCAAGTCACAAGTTTTGAAGCACCAAAAACCGATAAGGTAAAGACCATGCATATTATTCTGAGCGTTACCGACGAGGGTGCTCCAAGTTTAACACGTTACCAAAGGGTAATTGTCAATATAATGCCCAAAGTTAAATGAGAAAAAACATAGTCTATTTAATAGTAATTTTAATACTGTCTTTTACAGGTTGTAATTCTCGAACAGATAAGGCACACGAACTGAAAAAAATGGCGGTGGTAATTTCTACTTTAAATAATCCTTGGTTTGTGGTGTTGGGTGAATCAGCAGTAGAAAGGGCCAAAGAACTAGGTTATGAAGCCACCATTTTTGATTCGCAGAACAACACTTCAAAAGAAGCCGAACATTTTGAAAATCTGATTGCAGCGGGATACGATGCTATTTTGTTTAATCCCACCGATTCCGAAGGTTCCGTATCCAATGTAAAACGGGCAAAACAAGCAAATTTGCCCACTTTTTGTATGGATAGGGAAATTAACTCCTTGGATGTGGCCACCTCTCAAATAACCTCCGATAATTTTTCAGGATGCGTTGCGCTTGGGGAATATTTTGTTCGAAAACTAAACAAAAAAGGGAAATACGTTGAGCTATTGGGTTTGGTCGGCGACAACAACACTTGGAACCGTTCTAAAGGTTTTCATAGTGTGGTAGATTATTTTCCCGAACTTGAAATGGTAGCACAGCAAAGTGCCGATTTTGACCGGAGCAAGGCTATGGAAGTGTTGGAATCCGTGATGCAATCGAACCCTGATATTGATGCTGTATTCTGTGGAAACGATGCCATGGCCATGGGCGCCTATCAGGCCTTGATCGCAGCTGGAAAGGCAGATAGCGTAATGGTTTTCGGATTTGATGGTGCTAAAGATGTCATGGATGCCATTAAGGATAAAAAAATAGTGGCCACTGCCATGCAATCGCCCAGGCAAATGGCGTTTACCGCAGCAGAAATGGCAGATGAATTCTTAAAGGGGAAACGGGATTTTAGTAAAAAAACACCCCTACAGGTAAAAGTAGTTACCCAAGAAAATATCGATGAGTTTGGTGCTTATGGTTCAGATAATTGATTATGAATAAAGTATTAAAATATAGCATATTGGTTGTGGTTCTCGGACTTGCCCTTTACAATTCCGTCAATATTGAACCGTTGGATCAAATCAAAAAGAGCAAAAGTGACTTGGTATTCAATGCAGCTTCCTATGCCACCGATTTTATGTCCAACAAAATTGAAACGTTGCCTGCGATCAATGCTTCCAATTTTTTGGGCAACATCTCCGATGACCTCGAAAATTATACTAAACAAAAAGGGAAAAAACTGGGCATCAGCGATGAGTATAGTTTTATCATCGAAGGTGAAGCAAGGATAACCGAAATCGAAGAGGAGTACGTTACGGTTCTGCTCGAAGAAAACCAAGAACTGAGAATTTCGACCGAATTTATATTCGGTAATGCCATTCGAGATGGCAGCGGAATGGCCAATATCGATGATTATCAAAACACGATGGATTTCAATTCCATTTCCGTTGAATTGAACAATATTGTCCGTGAAACCGTTGTGCCGTCCTTTAAGAAGAAAGCAAAAATTGGGGATATCTTATATTTTAAGGGAGCCGTTACAATTGATATTGCAGACACACAAATAAATGGGATTAAAGTGATTCCAATGATCATTAAATTCAGCGACTAAATTGGAGAATCTATCCGACATATTATTTGAGGCCCAAGGCATTACCAAAAGATTCGGCGGGGTTACCGCATTGGATACAGTTAACCTGAAAGTGCACACAGGCAAGGTCAATGTCATTGTTGGTGAAAATGGTGCCGGTAAATCTACTTTGATGAAAATTTTGTCAGGAGTGTATCCTGACTACGAGGGCAAGCTCCTTTTCAACAATGAAGAGGTTCATTTCAATAGTCCGAAAGAGGCTATGCAAAAAGGAATTGCCATTATCCATCAAGAATTGAACCTGATTCCCTATTTGACTATCGCACAGAATATCTTTTTAGGCAGGGAGATCCGAAATGTATTTGGGCTTCTCGATTCAAAATTGATGCGCTACAAAACCAAGGAACTTTTGACACGGTTGGATTGCAATTTAAATCCAAGCACATTAGTCTCCGAACTAAGGGTGGGCGAACAACAATTGGTTGAAATAGCAAAGGCCTTACTAGGTGAGGCAAAAGTCGTGATTATGGATGAGCCAACGTCGGCCATTTCCGACTCGGAGGTCGAGTCTTTATTCAAAATTATTGCCTCCTTGAAAGAGCAGAACGTGTCCATTTTATATATCTCCCACAAATTGGATGAGCTCTTATTGATCGCAGACCACTTCATTGGGCTGAGGGATGGAAAAATGGTAGGGACCATTGAAAATTCCGCCCACGCCAAAAAGGATGACCTCATTCGTTTGATGGTCGGACGGGATATTAAAAATGTGTTTCAAAAAGAGAAAGTACCCTTAGGGGAAGAAGTGCTAAGAGTTGAAAAAATGAGCCTGCCAAGAAAGTTTGATAAAAGGAGTTATGTCTTTAAGGATATCGATTTTAGTGTAAAAAAGGGGGAAGTCCTCGGAATTTTCGGACTGATGGGGGCAGGGAGAACCGAGCTTTTGGAAACCATTTTTGGATTACACCCCAATCTAATGTCGGGATCCGTATATATTGAAAATAAAGAAGTTAAGTTACGATCCGTCATGGATGCCATTAGAAATGGAATGGGCCTGGTGCCTGAAGACAGAAAGAAAGATGGTCTAGTCTTGCAGATGGAAATAACCAAGAATGTAAGTATGGCAAGCGTTGGGCAAGTCGTAAAGAACGGATTAGTGAGTTCAAAATCAGAAGCCAGCTTGTCGAAGAAATATATCGAGGCGTTAAAGATAAAGACCCCTTCAGTAATGCAGTTTACGAAAAACTTAAGTGGTGGGAATCAGCAGAAAGTAGTGCTTGCAAAGTGGTTGGCGACGAATCCTAAAGTCCTGTTTCTTGATGAGCCTACAAGAGGAATCGATGTGAACGCCAAAAATGAAATCTACCATCTGATCAATTCGTTGGCAAAAAAGGGATTGGGTCTTGTTGTTGTTTCTTCTGAACTACCGGAAATATTGGCTATTGCCGATCGCATTTTGGTCTTAAGTGATACTAAAATAAATGCCGAATTAAATCAAGAAAATGCCAGTGAAGAACTGCTTATGCAAGCTGCAATATTATAAAGAACAAGCAAGAATATAACCAAAATGACCAATGTTAAAAGTACCTTGTTGAAATTCCAGTCCATTATCGCTCTTGTGGCTTTATGTATTGTATTGACTATACTTTCCGATAAATTTCTGACACCCGAGAACGGATGGAATATTATGCGACAGATTTCAATCAATGTCTGTATTTCGGTAGGGATGACCTTGGTAATCCTTACCAAAGGCATCGACCTTTCTGTAGGATCTATGCTTGCTTTTGCAGGAGCCATTACAGCGGGTTTACTAAAAAACGGAATAGCGATTCCATCGATGAACATCTTATTGGAGTTTACTGTTTTCGGAGCCATTTTCGCCGGGTTAATGGTTGGGGGTGGGCTTGGAACCTTTAATGGGTGGATGATTACAAGATTCAAAGTTCCCCCTTTTGTAGCCACACTGGCGATGTTGACCATTGCCAGGGGGGCCACAATGTTATGGACAGGGGGTTTTCCCATAACTGGTTTCGGAGACACTTTTGCATTTATAGGAACGGGGTGGTTCTTGGGCATTCCCATGCCGGTTTGGATTATGGCCATGGTAGTTGCCATTGCCATTGTAATCACTAAGAAAACGGTCTTCGGCAGGCACATTTATGCCGTTGGCGGTAATGAGAGTGCCGCGCGTTTATCGGGCATCAATATTAATAAGGTAAAAGTCTGGGTGTACGCCATTGCTGGCATTTTGTCCGCTGTAGGCGGTATTATTCTCATTTCTCGATTAGATTCGGCCCAACCCAATGCAGGTATGAGTTACGAACTGGATTCTATTGCAGCTGTTGTCATTGGGGGCACTTCATTATCGGGAGGCAGGGGTTCCATTATGGGCACCGTGCAAGGGGCTTTGATCATTGGGGTTTTGAATAGTGGTTTGGTTTTGTTGAACGTATCCCCCTTTTGGCAACAAATCATCAAAGGATTCGTCATATTATTTGCTGTGATCATGGATCGTTTAAACCATCCGAACGAGGATTAGTTAATCAAAAAACAGTATTTTGACCAATATGACAACATCTTATATTTTAGCTATTGATCAGGGTACTAGCGGTACTAAAGCGATTATTTTTGATCAAGAAGGGAAACTTGTTACCAAGGCCAGCGTGCCTTTGGCTTCCTATTACCCAAAACCCGAATTTGTTGAACAAGATCCTGAGGAAATTTATCAAAATGTGATTGATGCGGTTGCTCATTGTCTTCGCGAATTTGAGCAACAATATCCAGGGCATAAGGAAAAAATAGTTAGCTGTGGTATATCTAACCAAAGAGAGACCTTTGTACTTTGGGATGAACACGGTCATCCTCTGTGCAATGCCGTGGTCTGGCAATGCAAACGCTCTATTGCAATTTGCAATGGACTTCAGGAAGAAGGAATGGAAGCCGAAATATCGACCAGAACCGGATTAAAAATTGACCCCTATTTTTCTGGAACCAAGCTCATTTGGCTCTATAAGAACAACAAAACAGTAAAACTTGCCATTGATGAAGGGCGGTGTCATTTCGGAACAGTCGATACATGGCTGCTATACAAACTTACCAATGGTGCGATGTATGCGACTGATATGACCAATGCTTCTCGCACCTTACTTTTTAATATTTCGGATCTTAAATGGGATACCCTAATACTGGAAAATTTTGGTCTTTCGAAATTAAAAATGCCAGAAATAAAGTGCTCCTCAGCACAATTTGGTACTACTACTTTAACTAATCATTTTATAGAAGGGATTCCTATAACAGGACTTATTGGTGACTCCCATGGCGCCGCATTCGGAGAAAGGTGCTTTAGCCCAGGAACCGCAAAGGCTACTATGGGAACAGGTTCGTCTGTTTTATGGAATACAGGGAACAATCTAGTACGGTCGGAAAAAGGAATGGTTACCACCATCTGCTGGAGTATAGAGGGTAGAGTCGACTATGCCTTAGAGGGTGTGATCGTGAGCTGCGGCGCCACCATTGAATGGCTTAAAAATCAATTGGAACTTTTTGAGAACAGTGCTGAGACAGGACAAATGGCCACCAGCTTGACCAGTAATGAAGGAGTTTATTTAATTCCAGCCTTTAGCGGCCTTGGGGCACCCCACTGGCAAATGGATTGGAAAGCTTCAATTCATGGGATTACCTTCAAAACGGACAAAACACATTTTGTACGGGCTGCATTGGAATCCATTGCCTATCAGATCAAGGATGTTATATCCGTAATGGAAACTGAGAGCAATATTATACTGAACGAATTAAATGTTGACGGAGGTATTTCGGCCAATTCTTTTCTAATGCATTTCTTGACCGATTTATTAGGAACTAAGGTAGTCAATATTGGTATTGCAGATGTTTCGGCATTAGGGGTAGCCTTTATTGCTGGCTTGGGTGCGGGACTCTGGAAAGACTTAGACGATTTGCCCAAACCAATGGAAAATTTACAAGTTTATAAACCTTCTTCAAAAAATGATCTCGTTAAAAAGAGCTATGAAGGTTGGCTAAAAATAATGAACGAAAGAAAATTGACGATATAGTTTATCTTTTCAAAAACTATGTACTAAATTCTTTCCGAAAATCCCTTGGGGTCATATCGCTAAATTTTCTAAAAGTTGCGTTGAATCTACTAATTGAGTTAAACCCTGATTCATAGGCAATTGAAGTTATCGAATCTTGGGTAATGCTTAACTTTCGTTTGGCATACAATACCCTTTGTTCCAGTAAATAATCAGAAATAGTATAACCAAATGCTTTTTTGAATATGACGTTGGCGTAGTCTGGGTGTAATTCCACGGCCTTAGCTACATCTATGACTTTAATTGGACTATTAAAGTTTTTGGCGATATAGACAGCTATTTTTTCAACCAAATTTATCGGGAGCGGCTCAACCTTTTCGATAGAAGAAGTGGCATTCATTGTTCGGTAAGCAAACCGCTTTAAATACGCCTCGATTTCTAGACTACAAATTTCCTTCAGAACCTCCGTGTCCCTATTAAGTTCATTGGCCCAACGTTTGAATATTTGATTTGCTAAAACAGGATTTGAAGGTTTGTAAGTCGTAGCCTTGAGTTCGCCTCGAAAGAGCATGTCCAAAAATCGCTTTGGGAGATTCCAACTGAGCAAAGTGGAAAAAGGAATTGTAATTACGTGGTAAGGAGCGTCATTGGAAAAATCAACAATCTGATGTGGAAACAATGCCCAAAAAACAATCATCCTACCTTTTTTGATTTTAAATTTTTGGTCATGAATCAAATAAGACAATGATCCTTCTGGCAAATAGTTGATTTCAATCTCATTATGCCTATCCGGCCTTTCCATTATCTTGGGCTGCCATAACTCACATGTCAAGCCGTATGGCTTTAAGTCCTGCCTGTTTTCATCGAATTTCTTTAGCATGTCGTAAAATGATAGATTATAACGTAAATGTAAGTCATATCTATTTAAATACTAGTAATAATAGATGGCTATAGTTCATAATAATATGAAGAGCGACTTAATTTCTATTAGTAGATTATACTACTGAAATTTGGATAACAGTATGGAATTTTAAGTTAGGTAAGGTTACACCTAGAGTTATATTTTACCTGTCCAAAAGATTTAATACAATGCTCCGCATAATTATTTATAGTCTTTTCAAAATAGCAATAGCGCCAATCAGGATAACTACCACATACGACAGTTGTATAAAACGGCCATTTTACGGCACAATTTTTTATGAAAAAGTTTAGATAGCGGTTAATTGCAAACCATATTTTAAGTAATTTCATTAAATTTATATTGCAAAAACATCTATAAGTTTTGCCTCTGGATGTGCTGTTTTAAATGCAGTTTAAAGTTCGGTTAATAAGTTTTTCAAATTAGTGTAAAATATTGACTGTTAAAATTTTGTGTATACCATTTTCTTTCTGTCATCCCGACGAAACGGAAAAGTGATATGTAAAACAGGTCACTTTTTTTGTTTCCACCAATTCTTGTTTTACAAGACTATCGCAAACAGAAATAGTAGTATAGGCATTTTAGGACAATGACATTTATCATATGAGCCTAAAAGAGAGAAAATTATATTTGGGTAATTGAAACAATAATGAAAAGAACAATTGCCCTTACTGTAAATTCGACTATCAATAAAAGCAATACCATTGCCAGGAATGCACTCAATAAGAAATTGAGCTGTGCTGAGCCCATTTTTGAAACTACTAAAAATGGAATAACTATTTCAAAAGGAAGAGAAGAACGTGGTGAAAAGGAAGATGCAGCTATACTCTATGAATGGATAGGTTCCAGTTCTAATAATCTTAAAAAAATTCAAGTATTTTAAAAATGGGAACGCACCAAGTAAATAAAATAGATAGGGAGACAAGGGCAGAATTTGTGCGACATTTATTGAGCGATGTAAGGGCATTGGAAATAATGTTGGAAAAAGGGTTGATAGAATCCGGGATTAACCGCATTGGCTCAGAGCAAGAGTTTTGCCTGATCAATGAAAATTGGCGCCCTGCAAAAAATGCAATGGCCATACTAGAGGCAATTAATGATCCTCATTTTACCACAGAAATGGCTCTCTATAATCTTGAGATTAATTTGGATCCATTAGAATTAAAGGAGAACTGTTTTTCCAAAGCAGAAAAACAACTAAAGGATTTGTTAAGGAAAGCTTCTTTGGTGGCAAAAGAGCAAGAAACCAAAGTTTTGCTTACAGGTATATTACCCACAATTGGCAAAAATGAGCTTCAGTTGGAGTATATGACACCAAGCCAAAGATACCAGCTGTTGAACGAGACAGTAAGACAGATGAGGAAAAAGGATCTGGAGCTGCACATTAGGGGAGTGGACGAACTTTCCATAATCCATGATTCCATTTTGTTTGAAGCTTGTAATACCAGTTTTCAAATGCACCTTCAAATTTCCCCAGAAGATTTTGTATCCAGTCATAATTGGGCACAGGCAATTTCGGGTCCTGTACTGGGTATTTGCGCCAATTCACCAATGCTTCTCGGAAGAGAACTTTGGAGCGAAACACGGATTGCCCTTTTTCAGCAAAGTGTAGATACAAGAAGCTCTTCCTATACTCTAAAAGATAAGGAAGCTCGGGTAAGTTTTGGAAATCATTGGGCCTCTGGGTCAATAGTCGATATTTTTAAAGATGATATTTCAAGGTATGAAGTATTGTTGGGGACAGCTATAGAAAGGAATTCTCTTGAAGAACTGGAAAAAGGAAATATCCCCAAGTTAAAAGCTTTGGCCTTAAATAATGGTACTATCTATCGTTGGAACCGTCCTTGTTATGGACATGGAGAGAAAAAAGCCCATGTACGCATTGAGAATAGATATATTCCTGCAGGCCCAACTGTGCTGGATGAAATGGCCAACTTCGCTTTTTGGGTGGGATTAATGATAGGAAGACCATCCAAATATGATGATATGCCCAACCTTATGGATTTTAAGGATGTGAAGGCAAATTTTATAAAATCTGCCAGAACTGGTAGCGATAGTATAATGCAATGGATGGGCAGGAGTGTCCCGACTCCAGAGTTGGTTGTTAAGGAATTGCTTCCATTGGCATACTCAGGTTTGGAAAAAGCATCCATTGACAAGGAGGATATTGAAAGATTCCTTGGGGTTATAGAAAAACGGGCAAGTGGTATGACAGGAGCTAAATGGAATATTAGAAACTATCGCCAACTTAAAAAAAGCATGAAAAAGGATGATGCCCTGGTAGTATTGACCAAATCTATCTATGAAAACCAACAAGGCCAATTGCCAATCCATGAATGGCCTATGATGACGGAAGTATCAAAAGACGTAAAACACGCATATTTGGCAGAACATATAATGTCCACACAGCTTTTTACAGTAAACAAAAATGATTTGGCAGATATGGCGACCAGTATAATGCAGTGGAAAAATATTCACCATGTTCCCGTAGAGAACGATGAAGGTGAATTATGTGGATTGATAACATGGTCCCATATGAAGGAGCATATTAAGGTCCCAAAAGAGCAAAGTGATAGTATAGTAGCAGATATTATGATAACCAATGTAATGACTACAAACCCCGATAGGCCAATTAAGGAAATTATTCATTTAATGAAGGAGCATGGGATAGGTTGCCTTCCAGTTGTACAGAACAATAACATGATTGGAATAATAACGACAAACGATATTACCGGAATATAATATGGCAATTGTTTATAGTAAGGCTCTTAAAGAATCTATTAAGGTAAATCGCCTTGTAGGTAGTATTAAGGGAGAGCTACCAGGCCCAACCGTAATTTTTACGGGAGGCATTCATGGCAATGAACCTTCGGGTGTATTTGCTTTACATAGGGTCTTGGAAAATTTGCGTTCAAAACTCTCATCCTTCAAAGGAAATATGTACGCTATTTCTGGGAACTTAACTGCACTTGAAAAAGGGATACGTTACCATGACAAAGATCTCAATCGTCTCTGGACAACCGAACACATGAATCAAATGATACGTAGAGAAATTCATGGGGAAAATATGGAAACCACACAGCAACTGGATATTTATAAGACCATATTAGAAATTTTGGAAGCTGAAAACGGACCATTTTACTTTGTGGATTTACATACTACTTCCAGTGAAACAAAGCCCTTTGCTACTGTAAATGACAATTTGTTGAATAGGAAATTTACCAAGCAGTATCCCGTGCCATTACTGTTGGGCATAGAAGAATATCTAGAAGGTCCCTTGTTGAATTATATTAATGAACTTGGGTATGTGGCCTTTGGGTTTGAATCTGGTCAACATGATTCCTTTTCCTCTATAGAGAATCATATAGCATTCATATACCTTACCATGGTCTATTCTGGAAATATAAATAAATCCGAGGTAGATTTTGATGCCCACTATCAACTTTTGGTCAATGCCACTAAAGATTTGACCAAATTTTATGAAATAGTCTATCATTATAAGATTAAGGAAAACGAAGTTTTCACCATGAAATCGGGATTCACCAATTTTGAACCCGTTCATAAAAACCAAGAAATTGCTATTAGCGATGGAAATAAGGTTCTTGTACCACAAAATGGCGAAATTTTTATGCCTTTATACCAGAAACAGGGTAATGATGGTTTCTTTATTATTAAACCAATACCAAGAATATTCCTCAATTTATCGGCTTTGTTAAGAACAATACATGCAGATTATATTTTGCCATTGTTACCTGGGGTTTCATGGGTTTCCAAAAAACGCGACATTTTGGTGGTCAATTTAAAAGTTGCAAAATTTATTGCCAAGAAAATTTTTCATCTTCTGGGATATAGAAGTATGCAGTTGGACAAGACCCATATGGTAATAAAAAACAGGGAAGCAAACTCAAGGAAAAAGGAATATCAACATAGTATTTGGTACTAAGAGTATTGTCCAGGCTTCTCTATTTTTCTTACCCATTTTTCCTGATAAAAATCATCTTCTGGGAAACTTCAACTTTGTAAATTGTTCTACTGGATTTTTTAAAGATGGAAAAACAAGAAGACTTTATTGCGTTGGACACTTCATTGTCCATTTGGAATCGATTTTTTACAATCGCCCCTTTAATTGTGGTGGGCACCAAAGAGGGAGATGGCTATGATTTGGCACCCAAGCATATGGCAACCCCAATAGGTTCATCTAATTATTTTGGCTTTGTATGTACTCCCAATCATTCAACATATCATAACATTAAAAAGAGTGGTGAATTTTCAGTAAGTTTCCCAATGCCCAATCAAGTAGTATTGGCCTCGTTAAGCGCTTCACCCCGTTGCGGAGAAGATCAAAGCACTAAAAGTATTGTAAAATCACTACCGACCATTAAAACCACTAACATTGATTCAATATTTGTAAAAAATTCATACCTGTATTTAGAATGTAAATTGTTTCAAATCATAGATGGTTTTGGTGAATACAGCTTCATAACAGGTACAGTGGAGGCTGCATTTGTTCATAAAGATTATGCGAGAACTTCAGAAAAAGATGAGCAGCAACAGATTTATGAACATCCATTATTGGCTTATGTGTCCCAAGGGCGATTTGCCAATATTTCAGAAACATTTAATTTTCCGTATCCAAAGGATTTTAAACTATAGTGGTGTTTATGGGTATTCCAAATAATATACAAGCATATTTAAAGTCTCATGGTGAAGAAATGATTGGTTTTCTAAAACAACTCGTCACTATGGAAACTCCATCAAAAGAGGTGGAAATGCAGCATATAATGCTAAGGTTTTTAAAGGACAAATTAGAAACTTTGGGATATTATGCAATACATATTCCCGGTAACAAATCAGGGGGTTTTTTATATGCTCGTCCTAAAGACAGGGACAAAAAACTCCCTTTACAACTTTTGGTGGGACATTGTGATACGGTATGGCCGAAAAGCACCTTGGCACATATGCCCATTACGCAAACTAAAAGTAAGATTGCAGGCCCGGGAATTTATGATATGAAATCTGGGTTGACGCAGCTTGTTTTTACACTTCAAGCGATTAAAGAGTTGGGTTTGTCCCTTTCTGTAACCCCAGTAATTTTGATTAACTCGGATGAGGAAATAGGAAGCAGGGAGTCTACTAAGAGTATTGCAAAATTGGCAAAAATATCAAACCGTGCCTTTGTTTTGGAACCACCACTAGATTTGGAAGGAAAATTAAAGACAGCAAGAAAGGGAATAGGAAGGTTTACTATCTCTGTAGAAGGAAAAGCAGCCCATGCAGGATTAAACCCAGACCAGGGAATCAATGCCATTGTGGAGTTGTCCCATCAAGTACAAAAACTATACGCCATGAACGATTTGGAGAAGGGCATTACGGTGAATATAGGTATGATTGAGGGTGGAATTTCCCCAAATGTTGTTGCTCCCAGTAGCAAGGCGGTTGTAGATGTAAGAATACTTAAGGAATCCGATGGGGATTATATCACCAAAAAAATAAAAGAATTAAAACCCTATCTTAAGGATATAGAATTGCATATAGAAGGAGGTATTGGCAGAAGGCCCATGGAAAAAAACTCTCGTAATCAAAAATTATGGGAAATGGCCAAATATAAGGGGCAGTTATTAGGTCTAGATCTAGGACAAGCAACCGCTGGCGGTGGTTCTGATGGAAATACTACAAGTCTGTTTACTGCGACTCTGGATGGGCTGGGGACACCTGGAGATGGAGCCCATGCAGAGCACGAATATATATTTTTGGATAAATTGATTGAGAGAACAGCATTACTAACACTTTTACTACTGGCAGAACCGTTAAATGAAAACTCATGAACAATAAATATATCTATACTTCCTTAACCCGTATTTCCAATCTTTCCGATAAGGAGTTTGAACTAAAGGAATTACCCAAAAAACAATGGGAAACAGGGGATTATGTCGTTTGTGAAATAATTGATCCAGGCAGCGAAACCTTAAAGTTAGAACTTACCAATGGCCGAATGAGAGGGGTAATTGGTGGAGAAACTATTGTAGGGGCTTTGGGAGAACGCCATGCAACCTTGGAAGCTACAGGATCTTGGAGAAATGTGGGAGACGATTTAAAGATGAGTGTTTTGACCGGGGCAGGACTATTGGGAAAGTTAACCTCCAAGTCGGTTTTTATGCCCAGTATGATGGAGGTAGTATATAAAGGGCATGTTTGTAGAGATGGTGTAAAGCTTACAATGGAAAGTTTTGTGAAACCTATGAAAAAAATTCCCTTCAATACTCCCGTGGTTCTTTTTGTAGGGACTTCTATGTCCGCAGGTAAAACTACTTCTGCCAGAATTGTTACCAACTTGTTAAAGCTTGCGGGACATAAAGTTGTTGGCGCCAAGCTTACCGGAGCAGGAAGACTTAAGGATATTATGGCAATCAAAGATGTAGGGGCAGATTCAGTAATGGATTTTGTAGATGTTGGCCTTCCTTCGTCCATATGCCCCGAGAACGAGTATAAAGAAAAGCTAGAACAACTTTTAAGTAGGATTGAACATGAAAATGCAGATGTGGTAATAGTTGAAATAGGAGCTTCCCCTTTAGAGCCATACAATGGTGATTTGGCAATAAATGCTATAAGAGAGCAAGTAAAGTGTACTATTCTGAGTGCATCTGATCCCTACGCAGTGTATGGTCTTATGAAGGCATTTGATATTGTACCCGACATTGTTACCGGAATAACATCTAACACTTTAGGAGGTGTGCAATTGGTAGAAAAGCTCTGTAATGTGAAAACTTTAAATTTAATTGATGCAACCACTACTACTGAATTGAAACAAATATTATCTTCTACTACAGGATTTTCATTAGATGAAAATATGGACTCTAACAAATAAAACTTCGGGAATGATATATAGCATTTGCCAGTAAGCTTCTATTTGCACTAATTTTTTTAGTGTTTTTTAAAACTATGTGTTTTGTAATTATCCTAACAGAATATTTTTATGAGTTTGCTATACTTCTAGGTTATTATTTTTTGGATATTGTAATAATAAAGAATTCACTGATTACTTTGTTTACAATCCTGAATGACATTTATCATTTTCAAAACAGGATGCAAAGTCTAGATTTGATCAACTAAACTTCATTTTTATGCTTAGCAGGTATTTACCCATATTTATTATCCTCTCTATTTTGGCAGAGATTTTGGGCACAGTAGGTGGTTTTGGTTCTTCTGTTTTTTTTGTTCCAATGGCCAGTTATTTCATGGATTTTCAGTCTGTTTTGGGAATTACAGCTTTATTTCATTTGTCCAGTAATATTACCAAAATTGCCTTTTTTAAAAAGGGTTTCGATAAAAACTTAGCATTATACTTGGGAATACCCGCTGTATTATTTGTCTCTCTTGGGGCATTTATAAGTAAATATATCAATCCGGAATTTTTAATGTACGCCCTTAGCGGCTTTCTAATTCTTTTTAGTCTAGTATTGATTATAAATAGGAATTTTGTGGTAAAACCATCCAAAAGTAATGCCATTGTAGGTGGAACCTTATCCGGATTGTTTGCTGGGTTATTGGGAACTGGCGGAGCTATAAGGGGGGCAACAATGACCGCATTTAATTTGAAGAAAGATAAGTTCATTGCTACCTCGGCGATAATAGATTTGGGAATAGATTTTAGTAGAAGTATAGTTTATACGTATAATGGGTATGTGCATGTAGATGACCTTTATTTGATTCCTATATTGATTGTGGTTAGTATTATTGGGACTTACATGGGAAAGAGAATATTGGATAAAATTACCCAAGCTCAGTTTAAGAGATTTGTACTGTTTCTTTTAATGGGAATAGGCATTGTCACATTAGTGTTCCATTTGTTTAAAGCTTAAAAATTTTGATATGATCCTTTATCTCGTATTAGTGATTATTTTAGGACTGGTGCTTATTGTTTTTTATGGTTTTTACCGTTTTAATGCCCATGTGGAAAAGGAAAAGGACTTTCTTTTTAATATCTATGATAAAAAAGAAAGCACCATAAAAAAAGAAGATTTGGAAGGTTTGCCCTTTATTATGAAAAAATATCTGGAAAAGGTAGGTGTATTGGGAATGTGCATAGATTGTAATGTTACATTTAAACAATCTGGAAGAATTAAAACAGACCCATTAAAAAAATGGACCAAATTTTCAGCGGTGCAATACATAATTGCCAAACACCCTGGTTTTATTTGGAACGCGAATGCATTTCCAATATTTATTCGGGATAAAAGTATTCAAGGAATGGCAGAGGTAAAAGTTAGCTTTGCTGGTCTTAAAGATATAGCAATTGCCGATGGGGCAAAAACGGATGTAAGTGCACTTGGGAGATATTTGGGAGAATTAATATTTTATCCCATTGGATTTTTATCCAAAAATATTAAATGGGAAGAAATGGATGAAAATTCCGTAAAAGCACATATTTCCATAAATAATATTTCAACAGAAGGTATTTTTCATTTTAATGAAGAAGGGTTAATTGTTTCTTATGAAGCACAGAGATACCGTGATGAAAACCTTGAATATTTTACAGGAATAGCAGAAAATTATAAAATTATGGATGAATTATATATTCCTTCTTCCATGAGGGCAATATGGAATTTAAAAGAAGGTGATTTTGAGTATTTTAACTGTGATGTATATAGTTATAAAATAGATTGAGTTTTATGGAATTTATTGATTATTACAAGGTACTGGAGATTGATAAAAAAGCCTCCGAAAAAGATATTAAAGGGGCCTATAGAAAACTTGCTAGAAAATATCATCCTGATCTTAACCCCAATGATTTGGAAGCAGAAAAGAAGTTTAAGCAAATTAATGAGGCCAATGAAGTATTGAGTGACCCAGAAAAGCGCAAAAAGTACGATGAGTATGGAAAAGATTGGCAGCATGCTGAGGAATTTGAGAAAGCAAAAAGCTCAGGACGCCAACAAGGAAGGCCTGGAGGTTATACCTATTCTAGCGGGAGAGCAGAAGATTTTTCCGATTTTTTTGAGTCCATGTTTGGAGGGAGTTCCAGAACCCAAGGGAGAAATGTAAGGTACAGGGGCCAGGATTATAGTGCAGAACTAAAATTGAATTTAACAGATATAAGGGTAGCCCATAAACAGACTTTAAATCTAAATAACAAGAAAATACGTTTGACCATTCCAGCCGGAGTTGAAGATGGCCAAACTATAAAAATTAGTGGGCATGGTGGTGAAGGAATCAATGGAGGTCCCAATGGGGATCTTTATATCACATTTTCAATTTTTAATAACACTAGTTTTAAAAGGGATGGGGCAAATCTTTACAAAACGGTTAATTTGCCATTGACAACGGCAGTGTTAGGAGGCGAAATAACGCTGGACACACTTGATGGAAAAGTTAAAATGAAAGTAAAACCAGAAACCCAAAATGGGAGTAAGGTTAAATTACAGGGTAAAGGTTTTCCCAAATACAAAAAGGAAGGGGAATTTGGAGACCTTTTTGTAACCTATATTATTAAAATGCCTTCCAAATTATCCCAAAAGCAAAAAGAGTTATTTAAAGAATTGGCCAAAACAAATTTATAGCGTAAGATATGGAAACAAGAAAGTACATAGCAATTTCGGATTTTTGCGATAGCCATAGGATTGATGAATCTTTTGTTTTTGCACTTAGCGAGTTTGAAATTGTACAAATTAATTATTCAGAAGAACAACCTTTTTTTCATCTTGATGAATTACCAAAACTTGAGAAAATGGTCCGGTTGCACCATGATCTGAATATAAATATAGATGGGTTGGAGGCAATTCACCATCTTTTGGAAAAGATTGAGAAACTAAACGAAGAATTGACCGTTTTAAAAAGAAAACTTAACAGATTTGAAGGCCACTAATAATAAGGTATGGAATCGGGTTTTAACAAGTTGTATAAAGTAGGTTCTTTAAAGTACATTACATTTTCTATTTTGGTTCTTGCCAGTATATCCTGTGCAATAAGCATTGTTAATAATGATCTATACCTAGATGGAGAATGGGCCAATGCTCAATGGCTGGGCCAGGATATCGCCACTCTTTTTGTAGCAATCCCTTTGCTGCTGCTTTCATATCAGAAATCTATTAAAACTAAAAAATGGGAAACTGTCTTAAGTGGAACACTATTTTATTTTGTGTACACTTACTCTTTCTTTGTATTCGAGGCAAAGCTCACTTTTCTTTATTTTTTTCATCTTCCAATCTTTAGCCTTTCCTTAATAGGTCTTTTTATTTCACTAAAAAACACATTGGCTGAGAAAAGAAAATATGTCACCAAGAACAATAGTATAAAGAGATTGGTTCTGGTATACCTTTTATTAATTTCGGGTATGCTAAGTTTTTTATGGCTTTCCGATATTGTTTCTCATATTACTATACCAAATTATAAATCTGACACTCCAAGCGGGGAACCCCTGCTAATTGTGTATACTCTGGATTTGGCAATAGTAATCCCTTTAATGATGATTTCCGTAATTGGGTATTATAAGAATAGACAATATGGAATTAAACTAATTGGTGTGATGCTTACAAAGACCAGTACCTTGGGAATAGCTCTCATGGCCATGTCTTTAAGTATGTATTTACAAAAATTGAGCCTTGATTTGTTTCTGGCTATACTTTGGTTTAGTATTGGGATTATAGGAACAACATTATCCCTTTTCTTTTTAAAAGATTTAAGAGAAGAAAGTATTATTTAGCCATGCTTCCAACTGCGCAAGCAATATAGGATTTGGTTTTTGTTGTTAAATTATTAGCATCCCCCGTTATTGGATACCCAATTTTTCTGAGATTTCTTTTTAATTCTTCAAGGTTGAGAAGCGTATCATACTCAAAAGAAAGTGTTGAATCTTCCATGTTTACTAATATGTTTCTTATTCCTTCCAAAGTATTGAGTCTTCTTACTATAGTGTTTTCACATCCAGAACATTTTAAATTTTGAATTTCTACTGTAGTGTTCATTTTATATGTTTTAGTTGTTTCTATGAATGATGGGATTTAATTTATTTACAATTTCATTTTTATGACTACCAATATTTTCTAATTTTGAAGCCCCTGTAATGGCATCTACATTTTCCATTTTATAAGAACCCTCCCCAGAGGTTGTAAAAACCACCATTTTTTTGGAATTATACTTGCCACTATTCATAAAAGATTGAATAGGGGAAGGAGGTTTTGAGTATTCCCAAGTATGCATGATCAAAATAGCATCGTAATCATCCAAGTTAGTAGTACCCAAAGACGAAATATCCATGATTTTAATATAAGTAGAATCTGTTTTATAATATTCTACAATTTCATCTGTTAGTTTGTTTTTAAAATTGCTTCCCTGTGTTGCAATCAGCAATTTTTTATTTAAACTGATGGAATTTACCTCACGACTAACGGCCTCATCCATGGAATATTGGTATTTATACCATATTGCGAACATGAGAAAGAGCCCAAAGAAAATTAAGAAGCCAATGAGTATTTTCTTTATTAGTTTCATTAAAAATGATTTTGCATGGAATTTTAGATTCCATAAAATTAGAGTAGCACAATTCGATATAAAATGACTTTGGTCATTTTTTGTTACCAGTCTGTAGGATAGTTTCACATTTTAATAGGCATAAATCTAGAAAAGGCAATATGCTTGTAAGGTTGGAAAGAGGGGACGTTAAGTCTCTTACTAATAAGAAATTGGTAAAACATAGGGTGTCTAAATACAATATTCCCGCCTTAAGTATACGCAAAGAAAATATTTAAGTTAAAGGAACTAGTAAACAGATTTATATTAATTATATACTATATATTTAATAATGGACGCAATAAAACAATGGTTGTCACAAAACTCATTATCTCTAAGTGTTTTAAAATATTTGGCTTGGGTAATTTTTATTCTTGTTGTTGTTCAATTTTTTAGACGATATATTAAAAAAAACCTTCCAGACTCTACAACTAGATATCGTTCTCAAAAGGGAATAGAGATATTTGGGTATCTACTTTTAATCATTTTAACTCTGTCTTATTTTACAGGAAATATCAAAGATTTTACTTTGGCAATAGGGTTGTTTACTGCGGGTATTACAATAACATTACAGGAATTAATACTGAGTATTGCTGGATCCATCTATATTTTTGTGGTTAAAGTTTATAAGCCTGGGGATAGAGTCCAGATTAACGGAATTAAGGGGGATATAATTGATATTGATAGTATTTATACTACAATGATGGAAATAGGCGAATGGGTTACCAGTGACAATTATAGTGGCAGAATTGTTAAGCTTAGCAATGCTTTTGTGTTTAGGGGGCCCATTTATAATTATTCGCAAGATTTTCCTTTTATTTGGGATGAGTTCGATTTGCCCATACGTTATGGCTCCGATGTGGAATTGGCTAAAACCCTATTCATAAATGTGGCCACAGAAGTGCTAAATGAGTACACAACTGATTCTTTGGCCAAATGGAAAGATGTGGTGGGCAAATATTATATTGAGGACGCTGTGGTAGCACCAACATTGGCCATATCAATGACAGATAATTGGATTTCATTTAACTTAAGATATATAGTTGACTATAAAAAAAGAAGGATGACAAAACATGTTCTTAATGAAAAGATTCATCAAGAAGTGGAGAAAACAAACGGAAAAGTAGTTTTGGCTTCCGCTACAATTGAAATAATAAGACTTCCAGAAGTTACTATTCAAAAATAGCTTAATATACTAGGTAATAATTCTGCCATCTTCCATTTGAATTATACGATCCGTCCTGTTTGCAAAATCCTTGTCGTGTGTAACAACCAGAAGTGAAAGACCTTTTTCTTCCTTTAATTGTTTAAATATTTGGAAAACGTTTTCTGCGTTATAACTATCTAGATTTCCAGTGGGCTCATCACCCATTAAAATAGCGGGGTTATTTATTAATGCCCTTGCAATGGCTACACGTTGTTTTTCGCCACCAGAAATTCTAGACGCCCTTTTCAAGGCCAAATGATCAATGTTGAGCATTTTCAATTTTTCCATGGCATCATGTTCAATTTCTATATGTGATTTTTCAGCTAACTTTTTGGCGGGTAGCATTACATTTTCCAGCACACTAAATTCTGATAAGAGATAATGAAACTGGAAAACAAAACCAATATGTTTGTTCCTAATTCTTGAAAGTTCCTGGTGTGCTTTCCCGGTAATTAACTCTTCATTTAAGAACAACTTACCTTCATAATCAGTATCCATTGTGGATAAGATATATAGCAAAGTAGACTTTCCAGATCCAGATTTACCCATGATAGAGGCAAATTCCCCTTTCTTTATGCTGAAGTTAATATCCTTCAGGACATGGAACAGTACAGGTTTTTTAAAATGTTTATTTATGTTTTCTGCCTTTAATACTAAGTCCATAATGCTTTTTTAGGTTCCTCTTATAATTCGGACTGGATCTATGCGTCTAGCTTTATTGGAGGGTAGGTACCCTGCAACAAATGTGGACAATAAGGCAAAGGTTATTCCAATGATGTAATACAACGGATTATAGTTAATGGGGTAGGTTGTAATTGTGGGCAATGCCTCGGTTTCAAAAGCCACATTATCTATAAGCCTAGAAAGTCCAAATCCTATTAATAGACCTAAGATGCCTCCAATTGCACCTATTATCATAGCCTGGCTCATAAAAATAAGTTGTACATCAGCTCCAGAGAAGCCCGTTGCTTTAAGGATGGCAATGTCCTTCATTTTCTCATAAATGAGCATATTTAATATATTATAGATTCCAAAGCCTGCAACTATAAGAAGCGTAATGGAAACAGCATAGGTTATCAAATTTCTAATATCGGAACCCGTTTCAAATTGGGCATTAGCCTCATTGATATCTGTTGCCTTTACTTTAAATTGTTTCTCCAAACTAAGGGCCATACTTTGCGCTATGGCTATATCATGCAATTTTATGTTGATATCAGTTATAAAATTTTGTGCTACTCCTTGGATTCGTTGTACCGTTTTTATATTGGCATAACTAAGAACATTATCTATATCGGCAATTCCACTTTGATAGATTCCTACAATTTTTAATGGAAAAATATCTCCCTTTACTGTACTTACCTGTACTCTATCTCCAACATCCAATGACATTTTTTTTGCCAAACCTGCGCCTAACAAAATACCACTGTCATTATTTTTTAAAGCTTCTGGACTACCTTTTATTATATAATCTTGAATGTTGGATAATCTAACTTCTTCCATAATATCAATCCCGGTAAGATTTCCCCCAAGTTCAATAGATCCAGAAATATAGAATATTTGGGCTCTAATTTGAGGTGTTGCACCCTTCACATTTTCATTCTGCTTTAAATAATTGAGGATAGGAAGGGCATTATGAATTTTTTGTTGACTTTTTTTGGGTTTTATGGAATGAACAACGTTCAAAGCATTTTCAAATTCCTCATGCAGTTCAATAGGCTGGGCAATAGATGGTTCTATTTCATTATATAAATGAATATGTGGCGTTTGGTTGAGGACTAGATCATCTAACATGTTATTTAACCCAGTCATAAAACTTACCAAGGTAATATAGGCCCCGATCCCAAAGGTTACACCAAGAGAGGCCGTAATGGTAGATTTAAGTTTTGTAACCAAATGCGTTTTGGCTATGTTTAGTATTACCTTCCAGTTTATCATTGGTCTGGCTTTAAGATATAGGTTTCCGAATCCAGTCCTTTTAAGACCTCTATATGGTCCAAATTTTCTAACCCAAGATCAATTTCTACTTCCCCATTTTCTGTTAAGACTTTATTTTCTCCAATTAGGTATTCTTTGGGAATGGTCAATATATTTTCTTTCTGTGCTATTATAATGTTTGCCTCACCAGATAGACCTGGATATAAAACTTCTGGAGGCGCTATAAATATGGCTTCAACTTTAAAGGTTTGTGATCGTTCATCTTTTCTTGGGTATATCTTATTAATTTTAGTTTCAAACACACGGGAATTATAGGCATCCAATGTAACCATGGCCTTTTGGCCCACTTTAATTTTGATTACATCCACCTCATCTACCAACATGTCCAGAACAAAAACATTTTTTGAACCAATGGATGCCAACGGCTCCATTGTAGTTGCTATTTCTCCAGGATTTTTGAATAGTGCATAAACTTTACCATTTATTTTGCTCACAACAGTAAAATCTTTGGTTAAAATTTGGGAGCTTTTATAATTGTTTTGTGCTTGTTTTAGTTGTGCAGCGAGTTCTCTTTGGGTTCTGTCATAATTACTATTTAAGAGTTTTAGGTTGTTTTTGGAAAGTTCATATGCCAGCTTTCTATTATCATATTCTATTTGAGATCCTATTTTTTGTTCCCAGAGATTTTTTTGTCTAAAAAAATTAATGGAATCGTTGGAAAGTGTCAAAGTAGCTGCCTTAATTTGGTCTTGAAGATCATTGAGCAGAGCAGAGCTCCCTTTATAATTATCTCTCGCCAATTGTACATTAACTTTAGCATTTTCGGTAGAAAGTTTAGGAGAGGTATTTATTATCTGTAAAATGGGGGTGCCTTTCTCAACGTTGTCCCCTTCCTCTACCAAGTTTGCATCTAGAATACCATTAACTGCGGCATAGGCCAGATACAAGCTATCTGGTTGAACGGTAGCGGAAGCATAAATAGATTGTGTAATAGACTTTATTTCAGGTTTTATTTTTTCTTGTTTTGTACCACAAGAAATTAGTAGACCCAACAGAAGTACAGCATAAATTTTGGACATGGTCATCTATGTTTGAATTATTTTGGACTTAAACACTATAAATTCACTTATGTTGGTGAGGTCTATAGCTCCCACAAGTTTTTTGTTTTCCAGTACGGGAAAGAATCCATTTCTTTCATTTCCAAAGAGACCAAATATTTTATTGATTTCTTCTGATGCATCAACAGTTTTAAAAGTGGTTTGCATAACATCTTTTACAGTCATGGAAGGCTTATCAGAATACTTAATTATATCTTTATTTAAAACTACCCCAACAATATTTTCGTTATCTACAACCACAAAGTCTTTTTCCGTAGAATCTAAAACAAGTTTAACAACTTCGCTCATTGTGTCATTGGGTTTTAACAAGCTAATTTTAGTCAGCATGGCTTCTTTAGCCTTAAACCCTTTTAATAAAGCGTTCTGTTTTACCATTTGATATTCACTCTGCGCTCCTATAAAGATAAAGAGTGCTATTAAAATTAGGAAGGGGTTAAATATAAAACCTAAAATAAAAAATAAGATAGCTAAAAACTGTCCCAATCCCGCGGCAATGGAAGTAGCGTTCACCCTATCCATTTTAAAGGATAACAATGCCCTTAAAACTCTTCCTCCATCCATTGGGAAGGCAGGGATTAAATTAAATATCACCAGCATAACATTGGCCATTAAGAGATAGAACAAAAAAACCTCTAAAGTGGATGTCCTCAAAAGTGTTTCTAGATTGGCGATATCCAAGCTAAAATAGGTCCTAAAGGGAACTACTAATGATAATAGAAGTACAATGACAACATTGACCGCCGGACCTGCAATGGCAACAAGCAATTCTTGTTTGGGTTTTTCTGGTATTTTTTCCATTGTGGCAACGCCACCAATAGGTAAAAGGGTTATTTTTTTTGTGTTTATTTTAAACCTTTTTGCCATTTGTGCATGTCCAAGTTCATGGAGTACAACACATAGAAAAAGGACAAGAACAAATGCAATGCTTATAAGGGTGGAGTTAAGGTTTCCGCCACGTTGAAAATCTAGATAGGCAATCCACAAGAGTAGAAGTGAAAAAGTCCAGTGTACTTCAATACTGGTTCCTAAAATTCGGCCTAATTTTAATACTCCTTTCATATAAAATATTTTTGGTGAAATTATTCAGGGCAGGAGTTTTTGGCAATGACAATTATCATATATGAAATAGAACAAACCGATTATTTTTATGTATTAACTGGAAGGATGATGCACTGGCTTAATACCTAAGGACAAGGAAGAGGATATAGAACAGATATTTAGTAATAATAATAAATGTCTATAAGTTGTAACAAGTGAAAGTAATAGTCTAAATGAAAGAAGAAAAAGTAGATGACTACATAAAAAAATTGAAATCTCCACAGAAGGAAATCTGTAGTGAATTAAGGGAAATCATTTTTAGGACATTCCCTAATATCATAGAGGAAATGAAATGGGGTGTGCCATCGTACGCTAATGGAAAGTATTATTTGGTTGCTTTAAAAAACCATGTCAATATGGGATTCTCCATCAAAGATTTATCCAAAGAGGAAATAGCTTTGTTTCAAGGTAAAGGAAAGACCATGAGAATTATTGAAATAAGATCTAAAAAGGAAATTGATGAGGTCAAAATTGTTAACTTACTAAAACTGGTTAAAGAAAATTAATAAGGTCTTACTATAACACTTTGAACAATTAAATAGGATGGAAGTTCTCCATAGAAAATTTATGTAAATCGATTAACTTAGTACATTACCAAAAAATCACAGTTGGTTTTCTACTTGTAAAAATAGAAATATTATGAAATACTATTATACCAATATTTTGAACAACATAGCTTTTGATGAAGTTGTAGAGAAAGTTACAGAACAATTAAAAAAGGAAGGTTTTGGAGTATTAACGCAGATTGACATTAAAGCTACATTAAAAAAGAAATTGGACGTGGATTTTTATAACTACCAGATTCTTGGAGCCTGCAACCCCTCATTTGCCCATAAAGCACTGCTTGCCGAGGATAAAATAGGAACAATGCTTCCGTGCAATGTAATTGTTCAAGAAAGGGAAAAAGGTGCTGTAGAAGTGTCAGCTGTAAATCCAATTGCTTCTATGCAAGCCATAGAAAACCCCTCTTTAATTGATATTGCCGGTGAGGTAAGTGAAAAATTAAGAAGGGTTATTGATAGTTTATAAGAAAAAACAACCTAAAGAACTAACTTTTTTATTTCCCAGCTTTTATCACTGGATTGTATGGCGATTAGATTTTTTGAAATCATTTTTGACCTAATTTCCGGAACTTCATATCTTTTTCTTACCATTTGTATGTGGTCTCTTCTAGATAAAAATTCTACTATTTCCCCAGAAGAATCCATAAGCACTTCATGGAACTTATAATCGTAAATCTTAAGATTGAATTCATTGTTGCCCTTGAATACTTTTTCATATATAATACCTGTGGTATATCCGTTTTCAAATGAAGAAACATTTAAAAATTTTGGTTCAATGACTTGTTCCCCTTTTGAGTTGATAAACCCATAATGAGGAATATTCTCAACCATCCTTTTAATCATACACAGGCCATTTTTAAAAAGAGGATACTTAATGGCATTAATCCCCTTATCTGTGGATTTCGCATCCTTGTTCCAATGTAAGTCATCTCTATAATCGATTACCAAAGCACCTTCCTCATTTACGAATCCCCATGAATTATCTTGCCTTACGGCCGCTAATCCTTCACTAAAAGGAGCTATTTCATCAATTTCGCCAATTGTTTGGGCAGAAACCATTGTGACAGGTATGCTTAAAATAAGTAATACTATAAACAGTTTTGTTTTCATGTTTTTAAGTTTTAGTTTCTAAAAAAGAACATTGTAATAAATTATATGTTTTAATTCTTTTGGAAGGTTATCCATAATGTCTTCCATTTCTCCAAGAGAAACGTATTTCCTTAAAAAAATGAAAGTTGTTTTAATGTATCTTTCAGCAACCTCATCATCATATTCAAAATCATTTACAGCGGCCGCACCATCATGATGTCTCACTAAATCTAGAAATTCGGCAACATGTTTTATTTTAATCTTTTTCTTTTTGGAACTCCATCCATGAACATAAAGACCTTTTAAAAACATGGGTAGTTGCGCAATAAATTGTAATGATTCCTGCATTGGGATTATATCTCTAAGCGCATGTAGGGTAGAAACAAGTATGCGCCCTGCTTTGTCTCTGTCTTCTCCGAGGTTAAGTTCATACGTATAGTCCTTTAAAAATTTGTTTCCCTCGGAAGCATATTGATTAAAATTTATTGCCATGATCTATTAGTTTAATTTGGTATAAAAGTGAAAAATTTATTGATGACCCAAAATGATATTGGTCATGTTCTATTTCTTATTTGCTAATTAAATTTGACCAATTACAAAAACTAATATTATGACAGTCAACATTCAGTACGTACACATTCCAACAAGTGAATCATTAAGTACTATAATTAACAACAAGCTAGACAAGATGGCAAAAAAGTACAATTGGGTAATTAGCACACAAGTGTTTTTAAAACTGGAAAAGGACCCAACTGGCAAGGGCAAAATATGCGAAATGGAAGTGAGTGGTCCAGGACCAAGAATTTTTGCTAAATCTAATGAGGATGATTTTGAAAAAGCTGTAGTTGCCACTATCCATGATTTGGAAAGGCAATTAAAGAAGAGAAAAGAGATTTTTCATAAGCACCATTAAGAATGTATAGAATCCTAATTCCCGTCGATTTTTCCGATTACTCTGAATATGCTTTGGAGATTGCATGCTCTATTGCAAGGGAGATGAATGGGCAAATAGTTTTATTGCACATGATGGGTCTTTCGGAGTCGGTCTATGACAAGAATGAAGCCCAAGAATATAAAGAGGCTATGTATTATATGGGTTTATCCAAAAAACGTTTCAAAAGTTTTTTGGATAAACCCTATACAAAAGGAATTAAAATCACAGAAATTGTACAGAATTATAAAGTGTTTAGTGAACTAGACAATGTGTCTAGGGAACAAAATATTGATTTAATCATTATGGGTTCCCAAGGAGCAAAGGGATTAGATGAAGTTTTTGTTGGTTCCAATGCAGAAAAAGTGGTTAGGACTTCAGAAGTTCCCGTTTTAGTGGTTAAATCTCCCAATCCAAATTTTAAAATAAAAAGAATTGTGTTTGCAAGTGACTTTAAAGTAGAAGGATTGGAAGCTTTGAAAAAGACCATTAATTTTTCCAAACTTTTTTCGGCAGAACTTCTGCTCCTTTATGTTAATACTCCAGGAAATAAGTTTTTACGAACACTGGAAATAGAAGAAAAAATATCTGAATTTCAAGATAAACTAGGCACAAATTTAAAAGTAATTGTTTATGATGACTATAACGTGGAGTTAGGTATTCTAAATTATTGTACCCATAACAAAGTAGATCTCATTGCTTTGCCAACACACGGGCGAAAAGGACTTCCTCATTTTTTAATGGGAAGTATTGGTGAGGACCTGGCCAATCATTCTACACTGCCGGTGTTAACCATTAAAATGTAATTTGTAACCCTATTTATTAAAAAGTATTTTTAGATTCCCCAACATAACCAATTCTGATTTGTTCTTGCCTGAAAAAGCCATTGCAATGGAATGTGATGTATGTAAAATTAATTCTTTTATTTCTGGGGTAAATATATTTTCATGCTCCTTATAGAAACTTAAAAACTCTTTATAACAGGTTTCACCATCTTGTTCATATTCCTGTAGCCAATCAAAAACAGTTTCTATCTGGAATGCTGCGTCCGTGCCATATTCATCCTCAATTTCGTCAACATCCAACCATTTTTCCCGTATTAATTTTTTAAGTATATCAATTTCTTTGTTATGTATACGTTTATCAGAAATAGCAACAGCATAAAATATTCTGCCAAGATTTTGGTATATTTCGTTTCCGATTTTTTTAGAATTGGTCATTTTCATGATTTTATTTTTGACAAAAATAGGACTCATTTAAATTACTAAATATGACATTAATCATCTAATACTTTATAACTTTAGGGCATGAAGGTTTTTGAAAAGAATAGTGACATCTTCAATTTACTCGCTGAAGCTATTTCCGAAGGAATTATAGTGGTTAGTGAACATCAGAAAATTGTTGCCTCCAATGGATCTGCCAACGAAATGTTTGGTTATCAAAGGGAAGAGCTAATAGGCCAACCTTTAAATGTTTTGATACCAACAAAATATCACCATGGACACGGGGACCATTTTCAGTCTTTTATGCAGCGGAGTGGGAAAAGACAAATGGGAATGGGCCGTGACCTATTTGGAGTTCGAAAAAATGGATTTGAATTCCCTGTTGAAGCGGGATTAAACCCTTTTAAGCTTCATGGGAACCTATATGTAATGGCCCTTATCATTGATATTACGGAGCGTAAGGAAAATGAAAAACAGATACGGGAACTTAATGCCAATCTAGAAAATAAGATAAAGAAAAGGACTGAAGAGTTACAAAAAACAGTCAATGAGTTAACAACCGAAGTGAAACTTAGAAAAGAAGCGGAGGACAAGGCAAAAGAATCTTTGAAAAGGGAGAAAGAGCTTAATGAACTTAAAACAAAATTTCTCTCATTGGTCTCCCATGAATTCAAAACCCCCTTGAGCGGGATATTAACCTCCATTACCCTTCTTTCCAAGTATACCCAAACAGAACAACAGGAGAAAAGAAATAAACATATTGCCACAATAAAAAACAAGGTTAAATATTTGGATAATATCTTAAACGATTTTTTGTCTGTGGAACGATTGGAGTCTGGAAAAGTTAATTATAAAATAACTAGTTTTCCTTTGAGTAAAATGATCAATGAGGTGGTGTATGATTCCAATATGCTGTTAAAAACTGGCCAACGAATCCTTTACCCACAAAATATAGATGAAATTATTTTGGAATTTGACGAAAAGATTTTTGAATTAATTCTTTCCAATCTGGTTCACAATGCAATAAAGTATTCCCCAGAAAATACCACTATAGATATACAGGTGATTAATAAAAATAATGTACTCCAGATAAAAGTTGTGGATCAAGGCATAGGAATTCCTTCCCAGGACCAAAAATTTATTTTTGACAGGTATTTTAGAGCGGGTAACGCCCTTCTAACACAAGGTACTGGCATAGGTTTGAATACGGCTAAAAGACATTTAGAGGATTTGGGGGGAACCTTGACTTTTAATAGTAAGGAAAATTTAGGTACAGAATTTATTATGCATATTCCGGAAAACATAAAAACAGCACAGTCATGAAAAAAATCTTACTTATAGAGGACGATTTGTCGTTAAGGGAGAATACGGCAGAATTATTGGAGCTTTCTGGCTACGAAGTAATTACTGCTCCTAATGGTAAAGTTGGAATAGAAACAGCTGTAAAAAACGTACCTGATATTATAGTATGTGATATTATGATGCCAGAAACGGATGGATATGGTGTTTTAAAAGAATTGTCTGCAAATGAGACAACAAAACACATTCCTTTTATTTTTCTATCTGCTAAAACAGAGCATAGGGAAATTAGGAGAGGAATGGATTTGGGAGCAGATGACTATTTAACAAAACCTTTTGAGGAGGATGACCTAATTAGTGCCATAGAAAGTAGACTTGCAAAAGCACAGTTAATTGCAAAAATGGGCATAAATGAAGCAGGTACTCCAACTTCAGAAGAACAAATGCGAACGCTTCATGAACTAAAGAATTTCTTCGATGATAATGGAGAAGAGTTTGCCTTTAAAAAAGGAGAGGTTGTTTTTAATGAGGGAAACCATTCAAACAATATTTATTTAATATTAAAAGGAGTTGTTAAGTGCCACAAAATGGATGAAGATGGTAAAGAATTAATAACTTCCTTGCACCCAGCCGATGATTTTTTGGGTTTCACCTCCTTTCTTGAAAATATTCCATATCAAGAATCTGCAACAGCCGTAGAAGATGTAGAACTTGTTGCAATATCAAAAGAAAATTTAAAGGAGGTTTTATCAAAAAACCAAAGCATTTCTTTTGAACTTATGGAGCTTCTTACCGAAAATATTACAGGCATGAAAGAGCAATTGTTACAAATGGCTTATAGTTCTGTACGTAAAAAAACCGCACAGACTTTATTACAGTTTGCAGAAATATTGGATAAGAAAAAGGATGAGCCAATTAAAATCTCTCGTAATGATTTGGCAAGTGTTGCCGGAATTGCCACTGAAAGTTTAATTAGAACACTATCCGGGTTTAAAAAAGAAGGTCTAATTTCTATTGAAGGTAGAAACATTAAAATCATTGAGCTTCAATCACTTCAATATATGGTTTAGAGAATAAATTCAAAATATGATTTTTGTCATATTTTGAATTTAACATTGGGCATAACTTTGTACTATAGTATATAGTAGAATGAAGAATATCCTAATCCCCACTGATTTTTCAGATAATGCATGGAATGCCGTAGTGTATGCCAATCAGTTTTTCAAAAATGAGAACTGCAATTTTTATTTATTGCATGTAAGCGATTTTTTGGACTATGCCAGCGTGCCTGTTTCGGTTGGGACTGGAGAGAATAGTACGGAGCAAAAAACAATTCCTGCTAAAAAGAAGTTGAGCGACCTTATTAAATTGGTTGAAAAGACATTTTCCAATGAAAAACATCAATATTTTGTTTTACAAGACCATGGATTTTTTATAGAATCTATTAAAAAACATCTTTCAGAGAATAAAATAGATTTAATCGTAATGGGGACCAAAGGTGCTGCGGGAATCAGGAAAAGGATTATAGGGAGCAATACGGGAGATGTAATTACAAAAGTACAATGTAATGCACTCATTGTACCAGAGGGAGTGGATTTTAGCAAACCAGATGAGGTGGCTTTCCCAACTGATTATAATATTTTTTATTCCCATAAAATTTTGGATGCTCTATCTGGAGTTTTAAGTGTGAACAAGGGAAAAATAAGGGTTATGAACGTGTCTAAAACCCAAAGCGAGTTAACCCATTCCCAAGAAAAAAATAAAGAATATCTACGCGATTTTTTGAATGAGAGGTTTCCCGAGCGAAATAGTTTTCATACCATTACCAATAAAAAAGTGACTTCCGCAATACAGTGTTTTGTAGAAAGCAGGGAAGTGGATATGATTTTTATGGTAGCAAAAAATTTAAATCTTCTACAACAAATACTTTTTGACTCTCTTGTTGAAAAAGTGAGCTTTCATACTACGGTTCCATTTTTTGTAGTACACGAATAACCTTCAATTTTTTCTCATAACCAACTGATAATTATCATAGTTGCTATTTGTACTTTCCTATATTTTTGAGGAAAGAATACAGTTTATGAGAACCGTTTTAATTCCTACAGATTTTTCTGAAAACGCAATGCATGCCATAGAGTATGCTACAAAAATTTATAAATGTGAAAGAGCTATTTTTTACTTTTTACATGCCTATGCAGATGAGGTTTATGGCCCGTTTAAAAAGAGTGATGGTGAGTCTATTGAAGAACTAAAAAAAAGGACCAAAAAAGAGTCGGACAAAAAGTTGAACGAGATTTTAAAGAAGATCACTGATCCTATAGCTAACCCAAAACACCAGTATGAGATACTTTCATCATTTAACTCATTAGTAGATGCGGTAAATGACTTTGTAAATCAAATAAATATAGATCTGGTCATTATGGGGACTAAAGGTCAAACAGATGATAAGAAAGATACTTTTGGGAGCCATACGGTACAGGTATTTAAATATGTACAATGCCCCGTAATGGCAATTCCAAAAGACTATGAATATAAACAGCCAAAAAGAATTCTTTTCCCTACAGATTATATGTTGCCCTTTAAAAGAAGAGAGTTAAAGCTCTTAAACGAATTGGCTGGGGAATTTAAGTCAGAGATACACTGCCTACATATTACCGACTTTGATTTTTTGAGCAATAGGCAAGAAGACAATAAACTTTTTTTAAAGGAATCCCTACCTAGTTCGCGTCTCTTTTTTGAAACCACCCAGGTAAAGAATAAAGCCAAGGCCATTGTTGAATATATCAACAAGAAAAACATGGATATGCTTGTAATGATAAATTCTAGACATTCTATTGTAGAAGATATGCTCTATAGGTCCACAGTGGATAAAATTGGACTAAATGTAAAAATTCCTTTTCTAGTTATGCAAAACTTACCTAGATGATTTAATGTTAAATAAGAAAATATGAAACATATTCTGTTACCTACCGATTTCTCCCCAAATGCCTGGAATGCCATTTTTACAGCTTTGAAATTGTACGCAAATATTTCTTGTAAGTTTTATCTATTACATACTTACGAACCAAAAACTAAAAACCTTGTTGGGCAAAGAAGCTCAACTAGGTCTGGGATAATTTATGATTCAATGGATAAGGAGTCCAAAGGAGAGTTGGAGGAAGTTTTGGGGTATATAAATGAGAATCATTCTAACCCCAATCATTCTTTTGAGGTTATCTCCATACAAAATGATTTGGCAAGGACAATCAAGGATTTTGTTCACGAAAAAGACCTGGATATGATTGTAATGGGAACTAAAGGGGCAACGGGGGCAAAGAAGATTTTTATGGGAAGCAATACAGTAAAGGTTATTAAAACTGTTGATAACTGTCCAATTATTGCCATTCCAGATTCTTTTAACTTTCAATCCCTTAAGACAATTGTCTTGCCTTCGGATTACACCTATTTTTTCGATAAAAATAGTTTTTCGGAATTAATAGAATTGGTGAAATTATGGCAATCTAAGATTCTTATTTTTCATGTTGCCCAAGAATTTAATCTTACCGAAGAGCAAGAGGTGAACAAAAAGATTCTGAAAGAAAGATTGAAAGACTTGAATTATTCATTTCATAAAGTGACCCTAAAATCTACTGTGACCAAAGAAATAATCAATTACAGTAAGGAAAACAATGCAGATATGGTTGTATTGGTACATTCGAAACACACATTTATGGAAAAATTGAATCAGGAACCTGTGATTTCAAAAATAGGATTTACCTCTACAGCCCCATTATTGGTTTTGCCTGGTATTAATTAAATACTAAACCCTATGAAACATATATTGCTGCCAACAGATTTTTCGGAAAATGCAACAAATGCCATTAATTATGCCATTGGTTTGTTTAAAAATGAAGAATGTACATTTTACATTTTACATGCATACCATAAAGGGACATCTAGTATAGGAGGAGGTATTAGCGAAGAACGCAACACTAGATTGTATAAAGATATTGAAAATAAAATATTGAGAAATCTTTCCCATGTAGTGGATGAAGCTAAACGTAAGAGCAATGTTAAAAAACACCAGCTTAAAACTTTGGCAATAGCAGATTCCTTACTTAATGCAATAGGTAAAACAGTTATTGATAAGGGAATTGATTTTATCATAATGGGTACCAAAGGGGCTACGGGATTACAAGAAGTTTTTTTGGGCAGTAATACCGCAAAAGTTATTAAAGAGATTGATTTTTGTACTTTGATAGCGGTACCCGAGAATTATGTTTTTAACAAACTAAATAAGATAGTTTTTTCAACGGGGTATGAGCATTTATATGAAGAATACGAACTACAGCCCTTTAAGAGAATTGCTAAACTTTGGGGTTCCAAAATCATAGTGACCCATGTAAAAAACAGTTTGCAATTAACGCCTCAGCAGACAAAGGCAAAAAAAGTTTTGGAAAAAAAGTTGAAAGAACTCCCATATGAAATGGTTGATATAGATACCAAATTAAAAATAGTACCTGCAATAACTAAAATGGTGGATGAAAATGAGGAGATAGGCATGATTGCTATCTTGGACTATTGGCATAGTACTATTGAAAAGCTTATTCACGAGAATGTTGTAAATAAAATGGCTTTTAATTCCAAGGTTCCACTATTGGTTTCGCACTTGGTTGAATAGAGCTTTTATGCAAAAGATTTCTTTTGAAGATTAGGGTAGAATTTGTTCTCAATGGAATAAACATCGTTTTTCTGAATGTTGCATATGGGAAAACCAATTCTTGTTAATTCTCTTTTTACTTTTTCCAAAGCGTTAGTGGAATCATATAAAAAAGTAATGGCATGTTCATTTTCATCCAAGTCTACGATTCGGATATCCAATATTCTACTTAAGTTTCTTAAAATAATAGATTTATTATCTAAAGAGGTGAAGTTTTTTAGTTTCGCACGTGTTTTCATAGGAAATATTTTTTCAAAAATAAGACCATTAAATCATGGATAAAATGACATATATCATTTCTAGGGTTTTTATTCTTCTTTCTCTTTGTGATTAGGTTAACAATAAGAATTAATATGAAAGAAGAAAAAGAATATGTTTTGGGAATAGATATTGGAGGTACCTACACGAAGCTTGGTTTAGTTAACCGAAACGGAGATATTTTGGCCAATAGTTTTTTTGATACCCAAGCACAATCTTCTTTTTCAATATTTCAAAAAAAAATAGAAAAAGAAATTTCCAATTTAAAATCTAAACTTCAAAAAGAGCAACAATTGTTGGCAATTGGTATAGGTGCTCCAAATGCCAATTTTAATACGGGGAAAATGGAACACCCTCCAAATTTTAAGTGGGGGGATTATGTCCCCATTACAGATAGTATCAATAGGATTCTTGATTTGCCTCTAACCATTACAAATGATGCCAATGCAGCAGCATTGGGAGAAATGCATTTTGGTATGGCCAAGGGGATGAAAGATTTTGTAGTGCTTACTCTGGGAACGGGACTCGGAAGTGGATTGGTAAGCCATGGAGCATTGATTACTGGCGCCAATGGAATGGCTGGTGAATTAGGTCATGTAAACGTTTTTCCAAATGGTAGACAATGCAACTGTGGACTAAAAGGATGTTTGGAAACCTATGCTTCTGTAACAGGTATAAGACGTACCGTTTTTGAGCTGATTTCCGAGATGAATATCGAATCACCCTTAAAGAAATTGAGTTTTAAGGAGCTTTCTGGCCAAAAAATTTCTGAGGCTGCTCTCAATGGAGATGTAATAGCCCTTAAAGCTTTTGAATATACAGGAAAAATCTTGGGAAGTAAGATGGCAGATACTGCAGCACATTTGGACCCAGAAGCTTTTATTCTAACAGGTGGGCTAAGTAATGCTGGGAAAATACTTCTTGATCCTATTATTTCCAGTATGGAAGAAAATCTCTTTAATGCTTATAAAAAGAAGATAAAGGTCTTAATATCCAGCTCTCCCAGTTCAAATGCCGTATTGGGTCCAGCAGCACTAGCATGGCAGAGTTTGGATTCTAATTAGTATCATACTTCATTACACTTTTCGATTACAAAAACGATGCCTCTATGACCTAGGTCATTGTGGTAGTTGTTTGAATTAAATTACTTTATATAAAAATTAAGATCATGTTGTTATCTGTTTTTTTTGCGTTCATTGGAGTTGTGCTCATATATTTTTTATTTGTACCCATTATTATATATGTAGAAACCGAAACAAACCAATACTACATTCAATTACCAGGTTTGATCAAGGTGGGTATTGAAAGCCATGACACAGAAATTTTGAGAATTAAAACCAAGGTTTTTTTTTAACCTTTTATTACTATCCATTTAGAAAAGGAAAAACAGAAGAACAGAAAAAAAAGAAGAAAACTGTTAAAAAGAAAAGTAGGAGAAAAGGGGGTATTCAAATATATAGAATACTAAGGTCCTTTAAAATTAAGAAATTCTTTTTGAACATAGATACAGGGGATTATACTTTAAATGCAAAATTATACCCCCTATTTTTCATTCTAAATTACAGAAAAGAAAGATTTCATGTGAATTATAATGGACAGGTTCAAATGATACTTCGTATGCAGGGAAGATTAATATATATGCTTAAATCATTTATTCATCATTAAAATAATACTATTATGGAATTACATTTTGAAGAATTATTAGGAAAGATCACTGATTTTATTAAGTCCGAAGCCAAGACGGAAACAGTGGTCGGGGAACAATTTGAATTGGGAGAATTTAAATGTGTACCCGTTATTAAGGTAGGAATGGGGTTTGGTTCTGGAGGAGGAGAAGGAACTGAATCTAAAACACGTTCCGGACAGGGAATGGGAGCTGGTGCGGGTATAGGAATAGAACCAATTGGTTTTTTGGTAAGTAAAGATGATGAAATTTCATTTTTGGCTGCAGGAAAAACCAAAGGTTTGGCCACTCTTTTTGAAAAAGTACCTGATATTATTGAAAAAATAACAGAAAGCAACCGGAGTAAAGAAACAGCTACGGCATAAAGTACTTGTTCAACTTATTGCTAATAGGGCCGAGTGCATTTAATGCACTCGGCCCTATTATATTTATTATCATTAGACTTTCACTAATGGGAAATTCAATTGTGCGACTTTATTACATTAACAATATCAGATTTTTGTAATACACCAGATTGTCTCCATAGTAGTTTTCCTTTCTTGAACAAAATCATGGTTGGAACACCTCTAACTTGATATTTCCCAGAAATGGACTGATTTTTATCAACATCAATTTTTACAATCTTAATGGCATCCCCCAGCTCATCTTTTACTTGCTCTAAAATGGGTGCCAACATCTTACAGGGACCACACCAATCAGCATAAAAATCAACGAGAACGGGTATATCGGAATTTATTATAGTATTAAAAGATCCTTTCATTTTTTATTTCTGTTTTACATGCAATTTACTAAAATGTATAGTTAATGAACTGACATATATCATGGTTTGTTCTGTACCCATATCCTAGTTTTGGGAAACTTAATTTAAAAAGGAATATCATGAAACGTATTGTATTGCCAACAGATTTTTCAGGAAATGCCAATAACGCAATAGATTATGCCATGCAGTTATTCGCAGAGGAAGAATGTGTTTTTTATTTGTTGCATACCTATTCCCCTGCTATTTATAGGGCAGATTATATGTTACATAGCCCAGGACAAATAGGCTTGGGGGATATTTATCAAGAAGCTTCAATGACCCAATTGGAAGAACTAAGTGCAAGGCTAAAAAAGAAGTTTAAAAATGACAAGCACAAATTTGTGGAGCATGCCGCATTCAATCTCTTGGTAGATGAAGTAAATGAAGTAGTTGAAAAAGAAAATATAGAACTCATAATAATGGGAACACAAGGAGCGACCGGAGCAAAGGAAATCTTTATGGGCACCCATACCATGCACGTTATAAGAAAGGCAAATTGCCCAGTAATTGCCATTCCACCAAATTTTGCATATGAGAAACCAAAAGAAATATTGTTCCCAACGGATTATGAGGTTGATTACCAAAAAGAACACATAAAACAATTGTTATATATGGCCAAAGAGCATATATCTAGAATAAATGTTATGTATGTGCATTCAGGATATGATTTAACAGAGGACCAATTGGCCAAAAAAAACAAATTGGAAAAACTTTTAAGGAATACTTCCTATTTATTTCATGAAATGCCCGATCAAGAAGTTGTTTCGGCAATAAATAATTTTCAGCTGAAAACCAAAATCAATCTTTTGGTGATGATTCAAAACCAGCATGGGTTTTTTGAAAACCTTTTTCTAAAATCCGTAATCAAACAAATTGGATTTCATACCAATGTTCCATTCATGGTATTTCCACCAATTATTAAAAACTAACAATATGTTGAACATCCTTACGCTTACAGATTTTTCCAATGATGCTTACAATGCATTGTTTTATGCAACTCAATTATTTAAAGCAGAGAAATGTAATTTTTATATACTCAATACATTTAATGAGCACACTGCATTGAAAAAGGCGAGTAATGCAAAGGGCAAAAGTTTGCTAAAAATATTGGAAGATGAATCCGTTGAAGAATTGGAGCATGTCTATCACAGAATCATGCTGGATACGGATAGTAATCCTTTGCACACGTTTACAACCCTTTCGAAAAAGTGTGATTTACTGGATCACCTGGAGAATATTATCCAAAAGGAGAAGATTGATTTTGTTTTTATGGGCAATAAGGGAAAAACGGGGGCAAAAGATATATTCCTTGGCGGAAATACTATTCATGCCATAAAAACAATTAAAAAATGCCCGCTAATATGTATTCCAAAGGAAATAGATTTTAGACAACCTGAAAAGGTGGTCTTGTCGGCAAACTATGAAGAGGAATATAGCCCGTTTGCGATGAACTATATAAGTAAAATAATGTCGCTTACTAAAGCCTCATTACATATTTTGCACTTAAGTAATGCAAAAGGTTTAAAGGAAAACCAAATCAGCAAGAAGAATGCTTTATCCAAATCTTTGCAAAATTTTATTGTTGAGGAACACCTGGTTCCTTATAAGAAAACCAAAGCAATGGCCATAAATGAATTTATTGAAAAAGAGCATATGGACATGGCTATTTTGGTAAAACATCATCATAGTTTTTTACAAAAAATCCTTCGGGAACCGGTCATTTTTGACATTAGTTTTTATTTAAATATACCATTTGTAATCATTCCTGATGAAGACTGATATTTATCATGGCACGCTTTGGTAGAGGATTATATTTTTATGTAACAACTTAAAAAAACATCATGAAAAAAAGGATATTGTTACCGACAGATTATTCCAAAAACGCATTGAATGCAATACGATATGCGTTGGATTTATATCAAGATTTTGAATGTGACTTCTATTTTTTGAACAAGTACACTGTTACTGGATATTCTCTGGATAGTATGATGGTTCCAGAACCTGGAGAAAAATTATATGAAGCTGCAAAAAAGGCTTCTGAGGATGGGATGGAAAGGTTAATGGAAATATTGAAATTGCACCCAGAAAATTCAAAACATACATACCACACCATTTCAACCTATAATTCATTACTTCTTGCAGTGGAAAACATTATTGCAAAAAAGGATATAGATGTTATAGTTATGGGTACCAAAGGGAACACTGGGGCATCTTCAGTAATTTTTGGGACAAACACGGTTGCCATTATGGAGAAAATAACAAATTGTCCGGTCATTGCTGTACCCGCCAATTATAGTTTTTCCCCACCTAAGGAAATTGTGTTTCCTACAGATTATAAAGCGGATTATAAACGAAAAGAACTCATATATCTCTTGGAAATTGCTAAGGCCCATAAATGTGCTATTAGGGTACTCCATGTTTCTGAGGAGGCCGAGCTAAATACAAAACAAAAAAACAATAAGATACTGTTAGAGGATATTTTAGAAGGGTTGGATTTTAGTTTCCATACCTTATCCAATATAAAAGTGAGCAAAGGAATAAACACATTTGTTGAGAGTAGGGGAAGCGATATGGTTGCTTTTCTTAATAAAAAACATTTCTTTTTTGGAAGCTTACTGTCCAACCCATTGGTTAAGGAAATAGGGTATAATACAAATATCCCCGTACTAGTTCTAAAAGATAACGATTAAAAAAAACATACCATGAAAAATATAGGAATTTGGATAGATAAAGAAAAAGCGCATTTGGTTACATTGACCGATTCGAATGAGAAATTTGAAACTATTTTGTCAGAATTGGAATTTTTTAACCCTAAGGGAGGGTCACGAACTAAAACTACCAAATGGGGGCCGCAGGATGTGGTTCAGGACAGTAAATATCTAGAAAGGGAAAAGCATCAACTAAAGAAATATTTTCAAAAATTGGCAAATGCCATTGATGGTGCGGATGCCGTGGCAATTTTTGGCCCAGCAGATACCAATGATAAATTTAGAAAGGAACTTAAAGAAAACCATCCTCTATTGAACCAAAAGGTAAAAACGGTTGAAAAAGTTGATAGTATGACCGATAACCAGGTAAAAGCATTGGTCAGAGAATATTTTGGTAGTCAAAAATAATTTTCCAACTTTTATAGGTTGTTTTTTTAGACCACTTCATTTATGGAAAATAAAGGAATAGAGATAATTAAATCTTCTGGAAACAAAGTTTTTTTTTCCATAGACAAATTAAAAAATTCTTTGAGGAGAAGCGGGGCCAATGATAATTTGGTGGAGAAAATAGTTCAAATAGTTCAGAACGAACTTTATAACGGTATTACAACCAAGGAAATTTATAATAGGGCCTTTGCTTTACTAAAGAAACACAAATCCATTTTTGCATCCAAGTATAAGTTAAAGAAGGCCATCTATGAGTTGGGACCTACTGGTTTTCCCTTTGAAAAATTTATCCATGCAGTTATGCAATATTCAGGATACAGCTCAGAAACTAACATAATATTAAATGGTTTTTGTGTAAAGCACGAGGTAGATGTAGTAGCACTTAAGAATAATCTAAAGATTTTAATTGAATGTAAGTTCCATAGTGAAGAAGGGCGTAATTGTAATGTGAAAGTGCCTTTATATATCCATTCTAGATATACGGACATAAAGAAGCATTTTGATCGTCTAAAAAAGAATAACTTAGAACTGGATAAAGGTTGGGTGGTAACCAATACACGTTTTACAGAAGATGCCCTTGCATATGGCAAATGTGCCGATTTATTTCTTTTAAGCTGGGATTATCCATATGAAGATGGTTTAAAAGACAGAATAGATAGGTTGGGACTTTATCCTATAACTGTATCCACAATCCTTACAAATAGGGATAAGCAGTTTTTATTGAGTAGGGATGTTGTATTGTGTAGACAACTCATAAAAGACAAGTTCTATTTGGATTATTTGGGAATGTCAGAAATAAGAAAGAAAAAAGTACTGGAAGAAATAGATCTGCTGTGCAACTATTAAGGAGTTTATGAAAGAAGTTACTGTTCAATTTTTGGGAGCCGCGGAGACGGTAACCGGTTCTAAATATTATTTGGAAACACCAGAATTAAACATAATGGTGGATTGTGGTATGTTTCAAGGTCTTAAAGAGTTAAGAGAAATTAACTGGAACAAACTGCCCATAGATGCTTCTGCCATAGATATTGTGCTTTTAACACATGGCCATTTAGACCATACAGGTTATTTGCCTAGACTGTTCAAAGAAGGATTTAATGGAAAAGTTTATGGTACTGCTCCTACATTGGCCATAACAGAAATCATTTTATCGGACAGTGGAAAAATACAAGAGGAGGAAGCTAAAAAAGCGAATGAAGAGCACTATACCAAACACCAGCCAGCATTGCCTTTTTATACAATTAAAGATGCCCAAAGGGTTTTTGGTTTTTTTCAACCCATTGAAAAAGATATATGGACAGAGCTAAGCCCAAATATTAGATGTAGGTTCAATTACAATGGACACATTATTGGAGCAACTTTTATAGAATTAGAAATCTACGGAAAGCTTTTTGTGTTCTCTGGGGATATTGGCAGGAACCAGGATTATTTGTTAGACGAGCCCAATAGACCAAAATGGGCAGACTATTTATTCATGGAAAGTACCTATGGACATAAGCTTCATCCCATTGAAAACATAGAAGATGTTTTGGTTTCCCTTGTAAATGAGACCATTCACAATAGGGGTAATTTAATTATACCATCATTTGCGGTGGAAAGGTTACAGTCAATCATGTATGTTCTTTGGAAATTGTACAAAAGAAATCGTATTCCCAATGTTCCCATTTTTGTGGACAGCCCTATGGGAAACAATGTACTCTCTGTGTTTAAAACCTTTTCCAATTGGCATCAGCTTCCTATAGATGAATATAATGCCATGTGCAGACACATAAATATCATAAGTTCTTATAAAGAAACTTGGGAAACAATAGATGATAAAAGACCTAAAATAGTAATAGCTGGAAGTGGTATGGTAACTGGGGGTAGGGTTTTGACTTATTTAAGACAGCTTTTGGACCAAGTTTCAACTTCTGTTCTTCTAGTTGGCTATCAGGCAGAGGGGACTCGCGGAAGAGAGTTGTTGGAAGGGGCACATGAACTAAAAATATTTGGAAAATATATCCCTGTAAAAGCTAAAATACATCACTTGGAAAGTCTTTCTGCACATGCGGATCAGGCAGAACTAATGCAATGGATGAAAAGTATAAAAAAGATACCCGAGAAAGTCTTCTTAGTGCACGGTGAGCCAACTGCTTTACAGGCTTTTGGAGTTAAAATAAAGGACTCATTGGGTTGGCAAGTGGAAGTGCCCAAACTATTCTACAAAACTACTTTATACTTATGAAATAAGAAAAAACTGACTTATATCATTTTAGGGGTTTAATATGTGATGTAGTTTTATATAATAAGATATATTCTCATGGAAGAACCCTTCATTAAAAATAAACAAACCAAGAAAGTTGAAGAACTGCATTGGGAGTGCCAAAAATGGAAATCACATTTACAATTTATTGAAGATGAAATTGTATTCATTGACCGTCTATTGAACTCCTATATTTTTCAACCAAATACGCCTAATTTGTTTGAACGTTTACAAGGTTATTTGGAAAGGCTCAAGAAAGTAAAATCAAATAAGAAAATAGTGCGCAATCTTATTTCCCAGCATGAAAATGATTTGGGAGGAATGATAGAATGTACAACAGACAGGTGTGATATGGAGTTTTATCAAAAACACAACAAGCTAAAAGCAGAGGTGGTTGACCGTATGGAAAATTTTATGGCTTTAAAATCCGAAGTGTTCAATTACGCTGGTGGAATACTTAAAAAACGAAAACCAGAATAATGATTGCCCAATTTGAAATTAAAACTGACTTTTATCATTCTAATTCCTGATGCCAACTAGTAATTTTGAAAAGTATTAAGCACGATGATTAAACATAAACTTTTCAATTCATAAAATTATGGGAACAAAAGAATATTCATATATAGAATGGTTAAGTGCCGAAGAAATGCACAGTCAGTACAGAAATTGGTTTTCTGAGCTTGTTTTTATAAAAGATGAGGAGCTATTCCTTAATAATTTGATTAAATCTTTCACTTTGCAAATTTTGGATTCTGAAAATTATGAGAAAAGCAAGGAGTTGGTGAGTTCCTTGCTGGATATGGAGAAAAGAATAGTGCCCTTGTTCAAAAAAATACAATTACATGGAAACCAGTTGCAAATCATGATCGATGATATTGATCAATTGGATCTGGAAAAGGCCTATAGAGATGAGCACAGGAGTCTTCTTCATGATTTTAAGCAATACACAATGGAGTATAGAATCTTAAAGAAAAAGTTGTTTAAGTTGGTTTCAGGATTTATAAAGGACCAAAAGCAAAGGACATTGCTTAAATAAAATGTAATAATAATGTTTAATTGAAGAAAATGAAAAAGAGTTTAATTTTATTGGTAATAATTCTTACAGGTTGTTCATCAACCCATATAGTGAACAATTGGAAAAATCCAGATATTGTTTTATTTGATGCTTCGAAAGTACTCATTGTGGGCATGACCCAAAATGATAGCGCCAGGGAACAATTTGAGACAGACCTACAAAATGAATTTTCCAAACGTGGAGTGGAGTCTTTTAGAAGTATAGATCTTTTTGATGTAAAGTTTACTTCCAGTAAACAATCTGAAGAAGAATTATCAGAAGTTGAACAGCAATTGCTGGACAAAGATTTTGATGCAATTTTATTCACCAAGGTTGTAGGGTCGGAAAATAAAAGAATCCTAAGAAAACGAATATCAGAGCTCGACGAAATTTATGGAAATTTTCATGAGGACTATATGGGTCATCAAGGAATTTATTATGAATCGGATTATTATGATGAGTTCAAAGTATATCATTCAGAAACTTCACTATACTGTATATGTGTTGGTAAGGAAAGGGAATTAATCTGGAGAGGAGCAATAGATATAACAGACCCTGTAAATATTGACAAAACTGTTGATGATTATGTAAAATTGATAGTCGTGGCTATGGAAGAACAGGATTTAATTTTTAGAAAAGAGCAAAAGAATGAAATTACTGGTCTATAGTGCTAAAGATTATGAAATTCCATTTTTGGATAAAGCCAGAGATGAAAGAATTAGGACAACTTATACAAGTGCTGCCTTGGACAGTCAAACTGCCCTGCAAGCGGCCGGGTTTGATGCCATATCCATATTTTCAGGGGATGATGCATGTTTGTTGGTGCTGGAAAAATTAAAGGCATTGGGGGTAAAGTATATTACTTTACGATCAGTGGGTTATAATAATATCCATGTTAAATCCGCAAAGCGTTTAGGTTTAAAAGTGGCAAATGCCCCAAATTATTCTCCGCATTCCATTGCAGAATTTGCCATGGGATTGTTATTGTCCATCAATCGGAAAATAGCTATCGCAAATACACAGGTACATAAGTATAATTTCTCCCAAGATAAACTCCTAGGGTTTAATTTGCGCGGTAAAACCGTGGGACTTGTGGGCACGGGAAGAATTGGCAAGGTAATGGCAAAATTAGTACATGGATTCGAATGCAATATTATTGCACATGACTTAATTTCGGATACAAATCTTGTTAATGAGTATGGGGTAGAATATATGAGCTTGGAGAATTTATGCAAGAACTCAGATATAATCAGCTTGCATCTTCCATTAACTCAGGAAACGCACCATCTATTAGGTAGGGAAGAATTTAAGATAATGAAAAGCACTGCAATTCTTGTTAATACGGCAAGAGGGGCGGTGGTAAATACAAAAGCTCTTATAAATTCTATTGAAAAAAAGGAAATTGCCGCGTATGCCACGGATGTTTATGAAAAGGAAAAAGGAACATTTTTTAGGGATAATTCAAAAACAGGAATAAGCGATGAAATGCTAAAGAAGTTGTTGTCTTTTGAAAATGTACTGCTAACACCGCACCAAGCCTTTGTAACCCATGAAGCTTTGGAAAAAATAGCAGAAACTACGTATTTTAATTTAACATGTTGGTTGGAAGGAAAAGAATGTGAAAACGAACTTGGTTATGAAACGTTGATTTCATAGAATGGGGCTCAGGATTTTGGCGGCCCCTTCTTTCAGTCTATGAATCCAGGGTCTTCTAGTATAAACTTCATAGTGTAGTTCAATACTTTTTCCGCTATCAATTAGAAAATCCTCTTTTAGTTTTTTTGCAAAATCGCTATTGTAAACAATGGCATTTACTTCATAATTTTGATGAAAACTACGAATATCCACATTGGCAGTACCAATGGACACAATAGCGTTGTCACTAACAACAATTTTGCTGTGTAAAAAACCATCCGGATAAAGAAAGATTTTAATTCCTGCTTTTAAAAAAGATTCAAAATAAGATTTCACTGTCCAATTCACTATGGTGCTATCAGCACTTTCCGAGACCAACATTCTAACATCCACACCACTTAGTGCAGCGGTTTGTAATGCATGTAAAATGGCTTGGCTTGGAATTATGTATGGGTTGGTAATGTATACATACTCCTTGGCTGTAGTTATAATGGAAAAATAAGCCTGCTCAATGGAAGAAAAATCATCATCGGGGCCACTTGGAACTATCTGCACTATCTTTCCGTGAATTTTGTTAGGGTCAATAATAGGAGCTTTTGTTGCAATACTCTGTTTTGTTGCCAAATACCAATCAAGAATAAAAATTCTATTTAAATACCATGCTGCCAAGCCTTCAATTCTCAAGTGCATATCATGCCAAGTGCCTAAATTTGGATCGCCTTTTAAGTATTTGTCGGAAACATTGATACCGCCTGTGAATCCAATTTTATCATCAATAACTATTATTTTTCGATGGTTCCTATAATTTAAAGAAGATAGGAATCTGCCAAATCTAAAAGGCAAGAACGGATATGCCTCTACACCAATAACTTTTAACTTCTTTAAATAGGATTTACTTAATGAGTAACTTCCAATACCATCATATATCAATCTTATTTTTACGTTTTGGGCAATTTTTTTTTTGAACAGCTCTAGAAGTTTATTGGCCAACTCTCCTTCTTCAAAAATGTAGTATTGTAAATGAATATAATCCTTAGCCTTCTCTAAATCATCAAAAATACTTTGAAACGTAATTTTTCCATCCTTTAACAGTGTTAATTCGTTGGTAAGAGTGGGTGCGTGGTCGGTATTTCTCTGTATAAGATGTATAATTTTTTTATTTCTTTTATAAAGTTCATTTTCTACGGAAACATTTTGGTGCAATGAGGATAATTTTTCATCTTTTTTTGAATGGTATAGTTTCTGCTTTCTTCTATTGCGCCCAATCATAAGATACAACAGGATTCCACCCACAGGAATAGTGAAGATTGCCAATAACCATCCTAAAGTTTTAGCGGGTTTAACACCATGTATAAGAAGACTTAAAACAATAGATATAGCAAGAATTATATATAGAACTAAGAAAATAATGAGCCACATGAAGTCATTTTTAGGAATTTATGAAACTAATTTATTGAACTCTTTTTTCTTATGATAAAAATCATTTAAAAGAATAGTAGCTCTGGCATCTTAACAAAAAAAAGAGCGATATAAAAACACCACTCTTTTTTATATAATATTGAAAGTGTATTTCCTACAAACACATCATGTATGCAGTAATAGCATTCTTTTCTTCTTTTGTTAGGTCCAACTCAAAGATTAAATTAAAAAACTCGGTAGCGTCATCCAGAGTGGGCAACCTACCATCGTGCAGATAGGGAGGGGAATCTTTGATACCTCTTAAAGGAAACGTTTTTATTGGGCCTTCTGGGCGTCCTTTATAAAAGCGTTCCACTTTTAGGTCATGCATATAATCATCCACAAAGGCAGGACCATAATGGCAGGAAACACATTTTGCCTTTCCTTTGAACAATTTTTCACCCAATAGTTCTTGTTTGGTAGCTTTTTCAGGAATTAATTCTCCCATGCCATTTAGTTTGGGGGCAGGCCCAAAATCTAGCATGGAGTTAAAATCTCCCATTCTATTTGTGGTTGCTCTTTGTTGGCTTCTTGGGCCAATGTGCTGTTGCATTCCAGGGTCACCATCAAAATATTCTTCTACTTCAGAAAAATGATCCATACTTCTAATGGACCGTTTGGAAGACAATTGCATTAAATTATAGTTTCCTCGCATAGTTGGTGTATCTGTTCTTAACCTTGCAAGGTTAGGTCTACTATCTGGTCCCAATTCTATAGCGCCATTGGTATGCCCATTTACATGGCATGAAAAACAGGAGACCCCCGCACTCGGTTCTATAGTCACCCTATGATTGGTATGATTAAACCATGTGGTAGGAGTGGGACGTAACAATTCTTTTAAACCTTCCATTTGCTCAGGAGTGAGCAAACCATCAAAAATCTCATAGTAATTGGCGATGGTCACTTCTCTTCCCTTTGTTACATCACCTAATTCCTTATGGTTGGACAAAAACATTGGTGGAGGAAATTCCGGTAAATATTCATCTGGGAAATCATGGTCAACATCAATCCTGTTATGTTCTGGATGCGCTTTGTTCCAACTATTAGGGAATAGCATGTGTGCTGTTGACTGCAGAGGATGTGCCAAGGGCTTAAACGGGAACAAATCTTTGCTTTTAATTTCGTTGGCCGAAAGCTTGGCTAAATTTTCAAAGGAAGCCACACCTTTTGGCAATTTGGCAATAGGGCCTTTCATAATTGGTTTTCTACCTCCGGACATTACTTTGCCATCATATACCTTTCCATTGAAATCAAAACGCGATGCCATATATTTTTTTACATCGGCCATGAGTTCAGGTTTTTGTTTTTTGTGGAAAGCTACCCATTCATTCCATGCCATTGGGAGTTCTGGTGTTGTAAAGGAACTTTTACCCTTTCCTCCATATCGCCATAGATCAAAAGGAGTACGCTCTCCCTTCTTTATACTGGGATAAGGAATAAGGGAGTCTATATGTCCCGCTCCCAATTCGTAATCTGGTTCCTCATAATCTTCTACCACGGCTCCGGGCGATTGTAATAAATGCAGTTGGTTGTTAACTACCTGAAAACCAAGAAGTACTAAGCTTCCCAGAACAATGAAAAAGGCAATTTTTTTCTTTTTCATATCCATTGAACTAATAAATATTTGTGTTTCTCTAAAGTAGCAAAAAAAAACCAAATTATTTATGTAGCTATTTACGCTCAAAAGGTAAGGGCTATTATAAATATATAATTTCCTGTTCTAGCCAAATTAGAATTTGTTATCTTGGAAGGTGCCAAAAAGCGAGTCTAAGAAAAAGGCTTTTATTAGGAAACATATTTTTTTGTTGAAGACGATAAAGTTGGCGTAAATAATATATAGGAAGAAAATAAAAATGAAATCAGTAAACTTAAATATTACCGCCACAGCAGAGAATACATATGATGCCATTGTTATTGGTTCTGGTATCAGTGGAGGCTGGGCGGCCAAGGAGCTTAGTGAAAAAGGTCTAAAAACATTGGTCTTGGAGAGAGGTAGAAATGTAGAGCATATTAAGGACTATTCTACTGCCCATACCCATAAATGGGAGTTTCCCCATAGGAATCAGTTACCAACAAGTGTAACTGAAGCAAACCCTATTATTAGCAAATGTTATGCTTTTAGGGAGGCCACTGAGCAATATTTTGTGAAAGATGCAGAGCATCCGTATGAACAGGTAAAACCTTTTGATTGGATTAAAGGATACCAAGTTGGAGGAAAATCTTTAATGTGGGCAAGGCATACACAGCGTTGGAGTCCAATGGATTTTGAGTCCAATGCCAACGATGGCCATGGTGTGGATTGGCCAATTAGATATGAAGATTTGGCCCCATGGTATAGTCATGTAGAAAAATTTGCTGGTATTAGTGGTAATAAAGATGGGCTTCCCCAACTTCCAGATGGTGAATTTTTGAAGCCGATGGAAATGAATTACTTGGAAAAACATGTAAAAGAATTATTCAAAAAAAATTATGAGGATAGACCTTTGATAATTGCTAGAACGGCCAATATAACGGAGAAAGTAGGAGATAGAGGACCCTGTCAATATAGAAGTCTATGTGAAAGGGGTTGCCCTTTTGGGGGATATTTTAGCAGTAATTCATCAACATTGCCTGCGGCAATGAAAACGGGGAACATGACTTTGAGACCGTTTTCCGTTGTACATTCCATTATATATGATGATAAAAAAGGAAAAGCAGTAGGTGTAAAAGTGATTGATACCAATACAAAAGAAATTATAGAGTACTATTCAAAAATTATCTTTGTTAATGCGGCCACTCTTAATACAACATTAATTTTAAAGAACTCAAAATCTGACCGTTTCCCCGATGGTCTTGGGAATGATAGTGGTGAATTGGGACATAACCTAATGGATCATAATTACAATGCCAGGGTAGAAGGTGAGTTTGAAGGCTTTGAGGATAAGTATTATTCTGGAAGAAGACCAACCAGTACCTATATTGCCCGTTTTAGAAACTTTGGTAAGGATAAACAAACAGCCTTTACTAGAGGATATGCCTATTCCTGTGGAGGCAGAAGAGGAGCGGGTACCGAAGTTAGTGAGACGGTTATTGGCAAAACACTTAAAGAAGATCTAACCGCTTTGGGTCCATGGAAGTTTACTATGGGAGGTATGGGAGAGTGCTTGCCGTATCATGAAAATAAGGTGACTTTAAGTAAGGACAAGGTAGATGATTGGGGAATGCCAATTTTACAGATTGATGCTGAACTAAAAGAAAATGAGCGGGCAATGGAAAAGGATATGGTGCAGACGGCCATGGAAATGTTAGATACAGCTGGGTTCAAAAATATAGAGAACCGAAAACAAGCTAGAAACATGGGGCTTAATATTCATGAAATGGGAACCGCTAGAATGGGAAAAAGCCCAAAAACTTCTGTGTTAAATAAACACAACCAAGTTTGGGGTGCAGAAAATGTTTTTGTAACAGATGGGGCCTGTATGACATCTAGCGCATGCCAAAACCCATCCTTGACCTATATGGCAATGACAGCCCGTGCTGCCAATTATGCTGTTGAAGAATTAAACAAAAGAAACTTATAACCATGAATAGGAAAGACTTTATACAACGCGCTGCATTATTGGGAGGTACTGCCATGGTACTTCCTATTGGAATTTTACAATCTTGTGAATATAAGCCAGTATTAAGAACGGAATTAACGGATGCAGACATTCCTTTATTGGATGAAATAGGAGAAACCATAGTACCTACAACTCCAGAATCCCCTGGGGCCAAGGAAGCAAAAATAGGAGCTTATATGGTGGTCATGATAAATGACTGTTTTTTGCCAGAAGACCAAGAAATTATTCTAAATGGTATTAATATGTTGGATACTTATTGTGCAAAACAGTACAATAGCTCTTTTGAACGTTTAAGTTCTGATGAGAAATTTAATGTTCTTCAAGGCTTACAAGAAGAGGCCACAGCCTTGGCCCTTGAACAGGAAGGTATGGATGAGCCTGTTGTGCATTATTTTGACCACTTAAAAGGTTTAACTATATCTGGATATTTTTCATCAGAGATTGGTATGACCATAGCAAGGGAATATGTACCTATTCCAGGCAAGTATGAATCAGTTATCCCATACAAAAAAGGAGATAAGGTTTGGGCTTAAAATAAATCTTACTTTACATCAAAAGTAATGGTGTCCAATTCTGATTCTTTCCAAGGGGTTATTTTACCTTGGGTTCTAAAGCGAATTCCACCCACGGTTCTACTGCTCACTTCAGATGCTGTATGTCCCCAGGAGTTTCTTATATAGGTTATAATGGCCGCAATTTCCTCATTTTGAAGCGTTGAGAAAGATGGCATGCTTGGAAGAATCTCTGGGATGTCATATTTTTTACCATTAACGGTCACAGTTCCTTCCATGCCATACAATAAAATCATGGTCAATTTATAATCTTCGCCGGTGACCCATTCAGATTGCTTTAAGGGTGGGGCAAACCTTGCCATACCCTCTCCTTGGGTGCCATGGCAACTGGCACAAAGGTTAAGGTATTTTTGCCTTCCCGTTGCATATACATTTTCATTAATTTCATGTGCCAGGGATGTAGTAGTTTCAACTTTTTCTGGTTTTCCTGGCCATGTAAAAAGGTTCTGTAAATTATCTATTTGTAGTTGGTTATCTACACCCGCCATGTTTGTATCCCTAAACAAATTGGGCCTATCGGCTAAGTTGATTTTTAGGGTATCATTGGTCCGGCCATAATTTAACATCCCATTTATGATGGCAGTCTTGACCCATGTTTCTGATTCTGCTTTAGAACTTTCAACGGTATGGAACAATTGGTTAATCTCATGGGTTGATTTTTTTCTGGTGATTGCCGTCACCAACATTTCTAAAAATATCTCCCTGTTTTGATTATAGTCCTTCCACGTTTTTTCGGTGAGCAAATACTTTAAAAGATTGGATTCCCTATTCTCCAGACTACTCATGGCTACATCCCTCGCAACGGGTAGTTCACCATAACTTTCTAAGAATTGTTTTATAATGGAAAATGCAATTTCTTCTTCCATCTCGTTACTGGCCAGAACCATTTGCATTTGCACCATTGGAGGGGCATTTTGATAATTATTTTCAACGTACTCTTCAATGGCTTCTTTTACTTTTGGCTGTTCAGGAATTAAGTTTACTAAAAGCCTTAAGGCTGCTTGGCCTACTTTTGAATCTTTTGTGCTAAGTGCGGAAATATAGGTTTCAGCATGGGTATACTTTAAACCTTCCAAAGTCCATAAAGCATGCAATTGGCCCAAAGGATTGCCACTGGAGACCATTTGTTCCAATTCTGGAAATAAAGAGGGGTCGTTTTGTTCAACCAAAAGACGTTGTGCCATATCCCTGGTCCAACCATTTGGGCTTCCTAATTGGGCAACAAGTTCAGTAGAGGACATGGAGGAAAGAGGGGTAATTTTAGGTGTTTTTTCCTTGCTGGTAATTCGCCAAATACGCCCCATATTAATAGGTTTATCCAGTTTTCGGTTTAATGTAATTTCACGTAAATAAGGTGTCATATAGGGCCCATGCTGAATAATACCTTTGTACATATCCACTACATATAATGCCCCATCTGGACCAGAAGCAAGAGAAATGGGCCTAAAGCGTTCATCGGTTGAAGCAAGAAACTCTCTTTTATCATAGGCGCCTTTGGCACTGAGCATAAATCCATTTTCAAAAACCTTGTTTCGTTTGATCAGGTTGGCCGTTGGTTCACAAACAAAGGCATCACCCAAAAAAGTATTGGGCATTGCATCTCCACGATAGACCAATGGGCCACAGGCAGACGCAAATTCCAACAGCTTTCCCTCATCGTCCAAAGTACCCGGAACATAACCTCGGTTTACGGCCGTATTGCTTCTAATGGGATATATTTCCCGCTCCAATGTTAGTCCATGATCAATACCACTGGAGGGAACATGGTTTTTATTGTTTTGTAGCGCATTGGGCGGTACCAAATCGGCATGTAGCTGTGACCAATTATAGTTGTAAAACAGACGCCCGGCATTATCATGGCTAATGCCCCATTGTCCTCTAAACTCGGTGGGGTCTTTAACCCATTCACCATTAATTTTTTTATATCTGGATTTTGATTTGGCATTGTAATACCAATTGTCCAAGCCTCGCCAAAGGCCATTGCCAGAATGCTCTGGCATGCCAATGCCTCCGTAAGTTGAGTCAATTAATATTTTGGAATCCGCTACAAAATCTCCATCTGTATCTTGGGCATACCATAAGGGAAAATTCTCCGCAAACAGTGCTCCGCCTTTCACTACGGCAATTGCCCTGGGCAGAACAAGGCTATCTATAAATATAGTGCTTCTATCCATTTTTCCATCACCATCATCATCAAATAAAACGGATATCCTCCCTATTTTGTCCTTTTCCCCTGTTCCATCAATGTCCTTCATAAAGCCCAACATTTCCACAACCCAAAGTCTTCCACCTTCATCGAATGTAATGGCAACTGGATCTTGCACCAGAGGTTCGGATGCCACCAATTCTATCTGTAAATCTTCTTCGGCCAGCACAAAGGATTTTAGGGCATCGGATGGGGATAGGGGAGGAGAAGGATCAAGGGAAGGTTGTTGGCAACCTAAAAGGAACATGGGTATGCCAAAGAATATCATATATCGAATATGAAATGGATGAATGTTCTTTAACATAGGAATTGGTTTTAAAAGGTTTTTGTCACACAGCTATACCGCTTTAGAGAATAAAAGATGCAATAAATACAAAACATGCCATGGATATACCCACTACAAAAGTTCCAAGGGTGTATAGTCGGTATCCAGTTTTAACATCCATATTGGAGAATTGGGTCAAAATCCAAAATCCACTGTCATTGGCATGCGATACTACCATAGCTCCAGCTCCAATTATGGCAACTACCAGCGCTTTGTCTATTTCGGAGACAAAACCTAGGGAGGGCAACATAGGAGCGATTATGGAAGCTGTTGTAATAAGGGCAACCGTAGAGGATCCTTGGGCTGTTTTAATTGCTGCACATAGCAAAAAAGGCAACCAAATCCCCAAACTTGCGCCTGATAATGTTTCGGCCATAGTGGTGGCAATACCACTGTTTTGTAGTATGGTTCCAAAAATTCCACCAGCACCTGTTATTAAAATAATATTGGAGGCATCACCCATAGCTTTGCCAACCCATCCCGTAGTGGAAAGAATTTCTTTGTCCAGTTTTTTGGGAAGCAACAATGCAAACAACATGCCTATCAACAATGCAATAATGGGAGAGCCAATAAAACCAATGAATTTTGCCCATCCCGCTTCTTGCTGTACATCTGTTAAGCTAAATTCCATTAAGGATTTACCTATGATAAGTAGAATGGGAATTAATATGGGCAAGAATGATTTTATGGCACTTGGAGCTTGTTTTAATTTTTCGTTGATTTCCTCTTCAGAGGTTTCTGGGTTTGGGTCAATATATGTTTTGGCGGCTACCTTCTTGGAATAAATAATGGCAACTATCAACGCCAGGGCACCAAGTGCCAATCCTATGAGCATAACCAGGCCAACATCTGCCCCAATAATTCCTGCTGCTGCAATGGGACCTGGAGTAGGGGGTACCAAAACATGGGTGATCATTAAACCCAAGATCAATGCTACTGCAGTTCCTGCAATGGACAACCCGGCTTTTTTTGTCAAACTTTTATTTAACGGCGTTAGGATTATGAATCCACTATCTGCAAATACAGGAATGGAAACAACAAAGCCAACTATGGCCATGGCTTCATGGACACGTTTTTTTCCAATTAGTTTTAGGACAACCTCTGCTAATTTGTAAGCACCACCGGAATGCTCTAAAAAAGCCCCAATGATAACACCAAGAATAATAACAATTCCTATTTTTCCCAAGGTTACTCCAAAGCCATCATTAATGGACTGTACCATGGTCTCAAGGCTCATTTCGGAGAAAAGGGCAAAGAAAATTGCTGCGGCCAAAAGGGCCAAGAATGGATGCACCTTAAGTTTTACGGTAAGTAAAATAATAAATGCAATACTGAGTAATAATAATACAATTGACATCATAGGATTGGTGGTTTAATGTGCGTCTCTAGTTACTTCTGAGCCAGATTTTCCCACCAAGAAATCAAAATCGGCACCAAGATGGGATTGTTGTACGGATCTGGTATATAAGCTAACATAGCCTCTTTCCATGATAGGGTTGGGAGGTGTCCATGCAGCTTTTCGTTTTTTAAGTTCTGCTTCATCAACATCTAAATGAAGTTTTCGGTTGGGTACATCCAATATTATGTTGTCGCCAGACTCTACCAATGCCAATAATCCTCCAATTGATGATTCTGGGGAGATATGGAGTACCACGGTGCCATAAGCGGTTCCGCTCATTCTTCCATCAGAAATACGGACCATATCCTTAATACCTTTCTTTAATATTTTTTCTGGTAGTTCCATATTGCCAACTTCGGCCATACCGGGATAACCAACAGGACCCACGCCTTTAAGTACCATGACACTGTTTTCATCTATATCCAGGTTGGGGTCATCAATTTTTTCATGGAAATCTTCAATGGTTTCAAAAACTACCGCTTTCCCTGTATGGGACATTAATTCCGGAGTAGCTGCAGAAGGTTTAATGACCGCGCCATCTTCACATAGGTTGCCATAGAGCACTGCAATGCCTGCTTCCTCTAAAAAAGGTTGGTCAATGGATGCAATTACCTCAGGATTATAACATTCTGCTCTTTGATTATTTTCGCCAATGGGTTTTCCATTTACCGTAATGGCTTCATTATGAAGATGCTCTTTCATTTGTTTGATAACCACAGGCAATCCTCCGGCATCAAAAAAATCTTCCATTAGAAATTTTCCTGAGGGCATTAAATTTACAAGGAGTGGAATTTTACTTCCCAGGTTGTCAAAGTCCTTTAAATTGAGTTCTACTCCAATTCTACCGGCAATGGCCAATAAGTGGACAATAAAGTTGGTCGATCCGCCTACCGCGGCATTTAATTTTATGGCATTTTCAAAAGCTTTCCTGGTAAGGATTTTGGATAGTTTAAGGTCTTCTTTTACCATTTCCACTATGCGTCTTCCAGAAAGCTGGGCCAATACTTTTTTTCTTGAATCAACTGCTGGTACGGCTGCTGCTCCAGGTAAGGTAAGTCCAAGGGATTCTACCATACATGCCATTGTGGATGCCGTTCCCATGGTCATACAATGTCCAGCGCTTCGGGAGGAGCATATTTCTGCCTCTACTTGATCTTCTGGAGTAAAGCCTTCATTTTGTATTTTGTCTTTTAATTGCCATACAAAAGTTCCAGAACCAATAAGTTCTCCCTTGTATTTTCCATTTAGCATGGGACCTCCGGGAACCACAATGGTTGGTAAGTCCACACTGCATGCTCCCATGACCGTGGAAGGTGTAGTTTTATCACAACCGGTCAATAGCACAATACCATCCAAGGGATTGGCCCTTATGGTTTCTTCGGTGTCCATACTTGCCAAGTTTCTAAAGAGCATGGCCGTAGGCCTCATAATGGTTTCACCGGTACTTGTAACCGGAAACTCAAAAGGAACACCTCCTGCTTCTAAAATGCCCTTTTTTACAAATTCTGCAAACTCGCGCAAGTGTCCATTACATGGAGTAAGTTCTGACCATGTATTGCAAATTCCAATTACGGGGCGACCTCTAAAATAATCATCGGGATATCCTTGGTTGCGAAGCCATGAACGATGGATAAATCCCTGCTTTTCATCATCTGGGTTAAACCACTCCTGACTTCTTAATTTGGGTTGATTTTTTTTACTCATTTTGGTTGATTGGTATTTTGTAAATAATGCAATAAAAGGGGTTAGTTTTTATTAACACGATTAAGTTATCATCTTTATATCATTAAAAAAAATGGGAATAGCATTTTTTTGTGCTAATCTTTAATTTGATGTTTCACGATAAGACTTTGTACGTATAGAAATCAATATATTGAAGAGTTTTCTTTAATTTATGTAATGTACTCATTTTCACAAGTGAAATATTATGGGGTTGGAAAAAAAAATGGTATTTTGGTATGTATTCCATAATCACCTAAACCACCCATCATGAAGCGTAGAAAATTCATCCAAAATTCAGTGGCTGGCACACTTGCCATGTCCATGCCCATCTTTCCAATTTTTCCATCCTTGGACCCAGAAACCCGATTTGGGGTAGCGGAAGCTTCCTATATGTTACGAAAATATAGAAAACTGGAAAGTGTAAAATATCCCCAGTTTACCAATGCTTTGGATATGATAGATCACTTTGATTCCCTTGGTTTTGGGGGCGCACAATTGACCATGCACAGTTTGGATTCCAAATTGGCAAAAAAGATCAGAAAGCGTTTGGATGAATTGGAATTTTTTATGGAAGGGCAGATAAGACTTCCAAAAAGCGATAGTGAATTGGCAAATTTTGAAGCGCAGGTAGTGGAAACCAAAGAAATGGGTGTTACCGTTATACGAACGGTTTGTTTGTCAGGCCGCCGCTATGAAAATTTTGATACCATGGAAGCCTTTCAAATATTTAGAAAGGAATCGTTGGAATCCATTCAACGGGCAGAGCCTATTTTAAGAAAACATAAAATGAAACTGGCCGTAGAAAACCATAAAGATTGGAGAGCGGATGATTTCCTTGAAATCCTTAAAGCAGTGGATAGTGAGTGGATTGGTGTAACCCTGGATACAGGAAACAATATCTCCTTGTTGGAAGACCCAATGGAGGTAGTGGAAGCCCTTGCTCCCTATGCCTTTACTGTACATTTAAAGGATATGGCCGTGGAAGAATATGAAGATGGTTTTTTAATGTCGGAAGTAAACCTTGGGGATGGCTTTTTGGATATTGATGGAATGATTTCCACCATTAGAAAACACAACCCAGAAATAAAATTTAATCTGGAAATGATTACCAGAGATCCATTGAAAATTCCTATACTTACAGATAAGTATTGGGCAACATTCGATAAAATATCGGCCATGGAATTGGCCCAGTACATTAAAAAAATTCGGAGGCATAAAACCATGTCATTGCCAAGAGTGTCCAATAGATCGGTAGAAGAACAACTTGCTTTGGAAGTTGAGAACAACCGAACATCTCTGGTTTATGCCAAAGAGCATTATGGCTTTAGTTAAACCAAAAACCAAATACCAATCAACCAAATAGTAAAATATGTCAGACACAGTATTGCCGGGAATAAAACAATTTGATTTAACAGGGAAAGTAGCTTTAATAACGGGAGGGTCCAAAGGACTTGGATTGGCTATGGGTGCCGGACTTGCATCTGCAGGGTGCAACGTAATGTTGGTGAACAGAAACCTAAAAGAAGGTGAAGAAGCTGCGAAGCAGTTGGTGGAAGATTTTAAAGTGAAAGCAAAAGCCTACGCGGCCGATGTGACCAATTTACCGCAATTGGAAGCGGTTACAAAATCCATTGTGGATGAATTTGGCAGTGTGGATGTGCTTATCAATAGTGCCGGGATAAATATTCGTGGGGCTATTGATGAATTGGCCCAGGAAGATTTTGCCCAAGTAATGAAAGTCAATGTGGACGGTACATGGAACGCTTGTAGAGCGGTGACCCCCTATATGAAAAAACAGGGCAGGGGCAGTATCATCAATATGGCCAGTACCTTGGGATTGGTGGGTCTATCCAATAGAACTCCATATGCTTCCAGTAAAGGCGCCGTGGTACAAATGACCAGAGCATTGGGATTGGAACTGGCTCCTTTTAACATCAATGTAAATGCCATATGTCCAGGGCCGTTCTTAACGGAAATGAACATTCCCATTGCGGGGACCGCAGAAGCCAAAAATTTTATTGTCGGGGCAACTGCTTTGGCCAGATGGGGAGAATTAAAAGAAATTCAAGGAGCTGCCATTTTCTTGGCCAGTGACGCATCCAGTTATATGGTAGGGTCTATGTTGACGGTAGATGGTGGATGGACAGCTAAATAAACCGGAAACAGGACTGAGCAGCAACACGGTTGAGTGGTGTTTATTTAGAAAATTTTCTTTCGAATGATGGAATAGATTACTATCAACCCCAAGATTCCTGAGATTATAAACCCAATCAACCCTAGTGCTGGGACACCATAAATTCTTGGGGGCATATCCGCAATGACCAGCAGGGCAGAGCCAATGGAAAGCGCTGCCAGTATAATGGCAAGAACTACACGGTTACTGGCTATATTAAGGGTAGTTCTAAAGGCGTCCAGACCATTGATGTCATGAACCACTTTTAGCTCCCCTTTTTTTACTTTTTGAATTATGGAGTCTAAGTCATCTGGAATGGTATCAATAAATCTATTTAGATTTTGAAACCGTTTAATGCTCTTTTTTAGAATACGGTTGGGACTTATCCTTTTAAGGCCTATGCTCTGTAAATAGGGTTTAATATTGTCTAGGATATTGAACTCAGGATCTAATTTTTGCCCCAATGCCTCTATAATGATCAATGCCCTAATGAGCATATAAAAATAATGGGGCAGTATAATTTGGTTATGGGATAATATTTTTTTGAATTCATTTAGGGTAACGTTCAATTTAATATCCTTTAGCGTGACATAATTTTCACTTTCATGTAAAAACTCATTGATGTCATTTTCCAATTTCTTCCGGTTTGGAATGTTAGAGGTAAGCGCTATTTTCTCAACGGTAACAATAATTTTGGAGGCATCTTTTTTTACGAAACTGAATAATAGGTCTTCCAACAGTTCACTATCTGTAGATGTTAGGCTTCCCATCATTCCAAAATCTACAAAACATATTTTCCCAAGTCCAGGTAACAAAAATAGATTTCCAGGATGCGGGTCTGCATGGAAAAATCCATGCTCCAATACTTGTTCCAAATAAAGGTCCACCCCAATTTTTGCCAGCGCATTTCTATCTATCCCCATGGCATCTATTTCTTCTATGTTGGATATTTTAATGCCATTTATATACTCCATACAAATAATATGGTCATTGGATAGGTCCCGGTATATTTTGGGCACATACACCAAAGTATTGTTTTCAAAATTTTTTGCAAACCTTTCTACGTTGTTCAATTCTCTGGAAAAACGCAATTCTTCCTTAATGCTTTTTTCAAAGCTGTTGACTATCTCTTGGGGTTGAAAAGATTTTGCCTGTTCACTGTACTTGGCAAGGCTTTTTGCCAATTGCTTCATGACTAAGATATCGGATTCTATGGTTTCCGTAATATTTGGTCGTTGGATTTTTAGGATGACCAAATCCCCATTTTTAAGTATGGCCTTGTGTACCTGTGCCAAAGAAGCTGCCGCCAAAGGTTCTGGGTAAATGTATTCAAAATGGTCACTGGCCTTTATGTTCAGTTCCTCTTCAACTGTTTGTATCACGCTAAAATTTTCCAAAGGCGGAGCATGATCCTGTAATTTTTCCAGCTCTGTGGTCAACTCCTTGGGAAACAAATCTTCCCTATTGCTAAAAATCTGTCCAAGTTTAATATAGGTGGGCCCTAATTCTTCCAACACCATTCTCACCCGTTCATATTTGGAAAAAGAGAGGTTTTTGTCCAACTCCTTATGACTGGTCAAAAATGATTTGGGGATGTATTTTTTTAAATCGGAATTTGCAACAATATCTTTAAATCCGTATTTCATCAATACACTTAAAAGTTTGTTGTATCTCTTTATTTCTGTCTTATGGAAACGGATGCCTGCTATTGCCATGGGTCTTGTTCTAGAACGTTACATACAAAAGTAGTTTCATGGCAGGTGAAGTAAAATGATAATTATCAGGATATGGGGCCAAAGAAGTGTTTTCCCATTAATTAATTTTAAGGGTAACTTTTGTTACTTTTAGGATTGATAATTATTCGTAAGTTTAAAAATTCAATCTTAATTCTTTTCATGGAACGTCGTAAGTTTTTAAAGAAAACCGCACAAACCTCTGTGTTCACTGTGTTGGGCATGGAAATCGTTTTTGGGGCTACCATGCCAAAAGGGTATTCCCCATTGGCATTGCAAGACCCAGACCCTTTTAAAATGTTCAACAAAGACCCACAAATGGTGGTGTTGAACGATAAGCCATGGAACATGGAGGCCCAGGCCCATTTACTGGATGATGCCGTTACACCCAATAAGTACATGTTCATAAGAAACAATGGGTTGATTCCAGAAAAGATTGATGTCGCCAATTGGTCCGTAACTTTTAATGGAGAGGCCATATCCAAATCAAAAACCTACACCTTAGCGGAGTTGAAATCCAAGTTTAAACACTATACCTATCAATTAACATTGGAATGCGGTGGAAACGGTAGGAGCGAATTTAATCCACCAGCCAAGGGAAACCAATGGACCATTGGTGCGGTTTCTTGTGCGGAGTGGACAGGTGTTAGGTTAAAAGATGTTTTGGCAGATGTGGGCGTAAAAGGTGATGCGGTCTATATTGGGTACCATGCTGCCGATGTCCATTTAAGCAGGGACCCCAATAAAGAACCTATTTCCAGGGGCGTCCCTATGGCAAAGGCCCTGCAGGATGAAACCTTATTGGCCTTTAAAATGAATGGGGAAGATATTCCTTTGGCACATGGGTATCCGTTACGTTTGGTGGCAGGGGGTTGGCCGGCATCTGCATCGGGGAAATGGATAAATGGCATTAGCGTTCGGAACAAAGTACACGATGGTGAAAAAATGGAAGGAAGCTCGTATCGCGTACCCTGTGAGACGGTGGCTCCCGGTGAAAAAGTGGAAGATGAGGATATGTGCATCATAGAATCCATGCCCGTAAAATCCTTGATTACCTACCCAAAAACAGGTGCTGTATTGGAACAGAACAAAAAGTTGAACATTAGGGGGCATGCATGGGCCGGGGAGTTGCAGGTAAAAGAAATGCACTATTCCATAGACTTTGGAGCAACATGGAAAACCTGTAAACTGGAGCCTGCCAGTAACCGACTCGCATGGCAGCGTTTCTCTGCTTCCATTGCGTTTCCCAAAAAAGGATATTATGAAGTTTGGGCAAGGGCAACAGATTCCAACGGAGTTGCCCAACCTATGGTATTGCCGGGCTGGAACCCCAAAGGATATTTAAACAATGCCTGCCATAGGATTGCAATTAAAGTGAGCTAAATGGGGACAAATAAAAATATAAAATCAAAGCTTTTGAACCTAGTGGTAATTGTCTCCCTACTTCTGGGAGGAATCTATTATTTTGTTACTAGGGAAGGTGCCCCCAAAGTTATGGATGCCGAAGAAGTGGTAGATGTAAATGGCTTGGAGGAAGACTTGGATAAAATAGAAAATGGCATCCATGTGCGTACCGGTTTTGTGGATGCGGAGGGGTTGGACCAAGTGGTACAAAATTGCACCACCTGCCATTCTGCCAAATTGGTGACCCAAAATAGAATGAGCAAGGAGCAGTGGCAGGCCACTATTAGGTGGATGCAAGAGACCCAAAACCTATGGCCTTTGGGAGAAAATGAGGAACTAATAGTAAACTATTTGGCAACCCACTACGCCCCAGATAAAAAGGGGAGGAGACAAAACCTTGCCAATGTGGAGTGGTACACCTTAAACGATAAGTAGTTTTTAAATGGAAAAATATATAGACGCCTTTACCAATGCCTTTATGGGTTCCGTAAATTGGACCTGGAAATCCATAGTGTTGGAGGTACCTTGGTACACCAATTACTTTTGGGGGCTTATTATAATCTCTTTAGTGGTCTGGGGGTTGGAAATCCTCTTTCCATGGCGAAAGGAACAGGCTATTTTTAGAAAGGATTTTTGGTTGGATGCCTTTTATATGTTCTTTAACTTCTTTCTTTTTTCCATTGTTATAAGTGGGTTTTATGAGGTATTAAAAGTACTCTTTAAAGATATTGGGATAACGGCAAAAAGCTTGGCCATAGTGGATATTGCGGCATGGCCCATGTGGGTGCAGTTGTTGGTGTTTTTTATAGTCCTGGATTTTGTACAGTGGTTCACCCATGTACTGTTGCATAGGTTTTCTGTGCTGTGGAATTTTCATAAGGTGCACCATAGTGTAAAAGAAATGGGCTTTGCGGCACACTTGCGCTACCATTGGATGGAAAATGTACTCTACAAGCCGTTAAAGACTTTTGGGGTCATGATCTTGGGTGGGTTTGAGCCCAGCCAGGCCTTTATTGTACATTTTATAGCCATTGCCATTGGGCATTTTAACCATTCCAATATTAAGATTACCTGGGGCCCGTTAAAGTATGTTTTTAACAACCCCGTAATGCATTTGTACCACCATGCCTATACCTTGCCCAAGGGCACCTATGGTGTAAATTTTGGGATAAGTCTAAGTTTGTGGGACTACATCTTTAAGACCAATTACATCCCAGAGGACAGCGGCAAAATTGAGCTGGGTTTTAAGGGTGAGGAGCATTTCCCAAAAGATTTTGTACACCAAAATTTATACGGTTTTTGGAAACCTAAAAAATAGAGGTTTTGGGAAGGTTTGTTATCGGTTTTGTTTAAGATTAGTTGTGTTGTTTAAGCACCTAATTTAGCAAATACAAACCGAATAGAAAATCCGCTAGGATTTTCGTAAGTAGGCTAGAACTAGCAATTAATTTTATACACTGTTAGGTGTAGTTTTTATTTCAGAAGTTGGTAATAATCGAGAATCTTCTAATCCAGCGGTTCTATGACCTACATTATTTAAATAAGCATTACTTTTAGAAAACTCCATAAACTTCAAGACGGATTCGTGCTCAACTATTAAAACAGCATTCCATTTTTCAGATTCAGGTCCGATTAGAAAATCATTACTTTTTCCATAATAGATTATTCGACTGCCCGATTTTTTTAATTCTGGCAATGTACTTTTCATATACAATTCGTACGCTTTTTCTCCGCTAACTTCTTCTTCGGGTTTTATTTGTTCCAAATCTGTATAGTCAGCCTTTTGTCGGAACTTTAGCAAGTTCAGCATTACAATTTTTCCTTTTTGAAGAAAATCTAAATAGAATTCTTTGCCAGCTACTTCTGTTGCATTAATGTACTTACTCATATTTTATAATTTTCCACAAATTTCATACTAATATTACAAATATTCATTGATGTACATCAAGAAGGAAGTGTAAACTTATTTCTAATTCGACTTACTGTTTCTGGACTTACATTTAAGTACGAGGCAATTTCATATTGTGGAATTTCGGTTATAAACCTTTTATTCATTTTAACCAATTTTGAATATCTTTCTTCAGCGTTCAAAAGTCTAAAATCTTCAAGTTTTTTTGCTGTGGAAATAAATAGTTGTTCAGATACTTGTCTAGCTATTTTTTTTATAAATGAATGTTTATTTGCTAATTCGTCAAGTTTCTTTCTAGTTATTATTCTTAGCTTAGAGTTTTTTAGGCAAACTATTTCTTTATTTGATTTTTTTTGTCTTAAAAAACTATAATAATTTGCTACAAACTGATTCTCAAATACAAAGTCATCAATAACTGATTTGTCATTTCCAATTAAAGTGCACTTTAAAAGCCCTTTCTCAACAAATCCAATTCTATTAGAAACTTTACCGAAGTCTACAAATTTCTCACCCTTAATTAAATCTATTCTTTCAAAAGAAGCTGAGAATACTTCAGCATCAGATTCTGAAATTTCAAAGTTATTTATAAGGAAATTTTTCATTTTTGTGAGTAATTACACCTAACGTTGCAGCTATGGCAAGTAGGGCAGGCAAGGAAACTTTTTGTTTCCGTCTGGTCTGCGAGCCAGAGCTTTTTGTTTTGTAATTATTTTTTCTTTTTTAATTGCCAAATCCAAAAGATTTGGCGACTTTATAAATATACACAGACCTTTCGTATTTGCCCTAAAGTCCGCATTACGTTTAGGCATTGTTAGGGCTAGTTTTTATTCACTATATATTTAAAAGCAAATCCGTCTTTCAATACAATTCCTTCTAAAGCAATTTTATATAAACTCCATACTTTTTTAGCGAAACCTTCTCCATCATTTTCTTTTATAATAATAGCTTTATTATGATTTATTTTCGGACAAAATAGCATTCCAAAACCACCTTGAGGGAAATGAATTGCTACTCCTGGTTCATATACGTTAACCGACCTCAAATAACAGATGCCATATCCGCCAATCTCAGCTCCACCAACTTTAATTGGATTAAGTTGTTTGCCAGAGCGAGCTTTTATAATTTGATTGGCAAAGCTAAACTCTGCTTTAAATTCATATATAAAAATCAATGATTTTAATTCTTCATGAAATACTGTGTCGATTCCAATTCTAAAGTCACTTACAGACGGTATTTTTTCATCTTTGATAACTTCAGAAAATGCAATATCCATTCTTGCAAAATCTGCTTTATTTGTATTTTTTTTGTTATGATATTCACTTTGATATTTATTAAACCCTTCTATATCTCCAATCCATAAATTGATATGGTCTAAAAACATTTTACCTTCTGAAATTTTATAAATAACTGGTTTATTATCAAATAGGGTAGCGAGAATAAAATCTGTTTTAAAGTTTGATTCATGATGTAATTGACCACATCTATTAAAAAGTTCTTTGAAGTTTTTGATTTTTTCGCCATAAAATTCGTCCAATACTTTTTCTGCAAAGTAGACTTTACCAGCATATCCAATGCAAGTATCTGGACTTAGAATTATCGTTTTGAGATTTCCAAAAAGAGGATTATTTCTTACTGCTGCTTCGTCTGTTATTTTGGAATCAGATACGATTTTGATTTTATCTTCTTTGATTTTTGCAACAATAAGCGTCATTAAATTTCTTAGGTTTTTAAATTAGCCCTAACGATGAGTATAAGAATAGTAGCGGATTTACACACCTACTTTACGGTTAAACACAGAGCCGAATTTTTAATTGTTTCTTTTAAATTCTCAAAAAGCCAAATTTTTAAATTTGGCTGTCTTTGCAAACACACTAAAACCTCTCGGGAAGCCTGTATTAGCTATGTTTCATAGGGTGCGTTGTTGGTAGTAGTTTTTAATCTTTTTTCATGCTTGTCCATACAATGAGACAAAGACCAATAAAGGCGGTCAAGGTTCTTATTTCATGGTAAAACCACCACTTGCTTCTTAGTTCCATCCAATTATTTGGAAGGCTTTTCAAATCCCAGGTCATTACAATACTATTAATCGGTTGATTTCCAAATTTGGTTATGAGGCCGCTAAAAATCAAAAAAGCACTTGCCACTAACAGGAGTATAAAGGCCATTTTTTCTTTTCTCCGTAGAAATGCAGAAGCCAATGTCAATATTATTGTAATCAGTCCCAATATTGGCATAATATCATTTAAGGCTATAATTATATTCTGTTGTTGTTCAATGTAGGTTGCGGCAGATAAATCCATTGGATTATATCCAATCCATATTCCAAAGATTGTTCCAGCTACCAATGCTGCCATCAGTATGTTACTAAATCGAATAATTTGTGTTGTCATTTTTATTGATTTAACTATTTAGATTTGTTGCGTTAAGTTTTTTGAATGCTGAATGTTCCTTTACCGTACCAAATTACTACCAACAATTGAATATAAATTATATGATCTATATATCTAATATAAATGTATAGCTTATCTATTGATTTATTGTTAATTGCAGTTCTATTTCTATGGAATATGGATTAAAAATGTGGTATTTAGACCCTGATACATCGGGGGAAAATAAAAAAAACAAAGATTTCTCACACTCGCTTTGCTTGGTTCAAAATGTCTCTTAGTTGGTCATTCGGAAATGAGAATTCAGCTCCGATTAAGGAATCTTAACCAACAATCCTGGACTTTGGATGTTGTTTTTTCACTATTCATAGATATTATTGATAGTGAATTAAATTAAATATATAACCATCTTACCAGAAGCCGTAAAATATTTGGGTAAATTTGAGAGTGTGAACTTATATAAAAATCAAATCTAAAAATCATTTTAATTATGGATAACAATAATAACAGTCATGGTGAGGCATGGGATGTTAACGAATCTAGTGGAAAATGCCCCTTTTTAAGTGGTGACATGAAACATGTTGCGGGTGGGGGTACCACAAATCGCGACTGGTGGCCCAACATGTTAAATTTAAGTATCCTAAGACAAAACTCATCCATGGTAGACCCAATGGATGAAAACTTTAATTATGCAGAAGAATTTAAATCCTTGGATTTAAAAGCGGTTAAGGAAGATCTATACAAACTAATGACCGATAGCCAAGACTGGTGGCCTGCAGATTACGGTCACTATGGTCCGTTCTTTATACGTATGGCCTGGCATAGTGCCGGTACCTACCGTATACAAGATGGTAGAGGTGGAGCTGGAGCCGGGCAACAACGTTTTGCTCCCCTAAACAGCTGGCCAGATAATGCCAACTTGGATAAGGCGCGTCTCTTACTTTGGCCTATCAAGAAAAAATATGGAAAGAAATTATCATGGGCAGATTTATTGATTTTGGCAGGAAATTGTGCACATGAGTCCATGGGATTAAAAATGTTTGGTTTTGCAGGAGGCCGTGAGGATGTTTGGCAACCAGAAGATGATGTGTATTGGGGTGCAGAAACCGAATGGTTGGGCAACAAAGAGCGTTACGCAAAAGACCAATTGGAAAATTCTTTGGGTGCCGCACATATGGGATTGATCTATGTGAACCCAGAGGGACACAATGCAAACCCTGATCCAGTGGAATCTGCACATTACATACGTGAGACTTTTGGACGAATGGCCATGAACGATTATGAAACTGTAGCATTGATTGCTGGTGGCCATACATTTGGTAAGACCCATGGTGCTGCCAATCCAGATGAATATGTTGGGGCAGAACCTGCGGCAGCTGGTATAGAGGCCCAAAGTATGGGTTGGAACAATAGCTTTGGAAGTGGTAAAGGTGCAGATACCATTACCAGTGGAATAGAAGGGGCTTGGACCAATACACCAACAAAATGGAGCCATACTTTCTTTAAAAACCTATTTGGGTATGAGTGGGAGCTAACAAAGAGCCCAGCAGGGGCACACCAATGGAAACCAAAGGACAATGCAGGTGCAGGTACCGTACCAGATGCACATGACCCTACAAAAACACATGCGCCGTTTATGTTGACCACGGACCTTTCTTTAAGAATGGACCCTGCCTACGAAAAAATATCAAGACATTTTCTAGAGAACCCAGAGGAATTTGCAGATGCCTATTCTAGAGCTTGGTTTAAATTAACACACCGTGACATGGGGCCAAAAGACCGTTATTTAGGTCCAGAAGTGCCACAAGAGGAATTGATCTGGCAAGATCCTATCCCTGCAGTGGACTATGAAGTAATCAATGCTACCGATATCGCTGGTTTAAAAGCAAATATTTTGGCATCAGGACTATCTGTTGCAGAATTGGTTTCTACAGCTTGGGCATCAGCTTCTACTTTTAGAGGTTCGGATAAACGAGGTGGTGCAAATGGAGGACGTATACGCTTGGCACCCCAAAAATTCTGGAAAGCAAACAATCCAAAGCAATTGGCAAATGTATTGGATACGCTTGGTCGTATTCAAAAAGAGTTCAATGAGGCGCAAGCTGGCAATAAGAAAGTGTCCATGGCAGACATAATTGTTCTTGGAGGAAGTGCAGCTGTTGAAAAGGCGGCCAAAGATGCGGGCCAGAACATTACAGTTCCTTTTGCTCCAGGGCGTACAGATGCCTCGGCAGAACAGACAGATGCAGAAGCGTTTGAGGCATTGGAGCCACTTGCCGATGGTTTCCGTAACTACTTAAAGGACAAGTATGATGTTGCCGCAGAGGAACTTCTAATAGACAAAGCACAATTATTGACACTTACAGCACCAGAAATGACTGCTCTTGTGGGTGGTATGCGTGTGTTGAATGCAAACTATGATGGTTCCAAGCATGGGGTGTTTACCAGCAATCCTGGAGCACTTACCAACGATTTCTTTGTAAACCTTTTGGATATGGGAACTACTTGGAAAGCCACTACGGATGATGATAGTGTATTTATAGGAAGTGATCGTAAAACAGGCGAGGTTAAATGGACAGGGACCAGAGTAGATCTTATCTTTGGTTCTAACTCGGAGTTGAGAGCACTTGCTGAGGTATATGCTTGTGAAGATTCTAAAGAGAAATTTGCAAAAGATTTCGTAAAAGCATGGAACAAGGTAATGAACCTTGATCGTTTTTAATTTGGATTAATACAATCAGTTATATAGTTAGGTTAAAAAGATGGTTCAGAAATGGGCCATCTTTTTTTGTTCTGCCAGCTAATACTATAGAACTGTTCAAAATCTAAGATCAAAACCACTGACAAGATTTTTACGGTACCTTGCCTCATCAAATTGGTATAAGAAAGAGCCTTTTTTGGAAGAAGTTCTGTCTTTTTCTTCCAAACGCTTTACAATTTTTAAGGAGTTTATTTTGCTTACAAAATTGCGCTTGTCCAGCTTTTTTCCAAGAATGGCTTCGTACAATCTTTGTAGTTGCAACATGGTAAATTTTTCTGGCAACAGTTCAAAGCCAACGGGCTGTGTTGTTGTTTTATAGCGCAGTCTCCTCATGGCCCTTTCCAACATAAGGTCATGGTCCAAGATTAAATGGGGAACGGAATCTATGGAAAACCATTGGGCGGAATACTGTTGCTGCAATTCCTTATCATGTTCTTCTATATTGATCAAGGCCGAGAAAGCTATGGATATGGTTCTTTCTGCAGGATCACGGTCTACCTCACTATAAGCTTCCAATTGCTCCATGTAAATATCACTGAGTCCGGTAAGGTTTTTTAAAACACGTTGGGCGGCTTCATTTAAGGTTTCGTTCTTCTTTAAAAAACCTCCCATTAAGGACCATTTCCCTTTTTCTGGCTCAAAGGCACGTTGTATGAGCAAGACCTTTAATTTTTCCTTATCAAACCCAAAAATTATACAGTCAACCGCAACAATTAATTTGTCTTCATTTTTGTAATTATTTATTCCCAAAACTATATGGCTTAAAAATTAAGAGCTTGGCTGCAAGTTATGTGGTTTGGTTTATTTTTTCTTCAATTTGACCATTAAAATGTCATGGCCTTCAATGGTAGCTTTAAGATTGTTCTTGGTAGTGCCAAGATCTTGTTTTTTGAACAAGTCCCTAATTTCGTAAGTGAATTTATCCACCTCAAGATTTCTGTTTACCGTATTATCCCCAATATGTTCCTTTTTCCAATCATAATTAAGTTCCTTTTTAGATTCGCTCATATTCACAAAATTAATGGCCCATCCATCATTTGCCAGAGGTTTTATCCAAATTTCAATGTCGTTCTCGTTCATAAACCGGAAGCCTTGGATTCCCAAAGGATCTTGATTTACCGAAATGACCTCTTTGTTGGTCAATATTTCCAAGGTTTCTTTTGAGGCGGCTCGCAAATCGTTCCCCATAATTAATGGTGATGCAAAAAGGGCCCACATACCAAAATGCACTCGGTCTTCACCTTGGGTCATACCATTACCGACTTCCATCATATCAAAATCGTTCCAATGCCCAGGTCCGGAAGCCTCTCTAATGCCTTTTCTCATGTTAATGATTTTCCATATTCCCCAAGAAGACCAGTTGCCATGACCCAATTCACAGTCCCAACATGGGGTAATATCTCCAGTTACCCTCCAAAGATGGCCTACGTCCTTGCCCCATTTCCATGGCTCATTGTCACCCCATTCGCAAATACTGAAAACAACAGGTCTTTTTGCTGCTTTTAAACCATCCCTCATGGTAATATAAGCTTCTTCCGCATTTAATTTCCCTGTGTTGCACCAGTCATACTTTAAATAATCCACATCCCAAGAGGCATAGGTTTTGGCATCTTGATATTCATGCCCACGACTGCCAGGGTATCCTGCACATGTTTTTGAGCCTGCACAATTATAAAGTCCAAATTTTAATCCTTTGGAATGAATGTAGTCTGCAAGGGCCTTCATTCCAGATGGAAATTTTTTGGGGTCGGCAATCAGTTCTCCATTCTCACCCCGTTCCCTAGTGGACCATCCATCGTCCAGAACAATATATTCGTACCCAGCATCTTTTAATCCCAAGTCAATAAAAGCATCGGCAATATCCTTTACCAGTTCCTCATTGATATCGGTAGCGAAAGTGTTCCAGCTGTTCCATCCCATAGGAGGAGTTTGAGCTAGATTGTCAAATTTTTGTGACTGTAGTACATTAATTAATAGTATAAATAAAAGAAATGTTAGTTTTCTCATGGTTTTTTGTATTTTTATAAGTGTTAAAATAACACTTATAATTTAATTTGCTCTATGAAACTACAAAATAAATTAATCAAGTTTTTCTTCTTTCTATCACTTTACGCAGGTTTTGGACAAGATGAAACAGTGAGTATCACTATTACTCCAGAAACAGCAAAAGATACCATCAGCAGACATATCTATGGTCATTTTGCAGAACATTTGGGCCGTTGCATCTACGAAGGTCTCTATGTGGGTGAAGAAAATAAAATTATTCCAAACACAGAAGGAGTAAGAAATGATATCATTGCCGCTCTTAAAGAACTGAACATTCCCAACCTGCGTTGGCCGGGAGGTTGTTTTGCGGACACCTACCACTGGAAAGATGGGGTAGGACCAAAGGCTGAAAGGCCAACCATTGTAAATCGTTGGTGGGGCGGTACTACGGAGGACAACAGTTTTGGAACCCATAACTTTTTAAATCTATGTGAAGTGCTGGACACAGAACCGTATTTATCTGCAAACGTGGGCAGTGGCACCGTACAGGAACTCATAGATTGGGTACAGTATACAAACCATGACGGAGTGAGCCCTATGGCGGATTGGCGTCGTGAAAATGGTCGCGAAAAACCATGGAAAGTAAAATATTGGGGCGTGGGAAATGAAACTTGGGGCTGTGGGGGCAATATGACGGCCGAGTATTATGCAGATATTTATCGCCAATATGCCACTTTTATGCCGGGATGGTCTGGTGACACAAAAATTTACAGAATAGCATCTGGTGCTTCGGAAGATAATTATCATTGGACAGAAACCTTAATGAAAAATGTTCCCCACCAATTAATGGAAGCTGTGGCACTACATGATTATGCCGTTTTTAATTGGTCGGCCAAAGGGCCTTCTGTAAATTTTGATGATGAAGTTTATTATAAAACCATGGATCAGGCTTTGAACATGGAGGAATATGTGACCAAGCACATTGAAATTATGGACAAGTATGACCCTGATGGCAATGTGGATCTCTTTGTGGATGAATGGGGTGGTTGGTACGATGCAGTCCCTGAAGTGAAGAAAGGAGTATTGTTCCAACAAAATACGATTCGGGATGTGATGATTGCAGGTACGGTCCTTAACACCTTTAATAACCACGCAAGAAGAGTAAAAATGGCCAACTTGGCTCAAATGGTGAATGTGTTACAGGCGGTAATTCTAACAGATGAGGAGAAGATGATTCTTACCCCCACCTATCATGTAATGAATATGTACAAGGTACACCAAGATGCCCTTTTGCTGCCTTCCAGAATTGAGAACAATGTAGAATACAGGGAACTTCCCGTAATTTCGGTATCAGCTTCAAAAGATGACAATGGAGCCAATCATATTTCATTGGTGAACATTGATCCAAAGAGAAGCATTACTGTGGATATTGATGTAAGTGGGATGGATGTGGATGAAGTTTCTGCCTCTATTTTAACCTCGGAAAAATTACAGGACCACAATTCCTTTGACAACCCAGATAAGGTAAAACCGGCGGTTTTTAAAAAGTTCAAATTGAAAAAGGGAATTTTATCGGTGGAAACACCTCCATATTCATTGATAGTATTTAAAGCAAACTAGAATAAAAATGTATTCAAGAATTGTTTATGTAGCCTGTTTTATAATGCTTCTTGCTTCTTGTAAAGAAAAGCATGAGGAAGTCGCGGATCATGAAGTAGAAAAAAAAGGGTATAAAATCAGCCCTGTAAATATTCAGAACGTAAAATTGACCGATGATTTTTGGTTGCCCATTATACAACGAGTGCAGGAAACCACCATTGATTACGCCATAAAAAAGTGTGAGGAAGAAGGAAGGTTGGATAATTTTTTGATTGCAGGTGGACAATTGGAAGGGGAGACCAAAGGGGAAATGCCTTTTGATGATACAGATGTTTACAAAATTATAGAAGGAGCCTCCAATTCTTTAATAAGTGCACCCAATGTCGCTCTTGAAAGCAAGTTGGATTCGCTAATTTCCATTGTCGTGGTAGGCCAGGAAGAAGATGGGTATTTAACAACCTGGCGAACCATAAACCCTGCCAAGCCACCAGCAGAATGGGTTGCGGTGGGTGAGGGAAAGCGTTGGTCTTCCCTGGATGCCAGTCATGAACTGTACAATGCCGGGCATATGTATGAAGCAGCCGTAGTACATCACCTTGCAACAGGAAAGAATAATTTTTTGGACATCGCCCTTAAGAATGCAGATTTTATGGTAAAAACCTTTGGAGACGGGGAAGGGCAAGTGGCCAATGTTCCAGGACATCAAATCATTGAAACTGGGCTCATAAAGTTATTTCAACTTACAGGAAAGCAAGCTTACTTTGATTTGGCAAAATATTTTTTGGACAATCGTGGTAATCCAGAGCATCATCGATTACTTGACAGGCACAGTAATAACTATTTTCAGGACCATATTCCTGTAATTGAGCAAAAAGAGGTAGTGGGCCATGCGGTGCGTGCCGTGTATATGTATGCTGCTATGACCGATATTGCTGCAATAAATAATGATAGCACCTATTTAAATGCCGTGAATGCCCTTTGGGACAATATGGTAGAGAAAAAAATGTACATCACGGGAGGTATTGGTTCCCGGCACGATGAAGAGGCTTTTGGGGACAATTATTCACTTCCCAACCTTACTGCCTATACAGAGACCTGCGCCTCTATTGGTGATGTGTATTGGAACCATAGACTGCATAATCTTACGGGTGATGTTAAATACTTTGATATCATTGAACGTACTCTGTACAATGGTCTTATTTCAGGGATTTCATTGGATGGTACTAGATTTTTTTATCCAAATGCGCTGGAATCCGATGGTAAGTTTGAATTTAATAAAGGTTCTTGTACACGTCAATCGTGGTTTGATTGTTCCTGTTGCCCCACCAATGTCATTCGATTTTTGCCTTCAGTACCTGGATTAGTGTATTCAAAGACCGATGACGAGATATACGTGAATCTTTATGCGTCAAACAAGGCAAGTATCCAATTAAAGGAAACAGAAGTCTCCATATCCCAAAAAACCGATTATCCATGGAACGGAAAGGTGGAAATAAGGATAAATCCAGCTACAGAATTCAATTTTACCTTAAAATTGCGGGTTCCCGGTTGGGCAAGAAACGAAACTTTGCCCAGCAATTTATACCAATATTTAAATGATTCAGGGAACGAATCGGTCATACGTATAAATGGAGAACTTGTTTCAGCAAATGAAAATGGCGGGTATTTCACAATTACCAAAAATTGGAAAAAAGGGGATGTTATTGAAATTGATTTTCCAATGGAAGTGAAAATGGTAAAAACAGATGATATGGTAGAAGAAAACAGGGGTAAGACTGCTTTGGAATATGGCCCAATTGTTTATGCTATTGAAGAAATAGATAATCCAAACATTGATGAAATTGTACTCAATAAATCAGATGTATATAATGTAAAAATGGAAAAAGACCTTTTAAAGGGGGTGAACACTTTGACAAATGACAAATTAAAGGCCATTCCATACTATACATGGTCTAATAGGGGAGTAAACAAAATGAAGGTATGGATGAATATAAGATAAGAATTATGAGAAAAAAAACTTTGAAAACTTTAGTGCTTTACGGAATTATTATACTTGCAATAGCATGTAATCAGGAAAAACCAAAATCAGTTGAGATTGGTGAACCTATTGATTTAGATATTAATACGACTTCAATTGCTAAAATTCAACCCACAATGTACGGCATCTTCTACGAGGATATCAATTTTGCTGCAGATGGGGGACTGTATGCAGAACTTATAAAGAATGGCTCTTTTGAGTTTCCAGACCCCAAAATGGGCTGGGAGGAGACCAATAGTCTAAAATATTCCCTGAACAAGAATTCCGGTTTTGGAAACATAACCAATTATATTAAGGATCAAAACAACAAACGCTTTTCCCATTTTGTAGTTCACCAAGCCGATAATTATCAAATTATTAATGAAGGTTTTCGAGGCATTGGGGTCAAAGAAGGAGAAAAATATGACCTTTCACTAAAAATGGCCCATGCAAAAGGAATTGATAAAGTTCACTTTAACTTAATCGATTCATTGGACAACACCTTGGCATCCGTAAGTTTTGTCCCTGATTCTGAGGACTGGAAAACGTATGAAGCTGTTTTGGAGCCTAACAAGACCAATGCAAAAGCCAAGTTAAAACTAACTTTTGAAGGCAAGGGAAGTGTGGATATAGATAGGGTATCCCTGTTTCCACAAGAAACATGGAAAGGCAGAAAAAAAGGGCTTCGTAAAGATTTGGTACAGCTGTTAGATGATATGGACCCTGGGTTTCTAAGATTTCCAGGAGGGTGTATCGTGGAAGGTAGAACACTGGCACAGCGCTACCAGTGGAAGAAGACCGTAGGTACATTGGACCAAAGGGAATTGCTTATAAATAGATGGAACGATGAGTTTGCCCATAGACCAACTCCGGACTATTACCAAAGTTTTGGTTTGGGATTCTTTGAATATTTTCAATTGTCAGAGGATATGGGAGCAGAGCCATTACCCATATTAGGTTGTGGTATGGCATGCCAGTTCAATACTGGGGAGCTGGTTCCTTTAGGAGAACTGGACCCTTATGTACAAGATGCTCTTGATCTAATTGAGTTTGCCAATGGAGGGTTGGATACCCAATGGGGAAGTGTTAGAAACGATATGGGACATCCAGAACCCTTTAACATGAAATATTTGGGCATAGGAAACGAACAATGGGGCCCTGAGTATTTTGACCGGTATAAAATTTTTGCAGATATAATTTCAGAAAAATACCCAAATATTGTTCTGGTATCTACCCCTGGTCCTTTTCCTGAGGGAGATATGTTCGACTATGGATGGGAACAGGTGAGAAAATTAAATGTACCCATTGTGGACGAACACTATTATCAAAACCCAAAATGGTTTTTGGAAAACGCAGATAGGTATGACAGCTATGACCGTAACGGTCCAAAAGTTTTTGCAGGGGAGTATGCTGCCCAAAGTGTGCAGACGGTAAGTCCCGAAAACAAGAACAATTGGGAGTGTGCCTTGGCAGAGGCTGCTTTTATGACCGGCTTGGAAAGAAATGCCGATTTGGTCCATTTAACTTCATATGCCCCGTTAATGGCCCATGAAGAGGGATGGCAATGGAAACCAGACCTTATTTGGTTTAATAATTTGGAATCCTTTGGATCGGCCAATTATTATGTTCAAAGATTGTTTTCCAACCATAGTGGAACCGATTTAATTTCTATAACCCAAGGAGGGAAACCCTTGATCGGCCAAAATGGTATCTATGCCTCTGCTGTAAAAGACTTGGAAAGCAATGAGCTTATCATAAAACTGGTGAACACTAAAGATGTTACAAAAAATGTAGATTTGAACATGGGATTGAAAGATTTGACAAAAATAGGGGAGGTCGTATTGTTAACGAGCCCTAACCTTACGGATGAAAATTCTTTTGAACACCCTAAAAATATAAGTCCGGTATTGAAAGAGGTCAATGTGGAAGAGGGAGTTGTAAATTATGGAATGCCTCCATATTCGGTATCTGTTTTAAAAATTAAAATGTAATGAACGATTACGTCATAGGACTGGATTATGGTACAGATTCGGTCAGGGCTGTTTTAATTGATGCTGGTAATGGTAAAGAACTGGCTTCAAATGTCCATTGGTACACCCGTTGGAAAAAGGGACTGTACTGTGACCCTTCCAAAAATCAGTTTAGACAGCACCTTTTGGATCATATTGAGGGTATGGAAAATACGATTAAAAGTGTTGTCAAGGACTCTGGTGTTGCTGTAGATGAGATAAAGGGAATTTGTATCGATACTACAGGTTCATCGCCTATTCCTGTTAATGCTGAGGGTATTTCTTTGGCAGAAACCAAGGGTTTTGAGAAAAATCCCAATGCTATGATGGTATTGTGGAAAGATCATACGGCCATTAAAGAAGCAGAAGAAATTAACTATTTGGCCAAGACCTGGGGTGGTGTAGATTATACCAAGTTTGAAGGGGGCATTTATTCGTCGGAATGGTTCTGGGCCAAAATATTGCATATTTCCCGTGAAGAAGAAGCAGTAAAGAGAGCAGCTTATTCTTGGATGGAGCATTGTGATTATATGACCTTTATATTGACCGGTGGTCAATTGAAAGATTTTAAAAGAAGTAGATGTGCTGCGGGCCATAAGGCCATGTGGCACAAAAGCTGGGGTGGATTGCCTTCTGATGAGTTTCTTGCCCAATTGGACCTTAATTTGGTAAAACTTAAGCAGAACTTGTACACCAACACCTATACATCTGATGAGGCAGCTGGTACATTATGCAAAGAATGGGCAAATAAATTAGGACTTACAACAGATACTGTAATTGCTGTAGGAACATTTGATGCACATGCAGGAGCTGTAGGTGCAGAAGCCGAAGAAAATACTTTGGTTAGAATTATGGGCACATCCACCTGTGATATCATTGTGGCCTCGGATAACGCTTTGGGCGATAAAACCATAAAAGGAATATGCGGACAAGTAGAGGGTTCTGTTATTCCCAATAAGATTGGGTTGGAGGCAGGTCAGTCGGCCTTTGGAGATGTGTTGGCATGGTTCAGGGATGTCTTGGTGGAGCCTTCTGTGGATATTATTAAAAATTCCACAAGGATTGATGAAAAACATAAATCCGAATTGATAGAAGAGTTAAAAGATAAACTCATAGCAGAGTTAACAACCCAAGCGGAGAAACTTCCTTTTTCGGAAAGCGTTCCCGTAGCATTGGATTGGATAAACGGACGAAGAACACCAGACGCAGATCAGGCGTTAAAATCAGCAATTGTCAACTTAAATTTAGGAACAAAGGCTCCCCATATTTTTAAGGCTTTGGTGGAATCTATTTGTTTTGGCTCTAAAAAGATTGTAGATCGATTTGAAAGTGAAGGCGTAAAAATTGATGAAATAGTGGGAATTGGGGGAGTTGCCAAGAAATCTCCTTTTGTGATGCAGGCCTTGGCCAATGTATTGGACAGACCCATTAAAATTGCAGTATCAGAACAAGCACCTGCATTGGGCGCAGCAATGTACGCAGCTGTGGCAGCTGGAGTTCATAAAACTGTTGAAGAGGCCATTAAGGCCATGGGCAATGGTTTTGAAACCACCTACCATCCAGAAAAAGAGAAAGTGGAGGTATATCAACAATTGTATAAGGACTATGAACTTTTAGGCAATTTTGTTGAAATGGGTATTAGTGAAAAATCAATAGGTTCAACATCAAAATATCAGGCTTTAAAACAAGAATGTTATGAAGCCAATATGCAGCTCAATGAGTTGGATTTGGTGGTATATACCTTTGGTAATGTGAGCGCAGTGGATAGGGAAAACAAAGTCTTTGCCATAAAACCAAGTGGTGTGCCTTATGAGGTGTTACAACCAGAAGATATTGTGATTGTGGATTTTGATAACAATGTTGTGGAAGGAAGTATGAGACCATCGTCCGATACCAAAACCCATGCATTTTTATATAAAAACTGGGAGCATATTGGCGGAATTGCGCATACACATGCTACGCATTCGGTGGCTTGGGCCCAAGCACAACGGGATATTCCTATTTTTGGCACTACTCATGCAGACCATTTAACCCATGATATTCCATGCGCCCCGCCCATGAAAGACGAGTTGATACAGGGTAATTATGAGTATAACACCGGGATCCAGATTTTGGATTGTTTTAATGAAAAGGGATTGTCCTATGAGGAAGTCCAAATGATATTGATAGGCAATCATGGCCCTTTTGCATGGGGTCAAAACGCCGCAAAGGCCGTCTATAATAGTAAGGTTTTGGAAGAAGTTGCAAAAATGGCATATATGACCCTACAGATAAATCCCAAAGCCGAAAGGCTTAAAGAATCCCTAATAGAAAAGCATTACAACCGTAAACATGGAAAAGATGCGTATTATGGACAATGACCTCTCTACTTCGCTAGAGGGGAACCAGATGGATTACAGTTAAAAGATGCCAGGTCAATAGGAATCATGAAGACCTACTTGAATAAAGAAAAATAGAGTAAAAAATATAATGATAGATATCACACAAAAGGAAATTTGGTTTGTTACCGGGAGTCAACATCTTTATGGAGATGAAACCTTAAAGCAGGTTGCGAACAATTCAAAAGAAATAGTAAAGGGTTTAAATGCATCCGCCCTTATTCCAATTAAATTAGTTTTTAAACCCATTGTTAAAGCCCCGGATGAGATTACAAGTATTTGTATTGAGGCAAATGGGAATACCAATTGCATTGGAATAATTACATGGATGCACACTTTTTCTCCTGCCAAAATGTGGATCAAGGGCCTGTCCATTTTAAATAAGCCCTTATGCCATTTACATACCCAGTTTAATGCAGAAATTCCTTGGAACAGTATTGATATGGATTTTATGAATTTAAATCAATCAGCCCATGGGGATAGGGAATTTGGACATATGATGACCAGAATGCGCAAAAAACGGAAAATAGTGGTTGGGCATTGGCAAGATGCAGAAATTCAAAAAAAATTGGGAATATGGTCCCGTGTTGTTTTAGGATGGGATGAGCTTCAAAATCTAAAAGTGGCTCGTATTGGCGATAATATGCGTGAAGTAGCTGTTACTGAAGGGGATAAGGTGGAGGCTCAAATACGTTTTGGCTTTTCGGTCAATGGTTTTGGCACATCGGATGTATTAAAATTTGTGGAGGCCGTTACCCAGGAGGATATTAATAAAGTAGTGGGCATTTATGAATCTGATTATACCCTAACTCCCCAACTTAAAAAAGACGGGAAGCAAAGGGAATCACTTCTTGAAGCAGCACGAATAGAATTGGGCCTAAGAGCCTTTTTGGAAAATGGAGGGTTTAAGGCCTTTACGGATACCTTCGAAAATCTAGGTGCATTTAAACAATTACCGGGTCTTGCCGTACAGCGCCTTATGGCAGATGGGTATGGTTTTGGTGCAGAGGGAGATTGGAAAACGGCAGCAATCCTCAGGGCAATGAAAGTGATGAATGTAGGATTGGATAAGGGCACTTCCTTTATGGAGGATTACACCTATCATTTCAACCCAAATAAATCTTATGTTTTGGGTTCCCATATGCTGGAGATTTGTCCTTCCATTTCAGAAGGAAAACCATCTTGTGAAGTACATCCCTTGGGAATAGGAGGAAAGGCAGATCCCGTCCGTTTGGTTTTCAATGGACAAGTGGGGAATGCCATTAATGTTTCACTGGTGGATATGGGAAATCGTTTCCGATTACTGGTAAATGAGGTCGAAGCAGTAAAACCAAATGAAAAATTACCTAAATTACCGGTTGCTAGAGTTTTGTGGGATGCAAAACCGGATTTAAACACAGCAACTACGGCATGGATTTTAGCAGGAGGAGCACATCATACGGTCTACAGTCAGGCAATAACGACGGAGTATATGGAAGATTTTGCAGATATAGCTGGAGTTGAGTTATTGGTTATTGATGATAAGACATCAATTAGAGAGTTTAAGGATAAGCTTAATGCAAATGAAGTATATTATCATTTGTTTCAAAATAATTTATAAACCAAAACAAATAAAATGAACCGACTTAAGCAAATTACCCACTGCTTTCTTATTTTTAGCGTTGCTTTTACATTAATGCAATGTAAAGACGGGAAAAAAGAAAAGGTTAATACAGAAGAAATGAAGGAAATAGTTGAAACATCAACAATAGAGAAAAGTGAATTTGGAGCAAATGCCAAAGGAGAAAATGTTGATTTGTATACACTTACAAATAGAAACGGAATGGAGGTTAAAATAATGACCTATGGTGGAATTATTACTCACCTGACTGCTCCGGATAAAGATGGTGTTTATAAAGATGTTGTTTTAGGTTTTGATACTTTGGAGGAATACCTAGATGGGAATCCATTTTTTGGGGCACTTCTTGGCCGATATGGAAATAGAATAGCCAAAGGAAAGTTTTCTTTGGATGGTGTTGAATACACCTTGGAAACCAATAATGGCCCAAATCATCTGCACGGCGGAAGCAATGGTTTTGACAAAGCAATTTGGAAGGTTTTAAATGCAGAGGTTGTTGATGGCAATTCCATTTTAAAATTATCCTACTTTAGTAAAGATATGGATGCTGGGTTTCCAGGAAATGTGGAAACCATTGTAACCTATACCTTGGACAATGATAATATGTTGGCGGTAAATTATGAGGCTACCACGGACAAGAAGACCATTTTAAATTTATCGCAACACTCCTATTTTAATTTATCTGGGGATTTTGATCAAGCTATTTTGGACCATGAGGTTGTCTTAAACGCAGATCAATTTGTTGCAGTAGATGAAACATTGATTCCAACAGGTGATTTAAGTGATGTTTCTGGAACTCCCTTTGATTTTAGGACTGCCAAAGTAATTGGAGAAGAAATTGATGCTGATCATGACCAAATTGTAAAGGGCGGTGGATATGACCATTGCTGGGTATTGAATAACCAAAATGAAGGGGTAAGACTGGTGGCATCCGCGCACCATCCCGGTAGTGGAAGATTATTGCAAGTGTTTACAGACCAACCGGGGGTACAGTTTTATACAGGAAACTTCTTAAATGGAACTATACCATCAAAAACGGGTGGCACTTATGGTAAGAGAAGTGGTTTTTGCTTGGAGACACAGCATTATCCAGATTCTCCCAATCAACCCACTTTTCCTTCTGTGACCTTGAATCCAGGAGAAAAATATGCAACCATGACATCATTTAAGTTTACAACCAAATAAACCAAATAAACTAAACCAACCAAATATGAAAACATTGGATACTTTAGATTGGGTATGTATCGCCATTTACTTCCTAATTCTGATTGGTATAGCCGTATGGGTTATCCGAAAAAAACAAAATAATACAGAAGACTATTTTTTAGCTGGACGTAATGTGGGCTGGTTTGTTGTTGGAGCCTCTATTTTTGCCTCTAACATTGGTTCAGAACATGTAGTAGGGCTTGCAGGAGCTGGGGCAGGTGATAAATTGCCCATGCTTATCTATGAAATACATGCATGGGTTGTATTAATGCTAGGTTGGGTGTTTTTGCCCTTTTATGCTAGGAGTGGGGTGTTTACCATGCCAGAGTTTTTGGAAAAACGTTTTGATGCCCGTTCAAGATGGATACTCTCCGTATTTTCCATAATTGCCTATGTGCTTACCAAAATATCGGTTACTATTTATGCAGGGGGTATTGTGGTTTCTGCCTTATTGGGAATTGATTTTTGGACTGGGGCGATAGCAACTGTTGTTCTAACTGGGGTCTATACCATTTTGGGTGGTATGCGAGCTGTGGTTTATACGGAAGCACTACAAGCTGTTATTTTGGTCGTGGGTGCGGCAGCATTAACTTTTATTGGTTTGGACCATGTTGGAGGCTGGTCGGAAATTAAACAAACGGTTACTCCAGAATATTTAAACATGTGGCGATCAGCATCTGATCCTGATTTTCCATGGCCATCTTTGGTCATTACAAGTACCATAGTGGGTATTTGGTACTGGTGTACCGATCAATATATTGTGCAAAGGGCATTGACCGCCAAAAATATAAAAGAGGGGAGAAGAGGTACTATCTTCGGGGCATTGTTAAAATTGCTTCCCGTATTTCTGTTTTTGGTCCCTGGAATTATTGCATTGACCTTAAAAATGAAAGGCGAGCTGCATTGGGATTCCCCCGATGAGGCTTTTCCTGTGTTAATGAGCAATTTATTGCCTTCTGGACTTAGGGGATTGGTTGCAGCGGGTCTTTTGGCAGCATTAATGAGCTCTTTGGCTTCGGTATTTAATTCTTGTTCTACGTTATTTACGGTAGATATTTATAAGAAACTTAGACCAAATACCCCAGAGAAGAAATTGGTGAGAACAGGTCAGATAGCAACTGTTATTACCGTTATTATCGGAATTATCTGGATTCCCATTATGGCAAATATTTCAGGTGTATTATACGAGTATTTGCAGAAGGTACAGACGTATATTTCACCACCTATTGCAGCAGTATTCCTGTTGGGAATTTTCTATAAGCGTATTAATTCGCAAGGAGCTTTTGTTACTTTAATAGCTGGTTTTGTTGTTGGTGCATTGCGCTTGATTATGGAACTTGGTAAAAGTTCCTTGGACCCAGACGGATTTTTCTTTAAAATGGCCGACATGAACTTCCTGACCTTTGGGGCATGGTTCTTTTTATTTTGTGTAATCATAGCCATAGTTACTAGTTTGTTAACAAAAGCGCCCAGTGCTGAAAAAGTGAAAAACTTGACTTTTGGTACAGTAACAGAGGAGGAAAAGGCAAACAACAAGAATAGTTATAGCACTATAGATATTATAGTTTCTTTGGCAATAGTTGCTGTAGTTATCGGGATTATGATTTTCTTTAATGGTAAATAATTTTATGAAGAGATTAAGCCTGCACAGTTTTATAAATAAATATTGTGTAGGCTTTTTTATACTAATTTTTTTAGTTCATTGTAAGCCAAAAAATACGAAAGCAAATGGTTCTGAAGTGGAAAAGGTTGTCGAAAAAAGTTTGGTTGTTGAACTTCCTCATGGGTTAAAAGCTCCTAAGGAAATGGTTTGGATTCCTGGCGGGCAGTTTCAACAAGGTGCTGTGACCCATGATAAAATGGCTATGCAACACGAGAAACCCTCCCATATAGTAGGGGTAGATGGTTTTTTTATTGATGAACATGAAGTTACCAATTCCCAGTTCTATAAATTTGTGGAAGAGACCGGCTATAAGACCATTGCAGAGAGAGAAATAGACTGGGAAGAATTGAAGAAGCAAGTGCCTTACGGCACTCCTAAACCCCATGATTCTATCCTAAAACCTGGGTCCTTGATTTTTAAGAAATCAAAATCTGAACTACCCAATTTATATGACTTCTCCCAATGGTGGGAATGGAAAATCGGAGCCAATTGGCGTCATCCCAAAGGACCAGGAAGCTCCATTTTAGGATTGCAAAACCATCCTGTTGTGCATATAGCTTATGAAGATGCATTGGCCTATTGTGAATGGGCCGGAAGCCGTTTGCCAACGGAGGCAGAATGGGAATATGCAGCAAGGGGAGGTTTGGATAGTACAATATATCAATGGGGAGATGAGGTGAATAATTTAGCAGGCAAGGCCAACACCTGGAATGGCATATTTCCTATGACCAATACCATAGCCGATGGCTATGAAAGTACAGCACCTGTAAAAACTTTTGAAGCCAATGACTATGGTTTGTACGATATGGCTGGGAATGTGTGGGAATGGACCAGTGATTGGTATAATACCAAATATTATGGGGAGCTTATGGCTTCTAATACAGTTGTATTAAATCCAGAGGGGGCAAATGAATCTTTCGTCCCAAATAACCCGTATGCGCAAGAAAAAGTAATTAAAGGGGGGTCTTTTCTATGCAATGCATCGTATTGCGCAAGTTATAGGTTGTCTTCCAGAATGGGTTCCAGTATAGATTCGTCCTTGGAGCATTTGGGTTTTAGAACCGTTGTTGATGTATCCATGCTTCAACAGAAATCAAAATAATTCCATAGACATTATAACAACTTTTGATAACTTTTAAAGTAAGTTTTTTGCTAAAAACCCTACTTTTGTTTTAATAGATTTTTAATGTAGCAATAGATTATGTCAGAAACAATAGAACGTATAAAAACATTGATTATAGGGTCTGGTCCAGCTGGGTATACGGCAGCCATATATGCGGCAAGAGCCGATTTAAAACCTGTGCTTTATACAGGAATGGAGCCTGGGGGACAATTGACCACAACTACAGAAGTAGATAATTTTCCTGGATACCCGGAGGGTATTGATGGTCCAACTATGATGGTGCAATTACAGCAACAGGCAGAGCGTTTTGGTACAGAAGTGCGTATTGGAATGGTTACGGCTGTTGATTTTAGCAAAGAGGTTGGAGGTATTCATAAAGTTACCGTTGACAACGATAAAACACTAGAGGCGGAGACAGTTATTATATCTACTGGGGCCACTGCCAAGTATTTGGGTATTCCAAGTGAGCAACGCTTAAGGGGCGGAGGAGTTTCTGCCTGTGCGGTTTGTGATGGTTTTTTCTATAAGGGCCAAGATGTGGTAATTGTTGGTGCGGGAGATACAGCAGCGGAAGAAGCTTCTTATCTGGCAAATATTTGTAATAAAGTCACTATGTTGGTTCGTAAAGACTATATGAGAGCCTCTAAGGCCATGCAACACAGAGTTACAAGTTTACCAAACATTGATGTTCGTTATAATACAGAAGTTGATGAATTATTGGGAGACCAAGTTGTGGAAGGCATTCGTATTGTTAACAATATAACCGGTGAAAAGGAAGAGTTGGCCATTACTGGATATTTTGTTGCCATTGGACATAAACCAAATACAGACATTTTTAAAGGGCAATTGGAAATGGACGACACTGGGTATCTTATTACGAAAGGAAAGTCTACCAAGACTAGTATTCCTGGAGTTTTTGCTTGTGGAGATGTACAAGATAAAGAGTATAGACAAGCGGTTACTGCAGCTGGTACAGGTTGTATGGCAGCATTGGATGCAGAGAGATATTTGGCAACAATTGAAACCGAAGCCACGGTATAATCTGTAAATAGAGATAAATATAAAGGGCGTATTACTTTTGGTAATACGCCCTTTATATTTTAGTTTCTTTAAACTTTAATCAAGGCGTTTGTAATTTTCAGAAAAGAGCCTGTTTCCTTCATCGTCAATGTTTATTTGGCTGTAGGAGGTTTCATCAAGAATCAGTTCCAGTTCAAAAACCATTAGGGTATCGGCAATTTTCATTATGGCCGCGGAGCCAAACTCTAATCTTTCCCTAAGCCTATCTTCAGTGGTTTCATAAGAACCATAACCGAACCATTCCGTTGAATCTTGTGGAACATATCTTGCCCACATAACTTTGCCATTGTAAAACATTTTTACCTGTCTTAGGTTTTCATTGGCAAGTATGGTATCTGTAATTATATTGTTGTCATAATTGTAATGACTAACAAGTTCCCAAGTCCCTTCAATAGACTTTTTTGCGTGCGGTTTAGGTGAGGTCATCTCCGTTGCCGAAATTAGAAATAACATCAAGAAAACCAATCCAAGTACTTTTTTCATGGTTATATTTTTTTTATAGTTGTTACACAATAAAAAGATACGACATATTTTATTAAATATGTAAAAAATTAACTATATAAAAATGAATATAAAAATTTATGAACTATTTTAATGTGAAATAATCATTTATGCAATTGAACAGGTGTTCAACATCTTCTTTTAAATGTGAAGCACTTAATACAATTCTACTCATTAAGGAAGCATCCTCATTTGGATAGCTAAAATCGGTCACTAGGATGTTGTTTTTCTCCAAATGTTTGGTAAGGCCTGTGTCCAAATAGCTAAATGAGGGGTGCCCATGCATAAAACTGAATTTTTCGGGAAAGTCAAAGGACTTTAAAAAATAATCTATGTTGCCCAGTAAAACGTTTCTTTTTTCTTTATAGATAGAATCACCTGCCAAAAGTGTAGCCATACCAGAAGGGGTAGCTGGACTTGCTCCTCCAAAAAAAGCGGTCCCCGATAACGAACCAATTCTTTTTTTTGTTCCGAAAACTGCACCTCCCTGTACACCATAACCTTTTCCAAGGGAGCAACAAACTATAAGTTCCTTTGTATTTAAAGTAGCTAGGGTCTTGTAAACTCCTTGACCATTTTCACCAACAATACCTATACCATGGGAATCATCCGCAACAAGTATTATCTTATCTAAGGGAAGGTTTTTAAGTCCATCAAAATTTGGATAATTAGTACCAGAAAAATCTATGGAATCCAATAAAACTACTGGGGTGGTATGTTTCTTTCTCAAATGCTTCTTAAGGGCATTATTCAATGAGGTATAAGTTGTATACGGAACAGTTTTGGATTGGCACAATGCCGAATGCGTATTGGGAGCGTAAAATAGGCTGTAGTCTGGGTTGTTAAACGATTGGCTAACTAACTGACCTGCCAAATAACCTGAAGATACCGTAATACAACTTTCGCTTTCAACAAAATTTGCCAAATACTTTTCTACCTTATCATAAACTGCAATACGAACATTGGACTTTCTTGAAGCCCCATAATTGGTTCCATACCTTTTAATGTTATCAATGAAGAGCTGTTGAAATTTGGTATCGGTCTGTAATCCTAAATAAGCTGTACCACCAAAATATAAAAAGTTGGAATTACCCATCTTAATTTCTCGGCCAGGAAATGAATCTATATAGTTTTCCATTATAGTAAAGTTATACCACTGCCACCGAGGGTTGGAAATTCTACTTGCCCGTTATTTAATATATTAACTCCATTGGCTATATCTTTTTTTAACAACATGGCACCATCCATATCTACATAATCCAATTGTGGCAATAATTGTGCAATGGCCGATATTCCAACTGTAGATTCCGTCATACAACCTACCATTACGTTTAATCCAAGTTCTTTTCCTTTTTTTATCATACGTAGGGCGGGGGTGAGACCTCCGCATTTGGTCAGTTTTATGTTTATACCATTAAAATGGAGCGCACATTTTTCCACATCGGTTTCTAAAATACAGCTCTCATCCGCAATGACCGGTAGTACACTATAGTGCATTACTTTTTCCATGCCTTCCCAATCATTTGCTTTTAGAGGCTGTTCTATAAACTCTACACCCAATTCTTTAAGTAATGGGGCATTAAATATGGTTTCCTCTGCAGTCCAAGCGCAATTGGCATCAACCCTAAAAATGGCATCCGTATTCATACGAAGCTCCCTTATGATGGCCACATCATCTTCTGTACCTAGTTTGATCTTATAAATGGGCCATGGCATTTCTTTCATTTTAGTGACCATGTTTTCAATGGTATCCAATCCTATTGTATAATTGGTTGTTGGGTAGTTGTTTGTGGAAGTACCCCAAATAGAATGCAAAGGTTTTTCAAGAAGCTTACCATAAAGATCCCAAGCCGCCAAATCCAGTGCGCAAATCGCAAAATTACTCAAACCCTTTTCTACTAGAAATTGATGAAAAGTTTCAGGGGCAGTAAACACGAATGTCTCAATATCAGTTTTGATGTCCTCTATTTCATTTATCATGCTTTCAACCGTGATGTTATAGTATGGGTTTGAAGTTGCCTCACCGTATCCAGTACGCCCATCTTTAGACAGACACACGATTAATGTGTTTTGATGATCATGGGATTCTCTAGAAATGCTAAACGTATGTTTTAGTTGAAGTGTGTATTTTTTTAACTGAATTGCCATTCCACTAATTTTAAGTTAAATATAGGAAACAGAAATTGGTGTAATAAAAAAACCCACCAAATATTGATGGGTTCGAGGTATATTTTAAATAATGCGTTTTTGGATTATTCTAACATGGCAGGTAAAATGTAGTCCTGCATTATTTGATTTGCCTGTGGATGTGCATAGGCTTCTCCATATGCAGTAGCAGTAATCACAACTACAAGGGGTTGGTCTGTAAAGAAGAATATTTTATTGCCTCCATTTCCACTACTAAAAAACGTTTCATAAGTTTTATTGTTTACCTTAAAAGATTGATTCCAAAACAAGTACCCATAACTTGGTTTGTCATCTTTTTCCATAAAATGTTTGGTCATACTAGCTTTTACCCAGCTTTCAGGAAGAATTTGGTTGCCTTCCCACTTGCCACCATTTCTGTAGAGTTGACCATATTTGGCATAATCCAAAGAGTTCATTTGTAGGCCACCGGCCGTGTTTGCTACTTTTTGTGGTGTATACTGCCAAGTGTAATTAGTGATACCTAATGGTTTAAACAATTTTTCATGTGTATATTTCTCTAATCCACCTGGTACGGACTTATCTAGAATATCTCCCAATACCACAACACCAGCTGTGAAGTAATCCCAGTTTTTGCCAATTATTTTGGTTTTGTCCATAGGTAAGTCCAAGGCAAATTTCACCCAATTGTCCGTGGGATACATATATTCTTCATTCCCAGGGGAGTCCATGGTAAAGTCATTGGCATCAAAACCAGAACTCATAGTCAATAAACTTTTTAGCGTTACACTATCTTTTTTTGCTGAGTAGTTTTTATATTGAGTAAGGTCATAAAACTCTGCTAAGCTTTGATTTTCACTTTTTAAATATCCATCCCCAATGGCAATACCTGTTACTGTTGAGGCAAAGGATTTACCAACGGAACGCGTATTATGCTGTGTACTTCTATTAGCCCCATTAAAATACTCTTCAACAATAAGCTTTCCGTTTTTGACTACTACAATGCTTGTTATTTTTTTAAATTTATATTCTGCAATATCTCGGTTAAGGGCTCTTATTCTTTCTCTGTCATAGTCTTCTTTGGATATTTCCCAACCTTTATAGGGTTTAATAGGTTGAATGGCCACTTGTTCTTCAGTTGCTTTTTCTGGTTCTCCAAGTTTTAATTTTAACTCGCCTTCTGCGATAAGATCCCCAATAATGATTTCTTTACTTTCAAGGTAGGGTCTTATTTCTATTTTAAGAATGTGGTTTCCTGTTTTCAGAGCTGCTTCTCCACCATTTCTATAAAAAAATCTGTCCCACATATATGAGCTCCAGAGTTTATAGCCCAAGTGCTCATTTTGCAACGGTATAGTTAATATGGTTTGCTTATTTTTTTGCTCGGGAAGCCCAGCTCCAAAGTTTAGGTTTTCCTTATAGATCAGTTCTCCATCAATGAGAAAAGAGAATTGGTAGTTTCCTTTTTTGTGTAGTTCCTCTATAGTAAGATCGGGGGCTAATTGATGAAGATAATTGGTCAAGGAATTATTTAAAAAAGCACTTATGTTTAAGTCGTTTGATGGGCTCAATTCAAATGTTTCCAAGAAATCACTTTCTTGATACTCCATATTGGGGATAAAAACTATTTTTCCAATATTGACCTCATGCAATGGGCTTATAATTCCATCACTTTTAGTAATATCTGTTATTTTGTTGGATTGGCCCTGTCCACATGATGTTAAAGTATACATAACACCTAAAAAACCTACAATTTTGAAATTTATCATTACCTAAAATTAAATTAATAATACTCAAAACTACTGTGCACTATGAAACCAAAATAGTATGAAATTAACATTACAATTAATTTCTATTGTGATTTTTTCAAATACTTTCTATAGGCTGATGGGGTATTTTTGAAGTACTGTTTAAACAATCTGGTAAAATGACTTTGGTCGGAGAATCCACATAAGTAAGTTATTTCTGTTAAGGAATATTCTGAATCTATTAAATAGTTTAAAGACTGTTTTATTTTTTGTTGTCTTATATACTCACCTAAACTACATGATAAATATTTGGGAATGGATCTAGAAAGATGCACGGGATGAATGTTAAGTTGCTTTGACAAATAATCTAAATCTATGTTTTCCGTGCTGTAGTGTAGAAGCTCCTTCAGGGGTTCTATCCAGTTCGGGATGTTTAGTGTAGTTTTTTCTTCGGAATTGCCAATGGTCTCACATAATTGCAACAACAACAATTCAATAGATGCTTTGCTGTAATGATCTTGGGTAATAAATTCATAATAGATTTTTCCAAAAATATGGTGAATTTTTGGGTTCTCCAGTAGCTTACTACCTTCCCATAAACTAACATCAATTTTTTTCTGTTCAAACCAATCTCTTTCAAATTCCAAATGAAAGCCTCTTCCTAGTTCAGATTCTTTCGAATTATAGTGAGTTTCTTGCCAGTTATTGTAGAGTATGCTTCCAGAGGGGCACGCTGTTTTTTGTTTTTTGTTGAAATCATACATATTTCCATGTAGAACGTACATAAAATATGGGTTTTCATGGTAGTGCCATACTGTCTTTGGCTCATGATATGAATATTCAGAAAGTACAATTCCATTAAAACTAAGTTCTAATTTCTTTTTTCCAAAATACTCTCCTTTACTTAATATTCTCATTTACCTAAATAGTTTGAAAGATGTTGAGCTATATAATTATAGACGATGTCTTATTATTTATGTTTCATAAAATGATGAATCTTTTGTTCAAAGCTTAAAGTATGGTAAATTAATTTTGATTCCCAACAAGGTACACCCAACTGTTGTAATAAAAAAAACCCATCAACATGTGAGGGGTTTTTTTTGGTTAGATTGGAACTACAACCTTTTTATTTAGCTTCAAATAATTTCTAATATTTATGCACACTACCAGAAGCCGATTTTTTGGCCTGTACATTGGCGTCCCCAGAATATTTAATATCGGCTCCGCTACTGGCATCGGCAACTAGCGATTCTGTTACATTTACAGTGATATCTGCACCACTACTGGCATCCGCATTACATGTTTTGCTTACTAGGTCGTTTGCCTTTATATCGGAACCACTACTGGCATCTGCATACAACATATTGGTTTCCCCGGCCAACCTAATATCTGCACCACTACTGGCATCTGCCGATATTTCATCTGCAACCACCTCCAGTTTTAAATCAGCTCCACTACTAGAACTTAAGGATAGGTTGTCCGCTCTAATGATGTTGGTGGCGATTAGATCGGCCCCACTAGAACTACTTAAGCTTGTGATTTCTGGCATGGATACATAGACCTTTTTGGTGGCCCTACCAATGTTTTCAATGGCATGTATGCGGAGCTTTCCATTTTTGATATCAGTGCCAATAAGGTCAATAATGTTTTCATCGGCCTCTATTTCAATGCTAAAATCGTCCGCCTGTGTAACATACACGTCCAAACCTTCGGAAGCCCAAACCTCTGTGAATTCCTCAGATACTTCTCTTGTGTCTTCTGCAACTACTCCGTTGCCGTGTTTTCCGCTTCCAAAATTAATATCAAAAGCACAGGAGGACATAAAGAGTGCCATTAATAATGCGATTGCAATTTTTGCTACTGTTGTCATGATTGTTGTTTTTTAAGATTGATTAAAATTCTTGTTTTTTATTTGATGCTTATAGTATTAAATGCTGAACTGTTGAAAATTTGTACTGAATTGTAATATGGCTTAATCCTTGGCAATTGTCTTTTTTGTTGTGACCCCATCTTCTTCAATTTTCATTTCAAATTTGCCATCGTCACTATCTATATTAATGTCAACTTTGTCTTCATCATTATCCTTTGCTTTAATTTTAACACCATCTTCATTAATTTTCATTTTAAATGATTCACCATTGCCATTATCATTTATATTAATGTCAATACCTTGTCCGTTGATTCTAATCCTATTTTCATCATCATCGTCATTCCAACTTTGTTCTATTTCTTCCGGACAATCTTGGCATTTTAGTTCCCCGTCATTTCCCATTTTCCAAGTATATTCATCTACATCGCACCTACCAATGTTTTTGTCATTGTTGGTACTCCATCGGCAATTACGGCTTTCTTCAAAGTCTATAACCATGTTTTTTGGCACAAAAAGATTTATCCTGACTTCTTGGTCACTAAATCTAGTGCCATCATGGACAGTTAAAAAATCATTTAGAACAAGAGTGTTGCCTTCAACAACATATTTATATTCTATTTTAGTTGCTTTACCTCGTGCATCTTGGATTGATGACCCGTTAGCTTCTTTTCTTACCTCAATATGAATTAAGGAATCATTTGATTTTTTTATGCGAAACCTAACATCATTAGAGATTAATATTTTTTCACCATCTTCATCATATACCATTATCATATCGTTCATTCTAACATTGCCTCGGGCATCCCACAAATCCGATGATGCCAATGAAATGTTCAATGTATCTGGATTTGAGATGTGCAATTCATTTTTTGTAGTGACGCTTCCTGTATAAGCATGTGCGGCTGCTTCCCTAACTCCCATAACAATCAGTGCTATGATGGATATTAGCCAAAGTCCTAACAAAGAGAACTTTGCAATATTGCCAATGGATTTTAAATTGGTAATCAATATTTTTAATCCCAAATAGAGCAGGAAGAAAAAAGGAATACCAACGGCGAAGAACGTTAATAAGGAAACCAACCAAATGGGTGAATTGGTAGAATTAACGATAAAATCATCCATCCAAGGAAATTGAACCCAATCCAAGGTGCCTACTGTAAGTAGGCCAACAAAAAGACCTATTAATGTTGCTGCACCGGTAATGATTAAGATTATACCAATGAATTTTCCGAAGACTTTAAAAAGAAATAAAATGATGTCCCCTATAGTGTCAAAAAAAGTTTTGGAGCTGCTTTTAACTTTGTTGCCCATGCCATCATAGTCAACATTTTTCACCTTTTCGGTAACATCATCAAACCCCTCTTTAACTTTGCGTTCTATATTGCTGATGTTGATAGGCTTTCCCGTCATGTCCAATTTTTGTGACGTAGTAGCCGCTTCTGGAACCAATATCCACAACAAGATATAGGCAATAAAGCCAAAACCGGTAAAGACACCCAACAATAAGAAAATGATACGTATCCAAAGGGCATCAAAACCTAAATAGTGTTCTAGACCAGCACATACACCACCAATATACTTATGGTCTATGTCACGGTATAATTTTTTAACCCTTCCTGTGGTATCAGAAGTCTTGGCTTTGGGCTCATCTTCAAAAATATCCTCATCCACCATATAATCTTCTGGCTGTCCCATGATATTGATGACCTCGTCCACTTCTTTAGAGGTTATTACCTGTCTTTCATTTTCCATTTTTTCATGGAAAAGTTCAGCAACTCGAGCTTCTATGTCGGCAATTATTTCATCGCTTCCAGCGGTACCAGCAAAAGATCGCCTTATAGAGTCCAAATAGCGTTGCAATTTATTGTAGGCCTTTTCATCAATGTGAAAAAGCATATTTGCGAGATTTATATTTACTGTCTTGTTCATTACTTCTTTTGTTTTGTGTTGGTTACCAAGTTAACTGCTGTTCTAAGTTCGTCCCAGGTAATATTTAATTCCTTAAGAAAAATTTGGCCTGTTTCTGTAAGACCATAGTATTTACGTGGTGGTCCAGAGGTAGATTCTTCCCAACGATAGTTAAGAAGCCCAGCATTTTTAAGTCGTGTTAAAAGCGGATATATTGTACCTTCTACCACAAGCATTTTGGCATCCTTTAAGGTGCCCAGAATCTCGGAAGCATATTTGTCCTCTCCATTGAGAATAGAAAGAATGCAATATTCCAAAACCCCTTTTCGCATTTGTGCTTTTGTGTTTTCTACATTCATAGTTTCATGATTCTATTGATTTGACTGTTCGTTTTTTGATAATTCATTTTGGTTGATTGATGATTGATGATTGATTGATGAATAACTCCTGGTATTTATTTTATAAAATTAATTGTAAACGGATATTTAAAAGTTTGACCTTCATTGGTTCTAATAGTGGCCAATATGGTGTAAACTACATTGATAACGGTGATTGCGGCTTGCACTAACCCTGTTATCCCTAAGGGCCAAATAAAAGGGAAATGGTCTGTATCAAAATGTAGTCTAAAACTATCATGATGAAAATCGTTCCAACTAAGAAAACCCCCATCAAATAAATCTGGTAGAAATCCAATAAAGAAGGGAATGCTAATAGCTCCAAGTACTATTGAATAAAGCAACATGCTTATTTGAAAATTTAAAGCCTGCTTTCCGTTATAGTCCACAAATTTGTAATCTTTCTTGTTTGCCGTCCATAATATCAATGGCAGTATAAAATTTCCAAAAGGAATAAAATACCTGCTAAAGGTAGATGCATGGATAATTGCAGATAGGTTTCTTTCGTGTTTACTTAATGATTCTGTCATGGTTTTTAGATTGATGAATTCAATAACATAATATCTTCCTATGCAAATATATGGCTAAAAAAAGGTATTATGCAAAACATAGTACTAATATTTAACATAATATTAACATTTAATAATTCATCTATTTTAGGTACTTTTAGGGAAAATTAAAACAAGGATATGTCCAAAGAGACCAGTAAATATAATGCGTTTACCTTTTTTAAGTTACCAGCGGCATGGTGGTGCGGAGTACGTCTAAAATACATAGATGAACAAAAGGCAGTTGTGACAATAAAACACAAATGGTTTAACCAGAACCCATTTAAAAGTATGTTTTGGGCCGCACAAGGAATGGCGGCCGAGTTTAGCACGGGCACTATGGTTATTAACCAGATTAGAGATAGTGGGAGAAAAATATCCATGTTGGTAGCTAGCAATAAAGCCACTTTTTCTAAAAAGGCAACGGGCAGAATTACTTTTACCTGTGAGGATGGCCATTTAATTAAAGATGCTATTGACAAAACAGTCGCCAATGGAGAGGGTCAAACATTTTGGATGAAATCTATTGGGGTAAATGAAGATGGGGTAGTGGTGTCCACTTTTGAGTTTGAGTGGACGGTGAAACTAAAAAAATAAAAGTTGACTTGTAACAAAATTCAATTTCAACCAACTTATAATCAAATCAATTAAAATAGATCAAAGAACGAATATATGAATGCACACGAAATAGACTACGAAATTTACGGCGAAGAAATGCAGTATGTGGAGATAGAACTAGATCCCCAAGAAGCTGTTGTTGCCGAGGCCGGTACCTTTATGATGATGGATACGGATATACAGATGAACACTATTTTTGGGGATGGATCCAATCAGGACAATAGTGTATTGGGCAAGATTTTTTCCGCAGGAAAAAGGGTCTTGACAGGGGAAAGTCTTTTTATGACCTCGTTCCTTAATGTTGGCCAAGGGAAAAAGCAAGTGAGTTTTGCTTCGCCCTATCCAGGTAAAATTGTCCCCATCGATCTTTCCGAAAAAGGAGGAAAGTTCATCTGCCAAAAAGATGCTTTCTTATGTGCTGCCAAAGGAGTTTCCGTTGGTATAGAATTTTCCAAAAGACTGGGAAGAGGATTTTTTGGGGGAGAAGGTTTTATTATGCAAAAACTGGAAGGTGATGGCTTGGCTTTTGTGCATGCAGGGGGTACCATGGCCAAAAAAGTACTTGGACCTGGTGAGGTTTTAAAAGTAGATACAGGATGTATTGTAGGATTTTCCCAAACGGTAGATTATAATATTGAGTTTATAGGGGGAATAAGGAATACTGTTTTTGGCGGTGAAGGATTGTTTTTTGCTACCTTAAGAGGTCCGGGAACGGTTTATATCCAATCTTTGCCTTTTAGTAGATTGGCAAGTAGGGTATGGGCAGCAGCTCCAAAAGGAGGAGGAAAAGATAAAGGAGAAGGTAGTATTTTGGGGGGACTGGGAGACCTATTGGATGGAGATAACAGATTTTAATAAGCTTTTAATTTATATATTATGACAGCAAGGAATAAAACAATTACAGCCATACTATGGGCTTCAATAATAATAGCGAATAGTATTGTGACGGGTAGCAAAACAATGTTCATGATTTTAATCGTAGCAGCAACAATGAATATTTTATTGCCAAAAGAGGCTGCAAAAACTAAAACATGTGCAAAGTAGTGTTAGGTTTTCCTAACAAATAACTACTGCGACCCATTTGATGCTTTCATCAATCGTGCGGAAAGATCAGGATTTGTCATGTTCTTGTCTAATGGAAACATAGGTCTTTTGATGCGCTTATAGCCCAAACGTTCCAAATCTTGGTCTACCCCGCCTGGGGTTAATGCCATAATCCAATCCCCACGCATTTCATATAATTCGGGTACCAGATACCCAATTTTTACCACTACAATATCGCTTTCACGAGGATGGAGACCAAGTCGGGCAAAGTCGATTTCTCGGTGATATGGTTTACGTTTTTTGGTGACAATGACAGAAATACTTCCAATTTTTACCACCACTTCGGTTTCAGCATGTACATCGCCATGTTCTATGGCAGTGATAGTTCCTGTTAATTGTAAAGGGGGAGCAAAACGATGGTCGATTGCGGCACCGGCCATTGCGGATATTTTTTCACCCACACCCACTTTAATAGCTTCTTCAATAAATTCCGGTCCAGGGATTGATGCATAGATAAGGGAAGGGCCGTTTTCTAATTTAAACTCTGGTCTTGCCAATATTTCCTGAAGTGTCCAAGTAACATCACCGGCTCCACCAGCTGTTGGGTTATCACCCATATCACTGATCATATATGGTTTTTGATCACTGGATATGGCCATATCCAAACTTTCTTTTAACGTTGCTGTTGGAGCCACAAATTCAAATTGGGAACGTACATCCCAGAAACTTTGTGCTAGTTTTTCTGCACCCTCAGTCACTTGTTTTTGATTATCACCTGTGACCATTACCACAGCATGGTTGCGTGGTTCATCTGCCCACGCATAGCCAATCCAAATGGCAGCATCTATAACACCTTCTTGATGTGTAACGGAAGGAATTTGGGTATACAAGCTTTTTCCCGGTTCTATACGTGTGCTGGTCTTTTCACCCGGCAATAAAATTGGAACGGGAATCCACGCTTTATATCTTGGTTTTCCTTTTCCATTTTCAAGTCGCTCCAATAGGTTGTCAACAGCTCGCTTTTTTGATTCTATGGCATCCTCATGGGGGGCCATGCGATAACATGTAATTAAGTCTGTATGTTGAGCCAGTCTTTCAGAAACATTGCCATGAAGATCCATGGATGTCGATATTAATGTTTCTGTACCAATTTCTTTACGAATTCTGGAAATAAAATCCCCTTCTGGGTCATCCAGATCAACAACACTCATAGCTCCATGAATGTCAAAAAAGACCCCATCATATGGACCATTTTCAGCAAGCATTTTTAGGGTTTTACCCACTAAGGACTCATAGGCTTCTCGAGTGACAATGCCTCCCGGTAATGATTTGCCCACTAACAAGGGCACCCATTCTGCCCGATTACGATTTACAGAATCCATTGCTAGAAAGGGATATCTGGAAAAAATAGAGTCGCCTGTTTTTGCATGAAAAGCTTCTTCGGTACTTTGGGCAGGGGAGAAGGTGCTGGATTCAATACCAAGGCCTGCAATGGCAATTCTAGGAAGTTCCTTCTCTGATTCGCTACTAGGTTTAGGCTGTTGCTTACAGCTTATAGTTAAAAAAAGAATAAGCGCTATATATGGTACTAGTTTCATAGGTCAACTTTGATTGGATATCAATAATGGTATTCTTTTATGGAAGAATAAATATAACCATATCTAAGCAATGTACAGTTTTTTAAATGAGGGGATACAGACATAAACCCATACCTTTGGTTTTCATCTATAGCTGGATATTTTGAAAAACGGAAAAGTAAAGAACATTACAAAAGAGTTGTTGTCAGATAATTGGTACACGCTGAATAAAATCACTTTTGATTATCAAAAAGAGGATGGCACATGGGAGACCCAACAACGAGAAGCCTATGATAGGGGTAATGGCGCAGCCATTCTTTTGTACAACAAGAAAAAGGGAACAGTGGTTTTAACAAGACAGTTTCGCATGCCAACATATGTAAATGGGAATGAAACAGGGATGATGATAGAAGCCTGTGCCGGACTTTTGGATGGGGACCACCCAGAAGACTGTATAAAAAAGGAAGTGGAGGAAGAGACAGGATATAAAATAAATCAGGTTGAAAAAGTAATGGAATCTTATATGTCACCCGGTTCTGTCACGGAAATCCTTTACTTTTTTATTGGGGCCTATGAGGAAAAAATGAAAGTTAGCGAGGGTGGCGGTGCCGATGACGAAAGTGAAAACATAGAGGTTTTGGAAATGTCTTTTAATGAAGCCGTGGGGATGATAAAAACAGGAGAAATTAAAGATTCAAAAACTATTATGTTGTTGCAATATGCACAAATAAATAATCTACTTTCCTAGTAGGTGTCCCTAATGTGTTCAAAAATAGATTGCATGCGGATTTTAACTTCCGTAGTTGGCTTTCTGAAATGATTGTTCATAAAGCTAAAAATTAGGGTTTTTCCAGAGTTGGTCAATAAATAACCACTTAGACAATAGTTGTTCCCCAACGACCCAGATTTTGCATAGATATACGGGCCATGGATTCCATTGTACCAATCTTTCATTGTGCCTTCATCTCCACCAGATGGAAAAATTGAGTATAATCTTTCTTTGGGGACATTCGAATAAAGCTGGTTTAAAATATCTAAAATGGATTCTGGGGTAAATAAATTGTATCTGGAAAGCCCTGAACCATCTACCCATCTTGGTTGCTGTTTTAGATTTAATAGTTCATTTTCCAAAATATGTTCTATGCTTTTTGAACTAGTTAATGTATCTGATAAGGTAGAAGAACCAAGTACCAACAATTGCTCTGCAATGAAGTTATCGCTTTGGTGCATCATTCTTTTGTAAAGAGAATCGGAAGAAATACTATATAGTGTTTTCTTTCCCCCCTCGGGCATTCTATTTATTACAGATACTTTCTTTTGTAGTACCTCCTCCAATAATTCTTTTGTATGTAAGGAATCAATAATAAAGGGTACTTCCAAGGTATCTTCTCTTGATGGTTCAAAAAAGAAGCTGTTGTTAAAGGCTTTTCTATTTTTTGGTTGTTTTAGCTCCCCTACCTTATTTCTAAAATAACTAGGAATTACATGTAATGAATCATTTTTAAAAATAGTCACAACATTTCCGTAGATGGGGAAACTATTTCTTTCAGGCGAAAAATAAAGGTCGTAATCTTCCCATGCCCATCCTGGTCCATATTTTTCTTCTTCATAATTATTGAAATGAAAGGCAATGTTTTTATACTGTTTTAAAAACTTAATAGAAGAACTGTCGTTATAAGAAGAATGAAGTAAAGAAGGATCTCCAGTACCTTCTGCATATATTGTATCGTTCTTAACTAAATATTTTAATGAAGGGATGCTATCTGGTAATAATTTTAAAGAAGCATACAATGTGAAAATTTTGGTGTTGCTGGCCGGTGTAAAATATTTATTGGAATTGTGCTGAAAAATTGTGTCTTTAGTCAAGGGATCAAAAAGAATAACTCCTGTAAAAGAATTTTCAAAAAAACTGGAATTCAACCTAAGGCCAATGTTTTTTTTTATTACCCTACTCTTTTTGGAAGAGGCACATCCTTGTAAGAGCAACAAACCAAGTAATGTAAAAAGTAGATTTCTCGTAAATTGCACAGAAACAGTGAGTTTTAATTTTTGTAAAACGAATTTAACAAGAATTTATCCAATTTTTAACTAAAGCCAAGCAATAGTTTTAATCTTTTTTAGTTAAATTAGAGGCAACAACCTAATCAATTTAAATCATATGGATATGGCGAGAGCTATGCTAGAATACACCAAAACTGTACTCCAAAAAGTTAGTTTTGATGCTAAATTATTCAGTAAAGAACTAAAAAAAGCAATTTCTAGATTATTACCCAATGAGATTGAAGAACTAAAAGTTTGGTTACAACATTTTATAAATGATAAACCAGAACTTAAACAGAGCCTAATTTATTTGAAGGCATGAAAATTTAAAACCGCTTTTTTTAAAAGCGGTTTTTTTATTTAAGACAAGCAACCATTTATCATTTTAATATCTTATAATATATACACTTGTTAAATTATGAGGTATCTATCCCTATTTATTTTTCTTCTTTGGGTTAGCTGTGAGAAAGAAAATGGCCAGGTCATTGATAATGAAATAGAGCTTTCCAAAACTAATTTGTTGGGAAAATGGAAGCTTGAAGCTACAAGGGTGAGCCCTGGTTATCCTGTGGATTGGTCTATGGTGGAAAATGGTAATGAATTCATTTTTCTTATGGATGGTTCATATACTGAATATGATTCCAAAAAGCCCAGTGGAATAAGTGGAGGAATTTATTCTATTGAGGACCAGGAATTTTATGGTACTGTTTTACTACTAAAATATGAGTATTTGGATCAACAACATGAAAACAGGTATACCGTAGAATTGAGCTCAAAAAAAATGATTATGAGCGGAGTAGGATGTATTGAAGGCTGTTCTTATAGTTATAAAAGAATAAACTAGTTTATTTCCCTACAGGGCTTATAATTTTTACATCCTGAAATTTAATAGCTCCCCTTACTATTCCCGAAATAACATCTCTCAAAGCCTCGGTAATTTGTATTTTAAGCTCATTTTTATGATAAATAAGACTAATTTCCCGAGCCGGTGACGGAATGTTAAAATGTTTTAGGTTCTTTTTTTTATTTTCATCTAGTTCCAATGTATTTAAGTAGGGTATTAAGGTCATTCCCAAACCTTCATTTGCTAAATTTATCAAAGTCTCAAAACTCCCGCTTTGTAATTGAAAATGCTCATCCTCATGTTTCTTTGGGGTGTTGCACAAATTAATGACCCCATCCCTAAAGCAATGGCCATCCCTTAATAAAAGAATATCCTTGATGTCCAAATCTTCTGGATTGAGCATTTTGGCGTCTTTTAATCTATGATTGTTGGGAACATAACCTACAAAAGGTTCGTAATACAAAGGTCTCTCCTTAAGAAACTCAATTTCCAAAGGAGTAGCAACAATAGCGCCATCAATATGGCCATCTTGTATATTTCGTATGAGACTTTCTGTACTTTGCTCTTTTATAATAAGATTAATTTTTGGGTATTTATTTATAAAGGTCTTTAGAAACATGGGCAAGAGTGTGGGCATAACCGTTGGGATAATTCCAAGGATATATTCCCCGCCTATAAACCCCTTTTCTTGATCAACAATGTCTTTTATACGATTGGCTTCATTTACAATATTTTTTGCCTGTTCCACTATTTTTTTTCCAACCTCCGTTACCTTAATGGGTTTTTTGCTACGGTCAAAAATCAATATGTCCAATTCATCTTCAAGCTTTTGAACTTGCATGCTTAATGTAGGTTGGGTAACATAGCTTTTTTCTGCAGCCAAAGTAAAATTTTGGTGTTCGGCCACAGAGAGCACATATTGTAATTGGGTAATGGTCATGAATAATAATTTTAGATGATAAAAGTATAAAAACTATCAATAAAATTTATGATAAATATGAATTTATATTCATTAAATTTATAATGAAACCAAAAGAGATAAAATAATGAAACTAAATAGTATAGGATTAAGTGCGGAAAAATCACACATATTAAGTGGGGAACTAAATGGATTGTTGGCAAACTTCCAACGATATTATCAGAATTTAAGAGGCATACATTGGAATATAAAAGGGAAACGTTTTTTTGACTTACATATTAAGTTTGAAGAACTTTACACAGATGCCAATATTAAGGTGGATATGATAGCTGAACGGATTCTTACCTTAGGAGGAATACCATACCATACGTTCGAGGATTATATTGAAAATTCAAAAGTTCCAGTTGGGAAAAAAATTAGCCAAGATGAAAATGCCATTAGATTGATCGTAGATTCCATTAAAGAATTGTTATTGATCGAAAGAAGAATTTTAGGTTTATCCGATGAAGCAAATGATGAGGGAACCAATTCTATGATGAGCGATTTTATTACGGAACAGGAAAAAACGGTTTGGATGATGAAGGCCTGGTTGGCAGAGGATATTTAATTTAGTTTAGGGTAATTAAAAAAGGCTTGCCAAATGGCAAGCCTTTTTTGTTGATTTTTTGATTGATGTATGTCATTTAAAAACGGATTTCTAGATCCATGTCCGTATTGGTTACTTCAAATTTTGCAGATTCAAAAGTTGGAGGTCCATAGCTCATGGGGTTATTGGACATTCCATAGTGTTCTTGTGGCATTCCAGCAGCATCAAAATCCATTCTCCTGTTTTCATTTGCATCATGTAAAGCCATAATAGCATAGTTTCCGGGAGCAACGTTTTCAATGGTAAATGTTACTTTTCCATTCTCAATAACACTTTCCACATTTTGAATACCAGGGCCTTTCATAAAGGTGTCCGCTGTGTGAAGAGAAACCATTACTTTGCCCTCATTGCTTTGTACATTATCAATGGACACTGTAAGGCTTACATTTTCTTGTGCAGTAGAAATAAAACTTGTTAATAGACATCCTACAATAAATAGTGCTTTTTTCATTTTGTTTGCTTTTTAATGCTGAATTAATTTCAGTATGTGGTTAATATCACTACAAAGATGTAAACGCAGCTTTGTTTTTTGAAATCTCTATTGCCGAATTGTTGAATTTACTTCCTGAATTGTATAGGCACTTTCCCCGTTTCATTTCAATCCAAAAAAACAACAGTTCGGTATTTCTTAATTGAATCATGATGGCTTTGTCGTCAATTTTGTCCCATCAACAAAAACGAGCAGTCATGAAAAAAATCACACTATTTACTTTTACTTTATTACTTACATTTATAGGATTTGGGCAGAACTCCATAACTGGAACAGTCACCAATGACAAAGAGGAACCCATTGTTGGGGCCAATGTTTACTTGGAGGGTACTTATGACGGCAGTTCCACAGATGAGAATGGTTATTTTACTTTTGAAACCTCTGAGTCTGGTTCCCAGACATTGGTCATTTCCATGCTTTCTTATGAAACCCATTATGAAATGGGAGAGGTTACTTACTTTAAGGACTTAAAAATACAATTGGTTGAGGCCATGAATACCTTAACTGGTGTAACTTTAACCGCTGGAACTTTTGAGGCTGGGGATAATTCAAAGGTTTCTGTATTAAAGCCTTTGGATATTGTTACTACAGCTGGAGCTGCAGGGGATTTTATTGGGGCATTGCAAACTTTACCGGGAACATCAACGGTAAATGAAGATGGACGTCTCTTCGTAAGAGGTGGAGCTGCAGGGGAGACTCAAATTTTTATTGATGGTCTTCGTGTTTTTCAGCCCTTTAGCCCTACAGCCAATAATGTACCAACAAGAGGCCGATTTTCCCCATTCCTTTTTAAAGGGATAACATTTAGTACGGGAGGGTATTCTGCAGAATACGGACAAGCTCTGTCCAGTGTACTGCTATTAAACTCTACAGACGTTCCTGATCAAGAAAAAACAGATATTTCCTTAATGTCAGTTGGTGGTGGTATAGGACATACAGAAATATGGGGAAACGAATCTTTGAGCATTAACACATCCTATGTAAATCTGGCACCTTACCAAGCACTGGTGCTACCAAACAGGGGAACTCGCTGGAACAAACCATATGAAACCTTTTCAGGGGAAGCCATATACAGAAATAAGGGCGAACGTAGTATGTTTAAATTATATTCTGCATTTTCACATTCCAATTTTGATATTGAGCAAGAGGATATCAATTATGATGACTATGTACGTTTTAATCTAAAAAACAACAACATTTATTTTAATGCCAATTACAAGCACTTCTTTGAAAACAACTGGACAATGTTTACAGGAGCCAGTATTTCCAGCGATACAAACGATATTGGGATAGAGGAAGATGATGTTAATTCCAAAGAAACAGCATCACACCTAAAAGCTACATTGACCAAAAGTTTTAACAGTAGGTTTAACTTAAATTTTGGCGCAGAATACTTCAATACCAACTATGATGATACTTTTACAAATGTGGATGGATTTACTTTAGATAGTGGTTTTGATGACCAAATAATTGCAGGATTCTCTGAGGCTGATATTTTCTTTAATAACGATTTGGCAGTGAAATTAGGCGTTAGGGCAGAACATAGCTCGGTTCTGGATAAGTTTTTGGTTTCCCCTAGAGTTTCTTTGGCCTACAAGAGCAGTGAAAAAGGACAATTTTCATTGGCATACGGCGATTTTTATCAAAATCCATTAAATGACTATTTAAAATATGACCAAGATTTAAGTCCAGAGAAAACATCGCACTATATTTTAAATTATCAACATGTGGGTGATGGAAAGACATTTAGGGCGGAGGCTTACTATAAAGATTATGATAAACTAGTAAAGTATGATACAGAACTTGCTCAATTTAATTCTGATTTTAACAATGATGGTAGCGGTTACGCCAGTGGATTGGATATATTCTGGAGAGATAACAAGAACATAAAAAATTTGGACTATTGGGTTTCTTATTCTTATTTGAATACGGAACGTGATTTTAGAAATTTTAGAGAGAAGGCCACCCCTAATTTTGCTCCCAAACATAGTTTCTCTTTAGTGACCAAGTATTGGATAGATGATTTGCGATCTCAAGTAGGGATGTCATACAATTATGGCTCAGGAAGATCATATGATAATCCAAACACTATGTCTTTTATGTCAGAAAAAACCAAGGCTTACAATAACCTAAGTGTTAATTGGGCCTATTTAATTTCTCCCCAAAAAATATTGTATTTCTCGGTAAGTAATGTATTGGGCTTAAACAATGTCAACGGATATCAATATTCCAGAACACCCAACGCAAATGGAAATTTTGACCGAAGGGCCATTACTCCAACTGCGGACAGTTTCTTTTTTGTAGGGTTCTTTTGGACCATTAGTAAGGATGGTAAAAGCAATCAATTGGATAACCTCTAGGGAAACTTGATTTCATAAAAAAGGGCTATTCTATAACATTGGAATAGCCCTTTAATAGTTTAGATAGAATTATTGAACAGTATAAGAAGTTCTTATCACTTGGGACAATCTAAAATAACCATTTGCATAGTTGTCGGGAGTTGTTAGATTTATACAGTTTCCTTTTAATGCAACAGGAGTTGAACTAAACGGACCATCACTTTCAGTTTGCTCTATAAGTATGGACATATAATTGTAATATGCATCAGAAATACCATAAAAATTAATAGCTACCACATCACCAGGAGCCAATGGTTCTATATTTTCATATTCATCTTCTTCAATCTCGTACCACCAATCAATTTCATTACCGTTTACAAACTCATCATCACCTACCTCCAAATACGGTAAAAGATCTCCTTGTCTTTGAAATTTAAAGAAATAATAATTTTCCTCCTCCTCAGGATCCGTAAAAATGGTGCTTATTTCAATTGCCTCCTCATCAAAACCTTTGTCTTTGGATTGTACTATGTCCGTGATATCTGTAACTGACATTAATTTTTCCGTAGCACTGTAAATATCACCGTTATAAATAACTTCTAGAGTATAGGAATCATCTAGAATTGGGACAAAGGTGTCGTTAGTGTAGTTGCCATTATTTTGATCAGCAAATATGAATTCTGCGCCATCTGCATCATGGGTTACTTTAACAGAGGCCCCGGTCACAATGGAATTTGTGGTTGTATCAAAATATGGGGTGGATGTACTCAGCTTGATAGTCTGGTTATTTCCTACTGTGCCTTTTTCCCAATCTAGAGATGCCTCAATTACCAATCTGGCCGGGGCGTTTTGCACATCAACATCTATTACATCTGTACAGCTCGCAAGAGCTATGGTTAAAAACAGGATTGATATTCTTATATATTGTTTCATTGTATTAAAATTTAAAATTATAGGTTGCAGAGGGTACTATTCCAAAAATGGCAGTTCTCGTTGCTTCATTTGCACCAGTTTCTAAATTTTGCCCAAAGCTAATGGACGCAGCATTCTTCTGGTTATAGATATTGTATATTCCAAATACCCATTCTCCCCGAATCCTCTTATGAGGTTTTCTATTGGGAGTATAAGTGGCAGAAATGTCCAATCTATGGTAGGCCGGCAATCTGTCAGAATTTCTAGGGGCAAAACTGGTAACGGAAATCCCCTCATATTCATACTGTCCATTGGGGTAGGTTACGGGTCGTCCTGTTTGGAATACCATATTGGTGCCAAAACTCCATTTATCGTTTAACTTATAAGCGCCTGTTATGGATAAATCATGTGTTCTATCATATGATGTGTTATACCAATCCCCATCACTTATGCCGAGTCCACCAGCATTGCCTCCTGGAGTTCTTTGTTCAGATTTGGATAGGGTATAGGCAATCCAACCTGTAAAGTCCCCTTCATTTTTACGAAGTAACAGTTCTAAACCATAAGATCTGGATTCACCATTTAAAATCTCTTGTTCAATAGTATTGTTTCCAATTAGGTCGGAGCCATCAATGTAATCAATTCTATTGTCAACAGTTTTATAATAAATTTCGGACTCCAAAGAATATTTGCCTCCCATGAAATTTCTAAAATATCCCAATGCGTATTGATCGGATAATTGAGGCTTTATATATTTTCCACTAGGTGTCCATACATCTAGAGGGGTTACACTGGAGGTGTTAGAAAGTAAGTGGATGTATTGCGCCGCCCTAGAATAACCCGCTTTTAATGACGAATCATCATTTAATTGATATGCTAAAGAAGCCCTAGGTTCTATATTCCCATAATTAGCGATAGTTTTTCCCTTGTCATAATTGGTTTCACCAATTGACTCACCCCTTTCATAAATCCCTAAAAAGGGATTGTATACAACTGGCAGATCGTTGGCATAATCCGTCATGGCCTGACCTCCCAATCTACTAAAAGTGCTGTACCTAAACCCGTACTGGGCAGTAAGCTTATTGGTGAGTTTATGCTCGGCGTTTATGTAGACACCACTTTCCAAGGCCTTTTTTCGGTCTAAAGAGAGTGGATTAATAGCGGACGTTTCCGTTGTAGGCCTTATTTGACCAGGGTCAAAATCATAATAGATACTGCTTACCCCAAAGTCTAATTTATATGTGTCGCTTACATAGTATTTTAGATCATACTTTATATTGAAATTTTCTATGGCGGATATCCAATCGAATTCAGCAAATGTTAGACCTAAATCATAATCATATTTACTATAGATAAGAGACAGATTGGAGAAAAGACGTTCATTAAAAATATGGTTCCATCTTAAATTACCCGATAAATTGCCATAACTACTATTAAAACTATTACCAATATTAAAGGCATCCCTGCCAAAATAACCAGATAAATATAACCTGTTGTTTTCATTGATTCCGTAGTTGCTTTTTAGGTTTAAATCATAAAAACTTACGGCATCTTCTTCCCCGGCAGCTTTTAACAGATGGTGTACATAAGAAGCTCTACCTGCAACTAAAAAAGAACCTTTATTGTTGAACATAGGCCCTTCTGCTGCCAATCTGCTTGAGATTAGACCAAGACCACCTGTCATAGCAAAGTTCTTATTGTTTCCATCTTTTTGTCGGATATCCAAAACCGATGAAACCCGACCTCCAAAACGGGCAGGAATACCGCCTTTGTAGAGTTTCATGTCTTTAATGGCATCTGCATTAAAAATAGAAAAGAAACCAAGCATATGAGAGGAGTTGTAAATAATGGCTTCATCCAAAAGAACCAAATTTTGGTCTGCAGCACCGCCACGAACATGAAATCCACTTGAACCTTCACCATTATTGGTAACCCCTGGGAGCATTTGTAATGATTTTAGAACGTCTACTTCACCCAAAACCACAGGCATTTGCTTTACCGTGTTAATATTTAATTTGTTGACACTTACCTCTGCCTTTCTAAGGTTAACACGTTCCTTTTCCTCATCGGTGACAACAACTTCATTTAATTCGGTAGAAAATTCTTGAAGTTCTATATTTAGTTTCATATTGGACTCCAATGTTATTTCTTGCCTAAAATCAGAATAGCCCATATAAGAAACTACCAAAGTATAAGTGCCTTTTGGAGCGGTAATGGAATAAAACCCATATTCATTGCTAATACCACCAATAGAGGTGTCTTTTAGATAAATTGAAGTGCCAAATAGGGATTCTCCATTAATTTTGTCGGCAATAGTACCACTAACCGTAAAACTTTCCTGTGCCGTTAGAAAGGAAGTGGAAAATAGAATTAATAAAATGATTTTTTTCATGTAACTGTTTTTTGATTGTTTAACTATAGACAGCCCAAAAAGGATAGGGTTGCACATGAATATTAATCTTTTTATTGTTGGGGACTACTTTAAAGGAAAAATGGAATTAATTACCTATTAATCAGTATTATACATGATAATATGTTTTTTTGTGTCTACGATGTTCTGATAATTTTTTAGTGCAATTCATCGAAAAAATTGCGCTGTTTAACTAAAAAAGATATAACTTCGGTAAGAATCCCAAATCTAATAAAAGTTTAACCTATGCTCTAAAAATTACTCCTACACCCCTTTATATTTTAGTTTTCACCTTAACAATAGGCTAACCTCCTATTGAGGAGATATTTTTAGTGCAGAAAATACGTATGCTATGTTTTGTAATAAAGTATCATTTTCGACAAGCTCACCTAAGCTTGGTACAACATTGGCATGTACCTTCTTTATAATGCTCTCACTTTCTTTTAATCTTGTAAGCGCACAAGAAGATAGTCCTTATATAACCTATGATGTTCCTTTCCAGAATTTGCTTAAATTCAATAGGTTTTTAATAAACCCAACTTTTTCTACTGTACGAGAGGACAAATCTTATATCAATATGTTTCATAGGAGTCAATCTGCGTATTATCAAGACAATATTCAAAATTACTTTTTAAGTTATAGTGGTAGGATAAATGACCGTACCGGTTTGGGAATCAGTCTTTATAACCAGCAAGAAGGGGTTATTTCCAATTTTGGTATATTGGCCAATTATGCCTATGGTATTAAGTTGAGTGATAAAAGCAACATGACCTTTGGTGTAAACATACCATACTATAGTAGTAGATTTGATAATACCAGGGCGATCACAGCTGAAGAGGATGTGTTATTGAACGATTTAGAAGATAATTCTATTTTATCGTTTCAACCGGGTATTAATATTTCTTATGGAAAGTTCGACTTTGGTGTGTTTGCAGAAAATCTTTTTGATTTTAACCTTAAAACAGGGGAATCCCTAACCGAATTCAACGAAAAAACGTATTCCGGTCATATACAATACACACATGAATTAAAGAACACCCGTGGTATTTTTGAAGAAGGAAGAGTTCTTCCATTGGTACGAACAAAAATGATGGGTGAAGAAGGTTTTATATTTGGTGGTGGAGTTATATTGGATTTACCCAAATTAGGATGGTTACAGGGAGGTTATGATAGTTATTATGGAGTCTCAGCGGGTACAGGATTTAATCTAAATAGAAGACTTTCGTTTGGATATAATTTTGAAAAAGGACTTTCTAACAGTATTACCAACCTTGGTATTACACATGAAATATCCATAGCCTATTCTTTTGTTCCCAACCTAACAGAAAACATGGTTAACAGGGATGATGAAGAGGATGAGGCTTATGCCCCAGAGGAAAAAGAGGGAAATATGCCCTCCAACAGTCTATTGTTAAAAGAAATAGAAAAGTTAAAAAGAAAGAATAGCGAAAGTTATGCAGTAATAGATGAATTAATTCTTAGAATGGATTCTTTGGAATCTAGCAGGAACATGGACTTGGAAAATCGTTTTGAGTCTGTTATGAGAATGGTACAAAGGGAGACCAAAGGAGAACGTCCTGATATTGATGAGAAAGCAAAACAAATCTACTTCGTTAATAATGATAAAAGTGTAAAAGACGAAAATTCTGGACTTGCTGTTTTGGATGAAGCCAAACTTAATCTTGACAAGCAGCTTGCAGCCATTAAGAATGATGGTGTTGGCATGAAGTCCTATGAAAAGGATATTAAAATCCGTGAGTTTAGAAACCTTTCAGGAATTAGTGAAGGACATTATATTGTAGCCAATGTATTTGGCACTAAAAAATATTTAGAGAATTTTGTTAACACCCTTAAGGAGCAAGGACTTGACGTAAAATACTTTACCAACCCCGAAAACGACCTCAATTATGTGTATTTAGAACACTATGATAATAGTGTTGAGGCGGAAAATGCCTTTATGTCCAATTTCCATGGAAAATACTTTGAAGATATGTGGATTATGCATGTGGACAATAGCCGTTACGAAGGAATGGCTACATTGGAAATAGAGGACTAATAGAACTGTGCCGTACATCTCATCCTTTCCTGGACTTCGTATGGTTCAGGAAGGGTGTTTTGTACTAAAATGTATTGGCATCATTTAATAGAGACTTGGGCCTAACAGACGTGTTTTGAATACTGTTGTCATCATCAACCATTGTGAGTCTTCCCCAATCATTGTTCCAGTTGCCATATAGGCCATCAGAAGTAATATTGTACTTGCTTTCTCCGTTAGGCTGCTCACAATCTCCATTGTTTACAGTACCCCAGGACCAACTTAACCATCCAATTTCCTTTTCTTGGCATTGTTTCATCCCATCAATATAGGGGAAAGTGGTATTGCAATCATATCCGTTGGGTTGTGGGCCTTCCCCAAATAGAAACGGTATACCATCGCTTACAACAAGGTTTAAAAAGTTGTCCATTCTAATTTTACTATTGTCTACCCAATAGGTATGCACAGAGAACATTGTGTTTTTTAAAGGGTCATAATTTAAAAGTTCTTTCCAATTGCGGGCAATAATTCCTTCATCTTTTCCCCAATCCGATGAGTCTATGATTAAGGGAACCTTATAACCTTTGTCACGGAGTTTGGTGATGGCATCTTTATAATTCCTCAAGAATATTTCATCACCACCATTGGGACCTACTTCGTTGGCAATATTGAGCAACACCCATTTCTTATATTTATCCACTAGGGCCTTAACATCATCTTGCAACCAAAAGTCCAGAACAGTTGGAAGTTTACTCCAATCCCCAGTAGCATCGTGCATTTCTATCATGGGAATCATACCGTTTCGAATAGAATTGGCAATGAGCTTATCCAACTCAACTAAATCCCCTGTAGTGAGCCACACCAATCTAACACTATTGGCCCCTGTCTTCGCTATTTCTGGCAGGATGGATTCACCAGATTGGTCATCGGACCAAATCATCATCTCATTTACCCCTCGAATAATTACTTTCTCACCAGCCATGGTATATAAAAATCTTCCGTCTATATGCATAGTTTCTTTGTCTGTCTCACTATCTATTTCTTTTGCTTCCTTAATTTGTTGGTCAGCTTGTTCTTCCAAAATCGTAGAACTGGTAGAAGTACATTCAATAAAAAGGAAAAAACAGATTAAAAAAGTTAAGGGTGTTGTTATATGTTTCATAACGATGTATGCTGGTTTGCGACCATCAAAGTTATGCGAATTGGTATTTTCTTAATAATTAAGAAATGTCAATTGCTGCTAGGATATTAAGAATTTCTCTAATTTTTGAACAATACTCAATCAGAAAAGGAAGTTTCCTTTCTTTTATTTATGATTTCGACAATCCAATAGATAAGTTGGCCAATACCACCCACAAAAATAAAGAGCAATACCCAGACTAAAACCATGTTATTTTCCTTTAAATTGGGATTTTGTACGGCATGAACAATATAAAAAATAAGACTTCCCAAGGATAAAAAAATCATTGCAAAAATCATGATAAAAAATATTCCAAAGCCTCTCCAAAATTCCATTGGTGGGTGACTACCTTCTTCCAGTTCTGGGAGATTGTTAAAAATGGAATACATAAAGAAAAAATACCCAATAAGAATAAAAAACAAAGAAATAAAGGGTGCCAATGCGAAAAATCCTTGCCAAAATTTATTGTGTAACATAATTTTGAGTTTTACTAAAGATACTTATTTTTTTAATAAATTGGCAATGGCATGGCTACCCACATCCTCTGTTTCTGTTAGTTTCTCTATGATTTTTGGATGGTCCTCTGGTCTGGTTTGTGATAGTTTGTAAGCCGCTTGGATTTCTGTAATAGCAATCTTAAAACCAACCACACCTTTTATTTGTTTCATTGTTTTTGGGGATAGGTTATCTATTGAAATGGGATTTTTAGAAGCTTTTTCATATTTATTGACCAGTTTATGCATAGAAGCCAATACCTCTTCTTCGGTAAGGATGTGTATAATACCATACACGTGAACTGCAATATAGTTCCAGGTTGGTACTTCTTCTTCTTTATACCAGGATGAAGAAACATAACTATGGGGTCCATTAAAAATGCATAGAACTTTTTTCTGTTCTTCAAAAGTTTTCCATTGTGGATTGGCTTTGGCAATATGGCTGACAAGAATATTATTCCCCTTGGAATCAACATCCAATTCTAGAGGAATGTGTGTTGCCCAAGGTTTTCCATCCACTTGGTTTACCAGAATACCAAAACTGTTTTTTGTGATAAAGTCTTTAACTTCTTTAATATTCTCATTTTTGTAATAGTGTGGAATGTACATATCTAATCAGTATGAGTTTTAGAAGATGTTTCTACCAATTCATTAATTCCTTGTAGTTCCTCTTTTGTTAAGTTCCTCCATTTACCAACAGGCATATCCAAAGAAACGTTCATTATACGAACTCGCTTTAGTTTGGTAACTCTATAATCGAGATACTCGCACATTCTGCGAATTTGTCTATTTAGACCTTGTGTTAGAATAATTTTAAATGTTTTTTTATCAAGCATTTCTACATGGCACTTTCTAGTGACCGTATCCAAAATTGGAACACCAGAACTCATTTTTTGGATAAAGTCACTAGTAATAGGTTTGTTTACTGTAACAATATATTCTTTCTCGTGGTTATTACGTGCCCTAAGAATTTTATTTACAATATCTCCATCATTGGTTAAAAAAATGAGCCCTTCACTAGGCTTGTCCAATCTACCAATAGGAAAAATACGTTTTGGATAACCAATAAAATCAATGATATTATCCTTTTCCACTCCCGTATCCGTTGTGCAGACAATGCCCACAGGTTTATTTAAAGCGATGTAAACAAATTCATCTTTTGGAGTAGAAATTAGCTCACCATCTACTTTTACAACGTCACCAATGGTAATTTTGGTTCCCATTTCCGGGACAACACCATTTATGGTTACCCTGCCTTTTTCTATAAGCTTGTCGGCAGCTCTACGAGAGCAGAACCCTACTTCACTAAGGTATTTGTTAATTCTTGTTGCTTTTTCTTCCATTGCCTATTAACCTATTTAATAAAACAATATTACGATAATGGATTGGGTTTGTCATTTTGAAGGGATAGAAATGCTAATGATTATTCTTAATGTTGGAGTTCTAAATCTAAACTTTGATTTTCATATTGAAATAATTTTCGGCAGATTTTTTCTTAAGTATTTTATCATAAATGTTGGTTTAGGAACCATTCTTACATGTAACAATAGGACACTATGTTTTTTTATTGAAGTTGTAATTTTCTTTTTTAACAATCCATCCCCCAATTACTACAATTCAGAATTATTTTTTTCCTATCCCTAATAGGCTGCCCCATATTTGCCCTGTATTAATCAATTAAAATTTACAATCATGAAAAAAACAATCACATTATTTTTCCTTTTAGTGGTAACCTTACTGAGTGCACAAGACCAATACACTAAGGGGATGGAAAAGGCATTTCAATTTTGGGGAGAAGGAAAAACAACGGAAGCTTCAAATCTTTTTGAGCGAATCGCTATGGCAGAAATGGACAATTGGTTACCCAATTATTATTTGGCACAAGTAAATACGGTAGCTGCTTTTACAGAAAAGGATAAAGAGAAGCTTGCCCAGTTATTGGGAAAAGCACAAGAGGCAATAGATATAGCCAAAGCGATTTCTCCAGATAATGTTGAAATTATGGTACAACAGGCCATGATACATACTGCATGGGTAGCATCTGATGGAGCAACGTATGGAATGACCCTTTCACCAAAAATTGTAGCTATTTACAACAAGGCTTTGGCAATGGCTCCAGATAATCCACGTGTGGTTTTAAATAAAGCAGAATGGGATATGGGTAGTGCAAGTTATTTTGGTCAGGATACAACACCTTACTGTAAGGACATAGAACGCTCCTTGGAACTTTTTGCTAACTTTAAACCAGAATCCCCTTTCTATCCAAGTTGGGGAAAAGAAAGAGCAGAAACAGTATTGGCAAATTGTAAATAATAATTAGAATAATGAGCGGGACAGTTAAACAAATATTAACCCTTTTTGGAATAGGCACACTAGTTTTTGTAATAGACAGTGGTGTCTATAGAGGAGGGTTTCAATTTAAAAGTTTAAATGATGCATTAATCAGTTTTGGTTTTAATCAATTGTATTCATTTGTCCTGGGCTATATTAACATTGCTTATTTTGATTATTTAGAGAAAAGGAAATGGAAGCATAATCGTAAGGAACAAATTAAGAGAATACTTGTAGGTATTGTTGGATCGGTTGTTTTTACATTAATGGGATTGTTCTTTTTGAACATGCTTACTGGGATGACTTTGGGTGGAGAGACATTTAAAGAATTTATAGAAGGAGAAAATATAAAAAACTATCAATTTGGACTTTGGATTACCTTATCAATAGTAGCTGTAGGTCATATTATTTATTTCTATAATCGCTACCAGCAAACCAAAGTAAAAGAATCACAAATTGTAGCTAAAACAGAAACGGCAAAGTTCGAGTCTCTTAAAAATCAATTGGATCCTCATTTTTTGTTCAATAGCTTAAATGTGTTGACATCTTTGATAGGAGAAAATCCACCAGCTGCGGAGAAGTTTACCACTAAACTGTCAAAAGTGTACAGATATGTCTTGGAACAAAAGGATAAGGATTTAATCTCCTTGGAAGAAGAATTAAGGTTCGCCAAGTCATATATGGAGCTTCTTAAAATGAGATTTGAGGATGGTATAGATTTTAGTATACCAGAAACAGTAAGTAGTCCAGAGTTGAAAATAGTACCTCTGTCTTTGCAGTTGTTATTGGAAAATGCAGTTAAGCATAATGCGATTACATCCAATAATCCATTAAAGATTAGAATTTTTGAAGAGAATGGTTATTTGGCAGTAGAGAATAACATAAGCCCTAAAACAGCTTTTGAAAAAAGCACTAAAGTGGGGTTAAAAAATATTAACCAGCGTTATAGCCTAATTACAACCAAAAAGGTAGAGGTAATAAATAATAATAAAGTATTCAAGGTAAAACTACCCTTATTAACACAAGAAATTAAAAAAATGAAAACAGACTATATAAACGACAGCAATAAATATATACGGGCGAAAAAGCGCGTAGATGATCTAAAAGAATTTTACGGTAGCTTATTGGCGTATTGTTTGGTTATTCCATTTCTAATATTCATAAATTATAAAACATATTGGGGACACCAATGGTTTTGGTACCCTATGTTAGGTTGGGGATTAGGGCTGGCCATACAGGCATATAAAACTTTTGGCTATGGACTTAACTGGGAAGAGCGTAAGATTAAAGAGTACATGGATAAGGATAGGAACAGTAAATTATAACAGCTATGGAAAGAGATTATTTTGAAGAAGAGAGCTATTTAAGGGCTCAAAAAAGGGTAAAGGAATTAAAAGGTTTTTATTGGCACTTATTTTGGTATATGGCGGTAAATATTTTTATCCTAATTATGATCTATAGGGGTTTGGGCAAGAACGATAGTTTTTTTAGATACGAACATTTTGCAACAGCTTTCTTTTGGGGCATAGGTATATTAGGACATTGGTTTGGTGTTTTTGGCATTAAGGGTGTTTTTTCCAAAAATTGGGAAAAACGTAAAATTAAAGAGTACATGGACAAGGATAAATTTTAAGAATATTATGGAAACAATGGGTAATAAAGAAAATGCAAAATATTTAAGGGCCAAGAAAAAAGTGACGGCTCTAAAAGGGTTTTATACCCATACGTTTGTGATAGCCGTGGTTATGCCTTTTTTATTATTTATAAACTATAAAACATACTGGGACTATCAATGGTTCTGGTACCCTTTGGTGAGTGGCATCTTAAGTGTTATAATTCATGGGTTAGTACTTATGGGTAATAATTCCAATTGGGAAGAGCGTAAGATACGGGAGTATATGGATAAGGATAACATCAACTATTAAAAAACAAACAATGGAAAAGAACTATTCCGAAGAAGAGAGATATTTAAAAGCTCAAAAGAAGGTGAGAGAACTATCCGGGTTCTATTGGCATGTGTTTTCCTATGTCTTGGTGAATTTAATTATAGGTTTTGTAAAAATAGACAACGATTTTTTGTTAGGAAAAACTTTTCACAATGTCTTTGATAATTTTGCAGGGTTTCCTCTCTGGTTCTTTTGGGGCATAGGCTTGTTTTTTCATGGGGTAAATGTGTTTAAGGATCGTCTAGACTTCTTTAGAGGTTGGGAAGAAAGAAAAATCAAAGAGTTAATGGAAAAGGATAATAATTAATTATAAGAAGTTATGGATTTTAAAAACGCAGAGGAGAATAGAAGATATGCAAAGGCAAAAAAACGTGTTAAGGAAGTTAAGGGTTTTTATACCCATATTATAGCATATATCGTCCTAATACCAATATGGATTTTTATAAATTATATGACCTATTGGGACTTTAAGTGGTTTTGGTTTCCTGTTGTGGGAATGGGAATCAGTATTATTGTCCATGCAATTAAGGTATATGGATATGGAAAAGATTGGGAAGAACGTAAAATGAAAGAACTAATGGAAAAAGATACATTATAATTTCTATTTTTTATTTAAAGGAATTCTTTCCAAGATAGTATATCAACAAAGTACAACCTTATGGAACAAGATTATTTAGAAGAAGAACGCTATTTAAGCGCAGAAAAAAGTAAAGCAAGTTAATGGGATATGGATATTTAGCCACGGCCTTATTATGAGGAGTGGGAATTGGATTTCATTTCATTGCAGTGTTTTGGTAGAAATATTGTCTTTTCTAATGATTGGGAAGAAAGAAGGATAAAAGAGTTGATGGGCAAAGAAAATTGAGAATGTAATGTGAGTTGTTTAAGGAAATAGGTCTTTTGTTTTTTATACAAGTTGGAAAACTTATAAAATAGGATATAAATAAGATAAGAAATAATAAAATGAATGTACTAATAATTGAAGATGAAAAACCAGCTGCAAGGCGCTTGGCTCGTTTATTGGGAGAATTGGGAGTTGAGGTTTTTAAGATGCTTCACTCAGTTGAAGAGTCCATAGAATGGTTTGGCAACAATGAACACCCAGATTTAATTTTTTTGGATATTCAATTATCGGATGGATTGTCCTTTGAAATTTTTGAGGAAATCCCGGTGCATAGTGCCATTATTTTTACCACGGCGTATGATGAATATGCACTACAGGCTTTTAAGTTAAACAGCATTGATTATTTGTTAAAACCCATTGATGAGGAGGAGCTGGAAAGCGCTGTGAAAAAGTATCAAAATAGAATGCCAACAAATCAAAAAATATCATTGGATTTTAATGATATAAAAAAGCTACTGGGAAACCCTATAGAGAGGGAGTATAAAAAAAGATTTACCACTAGGGTAGGGCAGCATTTAAAAATTATTAATGCAGATGATGTGGAGTGTTTTTATAGTGAAAATAAAGGAACCTATGCCGCCACTATAGATGGCAGAAATTATTTATTGGACACTACTTTGGAAAACTTGGAGGAGGAACTCTCACCTAAAATGTTTTTCAGGGTAAGTAGAAAACATTATGTGAATATAAACCACATACAGGATATAGTTTCTTACACAAATTCTAGGTTGAATATTAAAATGAACAAGTTTAATGGGCAAGAAATCATTGTAAGTAGGGAGCGAGTGAAGGACTTTAAGTCATGGCTTCAATAAAATGATTCATAATACTGGTTAACAACAACATAAGATGTCATAAAAAACCACTATAAATAAAATTTATAGTGGTTTTTTTTGGTTAATTTTAAATAATCTATTCCACCCTGTTGTCATCAAAAGCCGATGGGAGTAATTTGGGTATCAATTTAATGAAAATTGGTAACAAAACCGCTCCTCCCGGTAAAATAAAAATGGCCAGGGAAGGTATGCTTTTGAAAATATCCAATAACTGATTTTGTATTTTTTTCTTCTCCTGGGCAGTTAATTCCTTTGTAGTAGATTTAGATAAAAGAGAAACCAATTCTTTACTTTCTGATAATTCCTTTTGTAAACGTTTGCTATTTCTTAGGATTAATTTTTTAACCATTTTGCCCATACTATCATAAAATTGAAAGGCTAAATTATGGTCCTTTAAATGGGGTATAAGTTCTGCGTTTTTATCAAAAAAAGAGGCTACATTTTCTAGGTGTTTTTTTACGTTTTTTTTATCAAATCCCAAGTCGTTTCCAACATCAAAAATAAACTGCGATTCCTTAAAATCCAGAGATTGATCTTCCCATACCGTAAGACAGGCTATATCCAAAAAATAAATGCTTTCTTTTGGTGAGGAATATTTGGCTATTTTTTCTAAAAAACCTTCATCAAACTCCTGCTTAATTCCATCAATAAATGATAAGGAGGATGCAAATAAGTGAGCCAATTTTTTATCTTTTTCGTTGGTCTCTTTAGAATTAAGAGCATGGTATGCTAGATTTATGGTTACCTGTTCCAAGTATTGTGCATAAGCTATAATATTGTTTTTCCCTTTTAAATAATTTTCAAAAACCAGCACGTCCATAAACAGAAAAGAGTTGGTTATGTTACTGTTAAAGGTTTTGCTAATTACATTGTCCTCAATATATATTCGGGAGCTTATTAGTTTTTCCAGCTGAGCGGATGTTTTTTTTCCTGTCAACAGTTTGTCAATAAAAGAGATACTTGTAATATCAAGTTTTTGATAGAATGAAAATACACAATCTATGAACTCATTAAAATCAACTTCTCCTTTTGAAAATCTATAACAATAGTATAGAGCGGTTAGTAAGTTTATTTTTGCCTTTTCATCTTCTGTTAGTTCATGTTCAGAGATTAAAAATTTGGGAGAATCAACATTTATTCCATATACAAACCCCATTTCTTTGAGGTTTTCATATAGCTCGTGGAAGGTTGAGTATGGTAATGGGTTTTCACTTACAAGATGCCCAAATTTTACAATCCAACCAGATGACGAAGGGTTCATGGGCTTTTATTTTTAAAAGACAAAATTAGAACAATTAAGTTATTTTCCTTAGATAATAACTGCTTTTACCATTAAATTTTTATTGAACGGCAGTCCTTACGAAACAATTGGAATTTGATTAACGTCAACCATTGTCTTTTTGTCATTCTACTTGGTGTAATACAATTCAGCAATAACTTAATTAAATATTCTTATAAATGATTGTTGTTTTTGAATAGGGTTTTTGAAAAAGGCATCATATGGGGTGGGTTTTGATGATATTTTGTAGGAATTAACACCTTTTGAACATTTTAACTTTTTATAAAATCCTAATAAACATGTCATAAAGACTTTAAATCTGCATGAACAGGGTATTTATATTAACAATTATAAAAAAATGGGACGTGTTAATAAAAAACTTTAATAAAAGTACGAAAAGGACTACAAAAATATTATATTTGATTATACAATGTTAAAAGTTGTTCTTGTCTAACGATGAAAATTACTTTATGAGCATATGGTTATTTATTCTTTACACAATTATATTGCTATGGATATGGATCTTTATATTTTTACTGCTTGGTTTTTTATTATGTTAATGCTGGTTTCAAAACTTTTTATGGGTGTAAGAGCCTTTCAAAAAGAAATGAAAAACTTAAAAAAATAGCGACTCTAATATGACCAAAGATTTACGCTAATACATTTTCTAATACAAAAAAAGCCACTTTTAAAGCGGCTCTCTTTTTAATTCTATTTATATTCTCTTTGTTTATTTCTTTTCCAGTAACACTGAGGCATTAATAGCCACATCACTCCATGTCTTGCTTACACCATCTTCACCGGTGTGGAGAATTTCACATGCTTTGTTAAGAGATGCAAGGGCATCTAAGGCGTTCCATTTCTCCAAATTTAAGGTTCCATTTAAAACCACATGATTATCCTCTGTGAGTTCATAATCCATAGGTAATGAAGCGGTAACACCATTTAAACTTAAGTCTACTGTGCATTTTTTATTTTCATCAAAAACTAAAACGCCACTTATAAGTTCGGTATCTGCCATCATTCCAAAAAAGAATTCAATAATTTTTGGGTCACGTGTCCCCGTGGCATCATTGGTAAAAAGGCTACTTACAGGAATTGAAAACTTTAAACCATCCAAAGTTTCCGTTATCGTATTTCCTGAGTGTACATTATTTAGATTGATGGTATTGAATTTACCACCAACAGGTAACTTTTTAGTGGTTTTGTAGGCAGTAAAACTAACAGCAGTGGAATCTTCTTGTATTACATACATTTCTTCTTTTTCTGCCTCCTTTTGGGCATCATCATAACCTTCCTTAACCCCTTTTTTAAAATCTTTGCAGCCAGATGTTACAATAAGCATGGCTACCAACATTTCAATAAATATCCATTTTCTCATTTCTATTGTTTTTAATTGAGTTTAAAGTTACAGAATTAATAGTTTTTCTGTTTCTAATCTATATTAAATATTTTCGTTTCTTTAAATGGCGAAACCTCTAGTTGGTCCATGGTTTCCCTATAGGCTTTCCATTTATCGGTAAAAAAGCCATTGGTTTTTTGTAAAGCACTTTTTAACTCTTCCTCTGCAAATTCTATTAAACGTTTTTCTGTATCCGTAACACCGCTTTTTCTTGTAGCTGTGTACCTATTGGCATTATTAATACGCTGTATAACTGTAATCTCTGGGTTTCTTGTAATTCCCTGTCGTTTATCCACTTTTCCAATATATAGAGCCACTATGGAATCTATTTCTTGAGCAATGTCCTTAGAAGCTTTTATTTGGTCTTTAAATTTATCCTTGTCCAATTCCTTTAATTCTTTTTGATATTTCTCGGCCACATTTTTGCTTTCTACCAATTGTTTCACTGCATTGGCCGCAGTTTGGGTATATTCTTGTATTTGCTTGGAGGTTTCATAGACTTCATTGATAGATGCTATAGATACATTGAGTCTAGGGTCGCTTTTTACAGTTATTGTAGTTTCTTCTTCCAAATCACCATAAAGCATTTTCACGCTATATGTTCCCGGTTTTACATTGAGCCCTCCTCGTTCTGTTTTTCTTTTACTAATTTTTCTAGCGGGTCTATCAGGTCCTTTTTCATCCATATACCAGTAAATTCTATGAAACCCTGGTTTTTTCGGTGTTTTCTGTTTCAAAGTTCTAATCAACCTGTCACCATCATAAAACGTAAAGAATACGGTGTCTTTTGTTTTTTCTTTTGGCTTATTGTCTTCATTTTTAGATTCCTCTTTTTCCTCTTCCTCTTCCTCTTTTTTATCTTTTTCTTCTTTTTTTGTAGTTTCCTTTAGATAGTAGGTAAGCATGGCACCGGCCTTTTTGTTTTCACCATTATATATGGCATCGCCACCAAATCTACTTCCTGTGGGTTGTTGGTATGCTGCTTGATAGGCCACTGGAGGGCTAAACAGCTCAATTTCTTTCTCAAAAATAGAGTTGTCAGCAGCCAAGGCACGTAAAGGACGAATATCATCCAAAATCCATGCGGCGCGACCGAAAGTTCCAATAATCAAATCATTTTCCCTAGGATGAATTGCCAAATCCTTTACAGAAACTGTAGGGAATCCTTCTGTCCATTTTTGCCATGAACCTCCTGCATTAAATGAAATGTACAGACCATCATCGGTCCCAAGAAACATAAGATTTGAATTTTCTGGATCTTCAATGATAGAAAGAGCATAGCTTTTTACGTCATTGGCATCCACAATGCGAGTCCAGATTTTACCATAATCTTTTGTGCGATATGCATAAGGGGTATAATTAAAACGCCTGTAATCATTTGCAATTAAAAGCGCTTCTCCTTTATTTTTTTTAGAAGCTTTTATTTGGGGAATCCAGCTGCCTTTGGGCAACCCTTTTATGTTTTGGGTAACCTCAATCCAATTTGCACCTCCATTTTGTGTATAGTGTACACGACCATCATCAGTCCCTGCCCAAAGCATATTTTGTTCTACTGGGGAAGGTTCTATCACCAAAACGGTACAATGGTTTTCTGCTCCCGTGGCGTCCATGGTCAATCCACCACTTTCACTTTGCTTTTGTTTTTCAGGGTCATTAGTGGTTAAATCAGGGGAAATAACTTCCCACGTTAATCCTTTATCCGTACTCTTATGAACAAATTGACTTCCAAAATATACAGTACTGTTATCAAATGGGTCTTGGCCAATACCAGCATTCCAATTAAATCGAAGTTTAGTGGTAGCATCTGGTGGAGTAGGACGTACAATATAATTATTGCCCGTTTTCCAATCATAACGAGATACAAATCCCTGCTGACTCATAGCATATCCATATTGGGAATCATCCAAATCTGGAACCACATCAAAACCATCACCAAAAGCAATTTCCTGCCAATAGCTATTACGGATTCCCTGGGCCCGCCAAACGTAGGCAGGACCTCTCCAAGAACCATTGTCCTGCATTCCTCCATACACATTATATGGATATTCATTGTCATAATTTATATGATAAAATTGGGCCACGGGAAGGTTGCCAATGAAGCGCCATGTTTTTCCACCGTCTTTGGTAATGTTTAAACCTCCATCATTTCCATCTATCATAAACTGACCATTGTTTGGATGTATCCACCAGGCATGATGATCTGGATGAACTCCATTGTCCACTCCATAAGCGGGCATTAACTGCTTAAAATTTTTTCCTCCATCCTCAGATACGTTTATATACGTAAAGACAGAGTATAGGCGATTTTCATTCTGTGGATCTACATAAATTTCCGAATAGTAAAAGGGTCTATTTCCAATATCAGCTTTATCGCTAGTTTTTTTCCACTTAAAACCTCCATCCTCAGATTTGTACAATGCATTTTTTTTAGCTTCTACAAGTGCATAAACTACATTAGGTTTGTTTTTGCTAATAGCTATTCCAATCCTTCCCAAATCTCCTTTTGGCATGCCATCTTCATCAGAAAGTTTTTTCCAATTCCCCCCCCCATCATGGGTCATATAGAGGCCACTTCCTTCACCACCGGATTTAAAAAACCAAGGATCTCTTTTGTGTTCCCACATGGCAACTATCAATTTATTGGGATTGGTGGGATCCATGACCATATCGGCAACCCCTGTTTTGTTATTTACAAAAAGTACTTTTTCCCAAGTTTCACCACCATTTGTAGTTTTAAAAACCCCACGTTCTGGATGTTCACCCCATGGAGAGCCAATAGCTCCCACATAAACGATATCTGGGTTCATAGGATCTATAATAACCCTATGAATATGTCTAGTTTTCTCTAACCCCATGGATTTCCAACTTTTGCCACCGTCCAAAGATTTGTAGATACCATATCCACCATTGAGACTATTTCTGGGGTTGCCTTCCCCAGTTCCTGCCCAAATAACAGAAGGGTTGGATTGTTGAATGGCAACAGCCCCTATGGAAGCTGTTACTTCTTTTTCAAAAATAGGCTCCCATTTAATGCCCCCAGAGGTAGATTTCCATAATCCACCAGAGGCGGTGCCCACATACATAATATCTGGGTTGGAGTGCACCACATCAATAGCCGTAACACGACCGCTCATACCGGCAGGGCCAATATTTCTGGGCTTCATGTCTTGGACCATGTCCATTTTAAATTGTTGTGCGGTAATAGATAGGAATGCAAAAAGCATTACCAAGGAAAGAAGTTTTCTCATCAGTATTGGTTCAGTTAATTAGTCGCTTAAAGGTACAGAAATCTTATAACTCATTTCTAAAAACAGATGTAGAAATTACCAATTGTTTCTAGACTTTACATTTTGTTCACATAACGCAACGATTTCCAATATTCTTTTTAAACGTGTTTCTTCCCTTTTTGCCTGATTGAGCCAATACAGATAACTTTTGCGATACCCAGGAGCAAAACCCAAGTAGTTTTTATAGGCCAATGGATTTTTATTAAATGCCTCCTTTAAATCCTTGGGAACAACACCATTTTCAACATCATCCAGTGCTTTCCAAGAACCATTTCTCTTTGCCAATTTTATCTTCTCAAGACCACTTGGATGCATCAATTCATTTTTCAACAAATCTTCAATATGAGTTTTGTTCACTTTACTCCAGACACTTCTATCGTTTCTGGAACAAAAATATTGACGCCGCTTACCGTTCCCCAAACTTTTAACAGTACTGTCAATCCAGCCATAACATAAAGCAACTTTTACAGCTTCCTCCCAGCGCATACTTTCCATAGGATGATCTACTTTGTAAAAAATTAGGTAAACACCTTTGGAAGTTTCATGGTTTTCATGTAACCATGCACGCCATTCCGTATCATTTTTAAAATATAGCTCAGGTAATAGTGACATTAGTTTTGTCTTCAATTCTGTAAAAATAAGTAAACAGGAATAAGTTATTATATTTAAGCAGGTTTTAAACGTATAATTTTAAGTGAATGAAAACCGAAAAAGAATTTCATGATTTTCTGGAAAACGGGGACAAGTATTATATTCCTAACCTTACAATTGATTGTGCAATATTTGGCTATCATGGGAAAGAGTTGAAAATATTGTTGGCAAAATGGAGAGGATTGGATGGATGGGGATTGCCTGGGGGGTTCATAAAGAAAAAGGAAACCTTAAGTAATGCTGCGACCAGAATTCTCAAAGAGAAAACATCCTTGGATAAACTTTATCTAAAACAATTCCATGTTTTTGGAGATAGTGAATTTAGGAGAAAGGAAAAGGAAGGCCTTTCTTTTTCCCCTGGGAATAATCGGTATCTTCTTCCCAAGAATAGCTGGTTGCATGAACGAACCATTAGTATTGGATACTATGCACTTGTAGAGTATTCACAAGTTAATTTGATGACCGATTACTTCATCGAGGAATTAGTTTGGCAAGATATAAACCAAGTTCCAAAACTTTTATTTGATCATAATGAGATGTTGTCGTATGCCCTTAGGAATATGCGTATAAATTTGTACCACATCCCAATAGGATATAATTTATTGCCAAACAAATTTACGCTCCCAGAAATTCAATCCTTATACGAGACCATATTGGACAAAAAGTTGGACCGTAGAAATTTTTCTAAAAAATTGTTGAAATTAGAATTGATAAAGGATACCAAAGAAGTTAAAAAAATAGGACAGCACAGGTCACCTAAACTGTATCAATTTGATATGAAAAAATACAATGAAGCTCTTAAAAATGGAATAGTGCTGGCCATTTAAATTTTTGGCTAAGCAAAATTATATTGTGTTTTTTATACACAATAAATAAATTTTATATTAGTTTTAAGAATTTAATTTTTTTAAATGCTTATTTTTTCATCTTAATTAATACGAAATCAACAAAAACTGACTTAAAATTTTAAAAAACCGAACGAATGAAGAGAATTGTTTTGTGCATTATTGGATGTCTAGCTATTGTACTTGCTGGATGTAGTAAGAAAAGGGAGGGGAAACCCAAAGTTTTGGTGTTTTCCAAAACAATGGGCTTTAAGCATGCCTCCATCCCCAATGGTATTGCGGCCATTCAAAAATTGGGAGATGAAAATGGTTTTGAAGTTGATACCACAACTATTTCCGATTCTTTTAGTGAAGAAAATCTAGAAAAATACGCCTCTGTTATTTTTTTAAACACAACCGGGGATGTGTTGGATATAAAACAGGAAGTTGCTTTTGAGCGTTACATACAGGCAGGAGGTAGTTACGTAGGAGTCCATGCTGCCGCTGATACGGAATATTCTTGGGGTTGGTATGGTAAATTGGCAGGAGCGTGGTTCCAAAGTCACCCAGCCGGAACACCCGAAGCGGATTTTCATATAAAAGATGCTAATTTCCCAGCAACAAGTTTTTTTACAGATTCAATTTGGCACCGTGCCGATGAAATGTACAATTACAAAAAAATTAATCCAGATGTTAATGTAATCCTTACAGTTGATGAAAGTACCTATGAAGGTGGGGAAAATGGAGATTTTCATCCCATGAGCTGGTACCATGAGTTTGATGGAGGGAGAGCCTTTTATACAGCTTTAGGACACACAGAGGAAAGTTATACAGAAGAAAACTATCTAAAACACTTATTAGGTGGTATACAATATGCAATTGGTGATAATTTAAAATTGGACTACTCCAAAGCTACTTCCATGGTGCCACCAGATGCAAACCGTTTTACAAAAGTAGAATTGGTTGTAGGTGATTTTTATGAACCTACAGAAATGGCGATTCTACCTAACAGAGATGTATTGGTAGCCCAAAGAAGAGGAGAGATAATGTTATATAAGCATGATACCAAAGAGGTAAAACAGGTGGGCTATTTGGATGTGTACCATAAAACCTTGAATACTCCTGGGGTGAATGCAGAAGAAGGGTTGATGGGATTACAAAAAGACCCAGATTTTGCCAATAACCATTGGGTTTATATGTATTATGCTCCTACTGGGGATAAATGGGTGAATAGATTGTCCAGATTTAAATTTGAAAATGATACCATTGATATGGGCTCCGAACAAATTATTCTTGAGGTTGAAAGCCAGAGGGAAATCTGTTGCCATACCGGAGGTTCTATTGCCTTTGGGGGAGACGGCCTTTTGTATTTATCAGCAGGAGATAATTCAACTCCTTTTAATGAGCAAGGAGAAAAATATGTAAATAATGGTTTTGCGCCATTAAACGATACCCCAGGACATGAGCAATTTGATGCTCGTCGTTCTTCTGGTAACTCCAACGATTTACGAGGAAAAATTATGCGTATAAAAGTAAATGAGGATGGTAGTTATGATATTCCAGAAGGGAACCTATTCCCAGTGGGAACGCCAAAATCAAGACCAGAAATATATACTATGGGACATAGAAACCCATATAGAATTTCAGTGGATCAAAAGAATGGAAATTTATATTGGGGAGATGTTGGGCCCGATGCCCGTGCGGACAGTTTGGAAACCCGCGGCCCCAGAGGGTACGATGAAGTAGGACAGGCTCGTGAAGCAGGTAACTATGGCTGGCCCTATTTTATAGGTGATAATTATGCCTATAGAGAATATAATTATGAAACAGGAGAGAGTGGAATGGCTTTTGACCCAGAGAAACCTCTGAACAATTCTAGAAATAATACAGGTTTAACCGAATTGCCATCTGCAAAATCAGCATTTATTTGGTATCCATATACAGCTTCCAGTGATTTTCCTGGAGTGGGGACTGGAGGTAGGAATGCTATGGCCGGGCCAGTATATTATACAGATATGTACCCTGAAGGAGAAAGCAGACTACCAGATTATTATGATGGTAAAGTAATTATCTACGAGTGGATTCGTGGGTGGATGAAAGCTGTAACCTTGGACCCTAATGGAGATTTTAATAAAATGGAACCTTTTGCCCCGGATATTAAGTTAAATAACTTAATAGATATGGAAGTTGGTCCAGAAGGTAGAATTTATTTATTGGAATACGGTAGTGGCTGGTTTGCCAATAATGATGATTCTGGTTTAAGCTATATTGATTTTAATGGAGGAAACAGACCTCCTGTGATAGAAGGCGTTGAGGTTGATGTAACCTCTGGTAAATCACCAATGGCCATTAACGCCAAGATTATGGCCGAAGATTTAGAAGGAAACGATATAACCTATGTTTGGGATTTTGGAAATGGAGAAACCAAGGAAACCAATGTACCAGAAGTTGCCTATACCTATGCTGATAATGGAGAGTATAAAATATCGGTTGAAGCAAAAGATGATGAAGGAGCTTCTGCCAGTAGTGAGGTAACCAATATTTTTGTTGGAAACACAAGACCAGAAGTCAAAATTGATATTGTTGGAGGTAATCAGTCTTTCTTTATTCCAGGCCAGGCTGTGGAGTATAAGGTTTCTGTGACCGATGATGGTAGTTCCGATACAATTGATGATTCCAATGTCTATGTATCCGTAAATTATATGGAAGGAATGGATGAGGCTTCTTTATCCAATGTAGGACATCAACAAGCCTCTGCGTCCATTGCTGGGAAAGTATTGACCCAGACCATGGATTGTAAATCTTGTCATAAGGAGAATGAAAAATCCATAGGCCCGTCCTATTTGGAGGTTTCTAAGAAGTACCAAACAGGTAGACGAAGCAGTAATTTTAGGTATATCCAAGAAAAGATTGTTCAAGGTGGTAGTGGAGTTTGGGGAGAAGTAAACATGCCAGCTCATCCAGATATTACTGTAGAGGAAAAAGCGCAGATTGCCAATTGGATTTTATCCTTAGCCGATACAAGACCTAAAAAGGCTTCTTTGCCATTGTCTGGAAAAATAGTACCGGAAGCAAGTAACTCTGGTTCAACAATGGTACTGAGTGCCAGTTATACAGATGGTGGTGAAAATGGAGTGAAACCCTTGACCGGAGTTAAGACAGTTGCTTTAACGAGCAATACAGTTTCTTTTGATCCAGGTGCAGATAGTGAAGGTTTTATGAGTATGAACTATAACGGGATGGATTTACTCATAGTGAACAGTGCAACGGGATGGTTTGTAATGGAGGATATTGATTTGTCTGGTGTAAAGGCTGTTACCTTAATGTCCATGTGGCAAGCACCACCGGTAGTTGGTTTTGATTTTGAAGTGCGTTTAAACAATGCCGAGGGTGAATTAATTGGCTCCGGAAGTTTAAATACCCCATTGGGACCACAAGGAGCGCCCATTGTAATTCCATTGACAACCGCCTTAAGTGGAAAACAGACTTTGTACATTAGTTATAATAGACAAAAGGAGACTGAAGAAGCTGTAATGGTTGCTTTGGCCAATGCTACTTTTAATTAAAAAAGGAATAATTAAGTTTGAAAAAAAGAGCCGGCTTTAAGCCGGCTCTTTTTTTATACAAGGGTTTGGTTATTATTTTGTTTTGGGAAATGTGTTTGAAAAACTTTTTCACTGTAACCCCATAATTGCAATGACAAAGAGCTTTAATTTAGTAAACATATGAGCGCTTAATTGCATATGGTATGGTAGTGTCTTTACCTTTCAATCAAATATATGTTCTTCATAACCTTCCCACCATTTTTTGATATCAATTTTTGGCTCTTTACAAATAAAAAGAGGTATTCCATTTTCTTCGTCAATTGCATATTTGTGAGTAATTGTCTTCACCAATATTACTTCTTCAAATACATGTTCCACAGACGTTTTTTCGTTGCCCAGGCTAATCCAAACATCAGCATCTATCTTTCCATACCCCCAAGTCCAAAAACTTCCATGTCTACTAATTGGATTTGGAAGGTTATATTTTTTTCCCAATATTTTGAGAGCACCAGCCTCTCCATAGTTTTCAGCCCATAAAACACAATTGTTTTTTTCTTTAGGACTTAACGTTTGGTATACACTATCCACTAATTTTACTTGTTCTTCCCAACCAAACATATCTGCATAATCTTCCTTTAATTCTATTCTTCCGTTTTTCTCTTTAAGTTGGGCATATTTAACATACTTTTCTATAGGTAAAATAGGTGTTGCTTCCGGAATAAAATATATTGAAGGCAACAGGACAATTCCTGCAATTGCGTATATATACCATTTTTTTTTGGACAATGAAGATTCTAACTTCACTGCACCACCAGCAAAAAGAACCGGATAAATGGCAAACACATAATATGCTTTAGAGTTTAATAGCCACATGGTACAAAAAATAACTAACGATGCAATTCCAATTGTTCTGTATTTTTTTAAGTTTTTATCTATTATAAATGCGCCCAAACCAAAAAGGCTAACAATAAGTGTAAATGGAAAGTTTAATTGCTCAAGCCCGAATTCCATTGGATTCATATCATCCAATTGGGTTTTATTAAGAGCTTGTAAATGTTTTAAGAGTGGAAAATCATTTTGAACTTGCCAGATAATATTTGGCAAGAAAATAATTAATGAAATTAAAGCCGAAATGTATGTCCATTTTCCTTTAAACACACTTCCTTTTTGGTGGAAAAATAAGCCAACAAATAGTCCAAAGGCCCAAACTAGTATAGTGTATTTGTTCATTAACCCAAAGCCTAAGGTTATTCCTAAAAGGATAAGGAATTTTTTGTTTTGTGAGTTGATAAACTTAATGACAAAGTAAAAGCCTAAGGTCCAGAATAATTGGTCAAAAGCTACGGGTTGGAATAAGGTATGGTTTCTGTAAAATGGAAGAAATGCCAAGACACATATACCCGCAAGTAAAATGGCTTTTGCTTTTCCACCAAGCTCTTTAGCAATTAAACAACATAAAATTAGAATACCAACACCGGCAAGAGTTGGAAAAAAGCGTACTCCCAATAGAGAATAATCAAAAAGCCAAAAAGATATTTTCCCCAGTAAACCTATAAGCGGTGGAAATTCCATAAATCCCCAATTTAGATGCTCACTAACTGATAAATGAAGTAATTCATCACGATGAAATCCGTAGTTCCGATTTCCAAGCCATTGAAATATTAGTTTAATAGTTGAAAGAATTAGAAGTATTGGCAAGTATTTTTTCATTGGGGTATTTTTGGCTGTATTGGATAGTTAGGGAAGAAGTAGTTGCTTTTTATCTTCACTGTTTTTGGTTGGGTTTCTAATAGAATGCAATAGTGTAAACAATAAAATGTATAGACCTTGTTTTCAATTCTTTATTCTTACTATTTGTCCATTTGCTTGGTTGAGATTGTTTCGTTCAATTAAAGCCAGTATATCTCCACTTGGTAATTGTTTTAGTGTTCTAACCCTTCCTTCGATATCAAGGCCATATGTTTCATTGGTTTCACGGTTATATTTCATAAGTCTTCTATATGCCAATGAACCAAAAAGAAAATAGTCATTCCAATCAGAAATAGTACTTCCATTTACTTTTAATAAACATGCAGGAGCAACAGCTTGTCCTCCATCATGTGTTGGAACCGTCCAGTAATGTTCTGGCAACACCGTAAAGACAGCAGCAGAGTCTTTTGAAATTGTGGATACGGTAGCTCCATCATAATTAATGCCATAAGAAAAAAGAGGCCAACCATAATTCTTTCCCTTTTCAATGATATTGAGTTCATCTCCTCCTTTGGGGCCATGCTCAACTCCAAACAGGGTATGGGTTGTTTTCTCATAATATAAACCTTGTACATCTCTATGTCCATAACTCCAAATGGTTGTGGGGGATGTAAAACCCTCAAAAATAGGATTATCGGAGGGTATGCTCCCGTCCTCCATTAACCTATGTATCTTACCAGCATCGTCATTTAGGTCTTGTGCATTTAAAACTGGGTTTGTGCTCGTTGAAAAATTGGAATTTCCAACATTTAGAAAGAAATGGGTGTCATCCTCCCAAATTATCCGCATTCCGTTACCGGTATAATTTGTTTTTCTTGTTTGGAAAATAGTCTCTAACTGGGTAGCAGCATTGTTCTGTATTTTTAATCGAGATACCTTTGCCAAACCATCAGAATCCAAATAGGAAATATATATCCATGAGTTGGTTGGGTAATTGGGATGAATACTAACATCCATAAGCCCACCATGTAAAATTGCACGTAATTCAGAGATGCCAAAAGTTACAACTTGGGGCATTCCAGTTATTTCGGTTTTAGTACCATTTTTAAAGTGGAACATTTTCCCAATCCTGTCTGTGATGAAGTATTCGTTATCTTCAACTATGGCTATTCCATAGGGAATGGTAAACCCTTGTGCAATGGTATCCATAGTAAAGGAATCATTGCTAATAGGGTAGGGGGAATCCGGAACCTTAACAATGTTGCTTTGGCAGCTTATTAGACAACCGACTAAAAGGAATGCAAATAATAGTTTAATGGACTTCAAGGTTGTTTGGTTTACACTAGTATTTTGTTAACGAGAATCCCAATCGAAATCATCCGCTTAGATTCACTATTCCTTAAAGTTAAGGATTTTTGTTTAAGAAATTCCACCGAAATGAGCTATACATGTTGTTGTGCTTTCCTTATTTTAATTCTGGTTGTATTGTATTTTTAAAATTGAAATTTCCAGATAAGTTTCTTTTATTTTGTCTGTTTTTTTGAGGTGGCACTTCATAAGGCTTTCCTTTATATTTTGAATTAACAGGACAAGTATGTAATACGCACAGAAATGAATTAAATTTCATGATATACTTCATCAAATGGAACTCTAAAACGTGGTCCATAGATTCCTTTATCATCTCTTATTCCACATGCAATAACCATTGTTATTTCTGCATTCGTAGGAAGCTTTAAAATTCTTTTTACCCTTAAGGTATCACTACCTTCCATAGGACACGTATCATAGCCAATTGCTGCCATACTTATCATGAAGTTTTCGGCGGCTAATCCAGCACTTTTATGGGCTACAATCCGCATATCACTTAATCGGGTTTGCCTATATGTTGGTTTAAAAAAACCAATGATTTGAAAGACAATATATTTAATGAAACCTAGTATTCCCAAAAAATCTGTATAAATAGTTGGAATCAATTTACTATAATAATCAGAAGCCATTTTTTTTCGCTTCAAATCGCGATCACTAAGACCTTCTTTATCATACACCTTGTTTAAAAAATTTATATTGGCTTTTGCTCTTTTTCGCCACAAATCTTTACGAGCTACAACAACAACCAGTTGCTGTGCGGTCTTTGCCGCACTCTGGTTTAAACAAGCCTTGGCCATTTCACCTAATATTTCTTTATTGGTAATGTGATAAAACTCCCAAAGTTGAAGATTACTGCTCGTTGGAGCTAAGGAGGCATTAACTATGCATTGTCTTACTTTTTTAGAATCAATGGATTCGTTTTTATATACTCTTACAGATCTTCTGTAAGAAATAGCTTCTGAAACTGTTTTTTCCATGTTTTTATTAAGTAAGAATTAAAAAGTAAAGTTTGTTTCCATGCCCAATGTTCAAAATGTGTTGCAACAATTGTATAAACGTACCTTTGTGCGTTTATTTTTTTTAGGCTTACCTCCTTTCTGTTTCTATATAAAAATTAGGATCTACCTTAAAAGATGCCACATCACCCTTTAATTTTTCTGTTTTCCATGCTTCATCCTTTTGGGGAAATAACCAGTGTTCTGTATCTCCGGTAAAAACACGAACGGGCATATCAAAATCCTCTACCACATTGGTATATCTATAGGTGATGGTATTGCCCTCTATAGTATATTCCAAAACAGGAATTTTGGTTGAACGTAAATATTGGTTAAAAAAGGCGCTTAGGTCTTTTCCTGTTTTTTTACTTATGTAATTTTCTATTTGGGCCGTAGTCACTGTTTGGTGATAGAACTCTTTGTTGAGCCCCCGCAATATTTGGCGCCATTTTTCATCATCTTCTATTAACTGTCTTATGGTGTGGAGAATGTTTGCACCCTTATTGTACATATCGCCGGAACCTTCTTTGTTTACATTGTAAATACCAATAAGAGGGCTTTTGTTTCTAATACTATTTCTAACCCCAAGGATATATTCAGAAGCTGCTTTTGTGCCAAAATGATAATCTAAATATAAGCTTTCCGAGTACATGGTAAATCCTTCGTGCACCCACATATCTGCTGCATCTTTATAGGTAATGTTGTTTGCAAACCATTCATGGCCTGCTTCATGGATGATAATATAATCGAACTTTAGACCCCAGCCAGAGCCAGAAAGGTCACGCCCCAAATACCCATTGCCATATTGGTTCCCATAGGTAACAGAACTTTGGTGTTCCATGCCCAGATATGGAACTTCCACTAGTTTAAAACTATCTTCATAAAAAGGGTAGGGGCCAAACCAATGTTCAAAAGCTTCCATCATTAAAGGAGCCTGCTTAAACTGTTCCTGTGCTTTTTCGAGGTTATCCTTTAGTACATAGTAGTCCATGTCCAATGGGCCTTTTTCACCCTTATATTTCTCCCCAAAATATACATAGTCACCAATATTTACATTCACCCCATAATTATTTATAGGGTTTTCCACTGCCCAGTGATAGGTGGTAGTGCTTTGGTGCTCCTCCACTTTTATAAGTCTTCCATTGGAGACATCCATTAAACCCTTGGGCACGGTGACACTTATGTCCATACTATCCACTTCATCATACATATGGTCCTTATTTGGCCACCAAACGCTGGCTCCCAATCCTTGACAAGATGTGGCTATAAAATCTTTGCCATTACTATCTTTTTTCCAAGAAAACCCGCCATCCCATGGAGCACGGACTGCCTCTTTTGGATGCCCAGAATAATGCACAATAATTTCATAGGTTTCACCTACTTTTTGCTTCTTTTTTAGAGAGATAAAATGGGCGTTAATATTGGACTCCACTTTTAATTCTTTACCATTTTGAGTGACTTTGTCAATCTGCATAGGGGGTTGCAAATCTATCTGAAGTACTTGGTTCTTATCCAGCACCGTATAGCGAATGGTATTGGTGCCCGAAATAAATTTCTCATCAGGATTCACTTCAATGTCCAAATGGTAATAAGTAAGGTCCCACCAGGCACGTTCTGGAGTAATACTTCCTCTTAAGGTGTCTTGTTCTGTGAATTTGGGCTCTTGGGCTTTGGCAACCAAAACAGTTCCCATTAGGAAGGTAAAAAGAATTTTTTTTATCATTATCTCAATATTTTATTAGGAAATACTACTAAGCTTTCATGGCCATTTTCTCCGACAGCTGCAATTCCGAAAAAGAAATTATCAATCACTATGCCATCCAAAGTATATTCGGTTACATTACCTACATATCTGCTATTGTCCCAAGTTGGGGAAGTGGTGTCCCGCCAATAGATTTTATACCCAATAGCTCCGTCTACCTTGCTCCATTCAAATTTGGCAGAAGGTTCTACAATACCTCCAATTTTAACTTCTTTGGGAGCGGGGGGAGCCCATGCTATGGATGCCAGATTAATGGCGTTGACCGCTGTGAGCTTTTTGGCATAAGCAAAGTTTACATGCTTTAGTACATCACCATATTCAATTCCGTCCTCAACACGAATATCTTGATGTTGTTGCGTGTAATTTTCATGCGCTTCCATAATACGAATTCCAGCATGGCCAGCATCATTAAAAGGTCTATGGTGGCCACCACGACCAAACCTGTCCAATCTGTATATAAGCATGGGGTTCATTTCTGGCATGTATGTTTTCGTAGTTTTGTGGACATAGCGGGCCAATTGTCTGGATATACCATCCACTTCCCCTCCATAAAAACGTCTTGCACGTCTTTCTTGTTCCGTTTCTGTAGGCGGAACAGGTTCGGAGAATATTCTAAAATCCACATTGCTCACTATACCATCCACACCTTTGATGTTTCCAATCATATCATTGTTAAGAATGCCGATGATTTCCCAACCTTTTTCTTTAGCATATGCCGCGAGACCCTTACCGCCATATAAACCTTGCTCTTCACCAGAAATACCGGTGTAAATAATACTGTTCTCAAACTTATACTTGGAAAGTACGCGGGCGGCTTCCATGGTTCCTGCCATGCCACTGGCATTGTCATTGGCCCCCGGTGAATCGGAGGTGAAATTTGTGGGGTCGCTTACACGGGAATCTATATCCCCACTCATGATTATGAAACGGTTTGGATATTTTGTGCCATGTTGAACGGCAACAACATTTACCACCCAGACATCATGCACAATTCTTGCATTATCCCCTTTTTTTATAAAATCCTTTTGGTAAAAAACATCCAGGCAACCTCCACAATCTGTTGATGTTTTTTCAAATTCTGACTTTATCCATCTTCTAGCAGCTCCAATACCTCTGGTTTCAGAAATGGTATCACTCAGAGTATGGCGAGTTCCAAAATTGGCAAGTGTAGTAATGTCCTTTTCTATTCGATCCGCTGAAACGCTATTTATAATGTCATAAATTCGACTATCTGTCTGTGAAAATAAGTTTACGGTCGCTAGTAAAGAAATTAAAAAAAGTGTTTTTTTCATTATATTAAAGTGTTGTGTTTTTTATTGAATTGTTTGGCATGGAGATAGCAAAAAAGACCAATTAAGGAATAGATGAATCCTGGAGCGCCAATAATTAATCCAAATTCTGATACCGAAAGTAGAATTGATAAGACGGCAACCCCACAAAAAATGGCAAAATGCCTAGTATAGAACAATAGGGTTAGTGCATTGTCTATTTCCTTACTTCTTTTATAGGCTCTATAATACATTAGAGAAATGCATAGGAAAATTAAAAAGAAACCCACCCCATAGAGTAAAAACAATTGAACGAGTTCATTTTTGGTCATGCCCCCACCATTTCTAAAAAATAAATTTGTTAGGGAACCAATCATGGATTTTAATGGAAAGACATAATATAGGACCACAAACAGCAAAACAGAGTTAAACGCGATGATCCAATTGTCTATATAATTTGTTCTTCTAAAAAAATTATAATGCATTTTCCATAGCATGATCAACACGAAAAAGCTAATGGCAAAACCTATAAAGGCTGTAAAACTTATGTGTAATACAGAAAACCCATCCACAGCTTCCAAGGAAACAACCATTAACGTTGCCGCAAACGCAAAAACTGCATCACTAAAAGCCTCTATCCTACTAATGTTGTGAAGAAATTTCATTTGTCTTATGCCATACTAATTTTAGTCAATACTTTGTAAACTGCTTCAAAAGTTCCCTTACTTTTTTAGTGTTTTCCACAAAATATTTTGCTTGTGTTTTTTGCACTCCCACTTTAACGGTTACCGTACTTTCTGGAAGTTCTTGGAACATGTATTCATCTGTCCAGTCATCACCTATTGCAAAAACAAAATCATAAGCATCTTCTCCCAGCATTCGCACAGAGGCTCTTCCTTTGTTTACATTACTACTTTTTACCTCCATTACTTTGTTACCATTTAGAACACTTATATCATCGTTTCCAATTAGACCAGTTAGAACTTCGTTGAGTTCATTTGCTCTTTTGGCACCAAAATCTGGGTCGGTATTTCTATAATGCCAGGCCAGAGAATAATTTTTTTGCTCAATAAATGATCCTGGGGTACGGTCGACAAAAGAATCCAAAACGGGTTGAATTTTTTCCATCCAATCCCCATTTACTTTTTCTAAAAGCTTAAATTCTTCACCATTGCGGGAAATCCAAACACCATGTTCTACAATCATATTGTACTTTTTAGGCAGGAACCATTTGGTGAATGTTTGTTTATCACGACCACTGATCAAGAAAAGAGTTGTATCTTTTTGATTGTGCAACACATCCAAAAGGTTATAAAGTTCCTCATCTGGAGAGGCTTTCTGTGGGTCTTTGTGAAAGCCTGCGAGCGTGCCGTCGTAATCTAAAAATAACAACCGTTTTTTGGCTTTTTTGTAATCCTTGGTAACAGCGCTTAAAATGGAATCGTTCATTTTTCTTGAAACAAAATCATTGTTTCCATTTTTTTGGTTGACAAGAGTTTCCATAAAATGATTGGCCCAAGTTTCCACATTGTACCTACTTAATCTATTTTGTAATAAAGTATTTCGGCGTATTTGTTCCTCAACAGGCATGGTAATGGCCATTTTTAGAGTATCCGCTTGTTGTTCAAAATTGTTTGGGTTAATTAATAGGGCTTCATTCATTTCGTAAGCGGAACCTGCCATTTCACTCAAAATAAGAACACCGGTCTTATCCGTTCTCGTGGCAATATATTCTTTGGCAACCAAGTTCATTCCATCCCTAAGGGGTGTCAACCAAGCAATGTCACTGGAGGTATATAAATCTATTAGGTTTTCAAAAGGGAGTGATCTGTAAAAATACCAAATGGGTGTCCAGTTTACCGTGGATAGCTCTCCATTTATTCGTCCAACTAGTTCATCTACTTCACGTTTAAGCAATTGGTATTGTGGCACATTGGAACGGGAGGGCACCGCCAATATAATAAGGCGAACCTTTTCTTTATATTCCGGGTATTTATTTAAAAAATATTCAAAGGCATTGATGCGCTTGGCAATACCTTTACTATAATCCAACCTATCAATGGAGACTATTAATTTTGTATCTGGAGAGGATTCTTTGTGTTGGTCCAATCTTTTTTGAAAATCTGAACGTTTATCTTTTTTATTTGCATCATGTAATTGGGCAGACTCACTGAACTTTTTATAATCTATCCCCATTGGGAAAGAATCAACTTTTATTGTCCTGTTCTCTAGATAAATATCATTAAAACTTACTTCCAGCCCCAGCAAACGTCTTACAGAACTTAAAAAATGTCTTTCATAATCATAGGTGTGGAAACCTATTAAATCTGCCCCTAACAAACCTTGCAACAATTCTTGACGCCAAGGCAGTGTTCTAAATATTTCATAGGATGGAAATGGGATATGTAGAAAAAAACCAATACTGGCGTTTGGCCTTTTTTCCTTGACCAGTTGTGGCACAAGCATTAGTTGATAGTCATGAACCCAAATAATATCATCTTCATCCGATTGCTCAATAATGGCATCGGCAAATTTTTGATTGACCGATTTATACGATTCCCAGAAATTTAGTTCAAACTCAGAGTATTCAAGAAAATAATGGAACAGTGGCCAAATGGTACGGTTACTAAAACCAAAATAATATCCATCTATATCATTTTGCGTTAGTTTTACTTTTGCACAGCCTTGCTCTTTTAGGGCATTGTCAATGGCGGGAGCAAGAATTTGTGGTATTTCTTCATCAGTAAGCCCGGACCATCCTATCCAAAGACTTTCACCCCCTTTGTGCACAGATTTCATACCAGTTGCCAAACCACCTACGCTCGGTGTTGCGGTTATAGAACCATTATGAATTTGTAATTGAACGGGTAATCTGTTTGAGATTATGATAGTTTTCCCCATAAATTGGATATGTTTTGACCTTTCTTGAAATTAATTTCTCTAAATTTCGGCAAAATTGATGGCATAAAAAATTAATAGAAAAAGAATTAAGGATATTGCGTGTATGAATAATTTGGATTACGGAATTATTGGAAATTGTAGGAGTGCAGCATTGATTTCTAAAACTGGGTCTTTGGAATGGTGTTGTTTACCAGAGTTTGATTCATCCTCGGTTTTTGCTAAAATTCTTGATGAAGAAATTGGCGGGAGTTTTGAAATCAATGTTGGAGAAAATTATTCAATAGAGCAACGATATAAAAAGGATAGCGCAATATTGATCACTATTTTTTCTGAGGGTAAAAATATTTTTGAAGTACATGATTTTATGCCTAGGTACTACAAGGAAAATGGAGGCTATCAGTCTCCTCCAGAGGTGGTTAGGTACATTAAACATATATCAGGCAGGCCTAAATTCAGTGTAAAATATGACCCAAGACTGGAGTATGCCACAGGAGAGACAAAGACCTATGTTAAACATAATTTTGTGGTAAGCCTTACGGAGGGAGAAAAATTTGATACGGTATTCCTGTACACCTCGTATAACAAAAATGCAGTTGTTGAAGGTAGGGAAATGGAGGTGACAGAGGATGGTTATTTTCTGTTTGGTTACAATGAGAAAATTTTATTGCCATCTACCCGTAAATTGTATTTAGAATTAGAACGTACTAAGGTCTATTGGTTAAATTGGGTAAATAAGACACCCAATTATAAAAAATACAATAACCAAATTATGCGCAGTGCCATTACATTAAAGCTGTTGAGCTATGATAAGTCGGGGGCTGTTTTAGCCGCTGCTACCACCTCATTGCCAGAAACAATTGGTGAAGTTCGTAATTGGGACTACCGCTTTTGTTGGATAAGGGATTCCTCTATGGTTATAAAGGTAATGTCCGAACTAGGGCATAAAAATATTGCTAGACGATATTTGCAGTTTATCATTGACCTTATTCCCGATAAGGATGAAAAACTACAAATAATGTACGGTATCAATAAAGAAAAGAAACTTACAGAAGTATCTTTGGAGCATCTGAGCGGCTATAAAGGGTCAAAGCCCGTCCGTGTTGGAAATGCGGCCTATAAACAAAAGCAGAATGATATTTATGGCATTCTAATGGATGTCATCTATGAACAGTTGGCTAAGTTTAGTATGGACATTGAGAATGGTGAAGAACTATGGGGCATTACAAAGGGAATTGTTTGGATTGTAGGAAACCATTGGAAAGAAGCGGATAAAGGTATTTGGGAATTTAGGGCAGAGGACAGGCATTTTACGTTCTCAAAGGTTTTGTGCTGGGTAGCTATTGACAGAGCAATAAAAGTGGCCAAGATTCTTGGGAAATCTGTAAAAATTGAGAAGTGGACCCTATTGGAGAAAGAAATTAGAGAAGATATTCATGAAAATGCATGGAACAAAAAGAAAAATGCATTTGTACAGTCCTATGGTTCTTCACATTTGGATGCCTCTGTACTATTAATGGAACCTTATGGATTTATTAATGCCAAGGACCCAAGATATGTGGGCACTGTTAAGGCAATTGAGGCGGAATTAAGCAATGATGGGTTATTGTATAGGTATAAAAATGAGGATGATTTTGGATTGCCCTCATCATCTTTTACCATTTGTACCTTTTGGTTTATAAACAGCCTTTTTAAAATTGGGGAGGAAGAAAAAGCAATGGCACAATTCGATAAATTATTGAGCTATAGCAATCATTTAGGATTGTTTAGCGAAGATATTGATTTTAAAACTAAAAGGTTATTGGGAAACTTTCCACAGGCATATTCTCATTTGGCATTGATAGAATGCGCTGTAAACTTCTCTAAAAAAGAGGGAGAAGAAAAAATATTGGAATCTATGCGGGAATAGGGTAAACAAAAAAACGCTCCCAAAGGGAGCGTTTCTCAAATTCAGCTTCAAAACTTAAAGCACTTACTTGAATTAGTCAAAGGTATAACCATTATCTGCAGCTACTTTATCAGCAATTTGTGTGCGTAAAGCCACTACATTAGGGTTGTTGGTATATTTTGTGAAACGTTTAAGTCCCATTAACATCATACGTTGTTCATCTCCTTCAGCAAATGAAACGATAGCTTCTTTTCCTTTTTTAACTACTATATCCGTTGCATTGTAAAGATATAGTTTGGACATGGCTATTTGTGCAGCCTGGGCTTCCTCACCAAAACGTTTTGCATTCTTTTCTGTTCTAAGAATTGTGGATTCCACCATGTAAGCTTGAATGAGGATATCTGAGGCAGCCATCATTAATTGTTGATGTTGTTCCAGTTCAGGACCAAACTTTTGTACAGCACTTCCTGCCACCATTAAGAATACTTTTTTAAGTCTTGCAACAAGGTCTTTCTCTTCTGCAAACAACTCTGAAAAGTCTGGAGTGTCAAAAGAAGGGATTCCCATTAATTCTTCACCAACGGCTGTTGCAGGGCCCAATAAATCAACATGCCCTTTCATTGCTTTTTTGACCAACATACCAACAGAAAGCATTCTGTTTATCTCATTGGTGCCTTCATATATTCTAGAAATACGTGCATCCCTCCATGCTTTTTCCATTGGGGCATCTGCACTAAAGCCCATTCCCCCAAAAATTTGAATGCCTTCATCTGAGACAAATTGGACCAATTCTGAAACTGCCACCTTTAGAATGGAACATTCAATTGCATATTCCTCAACACCTTTTAGTTCTGCTTCTTGGTGTGAATTTCCTGCTGCTTCCCTAAGGGAAATCCTGTCTTCAATATTTTTGGCAGCTCTGTAGCTTGCAGATTCACTTGCATAACATGCAGTTGCCATTTCTGCTATCTTAGATTTTATAGCACCAAAAGTTATAATTGGAGTTTTAAATTGAATTCTTTCATTGGCATAATTTACAGCTTCACCAATGATTCTACGTTGGGCATCCAAACAGGCAGCTGCCAATTTAATTCTACCAATGTTTAGGGCGTTCATGGCAATTTTAAAGCCATTTCCACGCTCTGAAAGCATATTTTCCACGGGAACCTTGGTTTCATTAAAAAATACCTGACGGGTAGAGGAGGAGTGTATCCCTAGTTTTTTCTCTTCATCCCCTAAAGTAATTCCATTTTTTGGATTGTTTTCAACAATGAACCCAGTTATGTTTTTGTCATCACCAATACGGGCAAAAACAATAAATAAGTTACAAAAACCGGCGTTGGAAATCCACATTTTTTGACCCGTAATACTGTAGTGCTTTCCATCATCTGATAGAACTGCTTTTGTCTTACCAGAATTAGCATCTGAGCCAGCTCCAGGTTCCGTTAAGCAATAGGCTCCAAACCATTCTCCAGAAGCCAATTTTGGAACATATTTTTGTTTTTGTTCTTCAGTTCCGTAGAGTGTTATGGGCATAGTTCCAATGCCAGTATGAGCACCAAAGGCCGTACTAAAGGAACCAGTAGCACCAGAAATATAATCACAGACCAACATAGTGGAAACAAATCCCATTCCCATGCCACCATACGCTTGGGGTACTGCGATACTTAGCAAACCCAGTTCCCCGGCCTTACGCATACATTCCTCTGTATAAGCATAGTCCTTATGTTCAAATTTTTCCCAATGTGCCCACAATTCCCTATCAACAAATTCTTTTGTTGAATCGCGCATCATTTTATGCTCTTCGGTTAAATCCTCAAGAGTGAAAATATCCTCGCATTTAGTTTCTTTTACGAGAAATTGACCTCCTCGTAAAATCTCTTTATTTATTGTATCTGTACTCATTTGTATAAAATTTTATATAACCCTTTAATTCAAAAACTCATAGATTCCTGCAGCACCTTGACCCGTTCCCACACACATGGTTACCATGCCGTATTTGCCCTGCATATTTCTTTTTCTCATTTCATCAAATAATTGGACAGATAATTTTGCTCCGGTACAACCTAAAGGATGTCCCAAGGCAATGGCACCACCATTTACATTTACAATATCTTGATTCAAATTTAATTCGCGCATAACAGCCAAGGATTGTGATGCAAAAGCTTCATTAAGCTCAATTAATTCAATATTATCTTGTTTTAAACCAGCCTGTTTTAGAGCTTTTGGGATAGCTTTTACCGGACCAATTCCCATGATGCGAGGCTCAACACCAGCTGCTGCATAGTTTACCAAACGTGCAATAGGCTCAATATTTAGTTCTTTTACCATGTCCTCGCTCATAACCAAGACAAACGCGGCACCGTCACTCATTTGAGAGGAGTTCCCAGCAGTTACACTTCCACCAGCGGCAAAAACAGGACGTAATTTATTAAGAACCTCAATTGAAGTTCCTTTTCTTGGTCCTTCATCTTTAGTAACCGTATACTTTCTTGTTGCCTTTTTTCCGTTGGTGTCAACATATACCTGTTCCACATCAATGGGAACAATCTGATCCTGAAAACGGTTTTCCGCCTGTGCTTTCAATGCTTTCATATGAGAGTTGTAGGCAAACTCATCTTGATCTTCCCTAGATACTTTAAACTCATTGGCGACAGCCTCAGCTGTATTTCCCATTCCCCAATAATAATCTTCATGTCCAGATTTGGCCAAATCATAATTTAATTCTGTTTTATATCCCGTCATAGGAACAGAGCTCATACTTTCTGCTCCACCAGCAATAATACAATCTGCCATTCCTGACTGAATTTTTGCAGTTGCTATGCCAATGGTTTCGATTCCTGAAGAACAAAAACGATTTACCGTAACACCGGGAACATCAACAATATCCAATCCCATTAAAGAGATTAAGCGGGCCATGTTCAACCCTTGGGAGCCTTCCGGCATTGCATTGCCAACAATAACATCATCAATGCGTTTTTTATCTAATTGAGGAAGCTCCTTCATCATATACTCGATGGTTTCAGCAGCTAATTCATCGGTTCTTTTAAACCTAAAAACTCCTTTTGGGGCCTTACCCACCGCTGTTCTATATGCTTTTACTATATATGCTGTTTTCATTTTTTTAATTTCTTAAAGGTTTCCCTGTTTTTAGCATGTGTTGAATTCGTTCCAATGTTTTACGTTCGGTACAAAGTGATAAGAATGCTTCACGTTCCAAATCCAATAAATATTGTTCGGTCACCAAAGTAGGTTCAGATAGGTCACCACCTGCCATAACATATGCCAATTTGTTTGCAATTTTATGATCATGCTCACTTATATATCTACTGGCTTCCATAGCATCTGTACCTACCAAGAACATTCCCAATGCTTGTTTACCCAATACTTTTACGTCTTTTCTTTTTACAGGTTTTGTATAGCCAGCTTCTGCCATTAACTTAGCATGTGCCTTTGCAGTTGCTATTTGTCGGTCTTTATTTACCACAACAAGATCTTTTCCTTTTTGAAGGATTCCCAAATCATAGGCTTCGTAGGCGGAGGTAGATACCTTTGCCATACCTATCGTTAAGAAGTATTCTTGAAGTATATTTAGTTCTACATCCCCTTTTCTAACCGAATCGGAAGCTCTAAGGGCAAATTCTTTTGAACCACCACCACCAGGAATAACACCCACTCCAAACTCTACCAAACCAATATATGTTTCTGCTGCGGCAATTACCTTATCTGCATGAAGTGATAGTTCACAACCACCACCAAGACACATTCCATGGGGGGCAGAAACCGTAGGAATAGAAGAGTATCGCATACGCATCATCGTATCTTGGAACATTTTAATGGCCATGTTTAACTCATCATATTCTTGTTCTACGGCCATCATGAAAATCATTCCAATATTGGCTCCAACAGAGAAGTTCGCAGCTTGATTACCAACTACAAGACCTTGGAAGTCCTTTTCGGCCAAATCTATACCTTTATTTAAACCTGACAAAACATCACCTCCAATGGTGTTCATTTTTGATTGGAATTCAACATTTAAGATTCCATCTCCTAAATCCTCGATTACAACACCACTGTTTTTAAATACCTCTTTGGATTTTCTAATATTATCCAAAATAATAAAAGAGTCCTGTCCAGGAACTTTCTCCATTCCTTTCTTAGGAATATTGTAGAAGTAAGTGGCACCGTCTTTTACAGAATAGAAAGAAGGCTCTTTCATTTCCTTAACCCAATCGGCTGCGGTTAGCCCTTCTGCCTTTATTAACTCCAATCCTTTTTCCTTACCAATGGCATCCCATATTTGAAAAGGCCCATGCTCCCATCCAAAACCGGCTTTCATGGCATCATCAATCTTATATAGGTCATCCGTTATTTCAGGAATACGATGCGATACATAGGCAAATAAAGCCCCAAAACTTTTTCTAAAAAACTCTCCGGCCTTATCTTTTCCATTTATCAAAATAGGAAAACGGTCCACAACTTTATCAATGGTTTTGGTGAGCTCTAATGTGGCAAATTTTGCACTCTTCTTAGAACGATAATCCATCGTATCTAAATCCAATGTCAATATTTCACTTTTCCCACCTTCACCTTTTACCTTTTTATAGAATCCTTGACCAGATTTACTGCCAAGCCATTTATTTTCTGACATGGTTTTAATAAAATCCGGTAATTCAAAAAGGTCTAAACGTTCATCATTTTTACAATTTTCATGGATTCCGTTGGCAACATGTACTAGGGTGTCCAAACCAACAACGTCTACTGTACGGAATGTAGCGGATTTTGGTCTACCAATTACGGGACCGGTCAATTTATCAACTTCTTCTACGGTCATTCCCATTTCTTTGACAGCGTGGAAAAGGCTTTGAATGCTGAAAATTCCAATTCTGTTTCCTATAAAGGCTGGAGTGTCTTTGGCAATAACCGAAGTTTTGCCCAAATACTGCTCCCCATATCCGTTTAAAAAGTCTAATACTTCGTTGGAAGTTTTAGGTCCAGGAATAATTTCAAACAACTTTAAATAGCGCGCTGGGTTAAAGAAGTGTGTTCCACAGAAATGTTTTTGAAAATCATCACTTCTTCCCTCACTCATAAAATGAATAGGTATACCAGATGTGTTAGACGTAATTAAAGTACCTTTCTTTCGATGGTTGTCTAAGCTTTCAAATACCTTCTTTTTGATATCTAATCGCTCTACCACCACTTCAATAATCCAATCCACTTCCGCAACTCTTGCAATATCATCGTCAAGATTGCACGTGGTAATTCTATTTGCAAATTTCTGATGATAAATAGGAGAGGGTTTGGATTTTAATGCGGCTGTAAGCGAATCGTTCACCAAACGATTACGCACCGCTTTATCCTCTAAAGTAAGTCCTTTCGCTTTTTCTTTGTCATTGAGTTCCCTGGGAACAATGTCAAATAACAATACTTCTACACCAATATTGGCAAAATGACAAGCAATGCCGCTCCCCATGATACCTGAACCAATAACAGCTACTTTATTAATATGTCTTTTCATTTTATAATTAATCGGTTGTTGTTTTTGTAAAAATCTCTTTTTCTGAAATTACCTTATTGATGGTTTCTATTACTTCAAAAAAGGTATCTAATTTTTCCTCGGAAACATTCTCTTTTATGGCGTCATTAAAACGTAAAACAGCGTTTTTTGAATCCTCCCTTTTCTGCAATCCAAGGGGAGTAAGATGAATTAAAACCCCTCGCCCATCTTCTGGGTTTGGCTTACGATAAATAAACCCTTTTTCCTCCATTCTTTTTAAAATCCTTGACAAGCTGGTTGCCTCCATTCCCATTTTGGGCCCCAATGCCGTAGAGGGAGTTCCCATTGAACGACTTATGCTGAGCAGTGTAAAACCAACGGCCATTGTAGAATCAAAATTCTTGGCTTCTTCATTATACATTTTAGATACTGCCTGCCATGTAGCTCTAAGAGCATAATCTATCGTCATTTCTTTCATATGGTCGGTTTTCAATCTTTCAAATATATAAAAAATTTATTATGCATGCATAATAAATTTAAGAAAAATCGACTAAATGAAAATGTATGATTATGGAATGGGGGTTTTTGGGAGTTAGACTATAACGGAACAATTAATGTCCATAAATATCATTGTATAAAGCAAGATATTTTTCTTTAATAATTTTACGTCTAAGTTTCATGGTAGGGGTCAGGTGTCCCTCGTCCACACTCCATACATCCGGGGTTAATCTAAATTGCTTTACTTTCTCCCATTTGGCGAAACTCTCATTGGCAATATCGACTTCTTCTTGGTAGCGAGCCAAAACTCTTTCATTATGAACAATATCTGAATTCTCCCCTAGAGTAATATTATGACGATTTGCCCACTCATATAAAAACTCAAAATTTGGTTGAATCAAAGCTGCAGGCATTTTCTCACCTTCGCCCACAACCATTATTTGTTCAATGAAGCGGGATTGTTTAAACTTATTTTCCAATAATTGCGGAGCAACATACTTGCCGCCGGATGTTTTGAACATCTGTTTCTTGCGATCTGTAATTTTAAGAAAACCATCTTCATCAATTTCTCCAATATCTCCCGTATGAAAATAGTCATCGGTCATTACTTCTGATGTTTTCTCTGGATCTTTATAATAACCCATCATTACTTGGGGGCCTTTGGCCAAAATCTCACCATCCTCAGCAATTTTTATTTCAGTTCTGTCCAAAGGTCTTCCAACGGTTCCTATTCTAAATCCTTTTTTCCGCATATCATTAACGCTGAGCACAGGGGACGTTTCAGTAAGGCCATAACCTTCCATGACACCCATTTCTGCTGCGTTAAATATTCTTGCCAATCTTGGTTGTAAGGCTGCACTACCAGAGGCTATCAGCGACAGGTTACCTCCAAGACCTTCTTTCCATTTGCTAAAAATTAGTTTACGTGCCAAGGACAACTTCTTTTCATATAACCAACCATTCTGACCGTAAGGTTCATATTTTAATCCCACTTCAACAGCCCAAAAGAACAGTTTCTTTTTTATTCCCTTAAGTTCAGTTCCTTTGGCAATGATTTTGTCATATACTTTCTCAAGTAATCTTGGAACGGCGGTCATTACATGTGGTGCAGTTTCTTTAAGATTGTCACTTATTTTATCCATGGATTCGGCAAAATAAATGGATACTCCTTGATATTGATATAAATACATCAACATACGTTCATAAACATGACAAACTGGTAAAAAACTTAAAGCTCTCACATTGCCATTTTCTATTGGAAGACGCTTAGAGCTTTCTAACGCATTGCTTACCAAATTGTTATGGGATAACATTACACCTTTTGGCCTACCAGTAGTACCAGATGTATATATTATTGTAGCTAAATCTTCTGGCTGAACCGCAGCTTTTAATTTTTCTACTTCTTTTTGATTGGATGTATCAGACCCCAATTCCAGGACTTTTTCCCAATTACTGCAATTAGATAGGTCATCAAAAGAATAGACGTCTTTTAATTTTTTAAGTTTGGAGCTTATGGATAGTACTTTCTTTAAAACTTCAGAACAAGAAACAAAGCAATATTTAGCCTCTGAGTGATTTAGTACATATTCATAATCATCTTCAGATATTGTTGGATAGATGGGAACATTTTGGGCTCCAAGCTGGAGAATGCCAATGTCCATGATATTCCATTCTGTCCTATTGGTCATGGAAATAACAGCAATTTTGTCGTTTGGTTTAACACCCAGTTTTAACAACCCACGACTTATGGCATTTGCTTTATCCACATATTCTTGGGTAGAGGTGGGGGTCCATTTACCGTTATATTTGGTTACCAACGATTCTTTAAGATTGAATTTTTCCAATTGATATTGTGGAAAATCAAATAACCTGGTTATGTTTTGCATACTTAGTATCTAAATAGTAATTGCAAAGTAACAAAAGGAAATGGGAATTTAAAATGGTATTAATAAATATATACTGTTTTAATTGCAAATTTCTTGATCTTTTATAATGAATGTAGTTTACCGATTTTAACCATTTATCGACAATAAATTGTAATTGAACATGTTATAACTACACCTTAGTGTTTTGTAGGAAAAATCTTCACACAAACTCTGTAGGTTTGTTTTCATGTTTAAAAACCAAATCGTAGGAATTATGGAAAAAAAATACTTAATAAAATTTAATGTTCAATATATTACAGTTTTTATTTTTCTAGCTTTAGGAAGCTTCGAAGCAAGTTCACAATCGGAACCTTTTGATTGTGACTTCAATGCTTATTTATTTCAATATAATGATGTCTATGCTTTGGATTTGGCATCAGGGAGTTCATATTTGGTGGCTCCTAATATTACCTCTGGCAATATTAATGGTGCTGCATATAATTCTGCCGATGGATACCTGTGGGGTTATTTAAGTACGCCCCAAATTTCGTTAGTGAGAATCGGAAAGGATTTTAGTACCGATGTATATACCATACCAGAATTGCCCAATAATGGAAATAAATATGTTGGAGATATATCTATAGATGGTATATACTACTTTAGAGCTGGTTCTAGCACTTATTATAGTGTTGATTTAAATCCTGAATCAAACAATTATTTACAATATCTGGGGGCTAGCACCTTGAGCAAATCCATTAAAATTCACGATTGGGCATTTAATGCGGCTGATAATAAATTATATACTGTAGAAAAAGGAACAAATCATTTATATCGTATTGATGCAGAATCTGGAGTGGTGGAAGACTTAGGTGAAGTTCCTATTTTGGCCGGACTTAACTATACTTTTGGAGCTGTTTATTTTGATGTAGATGGTAACTTTTATGTATCTGCCAATCAAACTGGTTCTGTTTACAAGATTAATGAAGTGCACAATATTCAGAGCGGAATAATGACTTCTAATATTTTTGCATTTGGTCCAGCAGCTTCCAGTAATGATGGTGCTAGATGCCCAACGGCCCCAGTTCCGCAAGAAGATTGTATTAATGGTGTGGATGACGATGGTGATGGGCTAGTTGATTGTGATGACCCGGCTTGTTCTGGAATTGCGGAATGTCCTGTAATACAGACAGCGTCAAGTGCCAATGATGGTGGACTTGAAAGTAATGATAGGTTAGCCAATTTAATTAACAATAGAAATTACCAACGTGCTAAAAAGAATTATGTTTTTGATAAAAGCAAAGCAAAAAGAGTAAAAAAAAGTGACCTATATGGTATAAATGCTAAAACTAATGTAAACAATATTCCATTAACTAATTTAATTCCAATTGGTGTGGTAGGGGAAACCAGTACTATAGAATCTTCCCCAGATGATTTATTAGATTTAACCAATGCTTCCGATATTTATTCGGTAGATTACTTAAATGACACAAAAAACCTTGGTTCGGTTATGGTTATTAAAACTGATAATCAAGTATATGAGCATAGTAAATTTATATGTGATCGTTTTCTTGGCGCGGAACTATTATCCGTTTCTAATATTCAATTACGTGAAAAAGACTTTATAAAATCCATTATCAAACAACCAGATGGTAGTAAAGAATTTGCACTAACATTTTCAGCAAGAGTAAATAATGAAAATAGTTTCATAATAGAATCTCACTGGAATATAGATGCGTATGTTAAGGATACACCATATTATAATTTTCAGATTTGGTCCAATTCTATTGATGACCTTTTAAAACTTGCAGATGAAATTTTAAATTTGTTGGAAGCCAATGCTGAAATTTCAACATACAATGGCTCACCACCACCACCAGTGTTTGTGAAATCTGCCAGATATAGAAATGGTGAAGTACTGCTAAACATGGTAAATAATAATAATTCAAATTCCATTAACCTGGAAGGTGGGTTAAAACTTACTGAAACAAGTAATACTGAGATAATTGGTGTTTCTGCTAGTATTGATGGTTATCTGGACTCTGTTTCCTTGCACACAGGGACGTTGTTCGATTTAGGTTTTAGAATTTCTGCGGGTCTAGGAGATACACCAGATGATTTGTTTGTGGCCGATGCCCCATGGGGGTTAGATGGTTCTGCCGGGGATACCACAGTTGATACTTATGAAGTTTTACCGGCACAAGGACCATATATAGGTGAGGGCTACCCGATTGAACGAAATGTAATAATTGAAGGATCTACAAGTAATTACATGGGTGTATATAGAGCTCTTAGTCCAAGATTTGCAGCAGTAGACCTTAGTGATTATCAAAAGGTAAGTTTTAATGCCAAAGGTACTGGTACGTTGGAAGTACAATTATTAAAAGGGGATGGGTCTATATTTATAACCAGGGTCTTCTTAGAGAATGAGATGAAGACCTATATGTTAAGTGACTCTGATTTTAAGGATGATGGAGGAAATAATACAGATTTTGCCAGTATTAAAGTAATATCCTTTAATCTAATAGCCGCGAATGGACATAACGAGAAAAAAAATATGGAGTTGAGGAATATCGATTTTCATAATCGTGAAGCAAGTCAACAGTTCATAGATAGTAATCTCAATAAATCTATTGTATATCCAAACCCAATGGTAGAAAGTTCCATATTGTATTTTTATGAAGAAAAAGCGTCAGAATATCAATTTGATGTGTTCACACTCGATGGTCGTTTAATGACGAACCAGCACATGGAAGGTGCTAGTGTAGAAGGACAAAATGAAATCACCTTGAGTAGAAGAAATCTTGCTCCTGGCCTATACCTATATAAAATTCAAAACGCTTATGACAAAATTTGGAGCGGTAGATTGTTGGTTAAATAATTTGAGTTTGATTTATGAAAAGCTGCATGTTTTCATTTTGCTATGAAATATGTAGCTTTAAGTTTTGATAATAATATTAGGTTGTAATTCTTGATTTTATAAATTTAAATTGTCCGTTATGGTTAGATTCATGTTCACATACATGAAACCATTTACAATAGTTGTTTGTTGGCCCCCATGGCCAATCCTGATCTACAGATAATAACCATTCATCATCTCTTTTAGCAAACTCTTTTATGGTATGCTCACGCACTTGAGAAAGCTCATTTAGGTAAAACTCATAAGTATTACCTTTAATTTTCTTTCTTGCTTCATCCCCTAAACGAGAAGCGGTAGTCCATTTTTTTGCATCATCGGAAGGCCAGTCCCCCCAATTCTTATTTTCAAACGTATGTATTTGATAAAAACGCTCAGTAGCGGCTAAATGCATTAACATGGCACCAATACTATTTGCATTTTCATCTACAAGAAAATCCAAATCGAAAACACTCATATCTTTTACAGGGGAAAGAATTACCATGCGCATCCAATTCATCATAGAAACCAAAGTGCCAATTTGTGGAGTAAAACCTTCTTTGGGGCCAACAATATTTATATCATTTTCCTGACCATAATTTAAGGGTAGAACATCTGGAGACGCATAAATATTCCCAGTGCTAAAAGCTCCTAAGGTGAGTAATGATGATTTTTTAATAAAATTCCTTCTGTTAAAAGAATGCTCTATATTTTGCATAGTCTAATTATTTGACCATAAGTTAGTTATTATTTTTTAAAACCCATTTTCTTGCGTTTACAAAAGCCTCTAACCATGGGGACACTTCATCTTTTCTATCTTTTGGGTAGTAAGCCCAATTCCATGGAAAAATAGAGCGTTCTATATGTGGCATCGTCACTAGATGCCTACCAGAACTATCACATAACATAGCAGTGTTAAAATCACTGCCATTAGGGTTAGAAGGGTAGTCTTTATATCCATATGTGCCTACTATGTCATATAAATTCTCGGAATGTGGTAAGCTGAATTTTCCTTCACCATGGGATATCCAAACTCCTAAAGTAGTGCCTTCTAGCGAGGAAAGCATTACAGAATTATTTTTTTGGATTTTTACAGATGTAAAATTACTTTCATGTTTCCCTGATTCATTAAAGGTTAGTCTACCATGGGTCTCATGTTCAGGGTTTATTAAATCCAGTTCCATGAACAATTGGCAGCCATTGCATATTCCAATAGAAAGTGTATCAGGGCGAGCAAAGAAATTTTTAATGGAAGAATTGGCTTTTTTATTGTATTTAATGGCTCCTGCCCAACCTTTGGCACTTCCCAAAACATCGGAGTTGGAGAACCCGCCCACAGCGCCAATAAATTGAATATCTTCTAAAGTTTCACGACCAGAAATCAAATCGGTCATGTGAACATCTTTTACATCAAAACCAGCTAAGTACATGGCGTTGGCCATTTCTCGTTCAGAATTACTTCCCTTTTCTCGTAAAATTGCTGCTTTTGGTTTCTTGGCTCCATCAGAAATAACGGGCAATATACCTGTGAAGTTTTTAGAAAAAGTGTATTGAAGAGGCTGTGCCTTATAATTATTAAATCTGTCTTTTGCTAAATTATTGGCAGTTTGCTTACTATCTAATAAATAAGAGGTTTTGAACCATTTGTCTCTTAATGACACTACATTGAGTCCCATTTCCATTCCTCCATTTTTAATTGTCAACGTACTTTCTGAAACTACCTTCCCAATTTTTTTGAAATCAATTTTGGCATCATTCAATAGGGTTTCAATTGAGCTGTTATTGGCTTGAAAAACTATTCCAGCATTTTCCGAAAACAATAGCTTAATAGTATCAGTTTCTCCCAAATCGGTTAAATCCAATTTGGCACCTAAATCGTTGTCCGCAAAGCACATTTCCAACAATGTAGTAATTAATCCACCCGAAGCTACATCGTGTCCAGCAACAATGTGATTATTTTTTATAGCATTTTGAACAGTATTAAAGACGGTCTTTACATAGCTGGCATCTTTTATGGTAGGGGCTTCATTGCCAATTTTATTTAGAATTTGCGCAAAAGAAGAACCGCCAATCTTATAAGAATCTTTGGATACGTTGATGAAATATATATCCCCACCATTTTTTTGAAATACTGGCTCAATAACATTGTTAACATCATTACAGTTTCCTGCTGCTGATATAATTACAGTCCCTGGGGCTATGACTTCCTCATCTTTGTATTTTTGCTTCATGGATAGGGAATCCTTACCAGTGGGTACATTGATTCCCAGGGCAATGGAATATTCTGATACGGCTTTTACAGCTTTGTACAACCTTGCGTCTTCCCCTTCATTTTTACAAGGCCACATCCAGTTGGCTGAAAGTGAAATAGATTGTAGCCCTTCTTTTAAAGGAGCCCAAATAATATTGGTCAAAGCCTCTGTAATACTGTTTAAACTTCCTGCTACGGGGTCAATCAACCCAGAAATAGGGGAGTGTCCAATGGAAGTGGCAATCCCTTCTTTTCCTTTAAAATCCAATGCCATTACCCCGCAATTGTTCAAAGGCAACTGTAATGGTCCCACACACTGTTGTTTTGCCACGCGACCCCCAACGCATCTATCTACCTTATTGGTCAACCAATCTTTGGAGGCTACTGCCTCCAATTGCAATACTTGTTCCAGATAATCGTGGAAGTTTTCCAACGAATAGATGGGAGTATTGTACTTCCTTTCTATGGAAGTGTCCGTCATAATTGTTTTTGGAGAACTCCCAAACATACCAGAAAGAGCTAAGTCCATTGGCTTTTCACCACTTTTTTTGGACTCAAAAGTAAATCGATGTTCCCCTGTAACATGTCCTACTTCATACATGGGTGAACGTTCTCTTTCTGCAATTCGTTGTAATAAGCCAATATTTTTTTCGCCAATTACCAATCCCATACGTTCTTGGGATTCGTTCCCAATGATTTCTTTCGATGATAGGGTAGGGTCACCTAAAGGGAGTTTGTCCAAATCTATCTTACCGCCTGTTTCTTCTACAAGTTCAGACAAACAGTTTAAATGGCCACCTGCACCATGATCATGTATGGATACAATTGAGTTTACATCACTTTCCACCATGCCTCTTACTGCATTCGCCGCTCTTTTTTGCATTTCTGGATTGGAACGTTGTATGGCATTCAATTCTATAGACGAATCAAAGGCACCCGTATCTGCACTGGAAACAGCTGCGCCACCCATACCAATGCGATAGTTGTCACCCCCAAGAATTACTATTTTATCCCCTTTTGCAGGAATATCTTTTATGGCTTGGTCTGCTTTTCCATATCCAATACCACCTGCTTGCATAATTACTTTGTCATACCCTAGCTTTCTTGATTCTTCTTGGTGTTCAAATGTCAACACAGAACCTGCAATCAATGGCTGTCCAAATTTATTTCCAAAGTCCGATGCCCCATTGGATGCCTTAATTAAAATGTCCATTGGGGTTTGGTATAGCCATTCTCTTTCTGTCATTCCACTTTCCCATGGACGATTTGGGTCCAACCTTGAGTAAGAAGTCATATATACTGCCGTTCCTGCCAAGGGAAGTGAACCTTTGCCTCCAGCCAATCTATCTCTAATTTCTCCTCCAGAACCTGTAGCTGCACCATTAAAAGGCTCTACAGTTGTTGGGAAATTATGGGTTTCAGCCTTTAAGGAAATTACAGATTCAAACTCTTTTTCTTCATAAAAATCTGGCTTATCGGCACTTTTGGGAGCAAACTGAGTCACTTTAGGTCCTTTAACAAAAGCAACATTATCTTTGTATGCGGATACAATATCATTTGGATTCTCTTCAGATGTCTTTTTAATGAGTTTGAACAAAGAAGTGGGCATTTCGCTACCATCTATTATAAAGGTGCCATTAAAAATCTTATGCCTACAGTGTTCCGAATTTACTTGACTAAAACCAAAGATTTCAGAATCGGTCAATTTTCGATTTATCTTTTTGGACAGTTCATTTAGATATTCAATTTCTTCATCACTCAAAGCAAGGCCTTCTTGTTGATTGTAGCCAGCTATATCTTCTATTTCCAAAATAGGTTCTGGTTGAATATCAATTGTAAAAATACCTTGTGAAAGCCCCTCATATTTTTGAGAAATCATGGGGTCATAATCCTCGAAGTCTTTTGAAACCACTTTAAATTCTTCGATGCGAACAACACCTGAAATACCCATGTTTTGTGTGATTTCCGTAGCATTTGTACTCCATGGTGTAATCATTGCAGCTCGTGGGCCAACAAAAAAGGCATCCAGGGATGCCATGTTTAGTTTTGGTTGGTCGCCGAACAACCATGTAAGTTTTGTAATGTCCTGTTTTGAAATTTCTTGATTGGCCTGTACCGCAAAAACCTTGGTGCTTAAGTCCCCGAAGAAGTGAATCATAAAGTGCAAAATTGTTTAGCTTAAGAAAGTACAAATTTACGCCTTTAACTTTGAATTTTGAGGTTGACTTTAAACAGTTTTGAACGATTATTGTTGATTACTTTTTTCCAACAATGCCATATAAAATCCATCATAACCACTTTTGGATGCATAGACTTTGTTTTCTTTGACCAATTTAAATTCTTTTCCTTCATCCGATGCCAAAAAAGATGTTACTTGGTCAGAATTTTCTTGTGGAAGTATGGAGCAAGTTGCATAGACCAGTTTACCCCCATTTTTAACTATTTTGCTATAGTTTCTGAGTATTTCTTGTTGAGTTTTGGTTATTTTATCAAGAAAATCTGGTTGCAATTTCCATTTAGTATCGGGATTTCTTCTAATGACCCCTAACCCTGTACATGGAGCATCTATTAAAACCCTATCAGCACTCCCGTATAATTTTTTATAGACTTTAGTGGAATCTATTTCACGAGGTTCAATGTTATGGGCACCATTTCTTCTGGCTCGCCTTTTTAGTTCTTTTAATTTGCTGCCATATATGTCCATCGCAATTAATTGCCCTTTGTTTTCCATTAAAGCGGCGAGGTGAAGAGATTTTCCACCTGCTCCAGCACAAGTGTCCACTACACGCTGTCCAGGCTTTACATCTAGAAGTTCTGCTACTAGTTGGGAACTGGCATCTTGAACCTCAAACAAACCATTTTTAAAAGCTTCCGTTACAAAAACATTGGCGCGTTCTGGTAACCGTAATGCTAAGGGATATCCTTTTATAGGTTCAGTCTCAATACCTTCCTTTTTTAAGGCATTGCGCAATTGTTCTTTGGTGTTTTTTAGCGTATTGGTACGCAATATTACTTCTGCTTTTTTATTTAGGGCCTCTAGCTCTTTTGTCCATAATTTATCACCTAATGATTTTGCGCATAACTCATCTATCCAATCTGGAACCGCTTCCCTGTACTTTCTAATTTTTGAAAGTTCATCAAACTTTCCCTTAATTCGCCTTTCTGGAGTAGGCTCTATTTGTTTCCAATCTGGAAGTTCAATTCCTTTGAGCACGGCCCATACAGCCCACATACGGAACAATTCCGGCCTACTAAAAGGCGCCTTTACTTCAGCAATTTCGGCGTACAACCTCTTGTACCTTACCATTTCATATGTGGTTTCCGCAATAAAACCACGATCACGCGCTCCCCAACGTTTATCGTACTTTAATACTTTTTGTACCACCTTATCTGCATATTCACCTTCATTGAATATTAAATTCAAGGCATCAATAACCGCAAAGACCAAATTTCTGTGTAAACGCATCAAAAAAAATTAAGAATGCAAAGGTATTGTTTTGATGGGGATTCCTCTTATTTTTAGCAAAATTTAAAGCAATGAAATTCCTTTTCCTTTTTATAACCTTTTGTTTTTTAGTTTCTTGTGACCAGAGTGAAAAATCACACCTATATTCATCAGTGACCGTTGATGATGTTTATCAAGATTCCGTCAGTATTAGAGCAATTGAAATTATGAATGGAAGCTTAGCTTTTGCAGGAAGTAATGGAAATTTTGGTTCTGTAGATTTAAGTTCGAATAAAGTGCGTACAAATATTCAAATATATGATTCAATTTTCCCCAGTTTTAGGGCAGTTGGTCATACAGCTACTGATTTCTTTATGCTTTCCGTGGCCAATCCAGCATTGTTGTACAAAACTGGTGATAGTGGACAAATGGAGTTGGTTTATATAGAAGAAGGTGAAACAGTTTTTTATGACTCCATGACATTTTGGAACAATAGGGAAGGAATTGCGATTGGTGATAGTGTGGATGGTTGTTTGTCTATAATCATAACTAGGGATGGAGGTACTTCATGGAACAAATTACCATGCGAAATATTACCAAAAGCCATCATTGAAGAAGGAGCTTTTGCTGCCAGCAATACCAATGTTGATGTCAAAGGAAATAAAACATGGATTGCCACTACTGGTAGCCGAATTTATTTTTCCCCAGATAAGGGAAACACTTGGGAATACGTACAGACCCCAGTATTGGGAGATGGGCCAACCGAGGGCATTTATTCTATAGACTTTTATGATGAAAATATTGGTTTTGCATTTGGGGGAGATTTTACTAAGCCAGAAAATAACCATGCAAATAAAGCCATTACATTAGACGGTGGAAAAACATGGGAATTGATTGCCAATAATCAGGAACCTGGATATAAAAGTTGCGTGCAATTTGTACCAAATGGCGGTGGTAAAGATATTGTTGCTTTGGGGTTTACTGGAATTTCCTATTCAAAAGACATGGGCAGCACATGGAAACAACTATCGGAAGAGCCTTTTTACACTATTCGTTTTTTGAATGATTCCATTGCTTACGCAGCTGGAAAAAACAGAATAGCTAAATTGACCTTTAGATAAGTCTAGTTAGCGACCTCCGTGTTTTTTACGGTATCCCCTGATTAATTCTTTCTGAAAATCTTTTTCAGCTTTTACTAAGAGAAGTGTTTTTTTGGCAGAAAGCATTTTTTTTACTTTAAGCATGAAAGCTTTATCTAATTCTTCCTCCTCTTCTTCAATGGATAAATATTTGTTCAAAAGAGCATCGGCTTCTTTTTCACTAATATTTTCGTCTCCCAATTTACTGTAAAAACCATGGTACTGTTCTTTTCCCAATCGGTGCCTTTTCTCTTCATACTCATTATAAATGGGCCAAAATGATTCTGCCTCATTACTACTGAGACTTAAACGCTCGGTAAAAAATGCTACTTTTAAAGCTTTTATTTTTTCAAAATCGGGTTTATCTTGCCCAAATGACATAGTTACGGTCATAAGAAAAACTGCAATGAATAATACTATTCTATTCTTCATCATATATATTATTTAATTCTTGTAAATCCTCAATATTGTTGTCCAAATACTCAACAATTCCTTCTTGGTTTATTTCTTTATTTAAGATATCATTTATTTCCACATCATGAATTGGCAATAACTCTGCCAATTCGTTCTCATTGAAATCCAGTTCATAGTCTTCAAAATAATTTTCTATGGTACTACTTGTCAAGCTATCAAAGGAGGGTGTTTTGTTGGTATTCGTTCTAATTGCAAAAAACACCACAAAAACAGCAGCAATTGAAGCAGCTACATAATAATATTTTTTATAGAGTGAAACTACTTTGGTTTCCTTCTTATCAACTTTTTCGAGAATATCCTGAGTTAGATTTTCAAAATAGCTCTGGGGCACCCTAAATCCATCATGCTGAACATCAGAATTTGGCAAAGTAACCTCCTCATTGGATATTTTGCTTAAAAGTTTAGCAGGTAAACTTTCAAAATATCCCTCGGGAGTTTTAAAACCACTATTTTTATTTGCCTTTTTCATTCTTTAGTTTGACTATCAATGTTTTAAAAGGTTTAATCTTCTTTTAAAAACGATTCTATCTTTTTTACAGCCAAGTGATAGGATGCTTTTAACCCACCAACTGATGTCTCTAGAATATTGGAAATCTCTTCATATTTTAAATCATCAAAATATTTCATATTGAACACCAACTTTTGTTTTTCTGGTAGTGTTGCAATGGCTTGCTGTAATTTAAATTGAATAGCATCGCCCTCAAAATACACATCTGATTTTAAATTACCAACCAATCTCTCTTGAAGCTCTTCCGAATTTACTCCCATTTTTTTTGATTTCGACTTAAAAAAAGTAAGTGCTTCGTTTGTAGCGATGCGGTACATCCAAGAGAACAGCTTGCTATCCCCTTTAAAACCATCAATGTTTTTGTATACTTTAATAAAAGTATTTTGTAGTACATCATCTGCATCATCGTGACTTAGCACAATTTTACGGATATGCCAATAGAGTCTTTCTTTATAGGTGTTAACCAGCACCTCAAAAGCCTTGGAAGACGACGTCTTATCCTTTTGTTTTAATTGAAATAATAATGTTTCTTCGTCAATCAAAGACATTGTCCTTTGTATTTATATGACCTTTTTTTGAGGAAAAGGTTTAGTCTAGGAATCAAAAGATTGCATAGCTACCAATTTTTGATAGGCTCCTTTTTTTGCCAATAATTCTTCATGGGATCCTATTTCTGAAATTTTTCCCTTTTTCAAAACTACAATGGTATTTGCCTTTTGGATGGTGGATAATCTATGGGCAATAACCAAGGATGTTCTATTCAGCATCATTTTCTCCAAAGCATCTTGCACCAAACGTTCACTTTCTGTATCCAAAGCGGATGTTGCTTCATCTAAGATCATGATTGGGGGATTTTTTAAAACAGCACGGGCTATGGATAATCTTTGTTTTTGGCCACCACTTAATTTATTTCCGCTATCCCCAATATTGGTGTCATATCCATTAGGAAGATCTAAAATAAACTCATGTGCATTGGCAATTTTAGCAGCTTCCGCAATTTCTTCATCGGTAGCATTATCTTTCCCTAGGGCGATATTGTTTTTAACAGTATCATTGAATAAGATAGAATCCTGGGTAACTAGACCCATAAGGTCCCTCAAGGATTTTTTGGTCATGTCCTTAATATCGATGCCATCTATGAGGATTCCACCTTCGTTCACATCATAAAACCTAGTAACAAGATTGGCAATTGTGGATTTTCCACTTCCAGATTGACCAACCAAAGCCACAGTATGGCCCTTTGGGATTTTTAGATTTAGACTTTTTAGGACGAAATCATCTTCATATTTAAAGGAGACACCTTTTAATTGAATTTCTTCATTGAAATCAGTTTTTACTACTGCATCGCTTTTTTCAGTGATGGAATTTTCAGTTTCCAATATTTGCAGTACCCTTTCGGCTGCTGCATTTCCTTTTTTAACACCGTATGATGCTTTGCTAATTGCCTTTGCAGGAGTTAAAATATTGTATGCTAATCCCATATATGCAATGAATGAAGAAGCATCCAAAGTTTTATCTACCAGAACCATTTTGCCACCAAACCAAAGCAACACACCTATAACCAAAATACCTAGGAATTCTCCAGTAGGGGATGCCAAATTTTGCCTGTTCAACAATGTATTGGAGAATTTAAAAAAACGATTCGTGGAGTTTTTAAACGTATTGTAAAATTTTGATTCTGCATTAAATGCTTTTATTACCCTGAGCCCACCAAGAGTTTCCTCTACGATGGACAAAAATTCCCCTTGCTCTTTTTGTACTCTATCAGATTTCTTTTTTAAAGATTTTCCAATCCTGGAAATAATCATTCCGGCAATAGGGATGAATATAAATACAAACAATGTCAGTTTTGTACTTATCCCAAACATGATGATGATGGTAAACAAAATGGTAAGGGGTTCTCGAACGATCAACTCAAGAACTGACAAAAAAGAATGTTGAATCTCCAGCACATCAGATGTAACCCTGGCAATGACATCGCCTTTGCGTTTTTCAGAAAAATAAGAAACAGGTAAATCTGTTATTTTTTGGTACATTTTGTTTCTAATGTCCTTTAAGACCCCATTCCTTAGAAAGGTAATAAAGTACATCGCCAAATAATTAAAGAAGTTTTTTAACAGAAACAAGATGAGAACTAACCCAATTACCAAAACTAATCCCTTCATTTGATCATCACCGGAATATAGATTGACCCTGTAATTAATATATTCCTGTAAATAATCTTTTAAGTGCCCTAAATCTGTATAAACTGGTTTAACAGTAATTCTGTTCTCTGGCTTAAAAAGAACATCCAACATGGGAATCAATGCGGCAAATGAAAGCGCACTGAACAATGCATAAAGTATATTGAAAAAAATATTTAAAAATCCATATTTGCGATAAGGAAGTGCAAATTGTAGAATCTTTTTAAAGTACTCCATTAACCTAATTTCAGTTCCTCCAAGATACCATTTATTTTAGCATCCAATTTTTTATCAACTACCTTGAAATCTTCAGAATTGTCCAATGTTGTATTGGTAGTGATATAAAATTTCACCTTGGGTTCTGTTCCACTTGGTCTGGCCGCTATTCTGGTACCATCTTCGGTTACATAGACTAGTACGTTGGATTTTGGAATCTTAATTGCTTTTTCCTCGCCAGAAATAACATTTTTGGCGATAGAGGTATTATAGTCTTCAACCCAAATAACTTTAGAGCCTTGAACAGATTCAACGGGATTTTCTTTAAAGTTTTTAAGCATTTGCTTAATTTCTTTGGCACCGCTCATTCCTTTTTTGGTTATGGAAATAAGATGCTCTTTATAAAAACCATAATCAACATAACAATCAATTAAATCCTTATAAAAAGAACTTCCATTTGCTTTTGCTTGGGCAGCAATTTCACATGCTAGTAGAGTAGAGGTAACAGCATCTTTATCACGAACAAAATCGCCTACCATGTAACCAAAACTTTCTTCACCACCACCTACAAAATATTCGTTCGGGAAGTCTTTGATCATTTTGCCGATCCATTTAAAACCAGTAAGGGAAGTTTTGTATCCTACACCATATGCGTTTGCCAATTTTTCTACCATAGGCGTGGAAACAATTGTAGTGGCAATAAATTCATTTCCTTTAAATCCGGCGGTCTTTCTTTGGTCCAATAAAAACTTGGTCATTAGGACCATGGTTTGGTTTCCATTGAGCAATTCCATTTCACCTTCTAAGTTGCGTACAGCAATTCCTAAACGGTCACTGTCCGGATCTGTACCCACAACCATGTCTGCACCAATTTTTTCAGCTTTATCAATGGCCATTGCCAAGGCTTCTGGCTCTTCTGGGTTAGGAGATTTTACTGTTGGAAAATTACCATCTGGTTTCGCTTGCTCTTCAATTACTGTAACATTTTTATAACCTGCCCGCTTTAGAACTTCAGGAATGGCAGTAATGGATGTTCCATGGATAGAGGTGAATACAATTTTAAAATCATCCTTTCCCTCGGCATTAAAGTTTCCGTTGGCGACAGATGCTTCAAAGAAAGCCTCATCAACTTCTTTATCAATTAATTCTATTAAATTATCGTTTGCGTCAAATTTAATATCTTCAAAAGAGAGTTTGTTGATTTCAGCAATTATTTCCCCATCTTGCGGAGGGACAATCTGTCCACCATCTGCCCAATATACTTTATAACCGTTATATTCTGGCGGATTATGGGAAGCTGTTAAAACAATTCCAGCATGACAGCCCAGGTGTCTTACAGCAAAAGAAAGTTCTGGTGTAGTTCTTAATTCGGAAAACAAAAAAACCTTTATTCCATTTGCAGAAAGCACTTCCGCTACCGTTCTGGCCAGCGTATCACTATTATGTCTGCAGTCATAGGCAATTACAACTTTTAACTGCTCGTTTGGGTATGTCTGTTTTAGGTAATTACCCAAACCCTGTGTGTTTTTCCCTAAGGTATACTTGTTTATTCTATTGGTGCCCACACCCATAACTCCACGCATTCCACCAGTTCCAAATTCCAGATCTTTGTAGAACCGTTCCTCTAATTCTTGAGGGTCATTCTGCATAAGATTTTTAATTTTTATTCTAGTCTCAGAATCAAAAAAATCTGTCAACCAAGTTTGTGCGGTTTTTAAAGCGGAATCGGCAATTGTACTCATGGAAATTATTTTTGGCAAAGTTACATTAGATTTTTTATTTTTCAGTGTCCACGGGTATATTTCATGTTATATGTCCATGGTTTACTGTATTTGTACCGTGTAATTTTTATATATATCGAAAAGTCATTATTTTTAAAAATTTACTCTACTAACTCATTGGAAATGAAACAAGCTATATGCTTCCTTATGCTTTTATTGGCTTGTACTACTTATGGTCAGCGAGAAGCGTCCAACTGGTTTTTTGGAGCAAATGCTGGACTGGATTTTAACTCTGGAGCTCCCCAAATTTTGAATGGGGGACAGTTAAATACAGTAGAGGGATGTGAAACTTTTTCAGATGTGAACGGTAATTTGCTTTTTTATACAGATGGTAAAACGGTATGGAATCGTAACCATGGTATAATGCCCAATGGAACAGGTCTAAAAGGAAGTTTTTCTACTACGCAATCTGCATTGGTTGTGCCAAATCCAGTTATTGAAGATATTTTCTATGTCTTTACACCAGATGATGCACTTGCCTATAATGGAGAGGGTGGTTCCAATGGGTTTAATTATTCTGTAATTGACATGGGTTTGGATGGGGGTAATGGAGACGTATTAATTAAGAATATAGACTTATTGGAAAATGCCTCCGAAAATGTTACTGCGGTAATAGGACCAGACGGTATTTCTTATTGGGTCGTAACACACTATCAAAACCAATTTTATTCATATTTAGTTGATGGGACTGGCGTAAATGAGGAGCCTGTTATATCTATTTTGGGGCCAACGGTAACAGGCGGTGATAATATAAGGGGGAGTATTAAAATATCCCCTAATGGAAAAAAACTAGCCATTGCCAATACTATTATTGAACCGGAGTACACAAGTAGTTTACACCTATTCGATTTTGACAATATCACTGGAGTGGTGAGCAATGCGATTCAAATTCCTTCAAAGAGACTCTATTATGGAGTGGAGTTCTCGTCTAATTCTTCCAAGCTATACAGTAGTGGTCTGGCAATAGATGATACTGTGGGAGATGTAGATGTCGGTAGCCTTGAAATAGTTCAATTTGATTTGAATGATTTTGATATTCCCGCTTCTGAATATTTGGTTGGAACCTACCCTAGTACCCTAGCGGGAAATGTGTCTGGGGCATTGCAAATGGGAATAGATAAGAAAATATACCATGCTGTTCCCGGCGAAAAACTTTCTGTTATAAGGACTCCCAATTTAAAAGGAATTGATTGTGATTTTAGGTTGTTTGAAGTTGATTTAGGAGATAATGCCCTATCTACATATGGACTTCCCCCTTTTATTCAGTCTTTCTTTGAGACCATAGTGACCATTGAGAACTTTTGTGAAGGGGAAGCAACAACTTTTACAACTGATTCTTCAGCAGATATTGCATCAATAAGCTGGGATTTCGGAGACCCTAGCTCCGGTTCAGACAACAGCTCTTCAGATTTAAACCCTACCCATATATTTTCTGCCTATGGAGTCTATACCGTAACTATAGATGTTGATTTTATTAGTGGTCCATCAAAAAAATATATTGAATTTGTTGAAATAGCGGAATCGCCAAATGTAACCAATAGCATAGAATTGGTGCAATGTGATGTTGATGGATTGGATGATGGTTTATCAATCTTTAATTTAAGTGAGTCTATTAGTTTGTTCAGTAATGGAAATGAAGATATTAATGCATTATTTTTTATATCAATGGATGATGCAATTGCCAACATTAATCAACTGTCTTCTGAAAGTTATGAGAATACATCAAATGGGCAAATTATTTATGCTAGAGCCTTTGAGAATGCTGAATGTTATACATTTGTGCAAATAGAGCTTACCGTAAAAGCAATGTCTGATCTAGGAACGTATGCAGCAGCCCAGATATGTGATATAGGAAATTCCTTATTGGTTTTTACTGTTGATATAAGTGATGTTTATGAGTACATAGCAAATGATTTCCCAAATAATGATGGAATTTCGATATTCACATCAGAATCTAATGCCTTGTTGGAGGTGGAACCTCTTGCATTGGAAAAATATCAAATAGGACCTTTTGATGAATGGGCTTTTTACTTTAGGTTGGAGAATAATAACGCTTGTGATTTTATGGGAAAATTACCATTGGATATTATTTCAAGACCAGAATTTGAAGATACCGTAAACCTAAAATTATGTGGTAATGGAACCGTTCTTGAAGCGCCAGAAGGCTTTCTAACTTATTCATGGTCCACGGGAGAGAATGCCCAATCTATTACCGTTAACGAAGTAGGAAATTACTCAGTAGATTTTAGTGTTGATAACTGTAGCTATACCCAACACTTTATTTTGGAAGAAAGCTCCGATTTAAAAATAAATGAAATAGAGGTTTGGGATTTTAGGGATAACAATGAAGTTATTGTTCATGCTGAGACCGAAAATAGCGAAATACTATATTCAATAGATGATGGGTTTACCTATCAAACGGTAAATTCCTTTAAGAATTTAAAACCTGGGATTTATGGGATTAGCGTAACTGATAATTGTAAAACCATTGATTCCAGTGTGGTGGTAGGTGGGTTGAATTCTTTCTTTTCACCAAACAATGATGGTATAAATGATATATGGACGTTGGCCAATGCCGAGTTTTTTCCCAATTTTGAAATATCAATTTTTGACAGGTTTGGACAATTGATATCTACTTTTAAGGATGGGCAAGAGGGTTGGAATGGCACTTATAACAATCAATTAATGCCTTCAACAGATTATTGGTATAAATTGAAACTAGAAAATGGCAGAACGGTTAATGGCCACTTTGCATTAAAGCGCTAAATGTTCGTTGTTTTGTCTATGGTATAGTTTGCCTTGTTCTGCTTTGACCTTAATATAATTTCCCCTAAAAATCCTGCCAAGAAAAATTGGGTGCCAATAACCATAGAAGCTAAGGCGATAAAAAATTGGGGACGGTCGGTAATAAGTCTACCCGTGGTGTTTATGAATAATTTGTCTATTCCCAAGTAGAGGGCAAACCCAAATCCAATAATGAACATTACTACGCCCAAAGCTCCAAATAAATGCATGGGGCGCCTTCCAAATTTGGATACAAACCATATGGTGATTAAGTCCAAAAAGCCATTTATAAATCGTTCCATTCCAAATTTTGTTTTCCCATACTTTCTAGCTTGGTGTTGAACCACTTTCTCGCCAATCTTTACAAAGCCTGCATTTTTAGCCAATACAGGTATATAACGGTGCATTTCTCCTGATACTTCAATTGTTTTCACTACAATTTTATTATATGCCTTTAAGCCACAATTAAAGTCGTGGAGTTTAACACCAGAAGTTTTTTTTGCAGCCCAATTAAAAAGCTTGGAAGGAATATTTTTTGTGATAACAGAGTCATATCTCTTTTTCTTCCAGCCAGAAACTAAATCATAATTTTCATTGGTTATTAAGCTATAAAGTTCTGGGATTTCTTCTGGATTGTCCTGTAAATCAGCATCCATAGTTATTACAACATCCCCTTGTGCAGAACTAAAACCTGCATGCAATGCCTGGGATTTCCCAAAGTTTTTTAGAAATTTAATTCCTTTGGCATTGGGGTTTTCTGCACTAAGTTTGGAGATTATTTCCCAAGAACTATCCGTACTGCCATCATCAATAAACAGAATTTCATATAAAAAATGATTGGATTGCATTACGGATACAATCCAATCATGTAGTTCTTTTATAGATTCTTCTTCGTTAAGTAAAGGAATTACAATGGATAATTGCATTGACTTATTCTGAAATTCCTTTCAAAAGTAATGCTTTTTGGTTTTTTAATAGTCGTCCTTGCTCTTTTTCAAGATCAAACCACTGATAAGCCCTAAAACCAATCCAAGTAAACAACCAATGATTAAACCAATAGGATACCTTAACCATGCAAATTTTTCCTGCATTGCAACCCCTGTGTCCCATTGCTCCTGTGTAAGTTTTGGGTTTTTTGCAAAAGCATTTGTTTTGGCGATCTCCATGGCTTTGTCCATAAAGTCCGGCTCAATAAATGTCATTAAAACATAATTGTACAAAAGACTAATAATGGTAGAGATAAGTGCTATACCAACCCCAATTTTTAGGGCCTCGGCAATTTTTAAATATCCTCCATTGGCCTTTTTGAAAGCGTTGACGCCCAAGAAAACGAAGACGCCAGTAAGAACAATGGAAACTATAATTATAGGTAAAGACTGTTCATAGTGCATATTTTGTGTCATTAACATTACGCCAAACACTATACCTACGGCTCCTAGAATTAGGCCATAATTAAGAATGAATTTTTTTGGTTTTACTTGAATTTCTTCCATTTTATCAAAAGTTTTTAGTTGATTGTTTAATAAGTTGTTGGTTATCTAATTTTGTTACATTTAAAGATACAATTTTTTATTTTTCTTTTTTGTGAATTAGTATTGGATAATCGAGGAGAAATTTCTAAATTTGCACCTCCAAAATTTAAGTGGAATAAAGTTTATTAAAATGAGAAAAGGGATACATCCAGAAAATTATAGATTGGTAGCGTTTAAAGATATGTCTAATGAAGATGTTTTTATCACCAAGTCTACTGCGGATACCAAAGAAACTTTAGAGGTTGATGGTGTTGAATATCCATTGATTAAATTGGAGATTTCAAGAACCTCTCACCCATTCTATACAGGTAAGGCCAAATTGGTGGATACTGCTGGTAGAATTGATAAGTTTAAGAACAAATACAAGAAGTTCAGCAAGTAATAAATTGCTTCTTAAAGAGTTATTAAGTCACGTTCCTATTGTTTTGGGAAGGTGACTTTTTTATTTTTACAAAAACTCCTTTGATGAATTACATTCTTTTTGATGGTTCTGTTAGAAGCGCACTGCTTCCATTTACCTTTACTCGGCCTGTAGCGGATATTAGGGTGGGGATTTTGACCATACGTGAAAAATGGGAAAAATATCTTGAAAGTGCCACCAGTACAATCACGGAGAATTACTTGGCAAAAAAGTGGCCTTTAATAGAGTCTTCATCAAATGTATTGATAAACGCTTCTTTTTTACCAAATGAAGAGTTGATGCAATTAGTAAAAAACCTCAACGAAGGTGAGGCTATATTTTATAATGGTGATGTCATTGCTTTTTATTCCAAGAAATCTAAATTGGAAACAGATTTTTCATCTTATAAAATAATTGAATATAGAGGAGAAGTACTTCGAATAGAACATACTTGGGATATATTCTCAAAGAATGGAGACGCACTGCAGTCGGATTTTGATTTTTTGACAAAAAACAGAAAAAGTCAGCCTATTTCAAAATCCAATACTATTATAAGCCCTGAGAATGTGTTTTTGGAAGAAGGAGCAAAAATTGAATGTAGTATTCTTAATGCATCTACGGGTCCTATTTACATTGGGAAAAATTCAGAGATTATGGAAGGTAGTGTCATCAGGGGCGGTTTTGCCCTTTGTGATGGCTCTATTGTAAAAATGGGGGCCAAAATATATGGTCCAACTACTATTGGCCCATATTCTAAAATTGGTGGGGAAGTAAACAACGTGGTTCTTTTTGGATATTCCAATAAGGGGCATGAAGGTTTTTTGGGCAATTCAGTTTTGGGTGAATGGTGCAATCTTGGTGCGGATACCAATACTTCTAACATGAAGAACAATTACGCCGAAGTGCGTTTGTGGAGTTACGAAACAGAGGGATTTGCCCGCACTGGCCTTCAATTTTGTGGATTAATGATGGGGGATCATAGTAAGTGTGGTATTAATACTATGTTTAATACAGGAAGCGTAATTGGAGTTAGCAGTAATATTTTTGGTTCCGGTTTTCCAAGAAACTTTGTTCCCAGTTTTAGTTGGGGAGGAGCTTCAGGATTTTCCAACTATCTTCCAAAAAAAGCTTTTGAAACAGCTACGGTTATGATGGGTAGGAGAGGAGTGGAGTTTGATCAAAAAGAGGCAGATATCCTAAGCCATGTTTTTGAAGAAACCAAGAAATGGCGAAAAGGATAGTTTTCCTTTTAGGATGGTGCCTAATGGCCGATTTCAATTTGTTTATCTTTGCAATCCTTTTTAAGGAATTTGTCATTAATGGAAAAGAAAGTTGCTTTTTACACCTTGGGCTGTAAGCTCAATTTTTCTGAAACTTCAACAATCGCAAGAAATTTTCAAGAAGAAGGTTTCGAACGAGTTGATTTTTCTGAGGTTGCAGATATGTATGTAATAAATACATGTTCGGTTACCGACAATGCCGATAAACGCTTTAAAACCATAGTAAAACAAGCTCAAAAGGCAAATCCTGATGCTTTTGTTGCCGCTATAGGTTGTTATGCACAGCTAAAGCCAGAAGAATTGGCTGCCGTAGATGGAGTTGATTTGGTTCTAGGAGCCACTGAAAAATTTAAGATTACCGATTATATAAATGATATACTTAGTCGTCCTGAACGAAACCGAGGAATGGGAGAGATACATTCCTGTGAAATAGAGGATGCGGATTTTTATGTTGGTAGTTATGCCATTGGAGACAGGACAAGGGCTTTCCTAAAAGTTCAAGATGGGTGCGACTATAAGTGTACTTATTGCACAATTCCATTGGCCAGAGGAATTTCTCGGAGCGACACTTTGGACAATGTATTAAAAAATGCCGCTGAAATATCTGCCCAAGGAATCAAGGAAATTGTATTGACAGGGGTTAATATTGGTGATTATGGAAAGGGAGAATTTGGAAATAAAAAGCATGAGCATACTTTTTTAGAGTTAGTAAAAGCATTGGATGAAGTGGATGGTATCCATCGACTAAGAATATCATCCATAGAGCCAAATCTCCTTAAAAATGAAACAATAGATTTTGTTGCCAGGAGCAATTGCTTTGTGCCTCACTTCCACATTCCATTGCAGAGCGGTAGTGATGCCATTTTAAAATTAATGCGCAGAAGGTACTTACGCAATTTATATGTTGAAAGGGTAGCCAGAATTAGGGAAGTAATGCCACATGCCTGTATTGGTGTAGATGTCATTGTTGGTTTTCCTGGAGAAACGGACGAGCACTTTTTGGAAACCTATCATTTTTTAAATGAATTGGATATATCCTACCTCCATGTTTTTACGTATTCAGAAAGGGATAATACCACTGCTGCAAATATGGATGGAGTAGTGCCTAAAAACATAAGAAGTAAGCGCAGTAAAATGCTAAGGGGATTATCTGCGAAGAAACGAAGGGCATTCTATGAAAGCCAGATTGAAACCGAACGGACGGTTTTATTTGAAGGGGAAAATAAAGAAGGTTACATACGTGGATTTACAGAAAACTATATTAAGGTGAAGACGCCATGGAATCCATCCCTTGTTAATACGCTGCATAAAATTGAGCTTTCTGGTATTGATGAAGATGGATTGATGCGATTGAACTTTGTAAATGATGAAGTAGAGGTATAAAAAAACCTCTCGGAAGAGAGGTTTAAATACTTTAGATTCTGATACCTACAGGAAGCATTTCTTTATACTGCCTATTTTTTCTTAGAAATCCTGCTATCTGTGGGCTTGTAGGAACTACTCTTAAATTTTTATCCTGTATTTGATGAAGAACACCTTTAATGAACTCTTCCTTAAAACTTTCTTTGGTAATTCCTTCTGGAATTACAAGTTTGGTTAAAAAAACCTTACGCTCCTGAGATGAGTATTCAATTTTGGCCAGTTGCCCATTTACCCTAGTCTCAAATTGACGCAAAAAACTATTGTCATTAATTTCCATTTCATTCATATAGTTCTATTTAATGTTGATTTAGATAAAAAAATCACGACGTTCTCTAATCGTAATCCTCTTAATATTAAGTATTTTTGATTAGTTTTTAAATTCAGGTAAAATTAACAGTGAGCTTACAAAAGTAATAAAAAAAATGCTAAATTCCTAGCTAAAACCCATTGTTGTCCCAATATGATAGATGAGAAAATACATGTTTACCTAATGCCTGGAATGGCAGCAAACCCGTCTATTTTCAAGAATATTTCATTACCAAGTGATAAGTTTGTTGTTCACCTTCTTGAGTGGTTTGTTCCTAAGAAGGGCAGTAGTATTCAAGAATACGCACTAGAGATGTGTAAAAAGATAGAGCATCGCCAGCCTGTTCTTATTGGCGTTTCATTTGGAGGAATCTTGGTACAGGAAATGGCAAAACAAATGCCTGTTAAAAAGGTAATTGTAATATCCAGCGTAAAGCACAAGTCAGAACTGCCTAAAAGAATGATATTTGCCAAATACACCAAAATACATAAACTTCTCCCTACGGGATTGGTGAACAATGTGGAGTTATTGGCAAAATATGCTTTTGGGGAAACAGTTACTAAACGATTGGAACTATATGAAGAGTTTCTTTCGGTTAGGGATAAATATTATATAGACTGGTCCATAGATCAAATTGTAAACTGGGGACATACAGAACCTATACCCAATTTAGTTCATATCCATGGAGAAAAGGACCCAGTTTTTCCAATGAGTCATATAAAGGAATGTATACCGGTTAAAAATGGCACTCATACCATGATAATACATCGTGCAAAATGGTTCAATGAACAATTGCCCGCAATTATTTTGGAATAAAGGAGTTGTATTTAATACCTTTAGTTCATTAAAAAAATAGCTGTTATGAAGTTTTTAAAGAATATCTTAATGTTTTTAGGGATGGTTTTTGTTGTAAGCACCCTAATTTTTGCCATTCAGGACAATACAGATGTAGCTGAGGCAAATATTGAAAACATTAACGAAACACCTAGTGGTTACAGAATTTCTACTATTGATATTCCTAAGGATTTAAATTTCGCCAATGAATCTGTTCCTTTAGAGGACCCAGAGGTAATGGAACGAGTGGACAGAGAGTTCTTGGTAAACACATATTGGCAATCCAATGCGCTTTTGCTAATGAAAAGGGCCAATAAATATTTCCCTATTATAGAACCTATTTTGGCCAAAAATGGTATTCCAGATGATTTTAAATATTTGGCTGTTGCCGAAAGTGGTCTGCAAAATGTAGTATCACCTGCTGGTGCAACTGGTTTTTGGCAGATTATGAAAACTACCGGTAGGGAATATGGGTTAGAGGTCAATAACAATGTTGATGAAAGATATCATATTGAGAAAGCAACGGAAGTGGCATGTAAGTATATTCAAAAATCAAAAGATAAGTTTGGTAGTTGGACCTTGGCTGCGGCATCCTATAATGCAGGACCATATGGCATTCAAAAATTCATGGGCATCCAAAAAGCAGAAGATTACTACAGTCTTTTATTGGGAGAGGAAACAGGTCGTTATGTGTTTAGAATCATGGCCATAAAAGAAATTTTATCAAGTCCGGATAAATATGGTTTTGATATCGCCAAGGATGATATGTACACCACAGTACCCACATTTAATGTGGAGGTGGAGGAGCCCATAACCAATTTTGCAGATTTTGCGGAGCTTTATGAAATTAACTATAAAGTTCTTAAACGTCATAATCCTTGGTTAAGGGAGCCACATTTAAACAATGCTTCAAAGAAAAAATATGTTATAGAAATTCCGGTAAAGGGGTACTATTCATTTTCTAAATAGAAATGCTTCTTTTTCTAAAAGAGAATCTTTGGAAAATCTTACTAGGGCTTAATTATACTCTGGTCATCGTAGTCTCTTTTATCATAGTTCTTAAAAATAGGAACCCCGTAAAAACACTTTCTTACCTTTTTGCCTTGGCCGTTCTGCCTTTTTTAGGACTATTGGTATATTATTTCTTTGGACAGGATTATAGAAAGGACAAGATTTTTAAAAAGAAATACCTTTCCGATAACACAAAATTGAAAAAATGGAGAGAGGAGCTGGCTTTAGATAGTAAGGAAAAGGAAGATTTTGAAGATGAATATGGACCAGCCATATACAAAATATACAGGCTATTAAGGAACAATGAAAAAGCCGTGTTAACTTTTAACAATAGCTGCCAAATTCAAGTAAATGGAGAGGAAAAGTATAAAACACTAAGGAAAGACCTATTAAATGCCAAACATCATATTCATTTGGAATACTTTGTTTTGGTAGATGATAAACTGGGAGGGGAGATTATTGATATTTTGTGTAATAAAGCACAAAAAGGAGTCAAGGTTAGATTGATATACGATGATGTGGGAAGTAGTATCAGTAGCAAATCAAAAAAACTTCTCACGTCCAATGGAGTAGAGCACTTTCCTTTTATGCCAGTATTGTTTTCCAATTTTACTAGTAAAATAAACTATAGAAATCATAGGAAAATTATAGTCATTGATGGAGAAGTTGGTTATGTAGGGGGAATTAACATTGAGCAAAAGTATGACAACAGTTTTGTGAACAAAAGGTTTTGGCGGGATACCCATGTAAGATTGGAAGGAGAAGCAGTAGGTTCCTTACAAGCAAGTTTTTTATTGAACTGGAGTTTTGTATCCAATGGTAAACCAGAAATAGACAATGGCTACTTTCCAAAACCCCATAAAATTTTCCAAAACCCAAAAGCAGTACAAATTGCCTCCAGTGGGCCTGATTCGGATTGGGCAAATATAATGGAAGCTATATTTTCACTAATTAATTCTGCCAGGGAATATCTGTTCATTACCACCCCTTACTTAATTCCCAATAGTGAAATACTAACTAGTATTAAAACCGCGGCAAGGAGTGGTGTGGATGTAAAAATTCTTATTCCGTGGAAATCAGATTCATGGGCAGCACAATACGCATCTGATTCTTATATAGAGCAATTATTGGAGTCTGGGGTTAGAATTTTTAGATATAAAAAAGGATTTATACATGCCAAGAGTATGGTTTCGGACAATAGGATAACCACCATTGGAACTGCAAATCTTGATTATAGAAGCTTTGCCATTAATTTTGAAATTAATTCTCTGATCTACGATAGAGAGCTAGCTATGAACGCCAAAGAAATTTTCCAATCAGATTTGGTTGATAGCGAAGAAGTAGACTTGGAAAGATGGAAAAACAGAAGTATTCGTAGAAAACTTCAGGAATCTTTTAGTAGACTTTGGGCCCCGCTACTTTAGATTTTTTTCATTTGTTGTTGCATCATTTTTATTTGATCTGTCAACATATTGTTCTTGTCCAACTTTTTTGCTTCTTGTAATAGCGTAGTTGCTTCTCGTTTTCTTCTCTTTTGCATGGCTATACCTGCAAGACTTAATTTTGCCATAGCTACATCATAATCCATGCTTAGACCTAATTTTAAAGCCTTTTTAAAATATTTTTCTGCCTGGGTAAGGTTTTTTTGAGAAAAAATGATTCCATGAAGATAATTGTAATACCCCTGTTGTTTTTTGACAAGAGCACTTTCAGGATTTTTTATTTTTGCCAACCAATTTTGTGTTCCATCCAAATCCTGTTTTCTCATTCTCAAAAAAGACATCAGTATAATTTCATTTTTAAAATAAAGAAAGATGAATATTCCAGATAGAAGAAGTAAAAAAATGCCATTCCCAATGGACCCTTCTATAAATTGATATACGGCATAAGCAATAATAAGTCCGGCAATGACAAGTTTTATGTTTTTATTGAACATGGATATATAGGTTACTCTTAATTAATGATTGTTTCTGTTTAACGTGTAAAAAACTGCATGCAAAAGTAATAAAACTATCCTAAAATATTTTTTTAAATAGATTTGGGAAAGCAAAAACTCTTCGTATATTTGCGCCCAGTTTTGCGATAGCAATAAACAGATCCATAGAATAAGACATACAAGTATATAAAATAGTCAGTAATGAGCAAAAGAACATTTCAACCATCAAAGAGAAAAAGGAGAAACAAGCATGGTTTCAGGGAACGTATGGCTACTGCCAATGGCAGAAAGGTTCTTGCTAGGAGAAGAGCAAAAGGAAGAAAAAAATTAACTGTATCCTCAGAGCTGAGACATAAAAAATAAATGATAGGATTGTTTTCTAAAATATTAAAGGTGTTACTTTTTTTAAAGTAGCACCTTTTTTTTGATTAAAAATATAACAAAATAAAAAATGCCGAAAAGAAAAGATATAAAATCAGTTTTAATTATTGGTTCTGGACCTATTGTTATTGGACAAGCATGTGAGTTTGATTATTCTGGTTCGCAGTCTTTACGCTCCTTAAGAGAAGATGGAATTGAGACTGTTTTGATAAATAGTAATCCGGCAACTATTATGACGGATCCGTCCATGGCGGATCATGTATATCTTAAACCCTTGACTACAAAGTCAATTATACAGATTCTAAAGAACCACCCTAATATTGATGCTGTATTGCCAACAATGGGAGGACAAACGGCCTTGAACCTTTGTATAGAAGCAGACGAAAAAGGGATATGGGAAGACTTTAATGTTGAAATAATAGGTGTGGACATAGACGCTATCAACATTACGGAAGACCGTGAAAAGTTTAGGGAGCTTATGTTGAAGATAGGGGTAGGAATGGCGCCACAGGCGACAGCTACATCTTTTTTAAAAGGGAAAGAAATTGCCCAAGAGTTTGGTTTTCCGTTGGTTATTAGAGCGTCCTACACATTGGGTGGGGCAGGAGCATCCATTGTATACAAACCTGAGGATTTTGATGAGTTATTGAGCCGTGGTCTGGAAATCTCCCCTATCCATGAAGTAATGATAGACAAGGCCTTAATGGGCTGGAAAGAATATGAATTAGAATTGTTGCGGGATAAAAATGACAATGTTGTCATTATCTGTGCCATTGAGAATATGGACCCTATGGGAATCCATACAGGGGATTCCATTACCGTGGCGCCTGCTATGACCTTGTCCGATAGGACGTATCAGAAAATGAGGGATATGGCCATTAAGATGATGCGCAGCATTGGTGATTTTGCTGGAGGATGTAATGTTCAGTTTGCGGTAAGTCCAGATGAAAAAGAAGATATTATCGCTATCGAAATTAATCCAAGGGTTTCCCGTTCGTCTGCTTTGGCATCAAAAGCAACAGGGTATCCCATTGCAAAAGTTGCCACAAAATTGGCCATAGGCTATCATTTGGATGAGTTGGACAACCAGATTACAAAATCTACATCGGCTTTGTTCGAGCCAACTTTGGATTATGTAATTGTAAAAATACCACGTTGGAACTTTGATAAGTTTGAGGGCTCTGATAGAAGTTTGGGGCTTCAAATGAAATCGGTTGGAGAGGTAATGGCCATTGGCCGTTCCTTCCAAGAGGCTTTGCACAAAGCCACCCAATCATTGGAAATTAAAAGAAATGGACTAGGAGCAGATGGTAAAGGGTACAAGGATTATGACCAAATTATCCAAAAGCTAAAGGTAGCCAGTTGGGACCGCGTATTTGTTATTTATGATGCCATACAAATGGGGATTCCCCTTAGCAGAATACACGATATTACCAAGATAGATATGTGGTTCCTTAAACAATATGAGGAATTACATTTATTGGAGAAGGAAATATCAAAATATACAATAGAATCCTTGCCAAGGGAACTTTTGTTGGAGGCTAAACAAAAAGGTTTTGCGGATAGACAAATTGCCCATATGTTGGATTGTTATGAGAGTGAGGTCCATAAGAAACGTTCGTCACAGGGAATAAACAGGGTTTTTAAATTAGTAGACACCTGTGCCGCTGAGTTCAAGGCCATGACCCCTTATTACTATTCCACTTTCGAAGAAGAAATAGAAACTCCAGATGGAGTAAAATATGTGGCAAATGATAGTATTGTAACCGATAAGAAAAAAATTGTGGTGCTCGGATCTGGGCCTAATCGTATTGGTCAAGGTATAGAATTTGATTACTGCTGTGTACATGGGGTATTGGCAGCTGCCGAATGTGGTTATGAAACCATTATGATCAATTGTAATCCAGAAACGGTTTCCACTGATTTTGATACTGCGGACAAACTATATTTTGAACCTGTTTTTTGGGAACATATTTATGATATAATTCAGCATGAAAAGCCAGAAGGTGTTATCGTACAATTAGGTGGCCAGACGGCTTTAAAACTTGCAGAGAAGCTATCCAAGTACGGTATAAAAATTATAGGGACAAGCTATGAATCTCTTGATTTGGCAGAGGATAGAGGAAGTTTTTCTAAACTTTTGATGGAAAACAATATTCCTTTTCCAAGGTTTGGTGTGGCAGAAACGGCAGATGAAGCATTGACCCTTGCAGATGAACTGGATTTTCCATTACTGGTTAGACCGTCTTACGTTTTGGGAGGTCAAGGAATGAAAATTGTCATCAATAAGCAGGAATTGGAAGAGCATGTGGTAGACCTGCTTAGAAAAATACCCAATAATAAGTTGCTTTTAGATCACTATTTAGATGGAGCCATAGAAGCTGAAGCGGACGCTATTTGCGACGGTAAGGATGTTTACATAATTGGTATTATGGAGCATATAGAGCCTTGTGGTATACACTCAGGGGATTCCAATGCTACATTGCCTCCCTTTAATTTGGGTGAGTTTGTAATGCAACAGATTAAGGACCATACCAAAAAGATTGCCTTGGCATTGAATACAGTTGGATTGATTAATATACAGTTCGCTATAAAGGATGACATGGTGTATATCATAGAAGCCAACCCAAGAGCCTCTAGAACGGTTCCTTTTATAGCTAAAGCATACAAAGAGCCTTATGTTAATTATGCAACCAAGGTAATGTTAGGGGAAAAGAAAGTGAAAGACTTTAAGTTTAATCCACAATTGGAGGGCTATGCCATAAAACAACCAGTGTTCTCATTTAATAAGTTCCCTAATGTAAATAAGAACTTAGGCCCAGAAATGAAGAGTACAGGGGAAAGCATTTTGTTTATAGATAGTTTAAAAGACGATGAGTTCTATACGCTTTATTCCAGGAGAAAAATGTATTTGAGTAAATAAACTCCGGAAACTATAGATACACATATTTAGCGGATTTAAGATAACTGGAATGGGATATGACTTAGTTTTGTAAAGGCTCACATACCTTTCAATATGTCTTAAAGTTAGTTAGTGAATATACAAGGATTCCCGATTGGAAAATCCAACAAAACGAAGGGTTATAGGTGTTTAGGAACCCTTTATAAATATTTAAAGAATTAACTCTCCTTTTAAGTCATAATGCTCAGCTGTTTTGTTATATCTCTTTAATACTAACTTTGCATTATCTGGTATATAGGCCTTTGAATAGTTTTCTCCAGCAAAGGATTTTACGGCATCAATAGAATTAAATTGTAGGACAAGGAAAAATTCAACTTCATCTTTTTTGGTTTTTGTAGAAATACTAACTTTTTCCAATCCAGATACCCCATTCTTTTTTACAGTAGGAAATACCTCATTGATCAACATATCCTCATAGATAGGGGCATTCTCCAAAGTAGTCCAACCTTTCCAGGTTCTAATGATTTTCGGTTTGCTATTCAAGTTATTCCAATTAGTGTTAGGCACCGTGCTTTTTCAGTCATATTTTTTCTTTAATGGCTTTTCTCCAATAGTATATCCCAAAGACAAAAGTTACAATGGCAAACATAATCCCATTTTCACCAAGCCAGTGTTCGGTTCCTTCAATTTCTGTTGTTAAAGGAGGAAATATTTTTTGAATATAAACATTACTTACAGCGTGAAATAGTACTGCCGGCCATAAACTTTTGGATTTAAATGTGTAATAAGTCATAATAAATGACATTGATATAATAACAATATAAAATGTAATCAATTCCAAGATTACATTATTTCCATAATATACAATTAATGGCCAATGCCAAGAAGCCCAGATAATTCCACTAAAAATAGAAACACCAGTAAAGGAAAGAACCTTTCTTAATTCATAAATGAAAAACCCTCTCCATCCAATCTCTTCTCCTAAAGTTGTTGCTGCTGCTCTTATTACTTCAATAGATCCTAATAAGATAATGGCTATAATTATAATTGATGTTGGATTTAATGTTCCTATTCCAATCAAACCAAGTTCTTTTGCCCAATCTGTAATTGCTTCTTCATTTGTCAAACTTCCAAATCCAAAAAGCCAGATTAGTATATAAGTGATTAAGCCATACAAAGCAGGAATAAAATAAGACAACCGAATATATTTCCAATTTCCCCAATTCCAATTTAGAGAGGAAATAGAACGTCCTTTCAATTTGAGTGTTATTATTGTAGCTATTGCGGGACACCACATCAATCCACCAATGTATATTCTAGAAGGATATAAATTAACTATAGCATAATGAAATATAGTACTAATAACAGCGACAATTGCCAAGAAAATAAATATTGTTTTCCAAGCTTCTTTACGTTCTGATGGATTTTTTGGCATTTGACTTTTCGGATTGATTTATCTATGGGAGACGAAGAGATTATGGTTTTGTTACAATAACCTGCTATAAAGCGTAGGAACGGTTTGGTTGGTCAGGCCCATGCTTCATAGGCACTGTTGTAACCAGTTTAAATTGACTTTTCATAAGCTTCAGAAATCCAACTTTTCAATTCTTTATCAATTTCTGACTTATCCGATAATCGCACTCTATGGGTACACATTGTACCAAATGGACCCGAGTTCTCTAGTCTATCGGTTGTCGGTTTATCTTTTAACTTAAATCCAAGGTCGATTCTTGTTTTAGTCGCAGGCTTAATAAGAATAAATTGTCTTTTTCTAATAATACTTACACTTCCTTTTTTAGGTGTAATTGTAACATCAGAGCCTAAAGAATTAACATACTTAATTAACTCCTCATAAATTGGTCTTAGATTCTCTTTTCCTGTGTATTGGGTTGCTACTAAATCTTCATGTGTGTTATTTTCTTCTTTTGACAACGCAACAATAGTGTTGGCAAACCCATGTGTAACATTGTGCTCGGACTTTAAAAAACTGACTCCTTCAGAATGTTTGGCAAAGGATTTTTTTTTCAAAATATTTTTCCATTCCTCTAATGACTTGCCTGTCTTTTCAGGCATATTGTCAATCATTGTTTGTAATGCTTTGTCCATAATTCTTTAATTTTTATACAAGACCTGCCAAACGCAGTTTGTTGATTTTTAAGGAAATATAGCAAAATCCTATAACTATCATTAGAAAATTTGGCTGATTATTGGGAGTTGGGTTTCAAACACTAGGTTTCCAAAAAGGCCGCGCAGCGGTCGTACCTTTTGGATTTTGTGGTATTTGGAATAAAATTTGCCGTGCCACCGATCGCAGCGACCGATGAACACCCGTGAAATAAAAAGCAACAGTGAATAAATTGCATGCCCATCTGCCAGACGGGCAGGTAGCGTTCTGATATGTCGTAAAATAAGGCCGTTGCGGCGATTATGGCAAAAAGGTCCCTTATCCTATGGATTTGGCAATCTGACAGAGCGCAGCGATGATTTATGGCGGCGTTGGAACTCGTTAGAGTTCCAACCGTGTCAAATCCAGCCCTTGATGTTTTATGTTTTGAAGTTAACAAATTGCAGCTATAAATTATAGCCCGTGTTGTGTTTAGTTGTTTTATAGCTGTAATAGTAGATAATCCCAAAAATTAAAATTAATTGGGCTATAATCGACAAATAGGAACCTTCAAATCCAAATGCTCCTCCATTAATTAAATTTGCTTCGACTATTTGATGTTCAACAATTGAGTAAGAATCTTGTCCACTAACATTGAATCCTAAAAGTGATTGGAAAAGATTCCAACTGAAGTGCAATGCAATTGGAAACCATAAGTTCTTTGTAAAGATATACGTTGCGCCCAAGAGTACTCCAGACAAGAACAATCCCATTAATGAAAATTGACTAATATTTGGATTGAAGCCATGCATAAGTGAAAACAAACCTGAGGAAAGAAACAGGGCAATATATTTATTAAAGGAAATCATAAGGTTTCTTAAGATGTACCCCCTGAAAAGAACTTCTTCAACAAGAGCCACGATAAAAAAATGTAATATGATTAGAGTCAAATCAGTAAAATTTAACACTACTCCAGTAAATTGAATTTCTTCTAAAAAATAAAGTAATATATATCCTGCACCCATTATAATGGCACCAAATAAAGTCCCGGTAACGATATCTTTAATTCTGTTTTTTATTTGCAATCCAAGTTGGACGAATTTTTGCTTGTCAACAAATTTCATAAAAATCCAGACTACTAGGAAAGTGCCAAGTAAATTAAATATACCTATAATAAATTGCTGAAAAACCGTTTCCTCAGGGGAATTTTCAGATAAATCAACACCTGCAGCTAAAACACCGATATATTGAAATATGCCGACTATAAAAAAGTATGGAAGCACTAAAAGAAGAACTCGATACCAACCCACATTTTTAGATTCTTGTTCGATCATATAAAATTAAACACAACACCGCGCTATGTAAGACATCTGCGAAAGCAGTGTGCGAGTTGTAGCGCTGGTGGCTAATTTTAAGGAAATATAGCAAAATGCCATATTAGTCGTTGTTAGCCTTTCGTTATTTTATTATCTCTAATTCGACCTCAATATTTTTCAATAAACTTACGATAGCTTTTTTGACACTTTTATTTTCTATTTCCATATGCCAAAATCTCTTGTTTTTTAGACTTTTTAAAAAGTAAAGATACTCTTGGTCATTTTTAAGTTTTTCATAATTAATAGGCGTCATTTCGCCTATTAAACCATCCGTTGTATAATTTTTATCGGCAAAGTCATTTTCTTCTACCCAACTCTCATAATTACTTTTCCACATCTCATCAAATCTTGAAATGAGAATTTTTGCCGAACCTTCATCTACCAAATCTCTATATCTATTATTTCGCTCTTTTTGTCCTATTATCAGTTCGTCATAAAGCCTTACTAATCTCTGTCTTAATCCTTTGTTTGAAATGAGAGTTAAACCTTCTGATTTTAATGATTCGAACACACTTCTGTTAATTTGTGCCGTCCAGGTGTCATTAGTATTCCCAAAATGATATTTTAGGGAATCTGAATAGGGTAAATTAGTCTCTAAATGAGTTAATACTATTTCCATCGAGGCCTTTGTCTGTTCTCCACGTATTATTGCTCGATTGATATTTACTAAGTCTACCTCTAGACTTGCTTTAAAATCATTAAGAATTTCGATTTCCTTAGCTTCAGATTTATTACGTTCATTCAGATTATTTAATTGCAATGCAATCAAAATCCCTATTACGACAAGCACAATCTCTCCAATGGCATAAAGAAGATATTTACCGAACTTACTTTTAGTTAATAATTGTTGCCGAATGTGCCTAAAAAATTTGATCATGTTTTTTTGTTTTAAAGCCCTCGCTTCAGCTGGCTACTCACTATCAAAGGTCTACCAGACCTTTGCTTTCCGTTCGGCCCTCTATAAAATTTAATCATTGGCTATCGGTTGGTATATGAAAAGTAGCGTGTAAAAAGACACTGGACTTCCCGGTTATATACAAGCCGAATTTTTAAAAATTCTTTTTACTTTATTCTCTCAAAAAGCCAATAAAAGCTATGTTTTATATACGTTGTCACCAACTGTTATTTTCCGTGCAAGTTGTTTTCGTACTCGCTTATTCCAACTTTTTGTTCTTCCGTCCGAGTGGAATTTACGCTTTATTTTCGATTTCGAAGAAGTGACAATTTCGGCGTTCAATTTTTAAGAAACCAGTCCATTATTTTCAAAACTCTTAACTCCCTTTCAAATTTTAATTAGATTCCGGATGTCCGCTATCAATCCATCATTTTCTTTGGCCATTTCCAAGCATACCATACAATTAAAGCAGTGATAATACTTTCTAAAAATGCTAAAAACACATAAAATAAGTACCATTCGTTAGTTGAATAAATACCTATAACAATCATCATTAGTGTAAATAAAGTTCCAAATATGATATTGAGAATTCGGTTTAATTTTGGTTTGAGGATAACTGATGCTGCAACCATCACTGAAGAAATTGCCAAAATTATGGATGCTATTAGTAATTTAGTTGGACTGTCCAAATTATTTTCGCCTGTAATTAAACTGTTTACTTTATCTGGTGTATACAGCTCAAAGTAGTCTCCATATAAATAACACAAAGTTACAGAAGTCCACAATGCGGCAAGTTTGATTTTGATATTAACTTTTGGATTTTCTAACATTCAAGTTTTATTAAATTTGGTTCAGAATTAAGACGATTTATTCAAAGTTTTGTTACTAGCAATATTTTTCATAATAGTTGGTAACGCCGCGCTATGTACGACATCTGCGAAAGCAGTGCAACAAAATTACGCCGCAGGCGACCGAGCGCAGCGACCGATGAATACTTTTAAAAACAATAAAAATCAATGAACAATTCGACATCATCGGTCTAGTATAAGAGTAGTAGCGGATTAAAACACACTACTTTTCGTATTGTAATATACTTAATTAAAATAAAATAGCGGTTTGGGTTATAACCCAAACCGCTATTGCTTTTATACATTGTTTTATGCAGTTTTTACTTTCCCAAAAACCCTTTGATTTCTTTCCAAGGGTTATTCAGAACATTCGAAGAAGGTAATCCCAGCACAAATTCTTTTTTCAAGAATTTTCCATTTCGCTTTAGTCTAAAACTCCGTTTGAGTAAAAAAATCGAGTCGTTTTTTTTAATTTCAGAAATGTTGGTTACAACAAGCTGAGTTTGCCCATCATTTGTTTTCTTGATTATTTGATTTTCTAATTCAGGGTAACCTTTTTCATTTTCTCCTTTCAAATCCATAGTTATAACTCCATAATCATGTCCGAATTCCAGAGGAACAACCTCTGTAACCGTACCAGATAATTCCAAGTTCAGTTGCTCAAAATATTTTTGATTAAAATCACTTTGTTTGCCAGAACTAATGATATCATATATTACAAAGCCTACAAAAATCAAAAATAATGGAGTTAGTTTCAAGAGGCTTTTCTTCATGAAGGGTCAAATTGCATATAACCCCGCGCTATGTAAAACATTTGCAAAAGCAGTGTGCGGGTTGTAGCGCTGGTGGCTAATTTTAAGGAAATATAGCAAAATCGCATGACTGTTGTTTGGGAATTTGTCTTTTTTTGGACATTGTGTCCCAAATAACAGGCCTCAAGAAGGCCACAGAGCGGCCGTATCTTATGGATTTTGCGGTATTGGGAATAAAATTTGCCGTGCCACCGAGCGCAGCGACCGATGAATACTTTTAAAACAATAAAAATCAATGAATAATTCGACAACATCGGTCTAGTATATGACGCGTAGCCTGCCGATAGGCGGTTATGATTTCAAATGCGTTGTTGTATGTCGTGTTTTACTACCTATTCATTTATTAGTCCTTCGTTCTACTTCAGCTTTGAGTTCTCTATTAAAAGTCAAGTATTGTGGAAGTACAAATCTCGCCAAATCGATATTGCTTATGTTAGGATTAGATCCTCTAAACTCATCTGACTGAATAAATTTCGTTCGGGATTTTCCATTTTTCCGAACCTCATATAAATGTCTGTCAATTATTCCAGGCAATACTGCAATTGTATCAGACCAGCCATAATATTTATTTTCTGAGTAGATAAGATTATGTGGAATTATCTGATTTTGCCCATCTACTTTGTAAATTATATTGATGTCTTGTCCATCCTCTATCTTAATTCCATCAATTTTTTGAAGTGTAGAGCTCCAAATAGACATGTTCTCAAAGTCTGTCAGTACCTCCCAAACTTCACTTGTAGTTGCATCAATTGTTATTGATGTAAATAAAGAATAATGATTTTCATCAATTTGCCTTATAGATACTTCTTCAATAGGTTCTGTTCTACTATTAGAAGTAGTATCAGTTTTAATCTTACTACCACACCCTGTTAAAATATAGGGTAAAATTACCATAAAGAACAAACTTTTAAGAAGGGCAATTTTCTTGTAATTGCAAAAGGAAATCTTACAATTCATTTTATAGATTATTTTAAAGTTAAGTTAATGGCTTTTTCCGCTTAGTTGATTAGTCTTTCTACAATTAATGATGAAAAGTAATTTACGCCTGTTTTGATGCAACTTTCATCAACTTGAAAGTTGGGTGCATGTGGCATTGATAGTATTCCCTTTTCAAAATTTGAGCCACCTAAATAAAAATATACGCCTGGCACATGCTCTTGATAGTATGCAAAATCATCTCCACGACCATCTGGCATTTCTCCGTACATCAAAATTGTATTTTCAGCACCATAAATCTTACCAATACTGTTCAAAGCGTTTTTGGTCAAATCCTTATCGTTGTATATATTGGCTCGTTCTAGCGTATATTCAATATCAATTAGATTTTCTGCATATTTTGATTCGTTTATCTTTTGTTTTAATAGTGGTAGTACAGAGTCTAATTTTTTCATAATGCTCGAACCAATATATGTACTAATTGATATTTCTTTTTCCGTTTCCTCAACTTTGAAATTTTGGTTTACTGTCGTGAAATTTTTGAAGATTGTGTTTGGACTTGCAAGACCAATATTAGGGTCCAATAGATTTCTATTGTCCCAAAATTTACTATCGGGCTCTATATTTTGAAAACTTGAAATTAGTTCTTTAGTATAATCTATAATTTGTTCATTCTCAGTCGAATTTTTATAGGATACTTGGATGATTTTATAATCCGCGAACATCCATTCAGGTTTTGTAGTAATTACTGTTGTGGGTGCGGGTGCAATATGTGAACCATATATTTCATTAGGTTGGATGGTTTCAAATAGGCCATCATCAATCATTGTTTTTGCACCTTTGTAAGTTTCTTCCGAAGGTTGGAAAATGAAATATACCGTACCTGCCAATTTAGCTTTTTGACTTGCCATCACATTAGCTATACCGAGGGCAATAGTTGTATTGACGTCATGCCCACAGATATGTCTAACTCCTTCATTTTTTGACTGAAAATCTACAACATCCGGAATATCTGAATGCATTGCATCCATATCTGCCCTCCACGCAATCCGTTTCCCTGCTTTTCCAGTATTTAAGATTCCGACAACACCATGGCCGCCAATACCTGTTTTAACTTCCAGTCCTAGTGCTAATAGATATTCAGCAATCTTTTCTGAAGTTCTTTTTTCTTGCCCTGACACCTCTGGGTTCACATGAAAATCTCGACGGATTGTTATAAGGCTATCGAAAATTTCGTTTGTCTGCTCTTGTACATTTTTATGGATAGAGGATTCAACTTTTGTGTTTTGAGCACACGAAACTAATCCTAAAAATAGGAACTGTATGGTGAAGGCGAGTTTAATTATTTTTTTGTTTGAATTCATTTTTGCAATTCTTTGAATTAATACTGCAAAAATGAGTTATTATGGTATGGTTTACCTGACACATTTGTGACAAAATCATTTTTCGGAAATTTTTCTTCTTATTCTACTCAATGATTGTCGTTCTATTCCAAGATGTGATGCTAAATGTGATAAACTAATGCGATTAATAATGTCTTTGTTCTGTTCAATAAAGTTTAGATATCTTTCTTCGGCATTTTCGAACAAAAAGCTTTCAACCCTGTCAGTTTGAACGGTTAATACATATTCAGCTATTAGCCTACCGTACATTTCACTTGCTTTATATTTGCGATACCCTTCTTGAATTTTATTGTAAGGTAGTTTTATGATAATAGACGGCTCAAGGCATTCAATAAAATATTTAGATGGTTTTTGCCTTATAAATGCAGGATAATCAGTTGCATATTTGTTTTCATTGATAAAACCAGTTGTTATTTTATTACCTTTTTCGTTGATGTAATATCTTCTTAACAGTCCCTTGCACACAAATCCAACTTCTTTTTGCACTTCGCCACTTTTGAATAAAAACGCTTTTTTGGCATATTTTTCTATGGTCAAAGATGAGTTTAAGAAGGCCAATTCCTCCGAGTTTAAATCAGGAAATAATTTTAGATAGGATTCAATATATTTTGCAAACTCTTCTTGCATTTAATTTTTTAGCTTGTTGCCAACGCCGCGCTATGTACGACCTCTGCGAAAGCAGTGTGCGAGTTGTAGCGCTGGTGGCTAATTTTAAGGAAATATAGGAAAATCGCATGATTGTTCTTTGGGAACCTGTCTTTTTTTGGTCACCTTGTCCCAAATAACAGGCCATCAAGAAGGCCATATAGAGGCCGTATCTTTTGGATTTTGTGGTATTGGGAATAAAATTTGCCGTGCCACCGAGCGCAGCGACCGATGAACACTTTTAAAAACAATAAAAATCAATGAATAATTTGACATCATCGGTTCGGCTAAGCGTAGTGGGGAGGAAAGGAAACTTTTCGTTTCCGTCTGCGTACGAAGCTAAAGCTTTTGGTTTTGTTTTTTCTTTTTTTGTGTCAAAGCGAAATCCTAAAGATTTTGCGGTCTTCATAAAAATATACAAACCTTTCGATTAAGCCCGAAGCCCGTATTGTTTATAGGTTTTGTTGTAACTAGTTTTTAATTCACGATTTCATTTATATGACAATCAATTTTTCCATTAATCTCATTATATACACCATAAGCCGCTCCAAAAACATCTTCTCTTTTTAAATAATATCTAATAAAAAAGTTTCCAGCATTTACGAAAAGATTTGTTTTTAAATATTTCGAAAATTCCGCCAATTCGTTTTTACTTATTTTGTTGGACAATAGTACTTCTAAATCGCCTCTTTTGATGATTTCGGCATAGCTTTTTTTAACTATTTCGAAATTTACCACTTGTTTTTGAGTGATGTTTTTTGGGATTTGTGTCAGATATTTAGGTTCATCTAAATAGGGGTCTGTAACGCTCTCTTTTTTTAGTTTGTAACTTTTGTCTACTTGTACGATCTGATAGTATTTAACTCCTCTGCCTTTAAGCTTTTTCATGATACTATCTTTGAACTTATCTTCCATTCTTAGCCCAAAATAGATAGCTTTTAATGCCTTGTAGTCGTAATAGTATTTACCTGAAAAGTTTGTGACAACCCTATATTCTTCTTCATAATTCCAACGAAGAGATTTATAACTCGCTAATTTTTCAATGAGACTTTCATTGTTGCCTGGAATGTCAGCGAAATTTATTTCTGGAGGCTTTTTAGAATACTTAACAGGAAAGGAGAAGAGTTTACTACCGGAATAATTGCTTAAAAGGTCGTTTAATTCATACTCAATACAAAAGCCTTTATGTCCATTCCCATAATGCGCCCACAATATTTCGTCAAGATAGTTGCCAGCCAATGAATAAATTCCAGCCTTTTTTAATGTTTTCAAAAGGTTCATTAATGCACCTTCTACTTTGGCAAGCGCATTTTTTCTTTTTGAATTAAGAAAAAAGCCAATTGATTTTGATTGTGTATTAAATTTATCGGATTTGACTATTGTTTCCCAAGGGTCGTTTAACTTATCAATAGATGAACTCCAAAAAGAATTTTGTTCTAGAGATTCAATGTCTCTTTCTAATATTTTATCTGAACCACCTCGATATTTATAAACTAGCAATTAGGTTTATTTAAATTAGTTACAATCGCCCGAGCTATGAGTAGTGCGGGAGCAGACCTTCACTTGCCTTTTCTCCTCACACCAAGCAAAAGCTTTGTGTTTTCTTTTTATTTATTATTTCCAAAGCAAAATCGGAAAGATTTTGCGACTTCATAAATATAGACAAAACCTGGAATTGAACACCAGGCCCCGCATTACTTCATAGGTTATGTTGTGGTTAGTTTTTATTTTCAATCCCGTTCAGTTTCTTAATAAATAAAATTGACAGAGCAATTAAAATCAACCACCTTGAAAAGTATATTCCCGAAGTCATCCATCCGTAAACTTGAAGGAAATCAGAAGAGTTAATGTTTTCCATTCTAGTTGAATGTTCTGTGTAAAGTCCAGATAATTTATGCGTTATTGGATTTAAGGTCAACGCAATTAGAGCAAGTATTATAAATATTCTTTTTGGGAATTTAGTCAGATAAATCCCTGATGAACTTGAGTTCAGTTTGAGTTTTTTAAAAACCAAAAATGTGGTCAGAACATATAAAATTAGAGTAATAATCGGCATCGAGTATTTCATAATTCCATAAGAAAGTCCTAATTCCGATTTCACAAAATATATTAGGTAGGTTATGAAAAATAGGATTGAGTCTATTCCGCTAATGAATATAAATCCGAAGATTATCCACAATATTAATAAGACATTTTCTTTATTCATTAGGTTTTTAACAAATTAACCACAACGCCGCGCTATGTACGACCTCTGCGAAAGCAGTGTGCGAGTTGTAGCGCTGGTGGCTAATTTTAAGGAAATATAGCAAAATCGCATGACTGTTGTTTGGGAATCTGTCATTTTTTGGTCACCGTGTCCCAAATAACAGGCCTCAAGAAGGCCACATAGTGGCCGTATCTTTTGGATTTTGTGGTATTGGGAATAAAATTTGCCGTGCCACCGAGCGCAGCGACCGATGAACACTTTTAAAAACAATAAAAATCAATGAATTATACACTTCTTAAGTTTGATTCTGATTAAGGAAGAATTTGTTTGTTTTTTACCTCAGTTCTTTGTTGGCAGTAGTTTTTATATTATAGTTCCAACAAGTCTTTGTTCAATTCCCTTTTCAGTAAAGACCCAAACAATTTCATATGCTCCAGCACCATCGCTATTCCATTGATGAACAAAATAAGTTTGACCAATTTTGTAAATATTAAAATTATTATCACATTCGTAAATGTCGCTTATCAAAATTTCTGGAACAGTTATAGAATTCTCTTTAATTTTTATTTCAAGTTCTTTGACTTCAATTTTAGGTTTTCCACCATCTGTACCCCAAGGATGTAATCCTTCTATTGAAACTATATAGTCGTTTTGGTAATCTATAATTTTATTTTTTTCATTGAACGGTTGGGTCTTATAATAAAACTCAAGTTCTGTTCCTTTATATTCTTTTATTGTATTGAGAGGTTTAATTCTGCTCTTGTGAACATAACCTATCAGATTATCCAAGGAACCACATTCAATTGAATACTTATTTTTAGTGATTTCTACCATTATCCAATCAACATTATCTGAATAAAAATCTTCTTCTCCAAACCAAAAAACCTGATTTGTTTTTAGGTTATAAATAATTTCAGAGTTCTGTTGAGGCTTTAGTCGAACGTTTGTAAATCCATCTTTATCATTAATAATTGCAACTTGTCCAAACAAATTTAGAGAGGTTGTAAAAAATAAAATTCCTATTAAATATTTCATTGCTTTAATTACTGCCAACGCCGCGCTATGTACGGCCTCTGCGAAAGCAGTGTGCGAGTTGTAGCGCTGGTGGCTAATTTTAAGGAAATATAGCAAAATCGCATGATTGTTCTTTGGGAATCTGTCTTTTTTTGGTCACCTTGTCCCAAATAACAGGCCATCAAGAAGGCCACATAGAGGCCTTATCTTTTGGATTTTGTGGTATTGGGAATAAAATTTGCCGTGCCACCGAGCGCAGCGACCGATGAACACTTTTAAAAACAATAAAAATCAATGAATTATACACTTCTTAAGTTTGATTCTAATCAAGAAAGAATTTGGTTGTTTTTTACCTCAGTTCTTTGTTGTGGTTTCGTTATTTTTTATTTAACTCATTTTTAATTTCACTTTTTAGTTCAACCATTGTATTAATTAATTTCGTTAATCTATTAGAGGATCCTTTATCAGTTTCTAATTTTAAGTTCAGAAGATTGGTTAATTCCAAATTATCAATTAGATGCTCTTTTTGGGTTAATTCAACAGTATTATTTTTTTCCGAAAACTTTAAGTTTTTCATAGTATATGGTGATATGAGATTATGAAATGAATCAACCATATAAGTTTGATAAACATCGAGAAACGTTAATTGGGATTTAAAGTCTTGTAGTAGTTTTAATAGTTTTTTATTTTTTATTATTTCAGGATTTGTTTTTTCTATAAATCCTAAAGCAACTGGGAAGTCATATTTTAATCGAGCCAACCTAGTAAGTCCTTTGAGGTTAAAATTTAATTCATTTATTGAGTCGTAATTATTGTTATCTAATAGGTTCAAAGATTTTTGAATATAGACTATTGTTGAGTCATTTCTTGCATATTGATATTCAACAATAGGACTCACAAATTCAATTTCGTCTACTATGCTTTTATAAGAGTCAACTAATTTATTTTTTTCTTGATTCTCATTATTCCAATTATTTATGGAAAGTGCAATTAAAATTCCAATAACAACAAGTATAATTTCTCCAATTGCATAAATAAGATATTTACTGAACTTGTTTTCAGAGAGCAGATTTTGCCTAATTTTTCTAAAGAATTTTATCATTGGTTAGCGGTTTCTGAAAAAGAAGCATAAACGGTGTTGTACTTTCGTTATTTTCTACTTTCTTTTTTGTCAATATTTTTTGATGATTTTTTCAAAAGAATTTTATCATTCTGTTTCTTTAATAATATCATCAATAATTATTACTAATTCTTCAAGATTATCGCCAGCCGATTTTACCCTATACAAATAATCATCCATAATGTTCTCAAACTGTATATCTTCAAAAATATATAGCTTATCAATTGTCAATAACGTTTTATTCTTCCATTCTAATTTGCCATACAGATCAATGTCTTTCATAGAATAATGTTCTGAAAGATATGGAACTAATTCGTTATCAATTTTTAATTCAATTCGATTAAAACTAACATCCGTTTTTTTAAGGTTTCTTGTCCACTTATAAAGCAGATTTTTTAAATCATCATTTTGCAGTAATTGTAATTTACCTGATTGTAATAAGTCAGAAATTGTATTTTCTGAAGGTCTAAATGAACCAGTTTCTAACATTACATACATCAAACTGTCTAAATTATGTTGTTGGATATATTCTCTGTTCTGCCCGACAAGATTGAGTAATGTAATGGAAGCTTTGCAACCTTGATTGTTTTCTTCAAGTCCTAATTTTAAAGCATTCTTATTTTCTAAAAATTCAGTATGTATGTTTTTTAGAATAACCTTTTCTTCATTTTGCAACTGTCTTTCTTGATTCCAATTATTAATTGATAAGGCAATTAAAATCCCTATGACAACAAGAATTATTTCTCCAACGGCATAAGTCAGATATTTCCCGAATTTGTTTTCAGTCAGCATTTTTTGACGAATTTTTCTAAAGAATTTTATCATTTGTTAGTGGTTGGTTATAATGAAGCACAACGCCGCGCTATGTACGACATCTGCGAAAGCAGTGTGCGGGTTGGAGCGCTGGTGGCTAATTTTAAGGAAATATAGCAAAATCGCATGACTGTTGTTTGGGAGCCTGTCTTTTTTTGGTCACCGTGTCCCAAATAACAGGCCTTAAGAAGGCCACATAGTGGCCGTATCTTTTGGATTTTGCGGTATTGGGAATAAAATTGGTCGTGCCACCGAACGCAGCGACCGATGAATACTTTTAAAAACAATAAAAACACTTCCTAAGTTTGATTCTGATCAAGAAAGAATTTATTTGTTTTTTACCTCTGTTCTTTGTTGTAGCCAGTTATTTCTATATTTTTTCTTTAATAAATAAAAACCAGCCCAAAGAAATATGATACTAATTATCATACCTCTAATTCCTAACTGTTGATGTAAATGATTTTCAGTTAAAGGCTTTATGAAATAGTTCATTGCTCCTATAATTATTCTTAATACAGACCAAATAATTAACGAAATTGCCCAAAATTTAATGCTGAATATTAATAGTTTAATTTTTTTTCTTGAAATTAAGAACACGCCCAAAACAAACAGAGAAAGGATAATTGGAAGATAACCACTAATTGACAAATACATAATGCCCTTTCCGATAAATGCAAGAATCGAAAGTGAAAGAACAAAAAAGTAGGTGTTCATTTTTCTATTCATTTTCATTGTTCTTAGAGACTAGTGTTTTAATTACTTCATAAATAAGATTTGTAGTAGATTCTACGTATTCAAAATTTATAGTATTAAACTTATCATTTGGTGTATCCTTGAACGGACTTGTGTCTTTATTGACATATTCTTCCGTAATCCCAACAGCATTAATTCCCATATCTCTGAAGGATTGATGGTCGGTTGAGTTTACTCTAGTTGTATGAACAGGAATGCCTAATTTAATTCCCTGTTCTTTATAAATTTCTTCTAGTTCAATGGTCGGTAACTCTAATTCTATTGCCCTATCCTCATCTTTATCCCAACCAATTTGGTCAAAAGTATGTGCCGAAAGAATTTCAAGCTTTTGTTTCTGAATATATCTTGCAAATGCCTTACTACCTATAAGCTCCTCTTCTTCTTGGTCAAAGAATACGATTAAAACATTTGCTTCTCTGGTCGAGATTTCAGAAAGTCTTTTGGTAACTCCATATAATAATGCAATTGCTGAAGCATTATCATTTGCTCCTGGACAATCTCTTGCTGTATCGTAATGAGCACCTAAAATTATATATTGATTGGTGCTTTTACTGGCTGGTAAAACACCATAAATATTCGTTCCTTTAAATGGACCTATCAGGATATCGACGAATGAATTAACGTTTTTTTGTCTATAATTTTGTTCAATTGGTTTAAGAGATAGTTTTTTCAAAAGTTCAATTAGATATGCTCTTGACAATTTACGTTCTTTTAAAGTTGCCCTTGCGTTTAATTCTATACCTTTTGGTTGAATTGGTTGGTTTCCTGAAAGTGATGAAACTATTTCAATTTGAGCTTCATTTATGTCTTGCGGAAAATTATCTATAACAACTTTTTCTTCCTCACTATTTGAGCAAGAAGTAAAAACAAAAATCATTATTATAATTAGCTGCAGTTTCATTTTTTTAATTGGCTACAACGCCGCGCAATGTACTACATCTGCAAAAGCAGTGCAACAAAAGTACGCCGCAGGCGTACTCGAAGGTCTAGTATAACCGTCAGTTACGGGTTTATATGCGTTAATTTACGGTTTGGCACAGACTTTAGCAATTCCGAGTGGATTCTAGCCTGTGCTGAGCGCAGTCGAAGCATAGTCGAATCTGCCGTAATTGTGTTGGCAATAGTTATTTTTCATATTTCTACACAAGTTCAATCTAATTCAGTTTCCAAATCTTGTCATTGTTACAAAAACCAGTACCAATGTCAATATTCCAATTATTGTGGTAAATCGTCCTACTTTTTTTGATTTAGTCCAACCCGATAATGCAATCATAGCGGATAGTGAAAAAAGTCCAATCATAAATGTTGTCATTCCGACTATTCTGGCAATTGCAAAGTCATTCAAAGAAACATTTTTAATATATCCTCCTGGTGTAGTTGTCATAACAATATTCACCATTGCAAATACACTCACGAGAAAACATCCCGCTGATAAAGTAGCTGATTTAAGAATTCGATTAGTCAGTTTATCATTTTTATCAGAAACCAGTAAATTCGCAACTACTGTAATTGAAAATCCGCTCAATAATGAAGTAATGAGTAAAGTCTGTTTTCCTAATTCATTCCAATATTCTAAAGTAATTTCCATTTAAATTTTGTTCATTTTAATTATTGCCAGGGATGCCCTATGATGAGAATTATGTGTCTGGATTAACTTAAAAGAACTTGTTTTTAACTCAGTTCTTCTTAAGTTTGATTCTGATCAAGAAAGAATTTGTTTGTTTTTCACCTCAGTTCTTTGTTGTGCCACGTTATTTTTATAAATAATCAATTTTTATAATCATTTCTGGACTAATAATTTTGCCATTGTTACTAAAGTTAGCATTAGACCTCCAATCCATTTTTTCATTATTTATTTTATTATAAAGGTAATTAATAACGTATAATAGTCTTTGTTGATGAAATTCAGTTTCTGTTTTGAATTTAATTATACATTCAACTGTTGAATTTTGGAATTCCCGAAATATTAAATCATATTTTTCGGGATATTTAAAATGTATAATATCTTCAATTAATTCAGGACTTTTCAAATAATCGTGTATTCCATCAACTTTCTCAAAAGCAAAATCACGTATTAAAAAAGCCCAAGGACCTTGATTTGTTTTAGAATTTAATTTATTTTGAATTACAGAACATCCTAACAATGAATTATTATTTATTGGAATTTCTATTTTTTTTATTATCTCATTTATTAAAATTTCTATTTTATTTATTGCTAATGATAAGGGTAAAATTCCCTCTTTAAATTCAGAGCCTTTCAAAACTCTTGTGTTATGAAACCAGTAAGCTTTGATGATTTTAGATTCATCTATTTTAAATTCATTAATAAATTCATCGAAAAGATATTCGTCAGCGTGTTTTTCTTGTCGGCTTTTTTCCCATATTTCGTTTATATCTATTGACTCTAAAAAATTTGATATATCATTTCCAGAAGTTGAGAAAATCGAATTTAAGGATGTTAGTATAGATTCGTAATTTTCACAATCTAAAATCGAAATTTCTGTCATTAGTGTAGATTTTTTCTAATGTGGCACAACGGTTAGGCTAAGCGTAGTGCGGAGGCAAGGAAACATTTTCGTTTCCGTCTGCACACGAAGCTAAAGCTTATTGTTTAGTTTTATTTTTTCTTGTCCAAAGCTAAATCCATAAGATTTAGCGACATCATAAATATACACAGACCTTTCGGTTTTGACCTAAAGTCCGTATTACGTTTAGGTATTGTTAGGCACTGTTATTTTTCGCAACAGTGGCCATATTTATACCTAGTTTACATAATTCTAAAGTTTCTTCTAGGTCGATAGCCTTTTTTAATCTGAAAAGACACTTTTTACCGGAAAATTCCATTTCAACATTTTTTAATTCGGCAATTGAGTTTATTAATTGTCCATTCATCGCCGTTAAGAATTTTTTCTTGTCCGATGTCAACAAATGGTAATTACGGTTAAATTTATCAAATCCTTTTATATCCAATTCATTAGAAGAAAAGAACTCGCTTATTTTGTCCCCTATTGTTTCAGGGCGCAAAAAAGCTCTTCCAAAATCGCTATCGATTTTTAAGTGTCCAAATAGATATTTATGAGAGTTGGTTCTGATAGTCCCTCCGTAAGAGTGAGCCTCTAGATGCGAGGTATTGTATTCAATCAAACAAAGTGTAAATTGATTATTGTCTTTTCGAATGTTAAAAGATTGAAGAAGTTTCAAAGATTTTTGTCCATTAAATGTCTCGAAACCTGATAGATTTGGTTTTGACGCTTTCGAAACTTTATAATCAAAGGAAACCCTATCGAATATCTTTTTAAGATAGTTCCAATCCGCTTTTTCTTCTCGAGAAAGACTTTGATAATTTTTCGGGAAAATAAAAGCCATTTGGGAGGATTTTTATAATAGTGCCTAACGCCTCACTATTTACGACATCTGCGAAAGCAGTGTGCGAGTTGTAGCGCTGGCGGCGAATTTTAAGGAAATATAGCAAAATCGCATGACTGTTGTTTGGGAACTTGTCTTTTTTTGGTCACCGTGTCCCAAATAACAGGCCTCAAGAAGGCCACTTAGTGGGCGTATCTTATGGATTTTGCGGTATTGGGAATAAAATTTGCCAGGGATGCCCTATGATGAGAATTATGTGTCTGGATTAACTTAAAAGAACTTGTTTTTTAACCCAGTTCTTCTTAAGTTTAATTCTCACTAAATTGTTGTACACTTTTATTAGCTAGTTGCTAAGTTTTTTTTGATAGCGTAACTTAAAATTTTTTGGATTATGAGTAAGTGCTAGAAATTCGTTCAAAAGAGCATTATATTCTTTTAATTTTCCTTTGCTTTTCATCCAATCTTTTGGCGTATCCATTCCTCTAAAATTATCTGTGTTTGCGTAGAACCAAACCAATGTTATTTTACCGTATGCTCCAATGGATCCTCTACTAGTTTCCAGTGGGAAAGGATATTTGGATTCTATAAGTAATTCCGAAAATTCCCTTAAGACTTTGTCAATTTTGTTTACTGATTGAGAACTGATTTCATATTCAATCATTTCGGCAAAAGGAAACTCAGAAACTGACATTTCTGCAACAGTACTCCAAGGCAATATCATTTCTTTTGTATAGTTGAACCTGATATTTACATCAAGTTTTGATAGATTACTGATATTTTCGTCAAATATTTTCCCAGAATTGGCCTTTATAAAAACTTTTCGATAATCATGTATTGTTAAAATGCTATTTAAGTCATCACTAAAATTAACTATCAAATATTCATCTTTCTCAGATTTATAAGTTAACCAATCATATTCATAATCAATTTTGAATTCTTTGGCTCTATCTGCAATAGTTTGTAGATGTTTTTCAAAAGAGATAATATCCTTTTCATTTACATTAATTAAAGTTAATTGAGTGTAAATCTCAATATCCTCTTGAGTGATTGAAGATTGCCCAAATCCTAAGTGTGTAATTAAGAATATTAATATAAAGTTTTTCATTCCTAATAATTGTGTACAATGCCGCGCTATGTACGACATCTGCGAAAGCAGTGTGCGAGTTGGAGCGCTGGCGGCGAATTTTAAGGAAATATAGCAAAATCGCATGACTGTTATTTGGGAATTTGTCATTTTTTGGTCACCGTGTCCCAAATAACAGGCCTCAAGAAGGCCACTTAGTGGGCGTATCTTATGGATTTTGCGGTATTGGGAATAAAATTTGCCAGAGATGCCCTATGATGAGAATTATATGTCTGGATTAACTTAAAAGAACTTGTTTTTAACTCAGTTCTTCTTAAGTTTGATTCTGATTAAGGAAGAATTTGTTTGTTTTTCACCTCAGTTCTTTGTTGGCATTTTCGTTTTATTCCGTAATGTCTAATTTTTTAAACCCTTTTATAATCAGCCAAATAATAAGAGTAACCATAAAAATTCCATTCTGTCCAAAAAGTATAAAAGATACTTCTATTTCAGCCATTTGCAAAGCTCCACCAAAAAAAACAACTACTGATGCTAAAATCCCCCAAATCGCAAGCCATTTTGGTGTAATACGACTTTTAAAGAAAAAATAGAATAAAACAGAATTACCAATGCTAAATAATATTAGCGTTAAAAAATGTGTCCAATAGTAACTATCATAAAGCATTTTTGCAATAGTTGTATAATTTTGAGAAACTGAGGTTCCATTGTTTATTACAAAATCAGTACATACCGATAATAGTCCAATATGTAAAATATTACTAACAGCAATAATTAAAAAGTTGATAATTGCAATTCCAAAGTATGCTAAAGCTAATCTTCCGTTATATTGTCTTATAAAGGGAAATAGAAATATAGCGACTCCAATGATAACGGCACTACTAGCCATATCCAAGTAAATTGCTAGTTTCATTTGATTAATATTTTCAAATGCAAAAGAGAGGAAAGTTGTGTTGTCGAATTCCGCACCTGTCAGTCCTCTGAAGGAGATGCCAATTACTCCTAAAATCATGTTTACTAAAAAGAGAAAGCCTAATATTCTTCCAGAATTTTTTTTTGGTTGCATTTTGATTTGTTATTTTGATTGATGCACAAACCTAAAATCTAAATCGGATAAACTACTTCACAAATGTCAAGAAATTATTTTTTATTTACTCAAATTACTTCGAATACGACTCAAACTGCCTGGGTTTATTCCTAAATAAGAAGCAATGTAGTTTAGAGGTACGTTTTGAATGATAGAGGGAAAGTTTTTTCGCAATTTTATATATCGTTGTTCGGCTGAAAGCGTGGTGTGGTCTATGGAACGTTGCTTGTTTTTTTCTAACTGTTGTTGTAAGATTTGGACAGTGTACTCCATTTGAGTTATACCTAGTTTTGCAGTAATATCTACATCATTTCGTTTAATTCGGAGTAATTCACAATCGGTTATGCAATGTAAGTTCTCATTTGATGGTGTTTTATTCATAAAATGGTCATAAGAAGTGAAGAATCTAGGGCCATCGTTGATATCGGTAGTTATCTCATTGCCTTGCTCATCTATATAAAAATTGCGGATGTAACCTGAAACAATGAAGTTATGATATTCAGGTACTCTTCCTGCAGGTTCAATTATAGTATTTTTTGTAAAAAGGAACGGTTTAAAATACTTACGACAAATTTCTTGATCGTCTAAAGGAATATCTACAAGTAATCTGATGTAATTAAAAAGTGTTTGAAAATTAGTGTCCATTTTTTAAAAATATAGGTATTGAAAAGTAGGTTAGTGTTACAGTTTTATATTGCACTTAATTAAATGTGTAATGCTTTTTTAAATGAATGCCAACGTGTTTGTATAAGATTAGTAGCGTTGTTTAAGCAACTAATTTAGCAAATACAAACCGATAAGAAAATCCGCGAGGACTTTCGTAAGTAGGCTCTAACTAGGGCTTTTCATAGGAGCCGTTGTTGGCAACTGGCTTTATAATTTTTTATCAATAGAAATCCCTTTTAGAATCATTTCCATTCCCCAATTTAACAACTCTTTAGATTGCTGATTATTTAATCCACAAACGTCTTTGGTCACTATCAAAGGTTCTATACCCATAAGAACAGTTAAAAGATTTGATAATTTGTTTTTCTCCTTTTGGTTAAGACTCGAGTCGCTGAGGGCTAGTTGTAGTGTTTCGTTTCTCCTCGCTCCACGCTTATTATCGGCGTTATTGGGTTTTATTACAACGCTCAAATATTTTCTAAAAGCATTTTCGTTATCTATTGTGAAAGTATTATAATAGTCTTGTATTCCAAACATTCTTTCATCTATTTCGAGGTGGCGCAAGGTTTTGTTAATAGTTTCAGAATCTTTCGGTATATCTAAGGCTGCTTCACTTGTTAATATATCTACATTTGAGTAGTATCTATAAATTGTGGCACGGGATATTTTAGCTTTTTTTGCCACATCTTCCAGAGTGAATTCCTTTCCTTTATTAATGAAATATTTTGCGCTGGCAATTATTTCTTTCCTTGTTTCTAACTTTTGATTTGCTCTACCTGAGCTAAGATATTCATCATTCATAAGACAAATATCTTATAAATATTGTAAAATTAAAAATCTTGGCTTATATTTGTAAGACAAATGTCTCATAAAATGAAAAACGCGACAACAAAATGGATACTAGGTCATAAGGTTACACCCTATGATACTTCAGCAGATTACGATTTAATGATGGGTGAGAGTCCACCAAGAACGCAAGGACCTCCGCCGCATCTGCATTATTCTTATAAGGAAGTATTCTTAATAGTAGAAGGTGAAATGGAATTTATGGTCGATGGTGAAAAAAAGATTTTGAAAGCAGGAGATTCAATCGATATTATGCCAAAAACACTACATACGTTTGGAAATAACAGCGATAAACCTTGTAAATGGGTTAATATTCACAGTCCAAAAGGGTTTAGGAAGTTCTTTGAAAATTTAGGGATTCCAATAACTGAGAATAATGCCTTAGAACTTTCTATTGCCCCAGAGGTTATTCAGCAAGTTATACAAACGGCCGAAGATTTTGACATGTATATTAAGGCATAATATACGATTTCAGCTTGTTGCCAACGTCTCGTATAAAGGGCGTAGCCGACGAATGGAGGCTATGAACCTTTTATGCATTGTTCTAGACAGTAATATTTAAGTATTATTCTTAATCCAATTTACTACCATATCCCAATCGTAAAAGTTGTGCCCATTTTCATTAAGGACAAATTCGAAATTATCTTTCCCTGATAATTTATCAATGATAGCTTTGGCGTGGGAGATATTTACTACACTATCATTTTTGCCGTGTATAAGTAAAATAGAATTAGGATAATCTTTAATAAAGAATATTGGAGAACTTTTAATCATTTTTTTTCGGATGTTGTCAATTGATTTTGACCTGCTCAAGAACTGGTATTTATATTGCTTACCATATCTATTGAATGCCTTTTCAGAGTAGAAATTGGTTGGTCCAGAAATAGACACGACACTGCTTATAGTTGAGTCTCTTGATCCCATTAGTAAGGCAACTGTTCCACCTCTACTAATTCCAACTATACATATTCTATTTTCATCTATATTATCAATATTATTTTTTGTGAGGTTTAAGAAATTTAGAGCATCATCTGTTGCTCCATCAAATGCATCTCCAAAGAATCCGTCAGAGCAAAACCTTCTATTATTCGTTATTAAGGCTTGTCCTCTGAATGAAGGAATTAGGATAAAGTAATCTTCTGACTGAGATATTATCTTATTTACTGTACTGTTATATATATTAACACTCGGTTTGACCTGATTCAAACCTTCCGCCCATAATATCAACGGATATTTCTTGTGTGTATCATAGTTTTTTGGATATACGACAGCTCCATAGTGTTTTTGTCCATTTGAATATTGATTAATAATATTAATGGGTCTGTTAGTTATATAATTGAATTGAGTTTCTATTACAAAACTGTCTATTTGATTTCCAGCTAATTTCCACTCCTGTTTAATGTTATTTAGTAACCTTGAATCTACTTTTTTATAAAGTGTTCCTTTATCAATGCCATCATTCAAATTGACATTTGAATATGATATACGCTTCTCACATTCACATCGGTTGTATTGATAATAAATTATAAGGAATATAATTATTCCTCCTACGATTAGTATAGATTTCTTGGTCGTAGCATCCATTTTGTCTTTTTTATTGTCGAGAACGGTTGGGCTATGAGTAATTGCGTGGTTTAGCACTAAACTTTGCAAGTACACACCAAGTTAGAAATTCCGCAGGAATTTCCAAAGTAGGCGAGAACAAGCAATGAATTTTAGCCATTGTTGTAAGTAGTTTTTAAAAATTCATCGAAAGTCCAATTCCGTTTCCGTTTGATATAACTTTAAATTCAGGCTTAAATTCATAAAAAGAAGTTGATTTTAATGACGAGTTATATAATTCCACAGCTTGTTTTCCATTTTTATTTGCGCCTGATGTCAAAGGAATTGATATTGCAATAAGACCAGCTCCAACTCCTGCCAAAGTCCAATTTGCGTCTCCACCACCTATAGTAGTTCCAATCGGCCAACCAACTAAAAATCCACCAGCACCTCCAATAATTGAAGCTATGGTGTTATTCGATTGAGCTTTTTTAATTAAATCAAAAGCTTGCTGATTTGACTCCATTGTTTTTACCAAATCTTTCATTTTCATTAGTTTTCCGTTTTGGGTGTATTTGTATCCGCCAAATACTTTTTCCATTTCAATTTGTTGAGCATTGCAAAAAGTCAAAGTTGCTAAAGTAAAAGTTAGGGTCAAAATTGTGTTTTTCATTTTCTAAAGTTTTTGTTGGTTTAAATTACGTACAACGCTCCGCTAAACGTAGTGAGGTTCTGGCTTTTAAAAATAGTGAATTTATTCACTTGTTTTTAAGGGACAATTGAACCTTACCTTCCGAGTGGAGCGAATAAATGAATTCCTTTAAAAAAACAATAGAATTGATATGAGTAATTTTACAAAACGCCGCGCTATGTACGACATCTGCGAAAGCAGTGTGCGGGTTGGAGCGTTGGTGGCTAATTTTAAGGAAATATAGCAAAATCGCATGACTGTTGTTTGGGAACCTGTCTTTTTTTGGTCACCGTGTCCCAAATAACAGGCCTCAAGAAGGCCACATAGTGGCCGTATCTTATGGATTTTGCGGTATTGGGAATAAAATTTGCCGACCAGATTGTATATAGCGTCCTGATGTGTCGAGTAGATAAGCCGTTGCGGCGATCTTGGCAAAAAGGTCCCTTTTCCTACGGATTTGGCAATCTGACAGAGCGCGGCGATGATGTCGACTGGCTTTTGGTGCGTAGGCTGCGTTAGCAGTGCAACAAAAGTACGCCGCAGGCGACCGAGCGTAGCGACCGATGAATACTTTTAAAAACAATAAAAATCAATGAATAATTCGACATCATCGTTTAGTATATGAAAAGTAGGCGATTACGAAGCCTAAAACTTTCGGTTAAACACAAAGTTTGAAACGAGCTAAAAGCCTTAATTTTACTACTATTTCGCCTATTTTTTATATACATTGTTGTGCGTAGTTTTTATTTAATAATTAATCTCTTATTAATACTTCTTTCAATTTTCTCAATAGCTATGTAAGCATTGTTTCTTAATATAGCATTATCACTTTCCAATAAAGGCTTTAATTTTTTTTCAGCAAATTCTTCATCTCCAATGCTTCCAATAATTGTTGTTGCGAAATTGTTATAATCTTTCTTTTCATCTGTCATTTTATCAAATAACCAACTTATTGTTTGCTCAGAAAAATCTTTTTTCTTTATTTCTAAGTTTCTAACAATAGATAGCAACTTATATCTATTTAATTCATTTTTGTTATTTATTTTATCTAAGATTAAGGCCTTTATGTGTTTAGAACATAAGCTTAAAAACTTAGGAATAAAATAGTGCCAATAGAAAATATCTTCTTCTTCTAACTCTCCCTTTTCAACTTTCTTTTCCCAAGTCTCTAAAAGAAAAACACATGTGTCATAATTAATAAATTCAGAAATCTCATCAGATTCGTTTGAATAGTTCTCAATAATAAACCTGCTGCGTAATTCATCGTTTTTATTTACAAGTGGAATGATTTCTCTATTATAGTCGGAAATGTTTAAAAATAAGCTTTGATGAAGTGCAGAGTTATATTCTATCTTGAAATCAATTATATGTTCTAAAATTATTTTTTTTGATAATTCAGGATGCTTTTCTGAGATGATGTTTGCTAAATTTACTTTTAATGAACCTTTTTGAGTAGCCTTTATTAATTTATAAGCGCGTTCAATTACTGATTCAGATTTTAAATCTTTTAGATAACTTGAAAAGTAACTTCCTATATTATTATTGTCAAGGTTTTGAAAAGATTTCTCTATTAAATTAGGTGTTGTGATTATTTCTTTTTTATAAGGCCAACTTCTTTCTTGCAGGCTATATATAGCAGCTTTTTTTAATTCATCACTTTGGTCATCTAATAAACTGGAAAATATATCAATAATTTCAGGTGACTCATTTCCTTCTAATAACTTGACAGCAATTATCTTATCCTTAACTTCTTCTTTTTCTAATATTTTTAAAATTTTAGGTAGATAAAGCTTAGTTTCAAAATGGTTTAAAATAAATGCAATGTTGGCAATTAAAAGTTCATTGGATTCAATATCCTCAATTTTGGTAACTGAGCTTATTAAATTATCGATAACTTTATTATCATTAAATTTTATTATGGCTTTTGCATATCCACTTGGATAAGAGTTTCCTTTTTTTAATAAACAGTCTATGATTTTTGGAATACTTTCTTTATGATTTGCTTTGGCAATAGAAACAGCTACTTCAGCTCCAATTTCATCATCTTCTAAATATTCAATTATTTTTGATATATATTTTTCGTCAGATAGAATATTACTTATTAACCAGCCTAATCTCCCTTTTTTTCTTAAAGTTATTTTTGAATTGTTTAGACGCATTAATAATTGTTCTATGAGAACTTGTTTAAGAGAAGGGTTTTTAACTGTTGCAAAATCATAAATTGAATAAGCATAGAATATATCTTTCTCTACAATCTTTTCAATAACATCTTTTGCTTTTATTTCATCTAAAAGTGATACGAATAACATTATAGTTTCATCCCATCTGGAATCAACAATTTTTTCATCTAAAACGGATTTATCTTTAACGTATAACTTTTTTAAATGAAATGCTGATAAAAATTCCAGAATAGTCTGATGAACAAATCCTATTTTACCTTCACCATCAGGTAATAGAAATTTCTTTGATATTAATATATTAAATAGTTCATTTTTATTAAATCCTGATAGTTCTAATTTTTTAATAAAATGAATTGGGTCAATATTTATTTCACCTGAATTTGTTAGTTTATATCCAATACTAGAAAATAAATCTAATACATCAATATCAAAGCCATAATCCTTCTGAATACTTTCATTAATTGACATGAAGTACTTATTGATTAATAGTTTAGGTGTAATTTTACTTAAGTCAATATTTGAACTGTAGTCAAGGAATAATTTAAAAAAGAAAGGACTTGTTAAGCTATTTAAAAATTGATTTGATACAATATCTAGATTGTATTTTTTTGTTTCTAATATACTTCTTACATAATCGTGATTAAGTCTTTTTATTTCAAATACAGGGAATTCTAAAAATGAAACATAGTTTAGACTTCTAGTAGATATGTGTAACTTATTATGAGGATATTTTTCAATAAAACCTTTGAGGTCTTGCTCGAAAAATTTTGTTTCATGATATTCTTTTGGAATTTCATTAACAGCATCAATTATAATTGTGTATAAACCATTATTCAAAGTAGTTTCTTTGTCAACCGTTATTGGTAGAGCACTACTTATTAAATCAAATAAACTGCCTTTATATTCTTTACCTTGAATAAATACAGGAATTGCATGTTCAGTAAAATCATCATCGATTATTTCCTTAGATTCTGAAGCAATTTGTGAAGAAAAACATTCCAATGATGTTGATTTACCAGAACCAGGCTCGCCAAGAATAATTAGCCTATTGTGTGCTTTTAATACGTGTTGAATTGATGTACTTTTTTTTAGGACCAGTTCTTTAGATTTCGAATTTGGATTACTTATAATTCCATCCAAACTAAAAATATTTATTTTTTTTGACTGAAAACTAAATACCAATGTGTCACAGTATCTTAGCAAGGCTAATTTACTCGAATTGGATAATTTATAATCATTGCTCTCTTTTTTGACAATCAGTTTTTTATTTAATTCCTCAAGTAATACAATAAGATTACTATGTTTCTGTTTAGAATCTTTTATTGTAGAATATGAAATTAATGTTATGCCATAATTCTTGTGCCAAAATTTCTTTTCAAGCTCAGTTACGTCTGGCATAACTGCAAAGTGCTGTCTATTTCCTCCTTTATAAGTTTCAGCAATAAAGTCTTTTATTAATATGAATGTTGGGTCTGTCAAGCCAAAACCTAAATATATAATGGGTCTTTGTATTAGTAAATGTTTTAATGTATCAATTGTGGATTCCATATTATATTTTACTTTTCTATAATCCTCTTGAGTTAAAATTATAGAGTCCACATTATGCATATCACCATGAGGTTTGAAAATAAACTTAGATGAAGAATGTTTTTGAATTGAAGCTTGTTCAATTGGTTGGTCATTATTTACCCTTCTAAGCATTAATCCGTTGCGGAATTCTTGATATGCATTTTCTATTATTGAATCGTAATTTGTTGTGATAAAACAATCAGAACCTAATGATATGATTAATTCATGAATCTTATGAGGTTTAAGGTTTTTATCAAAAAATTCTTCTTTAATAAATTCAGCAAAATCTGCATCAGTTGATAATGATTTACAATAACTAGCAGCAATGAGTAAGTCTCCCTTATTAATTACGTTAAGGATTTCTTCTTTTTCTTTATCATTACAAATCCCTTTTTGTTCGAGAAATTCGGAATAACTTAGAAGTAGTTTGTACCATGATGGCGCTCCAGACCAAGTTGATATTCCAGACCCGATAAAAAGCGTACACTCATTTGATTTAATCGATTCAATTAGTGATTCTGGAAATTGGTGAGTCATATTAATATTTTAGTAAGGTCTATGTTTTGGTTAATTACGCACAACGCTTGAGCTAAGCGTAGTGCGGAGGCAAGGAAACTTTTAGTTTCCGTCTACGCACGAAGCTAAAGCTTATTGTTTAGTTTTATTTTTTCTTGTCCAAAGCTAAATCCATAAGATTTAGCGACCTTATAAATATACACAGACCTTTCGGTTTTGCCCTAAAGTCCGCATTACGTTTAGGTTTTGTTAGCAAAAGTATTTTCCGTCCGAGTAAAGTCCATCTGCGTTCAGTTTAGTGTGAATATTGACAAATCCATTTATTACTTACGGTACTTAAATCCATATATTTCTTGCAGCCTATGATTCATGTAATTGTCAGATGGAAAAACTGTCAATTGAATCTTATCGTTTTTTGATTTAATCCATTTCACGAATTCAATATAACTTTCATATTCGATTGACAAGAACTTTAAGGACAAGTTCTGTTCTGCTTCCTTAAATTTTATTTCGTTTGTAGTTGGACTTTTAGAAGCATTTATGTATTTCAATTCCATAATATCAGAATAATTGATATGTTTTACCTTATTAATAAAACGATATTTCACGACTACATGTTTGTCCTCAAACAGAATAGAAAATGCTTTTATTCTTGCATAATACATAATTAATCCAATTAGGATAAGGGTAATAGAAATCGCAAGTATTTGATAAATTAAGTTCTCTACTGCTGAAAAGATTCCAAATCCAATCGTTGCTATAATCAAGCAAGCTAAAAATGCCTCCCACACCAAATTTGTTTTCGAGCTATATTTCGGCATATCAGCTAAATGGTCATTTATTGATAATATTTTTGCCAACAAGTGAATATAGATCATATGATTTATATATCTCTTATATAAGGAACTAAGATATGAAATCTTTAAGGTTGTATTATGCGTCTAAAAAAGCTTGTGCATATTCTTATTCCCACTCGGTATGAAAAATACCTTCCATATCTGTACGCTCATAGGTATGCGAACCAAAATGGTCCCTTTGGGCCTGTATTAAATTTAGTGGCAGCTTTTCTGAGGTATAGGCATCAAAATAGGTGAGTGAATTGGACAACCCAGGAACAGGAACTCCGTTCTTAGCAGCATAGGCCACTACTTCTCTGGCAGAATCTACCGTGCTTTGTACTTTCTCCACAAATGTTGGTGCCAATAATAAGTTGGCCAGTTTTTTATCTGCTTGGTAAGCTTTAGTAATGTCTTCCAATAATTCTGCTCTAATTATACAGCCTGCCCTCCATATTTTGGCAATCACTGCTAAATCCAGCTCATACCCATATTCATTGGAGGCGTCCAAAAGTTGGTGCAATCCTTGGGCGTACGCAGAAATAAAAGAAAAATAGAGGGCCTCCTCGGCCATTTTTATCAACTCAACTTTATCCATAGCTGTGGGGGTAGGACGGCTATATAGGGAATCGGCCAAAATACGTTCCTCTTTTAGGGCAGATATTTCCCTCATACTAACAGCTATGTCAATGGTGGGTACTGGAATTCCTAAATCCATGGCATTTTGGGAAGTCCATTTTCCCGTTCCTTTTTGTTTGGCCTTGTCCAAAATTTTATCAACCAGTCTGCCATCACCTTTATCATCTTCCTGCTTAAAGATTTGTGAGGTAATTTCAACTAAAAAGGACTGTAACCTACCTTGGTTCCACGTACTAAAAACGTCATGCAGTTCGTCATTGTTCAACCCGCCTACTTTTCGTAATAAATCATAGATTTCAGAAGTAAGCTGCATCATACCATATTCAATACCATTATGCACCATTTTCACATAATTTCCAGCAGATTTTGGACCTAAATAGGCAACACAGGGTTCTCCCTTAAATTTAGCGGACACGGCCTCAAAAATGGGTTTTATACTTTGGTAGGCTTCCTTGTTCCCTCCGGGCATAATACTGGGCCCCCTACGAGCGCCTTTGGCACCCCCAGAAACTCCAGAACCAAAGAAATTAATTCCTTTTTCCTGTAAATAGGCTTCCCTACGGTCTGTATCGGTAAAGAAAGAGTTGCCACCATCTATAAGGATATCACCTTTGTCCAAAAGAGGAAGTAGACTCTCTATAACTATATCTACCACTTTCCCTGCAGGAACCAAAAGCATAATTTTTCTTGGAGTGCTCAAGGAAGAAACAAAGGTAGTGGCATCAGAAGTTGCATTCACTTTGTTGGTATCACCACCTTCTTTAATTAAAGCACTTACTTTTTCTTTGTCCAGGTCGTTACCATAGGCCGTAAAACCATTATCAGCAACATTTAAAATAAAATTACGTCCCATTACACCAAGACCAACCAATCCAAAATCATACTTTTTTTCTGCCATATCCTTAAAAATCATTTTTTATTTAACATTCTTCTTGGCAAATGAGCCACCTCTAACGAAACTAGAAATAATCACTAAATTCCAAGGTTTAAAACATCAAATTTAAACTAAAAATGGCGACTTTTGTACCTCGTTAGACAAATAAAACGTAGTTAACTTTTCTATTTAATGAGAAAAACAGACAATCAAATGTTGGTGATTTTCGGTGCCTCAGGGGATCTTACCGCCAGAAAATTGGTACCTGCCATTTTTGACCTTTTTATTGCAGGTCAGCTTCCTGAAAATTATATCGTGCTAGGCGCTAGTAGAAGTAATTTAACAGATGGGGAGTTTAGAAAAAGAGTGATTGAAGAGAGTCCATTTTTAAAGAAAAAAATAGCAAAAGTTTCTGAAGAGAAAGTCAAAGAGTTTTCAAACACTTTTTTTTATGAAGATTTAGGGGAGGATTATGATACTTCCTATGATAGACTGCAGAAAAGAATTTTAGACCTGGACAACAAGTTTGGTACGGGTGAAAACATTATTTATTACTTGTCCACTCCTCCTACCTTATATGAGGCAATTGCAAAGAATTTGGCCGATCAGGATTTAAACAACCAGACAAATGGATGGAAACGATTAATAGTTGAAAAACCATTTGGATATAGCTTGGAAACGGCCAAGGAATTAAACAAGGGACTGCAAACCTATTTTGCCGAGTCACAGATATATAGAATTGACCATTATTTAGGGAAGGAAACAGTACAGAACTTGTTGATTACCCGTTTTTCCAATAGTATTTTTGAGCCTCTTTGGAACAGAAACTACATTCACCACGTAGAAATTACCAATGCGGAAAGTGTAGGGGTGGGTAAAAGGGGAGGTTATTATGATAAATCCGGGGCGCTACGGGATATGTTCCAAAACCACTTATTGCAGATTGTCTCCCTAGTAGTTATGGAACCCCCCATTAGTGACAAACCAGATGATATACGTAATGAAAAGGTAAAGGCGTTAAAATCCTTACGTATTATGAGGGATGAGCAAGTTCTTTATGATAATACGATCAGGGCCCAATATATAGCATCTACCATTAATGGAAAAAAGGTAAAAGGGTATCGTGAAGAGGAAGGGGTAGACCCTAATTCTACAACTGAAACCTATGCCGCCATCAAATTTTTTGTGGACAACTGGAGGTGGCAAGATGTGCCATTTTATGTGCGAACGGCCAAGTGTATGCCCACTAAAGTAACGGAGGTCGTAATTTATTTTAAATCACCGCACCACCAATTGTTCCAGTCTTCCGATATGAGCAGTAAGGCGAACAAATTAATAATCCGAATTCAACCAGATGAGGGTATTTTGGTAAAGATAGGGGTTAAAGTTCCTGGCCAAGGTTTTAAAGTAGAACGTGCCAATATGGATTTCTACTATTCCAGTTTGGAGGAAACAACGGTCATGGATGCTTATGAGCGTCTACTTTTGGATGCCATGCAAGGAGATGCCACATTGTATGCAAGGGCAGATGAAGTAGAGGCTGCTTGGGAATTCGTAGATCCTATTTTGGATTACTGGAAAAATGGTAAAGATGTAAGGATGTATGGATATTCAGCCGGCGTATGGGGACCCCAAAATGCCGATAATTTAATAGAGGGAATTGGAATGTGGCGAAATCCTGAAGCTAAATTGGCGGACGAACCAGATTTTTGTGTTCTTGTTTAATACTAAAATACTATCTAAAATCTATAATGGAATTAAAAATTTACAATTCAAAAGAAGCAGTTGCCCAATCGTTTTCCGAGTATTTGGCGCAACTGGTTCAGGCCAATAAAACTACACATATTGCTCTTTCGGGGGGTAGTACACCTAAAGTGGTTTTTGATTATTTGTCTAAAAACTACAGGGATAAAATTGACTGGTCCACAGTTCATTTTTACTGGGGAGATGAGCGTTGTGTGCCGCCATCCGATGATGAAAGCAATTATAAAATGACAGTGGAGCATTTATTGAGTAAAATTAACATTCCCAATACCAATGTGCACCGTGTTAAAGGAGAAGATGTTCCAGAAGATGAGGCAATTGTTTATGGTCAATTGTTGGAGGAAAAGTTACCGATCAACAATACTCTTCCCCAATTTGATTTGGTTATTTTGGGTATGGGTGATGATGGACATACGGCATCTATTTTTCCATATAATATTCATTTATGGCATTCAGAAAATAACTGTGAGGTGGCCATACATCCAGATTCTGGTCAAAGACGTGTGACCCTTACCGGGCAAGTGATCAATAACGCCAAAGAAGTTGCTTTTTTAGTGACAGGAGACAGTAAGTCCGAAAAGGTTAGGGAAATCATGAACAAAGAAGAAACGGCTTCATTGTACCCTGCTTCCTTGGTAGCCCCTACATCTGGAATTTTATATTGGTTTTTGGATACTTCTGCGGCTAAAGAAATTACTTTAGAACAATCTTAAGATTTTCTTTTTTTAGTAATTCTAAATGTTCCTCTGCCTTAAATTTTGATTCATCAAATTGGGTATCCCTAGAAAAAGCTTCTTCTTTTCGTTGCTTGCTACGTGCAAATCTCCGTATTCCTTGCTCATCTTGAATCAACAGCCCAGGAATAGGAATGTTTTTGCCCTTTTCATCTTTTGCAACCATGGTAAAATAGGAAGAATTACAATGTTTCTTTTTTCCTGTGGTGATATTTTCAGATTCAACACGAACACCTACCACCATGGATGTTTTTCCCGTGTAATTGATGGATGCCTTTAAAGTGACCAGTTCCCCCACGTCTATAGGATTTAAAAAATTCACTCGGTTTACGGATGCTGTTACACAATAACATTGGGAATGTTTTGAAGCACAGGCAAAAGCAATTTGGTCCATTAAGTTTAAAATATACCCACCATGGACCTTTCCACCAAAATTGGAATGGGAGGGAAGCATTAATTCTGTTATGGAAACTTTGGACTCTCTAGCTGTTTTATAGGTCTTCATTTTACTCTCTAAAATGTGGTGAACGTTCTTGTTTTACTTCGGTAATAAAATACTTGGTATCTCCCAGCCAAAAAAAGGTTCTGTACCTTTCTATATATTTTAGTTGGACATATTGACCTTGGTACTGTTTTAATTTTTCAATTACATCCCCTTCATTATCTTGAACTGAAAATGAAAATATTTGGGCACCAGAAATCCCCTGGCTCATTTCTCCCTCCCATGTTTTTACCATGACGCCCTTTCTACTAAATTTTATTAATTCCCCAGATCTATAGCCCTCACTGAAAGGTACATAATAGATAAAGGCAAAATAAGCCGCTAGTCCCAAAATAATAACGGATACTACAATAAAGAGTGCTTTTCTCATTATGGTTTATAAATTTAATTCTCTGGGTTCCTCATCAAATTCATCTTCTTGTGCTCTTTTTAAAATAGGTTCTGGAATGGATTTTTTGGCTTTTGCCCCCATTTTTTTGAGTTTCTCAATACTGGTAACAATATTTCCACGGCCATCTACCAATTTGTTCATGGCTCCTTTGTACTCACTTTTTGCCTCGTCCATTTTCTTGCCCACTTTGGTAAGATCAGATACAAAACCTTCAAATTTATCATATAAAGCACCTGCCTGGCGAGCAATTTCAATAGCATTTCGCTGGTGCTTTTCATTGTTCCACATAGAATCTATTGTTCTTAATGTTGCCAGTAAGGTTGAGGGTGTAACAATCACAATGTTCTGCTCAAAAGCCTTATTGTACAGATTGTTATCATTATTTATAGCAACGGCAAAAGCAGGCTCAATGGGCACGAACATAAGTACAAAGTCCGGGCTTTCCATCTCATACAAATCCTCATATTTTTTTTCAGATAGTTGGTCAACATGCTTTCTAAGAGAATTAATATGATCTTTTAAATATTTCTCTTTTACTTCATCCTCCGCATTTACATAGCGCTCATAATCGGTTAGGGATACCTTGGAATCCACAATCATTTTTTTACCATCGGGCAGGTGGATAATAACATCTGGCAACACCCGTGTTCCATCTTCCCTAGTAAAACTTTGCTGTACGGAATATTCCCTGTCTTTTTCCAACCCAGATTTCTCTAAGACACGCTCCAAAACCAATTCTCCCCAATTCCCTTGCATTTTACTATCGCCTTTTAAAGCTTTGGTAAGGTTAATGGTCTCCTTGCTCATTTGCTCGTTCATTTCCTTTAGACCAAAAATCTGTTGTCTTAATGCTGCATGGTAGTCAATACTTTCTTTATGGGTCTTATCTACTTTTTCCTCAAAAGTTTTAATCTTTTCTTTTAATGGATTAAGTATGTTCTCAATATTCTCTTTGTTACTTTTTGTGAACTTTTCACTTTTCTCCTCTAAAATCTTATTGGCCAAATTTTCAAATTCCTTTGTAAATTTCTCTTGAAGTTTTTCTACCTCTTCTTTCTGTTCTGTATTTTTTAAATGGAGGTTTTCCAAATCTGCTTGGTATCGTATAATTTGATTGTCCAGTTGAGCATTTTCCAATCGTAGTTGACTTTTCTCTTCTTCGGCGTATTTTAATTTCTCTTCCTGTATGGCCAATGAGCTTCTTAAATGCTCCTCACTTGTTACCAATGCACTTTGGTTAGATTTTGTTTTTAAATTCTGGATATAAGTGCCCAAAAAGAAGCCGCCAGCTAAAAATACTAGCCCGATTACTATGTAAATTAAGAGTTCGCTCATTCGTTAAAAATACTTTGTAGTAAAGATAAAGGTTTGGCGTTAATATGTTACTTCTTTATTTTAAATGAGCCGGAAGTTGCATCAAAAAATATAGTGTCTGTTGGGAACAGGGTATTAAATTTTCCTTCATCTATTAATTGTTTTGGAGCCCCAAAACTGTTTTTATCATTCTCCATCACGAGCATTTTATCAGCCAATTGTATGCCCAGTTCTATTTCATGGGTTGTAAACACTATAGTTTTTTTGGTCTCATGTGCTATCTGCTGGAGTAATTTTAGAATTTGTGCTTTATGGTACAAATCTAAATGCGTTGTGGGTTCATCCAGGAGGATAATGGAGGTGTCTTGGGCCAATGCACGGGCAATCATTACCTTTTGGAACTGCCCATCACTTAATTCATAACATTTTTTATGTTCAAGTTCTTTTAAACCAACCATCTCAATGGCCCTTATTATTTTTTCCTTATCAATTTTAGATAAGCTTCCAATCCAATTGGTATAGGGTTGCCTGCCTAAACGTATTAATTCCAGAACAGTTAAATTTTTTGAAGCAATAGGCTCAGTGAGTACCACACTGATTTCCGTTGCAAGTTGATTGGAATGATAACTGTCCAAAGGTTTTTCCTTTAAATAAATTTCACCAGATAATTTTGACTGTACATTCCCCAAAGTTCGTAATAGTGTAGATTTCCCAATACCGTTTACACCTACAATGGCGACTAATTCACCTTTGTTTAGACCTAGATCAATATTTTCTCCAATGTAAATTTTCTCCTTTTTAGAGGTATAGCCAATAGAAAGGTTTTTGGTAGAAAAGATATTATGTTGTTTTAAGGTTTTGATAGTGTTTTAATTTTAAAATATCATTTTTCTTTTTCTAACCAATAACCATATTACTACTGGGGCTCCTATAATAGATGTAATTGCATTAATGGGCAATACATAGGCCGATGTTGGCAGTTGTGCCAAAATATCGCACAACAACATTAAAATAGCCCCATAAATAACCACTGCAGGCACTAAAATGTTATGGTCGGTGGTGTTAAAAATTTGTCGGGTTAAATGGGGAACCGCCAAACCTACAAAAGCAATAGGACCTGCAAATGCCGTTATGCCACCTGCCAACAATCCAGTTGCCAAAATAATCAGAAATCTTTTTTGTTTAATATTTACCCCAAGACTTTTGGCGTAGTTTTCACCTAAAAGAAAAGCATTTAGGGTTTTCATCAATATAATGCTAAGAAGCAGACCACTAATGAAAACTATAAATAGTATGCCCACTTGTACCCATGAAAGATTACCCACACTTCCAAAAGACCAATAAATATAACGCTGTAGATTTTCTGCATTGGAAAAATAAGCAAGCACACTGACCAATGCGGCTGTAATACTTCCGAACATAAGTCCTATTATCAATAAGGCCATGGTATCCTTAATTCTTGATGCAACTACCATGACGGTGAGCAATACTAAAAAACTACCAATGCTGGAAGCGATGGCCAGAGTGATATTATTTACAATATCAAATGTCAGTATTCCAGAAAACAGAGAGGTGCCCATAATTAATAATGCCGCACCCAAACTTGCACCCGAACTTATTCCCAGAACAAAAGGACCTGCCAGTGGATTCCTGAACAAGGTTTGCATTAAAAGCCCGCTTAATGAAAGTCCTCCACCTACTAATATAGCAGTAATAGCTTTTGGAATTCTATAGTTTTGTACAATGTACCTCCATGATTCCTGTTTTACATCGCCACTAAAGATAGAATTAATTACATCGCCAAAAGGAATGCTCACAGAACCTAGGCTAATGTTCAGGCAAAAACAAATGAACAATGCAAATAGCAATAGGATAAAAGATAGTTGATATGTTTTTTGAACCCTCATTTTAGTTTAATGGAGTAAAAAAGAACAATTGGTGATTGGGCAAGAGTTCTGGATGTAGTATATGGATAAGGTCTTTTAGAACTAAATCGGGTCTATTGGGAGCCAATTCATAATACAATATCCCTCCAGTTTCACCAACTGTACTGGAAAAAGTGTAGACCTTTTTATTTTTAAAGGCATCAAATTGTGCATAGTGTTGATTCCCTTTTAACATGGCTTGGTAAGAAGTGTATTGGGAAGGTGCAATCCAAAAATTTGCTTGCTGGGCAATCTCCAGCACACTTTCAATGCTTAAGGATAAGCTTCCTGTTTCTTCCTTATCACTCCATAGATAATTGCCATTGGCATCTTCTAAAAATTTAGCGGCCCAGCTATTTCCACCAGGTAAGTACCATACATCTTTATACATAGCACCACTTAATATGGAAGGTTTTACATTTGCTTTTTTTGCAAGTATTTTTGCTTCTTTATATGAGCTTTCAATTTCATTGAAAATACTGTCTGCTTTCTTTTCCAATTGAAAAAATGGAGCAAAGAATTTTATCCATTCCGCCTTTCCCAATGGGGTTTCTTCTGTCCAATCCCCATTGTAGACTACCGGAATATTAGCCTGTTGTATGGTTTCATATGTGGTATTTTGGTTATCTATTCCAAAACCGAATACAACATCGGGTTGTATTGCAATCAACATTTCAGTATTCAATTGTTCATTGTTTCCGAGTTCTTGTATTTGCCCACCATCAATTCGTTTTCTAGCTGCATTGGACGAAATATACTGGGTGTCAGGAAAACCAATTAAATTATCCAAAACCCCTAAACTTTCCAAGGCCGGAATGTGTGTGGTGGAAGTACTTACAATTCGCTCAACTGGGACAGCCACAATAGCATCATATTCGTCTTTGTTTAGGGTAACAATGGATAATTTCTCTTTTGGAACTAAGGCATAGACAAAACTTTTGTTAGCATTGGGCCAAGGCGAAGTCACTTTAATGGTGGTAATTCCAGTATCTGACTTTTCCATAGTAAAACCTTTAGCATGGGAAATTAATGAAGTCTCTGACTTTTCAGAAGTGGGGAGAGCTTCTTTTTTGGATTGTTTGCATGAACAAAAAAGAAGAAGTAACAGGATGATTTTTAGTCGAGCCAAATCTAAAATATTGAATGATGTTCAAAAGTAGTATTATTTAACCTTTTGCTAAAAAGATTAAACAAAATGTTTACTTTCGCATTGAATTTAGGTTTGATGATGTGATTCTGAAACTGTTTCAGAATTGACTTTATCAATTAAAAGGGAATCCAGTGAAAATCTGGAGCTGTTCCCGCAACTGTAAGCATGTGCCATTTTTTGGGCACCTCTTTAAGAGTTGTTATGTACTACTGCCACTGTTCTGGTTTTTGGAATGGGAAGGTCGCATAGCAAACTGCAAGTCAGGAGACCTGCCAAATTCAAACAAACAGTGTTAAACTTTCGGGATAGAAGTTTACGTATGGGTACAGACATACTAATCTCCCGTTTATTGAATTAAACGAAAATGAACAAAAATTTTATTGGGCTATGCGCTATTGGTTTGGCGTGTATGCATGTTGTTGCACAACAACAAAAAGATTCCACAAAAACCCATTATTTGGATGAGGTAGTGGTAAGTGATTCCCGTTTTGAACTGAAAAGGGAAAATTCAGGAAAAACAGTAATTAAAATTACTGCTGATGAGCTGGAAAGAAATCAGGGAAGAACTATCGCAGAAATTATAAATACCAGGAGTGGTATTGAGATTGTGGGAAGCAGAGGAAGAAAAGGAGCAATTTATGGTGTTTATGCCAGGGGGGGCAGAGGTAGACAGGTTTTGGTGTTGATTGATGGGGTACGAGTGTCCGACCCATCATCTTCTTCACAAGAGTATGATTTGCGATTACTGCCCATATCTAATATTGAATCGGTTGAAATAATTAAAGGAGCTGCCAGCACCCTTTATGGGACTAATGCAGCAACAGCTGTAATTAATATCACAACGAAGAAAGTCTCTCGAGAAAGAATAGCTTTAAATGTTCTATCCAGTATGGGAACTAATCAAACTGCTAACAATCAGAATTACAATATTTCAGATTTTTCCAATAGCGCGCAATTGAATGGTACGTTGGGAAAATTGAATTATTTAGCAAGTTTTTCCAATCAGTATTCCAATGGGCTTTCTGCCATTGTAACTCCCGAGAATATAGAGGATGATTATTCTAACTTTAGTTCGGATATAAAAGTGGGTTATGAATTTACTGATAATTTTAAGATTGCCGTTTATGGAAACCATACGAAACTACGAACACAGTTTGATGAGTCTTTTGGATTGGTAGATGCGCCCTATCAGTTTTTAAGTGAGCAAAAAAGAGCCGGACTTTCATCTGAATATACCTACGAAAAGGGTTCAATCCACTTTAATGGAGCATATACTAGCTATGTTTCTGAAAGTCAAAGTGCTTTTCCTAATAAATATGAGGGGGACAATCTTGTATTTGATGTATACAATAAATACATTTTTAATGATAGTTTTCATACTATAGCCGGTATCAACTATCTTATAGATGAAAGTGAATTTGAAGTTGTAAAAGATTTTACAATTACCGATCCTTATGTAAATATGGTATATGTTTCTCCTTTTGGTCTTAATTTGAATGTTGGGGGTAGATTAAACAACCACTCTGAATATGGGGCTCGTTTGGTATATAATGTAAATCCATCGTATACCCATAAATTAGAAAGTGGGTATGTAAAAGTTTTGGGTTCTTATGCCACATCGTACATAACTCCGTCTTTAACACAGCTGTTTGGTTTTTTTGGAGCTAATCCAAACTTAGAACCAGAGGAGAACATCACCATAGAAGGAGGTTTGGAATTTGTCAATAACGGGGTAAGGATGAGTACCCTTTATTTTAATAGAGATGAAAATCAGCCAATTATATATGGTTTAAATGGCTATGAGAATATTGAAGGTTTTATTGATGCCCAAGGAGCAGAGGTAGAATTGGATTGGAACTTGCTTGAAACCTTAAAATGGTCTGCCAATTATACATTTACAGAGCGGAAGGGAGATAACGCCATTAGAATTCCCAAGCACAAGATAAACACATCTTTAGGCTATAAGTTATCAGATAAGACACATGCATCTATTGCTTATTCTTACACGGGAAACCGTTTGGATACCGATTTTAATACGTTTACAGATGTAGCTTTATCACCTTTTTCTTTATTGGATTTTTCTATAAACCATACCATAATACCCAATAAATTGAATGTATTCTTATTTGCAAATAATTTATTAAATGAAGAATATCTAGAGATTATTGGTTTTACAACTAAAGGAAGAAATTTTAGAATTGGAATGAACTTAAGTTTATAAAAAAAGCTGCGGTCTTAAAAATTAAGACCGCAGCTTTTTCTTAAAATACTTTAAAATAAGGCTTATACGCCTATTGTATATTTAAATTTATGTTCAACTCTTTGTCCAAATACATATTATCCTTAGATAGTGTAAACATCTTGGAATTGGTCATGTCCTTAACCGGCATTTTTACAGTGAAATCTCTTTTCCCAGAAACCCCTGTAATTTCCTGTATGGCTCTTGCCAAAAGAGGTTCGTTTATATCTCCTAAGATCCCTAAGTCGGCCAAATCTTCTTCCAGCTCAATTTGTGGTACCAAACCTGTTGTATAATCAAAAAAACCATCAGCGTTTTCATTCCTACCTACCAATGGCTGAATTCCATAACTATTCTCAGGGTTGATACCATTTTCCTTACTGGAATTATAAACATAACTATTGCTGGGATTATCTACCAATGTTATAGAAAACTCATTTTTCCCCCTTGTGGTTTCTCCAATATGTACAATATCCACATAAGGAGCCAGACCGTTCATGACCAATTCACTGGCAGAAGCAGAACTTCCCGTGGCCAAAACATATACCTTGTTTAGGTTTAAAGTATTTATAGGAGATCCTTCACCCGTTTGGTTGGCAAAATAATCATCTAATTGTTCGGAACTTAATTCTGATTGTACTTTATTGTTCCAACGTTGTCTTATGTAAAGGTCATTGGTATTGGTTCCATACACCATGCTTGCCAATAGGCGAGAAGAGTTTACAGACCCCCCTGGATTGTAGCGCATATCCAATACCAAATCGGTTACCCCATCGGACTTAAATTGTCCAAAGGCATTATTTAGTTCTTCATCAAAATTACTTGTAAAACGGTTGTACATTAAGTATCCAATTTTATTACCATTGATATCAAAGGATTTGGCAATAAAGACAGGGTTTTCAACCAAACCTTCCATTTTGGTCAAGGTAACTTCTTTGTCATTAGGTGTAATGACATTATTTTCAATAGCTGCCATATTAAGGGTGTAGGTGTCATTATCACCAAAAAGCAACTCTACATAGTTATTAATTGTCAATGTTTGCCCATCCACACCGGTAAATAGGTCCCCACGGGAAATATCTTTAGTTGACGCATCAGAATTAGGGACAATATAGCGTACATATCCAAAAACATCATCACTATCATTAAAACGTATCAATCCATATTCTAGGCCATCACTTTTGGAAATACCCGCAAAAGAATTTAGTAAAGTTTCATAATCATCGGTTAAAAAACTAAAACGATCATCGGAAAAAAGAAGATCATCGTAAAAAAAACTTTCAGGACTGTCAAATCCCTGTAAATAAACAGTGTATTCTTCACTGGAAGAAAATCTTGTATCGCTTAAATCGCTAACTTCTTCTTGCCAGAAGTACCAGAGATTCATGGATTTCCAAACGAAATCCTCTATGTCTACATTGGCATTTGGGTCTGGATTTTGCCCTCCTGGTTCTAAATCATCATCATTCTTTTTACACCCCATAAATAAAATGGAGGCACTAATAAATAGTAAAATATATTTTTTCATAGCTTTTTTTCTAAATAAGAATCAATTATCATTCCAGTTAGTATTGATTCTATAACTTTCCTTTCAAAAACAAGATACTTATTTTTATAAAGTATTGGCGTCTAAATTAGGAACATAAGAATGAAATAAAAATTTTTTGTAACAAAATTCGATATACTTCGTCTTCCTTTTGTAACCCAATAATTGGATTGCAAAACAACTGAACCAAAAATGAACCAGGCAGAATTTGTAAAAGTAGTAATGCCCTTTAAGGATAAGCTCTATAGGCTTGCAAAGCGCTTATTGACATCCTCTGAGGAAGCGGAAGATGCCACACAAGAAATTTTGATGAAGTTGTGGTCCAAGAACAATAAAATAGAAGGTTATAACAATGTAGAGGCTTTTGCAATGACCATGACAAAGAATTTTTGTTTGGATCGTTTAAAATCCAAGCAAGCGGGAAACCTGAAATTGGTACACAGTAATTATAGTGATGAGAATACATCGTTGCAAAAACAGGTCGAGGCCAAAGACAGTGTAAATTGGGTAGAAAAAATCATGGAAGATTTGCCCCACCAGCAAAAAATGGTATTACAATTGAGAGACGTAGAAGAGTACGATTATGATGAAATTGCCAAATTATTGGAAATGCAGCCCACAGCAGTGAGAGTGGCATTGTCAAGAGCAAGAAAAACTGTAAGAGAAAAATTAATGCAAAAACATAGCTATGGAATTGGATAACATAGAAAAATTATTGGAAAAGTATTTTGAGGCTACTGCAACAGTTGCCGAGGAGAAAACATTACGAGCCTATTTCACAAATGAAAACATAGCACCGCATTTGGAACAATACGCTCCCATGTTTCAGTATTTTTCCATAGCCAAAGAAGAAGAGTTTACTAAGCAGGTATCCGTTACAAAGGTTGTTAGAACCAGAAAAGTCTATTATAAGTGGATTTCCGTTGCTGCAGTTACTCTCCTTATGTTTGGTATCTATTTTGGTAAGAACTACCAAGAACAAAAACAGGCGGAATATGCTTATAACGAAACAAAAAAAGCATTGAACCTATTGGCCGATAATTTTGGAAAAGGAACCGAGAAAATGGCCTATTTAAATGAGTTTGGAACAACAACTCAAAAAATTTACAATAACAAATAAAAACGAAAACAAATGAAAAAGTATATTATAATAGTATTGATCGCAATGTTGCCTATATCTGGATTTGCACAGTCTTTGTTTGATAAGTATGAAGACCTGGATAACGTAACTTCAGTAGTTGTTAATCAAAGTATGTTCAATTTATTGAGCAAAATAGATGTTGAGGTAGACGATCAAGAAGCTCAAGACTTTATGGACATTGCAAAAAGCATTAAAAACCTTAAAGTGTTTACTACCGATGACAAGAAAATTTCTGCCGATATGAAAATCTCTGTGGAGAAGTATCTTAAATCTTCATCTTTGGTTGAATTAATGAGAGTAAAGGATAAGGATGCTAATGTAAAGTTCTATATAAAGAACGGAAAGGATGATGACCATGTTAGTGAACTATTAATGTTTGTTACGGGTATAAAAGAGGTTGAGGCCAATGGTAGACATTTTGAAACAGTATTGTTATCTTTAACTGGGGATATAGATTTAAATAAAATAAATTCCCTTACAAATAAAATGAACCTTCCCCAAGAACTTAATAAGGCAGGGAAGCATTAAGAAAATGGATTTCAAAAGGCAAAATCCTAGGGGTTTTGCCTTTTGAAATTTTTAGTAAATAAAAATCCATCAAAAAACAGAACAATGAAAAATATAATAAAAGGTTTGTTGGTAGTGGCAATAGCTTTTGTAGCCTCTTGCTCGTCAACACAAAGTCTTCAAGAATATTATGTGGATAGTGCGGAGAATCCAAACTTTATCTCCTTGGATGTGCCAACCAGTATTTTGAATTTGGCAGAGGCCGAATTAACGGATGTGCAAAGAGAAGCACTTTCATCCCTTCGAAAATTAAATGTTTTGGCCTTTAAAAAGACATCAGCCAATGAGGCCGATTATAAAATAGAGAATGCCAAAGTAAACCAAATACTAAAGAATGATGAATTTGTGGAACTTATGAAGCTCAATTCTAGTTATGGTAAAGGAGTGATAAAGTATTTGGGAGATGAAGATGCCATAGATGAGGTAATTATATATGGTAATAGTAAAGAAAAAGGTTTTGCTTTGGTAAGAGTTCTTGGTAAGGACATGAACCCGGCTCATATTGTCCAGCTTTTACAGGCCATTCAAAAATCTGATTATAGAGGTGAAGGCCTTGGGGAAATTGGAAAATTCTTGAAAGGATAGAAAAACATAAAAGATTCTTATTGGAAACCGCTGTGATAACTTCATGGCGGTTTTTTTGTTTATCACTTACAAATTACCATTAGTTACTTTAAGAATGGTGACCTAATACATATTCTTGTGTCAGAATAAATAGAGTATTAACAACTAACAATAGAATTATGGAAAAAGCACAAGAATGGATTAATTATGGAATTGATTTGGCCAAAGAATTTGGACCTAGATTAATTACGGCAATTTTAATATTCATCATTGGTTCTTGGATAATTAAAAAAATTACCAAGGGTATAAGAAAAATGATGGAGAAAAGTAGCTATGATGATTCGCTACAGCGATTTTTATTGAATATGATCTCATGGGCATTAAAAATATTTTTAATCCTTTTAGTGATATCTAGACTTGGAGTTGATGTTACCACTTTTGCGGCCGTAATCGCTGCAGCTGGTTTGGCAGTTGGCTTGGCCTTACAAGGTTCTTTGTCCAATTTTGCTGGTGGAGTTTTGATTATGATTTTTAAACCTTATAAAATTGGGGATTTAGTTGAGGCCCAAGGAACTTTGGGAGTTGTAAAGGAAATTGAAATTTTCACTACTAAATTAACCACTCCAGATAGTAAATTGGCTATTGTTCCCAACGGAGCCATGGCAAATGGTAATATAATCAATTACACGGCAGAGGGAAAAATGAGAGTAGATACACAGGTAGGTATTGGTTATGGTGAAGATATTAAAAAAGCCAAAGAAGTTTTGTTGGATGTACTTACATCGAACCCAAAAGTATTGAAAGAACCTGCACCTTCAGTAAATGTTGCTGGTTTGGGAGATAGTTCCGTTGATTTGGCTGTTAGACCATTTTGCAAGCCAGAAGATTATTGGGATGTGTATTTTGAGACATATGAGAATTGCAAATTGGCCTTGGATAAAGCCGGTATTGAAATTCCTTATCCACATGCTGTAGAAATACAGAAGAAAGGCTAATATTATTTCTTTTGTAAAGAGAACTAAACCCCAGTATAATTTGCTGGGGTTATTTTTTTCTTTTTTTCAACAATTGAAAAATAAGAGTTGAAGCTAAAAGAATAAGACCAGTATTTTGAATTATTTTTCCAGTCACAAATCCAAATTCCCAGTGTAGTATTCTAAAAGTTCGGCCAATGAAATATAGAACTATTGAGAATCCGTACAAAAAATAATAAAACTTCATTTATACACCTGTATAATTTGCAGGGGTTATTTGTTTTAATTCACTTTTAATAGCATCAGAAACTTCCAAAGTGTCAATAAAATTGGCAATGGACTGTTGGTTTATTTTTTCATTTGTACGTGTCAAACCTTTTAAAGCTTCGTAAGGATTTGGATAACCTTCCCTTCTTAAAATAGTTTGAATAGCTTCAGCAACTACCGCCCAATTGTTTTCCAGGTCCTGATCAAACTTTTCTTTGTTCAACAATAATTTGTTCAATCCTTTCATGGTGGATTGAAAAGCTATGGAAGTATGCGCCATAGGAACTCCAATATTTCTAAGAACGGTACTATCCGTTAAATCTCGTTGTAGTCGGGAAACAGGAAGCTTAGCGGAAAGGTGTTCAAAAATAGCATTTGCCATGCCCAAATTGCCCTCAGAGTTTTCAAAATCAATAGGATTTACTTTATGGGGCATAGCAGAAGAACCCACTTCTCCTTTTTTGATTTTTTGCTTAAAATAATCCATAGAAACATAAGTCCAAAAATCTCTATCCAAATCAATGATAATTGTATTGATACGTTTTAAAGTATCAAATAGGGCTGCCATGTGGTCATAATGCTCGATCTGCGTGGTAGGGAAGGAGTGGTGCAAACCTAATTTTTCTTGTACAAATTGTTCACCAAAGGCTTTCCAATCAATATTTGGATAGGCCACTTTGTGGGCATTGTAATTTCCTGTTGCTCCACCGAATTTTGCAGCACTTGGAATGTCATTCAATAAATTAAATTGTTCCTTTAACCGTACAACAAAAACCTCAATTTCTTTACCTAATCGGGTAGGGGAGGCTGGTTGGCCGTGAGTTCTTGCCAGCATGGATATGTCTGCCCATTCTGCAACCAAGCTCTTTAATTTCTCTAACATCTCAAGATATTGAGGCACATACACTTCATTCATGGCCTCTTTTAATGAGAGGGGAATGGCAGTATTGTTTATATCTTGGGATGTTAACCCAAAGTGGATAAATTCCTTATGGTCTTCCAATCCCAAAGTGTCAAATTTCTTTTTAATGAAGTACTCGACTGCTTTTACATCATGGTTGGTGATTTTTTCAATATCCTTGATTGCTTGGGCATCCTCAGAAGTAAATTCTTGATAAATCTTACGAAGCGATTCAAATTTACTTGTATCAAAAGATTTAAGTTGAGGTAGGGGAATTTCACAAAGCGCAATAAAATATTCAATCTCTACCAGTACACGGTATTTAATAAGAGCTTCTTCTGAGAAGAAAGGAGCAAGATTACTTATTTTACTTCTATAGCGGCCATCAATTGGAGAAATGGCGTTCAATGGGTTTAATGACATCTTGTTTGGATTGAATTTTTGAAAAGGCAAAGATACTCATTAAAGATTATTGGACAGTTAGGTTTATAGAATATACAGGCTGGTCTATTTTAACTTTGCCAGTGTATGCCGGGCTCTAGCTTTGTATGCAGCACTACCATCTGCATAATTTTGTTCCAATACCATTTTTAGTTCAGGATGTATCCAAGGGAATTTAGAACCAATTAGAAGCAAACAGGTCATGGAATGTGCTTTTGCCGCTACTTTGTGGTCGCCAATAAGCCAATCAAAGCAGGCCGTTGTTATTTGCTCAAGATGCTTTGTGTTAATGTACTCTTGGATATCTGAGTCATTCTTTTTAAAATATTCCAACATCATTAATTCACACATTTTTGCCATAGGTCTAATGGATGATTCATGTTTTATTGTATGAATGTTTTTGATGAAATAATCTATATGTGGTAAAATAGGGTGTATATCATGCTTTGCCGAAAATTCCAGCCCCCAACAGGCTTTGGTAGAAATGGGGTCATCCACCATAAAAACAATTTCCATAAGCGGGCGGATGAGCTCTGGATTGGCAAGAATAATTTTTGCCATTTCACCTCTTTTTTCTCGGGTGTGGTCTATAAAGTTAAGTGAGTTATAAAGCTCTTCTTTTGTCATTTGTAAAAACCTCTATCAATTAAAGTTGATATTAGATTAGGAACTCCATTGACCGCAGTTTCCGAAATAACGGTTAGATTATTAAAATCGGATTCTCTAATAGTTGGTTTTGGGTCCACAAAATATATTGGAATCCCGTAAGGAGCATAATTAATGAGTCCGGCTGCCGGATATACTTGCATGGATGTACCAATAATTATAACCATATCCGATGTTGAAACAATTTCGGCGGCATTTGTAAGCAAGGGTACGTCTTCCCCAAACCAAACAATATGGGGTCGTAATTGATGTCCGTTTTCACATAAATCTCCCAATACTAAATCATTTTTCCAATCTAAAATTAAGGATTCATTTTGTGAGCTTCTTACTTTTAATAATTCCCCATGCAAATGTATTATATGCGAACTCCCAGCACGTTCATGTAGGTCATCTACATTTTGTGTAATAACAGAAACATCATAATGCGATTCTAGGGTTACCAAGGCTTCATGGGCTTTATTGGGCAATACCTTAAAAAGCTGTTTCCTTCTTTGATTATAAAAATCCAATACCAATTCTGGATTTTTTACAAACCCTTCTGGGGTGGCAACTTCCATAACATCATGCCCTTCCCAAAGGCCATCTGCATCCCTAAAGGTTTTTATACCACTTTCCGCACTAATTCCTGCACCGGTTAGAACTGTTACCTTTTTTTTCATGGATATGTATTGATTTCCTTCAAATGTATACATTTTACATTTTTATTATATTGTGATTATGTTCGATTCTAATTTGCTGACATATTTAGAGGAAATTATTTCTCCGGAGCGCAAACAACGTTTTTTGGAAATATTGGAAGAACGAACCAATTATATAACTGTAGCGATAGAAGATGTGTTCCAAATGCACAATGCAAGTGCTGTAATTCGCAGTTGTGATGCTTTTGGTATACAACAAGCTCATATTATTGAAAGGAGAAATAGTCAAGTCTTAGATAAAAATATTGCCATGGGAGCACAACAATGGGTAGATGTGCAACGGCACAGCAATACTGATGAGTGCATTCAAAATTTACGTTATAAGGGATATAAAATAATAGCGACCACACCCCATAATGATTCCTGTCTTCTAAATAATTTTAAAATTAATGGTAAAACTGCTTTGTTTTTTGGTACAGAAAGAGATGGGTTGAGCAAGGAGGTATTAGAAAAGGCCGATGGCTTTTTAAAAATACCTATGACCGGTTTTTCTGAAAGTTTAAATATATCTGTCTCAGTTGCTATTATTCTACAAGCCTTGACAGCACAGCTTAAAAAAGCGAACAATAATTGGGGCCTTACCGAAAGCGAGAAATTAGAGAAACGTCTGGATTGGTCAAAAAAATCAATTAAAAGCATTGATGCCATTTTGGAAAGATATTATGGAACTAAATAAAACTTTTGTTATATTTAAGGATAACTAACTAATTGATAAACAAATGGCTACCTTGCTTTATATTTTAGGCGGATTAGTACTTCTAATTTTGATAATGGCCTTGTTGGCCCCAAAAACTTATAATGTTTCCAGAAGCATTGAAATAGGCAAACCTAAGCCGGAAGTTTTTAAATATTTGTTATCGTTGAAAAAGATGGATGAATGGTCCCCATGGGCGAAAAAGGACCCCAACATGAAAAAAACTTTTACAGGAAATGATGGGGAAGTGGGTTGCATAAGTCATTGGATTGGCAATAAAGATGTTGGAGAAGGGGAGCAAGAAATAAAGAAAATTATGCAAGGGGAAAGAATAGAATCTGAACTCCGGTTTCTAAAGCCATGGAAATCTACTTCTGATTGTTACTTAGACGTTGATGAAGTATCTAAAGGAAGTACAAAAGTGACATGGGGTTTTTCTGGAAAGAATAAATTCCCCATGAGCATTATGATGCTCTTTATGAGTATGGACAAGATGGTTGGAAAGGATTTTGAAGAGGGGTTAGCCACTTTAAAGTCAATATTGGAGAAATAATTCAATTTACTCAACCAATTCCAATAGGGCAATATCAAAATCGTTTTCCAGTAATACTTTTCCATTTTTGACTACGACTTCCGTTTCGGAATACGTATCAAATAATTTGGTGCCATCACCAAAAAAACCCTTTACCCTTAAAGATTTTTTACCCTTGGGTAAATTTAGGCCTACCACCACTTTGTCCTTGTAATCATTTTCTATATAGCTTCTGCTAAAGACATAGGGACTTTTGGCCAATCTATTATGTTTCCCGGCACCAATAGCAGGATGATTGGCCCTAAATTTCCCTAATTTTTGCCAGTGGTTATGTATTCTTCGGGTTTCGGGAAGGCTATCCAAATCTTGCCAGTTCATAAAAGAACGTAAGGTGGCATCCCCCTCAGTACCTTCAATGGTAAGGTTTCTTGCAGTTTCATCCCCGTAATAGATTTGTGATGCTCCTTGGGTGAGCAATAGCACATTGGCAGAATAAATGGATTTTTTTCTTTCTTTATCAAAAGGTTGGCCATCATCATGGGAAGTAAGATAATTTAGAACACTTTTCCCTTTTAGCTTGGTATTTAAAAGTGTATTATACTTTTTGAATATGGTTTCATAGTCGTTTTTGGCATCTGCTTTCAGTTCAAAATTAATAAGGCTTTTAAAACCATAATTAAAATAATCAACCTTCTTGTCGCCAAAGTCAAATTCCCTGCCTGCCGAAATATTGTAATTGTAGACTTCGCCAACCATAAAAAATGGATTGTCATCCAAAACATCATTTGGGTGTTTTTTCTTCCATGTTTCAAAAGCATAAGACGCTTCTTCATAGAGTTCACTCCAAGCATTTTCATCCGCATGTTTTACGGTATCCACTCTAAACCCGTCCACTCCAAATTCGTTCACATAATCGGTTAACCATTTCATGATGTAAAAACGGGGAGCTCTTGGGTGGCCAGTTCTGTCAAAAAAGGATTGAAGCTCATCCAATTCAGTACTTAGCCTCCCTTCTTTTTTCCATTTAGCCAAAAGATGGTCGGGCAATGCTACCGATTCATTGGACTCTGTATAAATATCTGGTAAATTTTCAACTAGCGTGCAACTTGTGGTGTTTTCATAATTGGTAAATTCACAAGCAGGTCCTGTCCTTACCCAATCTGAAGGCCATACGGGATCTTTTTCAGTTACAGGGCCAGTGTGGTTAAGAACCACATCCAATAAAATCCGAATTCCCTTTTTATGGGCAGTTTTGACCATGATTTCTAAATCCTTTTTGGTGCCAAAATTTGGGTCTAGAACTGTCCAATCCTTTGCCCAGTATCCATGATAACCATAAGTGTTTCCCGTACCTTCGTTTACGGGACCATGAATTTGTTCCACAACGGGTGTAAGCCATATGGCATTGACCCCCAAATCGGTGAAATATCCCTCATTTATTTTTTTGGTTATACCTTGTATATCACCTCCCATAAAACCTCTTAAAACTGCAGTCTTCTCAGTTCGTTCAAAGTTTACATCAGTTTCTTTGTTGCCATTGTAAAATCGATCAGTCATTAAGAAATAGATGTTGGCACTTTCCCATAAAAAAGGAACTTTTTTTTCTTCTATTTGAATTGAATCTGAAGAGGTTGTAGTATCTGTGGCAAACGTTTTTTTTGCTTTATTACAACTAAAAATAAGCGCGATAAGAGGGATAGCAATAAGTAGTTTTTTCATTCTCATGAATTTTCTTTAAAGCTATAAAATGATAGTGGAACTAGAAAATTTATTTGTAGGGCATTACCTCATAATATGGAATTAGTTTTTCCTATTAAGCACCTTGTATTCTTCATAACAACTGCTAATTGCATCCAAAATTTGTAGGTCATTTGCAGTCATAATAAAAGATTTAGAATAATTACAGTTGTTTAAGATATCGTCAATATCCACTTTTTCCAATTGTAATAATTCCATAAGAGTTTCCCTGTCAAATTTTGTGGCCAAAAGGTCTCTTATCTGGTCGTCCTCTTTCATTTGCCTTAACTTTCTCATTTGGTTTGGTTTTTTCCCAAATAAGTTTCTAAGTAGATCGGCAGGATTGAGAATAGCCCCGAGTACCTTGGTGACGGCACTTGGAGTTTTATTGCCTCCTTCATAACTCTTGGATAATCCTGAAATGCTATATTGGTAAGCATTGTTAATAGGAAGGTTCTTTACATCAATTTCTAAGTAACCAGTGAGTTGATAAGGTTTAACAATAACTTCTTCCAAAGCATACGCCAATTCGGTCAAGGCAATCTTGGTGTCCTCAAACTTGAACATATCATTGGTAATTCTAACCTTTTGGGATTTGAAACCTAGAAAGGTAAAATATAAAGTGTCATTGACCGCTGCGGGTATGGTAAACTCACCATTTTTGTTGGTAATGGTACCTTTCACCTTGTTAAGGTTTACTACATGGACACTTTCCATGGGGGTGTCTGTCTGTGCGTTGACAACTATGGCCTTAATTTCTCCTTCACCTTCTTGAGCAATTCCTAAACAGCTGATAAGGCAAAAACAAACTAGTATAATTTTTTTCATGTATGGAATCTAATTTTAAAAATAGTAAACAAAATAAAAAAACACGCTATTGCGTGTTTTTTTAATATACAATTAACTAATAAAAGCCATCTCTTCTTTTGCTTTTTCTTCTACCTCCAGAATTGCCAGAACCACCAGAATTTCCCTTAAAGGAGCTTTTGTCCCTTCTGCGACCTCCTCCTTCGGTACTGCCCCGTCTATCACCTTTTCCTTTGCTTCTGTCTCTTCCTCTGTCCCTGCGACGTCCACCACCACTACCTCCAGGGTTTTTGGACACTTCTACATTTATAAATCTTCCATCCACCTTAAAGTCAGAAAATGTATTTAGGATTTGTTCGGTATGTTCTGCATCTGTATTGAAAAAAGAAAAACTATCCTTGGTATCTACCTTATAGATATCATCCTTGCCCATACTCATTGTGTCCTTTAAAAAATCTTTTAATGACATCCAGTCATATCCATCCTTTTCTCCAACATTGATAAAATACCTTACAGAACCTTTTGTGGGCATATCTCCTCTTGAGCCTCTTTCTCCCCTTTCTCCTCTTTCTCTTCTTCCGGAATCTGATGAATTAAGGTCTTGTGATTTGCTGTAATATTGATAGAACCTGGTAAACTCGACCGAAACAATTTTTTTGATAAGTTCTTCTCGATCAATACCTACTAATACATCATTAATGGCAGGCAAGTAATTATCAACATCCTTATTGATCTTTGTATCCTTTATTTTATTGGCCAAATGATACAATTGGATTTCACAGATTTCAATTCCCGTAGGTATTTTTTTTGCAATAAAATTTTGTTTTATTTTTCTTTCTATCGCAGTAATTTTTCTCAACTCACTTCGAGTAACAATAACCATGGAAATACCTGATTTTCCTGCTCTACCGGTACGACCACTACGGTGAGTATAGGTTTCAATTTCATCTGGTAATTGATAATTTATTACGTGCGTAATATCATCCACATCTATTCCACGAGCCGCTACATCCGTGGCAACCAACATTTGTATTTGCTTTTTACGAAAAGAATTCATCACCAAATCTCTTTGGTTTTGACTTAAATCTCCATGTAATGCACCCGCATTATAGCCATCTTCAATTAATTTTTCTGCGACCTTTTGGGTATCTCTTTTAGTTCTACAGAAGACAACGGAAAATATTCCTGGATTTGCATCAGCCAATCTTTTTAAGGCAGGATACCGGTCCCTGCCACCCACAACATAATGCTCATGTTGTACTGTAGAGGCACCAGAGTTTTTATCACCAACCGTAATTTCTTTTGGTGAGTGCATAAACTTTTTGGCAATGGTAGAAACTTCCTTTGGCATGGTAGCAGAAAAAAGCCAAGTAGATTTTTCATTGGGGGTGTTGGATAAAATATCCTTAATATCTTCATAGAAACCCATATTCAACATTTCATCGGCCTCATCAAGAATACAATAATCAATTTTGGAGATATCCACCAATCCTCGACTGATCATGTCCTTCATCCTACCAGGGGTTCCCACAACTATTTGTGCTCCTTTTTTTATCTGTCTGGCTTGGTCTGTAATACTTGCTCCACCATAAATAGCAACCACATTTATTCCCCGTTCGTATTTGGAATATAATTGTATTTCGTTAGTAATTTGTAAACAGAGTTCCCTCGTGGGAGATAGAATTAAACCTTGGGTAGTTCTACTGTCACTATCAATTTTTTGGATTAGGGGAAAACCAAAAGCGGCGGTTTTTCCTGTTCCTGTTTGGGCTAAGGCGACCAAGTCGGTTTCGCTTTCCAATAAGATTGGAATTGCTTTTTCTTGTACTTCAGAAGGAGTCTCAAACCCTAAATCTGAAATAGCATTTAATAGGGACTTTTGCAGTCCCAGTGCTTCAAATTTTGTCATAATAAGTTTTACTTAATTCGCAAATATGTATGTTGCATAGAGCGGTTCTCGTAAATGACCTATTAGACTCGGCGCAACACATGCTATACCAGCGGCGTTTATTAAAGCGGCAAAGGTACTGCTATTTATTTACATGCGCTTGATTGTGGCTAAATACTTTTGGACAGGTAAGATGCCAGTTTTTGTACGGCCCTTCCACGGTGGCTTATTTTATTTTTTTCCAATAGAGGTAATTCGGCAAAAGTTTTGTCATACCCATTTGGTTTAAATATAGGGTCATAGCCAAAGCCTTTTTTTCCATATTTTTTTGTTGTAATTTCTCCTTCTACTGTTCCATGAAATTGTTTCTTTTCAGTTGGTAGGTTTAGGGCAATTACCGTTTTAAACTTTGCAGTTCTATTGTTTTTTTTCTTTAGTTCCTGTAGAAGTTTATCCATATTGTCCTCGGAACTCTTTTGCTCACCCGCATATCGTGCAGAATATACCCCAGGCATGCCGTCCAAGGCATCAACTAATAACCCAGTATCATCCGCGAAGCAGGGATAACCATAATTTTGGGAAACATAATCTGCCTTTAATTGCGCATTTTCCTCTAGGGTCTCACCAGTTTCTGGAATTTCCTCATTACAATCAATATCAGTTAAGGATAAAAGGATTATAGATTTGGGCAATAGTAACCTTACCTCATTAAGTTTATTAAAATTATGTGTAGCAAATACAAGTTTCATTTTTTTTATGCTGATTATTGAAGCGAGACTAAAAGTAGTAATTTTATGGGCTAATCAATTTTAATATGAAACTGAAAATTCCTCCTGTTATTATTGTTTTATTGTTTGGAACGGTAATGTATTTACTTGCAAGGTTTTTGCCTGTTGGTAATTTTGATTTTTTTGGAAAACATTACCTCATGCTTGGCCTATTGGTGTTGGCCATGTTACTTGCCTTAACATCTTTAATACAGTTTTATAGGAGTAAGACAACAGTGAATCCCATTTCTCCTTCTAAAGTATCCACTTTGGTAACAAATGGAATCTTTCAATATTCTAGGAATCCCATGTACTTGGCTTTACTACTGGTGTTGTTGGTATGGGGATTGTGGTTGGGAAATGCTTTTAATACTATAGTAGCCGCTGGTTTTGTATATTATATGAATGCTTTTCAGATTAAACCAGAAGAAGAAGTGCTTTCCAATCTTTTTGGTTCAGAGTATAAGCAATATTGCACATTGGTTAGAAGATGGTTTTGATTTAAATACTAATTGTAAATTATTAACGTTTTAGCTTATAACGATAAATATTAGTATATTTGCTTATATTTTGCAATATTAGTACATTTACTTATATAATATGATAGCAATAATTACAGGCGATATTATCAATTCAGAAAAGAATATCCCTCAAGAATGGATGCCAGTTCTTAAGGGGTATTTTTCGAAACTAGGCCATGGTCCCAAGGATTGGGAAATATATAGGGGCGATGAGTTTCAAATAAAAACTAAGCCAGAAAAAGCTTTGGCCATTGCTATATCCATTAAAGCTTTGGTGAAATCGTTAAAAGGGTTAGATGTACGCATGAGCATTGGTTTTGGCAATGAAACATATGTAGGCAATAGTGTTAGCGAATCTAATGGCACGGCATATCAACGTTCAGGAAGGTTTTTTGATAAGCTAAAGAAAGAAAAACTTAATTTAATTGTAGCTACTGGTATTGAGGAACTTGATAAAGAACTTAATTTTGTTCTTAGGCTAGCTTTGGATTTTATGGACAACTGGAGCCCAGTTTCAGCAGAAATAGTGGCAATGGTTCTAAATAACCCCAGTATCTCACAAACGGAAATGGCCACTATACTCCATATACAGCAGTCTGCTATAAGCCAACGCCAAAAAAGAGCAAGATTGGACCTAGTTTTAGAATTGCTGGATTATTATAATACATTAATAAAAAAAGTACCTAATGACACTACTGTTTACTAAATTGCTTTTAGCACATTTAATTGGGGATTTTTTATTACAGCCCATGAAATGGGTCATACACAAAGAGGCAAACAAAGCAGGCTCCAAATATTTGTATTTTCATATAGTAATACATTTTACATTGACCATGCTGCTGGTTTGGGATGTTAATTTTTGGAAGCAAGCACTTTTAATTATGGTCTTGCATTATTTCATTGATATTGCAAAACTCTATATAGCTCCGTTGTTTAAGAACAAGAGTCTTCCATTTTTTATTGACCAAATTCTACATTTGCTTGTCTTATACTGTATTGCATTTTACGGAAATGTAATTGAAAATTCAATTGATTTAATAAATCAAATTGACTGGTTTTTAATAACAGCAATTGTTTTTGTAAGTTTTCCAACGGCCATCATCATGGGAAAATTGTTGGAATCCATGTCCCATCAAATAGCCTTGGACCATAAATCCCTTCCAAATGCTGGAAAATATATTGGGATTATCGAGCGCCTTTTTGTTCTAGCTTTTATAATTTCTGGTAAATGGGAAGGAATAGGGTTGTTAATAGCGGCGAAATCGGTTTTTAGGTTTAACGATCTTAAGGAAAGTAACAGTAGAAAACTAACCGAGTACATTTTAATAGGCACCTTGCTAAGTTTTGGTATCGCTATGTTGACCGGAATTGTATACACCAATCTATAAATAATATCAATTCAAAACCTTTTTGTTTTATTTGAAATAAGAGTTATATCGGACAAAATTTATGTTTAATTTTGTTCATTAAATTATATCAATAAAAATGGTAGAAGTGGGCAGAAAATATGTATTCGATTTTGACAGCACCTTGACAAGAGTAGAGGCCTTGGATGTCTTGGCAGAAATGATATTGGAAGGGAAATCCAATAAGGATGAAGTTGTCAGTGAAATTCAAAAAATCACCAATCTGGGAATAGATGGGGATATTTCGTTTACAGAATCTTTGGAAAGAAGAATTAAACTATTAAACGCCCATAAAGATGATTTAGAGGGTTTGGTTACGGAACTTAGACAGAAAATTTCCAAATCCATTGAGTCTAATAAAGAATTCTTCCAAAATTATGCAGATGATATTTATGTAATTTCTTGTGGTTTTAAAGAATTTATTGATCCAATTGTAAAGGAGTACAACATTCCTTCTGAGAGGGTTTATGCAAACACATTTAAGTTTGATGCCGATGGAAACATTGTTGGTTTTGATGAAACTAATGTTCTTTCCGCACATAATGGTAAAATAGAATGCCTTAAAAATCTAGACTTGGACGGTGAGGTGCAGGTAATTGGAGATGGGTATAGTGATTATGTAATGAGGGAAGCAGGTATTGCCGACAAGTTTTTCGCATATACCGAGAATGTACATCGGGAAAAAGCCGCAAACAATGCTGATCATGTTGCACCAAATATGGATGAGTTCCTATTTGTAAATGACCTTCCCAGAAATATATCTTATCCTAAGAACAGGATAAAAATTCTTTTGTTGGAAAATGTACATCCAGCTGCTTTTGAAAATCTTTCAGAGGATGGTTTTTCAGTAGAATTGATAAAGCATAGTTTGCCAGAAGAAGAATTGATAGAAAAAATTAAAGGAGTACACGTACTTGGAATTCGTTCCAAGACCCAAGTGACCGAAAAGGTTTTAGATGCAGCTGATAAGCTTTTGGCTGTAGGGGCGTTTTGTATAGGAACTACTCAAATTGACCTTGATTCTTGTAAAAAGAAAGGTGTTGTTGTGTTTAATGCGCCGTATAGCAATACGCGTTCGGTGGTTGAGCTGGCCATTGGTCAGATTATTATGCTTAAAAGAAGAATCTTTACTCGAAGTACAGAAATACACAACGGGCAGTGGAACAAAACTGCTACCAATTCAACAGAGGTCAGAGGAAAGAATTTAGGTATTATTGGTTATGGAAATATAGGCAAACAACTATCTGTTTTGGCTGAGGCCATGGGTATGCGTGTTTATTATTATGATGTGGGAGATCAATTGGCATTAGGTAACGCAGTAAAATGTAATACACTGGAAGATTTATTGAATGTTTCCGATATTGTTTCTCTCCATATTGATGATAACAAGGCCAATAAAAATTTTATAGGAGAAAGGGAAATCAATCAAATGAAAGATGGTGCCATTTTGGTAAATCTTTCCAGAGGCTTTGTAATAGATATACCAGCATTGGCATTGGCCTTAAAGAATGGAAAATTAGGTGGGGCGGCTATAGATGTGTATCCAGAAGAACCAAGGGCAAATGGAGAATTTTTTACAGAGCTTCAAGGTTTAGAAAATGTAATATTGACACCGCATATAGGTGGGAGTACAGAAGAAGCACAGCGTGATATTGCTGATTTTGTTCCTAATAAAATCATGGATTATATTAACTCTGGTAATACTGTAGATGCCGTAAATTTCCCAAATATTAGATTACCAAAACAAAACAAATCCCACCGTTTCTTGCATATCCACAAGAACGTTCCAGGTATCATGGCAAAAATAAATGAGGTATTGGCAAACTATGAAATGAATATTTCAGGTCAATATTTATCCACGGATAATGAGGTTGGATATGTGATAACCGATTTGGATAAGGAGTACAACAAGGATGTTATTAAAGCTCTAAGAAAAATAGAGAATACTATTAAATTTAGGGTTTTATACTAAAACATTTATTATTTTGATATACACCCCTGTATTAATGAACATTAATACAGGGGTGTATTATTACTAAGAATAACTTTATTAAAAGTGTTAGTGTTAAATGGCCTTCTTGCAACATAATAGGTAGTAAACCGTTAATAAGTATAAATTGTAAGATAATTCTTAATAAATGAAATTTAGAGTGCCTAACTCAAAGAAAGGTTCCATTTCCTATTATTTGTTAGTGATAACCATCATTGTTATTACGATTGCTATGCAATCAATAATACAGTACTCCCTTAAAAAACAAAACAATACTGCACTTGTTGTAAATATGGCGGGCAGGCAGCGTATGTTAAGTCAGAAAATATTGAACCAATATTATTCTTGTCTATACGACGAATGTGATTTTGCAGAAATGAAGCTATCATTGAATAAATTAGTACAGGTAAACAATGTTTTGCAGAATGGCGACCCAGAACTTGGTATATCCCCTTTGAAAAATGAGGAAATTAAAAAAAGCTTTGAGGGGTTTCAAAAGCATATTGATTTTATAACCAATGAATTGGGAGAGTTTGAAAATTTCAAGAATATTCCATTACCAGCACTCAAGGAGAATATTAATTCTTTTCTATTAAAAATGGATCATGCTGTTTATCAGTTTCAGTATAAATCTGAAAAAGATATTAAGGGAATTATGATTATTGAGTTGGAATTGGCTGCTTTTTCTGTTTTGATTCTTCTGTTTGAAATATTCTTTATAGTAAAGCCTTTTATTAAAAGAATAACCACGCAAAAAAAGAAACTTACAGAAATAGCATGGCATCAGTCACATGTCTTTGATTCCAATATGAAAAATATAAAGCATCTACAATATGTATTAAAAATCGAAAAAAACCCGGAGAGAAAAGAAGAAATATTTAAGTTTATTTCAGAAGAGTTGGATAGCTTGGAAAATGCTTCTCAGAGTATGGTGAAAGTTCTTAAAGAGAATGAAAATCAATTGGGAAGAACGGAAACCCTTGGGGTTACTTTAAAAAAGAAATATAGCGGGCTTAAATCAAAATTAAAAGCTACTGATGGTGGTAAGGTTCGTTCTTTAAAATAGTAAACCCCCTGTAAATTTGCTCTACAATAAAAAGACGAACCATTTGGTGTGAAAATGTCATTTTGGAAAGACTTATTTTTCCTTTTGTTTTTTTATACAATATATCACTAAATCCATACGGTCCACCTATTATGAACACTAGTTGTTTGGTTCCCATATTCATTATTTTTTGTAAATAATTGGCAAATTCAACCGAGTTGTATTGCTTGCCATTTTCATCCAGAAGTACCACAAAGTCCGTGCTGTTCAATTTTTTAAGAATGGCGTCGGCTTCCTTATCTTTTTGTTGTGATTCAGATAAATTCTTTACATTTTTTATGTCTGGAATCACTTCAAGGTCAAACTTTATATAGTGTTTCAGTCTATTTTCGTATTGATTAACAAGTCGCTCTAAATCAGAACTGTCTGTTTTTCCTATGGCCAGTAGTTTTATATTCATGGAGACAAAGTTAGGATATACAAGTGAATCTTTACCGACTGGCGATATGGGTTTGCCTTTTGTTTTAGTAAATTAGCAAAAAGCAAATAGTACTAATGATTTCAGAAAAACAGTTCAATAAGGAAATAAAATTGATTATTGAAAATGCCATTAGAGAAGATGTGGGGGATGGCGACCATAGCTCACTAGCCTGTATTCCAAATTCAGCTATAGGAAAAGCCAAGCTTTTGGTAAAGGACGAGGGAATAGTTGCGGGAGTTGAATTTGCCAAAAAGGTTTTTGCTTATGTAGATAAAAATATGGAAGTAGAAACATTAATAGAAGATGGTAGCCCGGTAAAATATGGCGATATTGTTTTTTATGTTGCAGGAAGCTCTCAAAGCATTTTAAAAGCTGAGCGACTGGTTTTAAATGCCATGCAACGCATGAGTGCCATTGCCACAAAGGCTAACTATTTTATGTCTTTGGTAAAAGGAACGGAAACAAAAATTTTGGACACTAGAAAAACCACACCCGGAATACGTGCTCTGGAAAAATGGGCTGTGAAAATTGGGGGAGGAGAGAACCATAGATTTGCTTTATATGATATGATTATGCTTAAGGATAATCATATTGATTTCGCTGGTGGAATTACCAAAGCAATTGAGAAAACAAAGCAATACCTAAACGATACCGAGCGAGATTTAAAAATTATAGTTGAAGCCCGTGATTTGGTTGAAGTAAAAGAAATTCTGAAAACAACTGGAGTGTATCGTATTCTTTTGGACAATTTTAATTATGAGGATACTCGTAAAGCCGTGAAACTAATTGGGAATACGTGCTTAACAGAATCATCCGGAGGGATTAATGAAGATACAATAGGTAAATATGCCGCTTGTGGAGTAGATTATATTTCCTCTGGTGCACTGACACATTCTGTATACAATATGGATTTAAGCCTTAAAGCAGTATAATGTCTGTAGAGATTGAAGAGCAGATAGATAAAATCCCTATAATTAACTGGGCTGCAAGACTATTGAAAAAAGTAAAGCTTTCTGCTTTTGAAGGTCTTTCCATGTATGATTTAATTGAAATGTACATTTTTGGCATTGTAAAAGGGGCATTGTCATCTAGAGCTAGTTCTATCGCCTTTAGCTTATTTATGGCTCTTTTTCCATTACTTATTTTCTTAATTACACTTATTCCATTTATTATCCCATATGTAAGTGTTGGCAATGAAAATTTTGATGGACAATTTCTTATTTTTTTGGAGTCTTTTTTACCTTCAGCAACGGGCGATTATTTTGGTGATATTTATCAGCAAATTAAGGATCAAAAAAGAGGGGGGTTGTTATCATCGTCTTTTCTTATTTCTATTTTCTTGGTTGCAAATGGGGTGAATGCCATTTTTGGAGGTTTTGAGAACTCTTATCATGTAGAACTTACCAGAAATTTTCTGCGACAATATTTATATGCCCTAATGGTGGGTTTAATCCTTTCTATTTTATTATTGATAGGAGCCATTGGTTTTGTCTACTTTGAATTTTATATTGTTGAATATTTAAGTGAGTTTGCAGCTAAAACAAGAGGGTATGATTTGGAAGAGAATGATATTGTGGGAGTTACGATAGGGAAGATATTATTTTTCACCATATTGTCCTACCTAACTACCGCTACTCTATATTATTTTGGAACTGCAGAAGGTAAAAAGGCAAAATTCTTTTCAGCTGGCGCCTTAATGACCACATTACTTTTTTTACTTACATCCTATCTTTTTGGGGTTTATGTGGAAAAGTTTGCCCGTTATAATGAGTTATATGGGGCTTTGGGAGGATTGTTGATACTTATGGTGTTTATATGGTTAAATTCTAATATATTGCTTCTTGGCTTTGAACTCAATGCTACATTAAACTCCTTAAGAAAAAATATAAAAAAATGATGAAGAAAGAAAATGCGTTGGCGCTAATATGTTTTTTAATGTTTTCTTTTCAATGGACATATTCCCAGAGTGTTTTTGGAAAGTGGAAAACTGTTGATGATAGAAATGGAATTGTAAAAGCAATCATCAATGTATATGAAAAGAATGGAGCTATGTTCGCCCATGTTGAAAAGATTTTGGAAAAGGGAAAAGAAGGGGCTCTTTGTGGAAAATGTAAAGGGGAACGAAAAGATAAGCCTGTGGAAGGCATGATGGTCATGGATAGTCTTACCAAAAATAAACATGGTGAATATACTGGAAAAACCTTGTTCGACCCTGAGCAAGCCATGACTTTTAAATGTAAAGTATGGCTAAACCCAGATAATCCAAATGAGCTTAAAGTTAGGGGGTATTTGGCCTTTATATATAGAACTCAGACTTGGTTGCGCATAACAGATGAGTAAGGAAGTATGCCACATTTTATAAATGTAATCCTACCCATACCATTAGAAAAGCTATTTACTTATAGTGTTTCGCAAGAAGAAGCTCTTTTCCTGGAACCGGGAATGCGAGTGGCTGTTCCTTTTGGGAAGTCCAAAGTATATACGGCCTTGGTTTATGAGGTGCACCAGGCACCCCCAGAAGTATATGAGGCAAAAGAAACACATCAAATTCTTGACGAAAAACCCATTGTAAACCACATCCAGCTAAAAATATGGGAATGGATGGCACAGTACTATATGTGCACGGTTGGGGAGGTTTTTAGAAGTGCGGTTCCCAGTGTTTTTTTGCTGGAAAGTGAGACACTTATTTTAAGAAATGATAAAGGTTTTTTTGATGAAGAAGATTTAAAAGATGATGAATTTTTGGTAGTTGAGGCCTTGCAACATCAATCTGTTCTAAAAGTGCATGAAGTTGCATCCATTATAGAAAGGAAAAATGTAATGCCGGTTCTACAGAGGCTATTGCAAAAGGGGGCTATTAGTCTAAAAGAAGAAATCTATGAGCAGTACAAGCCAAAATTGGTCAGGTATGTAAAACTCGGTAAGGAATATCAATCGGAACAACAATTAGAAATTCTTCTTGAAACCTTGTCAAGAGCCCCTAAACAGAGTCAAGTAATACTAACCCTATTTCAATTACAGGCTGTAACCAAAAAACCCATTAAGGTAAATGAGTTAGAGGTTGAGAGTGGGGGCTCTAAGGCTATTATAAAAACATTGATAGACAAAGGAATACTGGAAGAGTATTTTATTCAGACAGATAGGATAAATTATTCGGGAAATGTGGAAAGTCCTTCGGTGGTCTTGAATGAGCATCAAGAAAAAGGGTTTAAGGATATTCAAAGAAGTTTTTCAGAGGGAAAAGTTACATTGCTGCATGGTGTAACTTCTTCTGGTAAGACAGAAGTATACATTAAGTTGATAGAAGAGGTAATAGAATCTAAAAAACAAGTGTTGTACCTGTTGCCAGAAATTGCCCTAACTACACAATTGATTGGTAGACTTCAAAATTATTTTGGCAAAAAAGTGTCTGTTTATCATTCCAAATACAACATTCAAGAAAGGGTGGAAGTATGGAATAATGTTTTAGAAAACAAAACAAAAGCACAAATTATAATCGGGGCTCGATCTTCCATGCTTTTACCATTTTCTAATTTGGGATTGGTAATAGTAGATGAGGAACACGAGGCATCTTTTAAACAATATGACCCTGCCCCACGATATCATGCAAGAGACACGGCCATTGTACTGGCACATATGCACCAATCTAATATTGTCTTGGGTTCTGCAACTCCAAGTCTGGAAAGTTTTTACAATGTAAAAATTGGAAAATATGGCTATGCAGAAATTAAAAGAAGATATGGAGATGTTTTGCTTCCGGATATGGAATTGGTTGATATAAAAGAGCAAACTAGGAAGAAACGGATGAAGGGTCATTTTTCCGAACGCTTGTTAGAAGAAATTACGAATACCCTTGAAGAAAATAAACAGGTTATTCTTTTTCAAAATAGACGCGGTTATGCACCTATTTTAGAGTGTACAACCTGTGGGCATTCACCCCAATGTCCCAATTGCGATGTAAGTTTAACCTATCATCAACACAGAAAACAATTGCGTTGCCATTATTGTGGGCACCATATCGCATTACAGGTTAGTTGTTTGGCCTGTGGTTCCGCAACACTGGACACCAAAGGTTTTGGTACAGAGCAGATAGAGGAGGAACTTAATAAGCTCTTTCCAGATGCCAAAATTGGCAGAATGGACTCGGACACCACACGTGGAAAACACGGATATGAAAAAATTATCACGGCATTTGAGCAACAGGAACTGGATATCTTGGTGGGCACACAGATGTTGACGAAAGGATTGGATTTTAGAAATGTAGATTTAGTAGGTATTATGAATGCAGACACCTTACTAAATTTTCCGGATTTTAGGGCTCACGAACGTAGTTTTCAATTATTGACCCAAGTTGCTGGAAGGGCGGGACGTACGCAAAAAAGAGGAAAGGTACTTATACAGAGCTATAATCCATATCACCAAATATTAAAGCAGGTAACTACAAGTGATTTTGAAACGATGTTTAAGGAGCAATTATATGAACGAGAGCTATATAAATATCCCCCTATAAACAGAATTATTAAGATTACCCTTAAGGATAAGGACTACAATAAATTGAATAATGCATCTGAATGGTTTGCCAAATCTTTGAGGAGTATATTCAGAAATAATGTTTTGGGGCCAGAATATCCACCTGTGGCACGAATTCGAAATCAATATTTAAAGAATATCATTATAAAGATTCCAAAAGAAACATCGGTGGTCAAAACAAAAAATAGCATTAAAAGAGTAGAAAAATCTTTTAATGCTATTTCCCAGTATAAAAGTGTACGAATTATCTACAACGTAGATTATATTTAATTAGACATTGCTAAGGGCTTCTGCCAGCTCGGTCTTTTTATTTCTACTTAATGGTATTTGCCTGCCACTAACTTCAACATTTTTACTGTTGAACTTTTCAATTTTCTCCAAGTTTACAATATATGACTTATGTATTCTTAGGAATTTTTCAGCAGGTAGCTGCTTTTCAAAGGATTTCATCGTGGAAAGGATTACAATATTGGCCTCATCAGTTACCAATTTAATATAATCACCCAATGCCTCAATCCATTTAATATCGTTAAGTATAACTTTTCTTTTCTTTAGGTTACTCTTTACAAAGATATGCTCTTCGTCTTCGTTTACCTGGTGCATTTGCTCATATTTGGCAACCGCTCTTTTAACTGAAGCGTCAAAACGTGCCAAAGTGATAGGTTTGTGCAAATAATCTGTAACATCATAATCAAATGCTCTTAGGGCATAATCTGGTTTACCAGTGATTAATATTACTTGTGGCGGGTTTTCCAATGATTCCAATAAATCAAAACCTGTGATAATAGGCATTTCAACATCAAGAAAAATTAAATCTATCTCGTTGTTTTTAATACCGTTCTTTGCTTCGATAGCATTGCTATACTCAGCAACTAGAGCTAGGTTTGGGTGGTTGTTTACCAACTTTGCAACTGCCATACGCTGCATTGAGGAATCGTCTACGATTATACTTCTTAATTTCATAAATGGGGTGATTTGTGGGGTTAAATCATCGGCAAAGTACTTAAAAAACAAGATTAACTCCAATAAAAGATGTAAACATGGTGTTAATTGTTGTGTAATCGGTAAAATGCATGATTAACGTCTAGGTTAAGTTTGGTTTTATTTAAGATTGTTAATAACTCTTTCAGCTAATAACGAAGATTTTTACGTTTTCTTGTAAAAGGAACAAATAATTATTACTTTTGCCACCCTTAAAATATAAATAAATATGAATCATTACGAAACTGTTTTCATTTTAAATCCCGTTCTATCTGATACGCAGATAGAGGAAACAGTTAAGAAATTTGAAGATTTCTTAATTAAGAATGGTGCCAAAATGGTATCCAAAGAAAACTGGGGCCTAAAGAAATTGGCATATCCCATACAGCACAAGAAAAGTGGTTTTTACCATTTGTTCGAATTCACTTCTTCTGGTGAAGTAATTGCTCCTTATGAGTTGGAGTTTAGAAGAGATGAAAGAATTATGAGGTTTTTGACCGTTAAATTGGACAAACATGCCATTTCATGGGCAGAGAGAAGAAGAACAAAATTAAAAGCTAAAGCGTAAGGAATATGTCAACTATAGAGCAAACCGCAAAAGGTAAAAAAGATGGGGAAATTAGATATCTAACCCCATTGAACATTGAGACCAATACGCAAAAGAAGTATTGTCGTTTTAAAAAGTCCGGTATTAAGTATGTAGACTATAAAGATCCAGATTTTTTAATGAAATTGGTAAATGAGCAAGGAAAACTGTTACCACGAAGGTTAACAGGTACTTCATTGAAATATCAAAGAAAAGTGGCAACGGCAGTTAAAAGAGCCCGTCATTTAGCATTAATGCCTTATGTAGGTGATTTACTAAAATAATAAAGCTGATCATGGAACTTATATTAAAAGAAGACGTACAGAACTTAGGTTTTAAAGATGACGTGGTTACAGTAAAGAATGGTTACGGTAGAAACTATCTTATACCACAAGGATTGGCTGCAATGGCGACACCTTCGGCAAAAAAGGTGTTGGAGGAAAATTTAAGACAAAAGGCGCATAAAGAAGAGAAAATTGTTAAGGCAGCCAACAAAACGGCAGAAGCACTTAAACAATTAGAAATTAAGATTACCGCTAAAACTGGAGCAGGGGATAAATTGTTTGGTTCTATTACCAATATGGATTTAGCTGATGCTTTGGCAAAAGAAGGCCATGAAATAGATAAAAAGTTTGTTTCTATTAAAGGAGGTTCTGTTAAAAGAACTGGACCGTATGTGTCTAATATTAGATTGCATAGAGAGGTGATTGTTGAATTTCCTTTTGAAGTAATTGCAGAGGCAAAGTAAATTTTTGCCCTAGATAATTTTAAAAGAGCTGTACACGTGTACAGCTCTTTTTTTTTGTCTTTTTTTGCACTACAGTCAGAAAAGGATATTCACAATATGGGTTGATAAGTGTTTGGAGCTATGCGTGCATAATTCTTTATTTTAGGTTATTTTTGCCGTAATTTAATTCTTACATAACTACATTTTACTATGAAAAAACTACTACTTTTTGGAACAGTTATATTGTTATTTGCCACTTCTGTTTCAGCACAAGTAACCACATCTAATATTAGAGGGGTTGTGGTTGATGATCAAAATTTACCTTTGTTAGGAGCCAATATTGTTGCAGTACATACACCAACGGGCACTAAGTATGGTACAATTTCTAACGAAGATGGTAGATACAACCTTTTGAATTTAAGAGTTGGTGGGCCTTATGAGGTAACCATTTCTTATGTGGGTTTTTCAAGCCAGACTAGAAATGATGTTTTCCTTACATTGGGAAAGACCTTTAATATTGATACTAAGTTAGTTGCAAAGAGCCAGACTTTAGATGAAGTGGTGGTGATTGCAGATCAAAGTGGGACTTTTGGTAGCGATAGGACAGGAGCGGAGACAAGTGTTGGTCGCAGGGAAATAACAAGACTGCCAACAATTTCTAGATCTGCTCAAGATTTCACAAGACTAGAGCCAACCGCCAGTGGTAATTCTTTTGGAGGTAGAAATGACCAGTTTAATAATTTCTCTTTGGATGGAGCTATTTTTAATAATCCTTTTGGGTTGGATGCTCCTACACCAGGTGGGCAAACCAGTGCTCAACCAATTTCATTGGACGCCCTAGATCAAATTCAAATTAGTACAGCACCTTATGATGTTACCCAGTCTGGTTTTACAGGAGCCACTGTAAATGCAGTAACAAAAAGTGGAACCAATGAATTTCATGGTACGGTTTATGGTTTTTTTAGAAATGAAGACCTCACTGGTGGAAAAATTAAGGGAGAAGACGTAACTAAACCTAAATTATCCCAAAATCAATATGGAGTAAGTATTGGAGGACCAATCATAAAAAATAAATTGTTCTTTTTTGCAAATTTTGAAAAAGATGAAAGAGACGATTTAGGAACAAATGGCTTTGTGCCTAACACAGGTTCTGGAGCAATCAATGAGTCAAGAGTATTGGAACAAGACCTTATTGATGTTAGAAATGGTTTATTGGGTGTAGGGTATGATCCAGGTGCTTATGAAGGATTTACCCATAACTCCAATTCAACTAAAGGAATTTTTAAATTGGACTGGAATATTAATGACAATAACCGTTTGGCTGTTATTTATAACTTTTTGGATGCCTCCAAGGACAAGCCAGCTCACCCTACGGCAATTGCGTTTAGAGGACCAAATCTAAATACCTTACAGTTTCAAAATTCTGGATATCAAATCAATAATAAATTAAAATCCATTCAATTAGAATTGAATTCTACACTTTCTGAAAATGCCGTAAATAAGCTGCAGGTAGGATATACTCATTTTGATGATTTTAGAAATCCATTTTCAACGCCTGCACCATCTATAAATATTACCAAGGATGGTTCTAACTATATAATTGCAGGGCATGAGCCATTTTCTGTAAACAATAGGTTGGATCAAAAAGTTTTTCAATTTTCGAATAACTTGAACTTTTACAAGGGAAACCATACCTATACCGTAGGGGTTTCTTTTGAGAAATTTCAATTTGATAACTCATTCAACTTAACAGCTTATGGTTTTGATTTGTTTGGAAGTGTTGATATAGCAGATTTTGATGCGAATGACTACGCAGCCGCGATTGCTAATGCCCAAAGTGTATTTAGTGCAAATAATGCAGTGCCAGATGGTACTCCTGGAGGATGGACATTACCAGAAACCAATGTAGGACAAATGGCTTTTTATATTCAGGATGAATGGGCAGCTACGGATAAATTTAAAGTAACGTATGGTGTACGTTTTGATAAACCTTTATTCTTTGATTCTGCAGAAAAAGCGCAGGATGTAATTGATAGAGGGTTTGTTTTAGCAGATATCCCATACTACAACCCAAATACTGGAGAATCGGTACTAATTGATAATACACAAATGCCAAGTAACGATTGGTTAATTTCCCCTAGGGTAGGGTTTAATTATGATGCCAATGGGGATAACACATTGCAGATAAGAGGTGGTTCTGGACTATTTACAGGACGTTTCCCCTTTGTATGGTTAGGAAACCAGATTGGGAGCCCAGATGTATTCTTTTTGCAAGCTGTTGACCCCGACTATAAATTTCCACAAGTATGGAGAACAAATATAGGGGTTGATAAAGCTTTAGAGAACGGATTGGTTTTAACGGCAGACGTGTCCTATACGAAGGATACAAACGGACCCCATGTACAAAACTGGGGATTGTTTCCTCCATCAGGAACTTTACAGGGAGTTGATAGCAGACCAATTTATGCCCCATCAGATATAATTGGAGGTGCCGGTGAAGGACCGTTCGTATTTACAAATTCTGACAAAGGAAGAATATGGAACGCCTCCCTTAAAGCACAAAAAACTTTTGAAGGCGGCCTATACACTATGTTGGCATATAGTCACTTAAATGCTAAAGATGTAAATTCTATTGAGGCAGAAATTACAAGTGATGCCTTTGCTGGTAACCCTGCGGTTGGTAATGTAAATGATGATGTCTTAGGTTTCTCTAAGTATGGCGATAAACATAGGTTCATTGGTGTTGCTAGTAAAGAATGGACATATGGAAATGATAAATGGTCATCTACTTTGTCCACTTTCTTTGAGTATGCCCAAGGGGGACGTTTTAATTATACCTACGGTGGAGATATTAATGCAGATGGTTCTGGAATTAATGATTTGTTGTATGTGCCTACATCTAGTGAGATTGGCCAGATGAATTTCTCTGGAGCGGGACAAGGAGCAGCTTTTGATGCCTTTATTGCGCAAGATGATTATTTAAGTGATAGGAGAGGAGAATATGTTGAGCGTTATGCCGCTATTGCGCCATGGAGAGGAAAATGGGACATGAAATTTATTCAAGAGCTTAAAATAGGTGAGAACAATGCAGTACAGTTCAGCATAGATGTGTTGAACATAGGAAACCTTATAAATTCTAACTGGGGACTTACCCAGCTTCCAAATAGTGTACAGCCGGTTGGTGTCAGTGTAGATCCTAATACTAACATTCCAACGTATACTTTTGATGGTACTTTAACGGAAACTTTTGGGTATGATTCAAGTTTATTGTCCAGATGGCAAGCCCAATTTGGATTGCGATATATTTTCTAAGAAAAAGAATTAATCTTTTAAAAAGGCTGTGCAACTTGTACAGCCTTTTTTATTTTTGCAAAATGAAATTTACAAGGCTAACAAAACAACAATTAGAAGAGTTGCACCAAGAATTTATTAATTTTTTGGCAACACAATCCATTACTGCCGATGAATGGATTAAAATAAAAGCGGAAAAACCAGAAGTTGCCGAGGAAGAATTGGACATTTTTAGCGATTTAATTTGGGAAGGAGTATTGAACAAAGTTTCTTATTTAGAGAACATTTCAGCCCAGCAAATGCATCTGTTTCAATTGACCGATAAGGAAATGAAATTAATTTCCGTAAAAGTATTGAACCCGAATATAGATTTGCAAACGGAAGTAGGTTTTGGTTGGTTCAAAAAGAATTTTCAGGGAGATTTTGTAGATTATTTAACTGCTTCAAAAGCCTATTCAGAGGACAAGAATTTAGATAAATTCAATTTAATAAAACAAGGAGCAGTAATCACAAAAGGAGATTTGTTTAAGTGGTTCGATGATATGATTGAGTAATTTAATATCGTTCATGTCTAGGCAAGAATTCCCAATCTCATATATTTGCATCAGAATTAAAATTAATGGCACAGAAACCAAGCATACCTAAAGGCACTAGGGATTTCTCCCCAAGTGAAGTATATAAGCGAAACTACATTTTTGATGTTGTAAAGAAGCATTTCCAGACTTTTGGTTTTCAACCCATAGAAACCCCTTCTTTTGAGAATTCGGACACCCTAATGGGGAAGTATGGCGATGAAGGGGATCGTTTGATTTTTAAGATAATTGATTCTGGAAATATATATGAAAAAAAATTATCAGAAGACGTTGAGAATGCTATTTCAATATTTGTTGCTTTAACTTATATTTTTAGAGATGTCACAACTGCAATTTTAGAAGATATAGATCGGTATAATCTAGAATTTGCTACAAGAGAAGAACTTTATGAAATAATTAAAGGGAAGAATCTTTTAAAACACTACGACAATAAATTAGAGGAGTGGGGTCATTTTTTAATTGATGATTATAAGTATAGAATTGCATTTACAGATAAGCTAAATGCCTATCGCGAAGTTTTTTTGAGTAACTGTGTGGAATTTATTTATGGAAGAGGTATTGATTTCAAACAAGTTAGGGATAAAAGTGACCTTTCTGAGCATTATTTCAAATGGGCAGATAGACATGTTGTAAAACAGTTTACAACTGATATTTTTGGTAAAATAGAAGGAGAAATCCCCAATATTAATAAATTGACAAGTGATTTACTGGTTAAAAAAATTTCTGAAAAAGCATTACGCTATGATCTTACCGTTCCTTTTGCACGATATGTTGTAATGCACCAAAATGAGATTGATTTTCCTTTTAAAAGGTACCAAATTCAACCTGTATGGCGTGCAGACAGACCCCAAAAAGGTCGGTTTAGAGAGTTTTATCAGTGTGATGCGGATGTGGTGGGCGCAAATTCTTTGTTGCAAGAAGTAGAATTGATACAATTATACGATGCTGTTTTTACAGATTTAGGATTAAAAGGAACAACCATCAAACTGAACAATAGAAAAATACTTTCTGGTATTGCAGAAGTGATAGGTGCAAAGCATTTGTTGGTCGCTTTCACCGTTGCTTTGGACAAGCTTGATAAAATTGGAGAAGAAGGTGTAAAGAAAGAAATGCTAGAAAAAGGCATTTCTGAGCAGGCTATTCAAAAGGCCACACCATTATTCTCACTCTCAGGTTCTAATTCCGAACAATTACTACAATTAAAAGAACTATTAAAAGATTCCGAAGAGGGGAGTAAAGGTGTTCAGGAACTTGACTATATCATCAGTTCCATTGAGGAATTAGGTTTGCAATCGGCCAATCTTTCAATTGATGTAACGTTGGCTCGCGGCCTTAACTATTATACTGGGGCTATTTTTGAGGTTTCTGCTCCGGATGGTGTTAACATGGGATCTATTGGCGGGGGAGGTCGTTACGATGACCTTACTGGAGTTTTTGGATTAAAAGATATGAGTGGAGTAGGAATATCCTTTGGTTTGGATCGTATTTATATAGTCCTGGAAGAATTAGGCCTGTTTCCAAGTGCAATTGACCAATCATTGGATGTGCTTTGTGTTAATTTTGGAGATAGGGAAGCTTTATTTGCTTTAAAACTGGTCAGGGAATTAAGAAAATCGGGAATAAAAGCAGATGTATACCCTTCTTCAGTTAAAATGCAAAAGCAAATGAAGTATGCCAACAATAGAAAAGTGCCATTTGTAATTCTTATTGGAGAACAAGAATTAGAAAGCAATTCTTTTGTGGTTAAAAACATGAAAGAAGGCAGTCAAGGAACGTATAGTTTGGATAAAGTTGAAGAATTCATCAATTCTTTCTAAATGTCATTTTGAAATGAGTTCCGATAACTATCAGAACGATTGAGAAGTCAAAGAAATCAAAGCTTCTCTTTAATTGCCTTAATAATAGTTTTGTAATAAGCAGGACCATGGGGAACATACTTACTAATATTTGCCAAGCCCCATGTTTCTTCCGCAAATTTTGTTAAAGGAATTAAATCCAGAGCTTCAACCTCACTGTCCTGTTTTTTTAAACCGTTAAGAGGAATCTTTAATTCACACAAAAAAGTATGGTGGTATTCACAATCAATTAGGGTCTCATGGTGTTTTTGAACGCTTTTGAAGAGCCCTACTTTCTGTAGGTCATTCTCCGATATTGTAATCCCAATTTCTTCCTCAACTTCTCTAATGGCAGAATCTAGAACACCTTCACCAGCTCCAATATGCCCTGCAACGGATACATCCCATAAAAGAGGGAAAGTATCTTTGTCTTTCCCTCTTTGTTGAATTAATACCTTACCAGTCTTTGTATAAAACCAAATATGGACAGTTGGATGGAAAACCCCATTTTTATGGGCTTCAAATTTCATAATGGTTTCCCCGGTAGGGTTTCCATTATCATCCAAAACATCAATTAATTCATCCATAGGTTTTTTAAACTAAGGGGTGCGACCTATCCCTATTCAAAGTAGCTAAAAGTTTCTCCTTCTTTAATTGTGAGAAGTGTTTCATAAATTAAACGAATAACATTCTCAACATCATCTTGGTGAACGGTTTCTACCGTGGTGTGCATGTAGCGTAGTGGTAAAGAAATCAAAGCGGAAGCCACGCCGCCATTACTGTAAGCAAAAGCATCCGTATCAGTTCCTGTCATTCTGGAAGCAGCCATTCGCTGAAAAGGAATTTTCTTGGTTTCAGCGGTATCAATAATACGCTCACGTAATTTATTTTGTACAGCGGGAGCATAAGAAATTACAGGGCCAGAACCAATTTCAGTATGTCCTTGTGTCTTTTTTTCTATCATTGGGGTAGTGGTATCGTGGCATACATCGGTTACGATAGCCACATTTGGTTTAATGGTTTGTGTAATCATTTCCGCACCACGCAATCCAATTTCCTCTTGTACAGAATTAGTAATGTAAAGGCCAAAAGGTAGTTTAACTTTATTCTCATGTAATAATCGGGCCACTTCGGCAATCATAAAACCACCGGCACGGTTATCAATTGCCCTACAGACAAATTTGTTTTTGTTTAAAACCTGAAATTCATCTGGGTACGTTATTACACAACCCACATGCACACCCATTTTTTCAACTTCGGCCTTGTCCTTAGCACCAATATCTACAGTTATGTTGTCAAGTTTGGGGGGTTCTTCTTTAACCTTATTTCTAGTATGTATGGCTGGCCATCCAAAAATGCCTTTGACAATACCATTTTTTGTGTGGATGTTTACCCATTTGGAAGGTGCAATTTGGTGGTCGCTACCTCCGTTACGAATCACATGGATAAGTCCATTGTCAGTAATATAGTTTACATACCAAGAAATCTCATCGGCATGTCCTTCTATGACTACCTTGTATTTGGCATCAGGATTAATAACACCAACTGCAGTTCCATAAGTGTCAGTTATAAAAGTATCTACATATGGCTTTAGGTAGTCCATCCACAATTTTTGCCCATTCCACTCGTAACCTGTAGGGGCTGCATTATTTAAATATTTTTCAAAAAAGCCTAAGGACTTCTTAGTAATGATTTTCTTTGCGCTCATTAAAATGTATTTTGATACAAACTTAGGAATATTCACTTTTATTTAATAATATCATTATATGTTTATCGTTAATTTTGGTAAGATTTTTGTTTGATATAAATTAATGAAGAAAAGCTTTATTATATTGTTTTATGGTTTGATTGGCTTCTTGGGATGGTCACAGGAAGAAGACCTTCCATTGGACTCCATTGCCAAAGAATATATTCTTATTGAGGGAGATTCTATTTTTCAAAGTTCTATCTCTCTAGATGAAGTATATATTTTCGGTAAGCTAAAGTTTGAGAACAGAGAAGACAAGCTTAGGTATTATATTTTAAGAAGAAAAACTATTAAAGTGTACCCTTATGCCAAACTAGCTTCAGAACGTTTGGTAGAACTAAATGATAGTTTGTCAAAAATTACATCTAAACGAAAAAGAAAAAAGTATACCAAACACGTTCAAAAATATATCGAAGAAGAATTTTCTGAGGAGTTGAAAAAATTGACCCGCACAGAAGGACAAATATTGGTAAAACTCATTTATAGACAAACAGGAATAACAGCTTTTGATTTGGTAAAGGAGTTACGAAGTGGTTGGAGAGCCTTTTGGTACAACACTACTGCAAAAATGTTTAAGATAAGTATTAAAGAGGAATACCATCCAGATAATGTTCACGAAGACTATTTAATTGAAGATATTTTGCAACGGGCATTTGCCAATGATCGGTTGGAAAGACAGAAGTCTGTATTGGATTATGATTATGCATCGCTTACCAATAAATGGAATTCATCCAATAAAGAAAAAGAATAGTTGCAAATAAGAATAAGAATAGTTAAATTTAGTACCCTTTTTTTACAAAAGAGTTTTCTTCAAGAACCTAATTTATAAGGTGTTAAAAAAGGGGTGAAAAAAAAGTTTAATTTTTTTTCGAAAAATAGTTTTTAATTTAAAAAACAGGTCTATATTTGCACCCGCTTAGAGGGGCAAGAGATTGTTTCTCGGGTTTATTGAGAAAGAGATAAGTTCTATTGACATATTGGGAAGACAGCGTATAC
>NZ_JAATJJ010000001.1:1551061-2773624 GCF_011927795.1 Saonia flava | reverse complement strand
GCTATATTGACCTTAATCCTCTCTTTTGTTCTTTCTGATTTATACATGTAAATTAATCAGTTTCAAACTTAAGATGGCTATAAGTAATTGCTTGTCCTCGCCTACTTCTGAAAATCCTCGCGGATTTTCAGTTTGGTGTGTACTTGCAAAGTTAAGTGCTAACCCACGCAACTACTCATAGCCGAGACCGTTGTGCACAAGCTGAAAAATGAAGTACTATAAAAGAAAATGGGACGAAACTCGTGGAGATGAGTTTGATAATTGGGGAACTTCCATCTGGTACTTTGAAACTGATAAATCTGGATTTCCAACCAAACAAATCGAAGTTTATCAAAACGGAAAAGTACTGAAATACGAACATTCAAAATTAGAAGATGAATTTGGTGGACTTGGAGACCAAGAATTGGACTTAAATGAATTCTCGGAATTTGAAATCACTGAATCGGAATTCAAACAAGTTTGGAATGAAAATTAATTTAAAATCTATAGAACAGTTAGAAAACGATTATTGGAATGAACTTTCCGAGTTTCCGACAAGTTTAGTCGAAAAATGCCATCGTTATCGGAAAATAAAAATTGGAGAATTAACCAACGAACAATTAAGACTTTTGATTTCTCAACATATCGGAACTGAACACATAATTGGAATTGCACTCGAGAAACTTGAACAGAATATATTGACTGAAGGCGACTTTTACGAAGGCGATTTACTTGTTTCAATTTCGGGTTTACCGACTGAATTTTGGAATAAAAAAGAAACTGAATATCTGACATTTAAAAACTTGGTGGAACGGAATTCTGAACTAATAAAAAATGAACTCGGAGAAAAGAAATTTGACCGAATAAAAGAAAAAATAAAAGCCAGTGCACAACAACGGCTATAGTTCATTGCGGCGGAATTTCCTCTCGGAAATTCCCGCGTATTTGCTAACTTTGGTTTACGGGGGAATAGTTCTTCCGAACCATTCCGCAACGAAACCATAGCCAAGACCGTTGGCGGTCATTTAAGAATACGCAACAATTTAAAATCAAATTACAAATACTAATCGCGAAATTATGCTAACTGATATCATTCCGAAATTACCAATGCGTGACAAAAATGTTACCAAAGCATTTTATATAGATAAGTTAGGATTTAAAGAAATAGGCGATTATGAAGCATATTTAATGGTTCGAAAAGATAAAATAGAAATTCATTTCTTTGAATTTAAAGAACTTAACCCTAAAGAAAATTACGGACAAGTTTATATTAGGATTAATAGTATCGACGATTTTTACCAAACATTATTAGACGATAAAATAAAAATACACCCAAATGGGAAATTGGAATCAAAACCTTGGGGACAAAAGGAATTCTCATTACTTGATCCAGATACCAACCTATTGACCTTTGGACAAAGCATTTAAAAAAGTAAAAAACTAATCAGGATAAAAATTAACTCTAATTTTATGAAGAAAAATTCTATGGTTTCGTCCAGACTAATTCTAAATTTAGTCATATTATTAACTGTTACTTTATTAATTAATTCGTGTTCGGAAAAGCCACAGAATACTGAAAAAGAGAAAATAATAGTCGAGAGAATCGGAACTGAAGTTGCAGTTTATAAATTCCATTATAAATATGGAGCCAAAAGAATGGGAGAAGTAATTAAAGCTGCAGAGGAATTACTCGATGCAATACGAAATCCTGAAATTGAATTAACCGAAGAACAAACTGAACTTAATATTCACAAATTAACTTGGCTATGGTTGGCAGCAACACCGACAACCGAGTATAAAGCTCTTACAAATTCTGGAGAAATCAGTTTGGTATCATCTGAAACTCTAAAAAGAAAGTTTAAAGAAATGAATTCTGACCAAGAAAAATTATTACAATTCGAGCAATTACAAATTAATTATGTCAATCAAGAACTTCGACCATATTTGAACACTCGTATTGACAGAACTACATTGCGAACAAGTCAAAACTTTGACGGACTTAAGACTTCAAAACTTTCTTCCCCTTTCAAGAATTCACCTAAAGAACTTCTAAAAGACCGAGAATTTGCTAACCTTCTTACTGACTTATTATTTTTTACTAAAAGAATAATGCTTCCTTATAACCGACTGAATAAAATAACGGCTGAAATGGAAAATATAATAGCGGAAGATTATCCTGATGTCGAACTTAAGGAATACAAACCATTTTAAGGAATTGTAAAAAACGAACCGCCAACAACGTATATAAAAAATTGCTGGTGTTGTACTAAAACAAAGGTCGTTGCACGTTTGCTACGTCTGATTTTCCTTCGGAAAATCCTCGCACGCAAACCCGCAACTTTCCATATACATAAACGTTGTGTGCAATATGGCAAAACCAATCCGAAATGACAAAAAGTAAACAATTGGCAAGCCGACTTCGAGAAGTAATTCTAAACGGAACATGGATTGCAAACACAAATATTAAAGACCAAATAGAAAATTTAGATTGGAAAATTGCAACGAAAAGAGTTGAATCTCTAAATACAATTTCAATATTAGCTCAACATGTCCATTATTTTGTAGTCGGAATAAAAAATGTATTTGATAATGGAAAACTTGAAATTAGAGATAAATACAGTTTCGACTTTCCAGCCATTGAATCTCAAACAGAATGGGAAGTGTTTCAAAAAAAGTTTTGGAACGACACGGAAAAACTTGCGGAATTAATAGAAAAAATGCCCGAAGAGCAACTGAATGAGGATTTTGTGGATGAAAAATACGGAGATTATCTACGGAATATTGAAGGAATGATAGAACACAGTTATTATCATTTAGGGCAAATTGCATTGATAAGAAAGATTATAAACGCATAAAATACTGCACACAACAATGCCTAAACGTAATGCGGGCTTTAGGGCAAAACCGAGAGGTTCTTGTATATTTATGAAGTCGCTAAATCTTATGGATTTAGCTTTGGACAAGAAAAAATAAAACTAAACAATAAGCTTTAGCTTAGTGCGCAGACGGAAACTCAACGTTTCCTTGCCTCCGCACTACGCTTAGCCCAACCGTTGTGTGTAATTTGTAGAGTCGATAAAAATGATTGTTCCTGATATTGAAATTGTTGCCATTTTAGTCATTCTACTGTTGGGACTTCCAATATTATGGAATGCATTCAAAAACGGACTTGTAAGCTCATTTAGTTTCACCAAGCTGATTCAGACTATAAATAAGTCTCTAAAAATACAAGGGGTAATTGGACTGCTGTTAATCCTTTTAGCATGGACTTGGAATTGGGCGGACTTTAATTTTGACAGCCTTTTGGCTGGCACTGCATATACTTTTCTAGTGGTTGGATTTTTTATGTATTTACCAGCACTACTTTTGTTGAATTTCATAAAATATCTGATTAAAAGGAAACTGGAAAAATCAAAAATTGGGGAATAAAAACTACACACAACAATACCTATAATTAATCCGGACTTCGGGCTTATTCGTAAGGTCTGTGTATATTTATGAGGTCGCAAAATCTTTGGGATTTTGCTTTCGAACCAAAAAAGAAAAAACAAAACCAAAAGCTTTTGCTTAGCGCGAGACTGGAAATCCGCTGGATTTCCGCCCCGCACTAATCATAGCCGAGCCGTTATCTGCAAGCTAAAAAATGAACGCAAAAGAAAAACAAAAAGAGTTTATCGGGAGTTACTTGAAACCAAAATTGAAAGAAGAAGGATTCAGAACTTCTGGACAGACTTGGTGGAAAATAATCGATGATTTTTTTATTCTAATTAATCTACAAAACTCGCAATGGAATAGCAAAGAAGAACTAAGTTTTTGTTTCAATATCGGAGTCGGACTTACTGAAAAAATGAAAGACCCAAATAGAAAAAAAGCAACTTATTTTGACTTGGCAGTACCGCTAAGAGAAGATACTTATCTTAAGGATAACAGACGTGAACATAAATACCGAAAAGATGGTTGGCTTGGATATAAGTTAACCGGAAAAACGGACTTGTCGGACTTTACAAACGAACTTAAGACTGATTTTGAAATTGATATTTTGCCAAAATTAAATGGACTTAAAACATTGGACGATTGTCTAGAATTTTACGGACAATTTGAGTTTTGGAATAACGTTTTAAAAACTCAGGTGGAGGAATTACGTAAAAAATAGCTGAGCGGAAAAGCCAGCAGATAACAAAACCTAAACGTAATGCGGACTTTAGGGCTAAAATCTAAGGTCTGTGTATATTTATAAAGTCGCTAAATCTTATGGATTTAGCTTTGAACAAAAAAAGAAAAAGCAAAACAATAAGCTTTAGCTGCGTCGGCAGACGGAAACAAAAAGTTTCCTTGCCTCCGCACTACGCTTAGCCTAGCCGTTACCTGCAAGCTCTAAAAAATGACAAGAGACCCTGAAATTCAAAAAATTATAGATTACGAATACACTTATCATTTCTTTTTCAATCACGGCCTATTTGATGAATTGTTTCATTTTGAAGACCTAATTTCAGAAACTAGTCTTTTTTTAACTTCTAAATTGAAATCCTTTGAGGACGCAGAAGAGATAGAAATTATAAATGACAGGTTCGGAAAAAAAATGCAATATGAAGCAATGTTTCCAAATATATTATGGAAATCTATATTTTTAAGTATTTACTTCCTCACAGAAAAATCTTTAGAGCAAATTTGCAAAAATCTTGAAAACTTAAATGAGTACAACTTATCAATAAAAGATATTGGCGGAAATGGTATTTATCGAAGCTCTACTTATCTGAAAAAGGTTTGTGATATATCTAAATGTTTTGAAACAGAAATATGGAATAATATTATTGATTTTAATAAAATAAGAAATGTTTTAGCACATTCAGATGGTACATTTTCAAATGACAACAAAGCTATTTTTAACATATGTGATAAATATGATGAATTAGCCTATTATGGAATAACGGAAGAAAATGAATCTGGAATAAGCATTAGTAAAAGTTTTACGGAATTTGCTCTTAAAAAAACACAAGAGTTCTTTACTTTAATATGTAATGAAATGAATGAAAAAAAAGCCAGCAGGTAACAAAACCTAAACGTAATGCGGACTTTAGGGCTAAATCGAAAGGTCTGTGTATATTTATAATGTCGCTAAATCTTATGGATTTAGCTTTGGAACAAAAAAAGAAAAAGCAAAACAATAAGCTTTAGCTTCGTGCGCAGACGGAAACGAAAAGTTTCCTTACTACCGCACTACGCTTAGCCGCAACGTTAGCCTTCATTAAAACCAACCATAAACCAAATGATAAAATTCTTTAGAAGAATAAGACAAAATTTAATTTCAAAGGGTAAAAATGTAAAGTATTTCAAATATGCCGTTGGTGAAATAGTTTTGGTTGTAATTGGAATTCTTATCGCCTTACAAGTAAATAATTGGAACGAAAAACAAAAACAAGACGCAGAATTTGAAATCGTTTTAGAGCAGTTTTACAATGCAGTTAAAAATGATACTGAAGCATTTAATGCTTATGAAAATCGTATTGATGAACAAATAAAACTTATCGACACCTTATTGATTAAACCAGAGAGTTTTCCAATCGAATTACTACCCCATATTTTAGGTTATTTAGCCGTTGAGGATATCAATAATTATATATCCGAAACTAATCATCACATATCAAATCTAAAGTATAACATTAACAATCCTAAACAAAATGAATTGTCTAAACAGATAACAAGTTATGTTAATTTAATTAATAAGAAAATGGATTTGGGACTTGTAGACCGCATTAATCCTTTATTTTATGAAATAGGTATTGCAGAGCCAAGTTGGAATTTTAATGAAATAGTAAACGTAAATGGAATTGATAATTATTATAGTCAAGATGATTACAGTACTCTATATGATTTGGTAAGGACTTCTCGATTTCAGGTGATTTTAAAAACCTTAAGAAGTTATAAAATTAGTTATCTGTCTACAGCTTCAAATTATTACGCAGATGGATTATCAATTATGAAATTAATAAAAACCTATTATCCTAATGTAAAGTTGTTATATCAGGATGTTGGAATTATTGGAACATCTATTAATGGCTATGATGATGTTGGTGCAAAATCAACTCCTTTAATTCAAACAGATATAGAAAATAGCATTTGGGAAGTAGATTTATACTTAAAAAAGGGAACAGTTAAATTTCGATGTAGAGACAGTTGGAATCAGAATTGGGGCGGAACTTCTTTTCCAAATGGTACAGCAGAAACAGATGGTGATAATATTCTAATTGAAGAAGGAAATTATCACATCGTTCTTAACCTAAGTGAAAACAGGTACGAATTTATAAAAGTAGATGAAAAATAACGAAAGGCTAACAATGTATAACAAATCATAGCCACCCTGCGGGATGGCAACACTTGTTATACTCACCGTTGTAGCCAATTAGAGAAATGACAATCCGAGAGATATTAAATAAGACAGAACACAGACCTTGGAAAATCCCAAATGAAAGTTGGAAATTTTATCAAGAATGGAATAATGCAATATTTCTTCATTGGGAAGTGGAATTATCCGAATTGAAAAAGTTTGTCCCAAAGGAACTTGAGATTGACCTTTTTAACGGAAAACCTTGGATTTCGGTTGTTGCTTTTACTATGGAAAAGATAAGACCGAAAAACCTGCCTGCGTTCCAACCGATTTCGGATTTTGATGAAATTAATATCCGAACTTATATAAAATCAAATAACAAAACTGGAGTGTATTTTTTGAGCATTGAAGGCGGAAAAAATTTGTCTTGTAAAATTGCAAAAGGAATGTCTGAACTCCCTTACCGATATTCAAAAATGAAGAGAACGGAAAACGAATACGTATCTGCAAACTCGGGATTTAATGACTACTTGAAATTGGGATTTAAAATTGGGGAAAGAATTAGTGAGAAATCGGAATTGGACAAATGGCTGACAGAAAGATATGCTCTTTTCCAAGATACTGAAAAGTCAATCAATACATTTGAAATTCATCATTTAGAATGGGAAATAAATGGACTTGAATTACATAAACTTGAATTGAATTACGCCAGATTTAGGGATTTAATCAAAGGAAAACCTGATAAAGTTCAATACTCAGGCGGAGTACAAGTTATGGCGTGGGGTAAACACAGTGCGGAAAAAACTGGCTACAACAATACCTAAACGTAATGTGGGCTTTAGGGCAAAACCGAAAGGTCTGTGTATATTTATGAAGTCGCTAAATCTTATGGATTTAGCTTTAGAATAGAAAAAATAAAACCAAACAATAAGCTTTAGCTTCGTGCGTGGACGGAAACGAAAACTTTCCTTGCCTCCGCACTACGCTTAGCCCAACCGTTAGCAAACATATGAATAGAGCCATATTTCAAATATTATTTTTCACGTTGCTCATCATATCTTGTAAACAAAAAGATTCAAAAAATACAGAACAAAAAACGATAAAAACTCAATCGGAAAGTCGGACTTTTAAAATGCCTGAATTTAAACCATTCATTATTGAATTTGATTGGTATAACGGTTCTGGAGAAGAGCGGATTTTCAGACTGACAAATGACAGTCTCTTTGTCTATAATCCTAAAAAAGGTTCCGAGCCAGTATTCAAAACAGACAAATTACCGGCTGACTCAATTAAGAAGATAGAAAGAATAAATGTCTATGAGCTTAAAACGGACTATACCAGTCCTGGAATTCGGGACGGAGTTCAGATTAGACTTGATTTTACCAAACAAGAAACCACGCGAAAAATTCACCTTCGGAATTACTACCAGAAGGACTTAAGTCCAATTATAGAAATGATAAATGGAATTGTGCCGCCTAATCATAAGTTTTGGTACGATAAGGAATGGCTAGAGAAATACACTCCTAAGGAATAAATACGTTTGCTAACAATACCTAAACGTAATGCGGAATTAAGGGCTAAAACCAAAGGTCTGTGTATATTTACTAAGTCGCTAAATCTTATGGATTTAGCTTTGGACAAAAAAAGAAAAAGCAAAACAATAAGCTTTAGCTACGTCGGCAGACGGAAACGAAAAGTTTCCTTGCTTCCGCACTACGCTTAGCCCGACCGTTATCATCAATTAGAAAAATGAAAGAATTCTTAGAACATATAAATCATAAAAATCCCAATTTTCAATGTTTCGATTGTAACGATGAATCAGAGACATTAAATCTGAATGTTCAAGTATACCATACAAAAAACGAATCGGCATCGGCAGATGAACTCAATAAACTTCGAAAATTGGTTAAAAATGGAAATGAAGAAATTGTTGAATTCTATTCAATAATGAATGGGGTAAAAATGTACTGTCAAAACAATCAACCAAAAATAGAATTATTCCCAATTCATAAATTGGATGACGAAAATGAGGCTTGGCAATATGACTATGAAGGAATGGAATCCAATGAACTTTATGATTTTCAGAAAGAAGGTATTGCCTTCGGTGAAATTTCACAGTCAGGAAACTATTTTATCTTCTATCAAGGCAAAGTATACTATGCAGACCACGATGGATGGGAAGAAACAATATTGGGAAATAGTTTTTTCGAATTTTTAAATGAAATGATAAAAGACCCTTCGAAATTTATGTATGACAGAGGTTGCTATTCTCGTTTTGAAGATGGAAAAACCAACAAACAATGGATTCCGAAACAGTACAAAAGTGAATAAAAGAAAAAGATGATAACACTGTATATGTAATCATAGCACCCTGCGGGATGCTACGCTTCATATACTCACCGTTGCATTCGCCCATGGCGAACTTTAATCTGTGCAACTGCGTTGCTCCACATCTTAAAGTAAATGCAATACCATCTTTAGGACTAAACCAAATTACACGTAATACATCCCTATTGAAGATCGCCATAGGCAGGCTTCGAGCCCCAACGCAACACATCGGCAGCTAAAAGTAATTTGGTCCAACTCCTCGAATTCCCTATACTTATAAAAAGGTAGCCTTGCGATACCTTCAGTATCTTGGCCAGAACAATGCCATGATTTAATAGGTAGCTGACTATCATGGCATTGTACAACCTTTTTATCGTATCTTCATTCTCATAGCTGAACTACGTTTAGCCCTAAAGTTGTAGGTAATTGAGTACAGAAGAGAATAATGTCATTTAATAATGTAGAATATATAACTATAGAAAACCAAACTACCAGTTTTCCTAAACATTTTCATAATACGTTTTGTATCTCACTTATTCACGAAGGTGTTGAACAAATTGATTTTGAGGACAACAGTCTTTTTACCGAATCCGGAAGTATCTCAATTACAAATCCCTTTGAAATACATGCTAACCCACTCATTGACAATAATTCTTACCTCAAGTTTGATACTATTTACATCCCAAATGAAGTAGTAAAAACTATTTTAGGCGGAAAAAGCATAAAATTTAGCAATAGGCAAATAACCAGCAACAAAGTAAACAAACTGTTCTTAAAAGTAAAAGATGCACTAGACACCAAAGATGACGTAATCATCCAGCATCATCTCTCAAAATTTCTTGAGCTTTTAAGGTCTTATTCCGAAGAGTATAAGAAAGAATATTCAGAAATAAAATATCAAAATTTCAATCAAATCAATGAGTATATTGAAAGCCATATTTATGATAAATTCAGTCTTGATAATTTATCAAAACTGGCAAACATTAACAAATTTGGATTTGTCAAGAAATTTAAGGCATCAACTGGCATGACACCTATGAACTATGTTTTGATGAGAAAAATATTTTCTAGTAAAAAATTAATTAACTCAACCTCAGAACTTACTACAATAGCCTACCTGTATAACTTTACCGATATGTCTCACTATTCAAAAACATTTAAACGATTTGTGGGAATTTCACCCTTAAAATATCAGGAGAGTTTAGTATAGAAAGCCAATATTATACAAGTCTTTATTATTTTACAAAACTATATTTGATAAAAATAATATCAGTGATGAAAACATTTTATATATATCTTTTACTTGCATTTTTTCCAATTACCTCGTGTGCACAATCCATTGATGATGCTTTTTCGCAAGAAAAAATGAGGAAAGACTTAGAGGTATTCAAACAAACAAGAGAAAGTGCCAATTCAGGGTTATATAAATACCGAACAAAACAAGAAATAGATAGTATTTACAACTGGGCTGATGAGCAAATTGGCAAATCATCTACTTATCTACATTTTTATAACATCATTTGCCAATTGACCGACTTTGAAGGTAGTTCGCACAACAGCACGCGTTTTCCAAAGAAATATACAAAAAGTCTAAAAGAGGAGACTAATGGCTATTTCCCTTATCCATTAAGATATATAGAAAAGAAATGGATTGTAAATTATGCCGAAGGAGAAATTCCATTGGGTGCGGAAATTATTGCCATCAACAATAATAAAATAGAAGATATTATACCAAACCTCTATAAATACTACACTACCGATGGTGTTAACACAACAGGAAAACGAATAGTTCTTGAGCCCAACTTTGGTAAACTCTATCGTAATCATTATGGACTTGTCAATCAATTTACAGTTACTTACAGCCCTAATAATTCAAATGAAACAAAATCAACAACCCTTAAAAGCATATCTCACAAAAGCTATACTAAAAATGTAAGCAAGAGATATTCAAGACCTTTTGATTATGTTAATTATAAAGATTGGAAAGAAGATGAAGTGTATGATTATAAAATAATCAATACCAATACCGCCATTTTAACCGTAAATGATTTTGGTTTGGGAAATGAAAAAGACCCAATGCATTTGCAATATGCTGCGTTTTTAGACAGCATATTTACAGATATTAAGCAAAAGAAAATAAACAAATTAATTGTAGATGTTCGCTATAACGGTGGCGGAGACGACCCAAATGATTTGATTACCTATTCTTATTTAACCAATCGTAATTTCCAAGAGAATAAACAAGCTTGGGTTAGTTTTAAAAAAATACCCTACCTTAAATACGCTTATACCAAAGTGCCAAGGATTTTTAGACCCTTTGGTGTTGGCAAGTATAATAGAGAATTTCAAAAAGAATTCCCAAAAGAGGTAGATGGTATATTTTATCAAGACGAAACAAGCAACGACCACAAAATACGAATGCCCAATAAAAATGTGTTCAATGGAACTATATATTTGTTAATAAGTCCGAGAGTGGCATCTGCTGGTAGTTTATTTGCAGCAATGGTAGCAGGAAACGAAAATTCAGTAGTAATTGGCGAAGAAACTATGGGTGGTTATTATGGACATAATGGGCATACACCTTTGGGCTATATCTTGCCAGAATCTAAAATAGAAACAATTTTCTATGCTGTTAATTTAGAGCAAGATGTTCCAAAAAAATCAAACCAAATTTATAACAGAGGTATTATTCCCGATTACGAAGTAACTCAGACTTATGAGGATTATTTAAACCAAAAGGACACACAAATGGAGTTTGTCCTGAATTTGATAAATGAAAAAGAAGTCACTTATCATCCAATTGTTTTAAAAGCAAAAGAAACATCTCTGTATGGAGATAAGGTAAATTGGAATGAAGTAAATACTAAATATATAGCGTTAACAAAGGATAAAGAAAAGACAGAAGACCTGAGGGAAGGTTTGCAATACCTAATCAATAGTTTGGGAGATAAACACGGACATTTTCGCTCCGCAAAGGACAACTCAATCATTGTGAGTTATAACGGTAAAATATCAGAAGAGAGCAATAGAAATTCTAAATTTGTTAATACTGTGATAAATGATGTTTCGGCAAAGTTTTCGTACAAACTTTTGGACAATGGAATCGGTTATTTAAGAATTGTTGGTATTGGTCCAGGAGATGTCAAAGAGCAGTCCGATTTTATTCGTCAGGGACTTATTGACTTAAAATCAAAAGGAGTAGATAAATGGATTGTAGATTTAAGATTTAATGGAGGTGGAAATATGGAACCAATGATTTCAGGATTAGCACCATTAATTGGAGAAGGCTTTGTTGCTGGTGCAATAAACAAAAACAACGAAATACGTGATTTTACTATTGAAAATGGACAATTTTTTAATTATGGTAGATTAGTTTGTGAAATGGATAGTCTTCCCGAAATAAAAACTAATGAAAAAGTAGCGGTTTTATTAAGCAGATATACAATAAGTTCGGGAGAATTAGTCGCTATTGCTTTTAAGGGTAGAAATAATACAGTTTTCATAGGAGAAGAAACAGCAGGTTATACTACTGGAAATGGCTACGATAAAATTGATGATGAATTAGTAATAGTTATCTCTCAAGATGTATTTATTGATAGAAATAAAAACAGGTATGATAACAAAGTTGGTGTAAATGAAAATATTAAATTTCAACATAATGTAAATTTGGAAAATGATAATCAAGTTTATAAAGCTAAAGAGTGGTTGAATGAATAACTACCTACAACAAAGAACTGAGCTAAAAAACAAATCTTTTTAAGCCATTTTTGAAACAAAGTTCTCGTTGTATGGAATTCCCGATTTAGCAATTGCAAATGCCTGTTTTAACAGTTTATTGCAAACCGCTAACAAAGCCAGCTTTTTACTTTTCCCCTGTGCCACAATACGCTCAAATAGTTCTCTACATGCTTTGTTGTATTGACAAGCTGTAAAACTGCTCAAAAACAATTGATTCCTTAATTTCTTGTTCCCTATTTTGCTTATCCGACTTCGTCCTCTTACACTACTGCCCGATTGCCTTATGGTAGGTGTAATACCAGCATAGCTGCAAAGCTGTCTCGAGTTTTCAAACTTGGAAAAACCATCTGTGAATACAACCAATAAAATCGCCGCTTTTTCTCCAATTCCTGGAATGGTTTTTAAAAGCCTTAACTGTTCCTGTTGTTCCTCTTTTACCAAAGTTATTAATCGGGCTTCCAGAAGTGCCAGCTCCTTATTCAACTGCTTTACGGTTCTGCTCAATGAACGATACACTGCTTTTGAAGGAATACCTAAAACCTGTTCCCCGTCCAATTTGTTCTTCATAGCGGTACGATGCTTTACATAAGTATCCATTAAACGTAATAACTGCAAACATTCCGATTGGTTTTTGTCTTTTGCTGTATAAAGTGGCACTTCATTGTTACAGGCATATTCACAGATAGATTTTGCATCACTTTTATCTGTTTTTACCTTCGACAATTTCATCTGGATAAATCGCTTTACCGATAAAGGATTTACTACCGAAACAGCATAGCCTTTCTCATATAAATATTGTGCTAAACAATAGTGGTAGTAACCCGTAGCTTCCATGACCACCAAACTGTCTTTTGATAGTTTTTTAATGAATTGTTTAAATCCCTTTTTATTGTTTGTAAACTGATTATATCCTGTCTCCAAACTAAAAACATCAAAGACATCTTTACTGATGTCTATTCCAAAAAATTCTGTACTTTTATTCATAAGAATTGTATTTATGAAAGGACTTTCTACTTGGCTTTCAACAACTTGAAATCGAGATCAACGTCTCACAGAACTGAACGAAATTTAAGTAGAAAAGAGAGGGGATTATCAATGTTGTCGAAGTCTCAAGCTTCACCGTATATACTAACCTTAATCCTCTCTTTTGTTCTTTCTGATTTATACATGTAAATTAATCAGTTTCAAACTTAAGATGACTATAATTTATTGTGGTATAGTGCCGTACCCAAATATAAGTATAAATCAACGGCTGAACTTCGGTGGATTCGACTACCCCTCCACTTAACTAAGAGTTGGTAGAATTCGGCAAAGTGAACATCCAAAATAAAGACTTTTGGCGTTACTTCATTTAATAACAAAATATATTCCATAAAATGGTTAAAAAAACAAGAATTTTCATTGCAGTAAATGCATTGCTAAATTCCATATATTAGCATATCAAAATATGTTTAACCAGAGTACACGATTCCGTACACGGTTTTTATAGAAATAGGCCACAAATAGCGTAAAATAAGGGGTTTGATTAAACTCATAACCCGAAGGTCACTGGTTCGAGTCCAGTTCCCGCTACTAAGGCCAAGGCCAGTAAAACCAACGGATCGCGTTCTCGCCATCCGTTTTTTTATGTCCAACATTTCGCTACTTTTACAAACAGTACACGATTCCGTACAGACCATTTAAAAGAATAATACGTTCATACAAAAAACAAGGGTCTATTTTAAACTTATATTGAAGGACCATTGTTGTTAATTCATAAGTTTCAAAGGTTCCGAAGTTAGGCCCTCTGATTTTGCCTCAATACTAAACCCTTTAGATTTGGCATATACTTTTATAAGTATTGTTGCAATCCCTGCTTCAGAATCAACAGGATTACCTCCAATAATTTCTACAACATCTGTATCAATATTAAACTGAACTTTCTTAACTGCATTAGAAACCAAATTACCTTCATCATCAACTATTTTTGCATAGACAAAGACTATATCATTTGTTCCCTGTTCCAATGGTTTTCCTGAAATGTCATAACTCAATTCAATTTTGGTAGCTTCTGCCGGAGTTGAAAGAGTGTGCTTTGCAACTTCTTTTCCATTAATAAATCCAATAGCCTCCAACTTTCCCACTTCAAACTTAGATATACCAAAAACAAAAGGAGGGTATTCTAATTCATCGGAAAAAGCATCTCTTGATGGTTTTTTGTGCTCTATTTTTTCCCCGTTCAAGTACAAGGCAACCTCATCACAATTACTAAAAACCGTTACATCGGTAGTAGAATTTTCTTGCCAGTAATTGGCAATAAATACCAAGGGACCAGTAAATGAATCTTGAAAAGGTGGTTTTTGACTTTGGTAAAAGTAATAAGAAAACTTTGGGATTCTAAAAATATCCGAAATTCCCGAAGACTCTATATCATCACTATATCCACGGTTATAATCAAAAACCAACCAATTGGCATGTCCAATGGTATGCTCTCCCTTTAAATTGGAATTAAAGGCTTCTTGATAATTAAAGGCTTGTTGCAACAATCTCTTTTCTCCATGGGCCCTTAATTGCCTACTAGTGCGCTCTTCTTCTTTTAACCCTTTGAATGCTTTTTGGTTAAACCCTGCATTATGTGCATAATATTCCCAATCTCCATATTCTGCAATCAAGATTTTCCTACCATTCTTATCATACTGGCTCCAATAATCAGGTGCTTTACTATGTTGCCTCGCAGGAATAAATAAATCATAAGAAGGATGATCTGCCCAGCCTGCGCTATATATATTCCCATAGGGCAATTCTTCATCTAATATCTTATTTGCCTCTGGTATATAAGGGTCTTTCATCCAAGACTCATTCAACGAATTTTCCCAAATAATTACAGATGGATGGTTACGGTCCCTGCGTACCATATCTCGAATGTTCTGATACGAGTTTTCTATAAACTCGCCAGGTTCAGAATATTGCCAGCCAGGAATACAATCCATAACCATGAGTCCCAATTCATCACAAGCATCCATAAATGATTCTGAATGAGGATAATGTGACAACCTTACAAAGTCGAAGCCCGCTTGTTTAATTTTATAGGCATCCCTGTAGTTTGCATTGTCTGAAATGGCATATCCAACATAGGGATATTCTTGATGCCGGTTGGTTCCATTAATAAAACGCTGTTTTCCATTTAAAAAAAAGCCATCTTTATTAATCTCAACCTTACGAATGCCTGTTTTTATTGTTTGGACATCCAATATATTGGCGCCAGAAACTATTTCCACAGATACCTTGTATAATTCAGGTGATTCAGGGGACCATAATTTTGGGTTTTCTATGGTTATAAATTGTTCAATGTTTTGATTAGACTTCGGTTTTAACATAACTTCTCTCGATTCAAACATTATGCTATCCCCAATCGAGTTGGTAAAATTGACTACAGTTTTAATGCTCTTTTCTATTTCACTGTCATTCTGAATATGAGTTTTAAAAATACCCGAAGCAACTTTCTCGGAAACATCATTAAAATGTACCAAGAGGCCTCCACTATTGGGTATATTTGCATGTACAGCATCAGTTATATAAACTTCATTTGTTGATATGTAGTAGGCATTTCTATAAATACCCCCATACATATTAAAATCAAGGTCATTTAATGCCTTCCCAGGCGGGATTTCAGAATTATCTTGATTATCTACCCTAATCAAAATTTCATTATAATCATGTCCATGAATAGCTTCTGTTATATCCAAGGTAAAAGGTAGATAGCCACCTTTATGATTGGCAAGTTTTTCTCCATTCAACCAAACATCAGTCTCTTGCATGACCCCTTCAAAATAGATAAAATGTTTTCTATTGGTATTTTTGTTCTCAATTTTGAACTCTTTTTTATACCACGATATTCCTTGCCACTGATTATTCACAACAAGAGGTTCTATATTGGCCGTGTGGGGCAATCTTATCGGTTTCCAATTTTGGACATTAACAGAATCTCCTTTTTGAAAAAACCAATTGTCTCCAAAGTTTATTTTTTCTCTTAAAAGCCCATCATCAGAAGATAAGGAGCATGCCGTTAAACTTAAACCTAGTAGGAATAAGATATATATTTGATACTGTTTCATGAAATTAATTATTGCTTGCGTCGTAAAAATCCATCCCCATCGTCACTTTGTTGTCATGGTCAAAAAGCGTTGCATTGTCCCAATGCGATCCTTGTGCCCATAGTGTATTACAACTTGTGGAAACCCAGGCAGGCTCCCAATAAATTAGCCCTTCTCCCCCACCTACTTCAATTTCTTCTTTTAGTTTGTTCAAATAACCCAATTGCCCTTCTTGTGTTGCCTCAAAACCTTGAACCAAAGAATCATTACCCAATACATTATTGGCTGCATCAGCATTTTCTGTTGTGAAAATATAGGCTGTTTCAACCACCATTAATCGTTTATCATAGGTGCTTTTCAAAATGCTGATTTCGTTAGAAACATCATCCAGTTCAACTTCTGACCAAACAGGATAATAGGATAGGCCAATCCAATCATAATCTGTGACCCCAGCAGCGGTAGCTTGCTCAAACCACCATGTGGCATTTTCGGGCTGGGCAATATGAAGCATTATTTCTATAATACTGGAAGCATCTCTTACAGCTTTTATCCCTTTATTTAATATAGCTGCATTTCTTGTCCAATCTATAGGCCATTCCAATTCTCCTTCCTGCAAAATCATTGCGTTAATCTCATTACCTACCTGAACAATATCTGGGGCCAAATTTTCAGTTATTAAATCTGTAAGCGTATCATAGGTGTATTCATATAATAAATTTCCCAAGGCCTCTGTATTGTCTATTTGGTCCAACCATGCGGCTGGTATTTCTTGTTTACCAGGGTCTGCCCATGTATCAGAATAATGAAAATCCAACAAGACTTTCATTCCCTCTGCCTTTGCCCTTTGTATTGATTCTTTAACATCAACTATAGCAGAATACGAAGTCCATGTAGGGTTATGCCATAAACGAATGCGCACTATATTGGCGCCTGCGTCCTTAAAAATTGTATAAGGGTTTTTTGCATTGTTGGTTGCATCGTAGTATACTGCTCCACAATCTTCCATTTCATTTACATAGGACAAATCTGCTCCAAGATAAAATTCACTAATTTCCTCTTGAACCTCCTCTTCCTTTGGCTCTTCTTTTGGATTTCCAGTTTCCCGTTCCCCTGTAGGAATATCATCTCCATTACTTGATGAACAAGATGCCACCAAACTAAACACCATCAATAACAATTTGATTTTCATTCGTTTAAAATTTTGTTGGGATTAAAAAAGGGAATAAATATTTTACCCAAACTATTATTCCCTTGATTAAAAAAGAAAGCTACTAACTAACTCAACTACTATTCTAAGGTTATTGTTTTATCTATTTCGTTTATTGTTAAAGTATATGTGCCCGGTGTCCCTATAAATTGGAAATTGGCATCACCACCACCATCATTTACCAGGTCAGGATCAATAGTAAACCCTGCATCTTCATAAAAAGCAAAATTATTATTGGTATCCCAAACATCAAACATTTGGAAAAATCTAAAAATATCATTCGTCAAAGCTATCGAAGCTGACCATATACCGGGAGTATTTTCAACTAGTACCACCGTATCGTCGTTAAAGCCCCAACCTCCTGGAACAGCACCGCCAACAGCATACAATGGACCAGAAGGAGTTAAAACTATGGTCTTGGCCACATTATCTATTGTGATTGTATAAATACCAGGTGTGCCAACAAACGCAAAGTTGTTGTCCCCATCTCCTGAGTCTTCAAAACCAGGGTCAATTGTATATCCTTCTCCAGCAAAATAAGGATAGTTTAAGCCTGTTCCCCAATCCCCTGAAACCTCAAAGAATCTGAAGGTTCCTGTATTGGACAAAGCCACTTTAATTGAAAGCACATCCATATCACAAAATACTTCACCAGCTGGAACAAAATTCCAACCAATGTCTGTAAGTGCTTCTCCAACAGCAAATATAGAGTCACATGCTCCACCAACCGGTGCTTGCTCTAGCCAAACAATACTTAAAGGTTGTCCCTCTGATATTACTTCTTCTGAAGCCGATGCACCAGTACCCAAAAATGCACGAACTCTAAAATAAACCTGCCCTGAATTATTTGGCAATCCCGTTTCGGTAGTTGTTTCGGGATCATCATCCAACCCCAATTGTTCAGCAAAATCCAGTAATTGACTTACCTGTATCGCCAAATTAGTCTCATTGGTAGAACCAACTACATCAAAACTACCAAAGGTGGGGTCAATAGAACCCTGTACCTCATAAGTGATATTGGTATCTACCCCAAAATCTGGAGCACTCCAAAGAAAACGATCGGCAATATTGTCCTCTGTATCTTCTGATAACAAATATTCACTGGCAAAAGCATTGGCAAATGCTATCCCCTCTTGAGGCAATTGGGTTTGGAATATTGGTCCAGTTTCCTCATCACAGCTATGTATTGCAAGGGAAAAAACTGCCAACAATAGGGTATAAATTACTTTTTTCATCTTTGTGGTTTTTATTTCTTTTTTCATTTTAATATCCTTCATTTTGGGTAAGGTTAGGGTTGGCCGATAAACTGGCATTTGGTATTGGAAACAATTTTCGTGATTCACTTATAGGAATGCCATTGGGCGCATTACCCTTCCATGACCAATTATAACTTGATGTATAATTATTAAACCTGATTAAATCTTGTCTTCTATGTCCTTCCCAATGTAACTCTACCAGTCTTTCTTCCAAGATTAAATCCAAGGTCAAGTCAGAAGAAGAAATAGTGTTTGGATTATTTGCCCTAGTTCTTAATTCATTGAAATAACCCACTGCTGTAGCTAGACTTCCTCCACCCCCTCTTAATTGAGCTTCAGCATACATTAAGTATACATCTGCCAATCTAAACATTGGGAAATCCGTATCCACAATTTCCGTTGCAGAAGCTGGACTGCCATCAGAATTTATGTTGGACCATTTTCCAATAACATAACCTGTTCCATTATTGTTCACAGGAATCAAATCTATTGGCCTGTCTCCAATAATTAACGTGTTTCGGTCATCTGTATCATAGGTTCCATTCAACATTAATTCTGAAAATTGACGGGTTACCCTAAGAGCACCACCCCAGCCACCAGAGCCAACACCGAAATCACCTCCGTTTTGTTCCACAGAACCAACTTGCCCATTTATCATCAATGTTGTAGGTCCATAATTTTGTGTAACAACACCATCTGACAATACTGGAAAAATTATTTCGTTTCTTGCACTGCCTTGATGATTATCGGCCATAAAGACATGTAAATAATTTGGGGCCAGTTCATATCCTGCTCCTATTATTTGCTCGCAATATTGAATACAACCCGCATACCTATTTTCTCCTATAAATACCTCTGCATTCAAATACAATTTTGCCAACAACATCCAAGCGCCTGATTTATCAACACGACCATAATCATTTTCCATAGGAGCAATCAAATCGGGAATAATAGCCATCAATTCTGACTCAATAAAAGCGAACAATTCTGCCCTATTATATTCTGGTGATTGAAAAGCGCCTATTGGGTCTTCTTCTGTGATAAACCCAGCCTTGCCAAATAAATCCATCATGTGGTAATAAGCCAATGCCCTTAAAAAACGTACTTCTGCCCTATATGTCACAATAGCATCTTTTGTTCCGGCATCCACGCCTCTAGAATCCAATACATCATCAGATGTTTGTCTTAGATACTCATTTGAAAAAGCTACCTGAGTCATTGCCCTACCAAACAATCCACGAAGAATGACATTGTCTGCTGACCAAATATTTCTATTCAATTCTCTTGTTCCAGGGTCATTTTCCCATGACCACAATACCTCATCTGTGGTAAGTTCCTGTGTATTCCAAAGACCACGACCGTATTGGCTAGTTCCTGCATCCAAGCCAGAGATATTAGAATTGTCCGGTCCTTCTGCCCCTGTTAAGGATAAGTTACCATATACGCCCGCCAATCCTTGAAGATATGACTCAGGAGTGGTATAAAAATCCTCCACCAAAAAAGTATCAGGATCTTCTGGTAGCACATCTAATTCACCCGTACACCCTATAAAAAAGAGTATACCACATGCAAAAATCATTGATCTATATTTCATAGTACTTTTCATTTTTATTTTTTAAAATCTTAGGTTAGCTCCCAATAATATTGTTCGTGCCCTTGGATAAATTGTGTTGTCAATTCCATTATCAAATACTTCTGGGTCCAAACCAGAATAATTGGTGATTGTCAGTACGTTTTGAACGCTAGAAAACAATCTAAGTGTTGATCTACTATTTAATACATCATCAAAGGTGTATCCCAAAGAAATATTATCAACTTTTAAGAAAGAAGCATTCTCCATATAATAATCGGACAAAATAACATCAGGTGTGTTTGTGAAATTTGTATCCGTTACCGTTACGGGTAAATTTGATAATACCGAGTTATTCTGAATAAGATTAAGCTGTGCCCCTGCAGAATTTACATTGTTATATACATAATTTCCGAGGCTAGCTCTTAGGCTAAAGGTCAAATCAAAACTTTTATAACCCATATTGGACAAAAGTCCCATGGTGATATCTGGTGCGCCATTTTTAAAAATATATCGGTCATCATTATTAATTATATTGTCCCCATTTAAATCGGCATAGGCACCTTCTATGGGATTACCTTGTGCATTGTATACTTGTCTGTATACATAAAATGAGTAAGGAGTGTAACCAACACGATTTATCTGTATGGTGTTACCTACTCCGCCGCCAATGTCTCCTACCAATTGATCTTGGTCAAGCGCCAATTCTTGTATTTCAGTTTCAATGTATGTGGCATTATAATTTAAAACCCAATTGAAACCATCATTTTCAGCGCTTTCAACAACATCTCCACCAATTGCAAATTCAATTCCTTGAGAGGTGAAATTTCCAATATTTTGAAAACCGGAATTACTAAAATTGGACCCATCAGAAATATCCGCGTTAGCCAATAAATCTTTGGACTCTTTGTAAAATGCATCTATTGAACCTGTAATTCTATCTTCGGCAAAGCCAAAATCAATGCCGGCATTATAAGCCACAGTTTCTTCCCATTTAATATTTTCATTTCTAAAAGATGGTATTCCAACAGGGTAATTTACGCCACCAAATTGATACTGAGAGGCAGGTAGACCCTGCACGTAACGAGACCTAAATAAGGCAGAATTGGCACGGCCAATATCTTGTTGGCCCGTAATACCCCAGCCCAACCTTAATTTTAGGGTTGATAAACCTCTGGCTTCTGGAAAGAATTCATCACTTATTTGCCAAGCAAATGCTGCCGCCGGAAAATTGCCCCAACGATTGTCTTCACTAAATCTAGAGGTGCCATCTCTTCTATAAGACAAGGTCAACAAATACTTATCTGCCCAAGAAATATTGGTCCTTGCAAACAAACCAATCAATACTAAATCTGGATCTATGTTAAGTACTGGTGCAGTATCTGCTCCATCATCCAACAATTCACCTGAAGTATATTGATTGCTATCAAATTTCTGAAAGGAATATCCCGTTGTAAGATCAAAATCAAACCTATCACCATCCTTGTCATATCTTAAATAACCATCCAGTAAAACATTTTTTTGATAGTTGGTATAGTTAGATTCTGAACCAACAATGCTTCCATCGTTTTGGGTCAATGGATTTAAATTGGAAACTTTAACATCTCCCTCTGCACGTTGTTCATCATAACCCAAATTCACAACTGCCGAAAGCTCTGGCAGAAAATGAAAACTATAATCCAATTTTAAATTTCCATAAAAACGCTTTACCTCACTAATATCATTTCTTTGCAATAGGTTAGCAACTGGATTAAATGGTGCCAAACCAACCAAATCATTTTCATCTAATACACCGTCGTCATTTATATTGGTATATTGAAAGTAGCCTCCAAAAGGTGATTTTTCATCATAAACCGGTTGGGTTGGGTCAAAACGAATAGCATTTCCTTCCTCACCAGGGGCAAACCTATTTTTCTCGAAACTACCATTTACATTTAAACTTACCTTTAAATGATCATTGAACATGTTTGGATTCAAGGATAATGACCCAGAATTTCTTTCAAATTCTGATGTAAGCCGCAGACCATCTTGCAAAGTTCTTCCAATGGATAATCTAGCGGGAACTTTCTTCAACAAAGAACCTTGGATAGATAAGTTCTGGTTGGATGTTAATGCACTTCTATAGATTTCATCTTGCCACCTGGTCTTGGCATTGCCCAAAAGCGGTACTAGATCTGGTCGTTCGTTGCTAACCAATTGCCTATATTCATCTGCAGAAAACACATCTAATGTATTAGGCACCACACTTGACCCTATGGACATATTAAGATCCACTGACAATTCTCTCTTGCCTTTTTTGGTACTGATAATTATTACTCCATTTGATGCTCTAGAACCATAGATGGCCGTTGCCGAAGCATCCTTTAGAACGGAAAAAGATTCTATTTCATTGGGATTTATGGTGCTTAAAATGGAACGGGAACCACCAATGGACACATTATCTATTGGCAGGCCATCGATTACAATAAGTGGATCATTTGAAGCTCCCAAAGAAGAACCTCCCCTAATTCTAATTGTAGAACCAGAACCTGGCTCTCCTCCTGTATTTATACTTACACCAGCAACCCTACCATTGAGTAGATTCTCTGGAGTAACAATATTACCCTGGTTAAATTCTTCCGCAGTGATTGAGGCTACTGAACCTGTTGCATCTTTCACTGTTGTTGTACCATAACCAATTACAACAACTTCATCCAGTCTTTGTAAATCTTCGTTCAAAGAAACATTGTGGTTTGTGGATGTTACCGTAATCTCTATGCGCTCAAAACCTATATAGGAAAAGATAAGCACATCTCCCATATTAGCTTCAATTTGATAATTACCATCAAAATCTGTTGATGTGCCAGTACTTGTTCCTTTTAGCACAACACTTACTCCGGGCAAAGGGTCCGCTGTTGCACCATCAGTGACTACACCAGATATTGTAACTGTCTGCCCAAATGCTGCTGCAGAAAAAACAAACATCGCCATAAGAGACAAAAAGGGTGAAAAATTTGAATAAGTTTTGGTCAATTTCATTTTCATATGGTAGTTTTTATAAAATGACTTAGCATTCCTATTTATCAATATCACATAACATTATATGTCATATTGTGTATTTGTTAAAAAAAATAAAGTATTTTTAACTATTTGGTAATATAAGTGCAATTAAACCCATTGATTTAAAATGCTAGGGTGAAGAATTCGTTTTAAGAAGGGGAGAAATTCGTTTTGAGGCTATAGTATGTATTAGATTACCAAAAAAGTAGAATTAAAAATGGTAATATTAATTTAAATGACAAGATTATTGCCAATAAAGCAACCCTATCACATCTTCTTTTGCCTTTTGTAAAATTCGGAAGGGTTCTTACCAAATCGTTGCTTAAATAGCTTACTAAAATATTTTTTATCCGAATACCCAATATTGTAAGAAGCTTCTGCCACAGTTAAGTTATACTCCTGAATGAGCTTTTTTGCCGTTTTTAATTTGTAATCCCTTACAAAATCGATGAAGGTCATCCCAGTTATGAATTTTATTTTTTTATAGAGTACAGAATGGCTCATTCCCAATTCTTGTGATATAAATTTTGCATTTAAGTTATCAGAATCCATATGTTCCTTAATAATTTCTATAATACGTTCCAAGAACTGTTTATCTGGTTGATTTAAATTTAAGTCCTCAGGAAGCGCCAATCCTTCAGACTCGAATTTTTGACGCAAAAATCTTCTTGTCTTTAATATATTATTGATTCTACTCAATAGCAACTCCTCATGAAAAGGCTTGGTTACATATTCATCCGCCCCAGTTTCATAGCCTTCCATTTTGTTCATTACGGTGGCACGTGCCGTAAGTAAAATAATGGGTATATGGCTTGTCCTAACATCAGATTTTAACTTGCGTGTAAGTGTAATTCCATTCATAATTGGCATCATAACATCACTAATGATCAAATCTGGCATATCTGCCAATGCCAAAGCATAAGCTTGCTCACCATTTTCTGCCTCAACAACATTGCATTTACCATCAAGAAGTTCCAGCATGTACTTTCTAATTTCTAAATTATCCTCAACAATTAATATTGTCTGGTTTTTTAAGCCCGAATAATCCGTTATAGAAATGTCAGCCGAAACATCATTTTGAAAGTAGTTCTCAATGACCTCATCATTACTATTCTCTTCTACCAATTCCTCTGACTTAAAATGTGAATTACCTTTTTGCAGTTCTATAGTAAATTGTGTACCTATACCTTTCTTGCTTGATACAGATATTTTACCGTGGTGCAAATCCACAATCTCTTTTGAAATTGACAAACCAAGGCCAAAACCTGTTTCATTATCTGTTTCTTCATTATCTATTTGGTAAAAACGATTGAAAATTTTATCCAATTGGTTTCTCTTCATTCCAACTCCATTATCATTGATTTTTAACTGAACATTGTTTTCATGATTTTCTATTTCCAAAGTAATCGCTCCGCTGTTTTCAGTAAATTTAAATGCATTGGAAAGTAGGTTGTATACTACTTTTTCGAACTGATTTTTATCGAACCAAAGCATAATTTGGGGGTACGAACTTCGAAATGTAAAATTGATGTTCTTTTGCAGTGATACTTCTGTAAAGGATAAGTATATTTCTTCACAAAATTTAACAAAATCTTCCTCTGATACTGATAGTTTCAATTCTTTATGCTCTAATTTTCTATAATCCAAAAGTTCATTTACCAATTGCAATAAATGGTCGCTATTTTTTTTAATTGAATCTACTGCGCTCATGTGCATACTTTTAAGGTGCACCCCATTTTTTATGAGTCTATTTACTCCCCCAAGAATTAATGTAACCGGAGTCCTAATCTCATGCGAAATATTGGTGAAAAATTGCTGTTTTAAATTGTATAATTCTGTGTCTTTTTCATGAGTTAATTTCTCCAATCGTAAGTTGTTTTTTAATTGCTCCCAAGCCACTATATATTTTCTGAATAGGTAAAATAGTCCAAGTATAAGCAGACCATATATTAGGTATGCCCACCATTGCAACCATAATGGTTTTAGTATTCTAATATTCATGGATCTGTAGTCATCGCTCCATTCACTCCCAGCAACACGGCTTTTCACCTTAAAAATATAATCCCCTGGGGAAAGATTGGTATAAGTAGAAGTATGCTCCTTACCAATATTCCTCCAGTTTTCGTCAAAATTCTCCATCTTGATCATATACTCACAGTTCGATGAAAATGGAAATAAAAGCGCAGTAAAATCAAAGGTAATTACATCTAAATCATGTTTTAAGGTAATTTGGTCTTCCGAAACAATGTTTTTATCCAATACTCCTGTCGTAGTTGGAGTGACTTCTTCATTGAAAAGCTTAAAACCTATTAATGCAACCTTGGGATTTTCATTCTTAGCGGATATTTTCTTTGGATCAAAACGGACCACACCATTTGCTTCACCAAAATACAATTGCCCATCCTCATCCTTAAAAACAGAGTTGATATGGAAATCACCTGAAAGCCTAGGAAATGTGTTAAACCGATTTGTAGCATAATTATAATTAAAAATACCTTGTTTAGTACTAAACCAAATTTTCCCATCATTGTCCTCAATAATAGAAGTAATGGTTTTATATCGTATTGCCGATTCCTTTTCAAAACGGTCAAATTGGTTTGTTGCTAGATTTAACCTGTTGATTCCCTCTCCTGAAGTACCAATCCATAAATTATTTCTACTGTCTTTATATAAAGACAATAAATTATTACTACTAGGCGAGTTTAAGTTGGTTTCACTATAGCTATAATTAGAAAACAATTCTTTTTGGGTATCAAAAACATCCAATCCACCTCCAAAAGTGGCTATCCATATCTGGTTATCTTCACTATATAATGAAATAACATTATCACTACTAATGGAATTGGCAACTGTTGTATTTTCACGATAACGTTTAAACGAACCTGTATCAATATTAAAATAATTTAACCCTCCTCCCCAAGTAGCCACCCATAAATTTCCTTTTTCATCATTTAGTGTATAACGTACGTCATTATAACTTATAGAAGTATAATCACCAGGATCATGTTTGTAACGAATGTATTCTTTAGAAGTAGGGTTATATTTAATGAGGCCATTTGTAAAAGTACCTAGCCAATACCATCCATTATTGGCTTCATTAATGCACTGTATATAATTTCCTTCTATATATTTATTATCATCTTCTTTATTAAAATAATCAACTTCTTGGTTGTTATTATCATAAATTGTTAGTCCGTTACCATCCAATCCAAAAAAAAGATAATCCTTGTTCTTAAAAATTGAGAGTACCGGGAAAGGGTTTTTACCTAAAATATCACTATACAAGAAATCAACGTTGCTTTGTCTATCCAAAATATTTATACCGGACCACGCAGTACCTATCCAAATATTAAAATCATTATCCTCCATAATTTCATAGATGGCGTTTCCTGAAAGCGAAGATTGTAGTTGTGAGCTATGGACATAATGTTTGGAAGTAGGTTCCGGAGTATTAATTCCTTGAATATGAAAAATACCACTGCCATCTGTGCCTATCCATAAATCATCATGGCTATCATGGTTAATGGATCTCACAATGTTTACCTCGGATTTTAAATTGAGTTTTTCTTCAAAAAAATCATTGAATGTTATAGAATTTATATTCAGTTCCAGAAGTCCATTTCCACTGGTACCAACCAACAAGTGGGTATCGTCTAAATACGAAATTGCGTAGATAAAATCGGTAAAATAATTTTCCCCAGAATCAATTTTTTCAAAACTGATATCTTCCTTAGTAAATCTGTTTATCCCACCCCCAAAAGTACCAATCCACAAGGCCCCTTTGGCATCCTCAAAAATACTGGTAACACTGTTATGGCTGAGAGAACTTGGATCTCTTGGATTGTGCCAGTATGAAGTGAAGGTTTCTTTTTTAGCATTAAAAAAGGACAGTCCATTTTCTGTGCCAATCCATAAATTTTGTTGTGAATCTTCGAAGACTAAATTAACCTGATTGGAGGGTAAGCTATTTTCCGAGTCCTCTGTTTTTTTATACACTTTAAAGGCATCCATTATTGGATCATAGAGATTTAAGCCGCCACCAAGAGTGGTCACCCATATCTGACCCCTACTATCTATTAGAATATCAGAAATGTCATTGGAGCCAATATTACTGTTCTCCTTATTATAGACTTTCATTTGAAAGCCGTCATATCTATTAAGTCCATTTTTAGTACCGATCCAAACAAAACCATCATTCTCTTTTACAATACTTGTTACACGTCCGTTGGATAGGCCATCTATTTGATTAATTTTTGTAAAAAGTGGTTGAGACTGCCCATATCCTATAATGCACAACATTCCAGATACCAGAAATCCCCACACTTTCTTAATGTATAACCTATTGGGCATATATAATCTCTTATTTTTTCTTATTGAACATATAATATAAGGACAAATATGCGAATCCTTAACCTAAGACTCCACCCATTCTAAGGAAAAACGAATTACTCCCCATGCAATGATGAATCCTTCTCCCTAAGTTTTTACAGTAATAGTTTTAATTGCATAAAATTACGATGTTGATAATAATTGTAGGTAATATTTTTTCATATCCCATTTATTAGATTGATTATTTGATAATTGTATGTATTCCCTATTATTAAAAATTCTCTTTTATCATAAATCTCTTGAAAAGCAAAACATTACGCAAAACAATCGAAGTAAATTCTCCTGGAAGAATCAATCTCATAGGAGAGCACATTGACTACAATGGCGGCCTAGTTCTCCCCGCTGCAATTAATCTTAGAATCAGGTTGTCATTAAAAAAAAACTATACAGATACTATTTCGGTATGGTCAGAAGATTATAAGAAAGGTTTTAAGTTGAATTTAAAATCGATTGCGCCGAGTAATCAGCAATGGGAAAATTATATTGCGGGAGTTCTCTTTTTAATTGATAAGGTTGTTCCCAACAAGTTGGAAGGTTTTGATTGCTTTATAACAAGCAAGCTTCCAATGGGCTCTGGCATAAGTTCCTCAGCAGCATTGGAATGTGGAATTGCCAAAGGCGTAAATGCCCTTTTTAATCTTGATTTGTCAGACGAGGAGCTTATTGGGATTGCACAACAGGCAGAACACTCCTTTGTGGGTACTAACTGTGGCGTTATGGACCAATATGCTGTAATAAAAGGTGTTGAAAACGGCTTTTTGTTGCTCAATTGCAACGAACATAGGCATACCATAATTCCTTCCAACCTAGGAGCCCATAAAATTGTCTTGCTCAACACCAATGTATCGCACAACCTTTCTACCAGTGAATATAATCTTAGAAGGAAAGAATGCAATCTTGCCTTAAAAAAAATACAAGAGGTGTATCCAGAATATTTGTTTCTAGCAGATGTTCCTAAGTCTGTGTTGCTAAAATTCAAAACTAAAATGGCCGTTCATTTGTTTAAAAGGGCCACTTATGTAATTGAAGAAAACCATAGAGTAAAAAAAGCTGCAAAAGCATTAAAAAAAGAAGCCTTACGAAACCTTGGGAATTTAATGTACGAATCCCATAAAGGTCTAAAAGAATTGTATGAAGTAAGTTGTGCTGAGCTTGACTTTTTGGTCGATTTTTCAAAAACATCTGAAAATGTAATCGGCTCTCGGATGATGGGCGGAGGCTTTGGTGGATGCACCATCAATTTGGTTCATAAAGATTACGCATCAGAATTCATAAATACCGCTTCAAAAGCCTATAAACAAGAATTCAATATAGAACTAACACCTACGATAGTCAAAATTGGAAATGGCGTAACAGTGCATGAATATGAAAACTGATATAAATACCGTACCTCACAGGCGTTATAATATCTTAACGGGAGAATGGATATTGGTTTCGCCACAGAGAACAAAAAGACCTTGGCAGGGAAAAAGGGATAAGAACATTGTACTTCCACAAGTGGTTTATGATGAAAATTGTTATTTATGCCCAGGTAATACAAGGGCCAGTGGCCCAAAAAATGCAAACTATGACAGCACCTACAGTTTTACAAATGACTTTTCTGCCATTTTACCAGAAATTGAAAGCTCTACTGTTGAAAATGGCTTTCTAATAGCTAAGACGGAAACCGGAAAATGTAAGGTTATCTGTTTCTCTCCCAACCATTCACTAACCCTTCCCATTATGTCCATTAAAGAAATAGCCGCGGTAGTTAGGCTGTGGATACAAGAATATTTTTCATTAGCTATGGACCCAACTATTAATCACGTACAGATTTTTGAAAACAAAGGAGCTACTATGGGTTGTAGCAATCCACACCCCCATGGACAAATATGGTCACAATCATCTATTCCAACCGAAGTTCTAAAAAAACAACAAAACCAAAAAAAATATTGGAATACCCATAACAAAAGCCTTTTACAAGATTATATTAATCAAGAATTGGATTTGGATAAACGTATTATATACACTAATGAACATTTTGTGGTATTGGCACCTTATTGGGCTATATGGCCTTATGAAACCATGATTGTCCCCAAAAAACATTATGCCCATATTGGTTGTCTTAATAATGAAGAACAAATTGCATTTGCAGAAAGTATAAAAGTAATTACAACTAAATATGACAACCTTTTTGAAACTTCTTTTCCATATTCAGCTGGCATCCATCAGAGCCCTACAGATGGGACAAACCATGATGAGTGGCATTTTCATATGTCTTTTTACCCACCTTTATTACGTTCGGCAGAAGTAAAAAAATTTATGGTAGGGTATGAAATGTTTGCCGATCCACAACGCGACATAACCGTGGAGCAGGCAGTTGAAACCTTAAAAAAACTACCCGTAGAACATTATAGTTTATCAACTAAATCAAATACTCTTTTACAATGAAAAAAATAGCTTTTATTACTCAAAAACCAATGAGTGGCATATTTTCAGTTACTGTACTCATTTTTACCTTTTTTTTCTTTTCAGGAATAACCAATCTAGTAGCACAAAACAATAAAAAAGATGTATATGTGGATAGTAAAGGGGTAATGCATTGGGGCGATACAAAAAAAGAAGTAAAAGGCTTCGGTGTAAATTATTCCACCCCTTTTGCACATGTATATCGTTCTGCGAAAAGGATGGGAATTGACCCAAAAGAAGCCATGGACAACGATGTTTATCATTTGTCTAGATTGGGATTTGACCTCTATCGTATTCATGTTTGGGATACCGAAATAAGTGACACTTTGGGTAATCTCATTGAAAATCAAAACCTTGATATGTTTGATTATTTATTAAAAAAACTTAAAGACAAGGGGTTCAATTTTATGATTACACCAATTGCCTTTTGGGGCAATGGATGGCCAGAACCGGATGATGAAACCCCTGGATTTTCTCATAAATATGGTAAAGGTGACTGCTTACATAATCCAGACGCCATTAAAGCGCAGCACAATTATTTGGAACAATTTTTAAACCATGTAAACCCATATACCGGTGTGGCTTACAAAGATGAGCCCAATATGATTGCTTTTGAAATAAGCAATGAACCCCATCACAGGGGCGACGCAGAAAAAGTAACCGACTTTGTTTCTGGAATGGTACAGGCAATGCGAAAAACAGGATTGAAAAAGCCTATTTTTTATAATATAAGCCACGGGGTGCATTTTGCCAATGCCTATTTTAATGCAGGCATTCAAGGAGGTACATTTCAATGGTACCCAACAGGTTTGGGCTATCAACGTGAGCTGCCTGGAAACTCTCTCCCTAACGTAAATGATTATGATATCACTTTTGATGAAACCATTAAAAAACACCAGGCTGCAAAATTGGTCTATGAATTTGATGCTGCTGATGTTGGACGCTCCTATATTTATCCTGTAATGGCTCGAAGTTTTAGGGAAGCAGGAATACAAATTGCAACCCACTTCGCATATGACCCAACGTTCTTGGGACATGTAAATACAGAGTACAATACACATTACATGAACTTGGCATATACACCACAAAAAGCCCTGTCGCTAATGATAAGTTCAGAGGTTTTTCATGAAATACCCATGTATTCCAATTTTGGAACCTATCCCCTTAATCTAACTTTTGATAATTTTAGTGTAAGCTATTCAAAAGATTTGGCTCAATACAATTCCCCGGAAAAATTTATTTACACCAACTCAACCATTAGTTTACCTGCCAATGAGAGGAAATTGAAAACCATTGCAGGTTATGGCAATTCTTCTGTAGTAAAATATGATGGATTGGGCTCTTATTTTTTAGATAAGATCGAAAAAGGTCTATGGAGATTGGAAGTAATGCCCGATGCAGTATGGGTAGATAATCCCTTTGGAAGAAACAGTCCAAAAAAAACGGTTGGGGTGATAAAGTGGGCTCCACATACCATGAAAATATCCCTAAAAGACCTAGGAGATGATTTTTCTATAACACCAATAAATAAAGATAATTCTTATCTTCCAAAAATAGAAAATTCTCGTTTTACAATACAACCTGGAACATATGTACTAAGAAGCCCCTGGAATACCAATAAAAAGTGGTCAGCTGATGATACTTTTAAATACAATAAACTTGGTGATTTTTATGCTCCTAAAACCAACATCACGGATCCATGGTTTAAACATGAGCCTCCAAAATCTGTGGTTGAAAAAAATCCGTTGACACTAACGGCACAATATATTGCTCCACAAGAACCAATACAAATACAATTGTTTATGGGTGGGTTTGGCAATGACCCTATTGATATGGAATCCAACGGTGACTATACCTATTCAGCTACTATTCCAGCAGATCAAATCAATGCTGGTTATTTTAACTATAACATTATTGTAAAAACTGATGAAGGCAGTTATATGACTTATCCCGCAGGAAAGGAAGGAAGGCTTTTCGATTGGGATTATTTTGACCGTGACCCATATGAAATTACCGTAAAACCCAAAGAACACCCGATTACACTGTTCAATGCAAAAACAGATGTAGATGTTTTAGTACGGCCATGGAGAAGCGGATTTAAATTGGTCCCCACAACTCGGTCTGGTGTTGCCGAATATGAAATGAATATTGAGCAACTTTTCATCCCCGACAATGAAAATTTAAATGCCCAACCTATATACGATTATAGCTTTAAACATTTTGTAATCAATGAATTAAAAGCCAACAAAGAAAACCTTGATAATAAAAAACACCTCGTATTACATGGCAAATCTTTAAACAATAAGGCATGTAAACTCCAAATAGCAATGGTCCTGACAGACGGTTCCGCTCATGGAAAAACAATAGAAATTAAGCCTAATGTTGATGATTATTCAATTTCTTTGAGCGAGCTAAAACCGGTAAAAACAGTTACCTTACCAAGACCATATCCGAGTTTTTTACCTTATTATCTGGTTCATAACATAAATTCTAGTTTTGATATTCATGAGGTCGAAAGTCTTCAATTCTCAATAGGGCCAGGAATTCCAGAAAATGAACTACAAGATAAACACGGTATTGCAATAACAAGTGTTAGATTAGAGTAATTAAAAAAATTAACCCATGAAAAATCAGCTGTTCCTTTTGTTTTTTACCTTATCACTTTTTTCGTGTAAGAACAAGAAAGAGGCGGTTCTTGAAAAAAGCACCTATGATTCCGCCAAAGAGGAATGGATTTCACTTTTCAATGGAAAAGATTTAACAGACTGGGATATTAAGTTTTCCAACCAAAAGTTAAACGTAAATTACAAAAATACCATTCGTATAGAAGATGGTATTTTTCGGGTGGTTTATGATGAATATGAAGAATTTAATGATGCTTACGGGCACGTTTATTACAAAGAACCTTTTTCCTACTATAAGATACGTTTTGATTATAGATTTACTGGAGAACAAACCAAAGGTGGTGCCGATTGGAATGTAAGAAACAGTGGGGTAATGTTCCATTCACAATCCGCAGCCAGTAATAGTTTTGGACAAGACTTTCCTGTTTCTATAGAATTACAACTTTTGGGCGGATTAAGTAATGGGGAAGAGCGTCATACGGCAAATTTATGTACTCCAGGAACGGCTTTTGAAATTAATGGAAAGCTAAACTATGACCATTGTTATGATTCCAATTCCAAAACTTATAATGGAGACCAATGGGTTAGTGTAGAAGCAATAGTTTTAGGCAATGAGTCCATTACGCATATAGTTGAAAAAGACACTGTCCTAGTGTTTCAAAAACCACAAATAGGAAGTGGTAATATGATGGAAGATCTAGAAAATTTTGGAGTTGAAAATAAAGAAGAATGGCTCGCCAAGGAAGGGGCTATGCTACATGAAGGATATATTGCTTTGCAAGCAGAAAGTCATCCTATCGACTTTAAGAACTTAGAATTGCTTAACTTATGTGGCTGTAAAGATCCAAAAGCCAATAATTACAAAGCCTATTATGTAAAGGCAGACCAAAGTACTTGCACTTATGACTAAAATAACAACAATATGAGTTTCCTTTGTTTTGGAGAAATCATGCTAAGATTAACCCCAAACGACAAGCATGATAAAATATTTAAATCCAATATGTTTCAAGCAAACTATGCCGGTTCTGAATCCAATGTTGCATCTTCCCTTGCTTTATTGGGCAACCAGGTTCAATTTGTCTCCAAACTTCCCAACAACCAACTAGGTGATTCTGCAATTAGTTCTCTCCAAAGTTACGGAGTAGACACTAGTTCCATCATTGCTGGAGGCAATAGAATTGGCACTTATTTTATAGAACTTGGGTCGTCTATTAGGCCTTCAAAGGTGCTATATGACAGAACCGGTTCTGCCATCAGCGAGATTAAAGAAAATGAATTTGATTGGAATATCCTTCTCAAAGGAAAAAAATGGCTTTTTGTCTCTGGAATAACACCGGCTTTATCCAAACAATGTCTTCTAGAAACCATTAAAATTGTGAAAACAGCCAAAACTTTAGGAGTCAAAGTAAGTTTTGACATGAATTATAGAAGGACATTATGGTCCAGCTCTAAAAAGGCACGTTCCTGTTTTGACCAGATTCTTGAAAACACGGACTTATTATTTGGAAACATTGGTGTTTTAAAGGATGTCTATAATATGGATTTCAAAGGTTCAGATGACATAGAAAAAACTATTGAAGCCATATCACTAACGAAAAAACAATTTGGAATAGCAAAATTGGCATTTACATGCCGCAACCATCTATCTGCCTCATTAAATGAGATTTCTGGTGTTTATTTAGAAGGAAACGGAGTACTGGTTTCCAAGAGGTACACAGTCAATATTCTGGACAGATTTGGAACAGGGGATGCTTTTGCCGCGGCCTTTCTTCATGCAACGGAAAAAAAATGGGATTCTCAAAAAAGACTGGAGTATGCCGCAGCAGCTTTTGCTCTTAAACATACTATAAATGGAGACCAACATCTTAGCAATGAGAATGAAATTATTCATATAATGAACGGTAATATATCTGGACACGTACTACGATGAAAAAGAAAGACATTATAGATATTATTGAAAAAGAAAAAATTGTTGCCATTGTTCGTCTTAATGATGTCTCTAGAATTGATGAAATTGTGCAAAGTCTAGTTTCTGGTGGAATCAAAACGATAGAAATAACGTCAAATACTCCAAGTTATTTAAACGAAATTAAAAAAATAAAAAGTCTATATCCGGAAATACTTATTGGAGCGGGAACAGTAGTTAGTTCCAAAATTGCAAAAAAAGCAATAGACGCAGGCGCTCAATTTTTGGTTACACCAAATTATAATTTAAAAATTATAAAGCATGCCCATCGCAATAACATTCCTGTTCTAATGGGTGCGCTTACGCCAACTGAGATCAACTTAGCAATTGAAAATGGTGCAGATTTCATTAAAATTTTCCCAGCTGGAGCTATGGGACTGGATTATTTTAAGGCTATTAGAGCCCCTTTTAACAAAGCAAAGTTTATTCCTGTTGGAGGTATTGACATCCAAAACATTCAGGATTGGTTTTCCGCAGGGGCAGTTGGTGTAGGCCTAGGGAGTAATCTAGTACAACCATTGAAGAAAAATGAAGATGCAAAACTTATAGAAAATACGGCAAGAAAGCTTGTTACGTTAATTAACCAACTTTAATCCTTAGCTCCTTGGAAAAACCTTATTTCTTAATAGGATAGTATCCCATAAAGTTACAGTAAATACTGATATTTTTAATACATAAAACAAAGTCCTCTTTTAAACTATTCTAACAGGGCCCAGAATCCCCATTGGATAATACTCTTGGCGGTTGGTCCAGCTTTGGGCAACCAGATTGTCTTTTTGGCTTTTAACATAATTGCCTATAATTGTAGTTAATTTAATCGACAACTTATTTTCTCCGGTTTTTAAGGCACTTCCAATATCATATATATGGGCTCCATACCATTTTTCCCCAATAAGATTCCCATTTAGTGTCAATTCCGATATCCCCTGAACATCTCCCAAATCTATGTATTGGTATTTGGTTGGGTCTACACTAAATGTTTTTTCATATATAACCTCTCCTGCAAATTCCTTGGTTTGGTCGTCTTCCGTAAGATTGACCAAAGTTTCTATTTGCATGTCCTTTTTTTCTCCGCTTATATGGCTTAACTGTAAATTCCAAGCTCCTACCAACTCTTTGCCTTTTTTGTTATAATCCATAGCTGGGAATTCTTTTCCATTGGAATTTTCATCAAACACAATTAAAACTGAAGTAGCGCGGGGAATTTCCAAATCAATCCCATTGTTTTTACCATTGGTGGGATAACGCATTTTTTTACCTGTTTCAGGATTCCATAACCAAGGGGAAAGATAATTTTCTACATTAAATTCTGCTTTCACTGAAATGTGTTCCGACAAGCTTGTGTTTGTTATGAAAAAAAATGGATTCCCCTCCAGCAAATAATTGGACTGACTTAAATATTTATGGGTTTTGATAAATCTAACATAAGGTTTAAGTCCCAAATCAACTTGTAGTTTTCCGTACCATTCAATAAGATTATCTTTTGGAGCTGGGTATAAAACAACATTGGTTTTATCAAACAAATCCTCCACAATTTGCTTTACTTTAGAATCTGCACTATCACCATTTTTATATGTTGGTGATTTAAACGGTTTCTTTCCTATGAAAACAATTCTACCACCGTTATCGGCAAATTTGGCCAAAGATTCAGCAGTTTTTACATCCAAAGTTTCAAACTCTGGTAACAATATTGTGGAATAAGTGCGCTCATTATAAAGCATACTTCCATTCTCAAAAGTGGATGTATTGATGATGTTTTCACTTACATAATCACAGGCACCACCATTCTGGTGTATGGCTTCCCATAGGTTATTTTGATATTCAGGATACCATTCCTGTGGAAATGGATCACGCTGTGGTCCTTTTTTAAGCCATAAATCTGTCAATGGCTGAAGAATGGCAACATTTGCCTGTGGTACTGCATTTTGTAAAAGATATGAAATGCGCGCTTTATAATCGGTCCATTTCCTAAAGTAGGGCCACCAAGTATTTTTCTCATTAAAATAAGCACCATAGCGTATCCAACCAGGGAACGGTGCCTCTAAAGGGGAATAGTTAAACCCATGTAAAATAGAATGGTTCACCCCTGATATATTGCTTTGGTCTCCTGCAACTTTAATATTTTCCAAAGTCGCCATGAATGCCATTTCGGTATTCGTTATTTCTTCACAGCTCACTATTTTTTTTCCTGCCAAAACAGCCCCAGATGAAACATATTTATTACACATCCGTGGTGCACGCCCTTTTAATCCTGTATCTGGATATTCTCTTCCCACATCCTTGAACAACCAAGTTTCACACTCAGGAATATCTATTTCCATACTTGCTTCCAAGGGGTGCATTCCCCTACCATAAGCCTGCATTCTGGATTTTACATTATTGGCATGGCACCAGTTATTAAAAGTATCTATGAACCGTTCTTTAAAAAGTTCTATCCTAGTTTTATAAAAATCCAGGTCTACCCTTTTAATTTCCTCAACGACCTCATCGGAAAACTTTGTTCCATATTCTTCATTTAATGGGTTTCCCATATGCCCTACTTTCTTTAGGACAAATGGAAGATAGGGCAATAACGAGTACCCTCTCCTCTTTTCAAATTCATCGGGGAGATCATCGTTCCAGTTGGCCCCTTCCAGTTCCATACTGTCACAGAACATTGCTCGGATATGGGTCCCCATATCACCCACCTTATCCACAATAAATTTGGAAATTCTATTTAGATAAGCTTCTGTAGCAACTTTGCTATAATGGTTCAATACAGGTCCAGCTGCCCCAGGGGCTCCATTTATTACGGCCATATATCCTGTAAGTTTAACAACATAGTATAACACATAGTCCCCTTTTGGGACGTCAACAACCAACTCTTCGTTACTAATATTACCCATTAAATCCTTGCCTTCCATAAATGCATTGGCACTCTTTGGAAGCAATCTAACCATCAACAAATCTTTATAGACCAACTTGTTCTTTGAATGAAGATTTGGATCCACCTTATCCAATAAATCCTTTAGTATAAAATGTTCCTTTGCACCGCCTTTTACATCCAACGTTTCTATAGTTACCATTTGTGACTGCTCTTCTTTTTTCAAGAATTCACCGCCAAAAGGCCAGCCAGAACCTACTATCATATCACAGACCAATCCACGTTCCTTAGCTCCCACCAAAGCTGTTTGCAACATCTCCAACCAGTCATCTTCAAAAATGGTCAACGCCTTATATTCCATGGGATCTGCACCATGGGGAAAAGCTATTGGATTAATTTCCACACCACCTATTCCAGCTGCTTTCATTACATCTAGCTCCCGTAATATTTCCTGTTTTGTAAGCCTATTGCCATTCCACCACCAGCGAACAAAAACCCTGGAATCGTTGGGAGGGTTTTTAAAACCCAAGAAAAGTTCTTCACTATTTTTACCCTCAATTGCTGGGTTGACACATCCCAAAAAGGAATTCACAAAAATCACCCCAGATGTTGCTGCTATACTGTTCTTAACAAAGTCTCTTCTTTTCACAGGAATTTAAATCTTTATATTACCTTCAACTCTTTACCTACTTTTACAAATGCCTTTACTGCCTTCTCTATATGTTCTTTTTCATGTACAGCCGATAATTGCACTCGTATTCTTGCTTTCCCCTTTGGTACAACTGGATAGAAAAAACCTATAACATAGATTCCTTCTTCCAATAGCATGTCTGCAAATTTTTGTGCGAGTGCTGCCTCATATATCATTACCGGAACAATGGGATGGCTGCCTTCTACAATATCAAATCCAGCTTTGGTCATTTCTGATCTAAACAAAATGGTGTTATCTTCCAATTTATCCCTAAGTTCAGTAGTTGAGCTCAACATATCTAACACCTTAATAGAGGCACCAACAATACTTGGCGCCAAAGTATTGGAAAACAAATACGGTCTGGAACGTTGTCTGAGCATTTCCACAATTTCCTTTCTCGCCGCTGTGAATCCTCCTGATGCCCCTCCAAGGGCCTTCCCATAGGTACCTGTTATTATATCTATACGACCCATAACATTTCTATGCTCGTGGGTTCCCCTTCCTGTTTTCCCTATAAATCCGGTAGAGTGGCATTCATCAACCATAACCATTGCTCCATATTCTTCTGCAAGGTCGCATATCTTATCCAATTGCGCTATGGTTCCGTCCATTGAAAATGAACCATCGGTAACTATTAATTTTCTCCTAGAGTCCTTTGACAGTATTAATTGTTCCTCCAAATCTTGCATATTGTTGTGTGTGTATCTAAAACGCTTTGCTTTACACAATCTAATACCATCTATTATGGAGGCATGGTTTAAAGCATCTGAAATAATTGCATCTTCAGCACCAAGAAGTGGTTCAAAAACACCCCCATTGGCATCAAAAGCGGCAGCATATAGAATACAATCTTCCATCCCAAGAAACTCAGCTGTTTTCCTTTCCAACGTTTTGTGTATATCTTGGGTGCCACAGATAAAACGAACTGAAGACATTCCATACCCATGCGAATCTATAGCCGCTTTACTTGCTTTAACAACTTCTGGATGAGAAGAAAGTCCCAAATAATTATTTGCACAAAAATTCAATAAATGTTTAGAGGTTTCAGTATCAATTACAGCCCCTTGGGAAGTAGTAATAACTCTTTCCGACTTATATAGACCTTCGTTTTTTATTTCTTCAAGTTCTTTTTGAAATTCTCGCTTAATATTTGAAAACATATATTTTATATTTATGAAATTGACAATACAATAAGGCATTAACCCCCTTACTTGGACACAACATTATATCTTTCTTTTAGTTTATAGACCATAACATTAGTTATTTTTTCCATATCATATTCTGGTCTCCAACCCCAATCTTGTTTGGCTTCTTTATCATTTATTGTTTTTGGCCATTTTGATGCAATATCCTGTCTATGATCGGGAACATAATTTACTTCAAAATTTGGATAAATTTTTCTAATTGATGACACAACTTCTTCTGGTGAAAAGCTTATCCCAGAAATATTATAAGATGTTCTCACCTTAATACTCTCTTTGGGAGCATCCATCAATTCTAAAGTGGCCCTAATGGCATCATCTATAAAAATCATGGGCAAAGTGGTTTTCCCATCCAAAAAGCAGGTAAATGGTTTCTCTAAAACAGCACTATGAAATATCTCTACCGCATAATCCGTGGTCCCTCCCCCAGCATTGGATTGGTACCCTATAACTCCTGGATATCTTAAAGACCTAACATCCAGGCCATATTTGGAAAAATAATACAGTCCCCAATTTTCACCGGCTACTTTACTTATACCATAAGAGGTTAGTGGATGTAAGGGTTCATTGTTACATGTGTTTTCCTGTGATGCCCCTTCTCCAAAAACAGCAATTGTGCTTGGAAAAAACACCTTGTCCATGCCATTGTGTCTGGAAACCTCCAAAACATTCAATAATGCCTTCATGTTCACTCCCCATGTATGCAAAGGGTCTTTTTCTCCATTGGCAGACAGTATCGCAGCCAAATGATATATCTCCCCAATATGATATTTAAGGACAACTTTCTCCAGGGCCCGTACATCGGTAGCATCCAATATCTCAAAAATTCCATCATAATTTTCCCTAGGTCTTAAATCTGAAGCAACAATATTTTCCTTTCCATATTTAAGTTGAAGTGACTGTGTTAATACAGTTCCCAATTGTCCATTGGCTCCAATTACTAAAATTGTTTTTTTCATTCCTGTCTACAAGCATTATTTCTTGCTAAAAATAAACAAAACAATTATTAAATGTTATTATTTATAGTATTACAGTTAATTTTATTGACAAACTATATTTTAAACATTTTTTTTACTTTATATTACATTCAATTGTAAACGACATCAACTTTGTACTACATATGGAACAACTGGATGAAACCGATATCACCATTCTTAGGATTTTACAAAAAAATGCCAAAAAAACTGCAAAGGAAATTGCGCAAAGTCTTAATTTGACTATATCTCCCGTGTATGAACGTATCCGAAGATTGGAAAAACAAGGTTATATTAAAAAATATGTTGCACTGTTGGATAAAAAGCGCATTAACCTTCCCGTAACAGCTTTTTGCCAAGTTTCCATGAGATATCATGATGAAGCTTTTATTGAAAAATTTGAAACCCAAATACAAAGCTTAAAAGAGGTACAAGAATGTCATCATATGGCAGGTAAAATAGATTTTATTTTAAAAATCAATATAAGAAGTCTTGAAGATTATCATGATTTTATAAAGCATAAGCTTTCCAAAATTGAAAACATCGGGGTTTTAAATAGCTCATTCGTGCTTAAAGAAATAAAGCATAATTCGGAATATAATATATAGTCCCTCTTTATACTGGCGATATCCATTTTTAGAAAAAATAACCTAAGTTTAATTTGTACTTTTAAAAGCTTAAAAGAATTCCTTTGAAACATCTACCCAAAATATTATTGTTCTTATCCCTATCCATAAATTGCTTTTTTCTACACGCACAAACAAACCAACAAGATTCTATAAAAATCTCTTTTGACAGGATAAAGGAATTAATTGAGAATAAAGATAGGTACCGCGATGATTTTGCAACCTCAAAATTTCTTTTGGACAAAATGGAAAAAACCAAAGGAAAGGAAAAAGTAAATGTATTACTAAAGCTTTGCATTTTAAATGAATACGAAAATATTGACTTAGCCAAAAAATATAACCGAGAGGCCCTAGAACTATCCAAAAATATTGGGGATAAACAAGGTGAATACAAGGCAAGGTACAAGCAAGCATATTTGTCTTTTATACAAGGGGATTTTTATAATTCCATGGGGCTAATACAGGAAATAGAAAAAATAATTAGCTATGAAAAATTTCCTGAGACCTTTGCAGACTTAAAAACATTAAAATCGGATATCCATACAGAAAAAGGAGAATACGATAAAGCTCTAGAGACTGGTCTAAACTTGTTGGACACTGCGGAAAAAACCAATAATGAATACATTCTTATGAAAGCCCATGCGGCTTTATCCCATTATTACCTAAGAATTGAAAACTATAAAAAATCTTTAAGCCATTGTCTCGGAGGCTTGGACTACTTAATAAAAGACAGGCAAGTACATATTCTATTCCAAAAGGTAGATGAAATAGCCAGGATGTCCGCAAAGTTGAACAATATCAATGGAGCATTGGAAGCATATTCCTTTTATTTAGAAATGGAAAAGAAAGTATATCCGCCTGGAAGTTACATACAAAGTATTGTTTATATGAACATGGCAGATATTTATATGGTCAATGGGGAGCTTACAAAAGCTCAAGATTATTTGTCCCAAGCCTTAACCATGAACTTTGAGAACAATTATAGATTTAGAATTCCAAGAGCCCTAATATTGCAAGCTGAACTCCACTTAAAAAATGGTGATACAACCAATGCAATCTTAAACTACGAGAAAAGTATTGAAGCTGCTGAAAATATTGATGCATTCGATGTTATAAAATCCAACAGTCTTGTTTTAGTTGATTTGTACGAGAAAGTTAATGAGCCTTCGAAAGTCTATGAATACAAAACATTGCACAAAGCCATTAAAGATTCACTGTTTACCAATGAAAAAGAGCAAAGAATAATAATTTTAGAAACAAGAAGAAAGATTAAAGAAGTTACCCAAAAACAAAAAATATTAGAGCTAGAAAATGTAGCCCACCAAGCCAAACTAAACACCATAACAACAATACTAACATTTATACTGATCATTACTGCATTTGTTATTTTCTCATATGTAAAAGTAAAAGAGAAAAATAAGTTGTTATATAGAAGAACTATTGAACTTGCTGAAATTCAATTAAAAATAGAGGATGACAATCAAAAAAAGAAGATTCAAAAAAAGAAGGCCCTACAAAAAAATTTGTCCCAAAAAACAAACACCTCAATAGACTCCAATATAAAAGATATTATATTGGATAAACTTGAAAAACTTGAAGAGGAAAATTTCTTTATTGACTCAAATTGCAATCTACACCAACTATCGGAAAAACTAAAAACAAATTCTAAATACCTGTCCCAAGTAATAAACCAAGAAAAAGGTTCCAACTTCAATAATTATATCAATGAGCTAAGAATAAATTATTTATTAGGAAAATTACTTAAAGACAAGGAATTTAGAAATAGTAAATTAAGTTACATTGCTGTTTCGGTGGGCTACAATAATTTAAACACTTTTAATGCTGCATTTAAAAAGAGACAAGGAATCTTACCTTCTTACTTCATCAATGAGCTTAACAACGAGTCCAACATAAATGAGAGTAAGTTGGTCTAATATATTTGGGCAAAAAATGTAAATCTCCTTTAGAATAGTCTCTATATCAAACATGAAAGGTAATATCAAAATTGATATTACCTTTCAAGAAAAATTAAAAACTAAACTAACTCGCTAATTTTTCAAAATAGACGTCTTTCCTTATATTAAAATATTCAGATGGCATATACCCGTTCTATAGCCGTAAGACCCATATTATGATTATGTATTAGGTTGGACTAAATTTACAGCAATAACATCCGAACACATAAGATTTCACCCTCAAACACCTTAAAATTCATGAATTTTGGAGAATGCAGAATTACCTATTTCCATATGTGTTTTAAAGTATAAATAAGTTACCTTTTTTGATACACTAAAATCTCCCCTCTATTCTGTGTAGCTATATATAATGAGCCTCCTTTGGCACTTTTAATTTGAGTTATTGCCTTGGAATCTCCAGGAACAACAAAACCACTTTCTAGCTCTTTTACCGTATGAAACCCACCATTTCCCACACCTCTTAAGAAAAGGCCATTAAAAGCATCATGGTTTCCAATAAAAGTCTCATTTCCAAAATCATTGCCCACCAATAACAAATCTAAGTTATCATCATTATCAACATCAACAACTACAACTCCATTGATAGGTGCTTTTTGGGCTTCTGGAGGTAGTGTATGGAGCTTAAATTTCCCATCTCCCAAGTTTTCAATATAACTTGTTCTGTCATAATTGCCGATTAATTTAGTAACCCCTTTCAACTCTTCATCATTCAATAAATCTTTTTGTGGAGTATTGGCATACTCTTTATAAAGATTGAATTTTGACCTGAACAAAGGACTTTGGCCAAAAAGATCACCCCAAAAATTAACAGGAAATGATTCATACTCACCATTGTTGTTTTTTAAATAGGTAAACATTACCGGGTCCACACTCCCATTATTATCATAATCCTTTGCCAACAAAGTTACGGGTCGTTCTTTAGATGGTTGATAAAAATTGTTAGAACCCATATTCCCAACCACAAAATCAAAATCTCCATCCTTATCAAAATCTCCTGAAACAATACTTTCCCACCAACCTAAATAATTTTCCAATCCTGTTGTCTCCAATTTGGAAAACGAAGTCTTATTATTTATAAAAACAGTAATCGCCATAAATTCCCCAACCACAACCAAATCCTGCAAATCATCATTATTTATATCTACCCATACAGCATCGGTAACCATTCCTATATTTCCAAGTTCTTTGGCAAAAACATCGGTAACATCTTCCAACCTTCCACCATTGTTTTTTAGTATAAAACTTTTGTCTGGAATAGGATATTGGGTTACTGGCGTTCTCCCGCCAATAAATAAATCTTGAAAACCATCATTATCAAAATCCTGTGCTTTAACAACAGAACCACTTGCCCTTATATTGGGCATTCTATCTGTTGAAAAAGTAAAATTTCCTTGTCCGTCATTTATCATTAGCCTATCAACATACAGATTCTCTCTTCCCAAGAATTCATTGCTGCCAGAAACTAAATATAAATCTAGGTCACCATCGTTATCCAAATCAAACAAAACCATACTTTCCTCCTCATACATTTTATCTTCTACCTCCATGAAAAGGGGTTTTTCAGAGAAAGTGCCATCTTCTTTTTGAAAAAATATAACGGGAGAATAAGTGGAGGAACTTCCTACTATAAAATCTTCATAATCATTACCATCTATATCCCCAACTGTAATACAAGGTCCATTTTGAGAGAGCTTATGAGGTAATATTCTTTGCAAGCTATAGTCCACAATATCTCCCTCTTTGTGAATGTAATCCACTCCTAATTCTTTTGATACTTCAACAAACATTTTTTGCTTCACTTCTTTTTGAACAAATGGAAATGGAAGTGATGAAAATTCAGTTGGTTTTGCGTTTTGACAATCCAATAAAAGGGTTTGATTCTTCTTAACCTTTTGTAGCTTTTGAAATCTTCCATCGGGCCATAATACCTCAACTGATTCAATAGTGTTGGATGTTCCAATTCCAAAATGTGCAATTTCATCTACTGAAGACATATATCCCCTGGTTAGATAATGTTCATAATATTGAACTTGCCCTTCTCCATATCTTACCACTATTTTGGTTCCGAGGCCCATTTCATTATTCTTAGGGCCTTTCAACATTACATTAAGAAAGCCGTTTTTGGAATTTTCACCTATTTGGTTATTCTTAAAAACAAATGCCTCCTCATTAATATTATTGACCACATAGTCCAAATCCCCATCCTTATCTAAATCCGCGAAGACTGCTCCATTAGAAAATGAAGGTATGTTTAAGCCCCATGTCTCACTCATATCTTCAAACAACCCATTCCCGCTATTCTTAAACCCATAATTAGGTATTTTAACTATAGGTATGGAGTCCAATATCTTGTCTGGGCTAAGAAAAGGTGCTATTCCCACTCTAAAATCCCCAAAATCCTTATCAGTTATATCCCTAGGAAATCCATTGGTAATGAGCAAATCCCTATATCCATCATTATCCACATCCATGAACAAAGGAGACCAGCTCCAATCTGTTTTTGCCATACCAGCCATAAGACCAACCTCACTAAAAGGCACATCATTACCGTTCCCTTGATGGAGCATATTTCTCATGTACTGGGGCTCATAATCATATCTTTTGTTCATAACATAATTGATATAATTATTATGACCGATTGTAGTTTTCATTCTATAGTTTGTCTCACCCAACATATCTAATGTAACTATATCTAAAAAGCCATCATTGTTATAATCAGATATATCACACCCCATAGAAAACTTACTTTGATGTTTTATATACTTTTTTATGTTATTGGAAAAAGTACCGTTCCCATTATTTATATACAGTAAATCATTTGTTAAGTAGTCATTGGATATATGCAAATCCGGCCAGCCGTCATAGTTAATGTCGGCAACCGCAATACCAAGCCCAAACCCTTCAATAGTAATACCTGCTTCAAGAGTAACATTAGAAAAAGTTCCATCCCCATTGTTATGGTACAAACGGTCATTGCTAACTGCTGAACCATCTATTACTTTTGGTCTAAAGTTTGTTGGCAGCGCATGCACCTGCTCATTATTTACCACATATAAGTCTAAAAAACCATCCTTGTCATAGTCAAAAAAAGCAGCTCCCATACTGTTGCCAGATTCAGCTATGCCATACTCCTTGGCCATTTCTTTAAATGTTGGAGTTCCACTTTTGTTTAGTCCCTGATTAATAAAAAGCATATTTGCCCTTTTTTCTGCATCTCGAGACATTGCCGCAGAAACATATACATCCTTAAATCCATCTGAATTTAAATCCACCACTGTCACCCCTGTACACCATCTATCTGTTGCTTCCACACCTGCTTCTAAAGAAACCTCATCAAACTTAAAATCTCCTTTGTTTAAATAAAGTTTGTTTGACACTTGATTTCCAGTAAAAAAAAGATCTGGTCGGCCATCATTATCAAAATCAGCAACAGCTACACCACCACCATTAAAAATATATTCCTCTGTTAAAATATTCACACTATCCGTTTCAACAATTGAATTATTGAACGTAATTCCCGATTCATCAGATGTAATTTGTTTAAAAAGTTTTTCTTGATTCCTATTACAAGAAACCAAAAATATAGGTATAAGTACTAAGTTGTAGATTTTCTTCATGAGCTATTAAAACAGAGAAATAGAATTCAATAATATAGTTAATATGAGCCTAAAAGTGTATTTAGAGACTGCTCCTGAGCTTGTAAATTACAAAAAAAGACCATGGGGGTTATGTCCCGCATGGTCTTAATTTATTTTGCATCGTTATTAAAAATGATGCTAATTCTAATTAATAAGCGGGATCTTGAGTCAATGTTGGTTGCCCTTCAACTGCTGACCTATCGATTGCCTCAATAGGAATTGGAAAATACTCATGTTTCCCAGCTGTAAAAGTTTTTCCAACTAAATAAGATCTGTGCTCAGATTCACTAGCTATGTAAGCATTCAATACCTCTGCAGATACACCCCAACGCTGTAGATCAAAGAAACGGTGACCTTCCATTGCAAATTCCAATCTAGTTTCAAAGCGAACCGCTTTTCTTGCCTCTACAGGGTCTGTCCATGCCGTGTCATAAGTAGCTATATCATAATTTGCCGCAGGTGTTCCCGCTTCCACTGTAAAGTCGTTACGTTCTGCACCTTGCACAGCTCTTGGCACAAAACCATCAGCATTGGCAGCTCTAGTACGAATCAAATTAACCAGTTCTCTAGCTCTTTCTAAATCACCTAATTCAACTTCTGCTTCAGCCAACCACAGATAAATCATATCCAAACGCATATATCTATAGTTGTTGGCAGAAAGGTTACCCCATCCACCTTGTCCAAAAGCCTCTGGCTCTGCAACATGCTTCATAGAGAAGAATGGCCCTGCATACGATAGGTCACGAACAAAATCAGTTTGATAAATTTTGAAATTTTTATATAGAATACCTGGGCGGCCTACTGTATGATCCAATCTTGGATCTAAGGTTCCGGTATATGTTGAAAGTGTAGTTGTCTCATCTACATCAGCAGGGACATCGGCATCATCAAAGGTATCCAACATAGGTAATCCATTTTCCGTTTTATAAGCATTCACCAAGTTCTGAGAAGCTTGATAAAAACCACAGCAACCCCATGGGTCCGTATAAGGGTGTGCTAAACCAATTCCCCTATTTGAATTATCCCCAGAGGCACTACTAATAGCAAATTGAACTTCAAAAATAGATTCTGCATTATTACGTGTAGCTACCAAGAAATTATCTTCAAACTTATCCACTAATGTAAATGGTCCATTATCAACAATATCATCCAAAATCACTTTTGCTTCGCCCATTTTAGCAATATTTGGCGTTCCACTGGCGTCGAAACCCTGATATATTTTTGCTTTTGCCAAAAAAGCTTTCGCGGCCCAGCTGGTAGGTCTTCCAACATCACTTTGAGAAGCAGGAAGAACAGCGGCAGCAGCTTCTAAATCCGCTTCAATTAATGGCCAGATTTCTCTGTCATTGGGTACTTTGGTACTTTCCAAATCATTCAATACAAAATCTGCATCACTAACGTAGGTTGGCATTCTCCACATTTTTCTTGCCTCAAAATGGAACAATCCTCTTAGGAATCGTGCTTCAGCAATAATTTGTGCCTTATCAGCCTCACTAATATCTTCAACAACTGCTACGGTATTGATTACATTATTGGTTGCTGCAACACCTTTGTATAGTCCTCTCCACTTATCTCTAATGTGAATATTGAAAGATTGAAAATCATATGCTTCGATAAAAGACTGTTCGGGTTGATCCCCTGCGTCTGTGCCCTTTAATGCATCATCCGAAGCGATATTAAATACCCAAGCATGAATATCACTATGCCAGGTTTGTCCCTCAAGGCCACCTCCAGATAACATATTATAAGCTCCAAGCAGTAGCCCCTCAACTCCTTCTGGAGTTGCTACGTCGCCCTCACTGAAACTTCCCTGAGGTTCTCGGGTCAAAAATTCATCACTACAACCTGTAACAAACACCATGATGGTGAGTAAGGCGGTGAAGATTAAATTTCTTTTTTTCATAATATATATATTTTGCATTAATTAATTTAAAGTTACATTAAGACCCAATAAAAAGGTACGCGACACTGGCAAGAATCCACCATCATAACCAAGATTGGTATTGTTACCTGTTTGTATTTCAGGGTTTAAACCAGAATACTTAGTAAACGTAGCCAAGTTTTGACCTTGTACATAAATAGCTGCTCTTGCTAACCCAATTGTTGAAAGTACATTTTCAGGAAAATTATAGGTTAATTGAACATTTTTAAGTCTAAAGAAGCTTCCATCTTCTATAAAGTATGAAGAAGGTCTACTACTTATTTGATCATTGGCATCCATAATTGGTGTAGTAGCCCCTGGGTTAGCCGCTGTCCATTGAGCAACTGGAGCTGTAGGGTTGCTAGGTTGCCACGCATCATAAAGGGCGCGTGTTGATCTATTACCTTGAAAGGTATTAAAATCTGCAAAATAGCGTACATAATTGTAAATCTCGTTTCCTTGAGATCCATTACCAAAAATATTTAAAGCTAAATTTTTGTACGTTAAGTCAATGTTTATACCATATGTGAAATCTGGGTGAGGATTACCAATAACAGTACGGTCATCATCATTGATTTCACCATCATTATTAATATCGGTAACTTTTAACTTACCAGGTGCATTATAGTCTCCATATTCTGGCCAAGCATCTGCTTCTGCCTGAGATTGGAATATACCTTCTGTTTTGAAACCATAAAACGAAGACAATGGTGATCCTGCCTGGGTAACCGTAAGAGCTGGAACCCTCCTAGAGCTACCAAAAAACCTTGTATCTGGACTATCGCTCAAATAATCAACATTATTTGTGTAAGCGGATAAATTGGCATTGATACTGTATCCAAAATCACCCTTTTGGTCACTATAGCCCAAACCTAAGTCAATACCTTTATTCGTTAAACCACCGACATTAAATCTTGGCTCATCTGCTTGACCTGCCGTATAGGCCACAGGGACCTGAAATAACATATCAGTTGTAATTCGGTTCCAAACATCAAGGTTGAAATTGACCTTACTGTCGAACATCACCAAATCCAGACCCAAGTTATTGGATGTAGTGGTCTCCCATTTTGCATTAGGGTTACCAAATGCTCTTGTAGAAAAACCAATTGTAGGCGACCCTGTTGAACCATCAATTGGATACCCACCTGTTAGAATGTCTGAACGGAATGTAGTGAAAGCATTATAATCACCAATTTGTTGGTTACCCGTTTGTCCCCATCCGTATCGTAATTTTAAGTCATTAATCCATTCTACATCTTCCATAAAGTTTTCATCAGAAACTCTCCAACCTAAACTAAAGGCTGGAAAAACAGCACTTCTTGAAGCAGCTTGAAACCTAGAAGATGAATCATTTCTCAGTATAAATTGAGCCAAGTATTTTCCATCATAATCATAGTTTAATTTACCGAACTGGGACCAAAGAGAGTAATCTTGTTCTACATATCCATAATTAGAAGAAGTTGTGGCATTACCCAAATCAAGATAACTTAGAATGTTGGCCGTTTCAAAAGCAAACCGCTGGCGACCCGCACCAAAACGCTCTTCAAATTGCTGAATTGACTCTACCCCTACATAGGCTTGAAAATTGTGAACCTCATTAAAGGTCTTTGAATAACTCAACGTATTGGTCCAAGTCCATTGATATTCATATTCCTCACGAGCGTTTGATTCATTTATAAAGTTACCCTCTACATATTCTGGTTGTGGACGACCTAAGTCCCTTTGTCGTTGTGCACGAATATCAACACCAAAACTAGAGCGCATACTTATATTTGGAGTAATTGCATACTCCCCAAAAACATTCCCCAAAAGTCTTAAACGAAACCTACGATCATCCTCATTCCTTTTAAGGCTTGCATATGGATTAAAATTATTACCAAGGTTAGCCCCCCTACTTCCAGCAAAATTTCCAGCTATATCATATATGGGTAATAAAGGGTGGTGTTTATATGATGCTGATACTGCATTTTGCTCTTCATCATTATTAAACTCACCTTTTAAATTATCAAAAGAAGCTGTGAAATTTTCTCCTATTGTCAACTTATCACTTAACCCTTTAAATTCTGTATTTGCACGAAGTGATACCCTATCATAACTAGCAAACTTGGTAATGAAATCCGTAGAAACATATCCAACTGAAAAAGCATATCTGGCTTTATCTGTTGCTCCCGATGCTGAAATGTTATGACTTAGTGTAGGCGCAGACCTTGTTATCTCATTCCACCAATTGGTATCGGCAGATCGTGTAATAGCATAAATATTACCATCAACAAGTGAATACAAGTCTGGATTTACCCCAGCATCACCTTCCATTCCTGCACTTGGAAAAACATAGTCCGGAATAGACACCTCACCATTAGGTCCAAAAGTATACTGACCATGACCTGGTGTTTTACCTGCATATAAATCAGCTAAATATAAATACTCTCCCAATTCACGCGCATTTAATGCTTCTGGGTCTTTTTCCGCTGATTGAATACCATAAAAGGTATTATAAGAAATAGTGGGTGTTCCTAATTTTCCTTTTTTGGTAGTTATAATAATAACTCCGTTTGCAGCCCTTGAACCGTAGATAGATGCAGCAGAGGCATCTTTAAGAATCTGTAATGATTCAATATCGTTGGGATTTAAGTTTGCCTGCGCTTGCGTAGGCACCCCATCGATTACATAAAGAGGGTCATTGTTTCCAACTGTACCAAAACCACGAATACGGACTGTTGCCTCTCCACCTGGTCTTGCATCATTAATAATACTAACACCCGCTGCCCTGCCTTGCAACTGCTGTGCGAAAGTGGTAGCCGGAACTGCCAATAATTCGTCGGTGTCAACAACAGCAACAGCTCCTGTTAAATCCTTTTTTGCTTGTGTACCGTACCCAGTAACCACAACCTCATCAAGTTGGCTTGCATCTTCTTCTAGTGTCACACTAATATTGGACTGTCCATCTACAGATACTTCCATAGTTTTAAATCCAATGTAGCTAAACACTAAAACTGCATCACTCTCCACATTGTTTAATGTGTAATTACCATCAAAATCTGTTTGGGTACCATTAGTTGTTCCCTTTACCAGAACATTGGCCCCAGGTAATGGCCCTAATCCATCAGTAACGCTTCCCGTTACCGTCTGTGCTTTTACCAATCCGAAACATAGAAATGCCCCCATTAGCAAAAAGCTCTTTAATAGTGTAATCTTCATAAAAAGTTTAAGTTTAAGTTAGTATTGATATAATCATGAATTTGCACCTATAAATATCAAATTAGAATTATTCCATTTTGAAATTTATTTAAAAGCCAAAAAAAGTCTTATATATTTTCAATATTCTAATTTATTTCAATGCTTTCGGAATAGTTGATATTTAAAAGAAAAGACCTCTAAAATTCATGAATTTTAGAGGTCTTTTCTTCTTTGACCACATATAACAACAACCTTCCTATATTACGCCGCACTGACTTATCTATTCCTGAAGCGCTTCTTTTTGATCATAAATACCTATTAAATGGCTTCTGACATACACTGAGGTTTCCAGAGTATCGTTTAATTTTACCATCATAGATTTAGAGGGAGAAACTGGCATATGGCATGTAATACAATTATTTCCCATTTTTTTCCTTTCGTTAAACTCAGCACCACATACTATTGAACCTTGATTATGGCATTCCAGACATTTTTGATTAAAATAAGACGCATTTCCCCTTTGATTTTTATGTGTGTTATGACATGTTACGCAATCCATATTTTCAGATTCAATAAAACATTTACTGCTGGTTAACAAACCATATTGGTTGGCATGTACATCTAACTTATTATTAGGTCTATTTGTATAAAAATTCTTGGAATGTTCTTCTAAATTTTCACCAACAACATAAGAAAAAGGGCTCCCTTTTAAACTTTGTGCTCGTAACCCAGAATGACATTGGGCACAGGCATCCAAACTATGCTGTCTTGAAAGTTCATTGAACTTCAATATGTGTTTGGGCTCTTTTTCTTCAGGATTTTCTCTATGATAAATAACATGCCTAGCTGCAGGTTGGTGGCATCTTTCACAATCTACACCATAGATTATCTGATTTCTATAGTACTCATTGCCTTTACCTAAAGAATCGCGATTTCTAGCAAAAGTAACATGACATTTTAGGCAGTCGTCAGACACTGGCCTTTTATAATGGGTAGCTGGGAAACTAGGACTATTTATCCAACTGTTAGTTGGCCTATAATAAGACACTTGTAATTGATACAATTTATCTTCTTCCCATGTTAAATAGGATTGTCCTTTTACTCCCGAACCAATTACAACATCCATTTTTGAAGTAGATTTATCTCTGCTTGGATATTTATAAATAGCCTCTTGATAGAAACCTTTGTTCTTATAAATCATTTGATATTCAACACCTTGAAGACTCAAAGTATTATCTTCTGGCTCAAAATTCCCCAATATACTATTAGTACTGACAGGCGCTGAAGTATTATAATGTGCAGTCTCTAGATGAGATTTATAAACGTCTAAATGACATTCCTTACAAGTTTCTGAACCAACATATTGTTGTCCATTGTAGTGGGTAGTTATAACTTTAGGTTGAAAATAATTTGATTCAATTCTAGAATCAATAGCATACCATACATAGGTCAAAAGTAATAGCGCAAAGAAGATAAGACCATTTTTAATATTTTTTTTGCTCACAATATGGTCCTTCTAATGCATTCAACACCTTAAAACAAAATTATTCCTTAATTAAAACACTGGCACTTTAAGATAGTAATGACCATATAATTGTTAGTTTTTATGGTCATTACCAATACTAGAGTAAGGTCTAAGTCAATAGGTTCCCCTCATCATCCCACTCGGCAATATCTCCACGCTTGCTTTGGTCAACACATTTAGCAATCCATTCTGGATCATAAGAAACTCCATGTTGATCAAGAATATCTTGTGGCACCCCGTCCCACACATTGGGTTGATTTCCTTTATAGCCTAAATCGGCAATACCTACTTTTGAGGTATAGTATCCCGTTAAGGTAAGAGACCTCATCATTTTAAAAAATTGTATCTCCAAAGGTTGTTCACTTATGGGCTTTTCTATATCATGATAACAAATTTCATCACAAATCTGCTTTTTTTGCTCCAAAGTTGCGGATTTAAACTCAGTTCCAAATTCAGTATTGCTTTTATGGTCCAACCACATTAGGCCACCGATTAAAACAGGTTGATATCCAGGTTCGTCCTTGGCCATAAATTCAATAAACTCGGGAACTTCTGCCTCTACTGGGCCGCCATTTGGTTCTTTTGGTGGAAGTATTACCAAACTTAAAGCGGTGATTGTCTCCATATCATGATCACTGAATAATTTCTCTGCATTTAATCTAGCTATATCCTCCAGCTCCTCGGGCGTCCTACCAAAATAATGCTCAGCACCCTTGGCAATATTTTCATCAACATCTCCCGTAGTTTCTGTTTTACAACCATGTAAAGCTAAACCTGTGGCTCCTGCCCCTGCACCCAAAATAATTGTCTGTATACTTTTTCTCCTATCCATTTTCTAGATATTTTGTTGTTTCAATTGTTCAATAATATAATCGGAAGCCCTCCATGAGAGTGCCAAAATGGTCCAGGTACAATTCTTATCTGCTTGGGAAGTAAATGGACCAGCATCTACAATAAATACATTATCTACATCGTGTAATTGATTGAATTTGTTAGTTACAGATGTTCTTGGATCATCCCCCATCCTTGTAGTACCTACTTCATGAATAATATCACCGGGGGGATGTAAACCATAATCCCTTTCAGCACCTGGCTTATCACCAATAGGCTGACCACCCATATTATGTATAATTTCTTCAAAGGTATCCTGCATGTGCTTTGCCTGCTTTATCTCATACTCTGAATGCTTGTAGTTGAATTTTAAAACTGGAATACCAAATTCATCTACCGTAGTAGGGTCTATTTCGCAATAATTCTCCTTACGCGCAATACTTTCTCCCCTACCGGCCATGCCGACTACGGACCCATAATATTTCTTTACATCATCACGAAGTGAATCACCATAACCGCCAACTTTTAATCCAAAAAACTGGTTGAAGTCATTTGGGTTCATCGCAAAACCATAATTTGGATTGCCCATTCCGCCACCAACTTCAATATGGTAACCACGGGGAAAATCCAATTTGGAATTATCGCCCCACCAAGGTGAATATACATGCATTCCACCCACTCCATCTTCATTGTAGGACACTTTTCTATTCATCAAATCCGGAACAAAGCCAGCCCTGCTGGCACCTGTGGAATCATGAAGATATTTACCTACAACGTCACTACTATTACCTAAACCATTAGGGTGTTGTTTGCTTTTTGAATTAAGAAGAATCCTTGCCGAACTACATGCGGAAGCTGCCAATACCACGACTTTCCCCCTTAACTTATATTCCTTTCTGTCATCTTTACTGATATAAGAAACCCCTGTTGCCTTTCCTTCTGAATCGGTAGTAACTTCTCTTACCATGCAGTTGACAAACAACTTCACTTTGCCCCCACTTTTTTGCGCTGGAAAGATTAAACAGCTACCTGCCGAGAAATCGGCATATACAGAACAAGAGCGACTACATTGTCCACAGTAGAAACAAACCCCCCTATCATTGTTGATTTTTTTTGTCAACATGGATAATCTTCCCGGTATTACAGGAACACCCGATTTCTTTGCACCGTTTATATAAAAAAGCTCATGCAACCTAGGTTTTGGAGGAGGCAGAAAAAAGCCATCTGGATCATTTGGAAGCCCCTCATTGGTTCCAAAAACACCGATAAGCTTATCCACTTTATCATAATAAGGTTTTACATCATCGTAGCTTATTGGCCAGTTCTCTCCAAGCCCATCAACATCTTTATGTTTGAAATCCATTGGGCCAAACCTCAAAGAAATACGCCCCCAGTGATTGGTTCTACCACCCAACATACGAGATCTAAACCATCTAAATTCTGTACCTTTTTCAACTGTATAAGGCTCTCCTTCTACACTAAAACCACCATAGGCCATGTCATAAGCCCCAAAATTCCTGAATTTTGTTGCCTTTCCCCTACGTGGTGACTCATAGGCCCATTTTAACTGGGTCATAGTTTCTGGATCTGCGGGATCAAAAAAAGGTCCTGCCTCAACAACGGCAACGTTAAATCCGGCATCGGCCAGTTGTTTGGTTGCCATACCACCACCGGCTCCAGAGCCTACAATGATTACATCATACACTTCGGAGGATTCTTTTATTTGCATAGTTTGATTTTTGATATTTGCTACAAAATATAAAATTTAAGGCTATTGAAATGTGAAACACCCCAAAATTCATGAATTATTGTGATTATATTTTGCCCCTTCATGTTTTACAAAATACCAAAACATGGGATACAACAAGATAACTATACGAGTAGGGGCTTATTTAGGTTAAGAAAGCATAAGACTTAACCTAAAATTAAGAATCTGAACAACCCTTTTCCAAAATGGAGAAAACCTATTTCAAAATGTCTTCAATTTTGGCCAACTCACTTTTGCTAAACTCTAGATTTTCCAATGCCTTTATATTGTCCAGCAATTGAGCCGTTCTACTAACTCCAACAAGAACTGTGGATACTCGCTCATCTTTTAACAACCAAGCAACAGCCATTTGGGCTAAACTTTGCCCTCTACTTTCCGCAATATCATTTAGCTTTTTAACCTTGTCCAACACTTCTTGTGTTATCTGGTTGGTATTTAAGTATCTTGCATCTTTTACTGCTCTAGAATCTTCTGGAAAGCCTTTTAAATATTTATTGGTAAGAATCCCCTGTTCCAGAGGGGAAAAGGCTATAGAACCTATTCCTTTTTCTCCTAAAACATCCATTAGACCATTTTCTACCCAACGATCAAACATGTTATATCGTGGTTGGTGAATCAACAATGGCGTTCCCATGTCTTTCAATATTGCATATGCCCTTGCTGTATCCTCAGCATTGTATTGGGAGATACCCACATACAAAGCTTTTCCTTGTTGCACAATACTATGCAAAGCACCCATTGTTTCCTCAAGAGGTGTATCTGGATCGCGTCTGTGACTATAGAATATATCAACATAATCCACTCCCATACGTTTTAGACTCTGGTCCAAACTGGCCATTAAATATTTTCTAGAGCCTAAATTACCGTATGGGCCAGGCCACATATCCCAGCCTGCCTTTGTAGAAAGAATTAACTCATCTCTATAGGGAGCAAAATCCATTTTGAACATACGTCCAAAATTTTCTTCCGCTGCCCCGTATGGAGGCCCATAATTGTTGGCTAAATCAAAATGGCAAATTCCATTATCAAAAGCAGTTCTTAAAATATCTCGTCCTTTGTTGAAATCATCCGAGTTGCCAAAATTATGCCATAATCCCAATGATAGCATGGGCAACATAATTCCGCTATTACCGCAACGGCGGTATTTCATAGCGTCGTATCTATTTTCAGAAGCATGGTATGTTCCAAATGGTGAGTTATCGTTTATTTTCATAGTGATTGGTTCTGGTTGAATTTTTAAGTGAATGTTAAACTTACTGAAATTACAAGATTAAACAAATATGTTTTCGCAATGTTTTCAGCACCTAGGACATTATTGTCCTAATTCTGTTACATCAAATTGAATTAATTCGTTATTTTGAAACTGAGCCGTTATCTCAATTGGATTACAGCATACTTCACAATCTTCCACATAGGTCTGAAGAAGAACTGAAGAATCAAGCAACATAGATATTTCTTCCCAGCAATAAGGGCACTGAAAAAAATGTTCGTACATAATTGTTAATGCTACAAATCAACATTTAAAAGTTGTCCTGTTAATTGCAATAGTTGTAACTCCGCCAATTTAGCATCATATTTTGCTAAGTTTTTATTGGTCTGGGCATTCAACAGATTTATCTGTGCCTGCCTAAATTCAATAGAGGTAATCCTACCCAATTGAAACTGCTCTTTAGAACGCTCAAAATTATTTTGATTGGTCAAAACATTTTGTTCTTGAATGTTATATATATTCAATCTATTCTTATAAATATCCATCGCGTTTTGAATGTCCCTGTTTACCTCCAACTCAACTTGCTTTTTCAACATTTCTTGATTTTCATAAGCAATTTTGGAATTTTTTACACGAACTGTGGTACCTCCACCATCAAATAAATTCCAAGTTAAACTAGCTCCCAGTCCCAAACTTACCGAGGTGGTATTAGTTCCCGGGAAAACAACCCCTGAAAAAAATGCGGAGGGTGCACTTTGATTTAAATTCCAACCATAAGAGCCCGATAGACCAATTGTGGGTAAATATCCAGATTTATTCACTTTGATATCATACTCATTTATCTTCAAATTTCTCTCTGTTTGCAGGACAGCCACATTGTTACTCTGTGCTTGGGATATAAATTCTTCCAACCTTAATTTGGATACAAAGCGAACAACAGTATCCACAACATAAGTTTCCTCCAAGTTTTGGTTTACAATTACATTGAGGTCCCTTTTTGTGTTTCTTAATTGCTGTTGAACATTCAATAGATTTATACTGTCGTTTGTAACATCCACTTGGGCATTTAAAATATCCAATTTTGTGTTTTGCCCATAATCAAAGGCATACTCTGCCCTCGTGTTCCTATTTTTAGATATTTCTAGGGCCTGTTGCAATACATTTTCGTTTTCTGTAAGCCTAGCAACCTCAAAATAAACACTAAAAAGCTGAAGCATTGTATTTTCAATGGTTTCCCTTGCTTGCAACTCGCTTAACTGATATTGTTCTTTTAGCCTTTTGTAGTTATAGTATCTTCCCAAACCATCAAACAACGTATAATTGAGATTTAATCCAGAATTATAGCGTTGACTTTCTGCTTTATTGACCTCGGCATCTGGCCTAAGGCTACCATCCTCTAAAAGCTGACCGGGAAACTCCGTGTTGGAATCACTCCTATTATAATTCGCCCCAGCTGTTCCTGTAAGACTAGGTAAATAACCCGAATTCAATACGCTTTTGTTGTTCTCTGCAATTTCTACAAAATTCTTGGCGACATTTATTCCATAATTGTTTTCCAATGTCAAGGCCACGGCTTCTTCCTTGGACAACAATTTTTCTTGTGCATTACCTTTACTAAAAAAAGTGAAAATTAAAATGGGGACAATATAGATTCTTCTCATTATTCTTTATCTTCTTAAACTTGGGACACATCAGCATTGCTCTCCTCCACACTAGAGGATAACTCCTGTACTCCGTTTAATTTATGTGGCAATTCCTCTTTCATATGCAGTTCCTCATTTTGCTCCTTAATAGCTCTCTCTACTTCTTCTTTTGTTACTTTATCTCCTGTTTTTAACCATTTTGCAACAACTTTTGCCTTATTGCTAAAGGATAGGAACAAAGGCAACATTAACAATGTTAATATGGTTGCAAAACCAATACCATAGGCAATGGCAATGGCCATAGGTTTTAAAAACTGGGCTTGTCTACTTTTCTCCAAAAGTAATGGGGCCAAACCTGCAATTGTAGTTATTGATGTTAAGAATATGGCCCTGAAACGTGCACGACCCGCTTCATAAATAGCATTATCAAACTTCATTCCTTCCCGCAAATTACTATTGAACTTGCCTATTAAAACCAAGCCATCATTGACCATAATACCAATCAGGGCAATAATGCCCAACATAGAAAGTATGTTGATTGGAAAACCATGAATCCAATGACCCCACGCAACCGCTGTTAAACTAAAAGGCACCAATAATAACAACATAAGTGGTTGACTAAAACTTCTAAAAGTAAAGGCAATGGTTACATAAATTAAAAACAACACAGTAAGACCAGCAAACTTTAAAGACTTCATGAGCTTGCCCGCTTCACGGTTTTGTCCTTCATAAGATGCGGAGACCGTAGGATATCTTGATTGTATTGCAGGCATTACATTTGTCCGAATATCAGTCATAATATCCGTAGAACTTGTAGTCTCTACATCTTTAATATCGGCAGAAATCTGTATTTCCCTTCTCCCATCCAAATGATTGATAGCCACATCTCCCCTTTCAATTGAATAATTGGCTATTTCATTTAAGGGAACCCTACTTCCACTAGGGGTAACAATACGCATCTCATCCAAATCCGTTATGGAGGACCTATTCTCCCTATCATACCGCACCCATACCCTAATCTCATCCTGTCCACGTTGAAAACGTTGTGCCTGAGCTCCAAAAAAACCGGCACGTACCTGAGACATGATATTTCTTAAATTAAGCCCTAGGGCATAGGCATTTTCTTTTAATTCTAGTCTTATCTCCTTTATACCGGCAGGATCATTATCCTCAACATCTTTCAATAATGAATTATTCTCCATAACCGACTTAAGTTCGGCTTTGGCTGCTTTTAACTCCCCTATATTACTTCCCAAAAGCGAAACTGAAACTGGACTACCTCCAAAATTTCCTCCTGAACCATATATAAGACTTTCCACACCAATTACAGGCCCCACCAATTCTTGCAATCTATTGGATACCATATCTGAACGAATGGCGTCTGGTCTTTCCTCGCCTGGAAGCATATTAATGACCAATGTTGCAGAAGAAGAACCTGGCCCTAAATTCTTTATAACATTTTCAAACAACATCTTATCTGTACCCTGCAAGTACTTATCCGTCATTTCCTGATTCACGATTTCGGCTTTATCATAAATCAAACTTATAATGGAATCTGTAATTTTCTCATTAGTACCATTGGGCATGGACAATTCTACGGCAATTCTATCACTAGCAATTCTTGGAAAAAAAGCAGTTCTAACAATGCCGCCCCCAATAGAACCAAATGTGAGTATTAGCGCCATTACAAAAAAAGCAAACGTCAATATTTTATACCGCAAAGCAAACTTTAATGCCGGACTGTACAACCTATCTCTCATCCAGTTCATCATACGATCACCCACCGCATTGATTATCCTTAACTTTAAGAAAACTTTTGCGATTCCTTTCTTTGGTGTATGCTGCATTGAATGAAGAGCCTTTGAATGGGCCAAATGCGCAGGCAAAATTATTAGTGCCTCAACTAAAGAAACAACCAAGGTAAGAATTACAATTACTGAAACTTCAGAGAAAAACTCTCCGATTCTTCCGTCCAAAAAGAAGAAAATCGAGAATGCCAATACCGTTGTTATAATGGCAGATACAATAGGGGGAATAACCTCCATTGTACCATCTATTGCAGCCTGTACAGGAGTTTTCCCTTTTTCATAATGCTGATAGATATTTTCTGCTATTACTATACCATCATCAACCAGAATCCCAATTACAATTATCATCCCGAAAAGAGATAATACATTAATAGTAACATTAAATAGTGGAGCAAAAACAAACATTCCCAAAAAAGCCACAGGGAGACCAAAAGCCACCCAAAAAGCCAATCTAGTATTCAGGAAAAGAGATAAAAAGATAAGTACCAATATCATCCCAACTACCGCATTTTCTGTTAACAATTGAGTTCGTTGGTTCAACACTTTGGAAAGATCGTTCACAATGCTCAGGTGAACATTATTGTGCTTTTGGTTAAATTCTTCGATATACACTTTCACCTTATCGGCGGCAGAAATCAAATCCTCAGTATTGGTACTGGTGATTGTGGCATTCACAGAGAGTTCTCCATTAAAATAAGAAGCATTTGGTGTTTCCGAAAATCTATCCCTTACAACGGCAACATCCTTAAGTCTAATCGTTTTACCCGAAGCATCTGACCTGACAATTACATTCGATAGTTCATCTCCGTAATAACTCCTATTATTGGCCCTAATTAAATACTCTTCTTCATTAGTTTTGATATTGCCTCCAGTAACCAGTATATTGGCATTGTTCACTGCTTGTGCCACTTCGGAAAAAGAAACATTATAAGCTAATAGGCTATTTTCATTAACAGCAATTTCAATTTCTTCCTGGGGATAACCAGACATACTTATCTGCGAAATACCCTCTATTGCCCTAAGTTCATTCTCTATTTGTCTACCTATCTGTTTTAAGGTTGCCAAGGGAATACCTTCTCCACTGATTGCAAAACTTATGGTCTGTCTTACAGCCTCTAATTTAGACACTACCAAGGGTTCCATTCCCGTTGGAAATGAGGGCACTCTATCCACTGCATTTTTTACTTGAAGAAGCATAAAATCTATGTCCCTGCCCTTCTCTATCTCTACATTGATATTGCCACTATTCTCCCTAGAAGTAGATGTAACACGATCAACACCTACCAAACCTTTTAAATTATCCTCTATTTGAAGCACTATACCTTCTTCAACCTCCTGAGGGGAGGCCCCAGGATATGTAATACTTACAGAAATATTTTTGGAATCTGAAAGTGGGAAAAAAGAAGATTTTAAGGTGTAGGCACCAACAATACCAAAAATAAAAAACGCAATAATAATAACGTTGACCGCAACATGGTACTTAATAAAATAGGATATGATCTTTCTCATTATTCTATAGCCTTGGTTTGTTCAGTAGTTCCTTTTTCATCAAAAACTTTAACTAGCATTCCCGCATAGGCACCAACAACAGGTTTTTCTACAATTGTAATACCATCGGGAACATTTTTTAGCACAACCTTTTTATCTGAAAAGAAAACAGGTCTTACATCTATTACGTCCAAAATGGAATCCCTAACCACAAAAATCTGCTGGCTTTCCAATAGCAGCCCTCTATCAATCTCTATGGCATCGGTTTCTTCTTTGGCATTAAGGTTTGCTTCCATATACATACCTTCTTTTAACTCATCATCTATTACCTCAATAAAAGCAGTTATTGTTTGGGAAGCTTGGTCCACCCTACCATTAATACGAGCTACCTTTCCCGTATAAGTTTTTGTTCTATCCAAATTGATCAGCTCTACGGCCTTCCCAACTTTGAGAAGCTCTCCATGTATTTTACTAACCGCCACTTCTAATTCATAAACTCCAGTATTTATAAACTCACCAAGTTTTTGACCAGAACGCACCAGAGTGCCTTCCGTTACTAAAGCCTCGGTAAGAACACCGCTATATGGAGCTGTTATTGTATACTTAGAAAGACGTTGTTCTAAGTTTTTAACATTGTAGTAGTTGGTTAAAATACCGCGTCCTGATATAAAGAATTGTTCCTTTTCCGAAGTCATTTCTGGTAAAGGTGGGGTACTCTTGTTAATATCAAAGCTTCTTAAATACCCCTCCCACTTTGGAAAAACATCTGGATAGTCCAAACGTAAGTCTGGCATTATTGAAGTAATCAAATTATATAAATTGCTTTTGGCCGATTGTACACTGGCATAATATTCCGAAGCATCAATCCCTATTAACCTTTCTCCTGCCCTATACTCCTGTCCCGTTTTAAAGAGTTTATTTCCTCTTCTAAAAACACCTTGTACCTCAGCAAAAAGTTCCATTCTTTGTTTTGCAACCAAATTACCATTAGCAGACACAATAATGGGGACTACACCATTTTGCACAGTATCGACAAAGACTGTCTTTACTACTTTATTTGGCCTAGCTTTCGGTACTTTTTTACTTTTGACAATTAGGCCAGCTGCATATATTGCAGCAATAATCAATAAGACTCCTAAAATTGATAAAATAATTTTCCTGAGATTCATAAAAGGATAGAATAGATTGGTATTTAGATTGCAAAACTATCTATTAGTTTAAGCCCGCCTTGTTAAATATATCTTAAATATAACAGAGTATTTAAAACAAAAAAGGATGCCATTGGACATCCTTTTAAATTCAAACTAACTAATAAAAAATTACTAATTATCTCTATCTTCTTCAAATTTTGTGTCAGCCATTCTTGTTTTGCTGAAATCCATGTCCTTAAAATCCAATCTGACATCTTCTTTGTCATAATCGAAAACTAAAAATTGTTTAGTGTTCATCATTTCCAAACTTTTATAAGAATTAAACTTATTGTTTTGGATTTGAAGGATTTCCAAACTTGCCAATTGGCCAAATTCTTTTGGAATTTCACCTCCTAGATTATTGTTGGCCAAAACCAGCTCCTTTAATTGGGCCAAATTGCCCAATGTTGATGGAATAGACCCTTCTAGAGTATTTTCAAAAAGGCCAAGACTTTTTAACATTGTAAGGTTACCCAAGGATTCCGGTATTTCTCCTTTTAAATTATTACTAGAGAGATTAAGTACCTTTAAGTTTTTTATATCCCCAATACTTTCTGGAATGCTTCCATTTAAAAAATTATTAAAAAGAGACAACTCTTCTAAATTTTTTAAACTTCCTATTTCATCGGGAATAACACCTTTTAACCTGTTCATTTCCAGTTTTAAAACTTTTAATTGTTCCAAATCTGATAATTCTTTAGGAAATTCTCCTGCCAAATTATTGAATGCCAAATTAAGGTGAGATAAATTTTTAAGTTTTTTTATACTTTTTGGAATGACTCCACTAAGGTTGTTTCTAAACAAGTTAATTTCCACTACATGACCATCAATCACTTTTACCCCATACCATTCGGTCACTGGAGCACTTAAGTCCCATTTATTAACCCACTCTGCACCATTGGTATCATTATAAAGATCCAATAATGCGCTTCTTTCCTTACTGGAAACATTGGCAAAAACAAGCTGCCCTGCAACTAAAATTATAGCTAGAATTGGTAGAATTTTTTTCATTATTATATTATTTTGGGATAATGATAAATTACATCAAATCTTACATTTATAGGATTTGTCCTACAAATTTAACAATATTAGCTTATACATACCAAAATAGTCGTTGAACAGCAGCAAACAGGCCAATTTTGTTGTGAAAATGTAGAAAGCTGTTGTGTAGAGCCTTTAGGTGTATGTTAAAAAAAGAAGTCTATGAGTAATTTTCTAAATCCAATGTGATTTTTTCCCAATTCTCCATTAATTCCTCCAAGGTTTTCTTCTTTTTTTGATAACCATCAAAGAAATTGGGCTTGGCTATGGTGCTATCATAATCCATTAATAGTTCATGGTCTATTTTCCCTATTTCCTTTTCCAAGGAAGAAATCTTACTTTCTATAGTGCTTAGTTTATTTTTTAAAGACTTTAACGCCTTAGCATCTTGGTAACTGGTATCCTTTGGTTTGTTTTTTTGTTTGGCCTTTCCGCCGTCATCGTCTTTTTTTTCAATGGCCCTAAAATCCTCAACTTTTCTTTGTTCCAAATAAAAGTTAATATCACCTAAATATTCTTTTATTTTTCTATCCTTAAACTCATATACTTTATTGGTTAGACCCTGCAAGAAATCCCTATCATGTGAAACCAATATTAGTGTGCCTTCAAAATTGATTAATGCCTGTTTTAAAACATTTTTAGATTTTATATCCAAATGGTTGGTGGGCTCATCCATGACAAGGACATTGAAAGGTTGCAAGAGCATTTTGGCCAATGCCAACCTATTGCGCTCTCCACCCGATAAAACTTTTACATATTTCTCCACATCATCCCCCCTAAAAAGAAATGAGCCCAAAATATCCCTGACCTTACTTCTATTTTTCTCGTTAGCGGCATCTATCATGGTATCCAATATGGTTTTGTTGCCTTCCAAATATTCCGCCTGGTTTTGGGCAAAATATCCTATTTGAACATTGTGACCCAATTTAAGATGTCCTCCAAAATCTAAATCGCCAACCATTATCTTTGCCAAAGTAGATTTCCCTTGCCCATTCTGGCCCACAAAAGCAGTTTTACTATCTCTTTCTATAAGTAGATTAATACCATTTAACACATGCTTATCTCCGTAGCTTTTGGAAAGCTCCTCCATCTCAACAATTATTTTTCCAGGGGTAATGGAAATTGGAAATCGTAAGTTCATTACACTGTTGTCATCCTCATCAACCTCAATACGTTCTATTTTATCCAATTTCTTGATAAGTGATTGTGCCATAGAAGCTTTGGTAGACTTTGCCCTAAACTTTTCAATCAGCCTTTCAGCTTGCTGAATTTCTTTTTGCTGATTCTTTTGTGCATTTAGTTGCTGCTCCTTCATTTCACTTCTCAAAACCAGGTATTTTGAATAAGGTTTGTTGTAGTCATATATTCTACCCAAGGAAATCTCAATCGTACGATTGGTTACATTGTCCAAAAACATTTTATCATGGGAAACAATCACCACTGCTCCTGCATAATTCTTTAGAAATTGTTCTAGCCAAATAATGGATTCTATATCTAAATGATTAGTAGGTTCATCTAATAATAGAACATCATTATTTTGTAGCAACAACTTGGCAAGTTCTATTCGCATTCGCCAGCCTCCAGAAAAAGTGTCGGTTTTATTATCAAAATCCATGCGTGAAAAACCCAATCCCTGCAAAATTTTCTCTGTATCACCTTGGTAGTTATAGCCCCCTAAAATTTCATATCTATGTGTAACATCGTTAAGATCAACCATAAGTTGATGATAGATTTCACTTTCATAATCGGTACGCTCTACCAATTGATGGTTAATGTCATCTAATTGTAATTCTAACTTCTTTATTTCCTCAAATGCTTGGTAGGCTTCTTCCAAAACGGTTCTTCCCTGCACAAAATCTATATCCTGTCTTAGAAAACCTATCTTAACCTCTTTATCAGAAGCTATAACACCAGTGTCTGGGGCAGAATCTTTGGACAGCAATTTCAACAAAGTGGACTTTCCCGCTCCATTTTTTCCGATGAGCCCTACTCGGTCCCCAGAATTTAACCTAAAAGAAATTTCCTCAAACAAATATTCTCCTCCAAACGAAACAGAAAGGTTATGGATATTAAGCATATTTTGTGACTATTGTTACAATGAAAATTAACGAGAAACTGTAGTTTTGTCAAAACTTTTGCAAATGTTAAAAAAAGGAAGCAAACTCTACAGTATTTTAACAGGAACTTGTCCAAAATGTCAAGAAGAAAGTATGTATCTGAACAAGAATCCTTACAATGTTTCCAAACTTTTAAAAATGCACGAGCGTTGCTCCCATTGTAGTACAAAATACAAGATCGAGCCCTCATTTTTTTATGGAGCCATGTATGTAAGCTATGGGGTGGGAATTGCTTTTGCCGTGGCCGCCTTTATTATTTCCAAATTGTTTATAGGAGCTTCACTAAAAACTACTTTCATAGCAATTGTTGTTACCATGATTATTTTTATGCCGTTCATAATAAGAATATCTAGAAATATCTGGATCAACCTATTTATTGGTTATGACCCAGAAGGGAAAAAAGCCTGATCTTTAAAATATTTCTTTGTGAATCTGTCAATGTCCATTTCTTTTGGTAATGATTCCCCAGTTTCCACATACTTATACAAATTGTTCGATGCCCAAGGGCCTATCATAACTCCCCTTGAACCAAAACCATTGAGCACATAGATATTTCTGTACTGCGGATGCCTTCCTACCAAAGGTCTCCTGTCCACTACTGTTGGTCTAATTCCTGCAACGTGGTCTATTACCTCATAATCACATCTTAGAAAAACACTCAATTTTTCTAAAAGTTCATTTTTGGCCTCTTGGGTGGGAGTATGGGTCTTGTCCTTCCATTTGTATGTGGCACCCACTCTGTATAAGTCATTTCCCAAAGGGATTATAAATATTGAAGATTTAACAACACTTTCTTCTTTTAAACTTGGAGCCTTAATGGTTAACAACTCACCTTTTGTACCATTGAGTGGCAAATAATTAAAAAAAGAGTTTCCTTTTAAGCCATACCCAGTGGCAAATACAATTCTTCTAGCTTTAAGGGATTGATAAGAAACATAATCCCCATGTTGTTCTAATTCAGAAAACCGAAAAGATTCGTGTACCAAACTCTTTTTTTCAACCAAGTAAGACCAATATTTTTCTTGCAACAATTGGGTATCTATCCTACCCGTCCCCAACACTTCACCATATCCAAAAGGTGCATCTATATTGGAATTTATGTTTGAAACAATCTTAGCTGACAAAAAAGGCTTTAAAACAATTCTGTCCGATGCCTCAAACCACATGTTTTGCTCTTCAATTGAAGCAAACCTCCTAAGGACGGGAACTTTATAATCCAATTGAACCCCCAACCTATTTTCCAAACCATTGTAGAATGGAATAGCAAAATCCAATTGCTCGCCTGCATTCCATGCTGAAGTAAACCTTTTAAGTATAACAGGATTATAAAGGCCACCGGCCACAGTTGATGATTTTTGGGAATCATCCGAGACCACCACAAAGGTCTTATCATTTTTTTCAAGCGTCTCACAAAAAGAGATTCCAGCTAAGCCCAATCCCACTACCAGATAATCTAACATGGGACAAAAATAAAAAACGCCGCACTTAAAGTGCGGCGTTTTTATTTTATAATTGAATTGGAATCAATATAATTTCATTTATTTTCACTAATAAGCCCACATATCTTGTTCTCTATCTCTGATAGTTTCCTTAATACGTTTGGCCTCCAACAACTGGAATAGAGCATTATCTGTAACATAGTCATTCACCTTACGGTCTCCATGAACGTTATCCTCTCTATAGATAATTGCATTGAACCTTCTTGCGTTCAACAACATATCATAGGATATGGGTTGTGCAGAATTTCTTTGGTTAAATACCTTGGCCTCATGTAAAATCTCTCTTGCGCTTGGATACCAAACCCAGAACAATTCTACCTTGGCATCTTCTAAATCCATAGACTCGTCATCTATAAAATTAACATCCGGTGCCACAGGTGCAATACCCAACAATCTATACTTTAATTCCCCTAAACGTTTGTCAAAATACCAAATACCTTTTATATGATATTCTTCAATATCAGCGGCAGTTAGGTCTCTTTTGTTAATATATTCGGGAGAAATTTGCTCACCTGCATTATACTGTTCGTATCCATAATCCGTGGTATCCACTTTTTGCAAAGCACCTCTAATATCATCAAGAGTACGCTTTTCTGTAAAATAAGAATCTGCATAGATATCAGTTAGCTTACCGTTTCTAATGTTTTTCATAAAAACATCATATAACGACCTTCTATCCGATCCTATATCAATAGTATCCGTAGGATAGTACAAAGGAAAATTAACACGCTCGTCCAAATCAATAGTTTCCCATAAAGTCTTGGACCAAAGAATATCCCTTTCATCCACATAGGCATATTCTAGAGGAGCATCATTATCTTGAGCAATTTGTGCTTCTGTTTTTACTCCAATCTCAGTTGGCTTTTTGGCATTTAAAATATTTGCCTGTGCCATCATGGACATTGGTAACAGAGCTACAGCTCCAATAAATAAAACATTCTTCCAATTCATTTCTAACTTTTTAATTATTTACTTTTTAGAGGTATTGCGCTTATGCACAATACCTACTAAAAAGTTTTATATTAAACGTACTACGTACTAGTTTGTAATTTCAACAACAACAGGAGATACTTTTTTCAACTTGTAGCCTCTGTTATTGGTAATGTATGCTTCTACGTCAAAAATCTGAACAGCATCACCTCTTTTTGCCCTTCTAAGAGCTGACTTAGCTCTACCGTCCAACTTATTACCTCTTACATTGATAGTTGGTTGTCCAGGCACTTTAAACTTAAATCCACTTACGGCAAGATTAAGGTCAAAATCAAAATCTTCCAATAAGGCCCCAACAGTTGCAATCTCCAAGTTTGTTCTTGGCATTTTTGCACTACCAGATTCTCCTCTAATAGAACCAGATGGTCTTGGAATATCTTTAATTCTAAACTCGGCAGGAGTAGAGATACGTTGACCATCAGGCAATACACCAGATGCGATAATCTTTACTGTTCTACCTTTACCAGGATTCATTACATATTTACTACCACTTCTCTTGGTAAGACCAGGAGCAGATGCTGAAACTTTATTGTCAGGAATTCCAGGAATGGAAATAGACATTGGGTTAGCAACACCACGATATACAACATTCATTTTATCAGCAGCAATTAAAGCAGCATTTGGCTTGGTAATTGTCGCGAATTTTTGAGACACAGGCACTTCTGTTCTCTCACCATCCTGCAAGAATACCAAGTTTCCTTTTAATTCATGATCTCCAGGGCCGCCTGCACTTACCAATAATTTTACTTTACCATCTTCGATAGCAAAATCTTTACCTTCAGTCAACTTTCTACCATCCAAAGTAATGTTTACCTCATTTGGTCTAGTAGAAGCATCTTTACGTCCCAACACTATACTTCCTGTGAACTTCTCACCAGCATAGTAAGCTGACTTTTCTTGTTCCAATAAAGTTGTATAGTTGGTCATAGAGATTTCACTGGTCAACTGACCTTCCAACATAGATTTTAAAGCGTCTTCTTCAGTTGCTTTAATATCAGCCTGCAAGGCAGTTAATTTGGTCAAAGAAGCAATCAAAGGAAAACCTTCATAATGATAATTGATCCAATCTTGCTTTGTACCGTCTCTTTTCTCAACTTTACCATTAGCATCACCAGTTTCAAATCGAGTTAAAACTGCTGTCTTTACTTCTTTCATTTCTGCTGGTAAAATAGCCGAAACCTTAGTACGGTAATCTGTAATCCTCTTCACGAACTCTTTACCTTCTTTACCCAAGTTATCACCTTGAAAGAATTTTTCATCCAAGTGATCCGACTTATCCATTACGGCATAATCTTTAGGATCTTCCACATCTTTGGTAATATCCTTTTTTAAGCCTTCTAAATAATCATAATACTCTTGGGACAAGCTCTTAATTTCTTGCGCCTTTTTGTATAGAGGACCAAACTTTTCCTCGTTTTCAGTCGCTTTAGTCTCCAAACCTGTCAAGAAGGCAAGATTGCTCTCTCCGGTTTTTTTGTTTGAAGTCTCCATCTTTTCGTTCATAAGGCCGAAAGCTGCAAGAACTTCTTTACTCATATTTAATGCCAGCATACATATGAAGACCAAATACATTAAGTTGATCATCTTCTGCCGTGGCCCTTGTTTTCCTGATGCCATGTTTTTCTAATTAGGTTTAATTAATAATTTGATTTGGATTTGTTATTTACTAACACTAATTAGTTTTTACTCATAGCTGATAGCATACCACCGTAAACTCCATTTAAAGAAGAAAGGTTAGTTGCCAAAGATTCCATTTGATCTTTAAGTGCTCCAGATTTCTCAACAACTTCTTCATTGATAGAAGCTTGTCTACTAGCACTTTCCAATTGTACTTTATACAAACTGTTCAAAGACTCCATTTGAGCTGCCGCTTGAGACATTTCATCAGAATACTTTTTAGTAGATTCCATAGCGTCAACTGTAGGAGCAATTCCCTTAGCAGCACCTTCAAAGTTCTTAATGCTAGAACCTAAGCTTGTCATTAACTCGGCATCTACACCGGCTTCTTTTAACAAACTATCTAATTTTTTAGATAATAATCCTTCTGCTTCTTGAGCTTCCTGAGCTTCGCTCTTTTTCTTACCACTAGCTTGTCCACCCGCTAATTCTGGGTATACCAAAGACCAATCCACGTCTTCTTCTATTGGTTCAAATGCACTAATTGCAAAAATAAGAGCCTCTGTTATAAGACCTACAGCTAAAAGAAGTCCCCCAGTTAAAGGTCCAAACTCCCAGTGAAGGATTTTAAATAACGCTCCAATAATAACGACTGAAGCTCCAAGGCCATAGGCCATTGCAAATAATTTTTTTGTTGATTTCGACTGTGCCATAATTTAAGATTTAATTTAAGTTTAATGTTAAAAATAATAAGTATTTGGTTAAATTTAAGATAAGGTTAATATTAATTTTATCTGATTCCTTTAGGGTCCTCTTCGCCCATAAAATCCTGTACTGTACGGAATCCTATGTAACTTCTAGCAGAATCTTGGTATTCATAATCTCTTGTACTAACTTGTAAAAAATATGCAACATCCTTCCAAGAACCACCTCTAATAACTTTTCTTTCGTTATCGCCAGATATGGCATTTGGATTCATCGTTGAAACATATTCATATGAGTTTGGATCGTAACTAGAGTTGGTCCACTCTGATACATTTCCTGCCATATTGAACAAGTTATAATCGTTTGGCTCAAAAGATTTGGCTTCTACAGTATACAGTGCCGTATCTGCCGCATAATCTCCACGCTGGGGTTTAAAGTTTGCCATAAAGCAACCTGTATCACTAATTACATAAGGACCACCCCAAGGGTACGTTCCACTTTCTATACCTCCTCTTGCCGCATATTCCCACTCAGCTTCCGTTGGCAATCTAAACTGATTTACAAACTGTTTGCCTTTATCTTTTTGATCATCATTCTTGAACTTGGTTCTCCAGTTACAGAATGCTTTCGCCTGTGCCCATGAAACTCCCACAACAGGATAATCACTATAGGCATCGTGCCAAAAATAATCGTTGTGCATGGGCTCATTATAAGAGTATGAGAAATCCCTGATCCAAACAGTTGTATCTGGATAGATTTCCAATTCCTCCTGTCTTATAAAATCCTTTCTACTACCTGATCTAGAACGAGCAGCGGCTTCAATATCCATCCAACTGTATTTATATTTTAATATAGTTACATCTACAGTTCTTTGACCATTATATGACTCTTCTTCTGGAATATATATTGAGTCCATAATTTCGGCATAATACTCATCTGGATAATCAGAAGTATCCCAAACAAGATTTTCATCCATGTTCAAAGCTCTACCTTCATAACCTGTTTCCCCCATTCCAGAATAATTGTCCATCATGTATTTGTCATAAACAGACATCTTGGTTGTATCTGCATCTTTAAATGCATAATCACCAATACCTCCATCTTCTGGACCTAATCCTAACTCATCCGCCAAGATGGCCAATTTGGTTCTAGTAATGGAGTCTTTAACCCATTCCACAAACTGACGATATTCGCTATTAGTTATTTCTGTATCATCCATATAGAACGATCTTACAGTTACTGTTTTTGTTGGTGCGCTCATGACTTTTGCCATATCCTCTTCAGACTTACCCATAATGAATGCACCCTGAGGAATAAGTTCCATTCCATAGGGTTTTTCAGGATACCACTTCTTTCCTTTGGCTCCTACGAGTTCCCCCTGTGTTTTAGACCCACAACTGGTGAGTAAAAAACCAAATGCTATAGATAGTAACAATAGCTTCTTCATACTTTAGGTTAAATTTGGATTAAGACTTCAAAAAAATTGTTATACAATTATTATTCTCTAAAACTAATTTTTGATTAAAATATTGTGTAAGAAAGATATATCCTTAAAAAATATTTTGATCAATTAAAGCCTTTCTTATAAGCTTTGAACCACCTTTCAGGAATATTTTGGTTACATGCATCCAGATAGTCCTGTTCGGTGCATGGTAATAACGCAGGTGATTTTGTTTTAGTATGTGAAGTTAAAATAGATGGCACTTCTACCCACCATCTTTCTGTTAAATGGCTTTTGTAGTACACCAATTCCTCTGTATCAGTGGGAACAATGAACTTTGTGAAATCTTCATTTTTAGAATTGGGCGACTCCTCCACCCTATAGTTATGACCCTCCAAAAAATACCAAACAATTTGAGCTATCAATTGGTATGTCTGTGAGGTATTCTCAGCTTCGTAAATTCCGAAGACAGATACTTTATCACTAATTCCGGCATATCTAGCGATTGCACATATTTCCCTTCCGTTAAAACCATTTGGGGAAAAATTACTGGACATACATATATCGCTCGCCCTAACGGCCCTTAAATCCATACTTACCATATGGGCATTCCTTAGTACAGGTTCCGCCAAAGATATGTTCGCTGAAACATCCCCTAACCTATACGCATCAAAAAACAGGCGCTCCATAAGATCCACTTCTTCCTGGGCATTAAAATAACTTTGATATCCAATATTGGAAAAATTAAAAAGATTGTTGGGAGCATCTGTAATTATTTTGCTCATATAGGAATTAGAAGAAATAAGTTCTTCATCCTGTCCAAAATCGAACCTACTGTCAACAGCCACTAAATTTATCATGTCCTTGATACCATCAAAAGCCCTGTATGCCGGATATGTAATATCTTGTGTTGCTCCTAGAATAATAGGTATTATATTTTCCTCCAACAAACCGGCAACAATTTCCTTTACCACAAAGTAGGTATCCTCAACACTATCACCCTCTTCTATATCACCTAAATCTACAATTGTAGCGTCCCAATTGCCCATCATTAGTTTGTACAATTGCAATCTTATCTCAGAAATATTCAGGGGTTCTAATTTTTTCTCAAAAGCATTTCTGGATTCTAACACCCCTACTATCGCAAAGGAGGCATTGGCAAGAACAGGAAGACCCTTTCTCTCTGTATGCTTATGGATATTGCTTCCCAGCGCCTGAGGCGGAAGAAGTTCGCAATGGGCTAATACCTTGTCCGCAACTGGTATCAAAAAATCAAATGCCATATTTATTTTTTAGCCTTTGGTTTTGTTTTTCTTTTTGGAGTTTTCTTTTCTATTAATTCTTTTGCTTGTTCCAATGTGATTTTTTTAGCATCAACATCTTTGGATAGCTCAACTTTTATTTTACCCTTTAAAATGTTATGCCTTCCCCATCTGGCCTTTTCTATTCGTATTTTTTCTTCGGGCCATTCTTGCACTAGTTTATCAATTTCTTTTTGTTTTTTAGCCTCTATCAATTCCTCGATGTCCTCTTGGGAAAGATTGTCAAAATCATACTTCTTGTTCACATTTATGAACATGCTGTCCCACTTTATAAAAGGGCCAAACCTACCTACACCTTTTGTAACATCTTTATCCTCATATGTAGTTATGGGCGCATCAGCCTTTTGCTTTTCTTTTATAAGTTCAATGGCTCTTTCAAAATCCACATCAAAAGCACTTTCACCTTTTTCCAAAGAGACAAACTTTTTTCCAAACCTAACATAAGGACCAAATCTTCCTACATTGGCCTCTACTTCTTCTCCTTCAAACACTCCCAATTTTCTTGGAAGGGTAAAAAGCTCCATTGCCTCTTCATAGGTAATTGTCTGTAACGATTGGTCTGGCAACAAACTGGCGAATAATGGCTTTTCTTCCTCTTCAACAGTTCCGATTTGAACCATAGGACCAAACCTTCCCAATCTTACAGCAACCTGTCTACCTGTTTTTGGATCAGTTCCCAAAACACGCTCGCCACTTGCTCTTTCGGCATTTTCCTCAACATCCAAAACATTGGGATGAAAATCCTTATAAAACTCACGCATTACTTTTTGCCAATCTTCACTCCCATCTGCAATTTCATCAAAATCCTCCTCTACTTTAGCAGTAAAATTATAATCTAGAATGGTAGCAAAATTGCTCACCAAGAAGTCATTTACAATCATACCAATATCAGTAGGCACTAATTTCCCCTTGTCGGACCCAATAGTTTCCGTTAAGCCTTTTTCAGAAACCACATTGGCTTCCAATACCAATTGAGAATATTTTCTTTCAGTTCCTTCAACAGTTCCTTTTTCCACATACCCTCTATTTTGAATTGTGGAAATGGTAGGGGCATAGGTTGATGGTCTTCCTATCCCAAGTTCCTCCAATTTCTTGACCAAAGAAGCTTCTGTGTATCTATAGGGCGGCCTTGTAAAACGTTCTGTTGCCGTTATGTAATTATTCTGCAGAGCATCCCCGACTTTCATAGCTGGCAGCATTCCCTCTTGTTCTTCTGACAAATCCTCTTCATCCTGACCTTCCATGTATACTTTAAGGAATCCATCAAACTTAATTACCTCTCCATTGGCACTGAATTCATTTGAATGGGTATTGGCCTTTATTTTTACATTGGTACGTTCCAACTCCGCATCGCTCATTTGGGAAGCCAAAGTACGTTTCCAAATTAATTCATATAATTTGGATTGGTCCCGTTCCAATGACGGCGACTGTCTTTTCATATCCGTAGGACGCACTGCTTCATGGGCTTCTTGAGCTCCTTTGGATTTTCCAGTATACTTTCTGACCTTGCTATATTCCTTCCCGTAATTTTCCTCTATTGCGTCCTTTGCCGCATTAATGGCTTCTGCAGAAAGATTTACACTGTCCGTTCTCATATAAGTAATAAGACCGGCCTCATACAAACGTTGGGCAACCTGCATGGTCCTGCCTACAGAAAAATAAAGTTTTCTTGCGGCTTCTTGTTGCAGGGTTGATGTCGTAAATGGCGCCGCTGGAGATTTTTTTGCTGGTTTCTTATCCAAATTAGAAACAGAAAAATTGGCTCCAATATTCTGTTGTAAAAACTTTTCAGCTTCCTCTTTGGTAGTGAAAGTTTTTCCCAGTTTGGCGGAAAAAGCACTACCTGAACTTGTTTTAAATTGTGCCACAACCCGATATGATGCTACCGGATCAAAGGCTTCTATGTCCCTTTCTCTTTCAACAATTAGGCGTACTGCCACAGACTGTACTCTACCCGCAGAAAGTCCTGGCTTAATTTTTTTCCACAGCACAGGTGATAATTGATATCCCACCAATCTGTCCAAAACTCTTCTTGCCTGCTGTGCATTTACAAGATTATAGTTTATCTCCCGTGGATTTTCAATCGCCTTTTGGATGGCACTTTTGGTGATTGAATTAAAAACAATTCTTTTGGTTTTGTCCTTATCCAACTTTAGCTCTTCTGCCAAATGCCATGATATGGCTTCCCCTTCTCTATCCTCATCACTCGCAAGCCAAATAGTTTCTGCCTTGTTTGCCAAATCCCTTAGTTTTTTTACCAGAGCCTTCTTTTCTTTATCAACAATATATTTAGGTGCAAAATCATTATCCACATCTACACCCAGCTCTTTGGATGGCAGGTCTGCAATGTGTCCAAAACTGGATTCCACTTTAAAATCTTTTCCTAAAAATTTCTCAATTGTCTTTGCCTTTGCGGGCGACTCTACAATTACTAAGTTCTTTGCCATTCATTGGGTTTTGAAGTGACAAAAGTATATCAATTTTTTGATTTTAACCTTTACTCTAATGGAATGCATAAAAAAACACCCTTAAAAAAGGGTGTTTCAATTTTATTTTCAAAAGGTTAATTTAACTCCAGAGAACTTATAAATTCTAAACCATCTTCCAAATATTTGTATTGATAAAGCACTTCATCTCCAACCATTAGCAAGTTTTCTTCCAAGGGAATTACATCAAAAGTAATAATGTCCTTAAAATGGTTTAAAGACTTTAAATCTGAAATATCCGTCTTATCATAAACTTTTAAACCAGATGCACCATCACAGACAAACAACTTCTCATCTTTTATCCCCAACCCATAAGGTTCATCCATGGCATAGGTCTCAGATAAGACTGGATTGGATATGTTGGAAATATCAACAATAAAAAGACCACTCTCCGTTGCGCCGCATTGATTACCTCCACGAAGAGTTACATAAGCATAATCCCCATCCACCACTACAGGGTCACAGGCTGTGCCATGTTGAAACTCCGATATAAAAGTTGGGGTGGCCGGCGAAGAAATATCATATATATACATGCCCCTCATACTACCAAGAAACAACTGGTCATCCCTATTAAAAATGGTTTCAATATCAAAACCAGCATATACATCTTCCAAATCCTGAGGGTTTTCCAAGTCTGAAATATTGAACACATTAATAGAATGACTATCCACTGCATACAAATAATCGTTAACAATTTTAAAACGGGCCAATGAACCCCCCTGTCCTGTATTCCCTCCTGCATCATTTGCAACTTCTGCAAACAAAACATCTGGACCGCCAAACCTTTGTTCGTATTCTTCAATTAACCTTCTTTCGGTAACTGTTTCCCACCCTACTACAATTTCATTTTCATAATCCAAACCATCATACTCAATAAAATCAGCTTCAAAAGGCCAAACCATATTCTCGCGGAGAACATCTTCCATTCGGTTCACAATTGTTATGCTTTCCATGTTGGAAATATCCAATACAATTAAATCTGTAAGACTATCGGCATACAGAATATCATCTTTCACAGAAACATCCACATTTCCTGCAATTTTTATAAATGCTATTTTCTGCGGAGAAACAGGATTACTGTTATCTATAACATGCACCCCTTTATATTTGTCATTTACAAAAATATAATCTTTATAGGCATAGATTTTTCCAGATTCATTAATTGGCAAAGGCGATACAATATCTACACTGTTCCTAAATTCAGCCTTGGTCATTATTAGTGGTCTCGCCACCAAATAGTCGGCATATTCACTATCCTCTTTATCACAGGACACAAAACCCAGTGCCACAAAGGACAATACTATTAAAAATGTCTTTTTCATGATTGATTTCTTTAAGTTGTTATACCATAGATGGAATTCTTATGATGACGTTGCGTTAAGTTTTTGTCAAATATTTAACTGTCACTTTGTCACTATCTCCCAATTAGCACTATCTTTGCAAACCCATTGGAAGATAGAATTAATGGAAAAAATAATAGACGAAACCGTTCAAGGAACTGCCTTAAACACTAAAAAAGGAAAGAATAATTCCCGCAAGCTCTATATAGAAAGTTATGGTTGCCAGATGAATTTTTCCGATAGCGAAATAGTAGCCTCCATCTTGGCCAACGAAGGTTATGATACTACTCAGAATTTAAATGAGGCAGATTTGGTCTTGGTAAATACTTGCTCCATTAGGGAAAAAGCAGAACTTACTGTAAGAAAGCGGCTGGAGAAATTTAATAAGGTAAAAAGAACCAATCCGCATATGAAAGTGGGTGTTTTGGGCTGTATGGCAGAACGTCTAAAAAGCAAGTTTTTAGAAGAAGAAAAAATTGTGGATATGGTCGTTGGACCAGATGCCTACAAAGATTTGCCCAATCTTATCCAAGAAATTGACGAGGGCAGAAATGCGGTAAACGTAATCTTGTCCAAAGACGAAACCTACGGGGATGTAGCTCCGGTTAGACTAAACACCAATGGAGTTACAGCATTTGTCTCCATTACCCGTGGCTGCGATAATATGTGCACCTTTTGTGTGGTTCCATTTACTCGTGGCCGTGAACGAAGCCGGGATCCACACTCCATTATAGAAGAAGTAAACGACCTTTGGGAAAAAGGATATAAAGAAGTTACACTTCTTGGCCAGAATGTCGATAGTTATCTATGGTATGGTGGTGGACTCAAAAAAGAATTTGTAAATGCCAGCGATATGCAAAAAGCTACCGCTGTGGATTTCGCCGACCTTTTGGAAATGGTAGCACTTGCCCAACCCAAAATGAGGATTCGTTTTTCGACATCCAACCCACAAGACATGACTCTAGATGCCATTAAGATTATGGCTAAATATAAAAACATTTGCAATCATATACATTTACCTGTGCAAAGTGGAAGCAATCGTATTCTCAAGGCTATGAATAGACTGCATACAAGGGAGGAGTATTTTAGATTGATAGATGATATTAGAGAACTAATTCCGAACTGTGGCATATCTCAAGATATGATAATAGGTTTTCCTACAGAAACCCAACAAGATCACGAGGACACATTGTCCCTTATGGAATATGTAAAGTATGATTTTGGTTATATGTTTTCCTACTCGGAAAGACCCGGAACAATGGCTGCAAGAAAATTAGATGATGACATTCCTGAAGAAGTAAAACAAAAAAGATTGGCAGAAGTTATTGCTTTGCAACGGGAACATTGCAAATATAGAACAGAAGAGCATTTAGGAAAAACGGAAGAGATTTTAATAGAAGGTTCTTCCAAAAAATCTGATGCACATTGGATGGGAAGAAACTCTCAGAACATTGTTGCTATCTTCCCAAAAGAGCATTATAAAGTAGGTGATTTTGTAAATGTAAAAATGAATGACTGTACCTCGGCTACTCTTTTGGGCGAGGCTGTTGATTATTCAGACAATAACTAGAGCAATGGAAAGTATCCAATCCATAAAACAACGTTTTGAAATCATTGGCAATGACTTAAAGTTAAACCGAGCCATTGAAAAAGCCATACAGGTAGCGCCAACAGATATTTCTGTTTTGGTTACAGGAGAGAGTGGTGTTGGCAAGGAATCCATTCCAAAAATTATCCATTCATTGTCCCATAGAAAACATGCAAAGTATATTGCGGTAAACTGTGGGGCCATTCCAGAAGGCACCATAGACAGTGAACTCTTTGGGCACGAAAAAGGAGCTTTTACCGGCGCAACACAAACCCGTAGTGGATATTTTGAAGTTGCCGATGGCGGAACCATTTTTTTAGATGAAGTTGGGGAATTGCCTTTAACAACGCAGGTGAGACTATTAAGGGTATTGGAAAATGGTGAGTTTTTAAAAGTTGGCTCATCCCAAGTACAAAAAACCAATGTTCGCATTGTAGCTGCCACCAACATAAATATGTTCGAGGCCATTAAAAAAGAAAAGTTTAGAGAAGATCTTTACTATAGATTAAGCACTGTAGAAATAAATATACCCCCTCTTAGGGAGCGCAAAGAAGACATTCACTTATTATTTCGAAAATTTGCTTCAGATTTTGGACAGAAATACAAAATGCCCACTATTCGTTTAGAAGAGGATGCCGTTCAACTTCTCTTAAAATACAGATGGCCCGGAAACATTAGACAGCTTAGAAATATTGCAGAACAAGTCTCCGTTTTGGAAGAAAAAAGAAATATTTCTTTGGGAACACTTAACAGTTATTTGCCCAACGCCGGGGATTCCAATTTACCGGCTGTGATAAAAAAAGACAAAAAGGAAGGAGATTTTAGTAGTGAAAGGGAAATCTTGTACAAGGTTTTATTTGACATGAAAGGAGATTTGAATGACTTAAAAAAGTTGACTTTGGAACTTCTTAAAAATGACAATGGGGAAAAAGTACAGGAAGAAAATGAAACCCTTATTCGAAAAATTTATGGAAGCAATGGGGAAAACAATTTAAAGGATGAAGAAGAAGAGGCCATGGAGGTTTTGCAATTACCAGAACCTAAAATAGAAAACCATCCCCCTACCAATATTTCGCCAATTCAAGAAGATAAGTATCATTTTGCAGAAGAAATAGAAGAGGAAGAAACCCTATCTTTACAAGAAAAAGAAATAGAACTAATAAAAAAATCCTTGGAGCGCAATAGAGGAAAAAGAAAAGCGGCGGCGGCAGAATTGGGAATCTCAGAACGTACTTTATATAGAAAAATTAAACAATACGATTTATAAACTACTGGCTTATTAACAGAACTTTAATCTTAAAAAAAGAATAAAGGTTAAGGCCATGCCGACTATTTTTTTGAATTTTAACAATATTAAAGTCCATAATGGGCTTTTAAAAAGCAAAACTTAATACGTGAAAAAAAAATTGCTAAAAACCATTGGCCTATTGTCGCTTCTATTATTGAACAGCTGTGGTATATACAATTTTACAGGTGGTGATGTTGGGACGGCCGAGACTTTTCAAGTGAATTTTTTTCAAAATTATGCCACACAAAGTGCTGGGTCAATTATAGAGCCCGGGCTGGACAGAAATTTTACATTGGCCTTGCAAGATTTAATTATGAACCAAACCAGTTTGGACCTGGTAACAAGTAATGGCGATTTACTTTATGAAGGTGAAATTGTGGAATATCGTATTGCTCCAATGACTGCAACAGCCAACCAAACTGCAGCCCAAAACAGGCTTACCATGTCCGTAAATGTGCGCTTTTATAATACCACTAAGGAAGACGTGGATTTTGAAAGACGCTTTTCGTTTTTCTTTGACTATCCTGCTAACTCGTTACTAGATGCTGTTAAGAGCCAGGCTCATGAAGAAATTTTTGAACGTATAAACCAAGATATTTTTAGTGCTTCATTAGCAGATTGGTAATATTTATGAATGTACAAGACTTTACATATTTATTGCAAAAACCTAACAAGGTAGATTCCCCTGTACAAACAAAACAACTTGAAGATGTTCTTGCTGAATACCCTTATTTTCAAGCTGCTAGGGCAGTCCATTTAAAAGGTTTAAAAAACCTCAACAGTTATAAATACAATAGTGCCCTAAAGGTTACGGCCGCACATATTGCTGATAGAGAAGTACTTTTTGATTTTATAACTTCAAAAGAATTTCTTCAAAAAAATATTTCTGCAGCGAAAAGTTTTTTAGATAAACAAGAAACCACAGAAAAAGAGGCGCAAACATTACATGATGCCAAATCTAAAGACAAACCTCTTCCGCAGAATGTTAAGGAAGCGGAAGAAATATTGGACCCTAAACTTTTTAAATCCAAAGACCCAAAAATTGACATAGCCCTATCCCGAGCTAAGAAAGAAGCAGAAAAAGAATTGGAACTGGGCAAACCTTTGGAGTTTACAAAAAACGAAAAACACTCGTTTAGCGAATGGTTGCAATTAGCTTCTACCAAACAAAAAGAAGATGTCGATAACGAAAGTGAAGAAGCAGATTTTGCAATAGAGCAAGATGTGCTAAAAAAGAAAAAATTTGATTTAATTGACCGGTTCATTGAAACCAATCCCAAAATAATTCCAAAGGAAAATTCAGAACAAAAAATTAACATCAAAGAATCATCCAAAATAGATTCAAATGAGTTGATGACAGAGACTTTGGCAAAGGTTTATTTGGAACAAAAAAAGTACAAAAAAGCTATCCAGGCTTATAAAATTTTAAGTTTGAAATATCCAGAAAAAAGTAGTTTCTTTGCAGACCGAATTAAAGCGGTAGAGAAAATACAACAGGAAAATATATAGATAATGAGTACATTTTCAATCTTCTTAATTTTAATAATCGTAGTATGCCTTTTATTGGTATTGGTTATTATGGTTCAGAATCCAAAAGGAGGTGGTCTTTCCTCTTCTTTTGGTGGCAGTGGCAACCAAGTTGTGGGTGGTGTTAAAAAAACTGGGGACTTTTTAGATAAAAGTACATGGACATTGGCAACTTTGCTAATTGTTCTTATTCTTTTGTCCAATGTGGCCCTAAAAGGAAATTTTGGGGATGCAGATTCCAAGTTGTTACAAGGTGATGATGTAGAAAATACCATTCCAGAAACGACTACACCCGATACTCCTGCAGCGACAAATACAACTGACCCTATTGATACGATTCAATAATACAGAAAATACATTGTGAAAAATATAGCAAAATGCCAGCAAAAATGACAAGCTGGCATTTTTTGTTTAACAATGTGTCAGTTTTTTTGCAATGGCACAATTTCTGTCTATTTAAATCCAAGAATTTAAAATATCAAACTTAAAAATAAAAACATGGCGAAACTTAGTATTAAACCATTAGCAGACAGGGTACTTATTGAGCCCATGGCAGCCGAAACCAAAACTGCGTCTGGAATCATTATCCCTGACACCGCTAAAGAAAAACCTCAAAAGGGAAAAGTAGTGGCCGTTGGACCAGGCACAAAGGATGAAAAAATCACCGTTAAAGTGGGTGATTCGGTTCTATATGGAAAATACGCTGGTACCGAGCTAAAATTAGAAGGTACAGATTATCTAATGATGCGCGAAAGTGACATTTTAGCAATTGTTTAATTATAAATAGTAACTAAGAAATGGCAAAAGATATAAAATTTGATATAGAAGCACGTGACGGACTAAAACGTGGTGTTGATAAATTAGCAGAAGCTGTAAAAGTAACTTTAGGACCTAAGGGTAGAAACGTAATCATTAGCAAATCTTTTGGAGCTCCACAGGTAACCAAAGATGGTGTTACTGTAGCCAAAGAGATTGAATTGAACGACCCATTGGAAAATATGGGAGCGCAAATGGTGAAAGAGGTTGCTTCTAGAACCAATGACCAAGCTGGTGACGGTACAACTACCGCCACTGTATTGGCACAGGCTATTGTTAAAGAAGGTTTAAAAAATGTCGCAGCGGGTGCAAATCCAATGGACCTTAAAAGAGGTATAGACAAAGCTGTTGAAGCTTTAGTGGCAAACCTTGAAAAACAAGCAAAAAAAGTAGGTAGTTCAACAGACAAAATAAAGCAAGTAGCTTCTATTTCCGCAAACAATGATGAAACTATTGGGGATTTAATTGCCCAAGCATTTAACAAGGTCGGGAACGAGGGTGTTATCACTGTTGAGGAAGCAAAAGGAACTGACACCTATGTAGATGTTGTTGAAGGAATGCAGTTTGACAGAGGGTATCTTTCTCCTTACTTTGTAACAGATACAGATAAAATGATTGCCGATTTGGAAAATCCTTATATTCTTTTGTTTGATAAAAAGATTTCCAATCTACAAGAAATACTTCCCATATTGGAGCCAGTTGCCCAATCCGGAAGACCATTATTGATTATTGCTGAAGATGTGGATGGACAAGCATTGGCTACATTGGTTGTTAACAAGCTGAGAGGTGGTTTAAAAATAGCCGCGGTAAAAGCTCCTGGTTTTGGCGATCGCAGAAAAGCAATGTTAGAGGATATTGCTATTTTGACAGGAGGTACTGTAATCTCTGAAGAAAGAGGTTTCTCTTTGGAAAATGCAGATTTAACCATGTTGGGAACAGCTGAAACGGTTACCATTGACAAAGACAATACAACTATAGTTAATGGCTCTGGCAACTCAAAAGATATTAAGGCAAGGGTAAATCAGATAAAAAGTCAGATAGAATCTACTACTTCTGATTATGATAAAGAAAAGCTTCAAGAGCGTTTGGCTAAATTGGCCGGTGGTGTTGCCGTATTATACGTGGGTGCTGCATCAGAAGTTGAAATGAAAGAGAAAAAAGACAGAGTGGACGATGCTTTGCATGCAACAAGAGCGGCCGTTGAAGAAGGTATCGTTGCCGGTGGCGGAGTTGCTTTAGTAAGAGCAAAATCAGTATTGGATAAGCTTACCACTGAAAATCTTGATGAAGTAACGGGTATCCAAATTGTAGCAAGAGCCATTGAAGCTCCGCTTAGAACAATTGTAGAAAATGCTGGTGGAGAAGGTTCTGTTGTAATTTCTAAAATTATAGAAGGAAAAGGTGATTTTGGTTTTGATGCAAAATCTGAGACTTATGTAGACATGCTTAAAGCAGGTATTATAGATCCTAAGAAAGTAACTAGAGTTGCCTTAGAGAATGCAGCCTCTGTTGCGGGTATGATCTTAACTACTGAATGTGCTTTGACCGACATTAAAGAGGAAGCACCAGCCATGCCTGCAATGCCAGGTGGCGGTGGAATGCCAGGAATGATGTAATAACACACATCCTTAATAAATTAAAAGCCCGCTTCAATATTGAAGCGGGCTTTTTAATTACAACTATTTCATTATCAACATCCAAATAGACACATTGAATACTTTTTTATCAAAAAATGATTTATCAACTCCCACAGTCGCAATATCCAAAATGATAATTGTTGTAATTTAGTGCCCTCAATTTATTTTTATTGTCCGCCATGTTAGAAAGTTTAAGACCAAAAATATCCATTATCACACAAAACAAGGAATTAGTACTTGATGAAAGATTGCTTCAAATCTGCAACCTTCTAAAAGCCAATGTCCCTTATTATAATTGGGTAGGGTTCTATTTTAAAAATGGAAACAAAAAAGAGCTTAAACTTGGCCCTTATGCAGGAGATCCAACAGACCACACAATTATTCCATTTGGGAAAGGAATTTGTGGACAGGTAGCAGAATCCAATAAAAATTTTGTGGTGCCAGATGTTATGGCACAGGATAATTATATTGCTTGCAGTATCACTGTAAAAGCGGAAATCGTAGTTCCCTTATTTGTTAATGGTGAAAATATTGGGCAAATAGACATTGACTCCAACACGGCAGACCCATTCACAGAAAAAGACGAACGTTTTTTAGAATTTGTAAACCAAGAAGTGGCCAAAATTCTTTAAAACTTTAAGGCTTTTGTTAATAAACAGCATCGTTTTTTAACTTCAAAAAAAGTACTTTTGTTGCCTTAACTCTTTTATAACCACACAAGCAAAATGAGCACTTCTAAAAAAGCCAAATCGGCCTTAATTTCTGTTTTTCATAAAGATGGCCTAGAACCTATCGTAAAAAAATTTAAAGAACTTGGAATAACTATTTATTCCACTGGGGGAACTGAAAAATTTATTAAAGAGTTAGGAATCAATGTGGTTCCAGTTGAAGAAGTAACCGATTATCCTTCCATTTTAGGAGGCCGAGTAAAAACCCTTCATCCAAAGGTTTTTGGTGGAATTTTAAACCGCCAAGACAATGACGGCGATATTGCCCAAATGGAAGAGTTTAAGATTCCACAATTGGATATTGTAATAGTTGATTTATATCCTTTTGAAAAAACGGTTGCCAGTGGTGCATCTGAGCAAGATATTATAGAAAAAATTGACATTGGCGGCATTTCACTAATCCGAGCAGCCGCAAAAAACTATAAGGATGTACTTTGTGTTTCATCTATGGAGGATTATGCTGATTTTCTTGAAGTAATTACAGCAAATAATGGTACAACAACCGTTGCAGATAGAAAGCGTTATGCTGCCAAGGCCTTTAATATTTCCTCTCATTATGATACGGCTATTTTTAACTATTTCAATCAAGACCATGTTGAGGCAGTTTTAAAAATTAGCGAACCAAATGGAAAAGTGCTTCGATATGGTGAAAACCCCCACCAAAAAGGATTCTTTTTTGGTGATTTCGATGCTATGTTCACCAAACTTCACGGGAAAGAATTATCGTACAATAATTTATTGGATGTTGATGCTGCCGTAAATTTAATTAATGAATTTAAAAATGACGCCCCCACTTTTGCCATCCTAAAACACAACAATGCATGTGGCTTGGCAATGCGTGACACCCTACACCAAGCTTATGTAGATGCTTTGGCAGGCGACCCGGTTTCCGCATTTGGCGGTGTTTTAATAAGCAACAAAGAAATTGATGTTGCCACAGCGGAAGAAATTCATAAACTATTCTGCGAAGTGGTAATAGCACCAAGTTATTCTGAGGCAGCTTTGCAAATTTTAAAAGGAAAGAAAAACCGGATTATTCTTATCCTTAAGGACATTGAGTTGCCAGAAACTTCTGTGAGAACATGCCTAAACGGTGTACTAGTGCAGGATAAAGACAATATTACGGATGCTATTTCAGATTTATCCAATGCTACCACTACAAGCCCTACCAAAAACGAATTAGAAGATTTAATATTTGCTTCCAAATTGTGCAAGCATACCAAAAGCAATACAATTGTACTGGCAAAAAACAAACAACTATGTGCTAGTGGAACTGGGCAAACCTCTAGGGTGGACGCTCTTAACCAAGCTATTCATAAAGCACAGTCCTTTGGTTTTGATTTAAAAGGCTCTGTAATGGCCAGTGATGCCTTTTTCCCTTTTCCAGATTGTGTGGAAATTGCCAACAAAGTGGGCATTACCAGTGTAATACAACCAGGGGGTTCTATTAAGGACCAGTTAAGCATTGATTACTGTAATGAAAATGACGTTTCTATGGTAATGACGGGAACTAGACATTTTAAACATTAATTTTGTTACTTTCATCGATAAAACTTACTTTTAATCCGAAACGAAACTAATAATATAAATGGGATTTTTTGATTTCTTGACCGAGGAGATAGCTATTGATTTAGGTACCGCCAACACTCTTATTATTCATCTGGATAAAGTAGTAGTAGATAGCCCATCCATAGTAGCGAGAGATCGAATAACGGGAAAAATTATTGCCGTTGGCAGGGAAGCCAACATGATGCAAGGTAAGACCCATGAGAATATTAAAACGATTAGACCTTTAAAAGATGGAGTAATTGCAGATTTCGATGCTTCGGAAAAGATGATCAACATGTTCATCAAAAATATTCCTGCTCTAAAGAAAAAATGGTTTCCACCTGCATTAAGAATGGTCATATGTATTCCCTCTGGAATTACGGAAGTAGAAATGCGCGCGGTAAAAGAATCTGCCGAACGTGTAAATGGAAAGGAAGTTTATCTAATTCATGAGCCCATGGCAGCCGCCATAGGTATCGGGTTGGATATTATGCAGCCCAAAGGAAACATGATTGTGGATATAGGAGGTGGTACTACTGAAATTGCTGTAATTGCCTTGGGAGGAATTGTTTGTGACAAATCTGTAAAGATTGCAGGTGATGTTTTCACAAACGACATTATTTATTACATGAGAACGCAACACAATCTGTATGTTGGTGAGAGCACAGCCGAAAACATCAAAATTCAAATTGGTTCCGCAACAGAAGATTTGCAGTCCCCGCCAGAGGAAATGTCCGTCCAGGGAAGGGATTTGTTAACAGGTAAACCTAAGCAAGTGTCTATTTCCTATAGAGAAATTGCAAAAGCACTGGACAAATCCATTCTACGAGTAGAAGATGCAGTAATGGAAACCTTATCACAAACTCCTCCGGAATTAGCTGCCGATATCTATAATACCGGTATTTATTTGGCCGGTGGTGGTTCTATGTTAAGAGGATTGGATAGAAGATTATCACAAAAAACCGATTTACCTGTATATATTGCCGAAGACCCACTAAGAGCTGTTGTAAGAGGCACAGGTATTGCGCTAAAAAATCTAGAACGTTACAAGAGTATCCTAATAAAATAAAAGCTTCTTTTTTAGGCTTTTTTAATGGGTTTGCTAAAACAAAAAGTGAATGCAGCAGATTATCAATTTTATAATTAGATATAAAATTACTTTACTTTATATCTTTTTGATGTCCATTGCGCTAGGATTCACAATACAATCCCATTCTTTTCACAAATCCAAATTTTTTAACTCCGCCAATCGAATTTCTGGAGGAGTCTATAATATATCCAGTAGTGTTTCTTCATATTTTGATTTGGGAGAACAGAACAAAAAACTAGTAGAAGAAAATAGAAGGCTAAGAGGTTTATTGTATAATAAAAAAGGTGAGAGCCTCTTTAAAATGGACACCTCTAATATCAACTACACCCTAACTTCTGCCAAAATTATTAAGAACAGTTATGCCAGCCCAAGAAATTACTTAACCATTGATAAAGGGAGAAATGATTCTATTAAACAAGACATGGGCGTTATCACAAGTAACGGAATTATTGGAATTGTAGATTATACTTCATCCAAATATGGAAAAGTGCAAAGTATTCTCAATACCAAATCCAACATAAATGCCAAAATAAAGAATACTGATTATTTTGGTTCTTTAGTATGGAACACAGAAAGATATGATGTGGTACAATTAATAGACATTCCCCGCCTTGTACCATTGCATGTTGGGGATACCATAGTCACGGGAGCAATGTCCAGTATTTTTCCGGAAAATATCCCCATTGGGACCATTAGAAAATACGACCTAAATGCATCAAAAACTTTATATAATATTGATGTTCAACTGTTCAATGACATGGCCAACCTAAAAAACGCATATATTATAATCAATACCAATAGGGCTGAAATCCTAGAATTGGAGTCTAAACTAGAAAATGTTCAGTAATTTTTACTTTATAAACATCCTTAGGTTTGTCTTACTTGTTTTGGTTCAGGTATTAGTATTCAATAAATTAAATTTTTTGGGTTATATAAATCCATTTGTTTATATTTTATTCTTGTATTGGTATCCCATTAAGGAGAACAAAGGGGCTTTTATTGTTATTGCTTTTCTTTTAGGGTTGTTTGTGGATATATTTTCAGACACCCTAGCACTGCACACAGCAGCTACAGTTACTATTGCTTTTTTAAGACCCTCCCTAATGAGATTTGTTTTTGGGGTCAACTACGAGTTCCAAAGCTTTAGAATAAGTAGCGCAACAAAGGCACAACAAATTACCTTTTTAGCGTTATTGATTATAATACACCATATTGTTTTCTTTTCATTGGAAATTTTAAGCTTTTCAAATGCTTTATTAATTTTAAAGAAAATAATAGTTACTTTTTGCGGTACATTTTTAATGTGTATTCTCTTAAGTCTGCTTTTTAAAGTTGAAAAATAATGAAGAAGTTTTTATTATCCTCCATTATCATCATTATTGGGATTACCTTTATTGGTAGACTATCATATTTACAGGTATTTAGTTTTTCCCCTAATCAAATTCTTGAAGATACTGCTGTAAAAGCGATATACGACTATCCAGAACGCGGGTATATTTATGACCGCAATGGGGAACTTATGGTCGCCAACCAACCTGCATATGATGTAATGGTTATACCAAGGGAGGTAGAACCACTGGACACTATGGAGTTTTGCAGTCTACTGGGAATTAACAAAGAACAATTTATTTTAAAATTAAAGAAAGCGAAAGTATATTCTCCCAGATTGCCTTCTGTTTTGGTCCCTCAATTGTCGAAAGAAGATTATGCAGGGCTTCAAGAGAAAATGAGAAAATATGAAGGTTTCTATATTCAAAAGAGATCCTTAAGGGATTATGTAACACACAGTGCCGCCAACGTTTTAGGATATATTAGTGAGGTAAACGATAGTGACTTGGCAAAAAACACGTATTACATAGCGGGTGAACTTACGGGAAGAACTGGTATTGAAAAACAATACGAAAGCATTTTAAGGGGCAAAAAAGGAGTTCAATTAATACAGAAAGATCGCTTTAATAGGGATATAGGGCCTTATAAGGAAGGAACATTGGATACACTTCCCAAACAAGGAAAAGATATCCGAATTACCTTGGATAAGGTATTACAGGAATATGGGGAAAAACTAATGCATGGCAAGCGTGGAGGAATTGTTGCCATTGAGCCAGAGTCCGGGGAAATACTGGCCATGATTTCTGGACCTACATACAACCCCTCCCTTTTGGTAGGCAGGGAACGCTCCAAAAATTATACAAAATTGTATTATGATTCCATTGCAAAACCTACATGGGACCGTTCTATCTTGGCGCAGCCTTCTCCTGGCTCTCCATTTAAAACCCTTAATGCACTTGTTGCCCTACAGGAAGGTGTTATGACCTCTGACACCAAAGTTAGGTGCTATAATGGCTTTTATGTGGGTAATATTAAAAGAGGTTGCCACTGTGGTGGTGGTCTACGAGATATGAATTCAGGAATATATAAGTCTTGCAATGCATACTTTGCACACACCTTTAGAAGAATCTATGATAAATACCCCACAACAGATGAGGGCATGGATGTTTGGGAAAAGCACATGAAAAGTTTTGGACTGGGTGGTTATTTAGGGTCCGATATTTATACAGGTGCCCCTGGTAGAATCCCCAGCAAAAAATATTATGATAATGTTTATGGTGATGGCCGCTGGTCCTCATCCTTTATAATTTCTAATTCCATTGGGCAAGGTGAGGTTGCTGCAACACCTATCCAATTGGCTAATATGACTGCGGCTATAGCCAATAGGGGATATTATTACACTCCACATGTAATCAAAAAAATTGGAGACGACGATATAGACATTCCAAATTTTACTCAACGTAAGTATACTACCATAGACAAGGAACATTTTGAACCTATCATTGAAGGCATGGCCAATGTGTACAAACATGGAACGGCCAATAGGCTTCGTATAGATGGAATAGATATTGCAGGAAAAACAGGTACAGTTGAAAATTTTACAAAAATTGATAGTGTAAGGACACAACTCACCGATCATTCCGTATTTGTTGCTTTTGCCCCAGTAGACAATCCAAAAATAGCTATAGCAGTATATATAGAAAATGGATATTTTGGCTCCAGATATGCAGGGCATATTGCCTCTCTATTAATAGAAAAATATTTGAAAGGAGAGATTACAAGAAAAGATTTGGAGCAGAGAATGTTAGAAAAGACTTTGGAGCATGAATACGCCAAACCTTATAGTGGGCAACCGTTTAAGATAAACGAGTATGTTTGGTAAAAGTGTCCTTAAAAGAATAGACTGGTTCACCATTTTACTTTATCTCTTATTAACAAGCATAGGTTGGCTAAATATTTATTCCAGTACATTTTCAGAAGACAGCTTATCTATACTTGACTTCAGCGAACTGTATGGCAAGCAATTGTTTTTCATTGGACTTAGTTTTTTGGTGATAATTGTGATTCTCGCTCTTGAAACCAATTTTTTCGAACGTTTTTCTGGCCTACTTTACATTATCGCAATAGCATCTCTTTTAGGTCTTTTTGTTTTTGGAAAAACCGTGGCAGGTGCCACATCTTGGTATAATTTAGGTTTTTTTAATTTTCAGCCTTCAGAACTTGCCAAGGTGGCAACGGCTTTGGCTTTGGCAAAATACCTTAGTGATATACAAACAGATATTAAAAGAGGCAAGCACCAACTTTATGCATTCCTAATTATTTTTATCCCTGCCCTATTAATTATTCCACAGCCAGATCCCGGAAGTGCTTTGGTATTTCTTGCTTTAATATTTGTGCTTTTCAGAGAGGGAGTCCCCCTATTTTATCTGGGGATTGGACTCGTTTTGATTCTCATTTTTGTAACGACTTTGATGTATGGTACTATATGGGTCGGGATTGGATTGGCCCTTATCATTATTCTTTTCTTCTTTTTTAAGAAAGCAACTTTTAAAGTCCCAATATTTCCAGTGGTCTTATTTTTTCTTGCTACCATAATATTCTCACTTTCTGTGAATTTTGTGTTTAACAATGTTTTTGAACAGCGCCATAGAGACCGATTTGGTTTGTGGCTTCGCTTGGAAAAAGACCCTGACAAATTGGAAGAAATTAGAAAATCCATTGGCTACAACACCTATCAATCGGAAAAGGCAATCGAATCTGGAGGTTTCTTTGGAAAGGGTTTTCTGGAAGGAACGCGTACAAAGGGGGATTTTGTCCCGGAACAGCATTCGGATTATATTTTTAGCACCGTGGGAGAGGAATGGGGCTTTGTGGGAACGGCTACAGTAATTATTCTTTTTACATTGTTATTATTACGCCTAGTTCATATAGCGGAACGGCAGAAATCAGCTTTTAATCGAATGTATGGGTATGGTGTTATCTCAATACTACTTTTCCATTATTTCATAAATATTGGGATGGTGATCGGCATCCTTCCAACTATTGGAATTCCCCTTCCTTTTTTTAGCTACGGGGGATCTAGCATGCTGGGCTTTTCAATATTACTTTTTGTACTCTTAAAACTGGATACAAATAGATTAAATGAATGGCATTAAAATTTCCAGTTATTGGTTTTTTTCCCGGCTTCAAATTTACTCTCCAAGGCATCCGGCATTTTTTCAAAAAAATCAATTTTGGTCATTCTTTCCAATTCATCAACAGTAACAACAAAATTTTTCAATGAGCTTGTACTTTCTTCATGCGGAATTAAAAATGCCAATACTTTTGGGTTTTTTACATTCCCTCTGCTAACAATTTTATAATAATATTTGGGAATTGCGACATCCTCTTCTCCAATAGTCCACAACCCTTTCTCTAAAATACCACCGGTTACAACCTGTATATCCCCATATTTTTTGGCCCACTGCCGTACTTGCATCTCTAATCTATTCCATACTCCTGCATTAAAGTCCCTGTCTTGTGGGCTAATATTGCTAGTATAAAATGTTTCATTATAGGCATATTCGGAAAACCGTCTATCACCCGCTGGACATAAATGTCCACGGTCATATCCAGACCTTTTATAATTGCGCCAATCTGCTGATTTTGTTTTCACCTTTGGGTCTTCAATAAAATAGGGCCTCTCCCGATCATCATATGTTAGGTGGTTTTTTCTGAGCACATAAGCAACCCATTCTGCTTGCTCATATTTTTCATGATAAGAAAGAGAGAAATGATCATGGTGAACTATTGCTCCAGTTGTTGAACTTGGCAAAAACATTTCGTTCATTTCTGTCTTTGAAGCCTCTCCATCTGGCGCTGAATATAAATCTGGGGTGTAAAAATTCTCAAACACCCAAAAGCCAATAAGGCACAAAGCAATTAATAAGGTGTATACCGTCCTATTTGTAAATTTCATGTATAATGAATTTAATTTTAACTTTATAATAAGCAAACCCCATATAGTGGTTAATTGACTTTAATATTAAACAAACATGCCCAAACCAAAAGTATCATTTGGATACATTATACCATTTTCCAATTTAAACATTTTGTGATAAGGATCATCTATGATGTCCAAATGTCCATCTAAGTCCGCATATAAAATATTTGGTCTTGACAATGCAAAATGAAGGCCTGCGGCAATACCCAATCCACACTCATCAATACAACCTACCATTGCATCTATATTAGCAGATTTTGCAACAGAATTAATATGCATACCCGCCATTATCCCACCTACTTTCATAAGCTTTATATTTACCATGTCCACCCTTTCATTCTGTGCCAAACGAAAGGCATCACCCAACGTTTTTAAGCTTTCATCTGCCATAACTGGAATTGAAACTTGCTCGGTAACCTTACCTAAACGTTCTTCTACTTCTAATTTTGTTGGCTGTTCAAATATCTCAATACCAACACTACTTGTGGCCTTTACAAAGGCAATTGAATCTACCACGGAATACCCTTGGTTACCATCAAACCTAAAAGTAATATTTGGGTGTTTCTCCCGTAATTTTATCATTTTTTCTATATCCTCTCCAAGATGGGAACCACCTTTAATTTTAAGAATGGAAAATCCTTTGGATACATAGTTTTGAGCCAGTTCCAAAGTTTCTTTTAAGGGTAAAATACCAACAGTAATACTTGTAGCTATACTACTCCTATAGCCACCTAAAAACTTATACAATTGAACTTTTGCTTTTTTTGCAAATAGGTCATGCAAAGCAATGTCTACCATAGCCAAAGCGGATGATTTTTTGCCCAACAACTCTTTTAATTCCCACAAAATATGAGCATAGAAAGAAGCATCCTTACCTTTTAGATAATCAGTAATTATAGTGTTGATTGCTATTTCAAGTTCATCTGGGGTTTCACCTGTTACGATTTTGTCAGGTGCCGCACATCCATACCCCACAAGTTTTCCTTCTGTTTCTATTTTCAGTATAAAATTGGTAGTTTTAGATATAGTTTCATAGGCTATGGTATAGGGAGAAGATAACTTTAAATCTAATCGTTCATAGGATATATGGGTTATCTTCATTTTAGTTCTGCCTTCAATAAATTAATAAGTTCCTCTGCACCAAACTTTAAAACATCAAAGGCAGGCAGTCCCGTTTCTTTTGTAATAGCGTCGCAAGCGGGAATAATTTCATTTTCATTCATTGATTCATGATTAACCGTTACTGCTATAACTTTTTTTCCTGAAATCACCTCTATGGCATTAATCTGTTTAGATAAGGAATGCATTTTATACCCTGGAAATCCATCATACTCCAATCTGCTTGGGGCATGTTGCAAAATAACAAAATCTGGCCTTCCAGCTGCCAAAATCTCAAAACCACCAGGATAAGCCGGATTCATTAAACTACCCTGCCCTTCTATTATTATAACATCTGGTTTCTCGTTTTTCCATGCACTTACAACCGCATGTTCAATTTCACCAGAAACAAAATCATTTATACAACTATCCATTACCATGGAGTATTTGGCTCCTTGCATCCAAGCTGTTTGGCCTGTTCCAATCATTTCTGCCTTCTTTCCTGCCTTTCTAAATGCATGTGTTAATATCCAAGCAGTAGTTCTTTTTCCTAAAGCTGAATCTGTGCCCAGTACGGCCAACTTAAGACAATCCACTTTTTCAATATCTCCCGTGAAAAAATGAAGCTTATCCCTATCTGGGGTTTTACGTACATCCCGAATTTGACAATTATTTTTTATGGCAATCGCCATTATGTTTTCATCGTTGGATATAAAATCATGAAGTCCACTATCAATATTCAACCCCACTTCCAAGGCCTTTGTAATAGCTCCTTTGGCATTATCAGGCAATCGCCCACCATCTGGCGCAAGTCCCATGACCAAAAATTTTGGACTTTTGCCTACAGCTTTAAGTTCCTTTAAGGCATCATCAATATTACCAAAAATTGGAATCCCATTATGTTTTCCATCCAAAACACTCCCTGCATCCATACCATCATATGCACTATCCAATACTCCCAATATATTATATCGTTCCGTAAACCTTACAAGGCCATGTGCAGTTTTACCATTTGGCGTATTAAATGCTCCTTCAGAGTACACTAGGGCACTACCATCAATACTTTTTCTCATTTTTCTTTTAATTTTTAGCAGTTAATATTGCTATGAAGCGGTCCGGTTCAAAGTTTAACTCTTTATCCAATTCTAATAGTGCTATAAGACCAGCTGTCGCTGCAGGCAAAATTCGATATCCCTCCTTCTTCAACAACAGCGTTGTCATTTGTTTTAGTTTAGCATCACTTATATTAAATGCTTCACCACCAGATTCACGTAAGGCATAGAGCGCTTCGTTGCCATCAAAGCTATGCCAATTGATCAAAGGTTCATTGTATTTAGTTTCCCTAATTTTTTGTGGATCTAAATCTCTACAATAATCAAGATTTTGAATAAATGATTCAATAATAGGGTTTTTATGTGTGGATGAAGCAGCTATCATTTTTGGTATTCTAGAAGTTTTACCTCTTTTATACAAGTTAACAAACCCCCTAAAAATACCTGCAATAAGAGTACCATTGGAAACGGGAACAGCACAATATTTAGGAGCATCTCCCAAATCTTCAAAAATCTCAAATGCTATTTGCGAGTAGGCAGAAATTTGTATTGGCGTATTGGTACCACCTGGATTTGCATCATACCACCCTTTATCCAATGCTATTTCGCTACTTTTTTTTACCACATCCTCATAACTTCCCGGCAACCTAATAATTTCGGCGTTTAGTAAAATCATTTCGCCTATTCTATCCGTCTTGTAAGACTCTGGTATATATATTTTACATGTAATACCGGCTAATTGAGCGGCAAGCGCAACAGCTACGCCATAATTACCACAAGTAGCCAATGAAACTACCTTGTATTCCCTTCTTAATGCATCATATAATTGGGCAAATGCAATGCGGTCTTTTTGGGTTCCCGTTGGGTTATCCCCTTCATATTTAACATATAGTTGACGAATATCGAACTCCCTTTCCATGGTCTTTGCACGGCTAAGTCCTGTATCACCAATTTCAAGATTTATAATATCCTCATAGGATTCTAACCTATCGACCAAAGAGTTACCAAAATCCTGAACAAAAGCACTAAGCCTTAAAGTTTCAGAAGAAACCTTGTTTTCGGCTGTTCTCACTCCATCTTTAAGGTTCATTTGCACAGTTTTTATTTTCAATATTCATTTAAAAGCTAAAAAAATACCCTACATAAAAGGTAGTACATAATTAGTATTATTATGATTCTTAAAGTGCAAATTTTAACAATTATTTTTAGCCTACTTTATGGAAAACCTATATTTGATTGGACTAATCGTCAAGCTGTTCAATCAAAAATTTAACAAACAACCATTCCTCAGATTCAATACTTTTGACTACATTTTGGAGTAATTGTAACAACATATGAAATATAACATTTTTACACTGCTTTTTTTACTAACAATAACCACTGGATTAATTGCCCAAAGTGAATTGCCTTTACAAGTAACCAGTTCCAAAATAAGACCATTGCCTACATTATTGGACAATTCGTTACAAAGTAGTTTAGAAGAAGAACTAATGTCTCATTCCGAATGGAGCAAGCTTATAGCAGAAAAGAAAATGGCTATTGGCATTGTTGATTTAAGCAACCCTGAAAAAGTTCGTTTTGCAAGAGTAAATGGCAACCACATGATGTATGCTGCCAGCTTACCTAAAATTGCCATTCTTTTGGCCGCCATGGATGCAATTGAAAAAGGAGAATTGATAGAAGCCCCTGATGTAAAAAAAGATATGCGTTTAATGATAAGCAAATCCAATAATGAAGCTTCTACACGAATGATTGATAGGGTAGGATATGAAAAAATAGAGGCTGTTATGACTGACCCAAAATATGAATTTTATGATAAGGAAAAAGGTGGGGGACTATGGGTAGGCAAGCGCTATGGTGGTGGTGGTGACACTAATAGGGAGCCATTGAAAAATTTGAGTCATGCTGCAACTGTAACCCAGGTATGCAGATATTACTACTTGTTGGCCAATGGAAGTTTGGTAAATGAAAAACGATCCAAACAAATGCTGGACATTATGGAAAACCCAGAGCTTCATCATAAGTTTGTAAATACTTTGGACAAAATTGCACCCAATGCCCGATTATTTAGAAAATCTGGTTCTTGGAAGACCTATCATTCGGATTCTATTTTGGTTTGGGGAAAAAATCCAAATAGAAGATATATTCTAGTTGCCTTGATAGATGACCCTAATGGTGAGCAAATAATAAGAAATTTAGTTAATCCAATTGAGAAAGTACTAAAGAAGCAAGGAAACAAAATAGTTGCAACCTTAAATATTCCTAAATAAAAATAGTCTAAACTAAAATTAGTGATCTTCCTATTCTTTAGCAACTAAAGCAAAAATGTCAATATCATTTATAACTTCTATTTCCTAATCAATTTATCTATATTTCCAGCCAAATACATATGATCACTAGCAGAGTTTTTCCTTAGAACATTGGTCATTAAAACAACCATATACCTACAATTATCTGGATGCTCCACAATTGCAACTGAATTCATAAAGTTGGTTACATTACCCATATATTTTCCACAGGCCTCCCCTTTACTTCTATCGCACTTATACAAGCTTCCAGATTTAAAATATACTGCAGCCTCTTTCAATGCCGGAGCTTGGGCATATCTAATTCTCCTATCTGTCATATACATTAATCTTTTCATTTCTAAACTGGACTGCTCATCTACAACTTTTCCCTGTTCCAATTGTATCAAAAATTTCATTAAACCAGCTGGGGTACCAATACTTCCCCCCTTATCACCCACATAGTTATTGGCACCTCTTGTAAAAAAACTGCCCAAACGCCATTCATCTGTTGTAATACCCAAATCCCGCAAAGGAAGGTTTACCACATCATTGCTCAAATCCGTTAAATCCTTTCTTGGGGTTTCCTTAAAATATATATCTGCTTCCTCTTGGCTGAGTCCTGGATACTCATTTCCAAAAGCTGCCATTAACATGGCCTCCCGCCAAACTATACTTGCTGCACCATTATTACTTACACTTAGCATGTGATCTGCCCATTCATATAAAGTAAATTCATCACTGGCTATAACCTGTCTCTTGACCAAGGTGTTCTTTTCTATATTATAAATTGGAATAGTATGCTCATCTGTTAACCCCCAAACTCCAGCTTTAACAGATTTGTTCTTTAACAGTTCCGTTCGTTGCTCCCAGGAATTAGGATAGATTTTAGCCAACTGGGTAAACAGAGCATTTAAAACCACCAATTTACCAACACTTCCAGGTTGGTATCCTGCCGTTTCATTTCGCTTAGCAAAACGAATATTATCCACATCCGAAATATCCAATACTGTAATGGAATAACTCCTATCTAACCCCCTAAACAAAGCATTTATTTCTTTTTGGAAATCTTCGTCTATTTCCATCAAGGCCATGACACTATCATCTCTTTTGGAAAGAAGGTTGAGTGTAATATCACTGTAGGACTTCATAGCGCCAATAGGCAATGGGGAAGCGTCCTTTATTTCACCATTTTTTATACGCTCTAAACGTTTTAACCTTTTTATCCCGGTACGTTCATAACCATCAATCGGATATTCTATTATAGCAGAAAATGCAGAACAGAAAATTAAAATGATACCAGAAATGATTATTTTTTTCATTACAATATGGTTGAAAGTTTTATTTCTTTTTTTGAATCAATTTTGGGAGTTATGGATTCCAAATATTCTGAGCTCAATGCCTTTTTGTTTTCTACAAAAGGACGTATTTGAAATAACCACAATTTATTATTCTTAAATCCAAGCTCCACATCATAGGCACCTTTATAATCGGACTTTGTTTCCTTTGGCAATATGGTTCTAATCTTGGATGCCAACTCCCTAATTTCTTCAATATTTTTATTATTTAAAACAGATATTTCAAAAGTTGCAGTTTTCTTTTCCGTACCTCCAGTAATAGGTAGGCTATTATAATGGTTTTCCCTTGCAGGCGCCAAAAGACGGTAACCTATTTCATTTTTTATGGTATATGTTTCAGCTGATTGGCCATCTACAGCCCCACCGGCACCCCTGCTAAAAGCAACTGTTAAGTCCATATCATTTCCAGAATTGATGCCTTTTGTAATGAGCACACCAGAATAATCAACATCCACACTGGGAATTACCAAAATAGATGGAAATACATTCTCTGGGTTCATTAAGTATTTTTGCCTCCATTTAAAACTACGTTCTGTATAAGGGGATGCCCAAACTTCTTTTATACCATTAAGAATTTTTTCCTTATCCAAAACGTTAAAAAGGGTTAGGTTTAATCCTGCGCCGGTAAAATCTTTTAAATCTTCCATATTTGTGTCGCTTCTTAAGAAAACAGGGAGCTGACCCATTGGCTTTCCTAAAATGCTTTTGAAATCCTCATCCATATGGGACAAGAAATCACTTTTTAAAGGCATTTTTTTTATGGCCTCACGTAAGATTTCAAGTTGAGTCAATTGATAATTCTCTACATCCGCTTCTGCAATGTTTTTACCCTTCATATTTTCAGCCTCTGCAAACATCTTGTTCAAAAATGCCCAATAAGAAATCCCATGCCCAGGCATTTCTTGATTCATATGGTCACGGAAAATCCCAAATGGAATAACAAGCCCTTCCACTACTTTATCTGGGAACATTTTCTTCAATTGTCCTAAATTTGCAGCTTTGGGCCCACATAGTTGTCCAGAATCATTAGCATCCACACTCCTAAGATTTAGTATGTTTTTTTCATTCAAACGAATTTTTTCAATGGGTACAGCTATTTTGTCAGTACTACGCTCCTTCTTTAAAAACAGGCCGCGTTCTTGTTCATTCATTTGAGCTTCCAACTTTAAAATTACGTTTCCTTTGTTGGAAACTGCATAAAATACCTTTTTACCATTGTATCTTCTTAAGCTCTGCAAATTTTCTCCAGCAAGTGCCGCATTGGGTATTCCTAAATTTCTAGCCAATAGTTGCACGTGTGATACCATATTGCCTTCTGCCACTGTGGCGATGCCAGCTACTGGTTTTAAATCTGAAGGTGAACGTTGAAAAATATAAATCTTATCCGAAGATACTTCTATATCCTCTGAAGAACCTTCAACAACAACCAGTTCCCCAAAAGCATAGCCAGGATTAAGACCTCTGAAAGCACTTTGACTAGGGATATCCAACACCTTATTGGTCAAAGCGGACTCCCTGGAAATAAAATCCCCCAATTCTCCAACACTTTCTCCCAAGTGCAGTGCTATTGAGCCTCTTATACGATCATCTATAAATCCATAAGCTTTGGGTTCAAAACCTGTATAAATATCAACAATGTCTTGATAATTTGCCTTTACCATGGCCACACTCCATTCCACAGACCCCCTTGCGGTTTCCAAAATTGAAGTTAATTCTGATAATGAAAGCTCATCTTGATTGGCTTGGTTCAAAATACTATTTATTTGCTCCCACTCCCAAAGTTCTATATATCCAGCACCCACAGTAGCGGTTGCAAGGCTACATATTTTTTCTAATTGTCCATCTAGGGTTTTTGGCACCCAATTTTGAACACTTTTAAACAACAGTTCTTCTAATTTTATTGAAATATCCAACAAATATAGCCTGGCCTCAGGTCGTTTTTCGCTCAGGATTCCTTGTCTTATATTCAAGAGCAATTGTGAAGTTTCAACAATAAAATTAGGAGTCATATTACTTTGACTATTTCTGTTTACATATGAATTTATAGACTCTCCTATAGATGTGTTTTTTAGTAAATCTTCTTTTGTGGCTAGCTCTACAATATTAAAAGGAGCGAAGAACTTGTCCATTGTGCCTATTAATTCGTCCAACTTTTTATTAAGATCAGTATTAAGTTTAGAGCTATTCTTTTGTTTAAAATCTTTTACCTTTTTAATATCCTCCAACTGTGGTTGACTATGTATCTTAACCCTTAAATCCATAAAGGGTTGGTAGAGGTCAGATATAACCTTGGATTGACTTCGCATTAATTGAGCAACATTATCATCCCCGCTATGCGGGATATCCTTTAAGGATTGGCGAATTAAAAAGTAATTTTGAATTAAATAATCATCATTTCCTAGTAGCCATTTGTAAAAATAGACACCCCATTGCTCCTCATCTTCTACCTGTATTGACCCTCTATAATACTGACCCTTCTGATTAATCCAACCATTATCTACTTGACGCAAATATTTATCCAATTGATATTGTTTTAATCTGGAATGGTCATTCTTAATATCCCAAAATTCCGTTAAGTCTGTATAAGTAAGTATTTGCCCTAAGTAAATACCATACTTATTTCCTGTATTGACCACTTCGTCCTTATAGCGTGCATGCTGCACACCAGGACCTATATTATCTGGACAGGGGTCTTTAGGAGCCCTAACGCTGCCATCTGTACAAAACCATCGAATATCTTTATAAGGTCCTCTAATATCATTCTTATACGATAATACATCTGACCTTAATTTAACATTATCAACTTTCTCTTGTGAAGACAAAAAGAAACTTATAAAAAATAAAGGAATAAACAACTTAGTATTCATATAAATGTAATTATGGTCTCTTAAAATTATAGGGTCAAAGGTAGTTTCTATTTTGATTCAGTATTAAAAAACCAATAGAAATTCATCCAAATCAAAATTAACGCATTTCCAAAATACACCAGTTCGCCAAAATAAGTATACCTGACTAACAACCAATACTTTAAATGTGTAAAATAATTAAAATTCATATTAAAAAAATGTTTTCATTTGTATTGAAAAAACTTAAAAAACAATATTTAGACTTCATAAGATTCATTAATAGGTTCGGGCTCTTGAATGAACAGGAAGGTATTTTCAAAAGCATTTCATAGGATGAAAAATCGAATATAAAGTCAGCTTCCGGATAACATATTAATGTCTTTTTTAATTAAGGTTATTGTGTTGAAGCAATATCATGATTTTAAGAGATGACTACTCACAATACAAATAAAATATTGATCATGAAAACACTTTTTATTTCACTTTTTTTAATGGTTTCCATAAATAATATAAAAATTTCACAGGAAAGTGAAACCATGACAGCTACGTTTGATGGCTTTGAAGAAGGAATCTATTATTTTACAGACAAAGATGGCTACGCCAATGAATTTTCCAGTATATCTGATGAAGCAATGGCATCCTATGATTTAACCCAAGACACCTACAAAGGCAAATCTTTTCTTATCACCTATATAGAGATAGAAGAACTGGATGAATTTGATGAAGAAATTACAATTAACAGTATAACTGCTTTAAAACTGTTGGAATAGTTTAAGTAATATTGGAATTAGGACAAAAAAAATGCCTTGAAAATTTTCCAAGGCATTTTTTATCCAATAGCTTTATATCCTATCCCTTAACACTCGCAAGTTTGGCATTCTTAATACTGTTCAATTTTAGGTCCTGAAGCACATTAACAGCCTCTTCAACATAAACATCTTTAGCCAAATTTTTGTGCCAACGGTCCCTTTTTTCCCTAAGAATAGAATCCTGAGTAAACAGTTCTTGCTCATATTTTAGAGATTCAAAATTAAGATGGGAATCATAATTTGAAATAGATTTAAAGTAATCCGACTTCAGCTTAAATTTTTCTTCTTTAGATTTATAATCACTATACTTTAAAGAAACAATTACCTCATCTTGTTGTTCTTTAAGCCATTTGGCATTTTCCTCTATTAACTTAATTTGAGCATTAACTGCCATACGTTTGGAACTATTGGCTATAGTTTCTTCATAATCAATATATCCTTCCCATACTTTATAATCTGCTGGAGTAATTTTGTCCCAAGCCAATGGATTCTCTTGGTTTCTTTCACCCAATTCTATGTAACTGTACCTATCTGGAACAACCACATCACTTTTTACACCCTCCAATTGCGTAGAACCTCCATTAATCCTATAAAATTTTTGGGTAGTAAGCTTTATTGCTCCCAAATCTCCATGTTCATTGCTTCTTACAATATTATCCAAAGGAATCACATTTTGAACCGTTCCCTTGCCAAAGGTTTGTTTGCTTCCTATTACAACAGCCCTTTTATAATCTTGCATTGCTGCGGCCAAAATTTCCGAAGCAGAAGCTGAAAGTTCATTTACCAAAATCACTAAAGGTCCATCCCACTGAATGCGTTCATCCTTGTCATCATATACATCTTTTCCCTGACCCGAAGATTTCACTTGCACAATAGGACCGTCTTTAATGAACAATCCTGCCATTTCTACAACAGTTTTCAATGATCCGCCTCCGTTGTCCCTAAGATCCAATATTAATCCTTCCACGCCATCATTTCTAAGACGTTCCACTTCTTTGGCAACATCTGTAGCAGCGTTTCTTTCTCCATAATCACTAAAATCAACATAAAACTTTGGAAGGTTGATTAATCCAAATTTCTGATTTCCCTTACTGATTTTGGCTGATTTGGCATAGGATTCTTCCAGTTCTACCTGATCTCTAGTGATAGAATATACCTGTATACTACCATCTACCTTTTTAATAGTTAAGTTAACAACGGAACCTTTTGGTCCCTTTATCAATTTAATGGCATCATCTAATCTCATTCCCACTATATCCACTGGAGCCTCACCTTCTTGACCTACTTTTAAAATTTCATCCCCAACCTCAATTTGCTGATCTCTCCATACAGGCCCGCCAGAAATAATTTCGATAATTTTGGTTTCATCTTTCCTTTTTTGCAAACGTGCACCAATTCCATCGTACTTTCCAGACATACTGGTATCAAATTTTTCTTTGTCATCTGGAGCAAAATAAAATGTATGTGGGTCAAATTGATCTACAATCGTATTAATGTACTGTACAAACCAATCTTTTCTTTCATAGTCCTCTATGAAGTCAAAGAAATCATCCAATGTGCCTCTTGTAGATTCTCGCGCTTCTTGCTCTGCTTCTTCTACCGATATTTTTGCTTCAGAATCAGTCGCTTTAGAATCATATGTTCCCAATGTAGCATACTTAAGCTGTTTTCTCCACCTTTCTTTTAAGTCCTTTTTAGAATCCGCAAAAGGCTGGTTCTCATAATCAATATTTATTTCTTCTTCCACATTGTAATCAAAAGGGGTAGAAAGGACTTCTCCATATATTTCTTTTGCCTCTCCCATTCTTTTCATCAACCTGTTATAGACCAAATCAAAGAAACCTATTTCTGTATTCTTTATTTGATCGTCTATCTGAAATTTGTATTTCTCAAATTCCCTAATATCAGATTCCAAAAAGTATCTTTTTGTTGGATCCAAAACATCTAAAAAACTCTCAAAAACATTGACCGAAAAATCATCATTTATGTCTTTGGGCTCAAAATGTCCCCTTTCCAAAACATAGGTTATTAAATCCAACAACAATTTATCCTTGTCATTGGTCTCAAAAGACTTATTTGTAAAACTGCAAGAAGCAACGGCAACCAACATTGCCAAAAATGCGAAAGCTAAATTTTTTTTCATGTAATCTTTTATTTAAGTTCCAAATCCAACTTGGAAATAGAGCAAATCATAAAATTAAAACTTCATTAAAGTAATGAACTCCCTAATATACTGAAAAAACCATGCCAGTTTATAGTCAGCACCTTATTTTTTTGTTAAACTGCATAGGGAACAGTTCCTAATGAAAAACGTATTTTTACAACATAAATTATGTTCCATGCAAAAACCTCTTATTCTAGTGACCAATGACGATGGCATTACCGCTCCTGGATTAAGAGCTTTGGTTAAATTTATGAAAGAAGTTGGCGATGTATTTGTAGTGGCACCCGACAGTCCTCAATCTGGCATGGGGCATGCAATTACCTTGGATAATACTTTATATTCCAAGAAAATGAAGGTTGATTTAATGAATGGTGCCAAAGAAGAGTATAGTTGCAGTGGAACTCCTGCCGATTGTGTGAAATTAGGGCTTCAAGAGCTTTTGGACAGAAGACCAAATTTATGTGTAAGCGGCATCAACCATGGTTCAAATTCATCGATTAATGTAATTTATTCTGGCACCATGAGTGCTGCCATAGAAGCAGGTATTGAAGGTATTCCCGCCATTGGATTTTCCCTTTGTGACTATTCGTGGGAAGCAGATTTTGATCAAGCCAAGGAGAGCATTATAAAAATTGTAAAAGAAGCTTTGGAAAATGGTATTCCCAAAGGGGTAGTTTTAAATGTGAACATTCCTAAATTGAGCAAAAAAGAATTAAAAGGGATAAAAATATGCAGACAGGCCAGAGCCAATTGGAAAGAGAAGTTCGACAAAAGGACAAATCCAATGGGAAAAGATTACTATTGGCTTACAGGCGAATTTGAGTTATTGGACAAAGGAGAGGATACAGATGAATGGGCCTTGGCCAATGGATATATTTCTGTAGTCCCAACACAATTTGATTTAACGGCGCACCATGCCATTCAACATATAAACAATTGGAATCTACATGAATAAAAAAGAAATTCTCATAGGTTTTGCAGTAGGAATAATTGCAAATACCTTGGGCACCCTTTTGTACATTGTCCTCTTTTCGGATATGAACATCGTTGACACATTTAGTGCAGCAATCCGACAAGGTCATATAGGAAGTCTTTTGGCTTTGGGTGCCATTCTTAATTTAGTTGCCTTTTTTATGTTTTTAAGAATAAGAAGGGATTATAGGGCAAGAGGTGTAATGATTGCGACCATTTTGACCGCCCTAATTATACTTTATTATAAAATGTTTTAGAATGAAGTATTATATCATTGCTGGGGAAGCATCGGGAGATTTGCATGGGTCCAATCTCATCAAGGCCTTAAAAGTTAAGGATTTGAATGCCAATATACGATGCTGGGGTGGTGATCTAATGCGTGAAGCCGGAGGCGATTTGATAAAACATTACAGGGAAATGGCTTTTATGGGTTTTTCCGAAGTACTTCTTAACATTCGTTCAATTTTCAAGAATATTAGTTTTTGCAAAGAGGATATAAAAAATTTCTCCCCAGATGTCATAATATTCATTGATTATTCTGGGTTTAACCTGCGAATTGCAAAATGGGCCAAAGAAAATAATTTTAGAACCAACTATTATATTTCTCCGCAAATATGGGCATCTAGGGAAGGGCGCATCACAAAAATCAAAAACACTATTGATGCCATGTATGTAATCCTTCCTTTTGAAAAGGAATTTTATGAAAAAAAACATGGTTTCCCAGTCCATTTTGTTGGTCATCCACTTATTGATGCCATAAGTAATAGAGAGAAAACCAAAGTAAAAGAATTTAGAAAAGAGCACAATCTGGATTCAGATTTACCCATTGTAGCTCTTTTACCAGGAAGTAGAAAGCAAGAAGTGAATAATATGTTATCTATTATGCTTTCCGTAACAGACAGCTTTCCCAATTATCAATTTGTAATTGCTGGCGCACCCAGCTTGGAAAAAGATTTTTATGAACCTTTTATGACCAAGCCCAACATAGGTTTTGTTGGTAACAAAACCTATCAATTGTTGGATGTTTCGCATTCTGCTTTGGTCACAAGCGGTACGGCCACTTTGGAAACTGCTCTTTTTAAAGTTCCCCAAGTGGTATGTTATAAGGCTAACTGGATATCCTATCAAATAGCGAAACGCATCATTACTTTAGAGTACATTTCTTTGGTAAATCTCATTATGAAAAAAGAGGTCGTAAAAGAACTGATTCAAAATGATTTGAACACTAAAAATCTAACTTCTGAACTCACTAAAATTATTGATGGGCCTAGGAGAAAGAATGTTTTTGAAGACTATTATGAGCTTGAAAAAAGGTTGGGTGGAACAGGCGCTAGTGAAAAGGCAGCTTCATTAATTGTAGAAAATGCTTAATTTTGATATCCAAGTGACATAATTTTCCTTGGATGATTCGCAAATCAATACTTTTTTCCTTAATTCTCTTACTGGCAAGTTCCTGCTTTGTAAAGAAAAAAACGACATATGGAAAACAGCGAAAAATAACTGTTGAAGCTTCGCCAGAGAATAGAGCTCCCAAAGAAGAAACTACCAAAACCTCATCAAGAAAAAATACTAAGGCCGACAATATTATATCCACAGCATTGACTTTTACCGGTGTAAAATATAGATACGGCGGTACCACCAGAAAAGGAATGGACTGCTCTGGCCTATTATATGTGGCATTTAATGAGCATGATGTCGCCATTCCCAGAGTTTCCTATGTAATGGCAAACAAGGGAAGACAAATAAAAGTGAAAAATGTGGATAAGGGTGATTTACTGTTTTTTAAAACATCCAAAAAAGGAAAAAAAATAAATCATGTAGGCTTGGTAGTGGCGGTAGATGGAAAGGATATAAAGTTTATTCACTCCACCACATCTAGAGGAGTAATTGTCTCTTCTTTACGCGAAGGTTATTGGAACTATGCTTTTGTAAAGGCTACCCGCGTTCTTTAATATGAATTTGTTCAAATTCATTTCAGTTAAACTGGGCATTTCATTGGTGCTGGGAATTCTAATTGGTCGACACACAACTATTAGCCCGGTCCTATTATTTAGCTTTATTTCACTAAACCTTGGACTTCTTGGTTTTTTATTTTTCAAAAAAAGAAATCATAATACGCAATTGTTTGGGCTATTATTTGGCATTACAACAATTGCGTTAGGAGTTCTTACCTATAGTATGGCCCAGCCAAAAAATAAATTATCCCACTATACTAATTCCCAATTTGAAAATACTGAAATCTGGACCATAAAAATAAGGGAGGTCTTAAAATCAAATTCATTTTCTGACCGATATATAGCCAGTGTACAAAGTGCAGAAGGCGTCAAAAAATCAGGAAAAATAATTCTCAATGCTCCCATTGACTCCACAATTTCCAAGTTTAAGGTAGATGATGAATTGCTTATTTACACAATGTTTTCCAAAATACGCCAGCCCCTAAATCCACATCAATTTGACTACGCTTCATATTTAAATGATTTAGGCGTCTATCACCAAGTTTCCTTGAACCAAGGAAACTACATAAAAACCAAAAAAAACACTCAAACAATTTATGGAATTGCCGCTTCTACAAGGAGTAAAATTATATCAAAACTCCAACAAACAAATTTTGGCAAAGAAGAACTCGCAATTATACAGGCACTCATATTAGGGCAGCGAAATGACATTTCTGACGAAACCTACGACACATATAAAAATGCCGGGGCCGTTCATGTTTTGGCCCTTTCTGGACTTCATATAGGTGTGATTTTGTTTCTGCTACAGTTTATCCTAAGCCCTTTGGAACAATTGCCAAAAGGCAAAACTTTAAAGTTAATAGTAATTGTAATTTTGCTTTGGGGGTTTGCATTTTTGGCCGGATTTTCTGCTTCCATTATTAGGGCTGTCACTATGTTCTCATTTATTGCCTATGCCATACATTTGAACAGGCCTACCAATATGGTCAATATTTTGGCATTGTCCCTATTCTTCATTTTACTGTTTAATCCTATGTTATTATTTCAAGTAGGGTTCCAAATGAGCTATGCGGCAGTTTTTGCCATTGTATGGGTATATCCTTTGCTGCAAAATTTTTGGTTTCCAAAATATTGGATTTTGCAAAAAGGATGGCAATTGCTATCTGTAAGTATTGCTGCCCAATTAGGTGTTTTGCCCATTAGTTTGTTTTATTTTCATCAATTTCCGGGATTGTTCTTTATATCCAACTTATTGATTGTTCCTTTTTTGGGCATCATTCTTGGCTTGGGAATTTTGGTTGTACTTCTTGCTATGCTTAATATACTCCCTGCATTTCTTGCATCTTTTTATAACACCTTAATCTATTTAATGACCTCCGTTGTTGGCTGGGTGGCCCAGCAAGAAGCCTTTATTTTCAAAAATATTTCTTTTGATTGGGTTCAACTGCTCATTAGCTATGTAATAATAATTTCCATGGTTTTGGTTTTTACTAAAACATCCTTTAAACGATTGGCCTTTCTTCTTATAGGAATAATTGGATTGCAGTCTTGGGCTTTTTATCAAAAAAGGGAAATTATGAAAAAAGAACAAGTGGTCCTATTACATCAATCAAGGAACACTGTTCTGTTACACCAAAAAGGAAAGAAGTTACATCTTTATACACGAAATAAAAGTCGTTCAAATCAAATAATTAAAAATTATATGATTGCCGAACATAGCGACACCCTTATTTATGATTCATTGCAGAACAATTACCAAATTCAAAATAAAAAACTCCTAATAATCGATAGCACAAGTATATATAGTACCCACAAGGTAAACTATATTTTAATGACCCAATCCCCAAAAATCAATTTAGAAAGACTAGTAGATTCCGTTCAACCAAAAATGATTATTGCCGATGGAACTAATTATAAAACCTATATATCAAGATGGAAAGAAACCTGCAAAAAAAGAAAACTCCCTTTCCACTATACTGGTGAAAAAGGAGCTTATTATTTTATCCCATAAAGATTCTCTATTATCTAATCATGGTCTGCTAATTCAAAGCCTTCTGTTTCATCATCATGAATTACAGTTTCTTTATCTTCAGCCCCATGTGTAAGTCGTTTCAAGGGCTTTAAAAGCAACAATACTAAGATCCCAAAAAGTACGGCAAAAATAAATAGCCCACCAAACACTTTTAATTCTCCGGCTTGTACCGAGCTTTCTCCAATTACCCCAGCTACCTTATTACCTAGTCCTGTTGCTGCCCAATACACCCCCATCATTAATGCCATATATCTCGCTGGTGCCAATTTTGTGAAAAAAGACAGGGAAACAGGGGACAAACATAGTTCTCCAATAGTGTGAAAAAGATAGGCCAGTACTAACCAATACATAGCAGAGCTACCATTACTTTCATATTGCAATGAAGCAAAAACCATATACACAAAACCAATTCCCATAATAATAACACCAACTGCCATTTTAAATAATGAAGATGCTTCTTTTCCTTTCAATTTTCTCTTAGCCCAAAAATTAGCAATAACAACAGCCAAGAGTATAATAAATCCAGCATTGGCTCCTTGGAACCATGCAGCTGGCACCTCCCAGCCCATAAACATTCTATTGGTTTTTTCTTGTGCATACAAATTCATTAAACCTCCCATTTGCTCAAAACATCCCCAGAAAACCAAAACCATCAATAAAGACAACAATAAAACTACATACCTATCTTTTTCTACCTGTCCATTCAAGTTTTTGTATATCATCATCATCAGACCAGTTACAAGGGACAGCACAATAAATAATGCTCCATATCCCCAATGATCAGGCCCTTCAAAAGTAAATCCAGCATAAATTGATAGCACCAGCAATACAAGGACTATGCCCAGTTGTAATGGCGATTTAAATAGTTGTCCAAACAAGCTTCCCAGACTAATATCTTCAGACTTTTGCTCCATAGTCGGCTCATTCCCAACATGAACCAAGAAACGCTGTCCATATAGGTATACAATAAGCCCCATCAACATACCGATTCCTGCCAAACCAAAGCCATAATGCCACCCATATACCTTAGCAACCAGACCAACGGTTAAAGATGCCAAAAATGACCCTAAATTGATTCCTACATAGAAAATACTAAACCCTTTGTCTCTTCTAATATCATTCTGCTTATACAAACCACCCACCATGGTAGATATATTAGGTTTAAGCATTCCTACACCCATTATAACAAATCCAAGACCTGTATAATATGCCCATATAGTGTCTATTGCAAGTATTCCATGACCAATGGTAAGCAATATAGCCCCAATAGTCACCGCCTTTTTTTGCCCAAGATATCTATCCGCAATAAAACCGCCTGGAATACTCATTACATATACCAACATGGTATACCACCCATATAACGCAAGAGCTTCTGTGGTTGTCCATCCCAATCCTCCTTGCGGATTATTTTCCAAAGCTTTGGCAGTCATATAGAGTGTTAGTAATGCACGCATACCGTAGTAGGAAAAACGTTCCCACATTTCTGTGAAAAAGAGTACATAAAGTCCTACTGGGTGTCCAAAAAGTTCTTTTTGATGTGCTTGTTTCTTTGCGTCTGCCATAATATCTTAGTTGGTTAGTTTTTATCCCTTAATCTCCTTCTTTTTAACAATCTTTTTCTCTGTATCCTTTTCTTTTTCCTGTCTATCCATTAAATGCTCATTCACAAAATTTGTCATCTTATTAAAGAGATGTATTCGTGTATTTCCCCCATAAATTCCATGATTGTTATCTGGATATACGGCCCAATCGAACTGTTTGTTGGCCTGTATCAATGCTTCGGCCATTCTCATAGAATTCTGCACATGTACATTGTCATCACCGGTACCGTGTATTAAGAGATAGTCTCCTTTCAAAAGTTCAGGGTAATTCATTGGAGAATTTTCATCATAACCACTAGCGTTTTCCTGAGGAGTCTCCATATACCTTTCTGTATAAATGGTATCATAAAAACGCCAGCTAGTAACTGGTGCAACAGCAATGGCCATTTCAAAAACATCGTTCCCTTTTAGAATACTGTTGGTGGACATAAACCCACCGTAGCTCCATCCCCAGATTCCTGTTCTATCCTCATCTATATATGGCAATTCACTCAACTTTTTAGCCGCCTCTATTTGATCCTCAACTTCGTACTTGCCCAATTCTTTTTGAGTTATTTTTTTAAATTCACTTCCTTTTAGCCCCGTGCCACGACCATCTACACAAGCCACTATATACCCCTGGGAAACCAACATTTGATGCCAGTAATCATTGGATCCCATCCAACTATTACTTACACTCTGCGAACCTGGCCCACTATATTGATACATAAAAAGGGGGTATTCTTTTGATGAATCAAAATCCCTGGGCTTTATCATGTACATGTTAAGATCATTGCCATTGATAGTTATTGTAGAAAACTCTTTTGGGCTTAACTCATAACCTTTTAACTTCTCTGTCAAAGCTACATTGTCCTTTATGCTTTTTACTATTTTCCCATCTTTTGCCCTGTGTAGCGTATATTCATGAGGTGTGCTAGCACTAGAAAATGTGTTAATGAAATAGGTGAAATCCGTACTAAAAGAGGCAGAATTTGTGCCATCCTTAAATGTCAATCTTTTTTTATGGCCACCATTGCTATCAATACTAAATACATCTCTATTGATAGAGCCATTTTCAACCGACTGATAGAATATTTTATCATTTTTCTGGTCGTATCCATAATATCTGGTAACTTCCCAATTTCCTTTTGTAACTTGATTCATCAACTCTCCATTCTCATTATAGAGATAAATATGATTATAGCCATCCTTTTCACTGGTCCATATAAAACTATCATCAGCTAAAAAAGTAAGGTCGTCTGTAATATCAATATAGGCTTCATCTTTTTCTTCCAGTAAGACCGAGACTTTATTTTTGTTTGCATCCACCGAATACAAAACAAGATGGTTTTGATGTCTGTTCATGGTTTGCACACTTAAATAATTAGGGTTGTGCATCCACTTTATTCTTGGAATATAGTAGGGATTGTTCAAATCTATTTCTGTAGTATTTCCAGATGCCACGTCGTACATATGTAAACTTACAATAGCATTGGCCTCACCAGCTTTAGGGTATTTAAACTCATGTTGTGTTTGATAAAGTCCTGTGCCATACACATCCATGGAAAAATTGGGGACATCGGTTTCATCAAACCTTAAAAAAGCAATTTTAGAGCCATCAGAGTTCCAAGCAAAAGCGCTTACAAAGCCAAATTCTTCTTCATATACCCAGTCTGTAACCCCATTGATTATTCTCCCTTTTTCACCATCAAAGGTAATCTGCTGCACTGTGTTTGCAGCCAAATCTTTTATGTAAATATTATTGTTCAAAACATAGGCAACTTGTTTGCCATTGGGAGACAAAGCAGGTTCTTGTACTTTTTCATCAGCTACCTTAACAACAATTTTACTGGCAATATCATATATATAATAAATCCCCAGCGTGGAACGTCTAAAAATAGATTCCACCTCTGTTGACAAAATTAGTTTTGTCTCATTATCATTAAATTGGTAAGAGCTAAAGCTTTGAATATCATTCAGGCTTACAGAAGACAAAATGGTCTCCACCTTTTCCAAAGTTTTATAATCGTATTTATCTATTGTACTTGTATTGGTTCCCCTGTCATTATTTAAAACTGTATATTGTGTTCCATTGTTCATGGAACGCAGCACATCCATTCTTTCTGTTCTAAACTCCCCTTTGTATATATCTTCAACAGTTATTTTTTTTAGTTGCCCAAAAGAAAGGGTTGTAAAACAAGTAGTTATAAAAAGTAGTATTGATATCCTTCTCATTGTAAAATCATAAATTGATTGAAACCTCCAAGTTTACTAATAATTTCACAATAAATTAAACTTTAGCACTAATTTGTAACAACTCTTATGTCTAAAATTGCCTCAACATGCTTTCCATAAAACTTAGTTGCTTTATAATTATCTTTGTCCTAGAAATAAATAACATATGATTTCTCCCAAAAAGGGATTCTCCAAATTAAGCAAAGAAGAAAAAATAGATTGGCTTGTTGCTCACTATACCAATAATTCTTCGGCCACCAAAAAGGTTCTTAAAAACTATTGGAACACTGATACTGAATTGCAAAAGTTGCATGATGAATTTATAGAAAATACAATTACCAATTACTACCTTCCTTTTGGAATTGCACCTAATTTTTTAATCAACAATAGGTTATATGCCATTCCCATGGCAATTGAAGAAAGTTCAGTTGTCGCTGCAGCAAGTAAAGCTGCCAAGTTCTGGTTGGATAGAGGTGGGTTTAAAACCACGGTACTTGGAACAGAAAAAGTGGGCCAAGTACATTTTATGTATAAGGGACCCGAAGATGAATTAAGATTGTTTTTTAATAGTATTAAAAACAAATTGCTTGCTGATGTTTTGCCCATTACAAAAAGTATGGAGAAGCGCGGTGGTGGAATTACATCCGTTGAACTTCGGGCCAAAACCAAAGATTTGAATAATTATTACCAGCTCCATTGCACCTTTGAAACTATGGATGCCATGGGGGCGAACTTCATTAATTCCTGTTTGGAACAATTTGCCAAAACATTAAAGGATGAAGCCCATAATTCTTCTATTTTATTTGACAAAGAAATTGAGGTAGTCATGAGCATTCTATCCAACCATGTTCCCAATTGCTTGGTAAAAGCTGAAGTAAGTTGCCCCATAGAGGAGTTAAATCCAGGGGATTCTATTTCACCCACCGAGTTTGCCAAAAAAATGGTCCGTGCCGTTGACATAGCCAAAGTTGAACCCTACAGAGCTGTCACACATAACAAGGGCATTATGAATGGTGTAGATGCTGTTGTCCTGGCGACAGGAAACGATTTTAGAGCTATTGAAGCAGGTGTGCATGCCTATGCATGTAAAGATGGTAAATACACCAGCCTGACACACGCCGAAATAGAAAATGGGATTTTTAAATTTTGGATAGAAATTCCCTTAGCACTGGGGACAGTTGGTGGTCTAACAAGTTTACACCCCATGGTTAAAGTTGCACTTGAGGTTTTACAAAAGCCCTCTTCCAAAGAGCTCATGGAAATTGTGGCAGTGGCCGGATTGGCACAAAATTTTGCTGCCCTTCGTTCATTGATTACAACTGGAATACAGAAAGGGCACATGAAAATGCACCTGATGAATATTATAAATCAATTAGGTGCCACAGAAGAAGAGAAGAAAACACTCGTTGAATATTTCAAAAAAAATACGGTAACCCATACAGCAGTCCATGAAGCTTATAAAAGGTTCCGAAATAGGTAGATGAAGAAGACATTCTACAGCAATGGAAAATTATTGATTACAGGGGAATATGCCGTGTTGGATGGAGCATTGAGCTTGGCCATTCCCACAAAGTATGGACAATATTTAAGTGTGACAGAAAACGATTCAGGTGAAATTTCCTGGTTGAGTTTTGATGAAAAAAGCGAAGGCTGGTTTAAAACAAGCCTTAATATGGAAAGCTTTGAAATTAAATCAACTTCACATGCGGAAATTGCCAAAACACTTCAAAATATCCTATGGACTGCAAAAAAGGCAAACAATGCATTTTTGAAAGGGACATCAGGATTGGCAGTAGAAACCAAGCTTACTTTTCCTAAAGATTGGGGATTGGGAACTTCTTCCACATTAATTAATAACATTGCCCAATGGGCCCAAGTTAATGCTTACTATTTACTTACGCAAAGCATGGGAGGCAGTGGCTACGATATTGCTTGTGCCCAACACCAGACTCCCATTCTCTATCAATTGAATAAGGGTTTTCCAAAAATAGAAAAGCTCACCTTTGGCCCCAATTTTAAGAATCAGCTATACTTTGTGTATCTCAACAAAAAACAAAACAGCAGAGATGGCATTGAACAATATAGAAAACAAGAATTTGATTCGGCTGTCTTTATCCAGCAGATTTCAGAAATCACCAAAGAAATAATAGATTGTGCTGATTTATCAACTTTTGAAAAATTATTGACGAAACATGAGCATATAATTTCCAACATTATTAAAATAGCGCCTGTAAAAACTTCTCTTTTCCCAGACTATTGGGGTGCCATAAAAAGTCTTGGGGCTTGGGGCGGTGATTTTATTCTTGCCACAGGAAATGAAAAAACCCCTGAATATTTTAAATCCAAGGGTTTTGATACTATTCTTCCTTACAAAGAAATGGCACTATAGGCACCAATATTCTTAATAGAAAGTAGTTCTATTATCTTCTATTTCCGAAGCTTCTTTTAAAGCGTTGTATACCGCTGTAGTTACTTTAGTTGCACCAGTGGAACGGAGTGTATTGGCATAGGTAACATAGTTATCCAATTTTGGAGCCTCTTCCTTCTTGGTAACTTTCACTAAAAACACACCCGTCTCCCCCTCAATTAAATGAGAAGTTGCGTCTTGACCCATTGCAAAAGCTGTTCCCACAACAACAGGCTCCCTTCCTGCACCCGCAATAGTTGGCGATTTCATGGTCAACGCGGTGGCATTGGACAAACTAACATTATTATCTTTCGCAAAAGCATCCATGGCCTTGCCCGTATTATTTGCTATAATCTGTTCTGCCTTCATTTTTTTACGCAGCTTTGGAAGGACCGTTACAGAAGCATCCTCAACAGACATTAATCCTTCTTTATATTTCTTGGTTAGCTGCACAACTGCATATCCATTATTAAGATCAAAACGTTTAATATCGCCTACTTCACTATCTGGATTAAATGCCCATTGCACAATGGCACGCTGCGTAGAAAGACCTGGCAAGCTTTCGTCCATAGCCTTAATCTTATTTATAGGCCTTACCACATAATCTCTTTCCTTTGCCAAATCTGTAAAAGGATTATCAGATGATACGGATTCCATTTCAAACTTGGTAGCATCTGTAAATAAGGTATTGATAGTTTCTTCTGAAGGCTCAACTTCTCTAGATAAGGTTGCTACTTGTACAAGGTCTTGCTTGTCATCAACTTTTACAATATGAAAACCAAACTCCGTTTCCACCAAACCAACATGACCTACCCTATTACCGAATGCAAAATCATTAAATTTTGGTGTCATCACCCCATCTTGGAAATAACCCAAATCGCCTCCCTGAGGAGCCGAAGGACCATCAGAGTTTTCTCTTGCCAATTCAGCAAAAACCACATCGCTTTTTAATACTTCCTTTAAAAGCTCATTGGCCTTCTTTTCAGCTTCATCTTTTGTTCTTTTTATTTCGGGATTAGCTCTCTCTGCTCCTTCATATGTAATAAGAATATGACTTGCCTTAACATTTCCGTTTGGCTTCTTGGCCATCATTCTAGCAACCCTAAAAAAGTCTCCCTCTCTGTAAGGCCCATAAGTTTCTCCCACGTTTAAGGCCATTATGGAATCTGAAAATTGACTTGGGATACTAGTTTTAGCCTTAAAAATAGTATCAAATTTAGTATCAGAATTTCTATCTAAAAAAGCAGCAACATCTTCAACAGCACTGAAACCTGGAATGGTATCCGTAGTATCAGCGGCCTCATTGTATTCAAGGGTACTACTTAACAATTTTGTGATTTCCTCTTTTACCGCATTTTCATCTGCCATAGAAGGTTTCTCTTCAAAGAAAACATATTGAAGATCTCTGGCACTTTCCTGCTTATATTCATCTTCATGTTCATTAATGTAAATATCTATCTCCTTCTTACTGATACTGATTGAGCTATCTGGAATAGAAGTATAAGGTACTCTCACGTATTGAATATCCACTTTGTCATTGGCCAATTTATAATCCAGCTCTCCTTCTTTTAAAGTTGCGCCAATACCCGCTTTTACCAAATTAAAATACGTTTGCTCCTTAGCTTGCTGAATAATGTTTTGTTCATCTTGCAACCACAACTCGTATTGTGCTGGTAAATTTTCCTTTAAATTGGAGACAAATTCCCTGAACACATTTTCGTCAAAAACCCCATCTTCATTTACAAATTGTGGATTTTGACTGTATGATGGATTACTCTTTAAGAAATTAATGATTTGATCCTGCTCTATATTGATTCCCAATTCTTCAAATTGTTGACCCAGAACCGCATTTCTTATTTCTTGGTTCCACACATTGTTCACCACTTGCATGGTTGTGGCACTGGCACCATATCTTCTCGAAGCACTCTCAACTTTTCTTCTAAAGTCATCAACAGAAATATCTGTCCCATTTACTTCTGCTATACTAGAACCCACCTTTGCACCTCCGAAATCATTGCTCGTAAATATTCCAGATATTACGAAGGCAAATAATGCCATACCAATAATCAATATTAATATAGTGGTGCGTTTTCTTATATTCTCTAAAATGGCCATTATGTTGTTATGTTTAAATCAGTTGGCGAAATTACCATTTTCTTTTGAAAAAAGAAAGATAAAAAAGCTCATGTAATCTACTGTAGTCACCTATTCTTTTTCAAGAATTTTAAGGCTTACCAAATCGATTTTTGTGCTGGATACTTCCAAAATGGTAAAAAGGAAATTCTCTATTTTAATTTCTGTGTCTTGATCTGGTATTTCACCCGTTTCATTCACAATTAAACCTCCCAACGTTTCATACTCCTCGCTTGTTGACAGCTCAAATTTGTAACTCTCATTTAGATAATCCACCTCTATTCTTGCAGAAAACTTATAGGTATCCTCGCTTAACTTCTCTTCAACCAAATCTGTGGAATCATGTTCATCTTCTATTTCCCCAAAAAGTTCTTCAACAATGTCTTCTACGGTCATTATCCCAGAAGTGCCCCCGTACTCATCCAAAACCACGGCAATACTTTTCCTTTTCTTGGTCAGTACATTTAACACATCACTAATCAGCATGGTTTCTGGAACAAACTCTACCGGTAGTAAAATGCTTTTTAAAGTTTTTGGCTTTTTAAAAAGTTCGTAAGAATGCACATAACCAATAATATCGTCTATAGTATCTTTAAAGACCAATATTTTTGAATATCCGGTATCTGTAAAGATTTTGGCAAGATTCTTTGGGGTTTCATGCAACTCTACCGCCATTATTTCGGTTCTGGGGACCATAACCTCCCTAGCTTTTACCGCAGCAAATTCCAATGCGTTCTGGAATATTTGAATTTCCGAATCAACTTCATCCTCCTCTTCCACAGTTTCCATTTGTTCCGTAATATAATCCCCAAGTTCAAGCTTAGAAAATGAAAGTTGCACCTCATCACCCTCTGTCTTAAAAAAGAATCTTAAAATAAAGTCTGATACTTTGATTATGAATTCCGATATCACAGAAAAAATCAAATAGAAAATATAAGCTGGTGCAGCCAAAATCTTCAACAAGGTATTGGAATATATTTGAAACAATACTTTAGGTAAAAATTCAGCCGTAAACAAAATAATTAAAGTGGAGATTATGGTCTGGGACAGAAGGCTGAAATCTGTAAACATCAGATTTAAAAACCCGTAGTTGGTAGGATACAGGCCAATGAACCATTCCATTAAAAGGTCTCCCATAAAAATACCGTATACCACCAACGCTATATTATTGCCTATAAGCATGGTAGCTATAAATTTGGATGGTTTTTTAGTAAGACGAGTAAGCACTTTTGCCAAAAAACCCTCTTGTTTTTTTTCTATTTCTATATGGATTTTATTGGCGGAAATAAAAGCTATTTCCATGCCGGAAAAGAAAGCCGACAATAACAAACAGATAACAATTATTAAGTATGAGGTTTCCAAAATCAGTTTTGGTTATTCTTTTTATGCTGTTCAAATCTCTTTCTGTAATTTCTCCTAAAAAAGAACATCCCTATGGAAACCAGCGCAAAAAATATGAACAAATAGGTGCCATTTCTATCAATGTTCCAATCTGTGTATACTCTATAAACCGAAAAACAAAATACCGCTAAGTACAAGTATTCTGTATATTTTAAAATATTGATCATAACTACTCTTCTTTAATCATCATTAAACCATAGGTTTTGTGTGCACTAAAAAAACTACGGTCCAAGTTAAAATCCATTCCTTCACCGTCCATAATGCTTCCATCTTCCGGATTTGTATATTTAAACTTTTCTTGGGTGAATACCCAAGAATTTTGCCTGTCCCAATACAATTGTGGTGCTTCCAACTTTTTACCATCCTCACTTTCTATGACCACATTCCCTTGTAAATCTACTACATTTGTTGCAGAGTAGATAATTCCATAATCTGCAGTAATAACACTTTTATTATTTTCTTCATCAAAAAAATCTACTTGTAGCCCTTTTGGAAAAGTACGATATGGAAACCTAAGATTATCGAAATCTTCACTAACGGGACTTTTTAAAATAGCCAACACCCTACTGGTTTCCCTATCCTCATTGGACATTTTATCATTGGTTTCCGTATAGGTGAGAACAAAATTTTCAGCAACTCCCTGTGGAAAAATTATGGGCGGGGCTTCATCTCCCACTCTTTCATAGGTGTCCTCACAGGATAAAAAAAACATTGCCACAGAAAAAACTATGGCAATGTTTGCAAAAAAATATTTTGAATGTTTAGTCATTCCTATAAGTTAGGCACTTTTACGCTACCTCCTACCCAACAACTAAAGGTTACTGTTTTACCTGCCATTCCAGCATTAAAAATCATGGTCTTGTCTGGAGCCTTGGCCGCATAGCTAGTTGCAGATTGATTTGCTCTGCTACTTAAAGAAGGATCCACCCTACCTGCTCTACGAGCCATATCGGCTGCTTTCCAATAAATTGCCCTTTTTTCAAATGAAGTAGTTCCACATTGATTAGCACTACCAGCATATAAACTCGCAATCAATAAATATGCTTTTCCATTTGACGAATTGGCATCAATAGCCTTTTGGGCATAATTTCTTGCTGTTGATTTACTACCATTTCTGTATATAGTAGCAATTTTATACAATATATCAGACTTCTTATAATTATCAGTTTCCAACTCAACCGCTTTATTAAAATCAGCTATAGCTCCGCTACTGTCACCAGCTTTAATTTTAAGTGCCCCACCATACATATATGCACTAGCAGATGGCTCTAGGGCCAGTTGGGCTTCAAATAATTTTCTAAACATAGGGTCGTCTGTACAATCTTTACTGAACATTCTTCCCACAGCTCGTTTTACCCAAGTAACATCTCCTTTTTTCTCTTCAAAACTCTTTTGGTACAACGGAATAAGATTTTCACATTCTGCTAATTGACCCAGTTTTGTATCTATACTACCTGAAATAGTTCCAAAAGCCTCTGAATAACTAGTAGCTACTTTTAAGGTCCTTTTTTCCCTAGAAGTAAGTGTTCCCGCTTCTTCTTTAGGCAACAACTTCGTAATTACATCAATTTGTTTTTTATTCTCCACCTCAATTTTTTCTGTCACATCATCATAAGCATCAAAAACAGATTGTAAATCTTTGCTCCCTGCATTATGCAAATCCACCAAACTGGAGAAATACATGTACAACGCTTTAGGGTTTGTAAAATTGGCCTTATCTTCTGTAAATGCCTTATGCAATTGATCATATATTTCTTGATCAGAAATCTTTTTATTTTCTTGTAGAACCAAAGTCTTATCAATAATAACACCCGCTAAAGGAAATTTAGATTCAAAATATTTACGACTATTGTCATAAACACCCATCAATTCGTCTATATAGGCTGTCTTATCCGCTTCAGGGGCCTTGTCTATCTTATCCTTTAAGATTCTTTCTCCATAAGAATAAATGGCACGGTGCACATCTGGGCAAGTTTCATAAACCATTTTCCATGGCTCATATGCTGCATCATAATTTTTCACCTTTACATGCTCTGAAAATATAGAAAGGTTGGTCATACATTCCTGGTTCTGAGCTTGAGCATTACTTACACCCATCATGCCCAAAAAAGCAATCATCATTAAGTAAAGTTTCTTTTTCATTTGTTCGTTATTTAAAGTGGTTAATGTACTAAATTTTCTTAATTTATTCTTCTTTTTAAGAACCATTTATCATTTAAGGTCAAGCCTACGTTGACTTTCAAATAGCTCTCTTCAATTAAACTGGCATCTGTTGTCCCCCTTCTTCCCACTTCAAAACCTAGATTTATATTGGAAAAATTAGGAATAGTGGAGTTACGAGCACCCAGTGGTAATCCTAATCCAAAAGTTATGCCAAAGTTGTTTATTTCTTTATTATTGATAACCATTCCTGTCTTGTCCAAACGAACTCCAGCCCTGTAAGTCACTCTTTTTAAGTAGCTTGTAAATGAGGTATAATCAGGAATCAAATAGGCTCCAAAAGCAAAGCTGCTAGCATCTTGATAAAGAATGTTATCTGCTCCCAGAAAATCGTTATTAAAAGAACTTAGTGCCTGAGTACTGTACTCGGCACCTAAAAACCATTTCTTATTTTCACCATATCCAAGACCAAAAGTAGTAGTGGTTGGCACCTTTAATTCTGTATTCCTAAGGTTTAGAGCATCTAAATTTACATCAATAACCTCAATATCCGCCCCTGTTGAGGACGAAAAGGACCCTATTGCTTGTGTATTCTTTGAAACTAAATTGGATTGTGTGGCAATCATCACAGATGTATACAACGTAGTTTTCTCTCCCACTTTTGGCGTATAGTTTGCCGCCAAGTTAAAATCGTACCCATTAATTCTAGACAATCTCCTATCTATGGTTCCAAATTGAACATCCTCTACAGATTGTAATCTTTGGCTTTCAATAGTTCCAAAATTAAAGTTCGCCGTAGCCCCAATTCCCAAATTTTTTGCCACTTTGTAACCCAAGGACACATAAACTCTATTAAGCCCTCCTTCTCCAGAAAAAATATTGGTTACTGCTCTTTGATTATCATTTTCACTTTCTGATACCAAACTATATCCTACAGATGAATAAGGCATTAAACCAAATCCTATTGCTCCTTTTTCACTTATGGGTAAACCCACAGATAAATAATCTAAATTAGTCACAGATGTACTTTGCTTTTCCGTGAAGCTTTTTAAGCGTAGTTCTTTATGGGAAAGACCAATTGCATATGTTGTCAATTTTAAATCGGAATAAGCGGCTGGGTTTTTAATATTTAAATGAATGCTATCTGAATACATCCCTAACCCTCCCATCATTTGATTTTCAACTGTATTGACAGTCCTTAAATCTCCAATACCAAAATATGAATACGGGGAAACCGTCCCATTTTGCGCATACATACCGTATGATGCACAGCATAACAATGCAATTAGAACTCTTTTTATCATCTAGTGTTTGTTGTACTCCAATAAATAATTTAACCCCTCTAGGAGAAATTTAGAATTGGCAAATATGGTATTTTTTAGGCGTTTTGCCAAGAATTGGGCGTCCCCTCCTGTTAAAATAACTGTTAAATCTTTAAAACGGGATTTATATTGATTGATAACCCCATCTATTTCATTACAAATTCCATTTACAACACCACTGTGCATACTAGTTTCAGTAGAGTTGCCAATAAAATCCAAACTGTCCCTTTTCTCCAAAAGAGGAAGCCCCGCCGTATGTTCGTGCATGGCAGCATACCTTATAGAAATCCCTGGCGAGATAGCACCTCCCAAATACTCTCCATAATCATTTACAATGTCATATGTTACACAAGTGCCAGCATCTATCACCAATGTATTCCCCCTAGGGTTAAAATAAAAAGCAGATGTTGCCAATGCAATCCTATCCACACCCAGCGTTTGAGGAGTAGCATATGAATTCTTAAAAGGCACTTTGGAGGCTTGGCTTAATAGATGTACTGGGCAAAATAGAGAAAGGACCGCTAAGTCCTTTTTACTTAAAAACCCAACCGAGGAAACAATTCCATGGGTGATATCCGGAAAGGCATCACAAACTTTTTTTACTTTTTTAGAAAAATCGGTCAACTCCGTTTTTTCATGAAAAATTACCGTTCCACTCTCAAAAACAGCCATTTTCACTATAGTATTTCCGCAATCTATAACAAGATTCATGCTGCAAAGATCAAAAAACCTCACATAACAAACACCTTTTTTAGTGTTTTTGTTTGTATATCATAAATTTGAAATTATATTTGCACCCGCTTAACGGCATGGTGCCTTAGCTCAGTTGGTAGAGCAATGGACTGAAAATCCATGTGTCCCTGGTTCGATTCCTGGAGGCACCACAAAAATCCCAGTTCTTTGTAGAATTGGGATTTCTTGTTTTATAAATAAATATTTTACACTTATTTATGAAAAAATGATTAATTTATATACATTAGTCGGATTAGAGACATTTATAGGTATTGATTACCAGCAAGAATAACTGCTACATAAATTTATGTAAGCACTCTTCCTTGATAAGGACAATACTAATTAGAATAACAAGTTTAAATACAATAACACTTCGTCTTGAAACTAAAGAAAGATGTAGTCTAAAATAGATAAGTATTATAACTTAATAATATTAGACAATCATATTTTCTTGTTTTACAGGAGGTTGACAATTAATTTTACAGCAAAAATGGAATTACTAGAAAAAGCCCTAGAATTTGAACATAGAAAAATGTCAAACATGTCCACCAGTGACAGGGTTGCAGCTACAAGAGAGGCAAAAGCATTAATTCTGTCCATTAACGAAATATACAAGGAAACCAAAGATGCGGATTTGATGGATATTATGAAAAGGCTTACCGTAAAGAAAAAAAAGATAGAAAAAAGGTTAAATGGATTACCAAAAGACCTTTAGAACTGGGCCTATATATTAATATTACCCATAAACTTCCAAGCAGTTATTAAACAATGATTATTATATTAGTGCTTCTTAAAAAGAATTGCGTTGATATTAATAAATCTTGATACTCCACTTGAAGAGTTAAGAAATCATCTTTTTTACCTCGGGTTTTTAAATTCCGAGAAGGAAGAGGTGCTTTCCGTTGAAAAACCAGGTGAAGGGAACATGAACGTGGTTCTAAGGATAAAAACCAATGAACGTTCTTTTATTCTTAAGCAGTCTCGTCCCTATGTGGAAAAATACAAACAAATTGAAGCCCCTGTAGAACGCATTGATGTTGAACATCAATTCTATGAAAGTATTCAAGATGATAATTTAATTGGCCATATTCCAAAAATTATTGATTATAATGAATCCGAACATATATTAATTCTGCAAGACTTAGGCACATGTGAGGATATGACTTCCGCCTATGAAACTAGGGAAATCAAAATTAAGACTCTTCTAAAGCTAATCCAATTTTTAAATATTATCCATGCCAAAAGCACCCCAAAAGATTTTCCTAAAAATATGGGGCTTAGGCAATTAAACCATCAACATATTTTTGTGTTGCCCTTTATGGAGAACAATGGTTTTCAATTAAATGATGTACAAAATGGACTGCAAGAACTATCATTGCCCTATAAAAAAGACGCTGCTTTAAAAAGAGAAATTAAGAAAATTGGAGAGAAATATCTTTCAACAGGAAACACCCTTCTGCATGGAGATTTTTATCCTGGAAGTTGGATGACAGAAGGAGATAACATCTATATTATTGACCCAGAATTCAGCTTCCTTGGCTTTGCAGAATTTGATTTGGGGATAATGACAGCTCATTTAACTATGATAACCATGGAAAATCATTTTCTTGATGTTATTCTGCAACATTATACTCATAAAGTGGACTCCAAACTAATTAAACAAGTTACTGGAATAGAAATTATGCGAAGACTTATTGGTCTTGCTCAACTGCCATTGAATAGAACCCTTCAAGAAAAAGAAATGCTTTTAAAAATGGCTAAAAAATTAATTCTACCATGAATAAATATTTCCTGTTGTTTCTCATTTCTTTTCTACTTCATTCCTGCAAAGAGGAATCAAAAGCTACAACGGTTAATATCCCCCAGCCAGCAAAAGGTGAGTATGGCACTAAGGCACCAAAACTTTCACAAGATGAGTATTATGACAAAGTTTTGGGAGCATTGGTTGGCTCTGCCATTGGTGATGCCATGGGAGCTTCCACAGAGATGTGGCACAGAGAGGACATTCAAAAAAAATATGGATATATCACAGGACTTACTCCTGCGGTACGCCCGCAATCCCCAGAGGGAACCTGGAATCATAATCTTTCTTCAGGAGCCACAACTGATGACACCCGTTGGAAACTATTGACCACCAAATATTTCTCATCCTATGGCCAAGAAACCGGTCCAGAACATTTTGCCGATTTTATAATTGATTACTATCAATCTCTTACAAAAGATTTGGTGGCAAAAGAAAACCTGACCAATACTGATGCATTGGACCACCAAATAGAAAAAATAGACTGGGTAAAGGAGTGGGCTAGAGTAGCCTTAGGATACAAAAAAGGAAGTACTGAATATTTACAGTCCATGAACCGCTTTTATGGTGGAGAAATGTCATGTGCCGGTATGCTGTACAGCCCAATGTTTGGTTTAACGACCAAAAATCCAACTGAAGCCTACAAAAAGGCTTACAACCACTCTCTTTTTGATATCGGTTATGCCAAAGATATTTCAAGCTTGGTGGCGGCCATGACGAATACAGCCATGCAAACAAAGGATATGGATTCCATTCTAAATACCTCAGTTTTTGTGGATCCCCACAACTACCAAGACAGTCGCTTGGTTGGACGCATTTCACTGGATTTGGCAACAAAAGGTGAAAATGCCGTCCTGGACGCCCAAAAATTAATTGAAAATCCAAATTCCACTATTCAAATCCCAAAAGGCTTTCCGGGTAGTAAATTTTATTGGCGACAACAAAATTATGTATATGACGCTTTGGAAGCAGACCAAAAAGCTATTCCGTTCCATGCCGGGGAAATATGGCAAATCCTTTTTACAGGACTTAAATTTGGGGAGGGTGATTTTGTAAAGACCCTTCAGTTCATTGTTAATTATGGTCGGGACAATGATACAGTTGCCGCTGTGGCAGGGATGATATTGGGAGCTAGGAATGGCTATTCCCAATTACCCAAAGACCTTAAAGAACAGGTATTACAGGTAAACAAAGAGGTAATGGGAATAGATTTGGAAGCCATGGCAGAAGAAATAATTGCTTCTACCAAATAGACTTCACTTTATTAATCTCAAAATCCTTAAACGTTCCAGAATCTTCAGAAGTATTCTCAATTATTAAATTAGTATAATCTTCATTTGGAAATATCTGCGCCGTCATTACATACTGCCCCTTATTGATAAAAACTTCAATAGAAGACCAATCCATTAGAATTCGTACTTCATACGCTTCTTTAGGCAAATTGGGAATGGGCATATTTTGGGTTTTACCAAAAGATTCTTTAAAATCTATTTTTCCAGACTTGCTCCGATCTATTGAGAAAAGTTGATTTTGATTGTCCATTAACAACACTAACTCTTCATTCTTTTCATTCTTGAAAATCAGGTTAAAACTCTTGGCAGATGTTGTAAATTTCACCTCAGATTGATTAAAATTTTCAAAAGAAAATTGTTTTTCTTTCCCTATGTCCAAATCAAAATCTTGACTTGTTCCCTTTTCAACACTACCATCAAAACTTTCCAAGGGATAATTTACAAGCTCATAGGCCTCTCCTATTTTCTTCAGGGATAATTTTCTAGGAACTGTCATGGAACTTCTCCACCTTTCTGTAGGTATGTCCTGGGCATAGTCCCAATTACTCATCCAACCAATAAAAATTCTATCATTATTGGGCACATTATTATAGGTTACACCCGCATAATTATCGGTTCCCCAATCTATCCATCTATGTTCTTTTTGTTCAGAAGTAAAAGTGGTTCCATCAAAATCACCAATAAAATATTGAGTACCGCTCCCTCCATTGGGAGCACCGGGATTTATACTAATTAATAACACCCACTTTTCCTGTTCGGTTCCTTCAACTTTCAAAGGAAAGATATCGGGGCATTCCCAAACGCCACCATGAGCTCCTTGATTTTTTCCAAATTCGCTTTCCTTTTTCCAATCAATCAAATTTTCGGATGACCATATCTGCAAATGGTCGCCGGCTACCAAAAGCATGGTCCATTCCTCAGTAATATTATTCCAAAAAACTTTAGGGTCCCTAAAATCTTTTATTCCATCATTTTTTATAACAGGGTTTCCTTTATATTTTGTCCAAGTATCTCCGTTATCCAAGCTATAGGCAATACCTTGGGTTTGATAATCGTTTCTACTAGCTTCTTCAGCTTCCATTAAATGATAGGTGAAAATAGCCACCAAAGGCGGGTTTTCTATGGTTCCCAGCCCAGAAGAATTGACAACATCCACAACGGCGCTTCCAGAAAAAATAAGTCCATGTTCATCTGGAAACAAGGCAATGGGTTTGTGCTCCCAATGAATCATGTCCTCGCTTACAGCATGGCCCCAATGCATTGGCCCCCACACAATATCATTTGGATAATATTGATAAAAAAGATGGTACACCCCTTCATGGTATACTAGCCCATTGGGATCGTTCATCCATTTTTCCTCTGGTGAAAAGTGAAATTGTGGTCTATAATCCTCTTGATAATTCTTCGTCATTTTTTCGTTAGCTCCCTGCTGCTTTTCTTCTTTGCAAGAAAAACAAATTATACACAGCAATAATATGGCAAAATTTCTCAAAAACTGCTTCATTATATTTTTATCATTTTAAAAAATCTTCTATAACGTTTGATGTTAAGAAGTATCTTTGAATTCCTTAATTTACAAACTTAATTTTAAAATGGGCATCCTGCAAAAAATGGGGGAAGAGCGTGACGAGTTAACCATTCATTTTAGTTTGGCAGACTCAAAAAATCTATTAATTATCTTTACCCGCAATCCCCAACTGGGTAAATGTAAAACGCGATTGGCAGCCACCGTGGGCAACAAAAAGGCTTTGGATATTTATAAGTTTCTTTTACAGCACACTGCCAATCTTACGCGTAACTTACCAGTTAATAAGCAAGTTCATTACTCCGAAGAGATATGGGAGAAAGATGTTTGGGATGCGCACATTTTTGATAAAAAACTACAGCAAGGAGGGGATTTGGGGGAGCGAATGAGCAAAGCTTTTTATGATGGGTTTGCGGATGGATTCGATAAAATATGTATCATAGGGAGTGACATGTATGATTTGACCCTACAAGATTTGGAAATGGCCTTTTCTGCCTTGGACCAAAACGATTTTGTTCTTGGACCAGCCATTGACGGAGGATACTATTTATTGGGAATGAAAAAATGGAAAAAAGAAATTTTTGAAAACAAAAATTGGGGCACAAATACTGTATTGGAAAACACGTTAGAAAATTTAAAAAATGAAACTGTAAAATTAATGTCCGCTAAAAATGATGTAGATATATACGAAGACATTAAAGACATAGAGGCTTTTCAGCCTTTTTTAAAAGATTTAAAACTATGACAAAGAAACAATTACAAAAATCTGTTGATTATTTAATAAGTAAAGGGTTTGATTCTCCAGAGGTTGGAGTTGTCCTTGGCACGGGGTTGGGAAAATTGGTAGAGGAGATTAAGAATCCAATAGTGGCCCATTACCACAATATTCCCTCATTTCCCTTGGCAACCGTTGAATTCCATTCTGGAAAATTAATTTTTGGTGAGTTGGAAGGAAAGAAAGTAGTGGTTATGGAAGGACGGTTTCATCTATATGAAGGGTATAGCCTAATGGATGTAACCTACCCCATTAGGGTAATGCACCAATTGGGCATAAAAAGCCTATTTATTTCCAATGCTGCTGGCGCTATCAACCTAAATTATAAGAAAGGAGATATGATGCTTCTGGAAGACCATATTAATCTTCAAGGAAACTCTCCCTTGGCGTTCAAAAATGTTGGGGAATTTGGTGACCGTTTTGTGGATATGAGCGAACCGTATGATATGGAAATGTGCAAAAAACTAAAAACTATAGCTCAAAAAGAAAACATTTCGTTAAAGTCAGGGGTTTATGCTTCTGTGGTTGGACCTCAACTGGAAACCAAGGCAGAGTATCGTATGTTAAAAATACTGGGGGCAGATGCTGTAGGAATGAGTACAGTGCCAGAAGTAATTGTCGCCAATCATTTACGACTACCCATTATCGCGGTTTCTGTTTTGACTGATGAATGCAATCCAGATAATTTACAGCAGGTTGACATTCAGGAAATTATAGAAATTGCAGGAAAGACAGAACCCAAAATGATCAAGTTATTTAAAGAATTAATAAAAGTTTTATGAGTTACCTAGATGCTACGGCGGAATTATATAAAGAAGCTGCCATAACACCTGATGTTGGCCTATGCTGTACTACAAATCCCATATGGCAATTTCCTGGGCTTTCCATTCCCAAAATAATGCAAGAGATGAATTATGGTTGTGGCAGTACTGTATCGGCGCAAGATTTAATCAACGACCCAAAAGTTTTATATGTGGGTGTTGGAGGTGGTATGGAGCTATTGCAATTTTCCTATTTCTCCAGACAAAAAGGTGGTGTTACCGGTGTAGACATGGTGAATGAAATGCTGGAAGCGTCCAGAAAGAACTTTAAGGTAGCCGAGGAAGAAAATGAGTGGTTTAAAAGTGACTTTGTAAACCTTGTAAAAGGTGATGCTCTTAATCTTCCCATTGATGATGAAAGTATCGATGTAGCGGCACAGAATTGCCTTTTCAATATCTTTAAAATGGAAGACCTAAAAAAAGCGGTATCAGAAATGTACCGCGTACTTAAACCACATGGAAGGCTTGTAATGAGCGACCCCATATGTGAACAACCTATGAACGATGACCTTAGAAATGATGATAGGTTACGCGCATTATGTTTAAGTGGAAGCATTCCATTGAAAGACTATGTAAAAGTATTGACTGATGCGGGTTTTGGAACCATTGAGATTAGAGCAAGAAAATCCTACCGGGTACTATCCCCCAACCATTATCCCACAGATGAATTGGTGTATATTGAATCTATTGAAATTGCAGCGATAAAAGACCCAATGCCAGAAGATGGTCCTTGTATGTTTACAGGAAAAACTGCCATTTATTATGGGGACGAAGAATATCTAGATGATGGTAACGGTCATGTTTTACTGCAAAACCAGCCTTTGGCAGTTTGCGATAAAACCGCCACTGCTTTGGCAAAGGTAAATGACCAAATACATATAAGCGAAAGCACTTGGCACTATAATGGCGGAGGATGCTGTTAAGGTTTGATCTATGGTAAAATCAATTATTTTTTCAACATTTTTGTTTTTTCTCGGGAACCTTTATTCCCAAGAAATTAGTTATCCTAAATGGGATAGTCTTCTCCAAAAGCATGTATCAAAAAATGGTGATGTGGACTATAAAAAGTTCAAAAATAATATGGATTTACTAAACGACTATCTGGATGGAATGGCGACCAACAATCCCAAGAAAGACTGGGGCAAAAATGAAAAACTGGCCTACTACATAAATATATATAATGCAGCGACCGTAAAACTGATTCTTGATAATTACCCCCTAAAAAGTATAAAGGATATTAAAAAACCTTGGAGTAAAAAATGGGTTTGGATTGGAGACAAACAATGGTCTTTGGGTGACATTGAGCATAAAATCCTTCGAAAAATGGATGAACCAAGAATCCATTTTGCCATTAATTGCGCATCGTACTCTTGTCCCAAACTTCTTAATGAAGCCTATATTCCAACTAAAATAGAAGCTCAATTACAACAGGCAACAGCAAGTTTTTTAAATGATTCCACCAAGAATACTATAACTTCAGAAAAAATGCAGTTGTCCAAAATTTTTAAATGGTATTATAAAGATTTCACTAAAAGCGGAAACCTAATTAACTATATTGAAAGTGCTTCTGGTGTACAATTACCAGAAAACATTTCCATAGAATACCTTGACTACAATTGGAGTCTGAATGAAAAAAAGTAACCCAGTAAACATAAGCATTATTATTCCTGTTCTTAACGAAGAGGAAAATATTGGCAAACTGTTATCTTACATTAAAAACAATAGCTCCCCTAAAAATATTAAGGAAATATTGGTTGTTGATGGTGGTAGTAAGGACAAAACGGTAACTATTTCCAATACCCATGCGGTTAACATTTTACATTCAGAAAAAGGAAGGCCCATACAAATGAACCTTGGTGCAAAAAATGCCAAAGGAGACATTTTGTATTTTTTACATGCAGATACACTTCCTCCCAAAAATTTTGATGAATCTATAGTAAAAGCAGTTAAAAGCGGTTATAATTCAGGTTGTTTTAGGATGTGTTTTGATACTAAAAATCCGTTCCTGAGATTCTTTGCTGCACTTACAAGGTTAAACCATAAGATATGTAGAGGTGGTGATCAATCCCTATTTGTCAAAAAATCAATTTTTAATCAATTAAATGGATATAACGAATCCTATCTTATTTATGAGGACACTGAATTTATTGGAAGGCTGTACGGCGTTACAAATTTTATTGTTCTACCAGAAAAGGTAATAACCTCAGCCAGAAAGTATAGAAAGAATGGAGCGTTTAGATTACAGTTTCATTTTGGGATGATTCACTTAAAAAATCTATTGGGGGCTAATCCTAAAGAACTCCATTCTTATTACAAAAAACATATTTTGGAGTAAACTAAATTCTAAAACTATTTATCACCCTCATATTTAATGTTTGTAAGGGCCCCGTCATTTAACAAAGATGGATCACTTTCCCTATCCACTAAAACGCCTTGGGCAATCCAATTTGCCAATGCTTGTCTATTATCCGGATTTAGTATCCTCTTTTGATCCTTTTGGCTCCTTATGTTTCCTATTTCGATATAAGCCATTGCGGGTAATGTATTCTTTACCAAATACAAATTGCTTCTGTCCGAAAAAGTTCCCGTGTATTGTCTATTAGGTTGATATTTTCTATACTTTTTTTGAAAGGTTTTATGAATGCTTTCCGCCAATCTTTCCCCGTTTGTACTTTTCTCATGGTGATAAAAGAAAACATCTATATTTTGCCCCTTACTCCTACTATCCACATGGGTCACCAATAAACGCTGGTATTTTCCAGAATTTCTTAAATACAATTTGTTCACGGTTTCCACCCTTTGTTCCAATCTTGCCAATTGTCCCAATGGTATTTTCTGGTTGGGGTAAACTACTTCATCCCGATCAATTTCCAAAGCTTCATCCTCTCGTATTCCATCATCTTCATCCCTAACAATTATATACACCATTGCGCCATGGGAAAGCAGCTCCCTAGCCAATCTTAATGTAACATCATAAGCATATTCATCTTCCGCTATCACTTTTCCTTTCATGGTTTCAACTGCTCCCGGGTCTGGGCCACCGTGACCTGAAACTAAATAATAAACAGCACCTTCCAATCTCTTACTTTTTGATTTCACAAAAGAAAATTTCTTTCCAAAAATGGGATATTCTGTTCCCTCGTCCAGATTTATTTCTTTACCCAATTTTTTATATGAATCGGGAGCATAGGGAAGAATATATTCCTTTCCTTCCATCAAATGACTTCCTAATCTAAGATTGGTTTCATTAAGCGCAACAAATTGAGCATAATATTTAGTTGGCTCAATACCTTGTTTTCTTAAAATGGAATAGATACCATCTCCTTTTTCCGCAATAACGGTCACAAGGGAATCCTGGGAAAAAGCTGCCCCAAAGGCACAGCAAACGAAGAGAACTGAAAGAAAAAGGGCTTTGAGATTCAAGATTGCGCTATTTTTATTACAAATTTTAACAAAAAAATCGACAAAACACAAGTTTAGGATAATAAAAAAAGAAGTGAGATTGTATTTAATTTACTGAGTAATATCCCTTTAAAATATCCTCGGCGGGTTTGTTTTGCGGGGTAAATCTATTGTTATCCAATCCGCCCGCTTTTTCATGATGTATAAACCATTTCCACACAAAGCCTCCCGCAAACCAGTTTTCCTTCCAAAATTCCTCCAAAATAGCGGTTGTGGCATTTGCCTGGGCATCTAGATTTACGCCAGCTTCATGTCTATCCACCACCCATGGTCTTTTACCATTATACTCCATACTCCTATATCCATATTCCGTAAAAAGAACTGGTCTATCTTTCTCTTTAGCTAGTTTTGATATTTTCTCTTTATGTCTTTTCCATCCTTCCCTAAACTGTTCCACGGAAGGAACTTTTTCTTCTGTTAAAGGAAAATAAGCATCAATTCCTATATAATCCAAATCTTCCCAAAAAGGTGTTCTGGGCCATTCGTCCCAGTTGGCCGCATAAGTCAATTTCCCTTTGTAAACAGTTCTTATTTTTTTTATCAATCCCTTCCAATACTCCGGTCTGTTTCTTATAAACTGATCCAATTCGGTTCCTATGCAAAAAAGAGAAACTTGGGTTTCCTTGGCCAACTCAGCATAATTAAGAATAAATTTCTCATAAGATTCCTCCAAAATTTTCCATTTTTCTTCAGAATCCATTTTCATACTACCTGTAAACACACCTCTCCAAATCCATATATGGGGTTTTAACATTACTTCAATATTGTTGGAGTGCAATAGTTCTATATATTGTTTAGCCCCTATTTTGGTTTCCCCTAACCACTGCCCATCTGTATCGTATACAAGTTCTGGAGAATTAATCTCTCTAATAAATCCAAAGGGCATAACAGCCGCATAATTGGCCGCAACATTCATCACTGCCTGCACATTCTCTTGAGTAGCCAATTCCCTGGAGGCCACAAAGCTTACGCCGTTCATTTTTTTAACAGGTTTTTGTGTGCAGCCAAACTGTATAAAGCAAAAGGTGAGAAATACTAACTTTTTCATTGAGAAGGAATTGAAGTCCTAAATTAATACAATCTTCATAATATTTAAAATTGTTCTAAATTAAACTCTTTGATTAAGTTCTTACCTTTAGAATCGACAGACTACAGAAGTAAAAAATTAATGGAGCATATTGTCATCATTGGGAACGGAATTGCAGGTGTTACTGCAGCCAGGCATATTCGAAAACTTTCTAATAAAAAAATCACCATTGTTTCAGCAGAATCCAATTATTTCTTTTCCAGAACGGCCCTTATGTATGTATATATGGGTCACATGAAGTTTGAACATACCCAACCATACGAAAATTGGTTTTGGAAGAAAAATAGGATTGATTTGCTCAATGCTTATGTTTCTAAAGTAAATCACAAGAACAAAAAGCTTTTATTATCTGATGGAACGCAAATTAATTTTGATAAATTAATTATTGCCACAGGATCCAAGCCCAATAAATTTGGCTGGAAAGGACAAGATTTAGAAGGTGTACAAGGGCTATATTCCAAACAGGATTTGGAGTTGTTGGAAACCAATGCCCCCAATAAAAAAGTATGCAAACGTGCTGTTATTGTTGGTGGCGGACTTATTGGTATAGAACTGGCAGAAATGCTCAGAAGTAGAGATATTCCTGTAACTTTTTTGGTTCGTGAAGACAGTTTTTGGAACGGAGTTTTACCTAGTGGAGAATCCCAACTCATTAATGAACATATACAAGAACACCATATAAATTTAAGGCTTGGGGTAAATCTTGGAGAAATCTTGGCGGATGAAAATGGACGTGCAAAGGCAATTACCATTAAGGAAACCGGAGAAGAAATTGCCTGTAACCTAGTAGGTCTCACAGCAGGTGTCACCCCAAATATTGATTTTCTTAAGGATTCTGGAATTGAACTGGGCAGAGGGGTTAAGGTGAACCGATTACTGGAAACCAACATCAAAAATATTTATGCCATTGGAGATTGTGCGGAACAACATGAAGCCATTGGTCATCGAAGACCCATAGAAGCCGTTTGGTACACAGGTAGAATGATGGGTGAAACCCTTGCTCAAACCATTTGTGGCAATCCAACTGAATACAAACCTGGGCATTGGTTCAACTCCGCCAAATTCTTGGATATTGAATACCAAACCTATGGTTGGGTATTTAGCGAACGTGCTAAAAAAGAATATGAAAAACATTTTCATTGGCGACATACCAAAGAAAAAGTCTGCATCACGGTTGCTTTCAACAGAGAAACAGGACGGTTTTTGGGCATTAATACCTTTGGGATACGAATGCGGCATGAGCTATTTGACCGATGGTTAACGGAAGAGCGCAATGTAGATTTTGTAATGGAACATTTGGCTGATGCCAATTTTGATCCAGAATTTTATAAAGCTTTTGAAAAAGAAATTATATCAAAATATAATGGTGATTTTGGAAAATCCATTGATATCAAAAAGAAAAGTCTAAAACGAATTTTTAGTTTATCATGAGTACTTACGATAAAAGCATGGCATTAACAGGGCAACCACCTGCCGCCCTAAGTACAGGTCAAAAAATGGCTACGTTGTTAGGGATGGGAGGTTTAGCTATTTTGCTTTTAGCTTCATTTAATCTTAATTTCCAAAATAAAGGACTATGGTTAACTATTTCTCTTTCTGCCATTTCTCTAGGAATACTATGGTTTGCTTGGGATGCCTATACCAATAAACAGCCCGGAATTAAAAATGATGGGGTTTGGTTTAAATCTATTTCCAACCGAGGACTTTGGGGATGGGTTGCAGGTATTGCATTGACCTGTTTTTACATAATTCTTTATTTCTACCCGGAATATTTGGGACTTGTGAGTGATGGAGAAAACAAAGGGGTAATAAGCTTATTTGACCCCTTGAGCATAGCCTTGAGCGGAAACCCGGCAAGTCAATGGTTTGTATATGGCACGTTGTATACAGTGGCCATTTTGGCTTTCGGCATTAAATTCCTTTGGAAGTATCGTCATAACAGGTATGAAAAAATACGCACCGTGAGCGTAATGTTCTTCCAAACTGCTTTTGCTTTTTTAATTCCGGAATTTATGGCTCGGTTAAATGGGGACAAGTTAAATCTTCCCTATTATGACCTTAAAAACATGTGGCCGCTTAATTACTATAATTTTGAAGGGTACAGGGTGAAGGCCTTTATCAATTCTGGTAATATTGGCTTGGCAATGCTACTATTTGGGATCATTTCCGTTTTTGTTATATCACCCATACTTACCTATAAATATGGAAAAAGATGGTACTGCTCATGGGTCTGTGGTTGTGGTGGGCTGGCAGAAACAATAGGTGATCCATTCCGCCAATTAAGTAGTAAAAAACAGAGTGCTTGGAAAATTGAACGTTGGTTAGTGCATACAGTCGTGGTCTTTGTAACCATTATGACTACTGCTGTTATTTATTCTTATTTAGGGAATGACACCAGTAAATATTGGTTGACCAAAAAAACTTTCTTAATCGGTGTTGCTGTTGTTTTAACAATAGTATTTAGTCTGGTCATGATTTTTAAGCGTAAACAACTACAGAAAGATGCTCAATATGGAGCTATTGGTTTCTTTGCTGTCATTATTGGTTTGATCGGACTTCATTTTCTTAGCGGTGACGGAAACATTTTTCTTATTAAATCGGGAACACTGCGTAAATCCTATTCTTTTTTGATTGGCTCTATTTTTTCTGGCGTCGTAGGAACAGGTTTTTACCCCATTCTTGGCAATAGGGTTTGGTGCCGATTTGGTTGCCCCATGGCGGCAATTTTGGGCTTTCAACAAAAGTTATTTTCCAGATTTAGGATTACGACCAATGGTGGCCAGTGCATTTCTTGTGGCAATTGTTCCACGTATTGCGAAATGGGTATCGATGTACGCGCGTACGCCCAAAAAGGAGAGAACATTGTTCGTTCCAGTTGTGTAGGTTGTGGTATTTGCTCAGCAGTTTGCCCCCGTGGCGTTCTTAAATTGGAAAATGGCCCATTGGAAGGTAGAATTGATAGCAACCAAGTCTTGCTCGGGAATGATGTGGATTTAATGGAATTGATGAATAAGAAATAAATCAATATCATTTTGAGCGCACGTGACAAATCCAAACAGTCAAAATTTCCATTGAATTTATCGCCCCACAGGGCTTCAAAATAACAAAGGGCAAATGAAGCAAACAGCTCCGAGTCATTTCGAACGCATGTGAGAAATCCAAAAACAAGAATGCGGAAATAGGTGAGATTTCTCAATGGATATTTTATATCTTATTTCGAATTGACATTCCACACATATTTTAACCAAAAAATCCGATTTTTGCCCCTAAGTTTATTTTATGCCAGATATCAAGGTAATTATTCCCGCTTACAATGAAGCTGACTCCATAGCCAAGGTCATTGCTGAAATTCCCAACATGGTTTCAGAAGTTATTGTTGTAAACAACAATTCCACGGACAAAACCGCTGAAAATGCCAAAGAAGCTGGTGCTACCGTACTAACAGAAATAAGAAAAGGCTATGGCTATGCATGCCTTTGTGGCATGGATTATATTGCCAAACAATCCAAGAAGCCAGATATTATCGTATTTATTGACGGAGACTATTCTGATTACCCAGAAGAGCTTTCAAAAATTGTACAACCGATCATTGAAAAAGACGTTGATTTTGTAATTGGATCACGGGTAAAGGAGTTAAGAGAGGCAAATTCCATGACTCCTCAGCAAATATTTGGCAATAAACTGGCCACTTTTTTGATGAATCTGTTTTTCGGAGCAGAATTTACCGACTTGGGACCCTTTAGAGCCATAAAATATCCTAAATTGTTAACGTTGCATATGGCGGACAAGACTTATGGGTGGACAGTGGAAATGCAGTTGAAAGCACTTAAAAAGAAACTAACATATGTCGAAGTACCAGTGCGTTATAAAAAAAGAATTGGGGTATCAAAAGTATCTGGTACAGTAAAAGGTAGTATCTTTGCAGGCGTAAAGATTCTAGGTTGGATTTTTAAATATAGTTTAAAATAAAATGGGACTAACAATTGCTTATATCATTATCGCTATTTACAGTATTGCACTGTTATTGATATTCTTTTATAGCCTTGCTCAATTGAATCTTTTGATCAACTACCTTGGCTATAAAAAAAGAAATCAAGTTGCTCCCAAATACAATCTATTGGATCCCAAGGAAATTCCATACGTTACCATACAGCTTCCAATATACAATGAAGAATATGTTGTGGAACGTTTGTTGGAAAATATTGCTAAAATAGAGTATCCAAAAAGCAAGTTGGAAATTCAGGTTTTGGATGATTCCACGGACGATTCAGTTTTGGATACTGCAGAAAGAATTAAAGAACTACAAAAAACAGGGTTGGATATTAAACATATCCGCCGAGAAAATAGACAGGGATATAAAGCAGGTGCTCTTAAAGAAGGCTTGGAAATTGCCAAAGGGCAGTTTATTGCCATTTTTGATGCGGATTTCTTGCCAGAGAGCGATTGGTTAAAGAAAACGGTCATCTACTTTAAAGATGAAGAAATTGGGGTGGTACAGACCCGTTGGGGACATATCAACCGTGATTATTCTACGTTGACAAGGATTCAGGCTTTTGCTCTGGATGCCCATTTTACCCTTGAGCAAGTAGGTAGAAACTCTAAAGGACATTTTATCAACTTTAACGGTACAGCCGGTATCTGGAGAAAAGAGTGCATCTTGGATGCGGGGAACTGGGAAGGTGACACCTTAACGGAAGACCTAGATCTTAGCTACCGTGCCCAATTAAAAAATTGGAAGTTTAAATATTTGGAAGATGTAGAGACTCCAGCTGAACTTCCTGTAGTAATAAGTGCTGCACGTTCGCAGCAATTTAGATGGAACAAGGGTGGTGCAGAAAACTTTAGAAAAACGGTTTGGAGTGTTATTACTGCCAAGAATATTCCATTTAAGACAAAATTCCATGGAGTTATGCACCTTTTGAACAGTTCCATGTTCTTATGTGTATTTATTGTGGCTCTATTGAGTATTCCCATGTTGTACATTAAAAATATTTATGGTCACTTAGGGATTGTTTTTGAGGTGACCAGCTTCTTTATCATAAGCACCATTATTCTTTTTGTCTGTTATTGGTTTACCTATAAGAGCATACAGGGAAGTGGTTTTGATAATTTTGTGGATTATATAAAACTCTTCTTTACGTTCTTCTCTGTGGCATTGGGATTCTCCTTACACAATACTGTTGCCGTTTTGGAAGGCCATATGGGAAAAAGAAGTGAATTTGTACGTACTCCAAAATTCAATATTAACAATCTTACAGATAGTTGGAAAGGCAATAAATATCTGGCCAAAAAATTATCTCCCAACATGATTTTGGAATTTGCCTTAATGCTTTACTTCTTGTTTGGCATGTACAGTGCAGTTCCTTTAAATGATTTTGGACTCTTTCCTTTTCATTTAATGTTATTCTTGGGCTTTGGGTTTGTCTTCTTTAAATCGCTTACTGCGAAGGCATAATTTTTTAAATTCTTCTTTCAAGAAAAGCTCTATTATCATTGGGCTTATTTTCATATAAATACAGCTAAAAGGTGTAATGGTGTTCTTTTTCCATTGCCAAGAAATTTTCATATAGTTAACCTTATGTCCGCAACAAGTTGATTCAATGAAGCTTGCGTAAATGTTGAATTTATTGGACTTGTTAAACTAATGTCAATTCACAACTTTGCACACCTGCTTGGAACAATACTTGATGTCCAATCTACTTAACATTAAATCAATTAAAAATGAAAAAAGTAGTACTAGTAGTTGCTTTGTTAGGTGTTGGATCGCTTACTGCACAAGAATCCCAAAAAGAGAAGTTAATCATAGAAAAAGGCACCTGGAATGTAGGTGGCAATTTATCCTTTAGGGTTTCTAAAAATGACAACAATGATGCATCCCAAATACGGGAAAATGAAAACACGTCCATTTCATTCTTCCCAAATGTAGGGTATGCAGTAGGAAAAAATATAATCACAGGATTAGGTCTTGGCTACGGCTATTCAAAATCAGAGATTTTATCGGCGAACGAAGGAGCTATCAATAATTTTACTTCCAACGATAGTAGAACATTTACCATTGCCCCCTATATAAGAGGCTATTTCCCTTTAGGTGAAAAACTGGCGTTCTACACACAGGGAGAGGTTGGATTTTCCAAGACCAAAAATACCAGCGACGATGAAAATAACAATATGGTTATCAATGAACGTAAGAACAACAGTTATTTTATTGGCATTAGACCGGGCATTACCTATTTTGTGTCAAAAAAACTGGCTTTGGAAACTGGGATTGGGTTCTTAGGATATACCAAGACCGATTCCGAGCTTAAAAGTGACAGTGGCACTTTTGATCAATCGGGAAAAGCAAGCAATTTTAATTTTAGCCTAAATTCTTCTGACCTACTTTTTGGGCTTTCCTATTATTTTTAAACCATAAGTTTATACAAAAAAAGAACCCGCTACCAATGTAGCGGGTTTTTTACATTTTTTCTCTTGAAACACCCTTAATTCCCCTTGAACCCTATCTTATTATTAATTAGTACCTTGTGTATGCTAAAATAGCTTAAAAAAATAAAAAGTGAATAAAAATAAAGTAAACGCATCAAAAATGGGACTAATAATAGGCATAATTGGATTTATTGCCGGAATCTTTTTCTTGTTTTCAAAACAGTATTTTATTGGTATTTCTGGCTCAATAGCTAGCGCTGGAATTGCCTATAAAAGTTACAGCGATTTAAAAAAAAGTCGGACCAATAAATAATTATTGGTCCTATAATTTATACTCTAAGAAAAAAGTAAAGAGTCAAGGGAATTATGCAAAAAAACGTAAACAAAAATACAGATGGACCTGAGCTAGGTTAGGTTTATGGAATTTACTCTCCCGGAATAAAAAATAGAGACAGAATATTTCGTTCTTACTCGAAAGTGTCGCTACAGAATGTAACAATACCCGTAATTAATAAGGACTTATGGGCTTTAAGCTAAGGTCTGTGTATATTTATAATGTCGCAAAATCTTTAGGATTTTGCTTTGGAGAAAAAAATAAATCAAAACCAAAAGCTTTTGCTTAGCGCGTAGCTGGAAATCAGTCGGATTTCTGCGCCGCACTAATCATAGCCTGAACGTTATCACACATTTGACAAGACTAATGAAAAAAGGAATTTTAATAACAATAATTGGAATTATAATTATCGGTATTACTTATTTCGGAATTGAAGTGTATGACTTTGCAAAAGGTGTGAAAAATGATATTAAAATTCCCAATAACGAAAATACAGAAACAACCGAAATTGAATCGGAATCGGATTTTAACGAAGATGACTGTACATTTGACTTAAATACTCAAACCGATGATTTTCTTGAAGAAATACCTGAATTTTCTGATTACGTTTGGGATAGCATACAAAAAAAAGCTACAATAAAACTTGACAACGGAAATACATTAATTGCAACAAGAGGAGGTTGTGCTCATTTTTCATTTTACGGAAATTTAATACTAAACAATTCAGAACTAAATTTAAATGACGAAAGTGAAATTTTCAAAAAAGCATTGTGGATTGCTAAAAAATTATTTCATAAATCTGACTTTGATTTCATTAAGGAGTTATTAGAAAAAAGAAATTTTGAAATAGAACAATCAGAGAATCAAAAATATTATGATTTTCAAATTGACAGGTATTGTGATATGACATTAGTTGTTGAAAAATTAAATAATACCCAAATATCAATAGAAGTCGGATATTATATGTGTTAAAAATGTACGGTAACGCCGTATATAATTCATTACTAATTCTAGCCTACTTACGAAAGTCCTCGCGGATTTTCTATTCGGTTGGTATTTAGCTTATTTAGGTGTTTAAAACACGTAACAAACCATATACAATGCCCCCGCTTAACCAAATTATTTACAGGACCTTTTGCCAAATACAGCTTTGGCGCTGCCGGCCCAAGCCGAACACTTTTTACAACAATCGCTAAAAAGCAATTTGACACAGATCTACTTGTCTTTCCAAAATCCATGAATAAATTCATTAATTTTAAAAGCCAAACCTTACTTTGTTTAATGTTCCTTTAGACAACATAAAAAGTGAGGATCAAACCAACTTGTTAATTGCAAAATTCATGAATAAAAAAATTCTCTTTTTAACCCTTTTCCTCTCTATTTCCTGTTTGTCCTATAGTCAAAATAAGGAAGAGCATATTCAAAGTAGATGGGCACAACATGTAACTCCTGAAAATACTCTAAAGGAATATCCTCGTCCACAAATGGTACGTAAGGAGTGGAAAAATCTAAATGGTCTATGGGACTACATTATTTTACCAGAAGGCAATACACCAAATAATTTTGAAGACCAGATACTTGTACCTTATCCAATTGAATCCAAACTATCTGGCGTTCAAAAAAACGTATCTGATCAAAATGTTTTGTGGTATCAACGCAATTTTGAAATACCTGCCAAATGGTCTGGCCAACAAATAATGCTCCATTTTGGTGCTGTAGATTGGGAGGCAACTGTATATGTAAATGGGCAAAAAATGGGCATGCACCAAGGCGGGTACGATCCTTTCTCATTTGATGTTACCAAAGCACTTCATGAATCGGGGAAACAAGTAATAACAGTTGCTGTTTGGGACCCCACCAGTACGGGATCACAACCAATAGGAAAGCAAAAAACAAATCCTGAAGGTATTTTTTACACACCTGTTTCCGGAATATGGCAAACCGTTTGGTTAGAACCTGTACCAAGTAAATCCATATCTTCTTTAAAAATGACACCTGATATTGATAATAGTTCGTTATCCGTGGTTATAAAGAACAGTGTTTTTCACCCGAAAGAGAATTGTTTAACCATCAAGGTTTTTGATGGAAATAAAGAAGTTGTTATGAAAAAAGCTTCTTTTGGAGAAAGGGTAAAATTGAATATTAAAGATCAGAAACTTTGGTCACCCAACAATCCTCATTTATATGACATTGAAGTGAGTTTCGAAGAAAACAGCAAAACTGTAGATCGTATTAAAAGTTATTTTGGGATGCGAAAGATAGCTCTTGGAAAAGATAAGAATGGAAATCAACGCCTTATGTTGAACAACGAATTTCTATTTCATTTTGGAACACTAGATCAAGGTTGGTGGCCAGATGGTCTATATACTGCACCCACAGATGAAGCTTTAAAATTTGATATTGAAACCACAAAGAAACTGGGTTTTAATACCATTAGAAAGCATGTAAAGGTAGAACCGGCTCGATGGTACTATCACTGTGATCAAATAGGAATGCTGGTTTGGCAAGACATGCCCAATGGAGATGGTTTGGGCACATGGAAAGGCCCCTCGGGATATGATTGGACAGAAGACAAAAGAAAACCACAATCTGCCCATCAATATCGAAAAGAATGGAAGAATATAATGGATGCCAACTACAACAATCCATCTATTGTAATTTGGGTCCCTTTTAATGAGGCATGGGGCCAATTTGATACAGAAAACATTATAAACTGGACCATGGACTATGACACTTCCCGTCTGGTAAATGGTCCTAGTGGTGGTAATTATTTCCCTGTAGGCCACATGATAGACACACATGTTTATCCTGGTCCAGGAATGCCAAATAGGAATTTACATGCACCAATAATGTTTAAAGACAGGTCTATGGTCCTGGGAGAATTTGGAGGTTTAGGCTTGGTCATGAAAAGTCACTTATGGCAAAAAGATAAAAATTGGGGATATAGAAATATCGAAAATCAAGAGAAGTTATTCGAGGCATATTCAAATCTAATAAATCAAATCCCAGCACTGATCAAAAATGGCTTATCTGCGGCCATCTATACACAAACCACAGATGTTGAGGGAGAAGTCAATGGTTTAATGACTTATGATAGGGAAATAATAAAAATGGATATAAATAAGACCAATAAGGTAAATTCTAATGTATACAAGGTGTTAGTTGAATAAAATAAATCACGTTTTATGCATGGTTTAAGGTGCATTTAATTTAATTGAAGTAAGAATCAACCTTGTTTAACATCGAATATGAAGGTTATGCTTTCTATTAGTCTCAATGCAGTTAAAAAACCTTTATGTCAAATTCGGCTAAACTGTACTTTACTCTTTTAATATCCCTCTATTCTTCTTACATTTCATATGTGTAAATTTCATTGTTTTCTATAAGTCAAACATATTTACCATTAACCATTTCGGTTGGTATTACCAATTGTTATGGCTCATTTCATAACCAAGCCAAACAGCACCAGTAGTGAGCAAAAAAGCTATTTCCTATTTTAAACTCCATAAAATCCCAATCCTTATGGTTCTGGGCAGTTTGGTATTTTACGCCAGTTTTGGGTATGATTTGGTGCGCACAGATTTTATAAAACTATTGACTCTCTTTGCCGCTCTCTTTTTTCTATACTATAAGCTTATGCAGTTTGAAAAATGGAACTTTAAGTTCCTTGTGGTTGTCGGGATACTCTTTAGATTGGTTTTTTTTATAGCAGAACCCAATCTTTCCCAAGATTTTTACCGTTTTATTTGGGATGGGGAACTTATCCAAAAAGGTATAAATCCCTATTTACAGACTCCAAATGCATTAATTGAGCAAAAGAATTTTGCCATTGCCAATGCCCAAGAGCTCATAAATGGAATGGGCAGTCTAAGTGCAAAGCATTTTAGTAATTACCCTCCGCTAAATCAATTACTTTTTACTATCGCAGCATTTTTGGGAGGAAAAAGCATTTTAGGGTCCATAATCGCCATGCGGGTCATGATTATATTGGCAGATATAGGGATACTGGTTTTTGGAAAAAAATTATTGCAAAACCTAAACAAACCTACCCACCTTATTTTTTGGTATTTTTTAAATCCATTGGTCCTAATAGAACTCACTGGCAATCTACATTTTGAGGGTGTTATGCTCTTTTTCTTTGTCTGGGCCATGTATTTGGTTTCCCTAAAAAAATGGGCTTTGGCAGCTCCAGTATATGCATTTTCCATCTTATTGAAATTGGTCCCTTTATTATTTTTACCGTTTTTCCTAAACTATTTGGGCTTTAAAAAAAGTATTGGTTTTTATACCCTTATCGGGTTCACCATTGTAATTTCTCTTATACCTTTTTACTCCCCAGAATTCGTCACCAACTATTCCGCCACGGTTGACCTATGGTTTTCAAATTTTGAGTTCAATGCAGGGTTCTACAATGCCATTAAAAAGCTTGCCGTAACCTATTACGAGGCCAAACCTTGGAAACTTATAAAAGAATATGGGGATATAATTCCTTTTCTTGTTATTGCATGTACAATAAGCCTAACTTTTTTAAAGGATAACAAAAAATTAAGCACCCTGTTTCAATCCATGCTTTTGGTCTTGACCTTTTACTATTTCTTATCTGCCACGGTACATCCTTGGTATATACTATCACTTTTGTTATTAGCGGTATTTACAGACTATCGTTTTGCCATTGTTTGGTCTGGCACAGTGGTACTAAGTTACTTTGCGTATTCCAATGCCGATTTTAAGGAAAACCTATGGCTCATAGCACTGGAATATTTGGTCGCCTTTTCTTATTTGGCCTATGAATTAGTGAAACATAATAGATTTGACCTCAAGAAAATATTTAAAATTCAATGACAATAATGTGATATTTTTCAAAAAATAGCGTTCTAACTGTAAGAATCCAATATAATTTGTACTTTTGACCTTCCATGAAAGAACAAAAAGACATATTCACTTTTGAGAGCATCTTTGCTCCTGTTCGTTCGTTTACCCCAACTCGCCGTCGCCCGTAAGGGTGTTTTCTGTTATGGAAATAGGTGAGTCCATTTCCGCAAAGTTTCAAAATCATTATTTCAATTTATTTAATACCAATAACTAGCAATGAAAATTACAATTGCTAATGAGTCTCATTTTCAATATGCCCAGATAATTTGCGATACTATTGCAGACTCTGCAAAAGTTCGTGGAACGGGTATTGCCAAACGTACCCCAGAGTATATTCTTCAACGATTAAGAAATGGGAACGCCATTATTGCCCTGGATGGCAAAAAATTTGCCGGGTTCTGTTATATAGAGGTCTGGGGAAACAAGGATTTTGTGGCAAATTCGGGTTTAATTGTCCATCCTGATTATAGAAACCAAGGATTGGCAAAAAAAATTAAGAATGCCATTTTTAAGCTTTCGAGAGAGAAATTTCCCGATGCCAAAATTTTTAGTATTACGACTGGATTGGCCGTTATGAAAATGAATTACTCATTGGGTTTTAAGCCAGTTACTTTTTCCGAATTAACAGATGACCCTGAATTCTGGAAAGGATGCCAAACTTGTAAGAATTTTGACATTTTAACTCGTACAGAGCGTAAAATGTGTTTGTGCACTGGACTTTTGTACGACCCTGAATCAAAAGAAAATCTTAGAAAAGAAAAGCAACGGCTTAAAGCTATAGAAAATAGGAAGCTAAAGGAATTAGAGAATAAAGAACAAAAAAAATAATACTGTCATATAGAATGAAAATAGACATCTATAGGATTTCTCACCCAAAAAGGGATTCGAAATGACAAAGCATTAAGAATATAAATTATGAGCAAATTAGTATTAGCATATAGTGGTGGATTGGACACGTCCTACTGCGCAAAATACCTCTCACAGGACAAAGGATACGAAGTACATGCGGTAAGTGTAAACACAGGTGGGTTTTCTACTAAGGAAATTGCTTCCATTAAAGAAAAAGCAATCCAATTAGGAGCAACAACATACACCTCTATTGATGCGGTACAGACCTTTTACGATAAAGTGGTAAAATACCTCATCTTTGGTAATGTGCTAAAAAACAACACGTACCCCCTATCCGTAAGTGCAGAGCGAATTGTACAGGCAATAGAAATCGTAAAACATGCCAAGAAAATAGGTGCCAAATATATTGCCCATGGCAGTACGGGTGCTGGGAACGACCAAGTACGTTTTGATATGATTTTCCAAATCATAGCACCAGAGATTAAAATCATCACGCCAATTAGAGATAATACCCTCGCTAGAGAGGTAGAGATAGAGTATCTTCAAAAAAACGGGGTGGACTACTCTTGGGAAAAAGCAAAATACTCCATTAACAGGGGGCTATGGGGAACATCCGTAGGGGGTGAAGAAACGTTGACTTCGGATAAGAATTTACCAGAGAGTGCTTTCCCTAGCCAGGTAACGGAGCAAACTCCATCCGATATAAAATTGACCTTTGAAAAAGGAGAGTTGGTTGCCATTGATGGAAAAACCGATACGCCCGTCAATAATATTATTAAATTGGAAAGCATTGCATCCAAATATGGTATCGGAAGAGATATTCATGTTGGTGACACCATCATAGGGATCAAAGGTCGAGTTGGTTTTGAAGCCGCTGCTCCCCTATTGATTATAAAAGCACACCACTTGTTGGAAAAACACACTTTGAGCAAATGGCAACAATTCCAAAAAGAACAACAAGGGAATTTCTATGGTATGTTATTGCACGAAGGAAATTATTTGGATGAAGTAATGAGAAATATTGAAGCCTTCTTGACCGACACACAGCGTAATGTTTCAGGTGATGTTTTGGCAACCTTACATCCCTACCGATTTGAATTGAACGGAATCAACTCCAAGCACGACCTAATGAATGCTTCTTTTGGCACTTATGGCGAAGTAAACAAAGGTTGGACAGCTAATGATGCAAAAGGTTTCATTAAAATTTTGTCCAACGCAGGAAAAATTTCAACCCACGTAAACGGAAGTCATGATTAAAATAGGAATCATAGGGGGGTCGGGCTATACCGGTGGAGAATTAATACGAATACTCTTAAACCATCCAAAGGCAGAAATTGACTTTGTGTACAGTACCACAAGGGCTGGCAAGTCTATTGCATCTGCTCATCCAGATGTATTGGGAAGTACAGATTTAACTTTTACGGGAAGTATAAATCCAAACGTTGAGGTCGTTTTCTTATGTTTGGGACATGGGAATTCCATAGAATTCTTAAATGGACAAAGTTTTTCAACTACCACAAAAATTATTGATCTGAGTAACGATTTTAGATTAGAGAATGATGCTGTCTTTAATGGGAATGCCTACACCTATGGTTTACCAGAAACCAATAAAGAGAAAATAAAAACAAGTAATTATATTGCAAATCCAGGGTGTTTTGCAACAGCAATTCAGTTAGGGTTATTACCACTGGCAAAAGCAGGTTTATTGCACAACCAAGTACATATCAATGCGGTAACCGGCAGTACGGGTGCGGGTGTAAAACCCTCCGATACTACTCATTTTAGTTGGCGGAACAATAATGCAAGTTGGTACAAACCCTTTACGCACCAACATCTGGGGGAAATAGGAGAAAGTTTGAATTCTTTTGGAAATGAAATAGGAGAATTGTTTTTCCTTCCCAATAGGGGAAATTTCACTAGGGGAATTTTCGCAACTGCGTATACCCAGTTCAGTGGTTCTTTGGAAGAGGCAAAAACAATTTATCAAGATTTTTATGCGGATGCTGTATTCACTCATATTGCAGATGAACCCATACACCTAAAACAAATAGTAAATACAAATCAATGTCATATTCATTTACATAAACATGAAGGTATTCTATTGATAACTTCTGCCATTGACAACCTTTTAAAGGGAGCATCTGGGCAAGCGATACAAAACATGAATCTAATGTTCGGTTTTGATGAAAGTGAAGGATTACAATTAAAAGGAGGGGCTTTTTAAATCATTCAAATGAAACAGAAAATAGCGCATATAGCACTGGTAGTGGAGGATTATGATGAAGCCATAGAGTTTTACACTAAAAAACTGAATTTTAAACTAGTGGAAGATACAAGACTTACTGACGAAAAAAGATGGGTGGTCGTATCCCCACCAGGCGCTAATGAATGTTCACTCTTATTGGCAAAAGCAGCCAATGAAAGACAATCCAAAAGTATAGGTGACCAATCTGGTGGAAGAGTTTTCCTTTTTCTGTTCACAGATGATTTTTGGAGGGACTACAATGCCATGACCAATAAAAAAGTAACATTTGTAAGGAAGCCAATAGTTGAAGAATATGGAACAGTGGCAGTATTTGAAGATTTATATGGAAATCTCTGGGATTTATTGGAACCTAGTGCCACAAACAAAGGACTTTTAAAAGAAATAATATGAAAATAGCAATCATAGGGGCCGGAAATTTAGGATTGGCAATTGCCAAGGGAATCTTACATTCCAATGGTGCAACAACCATGTATTTGACCAAAAGAAATACGACCGACATTCAAGAATATGAAAAATATGGAAATGTCACTGTTACTTCGGATAACCAAAAAGCCGTCAAAAACTCGGACATTCTAATTTTTGCTGTGCAGCCAGGTCACCTAGAAAAGATTTTAGAGGACGTTAAAGGCTCCCTTACCGAGAATCACGTTATCATTTCCACAATCACTGGATTTAATATCGCTAAAATTGAAGGAATACTGGGAGCAGAACATCATATCATAAGGAGCATGCCCAATACGGCCATTTCGGTTGGGAAATCCATGACCTGTATTTGTGCCAATGAAAAAGGCAAAAAGAAAATAGATTTGGCCAAGGCCATTTTTGACCGAATGGGCCATTCCATGGAAATTCCCGAAGAGCAAATGCAAGCAGCTACGGTTATATGCGCAAGTGGGATTGCTTTCTGGATGCGCTTAATACGAGCAACGACCCAAGGAGCCATTCAATTAGGTTTTGATGCCAAAGAGGCACAAGAACTGGCCATGCATACCTGTAGTGGAGCTGCCAGTTTGTTAATTGAATCCAATAGTCATCCCGAAGCGGAAATTGATAAGGTAACCACTCCCAAAGGATGTACCATAGAAGGATTAAACGAAATGGAACACCAAGGATTGAGCTCCTCTCTAATTAGAGGAATAGTGACTTCTTTTGAAAAAATAAGTCAGATAAAAACAAAACAATTATAAGATAGAACTAGATTGTCATATCGAACGAACGTGAGATATCTAGAAGATTTCTCGCCTTTTCCCATCAATCGGGAGGATTTGAAATGATAAAAGCTTAGAAAAAGAAAGTTATGAAAATGTTTGATGTATACCCTCTATATGATGTAACCCCGGTTTCTGCCAAAGGAAATATTGTTACAGATAATAAAGGAAAAGAATATTTAGATTTTTATGGTGGTCATGGGGTTATTTCCATTGGGCATTCCCATCCTCATTATCTTAAAACAGTAAAAGAGCAATTGGATCATATTGGTTTTTACAGTAACTATATAAAAAACCCTAAACAACAAGAATTGGCAACCGCTCTGGGAAAGTTATCCGGCTGCAAAGATTATAATCTGTTCTTATGTAATTCGGGTGCAGAGGCCAACGAAAACGCCTTAAAATTGGCGTCCTTTCAAACAGGGAAATCAAGGGTTATATCCTTTAGCAATAGTTTTCACGGAAGAACTTCGGCAGCAGTTGCAGCAACCGATAATGAAAAAATAAATGCACCTATCAACAAACAACAAAAAGTAACTTTTTTACCTTTTGAAGATATGGATGCTTTTATATCAGAGATAGAAAAAGGTGATGTTTGTGCTGTTATTTTAGAAGCCATTCAAGGCATTGGCGGTTTAGATGAACCCTCTCCGGAATTCTTTAAAGGTATTGCCAAATTATGTAAAAAAAATGGGGCGCTTTTAATTGCTGATGAAATACAGTGTGGTTATGGGAGAAGTGGAAAATTCTTTGCTTTCCAACATCATAAAGTACAACCAGATATCATTACCATTGCCAAAGGCATGGGCAATGGATTTCCTGTTGGTGGGGTTCTAATTCATGAAGACATTAAAGCGTCCCATGGAGTTTTGGGAACTACTTTTGGGGGCAATCATTTGGCTTGCGCGGCATCAATTGCTGTATTGGAAGTAATGAAAAAGGAGAATTTGATGAAGAACGCCGCTAGCCTCTATGACTATTTTAAAGCCAAGGCGATAGCCATCCCCCAAGTGAAGAAAGTAAAAGGAAGAGGATTAATGTTGGGACTGGAATTTGATTTTGAAGTAGCTGAACTTAGAAAAAAAATGATTTTCAATCAGTCCATATTCACAGGTGGTGCCAAAAACAAGCATCTATTAAGAATTTTACCTCCGTTGAACATCACCCAGCACGATATAGACCTATTTTTTGACGCTTTAAAAGTAGAATTGCAGTGAGTTTATATTTAGACATACAGACCCGAAACGCTGTTCTGAATACCATGTCAAAACTGGTGAAAGAGGAGGAAGCTCGTATTCTGGATGCCAACAAAAAGGATATGGATAGTTATGACGGAGACGATATTGCTATGAGAGATCGCTTAAAGGTTGATCACAGCAAAATTGAAGGCATGATAGATTCCCTTGATCAATTGGCTGCTTTAGAGGACCCCTTGGGCATTGAAAGGTTTCGGTTTACACATGAAAACGGAATGCATATCAGTAATAAAACAGCTCCTTTTGGGACTATTTTAATTATTTATGAATCTAGGCCAGACGTTACCATTGAAGCCGCAGGCATTGCCTTTAAATCAGGGAATAAAATCTTATTGAAAGGTGGTAAGGAATCTGTACAAAGTAATCTGGTTTTGGTGGATTTATGGCACAAAGCATTACGGGAAAATGGTGCCATTACCGATTGGGTTACCTATTTGCAGTACAATAGAACAGAAACGCAGGCTTTCCTAGAAAATCCAACTCAGAAAATAGATCTGATTGTACCACGTGGTGGCGAAAAATTGATAGCCTTTGTAAAAAAGCATGCCACTTGCCCCGTGATTGTTAGTGGTCGTGGCAACAACTTTTTATATGTTGATAAGGAAGCTGATGCCAAAATGGCTTTGGAAATTATTATCAATGCAAAAACGGCAAAAATATCGGCCTGTAATGCGTTGGATAAAGTTCTAATTGATGAAGCTTTCCCTGAGAAAGAAGCTTTTGTTACCAGACTAATTTCAAAACTAAAGGAACATAATGTTGAGATTTTAGCCGATGGTAATTTTAGTTCTATGGATGATGTTTCAGAACTTACGGAAGAAGCTATTTGGTACGAGGAATTTTTGGATTATAAAATTGTAATTGGGCAAGTCAATGACCTCAATGAGGCAATTGAAAAAATAAACAAATATGGAGGAGGCCATTCTGCTGTAATTATCAGCAAGAACAATGAAACAGCTTATGACTTTATGAACTCTGTGGATTCTGCAGCAGTATACCAAAATGCATCAACCCGTTTTACCGATGGTTTTCAGTTTGGATTGGGAGGGGAATTGGCCATAAGCACGAATAAATTACACCAACGAGGTCCTATGGGCTTGCAGCATTTGGTAACGAACAAATGGTATGTTCATGGTGATGGACAAATTAGAGAATAATGAGCAAAAAACGAGTTTTACTAAAAATAGGTTCCAATACCCTTACCAAGGAAACCAATCATATTTCCCGAGGTAAAATTGAGGATATTGGTAGGCAAATTGCCAGTCTCAATAATGAATATGAATTCATTGTGGTAAGCTCAGGTGCTATTGCCGCAGCTAAACAATTCGTAAAATTGGAGCATAATGGACAAGAAATCACTGTAAAACAGGCCCTGGCTGCCATAGGTCAGCCCCATTTAATGCGAATGTTCCAAGAAAGTTTTAGAGAGCTGGGATTGTTCACTTCCCAATGTTTGTTGTCCTATTCCGATTTTGAAAAACCAGCTTCCAAAGAGAATATAAAAAACACAATTGATGTACTGGTCCAAAATAATTTTATTCCAATCATCAATGAAAATGACACTGTTGCCACCGATGAGATTAAATTTGGTGACAATGATAAACTAGCAGCATTGACCGCATCCCTTTTAAAGGCAGATTTATTAATTATCGCTACCAATACAAACGGCATTTACACCAAAGCATCTTTAGAAAATGGAAGTCCGGAAACTATTAAATCAGTCTCCGATATTTCAGATTTAACGACTGAAATCAGTGAAGGAAAATCAAGTCATGGTACGGGCGGTATGCAATCAAAAATTGATGCCATTACCATTGCGAAGCAATCCAACATTGAAACTTGGATCGTGAACGGACTCCAAGATAATTTTATTACTTCTGCTATTAAAGGAACTAGCGCTTACACAAAAATTAAGTAGACCATGAAGCATTATTTGTCAGTCAACGATATAGATAACCTTACAGATTGGGTAAAAGAAGCAAGAGATATAAAGGCCAATCCCACCCAGTTTAAAACCTTGGGAGAAGGAAAAACCATTTGCCTGTTGTTTTTTAATAATAGCTTAAGAACCCGATTGAGTACCCAAAAGGCTGCAATTAATCTTGGGATGGATGTCATTGTCATGAATTTTGGTGGAGAAGGCTGGGCATTGGAATATGTTGATGGAACAATAATGGACCAAGGCAAGGCAGAACATGTAAAAGAGGCCGCCCAAGTGGTTTCACAATATGCTGATATCATTGCCATACGTGCTTTTGCTTCATTAGAAGATAAAAAGCAAGACGAATCAGAAGAGGTTTTAATGGCCTTTACAAAATATGCCACAGTACCCATTGTAAATATGGAAAGTTCGGTTGGGCATCCTTTACAGGCTTTGGCCGATGCTATTACATTGAATGAAGCAAATACAAAAAAGAAACCCAAAGTTGTGTTGTCTTGGGCGCCGCACCCTAGAGCATTACCCCATGCCGTTGCCAATTCCTTTGTACAAATGATGCAATTGCAAGATGCTGATTTTGTAATTACTCATCCCAAAGGATACGAATTGGATACTAGAATTACCAAAGACTCTAAAATTGAGCACGACCAAAACAAAGCTTTGGAAGGTGCTGATTTTGTATATGTAAAAAACTGGAGCAGTTATTCTGATTATGGAAAAGTATTGAATGAAGATAAAAACTGGACAATTACCAAAAAGAAATTAGGGAATGCTAAATTTATGCATTGTTTACCGGTAAGAAGAAATGTAATTGTAACCGATGAAGTTTTGGACAGTGAACAATCCATAGTAATTGAGCAGGCGAATAATAGAACCTTTTCAGCACAGACTGTGCTGAAAAAAATACTTGAAAATTTGTAATCATGAATAAAGAAAAAATTGCTTGGGTTTTAATTTTTGCATTCATTATTATATTCATAATTAATACTTTAGAATTAGATTTTAGCAACTTAACCTTTAGGTCATTGTTAAACCCTTTAGCCAATATTTTAATGATAATTGCTATGTGGATAACCATTAAACAAGAAAGAAAAGAAAAATGAAGAAGATATTGGAAAGCATATAGTCAAGAAAAGTATAAAATGTCATATCGAACGAATGTGAGATATCTAGATTTCTCACCTTAAAAAGGTTCGAAATGACAAAGACAAAAAAAATGAGTTTAGATTCAGAACATATTGAAAATGGAAACCTCCCCTTCAGGAATGCAAGGAGAGGCTTATCCATCATAAAAATTGGCGGGAACGTCATAGAAAACAAGGAAGGTCTTTCTGATTTCATTATTGCTTTCTCAAAAATTAAAGGCCCAAAAATTTTAGTGCATGGCGGCGGAAAACTGGCAACGGAATTGGGCAAAAAACTAGGTATTGAATCTAAAATGGTGAATGGGAGAAGAATTACGGATGCTCAAAGTTTAGAATTGATTACTATGGTCTATGCGGGGCTTGCCAATAAAAACATTGTGGCCCAATTACAAGCTCAAAATTGTAATGCGATAGGGCTTTCTGGAGCGGATGGAAATAGTATTCAGGCCCACAAAAGGCCTATAAAAGAAATAGATTTTGGTTTTGTGGGTGATATTGATGGAATAAACAAAGAAACCATTGCTAAGCTAATTGAAGCAGACTTGGTCCCCGTTTTTTGCGCCATGTCCCATGATGGCAATGGACAATTATTGAACACCAATGCAGATACCATTGCATCGGAAATAGCCATTGGCATGAGCAATCAATATAAAACCACACTTTATTATTGTTTTGAGAAAAAAGGAGTTTTAATGAATGTAGAAGATGATAATTCAGTGGTAAAGTATATCAACACAGAATCTTATCAAAAACTATTGAAGAAAGAAATTATTGTAGACGGAATGCTTCCCAAAATGCACAATTGCTTTCATGCATTGAACAATAATGTAGAGAAAGTGTGCATCGGAGATGTTACTATGCTGAATTCCAAATCAACCCTATATACCACCTTAACCCTATGAGTTTCTCACAAGATATATTAACCAAAGAAGCTATTGAGCTGCTTAAAAAGTTAATTTCAATACAGTCTTTTTCAAAAGAAGAGGATAAAACCGCAGATGCAATTGAAGCTTGGTTTACTACCCATGATATTCCTTTTACAAGGGAAAATAACAATATATATGCAAAGAACAAGTATTGGGATGATACCAAACCAACGTTGCTTTTAAACTCGCATCACGATACCGTAAAACCAAATCAAGCCTATACAAAAGACCCTTTTCATGCACACATTGAAGATGGAAAATTATTTGGATTGGGAAGCAATGATGCTGGTGGGGCCTTAGTTTCACTTATTGCAACTTTTACCCATCTCTATTTAATGGAGGACCTCAACCATAATTTGCTGATGGTTGCATCGGCGGAGGAAGAAAATGCAGGAGAAAATAGTTTAAGGGGATTATTGCCAAGTCTCCCAAAAATTGATGTGGCCATTGTGGGAGAACCCACTTTAATGCAGTTGGCAATTGCCGAAAAAGGATTGGTAGTTTTTGATGCCGTTGTGGAAGGAACACCTTCCCATGCAGCCCATCCAAATGGCAATAATGCTATTTACAATACCATTAAGGTTTTGGAATGGTTTAAGAACTACAGATTTGAAAAAACTTCCGAGGCTTTGGGTGATGTAAAACTAACCGTAACCCAAATGAAGGCTGGAAGCGAACACAATGTGGTGCCTTCCCAAGTAGATTTAGTGATTGACGTTCGTGTAAATGATTCGTATACAAATAAAGAAATTGCTGATTTATTAAAGAAAGAAGCACCATGTAAGATACAAGAACGTGGGCTAAAGCTCAATTCATCCAAAATAGACAAAAACCATCCCTTAGTGCAATCGGGCATTGCACTGGGCAGGGAAACATATGGTTCTCCAACCTTATCGGATCAAGCAGCATTGAGCTGCCAATCTTTAAAATTAGGACCAGGCGATAGCACACGCTCCCATTCAGCTGATGAGTATATTTATGTGCAAGAAATTGAAGAAGGAATAGATTTATATATTAAGATTTTAAAAGGCTTTTTGTTATGAAACTCTGGGATAAAGGATTCAGTACCGATAAAAAAATAGATCATTTTACCGTTGGCAATGACAGGGAACTAGACTTGCTTTTAGCAAAATATGACGTTATTGCCTCTATGGCCCATGCTAAAATGCTTGGCAAAGTCGGGTTATTGACTTCGGATGAATCAGCTGCATTGGCAAAGGAATTAAGTGCTATTGGAACATCTATTGAAGAAGGTACTTTTACCATAGAAGATTCTTTTGAGGATATGCATTCCAAAATTGAATTCTTGCTCATTGAAAAACTAGGAGATACAGGAAAAAAAATACATATGGCAAGGTCTAGAAATGACCAGGTGTTGGTAGCCATGCATTTGTATTTAAAAGAAGAGCTCTTCAAAATTAAAAATGAGACGAAAGAACTGTTCGATTTACTGATGGTCTTGGCCAATAAATATAAGTCCGTTTTACTACCAGGCTATACGCATTTACAAATTGCCATGCCTTCCTCTTTTGGACTTTGGTTTTCATCATATGCGGAAAGCTTAATAGACGATTTGCACTTTGTAAATGCAGCTTTTAAGGTGGCCGATCAAAATCCTTTAGGTAGCGCCGCGGGTTATGGAAGCTCTTTTCCGGTCGATAGAACATATACTACCCAAGAAATGGGTTTTGAAACCTTAAAATACAATGTGGTTGCCGCCCAAATGAGTAGAGGAAAAGCAGAAAAAGCTACTGCTTTTGGGATTAGCTCTATTGCTTCAACCTTATCCAAATTGGCAATGGACATCTGTTTGTATATGAGTCAGAATTTCGACTTTATTAAATTCCCAGATGAACTTACTACAGGCAGTAGTATTATGCCACACAAGAAAAACCCGGATGTCTTCGAATTGATTAGGGCCAAATGCAACAAAATTCAAGCTGTACCCAATCAGCTAACATTAATGACCAACAATCTTCCAAGTGGGTATCATAGGGATCTACAATTGGTAAAAGAAGTAATTGTTCCGGCCATTCAAGATATGAAAGCTTGTTTGGAAATGATGACCTTTAGTTTAAAAGAAATTAGGGTCAACAAGGAAATTCTAGAAGACCCAAAATACGATTATCTTTTTAGTGTGGATACCTTAAATGAACTAGTATTAGACGGCATGCCTTTTAGGGATGCTTACAAGAAAATGGGCATTGAAATAAATAAAGGCACCTTTACTCCCAAAAGAGATATAAATCATACCCATGAGGGAAGTCTTGGTAATTTGTGTTTGGATGAAATTAAAGTGAAAATGAATAAGGTCTTAAACTCGTAAATAATGACATCAAAATTTATTGTGTACATATTCCTTATCGGAATTTTAGTGAGTTGTTCTGGAACAAAAATGGTTAATGAAAAGACTTCTAAGAATCCTATTTTTACAGGGTGGTATGCAGACCCTGAAGGAGTGGTCTTTAATAATGAATACTGGATTTATCCTACTTATTCAGCTACCTATGGAGAGCAGCTTTTTTTTGACGCGTTCAGTTCAAAAGACCTGGTTAAATGGAAAAAGCACAGCAAAATATTAGATACTACAATCATTAAATGGGCCAGACAAGCAATGTGGGCTCCGGCAGCTATAGAAAAAAACGGCAAGTACTACCTTTTCTTTTCTGCAAACGATGTTCAAAGACCAAGTCGGGATTCCTGGGACCCCAATAATGACATTAACCATTTTGGAGGTATCGGAATAGCTATTGCAGATTCCCCGGCCGGACCTTTCAAGGATTATTTGGGAAAACCCCTTATTTCTGATTTTTATAACGATGCCCAACCTATTGACCAATTCGCCTTTAAAGATACAGATGGAACCCATTATCTTTTTTATGGAGGGTGGAGCCATTGTAACCTAGGAATTTTGAATGATGATTTTACGGGTTTTGTTCCTTGGGAAAGTGGTGAAACTTTCAGAGAAATTACTCCTGAAGGTTATGTTGAAGGGCCATTCATGTTCATAAGAAACAACATTTATTACTTTATGTGGTCCGAAGGTGGTTGGACAAATGATTCTTACAAGGTTGCATATGCCATGGCGGATAAGGTAACAGGGCCCTTTAAAAAAATAGGAACTATATTAGAGATGGATAAAAGTATTGCAACCGGTGCAGGACATAACTCCGTATTAAATACTCCAGGAACAGATGATTGGTACATGGTGTATCATAGGCGTCCCATTCCCAATGAAGGGCGAGATCACCGTGTTACATGTATTGACAAGCTTGAATTTAACCATGATGGTACCATCAAAAATGTAAAGATGACTTTTGAAGGCGTTACTGCCAATAAAATAGGTTCAAAAAAATAAAACACATGAAAAATCTCCAGTTACTGGTCACACTCCTTTTAATTGGTACTTCTTCCGTCAAATCCCAAGACCAGTATCAAAGAAATAATTCTGCGGATGTAAAAGAATATGTTTTTAACCTCTCTTTAAATGATGAAAACGACAAAATTAAAGGAGAGACTCTGGTTACAGTGGATTTTACAAAAGAAGTGGGTCAGTTTGCTTTGGATTTAGTAGGCAAGAATGGTGAGTATGGTATGACGATTTCCAATGTTTATGAAGGAGATAATGTTACTCATTACACTTTTGAGCAAAATAAGATTAAAATAACACCTACTTCGTCCAATGAAAAAACCAGGACCTTTAAAATTCAATATAGCGGGGTTCCAGAAAGAGGATTGGTCATTGATACCACTAAATATGGGCAACGTTCTTTCTTTGGAGATAATTGGCCCAATTTGGCTCGCCACTGGTTGCCCTCGGTAGACCACCCCTCTGATAAGGCAACCATTGAATTTAGAATAACCGCACCAGATTACTATGATGTAGTAGCAACAGGTGAAAAAATTGAGGAGAGTAGCTTAGGAAATGGCTTAAAACTAACAACCTATAAGGAACCTGCACCTGTCCCCATGAAAGTGGTTACAATAGGTGTAACCAAATTTGCCAGTATGTTATTGGATGAGGTTTACGATATTCCCGTCTCTGCTTGGGTATATCCAGAGAACCGATTGGATGGTTTTTATGATTACAAGGTAGCCACAAAAGTGCTAAAATATTTTATTGACAATATTGGTCCTTATTCCTATGCGAAATTGGCAAATATGCAGGCCAAAACGCAATGGGGCGGATTGGAAAATGCCGGAACCATTGCATATTTTGAAAATTCCGTAACCGGAAAAAACGAAGTAGAGGGTTTAATAGCACATGAAATTGCACATCAATGGTTTGGAAATTCCGCAACAGAAAATGACTGGAACCATGTATGGCTAAGTGAAGGCTTTGCCACTTATTTTGGCATTTTATACCTAGAAAGTGTTTACGGCAATGAAAAAAGAAAAGAAGAATCTATATTGGATAGAAAACAGGTGATTGACTATTATAAGAAAAAGCCTGCTCCCATTGTAGACCCTTCAATCATTGACCCCATGAAAGTATTGAGCACCAATACCTACCAAAAAGGAGGATGGATATTAAACATGCTTCGACATAAGCTGGGAGATGAAACTTTTTGGAATGGTATAAGAACTTATTACAAAACCTACCAAAATGCCAATGCCATGACCAGTGATTTTCAAAAAATCATGGAAGAAGTTTCGGGGAAAAATCTTGAAACCTTCTTTAATCAATGGATTTTTACAAAAGGACACCCTCAATTAAAATGGGACTGGGCCTATAAAAGAGGTTTGCTCAAGGTTACCATCAACCAAATTCAGGACCATCATATCTTTCAATTTCCTCTTGAAATTGGAGTTATCCATGGAGAAGATCTAAAAACTGAAATTGTACAAATATCAAAAGGCTCCGAAACCTTTGAAATTAAAATAAAAAGTAAGCCTGATAGTGTTGTTTTAGACCCAAATGTCTGGTTATTGTTTGAAGAAAGATGAAAATTTCTCCTTTTCCATTGAAATAAAAGTGTCAGTGCCTAGCTTTTGCAAAAGCTATAGAAATATCCCATTTATAGCTTAATAGAAGATAATTAATCAACCTTTCTTTTTGTAAAAAAGAAGGTTGTTAGAATATTTAAGAAGTATATTAAAATCTGTCCGGATATTGTAATCATAATACTTGTCCAGAACAATAAAAGTTGGAACAACAACAGAAACAAAAAATAAAAGGGTCATCCATACTATTGGTATCTTCTTAAACCAAATTAAAAGCCAATACCCTATTCCACATCTTCCAATCCAAATGACAAAATACTTTAAGGATATACATGGGAGATTTTAAGATAAGTGTCATGTAAACTAACATCTATTGTTGAGTTTTGAGAATCAAAAAAAATTGGAGAAGGTTATTATTTAATCATTCCCAAATTAACCACTTCTTGTGCGGTAAGGTGCCTCCAATGCCCACGTGGAAGGTCTTTTTTAGTAAGTCCTGCATAAACAACACGGTCCAGTTTTACTACATCATACTCCAAATGTTCAAAAATGCGACGTACTATATTGTTTCTACTACTAAAAAGTTCTATTCCGACTTCTCTTTTGGGTGAGTTTTCCACATAACTAATATCAGCAACCCTAACCAAACTTTCTTCCACAGTAATTCCTTCCCGTATCTTCTTTAAATCCTCCGAGCGCAAATCTTTGTTTAACTCCACATGATAAATTTTTCGTAATCCATTTTTTGGCCTGGCCAGTCTGGTCAACATTTCTCCATCGTTGGTAAAAATAATGAGTCCCGTTGTTGCTTTTTCTAGCTTCCCAATAGGTGTCAATTTAGACTTTGATGCCCCAAGAACCAGCTGCGCTGCAGTTCTTCTTCCCCTACCATCCTTTTCTGTGGTAGCAAAATCCTTGGGTTTGTTCAATAAAATATATACTTTTTTTTCAGGGTTTAATAGACGTCCATCAAATTTTACAACATCACTTAACTTCACCTTATAACCCATTTCAGTAACTGGCTTACCGTTTACTGTTACATTCCCAGCAGAAATATAAATATCCGCATCCCTTCTAGAACATACTCCAGAATTGGCCACATACTTATTTAGTCTAATCGAATTTGGATCAGAAGGTTTTTGTTGTTCCGTTTTCTTTTTTAAAGGTGAATTTCCCCTGGAAAAGCTTTTCTTTCTAAAGTTTCCACCTTGTCTCCCTGAAGCTCTTTTGTCATTGCTGTCGCCCATGAACTGTATTTTTTGCAAAGGTAGGCAAAGGATATGGGTTTGTTCATAAAATTCGGTGGAGAACCAAATCAATATCAATCAATAAAATACTAAAAACACCTACAATGATGATAAGCTTTAGAATATTGTGCAGCCATACATAATGTTTTTTACTACTTGATTTCCACAACAATACCAAAAAAAGAAGTAAGAGCATAACACTCCCAATAAAATAAAGGTACATATATCCAACATCAAACTTGTTGATAAGTAGAAAAGCGGGAATCAAAGTTAAAAGCACCAATACTCCAATCATTCTTTTTGAAACTTTTACGCCTAAAATTATGGGAATCGTTCTGTAATTTTGCACTAGATCTCCCTTAACATTTTCCAAATCCTTAATCATCTCCCTTGCCAAAATAAGTAGAAAAAGAAAAACAGCATGTACAAAAATGACTGTTTCAAAATTCTTATAATACACAAAAACAGCAAAAAAGGGAGCAATGGCCAATGTAGCTGATACCAAATTCCCAACAAAAGGGATTCTCTTTAGTTTATGGGAGTAGAACCAAATTCCAAAAATGTAGGCAGAGAAAAAAAACACTGCCCTAAAAGAAATATAGCTGGCGGCAAAAACTGCCAAAAAATTTAAAATAAAATACGTGGTCAGTTTAAATCTTTGACTTACCAACTTATCCAACATGCTCTTACGCGGCTTATTGATTAAATCCTTTTCTGCGTCATAAAAATTATTGATGATATACCCTGCAGCAATTACCAAAGCGGAGGCTGTTACAATAAGCAAAAGATTTAAGTCAAAAACCACTTTTCTAAGTGGCCAGTCATGTGCAAGAATATAAATGGAAGCCAAATATTGGGCAAGGGTAATCATAAGGATGTTATATCCCCTTACAACAGAAAACAGGCTCACTAATTTAAATATTAGGAGTTTGTTCTTTCGACTAAACATGTTGATTTTTAGAAGTTGTAAACCACTTCCAATTTATGTCCTGCTAGGGCCAACTTGGCCTTGTCTATATCCTGGGTAAAACCAAGAATATAGCCTCCACCGCCAGAACCACAAAGTTTTAAATAGTACTCATTGGTATCTATACCATGTTTCCAAAGTTTGTGAAACTCTGCTGGAATCATTGGTTTAAAGTTTTTGAGAACCACATGGGACAATTGCTTAAGATTCCCAAAAAGTGATTTCACATTTCCATTAATAAAATCTTCCACACAAGCATCAGTATGTTTTATGAACTGATTCTTGAGCATATTCCTAAATCCTTCTTGTTTCATTTTTTCCATGAAAATTTGAACCATAGGTGCAGTTTCCCCAGTAATACCACTATCAAGCAAAAAGACTGCGCCTTTTCCCTCTAAGTTTTGTGATGGAATACTGGTAGACTCTATATTATCTTGGGAATTAATAAGGATAGGCAAACTTAAATAGCTGTTCAAAGGATCTAATCCCGAAGATTTTCCATGAAAGAAAGACTCCATTTTACCAAATATGGTCTTAAGCTTTAAAAGCTTGTCCCTAGTAAGGTTTTCTAATACTGTAATTTTATTTTGAGCGTATTTATCATAAATAGCAGCAACCAAAGCGCCGCTACTTCCTATTCCATATCCTTGTGGAATGGAACTGTCAAAATACATTCCCTTGGAAAGATCCCTTTTTAAAGCATTCAAATCAAAAGTTACCAATTCTGGTTGCTCTTGTTGTATTTCTTCTAAATAGGAAACAAACTTATTTAAACTTTCATTAGATTCTTTTGCTTCTCCCTCTAAATTTTCATCCGTCTTTAACGCTCCTTTAAAAAAGTTATAGGGAATTGAAAGTCCTTTGGAATCTTTAATGATACCATACTCTCCAAAAAGCAAAATTTTAGAATAAAATAGAGGTCCTTTCATACTATAATTGTTTGGCTCCAAAACCAATTCTGTCACAAATATACTGTTGTTCTTCACAATATACAACCAACTCATCTTTAATGAATTGAAAAACGACATCTTTCTCATTTTCTGGATAAAGTACATGAACATTTGCTCCAGCATCCAGCGTAAAGCAAATATGGGTATTTGTTGCTTTTCTAAACTCCCATATTTTGTTAATAATATTCAATGTATTGGGCTTCATTAACATAAAATAGGGCAAACTGGTCATCATCATGGCGTGCAGTGTAAGCGCCTCACTTTCTACTATCTCAATAAACTTATCCAAATCCCCTTTTTCAAATACGGATTGTAATCCTTTTAAATTTACATGTGCCTGTTTAAAACGTTTTTCTGAAAAAGGGTGGTTGTGCATTAAATTGTGGCCGACTGAGCTGCTTACTTGTTTTTGCCCCTTATCAACTAGAAGGATAGTATCAAAATAATTTTTGAACACAGAATGAACTTTGAATGGATATTTTATTGCAAACAAATCCGAACTACCAATAATTTCTTTGTGCTCTCCCCACTGAATTAGATCCCCCTCGATACTTCTACAAGCACTCCCAGAGCCTAAACGTGCCAAGAACGAAGCTTTTTGGTTAAAAAAATCTGAACTCATCTCTGGATTTAATTCCTTTTCCAGGCTCATTAAACAAAGGGCCAAGGCAGCCATACCACTCGCCGATGAAGCTATTCCACTACTATGTGGAAAAGAATTGGACGTTTCAACAATAAAAATATACTCTTTTAGAAAAGGTAAATATGGTTCTATTCTATTAAAAAATGATTCGATTTTTGGCCTAAAGTCCTCTTTGGGTTTCCCTTCAAAAAATAGGTCTATTGAAAATTCTGGGCTTCTATTTTCAAGTTTTTTGTAACTGACAGTTGTAGTTGTAGCACAGGCATCCAATGTAAAACTGATGGATGGATTTGCTGGAATCTGATTTTCTTTCTTGCCCCAATACTTTACCAAAGCAATATTGCTTGGGGCCTTCCATGTTACTTTTCCTTCTTTTTTTTGATGCGAATACACTGAGGGAACAAAGTGGGTAGAAATCATTTAAAAAATATATTTGGACAAAGATAGTTTTTACCAACTTTTCATAGGCTCTCAATTGAAATAAATTACTATTTTAGTTGGCTTGCAACCAACCTTTTGAAAAAGAAAATCACATATATAATTATATCTGTTGGCATATGTTTGCTCATTGGCTTTCTGTCGAGCATGATTACCCAAAACTCTGTTAACGATTGGTATATTGGTTTGAACAAACCAAGCTATAACCCACCTAATTGGATTTTTGCCCCTGTTTGGACGGTTCTCTACATTTTAATGGGAATAGCAGCGGGCCTAGTCTGGGCAAAAGGTTTCTATCATATTTGGGTAAAAACAGCTCTATACCATTTTGGATTTCAACTTCTACTAAACGCTCTTTGGAGTATTATATTTTTTGGATTTCAATCTCCTTTTTGGGCACTTCTGATTATTTTGGTTTTGGCATTGCTCATTTTATTTACCATAAATTGGTTTAGAATAGTTAGCACTACCGCCGCCTACCTTATGATTCCCTATTTGTTGTGGGTATGTTTTGCCACCTTGCTGAACTATAAAATATGGGAAATGAATTAACCGCTTGCTAATTCCACTAACTTAGTCATTGTCCTTAAATTCCTTGTTGTAGCAGAAACTTTTAATTTTCTTTCAATTAGATTATTATTCAGTTTAGCATTCCCAGCTCCCTTATGACAAACCAAATAAATACATTGGCCAGCAATTACAAAATCTTCATTATTATAGCTTGTTTCATGAAATTCCTCCACTAATGATGCTTTTGGTTCGTCCTTGAGCAATACAAAATATTGCTTCTTATCCTCTTCCTTTGAAAAGGGATTATTCAACAAAATTGAGTTTAAAATATCAAAAGTGGTAACAAGAACTGGGACATCAAATCCAAAATTGGACATAATTGTCTCTTTTATTTTATCCTCCAAAATATCAACCAATTCATCTTCACTTTTAAAAACTACATTGCCACTTTGTATATAGGTAACCACCTCTTTTAGTCCCAATTGCTCCATTGATTTCTTTAAATCCACCATTAGAATTTTCTTTTGGCCACTTACATTTATTCCTCTTAGTAAAGCTATATACGTTTTCATTTCAATTTTTTTAAACCACTTAAAATCAATATATTGAATACCTATATGATAACCAATAATTATCAATTTTAATATAGTGATGCTCAGCAATTCACTTAAATCTTAAAACATTTATTATAATGCTAAATTTAAATAAATCTACAATCACTATATTTAATAACTTTAAAACTTCTTTGTAATATTTACAGTATGAGCAATTACATTTTGGCCCTTGACCAAGGAACAACAAGTTCTCGTGCTGTCATTTTCAACAAAAAGGGAGATATCATCTCTGTTGAGCAAAAAGAGTTTACTCAAATTTTTCCAAAGCCAGGATGGGTAGAGCACAACCCTATGGAAATTTGGGATACACAATCGGACATCGCCAAAGCAGTACTTTCAAACGCAAGTATTAGTTCCTCACAAATTAGGGCCATAGGCATTACCAATCAAAGGGAAACCGTTGTTGTTTGGGATAAAAAAACTGGAAAGCCCATCTACAATGCCATTGTTTGGCAGGATAAAAGAACTTCTAATTTTTGTGATGAGTTAAAAAAACAAGGAAAATCAGACAGCATTAGAGAAAAAACAGGACTAGTGATAGACTCTTATTTTTCTGGCACCAAAGTAAAATGGATTTTAGATCATGTTGATGGTGCCAGAAAACGTTCGGAAAATGGCGAACTCCTTATGGGAACCATTGATTCATGGCTTATCTGGAAAATGACAAGCGGAGCGTTGCACATTACAGACGTTACCAATGCGTCAAGGACCTTGCTTTTCAATATCAATACAATGGAATGGGATGACGAACTTCTTCAGCTTATGGATGTTCCCAAAAGTATGTTGCCCAAAGTAAAGCAGTCCAGTGAAGTTTACGGGGGCACAGATTTTTTAGGAAGTAGTATTCCTATTGCGGGCATTGCCGGTGACCAACAAGCTGCTCTTTTTGGTCAGATGTGCATAAAAAAAGGAATGGTAAAAAATACCTATGGCACAGGATGTTTTATGTTGATGAATATTGGTGACAAACCCATTGTTTCCAAAAATGGTTTGTTGACAACAGTGGCCTGGACCATTAACAATAAAACCTATTATGCGTTGGAAGGCAGCATTTTTATTGCAGGTGCCGTGGTCCAATGGCTTAGGGATGGATTAAAAATAATAGAAAAATCATCAGATATTGAAAAATTGGCAACGAGTGTCAAAAGTTCTGATGGGGTTTATGTGGTACCTGCATTTGCGGGATTGGGTGCCCCATATTGGAATCAGCATGCCCAGGGAACTATTTTTGGGTTGACCCGCGGCAGTACGGATGCCCATATTGCTCGAGCCTCTTTAGAAGCCATTGCATACCAAACTATGGATGTTCTAAAAGCAATGGAAGCAGACTCTGGAGTGGCAATAAATGAATTACGTGTGGATGGCGGTGCAACGGTTAACGATTTATTGATGCAGTTTCAGGCGGATATTTTAAATACAGTAACTGTACGTCCACAAATTGTGGAGACAACTGCAATGGGTGCTGCATATTTAGCTGGACTGGCAGTGGGCTACTGGGGCAGTTTGGAGGAAATTCGGGAAATTTGGAAAGTAGATGTCCATTTTAAGCCAACAAACGAAAGAGATATAATTAGTGACGGCATCAAAGGTTGGCATAAAGCTATCGATGCCATACAATATTGGTCAAAAAACAACTTATAAATAGCCATGACACCTTTTGTAGCAGAAATTATTGGAACAGCCCTTTTGTTGACTTTAGGTTGTGGCGTTGTAGCAAACACCGTCTTACAAAAGACCTTTGGAAATGGTGGCGGTTGGATTGTAATTACCACCGGATGGGCCATGGCGGTATATATGGGTGTGGTGGTTGCAGCTCCATATAGTGGAGCTCACATAAACCCTGCAGTAACAATTGGCTTGGCGGTTGCCGGAAAATTTTCCTGGAGTTTGGTGGGACCTTATATTTTGGCACAATTTATAGGGGCCATGATTGGTGCTTTTTTGGTCTGGATAACACACAAACCCCATTTTGACTGCACTGTTGATGGAGATACTAAAAAAGCAGTGTTTTGTAATAAACCTGCTATTCCCCATCTATTCTCAAACATTATGACCGAAATTATTGGCACTTTCATATTAGTCTTTTCTGTACTCTATTTTACAGACGCCACCATTGAAGACTCTGGTTCTCTAGTTGGTTTGGGGTCTTTGGGTGCACTCCCTGTGGCTTTTGTGGTATGGGGGATTGGTTTATGTCTTGGAGGCGCAACAGGTTACGCCATTAACCCCGCAAGAGATTTGGGACCAAGAATAGTTCACGCTCTTCTGCCCATAAAAGAAAAAGCTTCTAGTGATTGGGGCTATTCATGGATTCCCGTAGTTGGTCCAGTTTTAGGAGCTGTTTTTGCCGCACTGTTAATGTTAGGTCTTTCTTGATTACTTAAGGTTTTTAGGTTTTAATTGATTAGTTTTCTAAGGAAAATACATTACGCTAAGAAGTTTATTAAAAACCAAATGACTGTAATTAAAAGTGTTGTAACTGGAGACAATGAAAAACCTTATCATTGCATTTTCGGGCAAAAACAAAATACAATACATTCAGGGTCTAAAGGATTATTTAAAAATTTATGTATCCCATTCTCCAAAGCCCATTCTAACGTTGATGAGTTTTAGGGAAATTAATGATAAAGTATCCTCACAACAATTCTTTAGAGTTCATAAATCCTTTATTATAAACGCATCTCATATTGAAGCCATACAAAAAAGCAAAATAATAATTGGCAAAATTAGAATTCCAATAGGTGAAAGTTATAGAGCAGATTTTTTACATAGATTGGGATTAAAATGATGCAATTGCCTTAGCGGCAATATACCCCCCAGTCCATGCATTTTGGAAATTAAAACCTCCAGTAATGGCATCTACATTTATAACTTCTCCAGCAAAATATAGATTGGGATGAATCTTGCTTTCAAAAGTTTTAAAATTAATTTCTTTTAAATCCACACCGCCCGCTGTAACAAACTCTTCCTTAAAGGTGCTTTTTCCTTCCACGGAAAATTCAGATTTTGTTAGCTGATCTGCCAACTTCTGTAATTGATTTTTTGAAACATCGGCCCATTTTGTAGAATCTGCTATGCCAGAAGCCTTTACCAAATTTATCCATAATCGTTTAGGTAGTTCTACGGCATTGGTTCTTAACACCGTTTTCTTGGTTTCCACCTCCTTAATTTCCATTAATAAGGGTAAAACACCCCCAATATGATATTCTGGTATCCAATTAACACGAATTTTAAAATGGTATTTATAACCATTTAAAATCTGAGCACCCCAAGCAGATAGCTTTAAGATTGCGGGACCGCTCATCCCCCAATGGGTAATCAACAAAGGCCCTTCAGATTCCAATATTGGAGTTTTTGGTAGCTGGCTTTTAAGGCTTACTAATATCTTTGAATTATTAAAAATTTTTGGTTTCACCAAAACTCGAGCGTTCGTGCTAACCCCTTGGATTCCCTTTATCCTATCGTCCGTAATGTTAAAGGTAAATAAAGAGGGCACTGGAGGTTCTATGGTATGCCCTAAGTCTTCCATTATTTTCCAAATTTTGGTATTACTCCCAGTTGCCACTAACAGCTTTTTGGTTTCATAAGCCTTTTTATAGGATTGCACCCTCCACCCACTTGGGTTCTCCTTTAATTCTGATGGAGCTATATCCACTACAGAACTGTTTTTTAGGACTGTAATCCCCAGCCTTTTCACTTCGTTTAGGAAACAATCTATTATGGTTTGGGAAGAATTGGTTGTGGGAAACATTCTACCATCTTCTTCTATCTTTAATGCAATGCCTCTTTTTTCAAAAAAAGCTACAATATCACCGCTGCAAAAAGTATGAAAAGGACCCAAAAGCTCTTTTTCTCCCCTTGGATAGTTCTTAACAAGTTCACTGGGCATAAATTCCGCATGGGTCACATTGCAACGCCCACCCCCAGATACTTTTACCTTGGTAAGCACCTCTTTTCCCCTTTCTAAAATGGCGACATTTAAATTGGGGGAATTCTCACAAATATTAATGGCCGCAAAAAAACCTGCGGCGCCACCACCTACTACTAAAACATCAAACATTAATGCGCTCTCTCTGGGTAATTCGTAAATATTCCGTCTACATCTAGTTCTTTCATTCTACTTATATCAGAAACCTCGTTCACAGTCCAGGTATAAATCTTGAAGCCTGCCTCCTTAATCTTACGAACATTTTCCTCATTTAGGCTCTTGAAATTTGGATTTATGGCAACAGCATTCAGTTCTCTGGCAACTTCTATTGCATCCAAAGGATTGTCCTCGGTCAATACGGCTATTTCGATTTCTTTATTAAAACCTCTAATTGCTCTAAGCTCGTCCCACTTAAAACTGGAAATAATGAAATTATTTGCAGACCAACCTCTCTCTTCAACATAATAACCGATAATATGATTGACCCTATCCGCTGTATTGGCTCCCTTAAGTTCAATATTCAATTTTACTTTGTTGTCTATCAATTTTAATACATCCTGTAACATGGGGATTCTATGATTGCCATCCAATAATAGTTTTTTTAAATCGTAAATATTGTACTCTTCAATATTTCCTCCGCCATTTGTAAGACGCTCGACACGGTCATCATGAAAAACAACAATTTCCCCACTCTGAATTTTAAAGACATCTATCTCTATCATATCCACACCTAAATCCAATGCTTTTTGAACAGATGCCAATGTGTTCTCTGTTTCATGTCCCATAGCCCCTCTATGACCTATCACCAAAAATCCTGAATTTTCATTTCTACAACCCATAAGACCAATTACTGCAATAACACATGTTATTATTCTCTTTCTCATTGTTAAAAATTTCATTTAAATTCTAAAAATACAACTTGATGTTGAAATTTACTGGCATCCATGAATACTAAAATCGTAAAAAGAATATGAAAATTTTATTGAATTCGCAATATTTTTAAATAAAATACGCAAATATATCAATCATTTTGATATATTTATCTGATTATTAACCAACTAAACCTAAAAGTATGTTTTCTAAATCTAATTTATTGGCCACATTAGCAGCTTCTGTGGTTATGTTTTTATTGGGCTATTTAATATGGGGCATTGCAACTGTTGATTTTTATGAATCCCACACGCTGAACAATATAGCAAAAGACCCCATGAACATTCCTCTAATCTTTCTTGGCAATCTAATTGCTGCTTTTGCTATGAGTACACTTTATGGCAAATGGGCAAGAGGCGCACACAGTATCAAGGAAGGTTTTGAATTTGGTGCCTTAATTGGGCTATTAATTGGTTTTGGGATATATTTAGTTATGTATGCCACAACAGATATGCTTGATTTAACTGGTCATATTGTCGAAGGAATAATTGATGTTGTTTATTATGGAATTGGAGGGGTAGTAATAGCCATTGTCTACAAGGCAACAGCACCAAAAAGCAGCTAGAAACAAGTCCCTAAAAAGGTAAAAAGGATTTGGGTTAGTTCAAATCCTTTTTTTATTCCTTTACCTTATAAATAACTGATTCCAAAGGTTCTAGTTCAACGTTTAACCTCCCCATACCTTCTTCTACTTTTAAAGTTTGATTTTTTTTATGGTACAGTTCTTCTGATAATTGATAACTTTCATTTTTTAATTTCCATTCAGCAACTATTTCATTTGGAACTTTAAGTTCAAAAGAAAAACTATCATTTACATCAAAATTGGAGACAACAATCAGTTTTTCATCTGCTGACCATCTAACATAGGACAAAACTCTATGATTATAATTTTTGGTATGCTCACGGTTGAATCTATGTATTTCCCTATATTCCCCCATAAGAGCTGGACTTTTAACAGTGAAATTTAATAGTCTCTTATAAAAATCCCTAAGTTCTGCTTCAGTTTCAGAAAGCTGACCTCCATCGAACTTTTTGTTATTAACCCAACGTTGATGATGGGGAACACCAATATAATCAAAAATCGATGTTCGGCTTGGATTTCCAAACCCAGCATTCTCTGCGCCTGGCTCCCCCACTTCTTGACCAAAATAGATCATGGTAGGTGACGTGCTGATTGTAGCCGAAACTACCATTGCAGGCTTACCTATCTCCGCTTTTCCCACAAATTCTGGACTGGCTATTCGCTGCTCATCATGGTTTTCCAAAAAATGGAGCATATGATGTTCTATATCCATCATCCCTTCTTGCATATAAGGAATATGGTCTGTCCATCCATACCCCTTCATAATATGCTTTAGACTATCATACATCTCTACCTTATCATACAAGTAATCCATTTTACCCAACTTAATGTATGGTCTATAAATGCTTGGATTATAAACTTCTGCCATTAAAAAAGCATTAGGATTTTTCATTTTGATGCTGGAGTTCATGTAGCTCCAAAACTCCACGGGTACCATTTCCGCCATATCATACCTAAAACCATCCACACCAAGATCCAGCCAATACAACGCAATGTCCCTAAATTTTTTCCATGAATTAGGGACTTCCTTATCTTTCCAAAATTCAAAATGGGATTTGTAATCCTTATCATTAAAATCATTGGGCAGTTCGTCAAAATCCTTTCTTCCATCAGGGCTAACCCCGTAATTTATTTTTACAGTCTCGTACCAATCGTTAAAATTCGGCTGGGACAAACTGGAACCATTTCCAGTCCATTTAGCGGGGATTTCCCTAAATTTTCCATCCACTAAATCAATTATTTCTCCTCCCAGTGGAAGATATCCTTCTTGCCATTCTGGGACTTTAAACTCTTCATTAGGATTATAATAAAAGTTATTGTCCTTATGATAGACCACTGTAGTATCATCATTTGCACCAAAATCTTCAACTCCAGGTGGATTAACAGTCCCCTCATATTTTCTGGCAATGTGGTTGGGAACAATGTCAATAATAACTTTCAAATTATTGTTGTGGCTGCGTGCTATCAATTCTTTAAATTCCTTCAATCTATTTGCTGGGTCTTCTGCTAAATCTGGATTTACATTGTAATAGTCTTTAACAGCATAGGGAGAGCCAGCTCGGCCTTTTACAACATCTGGGTCGTCATTGGAAATACCATAAGCTGTATAATCATGAATAACAGCATGATGTGGAATCCCTGTATACCAAATATGGGTAACCCCCAAATCCCTTATTTCTCGGAGTGCCTTATCCGTAAAATCCGCAAATTTTCCAACTCCGTTCTCCTCAATGGTTCCCCATGGTTTGTTGGTATTATTGGTATTTCCAAAAAGGCGTGTAAAAACTTGGTATACTACCTTTTTTCCCTTTTTTTCATTCATTATCTCTTTTTTACTTTTGTTGGATGATATACACGAAGCAAATAGTATCACTAAAAATAAAACAATTGAGAGAAGAGCCTTTTGCATGTAATTTAATTACACATTAATTTCTTTAAATGGAGGTAAATTAACTTTCTTACCATCTACATTTATTGTTATATGGGTATCTCCCTCCACAAAAAAACTGGTTTCCTTAGTGGTAACCCTCACCTTAACAATATTGTTTCTAAAGTTGATCTTAAAAGCATAGGCCTCCCATTGCTTGGGAATTTTGGGAGTAAACGAAAGGGTATTTTCCGCAATTCGCATACCGCCAAAGCCTTCCACAATGCTCATCCATGTCCCTGCCATGGAAGTAATATGCAAACCTTCCTCCACCTCTTTGTTGTAGTCATCCAAATCCAAACGAGAGGTCCGCAAATAAAAAGTATAAGCTTGCTCCATTCTATCCAATTTAGCTGCCTGAATACTATGAACACATGGTGAAAGCGAGGATTCATGGACTGTAAAAGGTTCGTAAAAATCAAAATGTCTTTCTAACTGTTCAATAGAAAAATGGTCTTCAAAAAAATAAAATCCTTGAAGGACATCAGCTTGTTTTATATAAGGGGAGCGTAAAATCCTGTCCCAACTCCATTTTTGATTGATGGGTCTTTCTGTTTTTGGCAAGTCTTGAACCCTTACCAATTCTTTGTCCAAAAAACCATCCTGTTGCAAAAATACTTGGTATTCATCAGAAAATGGGAAATACATATTGGAAAACACGTTATTCCATTCTACTATTTCTGTTTCTGATAATTGGGTATCGTTCATTATTCTAGCATAATCACTAGAATGCTCCTTTCTTACCTTTTCAATCTGATTTATAGTATACTCCATACACCATTTTGCCAAATAATTGGTGTACCAGTTATTGTTTATATTATTTTCATATTCATTGGGACCTGTGACACCCAAGATTACATATTTATTTTTATGGGATGAGAAAGTGGCTCTTTGATGCCAGAAGCGGGCAATGCCTATAAGTACTTCCAATCCCATTTCTGGAATATAAGAGTAATCCCCCGTATATCTGTAGTAATTGTATATAGCAAAAGCAATTGCTCCATTTCTATGAATCTCTTCAAAGGTAATTTCCCATTCATTATGACATTCCTCACCGTTCATTGTCACCATTGGGTATAGGGCCGCACCATTCTTGAACCCCAATTTTTTAGCATTCTCAATAGCTTTTCCTAGCTGATCATACCTATATTTTAAAAGATTTCTAGCTACTTGCTGGTCTTTTGTAGCCATATAAAAAGGAATACAATAGGCCTCTGTATCCCAATACGTACTACCTCCATATTTTTCACCCGTAAATCCTTTTGGGCCGATATTAAGTCTAGAATCTTTCCCCAAATAGGTTTGGTTCAATTGAAAAATATTAAAACGAATACCCTGTTGCGCTTTAACATCGCCTTCAATAACAATATCACTCATTTTCCATATTGCCGCCCAAGCTTCTTTTTGTTTTTGAAGTTGGGCATCAAAACCTAACTGGGTGGTTTTATCCAAAACTTTGTTGGCTACATCCACCAAATCTGATGCTTTGTGATTTCTAGAAACCGTGTAGCCTCCAAATTTATGAAGTGTTATCTTCTCGCCCTTTTTTAGAAGTTGTTCAAACTCTAAACCTATCCATGTTTCTTTTTTATCACATACTTTTCCCTGTAACTTAACTCCATTTAAAACCGCACTTGCTTCCATAAAAGTACAGGTGGCAAAATTGGTTTTCATTGTATGGGCCTCAATAAAAGCTCTATTTCTATGGGATGAAATATTGGTTGTATTCCAAAATTTATCGTCCCAATTACTATCTTCATTGGTAATGCCACTATCCAAATAGGGGGTCATTTTAATAGCTGCATCAGAATTCAACACCTTCAATTCATACTGTATGGCACCCATCTCATCTATATCCAAACTTAAGAAGCGAGTTGCTTCAACAGCTACATCTACATCATTTGAAAGTTGGGCAACAAAATTTCTTTTGTACCAACCCTCTTTCATATTAAGTTCCCTTCTATAGTTTTTCACCTTTTTACAGGTGTTCAAATCCAAGGCAACCCCATTTATAAATACATTAATCCCAATCCAATTGGGAGCATTCAAAACCTTCGCGAAATATTCGGGATATCCATTTTTCCACCATCCCACTCGGGTTTTATCCGGATAGTACACTCCTGCAATGTAACTACCCTGAAAGGTCTTCCCTGAATAGTGCTCTTCAAAATTTGCCCGCTGTCCCATGGCGCCATTCCCAATACTGAACAGGCTTTCTGAAGATTTTACTTTTTCCCTATCAAATCCCTCTTCAATAATGGACCACTCATTGGGCTGTATATATTCTTGATTCATTTACTATTAACTAATTTTTCAATAAATTCTAAACTGATTTCTGTAAAATCATTAAAATTAAAATCGGCTTTGGAAAGTGTTTTTTCATCTCCAATCCCAATACTTGTCATTCCTGCAATATTGGCTGCTTCAATCCCAGCTAGCGCATCTTCGAATACAATACAATTCTCTGGCACAACCCCTAATTGTTCTGCAGCAATAAGAAAAACCTCTGGATTCGGTTTAGCCTTTGTAACACTATTTCCATCCACAATGACATCAAAGTATGGCAATAGTTTTACTTTCTCTAAAATGGGTCTTGCATTTTTACTGGCAGAGCCCAAGGCAATTGGGAAACCTTCTTCTTTTAAATATTTCAATATTTTGGGAACATTTGGAAGAATCTCAGATTCATTCATTTTTTCAATATATTCCAAATAATCCAAGTTCTTTTGAACCATCCATGTATCAAATTGTTCCTGATTACTTTTAATATTTCCAATATCCAAAAGGATTTCCAAACATCTTTTCCTACTCACCCCTTTAAAAAGTTCATTTTGCTCCTCAGTAAATTCGAAACCAAGTTCGTTGGCCAATTTCTTCCATGCTAAAAAGTGGTATTTGGCGGTATCTACTATAACACCGTCCAAATCAAAAATAAATCCGGTCATAAAATTAAAATTGCTAAATTAAGGAGTGGAACTTAATTAATGGTAGACTCTCTTTCTATTAAGGTAGATTTTAACACTTTGGTTTCATAGATTTCATTTTCATCTTCACTTTCCAATCTATCTATTAGCATTTGAGCTGCTTTTTCACCCATATCTCCACCATGTTGATCCACTGTAGTTAAGCTTGGATATGAATACTTGGATAGAAAACCATTGGTAAAGCCAATTAAAGATACATCCTCTGGCACTTTTAGTCCCATTTCTTGCACCACACGTATTGCCCTTATACCGAATGTTTCATTAACACAAAGCACGGCATCCACTTTTTCTCTATCAAAAAAATCTTCAATAGGTTTATTGTCCATATCTATATAATCCAGCTTAAGGATCAGGTTTTCGCTTACTTCATAATTATGGTCCAACAAAGCCTGCTTATACCCCTCTTCTCTTTCACTACTTACACTAAAAAAATTTTCTGTTGTAAAAAGGGCTATTCTTTTATTTCCATTATTGATAAGTTTTTTAGTTGCGGAATATGCTCCTTCCCTATCATCTATCACAACCTTATCGCAATCAATTTCATTGGTTACCCTATCAAACAAAACCAATGGCATACCTTGTTCCATAACCTCTCTGAGGTGATTAAAATCCTCTTTGAACTCGGTTTCAGCAGATAAGGCCATTATAAAGCCATCCGTACTTCCATTGGCAAGCATTTCCATATTAATAACTTCCTTATCAAAAGACTCATTGGAAACACAAATAATGACATTATAACCTCTATTATTGGCATATTTTTCAATCCCTCTAATGACTGTTGCAAAAAAATGGTGGACTATTTCTGGAATAATCACACCTATATTTTTTGTTCGCCTATTCTTGAGACTCAAAGCTATATTATTGGGTCGGTAATTATACAACTTTGCAAAAGCTTGAATTTTCTCCTTAGTATCCTTACTTATTTCCGCACTATCTTTTAATGCTTTGGATACAGTTGAGATGGAAACCTCTAATTCCCTGGCAATATGTTTAAGGGTTATTTTCTTTTTCAAGATTATTTAATTAGTCAGGCAATATTAAACTTTTCTATCTCTATGACAATATAATATCATAATTTATCAAAATAGTACAAAGTTAAAAAAATGTTATATTTGCCCCTGCGTTATTATATGAACAAATTTCGCATCCTATTTTTAGGAATACACTATTTTATGCGGTCTTACATTGTAAATACCAATGATTCATGGAAGTTATCAACACGAAACCGTTTTCGTGATTTCTAAGATATCGAAAATTTATTATTTAACACATTTTTTACATATGTTTAACGCCTGAATTAAAATTTAACTAAACTAAAATTCGCTATTTATGAAGATTACGCTACTAAAAAGCTATTTGCTTATTGGGGCATTTTTATGCTTTGGTCTTGCAAAAGCGCAAGATGTATCTGGCTCTGTTTCTGACGCCAATGGCCCATTACCCGGGGCCAGTGTTTTGGTGAAAGGAACTACCAATGGTACACAAACCGATTTTGATGGAAACTATACAATAAGCAATGTTGACAGTGATGCAACATTGGTTTTTAGTTACATCGGTTTTAAAACGACTGAAATCGCAGTCAATGGTCAATCTACCATTAATGTAACCTTGGATGAAGATGCTGAAGCCTTAGAAGAAGTTATCATTATTGGTTATGGAACCACAACTGTTAAAGATGCAACTGGCTCCGTTTCGGCAGTTACTGCTGAAGATTTTAACGGCGGTGTTATTTCATCTCCAGAACAATTGATACAAGGTAAGACTGCAGGTGTACAAATTGCACAATCTAGTGGTGAGCCAGGAGCTGGTGTCAATATTAGAATTAGGGGGTCTAACTCTATTCGCTCAAACAACAATCCTTTATTTGTAGTAGATGGTATTCCTATTTCCGGAGAATCAACCACTCCAAGTGGTGGTGATGTAATCAATGGAAGCAATGCTTCTAGAAACCCTTTGAGTTTTATTAATCCATCGGATATCGAAAGTATCTCTATCTTAAAAGATGCATCCGCTACCGCAATTTATGGTTCTCGTGGTGCCAATGGTGTTGTAATCGTAACTACAAAAAGTGGAAAGACCGGACAAGGTGGTGTTTGGGAGTTTAACTCCAATCTAAGCATCTCTACTCCTGCAAACGAATATGATTTGTTCAATGCAGAAGAGTTTTTAACGCAAACAGCGGCCATCCGTTCTCAAGCTATTGCAGATGGAAATGATTATGGTTCTAGTACCGATTGGCAATCCTATATTACCAGAAGTACTGCTTCTCAAAATCAAAACCTATCCTATTCCAACAATTATGGAAGTGGAAACGTTAGAGCTACTTTTTCTTACGGAAAACAATTTGGTGTTATTGAGAAATCTTCTCAAGAGCGTATTACAGGAAGAATTAACGTAAACCATCGTTTTTTTGAAGATAAATTAAGATTAAGTCTTCAATCTTCAATCTCTAGAGTAAATGATGAGGCTCCTCCAATTAGTGGTGGTTCTGGTGCAAGTGGAAACTTAATCGGTGCAGCTTACTCAGCTAATCCTACATGGCCAGCAAGCCCAGGTTTCTTTCTTGATGGAAACTTAATAAACCCAGCAAACTATTTGGCAAATTGGCAATCAGAAACCTTTACAAATAGGTTCCTTGCAAACTTTTCCGCAGAATACGATATTACAGATGAGCTAACAGGAAAAATAGCAGTTGGATATGATGAGTCTAATGCCGATGCAATTACAGTAGTATCAGCAGACTTGAATAACTTTAACAGAGTTGGAGGAAATGGACAAGCTGCATTTAACACTTTAGAAGCTACCAGTAAATTGTTGGAAGCTACCTTGAATTACAATAAAGATTTTGAAAATTCTTCATTGGACGTTATAGTTGGTTATACTTTTCAAGATTTTAGAAGACAGGGTATAAATTCCCAAGGTTGGGGAGCTTCCACTAGAGACTTGAATGCCATGGGAGACCAATTGGTTGAATCTATTAATAGTGCTCAAAATGCTATTACAATTCCATATCAGCAATTTGGATATGATGTAGACGGCGATTTTGTAAATAGCATTATCCCTTTTGATGAAACTGCCTCGCTTCCTGCTGGAATTGTAAAAAATTATCGTGCACTTTGGGGTGACACATTCGATAACACAGATGAATTACAATCATTTTTTGGAAGAGTTAATTACTCAATAAATAGTAAGTATCTTTTTACAGGAACTTTAAGAGCTGATGGCTCCTCAAGGTTCGGTGGAAATAACAAATACGGATACTTTCCATCTGCTGCATTTGCATGGCAATTGGTTGAAGAAGATTTTGTAGGTGAAGCATTCTCTACCTTGAAATTAAGAGTAAGTGCTGGTATTACGGGTAACCAAGAAGGATTGGGTTATGCCAACTACCTAAAAAGAATTCGTTTTGCAGCTCCCGGAATCAATGATAATGGATCTGTGGTTAGACCAGGACAAGAAACTGTTGCTGTACAGAATCCCGATCTTAAATGGGAGGAAACTCTTGACATGAATGTTGGATTGGATTTTGGGTTTGCTAATGATCGTTTCAATGGTTCTATTGATGTATATCGCAGGGAAACCAAAGACTTATTATTTAGACAGCCTGCTGCCGCCCCTGCTTTTGATCCATTTACTTTTAAAAATCTTGAAAATGGAATACTTATCAACCAAGGTGTAGAACTTGGATTGAACTATGACTTTATCCAAACAGAAGATGTAAGCTTCTCAACCTCTTTCAATGTTGCTTATAATGACAATACCGTTGAAGGATTAAATGGCACAACAGCTGATTTTGGAATATTGAATGGTCCCGGACTATCCGGTGCTTTTGCACAACGTTTAGGAGAAGGAATGTCTTTATTCTCATTTTATATGGCTGAGTATTCCGAGGATTCAAGTGGAACTCCAAACTTTAGCGCAGACACCAAAGATTTTGTTGGAAAAGATGCATTACCAGATATTACCAGTGGTTTAGCTTTAAATCTTAAAGTTAAGAATTGGGATGCCTCTGTATTCTTTACTGGACAATTTGGATTCTATGTGTATAACAATACGGCAAATGCCTTCTTAAACAGGCCAACTTTTGAAACATCACGTAATGCGACTGCAGAAGGCTTGGAACTTCGTTCACAAGAGGTGTCCACTTTATATTTGGAAAAAGGTGATTTTGTAAGATTGCAGAATGCTAATATTGGCTACAATGTACCACTTAGTGGCACTGGGACTTTTAAAAGCCTTAGGTTCTCCCTAACTGGACAAAATTTATTGCTTATTACCGATTACAGCGGTCTTGATCCAGAAGTATCTTCTGCTACAGGTGATTTTGGTAGTGGTATCCCAAGTGCAGGTATAGATTATACTTCTTTCCCCAGACCAAGAACTGTTACCTTGGGTATTAATGCTAAATTTTAATTTTAAAAAAAACTGCGATGAATAAATATTTAAAAACACAAACAAGAAGCTTATTACTTTTTTCTTGTGCTTCAGTTTTGCTTTTTTCTTGTACGGATTTAGAAGTAGAAGAAACTGACTCATTGCTTGCCCCTAACTTTCAGGGCATTGCATCGGCAGAAGAAGCTACAAGTTCAGTAAACTCAATGTACAATCAACTTAATGGATACATTGGAGATCAGGCCAATTTATTTGCCCTGAGTGAAGTTACCACGGACACTCAATTGATTCCTACCAGAGGTTCTGACTGGGGTGATAATGGTATTTGGAGACAATTACACCAACACTCATGGACTCCTGACCATGCCTACATTACCAATGTTTGGAACCAATGGAACGAGCTACAACTTACAGCCAGTGAAGTTTTGGACGATAGATCTGCATCAACCCCGGAAGCTAAAGCACATGCCGCTTTCTTGAGAGGGCTTGCCGTATATGTAATTTTAGATAATTATGGACAAGTTCCTTATAGAGATACATCTGCACCTCCATTAGATGATCCTTCTGTATTAACTGGAGACGAAGCTGTTTCATTTATCATTAGTGACTTAGAAGCGGCTATTTCCGCGCTTCCTACTTCAACTGCTGGAAGTGACAATAATAGGGCTTCTAAAGCTGCCGCAAGATATTTGTTGGCTAAAGTTCTATTAAATAGACATATCTATAATGGTACTGGAACGGCTGACAGTTCGGATATGAGTAGGGTTATTTCTTTGGTAGATGAAATTGCAGCTGATGGCTATGAATTGCAATCGGGTTATTTTGACCTATTTAGAGCTGAGGCAGACAATGAAACTATTTGGTATATCCCAACAGGTGTTGGTAACCGTATATGGAATGGCCTACACTATAACTTAACAACACCGGACCAAGCTGGTGGCTGGAATGGGTTTAGTACGCTAGCAGAATTTTATGACCTTTTTGAAGGTGATCCTAATATCAATGTTGAAGGAAGTGGTCAAGAAGAACGTAGAGGGTTTGTACCATTGGCTGCAGAACCTGCTGGTGCTCCCGGAACAAAAGATTCAAATGGTGATGGGTTGGCAGATGGAACCAATATTGGTAACGGATTCTTAATTGGGCAACAATATGGTGCCGATGGAACTCCACTTACCGATAGAGGAGGTAGTCCATTAGCTTTTACAAGAGATTTCACAAATACTGCTACAGGAGAGAAAAGTCTTGTGGAGAACAATGAGATAACAGGTATTAGGGTCCTTAAATATGCCCCTAGATATGGAGAATTTACAGAGCACGAGATTTTCTTTAGATATTCTGATGCCCACCTTATGAAAGCAGAGGCCTTAATGAGAAGTGGTGGTGACCCTACGGCGCTAGTTAATGAATTGCGTACAATTAGAAATGCAACTCCACTTGGTGCTGTAACTGAGCAAGATTTAATTGATGAAAGAGGTCGTGAATTATATATCGAATTTTGGAGAAGAAATGATTTAATTCGTTTTGGACAGTATACTAATGATTGGGAGTTTAAAGATCCAGATGCTGTAGGAAACTCTGACCGTCAGCTTTTCCCTATTCCAGCAAGTCAAGTGATTCTTAATCCAAACTTGGTGCAAAATCCTGGATATTAATTTATCCACTATATTTAAGTGTTAAAAAAGACCGTCCTAGGACGGTCTTTTTATTTTTTAATGATCATAGGCTAAAACTATAAACTAAAATGCTCATACATTGCCAAACAACCTTCCTAGCCTAATATCCTTTTTAAGAACTTATCCACATACTCAACTGTAGGCATAAACCAAGGATGAAATAAACAAAATGAATGTGGGGCTCCTTTGAACTCATACACCTCACTAACAATGGTGTGTCTATCCAAAATTTGTATATAATCATCCCTTCCTGCATGCATTCTGGACACTTTGCTGTTCAAAAAAAGTATGGGTGGTGAATTTGGCCCAACATGTGTTAAGGGAGAAGCCAAGTCCCACAATTTTAGATTGTCCTTTTTTGCATATCCAAACCAATAAGTTGCGGCAGAAGTATTTTTAGTATCATCTCCTTCTACAGAATCCGGATGCGTGAAAGATAGTATTCCATCAATGTTAACTACAGCATTTATCTTTGAAGATTGCAACTTCCTACTATTCTTTTCATTAAAAATGTCCATTTCTCCCGTAACACCCACGAAAGCTGCTAGTTCGCCCCCTGCGGAAAACCCCACAAGGCTTATTTTATCCAGACTAATGTTGTATTCACTGGCATTGTCTCGAACCCAACGTATGGCCGCTTTTATATCAAAAACAGCTGCAGGGAACAGTGCTTCAGTGGACAATCTGTATTCTGGTGTAAAACAAACATACCCCAAATTAGCCAAACTCTGAGCTAGTGGATAGTGCTGGGTTCTATTCCCAGACCTCCATCCACCTCCGTGAACGATAATAATAGCGGTTCCCAATTGGGGCATCACTTTTGGTCTAAATACATCAAGTTTTAATACTCTTCCATCAACTATATTGTACGCGATATTCTTTTCTTCAACAACTGTTTCAAAATTAAACTCTTCTACAATTTCTATGTTAGGATACGTTTTTAGTGTTTTTTCAAAAGCAATCTTCGTAGTATAGGAGCTGTCCGGCTCTCTTGTGACTCCTTCATAAGATTGTCCTATTACATGTAATGAGCACGATAATGCCGTAACAAACGATAACGGACAAACATATTTCTTTACCATGCTTCTATTTCTCTAAGAACTTGGCCAACGGTAATCTCTGGACTCTTAGCTCCTGAACAACCATTTGGGCAACTAAAGTTGCCCCTAAGATAGACAAGTGTGTATTATCCTCTTTTCCTTGAGGATAATAAGGATGCTCACCAGGTCCAAAATGTAAATGCAGTTTTTTTGAATTCTCTAAACCATAAGATTCTTCCATTTGCTCTGTTAAGAATTGTAAGTCTATAAAAGGGACATTTAATTCCCTAGCAACCATCCGAGCCACAAAGGGATATTGGCCATGTGTATCCACCAATGTGCCATTTTCATTAAAATTTCTTCTTACTATGGATGAGAATAAGATGGGAAATGCTCCTTTTTCCCTAGTTTCATTTACAAATCTTGTTAGGTTGGAGTAATAGGCCGTATTGGGGTTGGTGTAACGTTTGGGGTCTTTAATTTTTTGATCATTATGACCAAACTGTATGAGGACATAGTCTCCATTTTTAAGTGTTCTTAAAATTGAGTCCCATCTTTTTTCAAAAATGAAGCTCCGTGTACTTCTACCATTAACGGCCCTATTGTCAATGATAATCTCATTTCCAAAAAACAAGGGAAGCATTTGAGCCCAACCTCTTTCAGGATTCTCTTTAGGACTGGGTTTATTAGCCATAGTGGAATCACCAATGGTATACAGTGTAACTTGAGCGAATATTAAATTACTAAAAAATATAAAACCAAGGACTATTTGTATAGACCAAAACTTATTTATGATTTGCATACCAATCCTCTTTTAATTTATGCCAGGGCATTGCCAAAACTATTTCCTTCCTGTATTTTTTTGCTTCTTTCTTTGAAAGTTGATGGGACCATTTTTCCCTAGCGCTTGGCTTAAAACCTTCACCTTTGTTCTTGTATTCTGCATAAAATGTAGTTTTTCTAGCTTTAGGTTTTGACCAATCATGCCAAGCTTGGGGAATAATATGTTTAGCCATATCACAATTAATAAAAATAGTTTGTGCATATACACGCCATGGTCTTCCCAAGTACACCTTGGTAACATTTTGTTCTGCGGTCAATGAGCAATTTTTAAATACATATCCAAATTGAGTTCCTTTTGGTGTTGATGCAGCAGTGATATACGAATCTTTTTTGCTATGGATTTGACAATTTTCAAAAAACGCTGTTGCGCTTCCAAAAATGAAATCAGTAGTACCTTCTATATAACAATTCCTATAGTATTGTTTTCCGTTTCCAGAAGTATAAAGAGTGTCTTGATTTCCCAATAGGCGACAATTAACAATTGAAACTCTAGTTGAAGAAACAGAAAGAGTCACAGCTTGCCCTTTATCTCCCGAAGTATTGATCACGGTAAGATTTTTGGCAAGAAAATCATCTGCTTCAACTTGAAGAGTTGGCGTATAAAATGTACTATTTCTTCCTTTATCTATTTTGTCAAAATTATCATAAAAGGAAATTATGGTATTTTCCTTGCTCTCGCCTATTAATGAGATGTTAGTGTTCCATTCATGAATTTTTACTTTTTCCTTGTATATTCCATCTTTTACAAAAATAGTTAACCTATCGTAGGGAAATGATTTGGCATCATTAATAGCATCCTGTATTGTTGCAAAATGACCTGTTCCATCCTGGGCAACAACAACATCATATAGATCTTTTTCTGGAAATTCACGTTGTTTTTTAATTCTTTCTTTCCATTTAGGATAATGTTTTAGTACATTTTTAGGTTGATCTGTATACCACCTATATCCCAGCCTACGTTCTTCTCCAATTTCCGAAAGTCGTTGCTTTATAATTCCGTCCCTATCGCAGAAAAAGGGCTCATTATTCTCCAAATTCATAAACCTAGCCCAAAGTGCAGGTGCGTCTTTGGTTTGAATGAGATTTTTAGATATTAACTTTCCTCTGTCATCATACACTCTTTCAATTAGGGTGTTTTTAAGTTTTGAGTCTTCAAACCATTGTACTGCTGCCTCTATAGCTTTTACAATTCTTGGGGTAGGTTTTTCAATGTCCATTAGTAAAAGTACAATAGGAGCAGACTCCTTTCCGCTTAGACTAGGCAATTCATAAGAACGCGCTTTTGCTGGTAAATAGGTTTTAGAATCGTGCTGAGCACACCAGCCTGTCAATTTACCATTTTGCAGGTACTGAGTTTTAAGAATGCAATTAATTCCTTTTTGAAAAGCTACCGCCACTTCTCTTTTTTTATCCTTTGGAATTTCCAATTGATTATAGGGATGATCATTTTCCATTATTGACTTTAAAAGTCGCATTACATTGACCATGGCATCATCATTATAAGTAATATGGCTATAATAACCCTTTCTAAGAGGATAAAATTGGGGCCATCCGCCAGATTCATACTGCGCTTCAAGCAAATAATCAACTCCCTTTAAAAATGCATTTCTAAACTTTTCCCTCTTTTGAAATTTATAAAGTTTAGCTAAAAATATTAGCTCCAAGGAAGTAGCGCCATTATCTATAGTTGCACCAACATCCGTAGTTTTATGCTTTTTTAATTGCTCTACCTTATCCAATGATAATGGTCTGTGCATTTGCTTGTTTTTAGGCCATCCTCCATTATTTAGTTGGTATAAAAGCACATTTTCAACGATCTGCAGGGCTTCCTCACCTGCATACCACTCATCACTTCCATTAAGCACAAGATTTTCCCAAGAATGGTTCAATATTTGTCCATTTAAAGAAAAATGTAGTAGAAAAACGAAACAAAATGTTTTAAGTGAACTCATATTTTTAAGAAAATCTGGCGAATGATATCCTATTACCAAGTAGCCTTACCAATCTTTGCAACATCATCATATGACTTATTAAGTAGATGCATAATGGAATATCTCCAAACGTGCCAAAAACATAGGTCTGTTATTTCAGATATACTAATGAGATGCTTCTTTATACTTATTTATTTAACTCCATAGCAGCAAACATAAAAGGCCCTGTACCCTTAGGGTCATTAGACCTTATGATTTCCTTGACATAATACTCAAAACTACCATCTCTATATGGATTGCCTCCTAAACCGGCAACACCACAACATTTATTAAGATTAATGACTCCATTATCTTCGACCGTAATAAACTGCTCCAAAATACCCTCAAAACCTTTGTCTGCATTTTCCAGATAAGTTTTTGAAATATAACCCTTGTTTGCTCCTTTTGCCAAGGTATAAGTAAACATAGAGGTTCCTGTAGCTTCTAAGTAATTACCCTCCTTTTTTGGAAGATTTAGAACTTGATACCAAGTCCCTGTTACATCTTGATACTTCACAATTGCTTCTGCATAATTTTTTAAATAGCCAATAATACGCGCTCTACCTGGATGGCTCTTAGGTATATAATCCAAGACATCCACTAAGGCCATTCCATACCAACCCATACCTCTGGACCAAAAATTTGATGAAAGACCTGTATCCTTGCTTGCCCATCGCTGCTCACGACTTTCATCCCATCCATGAAAATACAATCCAGTATCAGAATCTCTATTATATTTTTCAATCAAATCAAACTGAAGAACAATCTTATCCATAATTCTTTTGACCTCATCATCTTCTATGAATTCCAACGCATATTTAGCATGAAAAGGCTCTGCCATGAAAACACCATCCAGCCACATTTGGAAAGGGTAAATTTTCTTGTGCCAATACCCCCCTTCAGAGGTTATCGGCTGTCCTTCCATTTGTAAATGAAGAGTATCCATAGCCCTCCTAAATCGGGGCTCTTTTGTTTTTTCGTATAAATAGAAAATTGCATCACCAGATTTAATCATATCCAGATTGTAATTCTTTAATTTATAGGTGTGTATTGACCCATCTTCTTCTATCATTCTATTGCCATAATCATAGATATAGTCATATAACTTTTTATTTTTGGTTTGCTCGTACACTTTGGCCATTCCTTGCAGTACAAGTCCATTGGTATAACTCCATCTGGGAGTATCCCTAAAGTCCAATAGCGTAGGGTCTGGAAAACGGTGTATTTCTGAAAGGGCCATACGCTCCGACCATTTTAGGTCTTTGGACACCAACTGTTCTTCAGTTTCCTTATTTTGAGTTTTTTCAGTCTTGATCTCCTTACAACTAAATGTAAAAGAAACCGTAAATAATAAACTTAGAAACCCTTTAACAAACTTATTCATTGCGCTTTGATTTGTATTGGTGTTATTTATTAAGTTGATTTGCTGCCAAAATAAATGGCCCCAATCCATGGAGGTTATCGGTTACAATTGGCTCGCTTATATAATATTCAAAGGTACCATCTCTATAAGGGTTTCCTCCCAGCCCCGCACTTTTACAGACTTTATTAATATGAATTTCCCCATCCTGATCCACCTGTATAAATTCTTTTAAGATAGCGCTAAAGGTAAGCTCTGCCACCATATTAAAATTCTTAGACAAATACCCTTTTTTGGTGCCTTTGGCAAAAGCATAGGCAAACATACACGACCCCGATGATTCCAAATAGTTTCCCTCTCTATCTGGTAAGTTAGTTACCTGAAACCAAACTCCAGACTCATCTTGAAATTCGACCAAGGCTTTTGAAAGGTCATTTAATTGTTGGATTAACACTTTTCTCTTTGGATGGTCTTTAGGGAAAAAATCCAGAACATCGACCAAAGCCATCATATACCACCCTAATGAACGTGACCAAAAGTTAGGAGATTTACCTGTTTGTTTGTCGGCCCAACGCATTTTTTTACTTTCATCCCAAGCATGCAATAAAAGCCCTGTATTACCATCATACGTTTTTTTCCAAATCAATTCAAATTGATGTGCAATGTCATTTAGCTTATCCTCATTTTCAAAACGTGAATTGAATTCCGCATAAAAAGGAGCTCCCATATAAAGACCATCCAACCACATTTGATGGGGATAAATTTTCTTATGCCATAATCCATCGGAATTCGTCCGTGGATGACCTTCTAGTTGTTCTCGCAATGTTATTAAAGCATTAAGATATCTGTCTTCTTTTGTCTCATCATATAACCAAAACAACATTTTACCCGAATTGACCATATCAATATTATACTCTTCTTTATTATAACCGGCTATATTTCCATCACGATCAACTATTTTATTGGTATAATTCTTAACATAATCAAGATATTTGGCATTCCCAGTTTTCTCATAAAGTTTTTGAAAAGAGGTACAGAGCAACCCTATTTTATAATTCCATTTGGGAATGGAATCATTTTCTGTTTGCCAAATCTCTGGATTTCTTTTCATGATAGACAATGCCATGCGTTCAGACCAAGGAATTGTATCTGACACGGTCAATGGCATTTCATCAGATATATTGGCATTTTCCTTTTTAATTTGTCTACAGGCCGTTATGTAGAACATGTATAATGAGAAGATAAATAGTATTGAAAATCCTCTTTTTAAAATATTGGCCATTACTTGGATATTTTCTTTATAAATCAACCATTTAGTATTCTAAATGCTCTAATAAACTGAGTTTAAATTATTAAGCTCATCTTTTAAATAGGAAAGAAATCCCTCTTTTGTCTTAACACCATTCTTTTCACCCTCCCAAACAGCACCAAACCTATATGTAATTGATTCCTCTGTTGGTTTGAATAAAAGTAAGTGATCATACGCACCATCCACTAGGGATATTACTTCGTCTTTTTTATAAAAAATAACCATACCTAAATTGTCGGGCACTAAAGTTTGCTCACCATAGGTTGCAATATATCCCCACTCACTATTGCCTGCATTATCTACAATTAAATCTACCCCTTCTGACTTAACAATGCCAGTCACCAGACCTTCTACACTTTTTGAAGTGGACAAAACTGTCCTTGTCATTCTTGAATCTGGTTTGATAGAGAGGGAAACATCTAAATCAGTTTTTATATCTTCTGTTGCCCATCCATGATACCTGATGTTAACGCCAGACGCCTTTTTGTTGTTATTGACTTTAATATAAGTGGAATCTACGTTTTGAAAATGATGGACACTATCAGCCACTAATCTTCCATATGAACCCAATCCCAGTGCTTTTCCAACCTTTAAGATATCTTGACCCCACTTTTGTTTTTCGTGATAGCTATCAAACCCATCTTGACCAACTTGGTCCAGAACAATACTGTCTGTGATTTTACCAAAAATATCTATAGCATTACGCCAATCTAAGTAAAGACGGTAACCTACTTTGTTGCTCTCCCAACCGGGTCCTTCATAACGAAGGTACCATGAATGGTCCGTATGTCTCTTGGGCACCCAAAGTTCATCTACGTTTTTAAATGATGTGCCTCCCTCGTAAACCCTTTCTTTCCATTTACCACCTTCCGCAATGGATAACTCAGCATAGGTTTTTAATACTATCGCTGTGCTGTCCTGAACATTTGTATCTGTTCCTATTTCCTTTTTATTTTCTTTACAGGCGGTCAGCACCACAATGATAATGCTGGTAATCAATATTAGTTTTTTCATTATTTCTCAATGTAAAATTCTTCTTTCAATTTAAAATTAAACAAAAAGAGGTCCGTATAATCACAGACCTCCTCTCTCTTTGAACTACTAACTCAAAATTAATTTTTAAAAATGATTACTAATTTTTTTGGTTATGTGTTTAGTACAGTTGTTAATTGTATGCCGGGTTTTGAGGAAAATTTTTATTTCCATTTAAATCCAATGCACTCTGTGGAATAGGTCTCAATATTTTAAGCTCGCCACCTGTTCCGGCAAAATTGGATTCTTCAATCAAAGGGTGGTGCATTGAGGCTCTTTCAACTAATTTTCCTGTACGTTTTAAATCAAACCAACGATGATACTCGCCAAATAACTCTCGTGCACGTTCGTCTAAAATATAATCAATATCAAAATCCGTCAAAGTTGCATCCATTACCCCTGCTCTTTGTCTAACAACATTTAACCTTTGAAGCCCTATAGCAGCTTGGCCGGACATTAAATAAGCTTCTGCAGCTACTAAATAAGTTTCTCCCAAGCGTGAAAGCACAATGTCCCTTGTACTGGTTTCGGCTCCATAGGGCGCAGATGGGTCATCAAATTTTTTAAGCGGAATGGTTTCCCAGTCACCACTAACAACCTGGGCATAAGTAGTTTCATAAGAGTGATATTCAAAATCCGTATTTTGAACAATAGAATTTACATAAGCCGCACTGTCTGCAGGAGTAAACCAATAAGGCTCATAAAACTCACTGATTCCCTCACCACTTAAGTCATCCGTTACATGTTCCAAATAATATGGTTTATATACTTGTGTCATAAAACTTCCTTCATACCTTTCATCATCTTCAGTGAACAATCTTAAGGCAAAATCAGTTGCCAACAATGTATATGACCTATTGGGTGCATCTCCTGCAACTTCATTTCCGCCCATATATGGACCAAAGAAAGTAGCTTGTTGATTACCCAATTCTGTAGGGTCTGAACTAATAGATCCTGCCGAATATTTGACAGAAAAAATGACCTCTTCATTTGATTGGTTTGAATAATCCCACAAATCTGCAAATGAAAGGTTTAGACCCTGACCTCCTATAGCCTGATCCGCAAAATCTGCAGCCATGCTAAAATCAGTTGGCGTACCAAAAGATTCATAACCTCTTGTTAAATGGACTTTTGCCAATAGATGTAGAACAGCTTTGCGATTAACTCGGCCATCACCTGTACCAACACTCCCCAGCGCATCATTTAAGTCCTGAAGAATTAAGTCATAAACGGCTTCTGCACTATCTCTATCAAATTCAGTAACAGGACTATCAATCAAATCATCCACTAGTGGCACACCCCCATAAGATTGAACCAATAAAAAATAAGCATTGGCCCGTAAATACTTTACCTCGCCAACACGCGCAGAAATATCTGGAGTCTGCTCAGTGATATCAGAATAAAATATTGCTGTGTTTGCCTGTCTAATTGCTTTGTAGGCATTTATATAAATAAAATCCACATCTTCCGATGCTGGGTTTAATTGTGTATATTGGCTAAGACCTATAGGTTCAGCAGCCCGTCCACTGCCCTCTGCATAAAGATCAGTTCCAGCACTAAACATATAGGGCCTTTCACCATATATGTCGCGAAGTCGAGAATAATTGGCATTAATTAAACTTTCGAAACCGTCCTTAGTTACATAGAACTCCTCAGCAGTACCGAAACCTTTATTATCTACTTCAATAGTATCTTCGCAGGATGTTAGAACAACAGTTGCGACAAATAAGGATATAATAATTCTTTTCATGATTTCAAGCAATTTATAGTTTAACATTCAATCCTAATTGGTATGTGACAGTAGAAACCCTACCAACACCTAGAGAAGCACTCGCCGTTTCCGGATCATAACCCATATAATCTGTAAAAACAAATGGATTTAAGACATTGGCATAAACTCTTAAGCCTTTAAGATTAAGCTTATCCAGGATATTATTTTCGAAATTATATCCAAGGGCAATATTCTTCACCTTGACAAAGGAGGCATCAGCGTAGTAGCCCACCTGGCTCCCACGCCAGTACTGCCCTTGATTTCTGGGCTGAGGATATTCATTAGAAAACTGAGGTGTCAATCCTGCACCATTATCTGGTACATACCAAGAAATATTTGCTTTTTGCCTACCCCTATCTCGTGTATCGGTAAAATTTGCACGCCAAGGGCTATAAGTAAACACTCCCTGATTGGTAATCATAGAAGCAGAAATGTCAAAATTCCCCACTCGTAATCTTGTAAAAAGACTTCCTATCCAATCTGGATCAACAGATCCAAGTATAACACGGTCGTTTTCAGGATCAATTACTCCGTCACCATTTAAGTCCTTAACCTTAGCCTGTCCCTCTGTTTGGCCAAAAGCGGCGGCCTCATCTCGCTCATTTGCCTGCCAAATACCATCAAAAACATAATTATAATTGGAGCGATTATTATTTTCTCCCCTAACACCAATTGACTCACCAATGAATAAACCATTCCCAATATCATCAACTTCAGATTGTCCGTTTATTGATTCAATTGTATTATCATTATTTGTATACGTTAAAGTTACATCCCAAGAAACTAAATCTGAATCTATGATTTTTGTATTAAGAATTGCCTCAACACCCTTATTCCTAATTGAACTTGCATTATCTAGAATACCACCTTCTATACCAACCTCTATAGGAAGTAGTCTTCCAAAAATTACGTCTTCCGAAAGACGATTATAAACATCAACGCTACCATTGACCCTATTGTTAAAAATTCCAAAATCCAGACCAACGTTCCACTCTTTGGTTTTTTCCCATGTTAAATCAGAATTTGCTAAGGAAGACGGTACAAATCCTGTTACTGCCCCATCAATATCATAGAATAATTGATCATTTAAAATATTTAGGGTTGGGTAAGGAAAATCACTACGATTAAATGCATTGTTTCCTGTAAAACCATAACTGGCCCTTAATTTTAAATTTGAGAAAAGACTTTCATTTCCTACAAAATCCTCATTTGAAATCCTCCAAGCTACAGCTGCCGAGGGGAAGAAATCCCATTTGTTTTCATCACTAAACAAAGAATACCCATCCCATCTGTTCGCTAAAGTTAAAAAGTATTTTTCTTTATAATCATAATTCAATCTTAATGCATAAGAACTTAATGATTCAGCTAAATAACCAGAATTTACTTGGAAGGTAGATTGTGCACCAGAACCCAAGTTATAAAATTCACTTTCAAAAGAAAGGTTACGGGCAGATGAGAAACTAGATTCAATTCTTTCAGAAAAAATACTTTGTAGAATTAAAAACTTGAAATTATGGTTCTCGTTAAATGTCTTAGTGATATCTATTTGGTTATCCCATGTATAGTTAAAATTACTTCTTTTGTCAAGATCGGCAAGGGGTTGGTTGCCATTACTTAGGCCCTCATTAGTTTGTGTTCCCCAAGATCTACCTCTTCTTCTATGGTCATATCCTGATGAAAAAGTGGTCCTAAATGATAGCCAATCCAAGAAATTGTATTGCATGAATACATTTCCCACTATGTTCATTCTTCTTATCTCATCCGAAGCATTGGCAATCTGCAAAAGAGGATTATATGTGCTGGTCTTATTGATGGCATAATCTCCAGATGTTGGGAAAACCAACTTGCCAGGTTGATTAAACAATTCAGTGGTTTCGTTTCCACTATCATCAATCGCAAATGGGCTTAAAAATGGGTTCAACCGAAATGCCTCTTGCATGGCATTGCTGCTCCCACGCTCATTAATTGTTTGCGTTAAAGTGATATTTGCTCCAAAAGAGAACTTATCGTTAACATTATGGCTCAACCCTGTTTTTAAGGTATATTTATCTAATTCTTCATTTAATATATTACCTGTTTCGTGTTGATAGCCCAACCCTAGATTATAGGCAACACCATTCTCCGATCTACCATTAATGTTTAGATAATTATTTTGTTGAATAGCACTGCGCAATACGGCATCATACCAATCGTATGTATCGTTGGCATCAAATCGCCTTCTTAATATTGTGTTGGATCCTCCTACAACAGTGCCTTCCAAAGTTGCAGCATCAATATCCATTGGATCCCCACCTATTGTAGCCAAATAAGCGGATTGATGATAATATTGCCAAGTAGGACCATCCATTAACTCTGGCAAACGTGCCACTTCCTTAATACCTACAAAGGAATCAAAACTAACATTAAATCCTCCTCTAGCAGAAGAACCACTTTTAGTTGTCACAATGACCACTCCATTAGCCCCTCTAGATCCATAAATAGCTGTTGAAGAAGCATCCTTTAAAATATCTATTTGCGCAATATCTTGAGGATTTAGAAAGTCAATATCATTTACAGGCGCACCATCTACCACAAATAATGGACTACCATCATCCAAGAATGAGGATTGACCCCTAATCTGAATATCAAAGCCGTCTCCAACTCTACCCGTATTGGAAGAGATTTGAACACCTGCGATATTACCTTGAACTGATTCAATGGGGTTTGTAAAATTACGCTCCGTTAGCGCATCTGAGTCTATGCTGGCAACTGCACCTGTCAAATCAGACCTTTTAACTGATCCATAACCTACCACTACAACTTCATCAAGACCTTGTAAATCCTCTTTAAGTGTGATATTAAATTGAGTACCTCCATTTACCGCGACTTCTTGGGTAGCAAAACCAACATAGCTAATTACTATAGTGGCATTGTCCGTTGTCAATGTCAAAGTAAAGTTCCCATCAAAATCGGTTTGTGTACCATTAGAAGTTCCCTTTTCAATGATGCTGGCGCCAGGAAGAGGATCATTATATGTCCCATCCAAAACGACACCTGTTACCGTTGAACCCTGCTGTGCAAACACATTGCCCCCTACTAAAAGGCAGAATGCGAATGCAAGTATTGAAACCCACCGTGCGAGTTTTGGTTCTAAAGATTTTGTTTTAGTCATAATCTTAAATTGCATTTTTTAGTTAGTTAATTGTTAATTGAGTTATTCATCAATTGTCCATTGATGAATGTGTTTATAAAATTCACATGGGTAATTCCTTTCATAGAATATGAAGAATCCGCTTTTTGTATGATCACATCTTTTAACACAACCCGCTCTATAGGTTTTTCATCATAACCCTGAATCAAGATACCATACTTGCCACCATTTTCAGCTTGCACATTCTCCAAAACAATATTTTTGACCTCTGGCATATAATCTCCCTTTTGAGCCCCATATATGCCATAGAAAAGATTAATTTTTAACACTGCCTCTCTTACCTGGCCCACCTTAAGGTTTCTAACGAATACGTTTTCTACAAATCCTCCTCTTTTAGTATTGCTTTTTATCCGAATAGCCCTATCTAAATTAGGACTGTTCATCTCGCAGTTTTCAACAAAAACATTTTTTACTCCGGCTGAAATTTCGCTACCCATAACAACACCACCATGTCCATCAATCATTTTACAGTTCTGAATAACAATATTTTCGCTCTTTATGTTAACTCTTCGGCCATCTTCATTTCTTCCAGATTTAATGGCTATACAATCATCACCAGTATTGAATGTACAGTTCTTGATTAGTACATTTTTTGAATATTCAGGATTACAGCCATCGTTGTTTGGACCATGACTACTAATAGTTACACCGTCCACTATAACATTATTAGATCTAAAAGGATGTATGGACCAAAAAGGAGCATTAATAATAGTTACACCTCGTATAAGTACATTTTCACATTCAAAAGGCTCTATAAAAGTAGGCCTTAGGTATTCCCCTTCACCAAAGACCCTTTCATCCACAGGAACGCCTTTTACTGACATGTGATTTTTTAATTTTTCCAAGGAACTATGCTGTTTTGGCTGGCCTTTTTTCCACCCATACGTATCTTTTCCACACCAAGGCCACCAGTTTTCAATGCCGGCCTGGCCATTTAAAACACCTTCACCAGTGATAGCTATATTAGATTTTCCCTTAGCATAAATCAAAGGGGAAAAATTTATCAATTCTGTCCCCTCGTACGAAGTATTAACAAGAGGATAATCACCATGGTCTTTACTAAATAAAATCTCTGCTCCCTTTTCTAGATAAAGATTTACATTACTTTCCAAATGTATTGGTGCCGTTAAATATTTACCACTAGGAACAAGCACTTTCCCACCACCTTCTTCTGCACACTTTTGAATAGCCCGCATAAAAGCATTTGTATTCATTGTCCTTCCGTCACCAATTGCTCCCCAATCTATAATACTATATATTCTGTCTGGAAAACTTGGCTCAGTTATGGAGGCAACTATTTCATCCTTAAGCAACCATTCTTTTGAAAAATCCAGGGACTCTTGTTGTCCACAAGAATACAGACAACATAAAAAAAGTAATACACAGCTCACTTTAAGCTGTATGTTAAAAGCCCGAGAACTAGTAAACCAAATAGTTAGGTTGGAATTTTTCATTCAATATATTGTGTAATCGATTACGCAATAATACTAATTAAATGCTAACATTGAAAATTTAAATGCCAAAAAAATGAATTTTTAACAAAAAAAGAGGGGGTAAGCTTATTTAATACATAATTTTTGAGCCAAAAACTTGTCTTTTTAAACATTGTCCTGCGAAATGAACCTAAAATTGATTAAAAATGGTGAAGTATAGTAATCGGTTACGCAATTTTTATATATTGTGGTAGAAATGGCTTTTAAAGTCAATCTACAACCGCTTATGAAGGGTAAAACAACAATCTACGACATTGCAAAAAAATTAGGGATTACGGCCGCTACTGTTTCAAGAGCCCTTAATGACAATTCCAGAATTAGCAAGGCTACAAAAAAATTGGTGCTTGAAACCGCTAAGGAAATGAATTACGAACCAAACAAGCTAGCTTTAGCCCTTAAAAAAGGAAAAAGTAACAATGTGGGGGTTATAGTACCTTATATAAACAGGAATTTTTTTTCCAGTGTTATTCGAGGAATTGAAGAGGAGCTTTACCCTAAGGGTTATAATGTTATTATAAGCCAATCACATGAATCTGAAGAACGTGAAAAAGAGATTGTGAACAATTTAATGAATGCGCAAGTTGAAGGAATTTTAATGTCACTCTCCAAGTCAACAAATAAAACAGCTCATTTTAATCAAGTGCTAAGCAAAAATATTCCATTGATTTTCTTTGATAGAAGCCTAAATATTGCTGGTGTAAGCTCGGTTACCATTGATGATTTCCAAGGAAGTTACAAAGCCACCCAGCATCTAATTGGACAAGGGTGTAAAAGGGTTGCCCATATGACCGTTGGCAAGGAGTTGGGGATTTATCGGCAACGTTTTGATGGCTACAAACAAGCCCTTGAAGATAACGACCTCCCTTTTGACGACAACCTAGTTGTTGAATTAAAAAGTGATATTGAAGAAGGAAAACAGGCAGCCCAAAAGTTAATGAATCTTCAAGATCCTCCAGATGCTATTTTCTCATCTACTGACCATGGTGCACTTGGCGCCATTAAATGGCTTCAAGGCAATGGGTACAGTATCCCTGATGATGTGTGTGTAGTAGGGTTTAGTAATGAACCTTTTACACAGTTCATGGAACTATCCATAAGTTCTATAGATCAATCTCCCCTTGAAATGGGAAAAATGTCCGCAAAGGTGTTTTTAGAACAAATTAAGGACAAGAAAGTAAAAATTGAAAAGAAAGTCGTTCTATCCCCAAAATTAATTATCAGGGATTCATCATCCAAACACATAGTGCCGAATAAAAAGGCTAACTAAATAATCACAGAGAAACACCTCTTTTCCAAGGAATAAAGTCATCTTGGCCCAATTTATCTGCCTTGGCTACTAGCTCTCCACTGGCAACTTTAATTAAGTATTCCAACAATTCTTCTCCCATTTCTTGAATTGACTTTTCACCGCGAATAACAGGGCCCGTATCAACATCAATGATATCCGGCATTTTTTCAGCTAAAATTGTATTCGAACTTATTTTTACAACTGGAGCTATGGGGTTCCCAGTAGGTGTGCCCAAACCAGTGGTAAATACTACCAAATTAGCTCCAGACCCAACCATTCCAGTGGTACTTTCCACATCATTTCCCGGTGTACACAATAAATTTAGGCCTGGTTTTAAAACAAACTCAGTATAATCCAAAACATCGGTAATAGGTGATGTGCCTCCTTTTTTAGCAGCCCCTGCCGATTTCATGGCATCTGTAATCAATCCATCCTTGATATTTCCTGGTGATGGATTCATATCAAATCCAGAACCTGCATCCACCGCTGATTGTTCATAGGATTGCATTAAACGTAAGAATTTTTCAGCTTTTTCATTATCAACACAACGGTTCACCAACTCCTGCTCAACACCACATAATTCCGGAAACTCGGATAATATGGGTGAGCCTCCAAGGGCGGCAATGACATCTGAAGCATGCCCAAGCGTTGGGTTTGCTGAAATTCCAGAGAATCCATCAGAACCACCACACTCCAGCCCAAGTTTTATTTTTGAAAGGGGTGCTGGCTTTCTTTCCACTTTATTGGCCTCCTTAATGGCGAGAAAAGAATCTTTAATAACCGTGTTAAGCATATTGTCAACAGTACCCATTTGCTGCTGTTCATAAATCAACACAGGTTTCTTGATATTTGGATTGACTTTATAAAGAGCTTCCTTAAAAACATTAATTTGGAGGTTTTGACAACCCAAACTTAGCACAGTTGCCCCAGCCACATTACCATTATTTACATAACCCGCCAATAGTTTGGCCAGTAGCTCAGAATCTTGTCGAATTCCACCGCATCCACCCTGATGGGTAATGAATTTCACCTTAATATTTTCAAAAATGGACTTCTTTGGTTGCTTTTCTTGAATTTCAGAATCTCCTCCAAGTAAACCTCTAAGCAATTGTCTTTGCTCACTTACCTGTTCTACACAAAGCTCTTTTTCAAAAACTTCTTTAAGGCGTTCTATGTTCTTATTTTCACAGAATACCAGAGGAAAAAACAACCAAATATTCTCAGTACCAACTTGGCCATCTTCTCTATGGTATCCCATAAAAATTCTGTTTTCCCATTGGGAAACATCAGGGGGGGACCAATTGAAACTAGTTGTTTTTTCGGTTGTTTTTGAGCTTAGATGCTTTACGTTGTCAATTGTCAAAAGTGCCCCTTTTGGTAGCTTGATGTTTGTTTTGCCAACAAGTACACCATACATAATTATTTTACTTCCTGATTCTAAATCTCCCAGACTAATTTTATGCTTTGCCTTAACATCTGATAAGGGCACGACAGTCTCCCCTTCAAAAATGATTTTGTCTCCTTTGGCTAAATCAGTCAATGCAATGGCCACATTGTCATCCGGATGTACTTTTATCAATTTCTTCATATGGTAGACTTAAATACTTTGTTTAAATGCTTCGAAACCATCTTCTATTCCATGTAATTCTATCAAATTTAGACCTACCAAAACTGCATCCTGAAGGCCCTTTACTTGGGTTAAGTCCGTATCCCAATATAATTTGTTGGAAAGAACTTCCCGAACCAAATTTTCAACATCATTGGTCGCCCATAAATTTATAAAATAGTCCATAATTCCCTTATCATCATTTACTGCTAATTGCTTTCCTTTCCACTCCCCTTTATAGAATCTAAGTAAGCAAGCAAAAGCAAACGTTAGATGCACAGGAAGTTTTCCGTGCTGTTTTTGAAACCGTAGCAAACTTGGCAATACCCTAACCTTAAACTTTGAAATGGAATTTAGGGCAATACTGGCCAACTTATGTTTTATGAAAGGATTACGGAACCTATCCAAAATGGCATGGGCAAAGTCTTCCAATTCCTTCCTGTCCAGTTCCAATGTTGGAATAATTTCTTCAAATATACTATTGAACACAAAGGCGCCCGTAAATTGGTTGTCCACGGTCTCCTTCACCGTTTCATTTCCAAAAAGCAAAGAAAAGGGAACCATACTTGTATGGGCACCATTTAGAATACGCACCTTTCTGGTTCTATATGGCTGCATGTTCCTAACAATTTTAACATCCAAATCCGTTTTATGAAAAGGCAACTTGGCCTTTAATTTGTCATCTCCCTCAATAACCCATAGGAAAAAAATTTCCGAAGTAACAATTAGGTTGTCTTTGTACTCCAATTGAGCATTATAAGCATCAATTTCATCTTTTGGGTATCCTGGTACAATTCTATCTACCAAAGTGTTATGAAAACTGTTTGATAAGTTTATCCATTGAACAAAATTTTCTCCCAAATCCCACAATGCCGCATATTTTAGTATTATGGACCTTAAAGTGTCCGCATTATAATTAATTAGCTCGCATGGAATTATGGTCAGTCCCATATTTGCATCACCTTTAAAATATTTAAACCTTTCATATAACAAAATCGTAAGCTTGGCCGGAAATGAATTTGGTGGTTGCATATCCAATCTGTCATTTTCATCAAATACAATACCTGCCTCAGTAGTATTGGATATAACAAACTGAAGCTCTGGCTCTTTGGCCAACTCTGTATACTTTTTGAAATAAACATAAGGATCTATGCCTTTAACTATCGTGTCTACTAGGTGTTTTTCAATCACCTCTTTACCTCTAGCGACCCCTTTGGAAAATAGAGTATACAGCCCATCTTGGTCATTAAGCAGCGATATCAACCCTCGATCTATAGGTTGAACCACTGCAACTCCCGCATTAAAACTGTTTTGTCTATTTAGACAATAAAACGCATAATCTACAAAAGCACGAAGAAAATTACCTTCTCCGAACTGCACTATCTTAATTGGCCTTTTGGCCGGTACTATTTGCGTACTTCTTTTTAGCAATTCCATAAAAATTGTTTATTAAACTCCAAAAACTTTTGGCAACCATAGTGTTAATTGTGGAAAGTAAGTGACCAAAAACAGGGAAACAATCATGGCCAAGAATAAGGGTAATAAAGGTTTTATAACCTTTTCAATAGAGGTGTTCGCTATTCCCACTCCTACAAACAGGACGGAGCCTACCGGTGGTGTACAAAGACCAATACATAAATTAAGCACCATAACAATACCGAAGTGTATAGGGTCCATTCCCAATGAAGTCACTATAGGCAAAAAGATAGGAGTAAATATCAATACCGCCGGAGTCATGTCCATGAACACACCCACAAACAATAATAATAAATTGATTATCAATAGAATAACAATTGGATTGTCACTCAACGACAATAAGGTTGCACTAATATCTTGAGGTATATTCTCATAGGACATTACCCATGACATACTCATTGAAGCTCCTATCAATAACATTACAATAGCCGTTGTTGCCGAGGAATCCAGTAAAATTTCCGGCAAATCCTTCCACTTTATTTCCTTATAAATAAAACCTAAAACCAAGCAATACAAAACTGCAATTGCCGAAGCTTCCGTGGCTGTAAACTTTCCCGAAACGATTCCTCCTATAATAACTACCAACAGCAACAAGCTGGGTACAGCATCAATAAAGGTTTTACCAACTTCTTTTAGGCTACTACGTTTACCTATTTTGTACTTCTTTTTTTTAGCCCAAAAGGAAGCCACGATCATTAGAAATAATCCTGTCAAAATTCCAGGGATATATCCTGCTAGGAACAAAGCTGCAATTGACACCCCTCCACTGGCCAACGAATAGACAATCAATACATTACTAGGCGGGATGATTAAGCCGGTGGTACTTGAAGTAATGTTCACAGCTGCTCCAAATTCCTTGGAATATCCTTCTTTTTCCATTTCTGGGCCTAGAATACTGCCCATTGCCGAGGCAGAGGCCAATGCAGAACCAGCTATGGCACCCATTAACATGGCCGCTATTACATTTATTAATGCCAGACCTCCTGGTAATGCACCTACAACGGTTTTTGCAAAGGCAATTAGCCTATGTGCTACTCCACCCTTGCTCATAAGTTGTCCAGAAAGAACGAAAAAAGGTATCGCCAAAAGGGCAAAACTGTCCAGGCCTGTTGCCATGCGTTGTGAAACAGTAGTGATAGCGGGTAACAAAGGGATGCTCACCAACATGGTGAGTAGAGAAGACATAGCAATACTCCAAGCTACGGGTGTTCCTATCGACAGAAAGAACACAAAACTCAGCACCAATACCAAAACGGGAATATAATCAGCCATTTAAGTTTTTTATAAAATCATTAAACTTGTAATAAATAATCAACAATCCGCTTAGGGGAATAACCATATATACAAAGGCCAATGGTATTTGTAGCGCGGGAGATTTTTGTCCCAGTAAATAACTAATATACACAAGTCTACTACCGCCAATTACCATAGCAAACAGGGCAAAAAGAATAATCAGCACGTATACCATACTCCTCATTCTACGTTGTGTTTTCTTTCCTGATCTGGTTTGTAATACATCAATGGCCACGTGCATTTGTTTCCCAGAAACGTAGGCCGCACCCAAAACCCCAACCCAAATCATAAGATACCTTGCCAATTCATCCGTGAAAGAACTTGGCTCGCCCACTATATATCTACTAGCCACTTGCCATAAGACATTAAGAACCATAATTCCCATGATCACCGCCAAAACCTTACCTAAAACCAAGTCTATTCGATTTCTCACAGTATCAATTATTTGGTATTTCTAATTCTTTGGATAATTTCATAAAATTCTTCATCATCCTTATATGCATCAAAAATCCCATCTACTTTGTCCATAAACTTGTTCTTATCTGGTTTAATGACCTCTACACCAGCTTCAATTACTGCATCCAGCGCTTCTTTTTCGGATTCAGCCCATAATTTTCGCTGATATGGCACGGAGAGGTCTGTAGCCTCTTTCACCCAGTTCTGTTCTTGCTCGGTCAATACATCCCATGATTGGGTGCCAATGACCAAAACATCGGGCAGCGTGGTATGTTCATCCAGGACATAGTATTTACATACTTCATAATGCCTTGACAAATAAAAACTTGGTGGATTGTTCTCTGCTCCGTCGACAACGCCTTGTTGCAGAGATGTGTATAACTCTCCCCAAGATATTGGTGTGGGAGAACCACCGAGACTTCTTACCATATCCATAGCAGTAATACTTTCCATTACACGAATCTTCATCCCCTCCAAATCTGCAGGTGTTTCCACAGGTTTTTCTTTAGTATAAAAACTTCTACTGCCGGCATCATAATAAGCCAGCCCTTTAAGCCGATATTGTCTGCCTTCATCTAGGAGTTGTTGCCCAATATCACTGTCCAACACGTTGAAAGAATGTTGTCTATCCCTAAAAATGAAGGGCAAACCCAAAACTTTCATCTTTGGAGCAAAATTTTCCATAACACCAACAGAAACCTTGGTCATATCTAGACTACCTATTTGCAGAAGCTCTAGGCATTCACGCTCCGTACCCAACTGCTGACTGGGATAAACCTCAATGGTCATTTTCCCACCCGAAATTCTATTAAGGTCCTCTCCCATTTTTACCATTGCTTTATGAACTGAATGATTAACATCCAGCCCATGGGCAAGTTTGAGCACCTTGACATCCTTTTGTGCACAACCAAACATGAACAAAACCAAAATTGGGTAAACAAATAGCCTAAATTTCACGCCTTAATTATTTCGAATATTATCTATTAAGCCCAATGTTTCCTTGACTTTACTTTTTAATCCCTCAAAATCCTTACTTGCTAAGATATCTTTTGAAATTAGCTTGGAGCCCATTCCAACGCAGGTGACACCAGCATCAAACCAAGCCCTCAAATTGCTTTCTTCGGTACTCACTCCGCCCGTGGGCATAATACTTGTCCAAGGTTGGGGCCCTTTAATTGCTTTAACAAACCCAGGGCCATAAGTTGAACCAGGAAACAATTTTATGATTTCAACACCTAATTCTTCGGCCCTGTTAATCTCAGTAAGACTACCACAACCTGGTGAGTACATTACTTTTCTTCTGTTGCATGTAAGTGCTATATCCTCACGCAATGAAGGGGTAACTATAAAATTGGCACCCATTTGTATAAAGAGTGATGCGGCGGCAGAGTCGGTTATTGACCCGACCCCCATGACCATTCCATCCAATTCTTCCAAAGCATATTTATTAAGCTCAGAGAAAACTTCAAAAGCAAAATCACCTCTTGCCGTGAACTCCATCAACCTTGCACCTCCTTCATAACAGGCTTTAAGAACTTTTTTTCCCAATTCAATATCGGGATGATAAAACAAGGGCACCATACCTGTTGCATTCATGGTATTGGCCACTTCTATTCTTGAATACTTTGCCATAGTTGTATATAATTATCGTGACACTCTACCTGAAGCATCACCTCCCATTAATTTTTCCACTTCAGACACTGTAGCCAAATTAGCATCTCCTTTAATAGTATGTTTTAAGCAAGATGCTGCAACGGCAAAATCCAATGCTTTTTGATCATCATTGGACCAAGTCATTAATCCATAAATTAATCCGCCCATAAAAGAATCGCCTCCGCCTACACGATCAACAATATGTGTAATCTGGTATTCGGATGATTTAAACATGCTTTTACCATCATAAAGTACACCAGCCCATGTATTATGGGAAGCCGACAACGACCCTCTTAGTGTAGTGATTACCTTTTTGGCGTTGGGAAATTTCTTCATCATCTGTTTACAAACAGATAAAAAGGCCTCTGCCTTTACATGTTCTCCCTGAGTTGTAATATCCAAACCTTCTGGTTTTATTCCAAAGTGCTTTTCCGCATCTTCCTCATTACCCAAAATAATATCGCAATAAGATGTCAACTCGGTCATTATAGCCTCTCTATCACCACCATACTTCCATAATTTTGCTCGATAGTTCAAATCAGTCGAGATGGTCAGTCCCTTTTTTTTGGCCACTTTCACAGCTTCTATACAGGCATCTGCAGCTCCCTGGGATATGGCTGGGGTAATTCCGGTCCAATGGAACCATTCGGCCCCCTCAAAAACCTTTTCCCAATCGATCATCCCTGGTTTTATTTCTGCCATGGCAGAATGTGCACGATCGTAGACTACTTTACTTCCTCGGCTAACGGCACCTGTTTCTAAGAAGTAGATACCCAAACGGTCACCCCCAAATGCTATATGACCCGTGCCAACCCCTCTTTTTCGCATTTCCATAAGCGCACATTGACCAAGGTCATTTTCGGGTAGTCGGGTTACAAAATCCACATCTATTCCATAATTGGCCAAAGAAACGGCCACATTAGATTCACCACCACCGTAGATCACATCAAAACTATTGGTCTGTGAAAATCTTAAAAATCCTGGAGGGGCCAATCGGAGCATTATCTCCCCGAAGGTTACTGCTTTCTTCATTTTATAGTGTTATTATTTTTAAAATTCAAAATATTCCTTGGCGTTATTGTAACATATGTCTGCCACCATTTTTCCTACCAACTCCATATCGTCGGGCAATTCACCATTTTTCATTTCTTCACCCAACAAATTGCACAGTACTCTCCTAAAATATTCGTGTCGGGGATATGAAAGAAAACTTCGCGAATCTGTTAACATACCCACAAAACAGGATAACAGGCCTATATTTGATAAAGCATTTAACTGCTTGGTTATACCCTCTTTCTGGTCCAAAAACCACCATCCAGACCCAAATTGCATTTTCCCTTTAACCAAACCATCGTTAAAATTACCAATCATGGAAGCCAACAATTCGTTGTCGGCAGGGTTTAGGTTATACAAAATGGTTTTTGCTAATTTATTATTCTTATCCAAGGCATCTAAAAATTTTGATAGGGTTACTGCTTGCGCAAAATCCCCAATAGAATCAAAACCTGTATCGGCACCCAATCTTTCTAACAAGCGGCTATTATTATTTCTAAGTGCCCCCAAATGAAATTGTTGCACCCATCCCCTATTGTGATATTGTTCACCTAGAAACACTAAAAGAGCGGTTTGAAATTTTTCATCATCTTTTGCAGTCAAATCTTTTCCTTGCATTTTCTTTTCAAAAATCACCTCCAATTCCGTATCTGAAGCCTCAACAAAGGGTATATAGTTAAGGCCATGGTCCGATAATCTACATCCATTCTCATGGAAATAATTAATTCTATTTTCCAATGCATCACAAAGTGACTTATAGGTGGTTATCTGAATTTGAGTTACCTTTTCAAGTTCAGAAATATAGGCATTATATCCTTCATTAGCAATCAAAATCGCCTTGTCCGGCCTAAAGGAAGTGCTAACCTTTACACCAAACCCATTTTTAGTTATATTTTGATGATATTCCAAAGAATCTGTTGGATTTTCAGTAGTACATACCACTTCCACATTCATATTCTTTATCAGGTTTTGACAACTAAATTCTATTGAATTCAATTTTTCCGAGGCTTCACTGTAAATTTCAAAAGCTGTTCTAGAAGTAAGCATAGTATCTATATCGAAATAGCGCTTAAGCTCTAGGTGTGTCCAGTGGTATAAAGGATTCCTTAAAGTATAGGGAACTGTTTTTGCCCATGCCTCAAATTTTTCAATATCCGAAGCCTTACCCGTAATATAGTTTTCATTTATTCCCAAAGTCCGCATTGCACGCCATTTATAATGGTCTCCATAAATCCATATTTGAGTTAAATTTTCAAAAATATGATTTTCTGCCATCTGCTTTGGAGATAAATGGCAATGGTAATCTATAATAGGCTGATTTGCTGCATACGTGTGATACAATTCCTCAGCAAAACTATTGTGCAATAAAAAATTATCAGAAATAAAACCGGTCTTTACCATGTTCATTTTTTAATTATCTTCCCATCCAACCGCCATCGACGGTTACAATGGAACCACTCATATAATCACTTGATTTTGATGCCAAGAAAACCACGGGGCCTTTAAAATCTTCTGGCTGCCCCCATCGTCCGGCAGGTATTCGCTCTAAGATAGATTTGCTTCGGTTTTCATTATTGCGTAATGCTTCAGTATTATCCGTTGCAATGTATCCAGGAGCAATGGCATTCACTTGAACCCCTTTTGAAGCCCATTCATTTGACAAAGCCATAGTTAGTTGCCCTATAGCTCCTTTGGAAGCGGCATAGCCAGGAACGGTAATTCCACCCTGAAAAGTCAATAAAGATGCTGTAAAAATAATTTTCCCACTTCCGAGGGCTATCATTCTTGCGCCTATCTCCCTACTCAAAATAAACTGGGCATTTAAGTTTACTTCCATGACCTTGTCCCAATAATCATCCGGGTGCTCAGCTGCTGGTTTTCTCAATATGGTGCCTGCATTATTAACTAGGATATCAATAACAGAAAACTGAGACTTAACTTCTTCAATAAAAGAATATAAAGAATCCCGATTGGAAAAATCACATTGGTAAGCCCTGAATTTTCTACCAATATCAAGCACCCTCTTTTCTATACTTGAACCTGAGGTTTCAAGACTTGCTGAAACTCCAATAATATCCGCCCCAGCCTCCGCAAGGGCTTCCGCCATAGCAAAGCCAATTCCTCTTTTACAGCCTGTGACCAATGCAACCTTCCCTGACAAATCAAACATTTCCTTCATTATTACTTCATTAGGTTTGGTGGACAAACGTCCATATCACTATAGTCTAAATTCTCACCCGCCATACCCCATATAAATGCGTAATTTGAAGTTCCCGCACCTGAATGTATGGACCACTCAGGTGAAAGCACTGCTTGGTTGTTCTCTAAGAAAATGTGACGTGTATTTTGAGGCTGACCCATAAAGTGGCATACAGTCTGCCCTGCTTCTAAATCAAAATAAAAATAAGCCTCCATTCTGCGTTCATGGGTGTGCACTGGCATTGTATTCCAAACATTGCCCTCAACCAATTCGGTTATTCCCATTTGTAGCTGGCAGGTACTTACTATACTGCTGACAATCAATTTGTTTAAAATACGCTTATTAGCATATTTTGAATCTCCCAATTCTATCACCTCAGCACTCTTCTTTCCCACCTTTTTAGTAGGGAAACTTTGGTGAGCGGGAGCAGAATTGATGTAAAAAAGAGGGTTGCCATCTGCTTTAAAAACAACCTCCTTTATTCCTTTGCCAATATATAGGGCCTCCTTCTTTTCCAATTGATACGGCGTGCCATCGACAATTACTGTTCCAGTGCCTCCAACATTTATAATCCCTATTTCTCTTCTTTCTAAAAAAAACTCAGATTTAAAGTAAGGTATTGTTTCTAATTGCAAATCTTTATTGACAGGTTTAATACCCCCAACAACATAGCGATCATACATGGAATAGGTAAGCTTAATGAAGTCATCTTGAAAAAGGTTATCCAGCAAGAAGTGACTTCTAAGCTCATCTGTCCCATAGGCTTTTGCATCCTCAGGGTGTGAGGCATATTTGAATTCATATTTGGTATTAGTCATAATTTACAAAATTTTGTGTAATCGATTACGCAAATATAATGGAATCATTAAGGCTGGCAAAAAAAATTGCCAAAAATTAAAATCCCCATACTCATATGCCCTCAACATAGCATATTCCTTAAAAGAATTTACAATCCAACTCCCCTCTTCTGACAAATGGAACTATATACAAATACTTAAATACATCTTGGAAAAGCAAAAAGCCGAGATTTAAATCTCGGCTTTTCTTAAATATGTACCTTGGGTGGGAATCGAACCCACACTCCAAAGGAACTGGATTTTGAATCCAGCGCGTCTACCAGTTCCGCCACCAAGGCAAATTAAGGACTGCAAAACTAAAAAATATTTTCTTCTTTTAAAGAAAAAATTCAACATTTATCCTTTAGCAACACAAATAAATTTCTAAATTTGCACCTCCTTTGCAAAAAGGAATCCAATTTATTAGTTAACAATAGATTACAATGTCATATACGGTCCCAGAGCCAAAAATTTTTGGTTGCACCCAAAGCACGGTTCTTGCAGAGAAAATTTCTAAATCTTATGGTTTAGATTTAGGCAAGGTAGCTTTCTCTAGATATAGTGATGGTGAGTTCCAGCCTTCTTTTGAGGAATCTGTTCGTGGAGCACGTATATTCATTATTGGATCCACCAATCCTGGCCCAGAAAATCTAATGGAAATGTTGTTGATGCTGGATGCCGCAAAAAGGGCGTCTGCAAGGCATATTACAGCTGTTATGCCCTATTTTGGCTGGGCAAGGCAAGATAGGAAAGACAAACCAAGGGTCCCCATTGCCGCCAAATTGGTGGCCAAAATGTTGGAAGCTGCTGGAGCAACAAGGATTATTACCATGGATTTACATGCAGACCAAATACAAGGATTCTTTGAAAAGCCTGTGGACCATTTGTTTGCCTCCACAATGTTTTTACCTTATTTAAGAAATCTAAATTTGGACAATTTAACCATTGCGTCCCCAGATATGGGAGGCTCCAAAAGAGCCTATGCTTATTCCAAAGCCCTGGAAAGTGATGTAGTTATTTGCTACAAGCAGCGTGCAAAGGCAAATATTATCTCGCACATGGAGCTCATTGGAGATGTGCAAGGAAAAAATGTTGTGCTAGTGGACGATATGATAGACACTGCCGGGACATTGACCAAAGCGGCAGATTTAATGATGAAAAGAGGTGCTAAAAGTGTTAGAGCCATAGCTTCTCATGGACTTTTATCTGGAAATGCCTATAAAAAAATAGAAGAATCGGAGTTAGTAGAGCTTATTGTTACAGACTCCATTTCAATTAAAAAGGAAAGTGACAAGGTTAAAGTATTGAGCTGTGCGGAACTATTTGCCGATGTTATGCATAGGGTACACAACAACACATCCATAGCGTCAAAGTTTTTAATGTAGTTTTTAGCCGTATGCTTAAACTACCAAAAAAGAATTTATTAATTAAATATATATAATGAAGTCAATTACAATTAAAGGATCACAAAGAGAAAGCGTGGGCAAGAAAGCAACAAAAGCCTTACGTAATGCTGGAAAGGTTCCTTGCGTTTTATACGGAGGAGATAAACCATTGCACTTTTCAGCAGATGAACTGGCATTTAAAAACTTGGTTTATACCCCAAACGCACACACAGTTGTGATTGATTTGGATGGTAGCGAGAATTTTAAAGCTGTAATGCAGGATATCCAGTTTCACCCTGTAACGGATAAAATCATACATATCGATTTTTACCAATTATTTAGTGACAAACCTGTTACAATGAACATTCCCGTTCAATTGGTCGGGAATTCTCCAGGGGTTAGAAATGGTGGTAGATTATTGTTTAGAAAAAGGAAGCTTTCCATTAAGGCTTTACCTGACAATCTTCCAGATTTCTTTGATATAGATATTTCTAAACTAAAAATAGGTGGAAGTATCTCTGTAGAGTCTTTGTTAAATGATGACTTTACCATCTTACACCCAGACACAACGGTAGTGGTACAAGTTAAAACAGCTCGTGCAGCAGTTGAAGTTGATGAGGATGAAGATGAAGAAGAAGGAGCTGAAGGGGCAACATCTGAGGCACCAGCTGAAGAAGCCACAGCGGAAAGCAACGAATAGTATAGAAAATCAATTCAATATTAAAAAAGCATCCCATATAGAGATATTGGGATGCTTTTGTATTTTTATGTATGTGGCAGTTCATAAAATCACTCTTTTACACATCTCCTCTACTTGATGAAAAACTTAGCATGAAAAAATTTCTAGTTGTCGGTCTCGGAAATATAGGTCCAGAGTATGAAAACACAAGACATAATATTGGTTTTAAAATTTTAGATTCTTTAGCACAAAAGGAGGATGTGATTTTTGAGTCCAATAAATTGGGTGCCACCGCTTTCATAAAAATTAAAGGAAAAAGTGTTTTACTATTAAAACCTTCCACCTATATGAACAGAAGTGGAAAAGCCGTTAAATATTGGTTGGAAAAAGAAAAAATTCCTCTAGAGAATGTGCTAATAGTTACGGATGATATTAATCTTACATTTGGAACTATTAGAATAAAGGCCAAAGGAAGTGATGGTGGCCACAATGGTCTTAAGGACATTCAAAATCTATTACAAACAACAACATACAATAGGTTTAGGTTTGGTGTTGGTTCCGACTTTTCCAAAGGAAGACAGGTAGACTATGTTTTAGGAGAATGGAATGAGGATGAAGCATCCAAACTACCAGAAAGAATGATAAAATCTAGAGAGGCCATTCGTTCTTTTGTCCTCTCAGGTCTTCAAAATACCATGAACCAATTTAACGGGACATAGTTAGAGTGCTTTAAATTGAAAAATACCCGTATCCGAAGTGTTGCCCTCAACATCCCTAGTAACAATTCGCCAATAATACGTAGTTTCCGAAATAACACTCACTTTGTGGCTTGTATCCCCTGAGGGTGATGAAGCAATCAATGTGTTGGCATCTGCTTCAGTACCAAAATACACCTCAAATACCTCTATGTCATCTTCAATATCCGCACCCGACCAACTTAATTCTATCTCATTGTTAATATCCCTTAAAACTGAAGCTCCAGATTCAGGAAAAATTATCTGTGCTGGAAAAGGTGCATAAGTTGTCTGCGATCCAGCATTATAAAATTGCCATGTTTCACTTGACGCTGTTTCATTTACTTTGGTATTCTTAGAAATTACTACCCAAGAAAAAGGCTCTCCTTTTTCCAATGGCAACTTGGCGGAAAGAGAGGCAGTACTAATCTTTTGGGTAATTCCTGTGGTTAAATTACTAACATTTAGCTCGTAGGTTTCCGTATCATCAGAAGCCAACCATCTAAACTCAACATTACTGGTAGTCTCATTTAAGGATTCACCAGTAGTACATTCCGAATCTTTGTTAGGAAAAACCAACACACTAGCTTTGGGAGTTTTAGGTGCGGATTTTTTCCTGCACCCAAAGACTACCAGAAAACACATGGTAATTAGAAGATATCTCATCTTTTAATAACTTTAAATACTCTTTTAAATTCTTTTGAACCCACCTTAACAAAATACATTCCGGAAGGATACTCACTAAGTCCTATTTCTATTTCTCCGTTAATTATATTAATATTTTCCGCCCTTAGGTGTTTACCATTAAGGGAGAATATATCAATTGCAACATGTTCACCTGAACCTCCAAATACCTTAATACTATCAACAAAAGGATTGGGATAGACCAAGGGTTCATCAAAAACCATATATTCTTCCTCAAAACTTCCTTGGCACGTTAAATTGGTATAAACCTTTAATTGATTTCGACCATTTTTTAAGTCCAACTCTATTTCTTTATTCTCCGTTTGTATTAAAAGTCCGTTTAATTCAATATTAAATAAAGAAGAACCACTTAGGGCGAGAAGAGCTTTTCTACCATCAACGGAAACCTTGGAGGTAACACTCAAAGCATCTGGCTGTGTAATTATGGCTTCAAAGCAATGAGCTTCATAAGTAATAATTCCGTCCGTACCTGTAATACAAACAGAGTAAATTCCAGATGCCAAATTACTTAAGGTATAAACATCCATAAAGTCACCTGTAATATTAATCCCACCACCTGTTACTGTAGTGGTGTAGTCAATAGTTTGGTCTAATGCCACAATCTCAATTATACCATTATCACTATTTATACAGGTTTCACTATTAATGGAAACTAAAAAATTATCAGTTGGAAATCTATAAATAGCGCACCCATCCACATTCACTTCAGCTCCCTTTGGCGTACCCAAGCAGAGGTCATCTCCATCATCATAAACACCATCCTCATCCGCATCTGGTCTAAAAGCTCCTTCAACACATATATCCAAAGAAAATGAGTTTAAAAAACCTCCATCGGACGGTGCCGTATCTTGAATTTCCAAAACCCATTCTCCATAGGTAGATTCTCCATTAAAGGAAGATAATGACCCCAAAGGTTTTACAATACCTCCAATTGAAGGCTGAATAATGCCATCTACCACTTGGTTATTTCCACACACAAAAGGACTCGCGTCATCATCAAAAGTGGCATTGATGTTTATCCTATCACCACATGAGCTTGAAGTTAGCACCACTGTTGTTCCAGATGGAGAGGTCAATGAAACTACCAAATCAGCCAAAAAACTGTGTTCTATATCCAGGTTCACATTTACGTCGGATATAGGTAAGTCTTCCAAAAAGGTTATCTTAGAAGAAATAGTAGGGGTTCCCACAGTAGATATTTCCAAGGGCACACTATTCGCAATTAAATTTGTACAACTTATCTCTACTGTAGTAAAACTAAATGGGGCACTAAAAACACCCTCCCCACAATTATTCTTAGGTTTTACCCTCCAAAAATATGTGGTTTCCGGCTCTAAATTTGATGCCTCATATGAACTAAAAATAACAGTGTTAGACTCTACTATGTTTGTAAATAAATCATCGGTGGCTATTTCTATGTCGTAATTCGCAGCATTGGGCACTTCCTCCCATTGTAAAATTTGAGTCTGACTTGCGTCTACCATTCCATCAATAGGAGATGATAGAGTGACAACAGAAAAGGTATTGTTCCCTATACCTAATTCCAACACTACTTCTTTGGTCATATCGATTGAGGTTGCCGTAACCGTAACTGGATAGTCGCCAGCGGCCAATCCAGCTGTATTTGAAAAAGTAATATTTACCGGTGTATTTGCAGTAGCCGAAGCTGGAGAAAATACAACTCCCAAACCTGCGGGAGCATCCGGTATTGAAAAAGTGACCTCATCACTAAACCCTAAAAAAGTTTGATAATCAAAAGGAACTACTAAATCTGCCGGCTGACAAACTCCATATTCCAATCCGTCAAAAGCCAATACCACTTCGGAGGAAGTTATAGTAAAATTTGAAGTGTTAACTGCGAAAAATATATTATTGCTTGCCCTAATCATAAGCCGAGCCGATGTTGTTGCAACTCCTGGCAATAAAATGGACTGCTGTCCATCATTCGGAACGTCATTTGCCAATTGAATGGGAAATGATACGCCTCCATTTGTAGAAAGAAAAATATCCACCATTTGGGCATTTACTAGAGGTCCATTGGTATTAGCAACATCCCATGTTACTTCTTCGGTAGAACCAGCCGTATAGATTTCATTTGATTCTTGGGATGTAATTAAAAATGGTCCTGCCGCATTCACAACATTCACTTTTACCAAATCAGAAATAACTTGCCCTCCCCCAATGGCATTGTCCCTCACTGTTAAGGCAAAATTCATTTCTCTCTCCACATTTGATACCGTTTCCCACGCTGAGCCTTCTGTTGGATTTGTTTGGGTTAAGTTACCAAGGATTACACTAGAAAGTTTTGGAAAATACCGTTCTGGCTCAATATGTGGTTTTTGTGATCTAAAATTAGCTCCACTAGGATTATTGGGGCCAAAGGTGGTAGAAGTAACAACACCATCATCTATTTGTTCCCATGTATAAGTAAGTATGTCTCCTAAATCCGAGTCAGAAGCATTTCCAGTTAATACAAAAGCCGTCGATTTTGGAATAGTAAAATCCCCAACAGGAAATAATGATGGTGGATTATTGGTCATGGCAATCTGTTCTCCACAACTGGTAGTCTCCAAGTATTCGCTTATTTGAAGAATGCTATAATAGTGAAAATAGTCATCTCCATTGGGCGCCACATTATTCCCCTGAACGATTCCAGCATACCCCATAATGGTGGTTCCACTAGCCGGCTCTGCCTGCACCAAAGTGCCCTCAGATTCAAAAGACCAAGTGTGGTTAGCCCCAAATTGGTGTCCCAGTTCGTGAGAAACAAAATCTAAGTCAAACAAATCACCCTCTGGATCCAAACCAGAAGAAAAAGCACTTCCTTTTCTGTTTGTAACACATACAGAGCCTACAAAACCTGCATTTCCATTGTTATCATCATTATGAAAAAGATGCCCCACATCGTAATTCTCCTCCCCTATTAGACTCGTAAGGGTATTTTGCGTCTCGGAGTTAAGATTTCCATTGTAAGGATCCGTTACTGCATCGGTAAAAATGACCAAGTCATTGTTGGCCACCAATTCCAAGGTGACCCCCAAATCAGTCTCAAAAACTTCATTCACTCTCGTTAAAGTTGCGTTTATTGCAGCTAAGGCATCTGCAACCGTTCCTCCATGGTATTGAGTATATTCACCTGTTGCGGAAACAGCAATTCTATATTTCCTAAGAATTTTGTCATCAACCAAACTAAAAGGTAATTGGTCAACACTCTCTTGAATCTTTGCCTGTGTATCACATATAAAACCATCCTTGGAAGAAAGGTTTGCATCTCTTGTGTAGACCACATATTTATCATCTCCTTTTACAGCTTTCTGCATAAATGTGGCTCTGTTATTCCCCGCTTGCAAAATCATACTCTGCACTCCATTTTGAGAAACACTAAATCGAATTCTTTTATTTTTGTCTTCTAATCCATAACCAGAATAAGACTTTATTTCAGGGTATTTTAATGCCAATTTATTGGATAAAATAGGTTTTTCTTTAACTTTAAAAGGAATATAGTTTCCTTTTTCATTTGGAAAGTAAACCACTTTAGCAACATTTTTATTTGCTGAAATAGGTGCAAGTTCGTTTTTGAAGACGTCAGATTTAAGTGTAAACAATTTGGTTTTGTCCACATCTAAATTTTCAAGGGATCTGGTCAACCTAACAGTCTTGGGATTGCCCTCTTCCCAATACTTGGTCTGGGCTGAACCGTAAAAGCAAAGAAAAGTTATGGAAATTGAAAAAACAAGACGTAATTTTGTAAGCATCAAAGGGGTGTTAACTAGTTCAAATTTAATCCTTTTTTATTTTTCCAATCTGTGATAACAGTCCAAGGCATTTCCAAATACGACAAAAAACATTCTACTGCCATAACAATTGGCACTTTTGATGGTGTACACATTGGACACAGAAAGATACTGGAAAAGCTCATAAATAATGCCAAAGATCTGAATTTAAAATCTACAGTCCTTACTTTTTTCCCCCACCCTAGAATGGTACTGCAAAAAGATACGGATATAAAACTGTTGAATACCATTGATGAAAGAATACAGATTTTGGAAGAATCTGGACTGGATTATCTTATAATTCATCCCTTCACCAATGAATTTTCAAGATTGTCCGCAACGGAATTTGTAAGGGATATTTTAGTGAACAATCTAAAAACTAAAAAAGTCATCATTGGTTATGACCACAGATTTGGAAGAAATCGAAATGCCAATATAAATGACCTTATATCTTTTGGAAATGCACTGGATTTTGAGGTTGAGGAAATTCCCGCCCAAGAAATACAGGATGTTTCGGTAAGTTCCACCAAAATTAGAAAGTCTTTGATAGATGGTGACATTAAAACAGCCAATGCCTATCTAGGATATAATTACATGTTGACAGGTATTGTAAAAAAAGGAAAAGGCCTAGGAAGGAAAATTGATTTCCCCACGGCCAATCTTCATATTGAGGAGAATTATAAACTTATCCCAAAAAATGGAGTTTACGCAGTAGAAGCTGTTTTAGACAAGACTAAGGTTTACGGCATGATGAACATTGGGTACAACCCTACGGTACAAGGAACAGAAAAAAGTATTGAAATTCATTTCTTCGATTTCAACAAAGACCTTTATGATAAAAAAATTCAGATTTCCATCTTGGACCGTATACGGGATGAGCATAAATTTGATTCTATTGATGCTTTAAAAGAGCAGTTAAAAAAAGATAAAGCAACCTGCCTCTCCCTGATATAAAACCATCATGATAGACCGGTTCCTTTTTAAAAAAATCGACAATAGTCCACTTATACTGTTTCGGATTTTTTTTGGAATTCTTATTGCATGCGAATGTTACGGTGCCATTGTAACGGGTTGGGTGCGCATAAATTTGGTTGAACCCAAATTCACTTTTAATTTTATTGGTTTTGATTGGTTGCAGCTATTCGTGGGAAATGGCATGTATATCTACTTCGTTATTATGGGCTCCCTAGGTATTCTTATTGCATTGGGATATAAATATCGGTTTAGTATGGTTGCTTTTACCATTTTATGGACAGGCGTCTATCTATTACAAAAGACATCTTACAATAACCATTATTATTTATTGATATTGATTTCCTTTTTAATGATTTTTATGCCCGCCCATAGGGCCATTTCCTTGGATGCAAAAAAGAATACTTCCATAAAGACAAATACCATGCCCAATTGGGTAAAATGGGTCATCATTGCCCAGCTTTTTATAGTGTACACCTACGCCTCACTTGCCAAACTTTATGGAGACTGGCTGGATTTTAGTTTTATAAAATTATTAATGCAGGGTAAAGCCAATTATTTTTTAATTGGTGAATTTTTGCAACAGTCCTCGGCACATAAAATAGTGGCAATCTTTGGAATTTTATTTGATTTTTTAATTGTTCCCGCCCTACTCTGGAAACCCACTAGAAAAATCGCTTTTTGTTTTGCTGTATTCTTTCACCTCTTTAATTCTTTTGTATTTCAAATAGGCATTTTCCCCTATTTGTCATTGGTATTTACGGTATTCTTTTTTGATGGAAAAACCATTAAAAATATCTTCTTTAAAAAAAAGACTTTATATACTGCCAAAGAAATAGAAACGCCATCCTACAGGAGGATCTTTGTAATTGGAACAAGTATTTATTTTTGTATTCAACTTGTATTGCCTATACGTCACCATTTTATAAAAGATAATGTTTTATGGACAGAAGAAGGTCATAGGTTAAGTTGGAGGATGATGCTGCGCAGTAGATCAGGAACCATAATTTTCAAAGTAAAAGATAAAGAAACGGGGAAAGTTGAAACCATAAAGACAAGTGATTATCTTACCAAAAAGCAAACACGAAGAATAGCTGTTTACCCAGATTTCATATGGCAATTTGCCCAACGCTTAAAAAAGGAGTATGCAAAAAAAGGGCAAAATATTGAGGTGCATGCCGTTAATTCCAGAGCAAGTATAAATGGAAAAGCTTCTGTTCCTTTTATAGACCCACAAGTGGATTTGGCCAGTATTCCCTGGAAACCCTTCTCCCATAGTGAATGGATTTTTCCTTCAAAGGAAGGAAATAAGTAATTTTCAATCAAACCAAAACGCTATTACAATATCACAATTTTTCCAATTGATACATTGATTAATTAAACTTAACTTTGCACTTCAAAATCATGAAAAATGTTGCAATTACAGGTCATTAGGGAAAACAAAGAGGAAATTATCAAAGCATTGAGCAAACGTAACTTGGATGCTTCCTCCCTGTTGGACAACATATTGCAGTTAGATGAAAAAAGACGAGCTGTACAGACCCAATTGGACGCTGCTCTTGCAGAATTAAATAGTCTTTCAAAGGAAATTGGTATGCTTTTTAAAACTGGAAAAGCACAAGAAGCCAACCTTCTAAAAGAGAAAACAGGAACATTAAAGGAAGATTCCAAAAAACTGGGTGAAGATTTAAACACTACGGCAGAAGAATTACAGGCCCTTTTATACCAAATTCCAAATATTCCACATATATCTGTTCCTGCTGGTAGTACAGAGGATGACAATGAGGAAGTTTTTAAGGAAGGTAACATTCCTACTTTGTCTGGTGACGCCCTACCACATTGGGAATTGGCAAAAAAATATGACATTATAGACTTTGAGCTTGGTGTAAAAATAGCAGGAGCAGGTTTTCCTGTATATAAGGGAAAAGGAGCAAGGCTACAACGTGCTCTTATTTCTTATTTCTTGGATAAAAACACGGAAGCTGGGTATAAAGAAATTCAAGTGCCGCACTTGGTAAACGAAGCATCTGGCTATGGCACTGGACAGCTCCCCGATAAAGAAGGGCAAATGTACCATGTTGGGGCAGATGACCTCTATCTAATTCCCACAGCAGAAGTTCCTGTTACCAACATTTTTAGGAATGAAATTGTCAACCAAAAAGACTTTCCTATCTGCCTAACAGGTTATACCCCTTGTTTTAGAAGAGAAGCAGGCAGCTATGGTGCACATGTACGTGGATTAAACCGCTTGCATCAGTTTGATAAGGTAGAAATTGTACGTGTGGAGCATCCCAGTAAATCGTATGAAGCTTTGAATGGAATGGTAGAGCATGTAAAAGAAATTTTGAGAGATTTAAAGCTTCCATACCGAATTATTAGACTTTGCGGAGGAGATTTAGGTTTTACGGCAGCCCTTACCTACGATTTTGAGGTCTTTTCTACGGCACAAGACCGTTGGTTGGAAATCAGTTCTGTATCGAATTTTGAAACCTATCAGGCTAACCGCTTGAAACTTCGTTTTAAAGATGAACATGGTAAAAGTCAGTTGGCGCACACCTTAAATGGTAGTTCTTTGGCGTTGCCAAGAGTTTTGGCTGGGATTTTGGAAAATTATCAAACTCCAGAAGGAATTAAAATTCCCGAAGTATTAATTCCCTATACCGGATTTAATATGATTAATTAACCTTCTAAAAGTTAGGTATTAAATCCCCTTACAATTCCCTTAACACCAATTTTCCATAAACTGCGTATCTTTGGAAAAACAACACTTTTGAGGTCCCTACTTTTCATCCTGGTTTTCTGCTACCTACAATTTGGGTTTTCCCAAGATGATTTTTTGGCAAAACAGTACCTCAACGACGGTGCGTATGAAAAAGCCCTCGTATTTTATGAAAAACTGGTAGAGCAAAACCCCCGTAGGACGGATTATTTTGAAGGTCTCATAGAATGCCATCAACAACTGGAGAACTATAAAAAGGCAGAAGAGTTTCTTCTTAAGAAAATAAATGCAGGTAATGTGTATCCTGTTCTTTTTGTTGAGCTGGGATATAATTTTACTTTGCAGGACATGCCAGAAAAGGCCCTGGTTTATTATGATGAGGCTGTGCAAAAAATCGAGGAAAACCCAAACTTTGGGTATGGAGTAGGTTTTAGATTTCAAAAATATGCTTTGTTGGACTATGCCATAAAGGCTTATACTAAGGCCATGGAATTAAATCCAGAATTGGATTTTAATTTTCAATTGGCCCGCATCTATGGGGAGCAGGGTAATATTTCCAAAATGTATGATAGTTATTTGGAACTTATTGTAATTGGCAGATCTTCTAAGTCCAACGTGCTTAGGAACATTGATGATTTTATTACAGAAGATGCTGATAATGAGAATAACATCCTCTTTAAAAAAACATTGCTCCAAAGGGCTCAAAAAAATCCCAATGTGTTATGGAACGAACTTCTAAGTTGGCTATTTGTTCAACAAAAACAATATAAAAGCGCTTTTACGCAAGAAAAGGCAATTTTTAAAAGAGAGCAAGGAAGTTCTTTGTTACGAATGGAAAACTTAGGAGAAATTGCTTTGGGGGACCATGCCTTGGAGGATGCAAAAAACGTTTTTGGCTATATAGTGGAGAATAGTCACGACCCTGTATCACGATTAAATGCCCAGTTGAACCTTATTGACATTGATCTTTTGGATGCCGATTCAAAAAAATATGATAGCGTCCAAAAAAAGTTTGAAAAATTAATCGCTGAATATGGATATCAACCCAATACCCTACAACTTCCCATTGCCTATGCCAATTTCCTAACTTTTAAGAAAGAGACCCCACAACCTGCCATTGATATTCTAAAAACAAGTTTGGAACTGCCATTAAATAAATTTGGTGAAGGATATATAAAAATGGCTTTGGGGGATATTTTGGTTTTTGATAAAAAGTTCAATGAGGCGCTTATTTATTTTTCCCAAATCCAACAAAAATTAAAAAATGATGTTATGGGCCAAAATGCCCGTTTTAAAGTAGCGCAGACCAGTTTTTATAAAGGTGATTTTGATTGGGCACTTACCCAACTAAAAGTGCTAAGGGGTTCCACGTCCCAACTTATTGCCAATGATGCCATGCAATTAAGTTTGTTGATTTCGGACAACTCCTTGGAGGATTCCACCCAAACAGCACTTAAGAAATATGCCAGGGCTGATTTGTTGGCCTATCAAAACAAAACCAAAGAGGCCATTGGAGCCTTGGAAGATATTTTACAGAACCATAAAGGTGAGAAAATCGAGGATGAAACCCTTTTAAAGCAGGGAGAATTGTTGGAAAGCCAAAAAGATTATGAAGCGGCAAAGTTCAATTATCAAAAAATTGTAGAGTTTTATGGGAATGATATTTTAGCAGATGATGCCCATTTTGCTCTAGCAGAATTGTATAGAAACATTCTAAAGCAACCTGAATTGGCCAAACAACATTACGAGAAAATTATCTATAATTATCAAGATAGTTACTACTTCCCTCAGGCCAGAAAGAATTTTAGGGTTTTGAGAGGAGATTCTATAAACTAAAAAGTTAAAAATGTACATCTACAATGTTACAATAAACATAGACGAAAGTGTTCATGACAAATGGTTGTCTTGGATGAAAAAAACCCATATTCCAGATGTATTGGCAACTGGGAAGTTTCTAAATGCCAAAATGTGTAAGGTTTTGGTAGATGAGGATATGGGCGGTATCACCTATTCCGTTCAATATACCACTATTAACAAAGAAACATTGGATAAATATTACGAAGAAGATGCCGACAGATTGCGGGGAGAGGTGAACATTCATTTTCCAAACAAATTTGTGGCCTTTAGAACAGAATTACAAGTAGTAAGTGAACACTAGATTCCTTTGAAAATATCAGAATTTTTATTTACCTATGGCACTTTGCAAGACCCACAAGTACAACACTATATTTATGGAAGAATATTGGATGGCAAGCCAGATTTTCTCCTTGGTCATAAACGTTTAAAAAATGCTGTTTATGGCAAATATCCTCTAGTGGTAAAAACTAATCATGAAAATGATTCTGTCCCAGGAATGGTATACTATATCTCATATGAAGAACTTTTGAAAACAGATGTTTATGAGACCAATGCTTACAGACGGGAAAAAGCGACCTTAAAATCAGGTATTGATGCTTGGGTCTACGTTGAAAATTTAGATTGAAAAAATGTCAAAAAAGAAAAAATATAACCCAAACTTTAAAAATGGAAATTCAAAGAATTGGAAAGAGGAAAGTCCTGTCAGGGCGAAAAAACATTTGGGGCAACACTTTTTAAAGGACGAGAAAATTGCTAAGAATATTGCAGATACCCTTTCTTTGAGCAAGTACAAAAATGTGCTGGAAATTGGTCCTGGGACTGGTGTACTAACAAAATATTTATTGGCACATGACATAGATTTAGTCGCTATGGATTTGGATGAGGAATCCATTATTTATTTAAACCATAGCTTTTCATTGGAGCATCCAGAAACAATGAACCGTAAAGGTACTTTTAAAGTTTTGGAAGCCGATTTTCTAAAATATGACCTCTCAACGCTTTTTGGCAATGAACAATTTGCCATTACCGGTAATTTTCCATACAACATATCTACCCAAATTGTTTTTAAGATGCTGGAAATGAGAAAGCAGGTTCCAGAATTTACGGGCATGTTTCAAAAAGAGGTAGCGCAACGTATTTGTGAAAAGGAAGGCAGCAAGGCATACGGGATATTATCTGTATTTGTACAAGCATTTTATGATGCTGAATATTTGTTCACAGTACCTCCATCCGTTTTTGAACCCCCGCCAAAAGTCCATTCTGGAGTACTTAGATTGACCAGGAAAGAGAACCATGATATAGACTGTGATGAAAAATTGTTTTTTAAGGTTGTGAAAACGGCCTTTAACCAACGAAGAAAAACATTGCGCAACAGTTTAAAAACCTTTGGTCTTTCCAATGTTTTAAAAGAAGATGCTATCTTTGACCAACGCCCGGAACAATTATCTGTTTCCGATTTTATTGCGCTGACCAAGAAGATAGAACATGATACCGTTTAAGCTAACAGACAAGCTAGTAGCTGAAATTGAACAGCTTATAGAAAACCAAGAGGGAAAGAAACTTACTTCCCTCTTGGAGGATTATCATTATGCTGATATTGCCGAAATTATAAATGATCTAAATGAAGATGAGGCAACCTATCTTATTAAACTTTTGGACAGTGATAAAACCTCTGACATTCTTACAGAATTGGACGAGGATGTCCGCGAGGCCATTCTTAACAATCTCTCGGCAAAGGAAATTGCAGGAGAACTGGATGAACTGGACACAGATGATGCCGCCGATATTATTGCCGAACTTCCAGAAGAGATTGTCCAGGAAGTTATCTCTGAGATTGGGGATAAAGAACATGCCAAAGACATTGTTGACCTTCTTAGATATGATGAAAATTCTGCTGGTGGCCTTATGGCCAAAGAGCTTGTAAAAGTTAATGAAAACTGGACTGTGACGCGTTGCGTTAGAGAAATGAGAAGTCAAGCAGAGAATGTCACAAGAGTCCACTCCATTTATGTGGTAGATAATGATGACAAACTTAAAGGTAGACTCTCATTAAAGGACTTGTTGACTGTTTCAACTGAAACACATATCAAAGAAATATACATCCCTAAAGTTGACTCGGTAAACGTAACTGAGAACCCAGAGGAGGTAGCAAAAATTATGTCCAAATATGATTTGGAAGCTATTCCAGTAATTGATGAAATTGGACGTTTGGTAGGTAGAATTACAATTGATGACATTGTAGATGTAATTAGGGAAGAAGCTGAAAAAGATTACCAACTGGCAGCTGGTATCTCTCAAGATGTTGAAGCAGATGACAGTATTTGGGATTTAACACGTGCCCGATTACCATGGCTTATTTTAGGGCTTTTTGGTGGATTGGGAGCTGCTGCAATTATGGGCGGTTTTGAAGAAATGATAAGTAAGCATGCGGTTCTGTTCTTTTTTACTCCATTGATTGCGGCCATGGCTGGCAACGTGGGTGTACAGTCCAGTGCCATTATAGTGCAAGGACTGGCAAATGATGATTTTAAGGGCAGCATAAGCAACCGACTTATCAAAGAAATGCTTTTGGCTCTTTTAAACGGGGTTATTTTGGCTGCCGTACTCTTAATATTTACATGGTTTTGGAAAGGGCATTTTTACACTGCATTGGCAATCTCCATCTCTTTGGTTGTCGTGATTGTTGTAGCTGGCATTATTGGCACATTTGTTCCTTTGTTTTTGCACAAACGTGGTATAGACCCAGCCATTGCCACTGGGCCTTTTATTACCACCAGCAATGATATTTTTGGAATCCTCATCTACTTTTTGATAGCCAAATTTGTACTGGGGATATAAATTATCTTTAAGAACTATGTTTAAAAGACTATTCTTAATACTACTTTTATTTATCAGTGGTTGTTCTAGGGAAAACTCTTTGAATATTGCTTTAGATATACGACCAACTTCTCTTGAACTATATGGAAAAGATATTGTTAGCACCAACTTATATGAAAGAGATATTGCTATTTCTTCAAAAGGGGATGAAATTATTTATTCTTTGGGCAACTATGATCAAACAATTAGAAGCCTGGTAATAATTGAAAAAAAAGGCAAAGGCTGGACAAACAAGAAAATACTGGATTTTTCGGGAAAATATAATGACATAGAACCTTTTTTCTCCCCAGATGGGGAAAAGTTATATTTCTCTTCTAATAGACCCATTTATAAGGATTCTCTAAGAAATGATTATAATATTTGGGTGGCGGAAAAAATCAATTTAAAGTGGGGAAATCCTATGCCGTTAGATTCAATAATAAATTCAAAAACAGATGAATTCTATCCTGCAGTTAGTAAACATGGTAATCTTTATTTTACTTCTTCAAGAGAAAATGGTATTGGCAGAGAGGATATCTTTATAAGCAAGTTTGTTAAAGATACCTTTGAAGCCCCAACTGTTTTGGATGCCAATATTAACACAGCTATGTTCGAATTCAATGCTTATATTAATCCAGAAGAAAATTTATTGATTTTTAGCTCTTTTGGCCGTGAAGATGGTTATGGTGGCGGTGATTTGTATTATAGTACAAAAAATGAACATGGAGAATGGAGCAAATCTAAAAATATGGGTGCCATAGTAAACTCTGATAAGTTGGATTACTGCCCCTTTATAGACCTTCCTAGAAAGAATTTTTACTTTACAAGTAATAAAGGACATCAACTAAACAAAAAAATAACAACTATTTTAGAGTTTAACGAGATGACGAAACATGTCCTGAACGGCATGGGGAACATTTACAGAATTGATGTAGAGAAACTAAATATAGAATAATGGAAGCAAAACCTACCCCTATCAACCTAAAACAAAAACACGCCGAATTTACCAAACAATGGCACCCACATCAAATTGCCAAAGTGGATAATATGCAGGTGTTATTGGCAAAAGTTCAAGGAGAATTTGTCTGGCATGCACATGAAAATGAAGATGAGCTTTTCCAAGTTCTAAAAGGAACGCTTCATATGCAATTTAGGGACAGAACCGAAGTTGTAAAAGAAGGTGAAATCATTGTAATTCCAAAAGGCGTGGAACATAATCCAATGACCAAAAATGATGAAGTAGTTCATGTACTGCTTTTCGAAAAACTTTCTACATCACATACAGGAAATGTGCTGCACGAAAAAACACAAACCGAATATCCAAAGATTTAATGCGAGTACTACACTTAGACACCAATCATCCTCTTATCATAGAACAATTCAAAGAATTGGGTTTTGAAAACCATGAAGATTATACATCCACCAAAGAGGAAATAGAAGCTAAAATTCATGAGTATGATGGACTTATAATTCGTTCTAGATTTACCCTGGACCAATTTTTTTTGGAAAAGGCCACTAATTTAAAATTCATTGGCCGTTTAGGTGCTGGATTAGAAAATATTGATACGGATTATGCCAAACAAAAAGGAATCTTTTTGGCTTCAGCACCAGAAGGAAATAGAAATGCTGTAGGAGAGCATACCCTAGGTATGTTGCTTTCCCTTTTCAATAAACTGAACAAAGCAGACAAGGAAGTACGGTCTGGAAAATGGGACAGGGAAGGAAATCGTGGGATTGAACTGGATGGCCTCACAGTGGGCATCATTGGTTATGGTAATATGGGGAAAACATTTTCTAAAAAACTTCGAGGTTTTGAGGTAGAAGTTCTTTGTTATGATATCCTGGGCGGTGTAGGAAATGAAGATTCACGGCAAGTGGGCATTCTTGAGTTTCACCAAAAGGTAGATGTTGTTAGCTTACATGTTCCCCAAACAGAATTGACTATTGGCATGGTCAATTCAGAATTTATAAATGCTTTTCATAAGCCTTTTTGGTTATTGAACACGGCACGTGGAAAAGCCGTTGTTACAAAGGACTTAGTTGCCGCATTAATATCTGGTAAAATATTGGGTGCGGGTTTAGATGTATTGGAATATGAAAAAAAATCCTTTGAAAATTTATTTGCAGACGATTCCATGCCGCCAGCATTTAAATATTTAACACAGGCAGAAAATGTTATTTTAACTCCCCATGTTGCTGGCTGGACCGTTGAAAGCAAAATTAAATTGGCGCAGACCATTGTGGACAAGGTAAAGGCAAAATTTTGCTAAATTTATGCTGTGAAGCGAACCGTTTTTATTTTTTCCTCATTGATTGTTGCCTTGTTGGCGCTGTTTCAAATTAGCACCTACTCCTATTTATCGGGAACAATATCCATTGAAATTATAATTGCAACTATTGCCATTGTCTTTTTTGCGATTGGAATGTTCTTGAATAAAAAAAGTTCAAAGAAAGTGCCTTCTTTGGAAAGCAAAATTGACAAAAATCAAATAAAACAACTGGGGTTGAGCGCTAGGGAATATGAAGTGCTAGTGGAGATAAAAAATGGATTATCTAACAAAGAAATAGCCAACAAGCTTTTTGTTTCGGAAAGCACCATAAAAACCCATGTTTCCAATATGCTTCTAAAATTGGATGTCAAGAGAAGAACCCAAGCAATTCAAAAAGCCAAAGAGCTACAAATCATATCATTTTAGCCAAAAATCATGTAATCCATATCATTTTGGTACTTTAGTATGAGTGGTTTACCCTTGGTCACAATTACTTTTAATCAAACTAAAATTTTTAAAAAATGAAAAACACTGTTCTTCGATATGGTCTCTATGGTGCCATCACTATTTGTGTACTCTTCCTTTCTTCATGGTTTTTGGGAAAAGGACTAGATTATGCTATCCAGGAAATTATTGGCTATGCCGTCATAATAGTCTCCCTTTCTTTTGTCTTTTTTGGGATTAAGCATTTTAGGGATAAAGAAAACAATGGGAAACTTTCCCTAAAAAAAGGTCTTGCCGTTGGTATTCTAATAAGTCTTATTACAGCATTGGCTTTCGGGCTGCTAGATGTTATCTATGTTAAAATTATAGACCCCAATTTTACGGAAGATTATTACACACACTCTATTGAGCAAATGAAAGCCAATTTATCCCCAGAAGATTTTAAGGTGAAATTGGCTGATTTAGAAGAAGAAAAAGAACTTTTTTCCAACCCGCTAGTAAGTTTTTTCCTCATGTTCATTACCGTCTTTGTAATTGGTTTTATAATTTCCTTGCTGTCTTCTTTAATGCTTCAACGTAAACAATAAAAAAATATGACCATTGATGCCACAACACCAGATGATTATATCTCCAAGATTCCTGAGGAAAGAAAACCAGTGCTATCCAAACTAAGAAAAATTATTAAGGCCAACCTACCCAAGGGTTTTCAAGAATGTATTAATTACAAGATGATTGGATACGTAGTGCCTCATGAAATTTATCCAGATGGATACCATTGCGACCCTAAACTACCTCTACCTTTTATAAACCTAGCTTCGCAGAAAAATTTTGTTGCGGTCTATCATTCTGGAATTTATGCAGATAAAAATCTCATGGAATGGTTTGTAGAAGAATTTCCAAAACATTGTAAGCGAAAATTAGATATGGGGAAAAGCTGTATTCGTTTTAAATCCATGAATGATATTCCATATGGATTAATTGGTGAGCTTTGCACTAAAATGACCACACAGGATTGGATTGATTTATATGAACAAAATATCAAGAAAAATGAAAAATAGAGTAACGGGATTAGGGGGTTTTTTCTTCAAGGCCAAAGACCCAAACAAAGTAAAGGAATGGTACAAAAATCATTTAGGATTGAATACAGACCAATATGGATGTACTTTTTGGTGGAAAGACAAGGAAGGAAAGGATTGTTCCACCCAATGGAGTCCAATGAGTGAAGACACTTCGTATTATAAACCCAGTGAAAAACAGTTTATGATTAATTATAGGGTTGAAAATCTTGTTGAACTCCTAACGCAGCTAAAAAAAGAAGGTGTTACCGTGGTAGGTGAAATTGAGGAGTATGAATATGGCAAGTTTGGCTGGATTTTGGATCCGGAAGGCAACAAGTTGGAACTTTGGGAACCTATTGACAAAGCGTTTCTTTAAAATGGAAATATTTACTACATTGTAGCTTGTATTAACCAACAATAACAAACACTATGTCAGACAAAGAAAAAGATTTAGGAGATAAAGCAAAAGACGCTCTGGACGATGCCAAGGAAGCTGCAAAAGAGGCAGCCGAAAAGGCAAGTGAAAAAGCATCAGATATAAAAGAAGACGCAAAAGAAGCATTTGAAGATGCAAAAGAAGCCGCTAGTGAATTTGCAGAAGATGCAAAAGAGAGTGCCAAGGAATTTGCAGATAGCGCTAAAGAAACGTTTAATAATGCCACTGGGGACAATAAAAAAATATTGGCTGGCATTTTAGCCATAGTTCTAGGTGGGTTTGGAATTCACAAATTCATTCTAGGTTATACCAAAGAAGGAATTATAATGTTGGTAATAACATTAATAATTAGTGTTATAAGCTGTGGAATTCTTGCAGGATTAATGTGGATTATTGGATTAATAGAAGGAATTATCTATTTAACAAAATCGGACGAAGAGTTCTTTAACACCTATCAAGTAGGTAAAAAACCTTGGTTCTAAATAAATAAAAAAGCTAGATTTTTTTGATTTGGCTTTTTTTGTATTCTTTATTATCGTAATATTGCAATATATAAATATGTTATGGGTGTTACTAAAACAGAAATTTTTACAGAAAAGCAGAATCAATTGGCCATTGTTTTAAAGGTTTTGGCGCATCCGGCCCGTATTGCCATTTTAGAATATATAAGCACACAAGAGGCCTGTATATGTAATGATATTGTTGAAGAGGTGGGTTTGGCACAGCCAACCATTTCCCAGCATTTAAAAGAACTAAAGAAAATAGATTTAATAAGTGGTGAAATAGAAGGAAAGAGTATTTGTTACTGCATTAACCTCCAAAAATGGAAAGAGATTCAGCAACTTTTAAACTCTTTTTTTTTAAACACCCAATCCAATTGTTGTTAATAAAACAAGTAAATTATGAAAACAATCGAATTTTTAGAATTACTAAAAGAGCACCAAAACAAGAACCTTCTTTTTGAATATAAAACAGGAGCATTGGTTGGTGCAAACTATCATATCACCGAGGTAAAAAACATAACCATTGAGTCCGTTGATTGTGGAGCGGGAACAGATGCCTGGAAGGAAACCATTATACAATTATGGGAAAGTCCATCAGAAAAAGACAAAAGAGAGTACATGTCTGTTTACAAGGCTTTGGGAATCCTAAATAAGGTTGACAAGATGAGAACAATGGATAGAAATGCCGAAGTTAAATTTGAATATAGCAATGAAAATTTCCATACAGCTCAACTTTTTGTCAATGACTATATATTGAACGGTACAAATCTTACCGTACAACTTGCTGTTGAGAAAACCGATTGCAAAGCAAAGGAAACTTGTGGGGTACCAGAAACTGTTGGTGCCAAAGCCACTAATGTAGAAAGTTGTTCACCTGGCAGTGGTTGTTGCTAGTAAAAAAAGTCCTATGTTGATTAGAGAAATGATTGCAAACGATTGGCCAACAGTATCAACAATTTATGCCGATGGCATTGCTACGGGCTATGCAACTTTTGAAACCAATATTCCAGAGTATGATGCTTGGGACAATGCTCATTTAAAAGAATGTAGATTTGTTGTGGAAAAAAATGGGGCAGTATTAGGATGGGCAGCATTGTCACCTGTTTCCAGTAGATGCGTATACGGAGGTGTTGCTGAGGTAAGCGTGTACGTTGCCACAAATAGCAGAGGTCTTAGTATTGGTAAACTATTGATGGAAAGATTGATAGAAGAAAGTGAAAATCAAGGGTTTTGGACCTTGCAGTCAGGTATTTTTCCAGAAAACACTGCAAGTATCAAACTTCATGAAAAAATGGGGTTTAGATATATAGGAAAAAGAGAACGGGTTGGAAAATTAGCTGGGTCGTGGAAAGACAACTTACTATTTGAAAAAAGAAGTGAAAAAATTGGTATTTAAATAAAATGGAAACAACAAAAGAACAAGTATTTACTGGTATAGACAATACTATTGGTTTATTGGACACTACTGAAATCCCCCAGGAAAGAAAAGAAATTTTAGCGCCCTTAATAGCTTATATAAAAGAAAAGATTAAGAGTAAGGAGCCAATACATTTAAATTTTATTTGTACCCATAACTCCCGGAGAAGTCATCTATCCCAGGTTTGGGCACAAACCATTGCGCATTACCTAGGAATAAAAAATATACAATGCTATTCTGGCGGCACTGAAGCCACTGCATTGTTTCCTGTAGCTGCGGAAACATTAAAAAATCATGGGTTTGAAGTAGTGACCCTGTCCCAGGGCAACAATCCTGTTTATAGTATTAAATATGCTAAAAATGAGCACCCAATCATTGGTTTTTCCAAAACCTATTTTGACCCTTTTAATCCCAAGTCTGGTTTTGGTGCAATAATGACTTGTTCATCGGCAGATGCGGGATGCCCATTTGTTGCCGGGGCGGAAAAACGTTTCCCGATTACGTATGAAGATCCCAAAGCATTTGACAATACACCTCAACAATTAGAAAAATATAAAGAAAGAAGCCTGCAGATAGCAACAGAATTATTGTACGCACTTTCAAAAGCAAGCTCTTAATTACGCTTTATTAGCCAAAGATTCTGAAAATTTTCTTTCCAGTTCTGCCTGGAATTCTTCCATAACGGGTTTTACCGTACTCTCTGGCAAGTCAGCAATTTTAATGTACATAAGACCATCAACAGAATTATTAAAAAGTGGGTCTACGTTAAAAGCCACAACTTTTGCGTTTTGTTTAATGTACTTCTTAATTAAAACAGGTAAGCGCAAATTTCCTGGTTCCACCTCATCTATTAGACGGTCAAATTTGTTCAGATCGGCTTGGGTTTCATCAAAAACGAACTCCTTATCCGCATCTTTCAATTTTACCTTAAAATCCTTTTTAGGCCTTATATATTGCGCTACATACGGGTCCCAATAATGGGATTTCATAAATTCTATCATTAATGATTTGGAAAAATTAGAAAATTGATTGCTAATGCTTACCCCTCCAATTAAAAACTTATGTTCCGGAAAACGCAAGGTAGTATGCACAATCCCTTTCCAGAGAAGAAAAAGAGGCATGGGTTTTTGTTGATACTCTTTTACAATATAGGCCCTTCCCATTTCTATGGACTTGCTCATCATATCATGCAGCTCTGGCTCCAGTCTAAACAAGTCCTGCAAATAAAATCCATCTATACCATATTTTGCATATATCTGTGAGCCCATTCCCATTCTGTATGCGCCTACAATGACTTTTTCTTCATTGTCCCATAAGAACAAATGATGATAGTAAGAATCAAATCGGTCTAAATCTATTGCGTTGTTGGTCCCCTCTCCTATTGCCCTAAATGTAACTTCTCGTTGCCTTCCTATTTCTTTTAGAATAAAGGGCATATCCAATTCCTGGGCCAAGAATACTTCATAATTTTTGCTTTGTAACAATCTACATTCCTTTTCCCTAAGCTTATCTATTTCGCCTTGGACCACCTCTGTTCTAACCGCCGAAGCTATTTTTTTAGGTGATTTTGGAATTTTTATGGTAGTAGGGATTTGGTCTCTTAATCTTTCTTTTTCATAGGCATTTGCCAAGATGTATGTTTTCTTTCTAAGCAAATCTGTAAACTCCTCCAAGGTTTTCTGTTCCTCTTGTGCTTTTACAGAAATGGGTTGCCCTATCCTAACTTTTATAGGCCGATTTTTTTGTGTGTAAACCTCCGAAGGTATTTTAGCTGTTCTAAAAACACCGTTTATTTTTGAAAGTCTATAAAACAAAGAACTGTTTCTAGCATGAAAATAAATGGGGACCACAGGGACTTTTGCTTTTTGAATCAATTTTAAAGCGGCCTCTTCCCATGGTTTGTCAATAACCAATTTCCCATCTTTAAATGTTGATACTTCTCCTGCTGGAAAAATCCCTAAAGGATGCCCTTCTTTTAAATGTTGGAATGCCATTTTAAACCCTGCAATACTACTACGAGCATCCTTATGACCTTCAAAAGGATTTACTGGGATTATATAGGGCACCATCGGTTTCATGCGCTGCAACAAAAAATTGGCCATTATTTTGTAATCTGCCCGTTGCCCAATCATTAATTTCAATAGCAAAATTCCATCAATAGCTCCCAATGGGTGGTTGCTAATCGTAATGTACGCACCTTCTTTTGGCAATCGCCTAAAATCCTCTTCAGGGATTTCATAATCTATTTCATAATGCTTTAAAATAGCATTGGGATACTCCACTCCCTCTAAATGGGCTATGGTATCATAAAAGGAATTGATACTGGAAATCCGTGTCACTTTCAACAATATCCATCCTATAAAAGTACCTAGAAAACCATATTTTTCCATATTTATGGCCTTGGCTACTTCCTTTGCCGTCACTAATCCCATTGCTTCTATTAAGTTTGGTAACTATAAATATAGGGAAATCCGAAAATGTAGGTTCAAAATTATGATGTAATAAAAAATGAATGTTCTATTTTACCACTAATTGCAGTGTTTCTTTTCCCCTTTGTTCCAATAGTACTTCTTTTCCGTTTTGAAGTGATTCTATTGCATGAACATCAAAGTGTCGTATGGTATATAGTGAAACATTCTCATGGCAAACTACTTTGAACTTGGCCTTTAGATGGTTTAAAAGTTCGTGTAACCTACCAAACTTATTGTCCACACAAACTGAAAAACTAATGGCCGAGTTCTGAATTAAATCCACCTTCATTTTATATTCATGGAAGAGTTTAAAAATCTCACTAATACTATCCTCCACAATAAAGGAGAAATCCAAAGAGGATAGTTTCACTAAAGCTTGCCCTTTTCTAACAATGAAGCAGGGGACTTTAGGCTCTATTCCGTTACCTTTTCCAACTGTTGTTCCTGCCCCTTTTGGATTTATAAAAGATTTTACATGTAAGGGAATCTCTTTACGCTGAAGGGGTTGTAATGTTTTTGGATGTATTACGGAAGCTCCATAAAAAGCAAGCTCAATTGCTTCCCTATATGATATTTGATTTAATAACTGAGCATTCTCAAAATACCTTGGATCCGCATTCAAAACACCTGGAACATCCTTCCAAATAGTAACCGAATTGGCATTTAGGCAATAAGCAAAAATAGCCGCTGTGTAGTCGGATCCTTCTCTGCCCAGCGTAGTGGTGAAATTATTTTCATCGCTCCCCAAAAATCCCTGGGTTATATATAATTTGCTCTTATCTATAGCGGCAGTAATTCTGGTTTGCGTTTCATCCCAATTTACATGTGCCTCTCTATGGTTACTATCTGTCTTTATAACACCTCGAACATCCAACCAATTGCATTCAATTCCAATTTCGTTAAAATACGCGTTGATTATTGTTGTGGAAACCAACTCGCCATACCCCACAACTTGATCATAGACAAAGCTATAATTTGGTGACTTATTTCTAGATAAAAAATCTTGAACATCATCAAAAATAGACTTCACCTCTCCAAAAATTGGGTGCCTGTCATTGGAAAACAAGTCCTGTAAAATAGTATTATGATATTTCACAACATCTTGTATGGCCGAAGCCAGAGTATTATCATCATCAAAATATGCCTTCACCACACCTTCCATTGCATTGGTAGTTTTTCCCATTGCTGAAACCACTACCAGCGTATTTTCATGTCCAACTTCTTTCAGAACATGTACCACATTTTTTACTCCATCAGCATTTTTTACAGATGCCCCTCCAAACTTAAAGACCCTCATTTAGTATTTTCAATAAAATTCTGTATTCCTTTTTCGTCTAATTGCACTACATCCCAATCCCTCATCACTCTTGCTCCCTTGCTTTCATAAAAATCAATGGCAGGATCGTTCCAATCCAAGACTTCCCAACAAATACGTTTAACTCCTAAGGAATATCCATATTTTACCACCTCGGCCAAAAGGGCAGAGCCCAATCCTTTTCCACGTGCATTTTCACTAACAATTAAATCTTCTAGATGGATTACCGGTCCCTTCCATGTTGAATATCTGGGGTATACCAATGCAATACCAATAATTTTTTCCCTGGATAGGGCCACAAAACAATGGAATAGCTTTTTTTCACCAAAACCATCCCTTACCAAATCATCTACCGTAACCTCTACAGCATGTTCCTCTTTCTCAAATTTTGCCAACTCTTTAATAAGACCCATTACTTGAGGCATATCATCAGCAACCGCATCTCTAATTATATAATCCATGTATTGTTATATATAAAACACAAAGTTATAAATTCAATAATCAACAGAAAATAAAACTAATTCTTTCACAAAATTTTGTTCTTATAGAAGAAAATAAAACATGTAAACAAAAAACGGAGCAATTTAAAATTGCCCCGTCTATTATTATTAATTTAAATGATTGTTATTTTTTAACCAAATAAAGGTAATCTTCAAAATCTATTCTTCCACTAAAAATAAGTACTGATTTTCGAATAATACTCTCAGCATTTTCATTGGAAAACCCCAACCCAATAGCATACTTTTTTAGTAAAGAAAGTTCGTTTTCATCAATATCATGGTCGGCAAAAATAATTTTGAAAAGATCGAATAAACGTTCCAAACGCACTTCTGAACTATGAGGTGTTTCAATAGGATATTTATTCTCCTTTTTCATTACTTCCTCATATTCGGCCTCTGTAATATCCAATTTTTTTGCAAAACGATTCAATAAGACCAATTCTTTATCATTAACAACACCATCAACAGCCGCTAACGATGCAATAGAAGCAAAATGAGCTAAATTCCTTCTATGCTCGCTATTGCCATATAAATCTGTAAAAGACATATTATTTTTCTTTTTAATTGGCGCAAAGATAATTTTTTTAAAAGTGAAAAGTGCTGTTATCTTTGCAGAAAATTTCAGGATTGGACAAATCCCCTATTTCGGAATTATTTGCACAGTCTTTGCAACTGCAAAAACTGGGAGCCACTATTTCCAATAATGAAAAACACATGCTCTTAAAAGGGCTTATAGGATCCTCTCTTTCCTTTGTTGTTTCTGAGACTTTTAAAAACACCGATGCTCCTTTTCTACTTGTTCTAAATGATAAGGAAGAGGCTGCCTATATCCTAAATGATTTGGAACTGTTGGTTGGAGAAAAGGATGTATTGTTCTACCCCGGCAGTTATAGGAGGCCCTATCAAATTGAGGAGACAGACAATGCAAATGTACTTTTGCGGGCGGAAGTGCTTAACCGAATCAATTCCAGAAAAAAGCCAGCCATTATAGTTACTTATCCAGATGCCCTTTTCGAGAAAGTGGTCACTAGAAAAGAATTGGACAAAAACACACTCAAAATAAAAGTGAATGATACGCTTTCATTGGACTTTTTTAACGAGGTCCTTTTTGAGTACAAGTTCAAAAGAGTTGATTTTGTTACGGAACCAGGAGAGTTCTCTGTTAGAGGTGGTATTGTGGATGTTTTTTCCTTTTCTCATGACGAACCTTACCGAATAGAGTTTTTTGGGGATGAAGTGGAAAGCATTAGGACTTTTGATGTAGAAACACAGCTTTCAACCAATCAGGTGTCTAAAATCACAATTATTCCTAATGTTGAGAACAAATTTTTAAATGAAACCAGGGAAAGCTTTCTAAAATATATATCTTCTAAAACTGTAGTTTTTTGTAAAAATTTAGAGCTGGTTTCTGACAGGATTGATTCTCTTTTTGAGAAAGCACAAGAAGCTTTTGTTAAATTATCCGGGGATATAAAACACCAAACGCCTGATGAGCTTTTTGTAAATTCCAATTTTCTAAAAAAACAATTAGAAGAGTACACATTAATTCAGTTGAATGATGGGTCTGCTCAAAACCCAGGAACTGCCATAAATTTTCATACAAAACCCCAGCCTTCTTTCAATAAGAAGTTTGATTTACTAATAGATGACCTCAACCAGAACCATACAAAAGGATATACCAACTATATTTTTTGTGCATCGGAACAACAGGCTAAACGTTTCCATGATATTTTTGAAGAGGTTGATAATCACATTCCTTATAAAACCCTCGTTTTTCCAATTTATCAAGGTTTTGTAAGCCCTGACTTAAAAATTGCTTGCTATACAGACCACCAGATATTTGAGCGCTATCATAAGTTCCATCTTAAAAATGGCTATGCCAAAAAGCAGGCAATAACCCTGAAAGAGCTTACAAAATTGGAAATTGGGGATTACGTAACCCACATAGATCATGGTATAGGAAAGTTTGGTGGACTTCAAAAAATAGATGTAGAGGGTAAAAAACAAGAAGCCATAAAATTAATGTATGGGGAAAGGGATATTCTCTATGTAAGCATACATTCACTTCATAAGATTTCCAAATTCAATGGAAAAGATGGTGCTCCTCCCAAGATATACAAATTAGGCTCCAATGCTTGGAAAGCCATAAAGCAAAAAACGAAAACCAGGGTCAAGAAAATTGCCTTTAACCTTATTAAACTATATGCTAAAAGAAGGTTGAAAAAAGGTTTTCAATACGCTCCTGACAGCTATTTACAGCTAGAGTTAGAGGCTTCTTTCATTTATGAAGACACCCCAGACCAAACCACAGCTACCGAAGACATTAAAAGGGATATGGAAAATGAACGTCCCATGGATCGTTTGATTTGTGGAGATGTAGGCTTTGGAAAAACAGAGGTGGCCATACGTGCTGCTTTTAAGGCTGTGGACAACGGTAAACAAGTCGCTGTTTTGGTTCCAACCACTATTTTGGCATTTCAACATAGTAGAACCTTTAAAGAGCGATTAAAAGATTTACCGGTTACTGTAGACTATCTAAATAGATTTAGAACAGCAAAAGAGAAAAGAGAAACTCTTGAGAATTTAGAAGCGGGTAAAGTGGATATTATCATAGGCACACATCAACTGGTCAACAAAAATGTAAAGTTTAAAGATTTAGGGCTTTTGATTGTGGATGAAGAACAAAAATTTGGGGTTGCAGTAAAGGACAAATTAAAATCTATCAAAGAAAATGTGGACGTTTTAACATTGACTGCCACACCCATTCCAAGAACCTTGCAATTTAGTCTAATGGCTGCTCGGGATTTGTCCGTCATCAATACACCGCCTCCCAATAGATATCCCATAGAAAGTCAGGTAATCCGTTTTAACGAAGAAATTATTAGGGATGCCGTTTCCTATGAAATTCAGCGAGGTGGGCAAGTATTCTTTATCCATAATAGGATTGAAAACATAAAGGAAGTTGCGGGCATGATACAACGTTTGGTTCCAGATGCCAAAATAGGTATAGGACATGGCCAAATGGATGGCAAAAAACTAGAAACACTAATGCTCTCGTTTATGAACGGGGATTTTGATGTGTTGGTCTCCACCACTATCGTAGAAAGTGGTTTAGATGTAACCAATGCCAATACAATTTTTATAAATAATGCCAATAATTTTGGTTTGAGCGACCTTCACCAAATGCGTGGCCGGGTAGGTCGTAGCAACAAAAAAGCCTTTTGCTATTTTATAACACCTCCCTATGATGCTATGACTCCTGATGCCAGAAAACGCATACAAGCTTTGGAGCAGTTTACAGAATTGGGAAGTGGTTTCAACATTGCCATGAAAGATTTGGAAATTAGGGGAGCTGGTGATTTATTGGGAGGTGAACAAAGTGGTTTCATTAATGAAATTGGATTTGATACCTACCAAAAAATATTGGCGGAAGCCATAGAAGAACTCAAAGAAAATGAGTTTAAGGAATTATATGATGAAGTAGAGGGGCATCATGAAAAAGTATTCGTAAAAGAAACCCAAATTGATTCCGATTTTGAGCTGCTATTTCCAGATGATTATATTAATAATATAACGGAGCGATTGAATCTATATACACAATTGAACCAAGTTAATAATGAGGAAAGCCTCCATAAATTTGAAACAGAACTCATGGACCGGTTTGGGGAATTTCCTAGTCAGGTAGAGGATTTATTGAATTCCGTCCGCATAAAATGGATTGCAAATAGTATTGGCCTGGAAAAAGTGGTCATGAAAAAGGGAAAACTTATTGGTTATTTTATTGCCGATCAACAATCGCCTTTTTATCAAAGTCCATTATTTACCAAAGTATTACAATTTGTGCAGAGCCACTCACAGCTTTGCAAAATGAAAGAAAAACAAACAAGAAATGGGCTGCGCTTACTTTTGGTTTTTGAACATATTACTTCTGTAGATAAAGCTGTGAAAGCATTGCGCCCCTTTGAACAAACGGTCTCGGTTGTTGCATAAGAAATATTGCTTCTACCCTTAATTATTTGGCAAGGAATCACTTCTAAATTAATAATTCTATATATTCATTACCTTTATTAGCTTCTTTTCTAAAGAAGCCCTTTCTTAAAAAGAACTAGGTCTGTATATCACAAATATTTTCATTGAATCTAATTTTCTAACCACTTTTGTAAATGGAGGACATCATTAATGATATTCGCAAAGAGCTACGAAACAGTAGTGATGAAAAAACTCAAAAAAGTGGCAAAAGATTTTTTAAAGAACCTATTGATATATATGGTGTTAAAACGGCCACAGTTAGAAAAATCGGAAAAGAATATTTTAAACTCATAAAGAAAAGTTCAAAAACTGAAATTTTTGATTTGTGTGAAATATTATGGAAATCAGGGTATATTGAAGAATCCTTTATTGCTTGTAATTGGTCCTATTTTCTTCGAAAGCAATATGTTCCTAGTGATTTTAAAACTTTTGAAAAATGGGTAGGTACTTTTCTTAACAATTGGGCATCATGCGATACACTGTGTAATCATACCATTGGAGAATTTATAGAAATGTACCCAGACTATTTAAGTGAATTAAAGAAATGGGCACGCTCAGAAAATAGATGGATGCGTCGCGCTTCGGCAGTATCCTTGATTATCCCCGCCAGAAAGGGAAAGTTTTTAAAGGACATCTTAGAAATAGCCGATATACTACTTTTAGACAAAGACGATCTGGTTCAAAAAGGATATGGATGGATGCTAAAGGTAGCAAGCCAGTCCCATCAGCAAGAAATTTTTGATTATATCATCAGCAAAAAATCCAATATGCCCAGAACTGCTTTAAGATATGCCATTGAAAAAATGCCAAAAGAAATGAAAACCATAGCAATGGCTAAATAGTCTTAAAATCATAGAAAACATCTAATTACAATATTCAAAACTGATATTGCTCATGCTAATATAAAACCAAGTTGTATATCTTTCCATATTCAACCAAATAATACAAACCATGAAAGCTGCTTATTTAGTAAAATATGGTTCCTCCGATACCGCTTTTGAAATTAGGGAAATAAAAAAGCCTGAACCAACATCCAATCAGGTTTTAATAAAAGTAGAGGCATTTGGGCTAAATTTTGCGGATGTCATGGCTCGTTTGGGCCTCTACAAAGGGGCGCCTCCTTTGCCCGCCTTACTTGGTTATGATGTGGTAGGAAAAATTGTGGAATGTGGAAGTGAGGTTAAAAATTTAAAAGTGGGAGATAGAGTCACTTCCCTAACCAGATTTGGAGGGTATGCCGAATATGCTGTTGCAGAGAAAGAAGTGACCAATAAAATTCCTGAGTCCATATCACCCGGCAGTGCTGTTGCCCTTGCCACACAATATAGTACAGCCTATTTTCTATCCCATGAAATGGCCAATCTAAGAGAGAATGATAAGGTATTGATTCATGCCGCTGCTGGTGGCGTAGGTACTGCCTTGACACAAATGGCCCTACATAAAAAATGCATTGTATTTGGCACCTGTAGTTCTGCCGACAAAATGGAATATCTTAAAAAAAATGGGGTACACCATCCCATTAATTACCTAAAAACAGATTTTGAATCCCAAATTAAGACCGTTCTTGGAGATGAAGGTCTTGATGCCATTTTTGATCCCGTTGGTGGTAAATCCTTAAAAAAAGGATATCGATTATTGGGAGCCAGTGGAAGACTTATAACATTTGGCGTTTCTTCCATGAATCAAACTAAATCCATTTTTGGAAAAATAAAAGTCCTTACCCAATTTGGACTATATCATCCCCTACAGTTTTTAAGTAGGTCCAATGGAATAATAGGTGTTAACATGCTTAAAATAGCAGAGGAAAAACCAGAAAAAATAGCAAAGGTCATGAAAGCGGTAATTAAATTGAATTCTGAAGGAGTTTTAACACCCTTTGTGGGAGCGGAATATTCTATCGACCAATTGGCAGAAGCCCATCAATTCCTTGAATCACGAAAATCCAAGGGTAAAATTGTCGTAAAATGGTGACCAATCCTATGAACCAATTATGAATAAAAAGCTATTTAAAGAAAAGGTCGCCATTGTTACTGGGTCCAGTATGGGCATTGGGAAAGCAATTGCTATTGTTTTGGCAGAACAAGGTGCCCAAGTAATGCTAAACGGCAGAGACAAGAAAAAATTAAGAGACACTGAAAAAGAATTGAAACAAATAGGCCTTGATGTTTCTGCTTTCCAAGCGGATATATGTGACCCCGAACAATGTAAATATCTTATTGAAGAAACCATTAATTGTTTTGGAAAAATTAATATTTTAATAAACAATGCTGGACTAAGCAGTCGTGGATCTGTAATGGAAATGGCGCCTTTAAATTTTAAGGCATTAATGGAGACCAACTATTCCGGAACTGCCTATATGTGCAAATATGCCTTTCAACATTTAAAAAAAACTAAGGGTAATCTTATATTTATTAATAGTGTAGGTGCCTTTCGAGGAATGCCCTACAACTCCGCTTATACTGCTTCCAAAATGGCACAATCCGCATTAGCCGATGCCCTTAGGATAGAATTATACGATTATGGAATCCATGTTGGAGTGGCTTATGTTGGATTTACAGAAAATGACCCTAAAAAAACTATTTTGGATGTAGACGGTTCGTTGGTCTATTTGCCCAAAAGAACAAATGTGAGCCTTGCAAAACCAAATGATGTTGCCAAAAGTGTTTGCCAAATGATTTTAAGCAAAAAAAACTCTGTTACACTTACGGGGCTTGGTCTTTTAGCTCAGTTTACAATACGCTATTTTCCAAGGTTGAGTCATTGGATCTTATGGAAAAATCGAGAAAAAATAAAAACACAATATGCATTGATTGGGGGTATAAAAATTCCCAAACCTCTCTAATTTAATTGTTGTAAGTTTTTCCAGTAGAGTTTCGTACTTTTATGAAAATCAAAGGGAACAATAATTAACGATATTAAGAAATCATGAAAAACCAACCCATTTTAATTTTAGTCGTGTTATTTCTTTTTCTAGGGGCCTGCAAGGAGAATCCAAAATCAAATGAAGAAGCTAAAACCATTGAATATGTTGTCAATAATGATGCTGTTGCCCGTTTGGATTCTACCCTAAAAAGTTTTGTAGATGCTGGTGATATTGCTGGTGTCTCTGCCCTTATTTTTGAAAAGGACAAAGAGGTTTATTACAATGCTTTTGGATATGCAGATCGTGAGGCCAAAAGACCTATGGACCGCAATACCATAGTACAGATTTATTCAATGACCAAACCAGTTACGGGAACTGCTTTAATGACTTTATACGAACAAGGCAAATTTGACCTAGATGACCCACTGTCCAAATATGCTCCAGAATTTGCCAATATGAAAGTCTATGTAGGTGAGGACTCCTCTGGAAAACCCATTCTAGAGGATGTAAATAGAGAAATCACCATTAGGGATATTACAAGACATACAGCTGGGTTTGGCAATAATGCCAGCATTCCTGGATTGGGTAAACTTATCGGTGAGGCCGATGCCATGAATAGGGAGAATACATTAACAGAAATGGCAGAAAAATTGGGAAGTACACCATTGCATTTTCAGCCTGGCACACAATGGGAATATGGTCCCTGTGTAGATGTACAGGCATTTATGGTCGAACGTATTTCTGGCCAACCTTATGGAGAATATGTACGGGAACATGTTTTAGATCCACTTGGGCTTTCAAAAACAAGATATTTTATTCCTGAAGAAGATCGTGACCAATTTGCCGCTATGTATCTTAGAAATGATGAGGGTGAACTCTCTAGATTACCAGATGAAAATACATTTCCAAATTATTTTGAGCACTGGCCATTGACAAGGGGGGGCTCGGGCCTAACATCTACTCTAGATAACTATCAGCGTTTTGCCCGTATGTTGGTTCACAAAGGGACTATTGAAAATGCAACTATTCTTAAACCAGAAACTGTCGAGCTCATGGCAACCAATCATTTGGCAGATAGTATTACGGAACGCATGTGGTTGCCAAGCAAAGGACAGGTTGGTTTTGGAATCGATTTTGCTGTACGTTTGCGTCCACCAGCTACCAAAGAAGAAAACAATGGTGTGGTAGGTGAGTTTTTCTGGGATGGAGCTGCCAGCACTTTATTTTGGGTTGACCCAGTAAACGAGCTTACCGCGGTAATGTTTGTACAACTTTTTCCGTATGACCAAATTGGTTTACATAAAAGTTTTAGGGATGCCGTATATGGCCTCATAGAAATTGAATGATTATCCTTGTTAAACTATACGAGTTCACTATGAAAATACGTTTTATTTTTGCATTGGCCATTCTGTTGGCATGTACCTCTATTATGGCTCAAAATGCAGATTCCCTGTATTTAAGATCATATTACGATTTAAAAGAGTATCATCTTCCCATGCGGGATGGCGTTGAGCTTTTTACAGTGGTCTACACTCCAAAGGACAAAAGCAAAAAATATCCTTTTTTAATGAACCGTACCTGTTATAATGCATCGGGATATACGGACTACAATGCAAGCACATATCCTTCCAAATACCTAGTGCAAGATGGGTATATTTTGGTGTACCAAGATGTACGTGGACGATACATGAGCGATGGTTTATTTGATAATATGACCCCCAACATTCCTGGGAACAACCCCAAAAACAAAACAGCTATCGATGAAAGTTCGGATACCTACGATAGTATTGAATGGCTACTTAAGAACATCCCCAATAACAATGGAAAAGTGGGAATGTACGGAGTGTCCTATCCAGGATTTTACACTGCGGCAGCCTTGCCAGATGCCCACCCAGCATTGGTCGCATCATCACCGCAGGCACCAATTTCAGATTTCTTTTTTGATGATTTTCATCATCAAGGAGCCTACCTAGAAAGTTATACGGCAGCCTTTGCCGTATTCGGATATCAAAAGGAAGGCCGCACAAGAAAACCTTGGTACATTGATAAAATTATGCGTTTTTATGATGATCCTGCCCCAGATGGATACGATTTCTATTTAAACATGGGAGCACTAAAAAATATCACCGAAAAATATCATAGCGATAATTTTTTCTGGAAGCAGATAATAGAACACCCCAATTATGATGAATTCTGGCAAAAAAGAAATATCCTACCCCACTTAAAAGGAATTGACCATGCCGTCATGACTGTAGGAGGATGGTTCGATGCTGAAGACCTTTACGGACCCCTATCCATATATAAAAGTATAGAAGCGAACAACCCAAAAGCCAAGAACACTATTGTTATGGGACCATGGGCACATGGGGGTTGGGCCCGAGAACAAGGAAAAACTACACACAACCACATCTATTTTGGGGACAGTATCTCCACCTATTATCAAAAAGAGGTAGAACGGAACTTTTTTAACCACCACCTAAAAGGTGAAGGAAATGATAAGCTGCCCGAAGCTTATATGTTTGATACAGGAATTAAAGAATGGAAAAGTTTTGACTATTGGCCACCAAAAGAGGTGGAACCCGTTTCCTTATATTTTGGTGAAAATGGTCAATTGGGAATCAACAAACCTATAGATGAAAAGGCTAGTTTTAGTTATGTAAGCGACCCTAAAAAACCTGTGCCCTATAGGTCAGAAACAGAAGGACTTACTTTTACTCCCAGATGGTATATGAGTGATGATCAACGCCAAGCAGCGCGCAGACCCGATGTCCTTACATTTGAAACACAAGAACTTACTGAACCCAGAACTATTGCTGGTGAAATCATGGCCCAACTAAAGATAAGCATGACAGGTAGCGATGCCGATTTTATTGTAAAATTGATTGATGTATACCCTCAAGACCATGAAAATTATGATCATAATCCTAAAAATGTGGTCATGGGTGGTTACCAACAATTGGTAAGGTCAGAAGTTTTCAGAGGACGGTTTAGGAATAGTTTTGAAAAACCAGAGCCCTTTGTATCCGGTGAGATTTCTGATGTGAATTTTAGGTTGCAAGATGTATTGCATACTTTTAAAAAAGGACATAAAATAATGATTCAAATCCATAGTACTTGGTTTCCGTTTATTGACCGCAATCCACAAAAATATGTGGACAATATCTATGAGGCCACCGACGAAGATTTTATTAAATCCACCATTACAGTACATGGCACATCTATGGTAAAAGCAGGTGGAAATGTGGATTGTTGCGAAACCCTACCCGCATTCATGGTTCAACAACCTATTATTAAAGATTGATATTACCCCCTTACTCATGCATAAAATAAAAGAGATTATTAGCATTCTTGTCGTCCTATTTAGTTTTGGTTTACAGGCGCAACATTCTATTTACGGCACCTTTTCCCCTGCAAAAGATTACAAATGGGTTATTGCGTATGAATTAAAACCAGGAGATCATAGATTTGTTGCAAATACTAAACTGCAAAATGGAAATTTTGCGTTGAATATACCTAAAGACGCACCGACAGGGACCTATAGAATGGTCTATGGGGTACCACAAGAAGAACTGTATTTTGATATTATCTACAGTGGAAAAGAAGATGTACAGTTAAATTTTGATTCCAAACAAGGCGTCACTTTTTTATCCTCTAAAGAAAATATTCCTTTTAGGGATTACTTTACTGAAATTGCCGCTACACAACAAGAAATAATCAATTGCTACCAAGAAGGTATTACTGATGAAAGTGTGTTTCTTCAATTGGGCGAAAAATTAAAAAGTGTTCAACAGGCTTACGAGAAAAAAACCGAAGGGTTAATTGCGCAAAAATTTATCAAAGCAAACTCCCCCTATATTTCTCCAAAATATGAACCTATTCAGGAATATATTCAACATACAAAGAAGAACTATTTTAATTCCCTAGACCTTACCGACCCCATTTTACAGAGTTCGAGTTTTCTAACCGACAAAATAAGCAATTATGTATTCACATCTCTTCCCATGGGGACAATAAATACAGAGGAAAAGGAACATGCCATGATTGAAAATGTTAAGCGGGTAAATACAGAAATGGTCGGGGTAAGTGCCGTCTATAAGCTACATGTTTTTCATTCATTATGGAGGCAGGCTGCAGGCGATAAATTGAACAACGTTTCCGATTTTATTTTTAATGAACTTATAAAAAAATTGGCAAATGAGACCAACCGACCCAAAGTTATTGATGATATAGAATTTTATAATAGTTTAAGGATTGGAGCCACTGCAAGCGAAATTACTTGGAAAGATGGTAATACCAACAAAAGCTTAAGTACCTTAAAAGGAGCATCAACCTATATTTTGGTTTTTTGGAGCAGCACATGCTCACATTGCCTAAAAGAGTTACCTGCACTTCACAAAGAGCTTAAAAAATATCCCAAGGTAAAAGTAGTAGCAGTAGGTCTAGAAGATAACGAAACTACATGGAAACCAGAAGCTGCCAAACTTTCAGATTTTGAACATGCCATTGCCCTGGGAAGGTGGAATAGTGATTATGCCAAGCAGTATGGCATACAAAGAACACCTACATATTTTATCCTTGACAAGGATAAGCACATAGTGGCAAAACCCCAAACAGATAAAGAAGTTATTACGTTTTTAAGAAATAAATAGATTCTTAAGTTTTATAAAGTTTTTAAATCCTTAATGGTTTTAAAGGCTACATCTACTTGATCATCATCCACTAGAATAGTAAATTCATTGGTAGTGGAGATTACTTCGTACAATACAATGCCCTCCCATGCCAAACGTTGAAAGATAAAATAATAGATTCCAGGTACAGAAACATTTTCTGCTGGCAGCTTAACCGTAATTGAAGAAAGATTCTTTGCTTTTTGGGTACATTTTTCAGAACTGAAAAGTTCTTCAACTGTTTTATCCAAGATATTGCTGATAACTATATTTATTTCATTTACTCCCCTAGAGGAAGTATAAAACACATCCTGATTGGCATTCACAGCTTCCAAAAGCTTTGCTTGCTGGGTTAAAATTGTATCCGAAGCCAGAAAAGTATAATCTGTTAAAGAGGACCTTACCGTAATCTCCCCAATATTTTTTAGAACTTTTATAATCTTATGTGTAGCCCTAAATTCCAAATCATCAGAAAGACGTTTCAAAGCCATTACAATAGCACCATTTCTAATATCCTTTCCCAGTTCGCTCTCTATCTCAGGCTTCACTATTCTGGAAAGGGATGTTAAATTTATAATTCCTTGTGCCAATGCACTTTGCAAAAATGGTTTTTTCTTAATGTATTGTTCTACTACAGAGGAAATGGTCTTCATTATCTTTGGTTTTGAGCAAAAATAACAAATTGTTATAAATAAAACAAATTTTTAAAAATGATAAAATGCATTTTTTAGGTGCTCCAACTCAAACTTGCCATTTTTTTTTAGAATTGTAACAATATCAAACCTAACTTCTACATCCAAATCATTATCAGTCACATAATGATCAGCTCCCAATACCATTAGCTGTATTTTCTTTGGAGTTACAGTTTCAGCAATATTTTCGTGAAAATCAGTACTTCTAGACTTAACCTCTACAACCGCCAATATTTCTTCTTTTTGGGCAATAATATCAATTTCAGCTTTTAAATACCTGTAATTGCGATATTTAATAGAATACCCTTCTTTTAATAAGAAATCGACAGCCAACTGCTCTCCTTTTTTTCCAAACTCGTTATTTTTTCCCATTAATTTTTAAATAAAGTAAAATATGTGTGTATTTGGTCGAAAAATTAACCTCTTCATCGACAATTTTAAACTTTAGATTGTAATTTCCCCAGTAGAACATCGAAAATATTGATTTTTAAATACTTAATTGTACTGATAAACGTTTAAAAAAGTAATTTATCGATAATCAAGGATTTTTAGTTGCCCCAAACTATGAACCTATATTTTATTAAATGCCCCAAAGACTATGGAATATTTCATTAATTGTAATACTTCTACACTTGCTCCCTATGCCGTTCCTCTGGATGAACAAAAGGCAGCTCATTTGTATAGAAGATTAGGTTTTAGCGCATCTGTTGAGACCATTAATGCAGCAGTTGGACAGTCCGCCACTGCTTTAGTAGACACCCTCATAAATGAGGCGCTTGCCATGGCTCCCACTCCAGCTCCACTATGGGCAGACTGGGACAACACCAATTATCCTGCAGACGATGATCTTGCAAGAGATATGAGAAGAGCCCAAGTACAAGAATGGAAGCTCGCTTATGGTAATGATATGCTCAACAATAACCTTAGAGACAGGTTAAGTTTCTTTTGGAGCAACCATTTAGTTACCGAGTTTAGAGTGTACCAATGTAATTCTTTCCTATACCATTATATAAATTGCTTACAGCGCCATGCTATTGGCAATTTTAAGGATTTTGTTAGTGAAATAGGGTTGACCAGTGCCATGCTCTACTATTTAGATGGTGTTTATAATAATGGGAACAACCCTAATGAAAACTATGCAAGAGAATTGTATGAGCTTTTTACTTTGGGTGAAGGAAATGCTTATACCGAAGAAGATATTATAGAAACAGCCCGAGCTTTAAGCGGTTATACGGAGCGTGGTGAGGAAGGTTGTATGCCCGTAACTTTTAATCCAGAAAGGCACGATACCGGAGCCAAGACAATTTTGGGCCAGACGGGAAACTGGGGATATGATGATGTAATTGATATCCTATTCAATGAAAGGCCAAATGAAATTGCCGGTTTTATCTGTAAAAAATTATATGAATTCTTTGTTCACCCAGACTCAAATGATGATGCTGGCAATGCACAGACCATAATATCAGGATTGGCAACAACTTTTGTGGCCAATAATTTTGACATTGCTCCAGTTTTATCACAATTATTTAAAAGTGAGCACTTTTTTGATGATGAGGCCATTGGAGTTATTATAAAAAGTCCAATGGATTACTATTTTAATTTCATAAATGAAACTAATTTCACCTATGATGATAGTACGGTTGATAGTGCCATTGATGCCTGCCCGCTTCTTGGACAAGAATTGTTCAATCCAGTAGATGTTGCTGGATGGCAGAGAGATAGGCAATGGATCAACACCAATTTCATGATTGGTAGATGGTTAACCATAGAGGTCTTTATTGCAAGCTTCTATCAGAACAACCCAGAACAATTTAGAACTTTGGCCATGGATGCTGTGGGACCAGCCAATAGCAATACCAGTAATCCACAAATCGTGGTTGAGGCAATCATCAATAAATTTACCCCAAAAGGATTATTGACTCAAGCAGATTTTGACAATGCACTTTCGGTATTTACAATAGAAGATGTTCCAGAAAATTATTATGGGCCAGATTATATAGCTGGCGGACTATCTCTTTGGATGCTGGCCGTAAGCATGGAAGTCCCCTCACAAGTTTACTTGTTATTGCTACACCTATCTAGACAACCAGAGTTTCAACTAAAATAAAACCTACTACTATGTGCGATACCCATAACAATCATCCTCACAAGGCCTTACACAACGAAGGTCATGATGAAGAACATAAAACCTGGAGCAGACGATCATTTTTACAAGCTTTGGGAATAGCTGGATCCGGTTCCATGATGTTGGGCAGTAATTTGCTTACCGCATCTGGGCCTTCTCCTTTAGCAGCCGCTATTGCAGCAGCAGAAACAGACAATATTCTGATATTGATACGTCTATCAGGTGGTAATGACGGACTAAGCACTGTTATTCCTTTGGAACAATATGATGCATATGCCAATGCCAGACCCAATATTTATATTCCTGAAAGTAAAGTTTTAAAGCTTACAGATGAATTTGGCGTACCCTCTTATATGAATGCTCTTGAACCAATGTGGGGAGAGGGATCGTTTAAAGCGGTACATGGTGTTGGTTATGAAGGACAAAGTCTCTCCCATTTCACAGGATCAGATATCTTTGCCAATACTGATTTATCCTCAAGTGGTTTTTTTGGTAGAAACACTGGATGGATGGGTAGGCATTTTGAAAATATTTATCCAGATTATTTAATAAATCCACCAGCCGCACCAGCGGCAATACAAGTGGGGCAATATGGCAGTTTGGTTTTCCAAGGCGAAGAAACAAACTATGCTTTTGTAACTTCCAACATAGATCAATTGGAGCAAATTGCAGAATCTGGGGTACAATATCCTTTGGATGATACCTTGTTCAACGATTGTATGTATGGTGACCAATTGAAATTCCTTAGAGGGGTTGCCAATACTACCTATGAGTATTCTGGTCTTATCCATGAAGCTTATGAGCGTGGTGAAGCCTTAAATTGTGGTATTGAATATCAAGATAATGGCTTTGCAAGACAATTGGCCCTATTAGCTAAATTAATTAAGGGCAATTTAGGAACCAAAGTATATATGATTTCCATGGGTGGGTTTGATACCCATGGTAACCAGCCTCAAGCGCACGAAAGGTTAATGTCCACCTTGTCCGTTGCCATCAAAGATTTTTATGAAGATTTAGCTTGTACAGAACAGGATACAAATGTATTAAGTATGACATTCTCAGAATTTGGAAGAAGAATATTTGAGAATGGCTCCAATGGTACGGATCACGGTAAAGCCGCTCCAACATTATTTTTTGGTTCTGGCTTAAATGGTAGTGCCTTTGTAGGTGATCATCCCGCATTGGACAACCCTAATGGAAGAGGAAACTTGGAATACACCATGGATTTTAGAAACCTTTATGCTACTGTAATGGCAGAATGGTTATGTGTCGATATTCCATTGGTAGAACAACATATTATGGATGGTTACACCTATCAGCCCGTAGATTTAGGGTTTAATTGTAGTGGTGTTGAGTTTCCGGACATTGCCTATAGTGATGAGCCGCCAACATTACCCGATACACCTCCAAGTGATGAAATGGGTGAGGAACCTAATCCAGATTTATTAAATACTATTGTACATAGACCTTTCTATCCTACAGAAAGTACTCCGCATATTTATTTGGAAATGCCTTTTACGGCCCATGTGGACATTCAACTGTTCAATATATTGGGACAAAAAGTCGGAACCGTTTTTAATGAAATGGTATTGGAGGGCTCTCAAGAAATAAATATTAGAGCGAACGTTAGAGATTCACTGGCAACAGGTAAATATATCTATAGAATACAGGTTCAAGACCAGAAAATGAGTAAATCTGTAATGATTTCATAAATCTTGCCTAATTATGCAGAAAAGCCCTTGAAATTAAATTCAAGGGCTTTTCTTTTTTAAAATGGTGGGCATCTCCGCCATAAAAATCTTTATTTTTGTGCGCAAATTCATATTTTGATGTCTCAGAATCCTAAAAATCCTTATAGTCCTACCCAAGTGGCAGGCAGGTATACTATTACAGCTGCTTTGCCTTATACCAATGGCCCTATCCATATTGGCCACTTGGCCGGCGTTTATGTGCCCGCAGATATTTACAGTAGATACTTGCGCCTAACAAACAACGATGTTCTCTTTGTTTGTGGTAGTGATGAACATGGTGTTGCCATTTCCATGAAGGCTAAAAAGGAACATACTACACCACAGGCCATTATCGATAAATATCATGCTATTATAAAGCAGTCTTTTATTGATTTTGGAATTACGTTTGATAATTATTCCAGGACTTCTGCAAAAATCCACCATGAGACGGCATCAGAATTTTTTAAAAAAATGTATGATAATGGTGATTTTATTGAAGAAACCACCAATCAGTTGTATGATGAAGAGGCACAACAGTTTTTGGCAGACAGATTTGTTGTGGGCACTTGTCCAAAATGTGGTCATGAAGAAGCATATGGGGACCAATGTGAAAATTGTGGCTCTTCTTTAAATGCCACTGACCTCATCAATCCAAAATCAACTATTTCTGGTGCAGTTCCTACTTTAAAAGAAACCAAACATTGGTTTTTGCCCTTGGACAGATATGAGGATTTTTTAAAGGAATGGATATTAAAAGGCCACAAAAAAGATTGGAAGGCCAATGTATATGGGCAATGTAAGTCATGGATAGATGATGGTCTTAAACCAAGGGCCGTAACTAGGGATTTGGATTGGGGAATACCGGTCCCCGTTGAGGGCGGAGAGGGCAAAGTACTCTATGTTTGGTTTGATGCTCCTATCGGTTATATTTCATCCACCAAGGAATGGGCCGCCAAAGAAGGAAAAGATTGGGAACCCTATTGGAAAGATTCTGACACTAAATTGGTTCACTTTATAGGCAAGGACAATATTGTTTTTCACTGTATTATTTTCCCTTCCATGTTAAAAGGACATGGCGATTATATCCTACCAGAAAATGTGCCCGCCAATGAGTTTTTAAATCTTGAGGGAAACAAATTGTCCACCTCCAAAAACTGGGCCGTATGGTTGCATGAGTATTTGGAAGATTTTCCAGATATGCAGGATGTCCTTAGATATACCCTTACAGCAAATGCACCAGAAACAAAGGACAATGACTTTACTTGGAAAGATTTCCAAGCTCGCAATAACAATGAACTGGTTGCAATTTTTGGCAATTTTGTAAACAGGGTTGCCGTCCTAACCGATAAGTATTATGGTGGAAAAGTACCCGCAGCAGGGAAATTTTCTGAAGTGGATAAAGAAACGCTAGAACAATTAAGAAAATATCCTGGGATTATTTCCAGTTCCATAGAACGATACCGTTTTAGGGAAGCAGGGCAGGAATTAATGAACTTGGCCCGTTTGGGAAATAAATATTTGGCCGATGAAGAGCCTTGGAAATTAATAAAGACAAATGAAGAACGAGTCCAAACAATAATGTTTGTTGCGCTCCAGGTTACAACGGCACTTTCTGTTTTAAGTGAGCCCTTTTTGCCGTTTACTTCTGTTAAACTTAAAAACATCCTTAATGTCTTTTCGAACGAAAGTGAGAAACCTCTAAGCTGGGAGGGTGTTTCCACCCAAGAGACCTTACTTCCTGCAGGGCATCAAATAAATAAAGCGGAATTATTGTTCTGTAAAGTTGAAGACCAAGAGATACAGGCACAGTTAGACAAACTGAAAGCCACAAAAAAAGTCAATACTGCCTCAACAAAAATAGCTAACCAAAAAAGCAAAAAACTTATGCCACAAAAAGACACAATCTCTTTTGAAGATTTTTCAAAATTAGATATCCGGGTAGGAACCATAATGGAAGCTGAAAAAATGCCCAAAGCGGATAAGTTGTTGGTTTTAAAGGTAGATACTGGCCTAGATACCAGAACTATTGTTTCGGGCATTGCGGAAAGTTTTTCTCCTGAAGATATTGTGGGTAAAAAAGTAACCGTACTCATTAATCTTGCTCCAAGAAAACTTCGTGGTGTTGAAAGCGAGGGTATGATCTTAATGACCGAAAGTGAAGACGGAAAATTGGTATTTGTGAATCCTGATTCGGAAGGTGTCGGGAATGGAGAGACCATTAATTAATATTAAAACAACACCTATGAAAACACTTTTCTCCATTACTCTACTCATGTTCTGTTTATACCTAAATCCTTTATTGGCTCAGGAGGAAATTGCTGCTAGTAGTATGGAACTAAAAGAATTTAAATCTACTATATCCATACCAATAGTGGATAATGAACAAAACATTCATATTTTCTCAGTTTCTAAAAACATTCTAATAGATCAGGAAATTACTCATATTAAGTATAACCCAACAACTAATACTATAATTAAAAAAGAATATCCAACACCTTCAACTATCACCTTAAAATACATTACAGGAATAGAAGTTGATAGTGACAATAATATTAATCTCTACTTTCATAATAAAGCTAAAGGAGAATTTAATTCAATTGGTATTAATAATGAAGGGAAATTGGAGTATAATACGTTTAAACTTCCTCTTAAAAAAGAAAAAGTCATACACTATGTAAGTCATAAAAATAATTTTAAAATGCTTACAGTAAAACGCAATGGATCAGTAATTCATGTTTATAGCTTTAAAGGTAATTCTTATGAAAAAAATTCTTTCGATTTTAGTCAAGATCGTTTCTATGATAAAGAAACCAAACTTACTACACTGGATGATATTATTTCGACTTCATCACTAGAATCCATTTCACAAGAAATGCCAAGCCAAGCATCTACCTATAGCAGTAGACGGAAGTTTTATAATTTAAAAGATAAAATTATCATTACGCTAAATCACCATAAAAACGGGACAAGGATTTTAAATTTGGACTTAAATAAAAACGTAGGAAAGACAGATTACATAGCACTTCCAAGAACTCACTTTAAGGCGGAAGATTGGACTAAATCTAACTCCTACATCTTTGAAGGTAATTTATATTCGATAATTACATCGAATAAATTAATGGTGATAAATATAAAAAATATAGAAACCAAAGAAACAATTAAAGAGTTTATATATAAAGGGGATGAAGAACTGGCATTTCAACTTAGTAAAACTTTAGGTTCGGTTCTTGTTGTAGTTTCAACTACAATTAATAGTTCAAAAACAAAAATTAAAAAAGCAAAAACCTTTTTTAAGCGTTTTATTATGAGCACCTATTCTGGAATAGGTGCATTTAAAAAGGGCAATCATTTAATTTTATCCATTGGAGGTTATGTACCTCCATCGGGAGGAGGCTATATGACTTTTGGCGGAGCTTCTTCATCAACAATTGCTGGTCCAAATGGTCCAATTACCATTACCAACGGTGCCTCCTCTTTTATCGGTAACTCTTCAGGACCCGTATCATCATCTGGTTTTGAAAAATTACTTGTTTTAGACTCAGACAACTATGAGGTTATAGAAAATGAATCTGAAAATAATATTTATGAAGATGTGGATTCCTTTTCTGAAAAGATTAAAGGCTTGCAATTGAAGTCTCTTTTTAAGTACAAAGATTATTATGTTTTTGGATATTTCAATAAAAAAGAGAAAACCTATCATTTAGTAAAGTTTAACGAATAGACAAGAAAGATTTTAATATCCATGTTACTTTTCCAATTCATTGCCAAACACACCCAGCTACCGGCAAAAAGCATAGAAAATACGGTTGATCTACTTAACCAAGATTGTACCGTGCCTTTTATATCACGCTATAGAAAAGAGGCTACCGGGAATTTAGATGAGGTACAGATTGGGGATATTGTTTCTTTTAAAGCTCAGTTTGAAGCCCTGGAAAAGCGAAAAAAAGCTATTCTAAATGCTCTTGAAGAGCAGAAGGTTTTAACGGATGACCTAAAGCAAAAAATTGATGGAGCCGGAGACCTCACTACTTTAGAAGACCTGTACCTACCTTATAAAAAAAGTAAAAAAACAAAAGCAGAGACAGCTAGAAAAAATGGTTTGGAGCCTTTGGCCAAAATCATCATGGCCCAGCGAAATGATGAAATTGAGTATGAAGCATCCAAATACTTGAATGACAACATCCAAAACGAAGATGAGGCCTTGGAAGGGGCACGGCATATTATTGCCGAATGGATCAATGAGCGTTCGGATATCCGCAACCAGATTAGATATCAATTAGAGCGGTTTGCACAGATAACCACTAAAGTGGTGACCGCTAAAAAAGAAGATGAAAAAGCACAAAAATTTAGGGATTATTTTGATTGGAGCGAATCTTTGAGCAAATGCCCATCACATCGTTTTTTGGCTATCCTAAGAGCAGAAAATGAAGGGTTTATACGAGTAAAGATTGAAATAGACAATGAAAGAGCTCTGGACAAAATAGAGCAACGAATTATTAAATCCAATAATTCCTGCGCTTCCCAAATAAAACTGGCCATCCAAGATACCTATAAGCGTTTGCTCCTACCTTCATTATCCAATGAACTACTACGCAAGGCAAAAGAAAAAGCAGATGACGCTGCTATCGCAGTATTCTCTAAAAACCTTAAACAACTCCTTTTGGGAGCACCCTTGGGCGAAAAGAGAATTCTGGCCATAGACCCCGGTTTTAGAACAGGCTGTAAAGTTGTTTGCTTAAGTGCACAGGGCGATTTAATACATAACGAAACCATCTATCCACATGCACCACAAAACGATGCTATTGGTGCCATTAAAAAAATTAGTTCCTTAGCGGATGCCTATAAAATTGAAGCCATTGCAATTGGAAACGGTACTGCCTCTAGGGAAACGGAACAACTTGTTAAAAAAATCCAGTTTAAAAACCCTATTGAAGTTTTTGTGGTAAGCGAAGCCGGTGCTTCCATCTATTCTGCTTCTAAAATTGCCCGCGATGAATTTCCCAATTATGATGTTACCGTCCGTGGGTCGGTTTCTATTGGCAGAAGATTGGCAGATCCCTTGGCTGAATTGGTAAAAATAGATGCAAAATCCATTGGTGTTGGACAGTACCAGCATGATGTTGACCAAAATAAACTAAAAACCTCCTTGGACACGGCGGTAGAAAGCTGTGTAAATTCTGTGGGGGTAAATATTAATACCGCCAGTGTTCCCTTGTTGAGTTATGTATCCGGAATTGGGCCAAAACTGGCAGAAAACATTGTAGCCCATAGAAATGAACATGGAGCTTTTACAAGTAGGACTGCAATTAAAAAAGTACCTAGACTTGGAGGGAAGGCCTTTGAACAGGGAGCCGCTTTTTTAAGGATAAAACAGGCCAAAAATCCTTTGGATGATTCTGCCGTGCATCCAGAAAGTTATTCCATTATAGAGAAAATGGCCAAGGACAAAGGGGTTGCCATATCAGACTTAATCGGAAATAAAAATGTGTTGAAAAGCATTGATTTAAATGCCTATGTCACAGCAACGGTTGGTATCCCTACCCTTAAGGATATTATAAAGGAACTGGAAAAACCCGGTTTGGACACCCGTGAAAAGGCCAAGGTCTTTACTTTCAATCAAAATATAAAATCGATAAACGACCTTAGGGAAGGGCAACTTTTACCGGGCATTGTAAACAACATTACCAATTTTGGCTGCTTTGTGGACATTGGCATTAAAGAAAGTGGCCTGATCCATGTATCCAACCTTTCGGGTAGTTTTGTAAAGGATGTAAACGAACACGTAAGCCTTAACCAACAGATCATTGTAAAGGTTTTACAGGTAGATGTTCCAAGAAAAAGAATTCAATTGGCCTTACATAGGGGAGTGCAGACCCATGCTTAAAGGCGTAACCGGCTTTTGTGTAAACTCCCACAAATTATTTAACAATTACTCTTATTTAGATTTAATTAAAATAATTACTTTTGTTCTTCTATACTACAAATAGTACGTGGGCAAAAAGAAAAAACAGGCGAAAAAAGCATTAAAGAAGCAGAAGAAAGTTGCTCTTAAGGAATTAGTTCCTGAAGGTTGTAAAACCAAATGCTGTAAAAAATTCAAAAAGTCCGAGAGTAAACGCTGTCGTCGTTGCCCTTGTTTTGATTTGTTGAAGAAAGTGGCTTAGTTATGTTTGTAAATTGTCAGGTCGAGCGGAGTGGAGACCTAATCTCCATCATCAATCATAAAATCTGAATGCGTACAGACAGTTTCTTAAGTCTATTGTAATCATAGTCTGCCAAGGCCAGTTTCTTTATAAAACTCCATTTTTTTATTTTCTTTTCAAAATAAATAGCCTGCATAATGTCATTAAACTCTTGACAAAAAATCAATTCAACAGGTCGCCTTTTAAAAGTAAAACTGGTTTTATTCCATCCATTTTGGTGTTCAAACAACCTACTGGAAATATTGTTGGTAATTCCTGTGTAGGTCAGTTCATCACTACAGAGTAAAATATATACATACTATTGCTTCATATTCCTTTATATAGGTCTCGACTCCGCTCGACCTGACAGAGCTCCTAATTGAAAACATCTATTGTCAGGTCGAGCGGAGTCGAGACCCATTATCTATATTACTTTCCCAACATCAATAGCTCATTACACCTAACTTCTGTAATGTACCTCTTCTCCCCTTCTTTGGTTTCATACGAGCGGTGTGTAAGCTTACCTTCCACGGCTACCTGCTTTCCTTTGGTTAAATAGTTCTCTACAATCTCAGCAGTCTTTCCCCAGGCAACAATGTTGTGCCATTGGGTATCCTCTACTTTTTCACCATTGGCATTTTTATAGCTCTCGGTGGTTGCGATGGAAAATTTTGCCAGTTTGGCCCCGCCATCCAAGTTTACAATTTCTGGGTCATTGCCCAAGTTACCAATCAACTGTACTTTGTTTCTAAGTGCGTTCATAATAAATAATTTTTGTGTTAAACAGTTAATACTATCACCTGCTATTAGATACTGACTCGAAGTTCAGCACAAGCGACACTGCAAACATAGAAGGGGTCAGAAAAAAAATTCGGTTGGGAATTGTTTATTTTCGTTTACAAATGTTTGTAGTCGTTTAAAAACGATAAAAGTCCCCACAAGAAGGGGCATCTACATACAATGTGGGCAATAAAATGTCCTTCTTTTTATTACATCAAAAATCTCTTTTTACGATTTTGTTTGGTAAATTGAAACCACTTAATTCGGTTTTAAGCGACTTAATGTCCAATAACCATTAAAAAATACTACTTGAAAATTTCTAGAAATAATTTCATTAAGAAAATTGGACTAACAGGTTTGGCTTCACTTTGTATTCCACAAATCCTTTTAGCCGCAAATCATCCCAATCCATTTATAAAAAACAAAGGTTTAACCATCCTCTTTCAAGGCGACTCTATTACTGATGGAAACCGAACCCGGGATATGGACTGGAACCACATTATGGGTCATGGATATGCGTATCTTATAGCAAGTCGCCTTTGGCATGACTACCTAGGCAAAGATTTAATGTTTTATAATAGAGGTATAAGTGGAGACAAAATAAAAGACTTGGAAAATAGATGAGAAAAGGACGCTCTTGCTCTTAACCCAGATGTACTAAGTATTTTAATTGGTGTTAATGATATCCCCCAAATCTTGGAAAACAAATACTCCATTGAAAAATGGAAAGAGACCTACATAAAGGTTATTAAAAGAACCCAAGCTGCATTGCCAAATACTACCCTTGTTCTCTGTGAGCCATTTTTATTGCCATTTAATTGGAGTGAGGGAAAGACAAAATCCTGGGTTGCAATTGTGAAAGCCATGCAGACAATTGTCCGGCAGTTGGCAAAAGAGCACAAAACCATTTTTGTTTCATTGCAAGAACCGTTTAACAAGGCAAAGGAAAAAGCTCCCGCAAAATATTGGGTTTGGGATGGTGTACACCCCATGCCCGCAGGGCATGAACTAATTGCCCGTCACTGGATAAAAGAAGTAAGCAAAAAACTTGACTTTCTAAAAAATTATAGATAACAACACCCAATAATTTATTGATGCTAATTTCCTAAACTGAAATTATTAACTTTATACAATGGTTAGGCATTAGTAATAAAAATGCTAACCATTTCCTATCCGTTTTGGGTTGTTCAAAAAGTAACAAAATTGAATTTAAGAATGCACTACGAGGTTTTAGTCCCAATAGCTATTGGAGCTTAAACTAAACATTAGATTTTTATGAAAGCAATTATTACCGGTAGTACAGGTATGGTTGGTAAAGCTGTTTTACTTGAATGTATTGATGACACCAGAGTTGAAGAGGTATTGCTGATCAACAGAAATTCCCTGAATATTTCCCATCCAAAGGTCAAAGAAGTAATCCACAAAGATTTTATGGATTTTACGGCTATCAAAAATCAATGTAAAGGTTATGATATTTGCTTTCATTGTATGGGAGTATCTGTTTCTGGAATGAGTGAAGAAAAGTATACTGAACTTACATATACAATCTCCAACCAATTGGCATCTATATTATTTAGTGTAAATCCCAATATGGTTTTTAACTATGTTTCTGGAACTGGAACAGATAAAACCGAAAAAGGAAAGATAATGTGGGCAAGAGTAAAAGGTAAAACGGAAAATATGATTTTGAATATGGGGTTCAAAGATGCCTATATGTTTAGACCAGGAATCATTCTTCCAGAAAGAGGAATAAAATCTAAAACATCATGGTATAATACGTTCTACACCATTGCAAAACCGTTTTTTCCTCTTTTGATAAAAATGAAGTCCGTTACAACCACCAGCAACCTGGGAAAAGCAATGATCAATACATATCATTATCCTCAACCTTTAAAATATCTGGAAGGAAAACAAATTAATGAGATTGCTACAAATAGGTAGGTGTCACTGTAGGCTTAAAAGACGCAGAATAGAATATAAGACATGAATTGGACTGTTCATTTCTTGACTTTTAGAAAAGCTTTGCTCTACACTGTTCTTTGTTTAAGTATTGGTTGCAATGCGCAAAAAAACAAATATGGCAAATAAGCGAAAAGTAGGAATAATAGGTATAGGACCAAGAGGCGGATGGGCTATGGAAAACTTGGTTATTGAGCTCAACAAAAGGAACAGCCTTATGCAAATTCACCTGTTACTTTTTGAAGAAACTGGGAAATTTGGCAATGGTCAAGTCTATGATACAAATCAAATCCAAAGTAACTGGATAAACATTTCCGAAAGGATTTTACTTTTAGATGAGCGAAAAGCAATTGTTTTAACAGATATTATAGTCCCGTCATTTCCTTCTTACCACCAATGGGCAGCCAAGGATTTTGAAGTTTTGTCCAAAGACCAAGCCGATACCTACCCTCCAAGGGCAAAAATTGGTAACTACTTACAACAAAGGTTTCAATCTTTTGTATACCCTCTTATAAAAATAAACATGGTTTCCTTGTTCCAAGAACACGTAGAGGAAGTAACAATTGTAAACCAGAATAAAATTTCAATAAAAACTGACCTAAACACCTACAAAGAAATAGACGAGGTGTTATTAACAATAGGACACCAGACAACTAAGTTGTCAAAGCAACTTGTGAAATGGGACAATTATTCAGCCCATAATGAAAACATTAAGCTTTTTAAAGCACCCTATCCCATCACAGAATTCTTGAATGACGATGAACTAACCCATGAGAGCGTTGTAGGAATTCGTGGTTTTGGATTAGCAATGATAGATGTAGCAAGAGCTATTGCGAACAAATTTGGAAATTTTATCCCACAAGATGAATTTACAAAAGTATGTACATTTGAATCAAACCATAGCAAAACACCCCTTCTTGTTCCATTTTCACTTAATGGAATGCCTCCTGCTCCCAAACCCCTGAACCCTTTTATTGATGAATGGTTTGAACCCACCGATGAGCAGATTTCTAAATTCGAATATAAAATTGGTAATTCCTCTGCCCAAAAGAAAGCAGCTAACCCTAATTTTCTAATCAGTGCATTTACTCCTATTGCTGCAAAAATTTATGCTGGGCTTGCCAAGTCTTATTGTAAAGGAGAGTTTTCCATACATGAAATTGAAAAAGTTATAGAAGAATGGTTACAGAATAACGACTTTGAACACCCCACAATTATACCCCAAATACAATCAACAAAAAAAACTATGCAGGATTTTGTGAACATGGCTATAGGAAGGAAAGACATTAGTTTGGATTATTGCATAGGCCAAGTCTGGCGTTATTGCCAGCCTTCTATCTATGAAAAGCTTTCGTTCAATAAATGTTCGGAACAGGTATTTGCAGAAATTATTGAATTAGATGAATCTATTAAAAGATATTCCTATGGCCCTCCTGTAGAAAGCATCCAACAATTGTTGGCCTTAGTTGATACTGGTATTATAGACTTAGGGATGCTCAACAACCCTGAATTTGAATTGACCAATGAAGGCTGGCTTTTTAAACTTAATGGAAAGACCCAAATTGCTGATTTTATGATAAATTCGGTTTTAGATGCGCCTAAAATACAAGATGTAAATTCATCTATCGTGAAAAAAATGCTTTCAAATAATCTAATAGAACCTATTCATGATGACTTGGGTGTAGCTACAGATGAAAACGGATATGTTGCCTCTAATATAAAAAGTAACGATGTACCCATTGCTCTACTTGGAAGACTGGCCAAGGGAACTATTATTGGAGTTGATGCAATTTTGGAATGCTTTGGGGAACGTCCTCAAAAATGGGCTGTGGAGGCCACAAACCGACATTCCTATTGGTTGAAACAGACTAAGAACGGCACTATATAACCATTTTATAGTATCTTCATTATCATTGCTAACCAAGATTGCCCTTAAGCAGATAATAGTTAGCTTAGAAATATCTCAATGACGAAAACCAAACAAAAGAAGAAATCAAAGTTATTAAGTAAAATAGCACTGCTTGGCCTGGTGTTTTTATGTGGCACATATTTAATATCGGCGCAATCGACTACAGCAATAGATTTAAGTAAAAACAATGTGTATGTAGATACATTTCTAGGGATATTTGCTCAGGCCTCTATTAATTATGAAAGGCAAATATACTCAGCCAAGGAAGTAACCTGGTATGGTCGTTTGGGAGCAGGAGCGGCGGCACAGTTTTTTGGAGCAGCCAATGGTTATGGTGGTTTAGGTGGAATTACGATGTTGACAGGAAAGAAAAATGGTCATTTTGAACTGAATGGAAATGTCTTTGTAGGCAAAGACTCGGATTATACTTTTGTGCATCCCATAGCTACTGTTGGATATCGTTATCAAAAACCTAAAGGAGGTTTTATTTTTAGGGCCAATACTAGTTTTATTACAGTGGGTGTAAGCTTAGGGTATGCCTTTTAAAATAAGATTACAAGTAACACAACCTGAATCCTTTTGATATTGTATGAATGAATCTTCAAAATTAAAAGTTATTAAATGGATCCACACTCTAATATGGCTGTTTTTTGTGGTTCTTATATTCTACATTTTATACTCTGGAATTAAAAATAAGATTACCCTTTTTACTTGGATTGCAATTGCCTTTATAGTTGGAGAAGGACTGGTGCTTTTAATCTTTAAAATGTTCTGTCCCCTAACCATTTGGGCAAGAAAATATTCAGATTCACAAAAAGATAATTTTGATATTTATCTTCCTAATTGGTTGGCCAAGTACAATAAAATTATTTTTACCACTATCTTTCTAATTGGACTTGTGTTGGTTTTAATTAGATACTTTTAACTAATAAAAAAGTGGACAACTATAATAAAACATCATTCTGTCTTTTTAGGTACCCCCAAAACAGCTTTTTGTGCCAATTTGGGTTTTTTCTCCCGATTGTACAAAAGTGTATAGTTGGTACGATTGGCAATGGGATACCCATTTTTCCATGACATATCATCGTGTACGCCCCAAAGCGTCACCCTGTCTATTTTATCCCGTTTCTTATAGAAGATGCCAAACAATTCGGCATAACGGTCGGCCAATTCCTTTTGCTGGGCCGCTGGTAAACTATCCGGGTATGGGTTTAAAAACTCCCTAAATTCCTCCAATTGATATTGTGGGTGCAGCATCCCAGTGCCAATAATCTGCCCCTCTTTGGTCAGGGGAAGTACATCTACATCCAACTCGGTAATCATCACCTTTACCCCAAGAGAGGCAAAGGAATCAATTGCAGCTTCTATGTATTCCGTTTTGGGATAATTAAGACCCCAATGTCCTTGAATACCCACACCGTCTATACGAATTCCTTCCTTTTGCAACATCCGCACCAACCTAACAATTCCATCTCTTTTTTCGGGCCGCCAAGCATTAAAATCATTGTAATATAACTCGGTATCTGGAGCATACTCACTGGCATACTTAAACGATAGTTTTACCAGTTCATCTCCATTTCCAATCCCATTTACCCAAGTGGTAGGCCTATAGGACCCATCGTTGTCTATTACTTCATTTACAACATCCCATGCATGTACTTTACCGGCGTATCTTCCCGCAATGGTTTCTATATGGGAGCGCAAGCGTTCTTTCTGGGCTTCTGGAGTATTGGGGTTACCGTTTTCATCCTGAAAGAACCAAGCCGGTGTCTGGTTATGCCACACCAAGGTATGCCCTATAATGAACATATTGTTCTTTTCCCCAAAAGCCACATAATCATCAGCTGGGCCATAATTATAAATTCCTGGCTCCGGATTTATAGGACCCGCTTTCATTGCATTTTCTATGGTAATTGTATTAAACTGCTCCAAAACAATGTCTTGGGAAACTTTGTCCTCACCCGAAACTATAGCCCCGTTAAGGGCACTACCTATAAGAAAAGCACCATCATATGCCTCTTTTAATGAAGATTTAGTCTCGGTTTTTTCCTTGGTTTCGGTTTCTGCACAACCTACAAGGGTTAAAAATGCTGTTAGACAGAGCGCGTATTTTTTCATGAGTATCTGGAATTTGACTAACAAATTAGTCATTTTTTTATCCACATGTATTTATGGGGTTTAAAATTTGTCTCCATTCCTAAGTTACTGATTGACACACTGTAATACTATTTACTGGATTTTTCCGTTTTATACTATTTAAAACATTGATGAACAGGTTATTACCCTTTCGAAATGTCTAAATCGTCCAAATTTTGATTTTATGAAAAATATATTTGACCACCTTATTTGTATTCTTTCTTTTTTAATTGTTTTGTCCTGTTCACAGGATACCATAGAGCCTATTTCAAATGATGAAAACAGTTCCAATGAAGAACAGATAGATGAAACCAATAATGAGGAAATTGAAGAAGAAGAAGAAGAAGAAGAAGTATCTGAAAATGAAGAGGAGGAGACTTCTGAGAATGAGATTGAAATTAATGGAACGGTTTGGAGCCTTTTCAATAAAGAAGTGTTTTCTGTTGAGCCTACAAACAATGGCCTTGCTTTAGATTTGGAACAAAATGCCATTTGGTACCATAGCGCTCAAGGCGGCCTACTATACCAGACAATCACAGGAGATTTTACCTTTATTGCTGCGGTAAATGTTAGACGTAAAAGCAACCAAATGTTGGCACCTAACTGTGAAGTGTGTCTAGGTGGGCTCATGGCCCGTAATCCAAATGACACCAATAGTGAAAACTATGTACATGTGGTTGCTGGAAATACTCCGGAAACTGTGAACGATGGAATGGATGAGGTTGGCGTAGAACATAAATCCACCACTAACGGTAATTCTTCCTATGAGGCAATTCCAGAGAGTTCTTCTAACCATGAGTTGAGAATGGTAAGAAGCGGAAGCACATTTTCACTTTATTCTAGGGATATAAATGCATCTGATTGGAACTTAGTCATTACATATGAAAGACCCGACTTACCCAATACCTTACAGGTGGGTTTTAATATTTACACTGCCATATCCTCCAGTTCCTCCACAGCTGATTTACGGGTTATATGTGAGAATATTTCTCTGGAAATGAACTAAAATTTAATTTCTGCAATGTTTTTCAAAATCAACTCTTTGTAATTATCGGGCAAGTTGGAATGTTTAATATTATTTTTAATAAATAGGACGTCACCCTCCATATGGTCTTTATAACCCAAAATCGAAGGGATATTTGCCTGCGTCATTACCCTTACATACCTACCTTCTATATCACTTGGGTTATTTTTAATGAACTCTTCAAGTTGGTTTTTACCCAATTTAAAATACCTCATTTTTTTATGTGGAAAAATGGTAAATGCCGCCTTATGCATGATAGCCGAAGCCTTATATGGCTTTGCCAAATAACAATCGGCTTCTTCAAAAACATTCAAAAAATCCAACAAATCCTGTTCGGAGGTTATTTTGTGGTATGTTTCCCTACACAACTCCATATCATCACAACTGGAACCCAAATTGGCACAGATACTTGTCATGAGTATTACTAGGTATTTTATCATAGCCTATTCTATTTTACCACAAGTTTGGAGTGCTCATTTAATTTCTCCATCATTTCTTCAACCTTCAATATATTTATTTTATCGGGAAGTTTATCTTTCTCAATTTCATTAGTTTTACTCCCAAGTACCCAAAGTTCGCCATTGCATTTAGAAAGAATCTCGCCATGTATTTCATCCAAATATTCATAGATTTTGTTGGTCTTAGGTTCTACAGTAAAATAAGTTACAAATGTTATTTCATTGGATGAATTTAAAAAGGATTTTAGGGAGCTTATAGGTAGCGACTGCCCCAAATAAATCGTTGAATACCCAGATTTTAATATCTCATAATTAGCATACACCAACCCTATTTCATGTATTTCGTTTAAGGGCAAGAATAAGATAAAACGCCTATCATGATATTTCGGCAGGGTGCCCAAAAGCTTTTCTGTTGCTATTAAAATTTTCTGCTTTATTAATGAGGTTATAAAATGTTCATGGGCCGGATTTATGGTATGCGTATGCCATAGCAAACCAATTTCACTTAAAAAAGGAATAAAATAGGAAACATAGATGTCCTGAAAATCGTATTGCCTTGCTAATTTTTGATACACTTCTTCAAAAAGAGGTTGGTCAAAATTGAGCATGGCCAACTTTAGGTCGTTGATCATCCTATTTTTTACGGCTTTTTCTGAAATAATACTTTTACAGTTTGATATAATTTCAGTTTCCGTTAAACGCGAAATTTTGGAAATTTTAAAGCCATTTTCATACAACAACGTAATATTCAATAACTTTATAAGTGTATCCTGGCTATAAAAGCGAATATTGGTATCCGTACGTTTTGGTGAAAATAAATTGTAACGCTTTTCCCAAATTCTAATCGTATGGGCCTTTATTCCAGAGAGATTTTCTAAATCTTTTATGCTAAAAATCGTTTTAATCCCGTTCATCAAAATCTTCTTTGCGTTAAACAAAAATAAAGCATTTAGTTAAGTACAGCTATATTTTTCAGCTACTTTACTGTTGACTTAAACTTTTCTATAAGGAGAATATTTAAAAACAACATATTAAATGCATAGCCAATATCTTCTATGGGAATAGTTCCAATTCTAATTCCTAGATTCTCCAAATCGTTATACCATACAACCTCATTCGGAATAAAACTACCCGTTAAAATTCCATTTACAATAAAAAAAGGAATTAATATGATAAGGAAGGTAAGATAAAACACTTCTAATTCCTTGTTCTTGGTAAACAAGCAAAAAACCAGAATCAATAACAAAAATCCGTAATTATAAAAAGTATAGGCCTTATCCAAATTCAGTATTAAAATAGCAGAAATTAGTAGTATCAATGCAATTGTAATGGTCCTTGTGCTCAATACACTCAGTCTGATATTAGGAAAAAAGTGTTGAAATGCATAATGAATAAAAATACTTGCGTAGGGAATGCAAATAAAAAATAACCATTCTTCTATAGGCAGATTAAAAATATAAAGGCCAGTCAAATAGGAATTGTTAAAGCCCCATACCCCATTTCTTGTAAAAATAATGTCCCAAACTATAAATAGGAAGGCAACAATAAAAATGGAAAGGAAAACTTGTTTCCACCATTTTATATAGTTCATTTTTTTATTAAAGCTATAGAGAAAGGGAATACTTATAGAAGCAAGATTTAAAATTAAGTAGAGTGACATTTACATTTTAAAATATTTATAAGGAACCCATAGCATTCCAAAACATTCTCCCTCTTCCTTTCCCAAATGTTTATGATGGGTTTTATGCGCCTTTCGCAAGCCAATAAGATACTTGTTGTTTGTTTTCTTGAACCATTTAAAGCGTTGATGAATCAACACATCGTGTATTAAAAAGTACGCAATGCCGTAAAACAATATTCCCAAACCTATAAAAAACCTATAATTTAAACCTTCTTGGAAACCAAGATAAAAGAGCACAATACTGGGGATGGCAAAAATGACAAAGAAAATATCATTTCTTTCAAAAGTGTCCGGGTATTTGGGTTGATGATGATCTTCATGGAAGTACCACATAAATCCATGCATAACAAACCTGTGCGTAAGCCATGTTACCCCTTCCATCAACAAAAAAGTAAGTACTGTTATCGCTATATACAAGATTATCATATCACTACAATAAATTTAACTTATAAGTTACAAAAGATTTGGCAAGTAATCCCAATTTACGAGGATTTGAAACCCTAATCCTTGTGTTCATAATTTCTTTGGACGGAGTTTTTTTTAGTTTGTGCAAGAGACGTTTGTAATAAACATATGCCGTATACACTCCAAATTTGGCTTCCCTAGGTAATTTTAAGACACCTCTATAGGCCACATTAAAGTCCTCCTCTATTTCTTCAATGATTTTCAGTTTGGAATCCGCATCCAAATCGGCCATGTTTACATTGGGAAAATAGGTTCTGTTTAGGACCTCGAAATCATCTTTTAAATCCCTTAAGAAATTTACTTTCTGAAATGCGGAACCTAAGCGCATTGCAGATTCTTTTAATTCATTGTATTTCTCCTGGTCTCCGTTCACAAAAACCTTTAAACACATAAGGCCCACTACATCTGCGGAGCCATAAATATATTTTTCATACTCCTCCTTGGTATAGTCGGATTTATGAAGGTCCAGTTTCATGCTTTTTAAGAAAGCCTGTATAAGCTCATCATCAATTTGATATTCTTTTACTGTTAACTGAAAGGAATGAAGTATAGGATTTAAACTAATGCCTTCTTCAAAGGCTTTGTAATAATCCTCTTCAAACTTATTGATCAATTTTTCTTTATCAAAATCATGAAAAGAATCCACTATTTCATCTGCAAATCTTACAAATCCATAGACACTATAAATGGCATTTCTAATGGAAGGTGCCAACATCTTAACAGCCAATGAAAAAGAAGTGCTGTAGGTCCTTGTTACCAACTTACTACAGTTTACGGAAACATCATCAAATAACTTTTTCATATCATTTATGAGTTAAAATTGTTTTTTATTAAACTTGCAGCAATCTTGCCAGAAATCAATGCTGGTGGAACGCCTGGTCCGGGAACCGTTAATTGTCCGGTAAAATACAAATTCTTCACTTTTTTGCTTTTAATCTTTGGCCTTAAAAAAGCAGTCTGTCTCAATGTATTTGCCAATCCATAGGCATTTCCCTTATATGAATTGTAGTCATCTATAAAATCCTTTACGCAATAGGATTCCTTGAATAGGATGTTGCTCCTTACTTCTTGGCCTGTCAATTTTTCAAATCTATCAATTATTTGTTCAAAATAATAGTCTCTTATTTTAGGCTCATCTTCTATACCTGGCGCAATAGGAATCAAAAAAACAGCAGCCTCTTTACCCTCTGGTGCAAAAGATGCATCCGTGACACTTGGGAAACTACCATAAAATAGAGGTTTCACGGGCCATGATGGGTGGTCGTAAATTGCTTGGGCGTGCTCATCAAAAACAGTATCAAAAAATAAGGTGTGGTGGGATACGTTTTTAAGCTTTTTGTCGAACCCCACATAAAAAAGAAGGGATGATGGTGCAAAGGTCCTTTTATCCCAATAGGCTTCAGAATACTGTCTATAGGAAGTATCCAAAAGGCTTTCTGTATGGTGATAATCTGCCCCACTTAGTACAATATCCGCCTCCAGAAACTCATTGTTGACCATGACCCCGGTAGCTGTTCCGTTTTTAACCACAATTTTATTTGCTTCACTATTGGTCTTAATTTTTACTCCCAAACTTATGGCCAAGTCCTCCATTGCCCTAACCACTTGAAACATTCCTCCTTTGGGGTGCCATGTTCCAAGTCCAAAATCGGCATAGTTCATAAAATTATAGAAAGAAGGAGTATCACTCGGTTTTGCGCCCAGAAAAAGCACTGGAAACTCCAGTATTTGAATCAGTTTTTGGCTTTTTATATTTCCCCGCACCTGCTTGCTTATACTTCTAAAAAATTGATGAGCCCTTTTAATGGTAACCGGGGTGATGAGTTCCGTGATCGACTCCCCGGGTCTATACACCAAATCCTTTATGGCTACTTCATAGTTGGATTTAGCGGCATTAATAAATTCCATTAAGTATTTGGAACTTCCTTTCTCTTCCTTTTCAAAAACTTCACATATTTCCGAAAGGTTATCAGGAATAACAATAGATTTTAAGGTGTCAAAAACGACTTCATAGGCCGGACTCAGTTTTTCCAACTGATAATAATCGGATGGCTTTTTTCCAAAGTCATTGAAAAAACGCTCAAAAACATCGGGCATCCAATACCACGTGGGGCCCATATCAAACTTAAACCCTTGTTTTTTAAAAACTCTGGCCCGACCGCCAATAGCACTGTTTTTCTCCAATACAGTCACATCATAGCCAGCTTTAGCCAGATAACATGACGATGCCATTGAAGAAAACCCAGACCCTAGGACAAGTATCTTTTCTTTCATTTGTTTAACAAATATATAAAAATATTAAACAAAATGATTGTTTTTATTATATCCATTGTTTTTAAAATTAAACTATTTTAAAATCTTATCAGTATCTTAGAATCATAAAAAGTATTACCCCATAAATTATAATCACATGAGAAAGTTTGTTTTATTTTACCTCCTACTTTTTGCTGCCGCATACAGCTTTGCACAAACCAAAAATTTTATTGACCAACCCTATTTGGAAACCAATGCCCGTGCTGATACGCTGGTAACTCCAGATAGGATTTACCTAAACATTACCATTACAGAAAAAGATTCTAAAGGCCGAAACTCTGTTGAAGAGCAAGAAAATAAAATGGCCCGTAGCTTCCGCAACCTGGGAATAGATTTGGACAAGCAATTGGTAATTGATGACCTAAGCAGTAGTTTTAAAAAATATTTCCTGCGTCAAAAAGATGTGCTCAAAAGCAAACGCTATGTTCTATTGGTCTATACGGGAAAACAGGCTGCACAGGCATTGGTTGCTTTGGAAGAACTGGATATTGCCAATACCTACCTACAGAAGACTGAGTATTCCAAAATGGATGCATTGGAACTGGATTTAAAATCCAAAGCTGTAATCAAAGCCAAAAAGAAAGCTGTGGCCCTTACTACTCCGTTAGGTCAAAAAGTTGGAATCGCCATTCATATTTCTGATACCTCCACACCCTACTACCCAAGATATAATGAAAGGGCAGAGTTGAAAACCATGGCCATGGATGCAATGGGAGAACCTGAACCTCTTGATCTTGATTTTGAAAAAATTAAGGTTGAAACCGCTGTAGATGTTAAATTCATACTTGAGTGATTATGGCCAAAAAGAAACTAGCTGATCAAACTACTGAAGAATTAAAAGCCCAAGAAAAAAAACTAAAAGTAATTTTACTGGTCTTATTGGCCTTTATTCTTGCTTTTGGGGGCACTATGGTTTATTTAATGTCAAAAGATGAAATAGGAAGTAACATGCTTATGACCACTGTTGTTCCCATGATTTTCATAGTTCTTTCCTTTATAGTAAGTACGAAAAGAAATCTAATTTCCAACGAGCTTAGAAATAGAGACCACAAACAAACATAAAACCACTACTGACCAACCTTAAAACAAAAAAATGAAACGATTACTCACCATCTTTTTAAGCCTTTTTGCACTTGTAACTTTTGCACAGACCAAATCCGTTGTAAAATCACCTCCCCTTTCTGAAGGTTCTCCTATAAGTTTGGGAATGTCCCCAGAACGTTTGGACAGGATTGATACTATGTTGAAAGAGTCTATTAATTCTGGAGATGTACCTGGCGCTATTGCCTTGGTTGCCAGAAATGGAAAAATAGTATATCACAAGGCTTTTGGCATGGCCGACAATGAATCTGGAAGAGTATTAAAACGTGATGATATTTTTAGAATCGCTTCACAAACCAAAGCCATTACGGCAACTGCAGTGATGATGTTATGGGAAGAGGGCAAATTTAGACTGGATGACCCTATTGAAAATTATATTCCAGAATTTAAAAATGGGCAAGTTTTGGATACGTATTCTGATGCAGATGGCACCTATACAACTACACCCGTAAGCACTCCCATTACCATTCGCCATCTTTTAACCCATACTTCTGGGATTGGTTATGGAGTAATCGATGGAGATGAACGATTTAAAAAAATATATGACAAGGCGGGGGTTACAGACCTTTTTACAACAAAAAATATAAGTATTGAAGAAAGTGTAAAAAAATTGGCAAAGCTTCCGTTGCACCACAATCCCGGTGAAAAATTCACGTATAGTGAAGGGTTGGATGTTCTAGGTTATTTTATCGAAATTGTTTCGGGAATGCCTTTTGATGAGTTTTTTAGAACCCGAATCTTTGACCCATTGGAAATGAAGGATACCTGGTTCTATTTGCCAAAGGAGAAACATAGCCGTTTAGTATCCGTTCAACACAAAGTGGATGGTAAATGGAAAAAATATCCTGTCACTTTTTATGACACCAACTATCCCATTACCGGAGCAAAACGTTTCTTCTCTGGAGGTGCTGGCTTAAGTAGCACCGTAAAGGACTATGCTACCTTTTTACAAATGTATCTAAATGGAGGCGAGCTTAACGGAGTTCGTATTTTAAGCAGAAAAACCATAGAAACTATGATGGGGCTTCAATTTGACAATGTTTGGGATGATAAAGGCTCTCATTATGGTTTGGCATATAGGGTGGTCAACCAAACAGGTCAAAATATGGGAGCTCAAGGCAGTATAGGTACTTTTAGTTGGGGCGGGTATTTTAATACCCAATATTTTGCAGACCCAAAAGAAAAGATAATCGGAATTATTTTTAAACAGACCCAAGGACCTACAACGGACCAAACAAGATGGAAATTCAGTCAATTGGTGTGGAGCTCCATTGATGACTAGAAATTTAGATAACACCAGTTCGAGTGGTTTTTCTTGGAAAAATTATATCGAGAACAGATTTGACAATTAGGTTGTTCTCGCTACAAAATTATTATCAGAATTTCACTCCAACAAATAAATCATTAAAGATAACGATGAACAAACCCTTTATAGAGGATGAGCATTTTAAAGGTGAAAATTATACCCAAAACAGACTAGCCAAAGGCGAATATGAACATTGCACGTTTACCAATTGTAATTTCTCCAATGGGAATCTCACTAATTCCAGTTTTTTGGAATGCGAGTTTATAGATTGTAATCTGAGCAACTCCAATATAACCGCAAGTTCCTTTAACGAGGTTCTTTTTAAAGACTGTAAACTATTGGGGCTACGTTTTGATCAGTGTAATGATTTTCTCTTGTCCTTCACTTTTGAAGATTGTGCGTTAAACTTGGCCTCTTTTTATCAATTGAAGTTAAAAAAGATATGGTTTAAAAAATGCATTTTGGAGGAGGTAGATTTTGTAGAAGCCGATTTGACTGAGGCCCTATTTGATGATTGTAACCTTAAGCATGCCATCTTTGAAAATACCCTTCTGGAAAAGGCTGATTTTAGAACGAGCCATAGTTTCTCCATTGATCCTGAAAACAACCGAATAAAAAAAGCAAAATTCTCCAAGGAGAACATAGTGGGACTTTTAGAAACATATGATATTATGATTAATTAAAATAGAAAACAAGAATGGATATTAAAGATTTCATTTCTGACATGTCTGTGTATTTTAATACAGAACAGAACCTATTACCTTGGGAGCTAACCACTGACCTAAAAGAAGTTATAGAAAAAATAATCCCCAATCTAGGTAAGGATTTTAAAACTAGTGATGGAATTGCCATTCATAGATCAACAATCATTGAATCTGGGGTTACTATTAAAAGACCTTTTGTGGCAATGGAGAATTGTTATATAGGGGCAAATGCATATTTTAGAGAAGGAGTTTTTTTAGATAATTCCGTAAGAATTGGTCCTTGTTCAGAAATAAAAAGCAGCATCATCTGCTCTGGAACCGCAATTGCCCATTTAAATTATATTGGAAACAGTATCATTGGAAGAAATGTAAATTTTGAAGCAGGTTCTATAGCGGCCAACCATTACAATGAAAGGGAAAATAAAAGAATCAAAGTCAAATACAGCAATGAAATCATAGATACCGGCGTAGAGAAATTTGGAGCTTTGGTCGGGGATAATTCAAGAATAGGAGCCAATGGGGTACTTTCCCCCGGAACTATTTTGGAAAAAAACTCTGTCATAAAAAGACTGGAACTTATTGAGCAAATAGGACCGGAACAAACCAAATCATGCTACAATTAAAATAACGGATATGACCAAAAAAGAAATTGCAATATTATTTCTAAAATTAGTGGGAGGAGGCGAGGTAAAGCAAGCCTTTACAAAATTTGTTGCTTCAGACTTTATACATCATAACCAATATTTTAAAGGGAATGGAGAGGCTCTTGCTAAAGCTATGGAAGAAGCACACTACACAAGCCCCAATAAATCCATAGATATTAAATATAGCTATACGGATGGAGATACTGTTATAACCCACTCCCATGTAATAAAACATGATATGGAAATAGCCGTTGTCCATATTTTCAAATTCCAAAATGAGAAAATAATTGAGCTATGGGATTTGGGACAAATAATTGAAAAAGGTTCTCCAAACGAAAACGGATTGTTTTAGATTAAAAAAAATCTTCATGAGATACATCCTAATAATTTTGAAGAACATTCATGTCCAATAAGCTAGAAACCACAAGAAATCATTAAGACCGAAAAATATATAGCATCTGAAAATTATACCGATGCACTTTTAATTTATCAATAAGTTATGACTTTGTTTTTTTAAGGAAATAAGCCCACATAAAAAATAGGGTTCCATCTTCTAAAAAATTATTCAGTAACTTGTTATTCTTATATTGTTCAATAATACATAAGCGCATTAAATGGCAAAATCGTGTTTGGAATGTGGTGAAAAATTAACAGGTAGAATAGACAAAAAGTTCTGCTCGGACTACTGCCGCAATGCCTATAACAATAAATTGAACAAGGATAGCACCAACCTTATTCGAAATATAAACAATCGTTTACGCAAGAATTATAGAATTCTGGAAAGTTTCCCTTTAAAAGAGAACAAGACCAAAACCACCAAGAACAAACTTTTGGACAAAGGGTTTAGTTTTGACCATTTTACGAGCATATATACTACCCAAAAAGGCACCATATATTACTTTGTATATGATTTGGGCTACTTGCCCTTGGACAATGACTATTTTATGGTTGTTAAGCGGGAATGAAGAACAAAAAAGGCCGTATTACGGCCTTAGAATTTAAAAATTTTACTTCCAGTTTTGTCCACTTAACTTAAGGGCTGCAATCACAATATCCTTTCGGCTTATTTGACCCACCAAAATTCCATTTTTCATTACTGGCAATCTTCTCCTTTTGTGCATGGCAAATACCCCTGCCGCATCAAAAATGCTCATATCATGGGGAATGGTTTCCACATTCTTGGTCATATATGTTTCTACACTTTTGTCTAAAATTGGAAGATTAAAATAACGGCTTTCTGAAATTTGCTTCATACAATCAGCCTCTGAAATGATTCCTACCAAAAATCCATTGTTATCCATAACGGGACCACCAGAAATATGATTTTTGGCAAAAGATTCCATTACCTCCAAAATTGACTGGTCCGGACGAAACGTAATCAGCTTCTTCGTCATATAATCAGACACAAGAATTGGAGCATTATATTCTTTTTTGGCAACTTCTTTTGCCCTAACGCCTTGAAAACTCTTTATTCCCATACCATTAAATTTTAGATTGATTAATGAAGTTAGTGATTTTTAGCGAATTACGTAAATTTTTAGGTTAAAATATGTCAATTTTATATAATTTCATACTTTTATAAGTATATCAAATTTCATATGAAAAAAATTCCCTCCTTCCTTACTCTTATTCTTGTTCTATTGGCAATTTTTTGGGGTTTTAAGACCTCCATGCCTACTTACAAATCAGATATAGATAACCCTATAAACTCTTTTTCCACAGATAGAGCCTTGGAGCATGTTAAGGCAATTTCCACAAAACCCCATGGCGTAGGCTTTCCTGCTCATAGGGAGGTTAGAAATTATATTGTTTCAGAGTTGGAAAAAATGGGTTTGGAAACCTATGTTCAAGAAGGTTACACTGCAGGGGACTGGGCCAATTTAAGTAAGGCCGTTAATATATTGGCAAGAATAAAAGGTGCTGAGGAAGGTAAAGCATTACTCTTATTGAGTCATTATGACAGCAGTCCACATTCCTCTTTGGGCGCAAGTGATGCCGGTAGTGGCGTAGCCACCATTTTAGAAGGTATTAGGGCCTTTTTGGCAACCAACCCAACTCCAAAAAATGATATTATAATTCTAATTTCAGATGCTGAGGAATTAGGTCTTAATGGCGCCGATCTTTTTGTAAAAAAACATCCTTGGGCCAAAGATGTGGGCTTAGTACTGAACTTTGAGGCACGGGGAAGTGGTGGGCCAAGTTATATGCTGATAGAGACCAATGGTGGAAACAGTACATTAATTGAAGAATTTACCAAAGCAAATCCCAAATATCCTGTGGCCAACTCCCTAGTGTATAGTATTTATAAAATGCTCCCAAATGATACGGATTTAACCGTTTTTAGGGAAGATGGCGATATAGAAGGGTTAAATTTTGCATTTATTGATGACCACTATGATTACCATACGGTTCGGGATAGTTACGAACGGTTGGACAAAAAAACACTGGCACACCAAGGAAGCTATCTTATGCCTTTATTGAACCATTTTAGCAATGCTGATTTGACTATTTTAAAAAGTGAAGCAGATTATATTTATTTTAATGTTCCTTTTTTTGGATTGGTTTCCTATCCTTTTTCATGGATTTGGCCCATGTTTGCTTTGGGAGTGGTTCTTTTCATAATCCTTTTAGTGCTTGGTTTTAAAAAAGGGGTATTGCATCTTAAGGAAATACTCCAAGGGTTTTTGCCCTTATTGATAGCATTAGTTCTAACTGGATTAATAGGGTACTATAGCTGGTCTGTTCTTAAATGGCTCTATCCCCAGTACCAAGATATATTGCATGGGTTTACGTATAATGGCTATACCTATATAATGGCTTTTGTATTGCTAACTGTTGCTATCTGTTTTTGGAGCTATCAAAAATTTAAGAAAATTAGCACGCCCAATATTTTGGTGGCGCCTATTTTTATTTGGTTGGTACTTTGTGGAGCTATGGCTTTTTATCTAAAGGGGGCAAGCTTCTTTATTGTCCCAACAATTGCTTTACTAGCTTCTTTTTTGGTAGTTATTAACCAAAAAGAACCTAATCCTTATTTATTGGTCTTTTTGGCATTGCCTGCACTCTGGATATACACCCCTTTTATTAAAATGTTCCCCGTAGGTCTCGGGCTCAAAATGATGGTTGCCGCCACTCTTTTGACCACTCTTACTTTTTTCTTGCTACTTCCTCTTTTTAGTTTTTATAAAAAGAAAAGTAGATTGGCTATCCTTTGTTTTTTACTTTTTATAGGCTTTATGATTTCTGCACATTTTAATTCTGGTTTTTCTGAGAAAAATGCCAAGCCCACTAGTCTTTTATACACTTTAAATGCAGACACCAAGACAGCCAAATGGGCAACCTATGAAAAACAAATTTCGGCTTGGACTTCCCAATATATTGGAGACGATAAAGAAGACCCCAAGAATTTATCCAGTAATACCATAAGCAGCAAGTATGGTACGGGCTTTACTTATACTTCCAATGCCCCTATAAAAGACATTCTCCCCCCTACTGTGGAAAAAACATGGGACACCATCATTGGCAATAAGCGACTGCTAGAAATATGCATTACCCCAAACAGAGATGTAAACAGGTTGGAAATTTTTACCAGGGACTCCATATCCAATGCACGTGTAAATAATACGGAACTGCCAGATGAGTTCATGGCCCATAGAAGAAGAGGTAAACTGGTGACCCATTATATTACCAATAATACCCCAACAGAATTGTCCCTTACAATACCAACAGATTCAAACTTAGAGCTTACTTTGTATGAAGCTTCCAACGATCTATTAAACAATTCCTTATTTACGGTCCCAGAAAGACCTATTGACAATATTCCGATGCCCTTTGTTCTGAATGATGCTATTTTAGTCACCAAAACTGTAAAATTTGAATAAAAAAATTGGCGTCTTGGGTTGCGGATGGCTGGGATTTCCGCTGGCCATATCTCTTATAAAAGATGGTTATGCAGTTAATGGAAGTACCACTTCAAAAGAGAAAATACCAACTCTAAAAAAAAAGGGAATATCACCCTTTTTAATTTCTTTGGGAGAACAAACCATATTAGGTGCCATAGATGATTTTTTAAAAGGCTTGGATGTTCTCATAATTAATGTACCTCCAAAGCTTAGGAAATCAAACACCGAAAGTTATATTGGTAAAATACAAGTGCTTCACAAAGCACTAAAGCAAGTGAAACCCCCAAAAATACTCTTTATAAGCAGTACTTCTGTTTATGGTGAGATCAATGGGATTGTTACTGAAGAAACACACTCCAAACCAACAACAGAATCTGGAAAACAACTATTGGCAACAGAAAACCTATTCCTAAACGATTCCGAATTACAGACTACCATAATTCGATTTGGTGGGCTTATTGGGCAAAATAGACATCCTATTGAACAACTTTCGGGCAAAAAAGGACTTACCAATGGAAATTCCTATGTTAATTTGATTCATTTGGAAGATTGTATAACCATAATCAAGACCATTCTTGAAAATAGGTGCTGGGGAGAAATTTTTAATGGGGTATATCCCTATCACCCATTTAAGAAAGAATACTACAAAAAACAGGCTCTTTTAAGAAATTTAACTCCGCCCAGCTATGCAGAAACAACTCTCCTAGGAGGAAAAAGAATCTCCTCAGAAAAAATCATCAATAAGCTCAACTATCAATTTAAATGTTCTATTGAAAGTTAAAATTCCTCTTTTTAGTTAAAGGATAATGATGTTTAAAGGTTTCCTTAACAGATTACTAAAAATAATTTAATAGTTTTGGCGCACTAAAATGGTAAAAATGAAAAGGTTATTATTAATTGTTTCTTTGGTATTTTGTGTAACTATATCGGCACAGACCAAAAGTGAATTGGAAAAGCATTTTGAGGCTTTTTATAATGAAATGAGATTGCAGGGTGATGTAAACGGCGTTATTAATGCCATGACGCATTTAAATGTACTATCCCCTTCCATTGAGCGCAGAGACACCTTGGCTTACATTTATGCCAACAACAATCAGCACTTACAGGCTTTGAATACCATTGGTATAGAAAAAAATGAAGCGGATTCTGATTTGGCCGTACAAGTAAAGGCCATTTCTTTAAAGGCAATGAACCAGCCAAAACGCGCCTTGGAACAATTTGAAATATTATACAAAAGAACACCCTCCCCCTATTTGGCCTATGAATTGGCAGATTTAAAAATCCTAACAGGTGATAACCCGGGTGCCTCTACCTTGATAGAGTATGGAATTGCCAATTCCAAGGATGACATGAAGTATGCCTATTATGAAAGGCAACAGCCTTATGAAGTGCCGCTAAAAGCAGCTTTTACTTACTTAAAAGGTCTGGTACAATACAATATGGATAAAAACGACATTGATAAGGCGATAGCCAGTATTGATGAAGCCTTACAAATTGAACCCAATTTTAATTTGGCGAGTTTAAGCAAACAGGCTTTGGAAGCTAGAAAAGAAACACCAGAGACTACTGATTAGAAAATCATCTATTTACCTTCTATTCCAGTAAAGATTTGATATCCAATGGGTTGTTCGTGATAACATTAAATTGGTTTCTTAGGGCGTTATAGGCAGTTACCATTTCTTTGACCGATTCCTGTGGAGCAATACGATATTCCAAATCCCCCTTTGTTTTTAAAACAAAGGACTTAAATACATTTTGCCTACTCTTTATCTGCGCTACATTAAACTGCAGGGGGTAATTTGAAGCGGCAAGCAATTTTTGTTTTTCGATTAAATCCTCGATCACAAGTGTTAAATCCTCCTGGCTATTCACGTTGTACAAAGCATTAAAACTAGTTTCCAAGGCATTAAATTCTGGCCATTTGTTAAGTATTTCTTTGGCCTTGGGATTTGTTGCAATTGGTTTTTTGAGTTTTCCCAAGCTAAATTCCTGAGCGGTATCCACATTGGTTACCTCATCTTTTTTATTTCCATCACAGGAAACAAAAAGTAAAAAAATCATCCCCAAACAAAAAAGCTTCTCCATGGGAGCGAAAGTACAAATTTTAGGAAGAGATTTCTTTAGGAGTAAATCCTTTTAACTACAATTTATATGTTGGAACAATAACAAAACCTATATAGTCTAGTCCACCTCGTCCAAATTCTCTTCAATCATAAGGTCAGGAATGGCGGCTGGGTCATCATCATCAAAATCTTCATAATCACCTTCATCATAATTCTCCATGGTATATTCCAATTTTGCACTGATTTTAACCAAGTACTTGGTGTCCAAAGTAGTAACTTCTACAGCTTCAATAAGCTCTCCGCTTCCATTCTTAAAGGAGATAATATCACTATCATCATACCCATCTGGATACCTATCTATCAATAGCTTTAGCACCTCTGGTGTAAGTTTCTTGTAATCCACTATTACCCTTCTTAAATTGTTCATAATCTATGACTTATGAAATAATATAAATGAATGCTTGAATAGTTTTCAAACTAAATTTATAATAAAAATGCTATGGTTAGATTCCCAACCAATAAGAATTGAAAAATATTTATCAAGCCCACATTTTTAGTAAAGATATATTCCCAAAAAAGTTTATTTGTTAAGGATTTATCAATAAAACATTGTTTAATAAGTAAGGACTAAGGTAAAAAAGGATGTTTTTATGTATTCACCTTCCATTGGTAAGAGTCATCTTGGAAGAGCTCCTTTCCAAAAATAGGCACCTGTGACTTTATCTCTTCAACTATATGGTGCAACGCATTAAAGACCTCTTTTCTATGTGGAGAGGATACAAATACAAACAAACAAATTTCGCCAGTTTTTACGATTCCTTTGCTATGGTAAATATGCATACAGCTTAAGTCGTATTTCTCAAAAGCACTTTCCCTTATTTCATGGAACTTGGCATTGGCCATTTCTTCATAAGCGGAATACTCAATAGCAGATACGGTTTTTCCATCTATGACATCGGCACGTACTTGGCCAAGAAAAATATCGTGGGCACCAATAGTAGTTTTGGACTGGTGATTGGCTATGGACTTTGCTATATACTCGGGAGTAATAGCACCTTGAACAAATACATTTTTTATGGCCATTTTAGTTATTTAAAAAGACTTTTTACTAAGATAAAGAGATTTTAGTAAACAAAAGTTAAAGAAATAGGTCTTGTAGTCCATGCAAGAATCTCTTCGGCACTGTTTTGAATAAACTTCTATTAGAAAAGCTACAGCTCTTTAGTACTTGGCACTATTGCCAAACCCACTTTGTAGCCCCGGCAAGAATCGAACTTGCATCTAAAGTTTAGGAAACTTCTATTCTATCCATTGAACTACGGGGCCTTTTCCATTAAAAAAGGATAGCAAAAATAAACCTTTTCCCAAAATAAAAAACTAAAGTTTAGGATTCCACGCCTTTATGGGCACGTTATCCATTGAATCCAATTTGGGTAATACAAGTTAAGGGACAAACTACTTATACCCATTGCTCTAAAACTCCAACCTAAAGCTTCATTTGATTTAATGCTAAATTACAGGATTACTATTCAACTTACCTCTCTACAATTATAGTATCCATTTGGTTATACCAAGATTTGACTCTATATAAAAACACTTTGGTTACCTTACAAATCAAATTCTCTTCGTTTCGCAACACTATTACACCATTTTCCAACAAATATTTTAGCGAAGGAATAATTAAGTTATTTTTGTAAGAAATAAACTACAATTGATTTTCTGCCATACGTACTCCATATCATGTGCCTTAAGATATGTTACCTATATCTTCTTGGCCTTTTTCCTATTTTTCCCTCAAAACAAAACCTTATATGCGCAACTAAATAAAGATACACTGCGCTTTGAGCACATTAAAACAGGAATGTCCCATAGTACCATCTCAAAGATATTTGAAGACAGTCAGGGCTTTTTATGGGTCGGTACGGAAAACGGGCTCAACAAATATGACGGCACAGACTTTCAGGTATATGAAAAAAGTTTAGACGGTATCCAAGGGCTTACCAATGCCAATATTGAAAGTATTTATGAAGATACCTACGGAAATTTATACATAGGGACTGGGCAGGGGCTTAGCAATTATGATAGACAACTAAACATAGTAAAACCCTATCCTTTTAAGCCTGAAGGACAGCATATCCAATCTAAATTGATTAGAACCATCAATAGAACAGGAGATTTTCTATGGCTGGGCACCTACAAAAGCGGCTTGTACCGTTATAATATACTAACTGGAGAAACATCCCATCTAGGATTTAAAGCCCCACAAAAGGGTGAACCGGATAACAATGAAATCATTGAGACTTTTGAATTGCCAAATAACAAGTTATTTGTTGTTACACAAGGTTCTAGATATATTATAGATTTCCAATTGCAAATAAAGGAAAAATTCGAGGGGACATGTTTTACAAGTAGTGTACATAAACTGGACTCGTCCAAATTTTTGCTTGGCTTTAGAAATGGAAATCTTCTACAGTTCAATATTTTTAACAATCAATTAATTTACCAAGACCCAATCTCAATTAGTCCTGGACATACCATTTTGACTATGGAGCAAGATGTACATGGCAATATATGGCTGGGCACTGAAAATGATGGGCTTTGGATTTATACTCCTTCAACCGGTAACATAAACAATTTTAAATCCAGCTATAAAAAACCTGGTTCCATATCAAACAACTCCATATGGAGTTTACACAAAGCCCGCAATGGGGTTATGTGGATGGGTTACTTTAAAAAAGGGCTTAGTTTTTATGATTCTGACTACTATAAATTTGGACACATTAAAACAGATCCTTTTAATTCTGAATCTTTAAGCAATGATATAGTGCACTGTTTTAGTGAAGATAAAAAGGGAAATATTTGGATTGGTACGGATGGGGGTGGTTTAAACTATTGGAACAGGAAAACTGGTTCCTTTGAGCACTATTCGCTGGACAATGGCAAACTAAATAGCAATGTGGTGATTTCAATGCTACACGATGACCAAAATAGACTTTGGGTGGGTTCTTGGGGCCATGGACTTACCATTTTTGATTTAAATAGCATGGATAGCGAAGTTTGGACCAGCGAAAATTCTTTTTTAGCCTCCAATAACATAAAGAGTATGCTTCAAGATAAAAAGGGGCGCATTTGGATTGCTGCTTTTAATGGTAGGCTACAAGTATACTATCCAGAAACTAAAAAGTTCAAAGATGTAAGCATTCAATCTGAAAAAAATAGTGAAGAAGTACAAACACTTGTACGATTGCACGAAGACGATAACAATTACATATGGGTAGGCACGGCCACCAATGGCCTTTTTCGAATTAAAGAAACTAATAACGGTTGGACCTCGCAACAGTACCACAATTTGAGCAAGAATAGAGTATTGAGCGACAATAATATAAAAACCATTGTTGAAGATGACCAAGGAACTATGTGGGTGGGCACACAAGGTGGGCTCAACAAGTATCTACCCACTAAAGACACTTTTAAGGCAATTACCAAATCCAATGAATTAAAAAGTGATGTAATTAATGGAATTGTAGAGGATGAATATGGTTTTCTTTGGCTTAGTACCGGTATGGGTATTGTGCGGTACAATGATGACACCGGTGAATTCATAAACTATGACATACATGATGGTTTGCAAGGAAACGAGTTCAATGATGATGCATCTTACAGAACAGCGGACAATGAAATACTTTTTGGAGGAAACAACGGTTTCAATATTTTAAAAGCGGACAAGGCCGAAAAAAGAACGGATCAACCCAAGGTAGTTATTTCTGGACTCAAAATTTTTAACAAACGGGTAAAACCCAATGATACCTTTGGTGTTTTAAAAAAAGATATTAGCCAGGTAGATTCTATAACCTTGCGTCCTAATCAATCTGTAATCAATTTTGAATTTAATGCCCTTACGTTTAGAAATGCCAAAAAAGTAAATTACGCCTATTTCTTGCAAGGTTTTGAGGAGGATTGGAACTATGTTGGGCATACCACAACAGCAACCTATACCAACCTAAATCCAGGCACTTATTTGCTACGCATTAAATCCACCAATTCAGATGGGGTATGGAACAATGAAGAAACATCCCTATTCATAACCATAACACCTCCCTTCTGGAAAACATGGTGGTTTCGTTCTTTACTCATTGCATGCATCATACTTGGTGGTATACTCTTTTATAAAATTAGGGTACGGAGCATGAAAAAAGACCAAGCCCACCTAGAGCAACTTATCCATGACCGAACCAAAGAGCTCCAGCTTCAGAAAAAAAAGCTGGCCGAAGCGGCCAACGCATTATCCGCCAAGAATGAAGAAGTACAGCGATTTACATATGCAGTTTCACACGATTTAAAAACCCCTTTAAACAATATAAAGGGAATCGCAAGTATTCTACCTATGGAGTTTAATGCCGAAGACACTACTGAAATGGAAAAATGTCTGGAATTAATAGACACTTCATGTAATATCATGAGTGATCTAATTTCGGACATCACTGAAATTGCAAGACTTGGAACGATCGAGAACAAAAAAGAACTTCTTGATGCCAACCAGATAATGATGGTGGCCAAGGATTTGGTAAGTGCAAAGCTAAATACAGGTAATGTAAAATTACATATCCAGGATAATCTACCTAGCATTTATGGCGATAGAAATAGAATAATTCAGGTATTTGGAAACCTTTTGGACAACGCCATCAAATATATGGGCGATCAAAAGCTGCCCACAATTCATGTTAAAGCCTACGAGATAGATGATTCTGTAAAATTTCAAGTCATAGACAACGGATCAGGGATGGATAAAAAATCCTTAAAAAAGCTATTTTTACCTTTTCAGCGCTTCCATTCCAAAGTTAAGGGAACCGGGTTGGGTCTCTATATGATAAAGAAAATCATAGAGTCGCATAATGGTCAAATTACCGTAGAATCAGAAGGGAAAGGTCTTGGAACAAGTTTTTCCATTACGCTACCCAAAGCGGCCATTGCAATAGAAAATAGCGAATTAAGTATTGGTGCTCTACAATCCAATTAGTTTAAGCTTTAACATTTTAATTTATTATATAGAACACGCAATAAGATCCTTTTTCCCCTAAAAACTTTATAGGCCAACTTTTTATTGGAGAGTGTGTAGTTGGTATAAACAAAACCCGTATTCCTTGCATGTACTTGCTTAAAACAAAAAAAGCCTTATCATTTCTGATAAGGCTTTAGCTTAATTTGCTCCCCCTCTTGGGCTTACCTCGACTGCGCTCGGCATAAACTTCTCGCCAAAAGGGCAAAAAAAAAGAGCCACACTCATGTGCAGCTCTTTTCGCTTTTTGCTCCCCCTCTTGGGCTCGAACCAAGGACCCTCTGATTAACAGTCAGATGCTCTAACCAACTGAGCTAAGGAGGAATTTATTCTCATTAAGCGGGTGCAAATATAAATGTATTTTTCATATATCTCAAAGAAAAAAGATGGGTTTTCTTATTTAAAAAGCCATTTATACAAATCGTTTCCGTTTGCGAATAACAAAAGGGCTATTAAAACAAAGAATCCAACCATTTGTGCATATTCCAAAAACTTGTCACTGGGCTTTCTTCCCGTGACTATTTCATACAACAAAAACACTACGTGTCCCCCATCCAAGGCAGGTATGGGCAATATGTTCATAAAGGCCAAGATAATGGAAATAAAAGCTGTTGTGTTCCAAAAAGCAACCCAATCCCAGCTATCGGGAAAAAGACTCCCTATAGCCGCAAATCCGCCCACTTCTTTATACGCCCCGGTATCAGGATTAAATATTTTTTTCATCCCTTTTATGTAATCAGATAGTGTTTTAATCCCCATATCAATTCCCGCAGGGATAGATTCCATAAAAGTATATTTCTGGGTCTTCAACTCAAACTCCCCCATTTTCTCAAACTCTTCATAGGATCCTCCCCTTAATGCAATACCGAGCTTCCCTTCTTTGGAAACCATGGCATTTATAGTTGCTGTCTCCCCTGTTTCCCTTTTTACGGTAACAGCAATACTCTTGCCTAAATTGTCTTCCAAAATTGGGGATACCTCATCCAAATAGGTCGCCTTTATATTGTTTATGGCAAGCACCGCGTCGTTTTCCTTAAAGCCAGCATTTTCATTGATAGAGCCTTTGGAAACCTCTTTAACTACAAAAGGTCTTCTAAAGTTAATGAACCTCATTTTATCCTTGTCCTCGGATATTGCCGATATAAAATCTACCGGAATTTCTTGTTCAAATGTTCTACCGTCCCTATTGATTGTAATTGTATTTCCATAGGCAATGTCAGGAATTATTCTTCTAAGTTTATTAATCTTATTGCCATCCACGGCAATAATCTTATCTCCTGTCATTATTCCCAACTTATCTCCCAAAGCCTTTTCAGTGACCCAGATACCACCCTTTACACTATCTGCCTGGATGTATTCTTCTCCATAGTTATAGGCAAGACCAATATAAATTATAACAGCCAAAATAAAATTCACTGTTACACCACCAAGCATTATGATCAAACGTTGCCAAGCTGGTTTACTTCTAAATTCCCATGGCTTAGGTTCTTCTTTCATGGCTTCGGTATCCATGCTTTCATCGATCATTCCGGAAATTTTTACATAACCCCCCAAAGGCAACCAACCAATACCATAAACGGTTTCTCCTATTTTTTTCTTAAAAAGGGAAAACTTAACATCAAAAAAGAGGTAAAATTTTTCTACTCTGGTCTTGAATAGTTTTGCGGGAATAAAATGTCCCAATTCATGTAGGACAATTAAAAAGGAAAGGCTTAAAAAAAATTGGATAACCTTTATCGCGATAGGACTCATGTATATTTTCTATAATTAAAACGCCCAAAAGTACACTTTTAGCAGGTCTTATAAAAGCAAAGTAATTTCTACCATCCCTTTTTAAGAAACATTTAGCAGCAAAGAAGTGGTATTGCTTTTAAATTCTTTATCCCTGCCTTACCTTTGTACAAAAATAAATGCTTTCTTTTTTTAGTAAATATAAATTCTTTGGGATAGCACTTTTAGTGCTTTCGGGCATTATTGTTTACTTATTCTACAATGCGTTACAACCCAAAAAAACATTGCCTATTTATCAACCTTCCATGGTAAATGTAGAATTGGTGGACAGTACCCTGTATCATGTAAAAAAATACCACACCATAGCCAATTTTTCATTGACCAACCAAAACGGCCGGACCATTACCCAAGAAGATTACAAGAATAAAATCTATGTGGCGGATTTCTTTTTTACCACCTGCCCCACTATTTGCCCCATCATGACAAAAAATATGGCAGATCTACAGAAACACATTATAAATGACAATGATGTTTTATTGCTTTCCCACTCCGTTACTCCACAAATAGACTCTGTTGCCCAACTTAAAAAATATGCCTTGGAAAAAGGTGTAAATGATGCCAAATGGAACTTAGTAACGGGAGACAAGAAACAAATTTATGAACTGGCCAGAAAATCTTACTTAGCGGTTAAGACCGATGGTGATGGAGGGCCATATGATATGATACACACCGAGAACTTTATTCTAGTTGATAAAAAAAGAAGGATTAGAGGTTTCTATGATGGCACCAAGGAGGAAGAAATTAAAAAATTATTGGAAGATCTAGAAATCCTAAGAGCTTCTTACTAACCATAATTTTAACTATTTCCATGAGCCATTTACCCACTGTTTCACTTTTTTAATTTACTTTTGCCTTACTTATAATCAATCTAAATAAGAATTGAATATTACTGTTGCACATTTAAAAAAAGGCCAAAAAGGAATCATAAAGGACTTTGTTCATGATATACTGCCCATAAAACTCCTGGAATTAGGTTGTTTACCTGGAAACACGGTGGAATTGGTACAAGTAGCTCCTTTAAAAGACCCTATTTATATCAATGTGAACGGAACCCATATCGCCATTAGAAAATCTGTTGCCATTCAGATTGAGCTGGAACTCATAGATGATACCCAAAAAGCATGAGCAAACAAATAAACGTTGCGCTCATTGGAAACCCCAATACAGGTAAAACCTCTGTTTTTAATGAACTTACAGGCCTTAAACAGAAAGTAGGTAATTATCCCGGAATTACCGTAGAGAAAAAAGAAGGGATCTGCAAATTGCCCAGAGGGGTAAAAGCCCACATTTTGGACCTTCCAGGAACCTATAGCCTTAATACCACTTCCTTGGATGAAAGTGTGGTAGTGGAATTACTTTTAAATAGAAACAATAAAGATTTTCCAGACGTTGCGGTGGTCATAAGTGATGTGGAAAACCTAAAAAGAAACCTTTTGCTCTTTACGCAGATAAAGGATTTAAGAATCCCTACGCTTTTAGTAATTAACATGGCCGATCGAATGTCGCGAAAAGGGATTTCCATGGACATTCCCTTGTTGGAGGAAAAATTAGACACCAAAATTGCCTTGGTGAGCACCAGGAAGGGTACCGGTGTAGAGAAAATAAAAGAACTCATTGCGGACTATAAAAACCTTTCCTCCAAGCCAAATATTGACACCTCCATTATTGCCCCGGACTATTTTGAGCGATTAAAAAAGGCATTCCCAAATGAGGATTTATATAAACTATGGTTGGTCATTACACAAGATGTCAACTTTATGCCCATAGAGAAAAATATGTTAAAAGGGTTCTCCTCATTTGACATTAAATCCAAGTCCGAACTTAAAAAATTACAGCACAAAGAAACTGTAGTTCGCTATCAATTTATAAACAACATCCTTAAAGAAGCCTATAAAGTAGATTTATCCGCAGCAAAAGGGTTTAGGGCCAAATTGGACAAAATCCTTACCCATAAGGTATTTGGCTACCTAATTTTCTTTTTCATCCTATTAACAATATTTCAGGCCATTTATGACTGGAGCAGTTATCCTACAGATTTTATTGATAATCTAATGGCATCGGCAATAGAATGGATAAAAAATGGGCTGCCGGCAGGGGTATTGACGAATTTAATTACAGAAGGAATTTTAGCGGGAATTAGTGGTATTCTTGTTTTTGTGCCCCAAATAGCATTCCTGTTCCTTTTTATATCCCTATTGGAAGAGACAGGCTATATGAGTAGGGTTGTGTTTCTTATGGACCGATTAATGCGTCCATTTGGGTTAAGTGGGAAAAGCGTTGTTCCCTTGATTTCTGGTACCGCATGTGCCATTCCAGCCGTTATGGCTACCAGAACCATTGAAAACTGGAAAGAACGGCTAATTACTATTTTGGTGACCCCTTTTACTACCTGTTCCGCTCGTTTGCCAGTATATTTAATCATTATTTCTTTAGTTATTCCTGAAGGTAGATTTTTAGGATTAAGTTATCAAGCATTAACATTAATGTTGTTATACCTTATCGGTTTTGGTGCGGCTATTGTATCTGCAATGATTTTAAACAAAATTTTAAAAATAAAGAGTCGCTCCTTTTTTGTAATGGAAATGCCCACCTACAAACTTCCATTGTTAAAAAATGTAGTCTACACTGTTCTGGAAAAAACAAAAAGTTTTGTTTATGGTGCAGGTAAAATAATCTTGGCCATTAGTATTATTCTTTGGTTTTTGGGCTCTAATGGGATTTCGTCCAACTTTAAGAATGCAGAAAGAATTGTAAAAGAAAGAATTGCATCCAAGGGTCTATCCGACTATAATAAAAGAAACATTGAGGAAAGTTTAAATGCCTATTCCGTTGCCCTTAATGACAGTGTTCTTCAAAAAAAATACACCATAGGTATTGAAGCTATTAAAGATTCTTTGGAAGTTAGAAAGCTGGACCTTACAAACAAGGCAGAAAGCCAAGAAGTAGCAGGTTACAAATTGGAACATTCTTATATAGGATATGCTGGCAAAGCCATTGAACCCATTGTAAGACCCTTGGGGTATGATTGGAAAATAGGCATTGCACTTATTACTTCTTTTGCTGCTAGAGAGGTTTTTGTGGGAACTCTTGCTACTATTTATAGTGTGGGCAGTGATGAACAAGAAACCATTACCAGCAGAATGGCTGCTGAAGTTGACCCAACTGGACAACGGCCTTTATTTAATTTGGCGTCCGGAATATCTTTGTTGCTTTTTTATGCTTTTGCCATGCAATGTATGAGTACGCTGGCCATTGTAAAACGGGAGACCAATAGTTGGAAATGGCCTATTATGCAATTGGTATTTATGAGCGCTTTTGCTTACATTGTAGCTTTAATTGCTTATCAAATTTTGAAATAGCATGGATATTTTTCAAAACATAGTGGTTTATTTGATCTTAGCTGCAGCAATTGCCTATCTAGTTAAAACCTATTTTCTTCCTAAAAAACTCTTCTCCTCTAAAAAAGGCAAGGATTCTGCCTGTGGAAATGATAATTGTGGTTGTCACTAGCACATTTTTGTTTACCTAGGCAACCTTTTCCTTGGTTGTGATGTCTTTTATAATAGAACGCTTTTTCTTTAATCGTTAAAAAAAGGATAAATAGGTATTAAAGAAATCCAAAAAGCACCTGCTATCACAGAACGCATTACTTTATTTGTTACTTGCAAAACCATTCTATGAACAAGACCTCTACCTCCATTCTAATTTTTTTGGCATTCTACTCATTTTCTTATGGGCAGACCATTAGTTCTAAAATTATAGATTCCGCCACTCAAAAACCTGTCCCCTATGCAACTGTTCAGCTTAAGAACAAAGGCGTTATCACTAATGAAGAAGGTAGGTTTACTTTTCTTTTGGAGAATGGAGCAACCGAAACAGACTCTCTTTTTATATCCTGTATCGGGTACGAAACCATTAAGAAACCACTGCGCGAATTCACAGAAAATGCAATTCAATTACGTCCAAAAGAAATTGAACTAAATGAGGTAATTGTAAGCAACAAAGAGTTTACTGCAGAAGAAATTATTGATTTGGTGAAAGAAAACCTGGATAAAAACTACAGTTCCAATTATACCAAAAAAAGATTGTTCTTTAGAAAGTCTTCCTTTCAGAATATGAACAAAACGGATTATACCTTAAAAAAGTCCACCATTGAAGCACTCAACAAAAAATTTCTGGACAGTGTTATCAGCACAGTCCCAAAAAGCAACAGTTACTACACAGAAGTTCTAGGTGATCTGTATGGTAATTTTAATAAAGAAAAACAAAAACTAGATCTTATTAAAGCGTCGGAACTTTATGATAAAAGTATGGAAATGGATTTTGAGAAATTGGAAGAAAAGTTCAATGACATCATCAAAAAAAATGTGAAAACCGATTCCTATTTTAAAGTGAAATCTGGTCTTTTTGGAACAAAATTGGATGCTGATGAGCTTTTTGAAGGGGATGTGGATTCCACTGATGTTGAAGCCGTAAACAAAGAATTGGAACAAACAAAAAAATGGGAAGAGGAAAGAAAGAAAAACTTTGCCAAATACCGCAGAGGAGCACTTGGTGACATTTTTAACAGCTTACCCATACGAGAGGATTCCCACTTAAATTTTCTGTCAAAATCCAATAGGTATGAATTTGTTTTAAAGGATTTTACCTACTTAGGTAAAGATGCCGTTTACGTGGTAGATTTTGAACCCAAACGTTCCGAAGATTACAAAGGCACCCTTTATATAAATGTCGATGATTTTGCACTGATCCGAGCAGATTATGAAAATGTAAAATCTGTTAAAACCTTTAGGTTATTGGGCATTTCGCTCAATGCATATCTGTCCAGGGGAAAAATTATATTCTCAAAAGATGATGACAACCAATATGGCCTACGCTTCTTTGAATCAGAAACTGGAAACCGAATGGGTATAAAAAGGCCTCTAAAAATTATTGAAAAGAACAAGCATGTAAAAGGGCGTAGGAAACAAAACGAACTTTCAGCGGACATTGACCTTGTTTTTTCCAGTATTGATAAAAATGAAATTGTGGTTTTTGAAACCGAAGGTGTTAGCAATGAAAATTTTGAAAGTTTTAAAGAGGACAACAATATGCTCCCAACCTATATGCCAAGCTATGACCCAACATTTTGGGAAGGCCACAATATCATAGAACCCAACCAAGCTATAAAGGGGTTTGAAGCCGTTCCCGCCTCTCCAAAATAATCCCTTAAACTCTCCCCATACCTGGCATTTCTTCTGCTGAACTTGTTTCTAAGCTCCTTTGTTCTTTCATTATAAGTCGCAATAATTTTAAACATTGTTGTAACCTTTTGTAAATTCCTGACTATATAATAACGAACACCAACTAAAAGCATGTTCTTGGAAGAGCAAACAGATGAAAAACTTATGGCTGAAGTTGCCAAGGGAGACCTTGACCTTCTCAAGGTTTTATTTGAAAGACATCATGTACATGTGTTTAATTTTCTTCTAAAAATGTCGAAGGACAAAATGTTGAGCGAAGATATTACGCAAGATGTTTTTTATAAGGTGATGAAATACAGAACCTCCTATAATAATGGAAAATTTGTTTCATGGATATTTACTATTGCGAGAAACAGCCTTAAATCACATTATACAAGGAGTGCTGAAAAACATCAAGATTTGGATACTGTAATCCACTTTGAGCATGATGAAATAGAAGAAAAAAATGAAGAGCACACCCATTTGCACAAGGCACTTTCCAAGCTAGAAACTGCAGATAGAGAGTTGCTGATCTTAAACCGCTTCCAAGAAATAAAATATGCGGAATTGGCAGAAATAATGGGCAGTACCCCAGGTGCAATTAAAACAAGGGTGAGTAGGGCATTAAAAAAATTGAAGACCATTTATTTTGAAAATATATAATGATGAACAAAAAACATATAACGGATTTACTGCCAGAGTATTTGGATGGTATACTAACGAAATCCCAAATTAAAAATATTGAAACCCATCTAAAGGATTGTGATTCATGTAAGGAAGAACTACGACAATTCCAAGTCCTCCATACAGCCTTTGATAGTGAAAAAGAAGTGCTTCCATCAGAGAAATTGAAGTCCAATTTTTATGAGGCATTGGAGCTGGAAAAACAAAAAAACCCTAAAGTAGTTGTTATGGATTCCCAGCCCCAAGCAAGAAAAAATGCTTGGATGCCCAACCTGTTAAAACTAGCGGCAAGTATTGCTTTACTTATTGGGGGTTTTGCTCTTGGAAAATATCAACAAGAACAAAAAATGAATTTAGAAATTGCCACCCTTCAAAATGAAAGTTTGGGCATAAAGCAAATGGCAATGCTTTCCCTTATGGAGAACAAATCTGCCAGTAAGCGCATACAGGGCGTTAATTATATTGATGAATTTTCTGCCCCAGATGAAGCTATAGTAAAAGCTTTGGCAGACAGGATGCTACATGATGAAAACGCCAATGTAAGGCTATCAGCGGTAGAGGCATTGGAAAAATTTACCACATCCGAAACCGTAAAAAAAGCGCTTATTATTTCATTGAAAACAGAAAAAGACCCCGGAATACAAATAGCTGTAATACAAACCTTGGTGAAAATACAAGAGAAAAAAGCGGTTGCTCCCATGCAGGAACTTTTGGAACAAGAAGACACCCAACCCTATGTAAAGAAACATATTAAAACAGTATTGCCAAGTATAATTTAAACATCAAAAAACGAAAAATTATGAAATCATTAAAAATCACTTTTTTAGCATGCTTTATTTGTGCAACCTTATTTGCACAAGAAGATTATAAGAAGTCCTTGGATGGGATTGAGTGGGTAAAAATAGAATCCCAAGCAGATGTAACATTAAAAACCCATAGCAGTAATGAACTTTTGATCAAATCAAGAAGCTCAAATGAGACCCCGGATAGGGCCAAAGGATTAAAATTGGTTGGCGAAGGCGGTTCGGACAATACCAATGTAGGTTTCTATGTAATTAAAGAAGGAAACAATCTTATTGTTAGAAATTTAAAGAAATCCGAAAGTGCAGAAATCTATCTTCCTGCTTCACAAAACGTTTTGGTCAAGACCACATGGCAGGGAGACATAAAAATATCGGGTTTCCAGGGAGAAATAGAAACCACCGCCGAGTTAAATGGGGGTATTACTATTGAAAACGTTACTGGCCCCTTAACGGCCAATTCTCTAAACGGAGCTATAGAAGTGTTGTTTACCAAGGTGAGCCAGAAATCTCCAATTACAATTAACACAGTAAATGGTGAAGTGGATATTACCATGCCTGCCAATACGCCTGCAGACCTAAATATGGGCACCCTCAATGGAAATGTATATACCAACTTTGACCTGGCCCTCCCAGATAAAAATGGACTAAGGGCAGTTGCCGGAAACAAAATCAAAGGTGCTATAAATAATGGTGGTGTGGCTATTAAACTAAATACCATCAACGGAAATATATATCTAAGAAAAGAATAATCAATTAATTGGTGCTGAAACCAGAACAGCGTCTAAAAAACGAACAGTCATGAAAAACATTAAATTAGTTTTTTTGTTAAGCTTCATCAGCTTTACGATCAATGCGCAAAAAGTTATTGAAAAGAACATCGAGTACAAGAATCAAACCATCGATGTAGAATTAAAGTTCGCCTCAGAGATTGAGGTAAAAACTTGGGATAAGTCCACCATTTATTTTAAGGCGGATATTTTTACAGAAGATGGTAAGTATTTGGATTTGTATGAATTGGATGTAAAGGAGAATAGCTCCACAATTAGTATTGTTTCCAATGCGGAGCCCATCTTTAAAAAGATTTGGGATGAGTACGAAAAGAACAATCCCGGTAAAAGAAAAAGATATTTTTCCACGGGTGACGAGTATGAATTTAACTACGTTCTCTACGTGCCAAAAAATGCAAAATTCAATGTTAGCAGCATCAACGGAAATTTAAAGTCCGAACTTATTGAAGGTGAATTTAGTGCCGACCTCATCAATGGAGATATAGACATTGCCAAATATGCGGGAAATATGGATTTAAAAACCATAAATGGCGAAATAGACCTTAAAATGATAAATGCAAATTTAGTTGCAGAAACCATTCATGGGGATATCTATGCAGATGAAAAACTAAAATTCACTTCCACCAATCGTCATGTAGGTCAAAAAATAGAAGGCAGCGTCCAAGAAGGCAAATACAGACTGCGTTTGAACACAATCAACGGAAACATGTACTTAAGGCTTTAGGCTATATAAAATTCCTAACAAACCTATACAGCAACAACCCCCATCCGAGGACTAAAAAAAGTCCGCCGATGGGGGTAATAGGTCCAAGAAACTTCCACTTTTTACCTTTGGAAGCCGTAAGGCACAAGCCGTAAATACTAAAAGAGAATAAAAAAGTGCCCAGTATAAAACAATAGGCCATATTAGTTTCCAAAGAAGAACTAAACGGCAAATTAAAGCCCAATACCAACAATAAGATAGCATGGTACATTTGGTACTTAACTCCAGTTTCAAAACTTTTTAATTGGTCTTCTGTAAACTTCTTTTTTAGGGCATGGGCGCCAAAAGCACCAAAAATCACTGCCAGCAATCCATATACCGCCCCTACTATTTGTACCAAAAAAATCATAGTTCTATTTTAAGAGCACAAATTTAATGGTAAAGACCATAAAAATATCAATCAAACGATAAAGATGTTACATGGGCACTTGTATTTTGGGCCATATACAAAGGCGAACTAATAAACAAATGTTCCACTTGGTTATCCCAATCCCTAGCTATATCAAAATAACTGGTATTGGTTACGGCCATAATTTCATTACAATCTTGGCAAGTGTGTTTATAATCTAAAAAGTGGTGGGCAAACTCATGAAACGCTACCACTTTTAGAATCTCTGGGTCCAGTAATGCGGCCCAATTTATTAGAATGTTTTGTGCTTCACCAGCTGCGTTCCTTTCGACTTTACCCAAAACTGTTCCGTTTTCGGCCAGTGGCAAAGTTTGTACAATGTCAATTTTTTCTAATTCAAATAATTTAGAGTGATAGTCAATATTGTACTTTTTACACTGTTCAAAAAAATCATTTAAAAGTGGTTGCAAACGTCCATCAATATCTACGGATTCTTGGGCCTTTAATGAATGTGACAATGTGATGAAAAGTAAAAACAGTAGGCTTGTGTTCTTTTTCATAGATTAAAGGTTTTTGGTTAAGATTTAGGATCTCTACATTCACGGAAAACTAATTTCATGTAGGCTCACCCTATAATTGAACGCAAAAAAAACGTGTTTATTCCAAACTGCTGGAATTTAATATCTTATAAAATATTAATAATCTTTTTCCTACACCATAACTAAAGGCCATTCCAAGGTTTTGGGCTCCAATAACAACAGAAAAATTTTATAGTAAAATTTCCAAAAACAATGGGTTGGTATAGGAGTAAAAAACACTTTATTCTTCTTTCATCACATTGGCCTTAAAAAATTTAAATTGTTCTTGGGTTCTAAGGGAATCCTTAAAATTAAGGAACAGCTCTAGTGAGTCCTTATATTCCAACTTTATCTTTTGCTGCTCTAGATCGTCCACAAAAACATACACCTTATGATTGGAAATGGAATCCCTAAAAACTCCTTTCTCAGTGGTGGTCACAGAAAATCCAGACGCCCTTTCCAGCGCCGGCAGTTTGTCTACCATAGAGACCTTGTCGATGTCCGAAAACAATATTTTTTGATAGTAGATTCCAGATAATATCTGGAACTCATCTCCCTCTACTTTTGTCCAATTTTTATAATGTGCCACAAAAGCCAATATACACGTGACCAGTGTAAGTACAATCAACGCATTCCAAAACCAATTTCTTTTCTTCATTGCCATTCTCATTATTCTTTTGGTTACTCTAAGCTACGCAATAGATTGGAAGAATGCAACTGGCCACTAACTATGGCTTTGTACCACCATTTTATCGTATCTTCATTCTCATAGCTGAACTACGTTTAACTCAAAAGTTGGCAACAAGCATAAAAAACGAACCTAACAATGAAATTAAACAGAAAAAAACATTGGGAAACAGTTTATGAAACCAAAAATCCAGACCAAGTTAGTTGGACGCAAGAAAAGCCGAAAACTTCACTTGAATTTATCCTTTCTTTCGGATTAGAGAAAACTGCAAAAATAATAGATATAGGCGGTGGTGACAGTAAACTTGTGGATTACTTGCTTGATGAAGGATTTGAAAATGTTAGTGTTCTTGACATTTCTTCTAAATCACTTGAAAAAGCAAAAAACCGACTTGGGGAAAAAGCGAACAAAGTGAATTGGATTGTAAGCGACATTACAGAATTTGAACCAAATATGACTTTTGATGTTTGGCATGACAGAGCAACCTTTCATTTTCTAACTTCGACCGACCAAATAAAAAAATATATGAAAACAGCAAGAAAATCTGTAAACGGATTTTTGACAATAGGAACCTTTTCGCAAAATGGACCTAAAAAATGTAGCGGACTTGAAATAAAACAATACAACGAAGAGGAGTTAACATCGGAATTGAAGGATGGTTTTGACAAAATTAAGTGTGTAACAGAAGACCACTTAACACCATTTGACACCACGCAGAATTTCTTGTTTTGTAGTTTTAAAAGGCAATTGAACTGAACAAAAAAGCCAGTGACCAACACCATATAAAATTAATTGCTAGTGCAAGCCTACCTGCGAAAATCCTCGCGGATTTCCAGTTTGGTGCGTACTTGCAAAGTTTAGTACTAACCCACGCAACTACTCATGGCCGAGACGGTTATATGGCATTCTATAAAAAGTAATATGTATGAAAAGTTCTATAACTCATTCATCACCAAGCAAAGCAGCAATGGTTGTAGGGATAGCGTTTATAACTTCGGTTTTCATTGTAACCTTAGTTGATGATTTTCTTTTAGCTAATTTTGTAGTTCCTGGTGATACAGAAGCTTTAGCCAACGATATTAAAGCTAATGGGAAACTCTTTGGTTTTGCTATAATTGGTTATCTACTCGTACTTATTCTTGATTCTATTATAGGTCTCGCTCTATTTGTGGTGCTTAAACCAGCCCATAAGAATCTTGCTTTGCTTATGGCAGTTCTCAGGCTTTTATACGCTTTTACTTTAATAATTGGATTGTTTTGTCTGGCAATTCAAATTATCGATGTTTACGGCTATGCATCCATAAAACTTATTGGATACATATTTTTTGCCTTACATATCTTTGTACTTGGTTATTCGGTTCTCAAGTCAGGCTATATCCCAAAAAGCCTAGGTATTTTGTTAGTGGTTGCATCGTTTACATATATTGTATTTTTTGTAGATCTTCATCTGCCCAAAACACTTCAGTTAATAATAATGTCAACAATGCTTATGGCAGAACTTTCACTAAGTATCTGGCTTATAGTGAAAAGAAAAAAACTCCCTGAAAATTAATTTTAGTAAAATTGCAATTAGAGCCCCGTGGGATTGGTAGGGAAAAGAAATTTGATTTGTTTAAATGAACGATGGAAAAGTAAAGAAAATAGCAGATATCGATGAATAAGATATCTTTAAAGAAAAGAAAACGCCATATAACAAAGGCATTAGAAAATATTAGCTTTTAACGAATCATTAAATCTCAACAAAATGAAAATCAAAATTATCACTTTAATCCTTGGTGTCATTGCACTCCATGCCAATTGCCAGCAGAATGCACCAACAGATACTTTCACAAATAAAAAGGGCATGATCAAAGTGACGATACTATATCCGAACGGTGACGGAAAGACATTTGACATGGACTACTATTCCAATAAACACATGCCAATGGTTGCTAGTTTATTGGGCGACTCATTAAAGCTTTTGGCAATTGATGAGGGAATAGCCGGCAGAACGCCAGATGACCCAATTCCATATTTGGCTATTGGATATTTATCCTTTGACAAGCTTTCGTCCTATCAAAATTCTTTCGGACCAAATGCGGAAAAAATCGTTAGTGACATCCCTAACTATACCAATATTCAGCCAGTTGTACAAATTAGCAAAATATTCCAATGATTATGCAAAGGTCAGTCAAGAAGAGGCAAGCTAAAAGCTATTTCCAGATTTTCCAAGATGACACTGGCCACAACATTAGCAATTGCAAATAGGGCATAGAGTGATAAATTAATTGGTTTGGGCGTGTTTTCGAAGTCTGCCAAATCCTTTGATTTGAATATTGAAAAAGAAAGATAATTACAAAATATAAAAATTAGGCTCTTTGTAAATCCGAAAAGTTAGCGTCCTTTTATACACTCGTTCCATACACAAACAAATGGTATAGCGTACATTAAATAGAACATCATGAAAATTAAACCTCTTTTAAATATTTTAATAGCACTAGTTCTCGTAGGCTGTAGCCTAGGGGAAAACAAAAAAGAGAATACATTAAGTACTGACGAATGGAAATTGGTTTACAAAACGGATAGGGGCGGAAACAAAGTCTTTGGCAGTAAAGACGAACTTATATCTTTAATAAGAAAGGGATATCCTATCAAAATTGGTTGGGCCTCAAGAAGAAAGAATGACACAACAAAAACAGTTGAACATACAGTTGATGCACAGTTCCTTACCATTGCAAATGGAAATGAAGTTTTTGCGCAGATTACGCCTTTCCTTGCTCAGCGTCCAAATCTTACAAGTGATTCTTTGAGCATGACCCTATTACCTGTACAATCCAATTGGGTTTTAGGAACAAATGGGTCAATTAGCAGTGTTAATATTGATTATGTTAAGGATACAGTAAGGAACTCACCTCCAAAACTATTTGGATATGGATTAAGTTGGTTTTCAAAAACTTCTAATCCAGTAAAGAAAGTAAAACCTTTATGGGACTAAAGCTTATCAGGAAATAATACGATGCATAAAAATATAAAAGAATCTGAACGAATACTTTCAATTGATGCCTTGAGAGGCTTTGATATGCTGTTGATTATTTTTGCAGACCAATTTTTTATAAATCTCCACCAAGGTGTAGGGTCTTCCTTTACAAAATCTTTAGCAGAACAATTTAATCATCCAGAATGGTTTGGTTCCACTTTCTATGACATAGTAATGCCCTTGTTCTTGTTTGTGGTCGGTGCGGTAATTCCATTCTCACTATCCAAAAGAATCCAAGAAAGTAAGGGTGCGGCCTCCATATACAGAAAGCTTATAAAGCGTTTTGTCATATTATTTGTTCTTGGGTGGATCGTGCAGGGCAATCTATTGGCACTGGATGCCGAGAAATTTCATGTCTTTAGCAATACGTTACAGGCCATAGCTGTTGGCTACTTTTTTTCTTGCATTGCATATATTCACCTGAAAAGAAAATGGCTCTACCTCATTTTTGTATTGTGCCTTATTCTTTACGCAGTGATTCTAACGGTTCCCTATGTTCCCGGTGTTGGAAGGAGTACGTTACTGCCAGACAGTAGTTTTGCTTTGTACATTGACCATTTAATTTTTGGCAGGTTTGATGATGGCACCCAGTATACCTGGCTACTGAGCGGACTAGGATTTACGGCCACAACGCTATCAGGAGTTTTCGCGGGCGAATTAATTAAATCTAAACTGCCCCGAAAAAAAGTTTTACTCTATTTATTAATTGGTGGAGTAGTTGGATTGGTATTGGGCTTAATATGGGGAATATGGCATCCTATTGTAAAAAAACTATGGACAAGCTCCTTTGTATTGGCATCATCGGGAGTTTGTTTTCTTTTGATGGCTTTGTTCTATTGGATTATTGATGTGAGAAAGAACATAAAATGGTCATTCCCATTAAAAGTGATTGGCATGAACGCCATAACGGCATATGTGATTTCCCATGTAGTGAGCTTTCCTAAAATTGCCAATTTTTTATTCTTTGGATTAGAGCAATATACGGGAGCCTATTATGGCATTATAACCACCATTGGCGGTTTTGGAATTCTCTATTTGTTACTATGGTACATGTACAGAAACAAAACATTTATTAAAGTTTAATAAAAAATGGGGGCTTGTTCCTCCCCAAAAAAATGAGAATATTACTTACAGGTGCATCTGGATATATTGGAAAACGACTTCTTCCCGTTTTGGTGGAAGAAGGACATGATGTTATCTGTTGCGTTAGGGATGTCAATAGATTTAATCCGCCAGGATATTTAAAATCTAAAATAAGTATACTACAACTTGACTTGTTAGATAATGATTCTTTGAAAAAAATTCCAAAAGATATTGATGGGGCATTTTATTTGGTTCATTCAATGTCAGCTTCTTCCGACTATGAAATACTGGAACAAAAATCTGCCATAAATTTTAGAAATGCGTTAAACAAAACCAACGCACAGCATGTTGTTTATTTAAGTGGTATTGTGAATGAATCTTCCTTATCAAAACATTTGGCCTCAAGAAAAAATGTTGAAGTAGAACTTGGCAAGGGAAGCTATAATTTAACAACCTTAAGAGCCGGGATTATTATTGGCTCAGGAAGCGCCTCTTTTGAAATTATAAGGGATTTGGTAGAAAAACTTCCTGTTATGATTACCCCCAAATGGCTAAATACCAAGTGCCAACCTATAGGAATATCCGATGTTATTAAATTTCTTTCAAAAACTATTTTTAACCCAAAAACATTTGATCGGGATTTTGACATTGGGGGGCCAGATATATTGTCCTATAAAGATATGTTGCTAGAGTTTGGCCGTACAAGAAATTTAAAACGTTATATTTTTATCGTACCTGTCATGACCCCCAAGCTCTCCTCCTACTGGTTATATTTTGTGACCTCAACCTCATACAAACTCGCTGCAGCACTAGTTAATAGCATGAAAATTGAAGTGGTTTGCCGTACTAACGAACTGAACTCCATTTTAGGAATAAAACCATTGGGGTACAAAGAATCCCTTGAAAGAGCTTTTAGAAAAATTGAAAGCAATGAAGTAGTTTCTAGCTGGAAAGATGCCTATGCAAGCAGCGGTTTCAATGTAAATATATCCGAGTTCATACAAGTACCCTCCTATGGATGCTTTTTGGATGTTCGGGAAAAGAAAATTGAAAACCGTGAAGAGTGCATTCGAAAAATATGGGCAATTGGCGGCGAAAACGGATGGTACTATGGCAATTGGCTGTGGCGAATACGAGGCTTTGTAGATAAATTGAGCGGAGGAGTTGGCTTAAGAAGAGGCCGTACCAATGAAAATTCATTAAATACAGGAGATGCTCTGGACTTTTGGAGAGTTTTGTATGCAAATAAAGATGAAGGAAGGTTGCTTTTATTTGCCGAAATGAAATTGCCCGGTGAAGCTTGGCTGGAATTTAAAATAGTTGATGATAAATTGATCCAAACCGCCACCTTTAGACCACTAGGTTTATGGGGAAGATTATATTGGTACTCTGTTCTTCCTTTCCATGGCCTTATTTTCAATGGAATGATCAAAAGAATAACAAGTTCAGATGGCTAAGTAGCTTCTTAAAGTCTTTTGGTTTTAGCTAAAATTGCCACTATATTACTCCAAAAATAATACTACATGGTCAAATTTATTAAAGCCCAGATTTTAATTCTTCTTTTACTAGGCTTGAGTACTGCAACTAGTGCCCAAGATGCAACAAAAGCTCATAAAGACTCACTAAATTCCGTTATTAATAAGTACTATGAATTAAATCTTAAAGTGTTTCAGGCCAATTCAAAGGCAGAGGACATCAATGCCATTTTTGACCTTTTTACAGATGACTTTACATATGTCCACCCAAAATATGGAGGAACCTATACCCGAGAAGATTTGTACAATGGTTATCTACAGAATCAGAAAAATGGGGGTTATGACGGCAGTATTATTGACTTTAAAATTATCAATAAAATTGTAGGGTTAAATGCTGTTGTAGTGGAAAAAATATTTGTCAATAAAAATGAAGAAGAAAATCAAGAAGATAAATCGGAAATGACTCTTTTTGAATTTAGGAACGGGAAAATTTTTAGGGTTTTCGAATATTGGTAGAATACCAACTGACCCAATCGATTATAACTCATTGAGACTTAAAAAAAAACTATTTTCCAATCTAAATATATTTAAATCAATTATTTAGAACAATCCTAAACTGTGAATGAATTGTACTTGTGAAAAGAAAGGTTCTCTAAAATGTTTTATCTTTAATAGACCATTTTATGACAAAATTTATTTCCATAGCGATCTCTTTTCTAATTTTGGTTCAAAGTTTCCATATTGGCATTGGCGAAATTGTTGAACTGGATGAATTGATAGAACATGCCCAATTCCATTCAGAAGAATATGGGGATAATTTTTTGGTATTTCTTTCCAAGCACTACGGGGAATTAAAAGCAGAACATAGCCAAAAACATCAAGAGGAACAGGAAGAGCATGAAGAAATGCCCTTTCAGCACCAAGCCCATACCGTAACGCTTTCTGCCTTTGTTCTTAATGAGGCTTTTTTATATACAAGCACTCCAGAATTTAGGATGGATAGTGCAACCAATTACTTCTATCAGGCCTCCTATTCGCTTTTTGAAAAGGATGGCCCTTTTCAGCCACCCCGGCACGCTTAATTCATTATTGACACATATCATTTTTTAACAAGCTATATACCAGTAGCTTCACAACTTTATATAATGGATTATGCTTTCGTATATCATCAATTTTAGTATTAAGAACAAGTTTGTTGTACTCTTGTTTACCTTATTTATTATCGGTTTTGGGGTCTATTCGCTCACCCAAATCCCTATTGGTGCTGTTCCAGATATTACTAACAACCAAGTACAGGTGCTTACAACATCAAGAAATTTATCCACTCAGGATATGGAACAATTTATCACCTATCCCGTGGAACTGGAAATGGCCAACCTTCCAGGGGTTAAGGAAATTCGTTCTATTTCCAAATTTGGTTTGTCCGTGGTCACCATCGTTTTTGAAGACGATATGGGCACCTATCTCCCACGTCAACTCATTGCAGAAAAAATAAAAACAGCATCTGAAAAAATCCCTGCCGGATTTGGCACTCCAGAAATGGGGCCTATCACCACAGGATTGGGAGAAATATACCAATACATCTTGGATGTTAAGCCAGGATATGAAGATAAATACAATGCAACCGACCTTAGAACCATACAGGACTGGATTATAAAAAGACAGCTTTCTGGTATTCCTGGAGTCGTGGAAGTAAACACTTGGGGGGGGCGTTTAAAACAATATGAAGTGGCCATAACCACAGAAAGGTTGTTGGCCATGGGCATTACGGCCCATGAAGTGTTTACGGCTTTAGAAATGAACAATAGTATAGCCGGTGGTGGATATATTGAAAAGGTGAACCAAGCCTACTTCATTAGAGCGGAAGGGCTAGTAACCACTTTAGATGATATTAGAAATATTGTGGTAAAAACAACCGAGGGCATACCCGTTTATATTAAAGATGTAGCACAGGTAGATTATGGCAGTGCCAACCGTTTTGGGGCCATTACAGGCAATGGCCAAGGCGAGAAAGTATTGGGTCAGGTGATGATGCTAAAGGACGCCAACTCCAAAGAAGTCATAGATGCAGTAAAGGAGCGTGTGGCATCCATATCAAAATCTTTGCCAGAGGGCGTCTATATTAATCCTTTTTTAGATCGAAGCGAGCTCATAGCAAAAACAACTTTTACCGTTACCGAAAATCTTATTTTGGGATGTTTGATCGTCATCTTTGTAGTGGTGCTCTTATTGGGTAATTTTCGTTCTGGATTGGTAGTGGCCTCTGTTATACCCCTTTGTTTGTTGTTTGCACTTTCCCTAATGTATATTTTTGGTGTAGATGCCAATTTAATGAGTTTGGGAGCCATTGATTTTGGGATAATCATTGATGGTGCAGTCATCATTGTGGAGTTTATTGCATTTAGGATTACCTCAAAAAAATCTGAACTGGAACTGCTTTCCAAACTAGACAATCAAATAGCAAAGGATACCATCACCATAAAAAGCGCCTCTAAAATGATGAGTTCCGCCATTTTTGGACAGCTCATTATCCTTATTGTATTTATTCCTATTCTTTCACTGAGTGGTGTGGAAGGAAAAATGTTCAAGCCCATGGCACTTACCTTTAGTTTTGCATTGATCGGTGCCATGTTGTTTTGCTTTACCTATGTCCCAGTGGTAGCATCCATGTTTTTAAAACCATCAAACGTATCCGATAAAAATATCTCGGTTCGCTTAATGAGCTGGCTAAACAACCTATTTGACTCCATTATAAATTGGGCCTTGCAAAGTAAAAAATGGGTGTTGGGTATTTCAATTTTTTTGCTTGCCCTCGCTGCCTTTTTATTTAGCACCATGGGAAGTGAATTTGTTCCCACCTTGGATGAGGGCGACTTTGTGATTCAACCTATTTTAAAGACGGGAACATCCCTGAGCAAAACCATAGAAACCACCACACGAATTGAAAAAATACTGCTAGATGAGTTTCCAGAGGTGGAACAGGTGGTCACCAGAATAGGTGCAGCAGAAGTTCCCACAGACCCCATGTCCATGGAAGAAAGTGATGTGATCATTATTTTAAAACCCATTAAAGAATGGGTCTCTGCTAAAACCAAGGATGACCTGGCCGATAAATTCAAAGAAGCGCTTGCCATTATTCCCGGTATGGAAGTAGAATTTACACAACCCATAGAAATGCGCTTTAATGAATTGATTACAGGGGTAAGGGCAGACATTGCCATTAAGATTTTTGGGGAAGACTTGGATATTCTCAACAAAAAGGCCAACGAAATAAAATCATTGATTGAAAATGTACCCGGTGCCGCAGATATTTCGGTGGAAAAGATTGTTGGACTTCCCCAAATGAGTGTGGTTTATCATCGGGAAAAAATTGCTCGATATGGTCTAAACATTAAAGATCTAAATGATATGGTATCCATGGCCTTTGCCGGGCGCACCGTGGGCAGTATTTATGAGGGTGAAAAAAGGTTCGACCTTGTGGTCCGTTTAGAAAAAGAAAATAGAAAGGATATTGACAATCTGAAGAATCTGTATGTGGATGTACCCTCCGGTGGAAAAATTCCACTGAGCGAACTTGCGGAAATTACCTATCAAAAAGGTGCTGCAAAAATATCCAGGGATGATACCAGACGAAGAATTGTAGTGGGAATCAATGTCCGCAACCGAGATCTACAATCTGTTGTGGATGATGTTCAAAAATTGATCAATGACAATGTAAAATTGCCCGTAGGCTATTCCATAACCTACGGCGGCCAGTTCGAAAATCTGCAAAGTGCAACGGCCAGGTTAAAAGTCGCTGTCCCCATAGCACTCTTATTAATTTTTGTGATGCTCTATTTTGCCTTTAAATCGGTCAAGGAAGTATTGATCATCTATTCTGCCATACCCCTTGCTGCGGTTGGTGGCATATTATTATTATGGGCAAGGGGATTGCCATTTAGTATTTCTGCTGGGGTAGGGTTTATAGCTCTATTTGGTATTGCAGTCCTTAACGGCATTGTCCTAATTGAGCATTTTAAAGAATTAAAAACCAAAGGATATGAAAGCATGGAAGCACTCATTAAACAAGGAACAAAAGATAGGTTAAGGGCAGTATTGCTTACGGCTTCAGCAGCCGCTTTAGGGTTCTTGCCCATGGCCCTATCTACAAGCGCAGGGGCAGAAGTACAAAGGCCACTGGCAACTGTAGTTATTGGTGGGCTAATTACAGCAACACTCTTGACCTTGGTTGTGCTACCTGTATTATATGGATATTTAAGCACTCCAAGACATAAAAAAAGCCCTAAGGGATTGGGGATTTTATTGATTTTAATGTGCTTTTCATTATCTGCTAGGTCACAAGAAAAACCATTGAGCTTGGACAATTTGATTGAACTGGCCATAAAAAACAATGCGGGTCTAAAAGCTGAAGAACTCAAAGTTGAGCAATCCAATGCACTAATAAATAGTGCTTTTAGTTTTGATAAGACTCAAGTGTATTACCATTATGATGAGAACAATCTTGCCGTAAACAATGACCCTCTAAAAGTATTTGGTGTACAACAGGATTTTCTATTTCCATCCCTATATTTTGCTGAAAAAAAATTGAATAAAACCAGTTACAACCTAGCATCCAGTACCTACGAAATTCAAAAGAAAGGGCTAGAACGGGAAGTTACGGCAAATTACTACCAATACCTTTACGAAAAGGAAAAGGAAGGTGTTTATAGAATGCTGGACAGTATTTATCAAAATTTTTCCAGCATGGCACAGCGAAAATTTGAATTGGGCGAAACCAATTATCTAGAAAAGATAACGGCACAGTCCAAACAAAAACAAATAAATATCCTGTACAATCAGGCAATTCAAGATGCTTCGGTGGCTTATGGCAATTTAATAAAGCGGGTTCAGACGGACGACGGTATTAAAATTGCCCCGGTTCCCATCAATAAAATTCCATTAGAGAAAATTGGTATTGAGGAAAGCCCAGAAATGGTCTATTATCAAAACCGATTGGGAGTAATGAAAGCACATAACAATGTGCAGAAACAGCAATTGTTGCCCGATATAAGCCTTAATTATTTTGTGGGTACCAATGATAACTTAAATGAGAATCTTTATGGGTATCAACTAGGGCTTAAAATACCTTTATTGTTTGGTGGGCAATCTTCAAAAATTAAAGCATCACGGATTGCAGAAGACATAGCCTTGCAGGAATCCAAGGATTATAAAATTCAATTGAACACACACTACAATGCCCTATTGGCAGAATTCACAAAACGAGAAAAGGCCCTGGTCTATTATGAACAGGAAGGTTCCTTCCTATCCGATGAAATTCTTAAAACTGCCATGGTAAGTTTTAAAAATGGGGAAATAGATTTTTTTCAATATATACAGAGCATTGAAAATGCTTATGAAGTTAAGCTTGGTTATTTGGACAATCTCAACCAATACAACCAAACAGTCATCAATATTAACTACCTAACTCTTTAAAATCATGTTCATGAAACATTTCATATATAAAATAGCCATCATAGCACTAGTAGCAAACTTTTCCAGTTGCAATTCTTCTGAAAAAAAAGGAGCTGAAACTGTCAAGGACAATGCACAAACTGCCAGCAACCTAATCAATATTTCCCTAGAACAATTTGACAAAAGTTCCATGGAACTGCGAAGTTTGGAAGAAAAATCTTTTCCTGTGATTGTTAAGACCAATGGAATGATAGATGTTCCGCCAGAGAATAAAGTGGTCATAAATGCCACAATGGGAGGGTATATTAAAAATACTCCTTTTCTAATTGGGGATTCCGTGAAAAAGGGACAGGCATTGGTGACTATTGAAAATCCAGAATTTGTTACCATGCAACAGAACTATATTGAACTAAACGAAAGTTTGGTTTATTTAAAATCTGAATATGACCGCCAAAAAATCCTTTTTGATGAAAATATAAGTTCTCAAAAAAAGTATCTTCAATCAGAGAGTGAATATAAAACCGCCCTTGCAAGGCACAACGGTCTCCGTAAAAAATTATCCATGCTCAACATCTCCATAGCCAATGTTGAAAATGGAATAATTACTACAACAGCTCCCATCTACGCTCCAATTAGTGGAAGTATTACAAAAGTTAATATAACCAAAGGCATGTTTGTCTCCCCAGCAACGTCCATTTTGGAAATTATTGATAACGACCATATTCATCTAGAGTTATCTGTATTTGAAAAAGACATCATGAAAATTAAAAAAGAACAACAAATACTGTTTGTTATCCCAGAAGCTTCGGATGAAACCTATGAAGCGGAAGTTTATTTAATAGGCACCTCTATTGATGAAAGCAGAACTATAAAAGTACACGGACATCTTAAAGATGAATCCAATCAAAACATTTTAACAGGGATGTTTGTGGATGCCTCAATAATTACAGATTCTTCATTGGAACAGGCATTGCCAACAGAAGCAATTGTTACCATAAATGATATTTCCTATGTGCTTCTAATGGATTCCAAAAATGAAACAGGCTATACTTTTAAACAAGTGGAAATTAAAACCGGCAACACCTATGGTGGTTATACCGCTGTTAAAAATGTAGGGGAATTTGGTGCTACCAGTACTTTCTTGACCAAAGGTGTGTTTGATCTTATTGGAGAGTAAAAGGTATTTCTTCTATTAAAAATCAAATTTAACCAAGTCCAACATCCAAACTCATCATTACAATAAAACCCCCAATAAATCCCATGGTAGCAATATCTGTATGCTTATCCAGTTGGGTCTCTGGTATGACTTCCTCCACAACAACAAAAATCATTGCTCCTGCAGCAAAAGATAAGGCATATGGTAAAATAGGTTGAAATGTAAGTACCGCCCAGGCGCCCAAAACCGCAGCAAATGGCTCCACCAATGCGGATGCTTGTCCATATAAAAAGCTCTTCCTTCTACTTATCCCCTGTCTTCTTAAAGGCATGGCAACAGCAAAACCCTCTGGGAAATTCTGTAAACCAATCCCCAAGGCCAATGCAACGGCACCTCCTATAGTTGCACCATCAAAACCGGCTGCTACACCACCAAAAAGAACACCTACAGCTAAGCCTTCCGGAATATTGTGAAGCGTAATTGCCAATGTTAATAAGGTAGTCCTGTGCCAAGGTGTTTTTACACCTTCAGCTTCACTTTCCTTAAAATTGATATGTAAATGCGGGAGTACTTTGTCCAACCCAAAAAGAAATAGAGCCCCTAACAAGAATCCTACTGCAGCAGGAATCACTTTTACAAAACCTTCGCCCGGACTCATTTCAATCCCTGGGGCAAGTAAGCTCCAAAAACTAGCGGCCACCATTACTCCACCTGTAAACCCCAACATGCCATCCAAGACTGCTCGGTTCATAGTTTTGAACAAAAAAACCAATGCCGCTCCTGCAGCGGTTAAGCCCCAAGTAAAAAGAGTGGCATAAAATGCCGCTAAAATTGGGTCTATAGATTCAAAATAATCAATTATCTGTTCCATAGTTATTTATCAATTTTTAAATATAAATTTGATGCTATTTGATTGGAAATATGCATCCTTTTGTCATTAATTTCTATAATAAAGGAGCCATCAAACTCCTCTTTTTCCAACACCTTAACAACTTGACCCAGGGCAATACTGTGCTTGTCCAAAAACTTTAAAAAAGGTGCAGATGAATCCTTGACACCAACACAAATACCTTTACTAAGGATAGGCAGTTTGCTTAACAGTTTTTTCTCACGCTCTTTAAACTCCCCATTCTTAGTTGGAATGGGATCCCCATGGGGATCAAACTGGGGAAAATCCAAAAGCTTGTCCAGTTTATCTATTAGTTTTTCGCTTTTAATGTGTTCCAATTGTTCGGCTACTTCATGCACCTCGTCCCAAGAAAAATCCAGTTTCTCAACCAAAAAAACCTCCCATAGACGATGCTTCCTAACTATTCCCAAAGCGGTTTTTCTACCTAAAGTGGTTAAAGACACTCCTTGGTATTTTTTATAGTTCACCAAATTTTTTTCTGACAATTTTTTTATCATATCCGTTACCGAAGAAGGTTTCGTCTCCATTTGCTTGGCAATTGCATTGGTAGAAATACCTTTCTTTTCATTTTTTTCCAAATGAAATATGGTTTTGATATAGTTTTCCTCTGAATGGGTCATTAAAAACCGTTTTAACAAAAATACATTTTTATTTATAAAAACAAATTTTTAGATTTGTCTAAAAATTATTTTATACTAACAAAAGCACTTATGTCCCAGGCTGCAAAATGGTTTCTACTAGCTCTCATGCTTTTTTCTTATTCACTATTGTTTTCGCAAAATAGTGCATTAGAAGGAGTGGTGACCAGTGATGGACAAGCTGTTTCTTTTGTAAACATCTATTTAAAAAAAACTGAGTTGGGGACCTCCTCACAGGAGAATGGATTCTATACACTCTCTAATATTCCAAATGGCAAGTATACTTTGGTTGTCTCTGCCATTGGTTATGTTCCCTATGAAACCAAAATAGAACTTACTGGCAATCAAACAAAAACATTGGACATTCATCTGGAAGCCTCCTCCGAAATTTTGGATGAAATGGTGGTAACAGGAACATTAAAACCGGTAAGCAGGTTGGAAAGTCCGGTTCCTGTAGAGGTTTACAAGCCAACTTTTTTTAAAAAGAACCCTACCCCCAATATTTTTGAGGCATTACAAAATGTAAATGGTGTACGTCCCCAAATAAATTGCAATGTATGTAATACTGGAGATATTCATATCAACGGATTGGAAGGCCCCTATACTTTGGTATTGATAGACGGCATGCCCATTGTAAGTGGTTTAGGAACAGTATATGGGCTTTCTGGGATACCTAACTCTCTTATTGAACAAATTGAAATTGTAAAAGGGCCCGCATCTACACTATATGGCAGTGAAGCGGTTGGTGGTCTTATCAATGTTATTACCAAAAACGCACTAAATGCTCCTAGCTTTTTTGTCGACAGTTTTATTTCTGGATGGGGAGAATACAATTTGGATATAGGAGCAAAAATTAAAGTGGGCAACAAAACCGATTTGTTATTGGGGGCAAACTATTTTAATTATGACAACCCTATTGACAACAACAACGATAATTTTACCGATTTAACACTTCAAAATAGAATATCAATCTTTCAGAAATGGAATTTTAAACGAAGTGAATCCAGAATATTCTCTTTTGCAGGTCGATTTTTCTACGAAGACCGATGGGGGGGAGAAATGCAATGGACTCCAGAATATAGGGGTGGTGATGAAGTGTACGGTGAAAGCATCTACACGAGAAGATGGGAACTGTTGGGAAAATACCAACTCCCAACAACAGAAAAATTAATGCTTTCTTTCTCATACAATGACCACGACCAAAATTCGGTTTATGGCAATGTTCCTTATTTGGCACAACAAAGAATTGGGTTTGCTCAATTAACTTGGGACAAAACCATCAAGAGTCATGATTTACTTTTTGGCTCTGCTATGAGATATCAATATTACAACGACAATACTCCTGCAACTGTTAATGCGGATGAAGTCGTGATTCCTAGCTTTTTTGTTCAGGATGAACTAAAATTTACTAAAAAACATTCACTCTTAACTGGTCTTCGGTACGATTATGATAAGAGACATGGAAATATCCTTACTCCAAGGGTGGCGTACAAATGGAAACTATCAGACAATGATATTTTTAGGGTGAATGCCGGTACGGGATTTAGAGTTGTAAACCTTTTTACCGAGGAGCATGCGGCATTGACAGGCGCTAGAGATGTAATTGTTGCAGAAGAATTAAAGCCAGAACGTTCTATGAACATGAACCTTAACTACCTTAAAAAAGTATATGGTGATAACGGCACCTTTGTTGGCATTGATGCTTCCATCTTTTACACCCACTTTAAAAATATTATTTTACCTGATTATGACACCAATCCCAACCAGATTATTTACGATAATTTGGATGGAAAATCAGTTTCGAAAGGAATCAGTGCCAACGTAGATGTCGTCTTTTTTAATGGATTAAAAATCCTGATTGGAGGTACTTATCAAGATGTGAGCAATACTGAAAACGGCGTTAAAACAAGGCAAATATTAACAGAACGTTTTACAGGCACCTGGAATATGTCCTATACCTTTAGGTCTTTGGATTTAAGTGTTGACTACACAGGAAATCTATACAGCCCAATGCGATTGCCACTATTGGGGAATTTAGACCCAAGAGAGGAATTTTCACCATATTGGAGCATTCAAAATATTCAGTTTACCTATAAGGGTTTTAAGGATTTTGAAATCTATGGAGGTATTAAAAACCTATTAAACTGGACACCTAACAAGGGGAACCCTTTCATTATTGCCAGAGCGAACGACCCTTTTGATAAAAATGTAAGTTTTAATGCCAATGGAAATGCCCAAGCAACCCCAGACAATCCCTATGGTCTAACTTTTGACCCTTCTTATGTATATGGTCCCAACCAAGGAATTAGAGGTTTTGTAGGGCTGCGGTACACTTTATAATGGAGTAAAATGAAAAATACCTTAAAAAAAGGACTTCTTTTAGGAATAGGCTATGTGCTTCTAAAATGGACACTTTTGGGTCTAATAGGAACCTATTTGTATAAAAAAGGAATGTGGAGCAATTGGTATTTCCTAATTCTGCCCGTTATCGGCTTAACTGTATTTTTTATTAGAAAGAAAAAGAAAGCTAAAAATGGGAAAGCCTAAACCGAACGATTCATTAGACCTTTGCCAAAATCCAAAAGTATTTGTTTTTTGTCCAAATCAATTGATATAGAATCCAAAATAGAAAACGCTTTGTTGGTGTAATTTTCAATTTCCTTGCGTGCAAGTTCTGCTGCACCACTTTCCTTAAAAATTTGCTTTACGGTAGTCACTTTGGGTTCAGAGTCATTAGGCTGAATAGAAAATAAATGTCCCAATTCCTGACATTGTTCGGTGGTTGCCATTTCCATTGCCTTTATGAACAAAAAGGTTTTTTTGTTTTCTATGATATCACCACCTACTTGCTTCCCAAATGTTTTAGGGTCTCCAAAAGCATCGAGATAATCATCTTGCAATTGAAAAGCAATTCCCAAATTTTTTCCAAACTCATATATTACATTTTGACTTTCTTTGGGAGCTTTGGCTATAATGGCTCCCATCTTCATGGCGCCAGCAACGAGTACTGCTGTTTTATACTCAATCATTTTTAGATATTCTGGGATGGTTACAAGATCCCTACTTTCAAAATCAATATCATATTGCTGGCCTTCACAAACTTGCAAGGCAGTAGTGCTAAAAATTTTTGCCAAATCTTTGAAAATAGCATCTTCGTAGGTTTCAAAAAATTGATAGGCTGTAATTAACATGGCATCTCCAGATAAAATACCCGTATTAACATCCCACTTTTTATGAACAGTTTTCTTTCCCCTTCTCAAAGGGGCTGCATCCATTATATCATCATGCACCAATGAAAAATTATGAAATATTTCTACGGCGGCGGCGGCGTCCAATGCCTTTTTATAATTAGTTCCAAAGATTTCGGTAGTCATTAAAGTTAATACAGGACGTAAACGCTTTCCTCCCAATTCCATAATATAGGTAATTGGTGCATAGAGGTTTTTAGGCTCCTTGGTTCTAACTTTTTCCTTTAAATAAGATATAAATAGTGTTCTATACTCTTCAATAGTGTGCATTGAGCCAATTTTATTTCAAAAATACATCCATTTTAACAAACTACCTTCTATGGACATTCCTTTCAATAAATTGAAACAATATTGAAAATAATTCGTCAGATAATGCAATACTTTCAAAAAGCTTCGTCTATATAATTGAAAAACCGGCACAAATAACCTTTAAATGGTTTCTGAAGAAGAAAACTACTTAAAACTGAATACTTTTTTTAAAGAAGAATATAGTTCTTTAAAAGGTTACGTGCGGTCTAGGATTAACAATACAGTAGATAGTGATGCCGAAGATATTATCCAAGATGTTGCCCTAAGGGTCTTCTCAAGACCAATAGATGCATTGCCCATAAATAATATTGCCGGCTTTGTATACAATTCTATTAGAAACAAAATTATAGATGTTATGCGCACACGTAAAGAAAAACTATACGGTGATGAGGAACTTGAAAGCTTTTGGACCGAGTTTGCCGAGCTCTTCTATGGAAAATCCGATTCTGAATATCCAGAACATTTAAAAGAAAAGCTAAAACATGCCATAATGGACTTAAAACCCGCTTACCGGGATATTATTCTGGCTGTGGATTTTGAGGGGTATACCTATAGAGAAATAGCCCAGCAAACAGGGATTTCAGCAGGGACTTTAATGTCCAGAAGGCATAGGGCAATTTCATTATTATTTAAGAAACTTGAGATAGAAGTAATTGTATAAAAGATAAACTCTAAAAATATGGAACAGATTGAGAAAAAAATAGAGAAGAAGATCGAAAGAAGAATGAAAAAAAGATTGACCAAAGCCGTTAAGATAATCTTTGCCATCATATTTGGTATTCTTATGGCAATTTTGGTGGGTTATGTGGTCATGAGGCTGTGGAACTGGTTAATGCCCGATTTATTTGGGTTGACCACCATAACCTATTGGCAAGCGGTAGGTATTTTTATTTTGGCCAAATTGTTTTTTGGAATGGGACATTGCGGCTCTAATGGTGGTGGAAAAAAAGCCAAAAACAAATTTAAAAATCGAAAATGTGAGTCTTTCAGAAATGATTTTTCTGAGTGGAAGCACTATGACAAATTTTGGAAAGAGGAAGGAGAAACTGCTTACAAGGAATATGTTGAAAGAAAGCAAAAGGAACAATGAAGTTTGTGTTTTCATTGGGCATTAGATTAATAAAATGTTAAAAAAACATAAAACTTTGGAAACTTTTTATGTTTTAAAAGTTTCCTGTATTACATTTGCCCCCTATTATGAAAGACAAAATAGTTGATAGAGCGGCAGAAATGTTTTTAAGCTTAGGGTTTAAAAGTGTTACCATGGATGATTTGGCCAATGAAATGGGTATTTCCAAAAAAACAATTTATACCCATTTCCCTAATAAAACCAAGTTGGTTGCCGAATGTACATTGCATGTTTTCCACAGAATTTCAGAAGCGATCGAAAAAATTTGTTCTATGAACAAAAATCCCATTGAGGAATTATATGAGATTAAGAAACATATGATGGTTCATCTTAAAAATGAAAAATCATCTCCGCAATACCAATTGCAAAAGTATTATCCACAGATTTATGACACTCTGCGAAATAAGCAATATGAGGTAATGAGGGAATGTGTATTGGAAAACCTGAACAAGGGTATAGAAATGGGCATATATAGAGAAAATCTGAATCTAGCTTTTGTTTCAAGAATATATTTTTCTGGTGCCATGAGCATAAAAAATATTGAGATTTTCCCCCAAGACATTTTTCCCATGACCGAGCTCATGGACAATTATTTAGAATATCATCTTAGGGGCATTGTTACGCCCAAAGGTAGAACCATATTAAATAAAATCATCAATTCAAATCAACAATAAATGAGAGGTAAGTTTTTATTATTCATAAGTCTATTTGCAATCTCCTTAGGTTATGCACAGGACAAACCAAATAGCTATACATTGGAGGAAGCCATTGCTTTTGCTTTGGAGCATAATTATAGTTCTATAAATGCCAGTAGGGATTTAGTAGATGCCGAAAAACAAAAATGGGAAACCATTGCTACGGGTTTGCCACAAATTAGTGGTGCGGTTAGTTACCAAAACCAATTAAAACAACCTGTCTCTTTGATTCCTGCAGAATTTTTTGGCGGTGAGCCTGGCGATTTTGCTGAAGTCACTTTTGGACAGCCACAATCCATGAGCGCAACAGCCACACTAAGGCAACAAATTTTTGACGGCTCTTATATTGTAGGGGTGCAGGCTACCAAGACCTTTCTAGAGTACAGTGCCAACAACAAAGAAAAGACAGATTTGGAAATTAGAAAAGCTGTAGTAGAAGCTTATGGCAATGTTCTTTTAGCCGAAGAAAGTGTTACCATCCTAGAAAAAAACCAAGCTACCTTGGCAAAAAACCTTGACGAAACACAAAAAATCTTTGAAAACGGACTGGGTGAAGAAGAAAGTGTGGAGCAGCTCCAAATTACATTATCATCCATTGAAAATCAATTGAAAAATGCCGTTAGGTTAAAGGACATTACATTGCAAATGCTGAATTTGGTCATGGGTATTCCCATAGATTCTTCCACAATATTATCCGAAGATTTGGATACCCTAACGCAAAAACAAATCGATTATGACCTAGTGGAATCAGAACTAAACATTAACAATAATGTAGATTACAAATTTGCCCTTAACCTTAACGAGCAGCGTACTTTAGAGCTTAAATTAGCAAAAAGTAGAGCGCTCCCCACTTTGAATGCCTTTTTAAATTATGGCTCCACTTCCTATGCAGATGGGTTCGACTTTTTTAAAAGTGAGCAAAAATGGTTTGATTCTTCCATATTGGGTTTTGATTTAAACATTCCAATTTTTAGTTCTTTAGGCAGAAGTGCCAGCACACAAAGGGCAAAAATAGCTGTAGAAAAAGCCAAAACGCAAATGACCGAAGCAGAAGAGCAAATTCGTCTGCAACTAGAGAACAGCAAGAGCAACTACATTTTGGCCATAGAAGAATACAAGACCGCTAAGAATAATTTAGACTTGGCAGAACGAATTGAAAAGAAAAATGAGATTAAATACTTCGAAGGCTTGGCATCCAGCTTTGATCTAAGACAAGCGCAAATACAACTATATTCTTCCCAACAGGAATATCTGCAGTCAATGGTCAATGTTATAAACAAGAAAACAGAACTCGAAACAATCTATAACAATTAAACTACATCAATCTTTAAAATAGTAAACAATGAAAAAGATATTATTCACTTTGTCCACAATACTAATACTAGCATCATGTGGCAGTAGCAGTGATAACTCACTGGACAGCGTATTGGCAAGTAAAGATTTACAAACAATTAGGGCAAAAAGAACAGAAATTTCTTCCAAGCAAAGAATATTGGACAATGAAATTAAGTTGTTGGATTCTCTTATCGCGGAATTGGATAATAATGCAAAATTACCTTTGGTAACCACTTTTGAGGCAAAAGCTAAAAATTTTGACCATTATTTAGAGTTGCAAGGTGATGTTATGACAAAACAAAACGTATTGATATACCCAGAAATGCCTGGAACTTTACAACGAGTTTATGTCCAAGAAGGTCAAAAAGTAGCTAAAGGTCAGCTTTTAGCATCAATTGATGATGGAGGTCTTTCCAGTCAGCTTGCACAAATGAAAACACAGACGGCATTGGCAAAAACTACTTTTGAGCGTCAAAAGCGCTTGTGGGAACAAAAAATTGGATCAGAAATCCAGTATCTACAGGCGAAAACAACCTATGAAGCACAAGAAAGCGCAATAAAACAAATGGAAAGCCAATTGGCAAAATCTACCATAAGAGCACCATTTTCTGGTATTATTGATGACGTAATCAAAGATCAAGGAACCGTAGTTTCCCCAGGTCCTGGTTCCGAGGTTTTTAGGATTGTTAACCTTTCTAACATGTATGTAGAGGTAGAAGTTCCTGAAACCTATATAGAGGGTGTTAAAGAAGGCAAAAAGGCAGTGGTATATTTCCCCATTCTTGGAGATTCTGTTACAACCAAGGTTAGACAAACGGGTAATTTTATTAATCCAGGTAATCGTGCTTTCTCAGTTGAAATTCCAGTGCCCAATAAAAATGGGAATATTAAGCCTAACCTAACGGCAAAAGTTAAAATTAATGACTACACTAATGACAGTGCCATTATTATTCCTCAAAGCATTATTTCTGAAAACGCTGAAGGTGAACAATATGTTTATGTTGCAAAAACAAAAAATGGCGATGAAGCCGTCATCTCCAGACAAATTGTAGAAACAGGAAGAACCCAGCATAGCATGGTAGAAATTATTTCTGGTATTTCTGATGGAGACCAGCTTATAAAAGAAGGTGCTAGAAGTGTAAAAGACGGTCAAAGCGTAAAAATATTAAACGATTAAGTCTATGAGCAAGCAGAAAAAAAACGCAAATAAAGAGTTTAAGCTGTCCTCATGGTCCATAGATAATCCTTCGGTTATTTATGTAATGATAGCTATCTTTTTGTGGATTGGTCTAAAATCTTATTTTGCCATGCCCAGAGAGGATTTTCCTGAGATAGTAGAAACAAAGGTTTATGTTAGTACTCCCTATCCAGGAAATACGGCAGAAGATATAGAACGTCTAATTACGGACCCTCTAGAAGACAAACTAAAGAACATTAGTAATGTCGTTGAAATTACTTCTACATCTCAGGAAGATTATTCTATAATAACTGTAGAATTTGATGAAGACCTTACAGTTGAGCAAGCCAAGCAAAAAGTAAAAGACGAGGTAGACAGTGAAAAAGCAAGTGAAGACTGGCCTACTTTTAATGGAGCAAAGGTAGAGCCCAATGTTTTTGATTTAAACTTGGCAGAATCATTCCCCATAATGAACGTAAATTTTACGGGTGACTACCCAGTAGAAAAACTCAAGGAATTTGCCGAATATATGCAGGATGAAATTGAAAATTTATCCGAAATAAAAGAAGTAGATATTCGGGGAGCGCAGGAAAGAGAAGTTGAAATTGCTGTCGACATCTATAAAATGATGGCCGCTAAAATTAGTTTTCAAGATGTAATTGGAGCTATTAGTAATGGTAATACTACAATGTCTGCAGGTAATATTAAGACAAATGACCAAAGACGAACTATTAGGATTCTGGGCGAAATAGAAGACCCAAAAGAGTTAAATAATTTTGTAGTAAAATCAGAAGACGGAGCCATCTATCTTAAGGATATTGCAACTGTTACTTTTCACGAAGAAGATAAAACTACTTTCGCCAGGGAATTTGGGGAAAGCGTGGTAATGCTAGACATTAAAAAAAGGTCTGGAAAAAACATGATTGAAGCCACTACAAAAATTCGTGCATTGGTAAAAGAAGCTCAGGAAAATTATTATCCTGCCGACTTAAATATTTCCATAGCCAATGATTCTTCTGGAAGAACATTAAATCAGGTAGATGATTTGGTAAACAATATAATTTTCGGAATTATCTTGGTGGTTACCGTATTGATGTTCTTTTTAGGGTTTAGGAACGCTCTTTTTGTAGGTTTTGCCATACCTATGTCCATGTTTATGTCCTTTATGATTCTTTCATTGTTGGGCTATACTTTAAACACTATGATCTTATTTGGGATGATTATGGGGCTGGGTATGTTAGTGGACAATGGAATTGTTGTAGTGGAAAACGTATATAGATTAATGAGCGAAGGAATGACCCGTACAGAAGCGGCCAAGAAAGGTATTGGTGAAATCGCAGTTCCAATTATTATTTCAACCCTTACTACGGTAGCGGCATTTGTACCTTTGGGATTATGGCCTGGTATTTTTGGCCAATTCATGAAATACTTCCCTATTACGCTCTCAGTAGTATTAGGTTCTTCCCTGTTTGTAGCCATTTTTATGAACTCTATGTTGGTTTCTCAATTTATGGAGCTTGGTGAAAAAGTACTCAAGGTTAAACAATTAATTCGGATAAGTATTATACTAGGTGGTTTTGGACTGTTTATTTTAATATTTGGCGGTGCTATGAGGGGACTTGGTTCTGTAATGATTGTAACGGCCATTATGTTTTGGGTATATAAATACACTCTTAAAAAATGGGCGCTCAATTTTCAGAATAATACCATGGTCCGTTTTGAAAATTGGTATGAACGTCGCATAATACATGCCCTTAAGGGAAAAAATGTGTATTGGTATTTTGGAATCACTTTTTTCATGTTAATTGCCGTGTTCATGTTGTTTGGAATGTCTGTAGGTTCGGGAAGAACTAAAATTGAATTTTTTCCGGATAACAAGCCCAATGAAATATATGTATATATAGAGTATCCTCAGGGAACTTCGATTGAAAAAACCAATACCCTTACCAAGGAAATTGAAAAAAAGGTTTTTGAAATTGTAAATAGGGACGAATACAGGGATGGGGATTATAATTACTTGGTAGAATCTACCGTGTCCCAAGTGGGCGAAGGAGCTGGAAATCCACAAACCGATGGTGGGTCTTCTGCGGAAATGCCCCATAGAGGTAAAGTCACAGCATCCATGCGCGAGTATAAATACCGTGAAGGTAGAGATACAGAAAAATTAAGGGGAACTATACAAAATGAACTAACGGGGGTTTACCCAGGTGTTGGTATTTCTGTTGAAAAAGAGGCAAATGGCCCACCAGCTGGTTACCCAATTAATATTGAGCTAGAAGGTAAAGATTATGATGAGTTAATTGGTGCGGCAGAAGATATTCGAAATTTTGTAAACACTAAAAACATTGCGGGAATAGAGGAACTAAAAATTGATGTAAACAAGAGCAAGCCTTCTATGCAGGTTGTTGTAGATAGAGAGAAAGCTGGAGAATTAGGTGTTAGCGTAGGTCAAGTTGGCCAACAATTACGTAGATCTCTTTTTGGAGAAAAAGCCGGTGTCTATAAATTAGATGGCGAAGATTATGATATTAATGTTCGTTTTAACGAGGACATTAGATATGATAAAAGCGCCCTGTTTAATCAAAATATTATATTTAGGGACGCCTCAAGTGGTCAAATAAAAGAAATCCCTGTTTCTGCCGTGGCCACTCAACGGAACTCCTCTGGTTTTAGTGCGATTAAACATCGTGACAAAAAACGTGTTGTAACGGTATATTCTGGACTAAAACCTGGTTTTACAGATGCTGCCGCCATTGTAGCGGAAATCCAAAAGGAAATGGAAGATTATAAAAACCTACCTTCCGATATAAGAATAGACTATACAGGTCAGATAGAAGAGCAGAACAAACAAATGCAATTTCTTGTAGGTGCATTCTTTTCAGGTTTAGGTTTAATTATGCTTATCCTAATTTTCCAATTTGGGGGCATATCCAAACCTCTTATTATTATGATTGCCATATTCCTAAGTTTTATTGGTGTATTCGGCGGTTTAATGCTTACAGGGTGGTCTTTTGTAATTATGATGACCATGATGGGTATTATTTCCTTAGCAGGTATTGTGGTAAATAATGGGGTGGTATTATTAGATTACACACAAATACTCATTGACAGGAAAAAATTGACCCTAGGTTTAGATGAAAAAGCTTTACTGAGTAGGGAAGAAATTACTGAAATATTAACAAAAGGAGGAAAAGCCAGGTTACGGCCTGTAATTCTTACTGCCATTACAACAGTTTTGGGACTTATTCCTTTGGCAATTGGATTAAATATTGATTTCTTTTCGTTGTTCTCAGAATTTGACCCAAAAATTTATATGGGTGGAGATAATGTCATATTCTGGGGACCTTTGGCATGGACAGTAATCTTCGGATTGATAGTTGCCACCTTCTTGACCCTTATTATTGTTCCAGTATTATTTAATATAGTATACCGACTGAAAATAAGGATAAGAAATTGGAGGACTAAATCGGAAGTTGCAGAAAGAGCTGCTGCTTAGCACATCATTAAGAAAAGCCTAGAATATTATTTCTAGGCTTTTTTGTATTTATACACCTTCGTCAATGAAGCCAAAAATAAACCAACCATAAAAGCAAACAGTAGGGAAACTATGCCATCTCCAAAAAATATTGGGCTTTCATTTCTAAATCTTAAGAACATAACCGCAGCTGTGACAAGGACAACATAGAGCCAATAATTTATTTTTCCTTTTTTTGATTCTATTTCTGTATCAATTGGCATTTTAAAAACAAAAAACAAAATGGCAATTAGACCTATTAGACTACATATATATTGTGATGCATCATATATAGGAATTCCAAGTATTTCCCTTTGCAAAAAAGGTATTCTCTCAACAAAAAATCCATCAAAATGTGTAAAACTATCCCATAGTAAATGACTCATATTTCCTAAAAGGATGGAAACTATAACTATTAAAAAGTTCTTGCCAAAATATCTGTTCCAATTAAATGTCAAAAAATCATTGAATCTTTTCTCAAAAAATAGAGGTAAGCTATATATCAACTCATTCCGCACCACATTGTGATATAGAAAAAGAAACACCATTGCCAAGGGAATATTCAACCAAAGCATCCCTAAAAATGTATGTCCATATGGTCCTTCCGCTTTCATTCTTATGAAAAATTCAAAATCTGGTACCATACTTCCCATAATCAGCCCAGATGCAGATAAATATTTATTCTTCAAAAAAGGAAGTATAATAGCGGGGTGGGAAGCAGTAAATGGCATAATTGTAATAATGGTCCAAATATGGACATTTTAGAGGGTGAAGATAAAAAAAGGAAAATAAAAAAACCCAGCACTCTCCGTGCCGGGTTTTAAATCTCTTAAGAAATAATCTATCCTTATTTGTTCAATACAACAGGCTCCGAATTATTCCATTTGGTAACATTTACGATTCTGCTGTCAACAAAATCAACTTCTTGTAATTCTTCTCCCTTCCAAAAAAACCATTTTCCAGTTTTTTTACCGTTCAAATATTCTCCAGAGGAAATTTTAAGACCTTCTTCGTTAAACATTTTCCATTCTCCGTGCAACTCTCCATTCAAAAAATATCCCATTTGGGCCACTTCTCCATTACCATGGAAATAAGTAGCTTTTACCAAATCACCTTCTTTTTTAAAAGTAGGTTTTTCGCCTTGTGCATATATAGTAGAAATTGAAAATATAACGGCTAAAAATAATATTGCTTTTTTCATTGTACCTGTGATTTAAAATTAGTACTTCATTTACATTAACGATACAAATGTACAAATATTTTACAATAAATATATATTTACCTAACTTTTTATTTACATTAACTTAACATTAAACTTGTAATTTGCTTATTTACAATATATTACTATATTCCAAATAGTGGTTTTAAACGAAAATATTATTGAGAATTCTTCAATATCATTCAAATTCCCAATAAAATAGGATAAAAAATATTTCAACGTGAATTTAATGTAAAGTTAATGTTGCTATAAATATCCAGTTAATAACTATCCAAATACTATAAAATTTTATATCCTGTCAGAAAGTTTGTATATCCTGCAAAATTTATATCCATTCGCACTAAATTTGCCCCAAGAATAATTTTTATGTTTAGGAACCATACATGTGGTGAAATAAGAGCATCACACATAAATAGAGAAGTTGTATTAAGTGGTTGGGTACAAAAGGTACGTGACAAAGGTTTTGTTGTTTGGGTCGATCTTCGCGATCGTTATGGAATCACTCAATTAGTATTTGATGAGGAACGTTCCTCCAAGCAATTGCTGGAAGAAGCCAAGGCCTTGGGTAGGGAATTTGTCATACAGGCTCATGGAACCGTGATAGAGCGGTCTTCCAAAAACCCCAATATCCCGACTGGAGAGATAGAAATTTTGGTTTCCAAACTTCAAATTTTAAACAAAGCACTGGTGCCTCCTTTTACCATTGAGAATGAAACTGATGGTGGAGAAGACATCAGAATGAAATATCGTTATCTGGATATCAGAAGAAATCCTGTTAAGGACAGTCTAATCTTTAGACACAAAGTCACTATTGAAGTTCGTAATTATCTTTCGGACTTAGGGTTCATTGAGGTAGAAACCCCATATCTTATAAAATCCACTCCAGAAGGAGCCCGGGATTTTGTGGTTCCCAGTCGTATGAACGAGGGGCAATTTTATGCACTTCCACAATCTCCTCAGACCTTCAAGCAATTATTGATGGTGGGAGGCATGGATAAATACTTTCAAATTGTAAAATGTTTCAGGGACGAAGATTTAAGGGCGGATAGACAACCAGAATTTACGCAAATAGATTGCGAAATGGCATTTGTGGAACAAGAAGATATTTTAGTTGTTTTTGAAGGATTGACCCGCCATTTACTCAAAGAAATCAATGGCGTAGAAATTGGATCCTTCCCTAGAATGACATTTGATGATGCCATGACCAAATATGGAAATGATAAACCGGACATTCGCTTTGGAATGGAGTTTGGAGAATTAAACGCTGTAGCTCAGCACAAAGATTTTAACGTCTTTAATTCTGCCGAATTGGTTGTTGGTATTGCCGTTCCCGGAGGGAACAGCTATACTAGAAAAGAGATTGACAAACTAACAGATTGGGTAAAACGCCCACAAGTTGGAGCCTTGGGAATGGTATACTGCAGGTGCAATGAAGATGGCTCCTTTAAATCGTCTGTGGACAAATTTTATGACCAAGATGATTTGGCCAAATGGGCTGCAGCCACAGGAGCAAAAGCAGGTGATTTAATTTGTGTCCTATCCGGCGCTACCAACAAAGTAAGAGCGCAGTTAAGTGCTTTGCGCATGGAATTGGCAGAGCGACTTGGATTGCGAAACCCTAAAGAATTTGCACCCCTTTGGGTTGTAGATTTTCCTTTGCTGGAGCTTGATGAAGAAACTGGTCATTATCACGCTATGCACCACCCTTTTACATCGCCTAAGCCCGGACAATTGGAGCTATTGGATTCCAATCCAGGAAATGTAAAGGCAAATGCATATGACTTAGTGTTAAATGGCAATGAAATCGGGGGAGGTTCTATTCGTATTCACGATAAAGAAACCCAGGCCACCATGTTTAAGCATCTTGGATTTACGGAAGAAGAAGCAAAAGCACAATTTGGTTTTCTTATGGATGCTTTTCAATATGGGGCACCGCCTCATGGGGGACTTGCATTTGGATTGGACAGATTGGTTGCCATCTTAGGAGGACAAGAAACAATAAGGGATTTCATTGCATTTCCCAAAAACAATAGGGGTCGTGATGTTATGATAGATGCTCCAGCACCAATTGATGAAGAACAACTAAAAGAATTAAATCTTAAATTAAATACCCAATAATATGTAAGTATGCCAACGCAAAAGAAAAATTGGCCGACCCGCTTTTTGAAATGGAGGTATAAACATATCTCTAGTAAGACATTTACTCAAATCATGAGCGTTTTAGTTGGTTTTTTGGCTGGGCTTGGGGCCGTTTTTCTAAAAAACTTAACATACTTTATTGAAGCTTTACTGGAGCAAGGAATTATATTCTCTAACAATCAATTATATTTCATCTTACCTATCATTGGCCTTTTCCTTGTATTTCTATATGTAAAATTTATTCTTAAAAAACCTTTGGAACATGCCATTTCTTCCATTCTTTTTTCGCTGTCAAAGAAAAAAGGGTTGATTAGGCCTATCCAAATCTACACTCCATTGATTACAGCCCCCTTAACCGTGGGCTTTGGAGGTTCTGTTGGTTTGCTAGGGCCTGCTGTTGCTTCCGGTGCTGCGATAAGCTCCAATTTAGGCAGATTGTTGCACATTAATGCAAAGACCCGTTCTTTGCTCATTGCTTGCGCATCTGCCGGCGCAATTGCATCAATTTTTCAATCTCCCATTGCAGCTATTATTTTTGCTGTAGAAGTGTTCAGCCTAGATTTAACAATGCTTTCCCTTTTGCCCTTGTTATTGGCTTCCATATCTGGAGTATTAACATCCTATTTTTTTCTAGGAAACGAAGTCCTTTTTAATTTCACCATTACGGATAAGTTTGAAATAAAGGACACCTTGTTTTATATCTTATTGGGAGTAGGAACTGCATTTGCTTCCATCTATTTCACCAAAATGTATTTTTGGATTTTATCTCTTTTTAAACCTTTTAAAAGTCCAAAATATAAATTGTTGGTAGGGGGCATGGCAATTGGAGTCATGCTTTATTTTATTCCACCTCTATATGGTGAAGGTTTTGGGTTCATAAACAGTCTATTGGAAGGCAATCATATAAAGGCACTTGGAAAAACTCCTTTTGACGAGTTTACCTACAATATTTGGGTGGTTATTGCCCTATTATTTGGCATTACAATTTTTAAGGCAGTTGCCATGACAACCACATTCGCCGCTGGCGGATCTGGGGGAATATTTATTCCTACTATGGTTATGGGCAGTGCTTTGGGAAATGTGGTAGCCAAAGTAATCAATAATTTAGGCCTTGGATTCAATGTAAGTGAAAGCAACTTTACTTTAATAGGAATGGCCGGACTCATTGCAGGCGTACTCCATGCCCCTCTTACGGCTATATTCTTGATTGCTGAACTAACCGGTGGCTATGAACTTTTTGTCCCTTTAATGATTACTTCAGCCATTTCATTTCTAATTACAAAAAACGCCATAGATTATTCTATTTATACCCGGGAACTTGCCCAAGCTGGGGCGTTATTGACACACAACAAAGACCAAACGGTATTAACGTTAATGCAATTGGATGATGTGGTGGAACAAAATTTTAAAAGCGTTCATCCTGAAATGACTTTAGGCGAAATGCTTCACCAATCTGTATCTAAGTCAACTAGAAATATTTTTCCTGTGGTGGACGAAAATAACATACTGAAAGGTATTGTTCTTTTGGATGATATACGAGAGTTTATGTTTGACACATCCCTATATACAACTTCAACAGTAGAGACCTACATGCACAGTGCACCAGAACACATTTTTTATGAAACGGATACCATGCAAAAAGTGATGCAGAAATTTCAGGATAGTGGTGCTTGGAATCTCCCTGTTATTAAAAAAGGGAAATACTATGGGTTTGTGTCCAAATCCAAGCTATTGACCGCCTATAGAAGAAAGTTAATTAATTTTACGCCTTAATGACCTCGATAATGAAACTAAAATATTTTATCCTACTCATTGTATTGGCTTCTTTTGGAGCTATTGGTTATGGATTTTCAATACAGGAAGAGACGGAGGCCCTAAGCCATAAATTTATTGGATTTGGCACTGTTGGCCTTTTCCTCGTTGCAATGCCACTTTTTCTTTTTAAGGAAAGTAAAGGGAAAAAAATGAAAGATTATATGTTAACAGAAGAAAATATTAGAAGAATGCAAAAAAAGGAAATGGAAAAACCTGAGAATCAATAATTTTCAGCTTATTTAATACACAATCAAAGCGCTTCTGCACAAAAAAACATATCTTAGTACTTTAACCTATTTATTACAAATACTTAATTTAATGACTGGAACTGTAAAATTTTTCAATGAGTCCAAAGGATTCGGATTCATTACCAACGACGAAACCGGAAAAGACATCTTTGTTCATGTAACTGCGTTGAACGGAGTTGAATTAAACGAAGGCGACAAAGTAGAATACGTAGAAGAAGAAGGCAGAAAAGGAATGGTTGCTGCACAAGTGCAAGTGGTCAGCTAATAATATTTTATTTTGATTTAAGATTTAGCGCTCTATAAAAATAGGGCGTTTTTTTATTTCTGTTCTTTTTTTAAGTGTAGCTTAACATCTGCCGATGTTAAGTAAAGCATATTGTTTAGGATGCTATCTACCACAAAACTTTTGACTTCATTTTCCGCCCTCACATGAATTGCCTTTTCTTCTTCAGAATACGACCATGTACCTCTAATGGTCTGTCCCAAATGCGTAATAATTCTGACATCTCCCGTCTCTTCAAATTCAAATTCCATTTTAGGGTTTATGACCATATTTTGAAAGCCACCGCCCATATTTCGCTTCATTTTATCCACCTTCCAGATAGAAACAATTTTTTCTTCCATGGTTTCTCCAGAACAGGAAACCAAGAAAATTAAGGCAACTAGACTTAATAATACTCTCATTTTCAATTTAGGTTACGCTTTTTGATAAAAAACTTTTTTAACAATTCTGATGCTTCGTCCTCCATTATTCCCCCAACTATTTTGGTTTTTGGATGAAGTGTGGTCCCCATGACACCACAACCTCTTTCTGTATCCGTTGCACCGTACACAATCTTAGGTATTTGGCTCCAATATAGCGCCCCAGCACACATTTGGCAGGGTTCTAAGGTCACATACAAAGTACAATTGTGTAGGTACTTTCCTCCTAGAAAATTGGCCGCAGCGGTAATGGCTTGCATTTCTGCATGGGCAGTGACATCATGTAATTGCTCTGTTAGGTTATGAGCTCTTGCTATGATCCTATCCTGCACAACCACAATAGCTCCAACAGGCACCTCTCCCAAATCAAAAGCCGCTTCAGCTTCTTGCAAGGCCTTTTTCATAAAATAATTATCATCAAAGGGAAGTATCATTAATAGAAATTAAAAAGCCAAGATACTATTATATTTTTCCTATTAAAAATACAATTTTGCCCTTCTTTTATTAGCATTTTAAAACATCTATTTAACGTACCTTTGTTAGTCATTGATGGAACTACTTAAAAAAATTGATTCTCCAAAAAATCTTCGTCAGTTAAACACTTCCGAACTACCTCTACTTGCCAAGGAATTAAGAGAGTTCATAATTGATATTGTGGCAGCTAAAGAAGGCCATTTAGGAGCAAGTTTAGGAGTGGTGGAACTCACTGTTGCCCTGCACTATGTTTTTGACACGCCCAATGATAAACTTATTTGGGATGTAGGCCACCAAGCCTACGGACATAAAATATTAACAGGCAGAAAAGAGATTTTTGACACCAATAGACAACTTGGGGGCATCAGTGGTTTTCCTAAACGAAGTGAAAGTGAATATGATGCTTTTGGAACGGGACATAGCTCCACTTCTATTTCTGCAATATTGGGTATGGCCATTGCCTCCAAATTAAAAGGAGATCAATCCACTCAACACATAGCTGTTATTGGTGATGCATCCATTGCAAGTGGAATGGCCTTTGAGGGGTTAAATCATTTGGGAGTTACAGATACAAACGTTCTTATTATTCTAAACGATAACGCAATTGGAATTGACCCCAGTGTGGGCGCGCTGAAAAAATACCTGACCAATGTTAAAAAAGGAACGGCCAAAGACGAGAATGTTTTTGAATGTCTTAACTTAAATTATACAGGTCCAATTGATGGGCACAACTTACCCCGTCTTTTAAAAGAACTGGAACGCCTAAAGCATATTAATGGTCCCAAACTGCTTCATATAATTACTACAAAAGGAAAAGGCTTAAAAAAAGCCGAGGAGAATCAGGTAACCTATCATGCTCCAGGAAAGTTTAATGCGTCAACTGGAGAATTAATTCAAAAAAGTAAGGAGGCAATGCCGCCAAAATATCAAGATGTATTTGGGTACACCTTAGTTGAATTGGCGCGTAAGAATGAAAAAATTGTGGGCATTACCCCTGCTATGCCAACCGGGAGTTCTCTTAAATTTATGATGGAACAGATTCCAGAAAGAGCTTTTGATGTTGGTATTGCAGAACAACATGCAGTTACCATGGCAGCCGGTATGGCTGCTGAAGGCCTGATACCTTTCTGTAATATTTACTCCACATTTTTACAACGTGCCTACGACCAGGTCATTCATGATGTGGCCATTCAAAATCTACCTGTTATCTTTTGTTTGGACAGAGCGGGTCTAGTGGGTGAAGATGGTGCCACACATCATGGAGTGTACGACATGTCCTATTTACGATGTATTCCCAATCTAATTATGTTTGCCCCAATGAATGAGGTTGAATTGCGCAACATTATGTACACAGCACAGTTGGGATTACCAAATCCCATTGCCATAAGGTATCCCAGAGGGCACGGTGTAACCAAAGAATGGAAATTTCCTTTTGAGAAGATTGAAATTGGCACTTCTAAAGAGCTCAGAAAAGGTTCTAGACTGGCCATACTTTCTATTGGATCAATTGGAAACCATGTTGCAGAACTTTTGGAAGAATTAAACCAACCTAAAGAAATTGGGCAATATAATATGCGCTTTATAAAACCTTTGGATGTTAAACAACTGGATATTATTTTTGATACATACGAGCATATCATTACCCTGGAAGATGGGTGTAAAATAGGCGGCTTTGGCAGCGCTGTTCTGGAATATGCCAATGAATTACAACATACAAAACCCATAACCATTTTTGGGCTCGAAGACTTTTTTATAGAACATGGAAGAGTCGATGAGCTTTATAAGATTGCAAAAATAGATGTAGGAACACTTAAAAGTTTTATTCTTGATACACTTAATACCAACTAAACCATTACCAAAAACAATTTTGTTTGTTTTTATTGCTTTATTCTTTGGACAAATTAGCGCACAGCGTATTCCTGCGCTTTCCAAATTGGACACTGTAAGCATTAAGACCAATGGCTATAGGCCCGTCTATATTAAAATTGCCAATAGACCTCGTGGCGTTTTTCTTGCCACTCCCTTTCCATCCTTTTTAAAGACTAAACCCTTAACAGAAAAGTACAAACCCTTTATACCTCCTTCTTTTTGGACAAAAAAAAACCAATTGGATATAAAATTAAGCGAAGTGGCCTTTGTCAACTGGAATGCCGGGGGTGAAAATTCAATTTCTACCCTGGGAAATATGGAGTTTGAAAGAAATTATAAATTTAGATATATACAATGGGATAACAGCCTTAGGTTTAGATATGGACTAAATGCCCAAGATGGTCGTAAAGTAAGAAAGACAAATGACGAGATAAGATTTGCTTCCACTTTTGGATTTAGAAAGGACACCATCACAAACTGGTACTATTCACTTAAAGCAAATTTTAATACCCAATTTTCCAACGGATATAAATACCCGGACAGGGATAATCCCATATCCAGATTTATGGCTCCTGGATATGTGTTCCTTGGAGCGGGAACCTCTTACATTCCTGAAGGAAAAAAATTAAATTTTTACTTCTCCCCTATAACCCACAAAGCAACCTACGTACTGGACCAAGACTTGGCCAATCAAGGAGCTTTTGGAGTAAAAAAAGCTTTGATAGATGATGAGGGAAACATTATTAAGGAAGGTGAAAGCAGGTATATGGAACTGGGAATATTAATTACCAATTCCTGGGAGACTACAGTGGCAGAAAATATTCTCTTAAACAACAGAATTAATCTTTATACAGATTATTTGCACAGTTTTGGGAATGTGGACCTAGATTGGGAATTAAACCTCAACCTTAAAGTAAACCAATATGTAAATGCCTCTATTGGAACCCATGTTATATTTGATGATGACATTAAATTTGATGAAGAAATTGCCAATGATGGAACGATAATTAATCCTGGTGAACCAAAAATACAGTTTAAACAACTTTTGGGAGTTGGGATAGGTTATATTTTCTAACAGAATTTTATTATTCTCCCATACTATGAATATTGAACCTTACTTGCATAGAATAAATTTTCATAAGTCACCACAAGTAAGCAAAGAGGTTCTTTTTGAACTTCAAAGAAACCATCTGTTACATGTCCCTTTTGAAAATTTAGATATTCATTATGACAGAAAAATAAGCCTTGAGGTAAGTAACATTTATAAAAAAATTGTTGTTGACAAACGTGGCGGGTTTTGTTATGAACTCAACGGATTATTTTTTCACTTACTTAAAGAAATTGGTTTTAACTCAAAGTTGATTTCAGCTAGAGTTTATGAGAATGGGACCTATTATCCCGAGTTTGATCATTTGGCCATTGTAGTCCATTTAAACAATGAAGAATACTTGGTGGATGTTGGTTTTGGAAAATTTTCATTGGAGCCTCTTAAAATTGAAATGGGCAAACAAATCAATGATAGTTTTGGGTACTTTCAATTTGATAAATATGATTTAGATTATTTTAGAATAAATGAGCTAAAAAATAAAGAGTTGGCACCCGTATATATTTTTAAGACCAAAGCTCGAGAACTATCAGAATTTAAGGAAAGATGTGAGTACAACCAAACTAGCGAACATTCCCATTTTACCCAGAAAAAATTAATCTCAATTGTAAATATCGATGGAAGAGTTACTTTGAACAATGAGCAACTTAAAATTACTCATTCTGGGGTGGAAAAAGTAATCCAATTTAAAAAAAGAGATTTTGAAAAAAAGCTAAAAGAATATTTTAATATAGAAATGTAAGGCTAAAAGTTTCTATAGTTGTTTCCCCATAATTTTATTATGAATATGCACTGCGGCACTATCAGACAAACTCGCAACATAACAACAGGTATTTAGCAAAATATGATATAAAGACATATTTGTTCTTTGATAAAATTCTGGTAAGGTCTGTATTAATAACCCATCATAATTAGAACTGTTACCTTCCTTTTTTCTAACCAAGGCACCAGTATAGACATCTAAAATATCAGAAATAATTTTATACCCGGCTATTTCCTTTTCTATCACTTCATGGGATTGGTAAATTCTCTCCACACTCAATTTAATTATATCCTTGGTCTGTGCTATATATTTACTTTTATCCAGCAAGGAAACATCAAAATCACCACTTAATATTTTATCTTCATTCTCAACAAAAATGTCAGCTGCGTCCTGTATTAAGGTGTTTATTGCCAATGCCCTTAGATAGCTTAATCTATCTTCCATGTAGGCAATAGCATTGTATTTTTTTGTATTAATCTTATCCTTCACTAATTTTATTAAATACTCCAAAGCATAATCTTCTGGAATTAGTCCAAGGTTAATTCCGTCCTCAAAATCTATAATAGTATAGCAAATATCATCCGCAGCTTCAACCAAAAAAGTAAGTGGATGCCTAGAAAAACTAAAATCCTCTCCCGTTCTTGTTGGTATCAACCCTAATTCATCTGCCACTTCCTTAAAAAAATCTTTTTCCGACTGAAAAAAACCAAACTTCTTATCTGCAATATGTTTTGTAGGCTTTTTAGGAAGGGATTCCTTTGGATATTTCATAAAAGCGCCCAAGGTCGCATAACTAAGTCTAAGCCCTCCTTTTACTCCTTCCTTGGATTCTGAAAGCAATTTAAAACCATTGGCATTCCCTTCAAAATCTATGATATCCCGATATTCTTTCTTCGTTAAATCTTTTTGATATTTTGCCCCTTTACCCGACTTAAAATATTCCCCAATAGCCTTTTCACCACTATGTCCAAAAGGAGGGTTCCCAATATCGTGCGCCAAAGCCGCTGCCGCCACAATAGAGCCAAAGTCACTAAATCTATAACCATGGACTTCTGAGAGATATGGATGCTTGTCCAGCAATTTTTTGCCCACAATCCGCCCCAAACTTCGGCCAACAACGGAAACTTCCAAACTATGTGTAAGGCGCGTATGTACAAAATCTGTTTTGGAAAGCGGTATTACCTGGGTTTTATCCTGCAAACTCCTAAAAGCAGAAGAAAATATAATGCGATCATAATCTACCTCAAAGCCCAAACGGGTCTCATCTTGTTCTTTTCTAAGTCTTTTAAGGGTATCGCCTTGGCGTTTTAAGGATAGTAATTGCTCCCAGTTCATGGTTCAAATAAAAATTTAAGGCTAAGATACATGAAATTGGATGCTTTTTGTTTCCAAACCATATGGTAAAAGCTAAATTTGCATAATGGGTTGTTCTCACAAATGTGTTTGATAACCTTATTTTAACCTTAGAGCCAAATTATAGTGGCATTTTTGTGATTATTTGAAATTTTATGGGCGAAAATATTTATGTTTTCATGATTGCTGCTCTAGCAATCCTTGCTGTTACAGATTTGGTGGTAGGTGTTAGTAATGATGCAGTTAACTTTCTAAATTCCGCTATTGGCTCCAAAGCCATTTCTTTTAAAACTATAATGATTGTTGCCAGTGTGGGTATTGCCTTTGGTGCTATGACCTCAAGTGGCATGATGGAGGTGGCCAGAAAGGGAATTTTTAATCCTACTGAATTTGTCTTTTCTGAAATCATGATCATTTTTATGGCAGTAATGATTACCGACATTCTGCTTTTGGACTTCTTTAATACTATGGGAATGCCCACTTCTACAACGGTTTCCATCGTATTTGAGCTTTTGGGTGCAGCGGTGGCCATTTCATTGGTTAAAATTATTGGTAGCGGAGGTGGTTTTTCAGATTTGCCCAATTATATTAACACAGAAAAAGCAACTGAAATTATTTTTGGCATTCTTCTCTCAGTTGTGGTAGCATTCTCAATAGGAGCTGTGGTCCAATTTATATCCCGTGTATTAATTTCTTTTAAGTTTGATAAAAAACCTAAATGGGTTGGTGCCTTATTTGGTGGTTTTGCCATTACCGCTATAATCTATTTCATTATTGTTAAAGGCTTAAAAAGCGCCTCTATTTTAGGAGGCTCAGTAACCGAGTATATTGCCACAAACCCTGAGTTATTTTTGTTGGCGAATTTTGTATTTTGGACACTTGCTTCTTGGCTGGTGACCTCTGTAACTAAATGGAACATCTATGTAATCATTATCGTCTTGGGTACTTTTGCCTTGGCCATGGCCTTTGCCGGAAATGATTTGGTAAACTTTATTGGAGTTCCCATTGCCGCCTTACAGTCTTTCCAAGATTGGCAAGCTTCAGGTGTTATGGCCTCTGATTACTCCATGGATGCCCTTGCAACCGGCGCAGTAAGAACCCCCACTCTTTTATTGTTGTTATCCGGAATTGTAATGGTCATTACCCTTTGGTTCTCCTCAAAGGCTAAAAATGTAGTAAAAACCAGTGTAGATCTTTCCAGACAAGATGAAGGAGATGAGCGCTTTGAACCAAATTTTTTATCCCGTCAAATTGTAAAATTTTCTATTAGAGCATCGGAAAGTATGGGAGGAATACTTCCAACTTCATTGAACAATAAAATAGACCGTCAGTTTGAAAAACCATATGTTTATGTCCCAAAAAGTAGGGTTCAGGACTTACCTGCCTTTGACCTAATTCGAGCATCAGTAAACCTAATGGTTGCAAGTGTTCTTATTTCCATTGCCACATCCATGAAATTACCTCTTTCCACTACCTATGTGACATTTATGGTGGCCATGGGAACATCCTTGGCAGATAGGGCTTGGGGGCCAGAAAGTGCGGTATATAGAGTAGCTGGGGTATTAAATGTTATAGGTGGATGGTTCTTTACAGCAATAAGTGCTTTTTTTGCAGCGGCTGTCATTGCTTATATTATCCATCTTGGTGGTATAGTTGCCATTATTATTTTATTAATTGTTGCTTTTCTATTGATTGGCAAAAACTATTTGTCCCATAACAAAAAAATAAAAGAGACCAAGCTAGAGGAAAAACTCCAAAAAGCAGAAAGTAATTCCATTCTTGGTTTAATAGATGAAAGTACCAGCAATGTGTCCTTGGCAATAACTAGAGCCAATAAAATATACACCCAAAGTATTGAGGGGTTGGCCAAGCACAATTTGGAGGAACTTAAAAAGAGCAAAAAGGGCATTGGAAAGCTTAATGACGAGGTAGAAGAATTAAGGGATAATATCTTCTACTTTATTAAAAACCTGGATGAATCCAATGTTGGTGCCAGTAATTTTTATATTACTTCTTTGAGTTTTTTACAGGACATGACACAATCCTTGGAATATATTTCCAGAGCTGGTCATAAACATGTAAACAACAACCATAAAAAACTAAGATTCAATCAAATCAAAGATTTAAAAGAGACAGATGTTTATGTTGATGAACTTTTCTCAAAGATTGCCGATATTTTTAGAACAAAAAACTTCTCGGAATTAACGCCCCTCATTATAAATAAAGAGGCCTTATTTAGTAAAGTAGACCAAAAAATTCAAAAACAGGTGGCTCGAACAAGGGCCGACGAATCTAGTCCCAAGAATACCGCATTGTATTTTAGTCTTCTATTGGAAACCAAAGATTTACTTGTTGCCACTATGAATCTTTTGGAAACCTATGACCAGCATGTAAACATTTAAAGGGAATTTTTGTAATTTGGAGGTGAATTCTCCCCCCTTTTGAAATGAAGACACTTTATATTGTACTTTTCTGTTTTCTGTTTTGTCCTTTATTATCCGTTGGACAAGAATTAACAGGCCCTAAACTTCTAAATCGTGCAATAGAATACCACGATCCCAATGGAACTTGGAAAACCTTTAAAGGAAAACTTTCCATTACTATGAAAACCCCTGATAAAAGTAATAGGATAAGTGATATTATTTTAGACCTCCCCGAAAAGTACTTTAGTCTTACCGTTAAGAAGGATGGGGACATCACGGAACAAACGCTACACAAAGAAAAATGTGAGCTGGCCCTAAATGGCAATACTAGTTTATCCCCCAAAGATATTAAAAATCATAGGCTAACATGTGACCGCACAAAAATGATGAAGGATTATTATACCTACTTATATGGTCTACCCATGAAATTAAGAGACCCAGGGACCCATGTAGCCCCCAAGGTGTATCCAAAACATTTTAGAGGAAAAGACTATTTGGCAATAAAAGTAACCTATGACGAAAGTGTTGGTAAAGACACTTGGTATTTTTATTTTGATCCGGAAACCTATGCCATGGAAATCTATCAGTTTTTTCACGATGAAAGAAAAAATGATGGTGAATTCATCATTTTAAATGGAATCGAGGAAGTTCAGGGAATAAAAATGCCTAAAACCAGAGCTTGGTACTTTAACAAAGATGATAAATATCTTGGAACAGACATATTAACCAAGACAAGTTCTCTTTAGAGACCGTTATTCATCCAGTTCCAACTCTTTTATAATTCCATTTTTCCACTCCGGTTTTTTAGTTTTTTTTTTGACTGCTTTTATTCCTTTTGGAATAAGTGAAAATAAAATCATGGCTATTCCCAAAATAATAAGTGCCATAGGATTTGCAACATAATCCCCAAAATAAAACACGGAAATAATTAAAAGTGTGGAAAAAGGTAGTGAGCATGCCAGAATAGAAACAGCAAAATCCAAATCAAAAGTAGGCTTATCTTGACCATCCTTATCCTCAAGGCCCTTTACGGCACTCATGTGGGCAAAAGGCCAAAAACTGCAAGAACTCTGTGGAAAAACAATCAAAAGAAGCATCATGCCTGTGGAAAGCTCTGGTAATAAAAATATAAAAACCGCCGATATACAAAATGTAATTCCAGCTCTCCAAGTCAACATCTGAAATATATACCTAAAATCAGAAAACTTTATCCTAACTGCCATTCCAATAAAGAGAAGCACCAACGGAACCATGATCACACTTAATCTACCTATTGTATTTTGTAAAAATTCTGGAAACGAAGTAATGTTAAAACCAAAAGCCAACATCAATAAGGCAATTATAATAACCATATTTATAGGCTCATTCAATAAGGAAAGTAGCAGGCTTTTAAGTTTGCTCTTATTACTGGCATTGCTTTTTTCTGCTCTTTTTCTATACCAATACATGGCAAGCATATATAATATAATGAGACCAAAAATCTTGTTTCCAACATCTGCCAATGCTGCCAGCGCCAAAAAATCATCCCCTAAATATGCAATAATAAACGGAAAGCAGGATAATCCCGGTGCCAGGGAAGGCAATAACATATTCAAGGTTCTTTTCTTATTTTCATCATGAATAGGAATGGAAAAATCCAATAGATACCTAACAGCAAAAAACATTAAAAAGTTAAAACAAAGAGCCATCAAGGGCAATACCAACAAAGACTCATCCAACTTTATTTTTAAAAGGGCCAAAAAGATAGTCGCAGGCAGTGCTATACTAAGTATAATGGTTTTTAAGCCTCCAAGACTTTCTTTTTTAGGCACTTTTTTTTGAAGCAGAATCCCTAAAAGAATAATGAGAAGCAGTTCAAATGTTTTTTGCAAAGCAATATTCATAGAAAACAAAAAGTTTAAAATTGAAACTCGAAACTAAAGTGTATAGCCAAACCAGACAATGGTATAAATTCCATTATCCAATATCTGATTCAGCTATTAATTGATTATTTAAACAAGCACTTTTTGAAGTGCACTTACGAATATTTTCATTTCGTCCATGGTGCCCATGCTAACACGACACCATTTCTTTCCTAAAAATTGAAATGCCCTAACTCCCACCTTAAGAGCCGTCATTTTCTCAAGAAAATCTTTTCCTTCCATTTCAATTGGGAAAATCATAAAACTAGTATACGAGGGCACTGGCTCCAGTCCCATATCCTTTAAACTAGTAAAGACATAATCTCTAGCCGCAGCATTTAAAGTTCTTGACTTGTCTTGGAATGCAACATCATCCATACTGGCCATTGCGGCAAAAATAGAAGTATAAGATATTCCCATACCCCCTCGTGTAATTTCCTGAATTCTCGCAATAGTTTCTGGTTGAGCCACACCATAACCGACTCGTAATCCCGCCATTCCATGAATTTTAGAAAATGTTCTTGCTACTATCACATCCTTACCCTCATTGACCAAGGACACCATACTTTGTTTGGTACCATCTCCTAAAAACCCAAGATAAGCTTCATCAACAAAAACAGGAACTTTTTCAGAAACACGAGAACAAAAATCCAAAAGCTTGGTAGGATCTGTTAAAGTCCCTGTTGGATTGTTAGGGTTACATATGTATACCAAATTCGTGTATTCGTTTACTGCAGCTTCCATTGCATCCAGATCGTGCGACCAATCATCCTTTAAAGGAACTGGTTTCCATGTTCCTCCAGTAGCTTCTGCCACTCTCATCAAGGACATATAAGATGGATCTGCAGATACTACATTTCCTCCTCCTTTAAAAAAGACCATTCCAGTTTTTTCCAAAATATCCGACGAGCCTGGACCCATAATAATATTTTCTGCTTTTACTCCCTCATGAGCAGCAATCTTGTCTATAAGATCAAAAAGCTCTCTCCAAGCATATCTGTTCCCTTTTGTTGCAACTTTTTTCAAAGCATCTACAGCCATAGGTGATGGGCCGTAAGGGTTTTCATTGGCATTTAATTTTGCCAATAGGGCATCTGGTTTTGGATACTCCTCTAAAACAAATTCTTGGAAAAACGGGCTATATTCCACATTGCCAAGCTCATTTAGCAGTAATGGTGCCTTAGGAGTCTCGCTTATCCCTAGATAAGGTAATAATGTCATACCGCCTGCTGTTAAGGCACCGGTTCTAATCCAATCTCTTCTGCTTAACTTTTTTGTTTCCATGATGTGGTTATTGTTCTAAAATGATTTTTAATTTGATTCTACCGGCTCTGCGTTGATTCCAAGGCTTCCAGCAGCTACAATAGTTGTCCCCGAATAAACATTTATGTGTGAATCCATTGTTGGAACAGTGTCATAAAAAGAGGTATCTGTAATAGCATAAAACTTGGTGTCGCTTAACTCCCCACTATCACCAGAAACATCATATAAATCTAACATAGTTGATGTTTCCATTCCAATATCTCCCATCATTATACTTGTTGGGTACATTTCTCCAGCAACCGTGTTATAAACAGAAACTTGAACCAATGTCTGCCCAGCTGTATCTTCCCAGAATACCACCCTACCATATATATCAGTTCCAGCATCTACAGATTCTATAGTATAGGCTATGAACTTTGTTAACGTTCCACCTCCCTCTGCTGTAGTAAGTACGGGCTCCAATCTTTCATGTTCACAAGAAAAGGTAGAAATTATCAGGAACAAAAACGATATTTTTTTTATAAATTTTGTCATAATTATGTTTTTTGCAATTTTACTATAGACTAAATGTTAATCTGCCAAAATAATATGCTCCACTTGAGCCTTGTTGGTAGGTAGAATACAAGTAGAAAGTTCTTTGTTCATACCTTTGTATCTCTGGATATTCATTAAATATATTGTTTCCACCCACAGTTAGACTAAGGCTTGGAGAAAACTTATAGGTAAGCCCTATATCCGTAGTGAACTCAGGAGTATAGGTTTGATCTGGATATCCAAAAGTCCCATCCTGTAAATCCGCCTGATTATTATCCAAATCTGTAACCGATCCATATCTTGTTCCTCTGAGTAATGCTGAAAACTTTCCAAAATCATACGTTACAGTTCCAATAATTTTGGAGTTTGGCGTACCGGTCTCGAATTGACCTATTGAAGCTCTACTAACATATTTGGCCTCCAACTCCTCATCGGTCAAAGCCGTATTTAAATCTGGCACAGTGGCGCCTTCAAATTTATTTTCCCTAAAGGTTCCCGACAAAACTAACCCCAGCTTATTTTCACCTACATAGGTGTTATAGTTGGCCACCACTTCTATCCCTTTTGTACTGATATCTCCTCCATTGATTCTAAAGTTTGCCAATCCTGAGCCTATTACTGGGCCTAATGCAGGCGCATCTGCTGAGCTAAACGTGTTTGTTTGAAAAATTCTATCTTTTATATCAATTTTGTATGCATCTACTGTTAAATCCAATTTATCGAACAATTTGGTTGTAAATCCAAAACTGACATTTGTAGATTTTTCCTCTGTTAATTGCCCAACTCCAATGGCCCTTGCTGCAGAGCTGCTGTTAGGATATAAAGTACCATCAAAAGGCACCAAGTTAACGAAGAATGTAAAACTATGCGAGTAATTAAGTTCTTGTAAGGAAGGTGCTCTAAAACCAGTACTAAAGGACCCTCTTAAAGCAAAATTATCTGAAAGTGATAATCTAGATGCCACTTTTCCAGTAAATACACTTCCAAAATCTGAATAATTTTCCGTTCTAACCGCAGCACCAACAAAGAAATTATCGGTCACATCCAATTCGGCATCCAAATAGGCCGCTATTACTGTTCTAAAGCTATCACTTGCATTTTCTGGAGAAAACCCACTAAAGCACTGACAGTTCAGGGCAAAACTTTTTACCAATTCCCTACTTATTCCTGCATAAGGCAAAACCAAAGGGTTGCCGCTATCATCGACTATTGGGTTGCCCCCAAGGTCCTCCAATGGAAAACCATCTGGCCCTATTAACAATTCATTGTCCTCGGTTGCAGTATAAACTCCTGCCTCACCTGCGGTAAAACTTTCAGCTTGTCCCTCTTCTATTTTATAGTTCTCCATTCTATACTCAACACCTGCAGCAATATTGAATCCTTCCATTACATTATCAAAATATCTGGAAATATCCAAGTTAGCAGTATTTTGAGTAAAAGAATGTTTTCCCAAATCCATTTCAGTTGGAGAAGCGTTCCCTAAACTTGCATTCCATGTATTGAACATATTAAAGTTCATTCCATTAGTTCCAAAAGTATTGCTCAAATCAAATTTATACTCTCCCAACATGCCACTTACACCAGCAGAAAAGGCCAAGTTGGTTTGATTGGAATATATCTGGGGTCTAAATCCATTGGGGAAAAGTTCATAGCTAAATCGGTCTGTTTGCGCTGCCCTTCTATAAAAACAGCTAAACCCTTCAGTAAACTTAAAACCTACATCACCAAATGAATAAAAATTAACTTCATCATTAAGCGGAATCTCAAAATTATAAGCAAGTGTTCCAATGTTCATTGCCGGAAGCCCTGCATAGGTCGCAACATCTTTTTGTTCTATTCCCCTTGCATTCATAAGGCCTGCAACTGTTGTTAATTCTGATGCCGCTGCAGCATCTCCGTTGGCCAGTGCGACAACTAACTCTGGATTGGTTATAATTGGGTTTCCATCTGTATTTGTTAATTCATTGTTTAAATAATTAGAGCTATACAAAGGCGCTCTGGACAAAGCCAATACTGTAGGCCTTATGGTACGTTTTGCTTGTCTAAGCATTCCTGTAATATTTAAATACCCTCCATTTTCAAAACCAAAACCATAGTTTCCATCAAATTGGTAGTTAAACCCATCCGCGCCAGTATCCCTGTCCAATGCCTTTTCATCATCTGTTAAATCAGAATCACTCAAGTCCGGAGGAGAGTTTGGATAGCCTCCTACCGTAAGAGCTCCTGTAAATTTGTTTGTGCCCTTTTTCATGACAATGTTCATTACCCCCGCAATGGCATCCGACCCGTACTGTGCAGAAGCACCATCTCTTAGAATTTCTACCCTCTCAATTGCTGCAGAAGGAATAAGGCTCATATCAACGGCATTTGCAGGAGTTCCTGTTTGATTTCCAAGAAGTAGTGCAGAACTATGTCTTTTTTTACCATTGATCAACACCAACATTTGGTTGGGAGCCAAGCCCCTTAATGAGGGTGGAGCCACATGTGACGATAAATCTCCTCCTTGTGAAACAAATGCGGTAAAAGAAGGTGCGGTTGTGGCAAGCATTTGAGACAAGTCTGTTTGTGGAATATTAATGGATTGCTCGGCAATATTAATAACATCCACAGGAACCGGTGTTTCCAGCTTGGTTCTTGCTTGGCCCCTAGACCCCACAACTACAATTTCTTCCAATGCTTGGGCAGAAGTTGATAGCATTACATTTAATGTGGTTTTTCCAGCAATTCGCATTTCTTTAGTTCCAAATCCCAATGAAGAAAATACTAATGTGCCAGTGCTTGGCGCATCAATTTCATAGTTCCCATCAAAATCAGATGTCGTACCAGTAGAAGTTCCTTTAATTACAACATTTACTCCAGGCAATGGTTCTCCGCTGTCATCCGTTATTTTTCCCGAAACTCCAATCTCCTGTGACTGGAGTGTCGAAAAAAAGCCTGATATAAACAACAACATTAGTAATAATTGTTTCATACAAAATATTTTAAAGGTTGAGTTATTGAGTTTTAGTTTTGACAATACCACACCATCCCAACTTTTTTAAGATGAGAAGCATATATGTCTTATGTGAGAAGTAACCGGTTACCACCATCCAAACAACACAATGTTGAATGGCCATAACAATGTTAAAGAGAAAATCCCATTATTAAAAGATTCTTAAAAGTCATGGGGCTACCTGTATTCATTGCTATTTTGAAAAAAGCTAAGGATATGGGAATTATATATTGAAAAATTGACATATTGTTAGAATCAATAAATATCCCTTCTTAAAATTTATCGAAAAATCAAGAAAATTGAGATTGATATTTTTTTCATTTTGCCAATATGAAGGCGAAAAATCAATAAAAAATTATATTATTGGCGTTTTTTTTAAGACATCGATCAAAATTTTACCAAAATATTGTCAATTATAATTTAGAAATAATCTAAATAGATTTTAAGGCCCTCCTGAAAGGCATTCTCTGGATAAAATATGTCCCAATCTTGTTAAATTGTGGTTAGCAAATCTTTAAATGATGAAAAATAAGTTGGACAAAGTTGATCTAAGTATCCTCTCCCAGTTATCTGGAAATGCCCAGATGCCCTACACCGAAGTTGCCAAAAGCATAGACATCTCTCCCGGCACCGTGCACATGAGAATTAAAAAAATGCGCGATATGGGTGTTATCAACGGTACAACACTTTGTTTGGACTATTCCCACATGGGGTGGAAATTAACTGTGTTCATTGGGGTTTATCTTAAAGAGAGCCGTTTTTATGATGAGGTCATAGATGCATTGAAAATTATACCAGAAGTGGTTAAAATTCATCATATTACAGGTAAGTACGATTTATTCATTAAAATACATTCCAAGGACATACATCATTACAGAACCATTTACCAAGAAGAGATTTTGACCATTAAAGGGATTAAAAAGACCGAAGCCTTTATTTCCATGGAAGAAAACCTAAATAGGCATATTCTTTTTGAGGAGTAGATTCTATCTATAAAAATTCATCTCGTCCATATACTTCCAAACAGCATCTGGCAATAATGCTCGGATATTTTTTCCTGCTTTGTGCTGTTTTCTAATAAAAGTAGATGAAACTTCCATGATGGGAGCGTCTACAACATGAATCTTTGATTGACCCTTAAATTGATGCTCATTAATATCATCTGTTATTCTGGGATACACATAAATATCATGGTTTTCCAAGATAACCTCATAATTTTTCCACTTATGAAACCCTTTTAGGTTGTCCTCCCCCATTATCAATGAGAATTGATGTCTCTTACCATACTTCTCCTCCAAATGAACCAATGTATTGATAGTATAATTTGGCTGAGGAAGTTCAAACTCTACTTTACTGGGCTTTAATTTAGGGTATTCTTTAGTGGCTTCATAAACCATCTGATATCGATGATGATTTTCTAACAGTGTTTTTTTTGTTTTAAAAGGACTCTGTGGAGTAATGATTAACCATACTTCGTCTAGATCGGAAAACTCTACCATATGGTTGGCAATTGCCAAATGACCAATGTGTATAGGATTGAACGTGCCAAAATAAAGTCCAATTCTTGCCATCTTTTTATTTTCTTTTTACTCCAATAAAATCCGCAACCAATTGATGGGCTTCATCCAAGGCGGTATCCAAATCGTAATTCTTTATGATTTTATCAAATTGTGGTGCGGTTGCCAATTCTACAGAGGCTTTAGCTATTCGCATATTTATTTTTTCTTCGCTTTCAGTACTGCGCTTTTTTAAACGAATTTTAAGCTCGTCAACACTTGGCGGTTTTACAAAAACTGCCAATGTTTCTTTTGGAAACTTCTTTTTTATACGCAGTCCCCCTACTACATCAATATCAAAAATAACATTCTTACCTTCTGCCCAAAGTCGTTCCACCTCGGTTTTTAAAGTGCCATAAAAATTATCTCTATACACTTCCTCCCACTCTATAAAATCATCTTCCTTTATATGCTTTTTAAACTGGGAAATGGACATAAAATAGTAATTTACCCCTTGTTTTTCTTTTCCTCTTCTAGGCCTTGATGTAGCAGATACCGAAAAAGCAAGATTTAGCTCCTCCTGTTTTAATAGGTGCTGTACAATGGTGGTCTTACCACTACCCGATGGTGCCGAAAATATAATAAGCTTACCCCCTTTCATTACAGAACATTTAGCATTTGCTCCTTAATCTTTTCTAGCTCATCCTTCATTTGGACAACCAATTGCTGCATGGGAGCAAAATTTGCCTTGGAACCAATTGTGTTAATTTCCCTTCCTATTTCTTGGGAGATAAACCCAAGTTTTTTTCCATTGGAGTCCGCTGAAGTCAAAGTAGATGAAAAATAATCCAAATGGTTCTTTAATCTTACTTTTTCCTCGGTAATATCATATTTTTCCAAGTAATAGATAAGTTCTTGTTCAAACCTATTTTTATCCAATTCAACCTTTAAATCAGCCACTGCTTTTTCCAAACGCTCCCGTATAGTGCCAATTCTTTCAACGTCCATCTTTTTAACCTCTTCCAATAACTCTTGTAAAGATGATATGCGTGTTATGAAGTCTTTTTCCAAGACTTTTCCTTCCTCCGTCCTAAATATGTTTATTTCGGATAATGCCTTTTTAAGTACTTCTTGAATGGTTTTATATTCTTCTTCATCTATATCCGCCTTGTCTGTTTTAAGTGCATCTGGCAACCGCATGGCAATATCCAACAACCTAAGATTATCCCCATTGGCCATATTTCCCAATTGGTCCATATATGTTTTTACGACTTCCTCATTTATTTTAGTGGTTGTCTCATTACCCGTTAGCTCTATATACAGCCCAAAATCTACTTTTCCCCTTAGTAAAGAATTGGCTATTATTTTTCTGAGCTCCAATTCCTTTTCTCGATAATTAGATGGAATTCTGGCATTTAAATCTAAATTTTTACTATTTAAAGATTTAATCTCAATAGTTATTTTTTTTGATGGAAGTTGTATTACATGCTTCCCAAAGCCTGTCATGGACTGAATCATAAACTGATTTTAATGTGGCAAAGGTAGATAAAAGATTTTTTGAAACTAAATATCCCCAAGTCAGAAACTTGGGGATGTTTTCTTTTTCTTTGATTGAATATTTGTTCGTTGATTATAGCTCTCTCACCCAAATATTTCTAAAGCTTACCCTACTATTATCACCATGATCTTGCAATTGAATAGGTCCCTTTCCATGTGGTGGGTTTTTTGGCCATCCAATATAAGGTGTGGTTCCTTTAAGTTCAACATGGTCCTGTACCAATACACCGTTATGAATTACGGTCATCGTACCAGATTTAATCTTTCCGCCTTCGTCATTAAACTCAGGGGCATGATAAATAATGTCATACGAATTCCATTCTCCTGTGGGTACGGAAGCCATGGCCAAAGGGACATGCTGTTTGTACAAAGACGCCACTTGCCCATTTACATAGGTTGGATTATTGTTATTGTCCAAAACTTGTACCTCATACAATCCTGAAATAAAAACACCACTGTTTCCTCGACTTTGGTTCTCTCCATTTATCTCGGCAGGGGATCTCCATTCTATATGCAGTTGTATGTCCCCAAAATTTCTTTTGGTCTGTATAAATCCAGTCTTGTCCTTCACCGTCATGCTTTTGTCCTCGTTTAAATGCCATACAACCTCTGTACTATCGTTCAACATGACCCATTCATCAAAATTGGTTCCATCAAAAAGGACTATGGCGTCACTAGGAGGAGTTCCATTGACAGCTGGGGATACTTGTGGCACCTTGGGTTCGTAAAATTCGGTTTCTTCAGGTTTTGTCGGCTCACCCTCGCCCATATACTCTTCATGAACAATTACTTTTGGGCCTTCTTCAACAACTGACTCGACTTTTGCTTGCTCTTGACAAGCAATAAATAATAATAGGGCCAATGCCCCTACACAATACTTTTTCATACTAAAGTTCTTTGATTTTTATATTTCTAAAGGCCACCATATTTCCATGGTCCTGCAAGCCTATTTTACCTGTAGCATATTTTCCAAAATGCTCCCAGCCATTGAACTTTGACTTGGAAACCATTTCTGACCATTCAGGGTCATTAACAGGAAAAGTAACAATTTCTTCACCGTTCAATACAATAATACCTTCATTGGTCTTATGGTTAATAGTAATTACACAGGTGTTCCACTCCCCAGCGGGGTTCACAACATCCTTGGAGGAAGGTGCTACCATATCATACAAGGCCCCTGCCTGATGAGTAGCTCCCACTTTTGCATCTGGATGTCTTTCATCATCCAATACTTGTATTTCTGGTCCTGATTGATATGCTTCCGGCAAAGCCTCTAACTCCTTTACTCCCCAAAAGATACCACTATTGCCTCCTTCTCCTATTTTCCAATCTATAGAGAGTACAAAATCTGTATACTCGTTATCTGTCACTATATTGGCTCCTTCACCATGCCCCTCTTTAGTTGGAGAGAATACCATAGCACCATCTTCCAATTTCCAAACGTCAGGAACACCTTCTCCGTTATACACATGCCAACCATCAAAAGAAGTTCCATCAAACAGGGTAATCCATTTCTCATTAACCTCCTCAGTAACAGCCTCTGTTTCTGTAATTTCAAGGGTTTCCTTTGCTTTTTCCTTACAGCTTGTTAATACAATCACCAATGCTGTCATCCATAAAATGTTTTTCATATATCTAAGTCGGTTTATAATCCTAAGATTCCTTTAAGCAATTCTTTATCTGTATCTCCTCCGGCAAAATCATCAAATGTCTTTTCAGTGGCCTCTATGATGTGGTCTTGAATAAATTTGGCGCCTTCTCTAGCCCCCTGTTCAGGGCTCTTTATGCAACATTCCCATTCCATTACGGCCCAAACATCACATCCATATTGAGTTAATTTTGAAAAAATAGATTTAAAATCTATTTGTCCATCTCCCAAAGAACGATATCTACCTGCTCGGTTTCCCCAATCATTATAGCCTCCAAATGCTCCCTTTTTACCTGTAGGATTAAATTCCGAATCCTTTACATGGAAAGATTTAATAAATTCGTGGTAATGGTCTATATAAGTAATGTAATCCAACTGCTGTAAAACAAAATGACTAGGGTCATATAAGATGTTTACACTTTTATGGTTGCCTGTTGCTTCTAAAAATCGCTCAAAGGTATCCCCATCGTGCAAATCTTCTCCGGGATGGATTTCATAACAGACATCTACACCCTCTTTATCAAAATGATTTAGGATGGGAAGCCATCTTTTTGCCAATTCTGCGAATCCCATTTCAACCAATCCAGCAGGGCGTTGTGGCCAAGGGTGCATTGTATGCCAAAGCAATGCGCCTGAAAATGTTGCATGGACATTAAGACCCAACCGTCTACTTGCTGTTGCTGCATTCTTTACTGTCTTTACTGCCCATTCTGTACGGGCCTTGGGCTTCCCTTTTACAGCATCTGGGGCGAAACTATCAAACATTGCATCATAAGCTGGATTCACAGCTACCAATTGCCCTTGTAAATGAGTTGAGAGTTCCGTTATTTCCAGTCCATAGGAATTGATTTTCCCTTTAAGCTCGTCACAATAGGTTTGACTTTCTGCAGCTTTATCCAAATCAATTAAAAATGATTCCCATGTTGGAATTTGAATTCCTTTATACCCTAAATCGGATGCCCATTTACATAGTCCGTCCAAAGAATTATAGGGTGCTTCACTATCTACAAATTGTGCCAAAAAAACGGCAGGTCCTTTAATTGTTTTCATTCATTCAATATATTATGGTCGTTTTGTATTCTGGTAGTGTTTAAGAATTATGCCTTATATTTAGTTGATTTTTATTTACTCAATAAATTTCAAAAAGGAAAGTTATAAATATAGGGATTACTAAGGAATTTAGAACAATAATTTACAATGGATAACGCTTCGGCCAGAAATTTATGGGGAGATTATTTAGACACCCATTTAGAGCATGTTTTTGTGAATACGCCCAAGGTGGTGCATTTTTGCGATAATGAAAAAGATGCCAACGAATGTGCAAAATTAGTCATGGCGAACAAAAAGAAAGCCACTTCGCATTCTCTACTGGGGCTACAATATCGAAATGAAGCCCTTCCCAAGTTAGGCGACTTTACCATAATGACGGATTGGGAAGGAAAAGCACAATGCATCCTGAGAACGACCGAAGTTAGGTTAAAGCCCTTTTTTAGTATTGATGCTTCATATGCTCAAATAGAGGGGGAAGGCGACCAAAGCCTTGATTATTGGAAAAAAACCCATTGGGAATATTACAAAAGGGAATTGGAGCCTTTTAGTCGGGTGCCTAGAGAAAGTATGATTGTTGTATGTGAAAAATTCGAGAAGGTTTTTGAAAGATAATTGATAAAAAAAGCCACTATAAAGCGGCTTTTTTTATTTTAAATTTTTTGGAATTCTATTCCATTTCTATCCAAGTATTTCCATTCTTGTGAGATTCCACGGTGCTTTCTATAAAGTTCATTCCTCTTACACCATCAATCATAGTTGGGAATTCCCCATCATTGTATTTCTCACCTCTAATGGCCTTTGCTGCTCCTTTATAAATATTCGCCATGGAATCAAAGATTCCTTCTGGGTGACCTGCTGGAAGTTTTGTTCCATCCAACGACAGTTCAGAATTATAGGCATGCCCTGGTTTATAAACTTGTAAAGGTTCTGTATCACTCATTTTATATAAGAAATTTGGTTTTTCCTGCTCCCAACGGAAAGCTCCTTTTTCGCCATAGATAGCAATAGCCAACCCGTTCTCTTCACCTGTAGCAACCTGGCTACCACGTATTACTCCCTTTACATGGTCTCCCATACGGATAAGAACTGTACCATCCACATCCATTTGGTTGTCTTCATAGAGATAGTTAAAATCACATAATAGAGATTTTACCTTTAAACCTGTGGTAAATTCAACCAAGTTAAAGGCATGTACCCCAATGTCCCCCATACAGGAACTGATCCCCGCCTTTTTAGGATCCAACCTCCAGACAGATGAACGTTTTTCCTTATCGTGAATAATGGTATTTATCCATCCTTGATAATAACGAGCATCTACCTTATGTATTTTTCCCAAGACGCCAGCCTTAATCATTTCCCGCATTTGGCGCACCATAGGATATCCAGTATAGGTATGTGTAAGTGCAAACACAGTACCTGCCTTTTTATGGGCTTCTTGTAAAATCTTGGCCTCTTCCAATGTAGTTGTCATAGGTTTTTCACAGATAACATGAAATCCATTGTCTAACAACTTCTTAGCCATTGGGAAATGTAGAAAATTGGGCGTAAGTATAGAGCAAACCTGTATTCGTTCTTCCGCTGGAAGCTTTAGTTCTTCCTCAACCAAGGTGTCAAAATCCTTATATATTCTATTTGTTGGGACATCTATTTCTTTTGCAAAAGCAATGTTGGCATCCCAATCCGGATTAAAACATCCTCCTACAATTTCATAATTATCATTGATGAAGGATGCAACCCTATGTAACACTCCAATAAGGGAATCTCCTCCCCCTCCTAAAATTCCTAATCTAATCTTCTTTGGCATATTTCAATTCAATTTTAAAAAACTATACTATATTCTCTTTTATGCTGTGTGCCCTATTCTTTTCTTCTCTATTTTTTTTCTCATAAAAAACAGGATTCCAAAAAGCACTACTAAGGTCAGTGGGAAATAGACCATAAAGCCCAAGACCGCCTTGCCCGCAGCAACGTCTGCAACCGCTCCTTCAAGGCCTGATGCTAATGCTGTAGCTTTTTCATTATCTAATCTGGAACCTATAATTGGGTTCCAAATGGAAGTGGCGAACATACCGGCACCTCCCATTAAAGACATCCCTAAGGCTCCAGTTTTAGAAGTGTACTCAGAGGTGAAACCAATCATGGTAGGCCAAAAATAACAAACACCCAATGCAAACAAAGCTGCTGCAAAGTATATCATACCGCCTTCTGCAACACTCATAAAGTAAATGGCAGAGGCCGTAATAATGGCCGACATAAATAGCACACCTATTGGATTTAATCTATGAACAATTGGCCCTGCAAAAAATCTCCCTAAAGCCATAATACCTGTAACAAGGGCCAATACCAGCATAGGGCTAGCGCCAGAACTACCTAATATTGTTTCTACCCATTGTTGTGGAATAAACTCTGAGGTGGCCGTTAAAGTCATACAAACCATCATAAACCAAAACAAGGGATTGGCCAAAGCTTTAATATTTGCAGATGTATCTGATTCTATATTTTCTGATTTTGGAAATTTTTGGGTAAAAACTAGAAAACCATAAATTAAGGTTGGTATAAACATAGTGGCAATTTGCAATTGCCAACCCATACCAGCATCTGTCATAAACTTTGACACCAAAGAACCAATAACAAGCCCCCCAGGGAACCAAACATGGAATTTGTTCAACATAGCCGTACGGTTATTGGTATACATATCCGCAATCAATGGATTACATGCGGCTTCCACAGAACCATTGGCAAAACCTATAAAAAACGTAGAAATTATTAGAGTCCAAAAGCCTCCTGCGAAAATAGTGAGAACTAAGCCCAAAATATGGCATATAAATGCGACAAAAAGCAATTTTTTTGCTCCAACTTTATTATAGATTAACCCTCCCAAAATCATTGCTAGGGGAAAGCCCAAAAAAGCCATACTATTTATCCACCCTAATTTCTCGTTTGAAATTTCAAAATCTAGGCCCAATTGCGAAAGTATTCCCGCACGAATTGCAAACGTCATTGACGTTACTATCAAAGAGATACACGCAGCTAAGAAAATTTTGTTTTTATTTACTACATCATTACTCATAATTACTTGTTTTTTGGTTGTTTAATTTATCGTTAGTTAATCTTAAGTTATCGTTTGTAAAAGACATAATCCAATGAAGGCGGTTCTATGCCATTGTTTCTAAAATCCATCAAAATTTGTCCTCTATGATGGGTTGAATGATTTATAATATGAAACAAAATATCGTTAAGTGTATTGGCAAACAATCTCCCTTGTGAGTTTTCATAATCTATTCTTTTTTCAAAATTGTCCGCATTGGTTATAATTTCGAAAGAACTTCTTTGGTTTTCATAATGAATATCTCCCCAATCCTTAATGGGGTGAACATCCCAAACACCATACGTTGGTTTTTTATCAATAATTCTTGCATTCCAAATATGGTGCGCGTTTAGCATATGACTAAATAATTGGGTGCTTTTCTCTGGAGCGCTGTTCAAGGTACTGCACTCATCTATAAGTTTTTTGTTGCAATAAAAATTGTAGTCAAACAGTTGGTTAAAAAAAACTTTCATGTAATCTTTTACAACAGGTTTTAGTTTAGTTTGGTTACGGCATTTAACAAAAGTTCTTTTGTTGCCAAAATACCTTCCTCTTCACCTAGGTCCCATCCTTCATATTCTACTCCAATATAACCATTATATCCAGCATCCTTAACAATTTTAAGTATTCTTTCGTAATCCATTCTTGTTTCATTTCCATCTTTGTCAAAATTGTATGCTTTTGCACTAACTCCTTTGGCATAAGGCATTAATTCTGATATACCTTTATATATGTCATACATTTCCGCACATTCCCATTTATCATCTTTTCTTTCCATTTTAACACAGAAATTACCAAAATCTGGTAAGGTTCCACAGTTATCCATGCCAACTTCATCCATAACCTTTGCCAGCATATTGCCTTTAGAAGACAAGCCCCCATGGTTTTCCACTATGACATTGATATTTTTCTTCTTTGCATAGGTAGCCAATTGGGTTAGTCCATCCACTGAATTCGCTATCCATTCCTCTTCATCGTTGCTCCCAGCCAAATTTACACGGATAGAATGACATCCCATGTCAGCGGCAGCATCCACCCATTTATAGTGGTTCTCTACAGCTTCTTTTCTTTTCTCTGTGTCAGAAGTTGCCAAATCACCTTGACCATCTATCATTATCAAAATATTCTCCAACCCATGTTTTTTAGCTTCAGCATTGGATTTTTCCACAAAGGAGGCCATGGCCTCCTCCGAAAAATTAGCAGCTTCCAATTCTGGATAATATAATTGGCTAACATATTCCAAGCCATCAAAACCCCAATTTTTTGCTTTTTCTGCAAAAGTGTACGGGTCCACGCTATCCTGTCTAATCATTTTATTAATAGACCATTGCGCCAATGAAATCTTAAAGAAAGGTTTGTCTTCTACAACAGTCTCCTCAACAACTTCAGCTTCTTTTTTCTTTGAATCCTTACATGAAAGCCCTCCCAACAACAATGACATCATGCCAAAAACACATATGTATTTAAAAATACTCCTTAACTTCATTTTTGTATTTTAATATTAATCAATGCTCTACAACGTTATAGTGTGACTCTACTAAAAAGAGTAGCGAATAAATGTAAAGAATTAATTTTATATTTAATAAATTTATGAAATAAACAATTTTATAAATGAGTAAATTCTATTTTAACGAAGAACAGGAGTCGTATGATGCGATTGTTGTAGGTACAGGTATCAGTGGTGGCTGGGCAGCCAAGGAATTATGTGAAAAAGGGTTAAAGACATTAGTCCTGGAACGTGGGAGAATGGTAACACACATTGAGGATTACAAAACTGCCCATATGGATGTTTGGGATTTTCCAAATAATGGAAGACCAAGTAGAGAAGACCTTTCCAAACAAGAAAAACAAAACAGGACCGGTTATACTACAGATGCTTCCATAAGAGATTGGTTTGTAAACGATTTAGAACATCCCTACAATGAGACCAAACGATTTGATTGGATGAGGGGATACCACGTTGGTGGAAGATCCATTATGTGGGGACGCCATAGTTATAGATGGAGCGATTTAGATTTTGAAGCAAACAAAGTAGATGGCATGGCCGTAGATTGGCCGGTAAGATATAAAGACATTGCTCCTTGGTATGACAAAGTAGAGTCTTATATAGGTGTTACAGGAGAAAAATTGGGATTGCCCCAGTTACCAGATGGACAATTTGAACCCATGTTTGAATTGAATTGCGTTGAACAACATGTTAGGGAAAAAGTATCGGAAAATTTTGATGGCAGAGTAATTACTTCAGGACGTGTTGCCCACATAAACAGCGACAAACAATTTGATGGACGTACACGTTGCCAACATAGAAATAGGTGTAGTAGGGGATGTCCTTTTGGAGCTTATTTTAGTAGTAATTCTTCTACATTGCCGGCAGCGGAACGCACTGGAAACTTAACATTGAGACCCGATAGTATTGTGCATGAGATAATGTATGATGCCGATACCCAAAAAGCAACAGGAGTAAAAGTAATAGATAGAATAACAAAAGAGACCTATGAGTTTAAGGCAAAAGTAATTTTCCTTTGTGCTTCTGCAATAGCATCTACTTCTATATTGATGCAGTCAAAATCAGACCGATTCCCTGATGGAATGGGCAACGATTCTGGTGAATTAGGAAGAAATATTATGGACCATCACTTAAATGTTGGTGCTGGTGGAAAAATGGATGGTTATGAAGATAAATATTATAAAGGTCGTAGACCGGGAGGTGTTTATGTTCCTAGATTCAGAAATTTAGGAGGTAAGACAAATAGTAAGGATTTTATCCGTGGATACGGATATCAAGGCGCAGCTGGAAGGGGCAATTGGGAAAATTCCATTGCAGAAATGTCTTACGGAAAAGACCTTAAAGAAAGTATTCTTAAGCCAGGCGGCTGGACTTTTGGAATGGGTGGTTTCGGCGAGGTCCTTCCCTATCATGACAACAAAATGACCTTGGATTATGATAAATTGGATGCTTGGGGACTGCCAACAGTTACTTTTGATGCACAATATGGTGAAAATGAATATAAAATGCGAGAGGACATCAAAATTCAAGGTGTAGAAATGCTAGAGAAAGCAGGCCTTAGAGATGTTCAACCTTTTGATGGACAAAGTGCACTTGGTCTTGGAATACATGAAATGGGAACAGCGCGTATGGGAAGAGACCCTAGAACTTCCGTTTTAAATGGAAACAACCAAGTACATGCTGTAAAAAATGTTTATGTAACTGATGGTTCTTTTATGACATCCGCTAGTTGTGTAAACCCATCATTAACCTACATGGCATTTACAGCAAGAGCTGCTGAACATGCTGTAAACGAACTTAAAAAAGGAAATATATAATGGATAGAAGAATTGCACTAAAAAATATGGGACTTGCCATGGGGTATACCATTGCTGCACCCACCTTGTTAGGTCTAGTACAAAGTTGTAAGAACGAAAAAGTTGCAGAGTGGGTTCCAGATTATTTAACTCCAGATGAAGGTTCTGTCCTAAAACAATTGGTAGATATAGTTCTTCCCAAAACAGACACTCCTTCTGCCTCAGAAGTAAATGTCCATGTTTTTTTGGATAAATTCATGAATGAAGTGATGGAAAAAGAACAACAGGACTTCATAAAAATGACCATGGGGAAGTTTATTGACAAAGCTTTGACAGACTCTAACAAAACAAATGCCTTAGACCTTACTGCAGATGACTTAGAGCCCGTTTTGGCCAGTTCTTTAAAAATTGGCAAAGAGGAGCAAGAAACTTATTTTGAGAGTATCCAAGCCTACATGGAAGCCCTTTCCGAAGATGAAACGGTTGTTTTGGATGATTCTGCCGCAAGATTTGCTTTTGCAAACAATCTTAGGGAGAATACCATATATGCCTATAAGACCTCTGAATATGTTGGCGAACAAGTTCTAGCGTACTTACCAGTACCTGGGCCTGAGTATATTGCCTGTGGCGACTTACAAGAACTTACAGGTGGCAAAGCCTGGTCTATATAATAGAATAATATTTATTTGAAATAATAACCCTCATCTGTTTTTCATGCTGGTGGGGGTTATATGTTTTAAGTGAACAGCATTTTTTTACAAAAATTCTTTCATCTACACTATTTACTTACTTGACGAGCCAAAAAAGCAATCCGCCTAAATATTTACAGCATTAATATTCCATTGAAGTAATTTTATGCTTAAATAAAACAAAATTCCAATGGGATAGTATCCAATAGTATTTTGGCCTTACTGTTTTGTTTATATAATCGTTAAAATAGGTTATGCTAAATGTAAAAAAGCACATAAATAAATACGTTAATATCAGTTTTAACATATTATTTTAAGGATTTCTTAATCCATAAATAGATTTTAAACGTACATATAATAAGAAATTTTCTAAAAAACCCCTAATTATGGACAATTACATTCTTTTCTTGGTCATTTATGCTACCCTATTTGTGTTTTCAACTAGAGTCTTAAAAACATTTCTGAAGAAGTAGTAGGTGGTTATTTGTTCTACTTTTAATAATCATATACAAACTTCATATAACAAAAAACACCCTAGAAACTCCATGGTGGGGTGAGTTTTTCTAAGGCATTTTTTTAATAGCTTTGCTTTGGGTTTAAGACCCACACATGAGGCAATCATCATCTGCTTGGCCTTCTTTAGCCCTTGCAATCATTGCTTTCATTTCTTCAGCTGTCATAGGCTGTATATCCACTTCTTGTTGGCTTGCTGGTTCAACATCAACTTTAAGGGCTGCCGCAGCCTCTGGAGTCGCAGCAGTCACCTCAGCTTCCGCAGCTATACTCACTGGCACTTCTTTCTTTTTGGTATTGTCCAAGGTAAACTTAATAGCGTCTACAGCGGATTTAGTCCTTAAATAGTACATGCCCGTTTTAAGTCCACTTTTCCAAGCATAGAAATGCATTGAAGTAAGTTTGGAATAGTTGGCGTTTTCCATGAACAAATTCAAAGACTGGCTTTGATCTATGAAATATCCTCTGTGTCTGGACATATCAATGATATCTTTCATACTTAGTTCCCATACCGTTTTATAAAGCTCTTTAATATCATCAGGAACAACATCTATATGTTGAACAGAACCGTTGGCCCTCATCAATTCCTGCTTTAAATTCTCATTCCACAGACCCAGTTTTACTAAATCCTCCAAAAGATGCTTGTTTACCACAATAAACTCCCCAGACAACACTCTTCGGGTATATATATTGGATGTATAAGGCTCAAAACATTCGTTGTTTCCTAATATTTGAGAAGTGGAAGCTGTAGGCATTGGAGCAACCAACAAGGAATTGCGAACACCATGTTTTTTTACTGATTTCCTCAACTTTGCCCAATCCCAACGTCCAGAAAGTTCTTCATCCTTAATTCCCCATAAATTATGTTGAAATTCACCTTGGGATATGGGAGAACCTTCATAGGAGGAATAAGCCCCTTCTGTTTTAGCTTCTTCCATTGAAGCTGTAACAGCAGCAAAATATAACGTCTCAAAAATCTCTTGGTTCAATTTCTTTGCTTCGTCACTGGTAAAAGGCAAGCGCAGCATAATAAAAGCATCCGCCAAACCTTGAACCCCAAGACCAATTGGTCTATGGCGCATATTAGAATTTTCGGCCTCTTTAACAGGGTAATAATTTCTATCTATTACTCTGTTGAGGTTTTTAGTCACTCTCTTGGTAACTCTAAATAATTCCTTATGATCAAATTCACCATTTTTAATGAACATGGGCAACGCTATAGAAGCCAAATTACATACTGCCACCTCATCGGGAGATGTATATTCCATTATTTCTGTACAAAGATTGGATGACCTAATAGTACCTAAATTTCTTTGGTTACTTTTACGGTTAGCAGCATCCTTGTATAACATATAAGGAGTTCCAGTCTCTATTTGTGACTCCAATATTTTTTCCCAGAGTTCTCTTGCTTTAATTGTTTTACGCCCTTTACCCTGAGACTCATACTTTAAATATAATTCTTCAAAAGCTTCACTGTGGTTATTAAAAAGATTTGGACACTCATTTGGACACATTAATGTCCAATCTTCATTTGCTTCCACTCTTTTCATGAACAAATCCGGAATCCACATGGCATAGAAAAGATCCCTTGCTCGCATTTCTTCTTTACCAGTATTCTTTTTAAGGTCTAGGAAATCATAAATATCTGCATGCCATGGCTCTACATAAATAGCAAAACTACCTTTGCGCTTTCCGCCACCTTGATCAACATATCTTGCTGTATCATTAAAAACACGCAACATAGGTACAATCCCATTAGAGGTTCCATTTGTTCCCGCAATATAAGAACCTGTAGCCCTAACATTATGTATAGACAATCCTATACCTCCAGCCGACTGTGAAATCTTTGCTGTTTGTTTTAAAGTATCGTATATCCCATCTATACTATCATCTTTCATTGCCAAAAGAAAACAGGAGGACATTTGTGGTTTTGGTGTTCCAGAATTAAAAAGAGTTGGTGTAGCGTGGGTAAAATACTTTTTGGACATAAGCTCATATGTCTCAATTGCTGCCTCCAAATCATTTAAATGGATTCCTATAGAAACCCTCATTAACATGTGCTGTGGACGCTCGGCAATTTTACCGTTTAACTTTAAGAGATAGGAACGTTCCAAAGTTTTAAAACCAAAATAATCGTAGCCAAAATCTCGGTTATAAATAATTGTGGAATCCAGTGTTTCCGAATTTTCAGAAATCACCTTAAAGACCTCATCTGACAACAAAGGTGCCTTCTTACCAGTTCTTGGATTTACATATTCATAAAGATCCTTCATTGTTTCCGAGAAGGACTTTTTTGTATTCTTATGCAAGTTAGAAACAGAGATACGGGCAGCAAGTTTTGCGTAATCTGGATGCGTGGTAGTCATGGTTGCCGCTATTTCTGCCGCCAAATTATCCAGCTCAGAAGTAGTTACCCCATCATACAAGCCCTCTATGACCCGCATTGATATTTTAACTGGATCAACCAAGTTATTTAATCCATAACATAATTTTCTTACCCTGGCCGTGATCTTGTCGAACATCATTGGCTCTTTTCTTCCATCTCTTTTTAATACATACATGCAGCTACAATTGTTTTATAATTTGTTAGTTAGTGAATCTAATCTTGTCGTGAAATCTAAGATTAAATGTAAAATACCTTAAGACTCCCAATAATGCTTGGGAAGGGCCAGTTATTCCTTATTCTCTAAAAATCAGCATCAAAACTAATTTTCTGGGAATCCTCATCTTTGTCTTTGTTCAACACTCCTGCCTTCTGATACTCTGATACTCTTTTCTCAAAGAAATTTGTTTTTCCTTGTAGGGAAATCATATCCATAAAATCAAAAGGATTAGAGGAGTTATAGACCTTTTCGCACTCAAGCTCCACCAAAAGCCTATCCGTAACAAACTCCAGATATTGGGTCATTAATTTAGCATTCATACCTATAAGACTAATAGGAAGGGATTCTGTTATGAATTCTCTTTCTATGTTTAAGGCATCTACAATAATTTCTGTAATACGTTCTTTAGGAACCTTGTTCACCAAGTGGTGATTATGCAAATGCACGGCAAAATCACAATGCATTCCCTCATCTCTAGAAATTAATTCATTGGAAAAAGTAAGTCCGGGCAACAATCCTCTTTTTTTCATCCAAAATATAGAACAGAACGCCCCAGAAAAGAAAATACCCTCTACCGCAGCAAAAGCAATCAATCTCTCTGCAAAACTTGGGGAGTCAATCCATTTTAATGCCCAATCTGCCTTCAACTTAATTGCAGGGAAATTTTCTATAGCCTTAAAAAGCTTGTCTTTTTCACCTTCATCTTTTACATAAGTATCTATCAACAAGGAATAGGTTTCAGAATGAATGTTCTCCATCATAATCTGAAAACCATAAAAGAATTTTGCCTCGGAGTATTGAACCTCATTCACAAAATTTTCTGCCAAATTTTCATTGACAATACCATCAGAAGCAGCAAAAAAGGCCAAAATATGTTTAATGAAATAACGCTCATCATCACTTAACTTATCATTCCAATCTGTTAAGTCTTGGTGAAGGTCTATTTCTTCAGCAGTCCAAATACAAGCTTCTTGTTTTTTGTACCATTCCCAAAGATCGTGGTGTTGAATTGGAAATATTACAAATCTATTCTTGTTTTCCTGCAAAATAGGCTCTATAGCGTCTGACATTTTATTGATTTTAAAGTGTTGTTGGAGAAGATAGAAAATACCTTGCTCTTGGGACTAACAAAGATTAGAAAATGGAATTGATTTATGAAGCCCCTTTTATTATTTCAATTACAAAGTTTTTAACACCTGTTGTTGAAATCTAGGCTGGCAAGTGATGTTTGTTGACCTTTTTAAAAATTAGATTTTTACAAAAAAATCACATTGAATATATATTAAAAAAAATAAACCAAAAAGTATAAAAACATTATACTTTTTGGTTTATCATTTCCTTCAAGAAGCAATCGGTTATCAAACTTTACGGTCCACCCAACATTACATTTGCCCTTAAATTGATTTAGCTGATTTAGGTAGTTCCCCCGAAACCTAAAACCGTGCAATTTAACAAATCCAGCTCGTGGACTTGACTCTTCAAATTAATTGCAGTAACATTGAAAAAGCACTTTATTAAAGTACTTTTATGTGAACCGTAATTTCTGCTTGATATTTCTTTTTTTATTTCTTTTTATTTGCGGAAAAACTTCCTTGAATATTTATTTCATTATTGTTGGTGTTTTTCATTGTTACCGCAATTGAGCCTTTTAAAACGTCCTGACCTACATGTTCTATCCTTATTTTTCCAGAATTTGCAAAAAATGGTAATTCTCCAAAACTCTTAATGTTTGCAAATCCAAAAACACCATCAAAACAATTAATGAAACCTTCTATATGATTCCCTACTCTATATACACCCTCTCTTATGTTGTTTTTATTTTTTCTTTCTTTAGAAATTAAAAATTGCATAGAATGCACTTGTCCATTTAATCTATTTTTTAAGTTTAATCTCAATGTACTGTACTCAACCCCTTTTATAGATTTTATTATTACTTCTTCAAATTCAATTTCTCCCTGAAACTCTTTTTGCAGGTCTCCAGAAGCATTTATGACATAATTTCCAATTTCTAATTTTGCTCCTGGCAATACACCTGTGGACTTCCCAGAAGTAAAGAGCACAAGGGCCAAAAGCCAAAGACTGGTCCTTATTATTCTATTTACTAGGTTAAACATAATTTGGTGGCGTTAATTTTTTTCATTGTTCTCTCACTTAATACTTGTACAAAACTATTTTTTGTCCAGTATCATATTTGTCTCTGTGTTCTCCATGGCAACATCACTATCCAAACTATTGTTGCTTTTTCCATTTGTTGCCACGGCAATAATCAAAACAATTAAAAAAGCCGCAAACATTAATACACATTTTCTCATTTGAATCAATTATTTAATATAGTTGAACATTTCTGCATTAAACTATGGAATAAAGATATAGGGCAGATTTTCCTAAAAATTAACATTATGTATAAATGGCAGTAAATTTTGTATGAATGGCATCTTCAATTTACCAACACAACAACCTGTATGTTATGTGCTGATTATCAACAAATTAGGATTACATGTTTTTGTGGTAATACTCCTACATTTAAATAGTGCCCATATGCTGATTTTAATTATATTAACCCCATTAATACTTAAAATATCCCCATTCGCACATCTTTTTGAGCAATTGATATACAATAAAGCTATTTTTGATTACATTCCATAATCTATGTTAGAAGCAGTACTGGTAGATGATGAAGAAAAGGCAATACAAAGCCTTTCGTGGGAGTTGACCAACTTTAGTGATGAGATTAAAGTGGTGGCTTCCTTTACGGATGCCCATGAAGCCTTGGCTTATTTGGGAAAACACACACCTGACTGTCTATTTCTAGATATAGAAATGCCCGTTATGGATGGCTTTCAATTTATCCAAAAGCTTACCAACAAAGAATTTCCCGTAGTCATAACCACGGCTTATAACCAATATGCCATAAAAGCATTAAAAAATGAGGCAATAGATTATCTTTTAAAACCCATAGACACAGACGACCTCAAGGATACCATTGTTAAAATTAAAAAATTCAATTCCAAAAACTTTACTGCCGAAAAATTAGAAAGTATTCTCTTGAATTTTAATTCCAATTCTCTAAAAAAGAAAGTAACCATTAATACCGATGGTAAATTGTTATTCCTAGAAAGTGATGAAATTCTTTATGCTGAATCTGATGGGAATTACAGCACAATATACTTGTCCGATGGTCAAAAAATAGTACTTACCAAAAAATTAAAAGAGGTGAACGAATTGCTGCCCAGTGATTCCTTTTTTCGAATTCACAACTCCTACATAATCAACCTTAACAAAATAAAAGAATTTCTTAAAACGGATGGATATGTTATATTACAATCCAACCATAAAATACCTGTTTCTAGACAAAAAAAATCTGATTTTCTAGATTTGCTATAATATATGCCAGTAATCATTCCCCTTAATTTAATTCCCAAAAAAAAATTGGTTACGGATGCGTCTCTGAGAAGCATTTTTATTTTATTTTTTCTCTCATTGTGGTGCATTCAAAGTTTTGCACAAACTGTATCAAGTTCATTTATTAAAACTACAGATAGTCTTATAAAGGCCAAGCCTATAACTTATAATGAGCTGGACGCCTATTTAAAACCAAAAAGGACTGATACTGTCTATATGCGTTATTTTGCCAATAAAGCGGCAAAACAAGGATTCTTAGTTGGCCAATCCTATGCCTTGAACCAACTTGGAAGAAAATATAGGGATATTTCCCAGTTTGGAAATGCCATAAAACTTCATAATGAGGCTCTAAAAGTGGCCGTAGAAGCTGACAATATTGAATTCAGAATATTTAGTCTAAACATGCTAAGCGTAGTATATCGCAGAACAGATTCTATAAAATCCGCACTAGATTTTGCCCAAGAAGCTCTTTCTCTTGCCGAAACAATAGAAAATCCTTCAACAGAGATATTAAGAAGCATTAATGTATCCTTAAATGGAATAGGGAATATTTACAAAAGAATGGAACAGTATGATTTGGCCATAGCCAAGTTTTCCGAATCGTTGATTTACGAAAAGAAACTAGGTAATGTTTTGGGAATGGCCATAAACTACCACAATATTGGAGAGTGCTATGAAGCCCAGGATAAGTTGACAGAGGCCCTGGAAAACTTTAATATTTCCCTTAAATACAACAATCAAATCAAATCGGAAAAGGGAAGGATTATATGTCAATATAGTATTGCACATGTCTATGTTCATCAAGATAAACCTGAGCAAGCCCTATCTCTTCTAGAAACCATACTCCCATTGGCCGAACGGTTGGGTGACAAAACCATTATTTCAGAAATACTAATTAATTTAGGGTGGACCTATATCCATACAAAGAAGTACTCTGAAGCTGAAAATAACCTTAGAAAGGGGTTGGAAATAGCTCAAAAATACAATCTGGCAGATGCCGAGGCTGAAGCGGTTAAATTTCTATCCGAACTCTCCGAGAAAAAAGGTGACTTTGAAACCGCCATTGCTTATTATAAGGAAGCAAAGGGACTAGAAAAGAAAATTTCCAACAATCTTAATATCAGATATGTCAATGATATCATTATGCGCTATGAGGCTGAGAAAACAAAAAACCAAATGGAGGCATTGGCAAAAGAAAATGAACTAATACAACTTAAGTTAAGAAAAAATAACACTACACTTTTGGTAAGCGGACTAGCCTTGGCTCTATTAGCAGGTATACTTTATATTTTATATAGACAATACCAATTAAACAATGAGAAAAAAGTCTTGACCTTGGAGCAAAGCATGCTTCGCAGCCAAATGAACCCGCATTTTTTATTTAATTCTCTTAACTCCATTAAACTTTATATAATTAACAACGAAAAAAAGAATGCCGTTCACTATCTAAACAAATTTTCCAAATTGGTAAGGAAAATTTTGGAGGCTTCATCCATGAAAGAAATATCATTGGCCGATGAATTGGAAACGGTTGAACTTTATATGAATATTGAGAATATTCGTTTTTCCAATGAAATTGATTTTAAAATAAGCATTGATGATGCAATAGATACTCACAACATAAAAATTCCCTCGCTTATCTTACAGCCATTTTTGGAAAATGCCATTTGGCACGGTTTGTCTTCAAAAGAAGGGGAAAAGAAAATAGAGCTTCATATAAGTAAGGAAAATCAATGGTTCACCAAAATAAGTGTCAGTGATAATGGAGTAGGAAGAGAAATGGCCCAAAAAATAAAGGAAGGTAAAGTTCTAAAAAGAAAATCCGTTGGAATAGATATAACCAAAGAGCGTCTGGCTAATTTCTCAAAAGATTATCAAAATTCTTTTGAAGTAGAAATGGTAGACTTGTATGATGATGAAAACCAACCTGCGGGAACAACGGTAATCCTATATATTCCTACGGTTTAGTATGTTCTTTTGCGACCTCTTCCAACTCCGCATACCACTTTTCCCCAAATTTTCTTATCAATGCTTCTTTAACAAACTTGTAAATTGGCACTTGCAATTCTTTTCCCAAACTACAGGCGTCATCACAAATTTCCCATTTATGGTAATTTACGGCGGTAAGCTCTGTATACTCCCTTACCCGTATAGGATATAAGTGACAAGAAACTGGTTTTTTCCATGAAATGGCCCCTTGGTTATAGGCCTCTTCTATACCACATTTGGTAATACCATTCTCAGAAAAGACAACATAGGCACATTCGCTTTCGTTTACTAAAGGGGTTTCCCACTCTCCATCATCACCTTTTACAAATGCGCCCTGCTCTTCTATGGCAGCAATACCTTCTGGCCTTAAAAATGGCTTAACGTCTTTATAGATATCAACTAAAATCTCAGTTTCAGAATCCTCGACAGGGGCACCAGCATTGCCATCAATACAACACGCTCCTTTACATGCACTTAGATTGCATACAAATTCATTTTCTATTATTTCCTCGGATACAATGGTCTTTCCTAACTGAAACATATCTTGCGTTTATATTGGCAAAGATACCTTTTTACAACATCAACAATCTCTTTTATTTTTCTTCAAAAGATCCAAAAGCTTTCTATAAAACGTAAATTTGCACGAAATCTAAATTCGGTTCAAAATGAACTTCAACTTTAAGGAAATTATCACAGCAAGTATGATTCTTTTTGCTGTAATTGATATTTTGGGAAGTATTCCAATTATCATAGGCCTACGTAATAAAGTAGGTCATATCCAGTCTGGAAAGGCCACTTTGGTAGCTGGTGGCATAATGATAGCTTTTCTATTTGTGGGGGAAGAAATTCTGCAGTTAATCGGGATTGATGTAAACTCCTTTGCCGTGGCCGGAGCCCTAGTTATTTTCTTTTTGGCCATAGAAATGATCTTGGGCATTACCCTATATAAAGATGATGAGCCTGAAAGTGCTTCTGTTGTCCCAATTGCCTTTCCCTTAATAGCTGGAGCGGGAACCATGACCTCTTTACTTTCCTTACGGGCCGAATATTATGTGGAAAATATTATTGTTGCCATTTTAGTAAATATTATTTTTGTTTATCTGGTCTTAAAATCTTCAAAAAAAATAGAGCACGTTTTGGGTAAAAATGGGCTGAATATAATCAGAAAAGTATTTGGGGTAATTTTATTGGCCATTTCAGTGAAATTATTTGCGGCAAACATCAATCAACTTTTTTAAAAATAATAGCAATGAGTAGAACACTTACCATAATATTAATGATTTTAGCGGTTGCTTTGATTGCCTATAATGCCACTTTGATAGATTTTGAAAACCCTTTGTTGGGTGATAGTCTAATTGCATTGATAGGAATTGTTGCTTGCCTTTGTGCCATTGTCCTACTTCTCATCTATATTACATCTAAAAAGATAGAGAAAAAATTGGATGAAGATTAATTGATGGCCTCAATTGAGTCTGCCTCTTTTTGGTATAATGTTGGGGCATCCAACTCCAGTACTCTATTAAGCATATCATCCCCTTCTCCTTTTATTTTGGCATAACTATTTTTAGAAAACAACTGTTCCGCCAAGGATGCCTTTAAATATAATTTTATTTTATCCTCTAAATCATAATATTTTAATTGTAGCCTTCTCACCTCTGGTGATCGCTCACAATAATTGATGAAATCTTCAAACAATATGTCGTCAACTCTAAAATTATCTACAAATTCTGATTGGGTATAATCTTTATACTGTAGTCTGTTCTTGTCCAAATGTTCAAAAACATAATACGATATAAATCCTATACTTTCCAAGGTCTTCACTGTTTCTTCCTCATTGTTGCCAATTGGAACAAATGCATCTGGAATTATACCTCCACCGCCATAGACCACTTTGCCCTTTGGGGTTGTAAATTTTAATGAATCTGCCACCTTTATACTATCCACAGAAACCAACTCCCCGGTATGGTAGCGATCTGTAAATGTTTGGTAGTAGTCCTTATTCCCATTACTATAGGTTTTTTGTATGGAACGACCTGTTGGGGTATAATACCTGGAAACTGTTAATCTAACTGCCGACCCATCGCCCAATTCCATTTCTCTTTGCACCAATCCCTTTCCGAACGACCTTCTCCCCACAATGGTTCCTATATCATTGTCCTGTAAGGCTCCTGCAATAATTTCACTTGCAGAGGCGGAACGCTCATTTATCAGCACATAAACAGGTTTATCCTCAAAACTCCCCTTATCTGTGGCAAAGGCTTTGTCTATCTTTCCCTTTTTATTTTTAGTGAATAGAATCAATTTACCATCCTCTAGAAATTCATCTGCCATTTTTTCGGCAATCCCCAGATATCCTCCTGGATTGTCCCTTAAATCCAAGGTCAGCTTTTTTGCCCCTTGCTTTCTTAGTTCTGTTAATGCATTTTTAAATTCTGAAAAAGTGGACTCCGCAAATCTATTTACTTTTATATAACCCATGTCTTGGGTCATCATATAATAGGCTTCCACACTTCTAATGGGAACCACTCCTCTTTTAATATCCACGGTGAAAAATCTATCCTCGCTCTTTCGATATACTTTAAGTTTTACTTTGGTTCCTTCTTTTCCTTTTAATCTATTTACAATGGTATCATTGGGTAATTTCCTACCATATAAAGTATCTGTGTCCGCAACCAAAATACGGTCACCTGCTTTTATGCCTTTCCGGGAGCTTGGACCATTTTCAACGGTTCTAATAACCGATATAGTGTCCTTATACATGTAGAAATTTACCCCAATCCCAACAAAATCGCCCTTCATGTTCTCCGAAACCTCTTTCATCTCCCGTTTTGGTATATAGACAGAATGGGGGTCTAATTTGTTTAAAATGTTGTTGACCGTAACATCTACAATACTGTCTGTATCTATTTCATCCACATACTCAAAATCTATATAATCAATAAGCCTGTTTAGCTTGTCCTTTTTTGAGTTTGTGGTAAATAGTTTCTCTGGTGAATCATTAAAATGAAGCTTTCCGCCTATAAAAATACCAATGGCCACAGCTGTGCCAATGATTGCAGGCCATAAGTAGTTATATTTTTTGTTCATTTTATAGGTTGTTAAGAAATATTCTCAATATTGGGTAAATGTGTCAGGTCCACACCCGCCTTTTCCAAAAAAATTAATCCCGAATCATCTTTGTAAGCCTTTTTATAGACTACCCTTTTAATTCCTGATTGATGTATCAACTTGCTACATTCCCGACAAGGGGACAATGTTATATATAACGTAGAACCTTCACAAGATTGTGTGGAGGATGCCACTTTTGATATGGCATTGGCCTCTGCGTGCAATACATACCATTTGGTGTACCCTTCTTCATCTTCACAAAAATTTTCAAATCCTGTTGGGGTACCGTTATAGCCATCAGATATAATCATTCTATCCTTTACAATGATAGCTCCAACTTGCTTACGCCTACAATAGGACAATTTGCCCCATTCTTCGGCCATTCGTAAATATGCTTTATCGTATTTTTCTTGTTTGTTTTTATTCATTCAATCTGCGGACAGCTTATATAATTGCCATCCTTTCTATTTTTTTTCTCTTTCATCAACTAATATAGGCCTTTACCCAATGTTGACAACTATGCAAAAGGTTAATATTTAGTGAAAACCTATATAGGAAATGTATTGATGAGCATAGGTATGGTTATTAAAATAATTAATGCCGAGCATATTAAAACAAATAGGGATTGCTTTACCTTAAAAAGGTTTTGTACAATATAGGCCAATAACAATATGCATAGAATAATTGTTACTTGGGAAAGTTCTATCCCTAGTGCAAATCCCAATAACGGGCCCGTTTTTTCATCTTCTCCCGCCATTAGCATTTTAAAATAGTTTGAGAATCCAAACCCATGGATCAGTCCAAAAAATGCCGTTGCCAGTGACGGCAGCAACAAACTTTTGTGACCAATGTTCTTCTTAGAATCCAAAATATTGAACAACGCTGTCAATAAAATGGTCAACGGAATTAAGAATTCTATCCAGGTAGCATCCATTACCACCACTTCATACACGGACAACGCCAAAGAAATACAATGGGCAATAGTAAAAATGGTAGCCAAAATCAATACTTTTTTCCAGCTTTTAAACGTAAAAGGGATTGCCAATGCGGATAGGAACAAGATATGGTCATATGCTCCAAAATCCAATACATGACTCAAACCCAGTTCTATATAAAACCAAAATTCCTGCATTTTCTTTTATTTATGATTAGATTAATCGGAGGTTTCTAACTAATCCCTCGCTCTTTCTGAATTTCTTCATAGGCCTTTTGAACCTGTTTAAATTTTTCCTCTGCACCTTTTTTAATGGCCTCATTTTCTGTAATTACCTTGTCTGGGTGGTACTTTTTGGCCATGGTCCTGTAGGCTTTCTTCACTTCCTCATCTGAAGCATTTTTACCTATCTCCAAAATTTTATACGCATTATCGGCCGATTTGATGAACATGGCCATGATACTTTCGAAATCACTAAGATTAACCCTAAGGTAACCTGCCATTTCTCTTATTTTATTAATTTCAGGAGTACTAACATTACCATCTGCCTGTGCAATTCCAAACAAAAAATGGAGCAATTGTAACCGAACTTCATAGCGTGTACGTTGGGTCATATAGGCACAGACCTTCTGGGCAGAAATTTCCCTTTTTTTAATGACCTCGTTAAAAGTCCTAAAAATGGCATTGGCCTTTTCCTTGCCATAAGTGCTTACAAAGTACTGTCTTACATAGTCCAACTCCCGTTGGCTAACTTGCCCATCTGCCTTTATAACTATAGAGCATAGGGAAAGAAGGTTCAACTCAAAATCTGCTGGGGATACTTGCTGCCTGCGCATATCCCTAAAAACAGTGCCTGCTCCTCTTCCAATACTGCCCTCTCCTTTTGCGCTAAAACTATCTATGGCACTTCCAATAAAAAAACCTAAAATGGCTCCTGGATAACGAAAAATATAGTACCCTAAAATAGCGCCAAACCATTTAAACATAATAATTTTGAATTTTTCCAAAGATATAATTTTACTGGCTAAAAGTCGTTCTATGGAAAAGTTAAGGTACTCCCTAAAAATGCGACAAATTAGTTACCTTTGTATCCTATTACGAATTAAAAATAGACAAATATGTATCCCGCAGAATTAGTTAAACCTATGAGAGATGACTTGGCAATGGCCGGGTTTGAAGAATTACATACATCCGAAGCCGTTAAAAATGCTTTGGCACAATCTGGTACAACTTTAGTAGTTGTAAATTCTGTTTGTGGTTGTGCCGCAGCAAATGCTAGGCCAGCGGCAAAAATGAGCCTTATGAACAATAAGAAGCCAGACCATATAGTAACTGTATTTGCCGGAGTAGATTTTGAAGCTGTTGATGCTGCTAGAAATGCTATGATCCCTTTTCCTCCCTCTTCGCCAAGTATGGCCTTGTTTAAGGATGGTGAATTAGTACATATGATAGAGCGCCACCATATTGAAGGAAGGCCAGCAGAAATTATTGCTGAGAACTTAACAGAAGCCTATAACGAATTCTGTTAAGAGTTTCTCTTCTTAAAAAAGAACCAAAAAGTTGTGGAGGTCTAAAAAGAGCTACGCAACTTTTTTTTGTTTTAAACATCTTTTAGAAAACAAAATAGTTATAAAATGAAAAAATTGATTTTAGTATTGGGCTTGCTTCCAATGCTCATCCTAACAGGATGTCTTGGAGATGACCCAGCCTTAGAAAATGATTTTGAAGATGATGTGCTTGCCCTACAAGCGTCATTGGACCTGGTTAATGCCACTGCCGGCCAATCTGTGTGTGCTGATGGTTTTACTTGTAAGTTTATAGCCTTAGGGGCAAAAGCCTGTGGAGGGCCCAAATCTTATTTGGTCTATTCAACATCTATAGACACAGACAATTTAGAAGCCATGGTTGCAGCATATAACCAAAAAGAGAAGGAATTTAACACAAAGTGGGACATTGTTTCAGACTGTGCCCTGGTTGTAGCTCCTACGGGAACAACTTGTGAGAATGGAAAATGCGTTGCCGTGTACGATAATTAAAATTTATCAAAGAAAAATTCTTGTGAACCTCTGAATATCATTCAGGGGTTTTTTTAATTTTGTGATATGACCAAACTGATCTCTTATCCAGTATCCATAATTTTCTTTCTTTTTTTTGGATTAACTCTAGTTGTTTTCCATCCCATACAATGGGTTTGCCTAAACGTTTTTGGTTATAGTGCGCATGCCAAAAGTGTGGCCTATTTAAATTTGTCCCTTATGAGGTGTACCAATATTTTGGGAACCCGATATTCTTTTAATATTCCCTTCGAAATTCCGAAAAACAAGCCTTTAATTTTCGTCACCAATCACCAGAGCATGTACGATATTTCCCCTATTATATGGCACATGCGGAAACATCATCCAAAATTTGTAAGCAAAAAAGAACTAGGAAAGGGCATACCAAGCGTATCCTATAATTTAAGACATGGTGGTGCAGCCTTAATAGATAGAAAAGATGGAAAACAGGCCTTGTCTGAAATTTCCAAACTAGGCAAAAACATTGAAAAAAATAATTGGAGTGCCGTTATTTTCCCTGAGGGCACTAGGAGCAGAACAGGACATCCCAAAAAATTCCAGCCCACGGGTCTTAAAGTTCTTATGAAAAATTCCCCCTCGGCCTTGGTGGTTCCTATAAGCATAAACAATTCATGGAAAATGTTGCGCTATGGCAAATTCCCCATGGGTCTTGGCTCACATATTACCCACGATGTTCATGAGCCAATAGAAATTAAGGGCAATTTGGATGAATTGATAACCATAGTGGAAAAAAAGGTGGTCTCAGGAATAACTTCTTTTAAATGACAGATAAAAATAATATTGAACAGACCATGGCCTTTGTTAAGGAAACCTTGAAAGGAGCAGAAGGTGGTCATGATTGGTTCCACACACACCGTGTGTTTTTAAATGCCCAAAGAATTGCTCAATCTGAAAAAGTAAATTCCTTAGTGGTTGCCCTAGGAGCTTTATTGCACGATATTGCCGATGCCAAATTTCATGATGGGGACGAAACAGTTGGACCCAAATTGGCGGAAGAATTTCTTTCCACTATCCAAGTGGATGCAAAAGTTGTCCAGCATGTGGTGAATATAATCAACCATATATCCTTTAAGAATAGTCTGTCAGATGGAGAGAAGTTCAGCTCCAAAGAATTAGAAGTTGTGCAGGACGCAGACCGATTGGATGCCATAGGTGCCATTGGCATTGCCAGAACGTTTAATTATGGGGGATTCAAAAACAGGGTTATGTATGACCCGGAAATTGCTCCCAACCTAAGTATGAGCAAAGAAGAATATAAAAAATCCAACGCCCCCACCATTAATCATTTTTATGAGAAACTACTGCTCTTAAAAAATAAAATGAATACCCAAACGGGGAAAAAATTGGCAGAAGAGCGACATCAATTTATGTTAGATTATTTAGAGCAATTCTACAAAGAATGGAATGGAAATTCCTAAGTACTTTTCTATAACGTTATAGTTTAAATAACAGAACGCTTTCACAATATAATTTTACTTTTTTTGTATCTTCAAGCAACTTAAAAATAAACCACCCAAAAATGCAAAGAAGAAAGTTTATCAAAAATGTAGCGGCATCATCTGCCGCTTTTTCAATTGTTCCCAGTTATGTTATGGGAAAAAACCATGTTCCCCCTAGTGACACTTTATATGTAAGTGCTTTTGGTGTTGGTGGTCGTGGTGCCAGTGTTATTAATGACCTGCAAAGAACCGGCAAAGTTAAATTTGTTTCCTTTTGTGATGTAGATGACAATAGAGCCAAGGAGACTTATCAAAATTTTCCGGATGTAAAACGCTACAAAGATTTTAGACAAGTCTATAAAAAGCATCTAAAGGATATGGATGCCATTATGGTGGCCACTCCAGACCATACCCATGCGACCATTTCATTACCCTTTATTAGAGAAAAGAAGCATGCTTATGTAGAAAAACCATTGACACATAATATTTATGAAGCCCGTTTAATGACCCAAGCTGCGAAAGAGCATGGTGTGGTGACCCAAATGGGAAATCAAGGAGCTTCCAGTGATGGCAGTAGACAGGCAAAGGAATGGATAGATACCGGTGTTATTGGAAAAGTAAAAAAAATAGATTGTTGGACCAACCGTCCAGTTTGGCCACAAGGAGTGCCGGTCCCGACTGAAAAACATAGAATTCCAAAAGAATTGGATTGGGATTTATGGTTGGGTCCTGCTGCAATGCGGGATTACAACTCAGCTTATCTGCCCTTTAAATGGCGTGGATGGTGGGATTTTGGAACTGGAGCCCTAGGGGATATGGGTTGCCATATTATGGAAACCCCTTTTAGTGTCTTGGATTTGGGATATCCTACCGAGGCCGAAGCCAGTTGCACCACCAATTGGGTGGGTGATTTTGTAGAGGCAGATTATAGTGCTTCTTGTCCCGCTTCTTCCGTAGTAAGATTAAAGTTTGACCATGATATTCATGGCACCATAGATTTTAGTTGGAGCGATGGAGGTATTAAGCCCGATTTGCCAGACGATTTAAAAGATGGGGAAACCATTGGTGATTCTGGTGGGGGTACTATTTTTTATGGTACAAAAGGAATTATGGTAACCGATACCTATTCCCAAAATGCCAGGTTATTGCCTTCTGCACAAATGAGTCTCTTTAATCCTCCTGCACCAACCTTGACACGTATTGAAGGTGCTGTTGGGGGACATCAGCAAAATTGGGTAGATGCCTGTTTAAATGGAGGTACAACCTCATCAGATTTTGCAAAAGCCGGTCCATTGACCGAAGCTGTTCTTATGGGCAACCTCGCCATTAAGGCATACCAATACAAGACCTTAAAAGAAGGCAAGAAATTGGGCGATTGGGATCCGTTTGATTATCCTGGAAGACGAAAACTCTTGTGGGATGGTGATAATATGCGGGTAACCAATTATGAAAAAGCCAACGAATGGGTAAAAAGAGACTATCGTAAAGGTTGGGAAGTAAAGTAAAACATAAAAGCCCCTCTATATTTTAGAGGGGCTTTTTTTATCAATTCACTTTTTCAAATTCAAATTTTGTTTTCCAAGTTCCAGACCATTCCGGTTTGGTGCCATCTGGATAGGTTTCGTCGATCATGGTCAATTCCAAAGCGTTCTTTTGAATTTTATAGGTGTAAAATTGTAGCCCTTCTTCAAAACCAGGAACTTTCGCAATTTTTGCAGTTGTGGTCAATGTAGAATCTGTCATTATGTAGCTCCCTGCATTAAAAACAACCGACCTAAAACCTGCTTTAATTTCATCATCCGTTGGATTGGATAGCACTTTAAAAGGAGTTCTTGGTCCTTCTATGGGTGTCCACATAATGGAATATCTATTTTCATCAATCATAAAAATACCAGGTTGTGCACTTTCTATGGTGTAGGTGGTATCTTTGGATATCCAATGTATAGATGACATTTCCCATGAACCCATAAGTGGATCAGTTGGCGTTGTATCCTTTGACCCAACAACCGCCTCCTTACAAGAAAAAACCAGTGCAAGTAATGATATAAATAGAATAGAGCGCTTTGTTAAACCCTTCATTTTCAGATTTTAAATTTTTGTGGTTACAAGATAATATATCCCGGTATAAAAATTCTATCTGCTCTTGTTTGTACCTAATATGAATGGTTTTGTTCAGTTTTAGCGCCCATTATTAGATTTCGGCAAGGGCATCAAATTCTTTTCTCTTAGTGTTGAACCACTCTTGCATGCCTTCTGGAGATTTCATTAATTCCTGCATCTTGGCCATTGCCTTAAGGTGTGCTTCGTCCTTTTTTTGGAACATTTCCTTTCCATGTTTTTTGCTTATTTCTGCAATTTCTTCAAAGGTATTGGCGTGAAATTCCAAATCGCAAGCTCCACCTAATTGTTTACAGGTCATTGTTTTCATAGTATTTATCTGATTTTGTTATGGAATCATCCCCAAGGATAATCACTCCTAAATTTAATTACTTCTAAAATAAGAATTTCCTTTTAGGAAATTCGCCATAACAATTCTTAGATCTGTTGTTGCTCTTTTTTCCATGCCTTTGTTAAACAGTCAACTTTTTTACTGCTCCTGTAATAGTACAACTGGACTTAACTGTATTAAATATGGTTCCAAAATTTTCGATGTTCTTTTTAAGTAACTCCATATTTAAATTATTGTCCGTACTATAAACAATTAATTCATACTTTATCCCATCCATCCTTGGAGGTTTCTCAAGCCGGGTTGCGCTGACCCTTATTTCAGCATTTGAATATTCAAACTTCATTAAAGTGGAAAATCGTTCAACATTTTTAAGAATACAGGCCGCAAAAGACCCTAAAAATAACTCGGCTGGGTTTGCCAAAGTGTCTTGTGATTCTGGAGTGGTTCCAAAAACAATTTCAGTATGTTTAATAGCTATGGAAGCATTGTTTTTTGAAGATGAGCTTGCATTAACAAAATACCTCATATATGGGTTAGTTTAATGGTTAGACTTTTTGCCAACGGTCCCTTTATGATGGCCATTGTTTAAAGTTAAGGATTTCTCTTTAGGAAATGCTACACAAAGAATTATAGTAAACTACCCAATATTTTTTATTGGCCTCGCCATCCAATTAGCTATGTTTTATAAACATTATTTATAGTGGTTTTTAATCCCGAAGCTGTTTTAATCTGTCAATCGCAGTTTGGTTCTGAGCATTAAGTTCTAACGATTTCTCAAAATTTTCCATGGCCTTTTCCTTATTGCCAATAAATAAATATGCCTCCGCCAAACTATCATAAAGGTTGGCAGAATTTGGATATAGCTTTGTTGCCAACATAAAAACATATATTCCTTGTTTCGAAGTACTAGGGTTAAAAACGAGTTGCAGGCCAACTCTATTAAGATTGCCCTCAGGAAGTTCTAGCGAAGGGTGCTTTGCTTTGGTCGAAATATACAGTTCATAAAGATTATTATAATCCTGGTAAGAGGCCAATTCATTAAAATCTTGAAAAGTGAATTCAGGAATCTTTGCTTTTTTGGCCTGTTTGGACAAAAGACCTTCCCCTATCCCATTATCCAAAGGATTGTTTTCAATAAATCCATGTGCATTTGCATGTGTTTTTAAATAATTATTTAGAAAGTTCAAAGTATACACTGAAACCCATTTATAAGATTCCATAATTTCAGAATCCTTTTTATCCTGCCTTGTATCCCTTTGTTGGAAAAGAACACCTAGCGTACTAAAATAGGAATGAGTTAGATTGTGAAACTTTAATTTATAGGCGTTACTATTTGTAATACTATCGTACAATTGGAATTCTGAATTGAGTTCAGGATCAATATTGTCCTCTCTTAGAACTTCTTCGGGTATTTCTTTCTGTGCCATATGCAGGTATGGAACATCTATTTTTTTAATGTCAAAAAACGGTGATTTTTTTATTAATTTATACTGATACCTTTCTGTACCATCAAGGCTGACCACGGCTTTAATATTATCATTTCGTACTTGCGCAATAATGCTGGCCAAACCTCCAAAGCTAAAACCCAAAGTTGCTATTTTTTCAGGGTTGGCATTTGGAAATTTCATAACCTCTTTTATTAAAAATTCCACATCTCTGGCCTGAGTTTCCATTTCCTTTGCGTTATTTCTGCCAAACCAACGAGTATCAGTCCCTCGACTTGGGCTGGATATCACAATATATCCATGACTGGCCAAATATTCGCAAAGTGAAAAATTTTCTATTGAAGAAGCTTGATAACTTGGTGAATAGACAATTACTGGAAATTTATCCTTGGCAAATTCCAATTTAAAGTATGCCTTGGCCATCTCTTTTGTATGGTCTATATTTTCTGGGGTATTGTAATAGTAAAACCAATTTAGTATTTGTTCATTTGGAAGATGTTCCCATTCCTCTTCTTCTTTTAGGACTTCCAAATAATCCAAAACCTTTAACCGTTTCTTGCCACTAGTGTTTTGGCGTGAAGGATACCAAACACTTACAGGAATGGGCCTTGGAATTTTTTGATTATTATAATCATAAATTCTACTATAAGTTCTAGTGCTATCAGAAATGGTATAGTGCTTAAACCCTACCTCATAATTTCCGAAGTTCAAATCCATTTCCTTTAACGAAGTTTGCCCCTTGGATATGTTAGTTAAGAGAACAAAGCCTATCAATATTGGTAATCGCATTATTTTGGCATAGGTGTACATGGTTGTTGTGGACTGTTTTTAATTTTCTGTCATAATCTCTTTTAGCTCCTTTATTCTCCAATTTATATTCTCCTTAATAAACAATTCTATAATTGCGGCATGACTAGAACCGACCAATACCATTATTCTTTCATCTGTATCTTTAGTTTGCTTTTGAACAAAAGACCACATGTACAAATTTCTTTTGTACCATTCAGATGTTAAAAATACACCTTTGAAATCGTCCATGGAACCGGCCAATGGAATAAGATTGTTATGAAGGTCATTGGAGATATCTCTCATATTCTTACTGTTTACAAAGTATGTAAGTTCTTTTAGGGATGCGTCAGAATCTATTTTGTCGTCAAAGTCAACAGTAAACTTGGAAATAGCATTTTCTATTTCTTCTTTGAGTTGCAATTGCTTATTATCTTCTATTTCACCCATAACATCACCATAGGGAAATATTGTCTCATTATAATCAACGCCATATACCGTTTCTAGATTATTTTCTTTTGCCACTCTAAAGGCCAGCTGAAATATTTCGTTCTTAAGATAAAAGTCCGAAAGGCTATCATTTTTAAAATATAAGTCTTTAAGATATAGTTGATACAATGAATCCAATTCCTTTTGCTCATTATAAGGCCATTCTACGAATATTTTGGTCGGATTATATTTTTTAATCCTAGAGGATATTTGCTGTAGTTCCTTTTGGGATTTTTCGTTAAGTATGTCAAAGGATTTGGTTTTAGCCACATCGGCACCAGGATTATTGTAATGAAAAGTTCCAATTAGCAGTACTTCTTTACTGTTTATATTTTCAATAGGCTTTGGTTGTGCTTTGTCTTGCTCTTTTTTACAACTAACTATTAGTAGAAGAAGTAATAGAAATAGGTGGTTTTTCATAGGAGACTAAATATTGGTTATTAGTTACGTTTTATAATATGGCATATTTGCCCATTACTTATAAAGACGTCCTAATGTTTAAAAGGGTTGCCTAGGGCTTTTAGAGTTAAGGCAGATAAGGAAGCTTTTTACTTCTTTCCAGAGCAAAATCCATAAGATTTAGCGACTTTATAAATATACAAACCTTTCGTTTTAGTCCTAAATTCCGTATTACGTTTAGGTATTGTTTTAAGCAGTTTTTATTCGTTAAAATAGTTTTTAATCATAAATTCTGCCGATGCATACTTGTTTTTTATGTCTCGAATTAAATCCAATGCTCTATCGTTTTTCATTCTATCACTAGAATAACCTTTGCTTAAAATACCAAGTACATTTTCTAAAAAACCACTTTCATTTTCTAATTCCAGCATGTTTAAATCAGGAATCTCTTTTATATAGTTTAAAACAAATTCATCTTTAATATTAGACATTAGAAAAGATTTTAATTCCCTGTTGTATTGAGAGAATAATTCTATGTCGGTTTCTTCAGCATTTTGAGATATCAATCGTTCTGCTTGGGATTGTATATCTGCAACTTGTCTTATAATATTTCTATTCATTTTAAAATTTCACTATCTGAAAGGAATAAATGGCATTTTTTTAAATTGCTTACAACGGTTTAGCTATGAACAGTACGGGAGCAAACTGGCGTTTGCTTTCCGCCACGCACATAGCGAAATCTTTTGGTTTTGTTTTTTCTTTTTTTGTGTCAAAGTGAAATCCCAAAGATTTCGCGACATTATAAATATACGCAGACCTTGGCGTTTAAGCCCGAAACCCGTATTGTTTATAGGTTTTGTTACCCAAAGTATTTTAATTTGTTATTTTCAATTCGACTGCCAATTGTTTATATGTATTCGTTGAATAAACCTCTCCGTTGTATGATTTTACCTTTTTCCATACTCCAAATCTATAGAACCAGCTGTTTGCATTGGATTCTTCATGTGTAAAACCTATGTTGGGTTGGAAGGAATCAAAAGTATCTGCATTCGTCTTAGTAAGTAACCATTCCACGGCTACAAAGAATCCATTTTTTGGTATTGTTAAATTTAAATGTGAAAGATTCACATCTACTATTTTTTTCCCTTTGTCGGCTGTTATAATAATATTTTTATCATATAAATATTCTTCAGGTTCTCCCTCTTTGTTTGTTTTAAATAGACGAATCATAAACCTAGATTCTTTGAGAGTAGTTTCAGTTGCGATACTTATTTCTTTTAAAAAAGGTGTTTCTTCATATTCTTCTTTAAAGTCAAAAAATTTTGCAAAAATCCAGGGTTTACCAAAACCAGGTAAATAATGTCGAATTTTCCGCTTTTGTAATTTGTCAATTATCTTTTTTTATTGCGCTTTTTAGAGTTACTCACTACAACTTCATTCAATTCAATTATTTGAGGTGTTAATTCTATCAAATTTTTTATTAAACCATACACCATTTTTTTAGTAGTGTAACCAGTAGCTGAGAAAACTATAATTTTGGTCCCATCCATTTTAGGTAGAACGAATTGTCCATCTTCATTTGAGATTGTTCCTACATCATAATTTTCAACCCAAATATTTACAAAAGGAATTTTCTCTTTGGTATCGGCATCAACAATTATCTGTTTTATTTGTCCAAAGGAGATGTTACAAATTATTAGAATAAGTATAGTGAGATGAATTTTTCTCATATTTTGGGTAACAATTGGATAAATGTACCATGGTACGTTTATCCCTATTTTATATAAAATTGCACTAAAAAAGACCTAATTCCTAATTTTATTGTTCAATAACCCCATGTAATTACCTGCAAACGAATAATATAGATTAAACAAGCTTTTATTCAATACTCCTAAAACAAACGCATTTGCCCATTCTTATGTTCTTGGTGCAAATCCTTGTTTAACTTTGGTTTGGCAACTACTGTTTTACAACTGAATTTTTCTTGAAATAAAGAGTGCGATTAATTTTAGATTTAACATTTCGCATTCTTCGCATGGGGTGGTTTTTTATAATGTAGTGACCCCATTCTGGAGAAATCCTATTGATCGTTAGCATCAATAATTCAAACTTTTTACCGACAACGATCCGCTTGTTTTTCTTCATTAATCCTTTGATGATGCCATCTGCACATTCACTTGCAGATATTCCCAATTGATGTGAGGTCTCTACCTTTCCATAAGGTTTTCCGTCCCCACATAGACCCTTGGCCGTAATTTCTGTATTGATAAAACCGGGAAGGATAAAACTAATGTTTAGTTCACAATCCATATTTTCTGCCCTTAATGAATTAAAAAAACCGTGCAGGGCATGTTTTGATGCTGAATAAGCTGACCTCCCGGGGATTCCCATTACGCCAGCGAAGCTGGAAACTACACCAAACCAACCATAGCCTTGTTCCAAAAAAATTGGCATTATTGATTTGGTCAAAGCTACGGTCCCAAAATAATTTGTTTCCATAATTTTTCTATCAACTTCCATTTCGTTTTCAATGACCAATCCTTTCTGTGAAATTCCAGAATTATGGATTACTAAATCCAGTCGATCCAATTGCTTCGTCTGGGCAACCGCTTTTTCTATTGAATTAGGGTTAGTGATGTCCATTGGGAGTGTCAACAAATCATGAGGATTAGGGCTCTGCTTTTTTAACTCGCTTAATTTTTCAGTTCTTCTTGCTGAAGCAATGACCTTTGCTCCCATTTGGTTTAGTTGGATTGCCAGTGATTCCCCTATGCCCGATGAGGCTCCAGTTATCCATACTGTCTTGTCTTTTAAATCCAGCTTTTTCATTGGTAGAATTTTAAATGAGATGATTGCTGAAATAAACCTACCAAGAAATAATAAGTGGGGTGTCCCAAATCATTGGTGCTGGACAAATTAGGACTTGTTTTCTAATCCTAGTTGAGCATTAGACTCCCTTCTTTTTATGCTCTTTTTAATTAAAACAAGCGCATTTGTCCATCTTTATATTCCTGGTGCAGTTCCTTGTTTAATTTTGGAAAGACCTTGTCCTTAAAATAGGTTCTCCTTGCCAAGTCCACCAAATCATGCATTTGTTGGGCTATTTTACCCTCTCCCCGTGTTCTTATTCCAAACCTACTATCGTTTACATTACCTCCGTGGCACTCTTGTATCTGGTGCAACACCTTATCTGCCCTGTCCGGCAATGTTTTCTTGATCCAGTCTGTAAAAATATGCCCAATGGCACCATTTAACCTTACCACCGTAAAACCAAAGGACAAAGCCCCGTTCTCTGATACGGCTTTTGCCAAATTCATAATCTCATGACTGTTTATTCCGGGAATAATGGGGGCCAACATGGCATTTACGGGAATGTTGTTCTCCGATAAAACTCTAATGGTTTCCAACCGCTTTTTAATGGTCGTGGTACGGGGTTCCAAAATACGTCTGGTATTTTCCGATAAGGAAGTCACAGATACATTTACCCCAATCAATTGGTGGGCCGTTAATTCCTTTAAAATGTCCAAATCCCTAAGAATTAAAGCATTTTTAGTAATGATGCCCACAGGATGTCTATATTTAAGGAACACTTCTAAACAAGCTCGGGTTATCTTAAATTTTTGCTCTGCCGGTTGATAACAGTCCGTATTACCAGACAGGACAATGGTCTGTGCTTCCCATCTTTTGCTTTTTAGCTTTGCTTCCAAAAGTTTGGGAGCATCTTTTTTGATTAAAATTTGCCGTTCAAAATCCAGTCCGGCACTATACCCCCAATACTCATGGGTATTACGTGCATAACAATAAATACAACCATGCTCACAGCCTTGGTACGGGTTCATGGAATGCATAATACCAATATCTGGACTAGTAACCTTATTTACAATGGTTTTGGGAAAAATAGGAATGTACTGTGTCTTATTGTTGTCGGCCTCCTCACCTTCAATCCTGCAGAACTCAAGAAAATCGTCCCGAGTTTCGTAAATGTGTTTTAGAAATTTATTATGCGTGTTTTCCTGGGCGCCACGCCCTTTTATGTAGTCTTTAGGGTTCAATTAAATGGATTTAGTCCAAATTTATGGAATTTTTCCATATATAGTTTTTTATTTTGGAACTTTAACATAGATTGTTCTAAGGTCATTTAGATAGACCTAGAAACGAGCTATGAGAAATCCAGAAATGAGATTTCTCCTTCAGTCGAAATGACTATTGACTTTTAATAGCAATTCCTGTCAACTACCGTCATTTCGACAGAGCGAGCGACGAGCGACGAGAAATCCATAAAACAAAAAAATTGAGATTCCTCCTCATACTTCGTTCTGAATGACATAAAGGGCCTAAGAGCCAAACACTAAAATCAACAGTCATTTCGACAGAGTGAGCGACGAGCGACGAGCGACGAGAAATCCATAAAACAAAAAATCTGAGATTCCTCCTCATGCTTCGTTCGGAATGACATAAAAGGCCTAAGAGCCAAACACTAGAATCAACAGTCATTTCGACAGAGCGAGCGACGAGAAATCACAAAATGCAAAAATGAGATTTCTCCCTACAAACGAAATGACTTCATATCCATATTGGAACAATACATTTTAAACCTAAAAAGCAACTTTTACCAACTGCTTTTTGGTTCCTCTTTTGGCATAGAACAAAATATCGTTCTTGTTTTGGCACATTAAGGCTTTAGAAACCATTAATGGAAGTCTGGCTTCCTTATCATCAATAATTTTTTCATAATCCATTCTGCCATTGGCATCCAATCGGATCAAGAACACATTACGGTTTCTGCTAAGTCCCTGCCTAAAAATAAGTCGTTCATTATTCACCAATTGCGGATTCTCTGATGCCGTACTAATAAAGAAGTACGTGTCTCCACCAAAAGCATAGGAACTATAAGACGCATAGGCACCATCGTTTTGGGTAACTTCAGATTTGTTGATGTTCCTTATCCACTCCACATCGCCATTGGCATTCAATTTGGCGCCCACCATATCATTGTGGTGGTATCTTTCCACTTTTAGTCGGGTACCTGTTGGGCTTCTTTGCATACTGCTGGTCACAAAATACTCTTCGGCATTAAAGAGGATTTCATTTTTGGAAGTAACATTTACATTCTTAAAAACTAGATTAGAGATTTCCCTTTCTTCTTCTCGTCCAAACTTATCATCCATAAATTGCTGTGAAAAAGGGCTATACTTTTTTGTTTTAATGGACAAGTTTATAGGGTCAATATTAAAATAGGACAGCCCATTATATCTATTGTCCTTGCGATCGGCATAAAACCCAACACACATTAATCTGTCATTGGTCAAAACCGGGACCAAAGCTTCAGAGAATTTTCCTGGTTCATCAAAAATCTGTGTTTTGGCACCATATGCAGAAACCTGTATGAGTTCATATTGAAATTTTCTTTCTAGAGCGGTAAAACGCTTCTTTTTAAAATAGGCTTTTCCAACAATATAGGCTCTGGACAAATCCTTGCTAATGGCAATATTTTCAAAAGCATAGTTCTTTTCTTCTACCTCAGCAGAAAAATCGTGCTCAAAAACCTTCTTGGCACTGGAATTGAACAAATAAATATGGTGCTGATTAACTTTTCTCTTTTTAAAATGTGTACTGATCACAAAGGCAGATTTGTCCTTATTGAACAAGGCCGTTGTAGTAAAACCCTTGGAGAAATCCCTGTTATAATAATTTTTGTCCAACGGGTTCAATACTTCATCCGAAGCAATGGTAAGAATGGTTTCCACTGTAAAATTGTACTCAAAGATTGGACTACGGTGCACTAGATATTCATAGGACAAAGTCCCAATGTTATATTCCAAGAACAGCATATACAGTTGCCCGTTTTTAACGTAGGCATCCACAAAACCATCTGTCCTATATTTATAATTATATTCTGATACAAGCTCCAAATTCTCATTGTAATGCTCAATAAGAAACCCTTTTGGTTTAATGATCATCCCAGTATAATACTGGCGAACTAAAATGGAACCTCCTTTGCCATCTTCTGCTATGGAGAGTAAATTGGAGTATTTATAGCGATCACTAAATTTTTCGCCAAAATTATATGTAACCGGCATTTTTTGGGCAGAACCCAACATACCTACAAAAAAAATCAGTAGAACAAAAATCCTATTCTTCATTAGTTTCATTGGTTTTATTTGGTTATCCTATTTTCCCGGAAAATCCGCCTTTCTTTTCTCTAAAAAGGCAGATGTGCCTTCTTTAAAATCGGCCGTTCCAAAACAGGTGCCAAAAGCTTCTATTTCGGCATTATATCCATTAACATCATTGTTAAAACCAGCATTTACCGCTTTTATTGCATAATTTATGGCAACAGTTGAATTATTCGATATTCTGTTTGCAATCTTCTTACAATTTTGCATTAGTTCTTCCAATGCAACAACATGGTTCACCAATCCAAATTCATGGGCTTTTTCTGAGTCTATCATCCCCGCTGTCATAATAAGTTCCATGGCCCTTCCTTTTCCCACTAATTGAGGTAACCTTTGTGTACCACCATACCCGGGAATTACCCCCAAGGAAACCTCTGGAAGCCCCATTTTGGCATTGTGGCTGGCTATCCTAAAATGACATGCCATGGCCAACTCTAGACCTCCGCCCAAAGCATACCCATTTACCGCAGCAATGACAGGAGTGGACAGGTTTTCCACAAAATTGAACAACAGTTCCTGCCCTTTAGCGGCCAATTTTGTTCCTTTTTTTACCGAAAAATTGGAAAATTCTGCAATATCCGCCCCCGCAACAAAGGCCTTTTCACCGCTTCCGGTAAGAATAATGACCTTTACCCCCTTATCCTTGTCCAAGGTTTTGAAGGCGCTGTGAAGTTCTTCTATAGTCTGTTTGTTAAGTGCATTTAGTTTATTGGGACGATTAATGGTTACGATTGCCAAATTGTCCTCCAGTGCTACAAGTAAGTTTTGGTATTTCATGATTCTTTTGTCTGTTCTTTAGGAAACCTTACTGTAAAAACAGTGCCTTTTCCATAGTGTGATGTAAACTTGATATCTCCTTTATAGGTTTCTACTATATTTTTAACCATTCCCAGACCCAGCCCCATACCGCTGGACTTTGTGGTAAATTTAGGTTCAAAAATTTTGTCTTCTACGTCTTCGGATATGCCCACTCCATTATCGGCCACAGAAATTTTTACAAAGTTGTTTTCTGATGTTACAGAAACCAATATTCTGGGTGACTCCACTTCTGGTACCGCCTGTATTGCATTTTTAACCAAATTGGTCACCACGCGGATCAATTGGGTCCTATCCAGCTTGGCTATAATTTCTTCCTCCTCTGAAATGAAATGAATATAATCCTCATTAAAAATATCCAATGCCAGTTTTACAATCTTAACCACGTTCAAGGTTTCATTTTGCTGGGCGGGCATTTCGGCAAAATTGGAAAAGGCCGAGGCAATACTGCTCATGGTATCTATTTGCTGAATGAGTGTTTTGGAATATTCCGCAACCTTGGTATCAATATCTGGGTCCTTGGGGTCGAACTTACGCTCAAAACTTTGCACGCTCAATCGCATGGGCGTCAATGGGTTCTTAATTTCGTGTGCCACTTGCTTTGCCATCTCGCGCCATGCCTGTTCCCTTTCGCTTCTGGCCAGTTTGGCGGCACTCTGTTCCAGCTCATCTATCATGGCATTGTACGAGTCTATTAACTTACCAACCTCCTCACTTGGGTTTTGGACATAGATTTTTTCATTCCTCTTTGTCAAATCCGTTTGGGTTAATTTATCCGAAACAGTTTCAAGGGAACGGGTAATATACTTGGATATTAAATAGGCCATGGCAATAGCGGCAAACAACATAATAAGATACACCCCCCCCAAACGAAAAAGAAACTCCTTAAGTTCCTTGTCATTAAAGGAGTTATCCTCAAAATAAGGAATATCCAATATACCAATCGGTTTGAATTTTTGGTCTAGAATATAGGTATATGATGCTTGATACTTATCCCCTGCCGCAATGTTCTCCTCTACATAACGCTTGTCAATTGTAGCCTCTAATTTGTTTAAAATCTCAACATCCAAGCAGGTAGAAACGGAGTCATTAACAAATTTGGGCCGAGAGCTTTTAATAAGCTGCCCTTCCATATCGTAGATGTTAAAATTAAGGTTCTGTACATCCGCAATCTCGTAAATTTCGTTTTTAAAAATATATCCCAAATAATCCGTGGTAACGGGATATGAAGTTTTTTGCAGCGTATAATTTATGCTCTGTCTTATCTGCTCTTCCTTTCGTTCCAATTTTTCCCTGTGGTAGTCCCTGGATTGCTCCCGATATTGATAAACTGTCATTCCAGCAATAAGTATGGAAGCAACGAGCACCAATACTATCATGGAAATAAAAATGCGGGACCTAAGCGACAGTTTCTTTAACAAGGGCTTACAATTTAATGTTAAAGATAACAATTATCGAGCCATAATGGCTTATCATAAGTTTTGGCAATCAAACCCCAAACCACAAAGTTTATCCATTGGGGTTTCTGTTCCGGATATTTTTATATAGCTTAATTCCAAGCATTAGCAATATCCCCAAAACTAGGATTCCGACTACTCCAAACATCCAATTGAAGGCGCTTTTCAATATCACTAGAAATACAATGGCGAAAAGAACCAATGTTGCAATTTCATTCCATATTCTCATAAACCGAGAGGTATATTTTACCTCATCCCTTTGCAGTTGCTCAACTATTTGATGGTTCTTTAAGTGGTACAAGATCAGCAAAACCACAAAAACAAGTTTTATGTGCATCCAAGATTGTTGTAGCCAAGATGGCATCAAAAACAATAGCCAAACAGCAAACAAGGTTGCCAAAACAGCGGATGGCCAGGTAATGATATACCACAACCTCTTGGTCATTAATTTTAACTGCTTGGTTAGTATCTCTTTTTCTGGGGAAGGTTTGTTGGAGGCTTCTATATGATAAATAAACAATCGCGGAACATAAAAAAGCCCTGCAAACCATGTGATCACAAAAATTAGGTGCAGGGCTTTTATGTAATTATAATATTCTGTCATATTATCTATTCCTCCAAAAATAAATAATCTAATTTAAGGGTATTGAATCCTTCATTAAATTCTTTGATTTCCTTATCTACCAATTCATCAAAGGCCTTTAACTGAACATTGATTTTCTCTGTAAGCTCGTTCTTTACCGCAACATCTTGTTCGGTAGGTGGAAAATCACCAATCCCGACCAAACTATTTAAGTGTCCTAATTTATTGGTCAACTTTATCGGGAAGTTCAATGGGTCTTGATTGCTTCGGTTTTTGGTCTGATATAGTGCTTTTTCAACCTCCTCGAATCCTTTTTTCATTTTCTTGGCCTTTTCTACCAAGTCCTTGGTCTCTTCATTATCCTTGTACTGTTTGCTAAAAGCATCTAATTGCGCATTGATTTTTCGTATCTTTTTAATGGATTGATGTGCCTTATCCACAGTTTTGTTTACACTACTTATAAAATCATGTTGATTTTGCATATCAGCCACTGACGCCTCTGCACGTGGATCAGGGAGAATTGTAAAGGTTTCTGACATGCTGGTGCCATTTACATCCAAACTGACCTTATAATCTCCCGGTACAGCTTTAGGGCCATTAAGATTTGCCCACCATAAAATCATTCCCTTTAAACGTTCCGCAGATTTCCCTCTAGTATTCCAAACAAAGGTGTTGCCCCCCTTTTTGACCTCTAGCTTTTTGTCTTTCTCTTTTTCAAAAGTACTGTAGGTCGCTAAGGTATCTCCTTGCAAAGTTGAATAGGTTAGGCTAATACTATCCTTTTTATCAAAATCCTTAACGTAAAAATGGGTGACCACACCATTGGGATGGTTTTGCCCTTCAGTTTTAGATGGGGTCGTTCTTGCACCCCCACTGGTTCTATAAGTATCTTTGGGTTTATAAAGAATGGATGCCGCTGATTTCTTATTTGCATCCAATTGATGCATAACGGTTAAGTCATCTATAATCCATAGGCTTCTTCCCTGGGTGGCCACAATTAAATTGTTGTCCTTTATCGTTAAGTCAGTAATAGGAACAATAGGTAAGTTCAATTGAAAAGGATTCCAATTTTTGCCATCATCAAATGAAATATACATTCCTGTCTCCGTGCCTGCATATAGCAACCCCTTTTTTTTAGGGTCTTCGCGAACAACACGTGTAAAATGCTCATTATTTATACCGTTCGTTATTTTAACCCATGTTTTACCATAATCAGTGGTCTTGTACAAATAGGGCTGAAAATCCCCAAGTTTATATCTGGTTGCCGCTACATAACATGTTCCCTCATCAAAAGCTGATGGCTCAATACTGTTGATCATGTTCCATTCTGGCATATTTGCCGGCGTAACATTCTCCCAAGTTGAACCTCCATCTTTAGATACATGAATTAAGCCGTCATCACTCCCGACCCAAAGTAACCCTTCTTTTAATGGACTTTCATTAGCTGTAAAAATGGTGCAATAATATTCTACACTGGTATTGTCCTGGGTAATTGGCCCACCACTGGAAACCAATTTGGTTGGGTCGTTCCTTGTAAGGTCACCACTCAATAATTTCCAACTTTGTCCTTCATTTTCGGTCACATGGACATGGTTGGAAAAAGTATAAAGTTTCTTGGGATCATGCTTACTGAAAATAATGGGAAAATTCCATTGAAAACGATACTTCATAGCTTCGGCCCCTGCACCCATTGGGTTGTCCGGCCACACATTGATACCGCGAACGGTCCCTGTTTTATGATTTACACGGGTTAAAAAACCATCATAACTACCACCATATACAATATCGTCATTGGTTGGGTCCACAGCAATCCATGCTGATTCCCCTCCGGCAGTTTCCTCCCAATCATCATCACTGATGCTAAACCCATCACTTCTATGTTTTATCCTAAGAGTAGAATTATCCTGCTGTGCCACATAAATACGATATGGAAACGAATTATCTGTAGTTACCCTATAAAACTGTGATGTGGGCTGGTTGTAATAGGTGCTCCATGTTTCTCCTCCATCATAGGTAATTTGAGCACCCCCATCATCACCAATAATCATTCTTTTGGAATTCTCCGGGGCTATCCATAAATCATGATGGTCCCCATGTGGTGCATTAAAGGTATTGAAGGTCTTACCGCCATCTGTAGATTTATGATATCGTACATTCAACACATAAACTACATCCTCATCTTCTGTATCCGCATATAATCTGGTGTAATACCAGGCACGTTGGCGTAATTTGCGCTCACTGTTTACCTGTATCCATTTTTTACCCCCGTCATCGCTACGGTACAAACCACCTTTTTCCTTGTTTTCCACTATTGCCCAAACACGTTCAGAATTTTTTGGGGAAACCGTTACCCCAATAATGCCCAAAGTATCTTTGGGAAAACCTTCATTTTGGGAAATTTCTGTCCACGTTTCTCCACTATCCGTACTTTTCCAAAGAGCGGAGCCATCACCACCACTACTTAAGCTATAGGGAGTGCGCTGTGCCCTCCATGTAGACGCATACAAAATTCTTGGATTGGTGGGATCCAAAGTTAGATCCACCGCTCCTGCTTGTGCATTAACAAACAAGGTTTTTCTCCATGTCTCACCACCATCAATGCTTTTGTATATGCCCCTTTCTTGGGTTGGTTTGTATATGTTACCTAGTACAGCGGCATATACAATGTCCGGATTGGAAGGGTGTACCTTTAGTCTTGGGATATGTCTGCTGCTAGCCAATCCTGCTTTTTTCCAAGTCTTGCCAGCATCCACTGTTTTCCATATGCCATAACCGGAAGATACGTTGCCTCGCAAAGTTTTTTCTCCACCGCCAACATAAATAACATTAGGGTCGCTTTTAGCCACTTCTACAGCACCAATACTTCCTCCAAAAAAACCATCAGAAATATTGCCCCAAGTACGACCACCATCAGTTGTTTTCCAAACACCACCGCCTGTAGCTCCAAAATAAAAGAGGTTGGGTTCTCCTGGAACACCGGTTACCGCTGCAGAACGACCCCCCCTAAAAGGGCCAATTAAACGGTATTCCAAACTGGAATACAATGTTTCGGGATAGGCCACTTCAACTTGACCAGCTTTCTTTCTTTTTTGAGCCGAAATAGTAGAAACAAAGAATAGGGAAAGTACCAGTAACATACTGGTTTTAATGTAAAATAATTTCATGATTTTCTTAGTTGGAATTAGCTATCCATAAATGTAAGGAAAATGCATTTAATTCCAGAGGAACGGGCACTAAATAGAAGGCTCTATTTTTAACTCCCTATTTACTTCCCTTCTTAAAAAATACCCTGTAACCAATGTGGCCAACAAATCGGATATTGGGAAAGATAGCCAAACTCCAAGTTCGCCAAGAAAATTGGGCAAAATTAAAACAAGTGGTATAAAAAAGAACCCCTGTCTACTAAGGGTTAACAACAAGGCTGGAATTGCCTTCCCTATTGCCTGAAAATATGCTGCCCCTATTAACTGTAGAGCAATTATAGGGGTAGCTGCAAAAACCCAGCGCATGGCATTAGGGGCATTCTTTAATACAAAGGCCTTTGTTTCCAATTCGTGAGTAGACATACTGATTCTATCACTTAAAAATAAGGATGTAATGGCCTCTGGAAAAAGCATAAGTCCTACAAACACCATGGTTGCCATGAATGCAGCATACTTTATTGCTGTATTTATAGATTCTCGTACCCTTTGGTATTTTTTTGCTCCATAATTAAACCCTGCAATGGGCAAAAATCCTTGGGTAACCCCAAAAACAGGGAACAATGCAAACATTAACATGCGACCAATTATTGCATAGACCGCCACCATGGGTTCTCCTCCCAAGTTGAAAAGAATATTGTTCATGATCAAATAGGTAATACTTACAACGGCCTGTCTTGCCAAAGTCACAAATCCCAAAGCCCCTATTTCTTTTACCAGAATTCCATTTAGTCTTAAATGGTGCCATCCTATTTTCATTTCTGAATCCGATGATAGAAAAAAATAGAATATATACGCAAAGCATAAAAAATACCCTATAGTTGTAGCCCATGCAGCACCTGCCATACCCCAATCGAACACATAGATAAAAATATAATCCATCAATAAATTACCTACAGAAGGTATGATCATGGCAATCATGGCAAATTTGGGTTTCCCCTCTGCCCTAACAACCGTATTGCCCATCATACAAAGTGCCAAAAAAGGAACTCCATACAGTACAATGGTGTAATAAGTTTTGGCTGGGTCATAAATTGTTCCTTTTCCCCCAAAGGCAGGAATCAAAGTTTCAATGAACATTAACCCAAATACCACCATGGTGATGGTAACCAGAAGCGTTAATGTTATTTGGTTACCAAAAGTTTTTAAGGCCTTCTCTTTGTTGTGGTCGCCCAAGGCTCTAGAAATAATACTTGAACCACCAACGCCAATGGCCATTCCCAAGGCCCCAATAAAAAAAGAAACAGGTAGAACAACATTTATTGCAGCAATGGCTATGGAACCTATCCAATTGCCCACAAAAATAGAATCTATCAAAATATTGAGGGACATTACCAAAATTCCTATGGATGCAGGAACGGCCTGTTTCACCAACAACCTACCAATAGGTTCTGATCCAAGTTGTTCTGAAGATACTTTTGCCATTACGCAGGAAGGGTTTCATCTGCCTGCCAATCTTTTATCCATTTAGCCATTAGACCTACCCACTCATCACTATCGTTTAAACAAGGGATATGTTTATAATCGTTTCCCCCTGCCTCTTGGAACTGGCTTTTGCCTTCCATGGCTATTTCCTCCAAAGTTTCTAAACAGTCAGCAACAAAAGCTGGTGTAATAACGGCCAATTTTTTCTTGCCCTCCTTTGGAAAGCGCTCAAATTCAAAATCGGTGTATGGTTTTAACCAGGGGTCATTGGGCAATCGCGACTGGAAGGAAAGACTTACCTTATCCTCTGACAATGCCAACTCCTTTTTTACCAATTCCGTCATTTTAAAACATTGGTGCCTATAACAAGTATTATGAGCTACCGAATTTGTTGAACAACAAGAACCATCTATTTTACAGTGAAACTTTGTTGGGTCGGACTTTTTAATGTGTCTTTCCGGTATCCCGTGATAAGAAAACAGAACATGGTCATATTCAAAATCTTTTAACTCCCTTTGTATAGACTCGGAAAGAATCTTTATATAGTCCGGGTTTTTATAAAATGCAGGTAAGGTGGTTATTTTCATATCAGGAAAATAAGCTGCTTTTTCCTCCATAGTCTTTACCACAACAGTTTCAAAGGAAGACATGGCATAATGTGGGTATAAGGGCACCAACAAAACCTCATCTACCCCTTTATTCTTTAGTTCCTGAAGTGCATTTTTTATGGTTATGGAACCATAGCGCATTCCCAAAGCGATTGGAATATCTGTTTTTGACTGGACCTTTTCAGTAAAACGTTCAGAGATAACAACTAAAGGGGAACCCTCTTCCCACCATATTTTTTTATAGGCCTCGGCCGATTTTTTAGGTCTGTTTCTCAAAATAATCCCGCGTACAATTATATTTCTTAACCACAATGGAACATCTATTACGCGCTCATCCATTAAAAATTCATCCAAATATGGCTTTACATCCTTAGCTGTTGGGCTATCAGGAGAACCCAAATTGACCAATAAAACTCCTTTCATTTTACAATTTTTCTAATCCAGAGCAAAAATAGTATATGTGGGCCAACTATGATTTTATCTTTTCAAAAGTTTTATTATAAAGGCATAGATAAACTCAATTTAAAACATATTTAACCCCAACAAACATTAGCTTTTAAAGTTTTGTTTCTAACTTATGGTCTTAATTGTAAACAATGGAAAAGCTTTTTAAGAATACGGAAACGCAATCCCTGGTCTATGTTTTAGGAGCCCTATTAGTATTTTTAATAGCCTATATCATATTAATTACCCTCTTGAACAAATATGGCAAAAGTCCAAAATATCTTTTACCAAAAGAAACCGTTAAGAAAATAAGCTCGCCTATTTTTATTTTGTTTCTTTCCTTTCTGCTCCGTTTAACTTCCCTTCACCAATTATTGGGTATAACAGAATTCAGCTTTGCTATAAAAAAAACCTGCACCATACTTACAATATTTTCTGTTACATGGTTGATTATTAAACTATTAAAAGTTGTTAAGAAGCAAGTCGTTCACAACTATGATATTAACCAAGAGGACAATCTAAAAGCAAGGAAGGTTTATACACAATTCAACATTCTAGAGCGCATCATTATTTTTGTGGTGGTTATTTTTGCCATTGGCTTGGCCCTAATGAGTTTTGAAAGTATACGGGAAATAGGAATAAGTGTTTTTGCTTCGGCAGGAGTGGCGGGCATAATAATTGGTTTTTCTGCCCAGAAAATGATAGGCACTATCTTGGCAGGCATCCAAATAGCCATCACCCAACCTATAAAAATTGATGATGTTGTAGTTGTACAAGGGGAATGGGGAAGGATAGAGGATATTACTTTGACATATGTAGTTGTTCAGATTTGGGATAAAAGACGTTTAGTGGTGCCGACTACTTATTTTATTGAAACACCCTTTCAAAACTGGACCAAAACTTCATCAGAAATTCTAGGCACCGTATTTCTATATACAGATTATAACGTTCCATTTGACAAACTGCGAGAAGAGCAAACTCGAATCTTAACAGGGACCGATCTTTGGGATGGCGAGGTCAACGTGTTACAGGTAACAGATTCCAAACCACAAAGTGTGGAAATAAGGGCATTAATGAGTGCCAAAGATTCTTCTACGGCATGGGATTTACGAGTGTATGTGCGGGAAAAATTAATTCTTTTTTTACAAAAAAATTATCCAGAGAGTATAGTAAGGACAAGAGTTCAAATGGAAAACCGGAAAGACACATCTTCTTCGGAAGAATAAATTTGATGGTTTTTCGAAATTTAACGCTAATCTTTTGTCGTTATATTAGTGAAATTATATTTTAATTAAGAATACCCAATGCAAAACAAACTACTTATAATTTTATTATTGATAATTGGTCACCTCTCAATTGCCCAGCAGATTACATGTTCTCAGGAAGATAAAAAAATATTTGCGGAAAAAACACTTGAAATTGATGGCTTGTTAGAGAACGATTTTGGCAAAACCATGGTTGCCGTTGGCAAAACATTTTTAAGCACGCCATACGTTGCCAAAACTTTGGAGGTAGGAGAAACTGAAACTTTGGTTGTAAACTTACACGGATTGGATTGCACCACTTTTGTAGAAAATGTTTTGGCTTTTAGTCTACTTCTTAAAGAGGGAAAAACGGATTTTAACAACTATATAGACTTACTAGAGACCATTCGGTATGAAAATGGAGAAATGAAAGGGTATTCATCACGTTTACATTACTTTACCTATTGGATTAAGAACAATAACTCTAAAGGGCTGGTGAAAGATATTACAAATGAACTAGGAGGAGGACTAGAGCTTAAAAAAGAGATTAATTTTATGGGGACCCATAGGGAACTTTATCCCTTTTTAAGTGATGATGAAAACTACGCGAATATCTTAAAAACAGAAAATAATCTCAATCAAAAAAGTATCTGTTACCTACCACAAGACCAGATTAAGGCCAATGAGCATTTAATTAAAGATGGGGACATTATCGCTTTGGCCACTTCCATAAAAGGATTGGATGTTACCCATACGGGAATTGCCATTAAACAAGCAGATGGCCGCATACATTTGCTGCATGCATCCACGGGTTCCATGGAAGTTGAAATTTCCCAACTCCCCTTGGCAGATTATCTAAAAAAAATAAAAAACAATATTGGCATTATAGTGGCAAGGCCATTTCCAAAGTCAAAATAATTACTAGTTCAACATCCATACAAATACATTGGTGATTAATTGAACAAATTCCGCATCTGAATATTTGCCTTTTGAATGCCCCATACTGGTATAAAAACTCTTGCCGTCATCTGCCCTCTCTAAATATTGGGCCGTCATCCTAGTATCATCATAACTGTTTGAACCTGTGTCGGAAACCCTTAACAACTCAATAAAAAGGGGATTAACGTAACCACCTTCCCAATAATACCACTCTTCATTATCATTCCATGGAAAACCAATTCCATCTGTTAATTCATTATTTTGATTTTCAACAGAAACTGTGGCAGCTAAACCCGAACTAGTATGATTAGGGTTATTCCTAACACTACACCCAGTAACATTCTCGGCATACCAATCCCATAAACCCTTTCCATTCCCAGAAACTGTATTTGCAGTAGAATGTCCATATGAATCACTGGCCGCATGATTTGATATAAAATTACCTCCTTGATTTGCATATGCTTCAACATTTCCTCTTTGACCATCATTTAAAGTATTCCCAGATGTATTCGAAAAAAAGATTACTTTGTATTGAGATAAATTTGACAGTGAATTAAATTCATTGCCAGTATTGTCCACAACAACCTCAAAACCCAAATTCGTTGCTATCCCTTGAACCATTTCTATAGTTTCATTTCTTGTATTGTGGTCATATCCGTCCGTTTTGGTAAATACCAGCACTTTAACGCTCCCTTGTGCAGATTCGGTGGTTATAATTACTTCCTCACTTAAATCTGACTCATTACCAGCCTCGTCGTAGGCTAACACAGAAAATGTGTAGGATGTATTTGGAGTCAATCCATTAATTGAATATTCAATTTTATCAGTTGCACCAATTAAAGTACCGTTTTGAAAGATTTTATAGCCTGCGACTCCCCTATTATCGGTAGAGGCATTCCAAGATATATCCACGGAAGTACCGGTCAAATTAGACTCCTTCAGGCCCTCTGGTTTACTGGGGGCCACTAAATCAGCTGTCGACTCCTCTTCAGTAATGACCTCCAAAGACTCACTACTCTCTGACTCATTTGCCGCAGCATCGAAAGCAGTAATCGCAAACACATATATAGAATTAGGATTTAAACCAACGGCCGTATATGAAGTTTCATTTACCGATTCAACCAATAAACCTTCTTTATATATACTATATCCTTCTACACCAATATTATCCGACGATTGCTCCCAAGAAATACTCGCCGTATTAGCTGTTACTGAAGATAGGGAAACACCTAATGGCTTACTTGGAGCCTCATTATCAACTGGCGATTCCTCCTCATTTTTATTAATATCAGAATCTTTACTGCAGGCAAAGAAGATTATTAATGAGCATATAATTAAAAAAAAACTTAGGTATCGCATATATTTTTGGTACAGTTCCAAATATTTACGGTTTAAAATGATAAAAAGATTAATTAAAGCTAATTATTGTTGGCTTTCATATAGTTATTATGCCAAAGACATCAAATATTTTTTTGGCGTTGTACCGTATTTCTTCTTAAAAGCGGCTATAAAATGACTAGAAGTACTATAGCCCACTTTTAGGCCTACCTCGTTTACATTATGTTGACCAGTTTCCAACATTTTGCGCGCAAAATCCATTTTGTAGTCAAATAAAAAGCCATATACCGTCTCCCCATAAATTTGCTTAAAACCTTCTTTCAACTTTTTAAGGCTTAAACCTATTTCCTCTGAAAGCTCTGCCAAACTTGGTGGTTCTGCCATCCGGGAAATCATAATGTTCTTTGCATTTCGGATTCTCCTTACATTTTCTTCATCCACTAAAAAAGGGCATTGCTCAATATCTGCATCTTCCCCTTTGTTAAAATAAATGGAAATAAGTTCATAGATCTTTCCCTTTATGTACAAGGCTTTAATGGAAGGATGTAAATTGTAATTCATTATTTGGCTCAATACAACAGCAATGGCAGGTGTTATTGGCTCTTGGGAATAATATTTTTTTTCCTTGTTTTCTGCACTTAAAAAAGGAATGTAAACAACATCAGCAGAGAACAGGGAATGAAACTTGCGAATAGTCATCACCAAAGAAACCATCCATGAATTTGGATTTAATTCTAAGTTCATTGGCAAATCCAACTGGGTGTTGTACAATAGCAGTGAGCTTTCTTCGGTTACATCCAATGCATACCTCCCATCATTAAAAATGAACTTTCCGTTTCCCTTTAAACAAAAATGAAATTGAATAAAAGTACTATCTATGGGCCTGCTTACTTTCTGAATTTCAGAACTATTATTTTGAATTTTAAGCACATAAAACCCCTCATCCACCAAAACTTCCTCAAATGAACCTGTAGCGGTATTTTCCTCAAACATTTTTCAGAAACAATTTAATTATTTTATTTAGAAATGTTCTAAATAGTAAATTCAATTAGATTAAAAAGTATAGCAAAAATAGGGGTTTTACAGGAATTGTCCACAAAATGACGCCAAAAAAACTTAGAACGGTATTTATTGTTCCTACAGCGTTACTTTTGTGTGTATTACACCTTTATTTTTGTGCGAGATTGAAAATTGAATGAAGAGTTATCATATTTCCAAACACAGTTCTTTCTACACTATTGGGCTGAGCTATAAAAAAGCTGATGCCGAAGTCCGTGGAAAATTTAGTTTGGACACAGCTTCTTTAAATAAAATATTGGTGCAAGCCAGGCTACAGGGCATAGATGGGCTTTTAGTAACATCTACTTGTAACCGCACCGAACTTCATGGTTTTGCAATGCACCCTTTTCAATTAATCAAACTTTTATGCGACAACACCTTGGGAACAGTAGAGGAGTTCCAAGAAGTGGCATATGTATACAAAAACAAAGATGCTATTTCTCATTTGTTTAAGGTAGGCACAGGATTAGATAGTCAGATTTTAGGGGATTTTGAAATCATTAGTCAATTAAAACAAAGTTTTAATCGCTCTAAAAAACATAATCTGGCCAACCATTTTATTGAGCGTCTATGCAATTCCATTATACAGGCCAGTAAGCGCATTAAAAATGAAACGGAGATATCTTCGGGTACAACATCCGTGTCTTTTGCTTCTGTTCAATATATTTTAAACAATGTTCCCGATGTATCAGAAAAAAATATTTTGCTTTTTGGAACAGGAAAAATTGGCAGAAATACATGTGAAAATTTAATAAAGCACACTAAGAATTCCCACATTACACTAATAAACAGAACCAAGGATAAGGCGGAAAAAGTTGCAGGAAAATTTAATCTGGTTGTCAAAAACTATGGGGATTTACAGACTGAAATTCGTAATTCCGATATTTTAATTGTTGCCACAGGCGCACAATCGCCAACAATATCTAAAGATATTCTACATACCAAAAAACCACTATTGATTTTGGACCTTTCCATTCCAAAAAATGTATCCAATGATGTTTTGGCCCTAGAAAATGTTACCCTTGTCCATCTGGACCATTTATCAAGGATTACAGACGAAACTTTGAAACGAAGAAAACAATTTATTCCACAGGCCGAAGAAATCATCTTTGAGGTAAAAGAAGATTTTATGAAATGGCTGGAAACTAGAAAGTTTGCTCCGGTAATCAAAGCTCTTAAAAACAAGCTGAATACCATGAAGGCAGAAGAGTTGGATTTTCAATCCAAAAAACAAACAGATTTTGATACCAAACAGGCAGATATTGTTTCTGACCGCATCATCCAAAAAATAACCAAGCAGTTCGCTAATCATTTAAAAGAAACGGACATAGATGCTGACAATAGTTTGGAACTTATCCAAAAAGTTTTTCAACTAGAAGTAGATTCCAAATGAGCAAAATCATCCGAATAGGTACTCGCGATAGTGAACTGGCACTATGGCAGGCTAAAACTGTACAAAAGCAGTTAGAATTTCTAGGTCATAAAACCCAATTGGTTCCTGTGAAATCCACTGGGGATTTGGTTTTAAACAAACCTTTGTACGAATTGGGAATCACAGGGATTTTCACCCGTACTCTGGATATTGCCATGTTGAACAATGAGATTGACATTGCAGTACATTCCCTAAAAGATGTGCCCACTATTCTGCCCAAAGGCATTGTCCAAGCAGCTGTTCTTAAACGTGGGAAATTCAGTGATTTATTGGTATTTAAAAACAATGAAGAGTTTTTGGCCCAAAAAAATGGAATCATTGCCACAGGTAGTTTACGAAGAAAGGCGCAATGGCTCAATAGGTATCCAACCCATACCGTTGTAGACCTTAGGGGAAATGTTAACACCCGGCTTCAAAAATTGAATGATAATGATTGGAACGGAGCAATTTTTGCGACTGCTGGTGTAGAACGTATAGGTTTAAAACCCGAGGATGCCATCATCCTTAATTGGATGGTTCCCGCTCCTGGTCAAGGTGCTGTTATGATTACTGCTTTGGAAGAAAACACAGAGCTAAGGGAAGTACTTAAAGAACTGAACCATGAGGAAACCGAAATGTGTGTTGCCACAGAACGTAAATTCCTAAATTTATTGGAAGGGGGTTGTACAGCTCCCATTGGTGCCCTGGCCTACATTAAAAAAGAAGAAATCCATTTTAAAGGAGTCTTACTGAGCAAGGACGGAACCAAAAAGATTGAAGTGTCCGGCTCTAAGAAACCCGAACACTATCTTACCTTGGCTGAAGAATGTGCCGAAAAAGTTTTGAAAAAGGGCGGAAATCGTTTGATGGACGACTTAAAATTGGAGCGCCAGGAAACCAATATTTATTCCACCAAAACTCTTACAGAAACACAAAAACACTTGTTCCAAAATGGAATAGTTTCAGATAGTAGTGATTTCATAAAAATAAAACTCAATAGAATTCCCAAAAACCGCATAAAGCAGGAAATAGAAAATGTGATTATCACCAGTAAAAATGCTGTTGAGGCATTACTGGCCAGTTTTTCCCCTGATGAGTTGCAGTTTAAAAATATTTATTGCGTTGGCAGAAGAACAAAGCGCCTCATAGAAGAAAGAATTGGGCCAGTAAAGCATACTGCCAGGAATGCCAAAAAACTGGCCGAATATCTTGTGGAATATATAGAGGGCACCGAAGCCACATTTTTCTGTAGCGATATCCGCTTGGACGACTTACCAACACTCCTTTCTGAAAACAAAATTAACCTTACAGAAATCGTGGCCTATGAAACGGAACTATCTTCCACGAAAATCAATGAGAATATTGAAGGAGTTATGTTCTTTAGTCCATCAACTGTCCAGAGCTTTTTGTTGAAAAACAAAGCTGACAAAATTGCCTTCTGCATCGGAGAAACAACTGCAACCGAAGCAAAACAAAATTTTAAAGATGTTAGGGTCGCAAAACTACCAACCGTGGAAAGTGTTATTGAGTTGGTAAACGAACACTATACTTAATAATATGATTAAAAACGATTTATTTCTTAGAGCATTAAAAGGGGAAACGGTAAACAGACCACCTGTTTGGATGATGCGCCAAGCAGGGCGATACTTGCCCGAATTCATGGAAATTCGTAAGAAATACGATTTCTTCACCCGTTGCCAGACTCCAGAATTAGCATCGGAAATTACGGTACAACCCATCCAAAGATATGGTATGGACGCTGCTATTTTGTTCAGTGATATTCTGGTGATTCCACAGGCCATGAATATTGAAGTTCAAATGAAACCCGATTTTGGCCCTTATTTGCCCAACCCCATTCGTTCCCAAAAAGATTTGGATAATGTTATTGTGCCCGATGTTCATGAAACTCTAGGGTATGTCATGGATGCCATAAAAATGACCAAAGAAAAATTGAACAATGAGGTTCCTTTAATTGGTTTTGCAGGATCTCCTTGGACCATTTTATGCTATTGCGTTCAAGGACAAGGAAGCAAATCGTTTGACAAGGCCAAGGAATTGTGTTTTACCCAACCCCTTGTGGCCCATGCCCTGTTGCAGAAAATTACCGATACCACTATTGCCTATCTTAAGGCAAAGATAAAAGCAGGTGTTAATGCAGTACAGGTGTTCGATTCTTGGGGCGGCATGCTTTCGCCAACTGATTATCAAGAGTTTTCCTGGAAGTACATTCAACAAATAATTGATGCCTTAAAAGAGGAAGCCCCGATAATTGTTTTTGGAAAAGGATGTTGGTTTGCATTGAATGAGATGTCCAAGTCTGGGGCTTCTGCATTGGGTGTGGACTGGACATGTTCTGCCAGAAACGCTAGATACCTAACAGGTGGAAATATTACGCTACAAGGTAATTTTGATCCAGCCAGACTATTTTCCCCCCCTTCGGAAATTAAAAAAATGGTTACCCAAATGATCAATGAATTTGGGAAGGACAAGTACATTGTTAATCTAGGACATGGAATACTGCCCAATATTCCTTTGGAAAATGCCAAGGCCTTTATAGATGCTGTAAAAGAGTATCACTAAAAAAATGAAAGACAAATTCTACGCTTATATTCAAAACTTGCAAGACACCATTACTTTAAAATTGGAAAAGGTTGATGGTAAAGCCACATTTCGTGAAGATACTTGGAAGCGAGCAGAAGGTGGTGGGGGTAGAACTCGAGTAATAGAAAACGGGGCCGTTTTTGAAAAAGGGGGCGTAAACATTTCCGCGGTTCATGGTAAACTCCCAGAAACCATGCAAAAACATTTTGGCGTAAAAGAAGCTAATTTCTTCGCCTGTGGACTAAGTTTGGTTTTGCATCCTAAAAGCCCCATGGCACCTACAGTGCACGCCAATTGGCGCTATTTTGAAATGTATGATGTGGATGGAAACATAGTGGACCAATGGTTTGGTGGCGGACAGGACCTTACCCCCTACTATTTGTTTGATGAGGACGCAAGACATTTCCATACTATTTGCAAAAGGGCCTGTGACCAACATAATCCTGATTTTTATTTTAATTATAAAAAACGCTGTGATGATTATTTCTGGAATACCCACCGAAATGAAGCTCGTGGAGTAGGCGGTCTCTTTTTTGATTATTGCAAAGCTTCTGAAACCATGAAAATGGAAGATTGGTACAATTTTGTTACCGAAGTTGGCAATAGCTTTTTAGAAGCTTATGTCCCCATAGTTGAAAAAAGAAAAAATTTGCCCTTTAGCAAAGCGCACAGAGATTGGCAGGAAATTAGACGAGGTCGTTATGTGGAATTTAATCTGGTGCACGACAAGGGAACCTTATTTGGTCTAAAGACGAATGGCCGTATAGAAAGCATTTTAATGAGCTTACCGCCACATGTACAATGGGTGTATGACCATCATCCTGAAAATGGGAGTGAGGAAGAAAGGTTGTTAGAAGTTTTAAAGAGCCCTAAAGTGTGGGTATAAAACTAGGAAATGGCAAAAAAAGGGAAAGAAAAAAACACAGCGAACAAGGCAAAACACACCAAGCTTTTAAACCGGAAAAAGAACAAAATTAAAAAGGAAAAAGAACTTCGTAAAGAGCGCCTAAAAGCTATTGTTAAAATGAGTAAAGAAAAAGTTGAGAAGAGGGAATTATGAAAAATCATTGAAAGCACTGGCAAAACCCAAGAAGTGGATTTAATTATTCCATAGATTTGTGTAACATCAATAAAAACAATCATGTACCCATTAATAAGAAATAGAAGACTGCGTGCCAATGAATCCATTAGAAGATTGGTGCGTGAAACCATTGTTACACCAGATGATTTTTTGGCTCCCCTTTTTGTAGTTGAGGGTAAAGGAGTTAAAGAAGAAATAGCTTCCATGCCCAATTATTATAGATTAAGCCTGGACAATCTAGAAAAAGAGGTGAAAGAATTATGGGGCATGGGGCTTTGCGCCGTGTTGCTTTTTGTAAAAGTACAGGACAATCTAAAGGACAATGATGGCAAAGAAGCCTTAAATCCTTTTGGTTTAATGCAACGTGCCATAAAAACAGTAAAAAATGCGTGTCCGCAAATGTTGGTCATGACCGATGTTGCCATGGACCCCTACTCTTCTTATGGACATGATGGTATTGTACAAGATGGACAAATTTTAAATGATGAAACCCTTGAAGTACTTACAGAAATGAGTATTTCACATGCCCAAGCTGGAGCAGATTTTGTAGCTCCAAGTGACATGATGGATGGTAGAATATTATCCATTAGAGAAGGTTTGGATGATGAAAACTTAATCAATACGGGCATAATGAGCTATAGTGCAAAATATGCCAGCTCCTTTTATGGCCCTTTTAGAGACGCATTGGATTCTGCCCCCGTGGATATAAAGAATGTGCCAAAAGATAAGAAAACCTATCAAATGGATTTTGCCAACAGGTTTGAGGCCATTAGAGAAACCCAAATGGATATTGATGAAGGTGCCGATATTGTTATGGTTAAACCCGGCATTGCCTATTTGGATATTTTAAGGGAAATCAAGAATGAGGTAGATGTTCCCGTTGCCGTATATCAAGTAAGTGGGGAATATGCCATGCTAAAAGCTGCTGCAGAAAAAGGGTGGCTGGACCACGATGCTGTTATGATGGAACAATTAATAGCCTTTAAAAGAGCTGGAGCCAATATTATTGCGAGTTATTTTGCTAAAGATGTGGTGAAGTTGTTATAGTTTTACGACTAAGACCAATAAACCAAAGTTATTATGAAAAACCCAAAGCATTTATTACTTTTTTTTTCATTGATAGCATTCCTTTTTTCATGTAAACAAGAAACAGAGCAAAAGGGCAAAACTCAGTCCAAATTAAAAAATTATCAAACCGATTATTTACCTCCCACGTTTACCAATGATAATAGAACGGAGAAAATACTTGGGGCGAAACAAGAAATACATATTCTTTTTGAAGAGTATGCTCAAAAAAGAAATATTCCAGGAATAAGTTATGGAATTGTTGTGGATGATTCCATGACTTTGAGTGGTAATTATGGGAAAATAAACCTTGAAACCGAAGAAAAGGCAACAACCAATTCCTGCTTTAGAATTGCCAGCATGACTAAAAGTTTTACAGCCATGGCCATTTTAAAATTAAGGGACGAAGGTTTGCTGGACTTAGATGACCCCTTATCCAACTACTTCCCAAAATTGGCAAACCTCGGTTATCTTACAAGTGACGCCATGGAAATTGACCTTGAAAACCTATTGACCATGACTGCAGGGTTTCCCGAGGACAATCCATGGGGAGATCGTCATTTAGATGATTCAAACGAAGAATTTGAGCAACTACTTTCTGAAGGATTTTCCTTTTCCAATGTTCCCTCTTATGAATACGAATATAGCAATACAGGCTATGCCCTACTGGGACAGGTAATCAATAAAGTCACAGGAATAACATATCAGAAATATATTACCCAAAACATCTTATTGCCTTTGGGCATGAAGGACACTTATTGGGAATTTGAGGAAGTTCCTGAAAACATCTTGGTAAAAGGTTACGCCTATGACCAAAACCAGTGGATAGATGAGCCATTGCTTCACGACGGTATTTTTGGTTCCATGGGTGGGATGATAACCACTATAAAAGACTTTTCAAAATATGTAAGTTTTCATTTATCCGCATGGCCAGCACGTAGTGAACCAGAAAATGGCCCAATACTCCGCAGTAGCCTAAGGGAAATGCACACACCCAAATTTCCACGTTTGGCCTCAAAAAATACCGATTGGAATAATGAATTGTGCCCAACACTCGTGGGTTATGGATACGGTTTGGGCATTACCCAATATTGTAATGGCGTTATTCGTGTGTCACATGGTGGAGCCTTACCTGGGTTTGCAAGCGGTTATGCTTTTTATCCAGAATATGGCATTGGTGTTATGGCCTTTGGGAACCTAACCTACACCAGTCCCCTTCCTTATAACAATATACAACAATTACTTTTTAGCACCCTAGAGCTTAGCCCTCGCAAAAAAAGTGTTTCTCATATTCTAGAAAAGCGCAAAAACCAGCTTTTGTCCGTAATTGATAATTGGGATTACAACACGCACAAAAACCTTTTTGCAGATAATTTTATCTTGGACCGTTCATGGGAAGCTCGTGGAAAACAGATTAGCGAAATTAAAAAACTGTCAGGTAAAATTGATTCTGTAGGTTCTCTTAGACCAAGGAACCAACTTCGGGGTGATGTGACCTTATATGCCGAAAATGGAAATATTAATTTGTTTTTTACTCTAAATCCAGAAGCAGACCCTAAAATACAGCGGTTAGATCTAACTTTTAAGTCCGAAAATGATAATTAGAGCACCAAAAACATTTTTTACTTTCACTATGAACAAAAATTTACAAACCAACTTATCTTTCTTACTAGTATTTCAACTGTTTTTTATGTGTTCTTTAAGCGCTCAGCTTAGTTACTCTTCCCTTAATGAGGCAGGCATTGATAGTTTAAGCCTAAATCATAAAATTGATTCCATTATGACTCTGGGAATCCATAACAATGCTTTCCCCGGCGCTCAACTCTTAGTGGCCAAAAACAATAAAGTCATTTTTCATAAAGGGTATGGCTATCATACCTATGACAGCATTCAGCCAGTAGAATTGGATGATATATATGATTTAGCTTCTGTTACCAAAATTATGGGGCCATTGCCCGCTTTAATGAAGTTGTATGAAGAAGGAAAACTGGATCTAGATGAACCATTTTCAAAATACTGGAAGTCCTGGAAACACAGAAAGGACAAAAAAGATATTACACTCCGGGAAATCCTTGCACATCAATCAGGCCTTGTTCCATACATTATTTTTTTAAGCAAAGTGATGAGAAACAGGAATCTCAAAAAGAGATTTATTCGCTCAACACCTTCTCCCAATTTTCAACTCCAAGCTTTTGAAAATGGGTATGTAAAAAACAATTTCAATAGGAAAATTTATCGCATGGCCAAGCGTTCAAAAGTATCAGATGACAAGAAATATGTGTATTCTGGCCTCACTTTTTTAATATTCCCTGAGCTTATCCAACAAGTAACGGGAGACACATATGAAAAGTATGTAACTACTCATTTTTACAATGAATTAGGTGCAACAACTTTAGGTTTTAATCCAAGCAAAAAAAAATTAAAAAATACCATTGTTCCCACAGAAGTTGATACTTTATACCGAAAGGTTTTAACAAAAGGATGGGTACACGATGAAAATGCATCGCTTCTAGGTGGGGTATCCGGCAATGCGGGTCTTTTTAGTACTGCCGAAGATTTGGCAAGGATGATGCTCATGTATCAAAACTATGGAGAGTGGAATGGCAAACGTTATCTTAAAGAAGAAACTGTAAAGGAATTTGCCAAAATTCAATACCCAGAAAATGACAACCGAAGGGGTTTGGGTTTTGACAAACCTTTGATTGGCAACGATACTTTAGCACTTAAAGATGCCTACCCAGCACCAGAGGTAAGCCCCAAAAGTTTTGGTCATTCTGGATTTACAGGAACCTTTGTTTGGGCCGACCCAGAAAACAAACTAACTTTTATTTTTCTTTCCAACAGGGTATATCCCACAAGGGAAAATAGAAATTTATATGAGTTGAACATTCGTGGTGCCTTACAACAAGTTTTTTATCAAGCAGATTCTACTCAAAATCGTCTGCGTAAGTAATAATGCCCTTTGTATCTTTCAATTCAACATTGTCTATTGCTCCCCATCCGCTAAAAACATAGGTAATTTCTTTTAATGAACCTATGGGGTTCCCATACTCGTTTTCGTAAATTTTGTTTCCATTTAAGCTTAATGTTAAGACTTTGTTTTCAACATTTACATGGATGTTTTGCCAAGTATACACATCTGCTCCAAACATGGTTAAATCATTTGTTTTACCAGAAATCTGTTTTTCACTTAACTTGAGAAAAGCGTCACTCTCACAGCCTTTTTTTAATATTTGAAATATAAAATAATCATTGTTCCCTTTCAAAATAAGGGACATTTTAGGGCATTGATATGTTGGAATGGAATCCATTTTAAAAGAACTGGTATACTGGAAATTGTCCCCATCAGTTTTAAAGTCCCTAGAATTATAGAAAAGTAAGTTGGATTCTTCCAACGTTTTTTCGTTACGCAAAACACCCAAAGTCCCGTTGGTAAGCCATTGCTTCCTATCATAAAATTTTCCCGTATTGTCCCGATTGGATGTAAGGTGCCAATCATCTGTTTTAATATGCACTGGGATTTGGGCCAAAATTGTTGTGTCTGCAATAAGCTTGGCAAAATATAACCCTGGTAAATAGTATATATCCGTTTGTTGCTTGTTCTCCTTTAAAATCTCAACTCTACGGCTTGCATCCCAACTTTGTTGTAGATAAAATTTTTCTGCCTCTATTTCTGAAACATCATAGTCAAAAACCACAGAATTTGGCACTCGGTTATCAACTGATGTATGGGCAGAAAACTGAACATTGCCTATATCTAGAGTTTTATTTTTAGACTCGTTTTTAAAATAACCATAACTAAAAAAAATCAATAGGCCCATTACAATTACAATGAAGCTGCTCCATAGGATTTTATTGGAACTCTTTTCCTTTTTACTACTGATTGGTTCTTGTTTTAAAACCGAATCGGACTTTAAGGAAAGCCACTTTTTTTGAAATGCCACCTGTGAAAGCGCATCTAATGTAGAAATATGAGGCAATCTATTGTTTTCGTTTTTCCATATTCTTTTTAATGTAGAAAGACTAATTCTTATACCTGATTTTTCTTCAATAAAAAATACAAGAAAATCAAAATCCTTTTGAGACCAGTTGTCCGGAGACGGCAGTCCGGACACCTGCTGAATCTTTTTTTTCAACAGTGTTAAAAGCTCTTGGTCTTGTGGGTTTATCGTACTCATTTTAAAATGCTTGTATAAAAATAGAAAATAGTTTTAAAATGAATGGAAAATGAATGTTGCCATTCTAAAAGCTTTTGCAACTTGCTTCTTCATCAATTAAAAAAGCAACTATTATGAAAAAACTTATTTTGCTCAACAGTATCTTTCTAACGCTTCTAATTTCAAATTTTGGAATTGCCCAATTGCAAGTTACAACCCAAGAGAACTATAAAGGCCTAACCTTTATAAATGTTGAGACCCAAACTGGAATCTATAAAGGCAACGCCGCTGTTTATGGGAAGCAAAAAGGTTCAGAAGAAGGTAGTGGATTAATTATCATCAATGACATTGAATTTTCAACTGGGGTTATCGAATTTGACTTGGCCGGAAGCAGGGCTGCTGATGCCCCTGCACAAATGAGGGGGTTTTTGGGCTTGGCCTTTAGAATTAGTGAAGACAATTCCTCCTACGATTGTTTTTATTTAAGGGCGTTAAATGGTCGTTCGGATAATCAATTACAAAGAAACCATACCGTGCAGTATATCGCACCGCCAGATTTTGAATGGTCCAAACTGCGGGAAGAATCGCCTGGCGTTTATGAAACCTATGTGGATATGGTTCCCAAGGAATGGACACATGTTAAAATCATAGTCGAGGAAAACAGGGCTGAAATCTACGTTCATAATGCCACCCAACCCACTATGATTGTAAATTCATTATTGGGCAAAGAAAAATCTGGCAAATTAGCTCTTTGGGTGGGTCCTGGAACTGATGCTTTTTTTGCCAATCTAAAAATTACAAAACTTAAATGATCATGAGGATTTTTATTGTACTCATCTGTTTTTCACAGTTATCATTTTCCCAAAAAATCCCTATGGATGCCACACATTGGGAACATGATAGCACAACAGTGGAATTCGTAATGCACCGTGGTGTATTAGCGGCCAAAAACAAACCGAACAAGTATTATCAAATCTTTTTGAAGGACCATATTTTCACAAATGGGACCATTGAGTTTGATGTGGAATTGATAGGACAGGGTTTCCCTGGGATTAATTTTAGGATGTCCGAGGATAGAAAGAACGGAGATAACTTTTACATCCGCTCTTTTGGGGAAACTACCCCGTATATAAGAACAACTCTTCAATATGCAGCCATCATGGATGGGATGAGCATCTGGGACTTATCAGACGAATACCAAGCTGGTGCCACTATTTATAAGGAAGGTTGGAACCATATTAAACTTATCGTTAATGGAAAGCAAATGAAAGCCTATGTCAATGACATGGAAAAACCCGCCCTGATAGTTCCGGAATTAGAAGGTTGGCAAAATTCTGGTGGCATTTCCCTCTCAGGAAATGTTATTTATGCCAATCTTGAACTAAAACCCAATATCACGGAAAACCTGAGTCCAGAGGCTGGGTATATTTCGGCCCACAATGACACTAGATACCTAAGGAATTGGGAGGTGACCGAACCCATTAATTTTCCTTTTGGGAAGGACATAGAATTTCCACTGCCTAGTATGTATGGCAAAATAAACTCATCTAATTTGCCGGATAGTACCACAATTTGGAAACCCATTAAAGCAGAAAGCAGGGCCATTGTTAATTTGAGCAGAGAATATGGGCTATATACTGAACAAGATGGACGAAGACTAGCATGGTTAAGGACCTCCATTACATCAACCAGTGACCAAGAAAGGACTCTAAATTTAGGGTTTAGTGACGAGGTTTGGGTTTTTATAAATGGAGCAATTCTTTTGGTTGACAAGAATTATTTTGGCACTCCAAGTCAAAAAGAACCAAAGGGCCGCTGTACAATTATAAACACAAGTATAAAACTACCTCTTAAGGAAGGAGAAAATGAAATAATGATTGGTCTTGCCAATTATTTCTATGGCTGGGGGCTCATTGCCCGATTGGATAAAATGGATGGAATTACTTTTAAAAATGAAAAATGATGAATTTAAAATATCCTCTATTTATATTTATCTGTCTATTTCTGATTTTTCAATGTAAAAACAGCAAACAAAATTCCTTTTGGGAATCTCCCAAGGCCTATTTAGGTCAGAAAGTCCCAAGTGAAATACCAGAAATATTTGCCAAAGGAATGTTGGTAGATTCTGGTATTGTTTTGGGTCGGGTCGCTTTTTCTGAGAGCGGAAAAGAATTTTATTATTCCTATGCAGCTCATTGGTTTGATTCCAATAATTCAGGAACAAATATTATTTCTTTTGATGGTACAAATTGGAGTAAACCAAAACTATTTGCAGAAAATGTATCAAACCCAACATTGTCCATGGATGGCAATAGACTCTATTTTGGAGCAAGTGGCAGCAATGTTTGGATATCCGAAAAGAAAAATGGAGAATGGAACGAACCCTATGAATATTTAAATAAAAGCTATGGTTTATACAATTTTATGCCAACCCAAAGTGGAACCTATTATGTTGGCTCTGGTCTGGATAAAAGTGATTATAGTGGTTATGACTTTAGTACGTTTTCTATGAACAAAACCGATACTATAGTCAAGAGCATAGGCAAACCTATAAACACTCTAGGTTTTGATGGGGATTTATATGTAGCTCCCGATGAATCTTACATGATTATTAGTGCCGAAGAAACCCCTACATACGAAAGTAAACTGCACATTACTTTCCGGAAAGCAGATGGTAGCTGGACACCCTCTAAAAGCATTAGTTCTATAATCAACGAAGGTCCAGCTCATCGTTTTGGTCAATACGTTTCACCAGATGGTAAATATCTTTTTTATACGCAAGGCACTAGTGAAGAAGATTGCCACATCTATTGGGTACGATGGGACCTTATGTTGAAAAAATTAAAATAAAGCAGCCAGTGAATTACCTTTGAGCACTTTTGAACAAAACAAAATTTATTTGCTGAATCAATTATTATAAGTTTATAAAATGAAAAAAATCACACTGCTAATTGCACTTTTAAGCCTCATTCAAGTAACTTATTCCCAAACTCCAGAGAATATGGATTTACCTTACCGAGAAATACCTGATGGCTATTCAGAAACCTACACAGCAGGTACAGTTTCTGCTAGAATGTTAGATGGAGTAGGTTTTCGATTTTACTGGGCCACAAATGGGTTAAGACCGGAAGACTTAAGTTTTAAACCCAATGATGAGGCTAGAACCACTGAACAAACCATAGACCATATTTTAGGCTTGGTTCGCGTAGTAAACAATTCTGTAAACCAAAGACCAAACATAAACGGAACGGAATACCCTAGCCTAGATTTTCAAGGGAAAAGAAAGGAAACTTTAGAATTAATAAAAGAAGCTGCAGAAATTCTAAGAACAAGTACTTCTTCTGACTTTGAGAGCTATAAAATTGTTTTTAAAAATGATAATGGGCAATCAGAATTTCCGTTCTGGAATCAATTAAATGGTCCCATTGCTGATGCCCTTTGGCATATAGGTCAAGTGGTTTCCTTTAGACGATCTTCTGGAAATCCTTTTGCCTCTGGTATTGATAAACCCAGTGTCTTTACAGGAAAAGTCAGGAATTAAAATTAATTTATGAATTAATTTTAAGGATAAGCTAAGCCATTTTTTGTTCTAATTTATTTTAAATGAGCATTACCTTTTTGGTCTTGAGTATATTATTAAATTAGTACTTTCGTAATTCATTTTTTTATTGTCTATGGGCCTACTCATCTTTTATGCTGTCATTTCAATCTTTTTTTCTTTCCTATGTTCGATCTTGGAAGCCGTCTTGTTAAGCGTTACCCCAACTTATATAAATCTTAAAAAGAAAGAAAGAAAGGCCTATGCAGAAACACTGGAGGAATTAAAAAAAGATGTGGACAAACCTTTAATTGCCATCCTTACTCTAAATACCATTGCTCATACCGTGGGCGCTATATTAGTAGGGGTCCAAGCAAAGGTTGCATATACAGATTTATACGGCTCCACAACAAGAACTTTCTTAGGAATTGAGTTTACAGAAGATCTTATGGTAGGTGTTGTTTCCACCATTATGACCATTTTGATTCTTATTGCTTCTGAAATAATCCCTAAAACAATAGGGGCCACCTATTGGCGACAATTGGCCAATTTTACAGCCAAAACTTTAAAAGGAATGGTATTGGTCCTTAAATGGACAGGACTTCTATGGGTACTTCAGCTTTTTACAAAATTGGTAGGGGGCAAAGGGCATCATGGAAGTGTATTGAGTCGTGAAGATTTTACCGCCATGGCAGATATTGCCCATGAAGAAGGTGTTTTTCAAGAATCGGAATCCAAAGTCATCAAAAACTTGCTCAGGTTTGATGAGGTTTTTGTGAAAGACATCATGACTCCAAGGGCAGTTATGAAAATAGCAAACGAAAACAGGAGCATACAGGACTTTTTTGAAGAAAATCCCAAAATGCGATTTTCTAGAATTCCTGTTTTTGGAGAAAAAATGGATAATATCACCGGTTTTGTCCTAAAAGACAATATTCTCGAAGAGATTATCCATAAAAATGGAGATGTCCCACTTTCTGAAATAAGACGGGATATTCTGATTACCAAAAGAAGCACTCCCATTCCACAACTCTTTGAAACCTTTATAGCCAAAAGAGAGCACATTGCCTTGGTTGTAGATGAATATGGTTCCATAAGTGGATTAGTAACCATGGAAGACTTGATAGAGACTTTATTGGGCCTCGAAATCATGGATGAAAGTGACCATGTGGAAGATCTTCAACAATTGGCCAGAAAAAATTGGGAGACAAGAGCAAAACGATCTGGAATAATTGAGTAATGCAAACCGCACACATACATACCCCTTTGGGTGTTGCCAAATTAGAAGGCGATGAAAATGGGTTGTCATCAATCATAGTTCTAAACAATGAAAAAGAGGTTGATAGTGTATTCCCCGAAGTTTTAGAGGACGCCGTTTATCAATTGCATGAATATTTTGAAGGAAAAAGACGTGAATTTAGCTTGACCCTAAATCCCCAGGGAACCGATTTCCAAAAAAAAGTATGGAAAGAACTGCAGCAAATTCCATATGGAAAAACCATATCCTATCTAGATTTATCAAAACGGTTGGGTGATGTAAAAGCTATTAGGGCTGCTGCATCCGCCAATGGAAAAAATCCGTTGTGGATTGTTGTTCCATGTCATAGGGTGATTGGGAGTGATGGTTCACTCACTGGTTACGCAGGTGGATTACACAGAAAAAAGTGGCTTTTGGAGCACGAAAGCCCTGCAAAACAACAATCCTTGTTTTAAACGAATTAATTTAAATCTTATATTACAGCACATTAACTATTGATATGCTGTACAAACTCAATTTAGAACATATCCTTTTTCTTGACATTGAAACCGTTCCAGAGAGTGAAACTTTTGAACAGTTGGATGATGTAAAACAAGAACTTTGGGAACACAAAACCCAGTACCAAAGAAAAGACGAATTCACAGCCGAAGAATTTTATGAAAGAGCTGGTATCTGGGCAGAGTTTGGAAAAATTATTTGTATTTCCGTTGGGTATTTCACAAGTAAGGGAGATGTACGAAATTTTAGGGTCACCACTTTTCATGGTGCTGAAGCTAAACTTCTTAAAGAGTTTAAAAATTTATTGAATTCACATTTTAGCAAGCCCAACCATTTACTTTGTGCGCACAATGGCAAGGAGTTTGATTTTCCATATATAGCCCGTAGGATGGTTATCCATGGTATTAATCTTCCCTATAAATTGGACCTTTTTGGGAAAAAGCCTTGGGAAGTTCCCCATTTGGATACTATGGAATTATGGAAGTTTGGAGATTATAAGCACTATACTTCCTTAAAATTAATGGCAAATGTATTGGGCATTCCTTCTCCTAAAGAAGATATAGATGGCAGTATGGTTCGTGATGTATACTACAACAATGGAGATTTGGACCGCATCATTAAATACTGCGAGTTGGATGTCATAACCACTGCTCAGGTCTTTCTACGGTTACGCAATGAGGAGTTGTTAAGTGACAATGAAATAGTAAGAATTTAATTCTTATAAAACTTTGTGCTTTTAACGCCTCTTAAATCTTGGACACTTAAAATATAAAGTCCTTCCGACAAATCGCTTACATGAATTTTTGCAGCTGAAGCATTGCCTGTCTTTACAGTAATCCCTGTTGTTGAGACAATGCTGTAAGCTGCATTACTGGATATATTGCCCTCCAGACTAATTTCTTCAACTGCAGGATTTGGATAAACAGAAATACTCATTTGTGAATCTGTTGACAACGTTTCGTAATCCAATGCATCCTGCAGTTCGGTTCCCTCTGCTTCAAAAACAAAGGTAAGTTTCGGGGTGTAATCTGATCCTATATTTTCTGTACAAATGGCTTTTAATCTAAATTCGTAAGTCTCACCAATTGTCAATTCCTTTAACTCAATAAAATTGTTGTATGTGTATTCGGTAGTCCAGTCATCAGAATTTTCATTCTTGAATTGTGCCTCAAAAAGAGTGTCTGGAGCTTCTTTCCACTCCATTACTACAGATTCATCACCTGCTTCTCCCAAATTTGTTTCCGAAGGCATATCAACATTGCATTGGGTAACTTCAACTCCAGTTACAATCAAAGAAAAGTTTTGAACGCTAGTGCTCAAATTTCCCTTGTGGCTTATTGTAATAGTATATTCTCCTTTAGCATTATCAATTTGTATTTTTTCAAAAGGGTCTACTTTGTTATCTCCTTTAGTTGCAGCAGCTGTTGCGTTAGCGGCACTTAACTTCCATGGGAAAAAGGTCTTCCCATCCTTTTCAATTCTAATATCCAAATCGTTTACCAACGCTGCGGTAACATCGTTCAAGGTTCCCCTGTTCACAAATCCGGTAGCAGGATCTGTCCAAGAAATAGAAGCCATTAATGGATCTGTTCCATTTGAGTTAACCGTTAAAGTATATATTTCTCCATTTTCCAATTCGTCTTCTGAAATAACTGTGCTGTACTCTTCATTGGTAATTGCATCTGCAGCAGCTACTGTATTAATTACTCCCCAACCCATCCTATAATCGGGTCCTGGATTTTGCACATCGTCAGCAGTGTGTAATACCAATCCTTTTAGGGTGGCTGCTTTCATATATGTGTTGTTCAATCTTTCATAATACTGTTGCAACAAAAGCATAGAGCCTGTTACTCCTGGTGTTGCCATAGATGTTCCCGATGACACATCATAATTTTTTGTTCCTGTTGAAGATGTTGTAAATATATTAGTGCCCGCACCAGAAATATCTGGCTTAATTCGGCTATCATCCATAGGTCCAAAACTGCTATAACCAGCAACTGTAGCATTAACTATATTGCCCTTTCTATCAATATCAGATTCGGCAGCAGCTACCGTCACACCATTTTTTGAAGCAGAAAACCCCAAAATAAGGTCAAAGCCATCTGTGTTTTTTCCGTAAATGGGTGTATCGTTATCCCTAGAGTGTTGAGCGTTACCAGAAGCAGTAACCATTAAATAATACGGTGCATTATACATAATTTTGTCCCAATCCTGTGATATTTTAATATAAGAACCAAAATACCAATCTGGCACACGGTCTGTTTTTATTCCATAAGAATGGTTAGACAACAACAATCCATTTGCCGCTGCTTCAGCAACTTCAATTTTATCCTTTGTCCAGTCATTTGATAAAGCCGTTGCCTTATAAATAATCCCCTTCGCCTTTTCTTTTATTCCGGAAGCTATCAAAGTACCCATAACCATAGTTGCATGTTTATCTGTCTTTTCACTGCCATCTGCACTCAATACCCTATTGCCAAATTCTTGGTGGGATTTTAATGCCGTGCCTCCATCCCATACGCCTACTTGCATTCCTTCTCCATTAAGTCCCAATTTTAATGCTCCGCCATTATGCAATGCATCTGCCCTGGAAGTATGGTTTACATTGTCATTCAAAGTTGTATAATATAAAGGAGCCCCATCTTCCCCTACATCTTGCAGCTCAACAAAGCTCCCGTTTGAAAGAGTCTCTGATATAGTCCAACCATTGGCCTTTGCCAATCTCACCATTTTATCCCTTGACTGGTCGTAATCTTTTTTTAATTCTGAGTTGAAAACTGACAATTTAGAAGAATTATATTTAGCTCTTATATTTTCCTTTTGAATATCAGACTGACTAAAAACAGATACCAAATTGAAAGTAAATAACAACAAGAGCATATAAATATGCAGAGTGTTGTACGGGTTTGATTTGTAGGTCATGATGTAGGCTAAGTAGGATTTGGACTACAAACATAGGTGAAATACTCTTTTCTTTCGTTAAATGGCAACCTTTTTTCGATGAAGTGCGCGAAAATTTTAGCATTCTGTTGTGAAATGCCAATTTTTTGATGTGTAGGAAAAATCTTTCTTGATTCTTTTTAAGAAAATAAGCCTCTAAACGTTGAATTTCAGTTGAATATATACAGGAAAATGATCGCTATAGCCCCCTACATATTTTCTTCCCACATAGGTTCGGTATGGGTTGCCTTTATATTTTCCTTTCCACTCTTTTAAAAAATGCTCGTCAAAAATATTGGCATGGGCAAAACTGTGTGTTTCTTTTTCATAATTAAAAAAAGTGTGTGAAAAAAGAATTTGATCAAAAAGGCTCCACTTCCTTTTATAATTTGCGCTTCCCCTAACGGGGGACAAAAGCTGTTTCATAGGATTATAAAGAGTGCCATCCTCTAGTAAGGTATTAATACTTTCAGAATTGGGGCCATCATTAAAATCCCCCATAACAATATAATTAGGATTTTCATGGGTCTTTTCAATTATGGCCATTTTTTCCAATAGGGTCTCTGCTGCTTGTACTCTTTTATACCCAGTTTCTATCTCACCATCTCTTCTCGAAGGCCAATGATTTACAAAAATGTGGACTTCTTCCTTATTCAATTTTCCATTTACATATAAAATATCCCTAGTAGTATCTCTTTCCCCATTTGGATTATTAATCCAAACAGTAAGAGTCTCTGATTGTATCAATTCAAAATATTTGGTGTTATAGATCAAACCCGTATCTATTCCTCTTTCATCAGGGGACTCATAGTGAACATAATCATAATCTATTTCCTTTAATGTATCCACAGAGATAAGGTCTTTCACCACCTTACCATTTTCTATTTCGGCCAGGCCAATTAGGACTGGTGGTTTTGAATTTTCTGTATGTCCAATTTGAGAAATTACCTTGCCCAGTTTAATTAACTTTTTGCGATAACGTTTTGGAGTCCAATTCTTAAACCCATTAGGGGTAAAATCATCGTCCAACTTGTAGAAATCATTCGTCGTATCAAATAAATTTTCAACATTGTAAAAAGCAATGGTAAATAACTTTTTATCCTTCTTCTTCTTAAAAAACGACTTGAACATTTATTTTTATTTTGATAAGCTGCTAAAAATACAAAAATAGCTTTCCAACTATTGCTTAGATTTGCACATTAATACAATGTAGATGTTAGAAAAGAAAACCATTACTTATGAAAGAGCCGTACTCATTGGTGTAATTAACCGTGAGCAAAACGAAGATAAGGTAACGGAATATTTAGATGAGTTGGAATTCTTAACCTATACTGCTGGTGGTGAAGTATACAAGCGCTTTATACAAAGGGTAGATCTGCCCAACCCCAAAACCTATATTGGCAGTGGTAAAATGGAGGAGGTTCAAAAGTATGTTGAAGAGCATGATATAGGCTCTGTTATCTTTGATGATGAACTTTCGCCGGCCCAACAACGAAATATAGAAAAGCAGCTACGATGTAAAATATTGGACCGAACAACCCTGATATTGGATATTTTTGCGCAACGCGCACAGACCAGTTACGCCAGGACCCAAGTAGAGTTGGCGCAATATGAATATCTATTGCCACGGTTAACTGGCTTATGGACCCACCTTGAAAGACAAAAAGGGGGTATTGGTATGCGTGGCCCAGGGGAAACAGAAATAGAGACTGATAGACGTATTGTTAGGGACAGGATTTCTTTGTTAAAAAAGAAGCTATCCAAAATAGACAGGCAAATGGAAACCCAGCGAGGTAACCGTGGCGCTCTTGTAAGGGTCGCTCTGGTAGGCTATACCAATGTTGGCAAGTCTACCCTCATGAATGTGATCAGCAAAAGTGAGGTCTTTGCAGAGAACAAGCTTTTTGCCACACTGGATACCACAGTAAGGAAGGTCGTTATTGGTAATTTGCCCTTTCTTCTGAGTGACACGGTTGGCTTTATTAGAAAATTGCCTACCCAATTAGTAGAAAGCTTTAAAAGTACATTAGATGAAGTTAGGGAGGCTGATTTGCTATTGCACGTTGTTGACATTTCCCACCCAAATTTTGAAGAGCATATAAATTCTGTGAATTTAATTTTGGATGAAATTGATAGTGCGGATAAACGTACCATTATGGTCTTTAACAAAATTGACCAATACAAAGCGGAAACCATAGATGAAGATGATTTGGTTACCGAAAGAACCGAAAAACACTTCACCATTGATGAATGGAAAAAAACATGGATGGACAGAGTCGGCGACAATGCCCTTTTTATTTCTGCCTTGAACAAAGAAAACCTAGATGAGTTTAGAAAAAGGGTCTATAATGAAGTAAGAGACATTCACGTAACTCGTTTTCCTTATAATAACTTCCTATATCCTGAAAATTTGGATGAATATTAGACAAAAAACACTTCGAAGAGTGTAGTTCATCCATGAAATTGTACCGTTAATTTTTTTACCACATTTTAAAGGTGGTTCGCAACATATTTTTTCAACTTCAATATTCTAGTATTAGTTTTACATCAGAATAACAAAGTAATGGTTTCCCCAAAGCCGGCACTTAAAAGTAAAATAACTCAAATCACTCAAGCCTACGTGCTAAAAAAAAGGCCTCCAAATTGGAGGCCTTTTTTAGTTGTGCTTTTCTTATTTCATATTAGAAAGCATAGTTTAAACCAACCATCCAATAAGTTTGTAATTTATTATCTAGGTTGTCAAAAGTTGTAGTAGGAACAGGAGTTGGCCCGTTCAAAGCATAGTTTAATGCTTCTTGTTTGTTGTTTCTTAAGCCAAAATCAAACCCAACACCGATCATTTTCCACAAAGTATACCCAAAGGAATTGGTCCATGTCCAATTAGAAAGGTTGGAACTTTTATAACTTTGGAAAGCAGAAAGATTAGTCTTAAAGTTTACAGCCCCTATTTTTCTAGTATAATCTGCTACAATTTTAGCACCCATAGAAGACTCAAAAATATCATCTTCACTACTGAATACAAAGTTATAGTTCAACGGGTGTATTACTACAACCAAATCAGCAATTGGCGTCCATGTTCCACCAACACCTAAATCAAGATAACCAGGGTCATTAAAATTGTTCAAAATGGTAGTCCTATATTCTCCCAAAGCCGAAATAGCGAACTTTTCACTTAGTTTTCTGCCATATAAAGAAGATATGTTAAAAACATCCGTCGCCTCCCTAAAATCCTCACTATCTGTAGGATCGTCTTCATCGTCCAATTTAACCCAGCTTAAATTTACATTTCCAGAATTTCTCCAGAAAAACTTATCCTGATTTAAATTTGCAAAAGCATTTACCGTGAAACCAATATTTCCAGATGAATTATTTGGAAATCCTTGTGAGTACCAGTTACTAAAGCTGGAAAGACTTCCTCCAATTGTACCAAATGCACCTTTTTTCCATCCTGGAAGGGCATCTATCTGCGCCTGTAGGGCATCTACCCTACCTTGAATTGCCGCAATAGAATCTTTTTTGGGGCCTTGTAAAGCTTTTAATTCCTCCTCTGTTTGGGCACTACCTATTGCAAAGACAAAAATACCTGCCAATGCACATAAAAAATTTCTCATAATGTTAGTGTTTTTATTTTTAGACCCGCAAATGTAAGAATAGTCACTTATTTTCTGAAGAATTATTTCTTTCTTTTATAAAGTGGTACTGATGAGCAAGCTTCTCCGTACATAATGCTCTTTGCTATTTCCTGTACTTTAGAGATGGCCATGATATAGGCATTTTGTGGAACAGGCTTACGGCTACACCCTTTAATTATAACTGGTTTGTCTTTAAAATCAGAAAAATTTATACTTTCTATGATAGATTGATAAATTGCAGTCTCCAATTGTTCTAAATCGCCAACAATTACTTTTTTAACGTAGGGCTGTAGGTTGGCCGTAACAAGCATATAGGCCCATCCAGGAACAATTGCATCCGTGGAACAGGTGAGCGCTACATATTGATTCTCATATTGACTCCAGTTATGCTCGCCAATAAATTTTCTGAAATCTTTTTCTTTAAGAATAATGCCCTCATACAACCAATCCTTAATATCCAACACCATTCTTTTTCCCTCAGGGTAATAATCCTCAAGGTCAAAAACCATTAATTTACTTTCCGCAACGCGGTTTTTGATTTCTTCTGACATCATTTTGGGCTTTTCAATAAAAAATCAAAGCATTCCCAATTCCAACTTAGCTTCCTCACTCATTAGATCTTGTGTCCATGGGGGATCAAATGTGATTTCTACTTCGGCGTCCTTAATCTCATCTATGGATTTTACCTTTTCCTCAACCTCAGCGGGCAGACTTTCGGCAACTGGACAATTGGGTGATGTTAAGGTCATCAATATTTTTACATCATTGTCCTCGTTCACAAAAACGTCATAAATTAATCCCAATTCATAGATGTCTACGGGAATTTCAGGGTCATATATGGTTTTGAGAACATTTACAATCTTCTCTCCCAAATCTTGTGTCTTTATTTCTTCACTCATTTTAATTGCGTTTGGTATGCAATTGCATACAATTTTAACTGCTTTATCATACTAACCAGACCATTGGCCCTAGTAGGCGACAAATGTTCTTTTAATCCAATTTCATCAATGAAATCAGTATCCGCTTCAATAATATCCTTGGGGCATTGGTTGCTAAATACCCGAATAAGTATGGCAATAATTCCTTTTGTAATAATAGCATCACTATCGGCCGTGAAAACCAGCTTGTCATCCTCCAATTCTGCATGTACCCAAACCTTACTTTGACAACCCTTAATTATATTGTCATCCGTTTTATACTTCTCATCAATCAAGGGAAGTGATTTTCCCAACTCTATCATATACTCATAGCGTTGCATCCAATCCTCAAACATGGAAAATTCGTCCACTATTTCTTCCTGAATTTCTTTAATGCTCATTATTTGAATTTGAAACAAAAATACGATAAGTATAAGTGGAATTCAATAGTTTATGAGAATGATAACAAAGACTATTCCAACATAGCCTTAGCTCTTTTTACCCCAGAAACAAGAACATCTATTTCCTCTTTGGTATTGTAAAAGCTAAAACTTGCCCTTACTGTTCCAGGAATTTTAAAGAAATCCATGATAGGTTGCGCACAATGGTGTCCTGTCCTCACTGCAACACCCAATTTATCCAAAATACTTCCAATATCATAGGGATGTATTCCTTCTATATTAAAAGAAATTACCGAAGTTTTTTTAGCGGCTGTACCATAAATTTTAAGCCCATCTATAGTAAGTAATTGTTCTGTAGCATATTCCAGTAGCTCATTTTCATATTGGGAAATAGCGTCAAAACCAATCAAATTCATATAGTCCAATGCCGCCCCAAAAGCAATTCCACCGCAAATGTTAGGTGTTCCCGCTTCAAATTTATGAGGAAGATCGGCATAGGTGGTTTTTTCAAAAGTAACCTCTGCAATCATTTCCCCACCACCTTGGTAAGGGGGTAGTTTTTTAAGCCATTCTTCCTTGCCGTACAACATTCCCACTCCAGTTGGTCCACACATTTTATGGGCTGAAACGGTATAAAAATCTACATCCAACTCCTGTAGGTCAGCTTTTATGTGGGGAGATGCCTGGGCTCCATCTACTAAAACTGCCGCGCCAAGGCCATGGGCCTTTTCTATTATTTTCTTTATAGGGTTAATAGTTCCCAGTGCATTAGACACATGGTTACAAAAAACCAATTTGGTTTTGCTTGAAAGTAACTGGCTATATTCCTCCATCACCAATTCCCCATCTTGGTTCATGGGAATCACTTTTAATATAGCTCCTGTCCTTTCACACAACATTTGCCAAGGGACAATATTAGAATGATGTTCCATGGCAGAAACCAAAATTTCATCCCCTTTTTTTAAGATGGATGAGAACCCATTTGCAACCAAATTAATACCATGGGTTGTCCCCGAAGTAAAAATAACTTCATAGGGTTTGGCAATATTAAAATGCTTCTGAATTTTGATTCTTGCCTGTTCATATGCGTCCGTGGCCTGTTGTGACAGCGTATGAACTCCTCTATGTATATTGGCGTTGTAATTACTGTAATAATCTACAATTACATCTATAACCTGTTGCGGTGTCTGAGATGTTGCCGCATTGTCCAAATACACCAAAGGTTTCCCATTGACCTTTCGGTTTAGGATTGGAAAGTCTTTGCGAATGGCTTGTATGTCCAATACTGTTTGTATCATTTTTGGATTCCCGTCTTAGCGGGATGACAACTAATTATAGATCAAACCCCAAGCGAACACCTAGCTTGTTTGCAATTAATTTATTGATTCTGGTCTTAAGCTCCGGAATCTTAACACTTTCCAAGACATTGTTTGCAAAGGCATACATTAACAAGGCCCTTGCTTCCTTCTTTGGAATACCTCTTGATTGCAGATAGAACAACGCATCCTCATCTAACTGACCAATGGTACAACCATGAGAACATTTTACATCATCTGCAAAAATTTCCAACTGCGGTTTTGTATTGATGGTCGCTTTGTCGCTAACCAAAATATTATTGTTCTGCTGAAAAGCATTGGTCTTCTGGGCAATTTTGTCTACAATGATTTTACCATTGAAAACACCCGTGGAGTTTTCGCCATATATCCCTTTATAGTCCTGATGGCTTTCACAATTGGGCTCAATGTGGTGTACTAAAGTATGATGGTCCACATGCTGTTTATCCCCCAAAATGGTAACCCCTTTCATTGTGGAATCTATATGCTCCCCATTCTGATAAAAATTAAGATTGTTCCGTGTTAATTTGCCCCCAAAAGAAAAAGTATGCACTTTAACATGGCTGTGGTCTTTTTGTGAAATATAGGTATTGTCTACTAAAGAAGCAGAAGCAGCATCGTTCTGAACCTTATAATAGTCAATTATAGCGCTCTTTGCCGCAAAAATCTCAGTAACAGAATTAGTAAACACCTCATTGGAAGTTAAACTCTGATGACGCTCTATCACTTGAAGTTCTGAATTTTCCTCTGCTACAATTAAGCTACGTGGCTGTAACATTAATGACGCTTCGTTGCCCGTAGAAAAATGTATGATTTCAACAGGTTTCTTGGGCATTTTATTCTTTGGGATGTAAATAAAGGCTCCTTCTTTACTAAAGGCGGTATTTAATGTGGTCAATGTTTCGTCCTTGGAAGCCACCTTGTTAAAATAAACATCAATAACCTGCTTGTACATAGGTTTTGTCAAAGCAGAGCTCATTAAACAGATATCTACCCCATCATGAGTGGTTTCTGAAAGGTACGAGCTATAAATTCCATCAACAAATACAATTTTATAAGTATCTATCTCATGGATGAAATATTTTTTAACATTCTTATATTCCAAAGCACTAATCTCTTTTGGAAAAATGCTAAAGTCTATTTTTTGAAGGCTATTGAGTGATGTATATTTCCAAGCTTCTTCCTTCTTTGAGGGAAATCCCTTAAGTTCAAAATTCTTCATGGCCTCTGACCGAATATCATGAACAGGGCTTTCAACATCCATATCGTTTTCGAACGCCAAAAAAGAAGAAACCAATTTTTCTTTTAAATCCATCTTTTTCTTTTTAAGCTACAGTTTCCTGCTTAAGCCAATCATATCCTTTTTCTTCCAGTTCCAAGGCTAATTCTTTGCCTCCAGATTTTACAATCTTACCATTGTGCAATACATGTACAAAATCAGGGACAATATAATCCAACAATCTTTGGTAGTGCGTAATTACAAGCACTGCATTGTCTTTACTTTTTAACTTGTTTACACCATTGGCAACAATTCGTAAAGCGTCAATATCCAAACCAGAGTCAGTTTCGTCCAATATAGCCAACTTAGGCTCCAACATTGCCATTTGGAATATTTCATTTCTTTTTTTCTCACCTCCCGAAAATCCTTCGTTTAAAGATCGAGATAAAAATTTTCTGTCAATCTCTAATAATTCCGCCTTTTCACGAATCAATTTTAGCATTTGGTTGGCTGGCATATCTTCCAAACCTTTGGCTTTTCGAGATTCATTAATAGCTGTCTTCATGAAGTTTGTCACTGAAACTCCCGGTATCTCCACTGGATATTGAAATGATAAAAAGATTCCTTTATGAGCTCTTTCTTCTGGTGCATCGTCCTCCAAATTTTCACCATCCAATTCAACAGAACCTTCCGTAACCTCAAATTCTTCTTTACCAGCAATAACAGCGGCCAAGGTACTTTTCCCAGATCCATTTGGTCCCATTATGGCATGTACCTCCCCAGCATTAATCTCTAGATTAATTCCTTTTAATATTTCTTTATCCTCTACACGAGCATGTAAGTTGTTAATTTTCAACATTATCTATAAATTCAATATTATTTTAATTTTTATCCTACGGAACCTTCTAAACTAATTTCCAATAGTTTTTGCGCTTCAACGGCAAACTCCATGGGTAGTTTATTAAGTACCTCTTTACTAAAACCATTAACAATCAAAGCAATTGCCTTTTCGGTATCTATTCCTCGTTGATTGCAATAGAAAATTTGGTCCTCACCTATTTTACTGGTTGTGGCCTCATGTTCTATTTGTGCCGTTTTATTTTTGGCTTCTATGTATGGAAAGGTATGCGCCCCACATTCATTACCCATTAAAAGGGAATCACATTGAGAAAAATTCCTAGCATTTTTTGCCCTACTTCCAACATGCACCAATCCTCGGTAGCTGTTTTGGGATTTACCTGCAGAAATTCCCTTGGATATAATAGTGCTTCGAGTATTCTTGCCCAAGTGGATCATTTTAGTTCCTGTATCCGCTTGTTGAAAATTATTGGTTACGGCAATGGAGTAAAATTCACCTATAGAATTATCTCCTTTTAAAATACATGAAGGATACTTCCACGTTACAGCAGAACCTGTTTCTACCTGGGTCCATGAAATTTTTGCATTTTTCTCACACAAACCTCTCTTGGTCACAAAATTGTAAACCCCTCCTTTTCCTTCTTTGTTGCCAGGATACCAATTTTGAACTGTTGAGTATTTTATTTCAGCATCATCCAGCGCTATCAATTCTACAACGGCAGCATGCAACTGATTTTCATCCCGAGATGGCGCAGTACAACCTTCTAGGTAACTTACGTAACTGCCTTCATCTGCAATTACCAAAGTACGCTCAAACTGACCCGTACCCGCTTGGTTAATTCTGAAATAGGTTGATAGTTCCATTGGGCAACGAACTCCTTTTGGAATATAACAGAAAGACCCATCAGAAAATACAGCTGAATTTAAAGCCGCATAAAAGTTATCTTTTTGGGGCACTACGGAACCCAAATATTTTTTGACCAACTCCGGGTGTTCCTTAATTGCTTCCGAAATAGAACAGAAAATAATGCCTTTTTCCGCCAAGGTCTTTTTAAACGTTGTTGCAACAGAAACAGAATCCATTACAATATCAACAGCGACGTTTTGTAATTTTTTTTGTTCATCCACAGAAATACCCAATTTCTTGTACATCTCCAACAACTCTGGATCTACATCGTCCAATGACTTATTAGGGTCTGATTTTTTTGGTGCTGAATAATAACTGATAGCCTGAAAATCAGGTTTCTTATAATTAACATTTGCCCATTCTGGTTCTACCATTTCTTTCCAAATTTTGAAAGATTCCAATCTCCATAATGTCATCCATTCTGGTTCTTCTTTCTTTTTGGAAATGGCAATAACAATTTCTTCACTTAATCCCTCCGGGAAAGTGTCCGATTCTATATCTGTATAGAAACCATATTCATATTCTTTGGTTTCTAGTTCTTTTTTTAATTCTTCTTCTGTATACGCCATACTATTTCAATGCGTTAAATGAGCCATATCATTTAACAGATAAATTATAATTTTAGAGTGAGAAACTTTCGCCGCAACCACATGTTCGCTGCGCATTGGGATTATTAAAAACAAATCCCTTCCCATTAAGTCCTCCAGAATATTCCAAAGTTGTACCAACTAGATAAAGGAAGCTTTTTTTGTCCACAACAATTCTTACGGCATTGTCTTCAAAAACCTTATCGGATTCCTCCATTTTGTCATCAAACTTTAACTCATAGGACAATCCACTACAACCTCCGCTTTTAACACCAACACGGACATAATCCTTGTTAGCATCAAAGCCCTCTTCGGTCATCATCATAATGACTTTGCTTTTAGCTGTTTCAGATACTTTAATCATACTAAATGGATTAATTCTAAATAGTTTACAAATATAGTATATAAGTAGGGTTTTACCACATAACCTAACATTATTATAACGAATAGACTGATAAGGGTTTTCTATGTAAAATTATATGGGTTATAAAGAAGAAGAGAGGGTATTAAATTTTTTGGGCTAAAATGTTTCGCCATAGACAACAGAACCATCCAGTTTTTTAAAGTAAACCTCATCCACTTGTCCACCTCCCTGAAAGGCAAATTGTATTCCCTTAAGTTTTTCGTCTCTATTGGAATAATCAATATTGTAAGAAAGCTTGTTGTTGATATATAACTCTCCCAAACCGTTTTTCATTACTAATTTTATTGTAACCCAATCTGAAAAATCAACTCCCAATTTTGATTGGTCCGGATTTATTCCATTTCCATCATAAAGTGCTATTTGCGCCACACACCCTTTAATAGAAAGTGGAATGCCAATATAGGACCCATTAAACCTCATATCTATATGCACAAACTGGCAAACTCCAGAACCTTCGCTATAGGTATTCCTTAGACGGGTTTCAAAAATGAAATTTTGAATATTTATCTCATCTATTTCCGTCATATAAAAATAATTAACCCAAGGTACTTTAGGTTGCATATCTATATTTTTGTCCTTCATTTGCTTCTCTGAAATATAGAGGCTCCCATCATTTCTAATCACTTCTTTTTCACTAAAATAAACTGGGGTTTCAACACCATACTCTGCCAAAGAAAGCCAGCCTTTTGTTTTAATATATAAATCATGCTCACTAACAACAGTATCACGAACTATTAATTTGGCATTAAAATATCCTGGATGATAATATATGGTGCTGTGCTTATTATTATTCTTATAGACCTGCGCTTTTAGTCTTTCATCCCATGACTGTTGAATAATAATAGTATCCCTATCATCTGCAGCCGAAGCATCATAATCAAAAATCACGGAGTTAGGGACTCCTTCGGTCACCATTTTTTTACTGCTAAACTCGTAATCTGATTTCACCAAAGGTTTTAATGGTTTTTCTTTCTTTTTAAATTGTGTCCAACCTAATAAAACCAATAAAAGAGATAAGACTCCAATTTTAGTTAAGCTTCCAATGGGAGCAAAAGAAAGCAAGTGGCTTTTAATTTTTGGATTTTCTTCTTCATTTTTTAATTGGCTTTGCTCAAAAGAGCGCCAGTTTTCATAGCCAATGAATTGCACCAAAGCATCCATTGTGGTTATTGTGGGGCTACTATTGTATGTAATTTTTCCCCAAATTCTTTTTAAGGTTGCAACACTGAGAGTAACCTTGGTTTCTTCATTAATCTTGGAGCTAAGGTTTTGATAATCCTTTGTGGTCCATTTCTTGCCAGGCCCCCAATTGAGTTTATTCTCAATTAGCGATATACAGGTTTTTATATGTGCTTGGTTAATTTCCATTTAGGTTCGTCTTCATAAAAATACTGAATTGAAAAAAAGACTGAATACTATACGCCTGTTCAAACCTGTTCAAAAATAGAATGATTATTTTATTTTTATTACAACCATGTCAGACAATCCCTTACGTTGGGATTCATTAAAATCCAAACTATGGCTTTCCCCTACCACCATTATATTTCCATCACCTGTTTCAAGAGCATCAAAACCATAATCCAGATTGGTCCCTCCGAAAGATTTTTGCCAAATTAATGCTCCCTCAGAATTGGTTTTTAAAACCCAAATATCATTCTCTCCAACATTTTCAGCTAAATCTATATCTGAGCTTTTTGAGTTTCCGGTAACAATGAACCCTCCATCCGCAGCTAAGCTTACACTTTCTGCCGCATCAAATTGGGTTCCCCCAAAGTTTCTTTCCCAGGATAGATTGCCAGTATCATCAATCTTGATAAGCCAAACATCGGACTCTCCATTGTTTTTGGAAACATCAGTGTCATTACTAAATGTATTGCCTACTATGACATAGCCATTATCTTTGGTTTTTGTCATCCCATAAGAAATTTCAATCCCAGTACCTCCAAAGGAATTTTCCCAAATTAAATCTCCTACTTCATTAATCTTCACTACCCAAAAATCGTAGCTTCCTTTGCTATTGCTAATATCAAAATCATCACTTTCTGAAAAGCCCGAGAGTACAAATCCGCCATCATTGGCTTGGACAACAGAATGTGCCCGGTCATTATTTGTACCACCAAAATATCTACGCCAAACCAAGTTTCCTTGGGCATCCAATTTTGTGCCCCAAAACTCGCCCACACCATGTCGTGTCCAATAATTTCCTTTTCCAAAATTACCCTCTCCACCAGATTGTGTCACATCCAAAAAACCCGCAAAAAAGAATCCCCCATCTATAGTTTGTATTACGTCGTAGGAATGATCGTGACCCGAAAAGCCGAAACTTTGCTCCCATTCCATTTCCCCAGCTGCGTCCAATTTTAAGATCCAATTGTCATGAAACCCTTCATTGTTGCTTCCATCTCCGTCATCACTCATGGCATAACCCACAATAACATAACCTCCATCTAAGGTTTGGGCAATACTTTGACCCCTATCATCCTTACTTCCCCCATATGTTTTGTTCCATTGTAGATTTCCCTCCGCATCTAACTTTACCAACCAATAATCATTCACTGCCAAAGTCTTGTCAGTTATATCACCATTTATACTATTGGTAAAACCAAAAACTGCAAACCCTCCATCGGTAGTTGGAATTATGGCATGTGCCGTTTCATCACCAGAACCACCAAAATTTTTAACCCAATCTAACTCTCCAAGAAAAGCTGGGGGTTCTTGCGTATGACCGTCTTCATTGTCTTTGGAACAAGACCACAAGCATATTAAAGCCAAAAAAAATACTTTTTTCATTTCTTAGTTTGTTTTTTGAATGACAAACAACCCAGAATTTATATCCCCTATCACAATCTTGCCACTATCAAAGAATGGATATATACTCCAAACCCCATTAAAAGATGCTGTATTATTGCTCGGAAACGTATCAAAAAAACCTTCTTCAATGATATTACCAGCTTCTATTCCAGAAATATCCAAAACACGAACTCCAGCAGTATAGTTTGCCAAGAAAAACTCATCTCCTTTTACATACCCATTATGGTCTATTGCCGCTGTTTCTCCCAAGTAAGTGGTGTGTAATATTGGATTGTCCAAATCTGTAAAATCAAAAACCAAAGTACGGGAGTCGAAGCCGAAATTGACCTCATCCAACTCATCACCCAAAATAAAATATTTATGGTTATCTGTAAACCACCCTTGGTGACTGTAACTTGTACTGGAATATTGAACAGTTGTAATCTCAACCGGATTTGCTTTATCTGTAACATCAACTATAACAACCTGACTCTCATTGGCCCCAATAAAAATTTCACTACCCGCATAATCAGCATCTGGCCCATTGTATGTTATTACTTGTGCATCGTGCGTGTATCCACTATTTCCATATCCGCCTGCTTCAATTGGGACTTTAGGAGAGCTAATGTCAATAAAATGAACCCCCCCATTAAAAGTATCATTCCTATCGGTACCCACCACATATGCAAATCCTGTTTCTTCATTTATAACTATGTTATGCGCATTTCCAAAAGCATTATAATTTACATCCGCGCTAAAAGCTTCAGGTGGATTTCCAACGTTTCGCAATCTTGTTAAATCAAAAACCTGCATGCCATGGCCTGATGCCTCGGAAACTATATATGCATGGTCCTGGTATACTTTAATATCTCGCCAAGAACTGGACGAGGTGGCAGTTGGAAGCCTACCCAAATAAATTAAACTATCACTATCACTTATATCCACAAATGCAGTTCCATTATCCAATCCCACCAAGGCATATTCCTTATTTGTCGTAGTATCGGCCCAGCCCCAAACATCATTCCCTGAAGCAGCATTAAATCCATTCAAAGCAATATGCCCTAACAAATCATAGCCACTACATGGATAGATTCCTGCCATTCCATTTTCGCACGGAAAGGAGCCATTATCCAAAGGGACATTTATTGGGTCTTCATTAATTGGGGTTAAGACGTTATTACCAGAATCATCCTTTGAACAAGCTATTTCCAGACATAGTACGGAGATAATAAAAAGAAGTTTCATTATTGTTTTCATAAGCAATTCAATTTCTTTTTCATTAAAGATAGAACATAAATTTTTCCTACTTATTTTTGCATCATGTTAGAAAACAAAAATCCTGAAAGGACTTCACTGGAAAAATTAGGTGAGTTTGGACTCATAAAACATCTCACCAAAAATTTTGCCACACATCATAAATCTACTATAAAGGGTGTAGGTGATGATGCCGCAGTATTGGATTTTAAAGATAAAAAAGCCGTGATTTCCACTGATCTTTTAATTGAGGGTGTCCATTTTGACCTAAGCTATATGCCCTTAAAACATCTGGGGTATAAATCGGTAATTGTAAATCTCTCCGACATTTATGCCATGAACGCAATTGCCACACAAATAACAGTTTCATTGGCGGTTTCCAACAGATTTCCTTTAGAGGCTTTAGAAGAATTTTATGAAGGAGTGGCGCTGGCATGTAAAATTTACAATGTGGATTTAGTTGGTGGGGACACTACATCATCTACAACGGGCATGCTGATCAGTGTTACTGCCATTGGAGAAGCAAAAGAAGCAGATATTGTTTATAGAACCAGTGCCCAACCAAATGACCTTTTAGTGGTATCTGGAGATTTGGGCGGGGCTTATTTAGGATTACAGGTTTTGGAAAGGGAAAAAGAAGTCTTTAAAGTAGATCCCAATAATCAACCCGATCTATCCTTGTACTCTTATTTAGTAGAAAGGCAATTAAAACCAGAAGCAAGAAAGGATATTGTTGAACTTTTAGAAAAATTGAATGTACATCCTACATCAATGATTGATATTAGCGACGGACTTTCTTCAGAAATTCTCCATCTGTGCGAACAAAGTAATGTTGGGTGCAATTTGTACGAGGATAAAATACCGCTGGATCCAACAGTGATTTCAACTTGTGAAGAATTTAAAATGGATAGTACTATGGTGGCCTTAAGTGGTGGTGAAGATTATGAATTGTTGTTTACCATAGACCAAAAAGAATTCCCGAAAATAAAGGGCAATCCCAACTTAACTGTTATGGGGCATATGACAGACAAGAATGAAGGTGCACACTTAATCTCCAGGAATAGCTCTAAAATTCCAATTACCGCACAGGGATGGAACTCACTTACCTAGGTAAGCTCTTATGCCACTTTTTGATGCTGACTGGTAGTTAGTGCCCTATGTCTTTTGTTAAAGATGTCTTCTAGTGTATCGTTTATTTCTTGCAGTTCTGGTGTCAATTTAGAAAGGTTACCATTGACATCGGTTGTTACCTGCATTTTACAATGGGCACACTTATATTCCTTAATGTGATGGGTGACTTTTTTGGAGACAATATACTTGTGACCAAAGATGTTGCAGAAGAATGCACTTAATTTGTTGCCATTAGGGGTTGTAGCTTTATTCATAAGTAGGTAATTTTGGTTGGCATCGTACGATTGGGTACCGAAAAATGCAATTTATACTTTAGGTTGAATCTGTAAATACAATCAAATGAATGCTCTACAAATAATCAACGCAGGGAAACTACATTTTATTGAGTGGCCTTTTTACTTTTTCTAATTTATTCGTTAAAAATATGTTTTTTCGATGAAATACCTCAAAAACTCGTTGTTTTACCTCTGGCAACAATATAGAAAATAGTTTTATCTTTCCAAAAAAAATGTTAAGGTGGGTAAGATAAATAACCTTTTGGTAACGGCATTTGCACTATTTTCTCTCTTTTTTGGAGTTGGAAATTTAATATTGCCCCCCTTGCTAGGTTTTAAATCTGGTGACCTTTGGTGGTTGGTAGCTTTGGGGTTTTGTATTTCAGCAGTATTAATTCCCATTCTTGGTATTTTGGCACATGCAAAACTACAGGGTACTATGTTTAATTTTGCTGAAAAAGTATCCCCCACTTTCAGTTTGGTCTATTGCTTTCTGGTATATGCCATTTCCATTTCCTTACCATCGCCCAGAACGGCATCGCTAACCCATGAAATTGCCATACAGCCTTTTTTTAACACCTCATCGCTCCTTACTAGCTCCATTTATTTTGCCCTGGTCTTTCTCTTTGTCATGAACCGCTCAAAACTTCTAAATATTCTTGGAAAAATATTAACCCCAGCTATTATTTTCGTTTTAATTGCCCTTATTGGTATCACCTTTTTTTCTTATGATTTTATTTTTAGCGAAACTACAATCAACAGTCCGTTTTCTCATGGTATTCTAGAAGGCTACCAAACTTTTGATGCCATTGGTGCAGTAGTTGTTGGTGGCGTCATCATTGTATCCATCAACTTAAAAAAGAAAGGGGCTTCCTATAAAGAAAAAAAGACCCTCATTTCGCGGGCTGCATGGCTGGCGGGCCTGGCCCTTTTTCTTATTTATGGTGGACTTATATTAACTGGGGCTATGAACGGCACGAATTTTAATTCAGATATTTCTAGAACAGCCCTTTTAACAGGAATAAGTGCCAATACCCTCGGAAATACAGCCAACCTGTTTCTAAGCATTTTGGTTAGTCTGGCTTGTTTTACCACGGCGGTGGGAATTGTTACGGGCGCGGCAGATTTTATAAAATCCCGATTTTTGGAATCCCAACTGGCCTATACAATTACAGCAGTTTTAGGTTGTATTCTGGGTATTGTAATGGGTCAGTTTAATGTGGGCTATATCATCACTGTTGCCGTACCTGCACTTATGTTTATTTACCCTATTACCATTGTGCTTATTCTTTTAAACATAGTTCCAAAAAAGTATGCTGCCCCTATTGTGTTTAAGGCCGTAATACTAACCGTTATTCTTTTTAGTGTTCCAGATTTCTTGGCCAGTTTAGGTTTTAACTTATTCTCCAAAGGAGAATTTTTTTCTTGGCTTCCATTAAGTGAGTTCCAAATGGGTTGGATTTTACCGACTTTGATTGTGTTTGTTTTTATTAATTCGACTAAAAAATTCCTTTAGCCATTCACTTGTCAGATTAAGATTAACACCAAATTGTTCTATGTTTTTTTCACTCCTTTCAAAATGACACTCATTTCCAAAAGTCAATTCCACATAAGTTCCTAGTACTTAAAACCATTGAGAAATCCAACCCTCTTCATTCTTTGGATTCTGTGCCACTTAATTCCTGAAATCCACATATCTACAAAAAATAAGTAATACAAACACCATGCTTATTGTTCTGCCAAAAAGCTTCTCTATTTTTTGTGAAGGTCTATTTCAAATAGACAAGCAGGTGCATTATGATAATGTTCGGGCAGTGCGTCTGTATTTTTCAAAGCAAATATCCCCAAAAAGTCAAACCCGGCGTTTGTATAGTGTTTTATTAATCTAACATTATTGCCCAAAGTATCTAGTCTAACATATTGTATGTTTTGTGATTTGGCATATTCCTTTGCCCATTCCACAATTTTCCCCACAAAATTGTTTCCCCTAAAATCTGGGTCTGTCGCAATGCGGTGAATGTAAATAGCTGAATCTTTGTTTCTTTCTTCCCAAATTTGCTCGTCACTGAATGTAATTGCCCAAAGACAGGCTATTTTATTGTTGAGCAATATTTTCCATTGCCTATTTTCTTTTATTTCTGTTTCTACAAGCTCTCTTTTAAAATCTGGCCAAACAACAACTGTTTTTTTTAATTTCTGATAGTTGGATGCTATTTTATACAGTTTAAAAACATTGTCAATATCATGTATAGTGCAATTGGTAATTTCCATTTTCTATCTCTAACAATTAATTTTTAGCTCCTTCCCAACCAATAATGGCAGTCTTACGTATGTTCCCCCACATATAACCTCCAAATTCCCCTGTGGCCTGTATCACCCTATGGCATGGGATTAAAAAAGCAACGGGATTACTGCCAATAGCAGTTCCCACTGCTCTAGAGGCATTAGGGTTGTTAATGTTATGGGCAATATTTCCATAGGTTGTTAATTGTCCCATTGGAATTTTTAGTAAAGTCTCCCAAACTTTTAATTGAAAATCGGTTCCTTTTAAATGAAGTTTCACTTGGTGTAGCTTGCTCCAATCCTTTTTAAACAATAGCATTGCATTTTGTTGAATGGTGTCCAACTTTCTCTGGAATATTGCGTTGGAGAATTTACTTTTAAGCAATTCTAACGCAATAACTTCATCCTCATAAAACGCCATATAACAAATACCTTTTAAGGTTGAAGCAACAATAAGATTTCCAAAAAGGCTTTCTGCAAAACTATAGTTAATGGCTAAGCTTTTACCCCTATTTTTATATTCGGCAGGGGTCATCCCCTCAATATTGACAAATAAGTCATGAAGTCGGCCTGTACTGGACAATCCTGTTTCATGTGCAGTATCAAAAAGTGTTGCCTGTCCTTCTTTTAAAAGTTGCTTGGCATGTTCAATACTAATGTACTGCATAAATTTTTTAGGACTTACCCCTGCCCAATCCTTAAAAAGTCGTTGAAAATGAAAAGAGCTTAAATGTACGTTTTCTGCAATCTCACTTAAAGAGGGCTGCTCTTTAAAATTAGTTTTTATGTACTCTATTGCTTCTGCTATTCGATAATAATCAATCTGTTCTTGCTGAGTCATTTTCTTCTATCCCTTTAATACAAAAGTATATAGCTTTGAATATTACAAAAACCCGAATCTTGCTAAACTTTAACAATTCTTTCCTACTACATATATTCTCCCAAAACAATTACAATTTTTGGATATAAGCGAATGCAATTAAGATTGCATCAATTCTTCTATCTCTTCTACTTCTATGGGAATATTTTGCATTAAATTAAAAGGTACTCCCTTTTCTTGAATAACAACATCATCTTCTATTCGAATGCCCATTTTCTCCTCAGGAATATAGATTCCCGGTTCTACCGTGAAAACCATATTCGCTTTCATGAGTGTTTTTAATTCTCCATAGTCATGGGTGTCCAGCCCTATATGATGGCTTGTACCGTGCATAAAGTATTTTTTATACGCTGGCGCATCAGGGTTTTCATTTTTTACATCGTTCTTGTCCAATAGGTTTAATCCTATTAATTCCGAGGTCATTATTTTACCTACTTCTTTATGGTATTCTGCCCAAATTGTACCGGGAACCAGCATTTTGGTGGCTTCATCTTTTACTCTAAGAACCGCATCATACACATCCTTTTGCCGTTTGGTGAATTTCCCGTTTACCGGAATAGTTCGGGTCATGTCACTGGAGTAATTGGCATATTCTGCCGCTACATCCATCAACAGCAAATCCCCATTTTTACATTGGTTGTTGTTCTGGATGTAATGTAGCACATTAGCATTGTTACCAGATGCAATAATAGGTGTGTAAGCAAATCCTTTAGAGCGGTTTCTAACAAATTCATGAAGGTACTCGGCCTCAATTTCATACTCCCAAACATTGGGTTTTACAAATTCCAAAATACGCCTAAAACCTTTGTTGGTAATATCACAAGCCCTTTGCATCAATTCCAGTTCTTCGGGTTCTTTAACTCCTCTAATTTTTTGCAGAATAGAATTGCTCTTTGCCCATTTATGGGCCGGGAATTTTGTTTTACACTCCAGAATAAACCTATCTTCCCGGGTCTGTGTTGTAACCGATTGCCGATAATGCTCATTGGTGTTAAAATAAATAGTATCTGCTTCAGTCATCAAATCAAAAAAGATTTTGTCAAAATCACTCAACCAATAAATGGTATCTATGCCAGATACTTCTGTTGCCTTTTCTTTGGTCAATTTTTCACCTTCCCAAACGGCAATATGTTCATTGGTCTCTCTTACAAAGAGAATTTGCCTATGCTTTTTGTCAATTGCATCAGGAAAAAGTAATAAGATGGATTCTTCTTGGTCCGCACCGCTTAAATAGAAAATATCCCTGTGCTGCTCAAAAGGCATGGTACTATCTGCACTAATGGGATATATATCATTGGAATTAAATACGGCAATACTTTTGGGGGCCATTTGGCCCATAAATTTCTTGCGATTCTTCTTAAAAAGAGAGCTTGGAATAAGTTGGTACTTCATACAAAAAAATTAGTAGCTAAAATTAAGCATTACAAAAACCATTTGGGTATCCCGACCAAGAATTTTAAAAATATCTCTTTGAAATTATATGTATTCCGTTCCATACAAATTTTCACTTTGCCAAAAATTGACCCTTTTAATTACCAAAATGGAACGCTTTATTTCCTCTCAAAATGGTTAACTTAGTCCACCTTAAATTCAGAAATTCTACTAATTAATCTGATATTGATAATCAACCACCAAACCATGAAAAAAACTACATTTTTATCTCTTTTAGCATTTGTAATACTAGCTTCCTGCACCGAAAGCAAAAAACTAGAGTCCCAAGCAGAGCTATTCGCCAGAATTGATGCAGAAATAAAGCAAAATTCCAAGGCGTACAGTACACTGCAAGAAGCTACGGAAACAATCGGCCATAGATTAACAGGCTCCAAAAACGGTGCTAAAGCAGAAGAATATACTTTTAATAAGTTTAAAGAATATGGTTTTGAGGATGTAGCCTATCAAACATTTGAGGTTGAAGCTTGGTCAAGGGGAGATGTTTCACTGCAAATAAATAATGGGGAAACAAAAGTGGTTACCCTGGGCCACTCACCAATTCTGGCCAATGTAACTGGAGAAATCGTAGATATGGGCAACGGTCTGGAAGCCGATTACTTAAAAAGCCCTAATGCCGTTAGGGATAAAATTTCTTTGGCGTACATAGGTATTTTACCAAACAGTGAAGAAAATCTTACCAACCTTCATAGAAGTGAAAAAACAGCTTTGGCCATTAAATATGGTGCCAAAGGTATTATTATAATCAACCAAGTAGATGATGGTGTGTTGTTAACGGGCACAGCCTCCGTTACAGGAGAATTAATTCCTATTCCTGCAGTTTGTATAGGCAAGGAAGATGGCCTGGTATTAAAAGAGACCTTAAAAAGTAAAATTGCCACAGCGACTATTAATATGACCAACCATAGTGATGTTATCAAGGCCAGAAATGTTGTTGCCACTTTAAAAGGGGCCAAAATTCCCGAAGAAGAAATTGTGATTGGTGGTCATTTGGATTCTTGGGACCTTGCTACAGGTGCAATAGACAATGGGATAGGCTCCTTTGCTGTTTTGGACATTGCCCGTGCTTTTCTAGCCAATGACCTAAAACCCAAAAGAACTATAAAATTTGTAATGTTCATGGGAGAAGAACAAGGCTTGTTGGGGTCTAAATTTATGGTCGAAAAAGCTATTGAAAACAACACAATAGATCAAATTAAATATATGATGAACTTGGATATGTCTGGAAACCCAATAGGTATGAATGCAGGTGGAAAATTAGATGATGAGGCATTTTTTAAATCATTGGGCGCCGTTATCCAAGCACAAGATACTATATATAAAAATTCCTTTACCAACCGATCTGGACTGCACAGCGATCATCAACCTTTTATGCTGGAAGGTGTTCCTATTCTATCGGTAAATAGCAATTTAGACCGTTCTATTTATGGGTGCTACCACTCAGATTGTGATGATTTTAACTTGGTAAACAAAGAGCATATTACCAATACTGCACGTTTTGGCACCATGATGCTATATGGACTTGCCAATGCAGAAAAATTACCCGCCACGAAAATGGACAGCGAGACTACCAAAGAATTCATGATCAAGAATAATCTTAAGGAAAAACTTATAATAGGAAATGATTGGAAATGGGAAAAATAAAATTTCCTTTTTTTTTAAAAGCTATAAAATATGCTAAATAAAATATGGATTCCTCTGTTGTTTCTTTTCTCTCTGGGTTGTGAGAATGAGAAACCTTCCAATGAGAAAGATTATTTTGACTTGGTAAGAGCTGAATTTAAGGGTGACTTGGCCTATGAGACCACAGCTTATGTTTCCCAATATTGGAGGGTTGCGGGCAATACAGGTTTCAACAATAGTGTTCATTGGATAGCAAACCATCTGGAACAAGCTGGTTATGTACTGGAAAGTGTAGCTACTTCAAAGGATCGTTTGACATATCGTATTGAAAAAAGGCCATTAAAATACCCTACATGGGAACCGGTGAACGCCAATTTATCCATTGTTGGAGACAGCGTACCCTTATTGATATCCGAGACCAATAGAAACATGACCTACCTTAATTCTGCCTCCACTCCATCAAAAGGTGTCGTTGGTGATATTGTCCACATTTTGGATACTTTGGATTTAGAGAAGAAATCAATAAAGGATAAAATCATTTTTACTGAAATGTCTTCCAGAGAAGTATATAAAAAAGCCCTTGATAAAATGGCATTGGGCATTATAACCTATAACAACCCTTCATATCTTCAACCAGAAAAAAATAAGACTTCAATTCAGTTTAGGAGTCTTCCGCCCCAGGTTGAAACCCATTTTTGGGGCATAGCCCTTTCCTATGAAGCCAATGAAAGGCTAAAAGCCAATCTAATAAAAGGAAAAACAAAAGTCCAGGTTGCCGTAGAAACCAAAATATATCCATCGGAAGAACTTACAGTAGTAGCCAATATAAAAGGTGACAAAATACCAAAAGAACGGCTGGTCTTTAGTGCACATATCCAAGAGCCGGGAGCCAATGACAATGCAACTGGTGTAGGGACCCAATTGGAAATGGCAACAATTGCCGCCAATCTCCATAAAAAAGGTGAAATCCATATGGACCGTACTCTTACCTTTCTCTGGGGGGATGAAATTGTTTCTACCCAAAGGTACATTGAGGAAGATGAAGAAAGAGCTGAAAAGATAAAATGGGGTATAAGTTTAGATATGGTAGGTGAAAATACCGCTATTACAGGAGGTTCCTTCCTAATTGAAAAAATGCCCGATCCCAGTGCTATTTGGACACGTGGAAATGACAAGCATTCCGAATGGGGTGGAAGGGTTCTGTCTTTGAAAGACATGAAACCCCATTACCTCAACGATTTTATTATAGACAATTTTAAAAAGCAAGGGGAGTTCGCCCATTGGGAAGTAAACACCAACCCTTTTGAAGGAGGAAGTGACCACACCCCTTTTCTTAGAGCCAACATTCCAGGGCTTCTATTATGGCATTTCACGGACCAGTTTTACCATACAGACAATGATAAATTAGATAAAGTCTCAAAAGAGACTTTAAAAAATGTGGGGACCGCTGCATTGGCGAGTGCTCTACAACTTCTGAATTCCAACGAGAGTACTGCTCTTCAAATTTTGCAAAAGACAAAAGAATCAGCCATAGAGAGGCTAGAAGAAGAGTTTAATTTAAGCAAAACGGAATTAGACCATGGTGCTTCACTAAAAGAAGAAATAAAAATCATGAAAGCATGGGAGGATTGGTATTTAAAAGGCTTTTCATCTGTCCTGGATATGGTAGGTACTTCTAAATCAAACTTTCTAGAAAAGCAAATTCTGAATAGTCAAGACGAGTTAAAAAAATCGGTTACATACTATATTTCAGAATTAAAGGCACAAAAAAAGCTATCTAAACAACTTTAACAATTCGTTTGATGGAAAAACGAATACTAGGTTATTTAGATAGCCTGATAAATGTTTGTTATTTTTATTTGGCCATTGCATTTTTTATTGCCCCAATAATGGCCATAAGTACACCTCCGCCAACACCTCCGCCAGCTACACTACCAAGGATACTGGATATGTCCATACTATCCGTACCAGCTGCAGCTCCAGCACCAATACCTAACATTCCTAAAAGTTGACCTCCAATACCACCTCCTAAAATTCCTGCAATGGAGTTTCCAAGGCTACCAAGAGATAGGTTTTTTAATAGTTTTCCTGCTACGTTACCTCCTACGGCACCTGAAACAAGCTGAATAATCAACGGTAAATACTCTTCCATTTTTTTATAGTTTAATTATTAATATGGTAATAAATTAACAAAAATTTAATTTAGTGTGCAATTTTAAGGGTTTAAAAATGTGGTTTTTATATTTTTAAAAGTGTCAGGAAGCCCAGACTTTAGGTTTTGTTAAAGGGCAAACAAATTGTTAACTTCACAGAAGCTAATTCTAATGAAATCCTAATGAAAAAACCACTTCTTATTCTTTGTTACTTCCTTACGTGCTTAGTATGGGCACAACAACCAACTTACAAAGAAACTGTTTTAAAGGCTCTTGGGCAAAAGAAAAAAATGGAAGCCTCTTCTCTAGTGAAAAACATCCCCTTAAAAAATATTGGCCCAACTGTAATGAGTGGTCGTGTTGTAGATGTGGATGTAAATCCAAATAATCCGATAGAATTTTATGTTGGTTATGCTTCCGGAGGGCTTTGGTATACCAGCAACAATGGCACTTCTTTTGAACCCGTATTAGATAGTTCGCAAACACAAAATGTTGGCGATATTGCCGTGCATTGGGAGTCTGGAACCCTATGGGTAGGCACTGGAGAAAATAATGCCTCTCGTTCTTCTTATGCCGGCATAGGCATGTTAAAATCTAATGACAAAGGTAATACATGGCAAAATATGGGCTTGGAAGATTCCCATCATATTGGTCGTATTTTAATTAATCCTAAAAATCCAAATGAAGTTGTTGTGGGTGTTACAGGACATTTGTACTCTCCAAATAAGGAGCGTGGCGTATATAAAACAACAGATGGCGGAGCCACATGGAGCAAAACTCTTTTTGTAAGTAATGAAGCGGGCATTATTGATATGGCCTTTTCACCAAACAATTTCAATATTCAATATGCGGCCGCATGGGAGAAAGATAGAAAAGCATGGGACTTTGATGGTAGCGGTTCTGGTTCCGGAATATATAAAAGCACGGATGCCGGAAGTACGTGGGCAAAAATTTCCACCCCCGAAAGTGGATTTCCTACCGGAATAGGAGTTGGTAGAATTGGATTGGATGTTTTTGATGACAATACGGTTTATGTTGTCCACGATAGTCAGTTTAGAAGAGAAAAAAAACTGGATGTTAAAAAAAAATCCGATGCACTAAAAAAGGACGACTTTAAGTCCATGAGCGTGGATGCGCTTTTAAATTTGAATGATAAAAAATTGAATGATTTCCTGAAAACAAATGGGTTTCAGGAAAAATATAGGGCAGACAATGTAAAAAACATGGTCCGAGATGGTGCCATAGAACCTGTGGACTTGGCCAAGTACTTGGAAAATGCAAATTCCGCATTATTTGATACTCCCGTTATTGGGGCCGAAGTCTATAGAAGTGATGATGCAGGAACCTCATGGAAAAAAATGAATCAGGAATATATAGATGACCTTTTCTATAGCTATGGGTATTATTTTGCACAGATTAGGGTAGATCCTAGCAATAAGGATAATATTTACTTGGCAGGCGTACCCCTAATAAAATCAAAAGATAGTGGTAAAACTTACGAATCTATAAACGGTGAAAATGTACATGCAGATCACCATGCGTTATGGATCAATCCGAAAATGCCCGGGCATCTTATTAACGGAAACGACGGTGGGATTAATATCTCTTATGATGATGGGGCTACTTGGGTAAAGAACAATTCCCCATCTGTAGGCCAGTTTTACGCTATAAATATAGACTATGAAAAACCTTATAATGTATATGGTGGACTACAGGATAACGGTGTATGGAAAGGAAGGCATAATGCCTCAATAAATGATAGGTGGCATAGTAGTGGGGAGAATCCATGGGTATCCATAATGGGTGGTGATGGCATGCAAATTCAAATTGATAAAAGAAATTCCAATATTGTCTATACAGGTTTTCAGTTCGGAAATTATTTTAGATTGGATTTAGAAAATAACAAAAATACTCGTATACAGCCCAAACATGAATTAGGGGAAGCCCCCTACAGATTCAACTGGCAGGCGCCAATATTGCTTTCTGAACACAACCAGGATATTCTCTATTTGGGAGGCAACAAATTGCATCGCTCCCTTAACCAGGGAGATGATTGGGAAACCATTTCCGATGAGTTAACACAGGGTGGAAGGCAAGGAAATGTGGCATATGGCACATTGACAACACTATCAGAATCCAAGTTTAAGTTCGGATTGATATATACAGGCAGCGATGATGGATTGGTACACGTCACCAAAAACGGAGGTGGCACTTGGGAGCTGATTTCCAATTCTTTTCCAAAAAACCTGTGGGTAAGCAGGGTTGCTGCTTCCAAACATAAAAAAGAACGGGTGTATGTTACTTTGAATGGCTATCGTTCCGATGATTTTACCCCTTATATCTATGTAAGCAATGACCATGGGAAAACATGGAAAAGTATTGCAAACAATATTCCTGCTTCTCCCGTAAACGTAATCTTGGAAGACCCAGAAAATGAAAATCTTTTGTTTGTGGGAACCGACAATGGCCTATATGCCTCCTTTAACCAAGGAGCTTCTTGGGAACTCTTCCAAAACGGAATGCCAAATGTGGCGGTGCACGATTTGGTAATACAACCAGAAGCCAAACATTTAATAGTGGGCACACACGGACGTAGCATTTACAAGGCAGATATTGCTATCTTACAAAAGGCTACAAAGGACGTAATGGGTAAAGATTTATTCGTTTTTGATTTAGAGAACATAAAACATTCCACCAGATGGGGCAATTCCTATAGTGCTTGGGCTAAGCCCAATACCCCAGGTCTGGATGTTATTTTTTACACTTCCGAAAAAAGAACCTATACAGCCAGTATTAAAACTATGAATGGAACAGAGGTAAGCTCAACTGCCATTGATGCGGATAAAGGATTTAACATTCTATCCTATGACTTGGCCTTTACCAAAACAGGCAAAAGCAATTATTTAAAGAAGAATAAAAAGAAGCTAGTTGAGGCCAAGAACGGAAAAACCTATTTACCCAAAGGAAAATATATGATAGAAATCTCTGGGGATGGTGGAGCAGAAAAAAAGGAGTTTGAGATAGAATAACCCAATCATGGCGTAAAGATTATGAAAGAAGGCGGTTGTGCTAACAATTTAATATATTGAAAGACAAGTCATAAATCAACCAACTCGAAATGATTAAATTCTTCCGAAAAATTCGTCAAAATCTTCTCAATGAAGGTAAAACAACCACATACCTAAAATATGCAATTGGGGAAATTGTACTTGTGGTTATTGGTATTCTCATTGCATTGCAGATCAATAATTGGAATGAACGAAACAATCATAGATCAGAAGAACTAAACTATTACAAGAATATAAAAAGACAATTAAACGAGGACAAAAAAGCAATTATTGCAAACATTGATTATAACAATCTTTTTTTTAAACAATTTGAATATGCAATACATATAATAGAAAAAGAGGATAACTCATTGATAGATACTTTAGCTAAAATTAGTGTGAATTTATTAGAGTTTTCAGATTTTCACAGGCAAAGTAATATTTATGAAGCTATGGTTAATAGTGGGGAAATTAAGCTGTTAAAGAATCAACAACTTATTGAAAAATTACAACAATTGGAAGAGAAGTATATTTTTATAAATAAGTTAGAAGAAACACATTCCCAAGCTGTGATTAGGTTCGTTGCACCCAGTATTATAAGTTCATTAAAAGTGAATAACATGAAAGTTGAAAACATTGAAAAAATATACTCTTTTGAATTTCAAAATCTATTTACACTATTGGCCGATTTAATGATGGATAAAAATGAAGCTTATGAAAATGTAATAAGCAGAATAAACGATATAAATTCTTTGATTGACAGCGAGATAGGCGCTACTAATTGAAAGAGTAAATAATTAAATTTTTCGGAAAAACCCCTAAACGAACAAAAATAAAAACTTTAATTATTTATGCCAAAAATCTTAGTTACTGGAGGTACAGGATTAATAGGAGGTCATCTTATAAAAAAACTGTTGGCTGAAAACTATAGTGTTTCTGTACTCAGTAGAAGTAAATCTTCTATTGAAGATATTGAATTTTATCAATGGAATGTTAGGAAAGGTGAAGTTGATATTAATGCTGTAAAATCTTGCGATTATATTATCCATATGGCAGGAGCAAACATAGCAGCAAAAAAATGGACACAAAAAAGAAAAGAAGAAATAATTAACAGTAGAACACAATCTACCCAGCTACTTTTTGATACTGTTAAAAAGCATAATCCAAAACTAAAAGCATTTATATCGGCCTCTGCAGTTGGATATTATGGCGCTATAACATCCGACCATATTTATAATGAAAGTGATAAGGCCCATGATGACTTTCTAGGAAGAACCACACAAAAATGGGAAGAAGCCGCTGACAAATTTATTTCCTTAGGTATTAGAGTCTTAAAATTAAGAACAGGTATTGTTTTGGCAGAAAATAGTGAGGCATTGGCCAAAATGACAAAACCCATAAAATTAAATGTAGGAGCTGCCTTAGGGAGTGGAAAACAATACATGCCATGGATACATATTGACGATGTGTGCTCTGCATATATAAATGCTATTAAAGAAGAGAAAATGAATGGCGCCTATAACTTGGTTGCTCCACAGCATATTAACAATAAGGATTTCACAAAACTAATTGCCAGCATATTAAAAAAACCTCTTTGGCTACCTAACATTCCATCTTTTATGTTGCGGCTACTTTTTGGAGAAATGGCAAAATTATTTCTTTTTGGCAGCCGGGTTTCTTCAAAAAAACTTTTGGATACCGGTTTCTCTTTTAAATATACCAAACTAGAAATGGCTTTAAAAAAGCTTTTGTAAAAACCAATCTATGTATTTAGAGCCAATGAAATATCTTATTTGGCCAATACATATTTACTTCCCAATATGAAATAACGCATCGCCCTGATTAACCACAGCCTGGTGGTTTACACAAATAACATGCCCATCAAAAGGGGCTTTTACATTTTTATTTGTTTTTGCAAAAGTATCTGTAAGCAATCCTATCACTTGGCCTTCTTTAACAAAACTGCCGTTGTTCACTTTTAAAATGAACATCCCCGCTTTAGAAGCACGAATCCATTTGCGTTCACTTAAATCCACAGATCCTTTTACTGTTTGTCCACTGGGAATCATATCAAAATGACTCAGTACATTGATAATTCCTTCTAAACCTTGTTCAATTGCATAGCTATCAAAGCGCATGCTTTCACCTGCCTCATATACTATAGTAGGTTTTCCCATTCTATAGGCCGCTTTTCTAAAAGAACCACTAATTGATTTTGCTGGAAAAGAAAAAGGGGCATTAAATATTTCCGCCAGTTTTTTACTGTTTTCATCTCCTTCGGAATACCGGACTTGGGGAAAGTTGCTACGTTGAGCACCGCCAGTATGCAAGTCTATTCCAAAATCTATTTGTGGAAGAATTTCCGAAGTATAATGATACGCTATTCTACTTGCCAAAGAGCCTGTTTTGCTGCCCGGAAAACTCCGGTTGACATCTTTACCGTCGGGTACATCCCTAGAAAAGTGAATAAACCCAAACACATTGAGAATTGGCACAGCAATTATAGCACCTTTCTGAATTTTAAATTGCTTGCCCTGGAGCATTCTACGTACCGTTTCAATTCCATTTATTTCGTCTCCATGCAAACCCGCCTGAACTAAAACTGTTGGGCCTGGATTTTTAGAATTAAATACATGTACGGGAATATCAATTAGGGTTCCCGTGGGCAGTCGTGCAATATTAATTTGCAGCAGTTTGTTTGTTCCTGGAGGCACTTCTGTCCCCCCTATCGTAATAGTTCTATTTTCTTCTACGGCGCCCATTCTTTTCTACAAAATGAATAATTTCTTTAGCAATATTAACCTCTGTTGCCTTTTCAATTCCTTTTAACCCGGGTGAAGCATTGACCTCAATTAACAAGGGTCCTTTTTTAGAACGAAGCAGATCCACCCCAGCAACTCCCAGACCTAAATATTTAGCGGCGTTCAAAGCTATATATTTCTCCTTATCTGTAGGTGTTATTGCCAATGTTTCTCCTCCACGATGTACATTCGCCCTAAATTCGCCTGGCTCACTTGTTCGCTTCATACTGGCCACAACTTTATTTCCCACAACAAAGATTCTAATATCCTCACCATTGGCTTCCTCAATGAATTTTTGAATCAAGATACTGGTGTCCATTTTATAAAAAGTGTCTATAATGGATTTAGCAGATTTTTTGCTTTCCGCCAAAATCACTCCCAACCCCTGGGTACCTTCTTGTAATTTTATGATAACGGGAGCGCCCCCCAATATTTTTATTTGCTCCTCTATATTATCTGGGTTAATCGAGAATAAAGTTTCAGGAATGGGAATACCCTTTCTTGCCATTATTTGAAGTGTTCTCACTTTATTTCTGGCTCTTGTAATGGCAAGGGAACGGGCAGTGCTAAAAATACCGTTCATTTCAAATTGTTTAACAATGGCTGCCCCGTGCCTGGTTACCTTGGTGCCTATTCTTGGAATGACTGCATCAAACTCATTGGTGATGTTCTCATCCCTTAAATATATTTGGGGTTTGCCGGAACCTAACTTTACAGAGCATTTAGTATGGTCTATCAATTCTATATAATGTCCTAGTTTCTCCGCTTCTTCGGCAATTCTCTTGGTAGAATATACATTTAAGCTTACTGACAACAATCCAATGTCCATTTTTATTTAGGAATTTAAAATACAATATCGACTATTAACAAGTAATTTAACCACTTATACATAAATAAAATACATTTATAAAAAAACCAATGATAAATTATTAAAAATCCCTTACTTTTCTTTTTAAAGCCCCATTCTATTTGAAACAGCCTAATCTTAAACTAACATACATCATTTCTATAAAAGAAATCAACAATTGTTTCCTGTGTTTTTTTGTTTTCTTCTTTGGTTCTTTTTTTTATCTCTTCTCACAAGAACAGATAACGTTTAGGAGTTTATCTGTTAAAGATGGCCTATCGCAAAACAGCGCCGTCTCAATTACACAAGACAGTATTGGGTATTTATGGATTGCCACTCAAGATGGGCTCAACAGGTATGATGGGAGGCAATTTGCCACATATCCACTTCAATTTATTGATATTACTCGTCCTAACTTTAGCAATCTGGGCAAGCTTTACTTGGATCGGCAAAACCAACTTTTGGCCATTCCGCTAGATAGAACATTGGTAAGGTTCAACCCCAAAACAAATAGTTTTGTGCCTCTTGAAGGTGTAAAAGATGTCAATACAATATTTCAAGATGTAAATCTTAATTATTGGGCAACAACTTATTCAAAAGAGATTTTATTCATAGAGAGCAAAACTCAGAATATTTCTAAACTAACTCTTGACCAGCCCCCTATAGGGGCTATTAATGAGATTTCGGAAATAGACCAAAACACTCTTCTTCTATTGGGAATGAACGAACTTCTTGAAATTGATATACACTCAAAAAAAACTAAATTAATCCTTCCCAAAACACCTAATAGGACCACTATAAAAAACAATTTTAGCGTCATGGTGGTTGATTCCGAAGGAAAACAATGGATCGGGACGTTTGGTAATGGATTATATACAAGGGAAAATGGAAGTAATATCTTGAGGCGTATTCCAAATACAGGCTTCAAAGGCAATTTACCATTAAACATTAATGTTTTAGACCTTTTCATTGACTCAAAAAATAGGCTTTGGGTTGCTACATATGGTAATGGCCTTTATATGATAAATCTAAAAACTCATGAAATAAATAATTTTACAAACAAGAAGTATAACCCTAGAAGTATACAATACAATGACATTCTTTGTATTTATGAAGATTATTTAGGGACTCTCTGGTTTGGAACAGATGGAGCGGGTTTGAACTATTTTGATGAGTATCTCGAAAAATTTAATTCATATACCAATGATCAGACTCCTGAAAATATAAATATCGATGTTGTGCGTTCCATAGCTGTAGACAATAACAATGAAACTATATGGGCAGGAACATCGGGTAAAGGATTGAGTCGTTTTGACCCAAAAATGAATGAATGGAAAACATTTTCTACAGGAAACTCTGATATTCCCTCTAATCGCATCATGAGCCTTTTACTGGATAACGAAGATTTATGGATTGGCACCCAAGGGGATGGGCTTTCCATCTTAGATTCTAGTGGCACCTACACAGTTTATTCCAATAATACTTCTCCTCGATTAACCTCCAAAACTATTTGGGATATTTTTAATGACAGTGATGGCCGTTTTTGGCTGGCTACTAATGAAAACGGTCTTATCCAATTTGATAAAAATTTAGGTGAAGTAAAAAAATACATACAAGGACCTCAAAAAAACGCCTTTATTGGAAACAATGTTCGAGTAATAACAGATGACAAAAAAGGAAATCTATGGTTAGGAACAGATAATGAAGGTGTATTTCAATTCAACATTCAAGAGGAGAAATTCAAAAAACACAAAATACTTGATCAAGATTCCACAGAAGTGAATTCTATAAAATCACTATGGTATGCTGATAATGATATTTTGTGGATAGGCACTTATGGTCATGGTCTTATTGCCTATGATTTGGTCAATAGCAAGTATCATTCATTCAACACATCCAATGGCCTAGCAAATAATGTTATATATTCCATTTTGCCTGATTCTGATGGAAATCTATGGCTAAGTTCCAATAAGGGAATCATACAGTTTACACCAAAGAATTTATTGAAAGAAAACCTCCAAATAGTTAACTATAATAATTATGATGGGTTAGCAACTGAATTCAATACTGGTGCATATTTTAAAAGCTCCAATGGCACTCTTTATTTTGGTGGGCTAGATGGTCTTTATTGGTTTCAACCAAAAAATATAAAAAACAATACCATTTTGCCAAAAACTAATATTACCAAGTTTGAAGTCCTTGGCATGACACAACCCATAAGAGAGGGAATAGAGCTAGAGAGTAAACAGAATACGTTGGCTTTTACATTCTCTAGCCTACAATTTTCCATGCCTGAGAAAAATCTATTCCAATACAGGTTAATGAATTATGATAATGATTGGGTGTTTTCAGGAAACAACAACTATGTACGCTATACACAACTTCCACCTGGAGAATACAAGTTTCAGGTTAAATCCAGTAATTATGATGGTCTTTGGAACGAAACACCAGAAACCTTTATCTTTTCCATTAAAGCTCCATGGTATGCAACACTGTTTGCCAAACTAGTGTACTTTTTGCTCGCAATCTCTGCCCTTGCAGGAGTCTTTTTTTATATGAAATGGCGATGGCGCATGCGTTTAAACTTAAGGCTGAAAGAAGAAGAAAGCCAGCGCCTAAAAAAACTAAACGATTTTAAATCAAATCTATATACAGACATCGCCCATGAATTTAAAACTCCTTTGACACTTATAGCCGGGCCCATAGAGCAAACACTTTCTCAAGAAAATTTATCTACTATTGAGCGTACAAACTTCTCAATGATAAAAAGAAACGCCAATCGTTTAACCTCACTGGTAGACCAATTACTCGAATTGGCTAAATTGGAAAATGGAAAATTAAAGCTAAACGTAACGCAAGGAAACCTTTCCCTTTTTTTACATACAATTGCCCAATCTTTTGAATACCAGACAAGTATAAAAAACATGAAGTATTATGTAGAAATAGAATCATTAGAACAAGTGTGGTATGATGCAGACATAGTTGAAAAAATAACAACAAATCTATTATCCAATGCTTTTAAATATTCTACAAAAAATGGAAGTTGTACGTTTTCGGTAACAAAAAGTGAAAACTTTGCTCGCATCAAAGTAAGCAATACAGCAATAAATGCTTCCAAATTGAACCTTGACAAATTGTTCACCCGTTTTTATCAATATGACAACTATTCAGAAGGCATAGGTGTTGGTTTGTCCCTTGTTGGGGAGCTTGTAAAAATTTACGGTGGCGCTATTGATGTATCACTTGAAAAATATAATGTTCTTAGTTTTATTGTTGATCTTCCAATAGACTATTCTTCCTTTTCCATTGAGTCCATAAAAAAGCTCAATGGTTCTGACCAAACCCCAACATTTTTGCTCAATGATATGACAAACGGTTCTCCTTCCAGAGAAAAAGATACAGCCCTCCCTATTCTGCTTATTGTGGAAGACCATCAAGAAGTACGTACTTTTATTAAATTGGCGCTAGACTCTACATACAAAATATTGGAGGCCGAAAATGGAAAGAAAGGGTTAGAAATTGCCCTTTCAATAATCCCTGATATTGTTCTGACAGATGTACGGATGCCAGTTAAAAATGGAATAGAATTGTGTAATACCCTGAAAACAGATGAACGCACAAGTCATATTCCAGTCATTCTATTAACTGCCAGAGATGGCGAAAAAAATGAGCTAAAGGGACTTGGCTCCGGTGCGGACGATTTTATAACAAAGCCTTTCAAAATAAATTTATTGAAACGACGAATGGCAAACTTGATTACTACAAGAAAAATACTACGTAAACGTTACAGTGAAGAACTAATCTTAAAACCCAAAGATATTGCCATAACTCCTAGTGATGAGGCTTTCTTTAAAAGAATACAACAAATATTAGACAAAAATCTATCGGATCCCAACTTCAATGCCGCACTTTTTAGTGAAAAGGCAAAAATGAGTCGTATGCAATTGCATCGAAAATTACAGGCCTATACTGGTCTTTCTACCTCTGCTTTTATTCGTTCACAACGCTTAAAACAAGCAATACAAATTCTTAAAAGTTCAGAAAACCTCACTGTAAGTGAAATTGCATATACAGTAGGGTTTAACACCCCAACTTATTTTATGAAATGTTTTAAGGAAACTTTTCATAAAACACCTTCAGAGTACTTAAATTCCCTTAATTAATTAAGGGTTGGCATAGGTTACATATGTTCAGCACTTTGTTACATATAACCATCTGTTCACTTTAAAGCTCCTTTAGTTTTGGGAAAAAATGACATGAAACAAAATGTTAATCCAAAAAATCTGAATGAAATTAAGGCTATTAGCTATTTCGCAACATCCTTAGGCTCCAAAGAATCAATAGAAGATGTGCTATGGGATATCACTAAAAATGTAATACATCAACTGGGTTTTGTAGATTGTGTAATCTACGAGTTAGATCATGAAAAAAATATATTGGTGCAACGAGCGGCCTATGGAACTAAAAACCCTCAGCATAAAACCATATACAATCAAATTACAATTGAAGTTGGAATTGGTATTGTTGGAAGTGTTGCAAAAAACAGAAAACCAGAACTTATACCCAATACCAAATATGATATACGTTATATAGTAGATGATTGTAAGAGACTGTCCGAGATATGCGTCCCTATTATTATAAATGACAGCCTTTTTGGTGTAATAGATTCTGAACACCCTAATTCCAATTTTTACAACGAAAGGCATCTCCACTTGCTCACTATTATTGCGGCTCTTTGCTCACAAAAAGTTAAGGAATTACGTGGCCAAAATAAAAAGCCTTTAACTAAAGCAAATGAATATTTCAAGAAATTGGAAAGGCTAATGAAGTTTCAAAAAATATATCAAAATCCAAACCTAAGTCTTAGTTCTGTAGCCAATCTTTTGGGGATTTCAGCTTGTTATCTATCAAGTTTGGTCAATACCGCTAGCAACACTAGTTTTATAAATTATATAAATAAATACAGGGTATCTGAAGCAAAATGTAAGCTACATTCTAATCATTATGCCCATTATACAATAGTTTCAGTAGGTTTAGAAGCTGGTTTTAACTCAAAATCTGCATTCTACAACGCTTTTAAGAAACATACGGGTCTTACTCCCAGTGCCTACCAACAATCCCAATTGATTTTGTCCTGATTCTTTCAAATTGAAAGAATTCACACCCTTGTACTTCTGTGTCCTACTAATTTTGTTTCAACACATTTAAAATCCATAAAAATGAAAACAAATATGAAATTTAAAACATGTCTTTTGGGGGTTATATTTATTAGCACCTTTTTTGTTTCTTGTTCTAAAGATGGCGAAGATGGGGCCATTGGCCCTCAAGGACCTCAGGGAGAACAAGGAATAGCTGGGCCAACAGGATCAGATGGCGAACAAGGCGAGCCAGGAACAGCAAATGTTATTTACTCCGATTGGATTCAATCCAATTTTTTAAATCCAAATGCTTCCACACAAAACGTAATGGGTCTGGGTACATTTTCATTAGAAGAATACGACATTACTGCAGATGTAATCCTTGTATATGGCGGAAATAATATTAACAGTGGCAGTTTTGAGGTTTTTCAACTTCCATATACAAGAATAAATGAAAATGAGTTTTTTGGCTTTGGTCTATTTGGTGACGGAGACGGTGATACAAGCCTGCAGGTTCGTGTAAATACTTTGGATGGGTCAACTAGTTTATTTTCTTACATTGATTATTACAGATATATTATCATTCCTGGGGAGGTTGTTTCAACAACAGTAAAGTCTACTCTGGACTATGCCAAAATGAGTTATAAAGAAATCTGTACCCATTTTAATATCCCCGAATAGCCCCCGTTATATTAAAATTTATGACTTAAAAAACATTACTATGAACAATTTTAAATATTTCAGTTTGCTAACCCTTTTTGCTTTGTTGTTTTTAGGTTGCTCAAAAGATGGAGCTATGGGACTAAAAGGAGAGCAGGGAGAACAAGGCATTCCAGGACCTGCTGGATTAGATGGAGAAGATGGTGAACAAGGTCTACAAGGAGAGCAAGGTGAAATAGGCACGGCTAATGTCATTTATTCGGAATGGTTTACTTTACAGTTCCCAGATGACATTGAGGCAAACAATTATGTGTCTAGTATAGACGCCCCTGCTTTAACAGCAGAAGTTGTTGAAAATGGAGTTGTTCTTGCCTATGGCAGATATTTCTCTAATTCAGATATTGGGGTAATAGAACAAATACCGTTTATTTCTTTTAGTATTAACCAACACTATTCATTAAACTATACTACACCACCAGCTTCTAATTCTGGGCGTGTTTTTATAAAAATAAATTCTATTGATGGCGGCCCTATAGGATCTCCTCTATTTTTTGAATACCGTTATATCATAATCCCCGGAGAAATTCTTACTGGAGGTAAATCATCAGGCACAATTAATTATTTAAAAATGTCCTATAAAGAAATTCTAATCCTTTTCAATATTCCTGAATAGATAATAATTATTCCATTATGAAAATTCTTTTGACAAAAATTTTATTTATCCTGTTTCCGCTCTCCCTATTAGCACAACAACAAACAATAAAAGTGAGTGCTAGGGCGACACATATAGATTCCTCTCCGATATTTAAAACAACGGTTTCTCTAAGTACTTCTTTTTCTAGTTATGCTGGAGAAACAATGAATCTAAAGCAACTTAAAGAACATTATAAAGCGGCACTAGTAATAAAGAATATACCATGGGAAACCGTAAAAGAAACCCCAAATGGTTTCGGGTTTGAAACCATGGGGTATGACAAAGAGGGAGTGGTATTGGAATACACCTCTTCTTCGGTCAAAGAAATGAAACGTTTTTTGACCACAAAATCATTAGGTCTGCAAAAACTTAATACTATTGCCATTATAGAAATTGATCCAGAAGAGGCCAAAGAACTTTATAAAAAAGCTTTGGAAAATGCCCATATGAAAGCCCAAGCCATTGCCTTTGCAATGGACAGGGAATTAGGTAAAATTCTACAGGTGGAGGATAATCTTTTTACAGGTCAAAAAATTGAAACCTCTATTTACTATGATCGCCCCGCAGGAGAATATATTTTAAGCATTCAAATTGTCTTTGAGGTTATATAATTCGTTTTAGTAAACAATAGCTATAAGTCCAATGAATACCATTATAAGAATTTTTACTTTTTGCACAATAGCACTTACTCTTGCATCCTGTTCCAAGGATCGGAACGATAATGAAACAACAGAAAGCGAAGAACGTTATTTTCCAAAGTTGATTTCATTGCAATATAGTTCTGGAGATAAAATTAGTTATGACCTTAAATACAATGCGACAGGCCATATACAACAAATAGAAATTATACGAACTACCGATGACAACATTACCCATTTTATGACTAACATTGAATACAACGAAAAAGTTTTTGTTACAGCAGCATTGACAGAAGATATATCTAATGGTGTTGGTTATGAGGTTTCCTATGCATATGACCAATCTAACACTATTACTGACATTCAATTCAATGCAAATGGCTCCGATATATCAACCTCCATAAATTACAACCCCTTGAACTATCGATACACAGTTGATGGGGATTTGGCTAATTTCCCTATGATTTGGAATTTTGACTCTACAGGACAACTTCTACAAATGGGTATAAGCGAAAGTGTCCTTACTCTAGAACTATTGGGCACAAACAAAGGTGTCTTCCATGATGTAACCGTACAACCGGCTATACATATTTGGTATGGCCTGTTATTTTATTTGGCCAGTCCAGAACTATATTTTTTTAGCCAAAACGATATTCTGAGTGTTGACACTAACGAATTTCCATATATATATGACAACAAGGTGAGGGATGGAGACGGAAACCTCATCTCATTTAAGGCCTCTTATGCAGGTGTATTAACAATTGATTATACAATAACATATGAGAAGAGAAGTATTTAAATGGCTTGGCACTTACTTATTTATAGTAGGAATATGCATTTCTTTGATAACCTCTTGTAGCAAAGAAGATAACACCCCAATAGTAACTTTTCATTATAGCACCGATATTTTTGAAATAAGCTATCAATCTGAGGGCACAATTCCTGCCCCAACCATGGATTGGCCTGTAGAAAAAGGAATCTTTGCGCTTAAAAATGCCATCAATGGATTGGTTATAGATTCCAATACAGGTGCAATTACCATTGAAAAAAGCCTGCCAGTTGGCGAACATGAGGTCGTTGTTTATGCAATAGACAATAAGGATACATGGATTACAAATTTCATATTAGACTACACGTTAAAGAATGCCTTTCTAAAAGGTGGGCAGAACAATAACCCTGATTCAATGTTTGATATTTTAATTGACAGAAACCTTAGTCTATATAATGACGGTACTTTGACCATTGAAATCGACGGAGAGGAAGACTCCAAAGGGGTAGGAGTATGGTCGTTGGAAGGCAATAATTTTAAAATGCAATTGTGCACCTATTGTGCCGATATAAATCCATTGGATATCCCCTTGTATGATGAGCATGCATATTATGAAGGTACATTAAGGTATGCTGAAGACGATGGGGCTTCTATATGGGGGCAGTGGTATGTTATTCGATTTGATCCCGATTCCACCAATTTAAGAGGTGATTTTGTTTTTGTCTGGAACCGGAATTGATCCAAGGGTTTTAGCATAAAATATTTTGGTTCTTCACCTGTGACTGACCTGTTGTGCTTTAATTTTTACTTAACATTAACTAAAACAATTCTAAATACCTAAAGTAAACCACCCTAATTTTTGTTAATACCTCACTGTGCAGTAACTTTGTTAGAAATAACATAACCCATGAGCGGATTTTTTAAATCTTCGATAGGTAGAAAGTTTACAATGGCGCTTTCTGCTTTTTTCTTGATGTTTTTTTTACTTCAACATTTCGCCATCAATTTTTTATCTGTTTTAAATCCAGATGCCTTTAATGAAGTTTCCCATTTTATGGGGACCAATCCATTGATTCAATATGTTCTTCAACCTGTATTACTTTTTGGGGTAGTTTACCATTTTGTAATGGGCTTTATTTTGGAAATAAAAAATAGAAGTTCTAGAGTGGTTAAATATGCAAAAAACAATGGTTCGGCCAATTCTACATGGATGAGCAGAAATATGATCTATAGTGGATTGTTCATTCTTATTTTTTTGGTAATTCACTTTATAGACTTTTGGATTCCAGAATTAAATACCAAATATGTCCAAGGAGATATGTCTGGTCTCCTAGCGGATGGTGAAGGATATAGGTATTATGAAGAGCTACAACATAAGTTTTTGCCTCCATGGCGTATAGCATTGTATTGCCTCGGATTTATATTTTTGGCTTTGCACTTACTTCACGGTTTTAACTCCGCTTTTCAATCTGTTGGAGCAAATAATAAATACACAAAAGGTTTAAAAGGATTTGGAAAGGCATATGCCATCTTAGTTCCGTTAGGTTTTATAGTAATAGCCCTTTTTCATCATTTTAACCATTAATATTTCTAGCTGATGTCTAAATTAGATTCAAAAGTACCCAAAGGCCCCATAAAGGATAAATGGACCGATTATAAAAATCATATAGATTTAGTAAACCCAGCCAATAAACGAAATATTGATGTTGTCGTTGTCGGAACTGGTTTAGCCGGTGGTTCTGCAGCCGCAACTTTAGCAGAGCTAGGATACAATGTAAAAGCATTTTGTTACCAAGATTCCCCTCGCAGAGCACACTCCATTGCTGCACAAGGGGGGATAAATGCTGCGAAAAATTACCAAGGTGATGGTGACTCCACCTACAGATTGTTTTACGATACCGTAAAAGGTGGTGATTACCGTTCTCGTGAGGCTAATGTATATAGATTGGCGGAAGTTTCTGCTAATATTATTGACCAATGTGTGGCCCAAGGCGTTCCCTTTGCCCGTGACTATGGTGGGTTATTGGACAACCGCTCCTTTGGAGGTGTATTGGTTTCTAGAACTTTTTATGCCAAAGGGCAAACCGGACAACAATTATTGCTAGGTGCATACTCGGCCATGAATAGGCAAATTGCTCGTGGCAAAATACAGATGTACAACCGTCACGAAATGCTTGATGTAGTAAAGGTTAATGGAAAAGCTCGTGGAATAATAGCACGTAATTTAATTTCTGGTGAACTAGAAAGACATTCGGCACACGCTGTTGTAATTGCTTCTGGAGGATATGGCAATGTATATTTCCTGTCTACAAACGCCATGGGCTCTAATGCAACTGCTGCATGGAAAATACATAAAAAAGGAGCCTATTTTGCAAATCCTTGTTATACGCAGATTCACCCAACATGTATTCCTCGTTCCGGTGATTATCAGTCCAAATTAACTTTGATGTCGGAGTCGCTTCGTAATGATGGTAGAATTTGGGTGCCTGCAAAAATTGAAGATGCAAAAGCTATTCAGCAAGGAAAGCTTAAACCAACCGAAATAGCTGAAGAAGATAGAGATTACTATCTAGAACGCAGATATCCTGCTTTTGGGAATCTAGTCCCGCGTGATGTTGCATCTAGAGCTGCAAAAGAACGTTGTGATGCTGGATATGGTGTTAATGCCACCGGTGAGGCGGTATATTTGGATTTTGCCTCGGCTTTTGTACGCTATGGTACGGAACAGTCCAAAATACATGGAATTAAAAATCCTTCCAAAGAAGAAATTATAAAATTAGGGCAAGGCATTATTGAAGAAAAATACGGCAACTTATTTCAGATGTATGAAAAAATAATTGCCGAAAATCCGTATGAAACTCCAATGATGATTTATCCAGCAACTCACTATACTATGGGAGGTGTTTGGGTGGATTATAATTTAATGACCACCGTTCCTGGATTGTATTGTATTGGCGAAGCCAATTTTTCAGACCACGGTGCAAATAGACTTGGAGCATCGGCATTAATGCAAGGTTTAGCCGACGGCTATTTTGTATTACCATACACAATTGGCGATTATTTATCCAATGATATCAGAACCGGCAAAATAACTACGGATTCTCCTGAATTTGATGAAGCTGAAAAAGAAGTAAAAGAAAAAATAGATTTCTTTATAAATAATAAAGGAACTAAATCTGTTGATTATTTCCACAAGAGACTTGGGAAAGTAATGTGGGATAAGGTGGGTATGTCTCGTAATGAAAAAGGTTTAAAAGAGGCAATGGCAGAAATAAAAGCTATTCGTGAAGAATTTTGGAAAGAAGTTAAAGTTCCTGGAACCGCGGAAGAAATGAATCCTGAGTTGGAAAAAGCAGGTAGAGTTGCAGACTTCCTGGAGTTGGGTGAATTGTTTGCCAAGGATGCACTAAACAGAAATGAGTCTTGTGGAGGGCACTTCCGCGAAGAATCAGTGGAGTTAGATGGTGAGCAAAAGGGTGAGGCCAAGCGTAATGATAAAGATTATGCCTACGTAGCTGCATGGGAATACAAAGGGGAACCTGCTGATGCTGTTCTACACAAAGAAGAATTGGAATTTAAGGATATAGAGTTGAAACAACGTTCATACAAGTAAAAAGACAATATGAATCTGACACTAAAAATTTGGAGACAAAAAAATGCCCAATCCAAGGGCAAAATGGTCGATTATAAAGTAACCGAGATTTCTGAGCATATGTCCTTTTTGGAAATGATGGATGTTTTGAACGAACAGCTCGTAAACTCTGGAGAAGAGCCTATTGCTTTTGATCATGACTGTAGAGAAGGTATATGTGGTATGTGTTCTATGTACATAAATGGAGAAGCTCACGGTCCGGATAGGGGCATTACGACTTGCCAATTGCACATGCGCATGTTCAAAGATGGTGACACAATTACCATTGAACCTTTTAGAGCAAAAGCATTTCCTGTTATTAAAGATTTGGTTGTTGATAGAACTTCCTTTGAGCGCATACAACAAGCTGGGGGGTATATCTCTGTGAATACCTCTGGCAATACACAAGATGCCAATGCCATTCCTATTTCCAAGCATGCAGCCGATGAAGCCATGGATGCTGCAACGTGTATTGGTTGTGGCGCATGCGTTGCTACCTGTAAGAATTCCTCGGCCATGCTATTTGTAGGTGCTAAAATTTCTCAATATGCCTTATTGCCTCAGGGACAGGTTGAAGCCGTGGACCGGGTAAACAACATGGTTGCCCAAATGGATTTGGAAGGTTTTGGAAATTGCACCAATATAGGGGCTTGTGAAGTAGAATGCCCCAAGGGAATTTCTTTGGAGAACATTGCCCGTATGAATAGAGAGTTCCTAAAAGCCAATGTTAAAGGATAAATTAATCCTTTTTCAATTTTAATTAATAGAAAGTTAAGGATCAAATAGAAATGCTTTGTTTCTATTATATTCTATATATTGTATCCTCTTTAAACTAACTTTTTGTTATTTGCTATGATATCTAAATCAGCTTTCAAGTCAATTATTTATTTGACAGCAATATCATCACTTGCTTTTTTTTCTTGTAATGATACTGAGACAAATTCTGAAGATGATATTGAAATCTTCTCTAGATTAAGTTCCAATTCCTCTACTATTGATTTCAAGAATATTTTAACAGAGAATGATAGCTTAAACTACTTTACATATTCCTATTTATATATGGGTGGTGGCATAGCAACTGGAGATATAAACAATGATGGCCTTTTGGATTTATATTTTACCGGAAATCAGGTGAGCAACAGGCTTTATTTGAACAAGGGTAATCTACAATTTGAAGATATTACCCAAAAAGCAGGTGTTGCAGGAGATGATAGGTGGTTCACAGGAGTAACAATGGCCGATGTAAATGGTGATGGATTTTTGGATATTTATTGTTCCGTCAGTGGGTTGTTTGGTCCTAAAAACAATTTGTTCTTCATAAACAATGGTGATGGTACGTTTACGGAGAAAGCTGAGCAGTATGGGATCAACGATGCTGGAAATAGCATTCAAAGCACTTTTTTTGATTATGATAAGGATGGCGATTTAGATTTATATGTTGCAAATTACCCTCCAACTCCCTTTACTTCCCCTGTTTTTTACTATACATTTAAAATGAACAATTTAGAGGAAGGAGAATCCGATCATCTATATCGTAATGATGGAGGCATTTTTACCGATGTTACCAAGGAGGCTGGGGTTGAAAAATTTGGTCTTTCAATCGGAATAGAGGTGGCAGACCTAAACAATGATTCGTGGCCAGATTTATATGTTTCCAATGATTTTAGTTCTCCTGACTATATGTTCATCAACAACAAAGACAATACTTTTAGGGAAGTAATTAAAAAATCCACTGCCAATACCGCGTATTACGGCATGGGTTTAGATATTGCTGACTACAACAACGATGGTTTTTTGGATATTTTTCAGGTAGACATGGATCCAGCTAAAAATAGACGAAAAAAAGCCAATATGGCAAGCATGAACCCCCAACTATTTTGGGATGTAGTTAATGCGGGATTCCATGTCCAGAACATGCAAAATGTCATGCAGGTAAATACAGGAGTAATCAATGAAGAGAATGACCCCTATTTTGTAAACGTTTCCAGAATGACAGGTACTTCTTCAACCGATTGGAGCTGGGGACCCTTGTTTGCAGATTTAGACAATGACGGATTAAAGGACCTGTTCATTTCAAATGGTACAAGAAGAGAAATCAACAACAATGATTTTTTTAATTCCATTAAAGGACGGGGAAAAGAAGAGTTTCTAAAGCTGAGCCAACAAATCCCTTCCGAAAAAATAGACAACTTCGCCTATAAAAATATGGGAGGATATGAGTTTAAAAAAGCTAATGATCAATGGGGGATTAAATATGAAGGGTTTTCCAATGGTGTGGTCTATGCTGATTTGGACAATGATGGAGATTTGGAAATAGTATTAAACAATATTGATGATGAGGCAGTTGTGTTTGAAAATAATTCAGCCTCGGTAAATAATTTTCTTAAATTACATTTTAAAGGAAAAGACAAAAATACCCACGGCCTTGGTGTACGTGCCTATATAAAAACCGATGATGGGGTGCAAATGCAAGAACTTACATTGACAAGGGGGTTTCAATCTTCTGTCGCTCCAGAGCTTCATTTTGGTTTGGGAAAAAATGAAATTATAAATGAATTAAAAATTGTTTGGCCAGATAAGAAAGAGCAGCTTATAAACAACATAAAAGCAAATGAAACCCTAACTATATCCTATGCGGATGCATTAGATATAAATACTCCAATGGTTGAAAAATCACTTCTTTTTTCATCAATAAAGGATACTGTTAACTTTCCAACATTTAGGCACAAAGAAAATATATATAATGATTTTGAGAATGAGATATTACTGCCCCATAGAACGTCCACGTTTGGGCCTGCTCTAGCAGTTGGAGATTTGAATATGGATGGGAAAGAGGATTACTTTATAGGTGGTGCCAAGTCTTATAAAGGAGGTCTATATTTTCAAACAGAAAATGGTTTTCAACCGCAAGAAAATGACTTCTTGGAAAAAGACAAAGACTACGAAGACTTAGGGGCCACCATTTTTGATGCAGATGCAGATGGCGATTACGATCTTTATGTGGTAAGTGGAGGCAATGAGTTTTCTAAGGATTCAGAAATGCTTCAGGATAGACTTTACTTAAATGATGGAAAAGGTAATTTAATAAAAAACGATACTGCGCTTCCCAAAATGACAACAAGTGGGTCTCGTGTCTATCATGCAGATTTTGATCAAGATGGAAAAGAGGATATTTTAGTTTTAGGAAGGCTCGTCCCTGGCAATTACCCTTCACCTGCTAAAAGTTATTTATTAAAAAACATAGGGGATAATGGGAATGCTAAGTTCATAGACGTTACAGAAAGTCAAATTTCAGAATTTGAATCTTTGGGAATGGCAACTAGTGCAGAACTTACGGACTTTAACAATGATGGCTGGTTGGATATAATTGTGGTTGGTGAATGGATGCCTATCCGAGTTTTTCAAAATATGAAAACTGGCTTTAAGGAAGTTACTAATGATGTTGGCCTAAATGATGATACGACCGGCTGGTGGTGGAGTATAAAAGGGGGAGATTTTGACAATGATGGGGATACAGATTATATTGTGGGGAACTTAGGATTAAATTACAAGTACAAGGCCAAAGAAGAAGAGACTTTTGATATCTATTTCAATGATTTTGACAAAAATAACCAAGGTGATATTATTTTAAGTTACTATAATGAAGGAAAACAGTTTCCTGTTAGAGGAAGAGAGTGTTCATCACAACAAATTCCTGCCATTAAAATAAAGTACCCAGACTATGAGTCATTTTCCAATGCAACTTTGGAGGATGTATATACAAAGAACGATTTGGAAAACTCTCTACATTACCAGGTCAAATCATTTGCAAGTGTTTATTTGGAAAATAAAAATGGTCAATTTATAGTTCATCAATTACCGGATCAGGCTCAATTATCCAGTATCAATCAAATTATGGTGCAAGACTATACTGGTGATGGCAATTTGGATGTATTGATTGTTGGGAATCTATATTGGTCAGAAGTAGAAACTCCTAGAAATGATGCTGGCACAGGTCTGTTTATGATTGGTGATGGCCAAGGCTCTTTTTCTACCATTCCAGCCAATAAAAGTGGATTTTTTACCCTTGGAGACGCCAAAGATATGGCTGCCATTGAGATGGCTCATAAAAAAATATTTATTGTTGCCAAAAACAGTGGTTATAATGAGTATTTACAATATAATAATTGAGTTTTTTCTTCTATTTGACTTTTCTGCCCCATTTTTGGCCTTAATTTAGATGTCATTTTATCATCAATTTGCCCATATCATTGATGATATTTTAAAAATTATTCTCTTTTTATGCATTATTTTGTGATTATATTACGTAAACGTTTGCGTAAATTTTTGCAAAAACCTATATTTATCCCCTCTATATAACATTATTACTTGAAAAATTAACTAACTATTAAAAACCTAACAAAATGATTGAACTATTAATCAAGCAGGTTCTTTTCGTAAAGAAAAAACAGCTGCTATTGGCTTTGTTATGTGTAAGCACAGTAACATTAAGCGCTCAAGACATTACCGTTTCTGGAAATGTATCTGATGCGAATGGGCCTCTTCCTGGGGTTAGTGTTGTTGTAAGTGGAACTACAAATGGCACCGCAACCGATTTCGATGGAAACTACACTATTTCCAATGTTGCTTCTAATGCAACTCTAAGTTTTAGTTACATTGGATATTTAGCTCAAGATGTTCCCGTAAATGGAAGAACATCCTTGGATGTTACAATGACTGAAGATTTAGAACAACTTGATGAAGTTGTTGTTGTTGGGTATGGTACACAGTCTAGAGCTGAAGTAACAGGTGCTATTGCAACGGTAGGAGCTGAAGAACTATCCGCACTCCCCGTAGCATCGGCAGAGCAAGCGCTTCAAGGTCGTGCAGCAGGTGTATCTATTATAAATACTGGTTCTCCTGGTACTGCACCCGTAGTAAGGATTAGAGGTTTAGGAACCATGAACAACAATGACCCTTTATATGTTATTGATGGTGTTATTGCCGGTGGACTTGGAGATTTAAACCCAGGTGATATTGAATCAATCAATATTTTAAAAGACGCCTCAACAACAGCAATATATGGGTCTTTAGGATCTAATGGTGTTGTAATGGTAACCACTAAAAAAGGTACCAGGTCTGGAAAAACAGTCGTTAATGTCGATGCATATACAGGTATTCAATATTCCAATCAGAGATTCGATTTATTGAACGCCCAACAATATCTACAATTTGCTAACGACGCTTTCGGAGTGGTGCCCACCTCTCCCCTTTCATCATCTGCTAACGACACAGATTTTCAAGATGCCTTGTTTCAAACCGGTATTATGCAAAAAGTAGATTTGGGAATTTCTGGCGGTGGAGAAAATAGCAATTTTAGATTTTCAGCAGGGTATTTAGATCAAGAAGGTGCTATTATCGAAACTGGATTTGAAAGATTTTCGTTTAGGGCCAATAGTAATTTCACCGTCGGTAGGTTCAATTTTGGTGAAACACTGGCCGTGTCCTTTAACAAACAAAACCCTGAGAGAAATTTAGGAGCACGTTCTTTATTGGAGCATGCAATTAAAATCCCTCCTTATTTACCAATCTATAACGAGAATAACCTTGGTGGTTTTCAAGGGCCAAGTAGTGGTTTGGATGGACAGGATGCCGAGAACCCAGTTAGGGTACAAACATTGGGGGAACAAATTAATAAGAATTCATCTATCATTGGAAGCATTTTTGGAGAGTTTGAAGTCATTGATGGTTTAAAATTCAAAAGCCAAGTTGGTTTGGAATATAGAAATTTTAATAATAATACATTCCGTCCATCTTATAATGATGATAGCGAAGGAGCAACCCATAGTTCCACCTTTGCAGCTATTACCAAAAATTCTGGGCTAAGGAAATCCATTATTTTGACCAATAGTTTAAACTATTCCACAACTTTCAATAACCTGCACAATTTAGAGGTTTTGGTGCTTGCGGAAAAGCAAGAGACAGTAGATGACATCTTAAACTCTAACAGTCAAAATCCTATTACCGATGATGTAAATCAAGTTTCCAATACAGCTTCCTTTTTACAGTCCACTACTAATGAGTATAACAGAATCGGGTATTTGGGAAGGGTTAACTACAATTATGATGAAAAATATATTTTTGCCGCATCACTAAGACGCGATGCATCTTCAAGGTTTGGTTCCAATAACAGATGGGGTACCTTCCCATCACTTGCTGCAGGATGGAATATTGCCAAAGAAGATTTCTTGACCGACACTAGCTTCAGCACCTTGAAGCTAAGAGGTAGTTGGGGTATTACAGGTAACGATAGAATTGGTGATTACCAGTACAGCGCAACTCTTTTGGCTGACTTCTTTTATCCAATTGCAGGGGTCGAAGCTGTTGGTACAACACCTTTTGGATTGGCTAATCCTGATTTGAAATGGGAGGAAACTACCATGATTAATGTTGGACTTGACTTTGCTTTGTTAGACAATAAAATTACTGGAGCACTAGAGTATTATAATAATACAAGTGATGATTTGTTAATGAGTAGGCCACTTCCTCCGGCCTTAGGAATACCCGCTGGATCAATTACGGAAAATGTTGGCTCTGTAGACACTCAAGGATTTGAATTGACTTTGGGCTATAATGATTATGAAGGGGATTTCACATGGTCGGCCAATTTAAACCTTGGCACTTCAAGTAATGAAGTAAAGTCTTTGGGTCAAAACGAATCCCTTGCTGGTGGTTCTTTTGAAGCTCAGCAAATTTCTCGTATTGAAGTTGGAGAGCCTTTATTTTTCTTTTATGGTTTTGTAACAGACGGCATTTATCAAACACAGGCCGAAGTTGATGCGGTATTGACTCCTGGACAAACCACTGTCGGTCCTGGTGATATTAGATTCATTGATCAAAATGGTGATGGCCAAATCAATGCAGATGATAGAGTGAAAATTGGAAACCCTTACCCCGATGTAACATATGGCCTTAATTTAAATGGAAATTATAAGCAATGGGATCTTAATATGTTTATATCTGGTGTAGCTGGGGTTGATGTATATAATACCAATATTTATGATTTAGAGGGAATGCCAAGGTTATTTAATGCCGGCACAAATGTTTTGAACAGATGGACAGGTCCTGGAACATCCAACACTGTTCCTAGAGCAGGTGGAGCCCCTCAAAATTTTGATGCCATATCTGATCGTTTTGTAGAAGATGGTTCTTACACAAGGCTTAAAAACATAACCTTGGGTTATACCTTGAACAATACTGCAATAGATGAATACTTCTCAAAGTTTAGAATTTATATAAGTGGTCAAAACTTAATCACTATATCTGATTACTCAGGTTTGGATCCGGAAATAGGAAATCCATTGACAAATCAAGGAGGTGCTAGAAGTTTTGAATTGGGAATTGATAGAGGAAATTATCCTCAGCCTAAATCATTATTACTTGGAGTTCAATTAACATTTTAAAAAAAAATCATGAAAAAGTTTAATCTAATTTTAGCATTTGTTTTCTCAATTGCTTTTACAGTTTCTTGTAACGAGGAGGATTTGGAGCTTGTTAACCCTAATCAATTATCTCCAGAGACGTTTTTAAAAACCGAAGCACAGGTACAATCTGCAGTTAATGCAGTTTACTCGAATATGCAAACTAGAGGGTTGTTTAGTCGTCATTGGTTCTTTATGTTGGACAATATGGCTCATGAAAATGGGGGAAATACCCAGTTGGAAGCAGATAAAAAACAATATCTTGACTTTTCTTTTGACTCAAGTCACGGAGCTATTGGAGCCTATTGGGAAAGTTGCTATAGAGGTATCTATAAGGCAAATTATGTAATAGAAAATGAAGCTACCATAAATGAAATACCAGATGCGTTTTTAAGCCCTGCTAGGAAAGCTAAGTATGTGGGCGAAGCCAAATTCTTGAGAGCCTTGTTCTATTTCTGGATAACAACACGTTTTGGAGATGCTCCACTTACTACTACCATTCCAGTGGATGGTACAGGTCTAACAAAAAGTCCCCAAGCAGATATTTATGCTCAGATTGTAAGTGACTTACAAGCTGCTATCCCTGTACTATTGGATAAAGGTTCAGAAGATAATGGAAGAGCAACGAAAGGAGCTGCACAAGCCTTACTAGGAAAAGTTTATCTCTTCCTAGAAAGATATGATGATGCTTTGGCCCAGTTTAATTCATTAAGTGGTTATGCCCTAGAGGACAACTACTTTGATAATTTCATGGAAGAAACCGAGCACGGTATAGAGTCTATCTTTGAAATTGAATATGATGATGACATGGGAACAAGTGCTCAATGGAATTCAGATAGAAGTGGCCAAGGTCCAAATGAAGCCACATTTAGAGGCCAAGAATACGGTTTCAATGATTGGTTCAATGTATTTCCCTCAGATGATTTATTAAATGAATATGAGGCTGGAGATATTCGATATGATCAAACCTTCTGGGTCAATGGAGAGATGTTTGCTGGTGGAACCTTGCTTGTAGACCATTTTCCAAGTAACAATGGTGGTAATGCCGGTTGGAGTAAGTATAACAATTATTACAAGGATGCCAATGAAGATCAAACATCTGGTATAAATTTTAAATATATCAGATATGCAGATGTTTTATTGATGATGGCAGAATGTGAAAGTATGAGACCAGGCGGCAGCCAAGATGTTGCGGCAGGTTATATTGACCAAGTTAGGGATAGAGCTGGTTTGGGAAGTATAGGAACGGGTCTTTCACAGGCGCAAATATTTGATGCCTTAGTTCATGAACGTAAGGTGGAATTGGCTGGTGAACAGTCTAGGTTTAATGATATCATTAGATGGGGCATAGCCTCTACTGAATTGGCAGGAACAAATTTCCAAGCAGGAAAACATGAAAGACTGCCAATACCGCAAGGTGAAATAGATGCTAATGAAAATATGACATCTGCTGATCAGAATCCTGGTTACTAAAAACATTTTATATTTAATTTATGAAAAGACCGCCCCAAATAGGGCGGTTTTTTTCATTAAATTGAGGTATGTCCAAAAACTATTCTGAAGAGAAAATAAAAGTACCTCGTTTCAATGAAGAAAGTGGATTCTATACCACTCCCCAACGCTCCAAAATCATGGGAAGGATAAGGGGAAAAAACACCAAACCAGAATTGGCTTTTAGAAAGGCACTATGGGCTGCGGGATATCGATACAGGATAGACTTCAAAAAATTGATTGGAAAGCCAGATATTGTCCTTAATAAATACAAAACTGTAATATTCATTGATGGAGAATTTTGGCATGGGCATAACTGGCAGGAACGAAAACAAAAAATTAAAACGAATAGAGAATTTTGGATTCCTAAAATAGAAAGAAACATTCAACGGGATCAAGAGGTTAATTTAGAACTGAAAAGATTGGGGTTTACCGTATTTAGATACTGGGAAAGTGAAATCAAAAAAGAATTAGAACGTTGCTTGGAAGAGGTTATAACGCATTTAAAAAAGCAAATGGTTGATTCTTGACTATTTTAATACATTTACATCTTATCCAAATAGTTTATGGCTCTCAACTACAAAACCATTACATCAAAATTACCAAACGTAAAAACAACCATCTTTACTACAGTAAATTCGTTGGCAAAAAAACACAATGCCATAAATCTCTCTCAAGGGTTCCCTGACTTTGAAATGGATAAGGAGCTTATATATTTGGTTGAGAAGGCAATGAAAGGTAATTATAACCAATACGCACCAATGCAGGGTGCTTTTGTTTTACGTGAAATTATTTCAGAAAAAATTGAAGCTCTATATGGAAAAAAATATCACCCAGAAACTGAAATCACCATAACCATTGGAGCAACCCAAGCCATTTTTTCCACCATTACTGCTTTCATAAGACCCAACGATGAGGTAATTGTATTTAAACCCGCCTATGATTGTTATGAGCCCGCCATTGAAGTAAATGGTGGTATCCCGGTCTTTGTTCAGCTTAAGAGCAAAGATTATAAAATAGATTGGGATGATTTAAAAAACAAGATTTCTTCTAAAACAAAAATGATAATTGTAAATACTCCACATAATCCCAGTGGTACCATTCTTTCTGAGATGGATGTCCTAAAATTACAAGAAATTCTAAAAGATACTAATATCATAGTAGTTAGTGATGAGGCGTATGAACATATTGTTTTTGATGGAAAAGAGCATCAAAGTTTTTCAAAATTCAATGACTTGGCATCTAGAAGTTTTATTTGCGCTTCTTTTGGAAAAACATTCCATGCAACTGGTTGGAAAATGGGTTATTGTGCTGCACCAAAAGAATTAATGAAAGAATTTCAGAAAACACACCAGTTTAATGTTTTTAGTGCACATCACCCAACACAAATTGCATTGGCAGAATATTTAAAAAATCCCAAAAACTATTTAGGCCTTAGTAATTTTTTTCAGGACAAACGCGATTTTTTTCTTGAAGGAATTAAAGAATCAAGGTTTAAATTTAGTCCCAGTGCAGGTACTTATTTTCAGCTTTTGGATTACAGCGCCATTTCAAATGAGAATGATATAAAGTTTTCAGAAAGATTGATTTCTGAATACAAGTTGGCCTGTATTCCAATCTCTGTCTTTAATACAGATGATATTGATAACAAACAGCTACGTTTCTGTTTTGGGAAAAAGAAGAAAACCTTGAAAAAGGCAATGGACATTCTAAACCGAATTTAACCTTCTTTCAAATCGTATCGCATTAACCAATCCGTTTGTTCATCCTTTCCAATAAAATAGGGGTGTGTTCCAAACTTAGAAAAACCATGTCTTTGATAAAATTTAATGGCCTTCTCATTGTGTTCCCAAACTCCTAGCCATATATACTTTTTATCTTTTTCAATAGTAACCTTAATGGCTTGTCCAAGCATCCATTCCCCAATTTTATTTCCTTGAAATTCTTTTACAACGTAGATACGCTCCAATTCCATTGAGTCTTTATCTGTAATTTCTGTTTGTGCCTCATGCTCATTCAATTTAAAATACCCAGCTAAGGTGTCATCGGAATAAACAAAATAGAAATGTGAATTTAGATTCTTTAATTCTTCCAATAGTTTATCTTCCTTAAAAGCAAAATCCATGTAGGATTCAAAATCTTCAGGGTCATTTTCAGCTTCAAATGCCTCAGAAAATGTGCTTTTGGAAATTTCAACTAATTTTTGAAGGTGCTCTTCAGTACATTTAATACAACTAATTACCATTCTCCTATTTTAAACCAAGATTTGAGTAAATTTAGCCTTTAAAACATAAATATTTTCTTAGTAAGACTAAAAATTCCTTTCAGAAACATTCTAAGGTCAGACGGAGTTCTTTCAATTGTTGTTTGTCTAGGTGTACTCGATGCTTGGGTTTTTACTATGTAATTCATTTTAATTTTGTTTTATAGCGAATGTGCTTCCGCTTAATTTTACCAATTGATCCCCTTCTTCGTTAACAATCATTTTTAGCTGATTGGCCTGGAGATCCGTTCCTGGATATGAAAGGGTATAAATTTCACCTTCAACTGTCCATTTAAAATCGGTCAAAAAAACGACTTCCCCATCATTATAAGCATGAAAGCGCCCAAGGTAAGCATCATTAAAAATCCATTCATGACTATCTATCACCACCTTATCCGTTATGGCAGTAGATCCAGATTTTACATTGTGGCTCCAAATTCCAAGGATGGGATCACTATTAACATCAATTTTTGAGCAGGAGCTCAAAACCAATAGCAACGTTAAGCAGTTTAAAACGTTTTTCATTGTAGGTTAAGTTTATAAAGTGATTTGGGACTCACTATTGTTTACCTTCCGAAGATATGTAATATTTTTCCTACAATTTATATAATGTTGAGAAGCTGCACATACTTGTTGCAAAACCACCAAATATTGTTATTTACCGATAAAGTGTGCATTAAAATCGATTATATGCGTGTTTTGTTCTATTTATGGCTATAGAAACCACTAGCATGAATTTAAGACTCAATATATGGATCAGGTATAAAGTGTTATAGGACAAAAAAAGGAGCAAAACTTATAGCTTTGCTCCTTTTGAAGTTCTTTTGGCTCTTAATTATAGCATAAATAATTTTTTGGCCAACATCAAGACACCTCTATAGAAAGTATTTCTCTTAACATAGATTTCTTCCTCAATAGGTGCGTGGTTAATTTGGGATTCCATAGGGTTTGGGTTTAATTAATTCTAAGATTTAGGTTAAAATCTTTAATGCCCTATAAATATAACATGAAATAACATAACAACTAAATTAATGTTGTGAAGTATTTCCAAAATGTTGCAAAAAAAATAATAGTTAATGCGGCATCGACGAAATACACTTCTATATTAACATTTCTGGCACGTCCCCTGTAACAATTAAAGTGCCTTCGGTAGCTTTTTTAATATCTTCTATGCTAACCCCAGGTGCTCGTTCTTTTAAAAGAAAGCCGCCAGGTACAATTTCCAATACGGCCAAGTTGGTAACTATCTTTGTTACACAGCCAACACCTGTCAATGGTAAAGAGCATTTTTTTAATAATTTGGACTCTCCTGCCCTATTGGTATGCATCATGGCAACAATTATATTGTCTGCAGAGGCAACCAAGTCCATTGCGCCTCCCATACCTTTTACCATTTTACCTGGAATTTTCCAATTGGCAATATCCCCATTCTCCGCTACCTCCATGGCCCCTAAAATAGTAAGGTCCACATGTTTGCCTCTTATCATACTAAAACTAAGTGCTGAATCAAAAAAAGAAGCTCCAGGAAGCGTTGTGATGGTCTGTTTACCTGCATTTATTATATCTGCGTCTTCTTCTCCCTCAAGAGGGAAAGGACCCATTCCCAAAACACCATTTTCACTTTGAAACTCAACATTGATGTCATCTCGAACAAAATTGGCTACCAGAGTTGGAATACCAATACCAAGATTTACATAGAAGCCATCTTTTACTTCCTGCGCAATACGCTTTGCTATGCCATTCTTGTCCAACATTTTATTTTGGTCTTACAGTTCGTTGTTCAATTCTCTTTTCATAATGCTCACCTTGAAAAATACGTTGCACAAATATTCCCGGAATATGAATTTCGTTGGGGTTCAATTCTCCTGCAGGAACCAGTTCTTCTACCTCAGCAACTGTTATTTTGGCGGCACCACACATACAAGGATTAAAATTACGGGCAGTTCCCTTAAAAATAAGGTTCCCTGCTTCATCTCCTTTCCATGCCTTTACAAAAGAAAAATCTGCTTGGAAAGCTTCCTCCAATACATACATCTTACCGTTAAATTCTCTGGATTCTTTTCCTTCGGCAACTTCAGTTCCGTAGCCTGCTGGAGTATAAAAAGCCGGGAAACCAGATTGTGCTGCCCTGCATTTCTCAGCCAATGTTCCTTGTGGAGTCAACTCTACCTCTAATTCACCACTCAGCATTTGACGTTCAAACTCATCGTTTTCGCCAACATAGGAAGATATCATTTTCTTTATTTGATGTTTTTGCAAGAGCAATCCCAAGCCAAAATCATCTACTCCTGCATTATTGGATATACAGGTTATATCTTTAATTCCCAATTGCACTAGTTCGGCAATGGCGTTTTCTGGAATTCCGCACAGACCAAAACCACCCAACATAAATGTCATGTCATTTTTAACCCCTTTAAGTGCATCTTGCACATTGTCTACGGTCTTGCTTATCATTTTAAAAATCTAAATCGTCCAAATCATCTTCAGTATCAATATCCTGTTGCATTTCCTCTTTATACTTCACGCAATCTACCTCAATGGATAAATCTTCTGGTTTTGGAAATTCTTCAGCGGAAACACCTATTTCCTCATTGGCATAATTTTTCTTCATATAAAGTCCCCATATGGGCAATGCCATAGATGCCCCCTGACCGTATGCCAAAGATGAAAAATGGGTTGCTCGGTCTTCTCCACCGACCCAAACTCCTGTTACTAAATTTGGAACCATCCCCATAAACCAACCATAGCTCTGGTTTTGTGTGGTGCCTGTCTTTCCTGCAATAGGGTTTGTTAGATTGTAGGGATAGCCTGTTATAATTTCTTTATAAACGGTATTGTTTTTATTGTACGAGTGCCTAAGTCTGGTCCCTGAGCCTCCCTGTGTAACACCCTCCATTAAATTAATCATGGCATAAGCCACATCCTTGCTCAATACATCTTTAGTTTCTGGCACATACTCATACAATACCTGGCCATTTTTATCCTCAATCCGGGTAACCATTACTGGTTTTACATACACCCCTTGATTAACAAAAGCTCCATACGCTCCTACAATATCATATACGTTCACATCTGGTGTACCCAAAGCAATGGAAGGCACTTCCAAAACTTCACTTTTAATTCCCATGTTTTTGACAATCGAAACAACTGATTTAGGCCCTACCATGTCTATCAAACGTGCTGTGACCGTATTCACAGAGTTTGCCAAGGCATGTTTTAATGTAAACATATTTCCAGAATATGTGCCATCCGAATTTTTAGGGCACCAAGGTTCAGGATTTCCATGTTTTTCCGCTTCAATACAGTACTGCGTATCTGGATAGGAATCACATGGTGACAATCTTAATTGATCAATTGCCGCGGCATAGACAAAAGGTTTAAATATTGAACCTGCCTGGCGACCCCCTTGAATTACATTGTCGTATTGAAAATGTTTGTAGTTTAATCCACCAACCCATGCCTTTACATGGCCTGTTTGTGGTTCAATGGACATCATGGCCGTTCTTAAAAAGGTTTTGTAATATCTAATTGAATCTAACGGAGTCATTACCGTATCCTTTTCTTGGGTATCGCTGTTCCAATCAAAAACGGTCATTTCTGTTTCTTTTTTAAAAGAAGCACGAATCTCATTTTCAGATTTTCCCTGTTTTTTCATTTCTCGCCATCTATGGGAGTTTTTCATTGCCCTTTCCATAATAGCATCTATCTCAAACTGTTCCAAATCTAAAAAAGGTGCAGTTCTATTTCTATCCGGAGTGTTTTGGTGAAAGAACTCTGCCTGTAGCTTTTTCATGTGCTCTTTTACTGCTTCCTCTGCATTTGCCTGCATCCTGGAATCTATTGTGGTGTATATCTTTAACCCATCCAAATAAAGATTATATCTGTCTCGATCATCTTCTAAAGCCGGCTTAGGGTTGTCATTAATCCATTTGTTCATGAATTTTTGAAGATTCATTCTAAAGTACGTGGCCAGACCTTCCCTATGGTTTTCTGGATTAAAATTAATGTCCATGTCCAAGGCCTGTAATGAATCCTTTTCTTGCTCAGTGATATAGTCATACTTGGCCATTTGTCCTAAAACAGTATTTCTACGATTTAGAACCAATTCTTCCCTTCTTAATGGATTGTAGTATGATGAATTTTTTAACATGCCCACCAAAACGGCAGATTCTTCTGTTTTTAAATCAATAGGTTCTTTACCAAAATATATTCTTGCTGCAGAACGGATACCATCAGCATTATTAAGAAAATCATAAATGTTTAGGTACATGGCAATGATCTCTTCTTTGGTATACTGCTTTTCCAAGCGGGTCGCTAAAACCCACTCTTTCGCTTTTTGAAGAATTGCTTGCGTCTTCTTCTTTTCACGAGCACCAATAAATAACTGTCTGGAAAGCTGTTGCGTAATGGTACTTGCCCCCCCCTTTTTACCCAAATAAGCAAATGCTCTTAATGTTCCACGGGCGTCAATACCAGCATGTTTAAAATATCTGGCATCTTCTGTGGCAACTAGGGCATCAACCAGATTTTGTGGTAATTCTTCATAAGAAATTGGGGTTCTGTTATCATCCAAATAAAACTTTCCCAACAATTCATCGTCCGAAGAAATTATTTGCGAAGCCAAATTTGTTTTGGGATTTTCTAAATGTTCATAGGCAGGCATCCCACCAAAAACACCCCATGAGGCCAATAAAAACAAAAGTGCAAAGGAAAAAATACCCGTTGCAAACAAAATCCAAAACCACTTAATATATTTAAAGAACCCTTGGTTCTCTTTTTTCTTTACAGCCTTTGCCATAACCTTTAATTGCTTTTTTCTATTTGGAACCCTACATCGGTAATCCCTTCTAAATTTATTACACCTTCCACATTTCCGTTTTTTCTCATAGCATGTGATAGTTGTACATTATATACGCCGCTAACGGGAAAAACGATGTTTTCCTTGTACCATAATTTGTTTTCTCTTATACTTCCATATCCTTTTCCCATCCATTGTCCGTCCGGAAATGCCATTTCATATTCCAAAGTATCCTTAACTGTTTCTCCATTTGGGTAGTTTAATTCGGCAATCAAAAAAAGATTGCTATATGCAAATGTATTGTCATTTCGTATGTTGATGAACAAATTATGAGGATTGATGGTGTCCATATTGGAATAATTGAACTCTACAATTCCGTCTTTTGACCAACTTCCATTCTCTGTGCCGTTGTATTCAGAAAACAAGGTTTTCCCATCGTTACAACTACTAACAAAAACCACCAAAAGCAACACAAAAAATAATCTGTTATTCATTTTTTACAGGTTTCTTTTTCTTATTTCTTCTATTCTTGTTCTTGTTTTTATTTCTCCTGCGCTTGGGTTGATCAAAACGGGTAAGGCTATCTTGCCCAACAACGTTTTCAAAGACTTTTTTCTCTTCAACTACATTGTCTTCGGAGTAATCTTCCAAGCTTTCCACTTTTTCCCCTTTTTTATTTTTTTCCAAAATTTCCAAGACCTGCTCTTTTTTTAAGGTATGCCATGTAGCTGGGTCATTTCTATATGAAAACCATAGGGTCTCTTTGAAAATATCTGACTTCTGGCAAAAAGCAAGGCCTTTTTCAGTTTGTAGCTTACTATCATTGGACGGAAAATCTTTTAATGCATCCAAATACATATCCAATTCATAATTTAGACAACATTTTAACTTGCCACACTGTCCTGCCAGTTTCTGTGGATTTAACGAAAGTTGTTGGTACCGTGCCGCAGCCGTGCTCACAGACCTAAAGTCTGTTAACCAAGTAGAACAGCACAACTCCCGCCCACAAGAACCTATTCCTCCAAGACGCTGAGCTTCTTGTCTATATCCAATTTGGCGCATTTCAATACGAATACTAAAGGCTTTGGCCATGTCTTTTATCAACTGTCTAAAATCCACTCTATCCTCAGCTGTATAATAGAAAGTAGCTTTGGATCCATCACCTTGAAATTCCACATCGGAAATTTTCATTTGAAGCTTAAGGACAATGGCAATTTCTCGAGCACGTTTCTTTATCTCTTCTTCCTTATTGCGACATTTTTGCCATATGTCAATATCTTTTTGTGATGCCTTTCTATATAGTTTAGGAAGTTCGGGGTCTTTATAGTCAATTTTTTTCTTGGTCATCTGTACCCGGACCAGCTCCCCTGTCAAGGTAACCATGCCCACATCATGACCCGATTTTGCCTGAGTGGCAACTACATCTCCAATAGAAAGGGATAGTTTTTCTGAATTTCTAAAAAATTCTTTTCTACTATTTTTAAAACGGACCTCAACACAATTAAACTGTTCTTGCCCATTGGGAGGGGACATATTAGAAAGCCAATCAAAAACCGTTAATTTATTACAGCCGTCCGTACCGCAAGTGCCATTGTTTTTGCACCCCTTAGGTTGGCCGTCTTTACCAGTTGAACAACTGCTACAACCCATATTTTATATATTGATTTAGCGAAAAGAAATGTTATATCGCTAAAATAAGGTTCATAAAAATTTACTTAAAGGTAAAGATAGCACAAATTGTTACAGATAAGAAATCTGGGCTTATAAATGGATGTTAAATGGAACACCTCATAATCTATTGAAAGAGAGCGCCTCTATTTTTTATATTTCAAAGCCTCTGAACGTCCTTTTTTAAAAATTTTATTGCTGGCACCCTTCCCTTTTCTCAACTTCTTTTGCTCCTCGAAAGGCAAAGCATGTATCTCTTTACATTCATTTGAACAACAGGTGTTCATTTTTTCAGCGCAGGATTCGCACTGGATAAACAACAAGTGGCATGCTTCATTGGCACAATTTACATGTGTATCGCATGCTTCTCCACATTGATGGCAATTGGATATAATATCAGAAGAAATGCGCTCTCCCCTTCTATGGTCGAAAACAAAGTTTTTTCCAAAAAATTTATTCTCGAGTTTCTGGTTTTCTACCTGTCTGGCATATTCAATAATCCCCCCCTCCAATTGATAGACTTGTTTAAAACCTTTGTGTCTATAATAGGCACTGGCCTTTTCACAACGGATACCCCCTGTACAATACATGACCAATTTTTTATCCTCTTTATGGTCTTTTAAGTCCGCCTCAATAATATCCAATGAGTCACGAAATGTATCCACATCTGGTGTCACAGCATTCTTAAAATGGCCTATTTCACTTTCGTAGTGGTTTCGCATATCAACCAGAACAGTGTCTGGGTCTTCAATAAGTTCATTGAATTTTTCGGCGTTGACATGGATTCCTTTGTTGGTCACATCAAAAGTGGCATCGTTCAATCCATCCGCCACAATCTTATGCCGTACTTTCACCTTTAGTTTCAAAAATGATTTATTGTCCTGTTCCCTGGCAATGTTCAAACGAACATTTTCCAAGAAAACAATACTGTCCAAATGTGTTTTAAAGGCCTCAAAATTATCCGCCGGCACAGATAGTTGTGCATTTATTCCTTCATTGGCCACATAGATTCTTCCTAGAACCTCCAAATCGTTCCATTGGATAAAAAGATGGTTCCTTAAAATTTGTGGATTTCCAATATGTGCATATTTATAGAAAGAGATGGTAAGCCGGTCTTTCCCAGCCTCCTCAATCAAAATTTCTCTTTCCTTTGCACTTAGTGTATTGTACAGTTGCATGCTATACCAATAGTTTAAGTTAAAAGAATTGTTCTAAAATGGCAAAGATAATAATTAAGCCCAAATTAAAAAGAGCTTTGGTAGTACCAAAGCTCTTTTAAGGCCATCTCTATATGTTCTCTTTTTCATAGAAATTACAACAAAATGGAAAGAGTATGACCATCGTTGCCCATGGCAAAAAACCATGGTATCTGAGTTAGTTTAATCTTTAGATGCATCATTTACAAAAAGGTTGCGTTGACATTGTTATATGATAAAAGAATTGGTAATTTAGCCTTCCTAATTTAATAGATAATGAGCACAGAAAAAGAAGCAAAGCTAAAAGCCCTTAAACTTACATTGGACAAATTGGATAAAACGTACGGAAAAGGTGCGGTCATGAAAATGGGTGACAGTGTTATTGAAGATGTAGAAGTAATTTCTTCTGGTTCATTGGGATTGGATATTGCTTTGGGAGTAGGTGGTTATCCTCGTGGAAGAGTTGTGGAAATTTATGGGCCTGAGTCTTCGGGTAAGACAACTTTAACCCTACATGCTATTGCCGAAGCGCAAAAAAGTGGAGGTATTGCTGCTTTTATTGATGCTGAACATGCCTTTGATCGTTTTTATGCAAAGAAGTTGGGTGTAGATATTGACAATCTAATTATTTCCCAACCAGATAATGGGGAACAAGCGCTGGAAATAGCCGATAATTTAATTCGTTCCGGAGCTATTGATATAGTAATTATTGATTCTGTAGCTGCACTGACCCCAAAAAGTGAGATAGAAGGAGAAATGGGTGACTCCAAAATGGGTTTGCACGCTCGTTTAATGTCGCAGGCATTGCGAAAATTAACCTCATCCATTAGTAAAACAAAATGTACCGTAATATTCATTAACCAATTGCGTGAAAAAATTGGAGTGATGTTTGGAAACCCCGAAACCACAACAGGTGGTAACGCCCTTAAGTTCTATGCCTCCGTAAGATTGGACATTAGAAGATCTACACAGATAAAAGATACCGATGGTGCTGTTCAAGGAAATAAAACCCGTGTTAAAGTGGTGAAAAACAAAGTGGCACCCCCTTTTAGGACTGCAGAGTTTGATATTATGTACGGAGAAGGAATTTCCAAAGTAGGAGAGATTTTGGATCTTGGTGTAGAGTATGAGATAATCAAGAAAAGTGGTTCTTGGTTCAGTTATGGGGACACCAAGCTTGGTCAAGGTAGGGATGCCGTAAAAAACCTTCTCTTGGATAATCCAGAACTCTTGGAAGAACTCGAAGGAAAGATAAAAGAAGCACTGAATGCCATAAAAGAATAAGTTAAAATCCCGCTATTTGCGGGATTTTTTGTTTCCTCACGCAACCTTTATTTTTAATTTTCATCTTTAGTAAGAAAATCAAGAGTTATGAAGAGGTTGTTTTTCTATATGGTTGCCTTATTTGCCGCCATAACCTTAGGGTCTTGCAGCTTGGACAATGATGACGCAAATTTTGAATTTGCCTATTTACAGATTGTTGAAGTTGAGGTTCCGGAATCCTTTGATGTTAATGACACCTATCAAATTAATGTTACGTATCTTAGGTCTGATGAGTGTACATTTTTTCAAGGTTTTGACGTAATCAAAGTTGACCAGACCACAAGGGAGGTTGTGGTTGTTGGGTCTGTTTTTACAGATCAAACAACTTGTGTCGAAGTAAACCAAGAAGTGCAAACTTCTTTTGATTTTCAAGTGTTATATTCAGATACATATCATTTTAAATTTTGGAGTGGGGAAGATGAAAATGGAAATCCTCAATTTATAGAGGTAGACATCCCAGTAAACTAAGTGCTAAAAACTAAATACCTAACCAATATTTTGAGTTTAGATAGGCTCATACACGATTGTAAGAAGGGAAATAGAAAAGCCCAAGAACAGCTATACCGCAAATATGCTAGTATACTGTTCGGTGTATGCCTAAAATATTCTCGAAATAAGACCGAGGCTGAAGACAACCTGCATGATAGTTTCTTGACCATTTTCAACAAAATAGACCAATACTCCCAAAAAGGCTCTTTTGAAGGGTGGATAAAAAGAATTACTGTAAATACGGTTTTACAGAAATATAGAAAAGAAGAACATTTAAATGTAGTTTCAGAAAATTATGAGGAAGAAACTACTGTTGAAAGTGGTTATGTAGATATTAGTCTAGCAACACTTCTTGGTTATATACAGGAACTGCCAAACAAATACAGAACAACCTTTAACCTTTATGTCCTGGACGGATTTTCCCATAAGGAAATAAGCGAACTCTTAGGAACGTCCACAGGCACATCAAAATCCAATCTTGCAAGAGCAAGGATGATATTAAAAGAAAAAATCGAAAAAGAAAGCATAAACATTGCCTAACGCATCAGAGAAATGAGCAAAAAGAATTTGGACAATTTGTTTCAAGAAAAGTTTAAAGACTTTGAAAAGATTCCAGATGAGAAAGTCTGGAGATCTATCGAAGTTTCCTTGGACAATATGAAAAAAGACCGAAAAGTTATCCCCATATGGTGGAGACTTGGAGGCATAGCCGCGCTATTGGCCATTTTATTTTATATAATCAACCCTTTTAAAGACGATAATACCACAAACCCCATCACAACTGATATTGAAAATACAACAATTCCAGTCAACAAAGAGAAACCAAATTCGAATAAAGATTTGATTGTGCCAATTACGGAGAATGAGAGTGCAGTGGTTACTAACGATGACGTCAATTCCAGCGATAAAAATAGTGGCTCCAGTGATAATAATTCGATAAATATTCCTAAAAAACAGACCGAAAAAAATAGTCAACCCGACTTGGCAAATAGTTCTAGGGAAGAATCTGACGGAATGGCTTCGCAAGAAAATACCGATAGTTATAATTTTTCGTCTGTTGTTGATAAAGAAGTCGTTGTGAATGCGGACAATCTTGCGGATTCCAGTAATGAAAAGAGAAACACTGTCAATACAGTTCTTATAAAAGATGAGGAAAATACGGTTGCTCAAAGGGAAGAGAAAAAAGAAGATCTTCTAGAAAAATCATCTAAAAAATCACTTCTTGATGAGATAAAAGAAAATAACGCCGAAGAGGCAATCGTGGAAAACAATTCTAAAAGATGGTCTATTGGCCCAAGCATTGCCCCAGTATATTACAATAGTATTGGCAATGGTTCTCCTATTGACTCGGATTTTGCTTCCAATTCCAAATCTGGTGATGTAAACTTAAGCTTTGGTATTAATGTCTCTTATGATATTAGCAAAAAATTAAGTATCCGTTCTGGAATACATCGTGCAGATTATGGATACAATACCAATGATATTGCCTTTTCATCAACGTTGAACGGTACAGCGGACATAGACAATATCAACTATTCCAAAAGTTCCAGAAGTATTGTGGTAGAGAGTAGTTTAAAGCCTAAGTCTTTTGTGGACAATGAAACTTCTGCATCTGCTCCCGCTTTGAACGGCAACATGTTACAACAATTTGGATATTTAGAAATGCCCTTAGAATTGAACTATGCACTAGTTGATAAGAAGTTGGGGGTAAATTTAATTGGAGGAGTTAGCTCTATGTTTCTTATGGACAACAATATAGTATTGGAATCCGATGGGCTATCCACCGAAATGGGTGAGGCCAACAATATAAACCCCATAAACTTTAGTACCAATATTGGTTTTGGAATCAATTACAAAATAACACCAAAGACACAGCTTAATGTGGAACCCATGTTTAAATATCATCTGAATACCTTTTCAGAAGCTTCAGGGAGTTTTCAACCCTATTCCATAGGTGTGTATAGTGGAATAAAATTTAAGTTTTAGAAAGATGTTGGTTAGGTAATCACTGTGACTATACAGTGATGCTTTTAAGCGCCCCACACTTGTGGGGCGCTTATTTTTTTATATCTGCCATCAATTCATTATAAATAGTTTCCCTTACTTCTACCTTTAGATTGTATTTATCATCTTCATCCAGCATACCTGTTTCAAAAAATGGATGGACTTTAACACGTAACGGACCAGGTTTTCCACTGAAAAAAGTAAATGAAAACCGGTTTTTATTATCATAAAAAGTCATGGGTACAATAGGGATTTTATGTGCAATTGCCATTCTAAATGCACCATCCTTAAATTCATCCAAAACAAGTTTTTCATCTGGCACCCCTCCTTCTGGAAAAATACAAATACTAGAGCCTTCATTCAATCTTTTTTGCGCTCTTCTATATACTCCAACCCTGCTCCTGCTACTATCTCTATCCACCATAATACAGACACGTTTATAGAAAAATCCAAACACTGGAATTTTCACCAATTCCTTCTTGCCAATAAACACAAAAGGGGTTTTACTAATTTTAAGCATTAACATAATATCCAACATACTGGTATGGTTGGCGACCAACATATAACTTTTCCCCTCTTCCATTTTCTGTTCCCATCCAATTCTAGGAAAGCACCCCATACCATACAGTATAAAATTGGCCCAGATGTTCCTTGCAAGCCAGAAAAATTGGGGATAGGTCTTTTCCGAAATGGAAAAAACAAAAAGTAAAGGAAAAAACAAAAAAATAGGAATAGCCACCAAAATATAGAACCAAATGCGGTAGAAAATATGTCCTATATGCCTAAAAAAGGTTCGCATTTCATCAAAAGTAAGAATTTCAAAAGGTTTTTTACGATTTCTTTTACCTTTGTCCCACTTTCATCTAAATTATAAATGGCAAGAATCTTAACAGGAGTACAAAGTACAGGAACCCCACACCTAGGAAATATATTGGGAGCAATATTACCAGCTATACAAATGGCGGAAAACCCAGATAACGAAGCCTTTCTTTTTATCGCCGATATGCACTCGCTTACACAGATAAAGGATGGTACAACTTTGCGCAACAACACCTACGCCACAGCTGCAACATGGTTGGCTTTTGGACTTGATATTGAAAAATCTGTTTTTTATAGACAAAGTGATGTGCCCCAGGTAACGGAACTTTCCTGGTATTTAAGTTGTTTTTTTCCATATCAAAGATTAACACTTGCTCATTCTTTTAAAGATAAAGCGGATAGGTTGGAGGACGTAAATGCCGGTTTATTTACCTACCCCATGCTTATGGCGGCCGATATTTTGTTGTATGATGCCAATATTGTGCCTGTGGGAAAAGACCAGTTACAGCATTTGGAAATGACAAGGGACGTAGCTTCCCGTTTTCATGCACAACTTGGGGAGACTTTTGTGTTGCCGGAAGCCAAGGTGCAAGAAGAAACCATGTACATTCCAGGTACTGATGGTGGTAAAATGAGTAAAAGCCAAGGAAATATTATAGATATTTTCCAAACCGATAAAAAACTACGAAAACAGATTATGGGCATCCAAACCGATAGTACACCCATGGAAGACCCAAAAGACCCAACCCATGACAATGTCTTTGCCTTGTATAAAATTTTAGCTTCACAAGAGGAAATAGAAGAAATGAGTGCCAACTACTTGGCAGGAAATTATGGATATGGACATGCCAAACAAGCATTGTACGAAGTCATTTCCACCAAGTTTGGCGATGCTCGCGATAAGTTTGATTATTATATGAACAACTTAAACGAAGTGGATGAAGCTTTGGCTCTTGGCGCAGAAAAGGCCAAAAAAGTAGCCAATGAAGTGCTGGAAAGGGTTAGAAGTAAGGTGGGATACTAATAACATTAGACATTATAAGGTGAAAAACTAAATAGCTTCAAACAATTTTCCAGGTAAAGGGCGTATCACCCCTTTCATTTCCATGTTTAAAAGTGTAGAGGATGCTTTATAAACAGGAATCTTGCATTCCAATGCAATTGCATCTAACATTTGCTTTCCTTTTTTTTGCAATAAATCGTATATGATTCCTTCTTCTTCATTCAATTCCACAAACAATTGCTTTTGAATCGTTGTGTTTTCCATGTTTTCCACATCCCAGTTCAACAAATAGATTAAGTCAGCTGCGGATGTCAATACATGTGCCTTTTGTTGCTTTATAAGATTATTACAACCCGTACTATACTTATCTCCTGCCCGTCCCGGAACAGCAAAAACTTCCCTATCATAACTATTCGCAATATCAGCTGTTACCAAGCTTCCTCCTTTTTCGGCCGATTCTACGACTATAGTGGCCTCTGTCATGCCGGCAATAATTCTATTTCGTTTTAAAAAATTTTCCCGTTCTGGGTTGGTATTGCTCCAAAATTCCGTCATAAAACCTCCATTTTTATGCACCTGTGGTACATACTTGGAATGTACCTTTGGGTATATTTGGTTTAGTCCATGTGCCAAACAACCTATAGTTTGTAGATTATACTTAATAGCCGCCCGCTGTATGCATATATCCACTCCATAGGCAAAACCACTGACAATAATGGGGTTCAGAGGTGCCAAATCCTCTATTAATCTTTCACAAAAAGCAGTGCCATAACTTGTAATGTTCCTAGTACCAACCACACTTATGATTTTTCGGTTGGCTAAATCTATATTTCCCTTACTAAAAACCAAAATAGGCCCATCAATACAATGCTTTAGATAATCAGGATAATCAGCATCCATAAAGTAATTGTATGACACTTCATTATCCTGAATATATTGATATTCATTCTCGGCAGCCTCCATATGTTCCGCATCAAAAAGACCCTTTAGGGTATTAGTCCCTATACCATTAATTTTTAATAAGTTTTGCGGTTTGTCATCAAAAACTGCTATTGGACTGCCACAATGTGAAATCAGCTTTTTAGCGGTAACATCCCCAATATTGGGTATGTTCTGAAGCCTTAAGGCCGCAATTAATTCATCTTTAGTCATTTAAAAAACAATATTGTAAGGGTGGCAAAATACACAAATTAGAATGTTAATAAAAAGTTATGCCGCTTATTTTATTCGTTCAGTTTTTTTTCAATATTTGTTCTAGAACCTATGGAAAAATATATAGCTGATTTATTGTATCGATATAATTGTGTAGCAGTACCAAAACTTGGTGCGTTCCTTACTCAAATTAAATCTGCCTATATCCTAGAGCATACAAATTCATTTTACCCCCCTAGCAAAGTCCTTTCGTTTAACGAACAGGTATCATCCAATGACGGACTTTTGGTTTCTTATATGGCCGATGTAGAGAAAACTTCTTATGAAGAAATGCTCATCCATGTAGAAAATTCTGTAGGGGAATGGAAAAAACAACTAAAGAACGGGGAAAGACTTATGCTACCCAATATAGGAGATATGTGGCTAAATGATGAGGGGAAAATCCAGTTTCAACCTACGCAGTTGGTCAATTATCTAACTTCTTCCTATGGGTTAAATTCTTTTGTATCTGCTCCAATTACAAGAGAGGTCTTAAAAGAGGAAGTTGTTGAATTAGAAGAAAAAATTCCATTTATCATTACTCCGGAAAGTAGACAAGAGGTGACTGAAAACCATTCTTTTAGACCCTATTTAAAATATGCAGCGGTTGTTCTATTGGCGCTATCCACTGGTTTTACTGGTTTTCAGTTTTATAAGAATAATATAGGAAATCAAGAAGTAGTAAGGCAAGAAGCTAACGAAGAGGTTTTTAGAAGCATTCAAGAAGCAACATTCTTTAATTCCAAACCCTTGGAATTACCCCCTTTGACCATTAATGCAAAAACTAAGGGCACGGACAAAGTTGCCCCCACTCCATCAAAAGGCCAGAAAATACATCACATCGTGGCCGGTGCCTTCAGAATTGAAACAAACGCCGAGAAAAAAGTACAGGAACTGAGGGACAGAGGTTATAACGCTACCTATATTGGCACCAATGCCTATGGATTGCACCAAATAAGTTACGATAGTTTTACAGATGCCAAGGAAGCCTTGCAGTTTCTGAGAAAAATTAAGAGAACGGAGTCCAGCGAAGCATGGATGCTATCCGTAAAATAATATTCGCTTTATTATTTTAAGTAAGTGCCTATCTTTGCCAAAAAAAGATATGCAGTCCAAAACGCCCAGCGAATCCATAACCACAATGACCGACATGGTGCTCCCAAGTGAGACCAATTCCTTGAACAATCTGTTCGGGGGAGAATTATTGGCAAGAATGGACAGAGCGGCAAGTATTGCGGCCGGTCGCCATAGCAAATGTATCACCGTAACCGCCTCCGTTAACCATGTTGCCTTTAATATTGCTGTTCCCCTGGGAAGCGTTGTTACCGTGGAAGCCAAGGTATCAAGAGCTTTTACAACATCGATGGAAGTCTATATAGATGTATGGATGGAGAATGTGGATGGGAGCCGTCTTAAGGCAAATGAAGCCATATATACCTTTGTTGCTGTTGATGATGCAGGGAAACCGACAAAAGTACCTGCCATACATCCTGAAACTGAGCTCGAAAAGGAGCGATTTGCGGGGGCTTTGCGAAGAAAACAACTAAGTCTAGTCTTGGCAGGAAAAATGAAGCCTGATGACGCGACAGAGCTTAAGGCTCTGTTTGTTGGGTAAGGTTATAACTGATAGATCCAGTCTTCTGGATTTAGTTTTGTTGTATTTTTATACAAATAGAACTTTAATTGGGTCTGTCCATTAGACCGATTGGTATTTATTTCCCCTAATTCCTGCTTTACCACTACTTTATCCCCCTTTTTCACATACAAATTGGATAAATTATAATATGTACTTATAAAATTTCCGTGTTTTATTTGCACTCCTTTACTGCCCCCTGGGACAGCCAAAACGGCAATGACCTCGCCTTCAAAAACGGCACGTGCCCTAGTGCCCTTGTCCGTGGCTATAATAACTCCGTTGTTCTGATGCTTTATTCCGGGGTAAACAGCATCACTATATACGCCAAAACCCTTGCTTTTAATTCCCTTTTCTACTGGCCAAATAAGTTTGCCCTTATTGGCGGTAAAATTGTTGGCAATAAGGGTCGCCTCAGGAGTAAGGGCAAAAGTACTACTGTTAGAAGTATTTCCAGATTCCCTGTTGGACGCTACAATGGCACTACGAATCAATCGCTCAATTTGTTGGTCTATTTTACGGGCTTCAGTTGTTTTCTTCTGAATTGCCGAAGCATATTTGCTTTCATTACTCCTAATAGATCTTAACAACTCTTTCTGGTTGTTCATTTCAACAGAAAGTTGATTCTTTATTTTTATATTTTCCGCCACCAATACATCCTTTTGTTTTCTTTGCTCCGTAAGTCCCTTGTTCAAATTGGCAAGCTCATCCGTCTTTGTCACAATTTGCTCTCCTTGTTCTTTTCTATATTCCGTATACTGTTTCATATATTGAAAGCGCTTAAACGCCTGGAAAAAATTCTCAGAAGACAGCAAGAACATTAATCTACTTTGTTGGGACTTATTTTGATATGATTTTTGAATCATATTGGCATATTCCTCTTTTAAGGTTTTTAAATCTTCCCTTAATTTAGATATGCTACGTATGTTGGTATTTATTTGTCGGTTCAATAAATTGGATTGCTGATTGGTAACCCTGATAAGTTGTTGGCTCACATTTATTTTTTGGTCCAAAGCATCCATTTGATCCAACACATTGCCCTTTTCTTTTTTTTCGGCAAAAAGAAGGCGGTTTATTTCTTTTATTTCATTTTGAAGCTGTGCCCTTTTTGCTTCAAGTGCTTTTTGCTCATTGGTTTGGGCCATTAAAGGAGCACAAACAAATAATGTAATTAAAACAATATAAATAAAATTAAACCTTTTATTTCTCATATTACTTTAAAACCACTTCCTTAAAACCTTTTGGTATTTTATAAGGAAAATTCATGGGTTTGTTGAATTCAATATTTCTGTATTCTATATCAATCATTGTTTTTTCCTCATCCTGTATTGCAACAATACCAATTTCATTGGGCAAAACCCTTTTGTCTATTTCTTGATAGTTTTTATACTGTATTTCCAGCAATCTTTTCTCCCACGGTTGGGAAATTTGCTGCGTGGCCATTTTAAAATTTTTGGGCTCTATTTGGAACAGTGCCTTAAATAGTTCATGAACTTTTTTTGGCTTAAGCTCATAATTACTATTGTTAACAGTGGCATTATACTTCTCTTGTCTTAAATCAAAAATAGCCTGACCCAGCAAAAGGTTTTCTACTTTCTTAAAATCCAGTTCAGTTCCCAATAGATTACTTAGATAATTAAAGTTTCCATCAAAATATTCGTTTTGCAATTTATTATAAAACGATACTCTATCTGGTGTAATGTAGGCTTTTACCATTCCAAGCGGTGCACTTATCCATATGGCCTTATCCCTTTCCATTCGTAAACTAACACTCACTCCTTGTGAAGATACCCCATCAGAATAATCAATTTTCATTCTACCCGAAAGTGTCCTATAATTAAGTTGATTGCTATAGTGGTTCTTGATGATATTCTTTGCCACCATACTCTCATCAACAGCTCCATCTATTACTACTTTATTGGATTTACACGAAAAAACAAATAAAAAAGTAAGTATAGCTAGCGCCCCTTTTTGTAAAAATTTTAGATAATTCTCCATAGTCCTACAAACCCGATTTAATTTTACTAAGATAAATATTTGCCTTGGAACTGTTCCCTAGGGCATTATATGCATTGGCAAGCTCCGAATATATTTTATTGGTCAGATCCACATCATCAAAAGTGTAATCCAAAGCAAGTTTCAAAACCTCTATTGCCTCCTTTGTACTGCCATTTTTATTCAATGCCACTCCATTTACATAATAAAAATAGGGTTGGGAGGGGAAACTCTCCATAGCCTCCAAACTCACCACCTCCAAGCCCTTGAAATCCTTTTCGGCAATTAAACCATTCATTTGCTCTTTTAGTTCATCAACAGGGTCGTTTTCTTCATCCAATTTAGCCCTGTCAACCTCTTGATCGGCAATTTTTGCGGTTTGAGCAATTGAATCATTAATTTTGGAAGTTAAATTTTCTGCAAAACTCGATTTTTTTATACCTTTTAGTATATTCAAGGCAGTTGTATATTTTCTCTGCCTGTAATAGATTAAGGCCAGATTCTCTTTTAATTTGATATTACCATAGGGAATTTGAGAATGGACACTTTCCATGGTTGTTCCCTGCCTTTGAACTACATCCACCAACGTACTTAAGTACCAAATATTTTCTGGAGCTGCATTTACTGCGTTGATGGCATATTCTTGGGCAGAAATGTATTCTTTTGACATATAATAGGCCTTTGCCAGTTCCGCATCCACCACTTTATTATTAGGGTCAAGATTTTTACATTTTAAAAGGAGGTTAATGGCCCGGTCATAGTTTTCAATTCCCTTTTGTTTTAAAGCTTCAAAAAAAGTTTCTTGAAACTCATCCGAATATTCTTCCAAAAAAACTTCAGCACTTTCCTCCACATCTATCTCTCCCTCTTGCGCATATAAATTTCCAAGGGCTAAACACCCAATTGCAAAGTATAAAAGGAAATGCAGATACGTTCTCATTCAATCAAAGATTTCAAGATACGGCATACGCCAGAAAACAACATTTCTGTACTAATTACAAAAACTATTCCAATACAGAATAATCACCAATACTTATTGTTTCAAACTTACCATTAAAAACTGCATGGTTGCCAATCATTGCATTGTCCAAATTAGCATTATTAATTTTACTATGGGTCTGAATTATACTATTCTTAACGGTTGAGTTCTCTATTACCGTATTATTGCCAATAGAAACATAAGGACCAACTGTTGTGTTCTTTAAAACAACGTTTTCCCCAATGAAACAAGGCTCAATGATATTGGCATTATCCAATTGTACGGAATTTGAAATTAACGATTCTCCATCCTTTTCCAAAAACCCTAACATTCTTTGATTGGTTTCTACGGTAACCCTTTTATTTCCGCAATCCATCCATTCATCCACGGTTCCAGTTTTAAACACTTTTCCGGAGGCCATCATGCGTTTTATACCATCATTTATTTGATATTCCCCTCCGTTGATGATGTTGTTGTCCAAAACATATTGAAGTTCATTTTTTAAAACCCCTACGTCCTTAAAATAATATATCCCAATAACAGCTTGGTCACTCACAAAAGTCTCCGGTTTTTCTACCAGTTCTGTGATTTCTTCCTTGTCATTCAGGTTTACCACCCCATAAGCTTCTGGGTTATCAACTCGTTTTGTCCAAATAACACTATCCGCCTCTTTATCCAAATTAAAATCCGCCCTGATCAATGTGTCCGCATATGCAATTACAGCCGGTCCAAAAAGTGATGGCTCCGCACACATAATAGCGTGGCCTGTGCCTTTTGGGTCTAATTGCCGATAAATACTTGGTTTTGCGCCCAGGTTTTGAGCCAGTTCCTTTAAGCTTTCCACCACATCATCACCAAAAAAGGCTGGGTCTCCCAAAATAAAAGCAATTTCATCCACCTTTTCACCTAATACCTTGATAATATCACTAACCAATCGGTGAACAATAGGCCTTCCCGCGACAGGAATCAAAGGTTTTGGAACTGTTAAACTATGTGGTCTTAATCTTGAGCCTCTACCGGCCATTGGAACTATAATTTTCATTTATTCTTTTTTCAAAATCTTCGGCTCTGCCAAAATGATAATTTATTTTACGCCAGTACTACCAAAGCCTCCTTCTCCTCTTTGGGTTTCTGTTAATTCATCTACTTCTATCCATTCTGCCCTTTCATGTTTTGCAATGACCAGCTGGGCAATTCGTTCTCCTGCTTCGATAACAAATTCTACATTGGAAAGATTCACAAGAATAACCCCAATTTCGCCCCTATAATCAGCATCCACGGTTCCAGGGGCATTGAGAACTGTAACTCCCTTTTTGGCCGCCAAGCCACTTCTAGGTCTTACCTGAGCCTCAAAACCTATTGGCAACTCAATAAATAGACCTGTTTTAATAATGGCCCTTGCTAAAGGTGCCAATGTTACAGGTTCTGAAATATTAGCCCTGAGGTCCATACCAGCAGAAGCAATGGTTTCATAATGTGGCAACGGATGATTGGAACAATTTATTATTTTAATCTTCATTTTTAATAAATATTCTTTTTAGTTTTTCATTTTCCAGTTTGTATACCAATCCCAAAAACAATAAGAACAGCATACTACCAACAATCAAATTTCTATTAAATGCATAAAAGGATAAAGCAGAAAACAGAATTGACACTAATAGATAAAATAATATTTTCCTCATATTATATGGAACTGGGTAATATTTTCTTCCAAAGAAATACGACAAAAACATCATACTGCCATAAGCCGACAAAGTTGCGATAGCAGAAGCCATATAACCAATTTCGGGTATTAAAGCATAATTAATTATTATCGTTAATATAGCGCCAATCAATGAAATATAAGCTCCATAGATTGTTTTATCGGTTACTTTATACCATACCGATAGGTTATGATAAATTCCTAAAAAGAAGGCCGCTAAAATCACAATGGGAACAATGGTCATGGCCTCCCAATACTCTTTATTTTGGATAAAAATTACTTTTAGCACATCCGAAAATACAATGACTCCCAATAAAATAACACTTCCCAGAATTACAAAATAATTGGTGATTTGGGCATAGGCCAATTGTGGTTTACTAGATGAAGAGTGGCTAAAAAAGAAAGGTTCTATTCCCATTCTAAAAGCCGTGCCAAAAAGCGTCATAAATAAAGCCAATTTGTAACAGGCAGAATATTTCCCCACTTCACTATCAGCAATACTTTCAGGAAGAAGTTCTGTAAGTAAAATACGGTCAAAAACCTCATTAATAGTAAATGCAATTCCAGCTACCAAAATGGGCAATCCATACTTCATCATTTTTTTCCACAAGGAAAAACCAAACACATAGGGCCTTCTAAAATAAAGCCTTATCATTAATAAAAGCGTTATCCCGCTGGCAATTAAATTGGATATAAAGATGTATGAAATCTCAAAATTGGGCTTGTACAGACCTTTTAAAACTGAATCAGGATTGTTGGCCATAATTTTTGGAAGAATCAAAAGGAAAAAGACATTCAAACCCAAATTAATGACCACATTCAAAATTTTAACCAAGGAATAGCGCATTGGCTTTTCTCTTGCCCTTAGCCAAGCAAAAGGAACAACAACCAAGGCATCTAGTGCAATAATATATATAGCATACTTAATGTACATTGCATCAATTTTGGTGATGTTGGCAATTGTGCTTTGTAGCAAAAGTGCCAAAACCAAGAAAATAAGAGTAGTTGCCAAAATTGATATTAAAGCTGTGGAGGTTACTTTGTGTTTATCTCTGGATCCATTGTAAAACCTAAAAAAAGAGGTTTCCATGCCATAGGCAAGAATTACGTTAAAAATTGCAAACCATGCAAAAATTACAGATATTTCACCATAACCCGCAGTTTCCAAAATACCCGTATATAAAGGCAGAAGCAAAAATGAGAGCATTTTTGGCAAGACAGTTGCCAAACCATAAATAAAAGTTTGCTTAAAAAGTTTTTTTAATGGGCTCAATGCTACAAAATAGAGCTTAAAAGTAGTTATTTAAACCCTGTGGACAAAGTTAGTCCCTTGGTTTTGCAGCAGGAAATATTTTAGGGGCCAATTCTTTGACTTTTTTAATTTTAAAGTATTTAGTTTTTCCATCTTCATTGTAGCTTAGAACAGCTTCACTGGAAGTGAGCTCAAACGGAAACTTTTTTTTACTTTTCTTGTCCATGGATGGAGGTTGGTTTCCAACTTCTTCCTTAGGATCAGCATGCATTATGATATCTGGCTTGGAACTGGTATATTTTGCCATTGCCACCTGCTTGTTTTCCATGGTAATCTCAGCAATTCTCCCTCTAAAAAAAACTTCTTCCAGTACTACATTATCCTTGAGTATTTCTGGTATCGGAATCTTCAACTCATACCCAGTTCCAGTTTGTTCCATTCCGCCAACCCATTTTTGAGCAGTAACATTTCCTAAAACAAAAGGGGCTTCTGTTTGTAGAATTTTTTGAGAAGAACAGCCTGAAAAAAGTAAAGTCAATATTATTCCTGAATATATTAAGTTTTTCATTTTTACAAATAATTGATGCTATAAAGATATAAAACCAAAAGTAGTGCCAAAATTAAATAGTTTTAATTTAATTTGATTTCACTCAAAAACAGAAGTTCTTTTCTAATTTCTTTGATGATAAAAATTGACAAAACTATTAATATTACAACAGATGAAACAACAATATAATTATAAAATCCTGTAGACAGTTCTTTCTTAAAAAACGGCAAAAGCATCGTAAACCCATAAATATATAAGCCAACTAAAATTGGTGTAACTACAAAATGAATTTGCTTCCTCAACTTATAATATTTCCTAAGTATATCTTTAAAAGCTTTGGAAGCAATACCTCTATTAACTTTATTAAGCTTTCTAATACTAAATAACTCTATAGTTACTCTAACCAAAAGCGGCACTATCATTAAGGTCAAGCCCCATATCATTCTACTTTGCGTATAAGCTGACACATAAAAGAAAAAGAAAACAAGTATTGAAACTGTTGCCAATAAAATTACATTCATGATTCGTTGTTTGCTTTTTACAGCTTTAATTTTGTTCTTCACCATTTTAAACTCTTTATCTGAAGGAATTTGATGTGATTGATTTTGCCAGTCGTTTTTTAAATTTTCAAATATTTCCATTGAGAATACATTTTTTAAGATTATTTTTTATTCTGTGAATTCTAGTCCTGACCACTTCATGGGAAAGCCCAAGAATATCGGCTATTTCCTTTTGTGGCACATCTTCCATCTCTAAAAGTATAAGTGCTTTTTTTTCTACTGAAAGATGCTGTATACAACCATGCAATTTTTTTAATTGATTTTCCTTTCTAGCATCAACCTCGGTATTATTTATTTCGGCAATGTCTTCTATGTTTTTATCTGATGTGTATTTCTTTTTCCTAAGTTCTAGAAGGCATGTGTTTACCGTAATTCTATAAATCCATGTAGAGAGTTTACTATTTCCTTTAAAGCCCCCTAAGCTTTCCCAAACCTTTACAAATACCTCTTGGGCCAAATCTTGAGCCAAGGATTCATTTCCTTTTAAATACCCCAAGCATATACGGACTACTATATTGTAGTTCTCATAATAAAGTCGCTCAAAATTGATATCTTCTTTCATTGCTTAAATTGGGCCTTTAACTGATCTACAAACCATTCTGGATTATCAAACATAATAAAATGGGCAGCCCCTTCTGCAAAAATCAGGTTGTAGGATTCCAAGTTTTTATACTGTTCTTTGTAGTTTTTTTGTGCAGCTTCTTTTCCATAAGGCTGTGTTGCCCCCAATACTGTTACGGGAATTTTAATATTTGAAATATCTTTTCGTAAGTCCAACTTAAGCAAATCTGTATACCCATACACATAAGTTTCCCTATCTGCCTGTATCATCCAATTTTTAATTAAATCTTTTTTCTCAATATTCATTGTCATCCCTTGCGCCATTTGGCTAGCCATGGCCTCAAAATCCTCATCACTCATAGCTAGAGTTTGTTTGTTATATGGGCTATCATATATCATATAATCACTATTGAAATTAGGCATAATTAAAGCTCCTGTTGACGGCAGGGCATCAACAACAATAAGATTGTCTAGCACAACTATTTCTTCAGATGCCATCCAAAGACCTAAAGCTCCACCAAGACTGTGACCAACAACAATTGGTCTTATTAAATTGTTTTCTTTGATATATTCCTCTACGGCGTTTTTTATTTTTGGCAACCATGGCTTTTCAATTGGTGCAACATTCCCAAAACCTGCGAAAGTAAATACATGGCACTCATTTGTTTTGGAAAGTTCGGCTACCGTATCTTCCCAAACCTCACCAGTACATGTAAATCCTGGGAAGAAAAGAATGGGCTGACCTTTTCCTACTACCTCTACCTCAAAAGCTTTGTTTTGAGCTGATACCGATAAAGAAAAGATTGTAAATAATACGATTAATCTAGTTTTAATTGTTTTCATAAGAGAATTGATTTTTAGCTTATTTTCCCTTTTGATACAATTTTTCCAAAATGTTACATATTATTTTAAAAAATAAAAAACCTCACAATAATGTGAGGTTTCTACTTATCTAAATTCCTGTTTCAGCAGGAAACAAAGTTGATTAGTTATTTAAAGCTTCCGCTCCGCCAACAATCTCAAGGATTTCATTGGTAATCGCCGCTTGTCTTGCTTTATTGTACGTTAATTTCAACTGGTCTCTAAGTTCCGTTGCATTATCAGTTGCCTTGTGCATTGCCGTCATTCGTGCACCGTGCTCACTGGCAAAAGAATCACGCACCGCCTTGTACAATTGTGTTTTTAGGGACTTAGGAATCAATTGCTCCACTATTTCTACCTTAGAAGGTTCAAAAATATAATCAGCATTAGAATTGGCATCTCCTTCTAAAGGAACAATAGGCAAAAACTGCTCCGTCATAATGATTTGAGTGGCGGCATTTTTAAATTTATTATAAACCAATTCAATTTTATCATATTCGCCAGTAGTAAATTGCTTCATTAAATTTTCGGCAATTTCTGCTATATTATCAAATGTTAAATCATCAAATACACCACTATGATTGGCTATTACATTAAAATTCTTGCCTAAACTATCATTGGCCTTTTTCCCTATCGCAACAAAATCTACCTGCTTGCCTGCATAGGTATTCTTACCCAATATATGACTCTGCTTTAAGATATTCGTATTAAAAGCACCACACAAACCTCGATTTGAGGTAATGGCTACCACCAACACTTTTTCCACTTCTCTATTATCAGCAAATTTGCTTCCTCCTTCAGTTAAACTCCCACTTAAACTTTGTAAAAGTTCAGTTAGTTTATCCGAATATGGTCTCATAGCGGTAATAGCATCTTGAGCCTTCTTCAATTTAGCAGCCGATACCATTTTCATGGCACTGGTAATCTGCATGGTTGATGAAACCGATGCTATTCTATTACGTATTTCTTTTAAGTTTGCCATCTTTCCTATTCTAAATCCTTTCTAAAAGAAAGAACTTGATTAAAATTGGATTAATTATACTTCTCAGACATTTCCTTACAAACTGATGTTAAGGTGTCCGTAACCTCATCAGTAAGCTTACCGGCTTTTAAGGTGTCTAAAACTCCCCTATGCTTGGCGTTTAAGAATTCTATAAAATCAGTTTCAAATTCTTTTACCTTATCAACAGGAACATCTTTTAACAAGTTCTTAGACCCTGCATAAATAATTGCTACTTGATCTTCTACTGTATAAGGGTCGTTTTGTGCTTGTTTTAATATTTCAACGTTGCGACGTCCTTTTTCAATCACATTTAAGGTTGCAGCATCCAAATCAGAACCAAACTTGGCAAATGCTTCCAATTCACGGAATTGTGCCTGATCAAGTTTTAATGTACCTGCCACTTTTTTCATGGATTTAATCTGAGCAGAACCTCCCACACGAGATACTGATATACCTACGTTAATCGCAGGACGAACCCCTTGGTTGAACAAATCTTGCTCCAAGAAAATTTGACCATCAGTAATAGAAATTACGTTGGTTGGAATATAGGCCGATACATCTCCTGCCTGGGTCTCAATAATTGGCAAGGCCGTTAAAGAACCTCCACCTTTTACGATTGGTTTTAATGAGTCTGGAAGGTCATTCATGTTTTTAGCAATACCATCATCCGCAATAACTTTTGCCGAACGCTCCAATAATCTAGAGTGAAGGTAGAAAACATCTCCAGGGTAAGCCTCACGTCCCGGTGGTCTTCTTAACAATAAAGAAACCTCACGATATGCAACAGCTTGCTTAGATAAATCATCATAAATAATTAATGCTGGTCTACCAGTATCTCTAAAGTACTCACCAATTGCAGCACCGGCAAATGGAGCATACACCTGCATTGCAGCAGGGTCGGATGCGTTAGCCGCAACAATAGTTGTATAAGCCAATGCTCCTTTGTCCTCTAATGTTTGCGCAATGGCAGCAACCGTAGATGCTTTTTGACCAATAGCAACATATATACAGTATACAGGAACTCCCGCATCGTAAAATTCCTTTTGATTTAATATGGTATCAATACAAACAGTAGTCTTACCTGTCTGACGGTCACCAATAACCAACTCACGTTGCCCTCTTCCTACTGGTATCATGGCATCAATTGCCTTAATACCTGTTTGAAGTGGCTCAGTTACCGGTTCCCGATAGATAACACCTGGCGCTTTACGCTCCAAGGGCATTTCGAACAAATCACCAGAAATAGCTCCTTTTCCATCGATAGGTTCTCCTAGAGTGTTTACAACACGTCCAACAATACCTTCACCCACTTTAATGGATGCAATAGTTTGTGTTCTCTTTACAGTTGAGCCTTCTTTAACATCTCTAGAAGGGCTTAATAATACCACACCTACGTTGTCTTCTTCCAAGTTTAGTACTATTCCCTGTAAGCCTCCTTCGAACTCTACCAATTCTCCGTACCCAACATTGGACAAACCGTATACTCTAGCGATACCATCACCAATTTGTAAAACCGTTCCTACTTCATCCAAAGAAGCTTTAGCTTCGAATCCGGATAATTGTTGTTTTAATATTGCTGATACCTCAGCTGCTTTTACTCCTGCCATCTTTATAGACTATTTGTAAATTCTCGTTTTAATCCGTTTAATTTATTTGCTACACTAGCATCATATTGCAAATCTCCTACACGCAATACAAAACCACCAACAATGCTTTCATCAACCTTATTTTCAATTGTAACATTGTTTCCTGTAAGCTTAACCACTTGGGCCAATATTTTCTTTTCTAAATCCGCTGTTAAAGGAACTGCCGTTGTTACATAGGCAATGTCTTTCCCTTTTAACTGCTCATGAAGAATTATATATTTTAAGGCAACATCCTTTAACAAAGTAATACGTTTGTTATCTGTAAGGGTATCAATTAATCCTTTAGTAATTTCATGACTTCCCTTAAATACCTCTTTTAAGGCATTCTTTTTTACTTCTCCCTTAGTCACCGGACTGTCGAGAAAATTCTGTAACTCAGTATTATCTGTTATGGTACTAGAAATAGTACGCATATCTACATCTATGGCATCCGCAGCTTTTTTATCAACTGCAAGGTTCAAAGTTGCTTTGGCATAACGTATGGCTGCTCTAGCTTCGTTCATCTTAACTTAGTTCAATTTGATATCGCCCAACATCCCCTCAACAAGTTTTAACTGCTTGCTTTTGTCCGACAATTCTTCTTTGATAACTTTTTCAGCAATTTCCACTGATAAATTAGCTACCTGATTTTTTATATCTGCAACCGCTGCCTTTTTCTCGCTTTCTATAGCGGCTTGGGCCTGCTTTATGATTTTATCTCCTTCTGTTTTAGCCAGTTCTTTTGCGTCTGAAACAATGGTATTCTTTATTTCGCGGGCTTCTTTTAACAAAGCTTCACGTTCAGCCCTTGCTTCTTTCAGCAACTTTTCGCTATCGGCGGTTACATTTTGCATCTCTTTTTTAGCATTTTCAGCAGCTGCAAGTGCATCCTTGATACCATCTTCCCTATCGTTAACGGCATTTAAGATTGGCTTCCATGCAAACTTCCATAAAAGGAACAACAGCAAACCGAACAATAGAGTTTGCCAAAAGAACAAACCAATTGAAAATTCATTTAATAACTTTTCCATTTCTTAAATTTTAAAAAGCTTAATTTTTAAATAGAAACAATAGCTGCAACCAACCGTTGCAGCTATTTGTCTTTACTTTCGATTATACCGCAAACAAGGCAGCAAAACCAATACCTTCAATAAGCGCTGCTGCAATCAACATCGCCGTTTGAATCTTTCCATAAGCCTCAGGCTGACGAGCAATAGCGTCCATTGCTGAACCACCAATCTTACCAATACCGATACCAACACCGATAACAACCAAACCTGCACCTACCATTAATGGAATTTCCATAATCTATCTAGTTTAAAAATTAAAAATTCATTTTTAGTGAGACAATTCCGCCTCGTGTTCATGCTCATGCTCATGTTCTTCAGATGCAAATCCAAAATACAAAGCAGACAACATGGTGAAAATATATGCTTGTAGCAATGCTACTAAAATCTCAATCAATGAAATGGCGAAGGCCAATAAAAATGAAAGTGGGCTTCCCAACCAGCTTTTAAAAATAAACATTAACCCTATTAAGCTCATTAATACAATATGTCCCGCCTGCATATTCGCATATAGACGAATCAATAATGAAAAAGGTTTTATGATTAACCCAAGCAATTCAATTGGCACCAATATGATGTATAATAATATTTTACCATACCAAGGCAAAGACTTTCCCAAAGGATCAAACTGGTGCATCCAATAATCTTTTGTTCCCGTGAAATTGGTAATCAAGAATGTCATTATAGCCAAAGAGAATGTTATAGCTATATTTCCCGTGACGTTAATCCCTAATGGCGTTAGCCCAAAAATATTCAAGAACCAAATAAAGAAAAAGATGGTCAACAAGAAAGGCATGTACTTCTTGTATCTTTTTTCACCAATATTGGGTCTTGCAATATCATCCCTGATATACAACACAATTGGCTCAAAGAAACGCCCAGCTCCTGTTGGAACTCCATTGTTCTTTGAATATGACTTAGCCAAACTTGTGAACAACCAAAGCATCAACAACCCAGTAATGAATATCATTACAACATTCTTGGTAATTGAAAAATCCAAAGGTTTTGCATTAGTAGGGTGATGCTCTTCATCATAATTGATGGCTCCATGAGCATCTGTCTTATATATTTTGCTGTGGTACAGTTTATAATGATTTCCATCAACCTCGGCAATTTCTTCTCCATGATGGAATTTAGATGACGAGAATACTTTTAACCCATTATCCCATAAAATAATAGGCAAAGGAAAGCCTACATATTTATGTTCTCCATTTTCCTTTGTATAAGAAAACAAAGAAAAATCATGAGAATCCTGTAAGTGATGCTGAATATATTCTTTTATTTCCGTTTTAAGGTCTTTTCCAGACTCCTCAGTTGCATTTTCCTTATCACTCGCATATGAAGTAAAGCCCATAAGGCACAAAGCAATAAAAAGAAACTTAACAAAAAATTGTTTTCGCATGTCGGTCAAAAATATCGGTCTCTAAAAATCGGTGCAAATGTACGCTATTATACCAAAAAGAAAAAAGCATTTGCCGAGTTATTTTCAAGGAATTTCTAACGTAAAAAGAGATGTGCCAGTTATTTAAGATTATTGAGCATTTTGGCCATAAAAATTGTCTCAATTATCAAGGAAATTGCATAAGGCACAAAGAAAGCTGCAAACTCCAACCTATTAATATTGCCATCCTCTTTGTAAAGAGGGTAAAAAAGAAGAAAAAAGAAAATAAACTTTAGAAAACTACCCCCCATAAATAGAAATCCTATTTGGTTCTTAAGCTTTTGCTTAAAAACAAAAATTATAATATATATAAGTCCGGCGAGTGTGCCATTAACTATATAAGACTTTACAATAAAGTTGTCATATTTGGGAAAACCTGCACTTTTTAGAATTGTTATGTGCACAACAAAAGCCAGCCCTAAAGAGATTAATAGATAAACAAGAAATCGCGGAATAGTATTGGATTTTGGCATTATTGATTAATTCTTTTAAGTTGTCGCAAAACTACCCAAATAGAAATTGCCACACCAATAAGTGTGGCAAATGCGGTAAAAATTCTTTTTTCATTACCATAATAGCTGTCCAGCCATTTTCCCCCATTGGCAGCCAAAAAAATAATGGCTCCCATTTCAAAAGCTATGCCCGTAAGCACTAAAGCATTTTTTAATGTATTCTTCTTACGAGGCTTTTGCTGGCTCATTGGTTTTTATAGCTCCTTGTTTAAAGCTAGAAGAAGCACTGGATGTATTGCTTGAAGTTTTTGCCCCCATCGTGCAAGCTGCATTAAAAGTTGCTCCAGGTTCAACGGCCAATTTTGCAACAGAAACTGTTCCCTCTATAACCGCAGATGATTTTAAAGATAATAGCTGGGAAACCAAAAGCTCTCCATTAAAACTACCTTCTATATCCGCATTTACACACTCTACTTTGCCGTGAATGTAGCCATCTTTACCAATTACTACTTTGCCGGATGTTTTTACATTTCCGTCCAGTTTTCCATCTATTCTAAAATCCGCTTCAGAGATAATATCTCCTTTGATTTTTGTGTTTTTCTCAATTCTGTTGGGTTGTCCACCTAATTCTGTCATAACTCTGGGTTTTTTGTTGTCTGAAAACATTGTTCTAGGGTTTTGGGGTTAAAACTTGCTCTTTATATTCCTCTAAATTTTTATGTACTTGTATTGTTTTGTAGTTGGATGATAAAATTACAAAATTCTCATAAGCCACCTTATAATCCTTATTGTTTTTTAAAAGCTCCGCATAGCCCAATGCCCTATCTTTTGTTGAAAAGCCATGCACCACGACAAATTGGTTCTCTAAATTGTAAATATCTTTGGACACTACGTTACTGTACCTCAAATCTGTTATGGATTTCTTAAGAAGCTCCATCAATGCTTTTGCTTTCTCATTATCCCTTCTTTTGAACGGGAAAACAACTTTCCAATTTCCACTATTGGTTGCCCCAGTTTCCAATTTAAATTCCTTAGGTTCCAATTTTGGCAATTGCTCATCCACCATTTGCTGTGCTTTTTTGCCTTCAGGATTATTGGGGTAGTTTAGGGCCACATAATTAAGGGCTTCTTTAAAATCTGTATATCCATTTAGTCTACCAATGGCATTTGCTTTCAACATTTCAAACTTTGGCACTATTTCATCCCCTGTATACGTGTTTATATTTTCTTCTGCACCAGTAATTACCTGCAGAAATTCTTGGTTTTGATATAGCTTATACAATTGAGCATATTTATCATCCGGGCCCCCAATATTATCTTCCAACAACGCTTGTGGATTCAATAAAATTTCAGCATAACGAGAATCAGGATGGTTTTTAATTATGTTGTCCTTCATACCCGACGCTAAATTACTTCCCGATTCCTCATATATCTTATAAAGGTTATATTTGGATGGAAGCACCAAACGCTCTTCTGGATTAGATTCTAAGACCCGCTCCAATTTACCGGCAGCCAAAAGATTCTCCTTAAATTTTTCTTTATAAATTAGGCCTAGCTGATAGTTAGCAAAGTTTCTTTCTGTTTTTAAGCTATCAATGACAGCAATATCTGTTGGTATTTTGTCCAGATAAAAATCCAAGGAATATTTTTGTTCTTCGGTGATTTCGCCTGTGGTGGCTGTTCCTGTAGTGGACACAATTTCTCCCTCAATACCATCAACCGGAATAGTGATGCTTTTATTGGACCATCTCCAATTGTCTTCTAGAACACGTTCTCCCCAATTGTTTCTAAAGTCCGTTTTACCGTAACCCAAACTTGTAATGTTATAGAAATAGAACTTGCCTTTATTTGCCTTTCCCCCTTTGGTTTCGGCGAAAGCAGCTATACCTGCGTTTTGACGTTCCGTTTCCTTTTTGGCGGCCTCCTCATCTTTTCTCTTTATCTCTGCAATATATTCCTCAAAATAGGCCGTCTGCTTTTCTTTGGGCATGTTGTACAGGTTAATTACGCTATCTGTATATTGTACAACTTCTTCATAGGAAATTACATCCTCTAAATTATCCAGCTTCTTTTTTATAGAGCGGTACGTCCTAGTGTTTTCAGGTAGATTTGTTAATACACTATCATAGTATGCCCCAGCAGTTTTGTATTCATTTTTATCAAAATGATGTTCCGCCAAATCTGTATAATTAAAAGCATTTAATTTAGGTTCGTTCTGAGTTGCCCTAAGAGACTTATTGAAATATACCAAAGCCAAGCTATCAGACTTATTATTCAAATGATATTCGGCAATCTGCCTGTAGATTTTATCCAAGAAAGGTCTGTTTTCCCGATTTTCCTCTAAATCGGTCAAATAGTCCAATAGTTCTTCCTCATTTTCTTCAGTAACTTCTGTGTTTTTTATTTTTTGAAGATGTGCATTGATCATATATACTCTTGGGGATTTTCTATTCAAGGCAATTACCTTGTCAAAAGCATAGTTGGCACTGTCCTTATGTTCCAATTGATTGTACAACTGACCAATAATGAAATAATATCTCCCCTTTTCAGCGTTTTTGTTGGTGTAGGTGGATGCAATTTTAAGTTGATGAATGGCCGTGTCGGGAGCTTTTAGATTAATATAGGCCTGAGCCATTACCGCCCTTGCATCGGCATACTCCTGATTCCTTAAGGTTTCGTATTTAAAAAGTGTCTTTAGGTTTTTTATGGCCAATTCTTCGTTCTCCAACCGTATGTTCACCTTCTCTCTCCAAATAGTGGCTTCATTTAATTTGTCGCTCTCTTCATATTTCCTAAGAATATAATTAAAAGATTCTAAGGCTGGTATATAGCGTTGATCAAAATATCGAGCCTTTCCCAATAAGAGGAATGCCTCATCAGTCTGTGGATTTCGTTCCACATCCTTAATGTCCATACTGTGCTTTTGTATGGCCTTGGTGGCCTTTTCCTCTGCAATTACAAAATTGGGGTTGTTGTTTTCAGAATCCAGTTTTATTTCATCTGTAACCTCGAGGCGTTCTATAGGCAAAATCTCCCAATAGTCATCCTGGTATGAGTCATTGAGTGTTTCCCTGCCTTCCTCAAAAGCAATATTGCCATTGTACAGGGTATTGTACTTGGTATTAAGCGCATGCCAATTCCTGTTTATAAGGGCATCTTTCTTTGTGGAACATGCATTAAAGACCACAATCCCCAAAACGGCAGATAAAACAAATTTAAAATAAAGCTTCAAAATTATCGATATTCTTGTTTACTCTTAACTGAAAAACTAGCAGAATATTATATGCTTCATCGGTAAAATGCATTTATTTTTTCGGAGTTCCAAAATGCATTTGCGCCCAGTCCTTTTTTTACAACACAGAAAGCCTATCCCGCAAAGAAACTTTCCAGCTCCTTAAGTGTTTCTGTTGATGTTCGGATATCTTTTACAACCTCTCCCTTGTTTAACACTACAATACGTTCACAAACCTCAGTTACATGGATTAAGTCATGACTTGATACCAACACGGTAACATCATTGTTTTTTGCCAAATCCTTGATAATTCCTTTTAGTCTTATTTGCGTAGTTGGATCCAGATTGGCAAAAGGTTCGTCCAAAATAACTACCTCTGGATTTCCAATAAAAGATGCCACGATTCCTGCCTTTTTCTGATTTCCTTTGGATAAGTCTCTTAAATATTTTTTCTGCCCCAATATTTCTCCATGGAAGAAGTCCTCAAAATTGGAAATTAAGGCATCTACGTCAGCTTTATTCTGACCTCTAAGCTCCCCTATGAAATAAAAGTATTCCTCCGGAGTTAAATAGCCTATCAAAAAAGTCTCGTCAATGAATGCTGAAGTAAATGGTTTCCAATCCTCACTGGTATTTACTTGGACATCGTTGTTTAGAATATGTCCCGTTGTAGGTTGGATCAAATCCAACAAAAGACTAAAAAAAGTAGTTTTTCCTGCTCCGTTGTTTCCAACAAGACCAAAACTTTCGCCTTTTGGGATTTCAAGATTTTCAATATTGAGAACGGTTTGCGCCCCGTATGTTTTACTAAGATTGGTTGCTGTTATCATGTGTTTCTTTTAAATCTTTTTGTATAAAATAAGTCTACTTTTCTTTGTAGGCCAACAAGGTTTTATATTTTTCTTTTTTATAAATCTGTTCTATTTTTTTGAATACCCAATTTTTAAATGCAAAGCCCACTACTCCCGTGAGAGCTACAAAAATATATCCGGCTGTCGGATTTATAGTATAGTGGCCTATGGCATATATAACCAATGGCAGTATCATTTTTGGAATTGTCAACAAAAGGGTTTTGGCATTAAAAGCCTGTTTGTCCCCAAACGCTTTTTTGTTCGATGTTAAATCGATTGGTGTCTTTATATAAGCCCCTCCCCAAAGCACCAAATAAGAATTAATCCCAACATTGTAAACTGCTCCAACCAAAACGGCCAAGTAAGCATCCCACCCAAAATAAAGATAAAATGTCCCTATAACAGTACTAATTACTGTAGCAATAATAACAAGGTACCATTTGGAGTCCAAGTATTCTTTGTAGGATATGTTCTGACTCATCATCAAAGGATAATACGAACTGTCCCAGCTTGGAACATAGGAACCAAAAGTGAACATAAACCCTCCCGAAACAAAAATTCCAGCAAAAATCTTCCATACTGGGTTTTCGTATGCTTCAATACCCCCCGTAAAGAATAGCAATCCATAAAAAAGGAATAAAACACTCATAATGACGGTAGTCTTGGAGCGCTTGTTTCTTTTGATTAATTTAATATCATTTTTTAAGAAGGTGCCCAATTTTCCATACTTGTCCAACCAAGTAAAATCTTCCGTTTTGGCTTCTGTGTGTTTTGTGGCCAAACCACCATCTAAATACATATTCTTTTTAAAGTAATTAAAAGAAGTAAGATACAACCCTATTAATACAATCCATGGCAAAAATGCAGTCCAAGGCATGTCATACAACGCATCAAAAAAAGGTGCAGTGTATGTTGTAATATCGAAAACCTCATAATATTGACAGATTCCTAAAACAAACAAAACACCAGCTATGGTATAAAAAATGACGTTTTTATTGTTTACTAAAACATTGATGAAATTATTACAATAAAATAGGGCCATCATTCCCAAGTGCCATCTTATTACTCCAATGGGAGAGTAGCCCTTAACCAAAAGAACAATAGAAAAGGGAATAAAGAAAAAAGCATGTGCCCAGTTAAAAAATGAAACCACTGTCTTACCTAAAGAGTAATTTACCACCTGACTCTTTTTAAAAGGCAGGTATAATAAAGGTTTTATGTTGGTCACTGGCATTTTTTGGAGCATATAGCGCATGACCAAATCCATAACCAAATAATAAATCATGAATTTGTTCACTACTCTTAAGGGATCTCCCCATCCTGCCTTTTCTATCATAAAATAGGAACCTACACCAAGCGCTAGGAATACGGCAATAAAATAAAGGGCTCCAAAAATCATTAGTATTTTGAACCAAATCTCCGTTTTGAAGGAAGAAGCTCTAAAAAATGATTTCCATTGAAGGTTTAAAAAGTGTTTGAACATAATGGGCTGGTTAATTTACACTAGGATAAGTAACTAAAATACAATTTTTGTTACACCAAGAACTAAATTTTTCATAATCCCAATAAAAATGGCCTGTTGTTTCCTTAATTTTGCACAAATTTTTATTTAATGAGCATTTTTCACTCCCTTACCGTTTCTGCAGTAGATCAACTCACTCCTAATTCGGTCGCTATAACTTTTATTGTACCAGAAAATATAAAAGACGCATATACATATAGTCCTGGCCAGTACATTACTATTAAGCATATGGTGGCTGGACAAGAACTAAGAAGAGCTTATTCCATTTCTTCGGCTCCTTCCTCAAATAAATTAACGGTCGGAATAAAAAAAGTAGATGATGGTACCTTTTCTGTTTACGCCAATACAGAACTAAAGGTTGGTGATGTTTTAGAAGTTATGATCCCTGAAGGGCGTTTTATTTTTAAACCCTCCGGCACACCAAAAAATATTGCTGCTTTTGCTGCAGGTAGTGGCATCACCCCCATAATGAGTATTGCTAAAACAGTGCTGGAAGATAATGATGCAAGTACATTTGTTTTGGTTTACGGAAATAAATCTCCGGAAGAGACCATGTTTTATAGTGAAATCCAAGAATTGTCAAAAAAATATACCAATAGATTTTTTGTTAAATATGTCTTTAGTCGTGCTCAAGAAGAAAATGCTCTTTTTGGGAGAATAGAAACCTCATCGGTCAATTATATACTAAAAAACCAGTTCAAGGAAACTTCCTTTGATGCCTTTTATCTTTGTGGTCCAGAGGAAATGATAGAATTGGTTTCCGATACTCTAAAAAGTTCCGGGATTTCTGAAGACAAAATTCATTTTGAGCTTTTTACAACTCCTGAAGAAAGTGAAGATCTTTTAGCCGAAGAATTAGAAGGAAAAACCCAAGTAGAGGTTGTTCTAGATGATGAGTCTTTCCATTTTACTATGGATAAGAAGAAATTGGTCCTGGACGCCGTATTAAAGGAAAATATCGATGCTCCTTATTCCTGTCAAGGTGGGGTATGCAGTAGTTGTATTGCCAGAGTTGTTGAAGGAAAGGCGGAAATGGTCCAAAACCAGATTTTAACAGATGGTGAGATTGCAGAGGGGTTAATTTTAACTTGCCAAGCACATCCTACCACATCAAAGTTGAAACTGGACTATGATGATGTATAAGATTAATATACCTGCTAAATAAACCAATTCCTTTTTTCCTTAAAAATACTACTTGTATAAATTGAACATATTGTTAATGGGTCAATATTGTCTTTTGAGATTGTTTTCAAAGAAAATTCTCTTTGTAAAGACATATAATTGTCAGGATTGCTATATTTTTAACAAAGCGTTCTCTATTTAGTTTAGGAGTGCACCCATACTATATTCAGTGTTATAACCTTTAAACTAGTATCATGAAAAAATTCACCTCTTCAAGTATTGTAATACCCTTTCTATTTATTCTTTTATTGATTTCTTCCTGTAAAGAATCCCCTAAACAAGAAGTCAACCAAACGGAGGCCCTAAACCAATGGTTTGATGATAAGTACGAGGAAGTACTTCAGATGAGCCCGTTACATCTTACTGCATTAGGAAGAAAAGACCAATATGATAAAATTGATGACTTAAGCAAAGAGGCCGAGGATGAACAATTGGCATGGTATTCGGAAAGCACCAACGAGCTAAAAGAAAAATTCGACTATAATAGTCTGGATGAGGCCGACCAAACTTCATATGATTTATGGGTATATCAATATGAGACTTTAAAAGAAGGTGTTGCTTATAGAGACACGGATTATGTTTTTGATCAAATGCGGGGAATGCATACGCGTCTTCCAAGTTATTTAATCAATTTTCACAAAGTGGACAGTCTTGCCGATATGAACGCCTATGTCTCGAGGATTCAAGAAACGGGAAGAGCAATGAATCAATTGGTTGACAGGGCAAAAGAACAGGCCACCCTAGGTATTCTACCTCCAAAATTTGCCTTTGAAACTGTCATTAAGCAAACTAAGGCCTTGATAGAGGGTAAGCCTTTTTCCGAAAGTGAAAAAAATTCCCCTTTATTGAGCGATATGAACGGAAAAATTGAGGCGCTTTTGTCCGATGGCAAAATAACCTCCGAGCAAGCGGATTCTCTCAAAGAAAAATCGGAGAAAGCCCTTATAGATTATTTTAAACCAGCTTACGACAATCTTTTAGCGTGGTTAGAAACCGAGATTGACAACGCCGAAGAAACTCCTACAGGTGTTAGTAGACACCCTAATGGAAAAGATTTTTATAATTACCGGTTAAAGGTCTTTACTACAACTGGGCTCACTGCAGATGAAATTCATGAGATTGGTTTAAAAGAAGTTGCCAGAATTAAAGGTGAAATGATGGCCATTAAAGAAAAAGTTGGTTTTAAGGAGGATTTAAATGCATTCTTTAAGTTTGTAAATACTGACAAGCAATTTTTCTTTCCAAATACCGATGAAGGGAGACAGGCTTACTTAGATGAATCCACCAAATATCTGGATGACCTAACAAAGAAATTACCCGACTATTTTGGAATTCTACCTAAAGCTAAATTAGAGGTAAAACGTGTTGAGGCTTTTAGAGAACAAGATGGTGCTCCTCAGCACTATTCTGCAGGAACACCGGATGGATCAAGGTCTGGCACATACTATGTGCATCTGTCGGATATGAATGCCATGCCTAAATCAACCATGGAAGGCGTAGCCTATCATGAAGGAAATCCTGGTCATCATATGCAGATTTCTATTGCCCAAGAATTAGAATCTGTTCCTAAGTTTAGGACTCAAGCAGGGTTCAGCGTATACAGCGAAGGCTGGGGGTTGTACTCAGAAGCTTTGGCAAAAGAAATGGGCGGATACCAGAATCCATACTATGATTTTGGACGTTTAGTAAATGAGATTTGGAGAGCAATTAGACTAGTAGTGGATACCGGACTGCATGCAAAAGGATGGACAGAAGCAGACGGGATAAAATATTTTACCGAAAACTCTTCCATTTCACAAGGAGCCATAAAAGCAGAAGTGCAACGCTATATGGTAATGCCAGGACAAGCTACTTCTTATAAAATAGGAATGCTTAAGATTCAGGAATTGCGTAAAAAGGCAGAAGCAGAACTAGGAAACAATTTTGACATTAAAGGGTTTCATGATACAGTACTTGGAGGGGGTGCCCTACCCTTGGAATTATTGGAACGTAGAGTCAATGCATGGATAAATTCCAAAAAAGAAATTAAAGGATAAAAGACGTAATTATTTAGAAAACCCCTTAAGCCTTTTAAATAGGTTTAGGGGTTTTATACGTTTAATACCTTTCAAGCTTTCTGTCCTATTGTTTTATTTTCATGTTTAATCCCAAAATTTTTACAGCATAGGCAGTAAAGGCCTATGGTTGTTATATTTCCTATAAATTTAAAACTATCCAACATCTTTTGTAAAGAACTATTTATGGTATCGACCAAACCCAAAATAGGTTTTTATCGTAAGTTTATCCCCAAAACAATACTAAACATTACAAAATGGCAGACTCATATTACGACCCGAAAGATTTACGAAAATTTGGAAATATTACAGAATGGAGCGAGGAATTAGGAAGTAAATTTTTTGATTATTATAGTAAGGTATTCGAGGAAGGGGCCCTTTCTGCTCGAGAAAAGTCTTTGATTGCATTGGCAGTGGCGCATGTTGTAAAATGCCCATACTGTATAGATGCATATACCAAAGATGGCTTACAGCGTGGCATTACAAAAGAAGAAATGATGGAGGCAGTACATGCTGGTGCCGCAATTGAAAGTGGTGCCACTTTAGTACATGGAGTGCAGATGATGAACAAGTATAATAAATTATCAATGTAAAGGGTAGGTTTTACCAACCGATAACAAAAATAATGGCGACAAAATCCTTAAAAGCACAACAAAGTGAACTTTCATCTGCCAACAAACAATTGGAGGTGTTGAACAATGGCATTTTTGCTGATGGGGAACTTCCTTATTTTAAGGATAAAATAGCAGAAATAGGTCATTTTCCTCTGCGTCCAACAAAATTGGAAATTCTTCAAATAAATGTAGGATATATGTGCAATCAAGTGTGCGCACACTGCCATGTGGATGCAGGTCCGGACAGAAAAGAGATTATGACCAAAGAAACCATGGCGCAATGTCTGGAAGTAATTAAGAATACCGGAGCACATACGCTAGACCTTACAGGTGGAGCTCCTGAAATGAATCCAAATTTTAGATGGTTTGTAGAAGAGGCATCCAGGGCTGGGGTAAAAGATTTTATTGTTCGCTCTAATCTTACCATTATACGAGCCAATAAAAAATATTACGATTTGCCAGAATTCTTTAAAAAACACAATGTACATGTTGTCTCGTCCATGCCACATTATACAAGGGGCAAAACTGACAAGCAGCGTGGTGATGGCGTTTTTGATAAATCCATAAAAGCACTGCAAGAGCTTAACACCGTGGGTTATGGTATACCAGATAGTGACCTAAGGTTAGATTTGGTCTACAATCCTTCTGGAGCATATCTTCCAGGTGACCAAATAGCTTTAGAACAAGATTTTAAAAAAGCACTACGAGAGGATTTTAATATAGAGTTTCACAATCTTTTTGCCATTACCAATTTACCAATTTCCAGATTTTTGGATTACTTATTAGCCTCTGAAAATTATGAGGATTATATGTATGCCCTTGTAGAAGCTTATAATCCAGCTGCTGTTGCCAATGTAATGTGTACCAATACCATATCCGTTAGTTGGGACGGTTGGTTGTACGATTGTGATTTTAACCAAATGCTGGATTTAAAAGTTGCCAGTAAAATAAAACACATTAAAGATTATAATGAAGAAGTATTAACAGACCGAAACATTATAATATCCCAACATTGCTATGGTTGTACAGCTGGTGCTGGTAGCAGTTGCCAAGGAACAGTAGCTTAATTCAAAGAAAAGAAAATCGGTTTTAAGATAGATCAGATGAATCTGATAGCCTTGTAAATTATGATGAGAGATTGCTTTAAGGTATTATCAAACATCAACATAAAAACCCTAATCTAATTCAACAGCTGAAGTATTTTTTGAACGACTTGTTCTGGTTGAATAGTTTCCATTACCTTTTCATATCCTTTTGGAAATTTATTTCCATAGACAGATGTTGGAATGAATGGAAATTTATCCCTGTCCGCCAAAATTGAATTATTAATATCTTGACCAAAAGGTGAAAAACCGGCAAAAGGATGTGTAACACCCCATAAGGTTATTGTTGGCACTCCATACATTGCCGATAAGTGCCCATTGCCACTATCCATTGCCACCATTACATCCAAATTAGAAATAACCAAAAGTTCGTCCTCAAAGGAAAGTAGACCGGCAATGGAAATTACGTTTGAATACTTTTTGGAAAGTTGGTTAAGTTTCTCTGTTTCTAAGCCCCCGCCGCCAAATAATAATATTTTATACTTTTCGGTATTATTTAATTTTTCTATCACCTTTTCCATAAAATGAAGTGGGTACATCTTTCCTTCAAATGCCGCAAAGGGTGCTATTCCTATCCATTTTTTGGTTTCGGGTTCAATTATTTTTTGAACCTTATTAGAAAGTGCTTCTTTGGTTAAGAACTCCTTATTTTTGAACTCCAGTGGAAAACCTAATTCTTTAAAGACATCCGCATATCTTTCATAGGTAGATTTTAAAGGTTTAAAGATTTTATTTTTTGAAGATATAAGTCGCTTTTTTTCTTTTCTACCTTTATCTATTTGTACAAAAGGAATGTCATCCCTCTTAAAAAACTTTTTAAGGATATTACTTCGCAAAACATTGTGAAGATCAGCCACTCCATCAATTTTAAGCGTTTTTAGCTCTTTAAAAAGTTTCCACAACCCATGAATTCCTTTGTGTTTTCCATTAACATCAGCTTCAAATATGGATACATTTCTTAGCTGGGAAAACATGGGTTTAAAAAAAACCCTAGTAAGGACTGTTATTTTTAACTCAGGATATTGGCGAGTCAATGCATAAAGTACGGGAACAGTCATGGCAACATCGCCCATGGCCGAGAGGCGTATCACCAGTAAATGTGATAGTTCTTTCTTTTTACTGCTTTTGCCCACGAAGAATCGGGTTTAACTCTTCATCATTGTACATCTTCATTTGCCTATAGACCTTCATATACTTATTACCTGCTTCAATGTCTCCTATAAGTTGATCTATGGCGCTACAAAGGTCCTTCTTTTGTTCCAATAAAATATCAAGTTTAAGTTGACATTTATCCAAGTGTTCAGGGGAAGCGTCAATTCGGGTTGCCTCCTCCTGCATATGATAGATTTTAAGTGCCAGAATGGATAGCCTGTCTATTGCCCAAGCCGGGCTTTCAGTATTAATAGTGGCGTCTTCATTAATTTTAACCGATTCGTACTTATTAAGAAAATAATTGTCAATATATTCTACTAAATCCGTCCTATCTTGGTTACTGGCATCAATTTTTCGCTTTAAAGTCAAAGCTTCATTCGGATTAATGTTTGGGTCTCTAATAATGTCCTCATAATGCCATTGCACAGTATCTATCCAGTTTTTTCTATACAACAAATGTGCTATGTCTTCCTTCTCATAGGGGTTTTCAAAAACTTGATTTACGGTATCCTCAATATGATACTGTTTTATACTTTTCAAAAAAATTGAATAGGCATACTCGCTAAACATACATAGAATTTTTTACAAAGATACCGTATTTATTTTATGAAAAAGCCAGATATGGCAATGCCGATAGAGATAACAACAGAGCATATTAAAACCGTTTCCTTGATATTTGGTCGCTTTATGGATTCTATATAATTGGTTACAAATACCGCAGCAGGAAAGAATGTAAAAATAAGTACAGGTTCTGATAAATTTTTTAAAACAAACACCACTAGTCCGACTATGAGGGAAATAAGTATCAATCTAAGAGAAATTACCCTTCCCAGCCCTGTTTTTCCCAATTTTACAAATGAAAAGAAAATAGAAAAAGCCACACTCAAAATATATAAAAAGACCAACGTGTGGTTTCTCCAATTTTGAAAAATCCCATCATCAATCTTAAAGGAAAACAAATAATGGTTTTCTAAAAATTCAATATTACCAGTAATCAATAAAACACTGTATATAATAATTGATATTGCAAAAAAAGCCACAATAGGGACCAGCCAGTTTCTAATTTTTTTTGGCTGATAGAAATAAATAGTAATAAAGACCAAGACCAAATAAAGCAGGGCCCAATCATAAAACAAGCTGGATATTAGCACCCAACTTGTAGCGTCGAAAATTTTCTTCTTTACATTGTTCAGCGTCTTAATACTGATCAACCTTCTAATGGAAATAAGGATAAATAGTCCCGATAATATTGCTTTCCCATTTGCCATTACCCTAGGAAAAACCAAAATAAACAACGTGAATATAAGTATGGTGTATGTATTTGCACCTGTTAACTTATTCCTACTTACTATAAAATTCACAACAAAAATACTGAGCAATAATGCCACTAGATAAAAAAGTTCCAAGGAAATTGTTCCAATTAAAATGTTCTTTGAAAACAATAAAAAAGAGGTAGCCCAATAAAAAAGGAACAGAAAGGAAAGCACAATAATGAAACTTATAGGCTTTGTTTTTCCAAAAATGCTTGAAATCATCTTGGGTTTTACTATTTTTGTATCGTAAATATAACTAAGATGAAGTCATTTTTTGAAGGTATAGAGGATTTATTTGTCAATGTTCTTTTTGCTCCCTATGATATGTTCCGTTTTATGGAAAGCTGGTGGGCTTCAAACTCCATCAACTGGATTTTTATGCTGATAGGTGCAGTAGCCATGGTTTATTGGATGCTACAGCTTAAAACATTTAGTGACAATGGTGAAGAGGATAAAAGTATTTCTTCCCACTCTTACCTATAGGTCAAATCCAATATCTTTACGATAGTACATTCCATCAAAATGTAAGTTTTTCATATTTTGATATGATTTTTGCAATGCTTCTTTAAAATTGCCTCCATAAGAAGTGATTGCCATGACCCTACCCCCATTAGTGACTACTTTTCATTCTGACAGTTTGGTGCCTGTATGGAAAATGATTGAATCTTTAATGTTTTCGGTTCCGGTGTTTACTTTTTTTTATATGTTTTAGGACAGCCCTTAAGATAATTAATAAAGGTTTCAGTTTAATTATTGATAGCTCTATGGTCATAATTCCGCTTAAAACCTGTATGCCTATACTATATGTAATTAAAAAAGGTTGCGAAATTTAATCCAGCGCTATTCCAAAATATACAAACTCCAAGTTATTTTTTCCGTTATTAACCAACTCATGTTGAGATTTGGCAGGTATTCTAATAAAAGTTCCCGGTTTTAACTTTATTTCTTCGTCATTAACTTTGTAAATCCCTGTTCCGTTGATGAAATAAAAAAGTTCATCCATTGTTGGATGTGCATGAAGTTCGCAAACTTCTCCTGGCATAAACAAACCATGGGCAAATTGAGTTAGCTTGGAATTGGTATCAGTATTCTTTAAAAAAACCTTTTTTAGCCCAGAAAGGTGAGCCGTGGACTCACCTTCAATGTTTTGTATGTATTCAAATAACTTAACCTTAGTTGACAAGGTTCCTGCTTTTTAACTGTTTAGAAATCCACTTGAATGTGATTTCGGTACTTTCCCTTAGGCTCATTGATGGTTCCCAGTCTAGCTTTTCCCTAATCAATGCATTATCAGAGTTTCTACCAGCCACACCTGTTGGGCCTTCAATATTTTTAATGGAAATGTCCTTTCCAGAGATGTCAATAATCATTTTTGCATAGTCATTAATGGATATCATTTCTTCCGAACCAATATTTACAGGCCCTATAAAATCAGACTCCATAAGCCTTCTTATTCCTTCAACACATTCGTCGACCAATAAAAATGAACGGGTTTGCTTACCATCTCCCCAAACTTCGATATATCCATTGTCCTCTGTTTCTGCCACTTTTCTGCAAAGAGCGGCAGGAGCCTTTTCTCTACCCCCGTCCCAAGTACCTTGGGGGCCAAAAATATTATGAAAACGAGCGACTCTTACTTCTATTCCATGGTTTCTATGATATGTAAGATATAACCGTTCGCTAAAGAGCTTTTCCCAGCCATATTCGCTATCTGGAGCGGCTGGATATGCAGAATCTTCAGAACATTTGGGATTCTCAGGATCCATTTGGTTATACTCGGGGTACATACAAGCTGATGAGGAATAAAAAACTTTCTTTACCCCTTTATTTTTTACTTCTTCCAATACATTAAGGTTACATAATGCTGAGTTATGCATAATATCGGAATCATTATCACCAGTAAACACAAACCCTGCGCCACCCATGTCGGCGGCAAGTTGGTATACTTCATCAAGATCTTCTGTCACCACTTGTTTGACAACATCAATATTTCTAAGGTCTCCTATGATAAACTCGTCGGCATTGTTGTTTCCATACTCGTTTTCTTTTAAATCAACTCCTCGAACCCAATACCCTTCTTTTTTCAAGCGGTTTACAAGATGTCCCCCGATAAATCCTCCAGATCCGCATACTAAAGCTTTTTTCATGTTTTTTTTTTTAAAAAGTTTCCATTGATTAATTCAACAAAGTTATAATAAATAAAAAAAGGAACAATATCAAAATATCTTTTCCATAATCTTTTCGGCTCCATCAGCAATCTGAAGAACCATTCCATACCTAATTTTTGTATCCAACTAGGCGCTTGTTTTACATTGCCAATATGAAAATCAAATGCCGCACCAACACAGCATATATAATCGACCTTAGTATATTTGGATAGATTGCATGCAAAAACCTCTTGCTTCGGAGTGCTCAGACCTATCCACACAATGTTAGTTTCTGTTTCATTGATGGTTTTTGCAATGGCCGGATAATCATAATCGTACACATCGAGGAAGGGAGGACAATATGTTCCTGAAATTGTTGCTTCAAATTGGTTTTCGCAGACTTTTTTTAGTTTGTCTGCTACACCTTCTTTTCCTCCACAAAGAAAATGGGTCGTATTTGTGCTTGCTGATGCAATCATGGTTTCTTTAAAGAAATCTGGACCATAGCATCGCTTCATTTTTTTTGCTCCTTTTAATCTGCCTATCCAAGCAGAGGGCATGCCATCAGGAAGGTTGAGAAAGAATGAATGAAGGATTTGCCTAAATCCTTCATTTCTTTTGGAATATACCAAGCCATGTGCCCCTGTGGCACTCACACACCTTGATTGAGAAGAGCCATTGTTGGTATGTAAAAGTAGGTCTACCGCCTTTTCAATGTTTATTGCAAATATATTTATTCCTAAAATTTTTACTTCCTGCTTCACTATTTGTTGTTTTTCATGCTAATCATTGCTCATCCAATCAAGCTTTTACCAAAAGTTAGGCTTGGCTTGATGTTTGAAATCCTTTGTATTTTTAAATTGAATTCAAAGCTTTCGGAGATGTATAACGGAGACCTGAAAACAAATTTGTCATTATTTTCGGTCTGGCTCAGGGGATGACCTGCGTATATAGTGCCAAATTCCTCGCTAATTTCATCTATCCATTCTTTTTTGAAATATCTCATTGAACCATACGGGAAAGCCACATTTGTCAATTTTGCTTCGAAATGCCGCTGAAAAAAGTTTCGGTTTAGGTCAAGGTCAGTTTTCACATGGGACAATTGCAAATCACTAAAAGTAACATGAGAAAGTCCATGATTCCCAAAATCAAATCCTTGTTGAATTAGGTCTGAAATTTTATCAAGCCCAATTGGTTTGCCATTTATCAAGCCTAGAGAATTATAATAGGCGTTGATAAGACCATCACTCATCAAGTTTGGCGCAAAATTGATGAAAAAAGTGCAGGTGGCACCTTCTTCCTTTAACATTTGAGCCATTTCATACCATGTTTCATAGTTATCATCAAAACTAAGATATACTACTTTTTCCCCGGTTTTTTGATTATAATTATAGCCTCTTATCACATATCCTTTATTTTGGGCAAATCGTATAAATTCTTTTAGATAAGCGTTTTCGTCTTTGAAATAATGATGAAATATGTGTATGGTCTGAGGATAAACCCCATCTTTCAGTATTTTATCAAAAAAAACTCTATTGAAATTAAAAATCAAGCGCTTCATAATGTGGTTTAAAAAATAAAGTATTTACCTCCTCCAGCTTTTTCTGCTTTTCTGAGTAATCGCAAACCATTTTTCTGGCATCAATAATCTCCTGTCTATTTTCTAATATGAAATTTGCTATGCTATCTGTGTCCGGCAATACAGTTAGATTATCAAAAACCGGTGTGAGTTCTTCTACAGCCCCCACAGATAAACTAATAGTGTGCACTCCATTTACACACGACTCGAGAACTACGGTAGGGACCCCTTCAACTTTACTCGTGAGCACAAAAAGGTCTATTTGCGAAAATAGTTCTGACGGGGACATATTAGACACAAAGTTAACCATATTAAGTTTTAAATCAATGGCTTTGTCCATTACATCGTGCTGATAATAGTTTTCTTGTCCTTTGGAGTTTCTCCCCTGAATTATCCAATTGAAATCAACATTGTTGTTGTTCAGTGAATGTGCAATTTCCACACATCTTTCGTGAGCCTTTTGCCAATTTCTATTTCCAAGGGTTCCAATGGTAAGAACACCCTTTTTTTTACTTTTTTCAGCAATGACTTCTTTTCGTATCGGAGGAAAAAAAACTTTGTTGAAATCATTAATTTCAATGCCATATGCGGCTGCAACAGACTTGCCGGTAAGAAGGATTTTATCGGCAAGGAACTTGTGCGTGTTTCCAATTATCTTTCTGAATGGCTTTGGTGTAAATAACCCTGGTATTTCAGAAATACTTTTTAATCCATGTGTCTTGGAAAAAACAAGACCAGTGATATATAACGAGCCATAATTTATGACTGCCGTATTGGAATTAAGGTGGCTTTTGAGCTTGAAAGAGAGCCTTATTGTATCTAAAATCAAAATGAGCGGAAAAAACAAAACGGTTGGAATATTTCTCTTGGTAGGCCTCCATAGGCGCAAGGGACAATAGATTATATCATTGTTGTTGTGAATGGCCTCGAATTTAGAAATGCCTTTGGGGGCTATGATAATATGTCGTCTTTTGCCCTTTTTTATTGCCAATTGCACAACTTGGTTATGAGGGCCTCCAAAAGTTCTAGTATATAATATATGAATGCAGTTCATTTACTTATTGTTATTGGAATACAAAGACTGATATAGCACCGACATCTCTAGTCAACGGAGTTCATTTTTTTGAAGGCTAAATAAGTGTTGGCTTTTGATTTCATCTGGCATTTTTCCTGAAAAGCTATGCCTCTCAAACCCAAGAGGCAAAAATATGGAATTATTATGATTCAGATGCATTCAGAATCATGATAATTCTATGTGGGTAGCACACAGGCCTAATAAATGGATTCACAACATGCCTTGGTCGAATGCCTGTTTCTCATAAAAACACGACCTTGTACTATTGTTCTTTTTTATTAAAAATGCTATTCATAATGTCCAAAGTAAGGGCCTTGTTTTTCAATGGGGGTACTCTAGGAATATACCTTTTATCATTGGCCAACAACTCCTTGAACTTAAAGGCGAAGGTTTCAGGTTCCCTTAAATCAAATACGGCATGCATGTCAAGGTCTATCATGTCCACGACATCAATTAGTTTTTGATGATATGGTATTATCAGCATCTTACACCCTACCAAATAAGCAATTACTGCAGAGTGGTATCTTGTTGCAATAAAATACTCGCATTCGACCAAGGGAGCTACAAATTTCTCAGTGTCATCTGTATGCTCATAAGTTGTTATCCTAACTGGGTCAATTTTATATAAATGTTCTTGCAATTTTTTACTTAATGGGATATCAGATTCTTTAGGTCCCCCTCTAAATACAAAGATTCGGATGGATATAGTTGTATTTCTGTAGATAGCCCCTATTTCAGGAATTATGTAATCATCCCATAAAGTATCTTCATTAGGGTTGGATGAATAGCTGAAAGAAGTAAGCGAAATACCTACTAGTGTTTCATCTTTTGTCTTTATATGCCCCACTTCTTTATGAAGAGACGCCAAATCAAACGTAAGGTGTTCCCTCGAAGAACATGGTTTTCTTGACAAGTTGTTCAGGTTTTTTAATGAAATTTTGTCTCTTACGGTAATGTGGTTGGTAAGCAACAAGGATAGCTTTGTATATTTCTTGATTAGGGGAGAATCCAATGGAGCGTATCCTACCCCGAGATAATACACTTTTTTGAAACTTAACCTATATAATAAGGATATAGCCAATATCTTGGTGAGGTATAAATAGTGCCTTTGCAGGCGTTTTTTGTGATAGTCATCGTGGAAATGCGTACCACCGCCCAGAATTAATATTTTGGTCTGGAAAAAGACTTTGAGTATGCTTAAGAAACTTGGAGAGACAAAAGTAGCTTTAGTTGCCGAACTATGTCTTTTTTTACATACAATAAAAATTTTACCAATTATTTTGACAGTATCAAGATATTCAAGCAATGCTTCCAGCATAAATTCATCGCCGAAATTATCTCCTCCGTAGTGACCAATAATAAATGTATTTTTTCTTCCCATTACAAATTCCAACTTTTTTTTGCTTTTTTAATAGCCATATTATCATTCGACCCATTTTCTTCCAGCCAATTGTATAGTCTGCCAAAAGGCCCCTTATATATATCCGAAAGTTCTTGGGTCAGCCCAGAGTTTAATTGAGGGCTCTTGGTTTTGGACGATATCTTGATGAGCTCACTAATACCGTTCAATACCTTAGTGGCAAATTTATTGACGGGCATTTTTCTTTCTAGATAAACAAGTGTCGAGGAATAGCTGTTGCCCTTTGGTTTTCTTTTTAAGGAGGATGGCATATAGCCCGGGGAAACACCTAAAAAAGAATAAATACCATGCAAAACAGTTTTAGGGGTATTTTGAATGTCATCGAACAAAATTAATCTAATGTTATCTTTTTCAAAATTTTCATGAAGTTCAATTATTGCATCAGTGTATAGACTTCGTCTGATCAATTCTGAATAAATAGTGTCAGAACCAGATTTGTAGTCATCAATTGCCTTTCTAATACCATCTTCTAGCGACCCATCCTCGATAATGTTTTTCCTCATTAGCCAAAAAAAAGCTGATATCGTACGCTCTACAGGGTTACGAAGCGCAGCTATGATTTTAATGTCAGGATATTGCTTGCGAGCCAGCTCTATGGATGCAACGTCCCAAATATAATCTACAGAAGCACTGCCAAGCTTTTGGTAGGTGGAAGCATCCGAAAAAAGACCTTCGAACCAATCAAGACCTTTTTGATCAAAGGTTTTGCCTCCAAAATAGTAGGTTTCATTTTTTCCTCCTCCCACATAAAGCTCAGGGTGCTCATTAAGGCAGTGGTAAATCCAAGTAGTGGCGCACTTCTGCGCTCCAATTAACAGAAAATCTAGGTCCATATGATTTTAGGTGTCCATGAATAATTTGTAAAACTACTCAATAAATTAATACTAGTCTTACCCTTGATTATATCCAGAAACCGGTTTGATTCTATATTTAACCAAAGGTCTGCAAAAATGATAGATTAAAAAGAAAAAAACCAGCGAAATAGTCTCTTTTACAATTGATGGGCCAATCAAGCTTTTTACGGAAATAATCATGATGAATGAAATAAAAAGCATTGAATCATATCCTCTTTTCAACGAAATATGGAACATTTTGGCCAATACAAGAATAAACAGAATCAATGAAATTATGCCTGAGTTGAATAAAATCTCGAGATAGGTATTATCCAGATTGCTCTTATAAGCAAAATGAGGGTCAATCGTGGGTAAATAAAACCTTGATCCAAAGTAAAAACCGTGACCCATGAGCAATGACTTCCAATCGATGTTCTCTATTGCAAAGGCCCAATATTTTACACGCCCGGTCAATTCGAGAAGCTTTGAAGTATCCCCATCTCGCAAAATGTAAACCTCAATAAAATCGGTTTGAAAGACCGCATAAAGAATAATGACAAAACCAGCAAAAAAAACAATTGCAAATCTCTTAATGTTAGTGAGCAGGTACAAAAAGACTATTAATGCAACAATCAAATATGCAAATCGCGATTTTGTTCCAAAAATTACTAGAATACCAACGATAACATTAATGACATCTATAAAAGTTTGTTGTCTCCTATAAAATAAAAAAACAGAAAAAGCCAGTGAGAAAAGTACTAACTCGGCCATTTCATTAGGTGGGATATACATTAATAAATTTCCCGCAATCCGGTTTTGATCTATGAAAGACCCCACCTGTGAAGCTGGAAATAAAAGACAGCTAACACTAAAAACAAGAACAATATTTCTATAGGAGATCAGAAAATTCTGTGCGTTTCCTACATGATTAAAAACTGTTCTAGCAGCATATATAAGAATAAGTAGTTGAAAAAACTTTGAAACACTGATAATAGGGTTTAGGGAGATAATTGCGCTTAAAAACATAAAGGCATAAAAACCATTCATTAGCCAGTTTTCCCGATTGAATTTGAATGTTATACCCCAGACCTTTCCTTTTAACAAAAAAATGGATAATAGACATCCCAATGAAAAAATATTACCGATTTTTATGATGCCAGACCTCGCTTGATCTACATCATGTACATGTATGCTGTCTTGAAAAAGGCCTTTTCCATATACAGCCAACAACAACAATAAAACGAGAATATAATTAGTTGTCTTGGAGTTCATTTTTTCCTAAGGTATGAAAATAAAAAATGAACTGTCCAAACAGCGGGAACAGTCATCAAATAATATATTTCCTTGGCATCTATAAACTGAAATAGACTTAAAATCACTACAAGACTCAATTGAAGCATAACCATAAGAAAAAGTTTCTTCTTTTTCTTGTTGATTACCAACAATGGTCCCAACGGGCCAGCTGACAGAAACAGTACACCGCCAATAAGATATATTATTCCATATTCCGAAACAAAATCATATTGTTTCCCATATAAGAGCGCAAATAAACTTTTAGCGAAAAGGAAATACATCAAACAATAAAAGACAGATATTAAAAAAGAAATTTTTCTAAGTTTTTTAAATTCTGCTACTCCATGTTTTTTTATTGCTGGAAGGGCAACAAAATTGATAGCGCCTTTGGTTAGGCTAAATACCAAAAAAACAAGGCCATGAACGCCAATACTTGCCACCACTTCTTTTTCAAAGAATAAGGCCGCATTTAACTTGTCAAATTGAAAAAGGTAAACAGTTCCAACACCTTGAAATGCATAGGTAATATTGGATTTCCATATTTTTTTAAGGGACACGAATATTCTCTGGGTCTCTGGCCTGATTTTGATAGTTCCATCAAAGGTTATCCAAGCCAAAAAAAATGGAATAGCAGAACTAACTAAGATGGCGATCGGTATCCCGTCAATGTAATACACGCTGCAAAACAGTGCTGAAACCAAAAGTAAAATAGATTTTGTTACATCCTCAATCAAGATGGGCTTTCTAAACGACATATCGTAGGTCATTGAACTACAAAGCACCCTGGTTATGGACGTGAATATGGCCGCATATATCAATGCAATAATATTATGTATGGGAGTGGTCAATGGGCTAATTGACATTGTGACGCCTCCAAGTAACAGTATATGTCCAAAAATAAGTATGAAACGAATCTCATCGGAAATATCTTTTGGGTTGTTTTTAGCAAAAACCCCATTGTCCAAACCAAAAGATGTAAGAACGCTCATTACCCTTACAATGCCCCAATATATCAGAAAATCCCCAAAAAAATCCTTTGAAGAAAATAAACTTATTGCAAAGATAACCAAGGCACTACCTACTTTGGATGATAGCCGAAGTAATATGGAAGATATATTCTTAAAATTCATATTTTAAGCCTGAAGGTGTAATTTACTATTGATGACCATTTTACTAAGAGATTTATATTTAATTTGAAAATATTTTTGCAATTCTGTGTGTCACAATAATTAATTTATCTGAAAATGACTGTTGTTTAACCTTATTTAAGGTTGAATCCAAAAGTTTGCTCTTGCAAAGATATAAATCTTTGATGTACCTCATCTAGTGTCAAAATGTTTGATGCTTCTCAATTTATTAATCAAAAAAAAGTAAAAATTTAGAGTTTTTAAGACTGGAAAGCATTCTTTGTTTTTGGCCTTCTAATTTTTCGAGACATAAATACAATCAAACCGACTTTGGGCAGATAACTCGAGATTAAAATACCGTACTGATTGTCTTGGCTTTAGGTTAATTTTTCTATAAATCAAAACCTAAATCTTTACGGTAATACATTCCATCAAAATGGAGTTTTTCCATATTTTGATAGGATGTTTTTAGTGCTTCCTTAAAGTCCTTTCCAAAGGAGGTGATTGCTATTACACGACCTCCATTAGTCACTACTTTACCATCTGAAAGCTTGGTGCCTGCATGGAAAACGATGGAATCTTGAATGTTTTCGGTTCCTGTGATTTCCTTTCCTTTTTCGTACGCTTCTGGATAACCTCCAGAAACTGCCATTACGGTCGTTGCTGCACGCTTGTCAATTTGAAGGTCTATTTGGTCCAACGTTCCATTGGCCATTGCAGAAAGCACCTCAACCAAGTCACTTTTTAATCGAGGAATCACTACTTCGGTCTCAGGATCACCCATTCGAACGTTATATTCAATTACTTTGGGTTCTACACCAACTTTAATCAAACCAATGAAGATGAATCCCACATATGGCAAATTATCTTTTTTAAGGCCATCTACGGTCGGTTTTACAATTTGCTGCTCAATCTTATCCATTAAGACTTCATCCACAAAAGGAACAGGTGAAATGGCGCCCATACCCCCTGTATTGAGTCCAGTATCGCCCTCTCCAATTCTTTTGTAATCTTTTGCTGTTGGAAGTATTTTGTAGTTGGTTCCATCGGTAAGTACAAAACAGCTTAATTCGATACCATTCAAGAACTCCTCGATAACCACAGTGGCACTTGCGTTTCCAAATTTGGAATCGACCAACATAGATTTGAGTTCATCTTTTGCTTCCTGTAAATCTTTTAGAATCAAAACTCCTTTTCCAGCAGCCAAACCATCGGCTTTTAAAACATAAGGTGGACTTAGGCTTTCCAAAAAAGCATAACCTTTTTCCAGAGACTCCCTAGTAAAACTTTCGTAGGCTGCGGTGGGAATGTTGTGGCGCATCATGAATTCTTTGGCAAATTCCTTGCTTCCCTCAAGTTCAGCTGCGGCCTTCTCAGGTCCAATTACAGGAATAGACTTTAACTCATCATCATTCAAGAAAAAATCATGAACTCCATTGACCAAAGGGTCTTCAGGTCCTACCACCACCAAGTGGATACTTTTGTTAATCACCAATTTTTTGATGGCTTCAAAATCGTTTACTCCTACCTCAACATTAGTGGCTATTTGAGCTGTTCCCGCATTACCAGGAGCGACAATCAATTTAGAAGTTTTAGGACTTTGAGAAATTTTGAGAGAAATGGCATGTTCGCGTCCGCCAGAACCCAAGACCAAGATGTTCATGATTCAATGTTTTGGCAAAAATAATTCAATTCAAATTGAATTTAGTGATTATTTTCAAATGATCTGAATATACTTTTGACACGAATTACACAAATTCCTACCATTTAAACATTGCATCGATTGTCATCTTGAGCGTGTGCTAGAAGTTTATTATAAAGCAGGTTTCTCAGCAGCTTTTCTTCTTCGAAAGTACAATGTTTACTTTTTGTTATGGGCTGTAAAATCTCGGTGTTCTGTTTTTTCCAATTCTTCTGTGGACAATCCCTTGAAAAATTCAAAGGTTTTTCGCATGCCTTCTTCACGCCCAACCTTTGGTTCCCATCCCAAAATTTCTTTTGCCTTGGTAATATCGGGCTGACGTTGCATGGGATCATCTTTAGGTAGGGGTTTGTAGATAATCTTTTGATCCGTTCCTGTAAGTTTAATGATTTCCTCAGCAAAATCCTTAATCGTGATTTCATTCGGGTTACCAATATTCACTGGGTGTGTATAATCACTCATCAACAAGCGGTATATACCTTCAATTTCATCATCCACATAGCAGAATGAACGGGTTTGGGACCCATCTCCAAAAACAGTCAAGTCTTCACCACGAAGTGCTTGCCCCATGAAGGCGGGTATCACACGACCATCGTTAAGTCTCATTCTAGGGCCGTAGGTGTTGAAAATTCGAACAATTCGAGTGTCTAATCCATGGAAACGGTGGTATGCCATGGTGATGGATTCTTGGAAACGCTTTGCCTCATCATAAACACCTCTGGGGCCAATAGTATTTACGTTACCGTAGTACTCTTCTGTTTGTGGATGAACCAATGGATCTCCATAAATCTCAGAAGTTGAAGCAATCATGAAACGTGCTTTCTTCTCCTTCGCCAGACCCAATAAGTTATGCGTTCCCAAAGCACCCACTTTAAGTGTTTGTATGGGAATTTTAAGGTAGTCTATTGGGCTGGCTGGCGAAGCAAAATGAAGAATATAATCTAACTTTCCTGGAACATATACAAAGTTGGTGACATCATGATTATAGAAAGTAAATCGTTCCAAAGGAAAAAGATGCTTGATATTTTTAAGGTCTCCAGTAATCAGGTTATCCATTGCAATGACCTCATGGCCTTCGGCAATAAATCTGTCACAAAGATGGGAACCAATAAAACCCGCTGCTCCAGTAATTAAAATTCGCTTCATCTAATGTTATATTAATCGCGTTGAGTGTACATGCAAACTTAACTTATTCAATCGCTTTAAAGAAACTTTTTTGTTAATCATTAGCAAATTATCGATTCAATAGGCTTTTTCCTCGCCTTTGATAACATTCAATACTGTCTGCCAAATTATTTTAATATCCAGTAGCAAGGACCAGTTTTCAACGTAAAAAAAATCATATCGTGTCCTATTTACAATGTCTTCATTTTTGACAATCTCTCCCCTACAACCTTTCGCTTGTGCCAAACCTGTTATTCCTGGTTTTACATAATGTCTTAGCATATACTTTTGAATGGTGGTGTTATATTCTTGATTTTGCCTCCATAAATGTGGACGTGGGCCAACCACTGACATTTGTCCAAATAAAACATTAATAAATTGTGGGAACTCATCCATACTTGTCCTTCTTAAAAAGGCTCCTATTTTGGTAACTCTAGGGTCATTTCTAGTAGCTGACATTTCGGTGTCATCATTAATTGCCATTGTCCTGAATTTATAACAGCCGAACCCCTCCTCCTTAAACCCTGGTCTATTTTGTTTGAAGTAAATAGGACCTTTGGAGTCAAGCTTTATCAGTAGTCCAATAATTGGCATAAGCCATGATAAAAGAAATACAATTATTAGAGAGGAGAACATCAAGTCGAAAACTCGTTTGGCAAACCTATTGAATGGATCATCTAAGGGTATATCACGAAGAGATAAAATAGGTAAATACTCATAATAATCCAATTTCAAGTCTTTGGTGAAAATTTCCTTGTTGTCAGGAATAAACTTGAGCTGTATTAGGTTATTATCAGCATAGCTAATAAGTTTTACAATCTCTTTGTTTTGTAATTCCTTTACTGAACTATATATTTCGTCAATGTTTTGCTTCTCAACATATTTAAAAAAATCCGTAAACTCAAATTTATCATCCTTAGGGGAAAATTGTTTGACCACTCTATAGCCATATTCTCCATGTTTTTCAAACATGTTTATAAGTTGATTTGTTTTGTTGTTGCTCCCTAGGACTACTACATATCTCAAATTTCCTTTTATTTTGGCCCTATAAGTCATTAAAAAATAATAGTTGAGAAACTTAAATATGAACACCAAAACAAAAACTGACAAGAAAAAAAGGCCAAGATTTAATCTACTTATGTTGGGCTGTTTAAAAAGCCCTATAAAAGCATACAAAATCAAAAAGAAAAAAAAGAATTGGGTTGCTAATTTTTTCAGGATAACAGGGGCTTTGGTATACCTGTACATTTCGTAAAACCCACTTTTTATGGAAAGAATCACCCATGCCAAAGTAACATATGAATGGAAAAGTAATCGCTCATAAAGATGCATTGGCCATAAATATGCAAAAACATTAATTATTGCCAAATCAATAATATATGAAACAGGTGTAATCAGATTTGAATATGGTCGTCTTCTGTTAAAAGGCATTTTGAGTGTTTCTATTAAGGTTTACAGGTCATCAATTCTAAAAACCAAATTTTTTTATATCCAAAAAACTTTAGACACTTTGTTTTCAGATAACATTTAAATCAAGGCTAATTATTATATTTCATTTTTAAGTAATAACCGCCATTATTTGTTTACCCTAATTCCAATCAAATAGGGGGTTTTACTTGCAAATGTAGCCAATGGGCAATTAAATCTATCATAAACCTTTATTGTTTTTATACCATCTTCATGGCCGACCTAAATTACTTTTTGAAAAAAAAGACAAACAGCCATAGAAGGAAAAAAAAACCATCGTCAAATTTCTCTCAAAATAGGACTCAGTTAAGCCTGCTAAAATAAATACTCCCACAAATATTACATAATACATGTTATTTGATAAAATTGCAGCCCTAATCATGTAGGCAAAGGAAAGAAGAAACATCATAACCCCTAAGATTCCTATTTCCAGAAAAACCTGTAAGAATATATTATGGGCATTAAAATTATTGTCCGTGACCAGTAGTCGATTATGCATATATACCTTGTAGCATAATTCAAGTTGATCTTTTTGGTCTCCAACGCCGACACCTATAACAGGATCCGTTTTAATAACCTTTACAGTGCAATCCCATATAGACTGTCTCATTCCTCCCCAATATTTATCTTTACTGTTTTCTTGGCTATAATTTACCACCTCTTTCATTTTTCCCCCAAAGTAAGGGTTAGCCCAATAGTTTATGCATATTGCCGCTGTCATTGCAAAAAATATTTTGATAAAAAAGAACGGCCTTTTTATCAGAACCGATTTTGCAAAGAATAGCACACAAATACTAAAAGCTGATAGAAAAATAAGGTTTCTGCTATTGAGCAATACCAAAGTAATGGTCAAAATGGAAATAACTATTGTCTCCAAAGCATTTAGTCCAAACAATTTAATATGGGGTTTAAATAGTTTGATGTAGGTATAAGTAATTACGCAAAAAGAAATTAGTAAAGAAAGGCCTAAAAAATAATTGTCTACAACCGAGGTAGATATGTTGTTTTGTGTTAAAGCTTCCAAACCATACTTACCCAATAAAACCCCATATAACTGTTTGCCGATAGAAAGAACGCTTACTAAAGTTAAGGAGAGCAAAAAACCTTTAAATGCTTTCAAATAGGTTTTTTCTCCCATTTCTTTCTTAAAGGATAAAAAAAATAAGGGAAAAAGCAGTATATAGGATTGGGAATATATCTTGTCTAATCCATATTCGATATTATCCGTATATAATAAACTTACTATCGAATAGAGGTAATAAGAGCTTACTATAATCAAAAAAATGATTTCGCTTTTACCAAAAACAATCCCTCCTTTATAAACCCTATAAATCCAATAACCGATTAATAGAATGAATGCGGAATTGAACAAACCTCTACCAAGAGGGATAGTAATGGCAAAAAGAGTAATTAAATTTTCCCAATTTATACAACTCTTGACTTTAGAAGTAATCATCTTGTACACGAGTTAGTTAGATTCTCCTTAAAAAATAAAGAAGACCCTACGAAAGGACTTGAAATATTTGCACATAATCTTAAAACTTATTTTGACATTTAGAATTAAGTAAATGTCAAAATAAGGTGTTATCAATGAATAAATTCATGTAAATCTACATTTTTGAGCGTTAGAACAAATATTCTTTGTTTAGTTATCTTATCCTCAACTCCAAAATTCATTCTTTCAAACAAACTGTCCTTTTTCAAGGTTAAGGTCTTACAAAATACCACTGAATCACCTTTAGTTTTAGGGTTATTCATAACAAGGTTAATTTTCTTATCACTATCTGACCAATTTTTAAACCCATGAATAAATGCTCGATGGTTTTTAGAAAATTGAGATACATTTCCCATAAGGCTTAGGTTTAAAACATATTCGTTTGTATTTAAGTCTTTATGAACGAAAAATGAATTGACTTCATAGTCTTCTCCCTCAAAAACATATGGGTGCTCAATAAGACTTATTCCCAAATTGCTTCGCTTATCAATTTTATATATTTTGCTCTCCCTTTTGCACCCAACCAGTATGATTAATATAAAAGAAAAGAAGCATCGATAAACCTTGATTTCAAATTTAATTTTTTCAATCCTATCCAAAAGAGGTATGTGTTATTTTAAACCACCATTCCTGCAGCAACAGTTTCGTTTGAAGTGTCATCAACTAGAATAATACTGCCCGTAGTTCTATTTTCCCTATAAGAATCTACCATTAAAGGTTTTGTAGTTCTGATTTTTACTTTAGAAATATCGTTCATCTGTAAATCTTTGTCCTCTTTATTTCGATCTAAAGAGTTGATGTCTATTTTATACACTACCTCCTTAATCATGGCCTTCTGTTCATTTGAGGTATGCTTAATAGTGTATTTTGTCCTAGGTTGGGCTGCCCTATTGTTTAACCAGCATAACATAACCTCAATATCCTGCAATGCTTCTGGTTTATTATTTGACCTTACAATCATATCCCCCCTGCTTATATCTATATCATCCTCAAGTGTAATAGAGACCGACATTGGCGCAAAAGCTTCTTCAATTTCGCCATCATAAGTGCCAATAGTCCTAATTTTAGAGGTGAAGCCAGAAGGCATTACTGTTATTTCATCTCCTTTTCTCAGTACACCACTTGCCATTCGTCCGGCATAACCTCTGTAGTCTATATATCCTTCTCGTTGAGGCCTTAAAACTGTTTGTACTGGGAAGCGGGCATCTACCTTGTTTGTGTCGCTACTAATATGCATGGTTTCTAAGGTATGTAGCATTGGGGCTCCTTGGAACCATGGCATATTTTCTGATTTATGTACCACATTATCCCCAAGCAATGCACTCATAGGAATAAATCGTACATCTTTTACCAGCATTTTAGAAGAAATCTCCTCAAACTGCGAAACAATCTCGTTATAAACATCTTCCGAAAAATCTACTAGGTCCATTTTATTTATACAAACAATCACATGTGGAATCTGCAATAGCGAAGCGATAAATGCATGTCTTTTTGTCTGTTCAATAACCCCGTGACGTGCATCAATTAAGATGGTCGCAACATTTGCCGTTGATGCCCCAGTAACCATGTTTCTGGTATACTGTATATGTCCAGGAGTATCGGCAATTATGAATTTTCTCTTTGGTGTTGTAAAATATCTATAAGCAACATCAATTGTAATTCCTTGTTCCCTTTCGTCCCTAAGTCCATCTGTAAAAAGTGCTAAGTCTACACCTTCATGCCCCTTTTTCTTACTAGTGTTTTCTATTGACTGTAATTGGTCCTCAAAAATGGATTTTGAATCATATAATAATCTTCCTATTAAGGTGCTTTTTCCATCGTCTACACTTCCTGCCGTAGTAAATCGTAATAATTGGTTGTTATCTAACATAATGCTTATAATTTGTAATTAAAAATAACCCTGTCGTTTACGGTCTTCCATGGCGGATTCAGATCGTTTGTCATCACTTCTATTTCCTCTTTCAGTCTTTCTCATTCCCGAAACTTCTTGGGCGATTTTCTCCAATGTGTCAGCATCAGATTCAATACCACCAGTAATCGTAATATCCCCCAATGTTCTAAAACGTATTCTCTTCATTACAATTTCTTCATGGTCTTCTAGTATTAAAAATTCTGAATTGGGTATCCATGAATCTTGTCTCCACACCACTTCTCGTTCATGGGCAAAATATAAAGATGGGATAGAAATATTTTCTCTTTTTATATAATTCCAAACATCCATTTCTGTCCAATTACTAATTGGAAAAGCCCTAAAATGTTCTCCTTGAAAATGTTTGCCGTTAAATATATTCCATAGCTCCGGTCTCTGGTTTTTTGGATCCCATTGCCCAAAATCATCTCGGTGAGAAAAAAACCTTTCTTTCGCCCTTGCTTTTTCTTCATCCCTTCTTCCTCCTCCAATAGCACAATCTATTTTATTTGTTTCAATAGCATCCAAAAGAGTTGTTATTTGTAGTGCGTTTCGGGTTGCGTTTTTACCCCTTTCTTCAGCAACCCTACCTTGATCTATTGACTCTTGTACAGATCCAACAATAAGTTCAACTCCCAATTCTCTAATAATATCATCTCTGAATTTAATTGTTTCAGGAAAGTTATGTCCCGTATCTACATGCATTAGGGGAAACGGAATTTTTGACGGATAAAATGCTTTCTTGGCTAAATGTGTGACCAGTATTGAATCTTTACCTCCCGAGAATAAAATCACAGGGTTTTGAAATTGTGCCCATACTTCCCGCAAAATGAAGATGGCCTCCGATTCCAATTCATCTAAGTAGTTTAAATAATATTTACTCATTATTTATAATTTCTAGTTTTAACTTGATTTTTTCATATATCATTTCAACTGATTCTTTCACAGTATCATGGTGTGTCACCTCAACATCTGGATTTATGGGTGATTCGTATGGCGCAGAAACACCTGTCATATTTTTAATTTCTCCTAATCTCGCTTTTTTGTATAATCCTTTCACATCACGCCTTTCACACTCCTCTATACTTGTGTTTACAAAAACCTCAATATAATTATCTTTTCCTACTGTAGTTTTTATCAATTCACGGTCCTTCTTGTAAGGTGCCACAAATGCGGCTAAAACCAACATTCCTGCATCAATAAACAATTTGGAGATCTCCCCAATTCTACGATTATTCTCTGACCTGTCCTCTGGACTAAAGGTAAGGCCTCTATTTATTCCTAGGCGAATATTATCCCCATCAAGAATATATGTTTTAACATTACTTCTATAAAGCTTTTCTTCCAAAGCATTTGCTATAGTTGATTTCCCTGATCCTGAAAGTCCAGTAAAAAAAATAAGAAAAGAATTGTGGCCATTAGCCATTCTTCTTGCCTTTCTGTTTATGACAAAGCTATGGGATGTTATGTTCTTTTCCATTTTTTTGCTCTATTTCTTTTATCCAAACCAAAATTTATTCTATACCAAAGTCTCTCGTGGAAATAATAAAGTATCATTTTTGTCAACACTTCCGCAAAACCAATCTTTAATCCAGTTAATGGATTGCCTGATATAAACCATGACAAAAGTATGGTGTCAATCGTTCCTACAACGCGCCAAGTAATCGTCTTTATTAAATGCCTTTTTTGACTATCAGGTAATTTTATTCTAAACCAAGCCCTTTCATGGGCATAATACAAAATCATTTTTGTGGCCATTTCAGAAAACCCTATTTTCAACCCTGTTAATGGGTTTCCGGTAATAAGCCAGGACAAAAATATTGTATCCAAGGTTCCTACTAACCGCCAGGTAATGGTTTTCGCTATATGTCTTTTATATGACCCGTTTCCCACTTCTATTTTCTTACCACGAAATAATCATTTAACAAGCTATCCTTGTTGTATTTTAATTCTGAATTGGTCCTTTTAGATATGACTTTTAACCCTACTGCGCTGCATATAGCGTGTCCCGCCGCGGTATCCCATTCCATGGTAGGCGCAAACCTTGGATACACATCGGCCCTGCCTTCGGCAATAAGACAAAACTTCAGAGAACTACCTTTAGAAACAATTTCTACTTCATTAAAATCCATCCTAAGATTTTTTATAAAATCTTCTGTATCCTGATTCATATGAGACCTACTTCCAACAACTTTTATTAAGTCATTTTTTTTGCTAATAGTCGGTATGATTCTGTCTTTTTCATCAAATAGTTCTCTGGTCAATATATGCTCTTTGTTCAAAACGGTTTTATATGCTTTTTCTTGTTTGACATCAGAATAATAAAGTTCTCTGGTCACCGGGACATATATAACCCCAAGTATTGGGACGCCTTTTTGAACTAGAGCAATGTTAACCGTAAATTCTCCGTTTCTTTTAATAAACTCTTTTGTTCCATCCAATGGGTCTACAATCCAACAAAAAGGCCAATCCTTTCTGTCTATATAACTAATTTGTTTGTTTTCTTCACTAATAATTGGAATATTGGTTCCCTTTAATTCCTCAATTATAACATTATTGGATGCCGTATCAGCAGCTGTTAAAGGAGAGTTGTCTTCTTTACTTTCTATTTTGACTTTTCCTTGTTCATATAATTCCATGATGCTTTTCCCAGCCTCTATGGAGGCCTTAATGGCAATTAAAAATGAATCCGATTTTTTCATGCTAATTTCTTAAAAACGCTTTGTAATGGTCTTTTAACAAAACTACTATAATTATTATCCTTAACAATCTTTATTTTGTTGAAACCGTTATCCTTCACTGTTTTTTCGGCAAAACCAAACCAACCAACAAATTTTCCATAATTAAAGCGACAATTGTTATCTTTTTGATTTTCCTCAACAATAAATTTTAAGTTGGGCTTTCCATAATTACTAATAGTCCTAAGAATATCAGCTTTTTCTATTTGGCTTTTATAGATCAATTTCAATAGAATTATAAATATGCCATTCTATAGCGAATTGAACTACACCTATATTACATAATTCATAAAGCATATTGACCAATGGCAAACATAAACTTGAACAAAAGCATCCTGAAAATTTCTCTCAACCTTCTACAAATATTCAATGTTTCTGGTATAGGTAATTTATCAATATTAATTAAATAGGTTTCTTGGAAGTAATTCAAAGAAGTTTAAAGTTATTGACAACAAGTCAAGATAAAAAAGTAAATTTGAGAATGCTGTTAATTATGAATTTTTCTTATATTTTATTAAATAACTATTTAATGACACAAGGCCTAATATTAAAAATAGCAGTCCCATAAAGCCCACAGGCGCCCAAAACTTATAACTATTCCAAATGCCCTTTAACTCTACTCCTCTTCTAGGAAAATCTGATATTACATTAAGTATGCTAGATTTGTTGGCTCTTTCCTCATTTAATAAAACAAGGCTTTGTTTTAATTTGTCCATCTGATTAATTAATGCCAATTCCCTATTGTCTTGATTTCCACTCTCACCAAGACTAATATTTGTTCCTTGCGCAGGCTTTTCTGCCTCTTTTTCCATGACCCGTTTATATAAGCCCTGTAGTGAGTCTATTTCGACCAATTGTTTTTTATATAAACTGTCTTGCAAGGATATATTTTTATCATTTATACTTTGTTGCAATTGAAAATATTCGTTTCTCGAAATAGAATTTATTATAGAAGATTGAATTTTTTTTGCAACAGCATTGTTTGTTGCTTTAACAGAGATTGTATGAAAACGAGCATCTAAAGAATTAAAATTTTTTAAATAATTTTCAATGTCTATTACCTTTTGTGTGGTTGTATCCAAACTCTTTACAAACCTATCAAAAAGCTGCACCTTTTGGTTTTCATCAGAATAGGATTCAACCTCAAACTCATTAATAAACGCAGCTTCCTTAATAGATATATTTAAAGCTTCTGCCAAAGTAACAGAGTCTTCCGCCTCAGCTAATTCATTATAAAAATGAATGTTATTATATAGTTGCTGTACACTATTAAAATTTGGCTCTACCACCATAGTGGATAAATACTTCGGTTCTTTATTCATGTCCAAATAAATCCCTAAAATAAGACCTAGCAGTCCTGCTATGGCAAACTTTATAAAGTGTTTTTGAATAAATAGAAGAAAAAGAATTATTATATGAAATATGCCTTTAAAGATACTTCCTATAAAATTGAAAAACTTTTTAAAGCCATTACCTATAAGTTGAAATAACTGCCCTAAGTCTATTTCATCAGAGGTTTGTGGTGTGTTTGGTTGAACTTGTTTTGCCATTTATTTAGTATTGAATATCTGAGTTAAAATCTTATCTGTAATTAAATAGGTGGGTTTTACGCCTGTTGCGCCTAAACCTCCCGATGCTAAAGTACTTCCCGTTTCCAAAGGGTTATCCGATGCATAGTAGGCATATCTAATTGTTATATCCTCCCTAATGCTTTTTCTTATTTTTGACGCCGACTGTATCGCTTTTTGATAATGCACTCCCTCCATTTCCAGACCAATCACATTCCATGTGGAATCATGAAAAAACTTTAAAATATCCTTGTTCTGGAGAGATGTTCCTAAAACAGTTACCATGGCTCCTTCATATACATTTAATCCATATCCTTTAAAATCTTCCGCGCACAATGCATTTTCAAAAGGGTAGTTATCCGCCGTTCCCTCAAAAATATGTGCAGAAGGAATCATAAGATCTCCTTTTCCCCCTTCCAAAATACCAGCTTTTCCCATAATGGAAATAGAGTTTATATTTAAAAACCTCTTCGGGCTCTTTTTAACAAAATATGGCTTTAAAAACTCATCTATGGTCTCATAAGCCTGTTCCCCAAAAGCATAGTCCATTACAAAGATAACAGGTTTTTTGTCATTTGGTATTTCCTTGTCAATTTCATAACAGCAGGTATCCTTTCCCAGTTTAGCCATATCAAAAATCTGCACGTCTATATTAGTTCCAGAAGTGTCATTTATGGAAATCATTCCATTTTTTGTGGCAATTTCTTCTACTTTGGTTCTTAAAACAACATTTTCAGAGTTACTAAGAGTTTCATAAATTTCTAAGGAATCCGTATTTGGGAACTCTTTTGATAGCGCTCTTTTTGCAAATAAACTATTCATTACACTATGCATATTTGCGCTTATAATGTGAATAGGTCTTTCTAACAAATCATATTTAACAAGGGTTTCTTTTATTTTATTCGCCCATCTTTCCCCATGGATATGATGTCCCAAACGCTCCCTCAACAGCGCGCTAAAGGCAATGGTTCTTTTTTCACCAGTAGTCTCCTCTTCAACGGCAAGTTTCCCCAACCAATAGACAATTTTTAGGAATCTTTCTGGATTTTCTTTAGAAGAAAGCTTACCATAAATGTCTAGTGTTTCCTCGAAAGACCTGCCCAAAATATTTGCAGTATGTATCAACGCAACCTCTCTTTGGTCTTGGCTAAGCTTTCCTTTTGTTATAGCTTCTTCAAGTTTTTGCCAATCCCGTATGGTTTTATCCGTATCTTCTATCAATACCCTATCACAAATCTTTTTTGATTCTATAAAGAGGAAGGTAAGGTGGGTAAGAATGTCATAAATATCTGAGCGCCCCCTTGTAATTTCAATATTCATTTGCTCATCATCTATTCGATAACAATTTCTCCTTCTCTTAGCAGGTACGATAGGTTTAAGATGTGATTTTTTATATCCTTCATCAGAAGTTAGATTTATAAATCTACACTCCTCTATTCCTTCTGGTAGGCGTTCAAGAACATAGATAAGGCCATTAAGTTCGGCTTTTTCTTCGGCAACAGTCCCATAAATCTCTGGGCGCAAAAGTAACAATGCATTTCTTAAGGCTTCACCTGAAACACCAGATGGTTTGTAAAACCCACGGTTAAACAAGTGCCTCATAGTAATGTACAAACGCTCAATTGCATTTGTTGATTCTTGAGCTCGGGTAGTGTTCTTTATTTTGCTCATATTTTCTCGGTAAAATTACATCTAATATTTTTCTTACCAAGTTATTGGATAAAATATCCTACGTTTAAGATTCTTTTTGAAGCATCAAAGCGTCGGCAACTTTTCGATCATTGGATAAACGTTGAACTTTGTTTTGTCCTCCCAATTTTCCCATAGACTTCATATACTCTATAAAACCTCCTACTTTGATATGGGTAATTTTTAAAGTTTGAAGAATTTTTCCATCAATCAAATCAAAATAATAACTATTCTGCTCTTGAAGTGATTTGTCTAAAACCTCAATGAACTTTTTCATTTCCGATGGTTTTTTTTCAAACTCAATTAGCCATTCATGATAGGGCAGTTCATTCTCTTTTGGATTGATTTGAGGCGCGACTGTAAATTCATTTACCCTTGCATCTGTTGCTTCAATCGCTTGTCGCATAGCTTCCTCCACTTCTTTTGCAATGACATGTTCCCCAAAGGCAGAAATAAAATGCTTTATCCTGCCCGAAACTATTATTTTAAAGGGCTTTAAAGAAATAAACTGAACGGTATCTCCTAAATTGTACGCCCATAGCCCCGCATTAGTAGAGATTATCATCACATAATTTACTCCTAGCTCCACATCCTTAATAGTGATTCTCTTGGGGTTTTCATTAAAGAACTCATCTACCTTTACAAATTCATAGAAGATTCCTGAGTTTAACAACAAGAGCATCCCCTTTTCCTCTTGGGAATTCTGATATGCAAAAAAACCCTCACTTGCCGGAAAAAGCTCTATACTATCCACTTTTCTTCCAATAAGGTTTTCAAATTTGGACCTATAGGGCTCATAGTTGACCCCTCCGTAAATAAATAATGTAAAGCTCTTAAAAAGTTCGCCTACTTTTTTATTGGTCTTAACATTCAGCTTTTCAAAATACATTTGCACCCAAGAAGGAATCCCTGCAATAACGGTCATGTCTTGATTTTTGGTTTCTTCAACTATAGAATCCACTTTGGTTTCCCAATCTTCAATACAATTAGTTTCCCAGCTGGGCAATCTGTTTTTTTGAAGATATTTTGGCACATAATGCGCCGAAATACCCGATAGCCTTCCTAGTTTCACACCGTTCTTTTCTGTAAGCTCTGGACTGCCTTGCAAAAAAATCATTTTCCCATCAACAAAATCAGAATTTCCAGTTTCGTGAATATAATTTAGAATGGCATTTCTGGAGGCTTCAACCTGATTTTTGATAGACTTCTTGGTTATTGGAATATATTTTGCCCCAGATGTAGTTCCTGAAGTTTTCGCAAAATAAATCGGCTTTCCTGGCCATAAAATGTTCTCCTCTCCTGCCACCACTTTTTCCACGTAATTTTTTAATTCCTCATAATCCCTTATCGGAACATGTTTTATAAAATCTAAGTGGGTTGTAATTCTTGAAAATTGATGGTCGGACCCAAACAAGGTATCCTTGCCGGAATTAATAAGTTCCATGAATACCTTTTCCTGGGTTTCTATGGGACTGTCCACCCATTTGGAGGTTTTCCTTGCAATTTTTTTTGCAAACTGTTTTGCTGCGAGCGACTTTAAGGACATATCCAGTTATTTAAAATCGATATAATCCGTTGGGTTTTCAGGATTTCCTCTACTCCACAGTTCAAAGTGTAAATGGGGCCCTGTTGTAAGTTCGCCAGTGTTGCCTACCACAGCTATAACTTCTCCTGCCCTGACCAAATCACCTTGGGCCTTGTTTAACGAGCCATTATGCTTATATACGGATAACAATCCCTCTGCGTGTTCTAAAATTATGACGTAACCCGTTTCTGTGGTCCATTCTGCAAAAATAACTGTTCCACTGGCAGTTGCTTTTACCGGCGCATCCTTTTGTGTAACTATATCCACGGCATAATGCTTTTTTTCTGGATCATATCCTTGAGAAAGTATTCCTGAGACTGGCGGGAACAGAACAATGTGTACATCGTTTACATCTCTTTCAAACAAATTATATTTATCCTCTAAAGCTACTTGGGCCCTCAATAAGGAATCTTCCTTAATTGGGGTTAAATTAACTGTGGATGGGTCTATTTTAAATTGTTCAAAAAGAGAATCTCTATTAATTTCATTATTGGCCACATCTCCCCTTAAAACCATTCTAACATTGTCTAAGTACCTATTGGTATAATTTAAAACGTTGACCAAAGAATCTGTTTTATAAGTTAGCTCCGTAGCCTGTCTCTTTAATTGTGTAGAAGAATACCCCGGAATATACTCTCTTAAGGGAGTGAAAGCAATCAATAGTGTGGTTAGGCCTATTAAAACAATCATTAGTAAAGTTCCTGTGACAAAAACATTGAGTCGGCTTAACTTAAAGGAGATTTTTTCTTCAAAAGTGCTCTCGTTAAGAATCACCAAACGGTACTTGTGCAAGAGCTTTTTCTTGATTTCTGTCCCCTTTTTTTCTTTTTTGGCCATAGAACACAAATATAAGGTTACTATTGAATTTTAGCGAAAGTGATTACTAATTTATATAATCCTTAACTGTATTGGAAAACCAAATAGGGTATCTTGCAATTAAAAATATTGTGTAACATTAATATTAACTATATTCTTACACCTTTATTTGTTACATTTGTTATTAGTTAAAATCTGATTATTATGATATCATCACATATTTTTTTAGGAATGATAGGCCCATGGCAAATAGCGATTATCGTTATGGTTATATTATTGTTGTTTGGCGGCAAAAAAATTCCAGAGCTAATGAGAGGTCTAGGAAGCGGAATCAAAGAATTCAAGGATGCTTCTAAGGAAGAAGAAAAACTTGAAGAAAAAAAAGAAGATTAATAATTTCATATTTTTTTGAATAATAAAAAGCCCATCATTTTTAAGTGATGGGCTTTTTGTTTTATTTGTTTTCTTTAAAACTTCCCAAAAACACCCTTCTTCTATTGTCAACGTATATATAGCCTTATCGATAAACTACATATTTTCCTAGTTTACGACACAAAACAAGACTTTCACAACAAAAACTACAATTCCTAGACAAGAGCCTCTAAATTTGAAAATTGAAATTGGCACGACTATGTGCTGTGCATATCTAAAAGAAACCCAAATTGATGATGATAGTGGTGTTTTTATAAATATAAAACGCATGAAAATACCTATTAAGGTCTTTATTTTTTTATTCTCATTTTGTCTGTTTGCGGGTGCTCACAATAAATTAGGTCCCGTTGAAACGAAAACTATTCCATTTGGTGACAAAAAAGAAAGCATAAAAAGCAGAACATTTACAAACTTGGACAATGTTGAGAATGGTTATTATATCATTTCCAACGTTTATAAAAATAAAGCTTACCTTAAAAAAGAGGTGAAATCACTTCGAAAAAAAGGCATTGATGCGAAGTATCTCTTTAACTCCAACAACAATCTCCATTATTTATATATAGACCGCCATATAAATTGGGATGATGCATATAAAGCTTGTGAGACAAAGCTAAATGGCACATACCACAAAAATCTATGGGTAATGATTGTTGAAAATGACAATTCTTATTTTCAGACGAAAGAAAAATCCCCAAACAATAAATTAATTAAAAGAGCAGACGACTATTTTAATAAAATGTGGTATGAAGAGGCAGCAGAACTCTATGAACAAGCCTTGTACGGTAACAAAGAATTCCAAACCATAGATATTCTTAAAAAAGCTGGTGATGCCCACTATTTTAATACCAATATGGAAAGAGCCTACTATTGGTACAATATACTTTTTGAAAAATATGAAGACAGTCTTTCCGCAGATGTTATTTTTAAATATGCCCATACACTAAAAGGTGCTGGTAAATATGGTAGAGCCAAAAGATTGATGAAACTCTACGATAAAATGCCAAAAACAAATGGTAAAACCAAAAGAGGTGTGAGCAAAAAAGAGCGAGTAGTGGTTTTAGACAACATCATGAACCAAGCTGATTTGTATGAAATAAAAAATTTGGCCATAAACTCTAGATACGCTGAGTTTTCACCAATGTTTTATAATGAAGATGAAGTTGTTTTTACTTCTTCTAAAGATAGTTCTGTTTATAGTACTAATTTATATAAGCAAAACCAGCAGCCCTATTTAGACCTTTATACTGCAAAACTTAATAAAGAATCTTACGAACTTAGAAATGCAATTAAGTTTTCAAGAAAAATAAATACAAAGTATCATGAGGCTTCTGTTACCTTTTCCCCCGATAACAAAACCATGTATTTTACCAGAAACAATTATAAAAAGAAGCTGAAAAGAGACAAAAAGGGGGTCAACAACCTTAAAATATACATGTCAAAAAAGTTGAATGGGGAATGGTTAGAGGCCGTTGAAGTACCATTCAACAGTGATGAATATTCTACAGGCCATCCCGCTCTAAGCCCAGATGGAAAAAAGCTTTATTTTGTTTCCGATATGCCCGGAAGCATAGGCATGACAGATATTTTTGTGGTTGATGTGTTGGAGGATGGGCTGTTTTCCGAACCCAAAAATCTTGGGCCTAAGGTAAATACAGAAAGAAGAGAGATGTTTCCATTCATCAATAATGAGAAGCTTTATTTTTCTTCCAATGGCCATCCTGGGTTAGGTGGTTTAGATATTTTTGAAGTAACACTGGATAAAGAAAATGGTTTTAAAGAATTAAAAAACATTGGGGCTCCCGTAAATGGAGTTAAAGATGATTTCTCATACATAGTGGATGAAAAGACCCAAAAAGGGTTTTTTGCATCAAACAGAGCTGGTGGCAAAGGGGATGATGATATTTATTCCTTTAAACGTTTAATTCCTGAAGAGATTGAAGAAAATGCAATTGCGGGTGTTGTTACAGAGCTTATTACTGGGGATGTTATGCCAAAAGCCATGGTGACATTGTTGGATGAAAACAATATCAAACTAAAGGAAATAATAGTAGAAGATAACGGCAGCTTTATTTTTGAGGACCTTAATGGAAATACTAAATATACCATAGCCACTAAAAAAGAAGGTTATGATGATGAGGAAATTGATGTAAGTACAAGACAAAATGAAGTCGTAAATGTAGATCTTACATTAAGAAAATTAAAAGAACTTATTCTAGTGGAGGAAGGCATCAAAAAACTTAAGACAGATATGATTTTCTTTAATTTTGATAAGTTCAATATTAGAAAAGATGCTGCCATAGAGCTTGATAAATTAGTTGATGTAATGAACGAACACCAGGATATGGTGATTAAAATTGAGTCCCATACAGATTCCTACGGTGACAGCGCATATAATAAATACCTCTCGGACAAGAGGGCTAAATCCTCAAGGGACTACTTAATACAAAAAGGCATATCGTCAGATAGAATTGAAAGTGCCATTGGATATGGAGAAGAACGTCTCCTAAACGAGTGCGACGATGGGGTGCCTTGCAGTAGAGAGAAGCATAAACAAAACAGACGTTCAGAGTTTATCATTGTAAAAATGTGATTCCTGTGAATATAGCATAAACAAAAGAGCCTCCTTAAAAGGAGGCTCTTTTGTTTTTACAATAGTTTCTTAGCCTATTTTAAGCGTTTTTAGAATGGCCTCCAGCTCAAACATATAATCTCTTTTTTCCGTTGCTGGAGCAAAGGTAAACCCTTCTACTACCAACTTTCTCTTATTTGCTTCATCATTGATGATGTACGTTAAAAAAGGCCCTGCCATGAAATCGTTTTTAACTTCCCAAATACCTCTAACCTCAGCTGCCTTTTTTCCTCCTATCTCAGCAGGAAAAACAGCGGGGGCAAAAGCTTTCTCGGTAATCATATATGTTACTTTTCCGGGCATATCGGGTCCAGGAACATATTTCTCGCCTATGGAATCCCTCATTTTAATAATATCCTTGACAAAGGTAGAATCTGTGTTAAAACTATCTTCGGGCATTGAGTAAACAATAATATTCATATGTCCTTTTGGTATTTGTCTGTCCATCCACACAAAATTATCCTCCTGCTTACCTACTTTGTATATTGATGGAACTGTCATGGACACCCCAAACTTTTCTTCTAGTACTTTTTCCTTGCTAACGGATCTTTTAAAGCGTGTTTGCGCTTCTTCTATTTCCAACTCCTTAAAGCCCGCTATGGCATCATTTGCTTTGTTCTCTATGTTGGCAATTAATTCATCCAAAGTTCTGCCCTTAAAAACCCCTATTTTTTGAGGTCTGGCGTATAGATTTGTTTTAACGTGTGATATACTTACGGTGTCAATATCAGCAAAAATCAAGCTTCTAGAGTTTCTTATTGCCCCACTGAACACACTTTTTGGTATTTGGTTGATTGAAAATTTGGGTTCATCCCATATCATTCCTGTAAGTGGTGCAGCAAAATGTTCCCTTATCTTGTCACCTGCAGGTCCATTCCATAGATCATTGTCCATAACCACGGTCAATGTATTAATACCACCTATAGATGAGGGTTTATAATCTGTTTTATTTTTGTTCTTACAAGAGAGAAAGAAAGAAATTGTAATTGCTAATACTAGAAGTGTCCTTAAACTTTTCATTGGTCTAAATTTTACGATGAACAATCACACAATTTAAGTTTTGTGCCCGGTTTTAAATTACTACCGCTAATACCGTTCCATTCTCGTAAATTTTCAATACTAATTCCAGGATATTTTCTTGAGATGGTCCAAAGTGAATCTCCATGTTGCACCGTATGTATTTTTGCTCCCTTGATGGGACTGGTTTTTGATGAGTTGGTTTTAGCACTTGCAACAGCTGTACTTATGTTTGGGTTTCTAGTAAAAATCGTAAGTCGCTGTCCTATTCTAAGATCATTGCTTCGGAGCCCGTTCCATCTTTTAATATCGCTTATCCTAACCCTATAACGTTCTGCTATTTTTCCCAAATAATCTCCACTTCGTACTTTATAGCGTATTTGATCATTTGCTTTCACCAGCTGGGGCAAAGGACTTTCTTTGGATTTAAGCTCCTTTTCAACATGAGCATATATTGCTTCTTCGTTGGCAACAAATTTTCCTATGGCTTCCAAGGGCAATCTCAATGTATACTCTTTTCCTTTAACATAAGGAATAATATCCAATTTATAAGATGGATTAAGAACCTTTAACTCATCTACTGATACATCTACCAATTCCGAAATTTGATTAAAAGTTATTAAGCTTTTAACCTGAACCGTATCGGTCATAAAATATGCACGCTCTACTTTTTCAGTTTTAAAACCGTGCTCTTCCGCATATTCAAATAAATACATGGTTGCTAAAAATGCTGGAAGGTATCCCGCTGTTTCCCTTGGCAAATTTCTTCTTATGTTCCAATAATTTTTGTACCCCCCAGACCTTCTAATAGCCTTATTTACATTTCCCGGTCCGGAATTATAAGCCGCCAAAGCCAAATCCCAATCACCAAAAATATCATGCAACTTTGAAAGATATTTTGCAGATGCTTTGGTTGATTTAATAGGATCCATGCGCTCATCCACATAACTACTTACATCCAAATCGTACATTTTTCCTGTGCCATACATAAACTGCCATAGCCCTGTTGCCCCTACTCTAGATCGGGCCCTTGGATTTAATGCAGACTCTACAATCGACAGGTATTTTATTTCCAATGGCAAATTTTGGTTGTCCAACTCCTGTTCAAACAATGGGAAATAAAATTGGCTAGTTGTAAGCATTCTTTCTATAAGACCTCTTTTTCTAGTCAAAAAAGACTTAATAACACTCTCTAGAGAGGGGTTGTATGAAATATTAAAAGGTGTTTTTTGATCAAGAACTTCCAATCTTTTTTTTAAGGTCTCCGTATCCAAACTATAGGCATATGCGGAATCAACTTCCAGATTGGAAACCTCTTCATACATACTATCAAAAAGAGATGCTTGGTCTGCAAGTTCTTTTAACCATAGTTTATCATAAGTGGCTGCGTCTTCATGGTCTTTAAGATTATATTTTGATCCATCGGTAGTTACGAATATAGATGTAGCATCCAAACTGCCTGAAACTTTCACAAGTTCCTTCTGTTCCGTAGGTTCTTGGATTAAGCGTGTAGAATCTTGAGGCGTTTCTTCAATAGAAACAACCTTTGCATTACTAATAATAATACTATCGTTTTGTTGGGCATTTAAAATAGCACCCGCCAATAACAGAAAAGCACAAGATTGTATTGTTTTTAAGGTGTACATAAGGTTTCGTTTAAACTAACATAGCCGTTAAAAATCGTTTATTTTTCCTGAAAAATAAAATTTTTAACTTAAAAGTAATTCTCGGATGAGAAAAGCCCGTTAATCGATAACGCCCTATCTACTCTAATATTGCGGCAATTCCTGGCAATGTTTTTCCTTCTAAACTCTCTAGCATGGCCCCGCCACCTGTGGAAACGTAACTTACCTTGTCCTCAAAGCCAAATTGTTTTACAGCTGCAACAGAATCTCCACCACCCACTAAGGAAAATGCTCCATTCTTTGTGGCTTGATCAATGAAGTTGCCTAAAGAAATAGTACCATTGGCAAAATTTTCCATTTCAAATACACCAATTGGACCATTCCAAAGAATTGTTTTAGAGGCAAGTATAACATCTTTAAAATTCTTTAATGTCTTTGGCCCTGCGTCCAGTCCTTGCCATCCGCTTGGAATTTTATCCACGTCCAGCACTTGGGTGTTGGCGTTATTGTTAAAGTCATCAGCCGCCAAAACATCCACAGGAATATGAACTTGTACACCCTTTTCTTTTGCTTGTTTTAGAATATCCAATGCTAATTCCATTTTATCGTCCTCACAAATGGAATCACCAACTTCTCCTCCCTTTGCTTTAACAAACGTATAGGTCATTCCACCACCAATTATCAGGTGGTCTACCTTATCCAAAATATTTTCAATTATGGTTATTTTAGAGGATACTTTAGCACCTCCCAAAATTGCCAAAACAGGTTTTTCCCCAGTTTGCATCACTTTTTCAATAGCCTCAATTTCCTTTGCCAAAAGGTATCCAAAACATTTGTTCTCTGGAAAAAACTTAGCAACTATTGTTGTGGATGCATGCGCCCTATGAGCTGTTCCAAAGGCATCATTTATATAAACATCGCCTAATTTGGACAACTGTTTTGCAAAGGTTTCATCACCTTTTTCTTCCTCGTCATGAAAGCGTAAATTTTCTAATAAAAGTACCTCTCCGCTTTGTAGGTTAGAAGTAGCATTTTCAACTTCTTCTCCAATACAGTCCTCAACAAACTTTACTTCGACACCTATAATATCCGAAACCTTGTCACAAATATGTTTCAAAGACAGATCGGAATTCTTTTGTCCTTTTGGTCTTCCCAAGTGACTCATTAGAATGGCGCTTCCACCATCTTCCAAAACTTTAATGATTGTTGGTTTTGCCGCTTCAATTCTATTCGTATCCGTTACATTGAAATCAGCGTCCAAAGGAACATTGAAATCAACTCGTATCAATGCCTTTTTCCCTTCAAAGTTTATTGTGTCTATGGTTTTCATTTTGCTTTAGTTTTATAAGAGTGGCAAATGTAAAGATTTATGAGGTGCTTGTAAAGGTGTGCTACTATAAATTAAAGTTATATGAGGGTATTCTTTGTTATTATTTTAACAAGCCATTGGCATATAATACAAAACATCAAAAAAAACTATCTTTGGTCGATGCTTTTCAAAGATATTTTAGGTCTTGTACATATAAAAAAACACCTGTCCCAGAGTGCGGACGCGGGTAGAATTCCCCATGCGCAATTGTTTGTGGGGCCAGAAGGTTGTGGATCACTTCCCATGGCTTTGGCCTATGCACAATATGTTATATGTTCCAACGTCAATGGAGAAAATATAGCTGGGAATAGTGCTTGTAACATCAAATGCAATTCTTTTTCCCATCCGGACGTTCATTTTGCTTTCCCAGTCGCCAATAGCGATAAAATAAAAAGCCATGCTGTTAGCAATAATTATATGGAAGAATGGCGCCAATTTTTACAGGAACAACCTTATGGGAATCTTTTTGATTGGTACAGATTAATAGGAATCGAAAAAAAACAAGGTCAAATTGGGGTGGATGAAGCCCAAGATGTTGTTAAAAAACTATCCTTAAAATCTTACGAAGGTGGCTATAAAGTGATGATTATTTGGATGGCAGATAAAATGAACGGGGCTGCGGCCAACAAACTTTTAAAGCTAATTGAAGAGCCTCCCGAGAAAACTGTTTTCCTGTTACTTGCAGAGGACGAAGAGCAAATCATTCAAACTATAAGGTCTCGTTGTCAAATATTAAATTTCCCTCCCCTTGCCGAAAATGTTATTGCAAATGCATTACAAGAAGATGGCTTGTCACTAGAAGAGGCGTATAGAATAGCACACGAAGCAAATGGCAACTTTAACAAGGCCCTAGATTTAAAGAACAATAATTCTGAAGATTTGGTTTTTGAAAAGTGGTTTGTACAATGGGTGCGCAGTGCTTTTAAGGCAAAAGGAAACAAAGCGGCAATCCACGAACTTATTTTATGGAGTGAAGAGGTTGCCAAAACTGGAAGGGAAACACAGAAAAAATTTTTAAAATATTGTTTAGGTGTAATGAGACAGGCATTACTCATTAACTACAATGCGACCGAACTGGCTTATTTGAAAATACATGTGGACGGATTTCAATTGGAAAAATTTGCTCCCTTTGTTCATGAAAATAATATTCTTGATATTTCCGAGGAGCTAGAAAGTGCTATTTATCATATTGAGCGGAATGGGAATTCCAAACTTATATTGACCGATTTATCCATTAAACTAACAAGGCTTCTTCATAAAAAGGCCGCATAAAATTTAACTATGGACTCCCTATTGAATAATGCAACAGAAATTCTATTATTAATTTTTTTAGTCATTACGTTTCTGCAAAGTGGATTGGACAAAATCTTTGATTGGAATGGAAATATATCCTGGCTAAAAGAACATTTTTCAGCTACATTTCTTAAGGGTGTGGTTCCATTATTGGTTGCCACAATTTTAATATTGGAAATTTTGGTCGCAATTATATGTTTACTTGGCATATACAATATCCTTGCGATGGGAAAAATAACTTATGCCTTCTATGGGGCAATTCTTTCATGCATAACCTTGTTGTTACTTTTATTTGGACAGCGCATAGCCAAAGATTATGACGGCGCAAGAACCATTGTTATTTACTTGGTCCCAGCAATATTCTTGGTGTTTTTACTTCAATTGTAAAACAAAAAAGCCCCAACAACTGAATGCTAGGGCTTTTAAAAAAACTATTATTTTAAAGCTTACTTCTTATACTTATCGTTTAAGATTTTTACAATTGCGTCTGTAACATCATTGGTTTCCGTGCCATAAAGTACAGAACCACCATCACCTCCACTTAGCAAATATGTATAGCCATTAGCTTTTCCATATGCTTTAATTTCATCTTTTACTTTAGTAATCAAGCTATCCATTTCGGTTTGGTTCTTTTGTTGCAAGGCCAGCTCTTCTTGTTGCAGTTGCTGTCCTATGAATTGTCCCTTTTGCTGAATAACCGCATACTCTTCCTGGGCTTTTGTTTGTGACATACTCTGGGCTTTTACTTGAAAAGCCTGAGCCTCCATCTGAAAAGTTTGTGAGATACTATCACGCTTTTTAGCAAAAGTTTCTGCCAACGTTTTGTATTTCGCATCGATATCTATTTTCTCTTGATAATCGGACATTACTTTTACATTATCCACATAACCTAACTTATCTTGTTGGCATGCTACCATTCCCATTAGCACTACTGCCAAAATTATTTTTTTCATTCTTGTTTTTTAAAGTTGGGCAAAAATAGGAAAGCTTTTTAATAAATTAAGAAACTTTAGGTTAAAACACTTATTGAGCAAGACAATAGTCTAAAATCATTAAATAAGTAAAAACTATTGTTATTGTCTTGTTTGATTGTTTTTTTCGATGCAATTTGAGTTGCACAAAAAGGGTTGGGCGGCTTTTCTCTCCTTGTGAAGTGTAGATTGCCGAACCCCCGATCAAAGCCTTGGAAATGGCTTTAAAACGCAAATTAGGCCTTTTTAATAATGTAAATTAGGGAAGAATACTCTTTGGTTCTCCAAGCCTTCAGATTAGAAACCAAACCAATAAAACATGCCTTGATAAAATTCTGTTTTCCAGTTTTATATTTTTCCGACAAAAGGGAGACATAGTACGAATCAAAAACCATGGGCCTAATTTTTGTGACTATCATGTTTTCTTTCTGAAAAAGGGCTTTGACACTTTCTTTGGAGAAATGCCATAGGTGTCTTGGAACATCAAAGGCGGCCCAAAAATTTTTATAATACAATGCGTCAAAGGATTTATAATTTGGCACAGCAACAATCAAGGTTCCGTTCTCTTCCAACAAAGAACTTATTTTAGTAATCTGCCTTTCCAAATTGGGCAAATGCTCTAAAACATGCCACAAGGTAATTACAGCATATTTGTTTGATGATAGTTCGTTTAGATTGCTGAAAGTTTCAACTCCTTTTTCTTTAGATCTTTTTCTTGCCTTTTCATTGGGCTCTACTCCATCAATTTTCCAACCAGAATTTTTGGCCACCAACAAAAAGTCTCCTGTCCCAGATCCAACATCCAAAAGTGTTTTGTTTTCCTTAGTTTGCCCACCTATCAATTTCAGCTTCTTTTTAAGGCTGTGCTTCTTTACATTCTGATAGATTTTATCAAGAAATGTTTCTTGAGAATCTGTATGTGATATGTAATCTTCGCTCTGATAAAATTTTTCAAGATTTTCTGGCTGGGGATCTGTAACCAACATATCCAATTCCAGATTATGAAGCAACTGGAACTTCTCTCCAGAAACAGAATAATCTTTAGTTTTTAAGTACAATTTCATTATAATTGTGAGTAGAAAGGTATTCGTCTTTTAAGCTTCGAAGATACTTTAAAACAACTTCTCTGGAAAACGAATTTTCCCCTAAGCAGTCTTTTTCCAAATCACTATAAACCTCTATGGCTATATACCAATTTCCTTTTCGATATACTCCTCCTTTGGGTGTAAAAACAGGTTCATAATCATCGCTGCTAGTTGCTCTGCTCAAGGCCACATCCATTAAAGCTGCCAAAATGGGAATGCTCTTGTCTTGAATTTCCGTCTCATAGAATGCAAAAAAATATTGAATGCCATCAACCACAAAGGGAACATCATCATAAACATCTTCATCATTCAATTGAAATTTAATATTGACATAATCATAAAAATGCCCAGCTTCCTTTGGGTCCTCGAAAATGAACATATTTCTCTTTGGAAGGTTCCTTTTAAATTTTTTACCCGTAGTTAGTTTATAGTCTGAAATATTAGGGGCTATACGAATTGGTATACAGGATTGGATAAAAATCAACAGAAAAACATAGGATAAGGATTTTTTCATTTTAGCCGGTTTTGAAGTTGATTTTAAACTTATCAAAAACCACGCCAATAGTGCTATAAAATGTTTGGAAAAGAAAATGTTCCACGTGGAACATTATTGGTCGCTACCGAGCAATTGTATTCCCGTAAGGCTAGAAAGTTCCTTTGCCTTGTCCCTGGCCTTTTCCAAAGAACAGGCCCGATACAGGGTAAAATGTTTGTTACCCTTGAATATTCTAATTACATAACTATCCCCTTTCCTTCCTGTTCCCATGGCCGCAACAGGGCCCCAATCAGAGCTTTGCTTGTGTTTTAAAGAAAAGACTGTTATATATTCAGGAAATTCAATGCGCAATTTGCTCTTGTAAACACTAATTCCAAAAATTTGAAAATGCCGCCAGGCCTCAAATTGATTATTTATGCTATAAGTAACGGAATACCCTAACAGCAAAACGCCAAGCACAGACATCGTAATTGCCTGGTGCCAAGCCAATGGATTATTCCACAAAATAAAAAGAGATAATAAGAGCATCGCTACTCCCAAAACCTTAACCGTAGTTGGCTTTGTTTGTTTAAAAAACAACACATTTTTCATCTTCCCATGAAAACTAATAGCACACTAATGTCGCTTGGAGATACACCACTAATTCTTGAGGCTTGTGATATAGTAACCGGTCGGATTAAGTTCAATTTTTCCCGGGCTTCATGAGATAAAGATTTTAATTTGCTATAATCAAACCCTTCTGGGATTTTCACATTTTCAAGTCGATGTAATTTGTCTGCATTGTTCTTTTCCTTTTCTATATAACCAGAATATTTTACCTGTATTTCGGTCTGCTCCATTACTTCCCTGTCAAAAGAATTCTCACTCGCATATTTGGAAACAGCTTCCAATTGAAGCATATGTTCCATAGTTACTTTTGGTCTAGAAAATACTTTAAACATTTTATCAGATTGCTTCACTTTTGCAGAAGAAACGCTTTCCAAAATTGGATTTATATCCTTTGGCAAAACACTGGTGTTCTTAAAAAAAGCTATAAAATCATTTGACTTTTTTAACTTTTCCTCCATTCTAGTCAACCTGTCTTTTTTGGCCAACCCTATCTCAAAGCTCTTGGGTGTAAGTCTTAAATCAGCATTGTCCTGCCTTAAAAGAGTTCTATACTCAGCCCTCGAAGTAAACATTCTATAAGGCTCTTCTGTTCCTTTAGTAATTAAGTCGTCTATAAGAACTCCAATATATGCCTCATCTCTTTGCAAAATAAAAGGCTCTTTTTGGTTTATTTTTAAATGAGCATTGATGCCCGCCATCAACCCTTGGGAAGCCGCCTCTTCGTAACCTGTTGTTCCATTTATTTGACCAGCAAAATAAAGGTTGTTAACTAACTTGGTTTCCAGCGTATGCCTTAACTGTGTAGGGGGGAAATAATCATACTCAATTGCATATCCAGGTCTAAAAAACTTCACGTTTTCAAATCCCTTTACTGATTTTAATGCTCTGTACTGAACATCTTCTGGTAAAGAAGTAGAAAAACCGTTTACATATACCTCAACAGTTTTCCAACCCTCGGGCTCAACAAATATTTGATGGCTATCCTTATCAGCAAACCTATTTATTTTGTCTTCTATAGAAGGGCAGTATCTGGGTCCAATACTTTTAATACGCCCGTTGAACATAGGAGATCTATCAAATCCTTCACGCAACAAATCATGAACTAATTCACTAGTATGTGTCATATGACAATCCACCTGCGTGTTCAAGGGAAGAGTGTTGGTATAAGAAAACTTCTCTGGAACAATATCCCCTGGCTGAGGAATCATTACAGAATAGTCCAAAGACCGCCCATCCACTCTGGGTGGAGTACCTGTTTTCATCCTGCCACTATCAAACCCATAATCAACCAATTGTTCCGTAATTCCAGTGGCGGCCTTTTCACCTGCTCGTCCACCACCAAACTGTTTCTCTCCAATATGTATAAGTCCATTCAAAAAAGTACCGTTTGTTAAAACAACAGCTCTGGACTTTATATCTATGCCGAGAGAAGTTCTTACCCCAACAACATTGTTCTTTTCAACCAAAACACCAGAGACCATTTCTTGATAAAAATCAACATTAGGAGTGCCCTCTAAGGCCAAGCGCCATTCTTCCGCAAACCTCATTCTGTCATTTTGAGCCCTTGGACTCCACATGGCGGGACCTTTTGATTTGTTCAGCATTTTAAACTGAATAGCAGACATATCCGTAATAATTCCACTATATCCTCCAAGCGCATCTATCTCACGAACTATTTGGCCCTTCGCAATTCCACCCATTGCCGGGTTACAGGACATTTGTCCAATATTTTGCAAATTCATAGTAACCAATAAAGTTTTTGAGCCCATATTGGCAGCGGCCGCTGTGGCCTCTGCGCCCGCATGACCACCTCCTACTACAATAACATCATACTCTTTTTCGAACATAACAAATCTAATGTTCCACGTGGAACAATTTAATCATTTCATTTTCCTTAACTCTCATTTGTGCCTTTTCATCCTCTGTTTTATCATTAAAACCTAAAAGATGCAAAATACCGTGAGACATTACTCGAAGCAATTCCTCTTCAAAATCAACATCTAGGTTGGCAGCGTTTTCCCTTACCCTATCAATGGAAATAAAAATATCGCTAGAGATAAGATTTCCTGCGGAATAATCAAAAGTTATAATATCCGTATAGGTATCATGATTTAAATACTTTTTGTTAATTTCCAACAAATATCTATCATCACAAAATATATAGTTGATGTCTCCACAAAAACTATTTTCTATCTCGAAGATTGTAAGAATCCAACTCTTATGCCTAACGTCATCCTTAAGTTGAAAATCCGTTTCATAGTGAAAATCAATTATCATTTTTAAAATATAGCTGAACCTTGTTTTGAAAATTTTGCTGCAAAGGTAATGCTTGTCTGTTTAAAATCTCAATTTGATTTTCATAACCCTCTAGGACATCCGGTTTTGTAATAATTGGATTTGTGAATTTGCTATAATTAGTACTGCTTTTACGCTCTTCTTTCTCACCTTGTTTTAAGGTTGCATTTTCAAGTCGCAACATTTGATGCCTTATTACATTAATTTTATTATTAGTTCGTTGTGTAATTCCATTCTCAATAAGGTCATTTTCAAAATCTTCCATTTGTTGAATAAGCTTTTGGGCCAAACCCCTATCTTGACTACGAATCATGTTTTGTAATTGGTCTTCCAATTGCTGCCTAATTTGTTGTTGCTGCTTATAAATTTCATATATCTCCCTAAGCTCCTGTTCACTTCCCTGTCCATTACCTGAACTACCCTGATTCTGACCCCCTTGTTGCCCCCCATCACCATTCTCACCAGAAACACCACCTTCGTTACTCTCACCTTGAATTCCCTCTTGACCACGTCCAGATTGTCCGCTCCCATTTTGTTTTCCCTGATTTCCTTTTTTGCCAGATTCCCCTTGATTTCCCTCACCGGATTCCCCTTGATTTCCCTGTTGGCCAGATTTACCTTTCTCCCCCATTTCACCCATTTTATCCTGTAACTGTCCTTGACTTCTAATGATATCTGGAAGCTGAAAACCTTCCTTGCTTTTACCACTGCCCTGGCCCGAAGTCATACTTTGCTGCATATTATCCAAGACATTAGCAAGAAAATCTGCTAAGCTATTAGATGCGTTCAAAACATACTGTTGATATGATACTCCTTGGTATATTTTGTTGTCTGTGATGCTTTCCAAGCTTTTATCAATATTATAATAAACCTCTGTTATCTGTTCGTTAACGAATTCTGAAAGCTCAGCGCGCCTAAGGGAAAGGGCAAACAGACTGTCATCTACATGACCAAATAAACCTCTTAAATCCTGTTGACTCCTTACAGTACCAGAAAACTGGGAAATTTCAATATCAGCGCCATTAAGATTATCGTAAAGATTTTCTTGTTTAAAAGAAAAGGTAATTAGATTGTCCAATATTTGTCGTAGCATCTCTGCGTCTTCTGCATCTTCTGACTCACTATTTCCATTTGAAGAAGATTGTTGTAATGACTCACTCATCTCCATCATTTTCTGGGCCGCCGATTTTTGTTTTTTAGATGCTTTATTGTTGGACTCCTCAGGTTTATTGTTTTCTGAAGATTGTTCATCACCCTTTTGCTTGTTCAATTCCTCTAAAGCTTCCTCTTGGTCCTTTTTCACGCTTTCTTGTTTGGGTTTACTGATGTCCAAAGGCAGTGGTTTTTTTAATTGTTCATTGTCCTTTTCCAGTTCATCCAACTCTTCCGAAAGCTTGCTAAAATCCCTATTAAGTTTTTCCTGCTCATTAGGAGAAAAATCTTCAGCCTCAATATTGGAAAGTACATCTTGTTCTTTAGATAACAACTCCAAATCTTTGGCTAACTGACTGGCCTTTTCAGTCACGTAATACCTTTTGGTAAGCTCCAAAAGCTGCTCTAAGCTACGTTCACTGTTCTGTTGTTGTTTACCCAGTTCATCCAATTTCCTGGAAAGCTCTTCCTTCTTTATTTTATCAGCGACCTTATTTAGTTCCTCCAGTAGCCTTTCATTTTTTCTAGCTTGTAACTCCTGGCGCTCCAACCTCTCTTTAAGCATTTTATTAAATGCCATATTCTCATCACTACTATCCAAAGTCTCCTTAAGCTGTTTACTGAACTTTTGCATCATCTCCTCCTGTTGCTTTTGTTCCTTCAAAAAATCCTTTATTTTATTTTTTTCATTAAAATTAAGTTCACTTTTCTCTTTCTGCTCTTTATTAATGTCATTAAGTGTCTCCTTTTGCTCCTTTAATCGTTCTAAAGACCTATCTAAATCATTAATAAGTTTGTTTTGATTATATAACTTATTGTTTTTCAGTTGATTAGAGTCGAGTAGCGCCAAATTAAATATCCTGCTTTTAGTTGACTTACCTTTATGAATGGCATCGTTATCAGTAACTTTAAAAAAGAAGCTATAGCCTTTTCCTGCCTCTAGATTAAGCCCAGAAGGATAGGTATAATAAAAATGTTTAAAATTGGAATTGGGCGCCGCAAGTTTAATAACTTGCTCTTCCGTATCATTAGAATAACAAACAAGTTCTATTGAGCTAACTTTATAATCATCTGAAACATCCCCAACAAAATAAAATATATTGGGATTAATAGAGTCCAAAATTTGATTCACCTCTATAGTCGGATATTTATCCTTTATAACATGTAATGAATATCCCAATTTCTCATATTCCTCCACATTCTTATTGGATGTTGTCAAATGATAGTCAACATCCGTATATACTTTCTTTGATAACCCAAATACCTCATTAGTTTTACTAAATGCAAAAACAGTATCCTTCTCTATAAACAAAATACTATCGGTATTATCGCCTACAACCTGCCATGTCACCTTTGTGCCCTCAGGAAAAGTAGCATTTCCCGTACCCTTAAGGTGTTCAGTTGGTTTATTAATATAGTCCGGAAAATCCAAAACCATACTAAAACTCTGGATAGAGGGAACCTTCAAAACATTTAAATCATAGCTATTGGATACCATATCATTGGCCCTAAAATGAAAGGTAGTATTACTTAATGGAGGGTAAAAAGTGTGACTATAAATTCCCTTGCTTTCCTGCAACAAAAATTCTTTATCACCAACCACAATAAAAACACGTTCTGGTTTTATTTGACCATCCGTACTAACCTGAACGGTATAAGGCTCACTCTCCAAAACATTCAAATCAGTAGAAAATAATTTAAAAACAAAAGGCGCAGGTGGTTCATATGCTAGATCATAATTTACCATGCGTTGGTAAGAACCAAAGAAAGAAGCTAAATTACCCGTAATACCTATCGTTGCAAAAATAATAATGGGTATAATTAGATATTTGGCATATTTCAAATTCTCTTTATAATCGATTGCTTTTGTAAAAGGAAAGGGTCTTAAACCAGCAGAGCGTTGTTCTATGCTGGCCAACAACAATTCGGATTTGTCTTTACTCTCTGCCAAATCCAACAAATTAAACAATTTGTCATCTACCTCTGAGAAATGTTTACCAATTAATAGAGAAGCTTGTTTGTTGTTGATTCCATGTTTCAATTTAAAGAGGTAAAACAGAGGCGTTAAAATATATTTATACAGCAAAAAAAGTTCAACACCTATAAATAATACTAACAAGATAAATCTACCAGTGGAGCCTAACCATAAAAAATACTCAATCCCTAGTGTTACCAAAAAATAAAGAAGTCCAAACGATAAAAAAAGAAGAATCCCCTTAAGCAATACTTTAGTATAGTATTTCTTAATAAAAAGATTTAATTTCTCTAAAATGTCTCTATAACTGCTCAAAATTGAATGTATTTAATTTCTAATATACCCCATACTTTAAAAACCCATATAAAAAAAACGTTAAAAAGAATTATAAACAACAATTATATAACGCAAAATCAACTTTTTAAGATATTGCTCAAAACAATTTTAACAACCCGCTTCATAAGATAAATAGTATATTAAAACTATATCCTGACTAGGCATTAGGTTCTTATGATATTATTTAATTAAGAATTAAATTTGGTAAATACACAAACTAGTATGCCAAACCAATTGTTAATTAGACCTGCCATTCTCAAGGATGTGCCCGAAATATTAACCATACTTAACCATGAGATTAAGAATTCCACGGTTATTTATGATTACACAGAAAGAACACTGAACCAACAAACACAATGGTTCTATACCAAACAAGAAGCAAAAATGCCCATTTTGGTTGCAGAAAAAGAATCGAACATCCTTGGATTTGGGTCTTTTGGCATCTATCGTCCTTGGGAAGCATATAAGTTTAGTATTGAACATTCCATTTATGTATCGTCCGCATCTAGAGGGCTTGGTATAGGAAAGTTATTAATGGAAGAACTAATTATTCTTGCAAAACTACAAGGCTATCACACCATGATTGCCGGTGTAGACGCAGACAACAAAGAAAGCTACAAATTTCATGAAAAATTTGGGTTTAAAGAGGTGGGTCGTTTTAATGAAGTGGGGTATAAGTTTGACAGATGGCTGGATTTAATCTTTATGCAACTTCACTTATAGAGATAATCCCTATAAAATCTCTGCCACATAAATTATCTTTGTAGCAAATTATCAATTAATGAGTAAAAAAGTACGTGTGCGTTTTGCGCCAAGTCCCACGGGGGCACTTCATATAGGGGGTGTTCGCACAGCCTTGTTCAATTATTTATTTGTCAAGAAACATGGTGGTGATTTTATTCTTAGAATAGAAGACACCGACCAAAATAGGTACGTTGAAGGTGCGGAACAATATATCATAGATTCACTTAATTGGTGCAATATGCCCTATGATGAGGGCCCTGGAAAAGAAAAAGGTTTTGGTCCATATAGGCAAAGTGAAAGAAAGCACATATATAAAAAATATGCTGATGAGCTAATTTCTAAAGGAAAGGCCTACTACGCTTTTGATACAGCAGAAAAATTAGATTTTCATAGAAAAGACCATGAGGCTAAAGGCAAAACCTTTATCTATAATTGGCATAATCGTATGAAATTGGTGAATTCGCTTTCTCTATCACAGGAAGAATTACAAGCTAAATTGAATGCCGGAGAAGCTTATGTAATCAGATTTAAATCACCACAAGATCAAAAACTACATTTAAAAGATACCATACGGGGTGCTATAACCATTGACACCAATATCCTGGATGATAAAGTTCTTTTTAAAAGTGATGGTATGCCCACCTATCATCTTGCAAACATTGTTGATGATCATTTAATGGAGATAAGCCATGTAATTCGTGGCGAAGAATGGTTGCCTTCTTTGGCCCTGCACCAATTATTATATGATGCCTTTGACTGGGAAGCTCCAGAGTTTGCCCACCTGCCATTGATCATGAAACCTGTTGGAAAAGGAAAGCTAAGCAAAAGAGATGGTGAGAAACTTGGTTTTCCAGTTTTTCCCCTATCCTGGAAAGACTCTGTTGGATACAAAGAAGCGGGCTATTTCCCTGAGGCAGTTGTAAACTTTTTGGCCCTGTTAGGTTGGAATCCAGGAACAGAACAAGAAATTTTTAGTCTAAATGAATTGATAGAATCCTTTAGCCTAGAGAGAGTTAACAAATCTGGAGCGCGGTTTGATCCCGAAAAAACCAAGTGGTACAATCAATATTATTTACAGCAAAAACAAGACAGTCAGTTGGCCGAGTTGTTTGCAGAAAATATAAAAGACAGGCCTGTGGACTCCTCCCTTGTAGCAAACATAACTTACTTGGAAAAAATAGTTTCTTTAATTAAGGAACGAGCAACTTTTGTGTCAGATTTTTGGAATTTGTCCGATTACTTTTTTATACCGCCTGCTGCTTATGGAGAAAAAGCATTGAAAAAACAATGGAAAGAAGACACACCTGACATAATGAATAAGTTAATTACAGTTTTAGAATCTATTTCTAGTTTTTCGTCTCTAAATGTAGAGAAAATTGTAAAAGAGTGGATAACTGAACAAGAGCTATCTTTTGGTAAAGTGATGCCCCCATTACGGCTAGTCATCGTAGGTGATATGAAGGGCCCCCATATTTTTGATATTCTTGCTCTTATTGGTAAAGAACAAAGCATTTCTAGAATTAAAAAAGCTATAGAGACCCTATAATTTAGATTAAGGTTGTAACAATCTTTTATAAAACACTACTTATATCCTACAGAGTTTTGTAAATTGATTCCATTAACTTAAAAACTAATCACTATGGGTAACTTCATTTTTATACCGTTAATTTTCTTTGGCCTATTAATTTTATTCTCTTCCTTTTTTACTGTAAAACAGCAAACTGCCGTAATCATAGAGCGTTTTGGAAAATTCCAAAGTATTCGTCAATCAGGCTTACAAATGAAAATTCCACTAATAGATCGCATTGCAGCGCGTATTGGTCTTAAAATTCAGCAGTTGGATGTCATTGTGGAAACCAAAACCTTAGATGATGTATTTGTGAAGCTTAAAGTTTCTGTACAATATGTTGTTTTAAAAGAAAAAGTTTATGAGGCTTTTTATAAGTTAGAATATCCACATGATCAAATAACATCCTACGTCTTTGATGTGGTTAGGGCAGAAGTTCCAAAAATGAAACTGGATGATGTATTTGTAAAAAAAGATGATATTGCCATTGCCGTAAAAACCGAACTGCAAGAGGCAATGTTGGATTATGGCTATGACATCATTAAAACCCTCGTTACAGATATAGACCCAGACGCACAAGTTAAAGAAGCCATGAACCGTATTAATGCTTCTGAAAGAGAAAAAATTGCCGCCCAATTTGAAGGTGATGCCGCTCGTATACTAATTGTTGAAAAAGCGAAAGCGGAAGCAGAAAGTAAAAGATTACAAGGGCAGGGTATCGCAGATCAACGAAGGGAAATTGCCCGAGGCCTGGAGGAATCCGTTGAAGTTCTAAATAAAGTAGGTATCAATTCCCAAGAAGCCTCCGCTTTAATTGTGGTAACCCAACATTACGATACATTACAATCCATTGGAGAAGAGACCAACACCAATCTAATTTTGTTACCCAATTCTCCACAAGCCGGTAGTGACATGTTAAATAATATGGTAGCTTCTTTTACGGCAAGTAATATGATTGGCGAATCCATGAAAACACAAAACGTCAAGAGCAAAAAATAGAACGCGTTTTATAATGCATAATGCTTACAAACCTCCTTTAGTTCTTCAAAAAGCCTAAAAGGAGGTTTTTTATAAACATAAAACTCAAATGAGCCCTTCTGATGAAGTTATTGATCGCCTCTTCTGCCTTGCCAAGCCAATTAAGCAAAAAGCCCTTACAAAGCCTTAAAAAGACTGGCTTTGTATAGAAAATATCAATTGGTATATTTAAAGGAATAAATAAACTTTATGTTAGTTTTTCTTTTGCATTTTGGCCCATGTATCACGTAAACCAACCGTTTTATTAAAAACCATATTTTCGGGTGTACTGTCCAGGTCGATATTAAAATATCCCAACCTCTGAAATTGAAATTTATCTCCAACTTTGCTACTTTTTAAACTTGGCTCAACATAACCTGTAACAGTCTTTAAAGAATTGGAATTTATGAATTCCATAAAATCCCTATCCTTATAAGCATCCGGTGTTTCATCCAAAAACAAACGATCATATATTCTCACCTCTGCAGGAACAGCATGCTCTATAGAAACCCAATGCAAGGTGCCCTTAACCCTTCTTAAGCTTTCCTCCGTTCCACTGCCACTTTTACTTTTAGGGTCATAGGTGCATTGAATTTCCATAATATTCCCATCGGTATCTTTTGTACAGCTCTCAGCCTTAATTATATAACCATTCTTAAGCCTTACTTCACCCCCTAACTTTAATCTAAAGAACTTTTTGTTGGCCTCTTCCCTAAAATCCTCTTTTTCTATAAATAATTCTCTTGAAAAAGGAACTTCTCTATTTCCAGCAGCTTCATCCTCTGGGTTATTCTCCGCGTCCAACCACTCAACTTGTCCTTCCGGATAATTGGTAATAACTACCTTTACCGGGTTAAGTACAGCCATGACCCTGGGAGAGACCTTATTTAAGTGCTCACGAACATGAAACTCCAATAAAGAAACATCCACTACATTATCTCTCTTGGCAATCCCGATAGTATCCACAAAATTACGAATAGATTCTGCTGTATAGCCCCGTCTCCTTAAGCCAGAAATAGTAGGCATTCTTGGGTCATCCCAGCCTGTAACAATTCCACTTTCAACCAATTGAAGCAGTTTTCTCTTGCTAACAACGGTATGACTAAAGTTTCTTCGTGCAAATTCACGTTGTTTTGGGCGTACTTTGCCATCATCATAGACTTGGTCCAAAAACCAATCGTACAATTCCCTGTGCATAGCAAACTCCAATGTACAAAATGAGTGTGAAACCTGCTCAATATAATCGCTCTCACCGTGTGCCCAGTCATACATTGGATAAATACACCAAGCGGTATTTGTTCTGTGGTGCGCTCTATGCAAAATGCGGTATATTATGGGGTCCCGCATAAGCATATTAGACGATTTCATATCAATTTTTGCCCTTAAAACATGACTTCCCTCCTCAAAATCACCCTGCTTCATTTTATCAAAAAGCTCTAAGTTCTCCGTTATGGATCGATTTCTAAAAGGACTGTTTGTACCTGGCTCTGTTGGGGTTCCCTTTTGTTTTGCCATTTCCTCCGAAGATTGACTGTCAACATACGCCAAACCCTTATTTATAAGCATAATGGCCCAATCATATAGTTGCTGAAAATAGTCAGATGCGTAGCATTCCTTGTCCCATTGATAACCCAGCCACCTAACGTCCTCCTTAATAGCGTCCACGTATTCCTGCTCTTCCTTAGCGGGGTTAGTATCATCAAACCTTAAATTAACCGGTGAATCATAATTAAGACCAAGACCAAAGTTCAAACAAATAGAACTGGCATGTCCAATATGCAGATATCCATTTGGTTCCGGTGGGAACCTAAATCTAAGTTTTTCTTTTGGAAAACCAGTTTTTAAATCCTCTTCAACAATATGCTCAATGAAATTGAGTGATTTGGGAGCTTCTTCCATGCAACAAATTTATCCCACAAATGTAGGAAAAATGGTGCTATTCATCGATAAAAAAGAGCTAACCATCAAATAAAAGCATTTCACAACATAATTAAATGGTACTACAACAATAAATTCTTTAGGGTATAATTATATGCCATATTTGTTGTTGAGTATAAGTCATATACGAGATTTTATAGAAGAAAAGCTTTAAAAAAGTACAAAAAAGAAGTAGTAACCCCCCCAAAAAACTACATACACTATGAAACCAAATCTACATTTCACTTTACTATTTACAATTGTGCTGTCCCTATTTGGGAGTGCAGACGCCTTGCACGCACAGACACTAAATAAACCTGAGCCTGCAGATAACCCCAACACTGGTGGTAACTCCATATGGACCGCTGCCTGTGCTTCTGAAAGTTTCAATGAATATTTTGTAAACTTTACATGGAACCCACCACTGGTAAACAGTGATAACTCATTTATATTGGAACTATCTGATGCTAACGGAAGTTTTTCCAATCCTGTAGAACTAGTAAATGACAATTCTCGCAACACAGATTTTGATTTTGAATTTCAATTTGTGTTGCCTACAGATACTAGAGGTGAAGGATATAGGTTTAGGGTTAAAAGCACCAGTCCGGCGAAAACTAGTCCCGAGTCTGATGCCTTTCCCATGTACTACATAGATTATGACTCTCCATTATTGATTAGCCCAAATGGAGATGGAAATATTCCTTCTGGTGGAACCATACAGCTTTGCGATGGCAGTTCGACCGTTTTATCCCCGCATAACATAACCAATGCAGATACCTATCAGTATAATTGGTACAAAAGTTCAACATTGTTGGGTGAAAAAGGTCCATCATTGACTGTGTCCTCCCCAGGAATGTATTATGTAGAAATAGACTATGGTTCAACATGTTCGGGTTCTGCAAATACATTATCCAATACAATAGAAATAACAATAGGAGCAAGCTTAGGTATTGCCATAAATAATCCGTCTAAAACAGATTTATGCTCTGGGGAAACGGTTGATTTAGAGGCAAACATAATAGATCAAGGACTTACCTACGTCTGGTACAAGGATGGAGTAGCTATTACTTCTCCGACCGTGGACAATGACACCTATACAGTGGATGCCTCCGTTGCTGGCTTTGAAGGTGACTATACGGTAGAAATTGATGGTTCGGGTACATGTTTAGAGCTTTCCGCTCCAATAAGCATTACAAATGCAGGTGATTTTACGGTTACAGTGGACAATCCAAACAACATTGTAGTTTTACCTGGTCAAACAAAAACATTAAGTGTTTCAACAACAGCATCTTCACCACTATACCAGTGGTATAAAGATGGTGTTCAAATAACAGGTGCTACGACCAATTCTATTGATGTTACCCAAGCTGGTGTCTATTATGCCGCAGTAACCCTTAGTGGTGGTGCTTGTTCTTCCACAACTGTAAATTCCGAACAAACCATGGTGGTTTCACCAGCTGCCTTTGAAATTAATATTGATTATGCCACCAGCTATACTTCTTGTTCAAATACAAGTATTGTTTTAGAGGTTTCCTCTATCAACGCTGTGGCAGGAGATGGTAGTAAAACCGATGTTACAACAGATCTTATAAGTAGTTTTTCCTATCAATGGCAAAAAGACGGGGCCAATATCTCTGGTGAAACTTCAACTACCATAAGCCTTACTGATATTTCTGAAAACGGCAATTATGTTGTGGATGCAGCCTTAACAAGCTATTCTCCAGCATCTAATCCATTATCAGTTAAATTATTAGTGAATGAAACATTAACTATAGCCAGTAATGGGACTGTTAGCTGTAGCAATACAGATTTAATTGATATTACAACATCAACGGATTTATCCACTGGCAGTTTTGAATGGTTTAGAGATGGTGCAAGTGTAAGTACCACTGAAGAAACTTTAAGGGTTTCCGAAACTGGAGTATACCAATTGGTAGTTCAAAGAAATGGGTGCCCGTTGATTTCAAACGAAATAACAATCTCTCCTTTTGATGATTCCCTAATTACATTGGATTCAGGAGAAAGGGTGGTTTTTCCAGAAGGAAGCTCTAAAATTGTAAGAGCTACTGGCGGTACTGCTTATCGCTGGTTAGATATGAATAACAACTTATTAAGTAATTCTGACTCTGTGACCTTTACAGATGAAGGAGATTATATTCTTGTTGCAAGCATCGGGAACTGTGAAATAACTAAATCTTTAACCGTTGATTATTTGGAAACATTTAAGGTTCCCAATGTTATTACAGTGAACGGTGATGGAATCAATGATCAATGGGTGCTTCCAAACAGCTATTCCAATGACGCAGAGGTCACCGTGACCATTTATAATGAAAAAGGAGAAGAGGTAATAAACGAAACAAACTATCAAAACAATTGGCCTTCCTCTACAACTGCATTTGCAAAACAGAACGAGGTGTTCTTTTATAAAATAAGAAAGGCCAGTGAAGTTCTGAAACAGGGTACAGTTACTGTCATACGATAAAATCAAAATGAAACCGAAGAAATTTATATATATACTATTGTTCTTTCTTGCGCTCTCCAAAGTGGGTGCGCAGGAAGAGAACCCTTTTGTGACTTATGATGTTCCATCACAGAACCTTCTTAAGTTCAATAGGTTCCTTATAAACCCAACATTTTCCACGGTAAGGGAGGATAAGTCTTATATAAACCTTCTTCATAGAAACCAATCGGTATCTTTTGATGACAATAACCAAGCCTACTTCTTAAGTTATAGTGGTAGAATAGATGATAGAACCGGTCTTGGTCTAAGTCTTTACACTCAACAAGAGGGAATAATATCCAATTTTGGAATGTTGGCAAACTATGCCTATGGCATTAAACTAAGTGAAAAAAGTAATTTTACTTTTGGCGCCAACCTGTCCTATTACAGTAGTGGTCTAGACCAAAGTAGGGTAAACCCAATTGAGGATGACCCCTTATTGAATGGTTTCCAAGATAGCAACCTAATATCTTTCCAGCCCGCTTTTAACCTTTCCTATGGTAAGTTTGATTTTGGGATTTTTGCAGAGAATCTTTTTGATTACAATTTAAAGAGTAGTGAATCTGTTACTGATTTTAAGGAGAAAACCTATTCCAGTCATTTACAGTATACACATGAATTTGAAAATGCCCAAGGAGCTCTGGAAGGTGGTAGACTAATGCCATTAGCGAGAGTAAGAAAAGTCGGCGAAAATGATGTGGTTCTGGGCGGAAGTCTTATTCTGGACCTTCCCAAACTAGGCTGGGTACAGGGAGGATATGACAGTTTTTATGGTGCAGCTGCCGGTGTTGGTTTTAATCTCAACAAAAGATTGTCCCTTGGATACACCATGGAAAAAGGGTTGTCCAATAACTTTGACAATTTTGGTTTAACTCACGAGATTTCATTTGCATACTCCTTTACTCCAAATCTAACCGAAGATAGGGTAATGCTAGAAGATAGTGATGATGATACAGACTTAGTAGAAGATGAAGAGTTAGAATATTCTGATGCTTTAGCAGAAAGGGATAAAGAAATAGAAGACTTGAAAAAAAGACTGGCCGAAAACGACGCCATACTTGCTGAGCTAATGTTTAGACAAGATTCCATTGAAGAAAACAGACAAAACAATCTTGAAAGAAGGTTTGAAGCTGTCATGAGAATGGTAAGAAATGAAACTAATGGTAATAGGCCAGATTTAGAAGAAAAGGCAAAAGAAATATACTTTGTAAATAATGACAAAGCCAAAGAAAATGGGGATTTGGCTTTAGAAAACCTTGATAAAAAAGAAAAAAAACCAACTGGTATAAAACAGGTTTTACAACTAAAAGATAATATTATAAGCACAAAGGATTCGGACAAAACCCAAACAGCAGTGGCAGTAAGGGACAATACTAAAAATGATGATTTTGTAAAAGAAGCAAAACGCAGTAAGGTTAAAAATTCAAAATTCAAAAACCTAACAGGTGTAAAAGACGGGTATTATGTTGTTGCAAATGTTTACAAAGGGGGTCCCTATTTGGACAAATTTGTTGGGGACTTAAACCAACAAGGAATAAACGCAGATTACTTTACCAATCCCAACAATAACCTTAAGTATGTATATCTACAAAGGTATGACACATGGCAAGAAGCTTTGTCTGCACATAAATCTAACTTCAATGGTGCATACAACGGCGATATGTGGATTATGAATGTGGACAATGATGATGATGGCTATGACAAAGCTTATGTGAACAATGTTAACAAAATCAAGGAAAAATCTTCCACTTATGATTCTGATGTGTTGCAAAAGAACATTGTGGTAAAAGACAATGTAGCGGCAAATGCACCCGCAACAAAAACAGTTAGAATAGATGGTTTAGGATCTGGTTATTACATAATAGCCAATGTTTTCGCAAATGCCAACAATGCCAATCGCTTTGTTAGATTGTTGAATGCTAAAGGCCTAAATGCCAGCTATTTTATAAATCCCGAAAATAAATACAGGTATGTCTACCTAAAAAAACATGGGTCTTGGAACAACGCCCTAATATCTTACTACTCAAAACTAAACAACATGTACGATGACAAAATGTGGATCATGCGTGTTAAACCAAACCAAACCGCATAATGAATAAAGCATTTATAAAAAAACTTCTATTTATAAGTATTTTTCTGTGCTCATTAATTGGATTTTCACAGGAATATAACAATTTTGAAGTTAGATACCAGAACAATATAAAGGGTAATTTAACTTTTTTAGCCAACAATATTGTGAATAGGGATGGTGGTACTTCTACCACAGAGCCAGAAGACCCATATGATAATTTAAATAACAGTGGAAGCAGTGGTTCCTGGAATAGAAATCCAGAAACCGGAGGGTATTATAATTATAATGATTATAAGGACATGCAATACATCAATGTTGATGGTGGACCAGGAATATTCAACTCTAGTTCGGCAACCCTCACCTATGAACAAGCAGATTGTAATTTAATACGTTACGCTGGTCTTTATTGGTCCGCAACATATCCAAGTGCAAACGCTGGTGATCCTGTTGGCACGGGCAGACAAAATGATTTCAATCAAGTAAAACTAAAAGTTCCCAATGGAAGCTATGTCGATGTTTTTGCAGATGAAATTCTCTATGATGGCTTTACAAGTGCGGACAACTCTATGCGCCAAAACAGCCCTTACGCGTGTTACGCAGATGTAACCTCCTTGATTACCCCCCTTGCCAATCCAGAAGGAGAGTACACTATCGCCAATATAAGGTCCGTACAAGGTTCATTATCCCCAGGAGGAGGAGCTGCAGGGGGTTGGACATTGGTCATTGTATATGAAAACCCAACCCTAACCGGTAAACTAATAACAACATTTGATGGTTTTGCAAGAGTAAGAAGTGCCAATCCACAAATCGATATCAATTATAATGGATTTAATACCATCCCAGCGGGTCCAGTGCGAGCAAACATCGGTGCCGCTGCCCTAGAAGGAGATTTTAGAATTTCCGGGGACCAAATGCGTATCAGTTCAGCTTCAAGTGGAGGTGCTTTTACCACCATTAGTAATGCCACTAATCCAGCCAATAATTTTTTTAATAGTAATATTACTCTTAATGGTGTTGCTACCACCAATAGAACACCTAATAGTGCCAATACGCTGGGCTATGACACGGATATGTTTTTATTGAACAATCCTACCAACTCTGTAATTCCAAACTCAGAAACAGCAGCCACATTTAGGTTTACCTCTAGTGGGGACCAGTATTATCCATTTTTTAATTCCTTTAATGTTGAAATAATAGAGCCAAATATTGTTGTTGAAAAGAAGGTTGAGGATATTGCTGGTAATGACATAACCGGTCTTGGGGTTAATTTAGGCCAACAATTAGATTATGTTTTGTCTTTTCAAAATACTGGAAATGATAATGCTACAAATTACGTCCTAAGAGATGTGTTACCAGAAAATGTAACATATATACCAGCCAACTTAATTCTACCTACAGGCTTTCCTCCTGAAAATGTAAGTTATGACCCAGTCACTCATGTTATTACTTTTAATGTTCCTGACGGGTTAGTGCAGGAGGGTGATCCTGTGTCCTCCATAAGACTACGTGTAAGGGTGGCTGAAAACTGCTTTGATTTTGTAAACGCTTGTACAGATTTAATTCAAAACCTGGCATATTCAACCTATGAGGGTGTTATAAATAATAATCAAATCACAGATGACCCAAGTGTCTCCGATTTTGATGATTGTGGATTTATAACTCCAGGTGCCACTAACTTCCTATTAGATGATTTGGAGGATTGTGATTTTAGTAGAACAGTCCAAATGTGTGGTGCCGACGTTCTTTTGGATGCGGGTGATAATTTTGATGATTATATATGGTACAGAGATGTAAACGGAGACAACCTGATAGATTCAGGGGATACCATTATTACAGATGGGGATTCAGATAATGACCTTAGTACTTTACTGGTTAACCAAGTGGGGACTTACATCGTAGATAAAATTGTGGCTGACCCCTGTAAAGGGTTTCAAGAAATCATTACTGTTGAGCTTTTTGGCGCATCACTGCCAAATCCCATTACAGATCTGATTAACGACACTTCCAATACGGTCGAAGGCCAAATCCTTGTTTGTCCAAATGATGGTGAGGAACTACCAGAAATATTTCTCTGTGGCCTAAATGACACCGAATCCATTCTTATTAATATTCCAGATGCAACCAGTATTTCCTGGGAACAGCTGGATGAGGCAAGCTGTGGGTCGGCACCTGCCGATTGTGCCAACAAAAATGGATCCTGTACATGGAATAATGTAGGTTCTGGAAGCAGTTTTTTAGCATCCGATGCAGGAGAGTATAGGGTGGTGATAAACTATCAAAATGGTTGTTCTTCACGTTTCTATTTCAATGTTTTTAAAAACCCTTTAGACCCTCAATACAATAGCAGTGATTTAATCTGTACCACTCCAGGAAATATCACAGTGACCAATATGCCTGTTGATTATGAGTATCAGTTATTGGACGCAACAGATTCTTCTATTCTAGTTCCCTATAGTGCTAATAATGGACCAAGTTTTACAATTTCGTCCAACGGAGCATATACTGTTGAAATGAGACAGGTTGGGGTTGTAAATGGTTGTGTTTTTAGATTGGAGGATATTGGTATTTTGACGCGTAACTTTCAAGTTGATGTTACAACAAGAGATACGGATTGTAATGGTTTGGGAGAAATATCCATTTCTGCACTTAATGTAGAGCCGCAATATTATTATGAAATATCACAAGGTGGGACACCAGTGGACACTTTTGGCCCAAGCAATGACAACAACTACACTTTTGAAAACTTAAATGATGGAGTATACGATGTGTTGGTAACCACAGATGATGGTTGTACTTACACAGAACAGGTTACAATAAATGACCTGACTGATTTAGATTTGGACGCGGTTATTTCCCAGCATATTAGCTGTAGGGAAGGAAATATCCAAATGAACTCTACTGGCGGACAAACACCTCATAGTTACGCCATATGGTCTTATATTGATGAAGGTGGAACTACAATAACCTCCTATCCAACAGTAAATGACATACCCGCTTCTGAATATCAAACAAGTGTAATTTTTGATATTTTGGATCCCGGGGATTATACATTTGTGGTGGTTGACAGAAATAACTGTCATGCATTTTCTAACACAGTTACTATTACCTTAGTGCCCGCTGTAGAATATACCACCAGTATTATTGACGAATCTTGTTTTGGGGCCGAAGACGGTTCTATTGTTTACAATATGACCGCAACCAATGGGTACAAGGTTGATTATTCCATTTTATATCCTGATGGGTCCATAGTTACAAATGCATCAGGAACTTTTAATAATTTGCCTCAGGGAGATTATACAGTTACATTAACGCAAAGCAAAGGTGGTTCTTCTTGTGATTATTTAGAAACTTTTACCATAGGTGGTCCAGCAGATGCGGTAAGCGGTACAGCCGTGTTGACCCAAGATTATACATGCTTACAAGACGGCATTATTGAAGCCCAATCTGTAGTTGGTGGCGCTTCTCCCTATGAATATAGTATTGATGGAGTAAACTTTGTTTCTGGTATAGGGGCAGAAACTTTTTCTGGTCTTGCCAATGGCACTTATAACATTACTGTAAGGGATGCCAACAATTGTACGTTCGTAACGAATACGATAACAATAGACCCTCTTAACGAACCTTCTGACTTAACCTTTAGTGCAACCCAACCCAATTGTCCTTCATTAACATCAGATGTTACTGTAACAGTGGTTGATGGAAATACTCCTTTTGTTTTTGAAATTATTGCACCTTCAGCCATTGCTGCAAGTTCATCTGCTGGTAGCTCTGCTCTCTTTAATGGACTTTCTCCAAACACATATACATTTAGAGTAACTGATGACAAAGGATGTTTTTATGATGAAAGCTTTACAATAGGCCCTGTTAGTCCTATCAATGTTGTTGGCCAACTTATAAGCAATATTACATGCTTTTCTGATACTGATGGAGAGGCTTTGTTTACTATTTCTGGTTTCAATACTAGCTATGACTATTCCATAACAGGTCCGGCAACATTCTCTGGAACGGGTGAAACTGGAACAACCATTCCCTTATCGGGATTGGATGATGGCACCTATACAATTACGGTAACAGACAATGATACAAATTGTACAGATACCGCTTCTGTTACAATTGCAGGGCCTTCGGCCGCTTTAACCCTAAGTGCTATTGAAACGCAACCAACGTGTATCGCGGATGGAAGTGTTGCTCTAACTGCTACAGGCGGATGGGGAGGAAATTCTTTCACTTTAACAAATCCTGATGCCAGCCCCTTTGGGACAAATACAACAGGAAACTTCTCTGGTCTTACCCAGACAGGATTGTATAGTGCATCCGTAACAGATACAAATGGGTGTTTGGTTACAACAACATTTACACTGGACCCGGTCATTGCCCCTGTACTAGAAATAGTTCCAAATGATATTTGTTATGATAGTGGTGTTGGGCTAACCCTAACAGCAAACGTAACCTCGGGCGGAGATGGAAATTATGAATACAGCCTTAATGGGGGTGTTTATACAACAAGTAATGTTTTCTCTGGTTTGGCACCGGGCACGCATACCATAGAAGTTAGAGATGGAAAAAGTTGTGTCGATACTGAAACCATTTCCATAGATCCGGAGTTGACAGTAACTGCTTCCGCTAGTAACATTGCGGCATGTGGGACAACAACCAATGTGGTCATTACTGCAGCTGGTGGAGATGGAAATTATGTTTATGCGCTTGTAGGCAACGGGGTTACTCCAAATGGTGGTGATTTTGGTGCGTCCAACTCCATTTCCGTGACCGGGGCAGGAGATTACGATGTTTATGTTAGAGACAAAAACGGAGGCGCCAATTTCTGTGAGGTCAACTATGATATCAATGTGGCCCAAGATGCTCCAGTGGCAATTTCAGTATCCCATACCGATATTTTATGTAGTGGTGAAGCAACTTCAACCATTACAATAACAGCTAGTGGAGGCGAGGCACCATATACGTACAGTATCAATAATGGAGGAACCTATCAACCCTCCAACACATTTGTAAACCAAGCAGCGGGCAGTTATAACATTAGAGTAAGAGATGCCAACAATTGTGAGGTAACACAGATATACAACATAACGGAACCCTTTACTCTATCCGCATCTGCTGCCGTAACAGAATTGGTTGAGTGTAATCCATCAGCCGGTGGAGAGGTTAGAATCACTAATGCTCAGGGAGGGACCGCTCCATATGAGTATAGTTTTGATGGCGGTAGCTCATATGTTGCAAGCAGTATAGGTTATTTAATGCCTGGAACACATACGGTGTATATTAGGGATGCCAATGGCTGTGATTTTCCTATGACAGTGACCATTGATCCAGAACCAACTCCCCCTACCGCAACAGCTTCTATTGATTACGAATGCGACGGTGAGGGAACAATCACGATAACTCCAAGTAGCGGAAGTTTTGATTATACTTATGAATTAGATGGAGTTCTTAACACTCCAAGTACATCGAATATATTTAGCGATGCTACCGTGGGCAGTCATACTTTAACTGTTAATTATTTAAGTAACACCCCGTCTGCTCCAAGTAATCTATTATTAGAAAGTTTTGGGTTTGGAGCCAACACAAGCATTACACAAATAGATCCCGCTTATTGCTATGAGCCACAAGACGGATCTGTTAGTTTATGTGGTTTTGGAACAGACACCCATATTCAAGATGGTGAATATTCGGTAACACAGGTTATTTCAAATCCTTATGGATCGTGGCAAAGCCCCAATGACCACACAGGGAATGCCAACGGAAGGTTCTTGGCAATAAATGTTGGGGGGGTTGCAGGCGTTGGTGGTATCGTTTATGCAAAAAGAAATGTTGAAGTAATCGCCAATAGAGATATTACCGTTTCTTTATGGGCCTTTAACTTGTTGAGAAATGGAACCAGTGGAGGAGACCCAACCATTGAAATACAATTGGTAGACGGTGGCGGAGCTGTAATTGCCAGTACTGCGACCGGGAACGTGCCCAAAAACTTCAATGCCGATGATTGGCATAATTATACCGTAACCTTAGATCCGGGAGCTAACACCAACTTAGATATTGTTATAAGAACTAATTCGGCTGTAGTTAATGGAAACGATATAGCCATTGATGATATTCAGGCTTTTCAAACACCAGAGCCTTGCCCTGGTTCTTTTGATATCGACATTTTAATTGAGGGTGGATATGAATTTATGGCCTCCTCATCCAGCGTTTCAAGTACAACTTGTAATGGGTCTCTTGATGGAAGCATCACTTTTGATATAGAAAATTTTGACGCTGTAAATGGATATCAATATAGCGTGGATGGAAATCCTTTTTCGGGACCACAAACCAGTTCGCCAATTACGGTAAATGGACTAGGGGCGGGCACACATACAATAGTAGTTCAAGATGTGTTGGACAACTCATGTTCAATCACAATTACAGAAACAATTACCAATCCTACTTCTGTTGTGTCTGTGGCTTCAATGACTAGCCCATTAACTTGTGTTAATGGAGCAACAATTACCGCTAGTGCTTCAGGTGGAACACCTACTTACCAATACCAACTAGAAGATACTTTAGGCAATCCTATTGCGGGATATGATTTTGCCACCAATACAACAAACAATGTCTTTACTGTTAATACTCCTGGCGATTACCATGTTAGGGTGAGAGACGCAAATCTTTGTGAAGATATAACAGATACCGCCATAACAATAAGTGTCCCTGAAAACATCGTTTTTACATCCACACCAACGGCTTGTTATAGTGGTGCAAATGATGGAACGATCTTAGTTGATGTTACTGCTGGAAACGGTGGATATCAATTCAGTATTAATGGTGGGCCTTGGATGGTTCCTAGCCCAACTACTTCTACAACGTATTCATTTAATAATTTATCAAATGGTTCGTATACAATAGATGTAAGGGATCAATACAGTTGTGTGGGTGTTCAACAAAATATAACTATTAACCCTGCCTTAACCTTATCCGCCACAGCTCCTAACATAACCTCTTGTGCAACAACTACAGATGTTACTATTTCAGCAGCTGGTGGTGATGGAAACTTGGTCTATGCTATTGTTTCAGATGGGGTTTCACCTGTTCCTGGAGATTTTGGTGTTGCAAATCCAATAACAATAACTGGTGCAGGGGATTATGATGTATATGTAAGAGACAATAATGGAAATGTTAGTTTTTGCGAAACTAGTTTTGACCTGACAATTATTCAAGATGACCCCATAGTTATTACACCAACAGCAACCCCAAACACATGCTTCGGTGGAACAACAGGTGCTGTCTCATTGGCTGTGTCCGGTGGAAATGCTCCCTATGACTATAGTATTGACAATGGCACAACATACCAGACCACGGCAGATTTCTTTAATCTTCCTGCCGGCACATATAACATTAGGGTCCGTGATAACAACAATTGTGAGCAGACAAGCAGCATTGACGTTACCCAGCCTGATCAAATTGTTGCAGAAGCTACACAAACACTTGCCTACACATGTTTACAACTTGGAGAAATTTCCATTGGAAGCGTTACGCCAACTACAGGTGGCTCAGGAAACTATCAATATAGTCTAAACGGAGGTGCGTGGACCGCAGCCACAACAGGGGGGACTGTATTTAACAACTTAACAGATGGAACCTATACAATAACCGTTCGTGATGCTAATGATGTTTCATGTACCATTACATTGCCAAATATCATTGTTGATCCTTTGCCTGCGGAGCCCACTTTAAGCACATCAATAGTCTATAATTGTGATGGAAGTGGTAATATTACCGTACTACCAAATGATGTTACTTATACCTACAGCATAGATGCTGGTGCGGCCCAAGCCAGTAACGTCTTTAACAACATAGCTGTTGGAAGTCATACTATAACTGTTGATTATGGTAGTGATTGTACCGTGGATACAATTGTTGTAATCGAAAATGGGCATGCAATTGAAGCCAACATCACAGATTCAACAAATACAACATGTAATAGCGATTTGGACGGCTCCATTACCTTTGAAGTCAATAATTTTGGTGTGGGAGGTTTTGAGTATAGTATTGACGGCTTTACCACTGTTCTTGGAAGTAGTACTTCTTCACCAGAAACAATAACTGGGTTAGGCGCGGGAAGCTATACCATTACTGTTAGAGATGTAAACAATCCTATTGCTGGTTGTACAATAATCCTAAATCAAGATATCATTGAGCCGATCCCAGTGGTTGCTTCCGCAACGGTTACAGACGAACTTACTTGCTCTAATGGCGGGGCAACTATTACCGCTAGTGCAACTGGCGGAACGCCAACATACCAATATCAGCTGGAGGACGATTTAGGCGCTGTTATAACAGTCTATCAATCTTCAACTATTTTTAATGGCGTTCCTGCCGGGGACTATATTATAAGAGCAAGAGATACCAACTTGTGTTCCGATCCTATTGACATAGCTATTACCGTTGCAGCTCCAGACCCAATTATATTTACATCTACACCTACTGCCTGCTATAGCGGTGCTAATGACGGCACAATAGTGGTTGATGTAACTAGTGGAAATGGAGGGTATCAATTTAGCTTAAATAGCGGGCCATGGATTACACCAAGTCCGGCAACCGCAACAACACACACCTTCAGTAATTTAGTTGCTGGTTCGTACACCATAGATGTCAGGGATGAATATGGATGTGTTGTTGTACAACAGACTGCGGTTATTAATAACCAATTGTTAGCTACGGTAACCGTAACGGACATTGGGACATGCACGGATGGAAGCATTTCGGTTGCTGCCTCTGGTGGAGACGGTTCCTATGAATATGCCTTTGTTCCAACCACAACTGATCCAACTGGCTTCTTTGGTCCAGCTAACACCTATACTGTTACCACAGGAAATGATGGTGTTTATGATGTATATGTAAGAGACAATTCCGCTGCGGTGCCTTTCTGTGAACTTATGGAAACTGTTACTGTGAACCCAGCTGTTCCATTAACATTTACCGCAACACCAAATGACCCAGAGTGTCATGATGGTTTAGGCTCTATAGACGTCAACATAGTGTCGGGTACAACTCCATACACTATAGAAATAATAGATTTGGATAATGCTGGTGCCTCAGACCAGACTAATACAAATGTCTTTACGGCCACAACCACATTTTACAATCTATTGCCTGGTGATTATACCATAAACGTTACCGATTCTTTTGGCTGTTTGGTGACAGACACGCCAGTTACTATAACCAACCCTGATGAGTTGACTGCAGATATAACGGCAATTCTTCCTGCTGCCTGTAGTAGTGTAGACCCGAATGATTATGGCTTTCAATTCAGCAACTACCCCACAACCCTCGGAACAATAGAGTTTAGTGCTGATGGTGGTGCCACTTGGACTGGAGATAACAGCATTCCTGGTACAACAGATGTTTTAACTGGTTACATTTCTGGAACAAACGTATACCCATCTTTAAGAACCGTTGATGGCTTAGGAAATACAATATGTCAGACAGATTTACCCCGATATACCATTCCCTACCCCTTGGATGACCTGGACATTACTATTTCAACCGTTGTGGTTGGTTGTAATGAACTTCAGGTTACCGTGCAAGGTACAGAGGGTGTCCCTAATTATGAATATACATATACTGACAACCCTTCTAATTTTAATCCCCCTTCTGGGTGGACAGCAGCAATTCCAGGAAGTCATACTTGGACTGGATTAATTCCTGGTAGGACCTATGTGTTTTATGTAAGGGATTCCAGTGGATGTTTGCGACAAAGTAATGTGAACGTAAATGATATCACGACTAACCCTATTGAAATAAGTGCCGCCTTTGAACCTTCTTGTTCTGGCGCAAATGATGCTGAAATAACATATACACTTACCGATACGGACGGTAGTATAGAGCCGAGTATGAGATGGGAGCTTTTTGATGTAAATACCGGTTTGGTTGTACAATCAAGCGGTGGAAATATTGCCTATAGCCCAACAATTACGGTTACTGGCATCTCTCCAGCCGAATATTATATTGTTGTGACGGAAGTAAATGCTGGCAACACTGATGTCTGTGTGTCTGGTAGTGAAAATCTTTTAATTGAAGAATTAGATCCAATTTCTGCAACTCTAAGTTCTCCACAAAATATTACATGTAGCACGCCTGGTCTTATTCTTATTGATGATATCATTGGCGGAGGAGGTACATACACATACACAGTGTCGGGTCCCGCTCCATTTGTTACCATTACTGGAACAACAGATAATCCAGTTGAAATAATACCTGGCTCACCGGCAGGGACATATACTGTTTTGGTTGAAGATCAGTATGGTTGTTCTTTCACAGATACAATTAATGTTGATTTAGACCCAAGACCAGAAATCTCATTAGAGGTTGTAAGTAATTGTCCAGATGAAGGAGAGTTTCAATTGATTGTTACCTTAGATACTCCAGGCATAGGGGCTCCTTATTTCTTGAGCCTAAATGGTGGTGCGTATCAAAACATCGTGTTTGATGGCAGCAACCAGTATATCATTACAGATTTAAGTTCTGGCGCGGGACAAACCGTTGCTGTGGCCGATTTAAATGGCTGTCCAGACACAGATCCTTTTACAATCTATCCCCCATTAGAATTTACGGCAGTACAAACAGAGCTATTGGACTGTGAAGGACCCCCTAACAACAATGCAGAAATAACCATAACTGTTACTTCTGGGTCTGGTAATTATGATTATGAAATTGTTGGTCCTATAAGTGAAGGTAGAGTGGCTATGCCGTCAAACCCTTTCACATGGACCCAAGCTAGTGTTGCGGGAACCTATAGTGTTGTTGTATATGATGTGGGAACGCCGGTCCCCTATTGTCAAAGAACAATTGATGTAGAAGCACCACCAGCAATTACACCAATCTTTACCCATGTTCCAACAGATGTTACATGTAATGGATTAGACAATGGAACCATAGCCGTTTTTGAAACAGATAATGGAATAAACCCTTTAACGTACACTATTTCTCCTGTAGCGGGCACCTTTAATGCATCCAACAATACTTTTGAAGGGCTTCCTCCAGGAACATATGCGGTAACCGGGCTTGGTACCAATAACTGTACAACTACAATTCCTGGAATTGTAATTGATGAACCGGACATTATAGACAATGTAAATGCTACAGTGGTGGAGTTCGGGTGTTCTGCTGGGAACAATCCAAACAATGCCTCAATATCAATTGATGGCGCCGCAATTACGGGCGGTACGGGAACCTATGTTATTTATGAGTTTATAAATGACCAAGGTACCCCGATGGTCCCTGGGGATGATGTGGTGGTCCAGTCAGGGTCAAATACGACCTATGTGGAAACCAATACCACAGGTGGTTCCTACATCATTAACGTCTATGACGAGAACGGATGTTCAGGATCCACTACGGCAACCATATTGCCATATGACGAATTGTTGTCCGCAACGGCATCAATTACAAACCCATTGAGCTGTAATCCCGGTATGGATGGTGAAATAACTATCACGGTTACCTCTGTAAACAGTGACCTTTCAAGATTTCGATATAGTATAGACAACGGGACCACATATCAAGCTTCCAATGTCTTCACCGGCCTAAGTGCTGGAACACACAACTTCTTGATCAGACATATCGATACCGGTTGTATAATAACAGCATCGGAAACCATAACGGACCCCAACACCTTCACTATCGATGTCGTAAAAATTCAAGATGTTATTTGTTTTGGGACAGCTACAGGGGGGGTAACCTTTGAGCTAGTAGATGTAACTTACCCAGGTGATTTCGATTGGGAAATCTTTAATACCAATGGTACTGCATCAACACTGGACGACACCTCTGTGCTTACAGGAAACGAACCAACTAACGGGCCAACGGCAACTATTAACTTGCCTGCTGGGGAATATTACGTAAACATAACACAGTCCAATTTTCCGACCTGTACAAACACGGAATTCTTTAATATTGACGGGCCTAGTGCTGCCATTACTGCGAATACCAATGTCACTGAGGTAACATGTGCTTTGAATGATGGAAGTATTGAAATTATTGATGTGCTGGGCGGATGGGCAGGCTATACTTATTTTGTTGACCTGGCCTCAAATCCAGCTCCGACATTCCCAGGAAGTTATCAAGCCTCTCCTTTGTTTCCGGGTCTTTCCGGAGGAGCTTTGGGAACCGATTACCAAGTGTGGGTTGTTGATCAATTTGGTTGTGAGTTACAATTACCAGATGTTACACTGATAGACCCCACGCCAATAAGTGCTACTTTACAGATAAACCAGGCAAACTGTACAAACCTAGAGGGTGAAATAGAGGTTATTGGAACCTCGGGAGGACAAGGTACTGGCTATACTTACCAATTGTACAGAAACGGTTCGCCGCAAGGCACGCCACAAACCTCGACCATATTCTCAGGTTTGGGAGCTGGTTCTTATACAGTTGAAATTAACGATCAATGGAACTGTACATTTACCACTCTGGCCGAAGTATTATATGATGAAATGTCCCTTTTGGCAACCATCGTAAAACCTATTGATTGTACCATCAACCCGGGTGGGGAAATCACTATAACTCAAAATGGAGGTTCTGGGAGTTATGATTATTCCGTTACCTTCCCAGATGCCGTAACTACCATAAACAACACCACAGGAGTGTTCACTGGACTTACTCAGGTTGGTGACTATACATTTACCGTTACTGACCAGGCTGATGCTTGTAGTAAGAACATAGTTAGAAGACTTGAAGATGCTATTCAGCCCATAATCTCTATAACAAATTATACAGATGTAACCTGTAATGGTAATTCTGACGGAACTATCTCTGTAAGCGCCACTGATAATGGTATAGGTCCTTATACATTTGAAATTACAAGCCCTGTTAGTATTCTTCCAACATCAAATACGGCTAATACAGCCGTCTTCACTGGACTAGATGGGTTGGCCGCGCCAGGTATCACATATACAATAAGAGTTACAGCTGCAAATGGTTGTGTTGAAACCCTTACTCAAGTGATTCTACAACCAGACATTATAGATAATGTGAATGCCACAGTGGTGGAGTTCGGGTGTTCTGCTGGGAACAATCCAAACAATGCCTCAATATCAATTGATGGCTCCGCAATTACGGGCGGTACGGGAACCTATGTTATTTATGAGTTTATAAATGACCAAGGTACCCCGATGGTCCCTGGGGATGATGTGGTGGTCCAGTCAGGGTCAAATACGACCTATGTGGAAACCAATACCACAGGTGGTTCCTACATCATTAACGTCTATGACGAGAACGGATGTTCAGGATCCACTACGGCAACCATATTGCCATATGACGAATTGTTGTCCGCAACGGCATCAATTACAAACCCATTGAGCTGTAATCCCGGTATGGATGGTGAAATAACTATCACGGTTACCTCTGTAAACAGTGACCTTTCAAGATTTCGATATAGTATAGACAACGGGACCACATATCAAGCTTCCAATGTCTTCACCGGCCTAAGTGCTGGAACACACAACTTCTTGATCAGACATATCGATACCGGTTGTATAATAACAGCATCGGAAACCATAACGGACCCCAACACGTTCACTATCGATGTCGTAAAAATTCAAGATGTTATTTGTTTTGGGACTGAAACGGGTGAAATTACCCTACAGCTTGTTGATGCCACATATGTTGGGCCATTTAACTGGGTTATATATGACTCTAATGGCACGGCAAATACAATAGATGATACTTTTGTGAAAAACGGTACATTCCCGAACAACGGCCCTACCGCTCCAATTACTCTGGAAGCTGGAAGTTATATTGTAGAAGTTCTACAGAACAACTTTCCACAATGTACCAATATAGAGGCATTTAACATTTCGGGTCCTAGTGCGGCCATTACAGCCAATACCAATATTACTCCTGTAACTTGTTCCCTAAATGATGGTGCAATTGAAGTTATAGATGTATTAGGAGGCTGGGGTGGTTATACCTATTTTGTTGACCTGGCCTCAAATCCAGCTCCGACATTCCCAGGAAGTTACCAAGCCTCTCCCTTATTTACCGGATTGGCAGGAGGCCCTGGATTGGGAACTGATTATCAAGTATGGGTTGCAGATGTTAATGGTTGTGTAGAACAGCTTTCTAATGTGAATCTTGTGGATCCTACACCGATAAGTGCTGCTTTGCAGGTAAACCAAGAAAACTGTACCAATTTAGAGGGTGAAATAGAAGTTGTTGGAACAGTTGGTGGCCAAGGCAGTAACTATACCTATCAACTAATAAAAGACGGTGTTGCATTCGGGTCAACTCAAACATCAACCGTATTCTCTGGTCTGGGTGCTGGAAGTTATGAGGTTCTTGTGACCGATCAATGGTCCTGTTCTTTTACTACCCCAGCAGAATTGCTATATGAAGAAATGAACTTGGTAAGTACAGTCGTAAAGCCTATAGATTGTACTGTTGCACCTGGAGGCGAAATTACAATAACAGTAAACGGTGGTTCGGCAAATTTAGACTATACCGTAACATTCCCAGATGCCGTAACAACCATAAACAACGCCACAGGAGTATTTACGGGCCTTAATCAGGCTGGCACATATACCTTTGTGGTGAACGATTTGGACACCACTAATCCTGTTTGTACCAAAACAATCACAGAAATGTTGGACACGCCAACACCTGTAACTTTTGACGCTCCTACAAGAACCCATGTTTCTTGTAATGGCGGCGCGGACGGAGAAGTGACCATAAACTTGACAGCCCCATCTTTAGGGGTTAATGACAATCCTATTTATACCTATACTCTTTATGATGCACTTGGGGCAACTATTGTTCAACCTGCTCAAACAAGCCCAACTTTTACCGGTCTTTCTGCAGCATTTTATCAAGTGGAAGTAATATCATCTAGGGGATGTTTGGACAGACAGACTTTTGAAATTACTGAGCCATCTGTATTAACAGCAACGGCAACGGCGACAACTTTTGCATGTAATGCTTCCAATACGGCAACTACATCTACTATTACTGTGGTTCCAGGCGGGGGAACAGCTCCATATTTATATAGTATTGATGGGGTTAATTTCCAATCGTCCACAACGTTTGATATAATTGACAATGGTGCTATTCAAAATATCACAGTAACCGTTGTTGATGCCAACAATTGTTCTGTGCCTGCTGTTGTGGCCCCTATTCAACCACTAAATGTATTTACGGCAATAGTTTCGCGGAACATTGCAATTTCTTGTGTAAATCCAGAAGAAATATTGATTACGGTTGCAGATAATGGAAACCCATTAAATACGTACACCTATGAATTGTTACCCATAGGAAACCCTAACGGTTCCTTAACCGCAACGCCAACAAACATTACAACAATATTTGACCTTACGGCTGTTGGAAACTATACATTCAGGATTACGGATACAACAACAGGCTGCTATTTTGATACAGCGCCTTATGAAATTCTACCTTATGATTTAATCGAAGTAGTTGCCACGGCAACAACCCCTATAACATGTTTTGGAGGTTCCAATGGTGCGGCCGAAATTAATATTTCGGGATATACAAGTGCTTATATGTACGAGGTGTATAATTCATCAACTGGTCTAACAACAGGAATTACAGGTACTGGTAATACCTCTGTAAATCCCAATACAATTAATGGTTTACCTGGTGGAAACTATTTTGTTAGAATTACGGAAACAACTGCTCCAGAATGTGTGGAAGATTCCAATAGCTTCACTATCATATCTCCAGATATGCCACTAACAGCGGTTGTTGACCCTATTGCAGATACAACTTGTACAGATGACCAAGGAGAAATTATTGTGAACCCAAGCGGAGGATATGCTCCATACGACATTGTATTGACCAATACCACTACTAGTCAGTCCTATACAATAAATGATGTGGCGAGCCATATTTTTACAGGTCTTTCTGCAGGAAGTTTTACTGTTGAAATAACTGATGCTGGTGGATGTATAATAAATGATACAGAGGTATTGGTGCCTGCAATTCCTATTACTGCAGATATTACTGCAACACCAACCACGTTGGTTTGTTTTGGTGACACCAATGCAATTGTAACTGCAATCAATGTTATAAATGGACAGGGAATATACCAATATCAATTGAATACATATGATCCAACCGGAACTGTAATTGATTTTACATCTGGAGCACAAATAAGCCCTGTTTTTGATAATTTAGGAGCCGGTATTTATAGTATTACTGTCTCCGATGGTTGGAACTGTGGTATAGAAACAGTTCAAGTTACCATTACCGAGCCCATTGATGTGTTCAGTTCTTTGGTGCAACTAAGTCAAATGACATGTAACAACCAAGCTCAAATACAATTATTTGCAGCTGGTGGAACTGGGCCATATGAGTTTAGTGCAGATGGCACAACATATACTCCAATGTCAGGAGGAAACTCACATACTTTTACCGTTGCCGATGGTGTTTATCAATATTATGTGAGAGACTCCTTTGGGTGCGACGCTATGCAATCTAACCAAATCTCAATAGAGCCAGTGCCTCCATTAATGATAGATATTGATGATAGTGCGGCAGTTATTAATTGTACAGGAGAAGCAACCGCTACCATAGTAGCTACAGCTTCTGGAGGGCTTGGCAATTATTCTTATGAACTTTATGGTGATGCTGCATTAACTAGCCTAATTTCAGGGCCACAATCAACAGGTCTATTCAGCAACTTAATTGCAGGAAGCTATTATGTTCATGTTACTAGTTTGGACTGTGAAGAAACATCAGCAGAAATATTAATTGTTGATCCGCTTCCTTTACAAATAGACCTTCAAGACTTCACTGATGTTACCTGTAATGGTGCCGATGATGGAACCATCACTGTTGAGGTTTCTGGAGGAACGGGAGAAATATTATATGCCATTTCACCAACCCTAAACCAGTTTGATACTGAAAATGTATTTACAGATTTGGCGCCAGGAGATTATGATGTTATTGCACAAGATGAAAACGGTTGTTTCTTGGTGTTCCAATTTACCATAAGCGAACCCAATCCATTGGATGTTACCTATACCGCCTTACCAGAAGTTTGTGCAGGCAATGAAGATGGCTCTATTTCAGTTGCTATAACTGGCGGAACCGCTCCATATAGTACCGCGTTCAACTCTAATAATGATGCAGATTTTGTACAAGACCAAACACTGTTTACAGATTTGGCCGCCGGTACTTATGTTATCTTTGTAAGGGACGCCCAAGATTGTGAAACCAATATTATTGTAGAAATTGAAGCCGGTGTAAACCTTAATGGAATTGTTACTCCTATCTACACTTGTTCAGATGATATGCCAACAGCATCTATCGACTTATTGTTTGAAGACCCGTCCGTTTCGGGAGATGTAATGTATGCTTTGGATTCAACTGATCCAATGGATCTACAGTTGGATTACGACTTTGGGGATATAGCTCCTGGTCCACATACTTTAACTATATCACATGCTAATGGATGTATCAACACCATTGATTTTGTAATTGATGCGTTTGAACCTTTGACCTTAGTGTTAGAGCAAAACAATATAAATGAAATTACCGCCATTGCAACTGGTGGTACCCAGAACTATACTTTCACTTTTGATGGAATTAACAACGGCGATGAGAATACCTATTATATCACAAGAACAGACACCTATACGGTAACTGTTACAGATGAAAATGGATGTACGGTCTCTGCCGAAATATTTATGGAATTCATTGATATTGAAATTCCTAATTTCTTTACCCCAGATGGTGATGGAATGAATGATTTCTGGGTTCCTGAAAACATAGAGCAGTTCCCTGAAATACTAACCATCATATTTGACCGTTATGGTAGGGAGGTCTATAGAATGGAACTAAATGATGCTGGATGGGATGGATTATACCAAAACTCAGAGCTTCCAACTGGTGATTACTGGTATATTATTAAGCTCATGGGTGAGAATGACGATAGAGAGTTTGTAGGGCATTTTACACTTTATAGATAACAAAAAACTTAACCTAAAAACTATGCGGAGTAAACTGCTGGTCTTGTCTTTATTTTTGAGTGTGCTTTGTGCAAAAGGACAGGAGCTTACTATTCCTCAACTTTCCCAGTACTTGGCGGACAATCCCTTTGTAATGTCCCCAACATATGCTGGTATTGGTGACCATATCAAAATTAGAATTAATGGGTTGACCCAATGGGTGGGCATTGAAGATGCCCCAGACACACAGTCCTTGGCCGCAGATGCCAGGTTGGGCAATAGGTCTGGGTTAGGAATGTTATTATACAACGATAGCAATGGTGAAACAAAACAAAGAGGGGCAAGGGTCTCTTTTGCCCACCACTTAACCATTGATAGATATGATGATGAGTTTTTATCTTTTGGTGTCTCCTATAACTTTAACCAATTTAGGATAGATATTGAAAATTTCATTGACAACAACGATCCTGGGGTAATAGACGATAGAGCAACAACAAACCACAATTTTGATATAGGAATTATGTACCGAAAGGATAAGTACTATATAAGCGCAAATGCCTCCAATGTTTTACCAAAAGACCTAACAAAATTTGATACGCAATTTGAACCGAACAAATTAAGAAACTACTACATATATACTGGGTATAGTTATTCTAAAAGTAAAAACAGCAATTTAGAAATAGAACCTTCCGTTTTTTTTCAATGGTTTGAAAGTGATGGCCGATCTGTAACCGATGTAAACACAAAATTTAGGTGGCACGATTTTGAAGACTATTATTACGCTGGGGTTACGTATAGGTTTTTAAATGACCAAATTGGTGATCCGCTTTACATTGCACCAATTGTGGGCTTAAAAAAGAATAATTTTTACTTTGGATATTCATATCAAATAATCCTAAACGAAATTTTAGGTTACAGTACCGGAACCCATGTTGTTACTCTAGGTGTAGATCTTTTCCAAGGGTTGAGCAATTGTAGGTGCTCATTTTAACCACATCTTCTTTACATTAACTAAGTTTGCATAAATTTCGATAAAATTTATGGGTGTAATCAATGTAGATAATATTCGTGTCTATGCCTTTCACGGCTGTCTTAAAGAAGAAAGCATTATTGGAAGTGATTATTTGGTTAATGTTTCTGTGGAGGCTAATCTAACAAAAGCATCTACCTCTGATGCTTTATCCGATACAGTGGACTATGTTCATATAAACCACGTGGTAAAAGAAGAAATGGCCGTTCCTTCCAAACTATTGGAACATGTTGGAAAAAGAATTATAAACAGGTTATTTTCTGAAATTTCGTTAATTGAAAAAATTTCTGTTTCTGTATCCAAAATAAACCCTCCAATTGGAGGGGATGTAGAAAGCGTTACCGTTTTGTTAAAGGAAAAAAGACCTTAATTTTTCCTTTTTTAGAAACTTAAAAAAATAGTACATTTGCAGCCTTAATGGCATCGTGGCCGAGTGGCTAGGCACAGCTCTGCAAAAGCTTGTACAGCGGTTCGAATCCGCTCGATGCCTCAAAAAACCCGTCAGATTTGACGGGTTTTTTATTTTCTTATTCTTTCTATTTCTTTTTCAATATTCAACTTGTCCTTTGGTAAAAATCCCTTGGTTATCAATACTAATCCACAAATAACCAATATAATCCCGAGACCTTTTTTAAGAAGTACTATTCTTTTAGAAGTAAGTTTTCTTTTTAATTGCTTTGCAAGTAAGATTTTGAATATGTCGGTTACAAAATAAGCGGCAAGCATTGCGGAGAAAAAAGTAACTATTCGTTTTGGGTCATTGTCTAGGCTGGGGCCAACAACAATAATGATTCCCAACCAAAAAACCAGAACCCCTATATTAATAAAATTCAACAAAAAACCCTTGACAAAAAGACCTAGATAGTTTTTAGAGATTTTAATTTTTTTATCATTCTCCTTTGGGTCATTTTTAAAAAAAGTAGTTACTCCATAAATAAGTAAAATTACACCACCAAAAACAAATAATCCCGGTTGGTTACTTAAATTCTCCAATAATTGGAAACTACTGAAATAAGCAGTTAATATAAAAATTGCATCGGCCAGAATAACACCTAAATCAAATGATACAGCTGCTCTAAATCCTTTTGTTGCACTGGTCTCCAATAAAACAAAAAATACAGGGCCAATAATAAAGCTTAAGATAAAGCCTAAGGGAATTGCCGCCTGTATATCTTCAAACATTGAACTATTCTTTTACATTCTGGTTACCTTGCCACCAAAAATTGTTTTTTCATCCATTTTTGTTGGATTACCATACACTAGTACTTCTCCTCCGGCCTTAACGGTAGCTTTAACATAATCTGTGGCAAAAATACTTGCATTGGATCCCGCATTGACACTAATGGTGCTATATTCTGTTTTTAGCTCTTTTCCATTATATACCCCACCAGTATTAATATTTACATCTTGAAGCTTAGAAGTACCCTTTGTAGTGATAACACCACCCGTAACCGCTTTTACCAGTATTTGTTCCACTTCGGCATTTATATGCAATTCTCCACCTTCTTGTGCCCTAAGCTCAAGAATATCTTGTGTTATTTTTTCCTTTAATATTATTTTGGCATCCTCATTGACATCAATCACAGTTAAAGTTTCTGTATAATATAAATCAATAAATGTTCTATAACCACTGAACAATTTATTGATTTCCATTCTTATCTTTAAAACGCCTTGATTGTTTACAATAGCAACTTTTTGGGTATTTGCCCCAGTAATTACCGCCCTATTTTCATTGGACTTAATTAAGTTTATTGACAATCCATCAAAGCCCTTAACTTCAGTAAACTTATCTAGAGATTGTATTATTTCTTCTTTTTGTGCTGTACCCGAATAAATACCTACACAAATAAAAACTAATAAAACTATCCTTTTCATTGATTTGGTTTTTAAAGTAAAATCCTACAAAAGATAACTAATACTATACTAGAACACTGTTTTTATTGGTTTATTTTATCCAACAAAGTAAAATCCAAATGTCTTTTTATTAAATCTGTGCTTTTTACCATTACGGTAACTGTGTCGCCTAATTGATATACTCTACCTGTTCTTTCCCCAACAATGGCATATTGTTTCTCGTCAAAGTTATAATAATCGTTTTTTATATCTCTAATCCTCACCATCCCTTCACATTTATTTTCAATTATTTCTACATAAATACCCCATTCGGTAACTCCAGATATCACGCCTATAAATTCCTTATCCTGGTGATCTTGCATAAATTTTATCTGCATATATTTTATAGAGTCCCTTTCTGCATTAGCCGCAAGATTTTCCATATTGGACGAATGCTTACATTTTTCTTCATACACTTCTGCCTTTGGAGAATTTCCTTTATCAAGATAATGTTGCAATAACCGATGTACCATTACATCTGGATATCTTCTTATGGGAGAGGTAAAATGTGTATAATAGTCAAAAGCTAAACCATAATGGCCAACATTATCTGTTGTATAAATTGCTTTACTCATACTTCGAATAGCTAATGTATCCACTAAGTTCTGTTCTTTTTGACCTTTAACATCCTCCAAAAGCCTATTTAAAGAGTCGCTAATGGTCTTTTTATTCTTAAAGTCGAGTTTATGCCCAAAGCGAGAAATAATACCGTTTAAATTCATTAATTTCTCTTCATCTGGCTCATCATGTACTCTATAAACAAATGTTTTTACTGGCTTCTGTTTTCCTATAAACTCTGCAACTTTTCTATTTGCCAACAACATAAACTCCTCTATAAGTTTGTTTGCGTCCTTAGCTTCTTTAAAATAAACACTTTCTGGTTCGTTTTTTTCGTTCAGATTAAAACGAACTTCAACTTTATCAAAAGAAATTGCACCCTCATCCATTCTTTTTGAACGCATTATTTTGGCAAATTTATCAAGAGTTAATGTAGCATCCACCACATCATCACTAACTTGGTAAGCATTCTCTCTTATAGAAACATCTTGTGGAATATTACCATTTTTATTTTCAATTATATACTGTGCTTCTTCATAAGCAAAACGTTCATTGGAGTTAATAACTGTTCTGCCAAACCACTGATTTTTTAGAATAGCTTTGTCATCTATTTCAAAAATTGCGGAAAAAGTATACTTTTCTTCATTAGGCCTCAATGAACAAGCATTGTTGGACAAAACCTCTGGTAACATGGGAACTACCCTATCAACAAGATAAACCGAAGTTGCCCTCTCATAAGCTTCATCTTCCAAAATAGTGTTGGGTACCAAATAATGGGAAACATCAGCAATATGAATGCCTATTTCATAATTTCCATTTTCTAACTTTTTAAAAGAAAGTGCATCATCAAAATCTTTAGCGTCTTTTGGATCAATTGTAAATGTGAGGATATCCCTCATATCCCTTCTCTTCGCTATTTCCTCTTTTTTAATACTTGTATCCAATGTATTTGCATAACGCTCAACATCCACAGGAAACTCATAGGGTAAGCCATACTCAGCTAAAATGGAATGAATTTCTGTATTATGCTCTCCAGGAATTCCCAAAACCTCTGTAATTTCACCTATTGGTGAATCCGCGTCATCCGGCCATTCATTAATTTCTACAATAACTTTTTCTCCATCTTTTGCATTTCCTATTTTATCAAAAGGAACAAAAATATCCGTATACATTCTAAAATCAGAAGGTTTTACGAAAGCAAATGATTTTTGTAAATCCACAATACCTACAAAGGTGGTTTTCTTTCTTTCCACCACCTTATGGACTTCCCCTTCTAATTTTTTTCCTTTTTTTGGAGGATAAATATAAATTTCCACAGTATCTCCATGAAAGGCCTTTCTTAATTTATTATATGGGACAAAAACGTCATTGTCCATTCCTTCTATAATTACATACGCATTTCCTCTTCCTGTAATATCTATTCTTCCTGTATGGTATGATTTTGTATCAGCAATAGCTTTGTACCTGCCGGGATCTATTTCCTCAATTCTCCTCTTTTCTTTTAACTGAACCAATCTTTTTATAAGTTCATTTCTGTCGTTTGCATTATCAATTCCTAATTTCGCCGCAATTTGCTTATAATTAAAGTTCTTTTTTGGTTCTTTTTCAAGTACCGTGAAAATCCCTTTCGTTATCTCATTTTTTCTTTGACTCTTAGCTCTCTTATTCCTTTTAGTCATTAACTTTTAATATTTTGGGAAAATTACAAATTATAATCCATTAGCTTCTCTTAATTAGAAAGAGAGCCATTTTAAATGTTATTAACATATATAAACAAATACATATTTTTCTTTTTAATAATTAATAAAAAATAGTGTTTATGATTGTCTGTTAATAGTCTCTATAAAATTATGGGTAAATATTTGCTCTTAACACAATAATCTTTTTATTATAATTTTATCATTTCTTATTTCTAATAGTTATCAAGAGGTTACGTTTTTTATAAACAAGTATTAATAACTAGTTTCAACATAAATTTTTTAATAATTTAATGTTATGTGAATGTTAATTACGAGGATATCTTGTATTGACAAATTGATACTTACTTATTAAAAGTTTATTTTGATTTATACAAAGTCTTTCATAAGACAATTTATTTTTAAGAAATAAAAATTAAGTTTTATTAATTATAAGTTTACTATCAACAATTTGAGTAAAAAATTAATATGCTGATAATCAATATTTTGAAATTATAAAAATAAGATTGTTAACATCCTATTATTTATATTAATTAAAAGGGTTTTGTACCTTTGTTTATACACTAAAATGTAGATGTTATGAGAATAGCAATAGGAAATGATCATGCGGGAACTGAATATAAACTTGCTATTGTTGGATTATTAAAATCCATGCATATAGAAGTGAACAATCATGGCACAGATGGCACAGATAGCGTGGATTATGCAGATTTTATCCATCCTGTAGCAAATGAGGTTGAAGAAGGTAAGGTAGATATGGGAATTATTATCTGTGGCAGCGGTAACGGAGCTTCTATGACCGCTAATAAACATCAAAAAATTAGATGTGCCCTTTGTTGGAACAAAGAAATAGTGGAACTGGCGAGAGAACATAATGATGCTAATATATTAAGTCTTCCGGCAAGATTTATTTCTTTACCCCAAGCGTTGGAAATGGTAAGAACATTTTTAATTACCGAATTTGCTGGCGGAAGACACGAAAGACGAATAGAAAAAATACCTTGTGTTTAGCACATGGAACATCATCACCATAATCATTCACACGCACATCCAGATTTAAAAGGGAGAAACCTTGTTATTTCCATTCTTCTAAATATTATAATAACACTTACTCAAGTGGTAGGGGGTATTGTTTCGGGTAGCCTTGCCTTACTTTCTGATGCACTTCATAATTTTAGTGATGTACTTTCTTTGATTGTAAGCTATATAGCTACGGTCTTGTCCAAAAAAGAAGCATCCACCAACAAGACATTTGGTTATAAAAGAGCAGAGATAATAGCGGCATTTGTAAATGCATCCACCCTTATTATTGTTGCGGTAATATTAATAAAGGAAGCAATTGTACGCTTTATTTCACCGCAAGAAATAGAATCCAATATAGTAATTTGGCTTGCTCTACTAGGTATTGTTGCAAATGGTTTTAGTGTTATTCTACTAAAAAAAGATGCAGATAGTAATATGAACATGAAATCTGCATATTTACATTTGCTAACAGATATGATGGCTTCGATTGCTGTATTAGTTGGAGGTTTTCTAATGATGTTTTATAAAATATATTGGGTTGATGCATTACTTACACTGCTCATAGCTCTTTATCTTATTTATATGGGATATAAGCTTTTAATTGCATCAACAAAAGTATTGATGTTGTTTACACCAGAAACAATAGAGGTTCAAAAAATAGTATTGGAATTATGCAAAATTGAACCAATAAGGAACGTTCATCATGTTCATATTTGGCAATTAAACGAAGCTGAAGTACACCTAGAGGCACATATTGATTTTAAAGAGGATATAAGTCTTTCCAAGTTTGATACTATTTTGAATGAAATAGAAGAAAAAGTCTTTCACGATTTTGGTATAAACCATGTAAATATTCAACCAGAATTTGGAAAATGTGATAGCAAAAAAGTAATAGTCCAGGATTAAATGCTCGATATACAAATAAAATCCCTTAAGGAATTCACAATAGAAGAACTATATGATGTACTACAATTAAGATCAGAAGTATTTGTGGTTGAACAAGATTGTGTATATCAAGATTTAGACGGAAAAGACCAAAAAGCGTTACATGTTATTGGTAAAAAGGATAACAAAATAGTGGCCTATACTAGAATTTTTAAACCTGGTGAATATTTTATTGAAGCTAGTATTGGTAGGGTAGTGGTCAAGAAAGAGGAAAGAAAATATGGATATGGGCAAGATATAATGAAGGCTTCTATTAAAGCTATTGAGGATAGATTTAAATCACCCATAATTAAAATTTCTGCACAGACCTACCTTAAAAATTTTTATACAAGTTTGGGATTCATAGAAAAGGGAGAAGAATATCTAGAGGATGGAATTCCCCATGTAACAATGATTAGAAAAAAGGTTTAGCAAAACCGTTTACCAACGTTTTCATTAAGAAGGAATTCTAACTTTAAAATCAAATTTACGGGCTTTTCTTTCTTGTTGGATGAAGAGAAAAACAAATAACCTTCATTTTTAGAATTTAATTCATCTATAATCAATTTACCGTTTTGTGCAGTATTTGATTCTATATAAGCGGACAAAGAACTATTATTAATTCCTTTATTGGACAACAATTCTATTAGTTTTTCCCTATTGACAAACGTTATCTTACAAGATGTGAATTTTTCGGGTTCATCGCTATATATGCCCGTAATTAAAGAGTAAAAATTTGTTGATTTGTTTTCATCGAAAAGCCACCCTTTCTTAAGGAAACCACCTTTCTCATATTGCAGCTCAAAAGCAAAAGTGGGCAAGTCATCATTTATATAATCCAATTGTGCTTTTTCGTCAATATAAAAGGAATTTCCAGAACTTTTGTGGGTAAAAATTATATCAATCCCCATAAGTTGGCTTTTTAAATCATGGATTCTTTTATACGTGTAGTTCTTTAAGTAATTTTTGTAGCATTCATCCAACAAAGTTGAAAGCTTTTGTTCTTTGTTCAAGTCGGACTTAAAACTACTTTTTAAATCCATGGATTAAGAATTAATTTTATTAAAAAGTGCATCTCCTATTTTTTCCACAACCCCCACAACTAAGGCGTTACCCATAAAAAATGCTCTTTTGGTATCTGTAATGCCTTCTAATTTTGTATGGTTGTCAGGAAACATATTTAATCTTTCCAATTCAATAGGAGTTAATCTTCTCATCCCTTTTTTGGTTTGTACCACATGTTTAAACCTGGAGGCCGATTTGCCCCCTTCTCCGGTAATTATAGTTCTGGAAGCGTTGTCAAGGGCATCTGGAAAGACCATTGCACCTTCACTATAATTATATTCAAAACCATTTTTTGCCTTTCTAACCTCTTTTTTTGCTCCCTTTAAATAACTCCATTTATGCAAATCTTTATTGGACAAATAAAATTCTTGAGAAACCCCATCTTTTTGCAGTATATCTTTCAAAAGAACCTTGTTTCCATTGTATTTTGCAGAGGTCTTACCAGTGTAAACAGTTCCATCAATACAAATTCCTGAATTTTGAAAAGGAGAGACCAGCTTATCAACATTAAAAGTATTAGAAATAGATACCAAATCACCCTTCAATTTAAATTCGTTTTCTTTTTCAATAATGGTATTAATTGGAAAGACAGAAGCAATTGTACCCAACTCTTTTATCCATTGAAGAGGACCAATATTATTCAGTTTTTTATAAACTATAGTAGACTTGTGGTAAGCCAAAAAGAACACCCTTCTTCTACGTTGTGGCATTCCATAATCTGCGGCGTTGATCACACGCCACTCTACGGCATAATCCAAGTCTGACAAACTTTTGAGCATAATGGCAAAATCACGTCCTCTTTGATTCGAAGGTGATTTTAGTAACCGATCCACATTTTCAAGAAAAAGGTACTTGGGCTTTTCCTTTTTTTCTTTTAGGATTCTATGAATGGACCACCAAAGCACACCTTTTTTACCAATTAACCCTTTTGAATTTTGAAGTGTTGTTGCAACGGAATAATCTTGGCAAGGAAAACCGCCAACCAACAGATCATGATCTGGAATATCTTTTGTTTTAACAGAGGAAATATCCTTATTACTATGGTTTTTTTCACCAAATCTAGCTTCGTAAACCATTGATGCATGCTGGGTTTTTGTGGAAGGCTCCCATTGATTGCTCCATACAACCTTGTATTTTTTATTTTTTTCCAACCCCAGACGAAATCCCCCAACTCCGGCAAAAAGCTCAACTACTTTAAGCATTTTTATAATTTATAGTGTAGTGCGAATATCGAGGATTTTGATACAAGATCCTAATTAAAATAATATCTAGTTAATCTAAGGCAAAGGCTACAATCTGGTTTCCTTTTTTTGTGCCCAGTTTTTCACCGCCACAAGCAATTACAACAAATTGCTTGCCATTTACCTCATAAGTTGCTGGTGTTGCAAAGGCAGGAGCGGGAAGTTCATATTCCCATAAAATTTCCCCCGTATGCTTATCAATAGCTCTAAAAAAACCGTCTTTCGTGGCTGCGATAAATAATAGTCCGTTTTCCGTAACAACAGCTCCCCCATAATTTTCGGTACCCGTTGTAGGAAATCCTTGCTCTTTTAAATGTGGGGTTTCCCCAAAAGGAATGGACCATATAAATTCCCCTGAATTCATATCGATAGCATGCAAAGTTCCCCAAGGAGGAGAAATGGCAGGAAGTCCATTGCTGTCCAAAAATTTGTTGTACCCCATGTGTTTGTATGGTAAATCAGAGATATTTTCACTATTAATTTCTGGACCAACACTATGTTTAATTTCCAAACCCAACAAAAACCGAAGTAGTGCCTCTTTTTCATCGCCGTTTATTTGAGGAAAACCTGTCATCATTCCCTTACCATTAATAATGGTTTGTTCTATTTGGTTTTTAGTGAGTTTATCTTTTATGTTGATTAAGGACGGAAAACCACTTGCGGGAAGACCTTCCCTATTCTTTTGATGGCAGGTGGCACAATTGGACAAATATGTTCGCTCACCCAAAGTTAAAGAAGAGGAAACAACATCATTTTTTTCCATTTGTAAAATCCAGGCCATTTCATTGGAATTTACATATATGATTCCATCATTTGGGTCAGCGGCAGTACCACCCCATTCAGCAGCCCCATCATATCCAGGCATAAGCAAGACAGGGTTTGTATTGGGAGGAGCGTAGGTGCGTTTATCCGCTTTTAAAAACAGTTCCTTAAGCTCTTCTTTGTTTTCAGCATAGGGACTTATGTCATTTTCCGTTAAATCCTCTGATTGTCTTGCAAATGGTCTTGGCATCGTGGGGAACGGCTGGGTTGGCCAAGCTTCTTCGCCATTTAGGGAGGAAGCGGGGACAGGCCGTTCTTCTATGTCAAACAAAGGCTTCCCTGTTTTACGGTCAAATAAATACACATATCCCTGTTTTGTAACCTGTGCAACGGCTTTAATTTTTACTCCATCATGGTTTACTGTAATTAGATTGGGCGGAGCTGGCAAATCCCTATCCCAAAGATCATGATGGGTAAATTGATAATGCCATAAAAGCTTTCCTGTTGAGGCATCCAATGCCAAAAGACAATTGGAGTATAAATTGCTTCCCAAACGTAACCAACCGTAAAAATCAGGGGAAGCAGTACCCGTAGGAACATAAACTATACCCGTTTCTTCATCCAATGACATTCCCGCCCAATTATTGGCACCGCCAATAAACTCATCCGTACGGGCATTTTTATTTTCCCAGGTTTCGGATCCAGGCTCATCTGGATATGGAATTGTATGAAACGCCCATTCAACATCACCTGTTAAGACGTTAAAAGCCCTAATGTCACCTGGTGCTGCACCAGCATTTTCAGAAACCCTTGTTGGCATAATAATTAAATCCTTAAAAACGGTTCCTGGGGTATTGGATACAATGAACTTGTCCTTGGCAGATTCTGGAAACCCTTTCCGAAGATCAATTTTTCCATTCTCTCCAAAAGAAGAAATAGGTTTTCCAGTTAGCGCATCCAAGGCAAAAAGATGCTCACCTCTGGTATAGAAAACACGTTTGTCTTTGTCTTTTTCCCAGTAAGAAACTCCTCGGCTTGTTGAATGCCAAACTTTTAATGAATCGCCAAAGCGCCATATTTCCCTACCTGTTTCTGCATGTATCGCAACAGCCCTAACAGCGGCAGTAACGCCATAAACCATTGTGTCCACAATAATGGGACTCATTTGCATTTGTCCACTATCAATAGCTGAATATGACCATGCTAATTTTAATTTTTTAACGTTCTCTGGAGTAATTTGGGAAAGTTTGGAATAATGATTCCGGTCTGACCCGCCTAAATAAGAAGACCACGTTGTATATTCTTTGACTACATTTTCCTTGTTTTTGGAGCAGCTTATTAAAACTGAAGCCATAAAAACAAACACTAAAAGAATATTTTTCATTGTATAAAGTCTTAAAAATGACCTATACAAGATAAGGTTATTTTAATTTAACGGGAACCCAAACCTCTTCTTCTGAATTTGGGTCGTTATTTTTATACTTGTTGCCCATTACTTGAAAATGGGGCCTAAAATCCCAAGTATAATCAGATTTGGGAAACCAAACTTTAGAAATATACTCCATCGTTTTTGAAAAATCACTAGGTAATCCTTTGTGGACAAACACGGCATAAGACCCAATAGGTATAATAAATGACTCCATACCAAGGGGAATATCATCAATTTTTTGTACTGGAACACAGGCCCATTGTTCAAATACTGTTTGTGGCGTAAAGCTCTTGAAAAGAGGAGAGCCATAGACCTGCATTGCATAGAATTCTGAGCCTAAACGGCCTTTTATTTCTTTGTGCCTTGGCATAAATTTGCCCCACAAAAAAGAGGTCTTGTTATCTGTAAGGGTCATTTTAGCAGACATGCCCACTACCGTCTTCTCTGGAACATTTTCTATTCTCAGGAATACTTCCATGTATCTATTTTAAAAGGTCCGAGTATTTTGCCTTATTGGACAAAAGCTCTGTTGCGGTCATGATGGCCTCATCATTTTTTAAATAATAATCATAGAGACCCTCTCGGTAGAAATATCTTTTAACAATTTCATCCTCAAGATTTTTTCGAATTTCTTTTTGATATTTATCCAGCGATGCAATTTTACTTTTCTCTATTTCTACCAATAAAGAGCGGTAATTGTTTTCCACTTCGTTACCAAAAAGTACATTACCCTCATCCATCATTGCTTTTTTTATGGCAATTTCGGCCTTGGTTTCAAACTCAAAATTACTTTTGGACACATAATCTTTAAAGGAGCTATAGTCCGCATCGGAAAAATTAAAACTATTAATGTTTTCTACTGCATTTTCATAATAGTACTTTGTGGCGTAATCAAATATAACATGGTTGACCAAAAGAGCCCTAGTTAGGGTGTTTGTTTTTGTAGTGTTTATTTCGACTTCTGGCAACACCCCTCCACCATCTTGTACTTTTCGTCCATTCCGAGTGGTAAAATCATTAAACTCTGTCGTTTTAACCGCTTTACCCGCTTCATCTCTGTTCCAATAATCCAGAGATTGTATGCACCTTCCTGATGGTGTATAATATCTGGAAATTGTAACCTTAAGCTGTGTGCCATAAGTTAGTTTTAAAGGGCGTTGAACCAACCCTTTTCCAAAACTCCTAGCGCCCATAACAACAGCACGGTCCAAATCTTGCAAGCTGCCAGACACAATTTCACTGGCAGATGCACTACTGCCATTTACCATGACCACCAAAGGAATCTCCATGTCCACGGGCTTGTTTTTAGTATGATATTCTCTATTGAATTTCTTGACTTTTGATTTTGTGGTCACAATAAGCTCCCCTTTTGGCACAAACAGATTGGTAACATTGATGGCCTCGGACAATAAGCCTCCAGGATTTCCTCTTAAATCTAAGATTAGCTTTTCTGCACCTTCATTTTTAAGCGCCACAATCGCTTCTTTGGTCTGCTTGGAAGCCTTTGCATTAAATTTTGACAAAACAATATAGCCCGTTGTGGCGTCTACCATTTTATAATAGGGCACTGCATCTACCTCAATGCCCTCTCTAGTTATTGATGTGGTTTTGGTTTCCCCTTGTCTTTTGTATGTGATTTCAACACTGGTGTTGTTAGCGCCTTTTAAAAGGTCAGAGGCGTTTTCTTTAAAATCCGCTACTTTTATGTCTCCAATTTGTATGATTTCATCTCCCGCCTTTAGACCCGCTTTGTCTGCAGGATAATTTTTGTGAGGCTCAACAATTAACAAACGATCATCATATGACCGAACCAAAGCACCAATTCCAGAATATTCGCCGGCATTGTTTATTTTAAAAGCCTCCACATCCTGTTCATTAAGAAATTTGGTATAGGGATCTAATTCATCCAACATATTTTTAATGGCGGTATCCATTAATTCAGCTGGATTGGTTTCATCCACATAATTCATGTTCAATTCCTTGAAAAGTGTTGTAAAAATTTCTATTTGCTTGGCAATTTCAAAGAAATCACTTTTAAAACTAGTTGTGGCAACCAAAAAAATCAGAGCAAAAACAGGAACTAAAATGCGCTTATTCATCAAACTTTTCATGAGCTATTTGTTTAGAGAATTTTTGTAATAAAACTATCAAGCTTTTTTCTACCTCAGCATATTGTGGCAATTCTTTTCCAAGGTATAAAAATAAAAACGCAAAGTTTCCCTCTATGTTGTTAAAAGCCACCTGCTTGTTTAGTCTATAACTTTCCCTAAGGAGTCTTTTTATTTTGTTTCTTTTTACCGCGCTCTTAAAATTCTTTTTGGGCACCGCAACACCTGCCCTAATTTTAACATCTTCTGGAAGTGGCTGAACCTTTAGATAAATTAACTTTATAGGATAATGGGAAATGCTCTTACCTTCCTCAAAAAGCTTTTCAATAATTTTTTTGCTTTTCAGCTTTTCTCTTTTTTGGAAAGTGAATTTCATATTAATATTATAAACACCTTAAATGAAAAATAACAGGATAAAGATACTGTTTCATATTATTTACTTTTGGATTTCTAGTTTCCCGCCATGTTTCTTAAACTCATTATAATACCACAAAACATAGTCTTTTATAATGCCATCTATTGTAGTATAGGGTTGATTCCACATATTGGAAGGAAGTATTTCCTCAATAGCGATATTAATATCAAGATTATACTTTAGTTGATATTCAAGCTTTTTTTCTTTCCTTATTTGCCTTTTTTTTATAAAAGGAGAAAGTTTTGGATCAATATTTAATTTTCTTTCTTCAAAATGTAATTCCAAGGAATCCGACACTGTTGTTTTATAATATGCCCAAGGATGAAGAGCGGAGTTCATGGTATTTCCCGTTAGTTTAACAGAAAAGGCATTTTGATAAAAAGCAACTTCAAACGATTTGGGAAATGTTACGATGGATGTGTCCGTTGGCTTGAACCTTTTTTCTATGTATGAGCTTAAGCTATCCTGGCCAAGACTATGGTAGAACAGTGTTTGTTGGCTTGCAGAAAAAAAAGATTTAAAGTCTCTATAAAGATGATTTTTTTTTAGAATAGATTTAATTTTCTTGGTAGTAATTCTTGAAACAATTTCACCTAAATTTTCATCGGAAACAGTTAAAACAGATTTAGAATTGTTAATTGCCCTAAGTAGCCGCTGTATTTTTTTTGACCCAATCTTTTTCCCAACATAACTTCCCCCAGGAGCAAACTGTAAGGGAGCAACTTTTCCATTAATATATTGAACCCTATTTCTTGAATATCCAACAAACCAATAAGAATCTTGGTTTTTGTCTCTGGCCAAGAATAAATGGTCAGAATAGACAGCGGTAACAGACTTGCTTTCTATTTCTTCCGCAGAAGTAGAGACTCTAATATAATTTATGGAATTTTCTTCCAGCTTATCTTGGGCGTGTATATTAATTAGCCATAAGAAAAGGACACAGGAAGAAAATTTTGGCAACATTCTAGCGCAATTTTATTATTCCTGAGCTTGATATATATTGTTATTCGGGTTAATATCCGCCATTAATTGAGAAGGGTCTATAAGTATTGCCAATACATCGCCCAGAGGTCTATCAATTACAAATTCATATGTTGGATTTGTCCAAGGCCAATCTTTTAATACGGTTCTGTTAATTGTTGGATATGGATTTTCTTTTTCTCCACGCATCATTTGTAAAGGCATGTAGAATGTTTCTTTGGTTCCATCTGAATATGCCACTAAAAGATCTATTGGCATGGGCATAAGTCCAATTCTTTCCAAAATGATTTTGGTTTTATCACCATCAGCAATCACTTCTTTTATATTATAATCTATTGTGTTGGTGGTTTGTGTCCAATCCGTTAAGTACCAATCTAGTTCCATGCCAGAAACTTTTTCAGCAGTTCTTTTTATATCATTGGGGACAGGGTGTTTAAATTTAAAATCTTCATAATATTTTCTGATAGTTTCCATTAATTTATCTTGGCCAATTACATACCCTAACTGAGACAAGAAAACCGCTCCTTTACTATAGGCGGCTATGCCATAGGGCATATTTGAGTTATAACGATCAGAATGTGTGGTCTGTGGTTGTTCCTTGCCAGAGTTTACCAGATAATAGTAGCCTTTATATGATCCTTCAAAAGGGTTCTCTTTTTTAGAATCCCTAATTTCATTACTACAAAGTGCGGAAATAAAACTTGTAAAACCCTCATCCATCCAAGAATGCTTGGCTTCATTTGTAGCTAAAACATGTTGAAACCAAGAATGTGCCAACTCATGAATCATTGTGCCAATGACACTTCCGGGCTTATCACCACCTGTTATAAGGGTGGCCATGGCATATTCCATGCCACCATCACCTCCCTGGATAACCGAATATTGTTCATAAGGATATTCTCCAATGTTTTTGTTGAAAAAGGCCATTGCTTTTTCTGTCATGGGCTGTACGGCTTTCCAAGTATCCACAAATTTTGGGTCGCTCTTATAAAAGAAATGAAGCATGGGACCATTTTCCATCTGTAAGGTATCGTGCACATATTCTGGATCAGCTGCCCACATAAAATCATGAACCATTGGGGCTTTAAAGTGCCATGTAAGTGTTCTTCCCTTCTGTTTTTTAATTTTTGCTCCAGAAGTTTCATACCCATGGCCTATTTCTTCTGGGTTTTGTAAATATCCTGTACCACCCACTATATAGTCTTTATCAATAGTAAGCTTAACATCAAAATCTCCCCAAACACCATGAAACTCTCTTGCAATATATGGGTCTGCATGCCAGCCCTCAAAATCGTATTCTGCCATTTTAGGGTACCATTGGCTCATAGAAAGCGCTACACCATCTTTATTATTGCGGCCAGAACGCCTAATTTGTAATGGAACTTGTCCGGAAAAAACCATATCAAAAGTGGTCTTGCCTCCAGAGGGAATAGGTTTCGCTAAATCTACGACCAAAACAGTTCCCTCTTCCTCAAAAGATAATTCTTCCCCATCTTGAGTTAAACTAGACACGTGAAGATAGCCCTGTTCATCTTTTTGCAAATGAGCTATTCTGCTTTTGCCATCCACAAACATTCTACCATCAGGATCCTCAATGTTTTGTAATCTTATATCCATTTCACTTCCTGGCTGAAAAGCATTGAAATATAGATGATAATAGACTCGCTTTATCTCATCGGGCGAATTATTGGTATAGACCAATTTTTGCGTGCCGGTATATTGATAGTTTTCAACATCCATTTGCACATCCATTGCATAATCTACATGCTGTTGCCAATAATTAGAAATGTTTTGGCCATTTACAAAGACAAATAGGCCAACAAAAAACAATGTCATTAAAAACTTCTTATTCTCCTTCATAGCTATTTATTTTTCCTTTTGAAACCATTTCTGCCATTATAAGGGCATTATAGGCGTTTGCAATTTTTCCTGATTTTGAAATCTTATCAAAAGTAGTTGTTTTAGAAGCATCACCGCTTAAGATAACAGGTGTTTTAATGCTTAATCCCGACTGCATGATGATGTTTTTCACCTCTGGAGCTGTTAGTTTTGGATATTGGGAACGTATAAGAGCCGCAATTCCCGCAACAGCTGGGGCGGCCATGGATGTTCCAGGCATAAATTCATACTTATTATTTGGAATAGTTGAATAAATATCTGTGCCTGGCGCAAAAATATCCACATTTATAGCCCCATAATTGGAATAAGAAGCCACAACCTCTGAGCCATATTTGGAGTCTAAAGCCCCAACGGTTATTAGGTTGTCCGCTATTTCTGCCCCATTATTTATTTGATCGTTTGGAAAATTGGGGTTAGAAGGGTTGTCCAAATCTTTTCCATCATTTCCTGCGGCATGTATGATCAATACATCATTGGCTGCTGCATATTTTATGGCATCATATACCCACTCAGCTTTTGGAGAAAACGACTTTCCAAAACTGCCGTTAATTATTTTTGCACCATTGTCCACGGCATATCTAATCCCCAAGGCAATATCTTTATCATATTCATCACCATTCGGGACAGCCCTAATGCTCATTATGGCAACATTGTTGGCCACCCCATTTGCTCCAATACCATTATTTCTTTCTGCCGCAATGATTCCTGCTACATGGCTGCCATGGTCTTCATCTTCGCCAATAGCCTGCGGATTTCCATTACCATAACCAGTATCAGTAATATCATATGGGTCGTCCCCAACGACTGCCCTTCCATCAAAATCAACTTTTAAATTATAATTAAGTTGTTCTACAAAGTGTTTTATGCCTCCAGTTAGCTCTTCTAATACCTCTGGAATAGAATCGGCATAATTATACATTTGCATTAGAATGGAAATGTTTTGTTGCATTGCCTGATCTTCCGTTTTAATGGAAGCTAATTCTTTTTTTGTATAGGTCTCTTTGCCCAATTCTTTTTGTACGGCTGCATCAGCATTTTTTACTGCTTGTAAAATTTGCTCATATTGCTGCTTGTTTTGTAGTGCTTTTTGATACTCTTTATCTAATTCTGCTTTTGCTTTTGCTTGTAGCACAGCATCTCCCAATTTAAGTCTAAGAATACGCGTGTACTCTAATTGTTCATTGTAGGATTCTCCTAAAAAGTTGTAACCATGAATGTCATCTATGTATCCATTTTGATCATCATCTTTTCCATTTCCTTTAATCTCTTTGGTGTTTGTCCAAAGCACATCATCTAGGTCTTCATGCTCTAAATCCACTCCTGAGTCCAAAACGGCAACAATAACTTTTTTACCTTTTTTTCTTCCAATGATTTCGGAGTAAGCTTTATCAATACTCATTCCAGGAATTGTATCCTTTAAAAGGTCCAAATGACCCCAATTCCTTTTTTCAGCCCCTGTGAGGTCTGCTATTTTTAATGGAATTGTATCTATATTTTCAATAGGAGTGGTTACCAAAGACGTAGAACCACAACCAATAAGCAAAAAAAATGCGGCAAAAACACCACAATAGGATAATCTAAATGTCATAACGGGGATTTTTTCTATATAATTAGGTGCAAATTTACTTTTATTTAATGATTTCATAAAAAGGAACAATTGATTAGGAAAATAATGCTGTAAAAATTTTGGAAAATTAGTTAAAAATAGAGGAAAAAGTATGCGTGTTATCAAGTCTTGGGCCTCTATCGGTATGTTTTACTGTACATAGCTCATTGTGGGCATCATGTTCTAGAAACAGATAATAGTTATTTTCAATGGCATTGTTCATAAAAAGCTCTTTCTCATTCATGGACAATAAGGGCCGGGTATCATAACCTGTTATATATGGTATGGGGATATGGCCCACTGTTGGCAGCAGGTCTGCCATAAACACTATGGTTTTACCTTTATATTTTATATGTGGAATCATTTGTTTGTCTGTATGGCCATCCACAAAAAGAATACCAAAACCCAGTTCAGATTCATTTAAAAAAGAGCTTTCCCCTTTTTTAATGAACTTGAGCTGCCCGCTTTCTTGCATGGGCAATAAGTTTTCCTTTAAAAAAGAAGGTTTTTCTCTGGGGTTTGGTTTGGTAGCCCATTCCCAATGATTTTCATTTGTCCAAAAAGTGGCATTTTTAAAAGCGGGTTCATAGCCGGTTCTGTCTTTATTCCACCGAATGCTTCCGCCGCAATGATCAAAATGAAGATGCGTCATAAAGACATCGGTAATATCATCCTTTTGAAAACCATTTTGCTTTAGAGAGGTTTCCAATGAATGGTTTCCCCACCTATGGTAGTAACTAAAAAACTTATCTGATTGTTTGTCCCCAATCCCAGTATCAATTAAAATCAATTTATTTCCATCTTCAACCAGAAGACTTCTTGCGGCAATATCAATTAAATTGTTGTTGTCCGCAGGGTTTGTTCTACTCCAGAGTGTTTTTGGAACAACACCAAACATGGCTCCGCCATCCAATTTAAAATTTCCTGTTTCAATGGGGTATAATTTCATGCAGGTTGAATGCTGGCCAAAAGGGAAACAATATTTTAGCCTAAATTAATAATTTATAAGACCATAATTAATCTATTCGCCTAAAATAAATTTCTCAATTGGGTGATGAACAAGAGGCTTTGTAAGATGTTTTTGTACATCTTTATATTGTTTTGTCTTTTCCTTGTCAATAGGATCTAGTGAAGAACTTAAAATAAAGACATTGCATTTGTCTTTTACTTTTTCTGGTAATTTGATGTACTCATCCAAAAACTCAAAGCCGTCCATTTCGGGCATTCGTATGTCTAAAAAAATGAAATCAGGAAATTCACCCAAATCATTTTGTAATTCCTCCAAGTATTCGAGAGCTTCTATTCCAGAAGTAAATGATAGAATTTCTAGCTCATCACCAACTTTTTTAATAATTGCCTTATTGATATAATTATCTATTTCCGAATCATCTATTAATACTATTTTTTTTGGCTTCATAAGTGTTTAATTTTTTTTGCTGATTGGGCAATGTTATAATAAATTTTGTTCCATCATCTGGCTTTGATTCAACTTTTATTGATCCATTTAGTTTATCCACTATTTCTTTTACAATAAATAAGCCTATTCCGGTTCCCATAATTTTTGATGAAACGCGGTAAAACATGTTAAATATTTTATCCAAGTGCTCATCTGGTATGCCCGGTCCGTTGTCATGGATTTCAATAATTGCTTTCGTTTTGCTTGTTTTAATTTTAATCCAAATTGTTGGGTTTGGCTGTTCAATATTATGATATTTAATAGCATTGGAAATAAAGTTATCCAGTAGTACAGATATTCTTTTTTTGTCTGACACAAAATCTACAGAATCATTTAGATTTGTTTCGATTTGTATATCGCTCCTATTTTCTAGGTACCATAAGTTCTCTAGAGACTCCTTAATTAAATTTTCAAAATTTATTTTTTCCAAATTAACCTTAAGGTGACTGTTTCGAGAATATTGAATAATATCTTTTATAAAATTGTCCAAACGTTTTAAGGAATTCCCCATCATATTAAGCTTCTCTATCAGCTCTGGCTTATCCTCTTCCATTAGAGTAATATGAATTAAACCCATGACAGAGGTAAGTGGGGCGCGTAACTCATGTGATGCGCTATAAACAAAACGATCTAGTTCGGAATTGGTTTTTTTAAGCTCTAAATTTTGTGCCTCCAACTTATCTTCAGCCTCTTTCCGGCTTGTATTGTCCATAATGGTAACAAGAAAGTTTTGCGAATCATCAAAAATAAATGGCTCAACAGATATTAGAGCAGATATTTTCTTCCCAGTATTTAAAGTGTAGGTAACCTCCTCATTAATGATTTGACCTTTTTTCTGTAACTTTTTGAGCAAATTATTTCTTTGATCAGTATTGTTTGGTTTTAATTTTAATGCCCCTGATTCCGTTATGGTCTTACCAAGCATTTTATCTCTAGTTACACCCAATACTTTTGTAACCCTATTGTTTACTTCAATAATCTTTCTCTCACTATCCATGATTAAAACACCCATTAAATTGTTGTGAAATGCTTTTGAGAACTTCTCTTCGCTTTCTTCAACTTTCTTTTGGGCTTTTTTAGCCTCTGTTTGATCAATAAACGTGCTAAGAACATAGACGGCTTTATCAATTTGGTATGGTTCCGCGGAAAAAATAAAATGTAGAAGATCTCCTTTTTTTGTGTTGAGCGCTACATCCATCTGGGATACCTTCCCTTTGTTTTTCACTTCTTGTAAAACCTTTTCTCTTAAAATACTATCATTATCTTTTAAAAACCCAATTTCTGTAAAAGTTTTACCGACTACTTCATTCCTAGACCTCCCAAGTAGGTTTAAAAGAAAATCATTGATGTCGGCAACTTGCTTATCTTGGTTAAAAATCACCATTCCCACAGTGCCACTGTTAAAAGCCTTACTAAATTTATCCAAATTGCTTTTTAGTGCTATTTCCAATTCTTTGCGTTCTGTAATATCCCTAATAATTCCTTGGAAAGTGGAATTGGGCAACATTTTAGCATTTATTTCCCCGAAGAACGTGCTTCCATCTTTACGAAGCATCTTTCGTTCACTTAGAATTATTTCACCTTGGACCAATTCTTTTAATTTAAGAGGGTTAGTTTTCAAATCTTTGGATACTATAATATCCTTTATTCCAAGATTCAACAATTCTTCTTTGGAATAATTAAACATTTTGGTACCGCGTATGTTAACATCAATTAGGTTCCCCTTAAGGTCTGATATAAAAATACCATCAGAAGCTTGCTCTACCAAGGTTCTAAACTTTTCTTCACTTTCATATAATAAAGTAGTTTTTTCCTTGACCATTCTATTTAATTTTCTTGGCTGCCTTGCCAAGTGCCAAGTAAAGAAGCCCGCCAATAAGGATATTATAAAACCTAAAAGTATAAAAGCAAAAACCGTTAAAAAGGTGACTCTATTATTGGAAATAACGTACAGAACAAACTCCGCTTGGTTAAACTTAATAGGAATGCTAATATTTTTTTTGGTTGAGGCACTACCATATGAGAAAAAAACCTCTTCTGATTTGTCTGCGTTTATTTTTGCTAGACAATAGGAAAAAGGACTACTGCTTAGAGAGTCTAAGTGAGCAGCTTTTAAAAGTGTTGATAATTTAAGAACCGAAGAGGTAAACCCTTTAAAAGCACCCTTACTATTAAAAATAGGAGTTCTGCTTATAAAACCGCTCCCACCTTGTTTTAACTTTAGGGGGCCCGCAATAAAAAAATCCTTTCGTTCAATAGTGGCGATTGCCCCCTTTTTTCCCAAAGAGTCTTTTAAAATATTAAACCCGACCACTTCATTGTCTTTATAAGGGTACACATGTGTTATAGTCCCTTCACTGTTAACAAGCTCCAAGGCATCTACATGTTTGTTGGTATTTAGAAGGATTTTGGAAATACTGTCAAAATTTGAAGGAACACCATATTGCTCCACAATAAAAGCAAGTGTTTGTGTCGAAGTAAAATGTTGACGCATAACATCCTGCAAACCTTCTTCAATCAAAACGGCCTGTCTGTCAATTTTATCCTGTTCTATGCTTTTAAAAAGCAAATACTGTTGTGAGGTAATTATTTGTGTAAGAAGCAACACCAATGAAAAAACCAATATCCCAAACAAGATGGGGTTTTTGAAAAAAGTAATATTCTTTAATAATTTCATATAGACTTAAGAGTGTGCTTAAAAATCTATCTAATAAAATATTCCCTTCAAATTAAATGCAAACCACATCACCCAGTTTTCGCAATGGAAATTTTAATGAAAAATTTTTTTTTCGTGCAATGTAAGATTATTCTTTAACAACATGAACACTAAATTTTGAATTTCCTTATTCATTTAAAACCTTACCATAGAATTTCACAATAGAGATATTTTCCATATAACACAGAAGATAATAAATATTTCGCAAATTAATGGCTGTTTAATTAAATATATTAATTGTTTTTTAGCGAATTTGACACATTTTCGCAATTTTGCAACAACTTATAAAGTAATTGTCCAAAATATATCATTGCCTTTACTTCACGAACACTTAAAAGGCGTTCTTTCTTTAAAATCAATAATGATGTTCCATTGGATTCTACATGATAATAAGGGTGGCTTTCAAAGAAAAGAATAAGCTCATCTGTAAATAAGGAGGATATTTGGGCTTGGTTTTCTGCTTTTAAATAAAAGCGTTTGTTGAAATCTGGGTGGTTTTCAATTTTTATATCCTTAAATCCGGCCAAACTATAGATTATATGTAAAAGACCTTCTTTGTCCAGAGTAAATACGGGTATTTCTTTCTGTAATTTTATATGCATCACAGTAGTTTTAACGACTTCCCGTGCATAGAACGCACCTTCGGTAAATTCTACATCAAGGACTTGTTGTTGACCGTTTTGATCAACAATATTGTTATAGAAATAACTTATTTCCCGAGCATTAAAAAAAACAAAGTCAGACAAGAAAAAACTGTTTGTATTCTTCTTAGGTATATACTTCCAATTAAATTCTTTGGCAGTTGTCTTTAATGATTGTTGTCTTTTGGTAAAATAACGCTCAATGGGCTTTAAGGAGGCAAAAGGAATCACTTTCCTTATCGCAAAAGGATGTTTGGAGCCCGTATCATGCTTATCCAGTCCAATGACTTCAAAATTACCCCCTCTTTTTTCAAAGGAGGCCATATAATTCTCTAAACCTTCCATTGCAGTGTGATCAACAAAACTACACATAGAAAAATCCAAGACAACTTCTTCATGCTCCGAAATAGCATCCAACTTGTTTTTTAGGCGATAAAAATTTAAGAAACTACAGAAATATTTTACGCTTACATAATAATTTCCGCCATCACTTTCCTTGAACATTAGAACATTAGGCTTAAAAAGATGGCTTATAAAAAGTCTCCCTCCTTTATTTATGAAAATATGAATTACGATAGTAATTAAGATACCGGCCGCTATGCCCGTAATTAAGTTGGTGAACAATGTGGTGATTAAGGTGACCAAAAAAATTACAATTTGCTCTCTTCCAATTTTGGCAATTTTACGTAAAGTCTTTGGGGTGGCCAACTTATAGCCAGTGTAAACCAAAATTGCAGCCAAAGCGGCCAAAGGAATCATTTTTAACTGTTCTTGAAAAAGAAGAACAAAGGCCACTAGGAAGAGCGAATGAAAGAAATTGGCAGACCTATTGGTAGCCCCGTTATTAACGTTCACAGAGCTTCTAGCAATGACGGCTACAACATTTAATCCCCCCAACAAACCACTTACAATTGTTGCAAAGCCCAATGCCTTTAGGTCTTTGTTTACATTTGACCTCCTGTTTTGTGGGTCCAATTTATCTACTGCTTTAATACTCAAAAGTGATTCAATGCTAGCAATCAAGGTTATTGCAAAAACAGCCAGAATAAAGTCTTTGTTTGCAATTTTGGAAAAATCTGGAAAAGCCATATTTCCAAAAACATCATCGGGTATATTTATTAAAAAAGATGAATTAAGTGGGTGTGCTTTTCCTATAGAGGCATATATATATCCAAACCCAATGGTAAGAATCAAAATCCACATTGGGGCCGGTATCAATTGAAAGTACTTATTCCTAATTTTAGAATAGAATATCATAATAAGCAGACTAATTATTCCTATACTAGCGGCTATGAGAATACTTTGGTTTTCGGACTGAAAGAGCATAATCATCCCCTTGGGAATACGATACAAAAGCTCAATAATACTTCCCTTTTCGGCATTATTGCCAATCATAATATGGAATTGCTTGGACAAAATGCCCAAGCCAATTGCTGCTAACATTCCTTCGATTGCGGAAGCAGGAAAAAAATCGGCCAACCGTCCCATTTTTAAAAAGCCCAATAACAACATTAACCCTCCCGAAACAACAATTGCTGCCAAAGTAAAGAGATATCCTTGGTACATATTACCATTGCCCAGAGTAGTTATAGCACCTAAAAGCACAATGACCAAACCATTTCCGGGTCCTGTTATGGTGACATTTGAACCCCCTAAAATGGAAGCAATTACACCCCCAACAACAGCGGCAATAATACCAGAGATGGGAGGAGCTTCACTTGCCAATGCAAGTCCCAGTCCCAAAGGCAATGCAATAAGCGAAACCACAAACCCAGAAAAAATATTCTTTGGTAAGGTTCCAATAAAGGTTTTTGAATGGTTTGTTTTTGACCCCAATTTAATTTCGGATTATTAAAATATCTGTTGGTAGATCAGATAGGATATATTCAATATCATGAGGGAAAATGCGGTCAAGGATACTGGTTTTTTTTGGCGCGTTCATAACCAATAAATCGGCCCTCACTACTTCTGCATAATGCCCAATGGAGTACCCTCTTTTTCCGAAAATACTTTGGGTCTTAATTTTTAGAGTATGTGTCAAGTCTTTTGGCAAAGCATCTATTATTTTACGAACCCGACTTTCTTCCCTGTGTTTAAGACGCTCTTTTAAAATGTTGGTCTTTTTTAATGATCGATCATCCTCAACAATGACTTGAATTTCTTTTTGTCTAATTTCTTCCACTACTGTAACTTGTTTTGACCCCAATAAATTGGCCACATAAAAAGCATCTGTAATTGCAACAGGAGTTTCAGGTGCATCGAGCCCATTTACCACAATATGTTGGCAGGGAACCCTTTCTTCGGAAGGTTTTATGAGCAATAATACAGAACAACAAACTTTACGGGTAAGTTTTCTTGCAATGGAACCTACATAAAACTGGTATAGGTTTTCATGTTGAAGGGCTCCAAGCATCAAAAGGTCAATGTTTTCTTCTTTACAACTGTTTAAAATTATTTCATATGGATCCCCTTCTTCCCATTTTATATCTATGGGTAAATTTTTATGCTCTATTTGATTTAGAAGCTCTTCAATATTTCTTTCTTTTTCTAAAGTTTTTTTACCCACATGCAGCAAAACAAGCCTAGAGTCAAAAAAATGAGCCACCCTAGAGGTTTCTAAAATGTTGGTTTTAAGAGATGGAGAAAAAGCAAAACCAAATAATATGGTGTTAAATGGCTGTGTTGAATTATTCATTCAAAAAAGTTTCGCCGACAATATAAAACAATTAAGTTGTTGCCCCAATTTAAAAGCAATACATTCCTAATTTGTTTCATCAACTATTTTGGAAATACCAAGTGGCTTTAAAAATCTATTTGTCTTGTTTAGCAATTAATAATGAAAGATGTTTAAATTTATGCGCAACAGAAAACTAAAAAACTAACCAATGCTAGAACTTGCAGGAATTATTATCCTTGGAATTATTGCCCAATGGGTAGCATGGAGGTTAAAACTGCCCGCTATTTTGCCGTTGATTCTAATAGGTCTATTAGTTGGGCCTATAGCTACTTTATATACAGAAGATGGTGGCAAATTGATAGAACCCATTTGGAACGGAGAAAAAGGGCTTTTCCCAGGGGAAGGTCTTTATTTTTTTGTTTCATTGGCCATTAGTATTATTCTTTTTGAAGGAGGATTGACTCTAAAGCGCTCAGAAATAAAGACAGTTGGACCTGTTATTACAAAATTGATTACTGTAGGAAGCGCAATCACTTTTTTTGGGGCGGGAGTGGCAGCACACTATATTTTTGGATTAAACTGGCAAATTAGTTTTTTGTTTTCAGCCTTGATTATTGTAACGGGACCCACGGTTATTACTCCCATTCTAAGAAACATCCCCTTAAAGAAAGATGTATCCACAGTTTTAAAATGGGAAGGAATATTAATTGATCCAATAGGGGCTTTGGCAGCAGTTTTGGTGTATGAATTTATTAGTGTTGGCGGAGGTGGAGAGGGTTACACTCAGACCGCTTTGGTAGAGTTTGTCAAGATTTTACTTTTTGGGACCACATTTGGGTTCACATTTGCCCATGCACTGGCTTTTTCCATTAAAAAGAAATTAATTCCCCACTATCTATTAAACGTTGCAACTCTATCTATAGTTTTGTTGGTTTTTGTTCTATCGGATATGCTTGCCCATGAATCCGGCCTTTTAGCTGTAGTGGTCATGGGAATGGTCATGGGAAATATAGATTTACCTAACCTTAAAGAACTATTATATTTTAAGGAATCGCTTAGTGTATTATTAATTTCCATTCTCTTTATCCTTTTGGCGGCCAATATCAATATAGCAGATTTAGAGCTTATTTATAATTGGAAAACAGCTCTTCTTTTTGTAGCAATTGTTTTTGTAGTTCGTCCTTTGGGAGTATTTGTCAGTGCCCATGGGTCCAATCTTAAATTTAACGAAAAGCTTTTTATTGGCTGGGTGGGCCCAAGAGGTATCGTAGCCGCCGGTATCGCTTCACTATTTGGATCAAAATTATTGTCTAAAGGGGAGATGGGAGCGGAATACATTACCCCTCTGGTTTTTATGATTGTACTGGGAACAGTTTTGTTAAATGCCACAACAGCAAGGGTTTTTGCTAAGTGGATAGGAGTATTCTTAAAAAAATCTGATGGAATATTAATTATTGGAGCCTCCAAAGTGTCCAGACTTATTGCATACTACCTAAAGGAGAACAATAGGCATGTGGTTGTAATAGACAACAACCAGAATAATGTGGAAAAAGCAAAAGCACTTGGATTGGAAGCAATGGTCGCCAATGTTTATTCCGATTCACTTACAGATAATATTGAGCTGAACGATGTAGGCTATTTAATGGCCCTTACAGGAAACTCTGAGATTAACAATTTTGTAATAGACAAGTTTAAAAAACAATTTGGTGAAAATGGTTCTTTTAGGTTGGTCAATACGGATGAAATGAACAATCCCGAAAACAATCCTAGAGAGGGGCTTTTTTCCCATACAGATGATTTTATTAAGCTGACGGAAACAGTTAGAAAATATCCATCAATAAATGAAATTGACCTAAATGACAAGGACCATTATGATAAGCTTATAGAAACCACTAAAGATGACGACCAGATAATCCCTATTTTTATAAAAATGCCAGATGGGGAACTTATAATAATTTCTTCCTTTAGCACAGAAATCAGCACCATTGAAAAAGGAAGTAAGTTGGTCTATATGGGCAAACGGTTTAAAGAAGAAAAACCCAACTAGTCGTTTAACTTTAAAACAGCCATAAATGCCTGTTGGGGTATTTCCACATTCCCTACTTGTCGCATTCTTTTTTTACCTTTTTTCTGCTTTTCCAAAAGTTTTCTTTTACGGGAAATATCCCCACCATAACATTTAGCGGTAACATCTTTTCTTAGCGCTTTAATAGTTTCCCTTGAAATAATTTTAGCGCCAATTGCTGCCTGTATGGGAATATCAAATTGCTGCCTTGGGATTAGTTCGCGTAATTTTTCACACATTTTTTTACCTATGTTCACGGCATTGTCAGCATGTATTAGCGCAGAAAGGGCATCAACAGGCTGAGAATTCAGTAAAATATCCACACGTACCAATTTGGAAGACCGCATTCCAATTGGGGCATAATCAAAGGAAGCATAGCCTTTTGAAACTGTTTTTAATCGATCATAAAAATCAAAAACAATTTCCGCCAAAGGCATATCAAAATTCAGTTCAACCCTTTCTGTGGTCAAATAAGTTTGATTGGTAATAACACCTCTTTTCTCGATACACAAAGACATCACATTTCCCACAAAATCGGATTTGGTAATTATAGTGGCTTTAATATAGGGTTCTTCAACCCTATCAATTGTGGAAGGGTCTGGCAAATCTGAAGGGTTGTTTACAATTATTGGTTTCTCTGGATCTTTTCTTGTAAAGGCATGGTAGCTTACGTTGGGGACGGTCGTAATTACCGTCATATCAAACTCACGCTCCAAACGCTCTTGAATAATTTCCATGTGCAGCATTCCCAAAAATCCACAACGGAAACCAAAACCAAGGGCTGCACTGCTCTCAGGGGAAAATACTAGGGAAGCATCATTTAATTGTAATTTCTCCATGGAAGAACGTAGTTCTTCAAAATCTTCGGTGTCAACGGGATAAATACCCGCAAAAACCATTGGTTTTACATCCTCAAAACCTTCTATGGCATTTTTTGTTGGATTTGCGGCGTCGGTTATGGTATCACCAACCTTAACCTCCCTGGCATCTTTTATTCCCGTAATAAGGTAGCCAACATCGCCAGTTTTAATACTTTGTTTAGGGTGTTGTACAAGTTTTAATGTACCCACCTCATCCGCAAAATAACTTTTATCCGTAGCAACAAATTTAATTTTTTGACCTTTTTTTATTTCCCCATTTATGACCCTAAAATACGTTTCCACGCCTCTAAAAGGATTGTAAACAGAATCAAAAACCAATGCTTGTAAGGATTCATCTGGGTTTCCTTTTGGGGCGGGGATTCGCTCAATAATAGCCGTTAAAATTTCTTCAATCCCAATTCCTGTTTTGGCACTTGCGGGGATAACCTCATCTGGACTACAGCCCAATAAGTCTACAATGTCATCTGTAACCTCCTCTGGATTGGCACTTGGAAGGTCCACTTTGTTTAGAACGGGAATTATTTCCAAATCATTTTCCAAAGCCAAATACAGGTTACTTATGGTCTGAGCTTGAATACTCTGTGCGGCATCTACAACCAATAAGGCTCCTTCACAAGCAGCAATGGACCTTGATACTTCATAGGAAAAATCAACATGGCCAGGGGTATCTATCAAATTAAGGATATATTCTTCACCATTGTAGGTGTAGTCCATTTGTATAGCATGGCTTTTTATGGTAATGCCGCGCTCTCGCTCCAAATCCATACTGTCCAACAGCTGATCCTGTTTTTCACGTTCCGTTACTGTTCCCGTAAAGTCCAATAACCTGTCTGCCAAAGTACTTTTACCATGGTCAATATGTGCTATAATACAGAAATTTCTAATCTTTTTCATACACTCAAATACAAATGCATACAGGCAAAAGCCTAAGCAACTGCAAATATAATTTATTTGCGCACCTAGAATTATGGAATTGTCTAAATATGAAGAAAATAATGGTGTAGGCACTATAAAGCGGTTAAAGTATACTCTTTTGTTAAGAAAAACTTAAATATTTTCTTAGATTTGGAGGCTGAACCCCCAAACTAAAGATGAAAAACCTATATCTCTTATTGATATTATCATTCATCAGCACCTTAAATTTAATCGCTCAAAACTATCAGGTTAGTGGTTTTGTTAAGGATGGCATTAATTCCCCTATTCCATATGCCAATGTTTTTTTACTTCAAATATCAGACTCAACAATTGTAAAGGGGGCTTCTACAAATGAAGAAGGACTTTTTAATATTAATGGAGTTGAACCAGCTCTATATTGGATCAGCGCAAGTTATATAGGGCAAACATCCAAACCTACAGCCATAGATGTTCAAAAAGACACCAAAATAGGGACTTTGGTTATTTTGGAGAGTACCGAAACCCTAGATGAAGTTGTAGTAATTGCAAAAAAACCCACCATAGAACGAAAGGCGGATAGGGTGGTTTTTAATGTTGAAAATACGGTTGTTTCACAAGGAAACACTTGGGACATCTTAAGAAGAACACCTGGGGTAATAATGGTACAGGACCAACTACAGATAGGTAGTAAAACCCCCTCTATTTACCTTAATGATAGAAAGGTGCAATTATCCCAATCTGAAATTAAAGATTTGCTAGAAGGGTTTTCCGGGGTAAACATTAAATCGATTGAATTGATAGAAAATCCACCTGCAAGGTATGACGCCGAAGGAGGGGCCATTTTGAATATTATAACCAGCAAGAGCATTACACCGGGCTATAAGGGAAGTGTAAACGCTAATTATACCCAAGCAATTTTTCCAAAATATAGTTTTGGCACCAGTCATTATTTTAAGGCAAAGAACTTAAACGTATTCGCAAACTATACAATTAATCCAAGAAAGGAAAAAGATAGAATTTATAGTAACCTTAACTACATAAACACCAGTGACAATATTTTTTCTATCTGGAATACGGACTACCATAAGACCACTAAATCTTTAGGGCAAAATGCAAGTGTAATTTTGGATTATGACCTTGATGACAAAACCAGTGTTAACCTAACAACCAACATATCTCTATCTCCCAACCGAACATATAATAACGCTTTGGATGGTGAAGCCTACAATGGGCAAAAACAGCTGGATTCTACTTTTTCTACCAAAAGCAACTTGGAAAATGACAGTAAGAATCTTGCTTTTGACCTTTCTTTTAAGCGTAAATTTAAAAAAGAAGGGGCCGCCTTAACCTTAAATGGGCATTATACAGCCTTTGATGAAACCCAGGTACAAGTGGTAAATACGGATTATTTTGATGCGACCAATGTTTTTTTAAGGAACAATAGTTTTGCAACCGATGCAATTCAGGATATTGAAATTGTCACAGGCCAAATAGACTATACCACTCCTATAGGAAGCACAATTTTTGAAACAGGGACAAAAGCTTCAATAATACAATCAACAAGCGGTTTGGACTTTTTTAACGGAATGGCAGGCAATCAAACGTTTAATTCAAGCTTATCCGATAATTTTGAGTATGACGAAAAAGTATATGCAGGATATTTAAGCATTTTAAAAAATTGGGATAAATGGACGTTGAAGGCCGGTGCCCGCGGCGAGTATACCGATGTAAAAGGAAAATCACTGACTTTAAATGTAACCAACATTCAACAGTATTTTGAGTTGTTCCCCAGCGCATATATACTACATACACCATCGGATAATCATAGTTTCTCTATTGATTATAGTAGAAAACTGTACAGGCCCAGATATGATGATTTAAACCCGTTTAGATATTTTCTTTATGAAAATGACTTTACAACAGGAAACCCAAACCTAAGACCTAGTTTTGTACATAGCTTTAAACTAAATTATACATTAAAAGGGGATTATTTCTTTTCCCTTTATTATACGGATAATGGAAGGGATATTAGCACTTTAAGCTTTCAGGACAACCAAACATTGACCCTGCATGCCATAAACCAAAATGTTCTTGAAAGTATTTCTTATGGATTGGATTTTACAATTAGTAAGTCCATTTTAAAAAATTGGTACCTGTATGCCTATACTTCATTATTTTATGAAGATGAGACTTTTGTTTCCGAGGAGACTAATGATGTTCCATATACCAATATTGTTGAAGGATTGTATTTTCAAATGGCCAATTATCTTACCCTTTCCAAAGACGGTACCTTTACTGGAGAAGTTGGGTTTTCCCATTTTACAGATTTCATTGCGGGAACCTACGTCATGGGACCAACTACCAACCTTAATTTTGGATTGCGCAAAACTCTTTGGGACAATAAAGCGACCCTTTCATTGTCGGTTGAAGATATTCTAAACACCGTAAGTACAGATTATCAGGCCAAGTTTTTAAACCAGAACAACTCCTATTTCCATCAATCCGAGTGGCAATTTGTCCGCTTGGGTTTTACTTATAATTTTGGAAACTTTAGGTTGAGTGATAACGAAAAGAATATAGACAAAAACGAGCGGGATAGATTATAGTATTAATCTTTCCACTCTGCAATAAATAAATTGGTATCGCGTGTTCCCCCGTTGTTTCTGTTACTGGAAAAAATTAATTTTTCACCATCATTGGAAAACACGGGAAAAGCATCAAATGTTTCTCCATGGGTAACTCTTTCTAGATTTTTCCCATCAACATCAATTAGATAAAGATTGAATGGGAACCCTCTTTCCGACTCATAATTGCTCGAGAAAAGAATTTTATCCCCAGAAGGATGAAAAAACGGGCTCCAATTAGCATTCCCCAAGAAGGTGAGTTGTTTTAAGTTGCTTCCGTCCGCATCACAGATAAAAAGCTCCATTTCCGTAGGCTGGACCAAGCCTTGAGATAAAAGTTCTTTGTATTCCGAAATTTCTTCATCGGTTTTTGGCCTAGAAGCCCTAAAAATTATTTTTGTTCCATCAGGAGAAAAGAAGGCACCACCATCATATCCCAATTCATCTGTTATTTGCACGACTTCACTACCGTCCAAATTCATGGTATATAGTTCCAGATCACCACTACGCATAGAGGTAAAAACAATTTTATCTCCTTTTGGTGACACTGTTGGTTCAGCATCATACCCCACCTCATTAGTTAGTTGGTTAACTATATTCCCTTCTAAATCAGCCACAAAAATGTCAAAAGAATCATAGACCGGCCAAACATATTTTCCATTTTTTCTAAGGGGAACCTCTGGACACGCTTTATCTACCAAATGAGTGGACGCATATATAATATGCTTGTTGTCCGGCAAGAAATATGAACATGTAGTTCTGCCCATCCCAGTACTTATCATTGGAGGGATATTATCCTCAAAAGTCTCACCAACTTCCATCAAAAACATCTGATCACATTCTACACCCCAGTTTGTATTATTGGATTGAAAAACAATATTCTTATCATCAAAACTCCAATAGGCTTCGGCATTATCACCACCAAAGGTGATTTGCTGTAAGGATTTAAAATGTTTTTCTTCTGGGTAAATGAGGGAATCTGTTTTTGTTTCAATTTCAACCGTGTTTTCTTCTGCAGTAGAGTTCTTTTTTTGACTTTGTTTACAGCTATTAAAAAGAAGAACTAAAAATAGAAAAGATATAATCCTCATAAGATGCTTATTTTTATGCAAAACTAACTTTTAAGTTATGAATAGAATATTTCTTTTTATGTTTTTTCTGGCTTTTATGTCTTGCAAAAAAAACGAAACGCCATTGGTTACTATTCAAGAGGATGTGGCTTTTTTGGCTAAAGATGAGCTAGAGGGTAGAGAAACGGGCACAGAAAATGAAGTAAAAGCAGCAACATACATTAAAGAGCGAATGGAGAGCATAGGATTACTGCCAATGGGATTGGATGGCACCTACTACCAAACATTTACTTTTAAACCAAAGAAAGGTCCACATGACGAGGTACAATTTGTTGAGAATGGAGATAGTATACTATCTGGTAGAAATGTAATTGGCTATGTGGACAATAAAGCCGAAAATACTATAATTATTGGAGCACATTTTGATCACTTGGGAATGGGAGGGGAAGGCTCCCTATATGTTGGGGAAGATATACACAACGGGGCGGATGACAATGCAAGCGGAGTAGGAGTATTATTAAAATTGGCCGAAAAACTTAAAGACACCCTGAATGGAAATAATTATTTGTTCATGGCCTTTTCTGGTGAGGAAATGGGTCTTTTGGGGAGTAATTATTTTGCAAAAAACCCAACCATTGATCTGTCCAAGGCAAATTGTATGATCAATATGGATATGGTAGGGAGATTACGGGAAGACAAAACACTTTCTGTGAGCGGAACGGGCACGGCTCCAATTTGGAACCAAGTACTGAATTCTGTAAACCCTGGATTTAAGCTTGTGTTGAAGGAATCTGGAATTGGGCCATCTGACCACACCTCGTTTTATCTACAGGACATTCCCGTTCTACATTTTTTTACAGGACAGCATGAGGATTACCACAAACCTTCTGATGATTTTGACAAGCTTAACTATGAGGGAATGGAAATGATATCGGGTTATATTGTTTCCACCATTGGAGAATTGGACGGTAAGGAGAAACTACAGTTTAGAAAAACCAAAAATGAAAGTGAAGAAACACCAAGATTTAAAGTAGGGTTGGGTGTAATGCCCGATTATCTTTTTGACGGCAAGGGAATGCGTATAGATGGTGTTAGTGAAGACAGGCCAGCTTTTAAGGCAGGACTCTTAAAGGGAGATGTGGTTGTAAAATTGGGAGATAGCACCGTGACCGATATGATGAGCTATATGAGGGCGCTTTCTGTATTTAAGGAAGGTGATAGCGCTGACGTAACGGTAAATAGGGATGGTGAAAGCATTGTAAAGAAAATAGATTTTTAACACTTGAAAAACAGATGTAATTCTAAAAGTCAACTTAAATATTGGCTTTTTTCTTTTTCCTTATTTTTGCATTTTTAAAGAAAACATATATTGCCTAAAATAGGAGACATAGAATTACCAGATTTTCCATTGCTTTTGGCGCCTATGGAAGATGTAAGCGACCCCCCGTTCCGAGCCCTGTGCAAGGAGCAAGGGGCAGATGTTGTGTATACAGAATTTATTTCCTCTGAAGGTTTGATACGTGATGCCGCAAAAAGTACCATGAAACTGGATATTTATGAAAAGGAGCGACCTGTAGGTATTCAAATTTTTGGTGCCAATTTGGATTCTATGCTCCAATCCATAGATATTGTTGAAAAATCCAAGCCAGATATCATAGACATTAATTTTGGATGCCCAGTTAAGAAAGTGGTGAGTAAAAACGCAGGGGCAGGGATTTTAAGAGATATTCCCCTCATGGTGAAGTTGACAGAGGAAATGGTGAAAAGGACGTCACTACCCATTACTGTTAAAACACGTTTAGGATGGGATTCCGATTCCATTAAAATTGTTGAGGTTGCGGAACGCCTGCAAGATGTTGGTATTAAGGCCATTGCAATTCATGGCCGCACAAGGGTACAGATGTATAAGGGCGATGCCAATTGGAAACCCATAGCCGAGGTAAAGAACAACTCTAGAATGCACATTCCCGTCTTTGGAAACGGAGATATAGACTCACCCGAAGCCGCCATGCGGATGCGGGATGATTTTGGTTTGGATGGCGCCATGATAGGTCGCGCTAGTATTGGGTACCCATGGTTTTTTAAAGAGGTAAAACATTTTTTTAAAACAGGGGAACATTGTGCTCCACCTACCATGGAAGAACGCGTAACTGCCGCTAGGAGACACTTGCAAATGTCAATTGACTGGAAAGGCGAAAAACTGGGCGTTTTTGAAACCAGAAGACACTACACCAATTATTTTAAAGGGATTCCAAACTTTAAGGAATATCGTATGAAAATGGTAACCAGTGATGAGTCAGCAGATGTTTTTGCCGCTTTTGATGAGGTACTGGAAAAATTTGGGGATTATCAATTTGTATAAAAACCCTAAGCAGACGCCACCAGTCTTTTGTTAATTCTACTGCTTGCTATTTTAGAGGCAATTATGCCCAATACGAGTATGGTTGCCAAAACTACAAGGACATTAATGTATTTAAACTCTACAGGGTAGGCCAGTGAAGGGGTTATTTTTAACCAACCAAACCATATTTGGGAGGCTATCAATAGAGCGCCCAATAACACACCAATTAATCCGCCCAAGCCTGTGACCAGAATTCCTTGGACAAAATAAATACGACGGAGCTCTTTTATGGTGGTTCCCAAACTATAGAGGGTTCGGGAGTTTTGTTGCTTGTCCAAAATCATCATTATAATGGCACCAACAACATTGAAAAGGGCAATAATGAGCACCAAGGTGAAAATTAGGTAGGTGGCTAAATTTTCGGTATTTAGCATACGGTACAAGGTGCCGTTTAATTCTTTTCTGTCTTTTAAAACCACGGCATCACCAAGAATAGAAGAGATATTGACCCTAATATCTGTTACATTTACCGACTCATCCAATTTAAAATTTATTCCCGAAACAGTTACTTCATCTTTCTCCAAAAGAGCCTGTACCAAGGGTAAATCTGCAAATACATATTTGTTGTCCAAATCATTTTCTATGGCATACACACCACTTATAATTACAGGCAATCTATTGAATAGATTATCAAAAGGATTGGTTGATGTTTGTTGAGAAATACTTCCCTTGCCAGGTTTAGGCGCTAAAACTGTTAAAGGATTCCGGCCATCATTGGTTGCCAAACCTAAAAGGTTTACAATACCTCTGCCCGCAACAGCATAATTTTGTTCTATTTCCCAACTACCGTAATAAATGGTACTGTCCATATGTGTGGTGGCCGTATAGTTTTCATCTATTCCCTTTATATAGGCTACATGACTTTTTTCTCTATAAGTGAGATATACCTGTTCCTCAATTTCTTTGGCATAGGATACAACACCATCTACTTGGGTGAGTTCCTTTTCTTGTTCGGATGAAACGGAAAAAAACTTACCAATTGTAGGTTGGGCCTTTAAGTCAGGGTCTGTAGATTCACTAAAGGAAAGGCTAAAAGTTTTAAGGCCGGCGAATCCAGAAAGAACAATAAAAAGAGCCATAGAACCAATTACAATCACCAAAAAAGTGACAAAGTTGATGATATTAACAACATTTTGACTGCTTTTGGACTTTACATATCGCTTTGCGATGTACAAAGGAAAGTTCAAAGTTTAAGACTTTTTTCTTTTTTCCAACAGGTCTCTGTTCTCAATAGGGTTTTCTTCTCCTTTTAGGGATTTTTCAATGCCCTCTATATATTCCAAAGAGTCATCCAAGAAGAACAAAAGTTCTGGAATTCTTCGTAATTGATTTTTGGTACGTTGCGCCAACTGGTGTTTTATAAGGGGTTGATTGGATTTCATCCCTTTTAACAATTCTGCCGCGTTCTTGGCAGGAAAGATACTAACATATACCTTGGCTATGGAAAGGTCTGTAGTGACCATTACTTTGGATACAGAGATCAATGTGCCCTTTAGGCCACCATCGGTTGCCGCACGTTGAAGAATGTCTGCCAAATCCTTTTGTATGACACCTCCAATTTTTTTCTGTCGTTGTGTTTCCATGCCGCAAAAATACGTAGAATTATATGTAAATTACAGGTTTAAGACTAAATTGGCACTAGTGAACAAAATAGAGCATATAGGAATTGCCGTAAAAGATTTAAAAGTTTCCAACCTTCTTTATCAAAAATTGTTGGGTGTTGCCCATTATAAAGAAGAAGAAGTAAAATCTGAGGGGGTTAAGACATCGTTCTTTAAAGTGGGACCCAATAAGGTGGAATTGTTGGAACCCGTTGACGCGGATGGCCCTATCGCCAAGTTTATTGATAAAAAGGGAGAAGGAGTCCATCATATTGCTTTTGCCGTGGATGATATAGTTGCAGAGATTAAAAGACTGGACAAAGAAGGCTTTGTTATTTTAAACAAAACCCCTAAAAAGGGCGCGGATAATAAGTTGGTGGCGTTTGTTCATCCCAAGAGTTGTAATGGGGTATTAATAGAGTTGTGCCAAGAAATAGAAGAATAAGCTGCTTTTGTTGGCTGTATGAGGTTGAAATTGTTTGCAACGTCTAAAAAATAGTAGTAGTTTTGCATCCGCTTGTCCGTTTACGGAATACAGCTGGTCCTATAGCTCAGTTGGTTAGAGCACCTGACTCATAATCAGGTGGTCCCTGGTTCGAGCCCAGGTGGGACCACACTTAACAAACAAAAGCCTCATAAATCATTGATTTATGAGGCTTTGTTGTTTTTAGAAAGATCAGCGAGATAATAGAATTCATGAATTTGAGGAAAATAGGGTGCATATCCCCTCTAAAATGGTTTTTGGGCTTGCCCAATATCTGGGCATTGGGTACATTTAAGAACTAACTACCCATAAATACACCTGAAAATGAAAACCAGTACAATTACCTTATTTACCCTTTTTTTTATTGGCATCTTGGCTATTGGACAATCCCAAGAACCGAAAAGATGGTCCGTGGAAAAAGCCAATGAGTGGTATGACAACCACACATGGTTAAACGGCGCAGATTTTGTTCCAAGTACGGCCATTAATCAATTGGAAATGTGGCAAGAGGATACTTTTGACCCAAAGACAATAGATAGGGAGCTGGGCTTTGCCGAGGGAATTGGGATGAACGTTATGCGTGTTTACTTGCATAGTTTGGCTTACAAGCAAGACCCAGATGGCTTTAAAAAGCGAATGGATACCTATTTAGAAATATCAAAGAATCATAAAATAAAAACCATGTTTGTGTTTTTTGATGATGTTTGGAGCAAAACCCCAAAAATAGGAAAGCAACCCAACCCCAAACCTGGAACCCACAACTCAGGATGGATTCAAGATCCAGGAGACCCAGCATCCTATGAAGCCAGTAACTTTCCAGAACTAGAGGCCTACGTCAAAGATGTAATGAAGACGTTTGCCAAGGATGATAGAATTCTTTTATGGGATTTGTATAATGAACCTGGCAACGAGGGTAAAGGCAACAAAACATTGCCGTTGTTGAAAAAAGTTTTTGGATGGGCAAGAGAGATAAACCCCTCGCAACCCATTTCGGCAGGGTTGTGGAAATGGGATTTAACAGAGTTGAACGCTTTTCAGGCATTGAATTCTGATATAATCACCTACCACGATTATGAAGGTCCAGAGCACCACAAACACATAATAAATCTTTTAAAAAGCCATGGAAGGCCTTTGATCTGTACGGAATATATGGCTAGGACCCGGAACAGTCGATTTTCTAACATTATGCCAATTTTAAAGGAAGAGAATATTGGAGCTATAAATTGGGGCCTTGTAAAAGGTAAAAGTAATACGATCTACCAATGGAATACCCCCATTCCCAATGGAGAGGAACCCATAGAATGGTTCCATGATGTTTTTAGGCAAGATGGAACCCCTTATCGCCAAGATGAAGTTGATTTAATTAAAAAGTTGAACGGGAAGCAATAACCCTATTTGATATAATCCAAACAATTTTTTTCTAACCTGTAGATAATGGGAGGACGATTTTGTACCTTTCTTTGATGTTCTTCGAAAGAGCGAATGAGAATTAAGGTATACCTTAATTGAATTGAACACTAAACCAATCGAAATTTTAGCAATTAAATAGTAAAGCACAATATCATGAACGAAAGAAGAAAATTTGTTAAACAATTAGGATTGGGAACCATGGGTGCTGGATTAATGACGTCTTTGCCACAATCTCTTTTTGCAAAAACAGGCCCCAGTTTTTCCTACCAAATTTCATTGGCTCAATTCTCATTGGCATCCGAATTTTTTACTGGAAAGCATGATACTTTGGAATTTCCTGCTCGGGCCAAGAACGAATATGGAGTTAATATTGTGGAGTACGTCTCTATGTTTTTTGCCGATAAGGCAAATGACAGCTTCTTTTTTAAGGAGCTAAAAACACGTACAGATGACATTGGAGTAAAAAACCACTTGATTATGGTGGATGATGAAAACATTGCCGACTTGGATAAAGCAAAAAGAGAACATGCGGTTGAAAGCCATTACAAATGGGTGGAAGCGGCCAAAATACTGGGGTGTAGCTCCATAAGGGTCAATCTGGGCAGTATTGAACAGACAGGTACCGCAGAAGAGGTGGCAGATGCAGCTATGGAAGGCTATAGCAAGTTATTGGAATATGGGGACCAGCACGAAATGGATATTATAGTGGAAAACCATGTGGGGCACTCTTGCAATGGTAAATGGTTGGCAGGAATCATGAAAGAAGTAAACCACAAACGGGCGGGCGTACTGCCTGATTTTGGAAATTTCTGTGTCAATAGGACAAAACCCGAAACCATGGATATTGCCGGCTATATGAATACCAAATGTTTGGAGCAGTATGACATGTACCTAGGTGTGGAAGAGCTAATGCCCTATGCTAAAGGAATAAGTGCCAAAACCCATAAGTTTGATGCCGATGGAAACGAGACAGAGATTGATTTTGGCAAAATGTTCAATATCATTAAAAAATCTGGCTTTAACGGAATCGTGGGGATTGAATATGAAGGAGGTCTAATGCATTTACAGGGTATGGAAGGCTATTTGAGCAATGAAGACGGAATACATGCAACAAAAAAATTGATAGAAAGAACAGTTAGACAGATTAATAAAAATCGCTGAAACCAATCTTCCTGAAGAATCAAAAAGGTTGCTCGCAGAGTTTCTCTGTTGTGCCGGAAATATGATTTATCGAACTAATAAGGGCATATATCAAACAAACCTTATTTACTATCTATTAAATGAAAATGTCTTATTCCAAGACCACCATCATTCATAACTTGTTTTATAACTTGGCAAGGATTCGGATACATGGTCGGATTCTATCATTTTACGGAGGCTAATAAAAATAATTACCATTTAAAAATGGCTTTTCATTTACAAAGACATAAGAAAACTTTGATACATATATCATTTTGGTGTGTATATGCCTCTGTTTTTCTTTATCGTATCAGTACCATTGATAATGGAGAGGAAACCAATTGGCCAAGAACACTAAAGGATTTTAGCTTTCATATGTCCGTTACAGTGATTCTAAGCTATTTAAACTATTATATATTCTTGCCTCGTTTTTTAAAGGATAGAAACTTAAAGAGATATGTGTTTCAGTTTTTTCCAATCTTCTTGGGACTATGGTATTTTTTGCTCTTGGGAAAGCGCTATATAATAGATGGTTTTACACACAACAGGGAATGGATGTATGAACCGAGGTTTATTATACAGCTGTTTTTTGGGGCTATTTTCGTGGTTATTTTTGTAGGACTGTTAAAATTTGTTGAAGATTGGTTTGAGTTGGAATCTCGCAAAAAGAAATTGGAAAATGAGCAACTTGCTTCTGAGCTCCGTTTTTTAAAAGCCCAAATTAACCCTCACTTTTTATTTAATACGCTTAATAATTTATACTATTTGGCTTTTACAAAATCACCCAATACCACAGAAGTAATAGCAAAATTGTCTGACATGATGAGGTATATGATGTATGATAGCAACCATTTTAGAGTACCCCTGGAAAAGGAGATAGAGTACATAAAAAATTATATTGGCCTAGAAAAGCTGAGAATGGACAATAAAGTTAAAATCAATCTTAAATTGGAAGGAAATACCAGCGGGGTATCCGTTGCCCCATTAATATTTATTACTTTCTTGGAAAATGCCTTTAAACATGGGGTTAGTAACTCAGACACTCAATCATGGGTAGAAGTATTTGTAAAAATTGATGGAAAGAAATGTCTGTATACCGTGAAAAACGGAAAAATTTCCGAATCCAATAAAACAGTCAAGGAGAAATATGGAATTGGTTTAAAAAATGTAAAAAGAAGGTTGGATTTAAACTATGAGGACAATTATGAACTTAAGGTTCAAGATATTGATGATTGCTACTGTGTGGAACTAAAATTGAATTTGGAATGAAATTAAAGTGTGTAATTATAGAGGATGAGCCATTGGCTAGAAATCTACTGCAGGAATATATAAACAAAGTACCCACTCTTCAATTATATCAATCATTTTCCAATCCATTAAAGGCAATGGAAGTATTGCATAGTGGTGAGATAGACATTCTGTTTTTGGATGTTCAAATGCCGGAGATTACAGGAGTATCCCTATTAAAAATCCTAAAGAAAAAGCCCATTGTAATTCTTACTACAGCCTATTCGGATTATGCCATAGAAGGATATGAATTGGATATCACGGATTACTTATTAAAGCCAATTACCTTTGAAAGATTTTTAAAAGCAATTGAAAAGGCAGCCCAAAGATTGACCTATACACCAGAGCCCTCAAAGGGGAAGGTCACTATTGAAGACACCCCCCTTATTACCCAACCTTTGCCCCAAGAGCCTTATATTTTTGTAAAGGACGGGTTTAAGCAAATAAAGATAAAGTTGAATGATATTATGTTTGTAAAAGGACTTAAGGATTACGTTTCGATCCACACTCCCCAACAAAAAATAATTACTTTACAGAAACTAAAAGGCTTGGAGGAATTATTGCCCAAAGACAAATTTATTAGAGTGCATCATTCCTATATAGTTTCTATGGATTGGATTACTGTTGTTCATAGACAAAAAGTGGAGATAGGAGACATTCCAATTCCAATTAGTGACACTTACAGAAAAGGGTTCAAAGAATTTATTGGCAAAAAATCATTCTGAGTAAAGAAACAGAAAATATTTAAGGTATTCTTAAAACAAATAGCCCAGACTTAGTTGTCTGGGCTATTCTGGTCTAGGGTAAACAACCCCCTTAAGCTTGGTCGGCTTAGTTTTTTTCCTTAAATGTTATAGATTTAACATTGATTATATCTTCATTCGGCTTTTCTGGTTTTACCATGATAAAATAAATATCATGCCTTCCATCAATAGGCTTGCCAAGTGTGGCCTCCAATTTTCTTGTGGTATTCCAACTACCTGTTGTTTCATAAGCTGTTTTGGCAATTACTGGACCGGCCTGCGAATCAATACGAACTTCAATCTCTCCTGTTTTGTCCTCCGCCGCATACTCGTAAACAAATTGTTTAATACCTGTAAGATCAATGTTTTTAAGCATGTAATGGGATTTATGATTGGCATTTGTTAAGCTATTTCCAAATCTTTGGAAGCCAACATAATCGTCAGCAAATACAGTTCTAACCTTTGCATTTCTAAGTTTAACAACATCGCTTTCTGTTAGTGGGCCAATTCCGTTGGCACCATTGTCCGTGTAGGTTGCCGTTAGCGTATATATCCCTCTGGGCTCATTTTGACTGTGTTCTTTAAATGTTATGGTGCCTTGGGAGCCCATACTGGTCACTTTATTTTTTTCGTTGGCCAGTGATAGTATGTACTTCACTATTTCATTAACATCTTGGGTTGAGAGTTGTGGATGAGCACTCATTAAACTTTCCCCCCAATTGCCACCACCACCTGCTATGATTTTTTTTGTGAGCATTGGCACGGCATTGGATTGACCCTTGTAACGTTGTGCCACATCCAGATAGGAAGGCCCAACGGACTTTTCACTTACAGTATGACAGGCTTTGCAGTCACTTTTTTCAATCAAAGAGTATCCATAGGGCATCGCTGTTGGAGAAACTGGAGCAGTATCGCCATCTACTGGTTTCAACATACTTGGTGAAGCATCATAGCCAAAAGTAACACTTACCCTCTGTGGGTTGATTTCCTTATCTTCCTTATCACTTACTTTTATGGCATACTTAAAAGGCTTGTTTTCCCAGAAAAAGGATTTATTCTGCGAGGAGGAAATAGCGACTTCTGGAAGCGCATTGCCTACTTTGACCACAACAGTGTCAACACCTGTAAGTCCATCTTGATCACTAATTTTAAGGATGGCATTGTAGATGCCAGGTTGGGTATATGTATGGATGGGATTTCTTTCTGTAGAAGTACGTGTTTCTCCCTCTAACAACCAATTGTAAGTGAGTTCATCGTCATCATCAAAATCACTGGAATCTCGGCTGCTGAACAATACACGCAAAGGAGCTTTTCCAATGGCTTCTTTTAAGACAGGTAATGTTCGTCGTTCAGAAGTCAGAAATACTTTTTGGGATAAATTGGCTTCGGCAAGAGAATCAATTACCGAAGCTTTGGCAATTGGAGCCCTATTTCCCCGATTGTATTCTATTTTTACGAGCCTTGCATCTTCATTATCAGCCCCATAAACAGAACCATATTCCAACATGTACATTACTCCGTCTTTTCCAAAAGCTAGATCAATGGGCCTTCTAAAATCGCCCTTTGCGGTCATGAACGGTTCTGCACGAAGAAAATTTTCATTTTCATCAAAACGAAGGGGCATTACCCAATTACGCATCCATTCAAAAACAAATAATGAACCATCATAATATTCTGGAAACTTTTTTTCTGATGGCGAACTTTCATCAAAGGTGTAAAATTCTCCAGCCATGGCGCTACGGCCTCCTTCTCCAAGTTCTGGAAACTCTGGGGATGCTGCATAGGGATACCAAATCATGGCAGGTTGTGCAGGAGGCAAATCTGTGAGACCTGTATTATTAGGGGAGTTGTTTATAGGAGCTTTAGGATCGTAGTAAGAACCTGCCGTTTGGGCAGCAAAATCCCACTCCACATAAGCTTGATTGTTCCCAACAAAATAAGGCCACCCATAGTTTCCAGATGTCTTAGCTTGATTAAATTCATCGTATCCTTTTGTGCCCTGTTCCCCATCTTCACCTGCATCCGGTCCAATTTCCCCCCAATAAACGGTAGAGGTTTTTGGGTTAATGGCAATTCGATAAGGATTTCTACAGCCCATAACATATATTTCCGGAAGGGTTTTTTCCATTCCTTTTGGAAATAAATTGCCCTCGGGAATTGTATATGACCCATCTGCTTCTGGATGAATGCGAAGTATTTTGCCTTTTAAATCATTGGTGTTGGACGCACTACGTTGTGCATCTAAACTATAGTATTGTTTTCCGGGTCTTTCGTCCAAAGGGGCATATCCATCTGAGGGGAAAGGACTAGAGCTATCCCCAGTGGAAAGGTATAAATTTCCTTCTTTGTCCCATGCTAAAGAACCTCCATGGTGTGAGCCACTATTTTCTTCAACAGGTACTTGGAGCAAAACCTTTTCTGATTTAACATCCAAAGTGTTGTTCTGTTGTAATACAAAACGGGAAAGGTTAAAAAGGATGGGTTCCTCATCTGTTGGGGGTGAATAATAAAGGTAGACATATTGATTTTCTTGAAAATCTGGGTCTAAAGTAATTCCAATTAGCCCAGTTCCACCCGTAGTGGCAACATCAAAACGATGTACTATGGATTGTTCTCCAGTTTTGGTATTGTACACGCCTAAATTGGCCGTACGAAGTTCCGTATAAAAAATCCGTCCGTCATCAGAAACCGCCACTTCCATAGGCGTGTTAAGATCATTTATCAGGACGGTTTTTTCAAAACGGTTTTCTTCGGGGGAAGTGATTGCTGTAGCTCTACTATAATCCAATATCCCATCTCCCATGGCATATGTTATTCCTCCTTGAAGATGCTCAAGAAAAAGAGGCTCGCTAAAAGAAGCATCTTCATGACCTCCCCCAGTGTAAAATGCCCTGCCACCATCAAACTCATGGTACCATGCTATGGGGTGATTGCCACGATTGGCCCCCCCTTCATATGATTCTTCATCTAGGTAGGCCAATACATTTAAATCTGGATAAAAAGACCTGTAATTGTACCATTCATCCTTACGTTCCCATTGATTGGGCAAGCCGGAAGTGGAGCTGTGATTTTTATCCACTACGTCAATAACTGCAGTGCGTACATTGGGGTTGTGAGGATGACTTGCAAAGTGGGCTCCCATTAGTTTATTGTACCATGGCCATTCATATTCTGTATCAGCTGCCGAATGCACTCCTACATATCCTCCACCAGCCTGAATATAGCGTTCAAAAGCTGCTTGCTGTTCTGCATTGAGCACGTTTCCCGTGGTACAGTTAAAAATTACGGCATCGTAATTTTTTAAATCATCATCATTAAAAATTTCTGCATTTTTGGAAATATCCACATGGTAACCATTCTCCTTTCCTAGTTTTAAAATGGCTTCATTTGCATAGGGAATGGAGGTATGAACCCAACCTTTGGTTTTTGAGAAAACAAGTACTTTAGGACCTTTATCTTGACAAGAAGACAATAGGATAAAAACTGAAATAGAAATAAAAAATAGCGTAAACCAGCTTTTTGAAAACATTATGTTTTTTAAGATTTTGAACAGAAACAAATGTGGTCTATATTCTTGTAAAGAAAAAAAGAATTATACAGATTGGGCATTTCATTGGTTCATCCACCTTTTTTAATCTTAAAGGAGAAGTTATCCATCAATTTTGTTCAACGGTCTATTAATTATGTCGAAGTATCTAAAAACATATAAATAGTGAAAATGAAATATCATCTAGATCCGTATGATACGGGAGAGAGAATAACCATCTAGAAAGGTGTGTTATATAAAGTAAAGAATCTGTGAACTAGTTTTATTCCAAATAAGTGTCTAAGAATAATTAACTTAGTGAGGCTATTAAAAATAAAGCAAATAGTATGGATTTTAAAGGAAAGGTTGCTATTGTAACAGGAGCAGGACAAGGTATTGGCCTGGAAATATGTAAACAACTGGTTCTGCAAGGAGCAATTGTAGTGTTAAATGATATTGATTCCCAACTAGCCGACAATGCGGTAAAAAGTATTGGCGGGAAACAAAGCAATTGTATTGCTATTGCTGGGGATTCTAGTGACCTATCCATTATTAATCAAATGGTGGACAAAACCATTGCTGATTTTGGCAAGCTGGATATTGTTGTTGCAAATGCGGGCATTACACTATTTGGAGATTTTCTTACGTATACACCAGCCTCTTTTTTTAAAGTAATGGAGGTCAATCTTGGGGGGAGCTTCTTTTTGGCACAAGCAGCTGCAAATCAAATGAGAAAACAAAAGAATGGTGGCTCCATTTTGTTGATGTCTTCCGCCACGGGACATCAGGCGCATAGAAACCTTGCTGCCTATGGGATGAGTAAAGCCGCTTTGGAAATGCTCGCAAAAAATTTAGTAATAGAACTATCCCCATACAAAATCAATGTAAATTCTGTTGCTCCCGGTGCAACCCTTACGGAAAGAACTCTAAAAGAAGAAGACTACAAAAAAACATGGGAAACATTAACACCAATGGGCAGGGCCGCAACTGTTTCTGATATTGCCCAAGCAGTTTTGTTTTTGGTATCGGACAAAGCAAAACAGATTACCGGACAGAGCTTGGTAATAGATGGTGGATGGAGTTCCGTAAGTCCATCTCCTTATAAAGAGTAAGACCAGGCTATTAGATTATTTTTTATAAATTTTTGTAACCTTTTGTAAAAAAGGAAGTTTACCCTTTTTGTAGACCTAAAACAAAACCATTGCAAGCTCTAACAGACAACTCATTAATGTTGAAAGTAAAATCTGGTGACACGGATAAACTTGGCTTGCTCTATGAACGTCATAAGAAAAGATTGTTTGGGTTTTTCTATAACATGAGCGGAAATGCTTCTTTAAGCGAGGATTTAGTACAGAATGTGTTTGTAAAGATTTTAAAATACAAACACACCTTTACGGGCGAAGGTTCTTTTGATGCATGGATTTTTAAAATGGCAAGAAACATTTATTACGACCATTTTAAAAAGTACAATAGGAAAATAGACGTAAACCCACTTTCTTCCATTGAATATAAGTTGCAGGATTCCGATGATGTAAATGCAAAAATGGATTATAACGATAATGTGGTACAGCTAAGAGTGGCATTAGGTAAAATAAGCCAGGAAAAACGGGAAGTATTGGTGTTGAGCAAGTTTAAAGAAATGAAATTTAGTGAAATAGGAACAATATTGGGATGTTCCGAAGGGGCAGCAAAAGTAAAGGCCCATAGAGCTTTGAAGGATTTAAAAACGGTTTTTATGCAAATGGAAAAAATATAAGCCATGGAGAAGAAAAAATTTGAAATGTTGGCAATGGAGTACCTTTCTGGAACTATGGGCAGTGAAGAAAGAATAGAGTTCGATAAGTTCTTGAAAACTAGCCCGGAACACCTACAGGAGTTCAATGATATTCATTATGCATGGAGCCAAATAGAAAGTATGGAAACTCCAGAACCATCAGAGGAAATGGACAGTCGTTTTTATGAAATGCTCCACGCTCAAAAATCAAAAACATCAGAAGGGCATAAAAACATTGGTGAGAAGATTATGTCTGTTTTATCTGGTATTCTTAGACCCCAACTAGCCTACGGCCTCATTTTGCTCTGTATAGGGTTGGGCGTGGGGTATTTTATGAAATCAAATCCTGGTATAGAAACAACCACGGTTGTAAACGAAGAAACCGAAGAAATTAGAGGAGAGTTGGTCTTAACACTTTTGGAGCAGCCCTCGGCAAACAAAAGACTACAAGGAGTAAGCGAGGCCAATAAGTTTAAAAAGGCCAATGATAAGGTAATAAAGGCTTTATTGGAAACCCTTAATAATGATCCAAATGTGAATGTGAGATTGGCAGCCATAGAGTCCTTGACCAATTATTTGGACAACCCAATTGTGAGAGAAGGCCTAGTTCAAAGCATTGTAAAACAAGAATCACCCATTGTGCAAGTTACTTTGGCGGACCTTATGGTAGCATTACAGGAAAAAAAATCAGTGGAACCTTTTAAAAAATTAATACGAACAAAGGAGCTGGACAAATCAGTGAAAGAAAAGCTGGAAACATCTATTCACTCCATTATTTAGAATAATTATTCATCAATCAAATTACGAACAGTCAAATTTAAAAATCATGAAACAAGTATTGTTATGTGCAGCTTTTATGACCCTTATGGGGACACAGGTCGCAAAATCACAGAAAAAGGAATCTAAGGAGCAGATTAAAAAAGAGCATTCTTTTGATAGTTCTTCTAAAGAGAACAAATTGATCATTAAAAATGTTTTCGGCTCTATTACAGTAGAAGGATATGACGGCGATCAAGTGTTGTTCTCGGTCGAAAAAACAATTTCGGCAGAAAGTAATGAAAACCTAGAGTTGGGCAAGAGAGAGCTGCAATTGAAAGTGTTTAAAAAAGGAAATCTAATAATTGCGCATCCAGATGCCCCATACATAAGTTTTAATGAGGGGCGCCTTAAGTTTGATTGGTGCAATGATAATGATTATGATGAACCTGGCTATGACCATCATATGAATTTTAGTGTTAAGGTTCCCAAGAATATTAAAGTAGAGGTATCCACCATAAATGATGGGGAGGTTTTGGTAAAAAATACACGTGGAGATTTTATTAAAGCAAACAATATAAACGGTGGCATAACCTTAGAAAGGATTACCGGCCAAACAGATGTACATTGCATCAATGGAGAGGTGAACATTTCCTATGTTGATAATCCCTCAGCATCTTCTACCTATTACTCCTTAAATGGAGATATTAATATAACCTATCAAAAAGATTTGTCCGCAGATGTTGCATTTAAAAGTATGAACGGGGAAATGTTCACGGATTTTGATATTGCCAAACAGTATACTAAAACAAGTAAAAATGAAGAAGGCAATAAGAAAAAAGGAAAGTATAAATATGAAGCAAGGCCCATGGTGCAGATAGGCAAGGGAGGAATAGATTTTGATTTTGAGACCCTAAACGGAAATGTATTTATCAAAAAAATTTAAGAATAAAATAAAGAAAAAGTCATGAAAAACATAAAAACAATAACGCTCATGCTACTATTGTTCACAGGATTAGTGGCAAAGGCGCAGGAAACCAGCACTGAACTGTTTTCCATTCCCTTGAGCAATCCAAATGATTCGGGTAAATTAGTGGTTGGTCAGATATCGGGATCTATAAATGTAATTTCTTACGAAGGAAAAGAGGTAATTGTAAAGGCTTCCTTTGGAGGCAAGGAACAAGAACAGAAATCCAAAAATGGATTAAAGCGCATTGCAAACACATCTCTTGCCATAAGTGCAGAGGAAAAAAACAATGTTGTGGAAATAATCAATGAACAATGGAACAAAAGAACAGACTTAGAAATAAAAGTTCCTAGAAATTTTTCACTTAAGCTTAGCACCATAAATAATGGGGATATTTATGTAAAAGGCATTAATGGAGAAATGGAAATCAGCAACATAAATGGCCATATAGATTTGGAAGATGTGAGTGGATCTGCTTCTGCCAATACTACAAATGGGCATGTTAAGGCAAGTTTTAAGTCTATCACCAACAATGCAAGTATGGCATTTACAAGTTTTAATGGAGATGTGGATGTTGCCTTTCCAAGCTCCTTAAAGGCCAATATTAAAGCAAAATCCGATATGGGAGAAATCTATACCGATTTTAATATGGTGTTGGACAGCCAAAAACCCGTTACCAAAACAGACACAAAATCTGGCACTTACAAAGTAGAAATAGAAAGCTGGGTAAAAGGTAAGATTAATGGCGGGGGACCAGAAATGTTATTTAAAAACTTTAATGGGGATATCATGATTAGAGCTAACTAAGGGTCCACCCAAGAAATATTGATATAAATAGGGTCATCATTTATAGTGATAACCCTTTTATATGATTAATGACTTTCTTTAGTTAAAACAAACTCTCCTTTCAACATCTTAATTACATTAACCAAGGCGCGTATGTTATGATAATTTACCTTCCATACATGAGCTTTTACATCTTTACCCACGCTCGGTTTTGAATCTAGCCCCTCATGGTACCAACCACCATTTTTATGGTCTATCATATAGGTGTCCAAATATTCCCATTGCTTTTTGAATAAGTTAGAATATTGTTTTTCATTTGGATATAATTTAGAAAGCAACAAGAGAGAGTTGAGACCTTCTGCTTGTGTCCACCATACTTTTGCAGGATTTTCTATGGTACAGGTATCTGAATCATCCAAATAATATCCACCATCATAGAACCCTCCTTTTTCGCTGTCCCATCCTTTGGCAATTGCATGGTCCACCATTTTTTTTCCCTTGCTTAGGGTTGTTGTGTCGTTTTTAATCCCTAGGGCATGGGAAGCTTCCAACATTAGGAAAGCGGTTTCCACATCGTGCCCAAACGAAATATGGTCCAACCAAAAGTTGGCCTTTCTAACAGTTTCTGTAGAGTCTTTGAAGGAAACAGGCGTCCAATCCCTTTCCAAATGAAGCGTCAAAGACCCTTTTTTAGTAGTAATGGTGTCTCGTATCAGAAGCAACAATTCTTCCAAACGCTCCTTTAAAAGTGGATCTGGCCAAACTTCATAAAGGGCGGTAAAACATTCCAAAAGATGTATGGATGAGTTTTGGTCTTTCCAATCCTTTCGGACAAAACTGTCATAATTGTTATCATTCTCCTTTACATTCAACAACCAAGAACCATCTTGTTTCATAATATCAAAATAGCCACCATATACAGAATCATGGGAATGTTCCTCCAACCATTGAAAAGTTTTCTTTGCCAAATTAAGGGCCGTGGTATCCTTTGATATTTTGTAATAGGTGGACAAGCCATAAATTGCAAAAGAATTGCCATAAGCACTTTTGGAAGTTGAAAGTAGTATTAAAGAATCGCCTTCTATTCCTTTTAGAGTATAAAAGCCTCCATTTTCATCATCCCACATATTTTCTTTTAAGAACTGATACCCATGAGCAGCAATATCCTGATATTTACTATCTCCATAATACATAGCCAAAGTAGAGGCTGTCCAAATATGGCGTGCCTGGGTGACCAACATTTTGTTCTGAAGTCCTTTTGCTTTCCATTCAGCATCAAAATCTGCTAAAAACCCACCATGGACTGTGTCAATACTTCTGGGGTACCAAACATCCACCAATTCGTTCAATGAGGTTTCTATTTCATGCAAAAGCTCTTGGGAACCTGACTTAGGCTCTGTCTCTTTGCAGGAAAAAATTAGTAATAAAAAAGGAACTAAAAAGTATTTTAACAGAGTGCTGAAATATGATATTGGTTTCATAAAGCCTTCAATTTGAATAGTAGACCTTAAAACTAGTCAATAATTCATTATCGGAACAAAATTAATAGGGCGCCAAGAGCTGTAAGCCCCAATATAAGTTTTCTGTATAGTTTGTCCTGTATTACATGTACCAGCTTTATTCCAAAAAACAGACCTAAAAATACTCCGGGGATTAATCTTAAATTCACCATTAATGTATCTGGGGTAATGGTTTTCCATATGAATATATGAAAGGGCAGCTTAAATATATTGATGAACAGGAACAGCCAGGCTGCTGTACCAATGAATTCATTTTTTGGTAATCGCATAACCAAAAAATAAATATTTGAAAATGCACCAGCCAAATTTCCTATCATTGTAGTAATACCCGCCATGACACCTGTAAAACCAGCAAATGTCCAATGATTTGGAACTGTTTTAGAAGGACGTTTGTCCCACCAAAACATAGTAATGACACTAATCAAAATTATTATGGCCATACACACCTTAAATGTTTGCTCTGGCATATCCTTGCCAATAAAAACACCTATTACAACACCTGACATCATCCAAGGAAGGAAACGGACAATATGTTTCCATTGAGTATGCCTGTTGTAATAAACAACCGCAAAAATATCACCAACAATGAGCATTGGAACTATGAGCCCAGTAGACTCTTTTGCCCCAAAGGCAAAAGTCATTAAGGTGACGATAATAATCGCAATGCCCTTAAGACCAGCTTTTGACACCCCTATTACAAACGCAGCAATAAAAGCCAGAACCCAAGATGTAATTGAAATCTCCAAAAGGAATTAAAAACTTGATTATCTGTTTGGTTGGTAAAACACAAAAGTATCTTAAAAAATGATATCTTTATCTAACAACCAAAACCAAATTATGGAATTAAGTACATTTGACTATACCATTATCATTGTCTTCTTCACGATTGTTCTATCTATAGGAATCTATGTCTCTAAAAAATCCGGAAAAAATACTTCGGAGTATTTTTTATCAGGGCGGACCATGCCTTGGTGGCTATTGGGGCTTTCAATGGTCGCAACCACTTTCTCCACGGACACCCCCAATTTGGTTACTGATATTGTGAGGACAAATGGAGTATCGGGTAATTGGGTATGGTGGGCCTTTTTAATTACAGGATTACTTACTGTTTTTGTGTATGCCAAACTTTGGCGTAAATCCAACGTGAACACAGACTTAGAATTTTATGAACTACGTTATGGCGGGGCTCCCGCCAGTTTTTTGCGAAAATTTAGGGCTGTTTATCTTGGCGTTATTTTTAATGTGATTACCATGTCGGCGGTTACTTTGGCAGCCATTAAAATTGGAAGCATAATGCTTGGGTTGGAACCTTGGCAAACGGTAGTAAGCGCGGGATTAATTACTGTTACCTTTAGTGCCTTGGGGGGATTTAAAGGTGTTGTTTATACAGATTTTCTTTTGTTTTTTGTGGCAATGGCAGGAGCAATAGGCGCGGCTTATTTTTTAGTGAATATTCCGGAAGTGGGCGGAATGAAAGCATTGCTCACCAATGAAAATGTTGCAGATAAACTTAATATATTACCAGATTTTAGCAATAAAAAAGCATTGATTACCCTGTTCATTATACCCTTGGCGGTACAGTGGTGGAGTTCTTGGTACCCAGGAGCAGAACCTGGTGGGGGAGGCTATATTGCACAGCGCATGTTGGCCGCAAAAGATGAAAACCATGCTATTGGCGCTACTTTTTTCTTTAATATTATGCATTATGCTTTGCGTCCTTGGCCATGGATTTTGGTGGCTTTGGCCTCTTTAGTGGTGTATCCGGATATTGCTAGTATCCACGAGGCATTTCCTAATGTGGCAGAAGATAAATTAGGGCACGATTTGGCCTATTCAGCCATGCTAACAAAGCTTCCAAGTGGATTATTGGGCTTGGTGTTGGCCTCTTTGGTTGCGGCATATATGAGTACTATTTCAACCCAATTAAATTGGGGGTCTTCCTATATTGTATATGATTTTTACAAGCAACAAATAAACCCTAATGCCTCTGAGAAAAAATTGGTGGCAGTTGGGAGATTGTCAACTGTAGTATTAATGGTCTTTAGTGCTTTGTTGGCTCTTTTGCTTCAAAATGCGTTACAACTGTTCGATGTTCTTCTAACCTTTGGAGCGGGCACGGGACTCATATTTATTCTAAGATGGTTTTGGTGGCGCATTAATGCTTGGAGTGAGATTACAGCGATGTTTGCATCAGGGATTATATCCATCATACTTAAGTTAACACCCGTTGGGGCCTATTTTTTTGCTTCAGAAACGGGCGTTTTTCCAGATTGGTCAGAATACCTTTTTGTAGTACTTGTTACAAGCGTTATTTGGTTGACCGCTACTTTTATGACACAACCGGAATCAAAAAGTGTGTTGCAAAGTTTTTACAAGAAAATCCAGCCTGGTGGACCTGGGTGGGACAAAGTCATAAATGAAGCAAAACATGACCAAACGGATATTGTCAATGACAAGGAAAAGTGGAGTGTACCCTCAGGATTATTGGCCATGTTATTGGGTTGTATTCTAATTTATTCCTGCATGTTTGCCACAGGTTATTGGATTTATGGCGAAACCACAAATGCATTAATTCTTACGGGTATTGCAATAGCTTCAGGTTTCTCGCTCATAAAGGTTTGGGGTAAAATGAAGGATTCAATTTTATAGGGGAAGACTTAATAAGGTTTTTTCAATCAGTATAAATATACCAATAAGGATAAAATTGCGTTTATAGTTAACCAAAAGATTAACCAAAAACCATTTTTATTCCCATGAAGTATTTATATACCTTCGTCTTTTTCTTCATTTTTTTATTCTCTAAAAGTTTTTCACAGGAGGAATTTTCCCCAAGCAAAGAATGGTCATTGCTTTTGACCAATAATAGGGAACAGGCCTTGGTGGAAATTAAGAAAAAGAAAAAAGAGGATTTAAATAAATACTTCGCAGAAGAAATAATAAAGGCGGAAAATGGATTGTTTAAAAGCGAAAAGGGTTTTTTAGACAAGATAAAAAGCTTTGATGACTTTGAATTCTATTTATACGCGCTATGGAACCAAAGCTTTTTCTTTGACAACTATGTATCCTCGGGTTTTTCAACAAAAAGCATCTCCAATTTAAACTCTTTTTCAGAAAATGAGATAGAAAACCCGACCGTAAAAGAGGCTATCAAATATCTAAAAGCCGCTGTAGCAAGACACAATAATAATTGGGAAGGATATTTCAAGAAAGTAAACCATGTTTCTTCTATTCGTAAATGGCAATATTGTGGGGTTTTTGAGAATTTGAATGGCAGTGGACTTGATACTGAATATGGCCCAGAAAAAAACGTCTACTCCAAAGAAGGTTTCAATGCAAATAGTAATGGCATTGTAAATTGGTACGCCAATCCTAATTTTGAGAAAGAAGCCTATCAATTTTATACCAATCACTCAGAATATGGAGCAGGGGTCAATTATGCTCAAACATTTATTACCAACAGCGAAGAAAAAAGGGTAGTACTAAGATTCGGAAGCTCTTCCCGTTTTAAAGCATGGCTGAATGATGTACTTGTTTATGAAAATGTAAATGATGGAGTCACAGATTTGGACGCCTATAATGTAGAAGTAACTTTGCCAGTGGGCATTAATCGTTTGTTAATAAAGAATGCGGATAGTGGAGGTGTTGGTTATTTTATTGCAAGAATAACGGATAAGGATGGAAATTCCTTGACAGACTTAAGTTATGACACATATTCTGAAGAATATAATATAAGTGAATCGACCAAGATTTCACCAAATAGTATTAAGCATCCAGTAGAAGAGTATTTTGCACAGAAATTAAAAGCAGACCCCAACAATTTTCTTATACAATTCTGTCTTTTAAACACGTATATAAGAAACTCAAAATATACAGAGGCTAAAGAAATTCTGTCTCCATTATTAAAAAAATACCCAAAGAGCTCCATTTTAAAGAAGTATATGATCGTTGCATATACGCAGGAGAAGGATTTTACTTCTACAAAAGAATTAAAAGAAAATATAAAAAAGGACGATGACAAATATTATTTGTCCTATGTCTATGAGTTTCAAAATTCAAGAGAGCTTTACAAATTACCCATTAAAGAATTTGAGGATTTTATGAATGAATTCTCAGAATCTACAGATTCTGATGTTCTTAAAAAGATTTCAGAATTACTTATTCATCTTAGAAATGAAAACAAAGAGAGGGTTAAGGAAGTCATGGACGATATTGCCTTGAACCACAGTGATAATATAAAAATATTAAGATCATACCTATTTGTGTATTCGCAATATTTAAATGAAGATTCTAAATCGTTAGAGATTTTGGAAAATATAAACAAAGACTATTTTAATTATCCTGCCTTAAAAAGTCTTGCAAGCAACTATAATAAATTGGAAAGAAAAGAAGAGGTTTTGCCCCTGTTCGCCAATATATATGAACAACTTTTAGGAGATAATTCATATTTAGAGGACTACATTAACTATATGCACCAGTATAAGAAGTACGAGGAATCTATTCCATTTATAGAACAAATGCTCAAAAATTTCCCACACTCCTTTAATGCAATGGAACTTATGGGCAATGCCTTGGAGCAAACGGGGCAAAAGAAAAAATCACTGGAGTATTATAGTGCTTCTTTAAAGCATAATAGCGCAAGTAAATCTCTAAGAAAAAAGATAAACGACCTCTCTAAGGAGAAAGATTATTTTAAACAATTGGAGGTTTCAGATGTGTATGGGTATATAGCCAAAAACAGAAACAAAGGAGTAGAAAATAATTACGGGTATAATTATTTGTTGGACCAAAGCATTATTCAATTATATGAAGAAGGAGGAAATAAATCTAAATACACGTATATAGTGGAAATAACATCAGATAATGGAATAGAATCACTTAAAGAATTAGATTTAGGCTTGTCTGGGACCTACAGCATTTCTAAATCAGAACTTGTGAAGCCAGACAACTCAGTGGTGCCGGCTTCTAAAAGTGGGTCTAACCTTGTTTTCAACAACCTAAAAATAGGAGATGTTATACATATTGATTATGAAATGAACCAAAGCTCTTCAGGTAGATTTTATAAAGACTATGTAAACTATTTTCAGTTTGATTCTTTTCACCCCTCAACCAAAACAGTTGTAAAAATACTGACTCCAAAAGAGAAACAAATAATAGGAGAGGTAGTCAATGGGGATGTGGAATATACAACAGAAAAGATAGACGATTTTATTTGCCACACCTGGAATGTTGAAAATATATCGGGTTTAAAGGCCGAGGAAAACTATATGCCTAGTACGTCGGATGTTAGTAGAACACTCCATATAAGCACAATTGGTTCTTGGGATGATATTGCAATTTGGTATTCAGATTTGGTTAGACCACAGTTATTAGTAAATTCAGATGTAGAAGAGGCCTTTAAAGAGATTTTTCCAGAAGGAACTGCTAAGCTTAATGAAGATGACAAAGCGGAGCGTATCTATTTTTATATTATGGAGAACTTTAGTTATAGCCATGTTAGTTTTATGCAAAGTGGCTATGTTCCTAAAGAACCGTCAAAAACTATTAAATCTAAACTAGGAGATTGTAAAGATTTCTCTGCTTTATATGTTACGTTGGCACAAATGGCCGGTTTGAAATCGCATATGGTTCTTGTATTGACCTCCGACTATGGAGAGCGCTCCATGGTACTTCCAAACCAAGACTTTAATCACTGTATTGCCAAAGTCTTTATTGATGGAGCCCCACAATATTTGGAATTAACCGACAACAATTTGCCTTACAGGTCTATCCCAACAAGTTTGGAAGGTGCTACGGCATTGGACATTCCCAATAAATGGTTTTCATCAGAACAAACGGGTATATACAAGTTAAAAAATATCAATCACGTTCCTACAGAAGTGGAAAGCCACATGGAATATGTATTGGGCGACAACAGCCATAAATTAAAGATAAATTCAATTTACAAGGGAAGTATAAATTCTAACTACGCCAGTATATTAAAAGAGAAAAACTATAGCACTATAAAGGATGCAATTTCAGAAGATTTTGGGGCTAGAATTTCAGAAGATTTCAAATTGGATTCTATTTACAACATTAAATATGAATTAAGGTCTCCAAATGTTGAATATACTTCTGAACTCACAATAAATGAAACTATGGATGAAATAGGGAGTTTAAAGGTCTTTAGGTTGCCTAAAGTGAATAATGCCTATAATAGCTCCATTATAGATGAAGATGAGCGTTTTTTCCCAATAGATTATGTGCTATATGAGAATGCCGATATCTATAAATCCAGTTATATCATTAGAATAGGCCATGATGAGCGTTTTGTTGAAGTTCCAGAAAGCAAAAATTATAGCTTTAAGAACCACAGCTTTGTAATTGATTATAAGTTAGGTAACGAAAACGAACTTAAAGTAAGCATAGAGGCAAACACTCCAAAAGATAGAATTGCCATTGAAGATTATGCCGATTTTAAGAAATATGTTAAAGCTGTTATTGATGCGAAGGAACAATTGATTGGATTTAAAAAAAGTACCAAGCCGGCAAATGTTAGCTTTTCCAATAAATAAAAACCTGCTTTTATAGACCAAAAACGTATCTTTAAAGAGCCAACTAAACTTTAAAGATATGAAAGAAAGAATTTTATCGGTAGACATTTTTAGAGGACTCACCATAGCCTTAATGGTTTTGGTGAATACCCCCGGAACTTGGTCAAATGTATATGCGCCATTTTTACATGCAAGTTGGCATGGGTACACTCCTACCGACTTGGTATTTCCATTCTTTTTGTTCATTGTAGGGACATCCATTGTTTTTGCTTATAAGAACAAAAAAACAAATAGTGGCACGTATAAAAAAATAACCATTCGGACTTTGAAACTTATAGGTTTGGGGTTGTTCCTTGGTGCATTTACATTGAGTTTTCCATTCCTTAAGGATTTCGCCGACATTCGTTTTCCTGGAGTATTACAACGAATAGGAGTTGTGTTTTTCTTTGCAGCGATTTTGTTCATTAATTGTAATTGGAAGGTGTTAATAGGCATTTGTGCAACCTTTTTATTGGGCTACTGGGCATTGATGACCCTTATTCCTGTTAGTGGTGTAGCATCCACTTTGGAAAGGGCACCTAATAACCTTGCAAATTATTTGGATGTTATGGTTTTTGGGACACATAATTATAAGGCAGATTATGATCCAGAAGGCCTATTGAGCACGCTACCCTCCATAGCCACCTCTTTGTTGGGTATTTTTACGGGGTTGATCTTGGTTTCCAAAAGGCAAAAGAAGGAGGTGCTGTTAGCGGCACTGGGAGTGATTTTTCTAATTGTAGGACATCTCTGGGATTTGGCTTTTCCAATTAATAAGGCTTTATGGACGAGCAGTTTTGTAATGGTAACGGCCGGTTGGGCCAATATAGTTTTGGCATTGATTTATTTCTTGACAGATGTAAAAGGGATACAGTTTGGCAGTATCTTTAAGAAAGTGGGCGCTAATGCCATTACCATCTATTTCTTGTCCAGTTTTATTTCCAAATTAATGGGCATGATCAAAGTAGGAGAAACATCATTACATGGCTGGTTGTTCAATACAGTATATGTACAAGGTTTTATGCCCATTAAAATGTCATCCCTCTTGTATGGTCTTTCTGTAGTGGCCTTTTACTTGTTTTTGGCACAAATACTTTATAAAAGAAAGATTTTTATAAAAGTATAATTGTTGTGGAGGGAATTAGAAATGAGATGTAATTAAATGAAAATGTCTATAGAAACGGTTAAAATATCAAGGATAGTAAACAAACTTACTACTAATACCAATGGAGATTGCTATGCTATTTGTCTTCTCCAAACAGACGGCATGGCTATTGAAATTGATTCTACGGTTTATAAAAATTCATCAAGCTCCATATTCTTTCTGCACCCAAGAAATAATTGGAAAATATTAAAAACCAAACCTTCTTCAACAGGCTATGTTTTATTTCTTGATAAAGAAATATTGGACAACCCTTTATTAAGTAAGTTACATATTAATGAGGTTAGACTTTTTGGACAAGATGAAGTGCCCAAAATAAATCTGGCTCCAGGAATAGAAAAAAGAATAATAGACATATTGGAAATGCTCGATGAATTAATAGGCTCGCATCTTAAACACAAGGAAGATGCCATTATCTCACTGCTGAACACTTTTTTTGTCTATTGTGATGGGCAATGCAACATTAAGTCTGTTATCTGGGAAACAAGTAATAAAAAAACTATAGTTTTTAAGTTTAAAAAATTAATCAACCAATGGTTTAATAAATATCATGAGGTGGATGATTATGCTAAATTGCTTAATGTGTCCAGCAAATACTTAAATGAGTGCGTAAAAGAAGTTCTACATACAAATGCAAAAAGCTTAATAACGGAACAGCGCATAATGAGGGCTCGCCATGAACTAAAATTTTCAGACAAAACAATCAAGGAGATTTGTTATGAATTAGGCTTCTCTTCCCCAGATTATTTCAGCTATTTCTACAAACAGCATACAGGCACCTCCCCTTCTGTACTTAGAAACAGTTAAGAGTTCTTTTATTCTAAGGTTTTACCGCAGTTTTCACATTTTCAACATATTAAATGCAATGTAACTTGCAAAAAACTTTAATTTATGAACAGAAAAGAATTTATTAAATCGACAAGTATAGGCATAGGTATTACCCTTACTCCAACAATCCTTCCAGGTCAAATACTAGCTGGCACCAGTTCTCCAGAATCAATTTCCCCTAAAGTTATTAAGGACAAAGAAGGAGAGGTGTTTAATGTGATTGGTGATATTCAAACACATAAATTGGTTGGAAGCGAAACAGCAAATCAAATTACCGAATGGGTAGACAATGTTGAACCAGGTACCGGCATACCTCCGCATGTACACACCAAGGAAGATGAGATTTTTAGAGTCATCAAGGGACAAGTAGAGATAATGGTCGACGGTAAAGTAACAGTTTTAAATGAGGGAGATACTGCGTTCGCCCCTAAAAACATACCGCATTCGTGGAAGGTTGTGGGTACTGAAAAGGCTAAGATGATTACAAGTGCCTTTCCGGCTGGAATAGAAAAAATGTTTGTGGAATTATCAAAATTACCCGAGGGTCCACCAGATTTTGAAAAGGTTTCAAATATTTGTGGAAAGCATGGAATCCAGTTTGTATAGTTAAAAAACAAACTTTATTGGGAATGGCTATTTTGCCGTTCCCATTAGCTTGGCAACGTACTTTCCTATGACATCAAATTCCAAATTGACAATCGTTCCTTTTTTGTAGGAGTTAAAGCGAGTGTTCTCGTAGGTGTAGGGAATTATGGCCACACTAAACGTATTTATATTGGAGTCTATAACTGTTAAACTGGTGCCATCAATCGTAATGGATCCTTTTTCAATGGTCACATTGTTTTGTTTGGCATCATACTCAAAAGAAAAAAACCAACTTCCATTTTTTTCTTCTATACTAGTACAAATAGCAGTTTGGTCTACATGGCCTTGAACAATATGACCATCCAACCTAGCGCCCAAAACCATGGCACGTTCTAAGTTTACAACATCCCCCTCCTTTAAAAAACCTAAATTGCTTTTTTGTAGGGTTTCTTCAATTGCCGTTACAGTGTAAGTGTCTCCATTTAGGGCCACCACAGTTAAGCATACACCATTATGCGCTATACTTTGATCAATTTTTAGCTCCGTGGCAATACTGGAATGTATGGTCATATGAAGATTATGTCCTTCGTTTTCTAGTTTTTCTATTGTTCCAAGTGTTTCAATGATGCCTGTAAACATGTATCGTTTTAATTAAGTAGTTTTGCTGTAAATTTAGATATAAAGGCATAAAGGTATGCACGAGACCGGAAAAATAAAAGTTGGGATTTCTATAGGGGATTTAAACGGTATAGGCTGCGAGGTGGTTCTTAAGACTTTTGAAGATGAAAGAATGCTGGATTTTTGCACCCCTATTATTTTTGCATCCAACAAAACCATATCTGCCCAAAAGAATTTATTGGGGATTGAGATTAATTTCCATGGAATACATGACGCATCCAAAGCTTTAGATGGTAAAATTAATGTGGTGAACGTATGGAAGGATTTGCCAACAATTGAATTTGGGAAGAACAGTAAAGAAGCTGGTTCCTTCTCCATTAAGTCCTTGCGAGACGCCGTTAAAGCGTTAAAAAAAGGGGATATAGATGTGTTGGTTACAGCACCCATCAATAAAAATAACATTCAAGCCGACGATTTTAATTTTCCTGGACATACGGATTATTTGGCAAAGGAGTTAGAAGGCGAAAGCCTTATGTTTATGGTAACGGACGATTTAAAAGTGGGACTTTTAACAGATCACGTGGCGGTAAAAGATGTGGCTAAAGCCATTACTCCTAAGTTAATCAAAGAAAAGGTAAAGATCATAGAAGACTCTTTAAAAATGGATTTTGGCATTCGCAGGCCCAAAATCGCTATGCTTGGAATAAACCCTCATAGTGGTGATAACGGAGTCATTGGAAAAGAGGACGATGAGGTTATGAAACCTGTGATTAATGAACTTTTTGAAAAAGGGCATTTGGTATATGGCCCGTATGCGGCAGACAGTTTTTTCGGTGCAGAATCCTATAAGAATTTTGATGCTATTTTGGCCGCGTATCACGACCAAGGACTTATTCCCTTTAAGACCATGTCCTTTGGCAAAGGGGTTAACTTTACCGCTGGCCTGAATAAGGTGAGAACATCACCAGATCATGGTACAGCATATGAAATAGCGGGAAAGGGCAAAGCAGACCACAGCTCATTTAAAGAAGCCGTTTTTATGGGAATCAAGATTTTTAGAAACAGGATGGAGTATTTGGAATTAACCAAAAACCCATTGAGGAAACAGCGGATAAAACGATAATTTATTCTTAAGCTATTTTTATTCTTGATGAAACAATCGTTACTTTGTTGTATCAACCAACAAACTATAAGGCTTTTAGCTTTAAAAAAGTTGGGATTTTATAAAATAATAGTATCTTTGCACCCCTGTTTTGAGCAGGAAATGCATTAAACAAGTGTTGAACATGGTGAAGCAAAAGGAGTTTGACATTCCTTTCTCAGGATTGAGTCTAGGAAAGCACAAGTTTGATTACAATATAAAGAATACGTTCTTTGAATCTTTTGATTACAATGAGTTCAATAAAGCAGATATTCATATTGATGCCCAATTGAACAAATTAACTACCATGCTGGAGCTGGAATTATCCGCTACTGGCATTGTAAACGTAAATTGCGACATTACCAACGAACCCTATGACCAAGAAATAAAAGGTGATTTGGAGTTGGTGATTAAGTTTGGTGAAGAGTACAATGATGAGAATGATGAGATATTAATTATTCCGCATGGAGAACATCAAATAAACATTGCCCAATATATTTACGAAATGTTGGTTTTGGCAGTGCCACTTAAAAGAGTTCACCCAGGGGTTCTGGATGGGTCTCTGGATTCTGAGGCATTGACAAGACTGGAAGAATTACAACCAAAAGAAGAAAAAGAAAACAAAGAAAATACGGATCCCAGATGGGATGCACTTAAAAAATTATTAACGGATAAATAAGTTTCATAATGGCACATCCTAAAAGAAAAATTTCAAAAACCAGAAGGGACAAAAGAAGAACCCATTACAAGGCAGCGGACCAACAATTGGCGAAAGACCCAACTACTGGAGAAATACATTTGTACCACAGAGCGCACTGGCACGAGGGTAAATTGTATTACCGCGGTGAGGTTCTAATAGACAAAACAGAAGAAGCAGTAGCATAGTCTGTTACCACAATACTACATTTAACTCCCACTTGAATTCAAGTGGGAGTTTTTTTGTGAATTTCAAAAAAAGACAAAAACAAGTCATTTTTAGACAAAAAGTCGTTTGAAATGATTAATTTTCACCTCTTTTGAGTAATTTTTGAATGTTTTTTACAAAAAAACAATTTTTAGCATGAGCAAATTATCAGCAGCTATTACAGCTGTGGGAGCGTATGTTCCAGACTTTGTGTTGACCAATAAAATATTGGAAACCATGGTAGATACCAATGATGAATGGATTACCTCCAGAACTGGTATCAAAGAGAGAAGGATACTAAAAAAAGAGGGAGAGGGAACTTCCTATCTTGCCATAAAGGCGGCCGAAGATTTAATAAGGAAAAGCAATCTAGATCCAAAAGAAATTGACATGATTATTGTTGCTACGGCAACTCCAGATATTCAAGTTTCAGCAACAGCCGCATATGTGGCATCAGAAATAGGAGCGGTGAATGCCTTTGGGTACGATTTACAAGCGGCTTGTTCCAGTTTTTTGTATGGTATGTCCACGGCAGCTAGTTATATAGAATCAGGCAGATATAAAAAAGTATTGTTAATTGGAGCGGATAAAATGTCATCTATTATTGATTATACGGACAGGACTACCTGTATTATTTTTGGTGATGGTGGTGGCGCAGTCCTCTTTGAGCCTAACAATGAAGGACTAGGGTTGCAGGATGAGTATTTAAGAGTGGATGGTGTCGGCAGAAATTTTTTAAAGATAGAAGCAGGAGGGTCTATTCTTCCTCCTTCTGAAGAAACGGTCAAGAACAGACAGCACTTTGTGAAGCAAGATGGGAAAACAGTATTTAAATTTGCTGTTTCCAATATGGCTGACGCTGCAGAGAAAATAATGAAACAGAACAATTTAAGCAATGAAGACTTGGATTGGTTAGTGCCACATCAAGCAAATAAGCGTATTATAAACGCTACAGCCAGTCGTGCCGGAGTGGACGACTCTAAGGTTATGATGAATATTGCTAAATACGGCAACACCACATCTGCCACATTACCTCTTTTGTTGAACGACTACGAGAGTCAATTAAAAAAAGGGGACAATTTGGTTTTTGCCGCCTTTGGAGGTGGTTTTACATGGGGGGCCATTTATTTAAAATGGGCCTATAATTCTTAAATAAATACAACTAACAAAAACTTATTTCATGGACATCAAAGAAATTCAAAGCTTAATTAAATTTGTAGCCAAGTCGGGTGCAAGTGAGGTTAAATTGGAAATGGAGGATATTAAGATTACTATTAGGACTGGAGCAGCAGGCTCTAGTACTCCAGAAACCACATATGTACAGCAAATTCCATTAGCATCTGCCCCCATGGCCGCAGCTCCCGCCGTTTTGGAAACCACACCAGCTTCTTCCGCGGAACCAACACCAGACTCAGATGATGATTCTAAATATATTACAATAAAATCTCCAATTATTGGAACATTCTATAGAAAACCAGCTCCAGACAAACCTGCATTTGTGGAGGTAGGAGCCACTATTGGGAAAGGAGATGTTTTATGTGTTATAGAAGCTATGAAACTCTTTAATGATATTGAATCTGAGGTTTCAGGTAAGATTGTAAAAGTATTGGTAGATGATTCGTCTCCAGTAGAATTTGACCAACCTTTATTCTTGGTGGACCCTTCATAAATAAAATAACAATATCCAAACTCCAAATCCCTATTTTTATGGAATTTGTTTTTTGAGATTTGAAATTTAGACTTGTTATGTTTAAAAAAATACTTATTGCAAATAGGGGTGAGATTGCACTTCGAATTATTAGAACCTGCAAGGAAATGGGAATAAAAACGGTTGCTGTTTATTCCAAAGCTGATGAGGAAAGCCTACATGTAAGATTTGCTGATGAGGCCGTGTGTATTGGTCCAGCTGCAAGTAGCGAATCCTATCTTAAAATACCAAATATTATTGCCGCCGCAGAAATAACGAATGCCGATGCTATACATCCAGGATATGGTTTTTTGTCTGAAAACTCTAAATTTTCCAAAATATGTGCAGAGCATGATATTAAGTTTATCGGTGCTTCAGGAGAGCACATAGATAAAATGGGAGATAAGGCGACAGCCAAAGAGACAATGAAAAAGGCTGGTGTCCCTACCATTCCCGGTTCTGAGGGTCTTTTGGAATCTGTTGATGATGCCAAAAAAGTTGCCAAGAAAATGGGCTATCCCGTAATGATTAAGGCCACTGCTGGTGGTGGTGGTAAAGGAATGCGAGCCGTTTGGAGTGAAGATGACATGGAGGCACTCTATGAAAGTGCCGTACAAGAAGCAACAGCAGCTTTCGGGAACGGTGGAATGTACATGGAAAAATTGATAGAAGAGCCTAGACATATAGAAATCCAAATTGTTGGTGACCAGTATGGAAAGGCTTGTCATTTATCTGAAAGGGACTGCTCCGTACAACGTAGACATCAGAAACTAACAGAAGAAACTCCATCTCCATTTATGACGGATAAGTTAAGGGAGGATATGGGTAATGCAGCGGTTTTAGCAGCTGAATATATTAAATATGAAGGTGCTGGCACTGTAGAATTTTTGGTTGACAAACACCGAAATTTCTATTTTATGGAAATGAATACCCGTATACAGGTGGAACACCCAATAACCGAGCAAGTGATTGATTATGACTTGATTAGAGAGCAAATATTAGTTGCTGGAGGCGTTCCTATTTCTGGAAAAAATTATATTCCTAAACTGCATTCCATAGAGTGCAGAATAAATGCAGAAGACCCTTATAACAATTTTAGACCATCACCAGGGAAAATAACCACTTTACACACGCCTGGGGGCCATGGAATACGTTTGGACACTCACGTATATAGTGGGTATACCATACCACCCAACTATGATTCTATGATTGCCAAATTGATTACTACTGCCCAAACAAGGGAAGAAGCCATCAATAAAATGAAAAGGGCATTGGACGAGTTTGTAATTGAGGGAATTAAAACTACTATTCCGTTTCATAGACAATTAATGGATCATCCAGATTATTTGGCGGGAAATTATACCACCAAATTCATGGAGGATTTTGAAATGAAACCCATAGAGAAGTAAATAAAATGTTTTTTGACCAATAGTGTATTCTTGAGAGCGCTATCGTTAAATATTGACTCTCAACGAGATTATTTTGTATTTGGTCCAGTCCTATTTATTTATGTAATCCCCAAAATTTCTTGCACCTGCTAAATCTGTGGTAGAATAGAGCACTGTTGCTTTTCAAACTCTTTGTATATGGGGAAATTTTACCACTTTCCTTACAGGTATGTACTCTTTTATATGCTATTCTTAGTAGCAGGTTGTTCTGCGCCCAAATCCAACTATAGTAAGGCCTATAATGAAGAATGGAAAAAAATAATAAAATCTCAGGCATGGTACGATGCATTGGAGCCTTCAGACGCTATGGTTTCATTGGACTCTTCAGAACCTTTTCTAGATGTATCCAATACTGGATATGGGAAAACGGAGTACGTTTCAATTATAAAGTCCGATAATATTTTTAGTGAGAAATACAATTCCCTGGTAGTAAGGGCCTACCATAAAATTTTGACAGAAGCTCAAAAAGCAGATGATCGACTTCAGCAAGAATACGACCGACTCAACAGAGAAAAGCACGACCCCATCAATAGAAGCAATCGGGATTTTAAAAAGCTATTGGAACTGGTAAACAAAAAATACACCGCACATAGAGAAATGCTGGAAGGTCTAAAAGCATGGAACATTTTCAGTGAGAACAGAACAGGGGATTTGGAATCCTTCAAGGAAGAAAATAGTCAAGAAATATATAGAAGATATAAAAAAGAGGATACTGATGATAGTATGATTGCTTTTTTGGTATATCAATTAGCAGACTTATATCATTTTGAGGATTAAGGATCAAACAAATTATTCCAGATAAAATATAAAATAGGTAGATTTTTAACAAAACATATTTTATCTTAGAAAATGACCTTTAGCTATTGGGAATACAAATTATGGTTGTCCAACATAGATTTCACAATTGTTGGAAGTGGCATAGTGGGACTTAGTTGTGCTTTATCCCTTAAAAATAAGTATCCGGAAGCAAAAATTTTGGTATTGGAAAAGGGAATCCTTCCACAAGGAGCAAGTACCAAAAATGCCGGTTTTGCCTGTTTTGGGAGTATTTCTGAAATAGTATCCGATTTACAAACCCATTCTGAAGATGAAGTTTTGGGACTGGTTAAAAAAAGATGGGATGGGATACAGTTATTGCGCAAAACCTTAGGAGATGAAAACATAGATTTTCAAAACCATGGAGGGCATGAACTGTTTATGTATTATGATGAAAAACTCTACCAAGATTGTTTGGCTAAACTAAATGAAGTAAATAGCTTGCTGAAACCAATTTTTGGCGTGAAAGGATTTAGAGAGCATGGCAATTCTTTTAATTTTAGGAAAGTAAAAGAACAATACATTACCAATAGTTTGGAGTCCCAGATTGATACAGGCAAAATGATGGACTCTCTGATCAATAAGGTCTCAAACGCTGGAATTCACATCCTAAATTCCATTACAGTTAAGGAATATGTTGAGAACCCGGATAATGTTTTGGTAAAGACAAATTTGTTTGATTTTAAAACCAACAAATTATTAATTGCCACAAATGGCTTTGCGCCTCAATTGACTACAGAAGAAGTAAAACCGGCCAGGGCCCAGGTTCTCATTACAAAACCCATAAAAAATCTCCATGTCAAAGGTACTTTTCACTTGGACCAAGGGTATTATTATTTTAGGAATATTGACAATAGAATTCTTTTTGGAGGGGGTAGAAATTTGGATTTTAAAGCAGAGGAAACTTCAGATTTTGGAGAAACACATTTGGTCCAGAATACCTTAAAAAAAATGCTTCACGACATTATTTTACCCAGTACTTCTTTCGAAGTGGATTATAGTTGGAGTGGAATTATGGGGGTGGGGAAAACAAAAAATCCTATCGTAAAGCAACTTTCCAATCATGTGTACTGCGGGGTTCGATTGGGTGGAATGGGCATAGCCATAGGCAGTTTTGTGGGTAAGGAGCTGGCAGATTTGACACAAAACTAAATTATGACATACCCCTTATTATTTTGTAGATTCACAATTTAGAATAGAAACTAACCAAGAAATTTTTAAATGAAATCGTTTAGCATACAAGAAATCAATGAAATCCTGAAAGGAGAATTGATAGGCAATACCACGGAACAAATACAGGGTCCTGAAGAGTTAGGAAAGGCCTTAAACAACCACATCACCTTTATTGGAAGTCCAAAATATGTTCGTCTTTGGAAGGACTCTAAGGCATGCGCCGCCATTGTTAATGAAAAACTTAATGTTGAACCGGGGGATAACAGAGCTTTGATCAAAGTCAAAAATGCGGATTTGGCCATGGCAAAAATATTGGAGGCCTTTGACCCTGGACCTCCACAATTTGATGAGGATATTCACCCTACAGCTATTGTGCATGAATCTGCTACAATTGGAAATGGCTGTAAAATTGGTGCTGGCTGCTATGTAGGCAAAGATGTGGTTTTGGGTGATTCTGTTATTTTATATCCCCATGTCTCCATTTTTGATGAAACTACAATAGGGAATAATACCACGGTATGGTCTGGAACCGTAATTAGAGAACGTTCTGTAATTGGGAGTTACTGTATTTTTCATACCAATGTGAGCATTGGATCAGATGGTTTTGGTTACAGGCCAAGTGAAGATGGCAGGGGACTTGTAAAAATACCGCAAATAGGAAATGTTATCATAGGGAATGGGGTAGAAATAGGAGCAAATTCTTGTGTAGACCGAGCCAAATTTAGTTCTACCATAGTTGGGGATGGTTGCAAAATAGACAATTTCGTGCAAATTGCCCACAACTGTATAATGGGTCGTTCTTGTATTATGGCAGGACATAGTGGCCTTGCTGGTTCTGTCACCTTGGGGGATGGGGTTATTATTGGGGGAAGTGCATCAATTAAAGACCATACAACAATTCATTCTGGAGCTGTGGTCGGTGCAGGTTCTGGCGTTATGAAGGATGTACCTGCAGGACAAACAGTCTTGGGATATCCCGCCCAAGAATCAAGGGAAATGCTTAAACAATGGGTGGCCATGCGTAAACTTACCCAAGCATAAATGGATAACAAAAAATTAAAAGAAGAACTATTTGAGCATTGCCGGGACTTTATCAACAGTAGAATTTTTAGAATTAAATCTAATATTGATGCTACACAAGAAGCCTTGACATCAGAAACCAAAAGTAGTGCAGGAGACAAACATGAAACTGGCCGTGCTATGATTCAATTAGAGCGAGAAAAGTTAGGACAGCAGTTGGCCGAAGCAGAAAAAACAAAGCAGGTATTATCTCAGATTAAAATTAAAGACAAGGCAGAACATGTTCTCCAAGGAAGTTTGGTCTATACTACAAAGGCAAATTATTTTATTGGTATTTCTGCAGGGGAGTATAAAAATATCTATTGTATTTCGTCAATTACCCCTATAGGCAGGCTCTTACTAGGCAAATCCATTGGGGATACAGTTCGCTTTTCCGAAAACGATTTCGTAATTAAACAAATTCACTAAACAAATAGTGTTTAAGTAACACTTACGATAGCTTTGGAATGGAATATTTTCCATAATTTAATAGTTTGAAAAAAGATTAATCCAACCACTGCTTCATGGGCAAAAAAAAAGACTTACGTAGTAAGGAATGGTTTGGCAGCAATGACAAAATGGGTTTTGTTCATAGATCATGGCTTCGCAACCAAGGTTATCCAGATGATTATTTTAGAGGGAAACCGGTTATAGGAATTTGTAATACTTGGTCAGAATTGACACCTTGTAACGGACACTTGCGAGATTTTGCCGAGGTGGTGAAAAGAGGTGTTGCAGAGGCGGGAGGCTTTCCATTGGAATTCCCTGTAATGTCCTTGGGAGAGACTATAATGCGTCCTAGTACCATGTTGTTCAGGAACTTGGCAAGTATGGACACTGAAGAATCCATTAGGGCGAATCCATTGGACGGAATAGTTTTATTAACAGGTTGTGATAAAACCACACCGTCAACCATAATGGGAGCATGTAGTGTGGATTTGCCAACTATTGTAGTACCTGGAGGACCTATGCTCAATGGACGTTTTAGGGGAGGAACAATAGGATCCGGTTCTTTTAACTGGATGATTAAGGAAAAACAAAAAACAGGCGAATATTCGGAAGCAGATTTTACGGAAGCTGAGGTGTGCGCTGCACGAAGTATAGGGCACTGTAACACTATGGGAACAGCATCTACCATGGGAACCATGTCCGAAGCATTGGGGCTTACACTACCAGGATTTTCATCCATTCCGGCTGCAGATTCCCGTAAAAAGATGATGGCGCAGCTTTCAGGAAGACGCATTGTTGATATGGTAAATGAAGATTTAACCCTTTCCAAAATATTAACTAAAGAGGCTTTTGAAAATGCGATAGTTACCAACGCTGCAGTAGGTGGGTCCACAAATCTAATTATTCATTTGATTGCCATAGCAAGAAGGATTGGGATCGATTTAAAACTGGAGGATTTTGATAGTATTGGAAGTAAAATTCCTCTTTTGGTAAATCTTATGCCCTCTGGAAAATTTTTAATGGAAGATTTTTTCTATGCAGGAGGACTCCCTGTGGTGATGAAGGAGCTAGGAAAATTACTACATAATGACATTATTACCGTAAACGGAAAAACCTTTAAGGATAATTATGCCGAGGCTATCTGTTATGATAGGGAAGTAATAGCCACTATGGACAAACCCTTGCAAGAGAATGCCGGTATTGCTGTTTTAAAAGGGAATATATGTGAGAATGGAGCAGTAATTAAGCCTTCGGCGGCTACTCCAAAATTAATGAAGCATAAAGGAAAAGCAGTTGTTTTTGAAAGTATGGAAGATTACCATGAAAGAATAGACCTTCCAGACCTTGATATTGATGAAAACAGTGTAATTGTTCTTAAAGGAGTAGGACCTAAAGGTTATCCTGGAATGCCAGAAGTAGGGAATGTAGACCTTCCTGAAAAGCTTATATTAAAAGGCGTGAAAGATATGGTCCGTATTTCGGATGGCCGTATGAGCGGTACCGCCTATGGAACAGTAATCTTACATGTGTCACCAGAATCTACTGTTGGAGGTACATTTGCCTTAATTAAAAATGGTGATATAATAGAGCTGGATGTAGAAAATAGATTGCTCAATTTGGATATTTCACAGGAAGAACTGGAAAAAAGAAAAGCAGCATGGAAAGCCCCAGAACCTGTTGCTTACAGAGGATACGCAAGAATTTATATTGACCATGTGGAACAGGCGGACAAAGGAGCAGACTTGGATGTTCTGGTAGGAGGTTCGGGTTCCAAAGTAGATAGAGACCTTCATTAAAAAATAAAACCAACCAGATGAAAATTTATAAAGTAAAAAGCGGAATTTTAGTAGAACAAGGAGAAGTATTCTATTTATTAAAGAATGAAGATTGGGACAAGTTCATTAATGATGATAACCTTATTGAGACTATAGGTAGTAAGATTGGCGCATCCAATCCAATCGATAATGCACCCTATTATATTGAAAAGGAGCTTTTGGCGCCTGTTCAAAGCCAAGAGATATGGGCAAGTGGGGTTACTTATTACAACAGTAAAATGGGTAGGGAAGAAGAGTCTAAAGAAGCTGGCGGGAGTAGCTTTTATTCAAGAGTCTATGTGGCTGATAGACCGGAACTTTTCTTTAAATCCACTGCCTATAGAACTGTTGGGTCTGGTGGAAAAGTTAGAAAACGTTCAGACTCTACTTGGGATGTGCCAGAACCAGAATTGACATTGGTTATTACCTCGTCTGGAAGAATTATAGGATATACCATTGGCAATGATATGAGCTCTAGAAGTATTGAAGGTGAAAATCCATTGTACCTTCCGCAAGCAAAAACCTATGATGGTTGTGCGGCGGTGGGACCTTGTATTCTACTTACCAATGAACCACTGTCACAGTCAACACAAATAAGACTTACTATTTTACGTGGTGGCACTGCTGTGTTTGCAGACACTATTGGAATAGACCAAATAAAAAGAAAGTTTGAAGATTTGGTGAAGTATCTATACCTAGAATGTTCCTTTCCTTATGGAAGTTTGTTAATGACGGGAACTGGAATTGTACCTTCAACGGATTTTAATTTGCAAAGTGGTGATGAGATTCAGATTACCATTGATGGAATAGGGACGTTGGTAAATACAGTAGCTTAGTCCAAATTAGGCTTTTGTCTATTGACCTTTTTTTGAGCCCTTTTTTGTTTTGATTTTAAACGCTTTTCAATGGCAGATTTTGATGGTTTAGTTTTTTTGCGCTTTTTTGGAACCTTTAGAGCTGTTTTTAGTACTTCAAAAAGGCGTTTAATCACTAAATCCTTGTTTTTATGCTGACTTCGGGATTCATCACATTGCAATAAAAGCATATTTTCATTGGAAAGTTTATTGGCCAATTTAATATATAGACGTTCTTTTTCTAGATTGGTCAGCCCCAAAGAGTGTTCAACATCAAATAAAAGCTCCACCTTGGATGAAACTTTGTTCACATGTTGGCCACCGGCACCACTACTTCGAATGGCCTTGAATTTAAGTTCTTTTATAATGGTTCCCTTATCCACAAATAGCTAGTTGTTATCTTTCAGCCGCAAGTTAATGGTTTCAATGGAAACGTTTAAAAACACCTCTGTCTCTGGCTTCAAGACTTTATTGGAGTTAAAGTAAACAACATCATTTTCATTCATTTTTCCCTCAACCATATAATGACTACCCTTAAAATAAGAATGTTTTACCCAAACTTTCAATCCAGAACTATCAGAAACTTTAAACTCTTGGGGATATACCAGAATGGACTTACTTAACTCCGCATAGGGTTTAATTAGTTGGATTGGGATAAGACTGGCTTCACCAAAAAGGGAGGCTACATAGATTTCCTTGGGATTTTGATATACATTTTCAGGAGTGCCATCAGCTATGATACTATTATCTTTTAAAACAATGATTCTGTCTGCGTAGGGTAGAATATCATTGTGGTCATGTGTGGCAGTTAGGACGGTAATCCCCTGCTTTTTTAAATATGCAAAAAGATTTCTGCGCAAACTGTTTTTTCTAAAATTATCAATATGGCCAAAGGGCTCATCCAATAATAAAACCTTAGGCTCTTGTGCCAATACCCTTGCTAGCGCAACACGTTGTTGCTGTCCTCCACTCAGATTTTTTACTTTGGTATTGGCGAAAGGAGTCATTTCAATCATCTCCAATAACTCGGCCGTTCTTTTTTTAAGTTCCTCCGGTTCAAAAACAGACAAAAATTGGCTCACATTTTCAGAAACCGTAATGAAGGGCATCAAATCAAAATCTTGGGAAAGATATTTCATATAGGGCTCTCCAGGAACCAGATTGTAATTAGGGCCCATGACTTGTGTGTCCTCCCAAAAAACCTCACCCTTTTCAACATGTAAGAGGCCGTAAATTATTTTTAACAAGGTACTTTTTCCACAACCGCTTTCCCCAATAATGGAAACATGCTCACCTCTTTTTATCTTGAAAATAACATCTTTTAGGACAGGAAAATCGTCATAAGAGAAAGATGTGATGTCTACTTTTAGCATGGGTTTGGATAAATAAAGTCTGCCTCTAAGGAACCGGACTTCATAGTATTGTATGTTTAATCTTTAAATTCTTTCAAAACAGCTTTGTTGGGCAAAGCCTCATAACCCATATTATAAAGTGTAAAACCAAAAATATCCGCGTATTGTTCTATGGTCTTGCTTACAGGTGTACCAGCTCCGTGACCCGCATTGGTCTCTATTCTAATAAGCGTAGGGTTTGTCCCATGTTGTTTTTCTTGAAGCTCAGCTGCAAATTTAAAACTATGTGCGGGAACCACTCTGTCATCATGGTCACCAGTAGTAACCAGAGTGGCTGGATAAGAAACCCCTTCTTTTACATTATGTACAGGGGAATAGCCCTTTAAATACTCAAACATTTCTTTACTTTCTTCAGAGGTCCCATAATCATAGGCCCAACCCGCTCCTGCAGTAAAGGTGTGATAACGAAGCATATCCAAAACTCCTACTGCGGGTAGGGCAACTTTCATTAAATCGGGTCTTTGGGTCATGGTGGCACCTACCAACAAACCACCATTACTGCCACCTCTTATGGCCAAATAATCGGATGAGGTATAGTTGTTTTCAATAAGATACTCTGCTGCGGCTATAAAGTCATCAAAAACATTTTGCTTTTTTGTTTTTGTTCCTGCATCATGCCATTTCTTACCGTATTCGCCACCCCCTCGTAAATTGGGCACCGCGTAAACCCCACCTTGTTCCATCCAAACAGCATTTACAATACTAAAGGACGGGGTCAAACTTACATTGAATCCACCATAACCATATAGTATGGTTGGATTTTTACCATTGAGTTCCAATCCTTTTTTGTGGGTAATAATCATGGGAATTTTTGTGCCATCTTTAGAATTGTAGAATACTTGGGTAGACACATATTCTTCTGGGTTAAAATCAATTTCTGGTTTCCAGTACTGACTATATTCTCCAGTTTTTACATTGTATTTAAAAGAAGAACCGGGCGTGTTGTAATTAGTGAAGGAGAAATAGAATTCATCATTTTCTTTTTTACCTCCAAAACCACTGGCACTGCCCACTCCGGGCAATTTCACTTCTCTAATCAATTTTCCGTCATAATCGTATTGATAAACTTTGGAAATGGCATCTACCATATATTCTGCAAAGAAATAACCACCCCCTGTATTTGGAGAAAGTACATTTTCGGTTTCAGGAATAAAATCCACCCAATTGTCAGGTGTGGGATTTGATGCATCCACGGTGACAATTTTTTGGTTGGGAGCATCCATATTGGTTACTATATATAGTTTGGAGCCAACATTTTCTATGATGTAACTATCAGTTTCAGTATGGTCCAAAATAGTAATCAACTTGCTGTTGGGGTTTGACAAATCTTTAATGAAAAGCTTGTTGCCAGAGGTTGAATTTGAGGCGGTTATCATTAAATAATTTTCATCTTCTGTTACAGAGGCACCTACGTACCTATGCTTTTCTGATAACACTCCACCATAAACAAGTATATCATCCTTTTGGGGAGTGCCCAATTTGTGGTAGTAAAGTTTATGCTGGTCTGTTTTTGCCGAGAGCTCACTTCCTTTTGGCTTGTCATAGCTGGAATAATAAAAACCCTCGTTTCCTTTCCATGAAAGACCACTAAATTTAATATCTACAAGAGTGTCTTCTACTACTTCCCTGGTTTCTGCATTTAAAACAATGGCCTTTCTCCAATCACTCCCACCTTCTGAGATCAAGTAAGCGGCCAGGGAACCATCTTTAGTAAATCGCAGCCCCATTAAGGATGTGGTGCCGTCTTCTGAAAATGTGTTCGGGTCTAGGAAAACCTCTTCTTCCGACCCCTCTTTTTTTCTATATACAACATACTGGTTTTGCAGCCCATCATTTTTGTAGAAATAAGTATAACTGCCTTCTTTGAAAGGAGAGCCCAACTTTTCATAGTTCCACAATTTTTCAAGTCGATTTTTCAAGTCATTGCGAAAGGGAATTTTGTCTAAATATCCAAATGTCACTTGGTTTTGTTCTTTTACCCAAGCCTCCGTTTCGGCACTTCTATCATCTTCCAACCAACGGTATGGGTCTTTTATTTCGGTTCCAAAATAGTTGGTTGCTGTATCTGCTTTTTTAGTAGTAGGGTATGTCACAAGAATAGGTTCTTTTTTTGTTTTAGTTTGGCATGCAACAAGAATAATTGCCATTATAGGAACAAGGAGGAGCTTCTTCATTTTCACATGATTTGATCTGGGTCTAAAATAATATAATTATATGACAACAAAGAGAAACAGCAGGCTATTACTAAACCTGCTGTTTTGATGGTTAAAGAGTAGCAACAAAAGGAGCTTTTTTAACATAAACAGGACTATACACTTGAGCAATTAGAAAAGATGCTAAGTCATATGCATTTATTGTATCACTAGAACAGTCTACAAGATTGGATTCTATAGCTCCAGTTTCATCGGTTTGTATAATCATGGGAACCCTAACAACGGTCCAATTAAGATTACATTTAGAAAGAATTTCATACTCTTCCTGTCTTTGTAAAACTGCTTCTCTAAAATTAGCCTTCATCCAATTGGTTGCAGCTAATGTTTGTGGACCCTTAGCATCAAAAGGCGTGTCAACGTTAAGCCCTGTAACCATTATATAGCGGTTTAGGTTAAGCTGATGCATTGCTTTAATGATGTTTTCTGAGACATCTCTATATGTGCCAACCTCGTCTTTTGATTGCCCCAATGTGCTTATTAGAGCATCGCATCCATCTAATAAAGTGTGAATGGAATCAAAATCACGAGCATTCCCTTTTATGATTTCAATTAAAGGATTTTGTATTTGAAGTTTTTCAGGACTCCGTAGAAGCAATTTAATAGAGATGCCCTTTTTAATGAGCATTTTTACTAGGTATTGCCCAGATTTTCCTGCGCCACCTAAAACGGCAATTTTATGTATTGTTTTCATTAAAATTTCTTTAAATATTAAAAATAGACTACTTAGCTGGTTAAGTTTTAACCTGCTGTTTTCACGTTGGTGAAATAAGATTTAAATATTTAAAGAGAGATTCTAATACGGTAAATGTAGGTAATTATTAGAATAATAAGAAAACAATTAAGAACCTTTGTGACAAACACAAAGGCTCTCAATTGTTTATTAAAAAGGTTTTAGGGCTGTTTATTACACCAAATCATTCTCCACCAAAAATTCTGCAATTTGTACAGCGTTGGTGGCAGCTCCTTTTCTTAGATTATCTGAAACTATCCACATGTTTAAGGTATGTCTCTGCGTTTCATCCCTACGGATGCGGCCTACAAAAACATCATCCTTGTCATGAGCATAAATGGGCATTGGATAGGTATTTGTGTCCGGATTATCCTGAACCACAATTCCAGGGGTTTCGCTCAATAACTTTCTAACATCCGCTAAATCAAAATCATTGTAAAACTCAACATTTACAGACTCTGAATGTCCACCAGCCGTTGGAATACGGACAGCTGTAGCCGTTACAGAGAAGGTTCTGTCATCCAATATTTTTTGGGGCTCACGCGCCAATTTCATTTCTTCTTTGGTATATCCATTTTCCAGAAACACATCACAATGCGGCAAGGCATTTCTGCCAATTGGATAGGGATATGCCATTTCTCCTTGAATGCCGGCAATTTCATTTTCTAACTGCTGTACGGCTTTGACACCTGTGCCTGAAACAGATTGATAGGTAGAAATAACCACTCGCTTCATTTTATACTTATTGTGCAATGGAGCCAATGCCATAACTAACTGAATTGTAGAACAGTTGGGGTTGGCAATTATTTTGTCTTCTTTGGTCAATTCACTTGCATTAATTTCTGGAACTACTAATTTCTTGGTAGGGTCCATACGCCATGCAGATGAATTATCTATAACAGTTGTGCCTGCTTCAGCAAATTTTGGCGCCCATTTTGTAGAAGTATCCCCCCCGGCAGAAAATATTGCAATATCTGGTTTGGATGCAACCGCATCCGCTAAGCCAACTACGCTATACTCTTCTCCTTTATAGGATAATTTTTTGCCAACTGAACGCTCTGAGGCCACCAATACTAACTCTGTAATTGGAAAATTACGCTCCGCCAATACTTTTAACATAACTTCGCCAACCATACCTGTGGCTCCTACAACTGCAACTTTCATTTTATAGCAATTAAAATTTAGACGGCAAATGTACCACTAATACAGAGTTTCACAAGCAATGAGGCAAGAAATAATCAAAATATAACAAAAAGTTATAAATAAAACAACCTTATAAAGAAGAACCGCCAACTATGTATATTAAACATGGTTGACGGTTTTATTGGTTTGCTAGTAATGTAGCGGTTTATCCCAACCAATTTTGGGACAATTAAAATTTATTTTTTAAGTAAATCTCTTATTTCTCCTAAAAGATCTTCTTGACTTGGTCCAGCTGGCGCTTCTGGTTCAGCTGGCGCTTTAGTTTTGTTATAAGCTTTTACTATAAGGAACATTACCAAACCAACTATTAATAAGTTAATAATGGTATTGATCCAAGCACCATATGCAATAACGGCCCCACCTGCTTCCTTAGCTGCCGCTAGGGTTGCATATTCCTTGCCATCCATTGCAACGTGCATATCTTCAAAGTTCATTCCCCCTGCGAAATATCCAACAAATGGCATTGCAATGTTATTAACAAAGCCATTGATCACACCACCAAGTGCTGTGGCCATAATTACAGCAACTGCAAAATCAATTACATTGCCGGTCATAATAAAATTCTTAAATTCTTTTAACATTTTGTGTTTTTTTAATAGTTAATTAATGTTATAGTTAATAATTCCGCAATTTAATCAAAAAATAAACTCTTAACAAAATGTTAATTACAAAAATTTAACGACATTATATAAAAACTCGTTTTACCCTTTGGGAAATCCCTGTAAGTAATTCATAAGAAATGGTATTTCCGGCATGGGCAAAGGCTTCAGCAGAGGATTCTTTGCCAAATACAATAACTTCATCTCCTTCTGCACACTCTATACCCGTTACATCTACCATAATCATGTCCATACACACATTGCCAATTATGGGGGCTTTCTTACCATGAACTAGAACAAAAACATTATTGTTCCCATACTGTCTTCTAATGCCATCTGCATGCCCAATGGGCAGAGTAGCAGTGACTCTATAAGAATCGGAGGTAAAAGCCATATTGTATCCCACTTTTTCATTTGGCTCTATTTTATGTAGTTGAGATATTATGGTCTTTAAAGTTGCAATGGGCTGCAATTCTTTGTCAATAGCACTATCGTTGCCATAGCCATATAATCCTATGCCGCTACGGACCATGTCATATTGGGCTTCCGGATAATTAATGATTCCAGAGGTATTCAAAATATGTTTTAAAGGCTTAACATCTAATTTTTCATCAAATTCTTTAGAAATTTTACAAAAAGAGGCTATTTGTTTTTGCGTAAATTCTTTTTCATAGGCATCTTCAGAGGCTGCTAAATGTGAAAAGATGGACACAATTTTTACATTATTATTTAAGTGTTGAACTATATAATCAATATCATTTTCCCAAAAACCCAGTCGATTTAGACCGGTATTAAATTTTATATGAACAGGATAGTCTTTTAGATTCTGTTCTTTTGCAATTCCTAAAAACTTTTTTAAGATTTTTGGAGAATATAAGCTGGGTTCCAGTTTATATTCAATAAGGGTTTTGAAGTTCACAGGTTGTGGATGTAGTACCAAAATGGGTGTCTTAATTCCGACTTCCCTTAATGCGACACCTTCCTTAACATAGGCAACGGCAAAGTAATCTACACCTAAGGTGTCTAATTTTATTGCTATTTCCACGGCATCACTACCATAGGCAAAAGCCTTTACCACTGCCAAAAACTTGGTTTTTGGGTTTAGTTTGGATTTTAAATAGCGATAATTGTGTTCTAATGCTTTTAGGTCGATTTCAAGAACAGTTTCCGTAGCTTTAGGCATTGCTGTTTTTTTTCTTTTGAGAAATTTCTTCCACATCTACATCCATATCCTTTATTTTTTCTTTCAACATGGCCTTGTAAAAAGCAGCCCGACTAAGGGGTTCATATTCTTCGGTTTCTCCCAACATTACCAACTTGTCATTGTTGGATTTTCTAAAACTATAATTGGCAAGGTTGCCCGTTCTTGTACAAACAGCATGCACTTTGGTGACATATTCGGCGGTGGCCATTAATGCGGGCATGGGACCAAAAGGATTGCCTTTAAAATCCATGTCCAATCCCGCTACGATTACTCGGACTCCTTTATTGGCCAAATCATTGCAGACAGAGATAATCTCGTCATCAAAAAATTGTGCTTCGTCAATAGCCACCACATCGCATCCATCTGCTAAAATCCTAATATTGGCTGCAGCGGGAACGGGTGTGGAACGTATTTCATTGTCATCGTGGGAGACCACCATTTCCTCATGGTATCTAGTGTCTACCATAGGTTTAAATATCTCAACTTTTTGTTTGGCAAACTTTGCACGTTTCAATCTACGGATAAGTTCCTCGGTCTTGCCAGAGAACATGGAACCACAAATAACTTCTATCCAGCCAAATTGTTCTTTATGATTAACAGTATTTTCGAGAAACATTTTGTAATTTTAGTAGACGAAAACATTGCTATTTCCGTTTTATATAAGAAGCTATAAAATTATTAAAAAAGAAGCACCTTTAAAGAATAAGGGAAAATAAAAAAGAATGAAAAGAAAATTGAAAGAGGAATTGGTGAAAATGTCCACCGATATTATCACCTCAAGGAACTTAAAGGAAATCCCAGAATTATATGAGGCTGCCAAGGGTCTTTATGAGAAATTGGCTGTGCTTAAGTTTATAGATGAAAAACTAAATGATATAGAAATTGATGTATCCAACAATGTGGTGGCCAGTAAGTTTGAGAAAATGGCAAATGCCGTTATGAACGAAAACACATCTGTTCCGGAAAACAATCCACATGATGAGGATATAATGGTCCCAGGGATGGATACCATAAAGCACATGGTGTCAGAAATGCCCAATGATTCTGAATCCAAGGATGCTATTGCAGATTTTTTGGCGACTCCCAATTTAATGAAAAATGACAAGGAGCTTTTTATGCCAGAAGCCAAGACAGAACAAAAAGTAGTATCCAAACCAAAATCTTTGAACGATAGATTAATTAAAGATATGCAGGTGGGATTAAATGATAAGTTGGCATTCATTAAACATTTGTTCAATGATAGTACAGAAGATTATAACAGGGTACTGTCCCAATTAAATACAATTGACACCGAAGAACGTTCTATTTCTTTTATTAATAATCTAGTAAAGCCAGAATATGATAATTGGGCTGGAAAGGAAGAAGTAGAAGATCGCTTTATAGCCTTGATTACAAGAAAGTTTAGCTGAAATATTCAAAAGACATGAAAATATAGACCGAAAGTTGATGTGTCAGCTTTCGGTTCCTTATTTTTAATATTTACTTAGTTGTATGGGAAAATTATATTTGGTGCCTACACCCATTGGAAATTTAGAGGACATTACTTTTAGGGCCATAAGGGTTTTAAAGGAAGTGGATTTAATATTGGCTGAAGACACTAGAACAAGTGCAAAATTATTACAGCATTACGGCATAGAGACACATATGCACTCCCATCATATGCATAATGAGCATAAAACGGTGGATAACATTGTAAAGAGAATTTTGTCTGGAGAACAAATTGCTTTAATTTCCGACGCAGGCACACCTGCGATCTCCGATCCTGGATTTTTATTGACACGTGCTTGTTTGGAAAACAATATTGATGTGGAGTGTTTGCCTGGAGCAACTGCCTTTGTCCCTGCTTTGGTGAATAGTGGCCTCCCAAATGATAAATTTGTCTTTGAGGGTTTTTTACCAGTTAAGAAGGGAAGACAAACTCGGTTGAAGTTCTTGGCAGAAGAGCCAAGAACAATTATTATTTATGAATCTCCGCACAAGTTGTTAAAAACCTTGACTCAATTTGTGGAATATTTTGGGGAGGACAGGCCTGTTTCAGTATCTAGGGAACTTACCAAGCTTTATGAAGAAACTGTACGCGGAACTGCTGCTGAAGTTTTGGAATACTATACCAAAAACCCTCCAAAAGGAGAGATTGTCATTGTGGTTGGGGGGAAGAAATAGTTTCATCTGTTTTTTATTAAAATATTGAAAATGAGATTTATGGATGGAACTAAACCTGTTATTAAACGTAGGAAAACCTAATGTTTTATTGTAAAAAAGCAACAATTCTGGTAAAGGGAGGAGTGGTAAATTAAAAAAACTAAATATGCTTGCCCTTCTCCCAGCCATGTTTCCCTAAATACTGTTTCCCACTTTCCACTGCTCCATTTTCAATGGAGGTTCCCATGGAATCGTTCCAACGGTTTAGATAGCCAAAAAGGGAGATTACCCCTAGCATTTCTACAATTTCGCCTTCGTTCCAATGTTCATAAAGTCTGGATTTAATGTTTTCATCCACCGCATTGGGAATTTGTGAAGCTGCCAAAGAGAAATCGAGTGCGGCACGTTCCGCTTCTGAAAAAGCAGGGTGTGTCCTATATTCCCAAATATTATCCAGTTGCTCCTGCTCTGCTCCGTAGCGTTCTGCGGCACGTATGGCATGCGCTTGGCAATAACGGCACCCTGTGGCATTGCTGCTTACCCAGGCAATCATTCTTTTTAAAGCGGAGGTTACCCTGCCCTCATTGGCCATAACGGCCATATTTAAATTAATAAAAGCCTTGGAGATAGCTGGTCTATATTGCATAGTAAGCACTGAATTGGGACAAAAACCCAGGGTTTCATTAAAGAATTCAGCCAGTTGTTTTGTTTTGGAATCATGGTCGGGGTCTAGTGGTTGTACCAATGGCATAGTGCTGTCTTTTTATTGTATTTTTACGCCCTACAAGAAACAAAAAAAAGAGACTATGACAAATCATATTACCACCAAATGGTTGGGTGGGATGGCTTTTGAAAGCACCAATACCTCTGGGAATACATTTAAAATTGAGGATAAGGAGGAAAGTGACGGTCTAAGACCAAAATCTTTGATGCTTTCTGCATTGGCTGGATGTTCTGGGCTGGATGTTGCCTCATTGATAAAAAAAATGAAATTGGAAGTGGATACTTTTAAGATAGACACAATTGCCAATATGACAGAGGAACACCCCAAACATTATGATGCGGTAGTGGTGGAATACCATTTTTATGGAAGTAATTTAAATGAGGAGCGTTTACAAAGAGCCGTGAACCTATCAGTGGATAAATATTGTGGTGTTTTTGAAATGTTTCGTCAGTTCGCCAAAATGGAAACTAAAGTGATTTTTCACCATAAGTAAAATGAAGTCATTGCAAGTGGAGCAATAATAATGGAAATTAAATATGCGCTGGACACTTAAGCCTAAACCAGAACAACAACAAATAGATCAACTAGCCCAAGCCTTGCAAGTGGATGGTTTGGTGGCGCATTTGCTTTTACAAAGAGGAATTTCCACATATGAAGAGGCAAAAGCTTTTTTTAGACCCCAATTAGCAGATTTATACGACCCATTTCTAATGAAAGATATGGATGTTGCGGTCAATAGAATAGAAAGGGCTATTGAAAATGGAGAAAATATTCTTGTCTATGGGGACTACGATGTCGATGGCACCACATCTGTGGCGTTGGTTTCTTCTTATCTTTTGGAGGAGTATCCCAATGTGGCGACCTATATCCCTGACAGGTATGATGAAGGGTACGGAATTTCATTTAAGGGAATAGATTTTGCAGAGGACAATGTTTTTTCTCTCATTATTGCACTGGATTGTGGGGTAAAAGCCATTGAAAAAGTGGCTTACGCCAGTGAAAAGGGAATAGATTTCATTATTTGCGACCATCACAGGCCGGGGAACCAATTACCCAATGCCGTTGCTGTATTGGACCCTAAAAGGGATGATTGTTCTTACCCTTATGATGAACTTTGCGGTTGTGGGGTAGGTTTTAAATTGGTACAAGCTTTGGCAGCTAAGAAAGGACAAACCATTGATGATTTAATTCCGTACTTGGATTTGGTTGCAACGGCCATTGCCGCGGATATTGTCCCAATGACTGGCGAAAACAGGGTTTTGGCCTATTATGGACTTAAGGTAATAAATAGTAATCCAAGGATAGGGATACAGGCCATCATAAATCAAATCAAAAAGAGAGAGCTCACCATTACCGATGTTGTCTTTATTATAGCTCCAAGAATAAATGCCGCAGGGAGAATTGAACATGGCCAACATGCTGTAAATTTATTAACGGAAACAGATTTTGACCAAGCTGAGATTTTTGCCAAACAAATAGAAGAGTTCAATACGGATAGAAGAGGACTGGATAAAGAGATTACCCAAGAGGCATTTGCACAGATTCTTGAAAATGATGAAGAAATAGGGTTCACAACGGTTGTTTATAAAGAAAGTTGGCATAAAGGTGTCATAGGGATTGTGGCCTCCCGTTTAACAGAAACCTACTACAGACCTACTTTGGTTTTTACTAAAAGTGGTGAAAAATTGGCTGCGTCGGCAAGATCTGTAAAGGGTTTTGATGTGTACAATGCCCTAGAAGGTTGTGCAGAGTATATTGAACAGTTTGGAGGGCATAAATATGCAGCTGGACTTACCTTATTGGAGGAACAATATTCGGGTTTTAAAAAGCAATTTGAAAAAGTGGTTTCAGAAACTATTGATACAAGCTTGTTGACACCAGAAATAAAGATTGATGCCCAGTTGGAATTAAATCAGATTACACCCAAACTTATGCGGATTTTAAATCAGTTTGCTCCTTTTGGTCCTGGCAATATGGCACCGGTTTTTATGACGGATAATCTACAGGACACTGGATATGCAAAATGTGTTGGCGAAGACGACAAACATTTAAAATGTAAAGTAAGGCCAAGTAATGATGTCACATCAAGAGGAGTCAATAGGTCTATAGATGCCATTGGTTTTAACCTTGGAAACAAAATAAATTTAGTGGTCAATAAAAAACCCTTTAGTGCGGCTTATGTTTTGGATGAAAATGAGTGGAATGGTAAAATAAGCCTTCAATTAAGGATAAAAGACATAAAATAGGCTCTTTTCTTAATCAATATTAATCATGTGATAACCACAAAACATCAATAAAAACACGAAGAATTAATTAAAAAGGCCGTTTTCATTAGAAAACGGCCTTCCGCAAAACTAGTATAAACCTAAAGAGTGCTAAATAGGGCGTTTAAAATCCCTACCTAGTTTATTATAAAAGTTCAAACTCAAACTCTGGATAACCTCTTTCCCCACTTTCATTAACAAGAGCAGTAAAACGAATTTTATAGATATTTCCATCAGCATCTTTTAGAACATAATAAATATCATCCTTAATGGAAGGAAGAGTGCCTGGACCACCACCATTTCTCCAACCACTTCCAATGGCACGTGCCTCGGTTACAAAAGAAGCTTCTTCCACGCTGGATAAAGTGAAGTCTGCATAGGCTATTGTTGCGGCCTCTACTTGATATGCTCCAACTCCCGAAAGACTATTTGTCGCAATGAAATCTGAATACCCATAAGAACCAAAACCAGGTATTTCATTGGTAAAAACTGTAAAATTCATATCCCACTTATCACTTGCTGGTTGTACAGATACTATTTTTTCCGTATCAAAGCTAAAATGGCTAAAGTGGTATCCCGTATTTTTAGAAACGGTTACTTCCGTATGTTCCGATGCATCTAAATCAGCATATTGTAATACATAATCCGTACCACTACGAAGTATTCTTATTTTTTTCCATCCACGTGGATCATCGCTTATATCTACACTGCCTATATCAGGAGTATCAGTTCCCACTTCAAACCCAAGGTTCAATAAATAAACAGTGTTGTCTTCGTCTGTTTCCGAAATCTCAGCAATTGCAGTAGTTGTTATCTCACCTGTAACCCCATCTACGTAGGCTGTATTTGCGGCATCAAAAGTGCCAACAGCAACTTGTGGCTGTAATTCGGCAACATCCTCCGGTGTTACGGCATCTATATCTGTAGCTTCCAATTTAGCGGCAGCCATAAAAATGGATCCGTTTAGTGTTACTCTATATTCATCTCCACTATGGAACCCTAAATCCCAACTTGCACGATTGGCAGAGGATTGTGTTAAAGAACTTAAATCTACATATACCTGGTTAGGCTCATTTGGACCACCCACTTCTGGAGCAAAACTACCGGCGGTGGCTGCAGTCTCGGCAAAACTGATCTGTAATTGAGTATTTCCATTGGATATAGCATCTGGAATACTAATGGAAGCTATACTGAAAGTAACCAATTTTGTAGTGCCCTCAATGGCATCTTTTAATTTGTTAAATGTAAATGATGTGCTGTTAGTTGATTCGGCAATATCAACCACAATTGAACCTGATGCGCCAGATGGAGATGTGGTGAAATCTTCCGTATCACCATAGGTCGCATTTTCAGTAGTATAATTTATGGTTACGGTGCCACTTTCCAATGTTGTGGCAGAAAACACCAAAGTTATTTCTTTTTGGGTGTCAACAGTATCAAAACTTAAAGATGGATTTTCAAATGCAACAACCAATGTCTCTGGAACGGTTTCATCATCGCTACTACAGCTAACCCCAATGAAAAGGAGAGTAAATATTAGTAAATAAGGGATTGGATTTTTCATAAAAATTGATTTTTAGATATTTAGTTTATATAAAAATTTTACAAAATAGGACCTTCCATATCCTAAAAGGAGCCCATTGTTGGCGGAAGAATGTATTTCTCCCCCGAGACTTGTCTGTCTATTTATTCTTGTAATATTGAACAAGTTCCTTGCCCCTAGGGTCAAGTGCACTTTTTTGTCCATAAATGTTTTTTTGATCGATGCATCCGCCCAGCTATACCCGTCCTGTTTAACCCTAATGAAGTTGTTGACATCTCCCTCATTATCCAATAGAAATTGATATTCAGGTCCATTGTACTTAAAGAACAAGGAGAAAACTGTATTGATTTTGGGCAGGGAATATGCCAAATTGGTATTGGCCTGTAATGCATATAGATAATCGTCGTTATAGGCGCCATCACTTTCCAGCACTTTGCTTTGTCCAGAAAAGGACAACCCCACATTGAATTGCAGATTATCATATGAAAGCCCGTTGGTAAATGAAAGGCCCCAAGTTTTATAGAGGTCTATATTGTTATATTGGTAGGCCAAGGGGCTTGGATTTACAATGGTTAGCTCTATGCGATCATCTACTTTTAGATACCATGTGGAAAGTTTACTGTTGAGCTGCCAAGAAAGGTCCTCTGAAAAAAATGTTTTCTTAAGGTGCAAAAAGGAAGAAAACCCACGTTCTGGTTTTACATTTATGTTTCCTCGTACATCATGGTTAACGTCCACAAAGTAGGTGAAAAGCTCATGGTAGTTGGGGTTTCGGGGGGAACTACCTACAACAGCACGTAATTGATAATTATTTTTAAGAACATAACGCACACTTAAAGAATGGGCCATTTGGGCATCAAATTGGGACGAAAGCATTAATCTTGTTCCGGGTTGGACAGATAATTTTTTTCCAATGGGAATTTCTGCTGTGGCAAAGGCATCGTATGATTCCAATCGTCTTTCAATATTGTCACCATCAAAACTGCCCGCTAGGGCAGAAGAATACCCTTTAATATTGCTTAGCTCGTATCCAAGTTGAAAATCAAGTTTATCCGTTGTAAAAAAGTTGGTAAAAGTGCCCCTGGAATAAAGTCCCTTTCGGGATTCGTATTCCTGTTTATTTATATCAAATTTTTCTCTTGCATTAATGCGATAATTGTACTGCTCAATATTTCTTTTTTGTTGCTGATAAGATGCAGAGATGTCATAGTTTAATTGTCCAAATACCTGCCCTACTATGTTTGCATGGTGGTATAGCCTGGTTGATGTAAAAATTTCGTCCGTAGCTGTGGGATTGGTGGTCTGTGTAGCGGAATTGTAGTTCTCTCTTACAATGGAATCGTACCGCTCTATTGTTTCATCAAAATATTCCAATCGGTAAAACCCTTGAAAGTTCTTTGTGGCATATCGTAATAATCCTTTTCCGGAATATTGTTCTTTCGGCAACCACTCAAACCCTCTTTTTCCATCGTTTAAAGGATGGTGCTGGCCAAGTTGTTCATTGGAAAAACCTGTAAAATCATTATGTGTAAACCCTGCATTAATGTACCAATTTTTAGAAATCTGATTTCCAATTTTTAAGGATTGTATGTGGCGGCCTTTATCAAAAAAGCCATATTCACTACCAAGGGTTTCTTCTTGTATATATGGCGTTATTTCCCACTTATGTTGGGATTCCTTTTTAGTAATAATATTTATAATACCAGAAACGGCGTTGGAGCCGTACTGGACACCCATGGAGCCTTCCACTATTTCTATTTGCTCAATGTCATCAAGATTTATTTGGGTTAAATCGGTGTTGTTACCCAAACCTTCATCATTGATCAAGGGAATATTATCCACTAATATTTTAAAGTATTGCCCATCAAGGCCAAAAAGGCTCACATTACTTTTTCCGGTTGAAGGATTGGGTTGTATGGTAATATTTAGAGATTGATTTAATACATCTGCCAAGGTGCTTCCGCCAAGAAGCTCTATTGTTTCCTGTTTAATGACCTTAACCTCGAAAATAGACTTATCTACACTTTTCTTGTTTATTTGTCCCGTAACAACTACTTCATCCAAATTATTTAATGCAGGAATACTGTCAATATGACTTTCAATCTCTTGGGCAAAGAAAAAAAAGGGAAACAAAAAGGTTAAAGAGAATAGTTTTGCCTTCATTTATTATTTAGACTAAATCTTAATAAAAATAATTTTCAACAAATATATTAGTTATTTTTAATCAATCTAAATAAATTTAATATTTTTGTCAAAGAATTTTATCCATCAACTTTAAAAGAATCATTATGAAAACATTTAAGCCCATAACAGCATTATTAGTGTTGATAATGTTTGGAGGAATTGCACAAGAAGGCAAAAAACAGCAGGACATTGAAGCCATTAAGGCAATGTGTGGCTGTTATGACATTACTTTTAAGTACACTGAAACTTTTGCACCAGAAATTGATTATGAACAGCACCATGATTATACGGCTTCTGCCCATGAACTTGCTTTGCTAATAGAAGATGAGGACAACAAACTTTCTATCCAACATTTATTGGTACTTAGAGATACCATGGTGATTAAGCACTGGAGGCAGGATTGGTTGTATGAAGACCAGAAAGTGTTTCATTACGATAAGGACAACAATTGGGTATTTAAGACAGTTCCCGCGAAAGAGATAAAAGGACAGTGGACACAGAAAGTGTACCAAACGGAGGATAGTCCAAGGTATGCCGGCTCTGCTACTTGGATTCATGCGGATGGAAAACACTATTGGGAAAATAAATCCAGCGCACCGTTACCAAGAAGAGAGTATAGTAAACGCAGTGATTATAATGTTATGTTTAGAGGAAACAGACAAGAAATAACAAATTTTGGCTGGGTTCATGAACAGGATAATGACAAAATTATTAGAGAGGATGGAACGGAAGATGTTTTATTGGCACAAGAAAAAGGATACAATATTTATAAAAAAGTGCCAGATGAAGAGTGTGCTGTTGCCAAAGAATGGTGGGCAAAGCATGGTGATTTCTGGGCAAAAGTACGCACTTCATGGGATAAAGTCTATGATAGGGAAGGGGATTTAACCCTAAAGAAAGCAGTGGATGAAAAGCCTTTGTTTATGCACCTTTCATCTTTGGAAAAAGAAAGTGGTAACCAGGAAGATATAAATGGGGTGCTGCAAAAATTTATTGAGAAAAAGACAACTGCCCATGTTGAGGGGAAATAAAACAGTACTTGGTACGGTCGTCATAATAAGTACGACCATACTTTTATTCTCGTTTGTAAAGGTTCAGTTTCCACCACGTCTTCAAAAAAAGGTAGATAGCGCCATTAAGACAACTTATGCCATTGAAGCCTACAATTTGGATCCCATAAAAGTTTCAGATAGAATAAATAGGGATACAAAAGCGGAATTGGGAGGAGACAATCTTTTTAAGGTCCATTCAGCCAAGGAGTTTGTTGGCTATATCTATGTTGGGGAAGCCCCAAGTATGAAAAAAGTGTTTGACTATGTGATTCTTTTTAATCCTGACTTGACCATAAAAAAATCAAAAGTACTTATCTATCGTGAGGATTATGGTTTGCAGATTGGTAGCCAACGTTGGCTAAAACAATTCATAGGATTATCCATTATGGATTCCGTTGTTTATGAGGAAACTATAGATGGTATTGCTGGAGCTACTATTTCTGCAAATAGTATGACTCGTGCCACAGATAATGTATTAAAAACACTTAAAGTGCTCAAAGAAAATGAACTTTTGTAAATCCTATGAACGATATTGATCATATTTATAGCAATAATTTTGGAGTGGCTTTTCAATGGAGGAGAGGTACTGCCAAACATTATAAAAAGGTGCAAGTGGTTTTTAGGGACACAGGTCTTTTATTATCCAAAGAAGAATTGGTTCAGTTTTCCAAAAACATTAAATGCACTAAAGGGGAAAGTGGACTTTGTGGCCAATGTACCCAAGATGAAGGTTGTAGAGCATTGCTTTTAGATACTCCAGCCCCCCAAATTACTTTGGCAGTTAGCTACAAAGAGCTTCAGGCAATCCAAGATTTGATTGAAGGGACCTTATTCCAAATAAATCTAGATAATTATTTGGGGGATATTGTGGGTAGTTAGCCCTTTTTCAGTATCATTTTTGGGCAATAAAGAATACCTTTGTGCCTTTATTTTCTTGCGAAATGAGCGCTAAAGACCCATATGCTGCCTTACGATATAAGGAGTTCAATATTTTTTTACTTGTCCGTTTTGCTATGGTCTTTGCTTGGTCCATGCAATTTATTGTAATAGAATGGCAGGTGTATTCCATGACCAAAGACCCTCTTTCATTGGGAATAATTGGACTTATGGAAGTTATCCCAGCAGTTTCCATGGCGCTTTTTGCTGGGCATGTAGTGGACCAAAAGGAGAAACGAAGCCTTTTGGTAAAATGTATTTTGGGATTTTCGGTCATTAGTTTTGGACTGTTCTTATTGAGTTGGCCAGAGATTATAAATGGAGTTCCATCAAAAAGTATTTTGTACGGTATTTATTTTCTTGTGTTTTTGGGCGGTTTTGTCCGTTCTTTTATTGGACCTACAATTTTTTCCTTGGTTGCACTAATTGTTCCTAAAAAAATATATCCCAATGCCGCTACTTGGAGTAGTTCCACTTGGCAAGTGGCCTCGGTAGTTGGACCAGCATTGGCAGGTTTTTCCATTAGTTGGATAGGAGTCCATTGGTCAATGTGTTTGGTATTTACCTTTTCGCTCATTGCTCTTATTGCGCTTTTCAGAATTTCAAAAAAGCCTATTTTAAACCCAAAACTAGGCGAGCCAGTGATGAACAGCTTAAAGGAGGGATTAAAATTTGTTTTTAATACCAAAGCTGTTTTTGGGGCATTGACCTTGGATATGGTTGCTGTCCTTTTTGGGGGGGCTGTAGCACTACTACCAATTTTTGCGCAAGATATTTTACATGTGGGTTCCCAAGGATTTGGTGTATTAAGGGCTGCCCCTGCGGTGGGAGCCAGCATTACCATGTTGGGTTCTGCCTATTTTCCACTACATAGACATGCGGGTAAAAAGCTGTTGTGGGCTATTTTTGGGTTTGGTGTGTGTATCATTGTTTTTGGGCTTTCCACTTCCTTTTGGATATCCGTTATGGCCTTGTTTATAAGTGGTGCAGTAGATGGGGTTTCCATGATAATTCGCCAGACCATTTTACAATTGAAAACTCCAGACCATATGCGGGGCCGGGTAGCCTCTGTAAATTCCATGTTTGTTGGCTCTTCCAATGAATTGGGTGCTTTTGAAAGTGGATTTACCGCTAAATGGATGGGCACTGTAACTGCCGTAGTTTTTGGTGGTGCTATGACATTATTTACAGTGGGACTTACCAGTATTGCCTCTCCTAGTTTTAGAAAACTGGATTTAACCAAAGATTTGGAAGAACATGAGGCGGATATATAGGATTGAACCTTGCTTTTTATAGTTAGGGCTAATAATCATAAAATTTTGAATAAAAAAAGCCCCGTAGGCGGGGCTTGATTTTTTGTAGGTAATTTAAAGATTTGGGTCTTCACTAAAACTTAACAACAGTGTAAATATATAAGTGCACTAAATATTTTGGAAACTATTGTTGTGAACCCCACAAAATATGTTGTAAGAAAAGGATTACAATATGTTTACAATGAAACTATGCCTTTTGGGAGCCAAAATAGATAGTGGAAACTCTTATTCTATTTTGTTCTTTTTAAGATTTAAGGTATTTCCATCAAAAACGGCATAGGTGTAATGGATAATCCAATCCCCTAGATTTATATATTTAGATTTTTCGTTGAGGTCAATCTCCAAAGGTAAATGGCGATGTCCAAAAATAAAATAATCATAATGCAGGTCTTCCAGCTTTCTTTTGGCATATTGCACCAACCATTCGTTTTCTTCACCCAAAAACTTAATGTCCTCATCACCCGAAATCAATTTGTTTTTTACTGAAAGATACTGTCCCAATTTTACCCCTAAATCTGGATGTAGCCATCTAAATAACCACTTGGAGAATGGATTTGTAAAAACTTTTTTCATTCGTTTAAAGCCCTTGTCTCCAGGTCCAAGACCATCGCCATGGCCAATAAAAAATGAAGTGTTGTTTATTCTAAATTGTTGTGGCTCATGAAAAACGGGGATATTCAATTCTTCCTCAAAATACCCATTCATCCAAAGATCATGATTGCCAACAAAATAGTAAATTGGTATCCCAACATCCGATAATTCTGCCAATTTCCCCAATGTTCTAGTAAACCCTTTTGGAACTACGGTTTTATATTCAAACCAAAAATCAAAAAGGTCTCCCATCAAGAAAATTACACCTGCATCTTCTTTTATTTTGTCTAACCAAGCCACAAATTTTTTCTCTCTGGGAAGGCTTTGCTCCATTGTGGGAGCTCCCAAGTGGTTGTCACTGGCGAAATACACTTTTTTACCTGTTGGAAGGGTAATGTTCTTCATTTATCAAACAAATATAGTTAAAGATTAGCGAGAATAGAACCACATAATATGTGCTAACCATCATTTTCCATGGGATATTTTATAAATTTAAACTCCTCTAAAATATATGGTATGAAGTTTTTTGTTTCTCTTATAGTCGCTGCTTTTATTCTTTCATGTAATAACTCACCACAGTACGATACAGTTATTAGAAACGGAACTATTTATGATGGCACTGGAGATAAGCCATATGTGGGTGATGTGGCTATAAAAAATGATAGAATTTTTGCTGTGGGAGATGTAAAGGGCAATGGACAAAACGAGATAGATGCTACAGGAAAGGCTGTCTCTCCAGGATTTATTAATATGTTGAGTTGGGCGAATATAAGCTTGTTAGAGGATGGCAGGTCTCAAGGCGACATTAGACAAGGGGTTACCCTTTTGGTTATGGGAGAAGGGAGTTCCATGGGGCCGTTGAACGAAGAAATGAAGAAGGATATGTTAAACGGTCAGCAAGAAATAAAATTTGATGTTCCATGGACCACACTTGGTGAATATTTATCACATTTGGAGGAAAAAGGCGTTTCTACCAATGTTACTTCATTTGTAGGTAATGGCACCTTACGAAGACATGTTTTGGGGTATGACAATAGAAAACCCACCCCCCAAGAGCTAGAACAAATGAAAGCTCTTTTGGCCAAGGCCATGGAGGAGGGAGCCGTAGGCGTTTCATCTTCCTTGTTATATGCTCCAAGTATGCATTCGGATACGGAAGAATTGATAGAGTTGTCAAAAGTGGCAAGTGCCTATGACGGAATGTATATTTCCCATATAAGAAGTGAAGGAAATGAGCTCATAGAATCTGTTGATGAGGTTTTAAGCATTGCCAAAGAAGCGGATATAAGGGCAGAAATATACCATCTTAAAGCCTCTAGTGAAGACAATTGGCCAAAATTAGATACTGTTTTCACTATGATAGACAATGCCAGAAGTAAAGGCTTGGAGATTACTGCCGATATGTATACCTATAACGCAAGTTCAACGGGACTTCATGTTATGTTACCGGAATGGGTGCGTGAAGGAGGGGTTGAAAATATGTTGGAGCGGTTGAGAGACCCGTTGAAAAAGGAAAAAGCAATAAAAGAGATTTATTGGAGGGTTCCAGCACATGGAGTATTGTTCGTGGGCTTTAAAAACCCGGAATTACGTAAGTTTTTGGGAAAACGCTTGGACGAAGTGGCAAAGGAAATGAACTTGCCAGAAGATGAAGCCATTGTTGAACTTATTCTAAAAGACCAAAGTCGAATACAAGTGGTCTATTTTTCAATGTCCGAAGATAATATTGACAAAAAAATTCAACAACCTTGGATGAGCTTTTGTTCGGATGCCGGTTCTTATAGTACAGAAGGAGTATTTCTAAATCAAAGTACACATCCACGTGCGTATGGTTCATTCATTAGAGTTTTGGGACTTTTTAGCAGAGATAAAAAACTTTTCCCTTTGGAAGAGGGTATTAGAAGATTGACGTCTTTTCCCGCCAATAACCTAAAAATTAAGGACAGAGGGTTGTTGAAAGAGAATTATTTTGCGGATGTTGTCATTTTTGACCCTTTGATAGTAAACGATAAAGCAACTTTTGAAAAACCCCACCAATACGCCGTTGGGGTGGAATATGTTTGGGTAAATGGCATGGCCGTTCTAAAGAATGGGGAACACACCGGAACAAATGCAGGAAGATTTGTAAAAGGTCCTGGGGCTACTAAGTAATCCTTTATCAAATTTTAATTATCAGCAGCATGCCATTCTGCATAGGCGGTTTCTGTTTCTCTTAGTTTTATGGAGTGTAACTGTATTTCTTTGGGCAATCTGGCTTTTATTTTTGTAGCAAAATCTATCACCATATTTTCACTGGTGGGTTGGTAATCGGCCAAAATTACTTTATGGCCCCGATCTGTCAACTCTTTAGCCAAATCCACATGTGGGGTGTTTTTATTGAATACCGTTGCATGGTCAAAAGGGTCTACAACTTCTTCTTCCACAATCTTTTTTAGGTCGCCAAAATCGATGACCATTCCCAATTTTACGTCAGAGGTATCGGCAATGGGTTTTCCAATAACAGTTACGGAAAGCTTATAGCTATGGCCATGTACATTTTTACATTTTCCGTCATAACCGTATAGTGCGTGGCCTGTTTCGAAAGTAAATTGTTTGGTAATCCTAATAGTGCCCATAAGAGTAATTTGCGAAGCAAAGGTAGGGATTCTTTTAAATTATTGGTTAAGGAAGGGTTGCGTCCAAGCGGTTTCGTATTTTATATTTTCTATAGGGTTCTCCTGGAGTTTGTTAGAAGTAATTTTACTTCTAACAAAGAGTAAATCATCGGTTATTTCAAATTTTGCGGAAGTATCTTCATAGGATGCCAACTCTTTTATGGTTGTTTCGCCTTTAAGACATCCATAGAATGCTATCTTATAGGAGATTCCTGTTTCAGCTTCTATTTCTACAGAAATGCTGCTGGCATCATATTTCAAGTTTTTCAGTATAACCCCTGTAGTGGAATAAAAATCCCCATTTTCCATAGCATTAATTAGAGCAGGAGCAGATAAGGTATCTGCTTGTACCATTACCCAGCCCCTGCCAGAGTTACTCCATTCACGGCCCATTTTATGATAATTGTGTGAATCATCTGTTGCCAGTCCATACATAATGGGCTTTTTGCTCTCTATATAGGAAATATTGATAAGGTCCCACATTTCTTCAGTGGATATATGGGTGGAATCGCCCATATTATGTACCATAGGATGTCCATTGTAGACTTCAAAAAACCGTTCCCCATTAAGCTTGATCATGTCTTCCAAGCTAACTCCGTAATAAAAATTCGGGTGATTTATATGTGGCATAATTGGAACACCGGTTTCCTTACGTTGGTTTAGTACTTGATCTATGTTATTTTGAAGTACTTCCGCAACACTATTACCACCCTGTGGACTAATTTTTTGTTGAATGTTGGTGGCGTTCATATGAATGTGCTTATCCTCATATTTATCAGTTATTTCTTCGGAGTGAATTACCAAAAACTCTCCCGGCTTTTCAAATAGATTGCTATACTCAGCATAAGTTTTTAGTTTTACGTTTATTTTTCCAGAGTCAATTTTGTAATCTACCCAATCTTTCCCATAAGTATCCAAATATTTTTTAAAGCTATTTTGATATATGGAATCCTCACGGACCTGGATCCATTTTTCGTCCATTGAAATAGTATTGTGATCAGAAAGGGATATGAATTGATAGTTGTTGGATTTGTACCAATCTAAAATAGTTTCGGGAAACTCGTCACCATCGCTCCAAAAAGAGTGGGTATGGAGATTTCCCTTGTACCATTTTTTTTCAACTTCCTTTTCTGGATTTTTCTGGTTATCTCCACAGCTAACAATAATGAAACTGAATATTAGTGAAATTATAAAAGCTATATTTTTCATTTTTATATAGGTTGGATAGTTGTGTGATAAAATTAAGGAAAAGGTACTGCAATTCGGAGGATAAGGGTTCTTGATATTTTTAAAAATTACAATTGTTAAAAACTTTCTACTCCTTTTTAATCAATTTGTTACATGTAGTATGAACTACAGAAGTAGAGAGGCCATTCTATCCTGATTGTAGAAACTTAGTTTATATTTCATTTCATCTTTAACCCAAACAAAGGACGTATCAATTTCCATCTTCGGATTAAAAACTCATAAATAAGCCATGACCCTAAAAAAGTTCCCAAAATCATGATGCTAAACTTTGGAACGAACCCCCAATTTAAATCCATAAGATAGTACCCAATGATTATCATAATGGTTTGGTGCATAATATAAAATGGATAAACCGCTTCATTGGCATAGGACAATGTTTTGCTTGGTTTGTTTAGGTGTTTGGAGGCATAGCCAAAGAGGGTCATAATCCAGGCCCAAATATTAAAAACCTTCACAAGAGCTTCTGTAAAATGAATAACAGTAGAGTCTTCAAAACCAAAAATAATGGTCATTAAAATTGAAAAGCCCACCAGCCCAGCAATGAGATACCATTTGCGATATTGTTCCACAGTTTTCCAAAAGGTTGCTTTAACTGAAATCAGTAAAAAACCGTAAAAGAAAAGAATCATTGAGCTGGTAAAATTGAACCAATCATCAATTAGGGCATGGGTAACATTAAAGAAGGGCTCTAAAAATGCTTCGCACAAATACAAGGGAATGATCAACCAAAAGAGACCAAAAGGTTTTGTGGCCAATTTATTGATCCATACTATAAATTTATTTGCAGGATGCTTTTTTAAATAGAGGAAAACAGGGATTAAAAGCAAGGAGAATATCAACAAATAGGGCAAAAACCAAAGATGGTGCCAACTAAAGTTCCCTTCAGGATAAATACCATTGAAAGCCATGGAAGGCCAAAATTCAAAATAATTCCCTAAGAATTGATTGTTTACTAAGCGTTCTATATATACCTGTGGGGGGACAATAAGTAGCATACCCACTGTTAATGGAATATACAATCTAATGATGCGCTCCAACGCAAATTGCTTTCCTGTTCTTTTGTTCAAAGCATAAAAGGTGCCCATACCAGAAATCACAAAGAGAATGGGAAGTCGCCATTGATTTACAAATAGCATGGGGTATATAAGCCAATCATAAATAATATTGTTCTTTATATGAAAACCCCAAGGGACAAAGAACATTCCCACATGATAAAAAATAAGTAACCCAAATACCAAAACCCGTAACCAATCTAAATCGTGCCTGCGCATGCCTTTATATTTTTGTTCAAATGTAAGGGCTATATGCCATGAAAAGAGAAGCTTGTGACGGACAGCAAGCTTTTGGGACAAATAACAAGAAATGGTTTAAATAACTTTTAGTTGATTTTCAAACTTGGAGATCATGTTCCTGGAAACAGAAATCATTTCTTCGGAATCTCTTAGTTTTAAACGATATCCTTGGGCATTCCCAGAAATACTTGCAATAAAAAGAAGGTTGACCAAATAGGACCTGTGTGTTCTAAAGATATGGGGAATGGAATTTAATTGGGATTCCAATTCTTTAATGGAAATTCGTTTTAAAAGTTTGTTAGTTGATGTCTCTGTTTTTACATGAAGTTCTACATAATTTCCTTCGGCCTTGGCAAAAAGAAAATCAGCCACGTTCAAATCAAAGTCATCCCCTTTCAATTGGGTTTTTATGGAGATTGGTGATTGTTTCTGTTTTTCAAACGAATTCACAATGCCAAGCTCTTGTGCTTTTCTACTATTTTTCCGGTTTAACCTGTTATGGTTCCAGGGCAATAGGATACTCAGCATAAAAATACCCACCAAGAAAGTGTTTCTTATTTCTTCAAAAAAATACCTCCACGACCAATTATTGGGGTTATCATAAATTATATCCCTGATAAGAAATTGAATTAATCCAATTAAAAACAGAAAGATGGCTAAAAGGAAAGCTTCCTTTCCCAAGTTCCAGTTTTCTTCATTTTTAGGGTTCCAAAGAAAAGGAAGCAAAAGAAAGGCGACAACTATTGGAGTAAAAGAATGAATAAGGCTTATCCAAAAATAATCCATCTTATGTTCCGGGACATAGACATTAAAGGGTTCAATTAAATAATTGAATGCTAAGGCCAATAAAAATACAAGAAGGTTGAACAAAAGGAAATTCTTGCCTCCATAATAAAAAGGATAAGGTTGTTTTAAAAATGCCGTTATTTTTTTCCCCCAACCCATTGATAATCTATCTTTTATACCTTCTGTTCTTTCTTATTCTGTTTATAAAATAAATAGCTACAACAAAGAGGGCAAGTATGGGAAAGATTAAATCTCCGTTTAAGAAGTCTAGAATATTCATGTTATTATGTTAGATAGACAAAACGATAGTGTAGTAAAATTATTATTTTTTAAATTTCTCTAAAGCAGCTTTGGTATTAGGAGAAAGTGCTAATTTTCCTGACATTTCTGCACGATCTTCCAGTAATTTCTTCCAATGTTCAGTTCCTTCCCAAAGTACTTTTTTCATTTCAGCTAAAGCATCAGGGTTATATGCTGCCAATTTCCCAGTAAAAATATCAAGTTCCTTATCCATTTCATTTATGCTTCCGTACACTTTGGAGAACAATCCCTTTTCCTTTGACCAGTAGGCATTTTTCCATTCTGTAGGAGCCAAGGCAAGTTCTCCCAATCCATCCTTTCCGATTTTTCGCTCCACAGCCGGCGCAATTACCAAAGGTGCAATTCCAATTGTTAGTTCTGATAGTTTTACAGATGCATCCTCAGTGGCATACACATAATCACATGCGGCAACCAAACCTACACCACCACCAACGGCCCTTCCTTGTATTCGCCCCACAATAGGTTGGGCGCAAGTTCTCATGGCATTTATAACATTGGCGAAACCACTAAAAAAGGCTTTTCCTTCACTTAGGTTAGAAATGGCCACTAATTCATCAAAAGAAGCACCCGCACAAAAAGCTCTATCACCTTCAGATTTTAAAACAATAAGGGACACGTCTTTATTTTCAGATAATTTATTCAACTCGGCAGTCAATCTTTCCAGAAGTTCGGAAACAAAAGAATTGCTGGCAGGATGTCCAAATTCTACAGTTGCAATTCTGTTTTTTATGTTGGTATATAAGCTTCCGTTTGGCCTATTGGTTCCCATGAGTTTTTGTTTTGACCAAAATTAAGTCTTTTGCAATAGAGGGCGAAACTTTCGTCTAAACTTCCAGACCAGGGCACCACCTCGGATAAGCATCCATACGGTAAATGCCATCCAAATACCATAAATGCCCCACCCAAAGTATTTTCCCAAATAAAGTACAGGAATAAATCCTAAAAAGCTGGCCGAGAGCAATACATTTCTTAAATATTTCATTTCTCCCAAACCTTTAAAAAGCCCGTCAAAAACAAAAGCGATACTGTTCATGGGCAAGCCCAACAATAGAATAAAGAAAATAGAATAAAAAGTCTGCAGGACTATAGTTTCTTGGGAAAACAAACGTCCTATTGGGTGATAAAAGACGAAGCCCAAAATCATTAGAACCATACTAACCAAGACTCCGTATAGCATTGTTTTTTTTGCCAATTTCCATAGCCCATTATAATCTTTGGCTCCCAGAAGTTTTCCCCCCATAATGTTACCTGCGGCCCCATAACCATCAATAAAAAAAGCGGCGAAGAGCCATATGTTGGTAGCGATGGTATGTGCGCCAATATATTGGTCTCCCAGAGAGGTAGCTTCCCTAACGGCTAAAATAAGCGCAACATTTAGCGCCAATGCCCGTACAAAAAGGTTTAAACTCATTAAGGCCAACCTACCTAATTCTTCATGCAGGGGAAAAGTAATTTTTAAACTGATATTTGTTTTTTTAATTAGAAGAACAAAAACAATTAGGGCCATAACCCCTTGGGAAATTAAACTTGCCCATGCCGCTCCTTCCAAATAAAGGGGGCTTATTAATCCTTCTATTCCATAGACCAAAATAAAGTCTAGTACAATATTTAGTATTGCTCCAATAATTGCAACAAGCATGGGCCAAAAAGTATTTTGCAAGCCTCTAAAGATTCCAAAGACCGCAAAAGTAAAAAGTGTTAAAGGAAATCCCCATACCCTAATAGAGTAGTAGGACACGCAATATTCCAATATTTTGCCTGTAGCTTCAAAAAGCCTAAAAATGTCCTCTATAATAAAAATGGTAGAAAGCAATACAACGACACTAAGGCCTAAATTAAAAAAGATGGCCTGTGCAGGCAGGTTTTTTACCTCCTCAATTTTTCCTGCACCTAAATATTGGGATATAATGGCAGAAATGGCGCTTCTGGTTTGTCCCAAAACCCATATCATCATGGATAGAAAAGAGCCAACGATGCCCGCGGCGGCCAATGATTCTAATCCATTTTCGGGAATATTCCCAACAATGGCGGTATCTGTTATGGACAAAATGGGCTCGGCTATCCCTGCAATAGTGGCGGGTAGGGCTAAATTGTTAATGCTTTTAAAATTGATTTTATTTTTCAAAAAAATGTTTTCTATAGAACAAGTTCGTAACAATGAAAAGGATGCTCACTTTGCTTGGGAAAAAAAATGTCACCCAACTTTTGATAGCCCCTGGCTTCATAAAACCTTTGATTTCTTTTATTTTGACTAAAAGTATCTAATCTTACAGAAGTAAAACTATGTTCTTTGGCATAATTCTCTGCAAATGTCATCATATGTTGTGCATAGCCTTTTCCTTGTAATTTTGGATGAACCCCCAATCTATGGATGTATATATTGTTCTGGTTGGTCGTCAACCATTTAACGGGAATATATTCTTCATCCATAAAGGTAGAAATCACAATAATGCCAATAATTTCTGCATCAATTTCCAAAACATACAATTCTTTTCTTTTTATATCGTTCTCAAAGGCTTGTGCAGATGGGTAGTGTTCATTCCACTGGTATATTCCCTTGGAAATCATATAAGCTGCACATGCTTTTGATAGGGATAGAATATTGGGGATTTCCGATATCTTTGCATGTCTTATCATACATTGGATTTAATTTAATTGTAAATTTATCATATAACGTATAAAATAATAACATGAAAAATATTTTAGTTCCTATAGGTACCTCTCCAAATGCGCACGAGACTTTGCAGTATGCAGTAAATTTTGCTGCAGAATTCTCCGCACAAGTTTATGTGATGGATGTTTTTAGTGTATCTGTTGGTGCTGGAAATTTAGGCAATATAGCGGATAAAGTTTCCAAAAGTAGTATGGACAACCTTAGGGAAGTTATAGATAAGGTTGATGCAGGTAAGGTAGAAATAAAAATTGCCACATATAATGGAGAATTAGTTGATGGTCTTAAAGAAATTGATAGGGAATTGGGGATAGATCTATTGATTATTGCCCCAAGAAGTAACGATATTAAAGAAGAACTCTACTTGGGCCATACTTCTGGGCCTATTATTAAAAGAACCAACATCCCAACATTAATAGTGCCAAAAGGAACTGTTTTTTCTCCTTTTAAAACCATATTAACAGCTTTTAAATCTGGAATTGTTAAAAGGAAAAGCACTCTTATTCCATTAGAAATAATAAAGAGGAGATTTAAGTCCAAAGTTAATCTTCTATTGGTAAAAACACCTGGATATTCGGATAATGATTTAACAGTAAATCCAGCTTTGATGGACATAAGTTCTAATTTGTACATTACTGAAAATGCTACTACCTATCAAGGGGTTTTAGAGCATTTTCAGGCACAGCAGCCAGATTTATTATGTGTATTTAGAAGAAAACGGGGGTTCTTTAAAAAGCTATGGGAAAAGAGCACTATTTCTAAATCAGAGTTCTTTGTTAAAATACCAGTTTTGGTATTGCCGGCCAAAAAGGACTAGTATCGTTATTTAATTTTGATACTTATATAAAAAGCAGTTTCTTTGCCCATCTGCGGGGGATTAGCTCAGTTGGCTAGAGCGCTTGCCTGGCAGGCAAGAGGTCACCGGTTCGAATCCGGTATTCTCCACCAATTTCTATAGGGCTTCAAGAGTTTTTAACTTTTGAAGCTTTTTTTTGTAAATATCTCAGTCTTTGGGTTTTTTGACCTCAATTTTTAATTAAGAATTAAAAGCTTCATTCTTTTAAAGGACATCTAAAAAAAGATCATTTTTAGGGACCCAATTTTCTATAATTATACCCTTGAATTGGGAAATTCAATTCATCATTCTGAATTCATTAGGAGAATGCCCTACTTTCTGCTTAAATAAACGGCTAAAGTGCTGCGGATATTTAAACCCTAATTCATAGGCTATTTCACTAACGGATTTATTTGGGTCAAAAACCTTGTTCTTGGCAACTTCTATGAGTTTGTCCTGGATATATTCTTGGGCCGATCTTCCCGTTTCTTTTTTTACCAAATCTCCAAAATAGTTTGAGGATAGATGCAACTGCTCTGCAAAGTGACCCACTGATGGCGTGCCGAATTTTTGAGGCTTGTCCGATGCAAAATATTCTATCAATAGCTTATCAAACTTGTCAAGTGCGCCCTTATTTTCAACTTCCCTGGTAAGGAATTGGCGATCGTAAAAACGTGTACAATAGTCCAATAAAAGTTCTAGACTTGACACTATTAATTTTTTACTGTGCTTATCTAAGTTCTGCCCTAGTTCATATTGCACCTTGTCAATTAAACTCAATACCAACTTGCGTTCTTTTGCCGACAAATGCAATGCTTCCTTCGTAGCATATGAGAAGAAATTATAGTTACTTATTTTCCTACCTAACTCGGTACCTATCAACAAATCTGGATGAAAAAGAAGCGCATAGCCTTTTGGCCTGTAATTGGGTTCATTATAGGTAAGGCCAACGACCTGTTTAGGACCAACAAAAACCAACGTGCCCTCATCATAATCGTAATCCTTTCCCCCATATTTTAATTTACAACCTATGGAATCTTTTAAGAAAACGGCATAACAATTAAAACTAAGGGCATCATACCCAGAAATAACCTTGCCCGATTCATCCACTTCATTAAAATCGACTACCCCAACCAAAGGGTGCAAGACCTCTTGATTTCGCAAGGCAAGATAATCTCGTACGGTATTTATGTTGTATACATTCTTCATAGAACCACTAATTTCTTGTTAAATATAAGTCATTGGTAATCAGCAAATCAAATCTTAGTTTAAAAATCTGTAATCTAGGTATGAACATCTGTAATTTGGGTTATACCAGCGCTACCATTAAAGAATACTTTTGGCCGAATGAATTTAAAGTACAGTATCTTGATGCAATTTTCAACTAAAAAACCAGAATTTAATACCTTTTCAGTTTTTTTTAGATTTTTTCTGTTTATCTCAATTTTGAGCTTTACCATTTGCATAAATGGCCAAGAACAAGAAAAAAAACCTTTCCTTGATGATTTTCGCGGTACAGCCTCAATTACCCATAACGGGATCTCCCTGGTTCCCTCCTTTTCATTGGGAGACCCTGCGGCCATTTTTGATCTTAAAATGACCAAGGGTAAGTTCAGCTTTGAGCCTGATATGCGATTCGCGCTAGAGGGAAAACCATGGTCCTTTCTATTTTGGTTTAGGTATAAAGCTGTTCAAAAAGAGCGATTTTCACTCCGTGTTGGGGCACATCCTGCCATGAATTTTAGAACTGTAAATATTATAAGAAATGGGCAAACTGAAGATCTTATTGAAGCACGAAGGTATCTTGCCGCCGAGATTGTACCCAATTATAAAATTTCTGATAAGGTAAGTGTTGGGGCTTATTATTTAAGAGGCAAAGGTTTTGATGATGGAGTAAAACAGACGAATTTCTTAGTACTTAATTCCTCCTTTACAAATCTGTTTATTTCAGAGACACTCTATTTTAATATTTCACCACAAGTGTACTATCTTACCCTGGATGACGATGAAGGCTATTATGCGGTAGCTTTTATCACGTTGGCAAAAAAAGGGTTTCCACTTTCCATTTCTTCCATTTTAAACAAAGCGATCGATACAGAAATTGTACCTGAAGATGATTTTATATGGAATGTTTCATTGAACTATGCTTTTGGTGGCAATCGTAAGGTCCGCAAGCCAAAAATGAAACTATAGTTTAGCTACGTTTATGTTTCTCTAAATAAGAAGCCATAACGGTAGGACGTATAAAAATTAAGTTGGAAACGGTGATATTGGTAGGTGAAACCGTAATCATGGTAATTTTTTTCAAATTTAAGAATAGTACATTTACTATGTAATATTTGAATGAATGCAAATAAAAACAGTTACCATAAATAATGGTGTAAAAATGCCAATTCTAGGATTTGGGGTTTTTCAGGTTGATGACTTGGCTGTATGCGAACAATGTGTAATCGATGCCATTGACGTTGGCTACCGCTCAATAGACACCGCGGCATCCTACGGAAATGAAGAAGCTGTTGGCAAGGCTATTCAAAGGAGTGGTGTTTCTAGAGAAGAGTTATTTATTACTACAAAACTTTGGATTCAGTCCAACGGGTATGTTGGCACTAAAAAGGCATTTCAGGAATCTTTGGATAAACTGCAACTTGATTATTTGGACCTTTATCTCATACACCAACCCTATGGCGATGTGTATGGATCTTGGAGAGCTATGGAAGAATTCTATAAAAAGGGTAAAATCAGGGCTATTGGAGTCAGTAATTTTCATCCGGACAGAGTGATGGACCTTATAATCCATAATGAAATAACACCCGCCGTGAACCAAATAGAGACCCATCCTTTTCAACAACAAATTGAAAACCAAGACTTTCTTAAAGAAAATAATATCCAGATAGAATCATGGGCACCTTTTGCTGAAGGCAAAAATGACCTTTTTAAAAATGCATTATTGGCCAAGATTGGTGAAAAACATAACAAAACGGTTGCTCAGGTAGTCTTGAGATGGCTTACCCAGCGTGGTGTGGTAGCCATTCCAAAAACGGTTAGAAAAGAACGTATGAAAGAGAATTTCAACATTTTTGATTTTGAACTTTCTCCAGAGGATATAGAAACTATCCAAAAACTAGATGCTAAAACCAGCAGCTTTTTTGACCATAGAGACCCAGCCATGGTTAAGTGGTTGGGGAAACGTATCCTATAAATAATTTAATACTAAATCAATGAAAATAGGTAAGCTAAACATTTTTAAGGTATTTATTATAGGGATGACCACTGTATCGTTTATACAGGCCCAAAAAGAGCCAATGGTCATTCAAGACCAAGGCAGTTTTGCCGTGGGCGGTACAGTAAAAAGCAATCCGGGTACTTTTGACGCCATTAAACGGGGTCCCGAAGGGCAAACCTTTCATGGTGACCACGCCTACATTTTTTATCAGATTCCTATTAATGCCCGTAAACATCCCTTGGTCATGTGGCATGGTATTGGCCAGTTTTCTAAAACTTGGGAAACCACTCCCGACGGACGTGAGGGCTATCAAAATATTTTTCTAAGACGTGGTTTCAGCACCTATATCATGGACCAACCCAGACGTGGTAGAGCAGGAAAAAGTATGGCTGAAGCTACCATAGTGCCGAATCCTGATGAGCAATTTTGGTTCAACATTTTTCGCGTAGGCGTTTGGCCAGATTATTTTCCTGGCGTACAGTTTGCCCAAGACGAGGAAACGCTGAATCAGTATTTCAGGCAAATAACACCCAATATCGGTGGATTTGATACAGAAGTTATTACAGATGCCGCATCACAACTTTTCGATAAAATTGGTGATGGAGTTCTAGTGACGCATTCCCATTCCGGTGGATTTGGTTGGGCCACAGCTATGAAAAATGAAAAAGTAAAAGCTATTGTCTCTTACGAACCCGGATCCGGGTTCCCATTTCCCGAAGGGGAAGTGCCCGAACCAATTGAAAGCTCTGCAGGTGCTTTGCGTGCAGTGGGAGTTGCGAAAAAAGAATTTCTAAAATTGACCAAAATCCCGATTGTAATATACTATGGGGATTTTATTCCCAAGGAATACGACCCCAATCCCGGAACAGACGGATGGCGTGTACGTCTTGAAATGGCAAGAAAGTGGCGCGATGTGGTTAACAAACATGGCGGGGACGTAACCGTGGTGCATTTACCCGAAGTAGGAATCAAGGGCAATACCCATTTTCCGTTTTCCGACTTGAACAATGTCAAAGTGGCCGACCTCATGTCGGATTGGTTAAAGGAAAAAGAATTGGATTAAGAAAGCAGTAAAATGAATTTTCAAAAAATAGGAGTATTATTGTTTTTCGCAATATCATTGAATTGTGTTGGTCAAGAAAGTAAGTATGAGAAAAGTTATTCTGGCGAAGATGAAGTAATGGTTCGCATTGCAGAATTGGAGATTGATCCAAATTCCATCGACGAGTACCTTACCATACTAAAAGAAGAGGCAGAAGCATCTTTACGTTTAGAGCCAGGGGTAATTTGTATTTATCCTATGTTCCAAAAGGAAAACCCGGCACAAATAAGACTTTTGGAAATTTATGCCAACAAATCGGCCTACGAATCACATTTAAAAACCCCACATTTTAAAAAGTACAAAACAACCACCGCAGAAATGGTCAAGGACTTAAAACTGATTGATATGGAAGCTATTGATGCGGAATCTATGTCGATGATTTTTAAGAAGTTATAACTATTTTGTTAAATATCAGATTTGGAAATTTATAGTACTTTTATCTAAACTCCCATCGTACAAAAAGGCCGTAATTAGCTCCTTTTTCTTTAAAAGGACCCGACTGCTCCAAATTGGCGGCAAGACCAAAAATGAATTGTTTTCTTTTAAGACCTGCCCTTAAATAAAGATAGCGTTGATTGTTGGTGCCAAGCTTCCAACTTTGATTATAAACATATTGTAGCCGGGTATAAAGTCCCAAATTTTCATTGAAAGCGGGCTTATATTCGTAAAGACCAAAAAGTTTAAAGTCTTGGTCTTCATTTAGAAAAAAAGACGCAACATTTACAATAAGCCAATCCTTTGATGCATAGTTGAATTGAGGTCCAACAAGGGCAGAAAATCCAGAGATACTGTTGATGTCCGTACCTGCCATTAGTCCGAAGCCTTTCCCGATATCATAACTCACCTGAACAGGCATTACAATGCTGTTTTCCTCTCTGTTATTTTCATAATCGGCGGTGTAGGTGGCTACCGTAAAGAAATTAAACCGACTGTTAGGGGTGAATTTTTTCTTGACCACCAGCTGAAAATACAAGGCTTCATTACCAAAAAAAGCTTCTACGGGTATAGGTGGTTCTGGCTTTTGCGCCAACGCTTTACCTAAAACCAAAAAAAATAAAACGAAAACAAATCTTTTAAACTTCGGCCAATCCATACGTAAACTTTATATGACACAAAATTAGTTGGCCTACCTTGTAAAAGTATTGCTCTAGGGCAACACTTTGAATAATTAGAGTTCCGTTTTTAACCTACTTAAGGTATATGGAGTTATTCCCAAATAGGAGGCTACCATTTTATTGGATAATCGTGTAAGAATCAAGGGTTGATTTCTCATTAACCACCTCAATCTATCCAGTGCACTTTCTCCTTGAAAATTATAGATTCGTTTGGTGGTGGTGATATATGCCATTTCAAGAATATCCCTGTAAGCAAAGTTTATTTCAGGAATCGTTTTAACAAGATGGTAGAAATCATTTCTAGAAATGATAAGTACTTCTGATTTCTCTATCGCTTGGATATTCTCGTTGGAAGGCGCTTGGCTTATAAGACTTGTCAAAGAGGTGCCAAATTTATTTTCGAAGGCGAAATATCGTGTTAATTCTTTTCCTTCTTCACTATGGGAATAGAACCTAAGACATCCTTTGTTTACAAAAATATTGAAGGTGCAGACTGTATTTTGATGAAGAAGTATTTCATTCCGTTTAAGTGTCTTGGGCTTAAAATAATGGCAATAGTTAAGAAAGACATCTTTTTCCAGTTGGGTTTTGCGCTGTAGATAGTCATATAATTTTTCGTATTTATCCTTCATAAGCTGATTTTAAATAAAAAATATTAATAAAGCCACATAAACGGTTGATTAAGTAATCGATTTAAAAATAATCAATATGAATACGATAAAGGAGAAATTCATGGAAATGAATTTTTAGTGTCTTAAGAAATGATTGCGGACATTGTTAAAACCAATGCTTCCTTTAAAGATTGTTTACTTTTCTCTTTTTGACTTAAGACTTTTTTAAGTGAATGCAGATTACAACTTAAGTCTGAGGCTAAACCTTTTTTTAAATTCAAAGTCTAACTACTACTACCTACTACATGTTTAATCGGTGCTAAATGTTTTAATAATGTACTCAAGAAGAGTTAAGTTAGTAAACTATTCCCGAGAAGTAAACTACCCCAGGGTAAGCCCACGAGGCATTATAAATATATTCATGTTTGATTTCGACGCAAGCGTTGGAGCATTAAAATCTCGATTATCAAGTAAAGCACAATTAAAATGAAGCGAAAAGATTTTTTGATCAAAGGTGTTATTGGTTTAGGAGGTGTTGTTGCATTGACGGGCTTTGCCAATTCACGAAAAAAACACAAAAACGAAGAAGATATAAATTTAGAGGATTGTAACGTTTCGCCTAGTGAGACCAAAGGCCCTTTTCCGAACAAAACTCCTGCGGATTATGTGCGTGACAATATTATTGGAGACCGCAAGGGAGTACCCTTGTTAATTACCCTGACCATTCTAAACAAGAATTCTGGATGTGAGCCCTTGGACAATGCTTTGGTAGATATATGGCATTGTGATAACCAAGGTAATTACTCCGAATATGGAGGTTTTAGGATGCAGCAAACAGATTTGACCCAAGAACATTTTTTAAGGGGGAGACAGACTACGGATGTCTACGGCCGGGTATCTTTTATAAGTATCTTCCCTGGATATTATCCTGGGCGTGCACCACATATTCATTTAGAAGTTCTAACTCCGGATGCTAAATCCGTATTGGTTACTCAAATTGCCTTCCCCGAAGATATATGTGATAGCGTATATGCTTCTGAAAATTATCAGGGAGCCGGTTATGTCAGCAATATTAGGGATGGGATATTCCGTAATAGTCTAGATCAGAATATGGCAGATAAGGTTTCAGGTAACTTAAGTGATGGATATATACTTGAAAAAGCAATTGTGGTAACTACCTAAAAAATTCATTTTTTCATTCACTGATAATTACCCAGCAACCAAGTGATTATTTTAGACTACTGAATTTTCATAGGTGTTAGTGTAATTGAAAAGACGTATTTTTCGGCAATGAAAGCCAAGCCTTTAATTGAACATTTCGAGACCTACCTCCCTTTTGAGGAAGCTGAAATTTCATTGATTGAAAGTAGAATTTCGCGTCGTAAACTAAAACGACGTGAATATATAATGACCACAGGTGACATATGCAGACACTATACTTTTGTGGTTAAAGGAGTGTTGCGCCTTTATGGAATTGACCCAACCGGAAAAGAACATAATATTCTTTTTGCGGCGGAAAATGATTGGATCGCTGACATTACCAGTTTTCATGATACCAAGCCTGGCAAATCCAACATTCAAACCATAGAACCCTCCGAAATAATTCAAATTGCCCAACAAGACCTGTACCATTTGTATATAAACATTCCCAAACTGGATCGCATATTTAAAGTCATCACCGAAGAAAAATATGTAGAACTGCAAAATAGGGTCTTTCAAAACATTAGTTCAACGGCACAGCAACGTTATAGTTATTTCTATGAGAAATACCCGCATTTGGCCTCAAGACTCCCTAATACACAGATTGCATCTTATTTGGGCATTACGCCTGAGTTTCTAAGCATGATTCGCAAGGAAATCATCTTGGGTAAATAACACATCAGCTTAATTTCTTAAACTAGTTTAAGGGTAAAAGGTTCATGGCCTTCCGATTTTTGTAGTTGTAAACTTTAAGTCAAAATCATGAAAAATAACATTCTTCTTTTCCTATTAGGTCTTTGGACACTCAGCAGTATTGGTCAGACCCTTAAGCTTAAAAAGCAGGAATTTGAACTGCACAACGTTACTGGGTCCATTATCAAATTTCAGGGTAAAAAAGTATTGAAAATTGAGCGTGATCTAGAGGCATTGCCTTTTGATGCTGATCGCTTGGAAGAAACTGTTGATGAAACCCATTATGCCCGTCTTGTTGACCTAGATGATTTTGAGAACGGCACTATAGAGGTTAAAATGTATAGTCAAATTCAAGACCCTTCCCCGTATGCACCTGCAGCGGGTTTTATTGGGGTATATTTTAGAATAAAAGAAGATGATTCTGCCTTTGAATCCATTTATTTACGTCCCAAAGTAGGTAGGATCAATAACCAGTATGCGAGAAACCATGCGGTGCAATATTTCTCATATCCTGATTATAAATTTCAAACCTTGCGAGATGATTTTCCAGCGGGAACATACGAAGGTTCGGCTCCTGTAACCCTTAATGAATGGATTACAATGAGGATTGAAGTTAACGGGGAAACAGCCGAAGTGTTTATCAATGACATGAAATATTCATCCTTTATTGTGAATAAAATGTTAGGGAAAAACAAGAAAGGTTACGTGGGATTGTATGTAGATATTGGTACAATTGGATACTTCAGAGATTTAAAGGTGACCAAACGCGCCTACAAAGAGCCTAAAGGCAATACCATAAAGGCGGATGACATTTAACATTACGGCTTAAGGCAATAAATTATGAAAAATAACCTTCGATTACCACTTGTTTTTACCCTACTTTTCTCATTGTCTAGTGTGGCGCAAAACAATAAAATTCCCTACGGAAACAATGACCTTGCCGGTCAGTATGTTCAATCGGGCGATGCGCAAATCTATTATGAAATGTATGGCGAAGGAGAACCGATTGTCTTGTTGCATGGTGGCATCATGGGTTATATTGATGAAATGGAAGGTTTTATTGAAAAACTTAAACCCCGTTATAAAGTTATTGCCATGGCTACCCGTGGCCATGGCAGATCAGAAATTGGTTCGGAAACCATAACCTATGATTTAAAGGCCAATGATGTCATGGCCGTTATCAATGCCATTACCAGGGACAGTGTTACAATTCTGGGTTTTAGTGATGGTGCCTATACGGGCTATAAGGTAGCGAGCATGTTTCCAGAACGGGTCAAAAAACTTATTGCAATCGGTGCAGGGGAACAGATTTCCGGTTTGCGAAAAGTAGTCTTTACTGGAGGGCCGTTCAATCCAGATAATGAGTTTTGGAAACAAAAGAAAAAGCTAATGCCAGAACCACAAAAGCTGGAAGCGTTCTGGAAGGATATGGAGCATTTTTATAATTCCATGACGGCAAGCAAAGAACTGTTCAATAGCCTTAAGTGTCCTGTTTTGGTCATGGCAGGGGAACTTGACAGGAATGCCCCATTGGCCACGGTCATAGCGGCGTATCAAATGATTCCAAATAGTCAATTGGCCATTGTACCCAATACGGGGCATGTAGTTTTCATGGAAAATTTTGATGCTGTTTGGGCGAGTATTGCCCCATTTCTTCACTAATATAGGTATTGAAAAGAATAATCAAAAAACAGGTTCACGCCATGAGAAAAAGGTTCTCCTTATTTCTTTCTTCAATACTTGGTATAGGGGTCAAAGCCCAATATTCTGATAATCTCAAAACTGAAGAATTATTTGCTTCGGATATAAATGGTATTGGTCAAAAAATAAAGTACCCAAATTTTACTGATGCGAAGGTTACCATTCGAAAAATTACATTTCCACCTGGCTGTTCTACAGGTTGGCATAAACATAACATCCCTGTTTTTTCCTATATTTTCGAAGGTGTGCTCACTATAGAATTTGAGGACCTTGAAACGGTACAATATTCCACTGGGGAAACTTTTGCCGAATCAGTCAATGTATACCATCGTGGTATTAACCAAAGTGAAGAAGATGTAGTTGTCCTGGTTATTTATTTGGGAGGGGACGGACAACCATTATCTTTGGGCAAATAAGAATAATGAATAGGCTGGGTTCAGTTCCAATTGCACAATTTACTGTTAATCCTTCAAAAATGTGTGAATTATTGACCCTTTGCCTCAGACTCTTTTTGAACAAGCAAGTAAAATACTGTGGATGATTAAGTCCAGAATCAAAGGTAATTGAATCCAACAATTTCTCGGGGGAATGTATTCTTAGCTATACATCTTCAATAGTTCTATCCTGAATATGTTCATGAACCCTTTTTTATTCATATAATTTAGTTAAAGTTTTGTGAACAAAGCATTTACGTTCCTTTAATCCGTAAAAATGGTAGGTAAATCCGTAAATAGGGTAAGTGGTTTGACTTTTATATTGTATAAGTTTGGGAAAGGTATTTTAAAATTATAACAATTAAATAATTACAAAATGAGAACAATAATAATCGGACTTTTTCTAGTACTAATTGGTGCATCCTCTTTTGCACAAGAAGCATCCATAGAAAAAGAAATAAAGGAACTTTCTAAAGCCAAATGGCAATGGATGGCGGATAAGGATGTGGACAAGTTGGCCAATTTGTTTCATGACAAATCAAGGTTTGTACACATGAGTGGATCTTGGAAAAAAGACCGTGAACTTGAAATTATTGAAACTGGAAGCATTTGGTATAAAAATGCCGATGTACACGATGTAGTAGTTGAAATTTTTGATGAAAACACAGTGGTGCTTTGGAACCGAATTACGCTTATGGCCCATGTTCGTGGTAACGATGTATCCAATGAGTTTACCGTAACCGAATTTTATAAGAAAGAGGGAACAGATTGGAAATTATTGGACCTTACCTTTAGCAGTGTCCGTGACACCCATGAAATTGCCCATTAATTCAATATAACTAAGTACATTCTATTATGATTAAAAGAATAACTTTTGGCTTTTTATTGCTGATTTTCAGTGCGCAAATTGCATTGGCACAATCCGGAGATATGGAAAAAGAAATAAGGGAGCTATCTACCCAAAAATGGCAATGGATGGCCGATAAAGATGCGGATAAGCTTGAGAATCTCTTTCATGACAAGGCAAAATTTGTGCACATGGGCGGTACATGGGGCAAAGACCGTGAAATAGAAATTATAAGGGGCGGTTTCATACACTACAAAAAAGCCGATGTACAAGAAGTCATGGTCGAAGTATTGAACGAAAATACTGTTATGCTGTGGAACCAAATAACTCTTTTGGCTGTTGTAGGCTCTAATGAGGTCACTAATCCCTTTATGGTAACTGAGGTCTATGTGAAAGAAAATCAACAGTGGAAATTGGCCGATTTAACCTTTAGCAAAACAATGACGAGGGAATAAATCAACTTAACTTAAAAAACAAAAATGAAAAAATATATTTTAGGATTGGTGTTACTCCTTGGAGTTACCATATTCGCGCAAGAAGGCACAGAAGATGCGCCCAGGGTCATAACTGAATTGGGTGTTATTCGTGGTGCGCAAGAAGAAGATGTAGATAGTTTCAAAGGCATTCCCTTCGCTGCCCCTCCAGTTGGTGAGTTTCGTTGGAGACCTCCTCAACCTGTTAAACCATGGGAAGGTGAATTAGATGCGACCGAGTACGGTGCCAACTGTGCCCAATCGGGTTGGGGTGGTGCCCCTGGTACCATAGTTGAAGGTTCATCGGAAGATTGCCTGTACCTAAACGTTTGGAAACCTGCGGATGCGGATGCCAAAGCCAATTTACCGGTCATGGTTTGGATTCATGGAGGAGGCTTTGTTGGCGGTAGTGGTTCCGGGGCGGGAATTGCCGGAAATAATTTCGCAAAGCAAGGCGTCATCTTAATCACTATAAATTATCGTTTAGGCCGTTTGGGCCATTTTGCATTTCCAGCCTTGAGCACTGAACATCCTGAGGAACCTAAGGGCAGCTATGCCTACATGGACCAGATTGCGGCACTTCAATGGGTACAGAAAAACGTTTCTGCATTTGGTGGTGACCCCAATAATGTGACCATCTTTGGTTTTTCCGCTGGCGGGGTATCGGTACATTCACTTATGACAATACCCGATGCAAAAGGACTTTTTCATAAAGCCATTAGCGAATCTGGAGGTGGTCGTGATGGTGTGCTTACGGGTAGGCCAATTAAAGAAGAAAATACCGATGTTTTTTATGTTGTTTCTGCAGAAACTATTGGTGTTAATTTTGCCAAAAAACATGGTATAGAAGGAACTGGTGCCGATGCCTTGGCGAAGCTTCGCGCACTAAGTGTGGAAGAAATTGTGGACGGTGGACAAGAAACGGATGGTGAGGGAGGACCTCGAATTTATTCCGGTCCAATCCTGGACGGCAAACTAGTAATAGAAACTGCCGAAAGTGCCTACAACAAGGGAAAACAATTAAAAATCCCGTTAATCATCGGTTCCAACAGTGCAGAAATAGGTGGTAGTTTTGTTAATGCTAGCACAACCAAAGAAGAACTATTTTCACTTTTTGGTAATTTTAAAGAGGAAGCCAAAGTAGCCTATGACCCTGAAGGCAACAAAGAATTTGCCGAAGTCATTACAAAATTCAATACCGATTGGGTATGGGGAGAACCAGGTCGTTTTGCCGCAAGAGCTTTTGCGGAACAAGGAGAACCCACATTTATTTACCATTTTGGTTTTGTACCGGAACCTCTGAAAGAAAGAATGAAATACGGTGCCGGCCATGGTTCCGAAGTGGGTTATGTTTTTAATAACCTTGACGCACGTTGGGGAAATCCTGAGATAACTCCTGAGGACAAAAAGGTGGCAGAAATCATGAATGCCTATTGGGTAAATTTTGCCAAGACCGGAGATCCTAATGGGGCAGGATTACCTGAATGGCCAGTCTACAATGAAGAGGGAGGTGAGATTTTAGATATTGAACTAAATGGTGATGCAGTTGGAAAACCAGACCCGAGAAAAGCACGCCTTGATGTAATTAAAAAAGCTATTAAATTAAGAGGGCAAATCCAGTCACGTGGGATTTAACAGGAATTGTTCAGAAGACGGAAAAGAAATTCCCGATATTAAAATATGAAAATAAAAATTGTACATACGCGTATTCAATACTCCATATATATTGGGCTTATTTCAATGCTGCTATTAACCAATTGTGCCAAGGAAGCCAAAAAAAAATTGAATACCTGGACCACCTACAAAGCAGATGCCAAAGCTTCAAGCTATTCCCCATTGGACCAAATAAATGTTTCCAATGTGGCCCAACTACAAAACGCTTGGACCTTTCAAACGGATGATGTGCCGCAGGGGGAGGACCCTATTTCGAGCCAAAGTAATCCCATAATAATTGATGGGGTACTGTATGCTAATTCAGCAAAACAATCAGTCTATGCCATAAATGCCAAAACAGGAGAGCAAATTTGGAAATTTAAAGCCTTGGAAGAAGGTGCTCCAAGTGCTGCCAGTAGAGGTGTTACGTATTGGGAAGATGGTGAAGACAAGCGTATCCTCTATTCCGCGGGAAATTATTTAATGGCCATTAATGCAAAAACTGGTGAGTTGGTTCCCACTTTTGGAGAAGGCGGAAAAGTAAACTTGAATGTTGGGGTACGCGATAATCCGGAAGAAATTTCAGTAACGCTGACAACACCAGGAAGCATTTTTAAGGATCTGGTGATTATAGGTTCACGATTACCCGATTTTTATGGAGCTCCTCCCGGTTATGTTCGTGCCTATAATGTAAAAACTGGAGAATTGGCCTGGACCTTTCATACCATTCCCCATCCAGGTGAACCTGGCTATGAGACATGGCCCCCAGATGCATACAAATATGCGGGTGGTGTTAATTGCTGGGCAGGTATGAGTATCGATGCGGAAAGAGGTATGGTTTACTTAGCGTTGGGGTCTCCTTCCTATGATTTTTATGGGGCCGACAGAATAGGTGCTAACCTTTACGGAAACTGTGTTTTGGCATTGGATGCTACCACGGGCGCCTATAAATGGCATTTTCAAGCGGTGCATCATGACATTTGGGATTATGATTTGCCTGCACCTCCTACTTTGGTGACCCTTCAAAAAGATGGAAAAACAATCGAGGCAGTCACCCAAACGACCAAGCAAGGTTTTGTTTTTATCTTGGATCGTGATACAGGAGAACCTATTTACCCAGTGGAAGAACGCAAAGTACCTGCATCCAATCTTCCTGGGGAAGTAGCTTTTGAAACCCAGCCTTTTCCTGTAAAACCAAAACCTTTTGTAAAACAGTTTATGACAGAAGATGACCTGAATAATTACTCACCAGAAGACCATGAAGCCATATTAAAAACGTTTCGTTCGGTAAGGTATGAAGGGTTGTTTACACCACCAGATTTAAAGGGAACATTATCCTTACCAGCCACAAGAGGCGGTGCCAATTGGGGTGGGTCTGCCTATGACCCAAACACAGATTATTTGTACATAAGGGGAAACAATCTTCCCGAAATTCAGACCATTGTGGATGCGGATAAACACTTTGCCGCCCAGAACAATACCCGTTTTGAGTTGGGAAGGGTTACCTATGAAAAACATTGTGTGGCCTGTCATGGTATCGAAAAACAAGGAATGATGGCGGATGTACCTTCTTTGGTCGACTTAAAAGATAAGCTTTCTGAACGCGAAGCACTTCAGAAAATACAGCAAGGAGGTGGCAAAATGCCCGGCTACAAAGGAGTGATTACAGCTCAGGAAGAAAGAGGAATCATTGCCTTTTTATACAATATGAAGGATGCTACAATTGATGCTCCACAAATAGCTGATGATGAAGAAAAACCTACAAGGTATATGAACATTACACCGTACAGAACATGGAGCGACCCTAGTGGCAATCCGGCTTTAAAAACCCCTTGGGCAACCTTAAATGCCCTGAATCTTTCCACGGGGGAATATGATTGGCAGATTCCATTGGGGAACGATGAAAAACTACAAGAGCCAGGAGGTCCCAACACTGGCCTACTTGGCCGCTCTGGTCCCATGGTAACCGCAGGAGGACTGGTATTTATCAGTGGTGCGGCAGATAAAAAATTATGGGCCTTTGACAAGAAAACAGGAGAACTTGTTTGGGAAAAAGAATTGCCTGCGGCCAATAACGCAAATGTGTGCTCTTATGTGATTGATGGTAAACAATATATTGCACTTTCGGTAGGTGGCACAAAAGAAAACCCCTCGGGTTCGATTATGACGTTTGCATTACCATAGCAATTGTAAAATGTTTTAGTTACTTAAAAAAACAATGTATTTTGAAAGTTAATAAACCTTTACTCTTCTTATTTTTTGGGATTATCATAGTTCAGCAGGGATTTTCTCAGACCAATCGGGTAATTAACCTATTCCCTGAGCGAACTGTATTACATGGCAATGTAAATTACAACAACGACACCCTACAAAAGCACATGTTGGATATTTATTTACCACCTAATATAAACGGCAAGGTACCGGTAGTTGTTTTTGTTCACGGAGGCGGATGGTTGGTCAATGATAAATACGCCGATATCGGATACATGAAAAAAACAGTGGCAGAAATTGTTTCTAAAGGATATGCCTTGGTTTCAATCGATTACCGTTTTGCCACCCAAGCTGTTTTTCCGGCACAGATACAAGATTGCAATAGGGCCGTTTCTTTTTTGATAGACAATGCCGAAAAATATAATTTGGATGTTGACCGTATTGCGGTAATGGGATTCTCGGCTGGAGGACATTTAGCTTCATTAATGGGACTTTCTAAAAACAATGGTGTTCCTAATTTTTTTATGAACGGCTCAACAGAATCATTCAACTTTAAGGCAGTGGTAGATTTTTATGGCCCAGCAGAATTAATATTGTTCCCAGGGGCCAATGATGCTAAATCGCCCGAAGCTTTATTGATAGGAGCTCCTCCTCTTCATAGGCCTGACTTGGCCAAGATTGCTAGCCCTGTAACCTATGTGGATGAAAACGACCCTCCTTTTTTAATCATTCATGGGGAAAAGGATGACTTGGTTTCGCCAAGACAATCCCTACTTTTAAGTTCATGGTTAACAGTTCATGGCGTTGAAAATGAACTGATTGTTGTTAAGGATGCCCCCCATTTTGGAGAAATGTTCGATGTTGCTGACATCAGAGATAAGGTTATTTATTTTTTACAGAAACACTTAGGGCAATAATTTTTTACCCTATAAAATGAAAACATCATGAAAGAGGAAAAGAAACAAGTCAATAGAAGGAGTTTTATATCAAAATCCGCGCTTTTAGGTGCAGGGCTCGTGGCAAGCCCTATGACTTTTGCCCACGAGAAAAATTCATCTAAAAAAATTGAGGGTTCAAAAGCAGCTTCCAGCCCTGGTAAACGTATGTTGGGCGCATTGGAAGTTTCGCCAATTGGACTAGGCTGTATGAGTATGAAAAGTGGCAGCTACAATCCGCCAAGGGATAAAAAAGAAATGATTCCTGTAATACGTGGTGCTGTAGATTTAGGGGTTACTTTTTTTGATACTGCAGAAGTGTACGGCCCATTTATAGATGAAGAACTTGTAGGAGAAGCACTTGCCCCTGTTCGGGAACAGGTGGTCATAGCAAGTAAATTCGGATTCGATTTAACTTCAGGACAAAGAGGTGGAAGAAACAGCAACCCAGCATATATTAGGCAAGCTGTAGAAGGTATGTTGAAAAGATTAAGAACAGATCGTATAGACTTGCTCTATCTACATCGTTTAGATCCAAATGTTCCTATTGAAGATGTTGCTGGCACAGTTAAAGATTTGATTAAGGAGGGCAAGGCCCTCCATTTTGGGTTATCTGAAGTTTCGCCGGCCACTTTGCGAAAAGCACATCTCGAGCAACCGGTTGCAGCACTTCAAAGCGAATATTCCTTGATTCAACGCGTACTTGAAAATGAAGTAATAGATACCTGTGGCGAATTAGGAATCGGTTTTGTGCCATGGGGGCCCGTATGCCGTGGGTTTCTGGGGGACAAATTTAATGAACACAGTCGTTTTTCGAGCGAATCCCGTCTATCGGCCGTTCCTTATTTTACATCAGAAGCTATCAAAGCCCATATGGATGTGCTGGTACTTGTTCGACAATGGGCGCGAAAGAAAAATGCGACCCCCGCACAAATTTCATTGGCATGGCTATTGGCCCAAAAACCTTTTATCGTACCTATTCCAGGCACCACAAAATTGCATCATATGAAAGAGAATATGGGAGCCATCAATATTAATTTTACCAAATCAGAATTGAAAGAATTTAGAAACGATTTAGAGCAAATAAATTTAATTGGGGTGAGAGGTCCCGAAACTGCCTTGATAGACCAATAAATTTTGAATTTGGATATTTATGAATAAGCTGGCCATATTCTTAGTCTTATTTACCTCTTGCTTCCCAATGGGGGCGGAAAAGGAACATCAGCCCAAATCGGACAATATTCTTATCGTATATCTATCCCGCACCAATAATACCAAAGCCATTGCAGAAATAATACATCAAAAAGTTGGTGGTGATTTGGTGGCCTTGGAGCTAGAAAATCCCTATCCAGAGAATTACAAGGCTATAGTAAAACAGGTGGCCGAAGAAAACGAATCTGGATTTCTTCCCCCGCTCAAAACAAACGTAGATATTACCAAATACGATACTATCTTCTTGGGTTTCCCTACATGGGGCATGCAATTGCCCCCGCCAATGAAGAGTTTCCTCTATAACAATAACCTATCCAACAAGACCATAGTACCTTTTAACACCAATGCTGGGTATGGCGTTGGAAGTAGTTTTAAAAAAGTAAAAGAACTATGTCCAAACAGTAATATATTAAAAGGATTTACTGTAAAAGGTGGTGTTGAAAGGGATGGTATTTTTTTGGTCATTAAAGATACTATTGCAATGAAAGCGGAATTAAAAATTGAAGAATGGCTTAAAAAACTCAATCTATTGATTATGAGATAGAAAAATAAAAAAATTAACATTATTTGGATTGAGAATATTGGAATTTTAGGTCTCGATTCAGCAAAAAATTCATAATTTCAATCAAACATTAAAATCATGGCAACTTTCAATTTAAACATCAACGGGGAAACAAAAGAAATAGACGTTGACCCAAGTACCCCAATGCTTTGGGTACTGCGCGATCACATTAAACTGGTTGGCACCAAATACGGTTGTGGCATTGCGCAGTGTGGTGCTTGTACAATTCATTTAGGTGACAATGCGGTTCGTTCATGTCAATTACCTGTTTCGGCCGTTGGTGAGCAAGAAATCACCACTATAGAAGGCCTTTCAGAAAATGGTGACCATCCTGTGCAAAAGGCTTGGTTGGAAATAGATGTACCACAATGTGGCTATTGCCAAGCGGGACAAATCATGACCGCTTCGGCATTGTTGAAGAGAAATCCCCATCCTTCTGACACCGAAATCGAGACTGCCATGAACGGAAATATTTGTCGCTGCGGTACGTATACCCGTATTAAAAAAGCGGTTAAAACAGCAGCTGAATCTTAATTAAAAAAAATCACACAAATGGCTTCTATAAAAACAAAAATAGGAAGACGCGCTTTTATCAAAAATACCAGTTTGGCAAGTGGCGGACTCGTTCTAGGGTTTAGTTTTTTAAATTCTTGTAAACCTAAGCAAGTAGCGGAAATGGCGGTTCAAGAAATGCCTAAAGAATGGTTTGAAATCAATGGTTATCTAAAAATCGGTGACAATGGTTTGGTGACTATTCTTTCTCCCAATCCTGAAATAGGACAAAATGTGAGAACATCCATGCCCATGATTGTTGCCGACGAGCTTGAAATTGACTGGAAAGATGTACTAGTGGAGCAGGCGCCCTTGAACACTGATTTGTATAGCTGGCAAGTGGCTGGTGGCAGTAGATCTATCAGTAGTTCTTGGCAAAGTTTAAGAATGGCTGGTGCCACTGCTCGTCAAATGTTGAAGGAAGCCGCGGCAAAAGCATGGCAAGTTCCAGTTGGTGAAATCAGCGCGGTAGCTGGTAAACTTACACATGAGGTTAGTGGCAACTCAGCAGGTTACGGCGATATGGCATCTGCAGCATCACAGATAGCAGTACCCGAAGAAGTCGATTTAAAGGAACGTTCGGAGTTTTCTATTATAGGAACTTCTCGAAAAAATGTGGACGGCAGAAAAATAGTTACCGGACAGCCATTATTTGGACTTGATGTTCAGCGAGAAGGTATGTTGATCGCTACTTTGGCACATCCACCCGCATTTGGTATGCAATTGAAGTCTTTTGATGCTGATTCCGCAAAGCAAATGCCTGGCATAAAAGATGTATTCTCATTAAAAATTTACGATGATGATTTTAAGCGTAGTGCTTTTCATCATACGGCCTTCAATGAGGTGATTGTAGTATTGGGAGAAAGTACTTGGCAGGTGATGCAAGCAAAAAAAGCACTTAAAGTTGAATGGGAAAATGCGCCCGAAGTCTCTGTAGGCATGTCCATGTTTGGGAATGAAATGAAGGTTAATTTTCCTGCTGGCTTAGAAAATTCAACCAACCACCGTTTAAAAATGGAAGAATTGAATGCTCGCAAGGGAAAGGTAGTGCGTAAAGATGGAAATCCTGAGGCGGCATTTAAAAATGCATCCAAAGTAATAGAACGAAGCTATAGTGCACCTTTCTTGGCCCACAATACAATGGAGCCCATGAACTTCTTCGCCAATGTAACTGATGATCATGCAGAATTATTGGGACCTACCCAAACACCGGAATGGATGGAACCTGCAATAGCGGAACGTCTAGGTCTACCTATAGAAAAGGTCGATATTATGATGACCCGCCAGGGTGGAGGGTTTGGACGAAGGTTATATGGTCATTTTATGGTAGAGGTAGCGGCAATTTCGCAAAAGGTAAAAGCACCTGTAAAATTAGTCTATAGCCGCGAAGATGATATGTCTCAAGGAATATATAGACCTTCATACTATGCTACTTACCGCGCAGCATTGGATGCTGATAATAATTTGACCGCTCTTCATGTAAAGACTGGGGGAATTCCAGAAAGCCCATTATTTGCCAACCGCTTTCCGGCAGGGGCCTTGGATAATTACTTAGCGGAGGATTGGACGATTGAATCCAATATTACTACAGGAGCTTTTAGGGCTCCTAGATCCAATTTTATTGCCGGTGCCGAACAATCTTTCTTGGACGAAGTTGCAGAAGCAGCAGGTAAAGACCCTATTGAACTTCGATTAGAGTTGTTAAAACGAGCTCAAGAAAATCCGGTTGGAGAGAGAAACGACTATGATGCTGCCAGATATGCCGGAGTGTTGGAATTGGTAAAGGAAAAATCAAATTGGGAGTCGGGCAACCAAGGTATGAACCGTGGAGTTTCGGCGTATTTTTGCCACGACAGCTATGTGGCCCAAGTATTGGATATTGCTATGGAAAAAGATAAACCTGTGGTTCAAAAAGTCACTACTGCCATTGATTGCGGTATTGTGATAAACCCGGATGCGGCAACCAACTTGGCCGAAGGTGGGGTTGTAGACGGTATTGGTCATGCCATGTATAGTGCAATTACTTTTAAAGATGGGGCACCAGAACAGAAAAATTTCGATAAGTATCGTTTAATACGACATAGTGAGGCCCCAAAATCCATCGAAACCCATTTTGTGCAAAATGACATTGACCCCACGGGCTTGGGCGAACCACCTTTTCCTCCAATCATGGGGGCTTTGGCAAATGCCTTGTATAAGGCTACAGGCCAGCGTCACTATCATCAACCCTTTATTACAGAAAAACAGGTGTTGGGTTAATAAAACGAAACGCATATTTTAGAGTTTTCACAACACTAAAATCAAAAAATATCATTTACTTAATTAAAAAAAAGATTAGCTAATGGCAACTTTCAATTTAAAAATCAATGGGGAAACAAAAGAAATAGACGTTGACCCAAGTACCCCAATGCTTTGGGTGCTGCGCGACCACATTAAACTGGTTGGCACCAAATACGGTTGTGGCATTGCGCAGTGTGGTGCTTGTACAATTCATTTAGGTGACAATGCGGTTCGTTCATGTCAATTACCTGTTTCGGCCGTTGGTGAGCAAGAAATCACCACTATAGAAGGCCTTTCAGAAAATGGTGACCATCCAGTGCAAAAGGCTTGGTTGGAAATAGATGTGCCACAATGTGGCTATTGCCAAGCGGGACAAATCATGACCGCTTCGGCATTGTTGAAGAGAAATCCCCATCCTTCTGACACCGAAATCGAGACTGCCATGAACGGAAATATTTGTCGCTGTGGTACGTATACCCGTATTAAAACAGCGGTTAAAACAGCAGCTGAATCTTAATCAAAAAAAATCACACAAATGGCTTCTATAAAAACAAAAATAGGAAGACGCGCTTTTATCAAAAATACCAGTTTGGCTAGTGGCGGACTTGTTCTAGGGTTTAGTATTTTAAACTCATGCAAACCCAAGGATGTTGAGAAAATTGCGGTCAGGGAGATGCCCAAAGAGTGGTTTGAGATAAATGCATACTTAAAAATTGGCGATAATGGTTTGGTCACTATCCAATGTCCCAACCCAGAATTTGGACAAGGCGTAATGACCTCCATGCCCATGATCGTAGCCGATGAGCTAGATATTATTTGGGAAGATGTGTTAGTGGAACAAGCACCCTTCAATGCCGAAAAATACGGATGGCAGTTTACAGGCGGTAGTCAGGGTATCCGTCGCCGTTGGGAAGGCTTACGAATGGCAGGGGCCACAGCAAGGCACATGTTAAAGCAAGCGGCAGCCAATGCTTGGCAGGTTCCGGTAGGTGAAATTGAAACGACTGAAGGCGTATTAGCGCACAAAACTTCAGGAAAATCTGCTGGCTATGCGGAAATGGCAGCAGCAGCAGCGCAGCTAGAAGTTCCAGAAGAAGTTACCTTAAAAGAAGTCAAGAATTTTACCATTATAGGCCACTCTAAAAAAGATGTGGAAACACAGAAAATTATTACGGGCAAACCACTTTTTGGCATTGATTATCAATATGAAGGAGCGTTGATTGCCATGGCGGTACATCCACCGGCATTTGGTTTAAAACTAAAATCTTTTGATGATAGCAATGTCCGTTCCATGCCTGGAATTGTGGATGTGTTTCAAATAAATACACTTACCGATGATATGACACGGGGGTATTTTGACACCAATGCATTTACAGACTTGGTAGCCATTGTTGGAAAATCTACTTGGGAGGTAATGAATGCAAAAAAACAATTACAAGCGGAATGGGAACCTATTACCGATTATAATTTTAAGATGGACCGATTTGGTACCGAGGTGGAAGTGACAGTTCCAAAGGGATTGGAAAGCACCGATGGCCATTATGCCCAAATGACTGAAATGGCATCAAAACCGGGTACTGTGGCGAGAAAGGACGGTAACCCGGAAGCGGTATTTAAAAATGCTGCCAAGGTCATTGAGCGTTCTTACAGTTGTCCCTTTTTGGCACACAATTGTATGGAGCCCATGAACTTTTTTGCAAATGTCACCGATACAGATGCACATTTAGCAGGACCTTTACAAGCACCTGCCTTAGCGGAAACTACACTATCCACTAGGCTAGGATTGCCGGCAGAAAAAATTGATATAGAAATGACCCGTATGGGTGGTGGTTTTGGTAGAAGGGCATACGCCCATTATGCCATTGAGGCCGCATTAATTTCAAAACAGGCGAAATCACCCGTAAAACTGGTTTACACTAGGGAAGATGATATGACCTTTGGTATTTACAGACCCTCCTATCATGCTACCTATCGTGCGGCACTTGATGAAAATAATAATTTAGTTGCTTTTCATGTAAAGGCAGGTGGTGTGCCAGAAACACCATTATTTGCTAACCGTTTCCCTGCTGGCGCAGTTGATAATTATTTAGCAGAACAATGGGAAATTAATTCCAATATAACCATTGGTGCTTTTAGGGCGCCTCGATCCAACTTTATGGCTGGTGTAGAACAGGCATTTTTGGATGAGGTTGCCGAGGCAGCTGACAAGGACCCAATTGATTTTAGATTGGAACTATTGGAAAGGGCAAAAAATAATCCGGTTGGGGAAAACAACGATTACGAACCAGACCGATTGGCAGGTGTACTAAAATTGGCACGTGAAAAATCTAACTGGGCGAATTCCGCTCCCGGTGCACATCGTGGTGTTTCTGCCTATTTCTGTCATAACAGTTACGCTGCCCATGTGTTGGATATTGTAATGGATGGCGAAACACCAAAAGTAAATAATGTTGTATGTGCCATTGATTGTGGTATTGTGGTAAATCCAGATGCCGCCTCCAATATGGCCGAAGGAGCTATAATAGATGGTGTTGGCAATGCCATGTACGGTTCACTAACCTTTAAGGACGGTAGAACGGAACAGACCAATTTTGACACTTATAAAATGATTCGTCATAACGAGGCCCCTAAAAACATTGAAGTGCATTTTGTTAAAAACGAAATTGACCCCACAGGGCTTGGTGAACCTCCTTTTCCTCCGGTTATGGGCGCTTTGGCCAATGCTTTGTACAAAGCAACTGGTAGAAGACATTACCACCAACCGTTCCTAGGCAAGAAAGAAATACTAGGCTAGTAATTTATGACATATAGTTCACTCTTATAAGCTGTTTAGCTATCTGTGCTGAGCTAAGTAGGAATGACCAATAAACGTCATTCAGAACAAAAATATAAACACCATGAATACCGTAAAGACTAAAATAGACAGACGTACCTTCATCAAAAATACCAGTCTCGCCGGTGGCGGACTCGTTTTGGGTTTTAGTTGGCTAAATTCCTGCAAGCCAAAAGAAGCCGAAAAGCTATCCGCTATGGAAATGCCAGAGGAATGGTTTCAGATGAACGGGTATATTAAAATTGGAGAAAATGGCTTGGTAACCATTATGTCTCCCAACCCAGAAGGTGGGCAGAATATAAAAACATCCATGCCCATGATCGTGGCAGATGAGCTAGATGTGAATTGGAAAAATGTAGTTGTGGAGCAGGCTCCCTTAAACACAGATTTGTATACGCGTCAGTTTATTGGTGGTAGTAACGCAATTAGGTTTGGATGGAGCGGCCTTAGAATGGCCGGGGCAACGGCACGTCAAATGCTGAAAGAAGCTGCTGCTATGGCTTGGGGGGTACCTGTTGCAGAAATTACCACCTCTGGAGGTATAATAACACATCAAACCAGTAATAAATCGGCATCCTATGGGGAAATGGCATCTGCAGCATCACAAATCACCGTTCCCGAAGAGGTTCCTTTAAAAGAGATTAAGGATTTTAACATTATTGGCACTTCCCGTAAAAATGTAGACGGCACTAAAATTGTTACCGGTAAACCGTTATTTGGCATAGACACTTACCAAGATGGTATGCTTACGGCAATGATCATACACCCACCCGCATTTGGACTCAAATTTAAATCTATGGATGATGCCGAGGCCAAAAGTATGCCTGGAATCATGAATATTTTTCCTATAAAGGTGTTGAAAGATGATTATGTGAGACAACATTTTGACACTTGTACTTTTCTTGAGGTCGTTGCCATTGTAGGTAAAACTACATGGGAGGTAATGCAGGCAAAAAAAACATTGCAAGTAGCGTGGGAACCTTTTGAAACTTATACAGAAGAGCGCGTTCCTTATGGCAGGTCCCAATATACAATGACCATACCTGCAGGCTTGGAAAACTCGGAAGTACATACGGCCAAAATGGCTGATATGGCCACCAAAAAAGCAACTGAAGTCCGAAGGGATGGTAACCCGGAAACAGCCTTTAAAAAAGCTGCCAAAGTTGTTGAACGTACCTATACCGCTCCCTTTTTAGTCCATAATTGTATGGAGCCTATGAATTTCTTTGCCAATGTGAAGGAAAACAGTGCGCAACTTATCGGTCCCCTACAAAAGGCAGAACTAACAGAACATGCCGTTGCCGCACAATTGGGTATTCCAGAATCGAATATTGATATACAACTTACACGTCTAGGCGGTGGATATGGTAGACGTTCCTATGCTCATTGGGTCATGGAGGCTGCACTCATTTCCCAAAAAATGAAGGCCCCTGTGAAACTTGTGTATTCCCGTGAGGATGATATGACGGGCGGTATCTATAGATCTACCTACCATGTGAGTTATAAAGCGGCCTTGGATGCGGACAACAACCTAACAGCAGTTCATGTAAATGCGGGTGGTATTCCAGAAAGTCCGTTGTATGCGAATCGTTTCCCGGCAGGAGCTGTAGATAATTACTTGGCAGAAAGTTGGTCCATTGATTCTAACATTACCATTGGATCATTTAGGGCGCCACGCTCTAACTTCATGGCCAGCGCAGAGCAATCTTTTTTGGACGAAGTAGCGGAAGCCGCCGGTAAAGACCCAATTGATTTTAGGTTGGAACTTTTGAAAAAGGCTAAAGAAAATCCAGTGGGGGAAAGAAACGATTACGATGCCGAACGTTATGCAGGGGTATTGCAATTGGTAAAGGAAAAATCTAATTGGGGCAATGGGGATACCAGTCTTAACCGTGGAATATCGGCCTATTTTTGCCATAATTCCTACGCAGCACAGGTGGTAGATATGCGATGGGAAAATGATAAGCCCATAATAGACAAGGTTACGTGTGCTATAGACTGTGGTATTGTAATAAATCCCGATGCTGCAACCAATCTATGTGAAGGAGGTATTGTCGATGGTATTGGTAATGCACTGTATGGGGAACTGACTTTTATTAATGGGGTACCACAAAAAAGAAACTTTGACAAATATCGCATGATTCGAATGAGCGAATCACCTAGGGAAATAGAAATCCATTTTGTTGAAAGTGATGTAAATCCTACTGGATTGGGTGAACCCACTTTTCCTCCAATTTTTGCAGCAGTGGCAAATGCCTTGTATAAGGCAACAGGAAAACGACATTATGATCAGCCATTTGTTTTCTAAATATAGGATTGTCGAAATCTTTGTTACGGGATATAGCAAATATCATTGTTATTAATAGAATACCATATAGTTTAATTCCTAAAAGGTATAATTTAGTAACACTCCTGTTTTTTTAGGGTTGCCTAGTTATATCAAAAGACTGCTAAAATACCATCACTTGATTATGGCTGATACCGCTATTTGATGGCCTATTATGTAAACATCTTAAAAAATTTGAAAAATTATAAGCTTCCAGAAAAGCCATAAAAGTCTAATTTTCAATTACTTACAATTTAAATATATATTTAAATTAAAAAAAAAGAATTTTTTTCAGGAGTTTTTGTTTTTTGATTGTTCTATATATAAACAAAGAAACTTTAAAAAACGACTACTATGATTATACTAAACACAATCCACGAAAAAAGAACAGAAAGTGAAGAAATAGATAAGATAATTAAAAATCATGATTACTTTTTAAAGGGTCTTATGTTATTTACTTCCGCACAGTTTTTGATGCTTGTTACTTATTATACTCTTTAATACTCATTTTCCCTATATTTATTTATAGGGAAAACCTAGTTAAAAATTAGTTTAATTAAGGCATTTGGAGTAATACCAAGTGAACTTTGTTCAACTTTCTGGATATTGTCTGTTGAATCCAACCTGTAAAAAGAGTTAAGTGTATTGTCTCGGTTTAAGACATTCCAAAGAGCGAATCCTATTTGGAGCCTTGTACTTTCCCCCCAATTAAACTGATGTCTAGCAGAAAAATCCAGACGCAAATAATCTTCCTGTCTACTCCTATTTTCATGATCAAAATTAATATCTCCATCAACTACTTCATTGTTAACAACAGGCTTTGTGAATGGTTTTCCAGAATGCCAATTTAACCCTAAGGCAAAAAGGAATCTATTTAAAGTATAGTTTGCACCCACGGTAAGGGCATGGTTAACATCAAAATTACTTGGAAAACTAGCCTCTGGCAACTCCTTAAAAAAGTATGTACTGTTTAAGTAAGAGTAGCTAATCCATGTACTTCCGTTCTGTAATTGCTTTCTAATTAATAAATCAGCTCCATAGGCATCATAGGCTCCAGCTTGTCTTGTAAACTCATACCGTCCTTGAAAACCTTGGCTTTGGGTTGTAATACCATTTATTTTTTTATAAAAAGAAACTGCATTGGCTAGCCAGCCATTTTGGTTGTAACTAAGCCCCATAGACACTTGTTTACTTGTAATTACAGGAATAGTTTCGTTGTTGGAAAGTTGCCAGCGCCTTTTTTCTATACCCAAAAAATCATTTTGAAAATTAATGACCTGCGATGTATTTTGGTGTTTAAATTCTCCAAGTACTTCTAAATTGAAGTGTTGCCCAAAACCATAGTTAAAACTAAGACGTGGCTCCCATATTTGTTTTTTGAACTTGTCCAAATAATTTAGGCGCATACCTAAATTTAAATGGGCAGCCCTATTTTTTGAAGACAATTTAATTTCAGAAAAAAGGGCATGGACCCTTAGTACTTCAGCCTCTAAGAGCAGGTACCTAGGGTCATCTACATCGTCCAGATTAGATACTTTGGTTTCCACAAATTGGTATCCATTGGTGAATTTTGTTTGTGGACCTATTTTTAATTGTGCTTTGAGTCTTAAACCAGTTTCGGACACCGTGTTTTTCTGCTCAAAACGTTGGTTTTCAATTATGTTGGCGTTGCTGCCTTTCAGTTGGTAATCGGTTTCATAGATTCCCACTTCGGTGGCAAAGTTTTGAGTCCAATTTCTTTTATACTGTATTCCACCGGCAATACTGGTTTGGTTTAGGTTGCTTTCACGAATTTCCTCTACCCCAGACACTTCCGCACTCTCATTAAAACTTACCCGATTTGCTGTATGTATAAAATTTAAACGAATATAATCTTTATCAGAAGGGTTAAAAAGTAAGCGAAAAGAGGTATCATAAAAATCAAATGATACGTTGGAGTTTGTCACCGAGAAGGAATTGTTTGCTATTTCGGTTTCTTGGGTAATACGTTTAAAATATTCTGAATATGTGGGGGTTTCTAAAAAATCGCTGATAGATTTTCGGGCCGCAACTTGTATTGAGGCTTTTTTTCCAAGGGGAGCATCTATGTACCCATTGCCGTCCAAGAGGTTTATACCAATACTTCCCTTTAAATCAGAATTAACATATTTTTCTGTCTGCATGGCTATGGTACCAGAGACTCCATCTGTTTCTTCTGCGCTGCTCCCATTTTTTCGAAGTTCTACCTTATGGGTGATATTTGGATTGTACATGGATATTAAACCAAAAAAATGTCCAGATTGGTACATTTTAATGTCATCCCAAGAGATAAGATTTTGGTCATTGCTACCGCCCCTAATATTAATATTGGAAACAGTTTCATCAATACTTTGAACCCCCGGGAACGCTTGTACAGAATGTAATACATCTCTTTCAATGAGTCCTGGCAGTATGGTAAACTTGTTAAAATCTATTTGAAAAGAACCGTTGTCCAGTTTATCAACCCCACGGATTAAATAATCATAGAGGACTATCTCTGCCAACTGTTCTTGATCTGGAACTAGATATAAGATTTCACACGAGTTGGACAGATTAAAGTAGGCTGCTTCTTTACGTAGGGTTGCGTGCCCTATATGTCTTATCTGTATAACATCACTATTGGTGTTTATATCAAGTTCAAAATACCCGTCCTCCTTGGTCAAGGTGCCTTTAGTGCCATTTTGAACGGTAACATAAGGCAATAATTCTCCCGTTAGCTTATCTTTTAGATAGCCACATATGGTGCTTTTCTTCTTTTTAATAGAGACAATACTTTCTGTAACAAAGACAAAGTCCAAATTGCTTTGTATACTTAAATTGGCAACAGCAGTCTTTAAGGGTAATGAAAAATCTGGAGAAGAAACAGTAACGCCATCAACTAAAGTTGAAGCGTAATTAAACTGTATGCCAAATCGCTCTTGTAATTCGTTTAAAACTTGGGTTAATGCTTTAGGCTTCTGTACTTCTTGAGCAATTGTATCTGTACCATAAAACAGCAGCGTAAATACATATAATAAAATAATAAAATTCTTACTCACCCATACTTAAACGTACTTTGTTTGGCTTTATTATTTTATATTCCATACCTAATGGCTCTGAAATTGCTTTTAGGGCACTTTGTAGATTATCATGGGCAAAACCACCCGTAAATAGCTGATCAGTATTTATTTTTTCAGTTTCAATGATAACACCATATTGTCTTTCCAATTCTGCAAACACTTCCGAAACTGGTGTCCGCTGAAACTCGCTCATATTATTAATCCATTTTGGCATTTCGTTTGTTTGCTTACCAGTAAGCATTTCACCATTTATGGATTTATAATTGTCCCCAGCTTGCAATATCTGGGTATTTTTTGAAGTTACCACACGAACAGTTCCTTCATAACAGCTGACTTCAAAAATGTCTCCCCTATGTTTTATGTTAAATTCCGTTCCCAAAACACTCACTGTTCCTGTTTCCGTAACAACATCAAATTTGGCTCCTTTTGCAACATCAAAAAAGGCTTCTCCTTTTAATTCTATCTCTCTATTGGTTTTCCAGTCTTTTTTATTATATCTAACCTCAGAAAGAGCGTTCAATACAACTTGTGATTCATCGGGCAATTCAATAGTTGTTTTTTCCGCAACCAAGGTCTCTACCTCAACCATTTTATTTAGGAAAAATATAGAGTATATACCAATTCCAATTATAAGAACACTTGCAATACGCATCATAGGCTTAAACCAATCTATGGTTTTAACAGACGTCTTTTCTGAAGTAATACGCTCTTTAAAAACATCAAAATCTGGCATACTAGAAAAATGTGAAGCTTTGAACTGGGATGCATCTTCTATAATATTGGTATAGAAAGGTGCTTCTTCCAAAGTACTAAAAGCCTTGCTTTCTTCTTCGGTCAGTTCGCCCGACAGCCATTTCTCTATTAACTTATTTTTGTCCATGAGTATAACTCTTTTTTATAAAACAACTAAGAAGCCAATTCTCCTGATTATTTTATCTTAAAATTTTCCAATTCTTTTTTTAATTGGTCAAAAGCCGAGTAAATACGGTACTCCACCACCTTTTTGGTTACTCCCAATACTTGTGCTATTTCTTCATGTTTCTTCCCTTCTACCTTATTTAACATAAAAGCAACCCGTTGTTCTTCGGATAGTTTTGCAAGCGCATTTTGATACTTTTTATAGTATTCTTCTTTTTCTAAAAGAAATTCAGGAGTTTCATTGGTATGTCCTTTAGGCGCTATACTCTGGTAGCTTAAAACTACTTTCTGGTGTTTGACTTCATTTAACATTAAATTATTGGCGACTGTAAATAGAAAAGATTTGGCCTTTTCCATAGACACTTTTTTACAATTCTCCCATAATTTAATAAAGGCATCTTGGGCTTTATCCCCTGGATTTAATTTTTCACCATATTTATAATATAGAAAGTCATGAAGACTTTTGGAATACTTATTATAGAGATTGGCATACAGTGTTTCATCACAAATACCTTGGTATAAATCTTTTTTCAATACGGAGTATTTTTATAGTTCAAAAGTAGGAAAATTAAATTTTTTTAAAATTTTCAGGAATTTTTGCCGTTGAGTTGTTCTATTACCGAACGCAATTCAATAATTAGTATAGCCATGAAAAAATTTAACGGATTATTAAGCTTTTTATTACTGGCATTAACAATCCTCAATAGTTCTTGCAGAAAAGAAGAATTTCAATCGGAGGGTTCCACTTTGGAAGATACTTTACAAATGGGCTCTACAGTTGCAAACCTTTTATTAAGAACGGCAATGAACGATGGGTCTGGAGATAATATTATTGATGGTGCCAGTTGTATATCTGTTAAGCTTCCAATAACTGTAATTGTAAACAGCGTAGAAATTGAAGTGGTCAGCACCGAAGATTTTGATACGGTTGAAGATGTTTTAGAAGAAAGCGATGAGGATGAGGACGTTTTGGAAATTATATTTCCTGCCACTCTAATATTAACAGATTTCTCAGAGGTAGAAGTATTGGATGCAGATGAGATGCAAGTTTATGTAGATGCCTGTGGTGCTGAAAATGAAGATGATGATGATATAGAATGTGTGGATATTAAATACCCTGTTGTTGTTTCCTTGTTCAATTCTGATAGTGGAGCAATAGATAAAATTTCTTTGGAGAATGATAAAGAATTGTATGAACTTATAGAAAATCTTGCCAATAACCTTGTGGTTACCATAAATTTTCCAATTAGCATAATTTTAAATGATGGCAAAGAGGTCATAATAGCGGACCTAGATCAATTGGAGGATACAATAGAGACTTATGCTGATGATTGTGATGAAAATGACAATAATGATTTTAAAGAGGATTGTACTGACTGCACTATTGATGATATTTCAAACTTATGGTCTAGTTGTTCTGAGTGGAGAGTTGATAAACTCAACCGAAACAAGGTAAACCTTATGCCCATTTACAAATCTTTTTTGTTTGATTTTCAAGAGGATGGAACAATTAGAGCTATTTCAGATACCGATACTTTTATTGGAACATGGATAGCCAGTGGGTCCGGAAACAATATAAATGTGATAATTGATATTCCTAACTTGCCCGATTTTAATGGGACATGGACGTTAAAAGAAATGGGTAACCCTACCGATAACGGCAAGAAAAAGGTTGAATTTAGTTTAGATTCAGACAGTCTTCGATTTAAGGAAGAATGTAAATAGTATTCAAATACAACTATTATTTATGATATAAATACCTTAGTTTCCATTCTTATTAATAATGCCTTCATGAAAATGAAGGCTTTTTTGCTTTTTATAGATACATGTTATTCACACGTTCTATTTTTTTAGAAAAAGAACAAGCTTTGATTAGGACCCTCACTTTTTCTTAGCCAAGAATGTCCCCAGGTATAAAGGAAAGTTGAGTTCTTGATTGTACCCAACGAATTCTTTTACTATCACTTAGATTTAAATAGAAAGTGGACCTTTTAGAATCTGAAGGAAATTGATTGATGAATGATTTCATGAGTAATTAAGTTACTTAACGATTAAAGTTTCTGTAAAGCGCCCATTGTGCTCTTTTACTACTCTTGAACGATGAGAAGTACTGACCTGTTTTTGATTCTGTTGCTGTTCTGTTGTTTGATGCTTTCATAATTATATGTTTTACTATTATTTATTATGATACAAAGATGTTCTGTTTTACTTAAGAGAAGAAATAGTTATGACCCAACTGTAATTTTTAAGGGGTAAACGGGGATATTTCTTTTACGAACCTAATTTGGAGTAAAAATTTTGGCTCTTTTTTGGCGCTAATTTTAGATATCCTCACTTTTTAGCATGTATTTATAAAAAGGGTTGTTGATTTGCTATTTTGAATTCTCTTTTATCAACAATAAAAAAACCGATGCATATACATCGGTTTTAAAACTAACTCACACTTGACTTACTTAAACATGAATCATCTGTACTTTTAGTTCTTTATTAGTTTAATAGGGTTTCCTTTCATGGTATTTTTATCAACATCCAAACCTAATATCCGCATAATAGAGGGTGCAATTTGATTGCTATATAATTGTTCTTTTTTATCTACTTCTCCCAAAACCTCAATGCCATTTCCAAAGGCAATCATCCATACTTGCCCGGCATTTGGAATTTTATTTCCATGATGCTTCCATGTTTCCAATGGTTCTGTTCCCCTGCCATGATCTGTAGAAATAATAAAAACAGTGTTATTCTTATAAAAAACGTCATTTTTGGTAAACTCCCACAGTTCTTTAATCATAGAATCTGTGGCATTGGCCGATTTCAAATAAGAATCATATTCCCCATCATGAGCAAAATCATCTGTCTCCCCATATGAGATATAGATTAAACTGGGATGCTCTTTTTTCATATGCTCTAAAGCATAATAGTGAGTAAAGGCATCCAACCTTACTGTACTCCATGGGCTGGGAACTTTGGGCTGCATTTCATTAAGTAATTTTTCTCGTTCAGTTAAGGCATTTCCCTTTGCCAATTCAAAACCAGCATTGACCGGAACACCAGACCGCTCCTCATTTACGATATATGGAAATACATCCCAACTACCAAAGGCGGCAACTTTGCCTTTATATTTTGGGGTATTGTTTGCCAATTCTAAAATGGTGAAATTGGGATTATCTATTTTATCATTGCTGGTTATTCTTTTATCATCCGCCCGCCCAGTTAAAATCTCATTGTACCCTGGGTATGAAAACCACATTTTATTGGTGAGGTTTACATTGCTTCCCAAAGTTCTATTTCCATGCAACTGACCCATTTTTGTAACGTCTTTCCAAAGGAAGGGCATGAGCGTTTCGCGCCTTTCTTCTAGTGTTTCTTTCCAAAAAGAGGCTTTTAACATGGTGGTATCATGTACATATTCTTTATTGGCAACCAGTGCTTTGTCCGCACCGGTGAAGAGTTCTTGCCAACGAAAACCATCTAAAGTGATCAACACCACTTTTGTTTCATTTTCTTGTGCTTTTCCTACAACAAGGAACAACAAAAGGGCACTTGTTATCCATAGATTTTTTTTCATTTTTTTGTGGTTTTAAAGGATTGTATTTTGGACCAGTCACTCCAATTTAAATTTTGATCTCTATAACGCACCCTCCAATAGTAGAGGGTATCAGGATTTAATTTTTTGGTTGTTTCATCAGTCAAATCGTCATCTTTTTGCCTGTCCTCCAAATAATACCAATTCTCAAATTGTTTCCAACTATTATATTCAAGCTTTTCAAAATCATCTTTTAAGGATACTTGCCAATGTGATGCCGCATGAAAGGCTTCTTTTCTATTACTTTTAAATCCCCCTGCTTTTAAAACAACAAAACCTGTTTCCAATCCTTCACTAATAGAAGGCTGGGAATCAGGAGTTTCTGGTTTCATCGTTTTTTTCCATATGGTAATGCTATCTGTAAGTTCATTTTCCCGTGACCTTATATTGTTTCCCCTACTTATTCTTTTGATGGTGAACTTTGGGTCTTCTGTAGAGCCATCTACTTCTACCATAACAAAACCATATTCATCTTGGGTCACTGTAAATTCATCATAGTCCCTTCCTTCAAACTCTCCCCAATTGTCAATAGCACCTCCAGCAGAAGCGACATTGACCCATAAATGTTTATGGTCTTTACTTTGCCCTCTTGAATATCCGTGCGTATGGCCAAAAAAATGAAGACTTGGTTTGCCGGTCTTGGTTGAAAACCCTTCCAATAATTCTACCACCTTACCTGTAAAATCCACCTCGCCAGGAATCCATAGTTCCGATTTATGTGGATGGTGCAGCTGGGCAAAAACAAAATCTATGTCTTCGTTTTTTTCAGTTTCATCCAAAAGATTTTTTAACCATTCATATTGATGGGGAGCATCTCTATATCCATCATTGGAATTTAGCCCAATGATACGGGTGTTTCCATAATCTTTGTACCACCAATGCTCGGAATATGCTGGAGTTCCGTTTTTGGGAAGACTAAAATATTTGAAATAAAAAACAGAATTTCTCTCGTGGTTTCCCAGAACAGGATATACTGGAACTTGAGAGAAAATTTTGTGTGAAGGTTTAAAGAAATGCTCATTCCATTGGTGGTATTTAGCTCCGTCTTGAACCAAATCCCCAGGAATCATGACCAAGGCCAAATTATCTTGCAAATTACCACCGTATTCCTCTTTTAAATAATCCAAAATGCCTTCTTGCACAATTTCGCCAAACTTGCCAGGGTATTGGGAATCTATTTGCATGTCGCTCATGGCTATCATATTAAAAGACTCATTGTCCGATGCAAAAGGGGGAGTTTTAAACTGATAAGTAGCGGATGTTAGTTTTCCTGTCTTTACCCGATAATAATAGATTGTAAACCTTTTAAGGTCTTCTAGAGGCACTTCATGAATTCTTGATTCACTAAAATTAACATCAAAGGCTTTTCCGTTTGTTTTCCTTCCTAGTTTTTGGGTAGTTCCCCATTCTACAATACTTTCTTCCCCAAAAGAAGTTTCCCACATGATGGTCATGGAATTTGGCGATGCATTTTGTAAATAAGGTTCAACAATGAACTCTTGAGCATTGCTGTTTAAGGAAAAAATAATTCCGATAAAGGCCAATAATGTATACTTCATCTTAAAGGTCATTTAATGTTTTTCGTTATTCAATGGTTCTAGTTTTTAGAAAAATCTCGTCTAATATACTTATTGCACTTTCTAATTCTTCCCTAGTTATAGTAAGAGCAGGGGATAGTTGCAAAACATTCCCGTTAGACACCTTAAAGCTAAGCCCTTTTTTTAGGCACTCGTACATTATTTCTTCTGCCTCTTCAATTGCTTTTGCTTTGCTTTCTTTATTGGTCACCAATTCTATGCCCCACAAAAGACCAGTTCCCCTAACATCTCCTATAATTGGATATTTTTTTTGAAGCTTCCTAAGGGAGGATTTCATGAACAGCATATCGCTTTTTACCTTTTCCAAAAGATTTGTGTTTTCAATAATTTCTATGGTAGTTAGGCCCGCTATACATCCCACAGGGCTTTTCTCATGGGTATAGTGCCCTAAGGAAACATCCCCAAACCGATTATATTCATCTCTAGTAACTATGCCAGCCTGTGGAATAATACCGCCTCCAAGGCCTTTGCCCAAACAAAGTATGTCCGGTTCTATGTTATAATGCTCAAAAGCGAACATTTTCCCCGTTCTTCCCAAAGCAATCGGAATTTCATCCAGAATTAAAAGAACGCCATGTTTTGTGCAAAGGTTTCGAGCTTCTTGCCAATAATGTTTTGATGGTATTTGTACATCGGTATTTCTTATGGTCTCTGCCAAAAAAGCCCCTATTTGGTTGTCTTTGCATAGTACGTATTCCAAATACTCCAATGACTTTTCTTCATTTCCTTCAAAAATCCCCCTATAGGTAATGGGGGGTGGAATGTGCTCTATACCTGGCATCATAGGGCCCATATGTTCCTTAAAAACAGCCTCGCCACCAACACTTATTGCATCTAGGGATGCACCATGAAAGGAATCCCAAAAGGAAACTACCTTGTATTTTCCCGTTACTGCCCGGGCCAATTTTAGCGCAATCCCAATAGCGGAACTTCCACTTGGAGTTAATAGAACCCTATTTAGGTCAGATGGACATAAGGACGCCAATTTTTCGGCAAAATGTATGGCAGGTTCATTGGTATAACGTCTTGGCGAAAAAGACAAGCTCCATAATTGTTCCGTTATTTTTTCAATTAACTTGGGGTTGGCATATCCAATTTGGTGTACATTGTTTCCATGAAAATCCAAGTATTTATGACCGGTAATACTTTCAATATAGGCTCCCTCGCAATTTTCCAAAACATCCATACATGGAGTGGACATGGATTGATGCAAAAAGTATTTGGCATCTTTTTCTAATAGGGTTTTTGTTTGCTCATCCAATTCATTTTCCATCCAAGACTTTCTTGCCATGGTCAAGTTAACATCTCCCTCTACCTTTTTACATGAATCGACTTCGAAGCTATCTTGATTCATATGGTCCATATTTTTTTAGCACTTCTCTTTTTTCTGATTCATCATTTAAGACAAAGACATCATATTTAGCACCTTTTTCATAAACCCTGACCACGATATGCCCATGAAGGCTTTTGTATCTATTTATTAATCCTCCAATAACATCCTTATTGGCTTGAAGCATAGCCGTTGAAAATAAATCTCGTTCCCCGGGATATAGTTCTTTAGATAACAATCTCCTTAATACATTGTTATCTGGATGGTCGGATGACCATGTTTGCCCTATCCAAACCCTTGGTCTTAGGGTTCTAACATAAAAAGCATTTTGCGAATCCCTATTTCCATGATGGTTTAGTGTAGCAACATCTACAGGACCTGCTACAGGAGCAATATTGGCTTCTACGGTTTTAAAATCTGAGTCCCCCAATGCATTTACTCCAGAAATATCACCACCAGTGAAATAATCGAATTCTCCATATGAAATTTTGATACAAGTACTCAAAGGGTTTTCTCCCGGATATTCCCCTTCTTTAAACAGACTGAAGTATTCCTCTTTTTCCCCAGTCCAAATCTTGCCATTTACTGAAATGTTTTGAACGGAAAACCCAGGATATTTACCTGGCATATTTTTTAATGTCATTTGATTTTTTGAACCTGCTTTTAAAGGTTCATTTACTAAACCGTTTTCTTTATTTTGGTAGTTAATAAATGCCCAGTAGTTTTTTAATGACGGAATCATTCCATAGGCATCGTTCTTATTCAACCTTTCTTGTACAGAGGTATTTTTTAGGTTTAGCGGAAAGTTAGTTCCGCGATCCAATAACATTTTAATGGGGATATGATGCCCCACTTCTGTAATGCCAGTTAAATAGTAGTTCCCTTTTTTGAACAAAACCCTTGTGCTGTCCAATTCCCCAAAATGATCATCATGGTAGTGGGTCAACATAGCATAATCCAATTGTACTGGTTTATCCTTTGGAAAGAACTGATGGATGTAGTCCACAATCCACTCTGGGGCAGATTTGGTTCTGTTGGGTGTTAAGGTCACATTTCTTGCAGAGAGTGTCCTCGGATGGGTTTCCGATGTATCCCCGGCATCTACCAAAAGAGTTGTGCCATCTGGTAATATAAAAAAGGCTGCATCACCTCGTCCAGTATTAATATGATGAATTTCCATCACTCCTTCCTCCCAAGCAGGAAATTCCTCTTGGGAAAAGAGAAGTGAGACTGAAATAAAACTAAATAGACAATATGTTACGATTCGTTTTAAAAACATTTTATTTTAGTATTGTGGTGGGTATTATTTGTTTGGGAACAGATATGCTTTGATAATAAACATCCAACCATCCACTACCACCACCATTGAACCAGATGACCTCTATATCATGAACACCGGGTTTTAAATCTATTTTACCTCCTTTTTCCCTTACCCCATGGTCGCCATCATTATCCACAACTTCTTTCCCATCAATCCATAATTTGCTGCCATCATCTGACCGAGTGAAGAAACCATAGGCTCCTTCTTTTTCAATTACTAATTGAGAATTGAATTTTACTGCGGTATTCCCTTTGATTTTATCTTCTATTTCGTCTGACGTGAATTCAAAACAAGTTCCCTTAACATCTGGTGTGCGATTGTCCAAATTGGGAACACTTGTTAAATTATTAAGGTAGTATAATTTATAATCGATCGGAGCTAAAAATTTTTCAGGTTTTACTCTAAAAAATGCATCCACCGCTGTACTGCGAATTTTTCCATCTAGAATTATTGCAGCCTTTAGAACTACATTTTCATCTATTTGGATTGGTTCGGTATATTTTTTAGAGTTTGAATTGGGCATGGTCCCATCCAAAGTATAATGAACGTTTCCTTCCAGATTTGAGTTTTCAATTTGTATACTGGCTTCATCATCAAATAGACCGCCTGCTTTTTTATTAAATTCTGCTTTTGGTAGTATGGTGGGCTGTTCCAGCATTTCGGTTATCGGATAATTATCTGAAACGTCATACCCTTCAAATCCCATCTTGGCCGGTTTCCCAATCCATGCATGTGGAGTTTTAAGACCTAACACAAAAGCTACGGTGGCAGCATTATCATATTGATATACAGGATATTTAATTTTATGTCCTTTTTTAACAGATTTGCCCCAAAGAATAAACGGGATTTCAATTTCATCTAAAGTTTCTCCTCCATGTCCTTTTCCCATGCCTCCATGATCTGCACTGATGATTACCAAGGTATTATTCACCATTCCTGCATCTTTAATAGCATTCATGACCTCTCCCAGAAGTTCATCTGCCTTCACCACCGATTTATAATACTCTTCGGTTCCATGACCAAACTCATGCCCTGCATGGTCCACATGATCAAAATGAATAAATGTAAATGTTGGTTTTTTTTCTTTTATATAGGCTGAAGCCAATTCTGCAGTTACCTCCTCGGTTTCCCCATTTATGTCATAATCCACAGCACTTTTTTCAAAAAGTCTTCCAAAACCTCCCCAATGATAAATAGATCCAACTTCAGCATTCTCTATCTGACTATCCACCAATTTAAAAATAGTAGGGAATAAGAAATCCTCACTTTGTGTAATGGCAGGAAGCACAAAATTGTCTTTTTCCCATGCATTTGAAGTAATGCCATGTTGCTCCGGACCGGCTCCCATTATCATGGATGACCAGTTAGAACTAGAACTCGATGGTAAAATGGCTCTGGCATGAAAAGTATGTGCCCCTTGATTTATTATGGTATCAAAATTTGGTGTTGATGCTGTTTTAATGCCATCTGGACTTAACCCATCAACACCAATAACAATTACATGCTCTATTCCCAAACTTTTCTTTTCTTCTTTAATAGCACATGACCACAGGGATAAAACCCCTATGGTCATGGCTAAAAAAACTATAGGTTTTTTTGGCATGTTACTCTAGTTTTCCCACCATACTTTGGTAGTAATTTCATCCCCTCCAATTCTTGACACAGCAGCATTGTAATTTTCTGCATTTAAAGCCTCTTCTTCTCCAGGATATTCAAATCTGCTTGGATATGTGGAGTAAAATGCATCTGGTCCAGGGGCAATAGTATTTGGGAAACCAGTTCTCTTAAATTCTATGAATCCTTGGTAATCAGTATAAAACAAAGCAATGTATTTTTGGCTCATAATAGTCTCTATAGTTCCGTTATAAGCAACACCGGCACGCGTTAAGTAATCAGAGGGCATATCTACATCCCAATAATCAAAATTTCCCTGAATGCCTTCTTCATAAAGGGCTTGGTCATCCCCACCAATCCATCCTCTTAGGGACGCCTCTGCTAAAATAAAGGCAACTTCTGAATAGGTCATTAACCGAGCTTCATTGGCATTGGCCTGTAGATAGAAATAATCTATATTGAATTTGGACAGAAAAGCATCCCCTCCTTTATATTCATATGCAGGACCATCTACTATTCCGTTTTGCATTCCCTCTATAGTTGGGGTGCCGCTCTCCACAGAATTTGCCGTTGGGTCTGCTAAGAAATTCAATCTTGGGTCATCAAAACTTTCCAATAGACCTACAAAATTCTCAGAAATTCTGTATTCATTGTAAGATCCAACCCTATATACGGACTCTTCAGTTATAGGATGTGCATCTGGATTTGCGGACAAGAATTGCATAGTTGCATTATCCTCATTAGATGTCATGACTGGATATTGGGATGGGTTTCCGTAAATTTCACCAATAACACTTTGAGCCATAGAAGCATCTACATTGCTTAACCTTAAGGCCAAACGTAATCTTAAAGAGTTTGCAAATTTTCTCCAAAGAGATAAATCACCATCAAAAAGCAGGTCTCCCTTAAGAGAGGCATCCGTACCCGCTAAAATATCATTGGCTGATTTTAATTGAGCCAACATATCTGTATAAATAGCTTGTTGTGTATCATATTCAGGAAAATAATTTTCATCATTGGCCTGTGCAACTTCGGAATAAGGAATATCCCCCCACATGTCCGTTAGAAGGCTGAACATCCAAACCTGCATTATTTTAGAAGCACCAACATAACTAGGAATTTCTTCTTCCATAGCTATTCTTTCCAACTCTTTAGCATCTCTAATTCGTGTAAAATAGTTGTTCCATGACCCAGATTGTGAACCCCAGTCAAAAAGGTCAAAAGAGGTAAATACAATACGGGCACCATATTGTCCCATAAGGTTTCCTTCGCTCCAAGAGTCACCAACTGCACCTCTAATTGAGTTTCTCTGTAACTGTGTAAGCAATAATTCTGGATTATTACTTATGTCCAATGCCACATCTGGGTTATCATTGTCAACATCAAACTTATCACAGCCAATAAACATGACCGTAATTAGAGCAACCGCTGTTAAAATTATTTTTTTCATTTTAAATGTTTTTAGTCTCTATTATTAAAAATCTTCAATTTCAAGATTGAAAAAGAGTGTTGTTAGAATTGTAAATTGATTGAAAAACCAATGCTCTTGGTTGTTGGCACAGTGGCATTTTCCACACCTGGCACATATGAACCACCTCCAAATGAAAGTAATTCTGGATCACCATGATTAAAGTCTTTGGCCCATAACCATAGATTGGTGCCTATTACAGAAAAGGACATACTTTCTAGGTTTAGTCTATCAACCATTTTTGAGGGTAAAGCATACGTAAGTTTGGCTTCTCTTAGTTTTATAAAAGTGGCGTCGTAAATACCTTCTGTTTCATTGCCCCTTCTATATCTGTTGTTGTGATATGCATTGGCTGCCACAATAACATCATTTGGTACAAAACTGCCATCTTCCAATTGTTTTACCCCGTCACCTATGATGCCATCGGTATGGGTGCCGCTGTCATTGGTATAGGATAAACCAGAATCGCTTATTCCTGGATGGGCTCCACCAAATTCTGGATCACGACCCCACAGAGTTTCCACAACATTACCAGAAGTTGCTGCAATTAAACGGGTTCTAGACAATAATTCACCACCTTGCCTCCAATCAAATAGAAAGTTTAAAGAGAAGTTTTTATAGGTTATGTTGTTGTTCCAGCCCAAGGAAAAGTCAGGATTAAAATTACCAAGTTTTCTAAGGGTATTGTCTTGTTGCACTAAACCTTCGTTGAAGATGACTTCACCAAAATATTGACTGTTTTCATCTTCAACAGTTCTTAAACCAGTTCCCCACATATCTCCCAAGGAACCTCCTTTTTCTGCTACAAGGTCTATACCGTTTCCGCCATAAATATACTTGTCCACACCTTCAGAAAGCTCAAGAATTTTGTTTCTGTTCAACCCAAAGTTAAAAGTGGTGTTCCATTGGAAATCTTCAGTTTTAAATGGAATTATATCCAGCAGTAATTCTACACCTTGGTTTTCTATTTCCCCAGCGTTGATTACCCTGGATGTTTTACCTGAAGTCACGGGCAGCTCAATGTCCAAAATCTGGTTTTTTGAAATAGTGTGATAATAAGTGGCATCTAAAGAAACCCTGTCTTTTAAAAACCTTAAATCGGCACCTACTTCCCATGAAGTCTGAATCTCTGGTTTTAAATCATAATTGGGTAAAGAATTAGAAGGGCTTGCAGTAGGATTGCTTCCCACTGGAGCTCCCAATAAATATGGATCTGATAATCTAAAGGGCGCAGTATCACTTCCAACTTGCGCCCAACCTGCTCTAAGTTTGGCAAAAGTAAGGGCGTCGCTATTGGTTGTTCCCATTAAATCTGATAAAATAACACTTAATGAAGCAGAAGGATAGAAATAAGAGTTGTTCTGCTCTGGAAGTGTTGAGGACCAGTCATTACGCGCTGTTAAATCTAAATACACCTTATTCTGCCACCCCAGTTGAGCGAAACCGTACAAGGAATTTATTTGCTTTTCTGGTCTGTCAATTCGTTGTACCAAAGCACCATCTGCGTTGTTAAAGGAATAAATACCGGGTAATAAAAGCTTGTTGGCCATTAATGAATTAAAGTGGTTTTTTTGAACCATTCTATTCCCACCAAAGTTTACATTTACATTCCAATCATCTTTTATGGTTTTATCATAGGTCAACAAGAAGTCCAAGTTGGTTTCCTGGAAATTGATTTTATCTTCTCTGTATTGCCCATTTGGAAAACGCTGTGTGGAATATGCTCTTTTTATGAATCTATATTCTGAAAAGAAATCCCTTCCACCTCTTAACATAAATTTCCAATTGTCAGATATATCATAGGTGGCTGATAGGTTTCCAATGATTCTATCCTTGCCAAGTCCGTTTGTATTTTCATACATAGTGAAGTATGGGTTGTCATGGTAGTTGTAATTATAGTTGAACTGCTGAAAACCGTCCAATCCATCTTGCCAATAATTTCTTAGGCTGTTTACATCTACGTTTTGACCCCACCAAATAAATAGATACATAACAGATTCTGTTCCATATCCGTTAACAGCTCTGTTATCAGAATCTGATCTTATATAATTCACCTTTGAGGAAACATGGAGCTTGTCGGACAAATCATAATCTCCTGAGAAAGAAATGGTGTTTCTTTTTAAACCGGTATTGGGCACTATGCCCTGGTTGTCAAGATTGGTGTAACTTACACGATAGTTCCCATCATCATTTGCTCCAAAAAAGGAAATATTGTTTACCAGTGTTCTTCCAGTTTCAAGAAAATTCTCAACAGGATCTCCTGGGTCTATAAATGGAGTAGGTGTAATTGTACCTCTTCTGGCTAAATCCACTCCAGATGAACCAAGAACAAAATCCAACCCATGAACATCGCCTCCTCTTAGCCCATTGGATGTTGGCGAGTCGTGCTGTGCTCTTGGTGTGCCATCTAGTCTTGGACCCCAAGATTCATCCACACCATCAAATGTTCCGTTTCCATATCCATCTTGGAATTGAAAATCAAAATTCTTTCCTTGCCCATATACCCTTTGATATTCTGGGCCCTTGAGCATGGTCTCAAAAGTGGTTTTAGAACTAAAGGAAACTCCAGACCCTCTTTTTCCCCTTCCCGACTTGGTTGTAATGATTACAGCTCCATTGGCCGCTCTAGAACCATAAAGGGCCGTTGCATTTGCACCTTTTAATACCGAGATGGATTCTACATCGTCTGGATTTATTTCGGAAGCGCCGTTACCATAATCAATATTCATGTTACTGGCACCTCCCAATGTATTTGTTCTGGTATCAGTGGTATTATTAATAGGAATACCGTCCACAACAAAAAGAGGTTGGTTATCTCCGTTCATGGAAGAGTATCCTCTAATAACCACTGAAGAAGATTGTCCAGGACCTGTTCCATTGGTTACCACTTGCACACCGGCCGTTCGACCCGATAGTGTGCTCACCAAGTTGGTACTGGTGGATTGGGAAACATCATCCCCATCAACCTTTTGTAATGAATACCCTAATGATTTTTCATCTCTTGTAATGTTCAATGCGGTAACAACTACCTCATCCAATTCTTGCGAATTCGGCTGTAAAATAATTTCTGCGGTTGTTTGGTTGGTTGCATCAAATTCTGTGGGCATATACCCTACATAGGATATTACCAAAACTTGGTTGTCTGATGGAATTTCAATTTCAAAGTTTCCATCGAAATCGGCAGCAACACCAATGTTACTCCCCTTTAGAACAACAGATGCCCCAGGAAGGGGTACATTGTTCTCATCTAAAACTTTTCCGGCAAAAGTGGTTTGGGCATACCCCAAAATACCTACTAAAAAAGTAAATACCGTTACTAGTAGTGTTCTTTTCATTTTGTTCGTATTTGTAAACTTTGATTAATTATTATTAAACAAATATCAGCGGAGAAGTTTAAGAAACTATACTATTAATATTAAATCATTGCTACTTTTACATTAAAAACATTACTAAATTGTTATCTCAATATTATTTACAAATACTCAAAAAATGTGGTATATTGCCAATGCTTCAGTATTCTTGATGATTAATTATGGAATTGTTAGAGCCAAGGTTTTGGTAAGTTTGAAAAAACCCTATTTTTAAGGTACAGGAAGTAAATAAAAGGTTAACAATGGAAGATTACCTTATTGGTATTGGAAAACGAATAAAAGAAATACGTAAAGGCAACAATAGAACGATTAGTGATATAGCATCTGGAGCAGATGTAACCAGTGGATTAATTTCTAGAATTGAGAATGGGCGAACCATTCCTTCCCTTCCTGTTTTTCTTAAAATTATCAATTCTTTGGATATTGAAGTAACTGAGTTTTTTAGTGGTATACCCCATGTTAATGGTGCAAACTTTATTGTTTCCAGAAAAGAGGAAAACAGCCTTATTGAAAAAGAGGATGAAGCTATCGGCTTCACCTACAACTATATATTTAGCAAGCAAATCTCTTCTTTAGGTTTTGAAACAGTGCTTTTGGAGGTAAAACCAAATTCTAAAAGAGAAAAGGTGAGTACGGATGCCTATGAGTTTAAATATATATTATCGGGAGAGTGTTACTATCTTATTGGTGAAGAAGAAGTGTTGTTAAAAGAAGGAGACTCTATATTTTTTGATGGTAGAATTCCACATGTACCAATAAATAGAAGCCAAGCTTCATCAAAAATGTTGGTGGTATACTTTTTTATATAAATTGAATTAATCTATTAAAATCTTTTTGAGCTCGTTTAATGAATCCAGAATATAGGTGGGATTGGCACTCAGTAGTTGTTCTCTAGTATGTGCCCCAGTAGTGACCCCAACGGTAATACCGCACTTGGCGTTTTTACCTTCTTCAATATCTATGATGGAATCACCTGCTTTTAGAACTGTGGATGGATTTTTTATTGATAGTAGGTCCATAGCCTCAAAAATCATATCGGGATTTGGTCGCCCGAGGATAACATCATCAGCGGTGACCAAGGCATCATATTGTTCCTCTAGCTTCCAGCTCATTTTATCCAAGAGTAATTGGGCAGTATTTTTATCATAGCCCGTGTTCAATGCAACCATAATGTTTTTTTCTCTTAATGTCTGTATTAGGTTTTCTACGCCCGGATAACTTTCCACTTTTAAATTTTGATAGGCATTTTCCAATAGTTTTTTAAAATTTTCAAAAATACTGGCCGCTATTGTATCTTGTTCATGGCCTTCGCAAATTTTAAGAATATCTTTTATGGCCTGGTGTTTTTCTTTACCCGCACCATGCTCCAAAACAGAATCAAGGGTTAGTAGATAACCTTCTTTATTTATGGCCTTTTGTAGGGTTTTGTATACCACATTGTCTTCATTTACCACAGTCCCTGCCATATCAAAAACAACTAGTTCTATTTTGCTCATACTAAAAATTAAAAATTTTATTTATGTTTTCTTTTGAAAATCCGGCGCTTCCTGTCATACCCTTACCTCCAATACCGGTAACTATATGAATGTTTTTATCTATTGTATGCTGAAAGATATCAGAATTTTTACTTTGAGAATATAACCCAAACCACCGATGATGAATTTTATAATTGGGAAGATTAATAATTTTTTTGGCCTCATCGATTATAAAACGGTCAATCTTCATATTTAAATCAAAACCTAGATTATCCATGTTGGACACATTTGCATATTCATGGGAATCCCCTATAATTACAGAACCATCCATGGCTTGTTTAAATAAAATATGAATCCCCCATTTTTTTTCAAAACTATTGGGGTCTTCATTGGATTTAATTGCCTTATAAGATGGACATTCATGGAAAGCCTCGTACCTTCTTATGGAAAGACCGGTAAGTATCGACCCTTTTAATGTATGATTTTCTTGTGGTTCTGTACTCATCATTTGAAGCTTACAGACTTCTAGATCACTTTCATTGAATAGGGAAGGATAGAGTGTTTTAAAATCGCTCCCATTGCAGATTAGCACTTTGGATGCCGTTAGGGCATGCCCGCTAGACGTATTTACCACTACACCGTCAATAATAGAATCACATTCCACTACACTTTTATTTTTGAAAATGTGGAGTCCCATTTCCTTTAAGTAGGAATGTAGTTTATTAATCATGGTATGGGGTTCAACAGTAACTTCCTCAGGAAAAAAAAGCCCAGCTTTAACATAGGTTTGGTTGAGACCAGGGTAAGAACCTAAACATTCCCTTTTGTTCAATAATAAAGAGGGATACCCATTCTGGACATTAATTTTTTTTAACTCTTCTAAAAGTTGAATTTCCTCTTCATTGGAAGCTATATAAATAGAACCTTCTTGCCGAACAGAAATATCAAACCTGGACTGGATTTCTTTATATATATGAAGGCTTTCCCTTCCATATGCTTGCCACTTGGTGTTCATTCCAGAGGGAACTACTTGGCCAAAATTACGAACTGTGGCTCCCATAGGTCTTTCGTTTTTTTCCACCAAAGCTACTTTTAAGCCTTTTTGCATGGCATGGTAGGCATGGAACGTTCCCAATGCGCCACCTCCAACAACTACGAGGTCATATATGTTATTCATAGGCTAGTAAGGGGTATTTGATTTGGGGAATTATGCTGTTCTTTTTTATACTTACTTTTAAAAAAACCTAGAGATATTAAAGAGATGATAAGCCCCAACCCTGCAATAAAATAACAACCATTGATCATAAACTTAAGCCAGGATAAGTTGCTTTGTCCAAAATTCTTGTACAAGAGTACTGCCATGCTTCCAAAATAGCCAAAGGCATCTGCCAAATAGATTAGGTATCCCGCATTTCCCTTAATACGAAAAGTAGCAATCATTCTATCAAAAAAAATACAATTGAAAGGAACATAACATATATAAAGCCCCAAACCAATGCCAATCATCCAAAGAAGTGCACTAATAGATTGAAGCTGAAATAAAAATGTACCAATCCCAATTACCAAGGCTCCTGCAATTAATAACACATGGTAAGAGATAAAAGCTTTGTAATTGTTCTTTACAAAACCGAAAAGCCCAATGATGACCAAAACAGAGAAAGCTACAGGAATCTCGGATAATGTATAAATGGAGGCATCTCCCTCATAGCCTACCGTATCCCATATTTCTCTAGAAAAATTGTCCCTAAAATCCCTAAGTGCCGTAAGACAAGTGTAAAACAAGATTAAAATAACGATTGGAAAAAAGAAGACCCTAAATACCTTTTTGCGGTCTTGTTTGCTCATTGGCAATCTTTCTTTTCTAAGCTCCATGTCTTCTTGGCTGGGTGGAGGAGTTTTATTAAGTAGATATGAAAAAAAAGCAAAGGGGATTAAAAATAGAGCTCCAGTAATTGCAGGCATCCAAAATTGGGAAACGTTCCATGCATTCATAACCCATAGCCCCACGGATTTGACCATCCCACTGGAAACAATAAAACTAGAACATAGAACAACACCCATGATTTCTGTAAACTTTCTCCCTTCCAAGTATGAAAACACAATGCCCCACACCATACCCAAAGGAAGGCCATTTAAGAACATAAAAATAAAATTGTAGGGAGTAGCCACAAGACCGAACAAAATTAAACTGATTTGGGCTAAAAAAATCATCCCTAAGAGGTAACTAAAGCGATTTTTGGGTTTAAGTTCCGAGACGAGTTTAATGCCAATGAACTTTGATAACATGTACCCGATTACCTGAGAGATAATCAATATAATTTTATAGTCTATTCCAAAAAGGGAAAGGTTTTCATATGTTGCCACGGCAAAAGGCTTGCGAAAAGCATACATACAGAAGTATGTGGCAAAGGCAGCAAAAGCCCCTATGGTCAAGGTTTTAATATTTTCTTTTGAGAGGCGCAAAGAACAATCTATATTAATTTACAAATACTAAATAAACAGAAGCAATATTCAACTATTTATTACTATTTGTAAATTTTTAATGGTTATTAGATTGTTATAAAAAGTTTAAGTAATGCAATTAATACATGGAATGCCATTTAATTTTCATAGAAAACTAAATCTTGTGCTTCCATTTCTGAAATGACCAATTTTACATAATCCTTTACTGTTTTATTAATATTTACAGGGTCTTCCACCTCTACAATACCCCTCCATATTAGTTCTCTTTCTTTACCAACGCAAATACAATAAAGGGATGTTTCTAAATTATAAACAGTATAATTATTGTAATACCCATCATCATAATAGATATTTTGATGACTTAGGTAATCATCCTTGAAACTACCATAAAGATTATTTATTTCTGATAATCTTGTCTTAAAGGTTTGTCTATTTTTAGACCCGACCACTTTTGTAAACAGGATTGCATCAAAATCTTTTTGGAGCAATTGTTCCTCTACTTCAGAAAGTTCTTCTTCAGACTTGGAAGAATCAATAAAGGCAACATCAAACAAATCTATGCTTCTAAAGGCCTCCACATCTTTTTTGGTAAATTCATTTTTTAGCTTGGTTTCAAAATCCAATCGTGCCCTTTCATTTTGTGTCATACCCACAATGAGCACTTTGTTTGCATGAAACAATACAGTATCTGGATTTTTCCAATTGCTAATTAGTTGAGTGGATGCGCAGCTACTTAATAAAATTCCCAAAATCAATACAATTTTTTTCATGTCTAAATAATAAAGGGTTGTCCTGTACTTTGTAAGACGGAGAACCAAAATTCCCCTTCTAGGTTCACTTTCTTTCTTTTTTTTGTCACTTCTGGTATGGGAAGGTACACATATTTGCCATTAACCTTGCCCACAACAAATTTTGTTTTACCGGCCATGGCCCCATGTATGGCATGGTAGGCAAGTTTACTACAAAAAACACTATCACTGGAATTCGCTGCAGCACTCCTTACAATATAGCTTGGGTCAATATACTTTATGGTCACTGGAATATCGGTAAAATATTCCTTGATCCTGTCTTTTAAAAAAGCACCAATATCCTGGTGTTGAATATTGCCAGATGCATCTTTAACCACATGCTTTTCCTCAAACAAATGTTGCCCAGCTCCTTCGGCCACCAAAATTACGGCATGGTGCTGCCTGTTCAGGCGTTTTTTTAAAATTTCTAGAAATCCTGTTTCTCCGTAGAGGTTAAACTTCATTTCTGGGATTAGCACAAAATTTACTACGGGCATTGCCAATGCGGCAGAGGCTGCAATAAATCCACTGTCCCGACCCATAAGCTTTACAATGGAAATACCGTTATAAGCTCCGGTGGCTTCATTGTGCGCATCCCTTAAGATTGGACTTGCAATATCAAAAGCAGTTTCAAAACCAAAGGATTTGTCAATGATATCAATATCATTGTCAATAGTTTTGGGAACACCTACCACACTTATTTTAGCCCCTCTTGCCTTTATTTCATCTGCGATTGCCGCTGCTCCCTTTAGAGTGCCATCCCCACCAATTGTAAATAGAATGTCTATATTATTTTGTATTAATGTTTTCACCATTACAGAAGGTTCTTGCCCACCTCTGGAAGACCCTAAAATGGTTCCCCCGAATTGATGAATATCCTTTACTCTATCTGGTACCAAAGGAATAAAGTTATGCCCCATTTCTGGATTAAGACCTTCATAGCCATAAGGAATGCCAATAATATCTTTAACTCCGTAAAAATAATATAGCCCCATGACTATGCTTCTAATTACGTTGTTAATTCCAGGACATAGACCACCACATGTGACTATGGCAGCCTTGGTCTTCTTTGGGTTAAAAAAAATACGTTCTCTTGGACCTGCTTTTTCCAAAAATTGAGGCTCTTCTTTTGTTTTTAGACAATGTTGATATGCCTCAAAAGAAAGGTCAAAAACATATTTGTTGCTTTTATTTATGAAGTTAAAGATTTTATCCCCTTTTTCATGTCCCAATTTCAATGGGGATTTTACGGTGGGAGTCCCAATGGAATCAATCCTAAAAGTGTGCTTTTTTTTCATCTGTTTAAATTTTATTGTTTTTATTAGCCAGATGTAATTTGCCATTTAACATTTTGGTTGGTATTATGAATTGTATTGGTTCATTTCATAGTATTTAAATAATGAACTGAAATGTGTTCCAGGGTTTAATTACTCAACCCTTTAAAAATGGTCATCCAAGCCATGGTGAGAATCAATTAACGGACCACCAGCCATTATTTCTTCAGAGGCCTGGCTAGCAAATTTGTCAAAATTAATATGGAAGGAATGTGCCAATTGAATGGTTTTACTGATATAGGCTCCTTTTTGCAACCAAGTATTCATTGGGTCCAACATTTCGGTAGGGACACCGGGACAGTATTTAGGCATATATAGCCCAAAAATAGGATGGGCATCATATTCCACCCTATCTAGTTCTCCTTCCAGAATTGCAGATATCATGGCTCTGGTGTATTTTAATTTTATTCTTGAACCAACCCCGTAAGGGCCACCACTCCAACCCGTATTGATCAACCAAACACTTACTCCTGCCTCTGTCATTTTTTTGCTCAACATTTCTGCATAGACAGTGGGGTGCAAGGGCATAAAGGGTTCTCCAAAACAGGCAGAAAAGGATGGCACGGGCTCTGTAATGCCAGCTTCTGTACCTGCAACCTTAGCGGTGTAACCAGAGATAAAATGATAAGCGGCTTGGCCTGGCGTCAATTTAGAAACTGGAGGCAATACCCCAAAGGCATCACAGGTTAAGAAGAATATATTTTTAGGGTTTTTGGCAAAGGAGGGAACTTGAATGTTGTCTATATGCTCAATAGGATAACTTACCCTTGTATTTTGTGTAATGGAACTATCAAAGAAATCTACCTCCTTTGTGCCTTTTTTAAAAACAATATTTTCTAAAAGAGCCCCTGGTCTAATAGCTTTATAAATATCTGGTTCTTTTTCTTCTGTAAGGTCTATGGCCTTGGCATAGCAGCCTCCCTCGAAGTTAAAAATAGTGTTATCCGCTGTCCAACCATGTTCGTCATCTCCAATTAGTTTTCTTTCTGGATCTGCGGATAAAGTTGTTTTCCCTGTGCCGGACAAGCCAAAGAAAATAGCTGTATCCCCAGCTTCACCAACATTGGCAGAACAGTGCATTGGTAACACTTCTTTTTCTGTTGGTAAGATGAGATTCAATGCAGAGAAAATCCCTTTTTTCATTTCGCCGGTATATGCGGAACCACCTACAAGGGCTATTTTTTTGGTAAAATTTAAAACAGAGAAGTTGCCGCTTAAAATACCAGATTCCTTAGGGTCTGGACAAATATATCCAGGTGCACAAAGAACCAACCATTCTTCTTCAAAATTCTCCAGTTCTTTTTCGTCTAATCTTAAGAACATATTTTTTATGAAATAGTTAGACCATGGATATTCCGTAATGGTTCTTACGTTCATTTGATATCTAGGGTCAGCACACACCGCTGCATCCCTTACATAAAGTTCTTTGCCAGAAAGATAACCAACTACTGCTTTATGTAATTTATCAAAATTTTCCGGTGATATACCCTTGTTTATGCGACCCCACCATACTTTGTCTACAGTGTATTCATCTTTTACCAGAAACCTGTCTTTTGGAGAGCGTCCAGTAAATTTTCCAGTATTTACGCACAATGTTCCATTTTCTGTTTCTGTGCCCATTCCTTGTTGGATAGTTATATTTTGAAGTGTTTCAGCGTCCAAATTCCAATTGGCTTTTACATCTTTAAGTCCATACTTGCTAAGATCTACACGTTTAGTTACTTTTTCTACTTTTTCCATAATTGCGCTTTGTTAAAAATTACTTATTAATTAAAATGGCCATATAATGGGCACCAATAACATTGTTGTTATAAAGAGAAACAATAAAAGAGGCGCACCAACTTTAAAATAATCCATAAACTTATAGTTGCCAGCAGCCATGACCATGGCATTTGTGGTTGTACCCACAGGAGTCAAAAAAGCTGTGGAGGCACTAATTGCCACACAAATCATATAGGGTTTTGGCGATACACCCAGTGATACTGCTGCCATAAGTGCTATTGGGGCCATAAGGACTGCCGTGGCGGAATTATTGATTGTTTGGCTGAACACTGTTGTTAGTAAAAACACGCCTCCCAGTAATGCAATGGGATGAATGGCCCCTAAAACATTGACCAACTTGTTAGCTGCCATTGCCGCCAATCCAGTTTTCTGCAAGGCCATGCCCATAGGAATCATGGCAGCAATCATTACTACGCTTGTCCAACTAATATCGTTATATGCCTTGGAAATGGGAACACATCCAGTAAGCATCATTACCCCTGCACAAATCAATGCAGCGATTGCCCCTGGAATTATTTTAAGTACTAATAATAATATCATTAAAACCAAAGTACCCAATGCGATATATGATTTTATGGAAAGCTTGTCCACATTTTTGGACATTGCTTCTGGACTTCCAGAAATCACCACATTTTCATATACGTTTTGTAATGATTCTATATTTTCCCATGAACCCCGAATAATATAGGCATCACCTGCTTTTACTTTTACATCTGTAGTGTCCAATATGGTATTGTTCCTGTAGCCTCCCAATAATTGAATGCCTGTTTTTTCAAGATAATATCCCAATGGAATGGTGCGGCCTATCAAAGTTGATTCCGGAGTAATGAGCATTTGTGCCAACCCAGCCTCATGATTTATAAACTCATTTTTTAATTCATCTTTGGTATAAGGGGTGGGAATAACACCCAGCTTAAATTTTAACATCAACCTATTTATATACTTGGCTTTGCCTTTTACAGTTATAATATCATGATATCTTAAATCGGTATTTAATTTTGGAAATTCAACAAAGGAAGGTGTTCCCTTCAAGAGGTTTGGATGTCTTCTACGAAGACGTACAAGGGAAACTTTATATTCTTTTTCAAATTCCCAATCACTTAATGTTGTTCCTATTAATGGCGACATGGAGCGAATCCTAAACCTGTATAAATCCTTACCAATGCTATAGTCCTTTATCCATTTGTGCATTTCTGAATCAATGTTTACAGGCTTATTGTTGGTTCTATTATTTGGTAACAACCGATGTCCTATATATCTAAAATATAGAATGGTTATAATTAATAAAGGAACGCCAATCAAACTAAATTCAAAAAACGAAAATGAACCCAGCCCTTTTTCAACTAGGACATTACTTACTATGATGTTTGGGGGGGTACCTGTTAAGGTCAATAATCCCCCGGTATTTGAGCCAAAAGCAACTGGCATCAATAATTTTGAGGGTAACGTAGCGGCATTCCATGCAGCAGAAACCGTTACGGGCAATAGGGTAGCTACTGTCCCCGTATTACTTACAAAACCAGAAAGAATACCAGACCCCAAGGTTACAATAACCAATAGTTTGGGAACGCTATTACTTGCCCATGAAACAAACTTTCTTCCTGCGAGGGCGGTCCATCCTGTCCTGGACAATCCTTCCCCAATAACAAATAGAGCCGCAATCATTATAACAGTAGGGCTGCTAAAGCCCGCCAAAGTTTCCTTAAGTTCCAAAATGCCAAATAGGAATAATGATAGCATGGACATTATGGCAACTACATCAGGCGGATATTTACCCCAAACGAACAGAGCAATAGTAATGACCAAAACAACAATGGTTATATACATTTTGAGGATTTTTAAAGAATCAATCCAAGGCCAAAACGGGAACGGCACTTCGCATAGTAAGCTCTTTAGTAAGAAGACCTTTGGAGGGAGCACTTTTGCTAGTATGGTTCCTTGGCATCACAGCTATCATATCAATAGAATGGCTGTCCACATAAGAAAAGATACCCTCCAGAATGTCCTGATTTTCTATAAAGGTATGCTCGGCATAAAAATCTTCTAGATAGTACATTAGTGCATTTTCATTTTTTTCATCAGCCTTGGAATAACCATATGTTCCTGGCTCATTTTGGACAGTAAGCACATGGACTTTTGCATTGAACCTTTTGGTGACGTTCAATAAGGTTGCAAGTACAGAAGTGTCTTCTATTTCATTTACTCCAAGAACTAAACTGATATTTTTTATGGAAAAATTTTCTATATTTTTTGGAACTACTATAACTGGACAGTCTGTTGCCAAAACAAGTTCAGCAGTATTTGTTGTACCTATTTTGTTTTTGGAACCAGATGTTCCCATAATGACCAAATCTGCTTTTTTGTTATTTTGGATTTCAACTATGGTTTCTGCCAATGAGTTTTTGCTTACCAACCATTCCATTGGAATTTTTAAGTTACGGGCATATTTTTCATTTAAAACCTTAAAACCCTCATCTTTTACAGAATTTGGATCAGGGGCTATATGGACCAGCACTATTTTTATTTTGCTGTCTCCAATATAATCGACCGTATACTCCAAAGCTTGGTTAGCACTTTCTGAAAAATCAAAGGGAACTAATATTGTTGAAATGTTTTCCATGTTGAATGTTGTTTTTAAGTTACACTGATTGTTGTTGATCTTGGGCCAAAATTAAAACCCATTTTCAAGGTAAAATATGATAGATGTCAGGAAATCTGGGAATAAAACCTTTGATAGTAATAAATATATAAACCTGAAGTAACCAACACTTTTTCAATAGTTAACAACGGTCATGTTTAATTAAGGATTATAGTCTGTATATAAACCTTAATTGGGTATTATGAGAACGCCCATGGGGATATTAATTTTCATCAAACTTAAAAATTGAAACAGGATACTTAAAAAAACCAGTTAGCTACAAGCTATTATGATAGATTTCGTATTGCTCTTGTGTTAAACACAAGTTTTTAAATAATTCCAGCAGCAAATACAGAATGGAGAACATGATTTTTATCATAGTTTTTTTGTCTGCATGAAACTTACTTTGTGTAAGATAAATGTAAATGCATGTGCAATTTAGTTCAAAAATATAATGTTCCCGGTCCTAGGTATACCAGTTACCCCACTGTTCCCTATTGGGACATGAGTACCTTTTCTGGTAAAAAATGGGAAGAAACTTTAAAACAAAGTTTTAAGGAAAGCAATGGGAAGGATGGTATAAGCCTATATATTCATTTGCCGTTTTGTGAGAGTATATGCACTTTTTGTGGTTGTCATAAGAGAATTACAAAACGACATGAAGTTGAGGTTCCTTATATAAATTCGGTACTGAAAGAATGGAGTTTATATTGTAATCTTTTTGATGGTAAACCACGAATCAAAGAACTTCACCTTGGAGGAGGCACTCCTACTTTCTTTACCCCTGAAAACTTGGTTATGTTAATCGATGGTATTTTTAAGCGCGCTACCAAGGATAAAGATGCTGTTTTCAGTTTTGAGGGGCACCCTAATAATACTTCAAAAACACACCTACAGGCATTGTACAATGTGGGATTTTCCAAAGTAAGTTTTGGAATCCAAGATTACAATGAAGAAGTCCAGAAAGCCATACATAGAATACAGCCTTTTGCTAATGTAAAAAATGTCTCAAAATGGGCTCACGAAATTGGCTATACCTCTGTTGGGCATGATATAATTTACGGTCTTCCCTTTCAAAAATTGGAACATATACAGGAAACCGTGGCAAAAACCAAAGAACTAAAACCAGACCGTTTGGCATTTTATAGTTATGCCCATGTCCCCTGGTTAAAAGGGAATGGGCAAAGGGGCTATAGGGATGCAGATTTGCCATCAGCAAAGGTGAAAAGGGATATGTATGAGAAAGGCAAGGAATTATTGCTGCAGGCAGGTTACCACGAAATAGGGATGGATCATTTTGCACTAGAGAACGACGAACTATACCTATCCATGAAAGAAGGTAATCTACACCGAAATTTTATGGGGTATACATCTTCCAGAACACGGTTAATGGTTGGGTTGGGAGTTTCCAGTATTAGTGATAGCTGGTACAGCTTTGCACAAAATGTAAAGGGTTTGGAGGAATACAATCACTTGGTGGATAACAATATAATACCCATTTATAGAGGGCATATCCTAACGGATAATGACCAGATAATTAGGAGCCATATTCTAAATTTGATGTGTAACTTCAAAACATCTTGGTATCAAGCGAATGAAATTTTTCCTGAGTTAGAAGAAGTGCTTTTTAAGCTTAAGGAAATGGAAAAAGATAATCTAATACAAATCCAAGAAAAGGAAATTGAAGTCAGAGAGCAGGGAAGGCCTTTTATTAGAAATATATGCATGGCCTTTGATATGTTATTACATAAGAATCAGCCAGAAAAAAAGCTGTTTTCCATGACTATATAATAAACAATCTAAATATTTTATACTATGAAATCAATTATTGTCCCAGTCGATTTTTCTGAACAATCAGAATACGCATTAAAAATTGCGGCATCACTTGCCAAGGAACACAAAGCTGAAATTTTAGTCCTTCATATGCTGGAGTTATCAACAGCAATGATTTCTTCCGCCGAAGGAGTGCAAGTTGATCAGGCAGTATTTTTTATGAAGTTGGCGGAGAAGCAGTTCGAAACCTTTTTAGACAAACCATATTTAAAAGATGTGGAAGTAACTCCCATTATAAAACATTATAAGGTCTTTAATGAGGTAAATGAGATTGCTGAAAAGCACAATGCAGATATGATAATTATGGGTTCCCATGGTACAGATGGTTTAAAGGAAATTTTTATTGGATCTAATACGGAGAAAATGGTACGCCATTCTAATATTCCTGTTTTGGTAATAAAAGAGGATATGCCCAATTTTAAAATTAAGAACATTGTTTTTGCCAGTAACTTTGACCAAGAGAATCTTATGGCATACGAAAAAGCCTCAGCTTTTGCCAATGCTCTCTCTGCAAAGTTGGAATTGGTATATATTAATGTCCCTGGAGATAATTTTTTGAGCACAGCGGATGCATATAAAAAGATAACCAAGTTCTTGGATTGGGCCGGACTTGGTCAGGCTGTAGAGATTTATAATGATTATACTGTAGAAAAAGGAATCCTTAATTATAGTGATATGGTAAATGCCGATTTAATCGCTATCCCTACGCATGGTCGAAAAGGACTGTCACATTTCTTTATGGGCAGTATTGGGGAGGATATTGCGAACCACTCTAAAATACCTGTGGTCACTTTTAAAATATAGTTGTTTAGATTGTTGTAAATAGGAAGCAAGGGATGTCCAAAAGGGACATCCCTTGTTTATTTATACATCTTTTCCCTTCATCATTTTGTTCCAATACAAATAAGGAAGGCCATATTTTTTCAGCATCCATAGACGCCAATGTTCCTTTGCACTGTTAAACACCAGCATTCGTTTTAGTTTGGGGTCTGGTGTAAAGTTATTGTCATAGTCAAACTCTCCCAACACCATTTTTCCATAAGCTGTAACCAATGGACAAGAAGAGTAACCATTATATGATTTATTGGTTGCTTTCTTATTTTTCATCAATTTTAAAATGTTATCTACGACCACAGGAACCTGTTTTCTAATGGCAGCCCCTGTTTTGGCAGTTGGCAATGCGGCCACGTCCCCAAGGCCAAAAATGTTATTGTATTTATTGTGTTGTAGGGAATGGTGATCTACATCCAACCATCCGGCCTCATTTACCAAAACAGATTCTTTGACAAATTTTGGAGCTGTTTGTGGGGGAGCCAAATGAAGCATATCAAAAGGCATCTCAATAATGGCTTCTCCCATCATGGTCTCTCCTAAAGTATTGTCTTCAGTAATTACGCACTGGTTTTCGCCTTTAGCTGTATTTTTAAAATAGACAATTTTTTTATCAGCATCAATTTTATACGGAGCGTAGAAGGGTTTAAAATGAATCCCATAACGATCTATAACCTTCATTAAGGTTTCTTTTATAACTTTTACACCAAAAATAACGGTTCCCGGGGTAGCGAAAATGACGTTCGATTTGTTTGCCACACCATTTTTTCTAAAATAATCAGCAGCCAAATACGCAATTTTTTGCGGAGCTCCACCACATTTAATAGGAGTAGTGGGCTGGGTAAAAACAGCGTTGCCGCCCTTAAAGTTTTTTATGACATCCCAGGTATGTTCTGGATCCGTATAATTACTACATACAACACCTTTGCCCAATGCTTCAGGAAGCCCTTCAATTAAGGATAAATCCATGACCAGTCCAGGGGCCACTACCAAGTAGTCATAGGTAATGTTACCTCTTGATTTTGTGGAAACACTATTCTTTTCTGGCTCAAAACCATTGGCATAATCTTTTATCCATGTCACTCCTTTTGGAATAAGATTTTCCATAGGCCTAGCAGTTTTCTTAAAATCATAAGTGCCCGCGCCTACCAAAGTCCAAGCAGGTTGATAATAATGGGTGTCAGATGGTTCAATAATGGCTATGTCTAAATTCTTGTGTTTTTTTTGCATTTGGGCTGCAACCATTATTCCTGCGGTACCGCCTCCTATGATAACAATTTGATGATGTGTTTTCATTATAACATTGTTGTGGGTTCTATATATTTTGATAATTCTATTTTACCTTTTTTTGCTTCATCAAAACCACCAATCATATCGGTAAAATTATCCCAACCTCTTTGCTTTAATATAGAAGCCGCAATCATACTTCTATACCCGCCCGCGCAATGAAGAACAAAGGCTTTGTCTTTTGGAAATTGTGATAAATGTTGGTTTATTTCATTTAGAGGAACATTAATGGCCCCAATAATATGCTCAGAATCAAATTCGCTTTTCTTTCTTATATCAAAAACAAGGGGAGTTTCATTTTGATACATTTTTTCAAATTCCGCTACAGTAATTCTATTAATGGTTTCAAATTCTTTTCCAGCTTCTTGCCAACTTTTAAAACCACCTTTTAGGAAACCAATTGTTTTATCATATCCAACTCTTGATAATCTAGTAATGGTCTCTTCCTCTTTTCCGGGTTCTGTGATTATTAGTATTTCTTGTTTTATATCAGGAATCATTTCTCCAACCCATTGGGCAAAACTACCGTCTAGACCAATATTAATGCTGTTTGGAACATAACCCTTCGCAAAATCTTTAGCGTCTCTGGTATCAAGCATTAATGCCCTTGTCTCATTTGATGCTGCTTCAAAAGCTTCCGCGGACAAAGGTTTTTCGCCTCTTTCCATAATAGTATCTAAACTTTCATACCCTTTTATGTTCATTAAAACATTTTGAGGGAAGTATCCTGGAGGAGCCGTTAAACCTGTAAGTAGCTCCTTTATAAATTCTTCTTTGGACATATCTGCTCTAAGAGCATAATTGGTTTTTTTCTGATGCCCCAAAGTATCTGAAGTTTCCTTACTCATCATTTTACCACAAGCAGATCCAGCACCATGGTTAGGATATACAATTAAATCATCACTTAACGGCATTATCTTATTTCTCAAAGAGTCAAAAAGATGGCCCGCCAATTTTTCTTCTGTAAGTTCTGAAACGACATGTTGCGCCAAGTCTGGTCTTCCTACATCACCAATAAACAATGTGTCTCCCGTAATAATACCATGCTCTTTGTCTTTTTCATCAATTAGTAAATAAGTAGTACTTTCCATGGTATGCCCTGGGGTATGAATTACTTTAACTTTGTAGTTGCCTACCTCAAATATTTGGTTGTCTTTGGCGATTATGGCATCGTAACTTGGTTTAGCTGTTGGGCCAAAAATAATATTGGCCCCGGTCTTTTCTTTTAAATCCAAATGCCCACTAACAAAATCGGCATGAAAATGGGTTTCAAAAACATATTTTATTTTTGCATTGTCCTTTTTTGCCCTATTTATGTAGGGTTGCACTTCTCTTAATGGGTCAAAAATTGCTGCTTCGCCATTGCTTTCCAAATAGTAGGCGGCATGTGCCAAACATCCTGTATAAATTTGTTCTATTTTCATGATTAAAGCTTTTAAGTTTTTTCTGTATTCAAGGTATAACTGATTAATAATGTATACAGTAACCAATGTTACAAAACTCAAAATTTTTAATATAAAATCATATGATATAGATCAACTAGCAGATAAAAATGATAGTATTATACTTTCGGAAATAACAAGTTACAAAAGATCCTTTTCGGGAAGAAAGGAGGCTTATAAGTTGTATTGAAAAAAGGGGGTCAAAAACATATGCTTTTGACCCCCTTTTTACTGGGATAGATAAATAGCTTTATGCTTGGTTAGAGTAATTTCATACTTTTTGGGTCCCAGTTAATAGGTTTTCCTTGGTAATAACTTTCATTGGCCAAAAGAGCTGCTCCAGCAGCCCTTAATCCAAACGTTGGATTTTCAATGATTTCTTTTTTTCCACGAATGCCTTGGAAGAAATTATAAAAGTGGTCGTAGTGCCCTCCTTTATAATCAGAAGGAGCTTTATAAGTGGTTTCCCCAATGTTCAATTCAGATTTTCTATTTTCAGGATTGGCTAGGGAATGAGCTTTTAAAATCTTTTTTTGGTTTTCTTCTGTATATGCAATTAATGAATAGCTACTTGGAGTCATTCCCAATTTGGAACGGGTAAGTTTTACCGAATTGGAACTTACCTCCATTTCTCCTTCCGTACCAACCAAACGAAAACCTCCTCCGCCACCTGAACCTGCAATAAAGTTAACTCTAAAGGATGCGTTGAAGGCAGCATGCGTTTTTGTTTCTGGATAATCATAGAAAGTAAGGGTAACATCTGGTACATCTCTACCATCTTTCCAATATCTTAACCCCCCTGTGGACAGAGCTCTGTTGGGACCATCGGAACTAAGAATAAAATTTAATGTAGAAAATGCATGGACAAATAGATCACCGGCAACCCCTGTGCCATAATCTTTATAGTTTCTCCATCTAAAAAAACGTGTTGCATCATAGGGCACTTTAGGGGCTCTTCCCAAAAATGCATCAAAATCTATTGTATTGGGGTTGGCGTCTGGTGGTACGGGGTACTGCCAAGCACCTTCAGAAGAATAACGGTCATTGTACATGTCTAACATGACCATTTCTCCAATGGCTCCATCTTCATATAATTGTTTGGCTTTTTCATTTCCAAGGGAGGACATTCCTTGACTACCCACTTGACATATTATACCAGTATCTTTTTGAACTTTAATAATTTCATGACCCTCTTCAAAATTTTGGACCATGGGCTTTTCACAATAAACAGCTTTACCCGCTTTCATTGCATCAATGGTAATTCTTTTGTGCCAATGATCAGGCACTGCAACAATAACGGCATCAACATCCTTTCTATCAAGAATTTTGCGATAATCCCTAGTTACAAATAGTCCTTCTCCCCAAAGTTCTTTTGCACGATCTAATCTACCAGTGTATAAGTCACAGGCAGCAACCAACTTAACACCATTTACTTTTAAAGCTGAGGTCGTATCATATATCCCTTGGATTCCCGAACCTATTAGGGCCAGATTTATTTGGTCATTTGCAGAATATTCCCTTTTTTCATATATCCTCTCTAGGAATAATTCTTCCTTATATGAAGATGCATATATATAAGGAGTAGACGTTATTGCCGCAGAACCTAGTGCTGCTTTTTTTAAAAAAGACCTTCTGGTTTTATTGTTGTTCATAATATTGGGTTTGAGTTGGTATGTAACTGAAAAGTACACTTTTTATATCCTCAAGCCAAAATAATAGTCCAGTAATAATTTAATGACATTCCATAGAACTGGTAGCGATTTCCAACGATTGAACAGGTGGAGATATATAAGGAATCCCTAGACCTAGGCCTCTTAGTATAAAAAGAGCACCAATAATAATTACTACGATTGGAATTAATTTTTGAACCCTTTTACGTGTAACTCCTTTTAGAAATCCACTAAAATATATAACAGAGGTCATTAGAGGAATAGTTCCAAGTCCGAATAATATCATATAGATAGAACCATTTAAAGGGTTGCCTAGAGCAATAGCACCAAAAAGAGCCATATAGACAAGACCGCAAGGTAAAAATCCATTTAAAAAACCAATGGTCAAGAAGGTGTCGGGAGTTTTCTTTTTAAGTTCCTTGCCCAATTTATTTTTAACTTTTGAAATAAGTTTATATACTGGTTTTGAGAGATTATATTTATTAAAAATTCTTAAGGGAATTAAAACAGACACAATCATAAGAGCACCTATAAATATTGATAGTTTTTGTTGCATTCCAAAAACAAAAAGCCCTTTGCCCAAAAGCCCAAAGACCAATCCTATTATTCCATAGGAAAGCAACCTGCCAAAATGATATATAAGTATTTGCGAGCCTTTTTTTAAATTATTGGTTCTATCCACTGGAAGCATAAATGCTATAGGGCCACACATGCCAACACAGTGCAAGCTTCCCATTAATCCCAATATAATAGCTGCCAAAAACATTTTAGTAGGTTATACTTTCTTTATGTAAAAAACTTTTTCCATTTTCTTCCCAAGAAATTTTTATATCCCAACGACCATCCAATAAGCGTTTGTCAGGTATGAGCAAATGTGTAGTGGATAAACTTATGGGTAAGTTAAAATCCAAGTGCTTATTAGATGGCCTATATAAGGATATTGTTCCTTTTAACCGCTGATAATTTATTTCTTTGGGGAATTTAATGACCAAACCTTCTGAAGTTTTTTCAATTTCAATTTTTTCCGATAGGGCATTGCTGTTTTTTTCCGCATCAATTTCTTTTTGGTATTCTAGCTCTGCCTTATAATATTCTTCTGTAACCAAATCATGGTTGGCTTTGTTATCAGTGCTCATTTTTACCACAAAGAATAGAATAAACCCAATAAAGGCTATAAATGATAATACGATTCCTGTTCCCCAGTTTATTTTCATGTTGTTTCTATTTTTTATTTATAGCTTCTGGGCGCTAAAAACCGCGCAGTAGTTGTTTCAATTAATTTGTCGCCGCTATACACCCCAATTCTTAGTTTGTCTTTATCTCCGTTCAAAGCAGAATTATTAATTTCAATAAACAAGGTTCCCTCAGCCAAGTCCTCAGCTGGGACATCAAAATTTTGATGGGTTACCAGCTCTATTGTTCCTTTATGGGATAACAACCTAAAACTAACGTCTTCAACATTTTTAGTTGTTTTATTCATTAATTTATAGGTGTATACATTGCTGATAATGTTCCCTTCTTTGTGTTCGTACAATTGTCCAGGTAAACGTAAAATATTAGCTTCCAGATCATTTCTTAAAAACAGCATGCCCACTAAAACCCCTATAAGAATGACCAGTACAGCAGTGTATCCTTTTAACCTAGGTGTAAATTTGAATTTTTCTTTTTTCTGAATTTCATCTTCACTTGCATAACGAATCAATCCTTTTGGCAAATCAACTTTTTCCATTATGGCATCACATTCATCAATACAGGCGGTACAGTTTACACATTCTAGTTGTGTACCATTTCTAATATCTATACCAGTTGGACATACATTTACACACTGGTTGCAATCAATGCAATCTCCATAACCAAGTTCTGTTCTATTTTCATTTTTTCTATATTTTTTACGTCCCTTTTCTCCTTCACCTCTTTTGTGGTCATAGGCCACGATTATTGATTTGTTGTCTAACAGTACACCTTGCAACCTACCATAAGGGCAGGCTATAATGCACACTTGTTCCCTAAACCAAGCAAAAATAAAATAGAAGACCGCAGTAAATATCAACAGAGAAATAAGTGTGCTCACATGCTGTAGAGGCCCATCTGTAATGTAGGTTATCAACCTATCACTGCCTATTAAATATGCAAGGAATACATTGGCAATAAGAAAGGAAATAATAAAAAAGATTATCCATTTAAGGACACGTTTTCTAATTTTTTCAGCATTCCATGGCTGTCTGTCCAATCTTATTTGAGCACCACGGTCTCCATCTATCCAATATTCTATTCTGCGGAAGACCATTTCCAAAAAAATGGTTTGCGGACACATCCATCCACAGAAAATACGGCCAAAAGCTACAGTAAAGAGGGTAATGAAAATAACACCGGTAATCATTGAGATTACAAATAGATGAAAATCTTGTGGCCAAAAAGGGAAACCAAAAATGTTGAAACGTCTTTCTAGAACATTGAACATTAAAAATTGGTTGCCATTGATTTTCACAAAAGGAGCAAATATCAAAAACAGTAAAAGACCGTAACTAACCCATTTACGATAGTTGTAAAACTTGCCACTGGGCTTTTTTGGGAATACCCAAGCACGTTTCCCTTCTTGGTTTATGGTGCCTATTGAGTCCCTAAAATTATCGTCCATTACTTTTTGTTTATCTCCTTTTTCTTCGAAAATAAGAGCCTATTATTCTTCCACTATTGTTTCCACAGAATCAACTACTTGTTCCATAGTCTCAATTGCTTCTTCAGATACTGGTGCATTTTCATCTACCCAAATATCACCTTCAGCTGCTTTTGGATTGGCGGGCGTTGTACCTTGCATGGACAAAATGTAACTGGCAACTTGTGCTATTTGTGCGGGTTTAAGACTTTGCTTCCAGGCAATCATTCCCTTACCGTCTCTACCTCCTTCAGAAATGGTATTGAATACATTTTTAATTCCTCCCCCGAGAATCCAATATTCATCGGTTAGATTTGGACCTATTCCACCACCGCCATCGGCCATATGACAAGCAACACAGTTGGCTGTAAAAACATTTTCCCCAGTTTTTAAATCAGATGCTTCGGTTAATAACTCCACTGTGCTTACATCTACCAAATCCTTGGCCGTCTTTTTATACTCTTCTACAGAAATTTTAGCTGCAGCCATCTCTTGTTCATATTCCTGTTTCTGGGTATAATCATAAAACACATGAAAACGAACCAGATAGATAACTCCAAAAATGATAGTTGCATAGAACATATATACCCACCATGGCGGTAGTTTATTGTCCAACTCCTTAATACCATCATAATTGTGGTCTAGTATAATTTCACCCTCCTCCTCAATAGGTTTATTACCCGTGAGTTTTTTGTACATGTTCTTGCCCCATGTCCATTCCCTTTTTTCAGCTTTTGAAGCTAAATATCTTTCTTTGGCCTCAGGCGAAAGGGTTTGGAACATTACATTTTCAATAGATTTCACAATGAGTTCTATGGCTATTAATATCATTAACACCAGAATAAGGAAATATTGGGTTATGGGATATTCTATAAATGCGGGTTTATCTCCAGAGTCTATAAAGTACTCCATTAATCCAAAGATGATAAAAAAGATGAGCGGAATTCTAATCCACCAAGGACCTATATTTTTCATAATTGATTGTTTATTTGGTTGTTATCTTCAAATGGAAGTTCACTGACTTCTTTTATATATTCTTTCTTTGCTGTAAACACCCACCAAAATAGTAGAGCAAAAAAGACAAAGAAAATAAGTAATGATATCATGGGATAGGTTGCTATTCCATCAATACTTTCCATATGGTTTTTTACAAATTTTAGCATGGCTTAATTATTTTTTGATAATGTTTCTCCTGTTTCCTTTATTTTAATATCCGTGCCCAATCGCTGTAGATAGGCAATTAGTGCAACAATCTCTCTGTCTCTCATTTCTACAAAAGGCTCTCCGTTTTCCTGGGCATACTTTTTATCTTGCTCATAGCTTTTTGCAAAATCTGGATTGGTATACAGGTTTTTTTCTATTTGTATAGCTTGTTTGTCCATGGTTTCTTTTGCATTGTCAATATCGGTTTCGGTGTATGGCACACCTAATGAGACCATGGCATTCATTTTTGCTTCAATATTACCGCGATCATGCTCATTTCGTACCAACCATTGGTAGGCGGGCATAATAGAGCCAGATGAAGTGCTTTGTGGGTCATACATATGGTTTAAATGCCAATTATCTGAATATTTGCCCCCAACCCTAAACAAATCGGGCCCCGTACGTTTACTTCCCCAAAGGAAGGGATGGTCATACACATATTCCCCAGCTTTGGAATATTCACCGTAGCGTTCTACTTCACTTCGGAAAGGTCTAATCATTTGGGAATGACAACCCACACAACCTTCTCGAATATATAGGTCTCTTCCTTCCAGTTCTAATGGAGTATAAGGTTTTACACTTGTAATCGTAGGAATATTGGATTTCACCAAAATTGTGGGCACAATTTGAATGACTCCACCAATTAGAATAGCAATGGTCGCTAAAATGGTCAACTGTATAGGCTTACGCTCCAACCATGTATGGAATGTTTCCCCGGCCGTTCTTTTTTTGGATACTCTAGTTAATGCAGTAGCTTCGGCCAATTCATCTTCTACTTTGCTGCCCGAACGAACAGTTTGTACAACATTGTAGAGCATTACAATAAACCCAACAATATACAATGAACCACCAATTGCCCGCATCCAATACATAGGTATAATCTGAGCAACTGTCTCTAAAAAGTTACCATAAACTAAAGTTCCATCTGGATTAAAATCTTTCCACATTAGAGCCTGGGTAAAACCTGCAACGTACATTGGCAGTGCATAAAGAATAATACCTAATGTGCCAATCCAAAAATGGAAGTTGGCCAAACCTTTAGAAAACAATCTGGTTTTAAACATTTTTGGTACTAACCAATACACCATGCCAAAAGTTAAAAAGCCATTCCATGCCAATGCACCAACATGCACGTGTGCAATAATCCAATCACTAAAGTGAGCTATTGCATTTACATTTTTAAGGGAGAGCATGGGGCCTTCAAAGGTTGCCATACCGTACCCAGTAATGGCCACAACCATAAATTTTAATGTAGGATCGGTTCGTACTTTGTCCCAAGCACCTCTTAAGGTTAATAATCCGTTGATCATACCACCCCAAGAAGGAGCAATCAACATTATCGAGAAGGCAACACCTAGGTTCTGCGCCCAGTCTGGCAATGAGGAATATAGAAGGTGATGAGGTCCAGCCCAGATATAAATAAAAATCAGGGACCAAAAGTGTACAATGGAAAGTTTATAGGAATAAACCGGTCTATTAGCCGCTTTGGGCACAAAATAGTACATAAGGCCCAAGAACGGGGTTGTTAAGAAAAATGCAACGGCATTATGGCCATACCACCATTGAACTAAAGCATCTTGCACCCCCGCATAAACGGAATAACTTTTTAGTGCGCTTACTGGAAGTTCCAAACTGTTAAAAATATGTAGAACAGCTACAGTCACGAATGTTGCCAAATAGAACCAAATGGCAACATATAGATGACGTTGCCTTCTTTTAATCATAGTGCCAATAAGGTTCCAGCCAAAAGCGACCCAAACCAGTGCAATAGCTAAATCTATGGGCCACTCCAACTCTGCATACTCCTTGGAGGTAGTATACCCTAATGGCAGTGTAATAGCAGCTGCGACTATAATAGCTTGCCAGCCCCAGAAATTGAAGTTACTCAATGCATCACTAAACATACGTGCTTTGAGCAATCGTTGGGTGGAATAATAGACCCCAGCAAAAATGGCATTGCCTACAAATGCAAAAATCACAGCATTGGTATGTAATGGTCTTAAACGACCAAAACTAAGCCATGATATACCATCGGTTACGTTAGGAAACAAAAACATGAATGCTAGGAGCAAACCTACTAGCATCCCAATAATTCCCCAAAATAACGTAGCGTATAGGAATTTCTTTACGATTTTGTTATCGTAATAAAACTGTTGTACTTCCATAATTATAATTTTTGACTTTTATTTAGTTGGATTTTTTTTATTCTTTGTTGTAGTGGTTGTTTTTACTAATTCGTCTTCAAAAAGCATGCGTACAGATGGTGTATAGGAATCATCATATTGACCATTTTTTACGGACACAATAAATGCTGCAAAAAAAATGACAGCAACAACAATGCTAATTGCCAACAACACATATATTACACTCATACCAGCCTTAATTATTTTGTAAAATTATCTCCCTCTATTTCCTTAAAATATGACATTTGTCAGCTTTTTATTTATTTTAATTTCCTTCCCATAATATTGGTAGCACCCGTAGTAAATACAACAACACTTATAGAACTTAGTGGCATTAAAATAGCTGCAATAACAGGCTGCAATTGTCCAGTTACGGCAAAATACAGACCAGCTATGTTGTAGGCCAAAGAAAGCATAAAGCTTAGTTTTATTATTTTCATAGCTTTTTTAGAAGCGAGAACATACTTATAAAGTTCTTTAAATTTTGATGCGTCCATAATACCATCGCACGCAGGGGAGAACACATTTACATTTTCGGATATGGCAATACCAACATCGCTTTGAGCCAATGCTCCAGCATCATTAAGTCCATCACCGACCATCATCACTTTTTTGCCTTGACTTTGAAGAGATTTAATAAAGTTAAGTTTGTCTTCGGGTTGTTGATTAAAAAAAAGAGGTGTTCCTTTTGGAAGGAGTAATTCCAATCTAGATTTTTCCCCATTGTTATCTCCCGATAGGATGGACACATCCATTTTTTTTGACATGGATTTAAAGATCCTTGAAACCCCTTCCCTATATTCATTTTGAAAAACAAACCGTCCCTTATATATATTGTTGGCACTTATGTGTACTGAGGTTTTCTCAAGATTATTTTCCAAGGTTTTACCAACAAAAGAAGCGGATCCAATTTTTATATGGGAGGATTCTTTAGAAGCTTCAATACCCTTTCCAAGATATTCTTGATAATCGTCCAAGGTCATAATGTCTTGTTCCTGGAGTATATTGTACAAGGTTCTACTTAGAGGATGATTTGATGCCCGTAAAGTATTTTTTAAAAGAGATTCCTCGTCGGAGGTTAGCTCTAGGCCTTCATAGCTGACAGTACTTTTTTTCGAGGTTGTTATGGTTCCTGTTTTATCAAAAATTGCAGTATCTATTTGTGCCAGTTGCTCTATAGTGGTTGTGTCCTTTAAGTAGAACTTGTTTTTTCCAAAAATGCGAAGCAAATTACCTAGTGTAAACGGAGCTGCTAAAGCAATAGCACAGGGACATGCGATAATAAGTACAGCTGTAAAGACATTGAGGGCCTTAGTACTATCATAAAATAACCAAAAACCAGTGGCCAATATGGCAATGGAAAGCACTGCAACCGTAAAACGTCTACCTATGCTATCTGTTAAGGTTTGGAAATTGTCTGACTTATTTTTTTGAAAAACCGAATTACTCCATAACTGGGTAAGATAACTTTGTGAAATGGTTTTTAGAACTCCAATTTCTATGGAGCCCGATAGCTGTTTTCCTCCAGCGAATACCTTGTCACCAGAATTTAAATTAACAGGTTCTGATTCCCCTGTAACAAAACTATAGTCAATTTGAGCATTCCCACTAATTAGAATACCATCCACAGGAATTAATTCTTGGTTTCTAATTAATAATTGGTCTCCCTTTTTTATGTCATAGACCTGGGCATTCTCTTCTTTGCCATTTTTGCCGATACGGGTAATGGCAATAGGGAAATAAGATTTGTAATCCCGTTCAAAAGAAAGAAAGGAATAGGTTTTTTGTTGAAAGAACTTGCCAAGAAGTAGAAAAAAAACAAGACCCGTTAGACTATCAAAAAACCCTGAACCCCAATCAAATATAATCTCTATAGTACTACGCATAAATAAAACAATTATGCCTAGTGCAATGGGAACATCTATATTTAGAATTTTAGACCTAATTCCCTTAAAAGCGGAGGTGAAATAATCTTGGGCTGCATAAAAAACTACAGGCAGGGAAAAGGCAAACATAAGCCATCGAAACAAGGTTTTGTATTGGTCTATCCAAAAACCATTTACTTGAAAGTATTCAGGGAAAGATAAGAACATTACATTGCCAAAAGCAAAACCAGCAACTCCAACCTTATATAACAGATTATTGTCTGTCCTTTTTTTAGTCTTACCATAATCATCTAAAGAAATATAGGGTTCGTACCCAATTTTTGTCAATAAAATTACTAGTTCTTTCAAAGAAAGATATTGGCTCTTAAAGGTGATGCGAACGGTCTTTTTGGGAAAATCTACATATGAACTTACCACGGAGCCATGTAGTTTATTAAGGTTCTCCAAAACCCATATACAGGAACTACAATGAATGTGCGGGATATAAAGATTAATTATTTGAAGGTTTCCATCATTAAACTCCACCAATTTTTCAATGATAGAATCATCATCAAGAAAATTATATTTTCCTTCAACCAAATTTGGCGTGGTCCCTGCGGAGGTTTGCAAGTCATAATAATAGGAAAGGTCATTGCTGGAAAAAATCTCATAAACAGTTTTACAGCCATTGCAACAGAAATCTTTGTTATCAAAATGAACAGGGGGAGTTCCACATTCATCGCCACAATGGTAGCATTTTAACGAATCCATAAATTTGCTCATTATACCAATGGCAAAGGTTTTAAAAGCTGTTGAGATAAAACATGATTAATATCAGGTTTTGTAAGTATAGATGTTTAATTTTATGGTTGTAGTATGGATGAAGGACTACAAAAGGAAAGGTTTTAAATGGGTATTAAAATAATATATAGGAATGGACTTAAAAGACAAAGTAGTATATATTACGGGTGGTTCTAAAGGAATTGGGCTGGGCGTTGCAAGAAAATTATTGGAAGCGGGAATGAAAGTTGCCATAAGCGGAAGAAGTGCAAAAGCTTTGGAAGAGGCAATAAAATACTTGAATGCTGGAGACAATGTCCTAGGAATTACTTCTGATGTAACAAATAGTGAAGATGAAAATAAGGCCATAAAGACAATTATGGATAAATGGGGACACTTGGATGTAGTCTTGGCAAATGCTGGCGTGGGTCATTTTGCCCCAATTGATGAGCTTTCCTTTGAAGATTGGCACCAAATGATAGATACTAATCTTAATGGTGTTTTCCACACGTTAAAAGCTTCGGTAAAGGCATTGAAAAAGTCCAAAGGTTATTACATAACCTTGGCAAGTTTGGCTGGCACTAATTTTTTTCCAACTGCAGCGGGATACAATGCCACCAAGTTTGGTGTAGTAGGGTTTACCCAAGCAGTTATGTTGGATTTAAGAAAATATGGAATAAAAGTGTCTACTATTATGCCAGGGTCAGTTGCCACCCATTTTAATGACCATGTGCCTTCTGATGCGGATGCATGGAAAATACAGCCAGAAGATATTGGTGATTTGGTTTTGGATTTGCTTAAAATGCACCCAAGAGCATTGCCCAGTAAAATTGAAGTAAGACCCACAAGGCCAGATTTAAAGTAATCATAGTTCTTTTTCAAGAAAGGAAATTTCTGGATTACATATTTCCAGTATGAGTTCTTTTAAAGAGGCTTTAAAGTTAGTTAGGGTTTCTTCATTGATATAAGCATTTTCAGCTTTAAACTTTAGTAGACCGCTTTTTAAGTTTTTAAAAGAATAGATTCCTGCCTCTATCGTTTGAAAAGATTCTTTTTCATTATACATCAAGGCGTAGCATAATAGTTGAAAAGCCTTGTTTTTTTTGTAATCATTATTTAATCCTTCCCAATCAGTTAGTTTAACATCCCGCGCCTCAACCTTTCCTGTTTTGTAATCAATAATTCTTATGACCCCGTCTTTTTCATCAATTCGGTCTAGTTTTCCTTTTAATATTACAGGGAAATCTAGTTCTGCAATATTTAGTTTTACCTCTAGTTTTTCTTCCAGTCCTATTATTTTGATTTGATGATTTTTCACCTCATGTATTTCCATTTGTATAAATGTTTCTATATACTTTAGAACAACATTATATGCAATGAGATTTTTTCCACTTGTTATATCACCATCGGAATAGGTTTTTTTAAAATTAGAGGTTACAATTTTTGGTATAGATGTTTTTATGGCCATTAGGTTTTCCTGGGTCAAAAAAGAACCAACAAATGGCATATATAATTCCTCTAAAGTGTCATGGACTATTGTACCGAATGTATTGGCAGCTACATTTTCTTCTACCTCCAAAACATCATTAATCTTAAGAATACTTTGTTTATAAAAATCAATTGGGTTTCTAATGTAATTGGAAAGAGATGAGGGAGAAAATCCTTTGGATGCTAATTTTTTTATTTCATTGATCAAGTTTTCGCCCTTTTGGACTTGCTCTAAATTTTTGGAAACGGCCTGTATTTCTGGTGATGCAATGATTTGGATAATGTCCTGTGCTTTATTTTCATCAGTCAATAATTGGGTAATGAGCCTACTTTTTTCTCCCCCTTCCAAGACATCAGGTTCTGTATTATAGAGTATATATACATTTTTTGCTCTATGCAACAGCCTATAGAAGTGGTAGGTGTAAACAGCGTCCTTTTCTTTATAGGTTGGCAGGTCATATTCCTTTTTAACATCAAAGGGGATAAAAGAGTTGTTTGATTTTCCTGAGGGTAAAATACCTTCATTTACCGAGGTAATGATAACTGTTTCAAAGTCCAAGTTTCTACTTTCTAACATACCCATTACTTGTAAACCTTTTAATGGCTCTCCCTGAAAGTCCAAAGTTTCTGATGAAATAAGTTCTTGGTATAGCCCATACAGTGTTTTTAAATCTTTAATAAATGAGTGTTTTTTAATAACTTCATCTAACTGATTGAACAGTCTATTAAACCGGTACAGGTATTCAAGACCCAAAGAATTTCCTTTTTCAATAAAAACGTTTTTAATTCCTTCAATAAGGCGCAAGCTCTTCTCAACAAATTCAATTGGTGAGTCTGGATTTTTGTAAAATAAAAGCGATAGGGGGCTGGACTTTTTTTGTGATGCCAATCCCATTTTATGAAGGTTAATATGGACCCAATTTTTTTTGATTATTTCCTCGCTGATTTTGGAAGAGGAATTTTCCTCGTCAACAGATAGTAGAATCTGAACATAGGGATGGGAGAGAACATCTATAACATTTTTAAAATACCACCCTTTGGAACTAGTACTTATATAGAGTTCAAATAATTGGGAAAACAAACTCGCCACTGGTGTTTTATGTAGCGGATATCCCATTGTAATGTTTATGCCTTCAATTTCTTTTGGAATTGAATTGATAATTGGATTTAATAAGGTTTCATCACCTAATATTACTGCGGTATTTTTTATATAATCTCCATCTTTTTCTTTTAAATCTTTTAGAAGCCCACCAACATATTTTGCTTGCGAAACACTTTTGGGAACTCCTATAACTTGGATATTTTTTTGGGAAAGGTAAATATTGCTGAAGCCTTTTAAAGGATTATCTCTAAAGTAAGGCCAATTCTTTTTGTGTTGTCTAATAAAATAACCCGCATCATGGATAGGATCTTCTAGAAAATAGGAATCAATATCCCAATAAATATCTCCAATGCCATATTCAAGGATTTTTTGTATAATGTAGTCTTCTGCTTTGTTCAATGCATTAAACCCTATAAATATATGCTGTTTACTATTTACGGCAATATAGTCTTCTATATTGGCGGTGGCTTTTCTATAGACCAATCCTTGATGCCCAATTCCTTTATCTATTAGATTTGAATTAAAATGGGTATACAGTTGCTCCAAATTTTTCCAAAAATGAATGTATGCTTTCATCATTTTTGTTTTATCCCAATAATCCAATTCTTTAATGGCATATAGGTAAGAGAATATTTGTTGGGGGTTAACTAAATAGCGATCTATCTCATTAATATCTTGGAGAAGAGTTTGTCCCCATTTGGAAAAAGAATGGAACTCATCTTTTTCACCATTATATGTTTTTAAATAACTATTATAAAGCTCAAAGAGTTGTTGTGTATTGGAAGCATACGAAATTCCAGACACCTTTTCCACAAAACTTTCAATGGAGTATATCTTTGGAGAAAAAAAAGTTTTCTTGGCCGTTTTGGCCAAGTTGTTTTTTAGGAAAGTACCAGCGCGCTTACTGGGAAGAATAAATACTACATTATCAAAGCTTTTGTATTTGGCCCATATATTACTTATTACCTCTTCTAAAAAACTTTGCATGGGTAAAAATAAAAAAAGCTCCGCATTATGCGGAGCTTTTAATTTTATTAAAAAGGTTTTACTTGATTTATTTAATCAAGTTGATTTCTACCCTTCTGTTTTGAGCCCTACCAGCTCTTGTATTATTTGTAGCGATTGGCTTGTCTTTACCATATCCAATGGCAGTCAATCTATCAGCAGAAATTCCTTCATTAATCAAGAAATCTCTAACTGAATTGGCTCTAGAATCAGATAATTTCTGGTTCAATGATGCACTACCAACACTATCAGTATGTCCTTCAACAGTAAACTTAGCAGTTGGATACTCGCTTAAGATTTGGATGATATCAACCATTACTGAAGTAGACTCAGCTTTGATAGAAGATTTACCAGTATCAAACAAGATAGTTCTTGCATAATCATTCAATTGCTTTTGAACTTCTTCAGTTACTTCTGGACAACCTTTGTTGGCAACAGTACCAGCAACATCTGGACAAGCATCATCTTTATCCAATACTCCGTCACCGTCAGCATCTGGCCAAGGACAACCTTTGTTTTCAGCTGGACCAGCTTCGCTAGGACAAGCATCATCTTTATCAGCAACGCCGTCACCGTCAGCATCTGGACAACCAGCTAAGGCAGCCAAACCAGCTTCGCTAGGACAAGCATCATCTTTATCAGCAATACCATCACCGTCAGCATCTGGACAACCGTTCATTTCTTTTGAACCTGCAGCATTTGGACAAGCATCTTTGCTGTCTTCAATACCATCACCGTCAGCATCTGGACAACCGTTGAAAGCTTCTAGACCAGCAACTTCTGGACAAGCATCATCTTTGTCATAAATACCATCACCATCTGTATCAGTACCACCAAATTTGATAGCAAGACCAGCCAAGTGTTGGAAGTGAGGAGCTAAATAGTCCTCAAATGCATGTTTGTATTGAGTTTGTAAGGTAAGACCCATGTTTTCTGAAAACCAGAAGTTAAGACCTACACCACCGTTTACAGTACCGGCACCAACTTCATCAATCCAAGTGTAACCACCACCAATTTCAATAAATGGATCAACTACAGTGTTTTTTAGAAGATTGTATTTAATGGTACCATCTACGGCATAGTATGATAAATCATCTACTGCAACATCGCCCCATTTGCTGATTCTGTTTAAAGAACCTCTAGCGCCTACAGAAAACCCATCACCTACAGACTTAGATAAGCCAACATAAGAAATAGATGGCAAGATATTCCAGTGGTCAGTTGCATTAAAGAACTCATTACCAAAAGAACTAACATCACTCGTAGGATAAACGTCCACTGCGTTTACACCAAAGCTAATCTGCCATGGGTTGTTTTCGTCTTGCGCTTGTACGTTGCTAAAACCTACAAGAAGTAAGGCAACAACTAATAATTTGCTAAGATGTTTCATGTTTAAAAATTTAAGTTTTAAGTGTTTATTAGCTGCAAATGTAAGTTGTTAAATATTATTAACAAAATCAATTTCCCATTTTTTTTAACGCATTTCATACTAAAAAAGATGCATTTAAACGATTTTTTCTCTTTTATTATCATAAAACATTGTCGAATATTGAATCAGGGGTGAATGTTGAATCAATTATATTGATGAAGAAAATCAAATGAATTCTGGTGTAATTGTATCATTAATATAGACAATAATCTTATTTTCAACATAAAACCCCATATCTTCCAAGGCATCTGAATATGAATACAGTTGTTGTTTGTACTTCGGGTTTTTTAAACCAGTTTTATAATCAATTACCGTTGCGTTCTTATTTTCAAAAACAACTCGATCCGGTCGCAGTATATTCCCATCTTTGATAATAATGTCGGTTTCATTTTTAACTAGAACACCAATGTCATAATAGGGTGACAATAGTGGGTGATGAATGATTTGGAATACTTGGTTTTTAAGAAAATTAATTTCCTCTTCTGTTATATCTCCATTTTGGACTAGAGAATCAAAAGCTTTGTCCACATCCTTTATGGTTTCTATATGCCCCATGATATGGTGGAGCGTATTACCTTTTGAAAGTGCATTTTCCCTGTTTGTTCCCCATAACACACCGGATTTGGTGAGTATATTAAAACTGGGCCTTTCCTTAAAGGTATACTGGTATTTTATACTTTGTTCTTGATTTTTAGATTGTTCTTCTATTATTGCTGCTTCCTGGATTCCAAATTTATATATGTTGTTTTGTGAATCCCAAAGCCCCTTATGAATTAAATAATCTATAAATAAGCCGGAATAGTAGTCGGTTTTGTAATCTCCCTTACTGGAAAGGTCTTTCATGGTAATTATATACAAAGATTTAATAGCCCTGGTCAATGCAACATATAGAACATTAAAAGCATCCAATTCCAGTTTGGTTTGTTCATCTATATATAATTCTTTAGAGACATCATTATAATGCTCCATTTCCTGCTTTTTGGTCAATAAAAGTTCCTCAAACCCATTTGTATAATTGGAATTTGGACGAAACCATATTTTTTTATCTTTCCCCCTCTTTCGGCTGTATATGTCGGAATTGGCAAAAGGAAATATAACAATGGGAAACTCCAGTCCTTTTGCTTTGTGAACACTCATTATCTGGACAGCATTTATATTTTCTGGGGCAGGAATGCTCAACTTCTCACCTTTTTTGTCCCAAAAGGCGAGAAAAGTATGAATGCCGGTCCCTTCTTTTTGTTCAACGTCCAGAACATTATCCAACAAATAAGTTATATGTGCATTGGACCCGTTAATTAAAGAAAATTGCTTTATGGCATATTCTAGCCCATCGTAAACTGATGTCTGCTTGATCCGTTCCAAACTAAAATCATAAAAATCCAATAAAAGTACTTCTAATGAACTTAAATGCTGATCGATATATTCATGTTTGTTTTCATTATCAGGAGCTAGATAATATAGTAAGGAATAGGCATTGCTTAAATTTTCTGGGTTGACAAAATACCGTAAAAGATTGATTAAGAATTGGACCTTTTTACTGCTTACCAATAAAAGGGAGTCCGTTGAAATAATTGGAATTCCATTTTGGACAAGAAAATCTGCCAAGAAAACCCCTTTTTTGTTTTCTCTTACAAGGATACATATATCCCGATATTCATATTTTTTTTCTAGGATTGAATAAACAGTATTTAGAACCTCATTGCAATAAAGAACATCATCATTTTCTTCCGGACGACCCTCTAAAAAGGAAAGTTGGACAAAACCCTTTTCTTTGGAATTATAGTTTTGTTTATTTCCCTCAATAAAGAGCGATTTAAAGATTTCATTATTTAGGAAAGACGAAATATGCGTAAAAAACCCATTGTTGAATTCAACTATTTCTTTATGACTCCTATAATTTGAAGGAAGATTTTGGGTTTCTGGTTCAATAACAAAGGGATTACTTTTTAAAGTAATGAGATTTAAAAACTGCTCCGCCTTTCCTCCTCGCCATCGATAAATTGCCTGTTTGGCATCGCCCACTAAAAACAAGGAGCCTTTTTCTGCTTTTATGTTTTCGCCTTCGAGAGCATTGCCAACAAGTGGGATTAAATTTTCCCATTGCATTTGGGAAGTGTCTTGGAACTCATCTATGAAATAATGTCGGTATTTTTCTCCCAAACGTTCATAAATAAAAGGAGCGGGCTGATTTTTAATTTCTTTGGATATAATTGTATTGAAAGCGGAAATGTGCATTTGATTTCTTTCTTCCTCAATTTCCCTTATTTCCTTTTGTATTGCATTTAGAACCGTTAAGGGAACAACGTTGCCATATGCGTTTTTTAACAGGGCAATTTCCGATATGCTATTTTTAATTATTAAATAGGTTTCCAATAATTGGGGAAGCAATTGGTCAATGACCTCCTTTTTTCCGGAATCCAATGTTTTGTTGTAGATAGCTCCTTCAATTAAGTTTTCCTCTAGTTTGTTAGTATAAAGTTTCTGATAGTCGAAAATATTGTTGGTTAGTTTTAAGAAATGATTTGGGAGGGTTTTTCTGGTGAAGTCTCCGTATTCCAGCCCACTATTTTCAATTGACTGTAAAATGGTCTTTGCATTTTGGGCACATTCTCTTTGTTGGGAGAGTATTTTGTCCTTCAACCGTTTTTGCAAATCCAGAAAATCATCAATGCTTTTATTTTTTAGTCTATCAAGATGGGGCGCATGGGTCTCATCAAAAAGTAGTTTTCCAATTTTATTTAAATCAAATGAAACATCCCAACTTTTATCATCATCAATTTTTTCCAAAGTAAAATCAATCAATATTTTTGTGAGTTCTTTGTCTTCACCCGCTTTACTTATCAACCTGTCGACAGCTTCGGCCAATAGTAGTTCAGTATCCATGACCACTTCAAAATTCTGGGGAAGGTTCAAATCTTTTGCAAATGTTCTAATTAGCCTGTGGGTAAATTTGTCTATGGTAGAAATATCAAAAAAGGCATAGTTGTGAAGAATATCTTTTAATATACTTTTTGATTTTTTCTTTAACTCATCGGGATCAATACCCAACTCGTGTTGTAAATCTTTAAACAAAGATGGAGCATTGGTGAAATCAGAAATTTTACTAAAACTGTGCAAGCTTTCAAGGATTCTGCCTTTCATTTCGTTTACAGCTTTATTGGTAAACGTAATGGCCAATATATGTTGGTAAGCCCAATTGTTTTTCGAGGAGAAAACTATTTTGAGGTACTCCTTTACGAGTGTATAGGTTTTGCCAGAACCCGCGGAAGCATTATAGATTTTATAAGAACTCTTTTGCACGTGCATTTATGTGCAAATTAAGCATTCTTAGAGAGTTCTTAACAAAGAATTAGTGTAATTTATCTTATAAAAGTGTAAATTTGAGTTCCTATATTTTTTAATCTAAAAACAGAATAATTATGTCTTTTGAATTACCAAAATTACCCTATGCATATGATGCACTGGAACCACATATTGATGCTAGAACCATGGAAATTCATCATTCCAAACACCATAATGGATATACTACAAAACTAAATGGGGCCATAGAAGGAACCGATTTGGAAGGAAAATCCATAGATGAAATTCTTACAGGGTTGGATTTGTCCAACGGGGCCGTTCGTAATAATGGAGGAGGATTTTATAACCATTCCCTGTTTTGGGAAATAATGTCACCAGATGGAGGAGGAACACCTACAGGAGGGTTGGCAAGCGCAATAGATGATGCTTTTGGCTCTTATGAGGGTTTTAAGGATGCGTTTTCTACTGCTGCAGCGACAAGATTTGGTTCTGGATGGGCCTGGTTGTGTGTTCACAAAGGTGGAAAAGTAGAAATTTGCTCAACACCTAATCAGGACAACCCGATTATGCCCGGAATTGGTTGTGAAGGTTTCCCAATCTTAGGATTAGATGTTTGGGAACATGCCTATTATTTAAACTATCAAAACAGAAGACCAGATTACATCAATGCCTTTTTTAATGTAATAAACTGGGATAAAGTTGCGGAGCTGTATAAAGCAAACAAATAAAGCAGACCCTTAAATAGCTTGTTGAACAATAAAAATCCGTCCAGTAAAACTGGTGCGGATTTTTTTTTGGATTTACTTAAATAGAAAAGGGTGGAGAAGCCCCCACCCTTTTCGTCCCAAATCTTACCATAAACTTAACCTACTTATGCTATGGCGGGACTAAATTACTGGTATTGTGAGAAATAACAAAGAAATTTTAAGAAATTTTAATTTTAGGGATACTGTTTTTAATATTTTTCTAGTGTAGAGTAGAAGGAAAAAACTAACTAATATGTTGATTTTCAGCAATAAAAAAGGCGGATGTTAGTCCGCCTTTTTTCCCCAAATCTTACCATGAACTTAACCTACTTATGCTATGGTCCTCCAAAGGTAAGATGGGACGCATGTTTTCTAAAAGTTTTTGGATGAATACCCTTATAATTGGTTGAAATACAGATTAAAAATAATTGCTTTATAAAAGGTGGAGAAAATGCTTACATAAAAGAGAGAGGCAATAAAAAAGGTGGAGAAGTCTCCACCTTTTTTGCCCCAAATCTTACCATGAACTTAACCTACTTATGCTATGGCAAGTCTAAAATAGTTGAGCATGGTGCTTAAAAAGCTATAAGTACGACAAAACGCATATTTTACCGATGAAATACAGCATTGTGTGCATCTTGTCGAATGCCGTCAGTAAGCTCTTACGTTTTTTCCTTCGTAAAAATTGATAAAAGCTCTATTCACAACCTTATTGCCGCCAGGTGTTGGGTAGTTTCCGGTAAAGTACCAATCGCCTAAATTTTTAGGACATGCTAGATGTAAATTTTCAATGGTTTGATATATAATTTCTACTTCTGCATTAATATCATCCGGACTTAAAAGTTCTCCTATTTTTTTGGAAATTTGAACAGCCGTGAACGGGGAATAAAATTCTTTTACATAATTAATGACATCTCTGTCTTTTGAATGTACTTGTTCAATACATTTCTTATAAATGTTTTCAACAACATCCATGGTGTTTGCATCTTTATGAAGGTCCAAAGCAGCTCTAAAAGCAATAAAGTCTTCTAGTTTGGCCATGTCTATCCCATAACAGTCTGGATATCTTATCTGTGGGGCAGATGAAACCACAATTATCTTTTTAGGTGATAATCTGTCCAGAATTCTTAGAATGCTCTTTTTAAGAGTTGTGCCACGAACAATACTATCATCAATAATTACAAGATTGTCATTTTCTTTTACAGACCCGTAAGAGATATCATATACATGTGTTACCAAATCGTCCCTACTACTGTCCTGGGTAATAAACGTTCTTAATTTGGCATCTTTTATTGCAACTTTTTCTATTCTGGGCCTAACCTCCAAAATTTTATGTAATTCTTCTTTGCTAATGTTGGAGCCAATAGAGAGGATTTGCTCTTCTTTTTTCTTATTCAAATAATTTTGAGCTTCTTTGACCATACCAAAAAAAGAAGTCTCTGCAGTATTTGGGATATATGAAAAAACGGTATTTTTAATATCACTATCAATGGAAGCAAGGATTTGGGGAAAAATTAATTTTCCTAATTCTTTTCTTTCTTGATAGATTTCTTTGTCACTTCCCCTAGAAAAATATATACGTTCAAAAGAACATGCTTTTCGTTCCGTTGGGGGCAATATTTCTTTAATGTAAAAGTCACCACTCTTTTTTACGACAATTGCATGCCCAGGATCTAGTTCTTTAACTTTTTCAAATTTGACATTAAAAACGGTTTGTATGGCCGGTCTTTCTGAGGCAACAACCACAATTTCATCATCATGGTAATAGTATGCAGGCCGTATGCCTGCAGGATCACGCAGTACAAAAGAGTCGCCATGACCTAACATGCCCGCCATGGCATAACCCCCATCCCAATTCTTGGAAGCTCTTTTTAAAATTTTGGAAAGCTTTAATCTTTCCGCAATTAGGGGAGAAGCATCTTTTTTACTTACGTTTTCTTTTTTTATTTCTTTATAAAGTTTGGCAACGGCATCGTCTAAAAAATGACCAATCTTTTCCATAACCGTAACAGTATCCGCCATTTCTTTAGGATGCTGCCCCAATTGAACAAGATTGTCAAAAAGTTCATCAACATTTGTCATGTTAAAATTCCCGGCAACAATAATGTTACGGTGCATCCAGTTATTCTGTCTTAGAAAAGGATGTACACTTTCAATGCTGTTCTTGCCAAAAGTACCATAACGGACATGACCCAATAACACTTCCCCAATGTAGGGAATGTTCTTTTTTTGTAATGCCACATTGTTCTCGTATTCTGGATGCTCTTGTAGTGTGGTGTTTATTCTATTGTTTATTTGAGCAAATATATCTTGAATAGGTTGTTGGGCTATAGAACGTACTCTGCTCATATATCTTTCACCAGCATCCATGTCCAGTTTAATACTTGCAAAACCAGCACCGTCTTGTCCACGATTGTGCTGCTTTTCCATCATGAGGTACATTTTGTTTACACCATAAAAAGCAGTGCCATACTTTTCTTTATAGTATTCCAATGGTTTTAACAAGCGGATAAGGGAAATTCCGCATTCATGTTTAATGGCATCACTCATTATTTATTCAAATTAAAAAAGCCCTGAATTTTCAGGGCATGGGGTTATTCTAATTCTATATCAAACTGTGTCAATTGCTTAAATTGAAGCAGTCTTTGTTTTACTTCTTTTGAATCCAAGTTTTCCAAGCGTTCGGTGCCAAATTTCTCCACACAGAACGATGCTAGGTTGGAACCATGTACGATGGCGTTCTTTAAATTGTTAAAAGAAATATTTTTGGTTTCGGCTATATAGCCAACAAAACCACCTGCAAATGTGTCTCCAGCACCTGTGGGGTCAAACACCTCCTCTAACGGCAGGGCAGGGGCAAAGAATATATTTTCATCATGAAACAACAGAGCTCCGTGCTCCCCTTTTTTAATGACCACAAATTTTGGTCCCATTTTGTGAATTTTCTCTGCGGCTTTTACTAGTGAATATTCATTGGTCAATTGCCGAGCCTCTTCATCATTAATAGTTATCACATCTATATGTTGAATAACCTGCAAAAGTTCTTCCAAGGCATTATCCATCCAATAATTCATGGTGTCAAGAACAATTAATTTTGGTTTTTTCTCCATTTGTTCAATAACACTCATTTGGGTGCTTGGATGAAGATTTCCTAGCATTACAACATCAGCATCTTTATAATTATCTGGTACTGTAGGATTAAAATCTGCAAGGACGTTTAACTCTGTCGCCAAGGTGTCTCTTGAGTTAAGATCATTGTGATATTTGCCACTCCAGAAAAAGGTTTTGCCCCCCTTAACAATTTCTAAGGAGGAGATGTCAATTTTTTTACTGATGAGCAAATCCAAATATTCTTGGGGAAAATCGTCCCCAACCACTGATACAATGGCAGCATCTATATTGTGAAACTGCGAAGCGGCAAGACCAATAAATGTTGCTGCACCACCTAAAATTTTGTCTGTTTTTCCAAAAGGAGTTTCAATGGCATCAAAGGCTACGGTGCCCACAATTACAAGTTTGCCCATGCAAAGATAATTTTGGTGCAAATATACGAGAATGAGGATTCAATATTCAAATTCAAAAGAGGAATTATTTACGTCCAAAATCTGCAGGAATTTCTCCCCATGCCTTAGTTTCCCATTTTACTATGTTGGTGGTATAGGTATTTGTTTGTAACCATTGATGGGCTCTGCGGACCAAATCAAAAATAGGTTTGTTGTCGGCATTTTCCACAAGTTTGGTATTGCATTTTTTTTTGCGAATCCAACTAATTGCCGTTCTGGAATCGGTGTAAAGGATTCTATTGCTTTTTTGTTTTTTTAAAAAAGCCAAACCATGTACCAAAGCCAAAAATTCACCCACATTATTGGTTCCTTGCTGAAAAGGCCCTTGTTTAAAAAGTTCTTTGCCTGTTTTGGTATCTACGCCCCTATATTCCATAGTTCCGGGATTTCCACTGGAAGCCGCATCAACAGAAATAGAATTATAATTGGGCTCTCCTATTTTAAGGAGCTCTTCTTTTGAAAGTATTGGTTTTGAGGTTTTTTTTCCTTTGTAGTCACTGTACTTGCCATTGTATGCTTTTTTTGCCTCATCAAAAGATAAAAATGACTTGTATTCTGCACCTTTGTAGCCATCAATTGCTTTCTTGCAATCAGCCCATTTTGTATAAACACCAGGTTTATTTCCTTTCCAAACTGTGTAGAATTTCTCTTTTTTTGACATTAGGACTGGGTCAATACTTGTTCAATTATTTTTGGGAAGTGTTCGTATTCTAGCTGGTGTACCTTTTCTGCAATGGTCTCTGCACTGTCCTCTGGGGTTATTTTTGTTTTGGACTGATGAATTATGGCTCCTTCATCATAATTTTCAGTAACATAATGAATGGTAATCCCTGTTTCTACATCTTTACTCTTTTTAACGGCCTTATGAACATACATTCCGTACATGCCTTTTCCACCATATTTGGGTAATAGGGCTGGGTGAATATTTATTATTTTCTTTGGAAAGCTCTCCACTATTTTATGAGGTACTTTTAAAAGAAAACCTGCAAGTACAATTAGGTCTGGATTAAGGGACTTGAGCAAATTAAGAACACAGTCAGTTGTGTAAAATGCTGTTTTGTTAAAGCATAAAGAGCTTATATTTAAGGCGTTACACCTATCTAAAACTTTGGCATCCCTTTTGTTAGTAAGCACAGTGGCAATGGTAACGTTGGCATTATCTTGAAAGTAATGTACTATGTTTTCAACATTAGAACCAGAACCAGAGGCAAAAAGAACAATACGTTTCATGCAATATAACAACGTTATCTTAATAGAGATTTTGGGCTAAATTAATACTCTTTAAGGATTAATTTTATTAAATTACTATACATTTTACCGACAATTAGCGTTATTAATCCAAAGTTTTTTATTTTTGCCAACGATTAAATTTATTAAAACAAATATTATTATGTCAGACATTGCATCAAGAGTAAAAGCTATCATCGTAGACAAATTAGGTGTTGATGAGAACGAAGTTGTTGCCGAAGCTAGCTTTACCAACGACCTAGGAGCAGATTCATTGGATACTGTTGAGTTGATTATGGAGTTCGAAAAAGAATTCGATATTCAAATCCCAGACGATCAAGCAGAGAATATTGCTACTGTAGGTCAAGCTATAAATTATATAGAAGAAGCCAAGTAATTTTATGATATCTTGCTAAGATTATAAATTATCCATGTGGTAACAATGCTGCATGGATATTTTTTTTTAATTTCACCTGACTTAGGTTTTAAACAAAATTAAGCTCCATGCAGTTAAAACGAGTTGTGGTTACAGGTTTAGGTGCCTTAACACCTATAGGTAACAACATTGATGAGTATTGGGAAGCATTGAAGAATGGAAAAAGCGGATGTGCACCTATTACCTATTTTGATAGTGAAAAGTTCAAGACCAAGTTTGCTTGCGAACTAAAGAATTACAATCCCGAGGACTATTTTGATAGAAAGGAAGCTCGCAAATTGGACAGGTTTGCTCAATATGCCTTGGTTTCATCGGATGAAGCCATTAAGGATTCCAATATGGATTTGGACAAAGTGGACAAGTTCAGAGTTGGAGTAATTTGGGGAGCGGGCATTGGTGGTTTGGAAACTTTTCAAAATGAGGTTTTAAACTTTGCCGCAGGCGATGGCACACCAAGATTTAATCCTTTCTTTATTCCCAAAATGATTGCAGATATTGCTCCAGGAAACATATCCATAAAGCATGGATTTATGGGGCCAAATTATACCACAGTTTCTGCCTGTGCATCATCTGCAAATGCAATGATAGATGCACTGAACTACATTAGATTAGGCCATTGTGACATCATTGTTACAGGGGGTAGTGAGGCTGCCGTTACCATAGCAGGTATGGGTGGTTTTAATGCTATGCATGCCCTTTCTACAAGAAATGAAAGCCCTGAAACTGCATCGAGACCTTTTGATGCAACTAGGGATGGTTTTGTGCTGGGAGAAGGTGCAGGAGCCTTAGTTTTGGAAGAATATGAACATGCCAAGGCAAGGGGCGCAAAAATATATGCGGAAGTTGTTGGAGGCGGAATGTCCAGTGATGCCTATCATATGACCGCTCCCCATCCAGATGGAATTGGAGTAGTGAAAGTGATGGAAAATTGCTTGCGGGATGCTGGTTTAAAACCAGAAGATGTGGATGCTATAAATACACATGGTACATCTACTCCCTTGGGAGATGTTGCAGAATTAAAGGCAATTACCCAAATTTTTGGGGAACATGCTCCTGATATTAATATAAATTCAACAAAATCCATGACAGGTCACTTATTGGGAGCTGCAGGAGCTATCGAGGCAATTGCCTCGTTGCTTTCTATGAAGTATGGAATTGTACCGCCCACAATAAACCATACCACTGTGGATGAGAATATAGATCCTAAATTAAACCTTACGCTCAACAAGGCTCAAAAACGGGAAGTTAATGTGGCCATGAGCAATACTTTTGGATTTGGAGGCCATAATGCCTGTGTACTTTTTAAAAAAATCAGCTAGAATTATATGAATTTCCCACCAAAAATATTTAATTCCCATTCTAAAGAGGATGGGGATTTTTTTTTGGGGATAACAAAAATTTTAGGGTTTAAACCCAAAAACCTTCAGATTTTTAAAAAAGCCTTTCTTCATAGATCTTTAAACATAAAAGATATGGAGGGTAATCCAATGAACTATGAACGATTGGAGTTTTTGGGAGATTCCATGTTGGGCACTATTATCTCCAAATACCTATATAGTATGGTTCCAGAAGGGGACGAGGGTTATCTTACCAAAATGAGATCTAAAATTGTGAGTAGGGATCATTTAAATGAACTGGGAAAAGATTTAAACCTTATTGATTATGTGGAAAGCAGAATTCCAAAATCCCATTTTGGGAACAATATTCATGGAAATGTTTTTGAAGCTTTGGTAGGGGCAATATATTTGGATAGGGGATATTCTTACTGTGAAAAATTCATTAATAAAAGAGTTATTGAGCCTTATGTGGATATTGAGCAATTGGAGGGGAAGGTCATTAGCTATAAGAGTTTGGTTATAGAATGGTGCCAAAAAATGAAAAAGGATTTTGACTATAATGTTTATGAAGACACAGGCAATGATACTGTAAAACATTTTGCCGTAAAGCTTTCCATAGAACAAAATGTGGTGGCCAAGGCTAGGGCAACTTCCAAGAAAAAGGCAGAAGAAAGGGCGTCTAAAAGAGCCTACTATGCACTACAGCACCAAATGGAAAAATCAGAATAGCTATTTCAACTACAAAACAAAATACTATCTAAACATAGGCTGGAACTAGGCAGGTTGGGGTATTAATTATATATTTGCCGCTTACAAAGTTGGGATATGGCAACAGTGCATAAAATATCTGGAGATTTCTATGAAGACTCTTTTGCGTTGATAGCCCTGCACAGTAGCATGGAGGACCATGCTCTTGCATATGCCATTAACTTAACGTTAAATTCTAATTTTAAAAGAACAAAAGAGGATTTGGACGTTTCCCAGAGCATATCTTTCCCTATTTTTGAATGGAAGGATATAGTAAATGATAGGGACTATACCTTAATTGCAAATAGTAGTATTAAAGAGGAAAAAAAGGAACAAGATGGGCTTTTTCAATTTGAAACCTCTTTTACAAAATATCATTTGATTCCAGAATATAAGGAAGTGGATTATTTGTTAAAAATTGAACAGGATGAAAATGTTGTTGAAGAAAATATTATAGAATCAATTTTATCAATTCCAAGAATAGTTACAGCATATGTGCTGGATACTGAACAGTTAAAATCAAAAAAAAACTTAATATTTTAAATAATGCCAACCAATAAAAAGACTAAAATAGTAGCAACCCTAGGACCTGCAACAAGTAAGAAAGAGGTGTTACGCGATATGATCAATGCCGGAGTAGATGTCTTTCGAATCAATTTTTCACATGCCGACTATGCAGATGTGGAGGAACGGGTTAAAATGATTCGAGAATTAAGTGAAGAATTGGGCGTTAATATATCCATACTTGGAGACCTTCAAGGACCAAAATTAAGGGTTGGTGTAATGGCAGGTGAAATTGTTGTTGCTCCAGGTGATGAAATTACTTTTGTTACCGGTAAACCTTTTGAAGGTACGGCCGAGAGGGTTTATATGAACTACGCTTCTTTTCCGCAAGATGTAAAAGCAGGTGAAAATATCCTATTGGATGATGGAAAGTTGATGTTCGAAGTTGTTTCCACCAATGGTAAGGATCAGGTAAAGGCAAAAGTTATTCAAGGAGGTCCCTTAAAGTCTAAAAAAGGGGTGAATTTACCCAATACTAATATTTCTTTGCCTGCACTTACAGAAAAAGATATAAAGGATGCCATTTTTGCCATATCAATGAAAGTGGACTGGATAGCATTGTCTTTTGTTCGTTTTAGTCAGGATTTGATCGATTTGCAAAACTTGATCAAAGAACATTCTAAGTATAAAATTCCAATTGTTGCTAAGATTGAAAAGCCCGAAGCGGTTGAAAATATAGATAAAATTGTTGCCTATTGTGACGGTCTAATGGTTGCTAGGGGAGATCTTGGGGTTGAAATCCCAGCACAAGAAGTGCCATTGATACAAAAGCAATTGGTATTAAAAGCCAAAAAGGCGAGAATCCCAGTTATCATTGCTACACAAATGATGGAAACTATGATTACCAGTTTAACCCCAACCAGGGCAGAGGTGAACGATGTCGCCAATTCTGTTATGGATGGAGCAGATGCGGTGATGTTGTCCGGTGAGACTTCGGTTGGAAATTATCCAGTTCAGGTAATCAAAAAAATGGCGAGTATTTGTCAAAGTGTAGAAGATTCCCCATTAATTAAAGTACCGCAGGCCCCTCCACATATTAAAACCAAAAGATTTATCACAAAATCTGTGTGTTACCATGCTGCAAACATGGCCAATGAAATTCAAGCTAAAGCAATATCTACGCTTACGAATAGTGGATATACTGCTTTTCAAATTTCAGCATGGAGACCTAGTGCCCATATTTTGGTATTTACGGACAATAGACGCATTTTATCGCAGTTAAATCTTCTATGGGGTGTTAAGGCATTTTATTATGATAGAAATGTTTCTACGGATGAAACCATTGAGGATGTAAATAAAATTGCTTGTCAAAAGGGATTTTTGGATATTGGGGATATGTTGATAAGCCTTGCGGCAATGCCCATAAAGGATAAGGGAATGGTAAACACTTTAAGGGTAACCGAAATAGAAAGCTGTAATTTCTAATTAGAAAAGCCCCCTATAAATCAAATTTTAATTGAACCGTAACAGCCTTTTTTTGAGGCTGTTTTTCTTTTTTATCTGTGTTAAGATTGGCCAAGGAAATACCCAAAAGGCGAACAGAGTTTTCCAATTTTTCCTGATAGAGCAATTCCTTTGCAGTTTCCAAAATCAGGTTTTTATCAGCAATGAAATAGGTAAGTGTTTTACTTCTTGTCTTTAATGTAAAATCACTGTACTTTATTTTTAATGTAATTGTTTTTCCCGCTATTTTGGATTTTTTCAAGCGTCTTTCAAGTTCATTTGCAATATTTTCCAAGCGTTCCAACATAAAAATTTCACTACTTAAATTTTCATGAAACGTTCTTTCTGCACCTATGGATTTTGCAATTCTGGATGATTTGACGGCACTATCATGAATACCACGGACAACATAGTAGTAGTAACGCCCGCTTTTTCCAAAATGGCTGTCCAAAAACTCCAAGGATTTAGCTTTAAGATCTTTACCGGTAAAGATTCCGAGCTTATACATTTTTTCTGTGGTAACCTTGCCGACACCATGAAATTTTCGAATTTCCAATTCTTCTAAAAATTGAAGGACTTCCTCTGGGTTTACCGTTTTTTGCCCATTAGGCTTGTTGTAATCGCTAGCTATTTTGGCTATAAACTTATTAATGGAAATTCCGGCAGAGGCATTTAACCCCAACTCATTATAAATACGTTCCCTAATTTCTTTGGCAATTAGAGTTGCCGATGGATTTCCTTTTTTGTTTACTGTTACATCCAAATAGGCTTCATCCAATGAAAGCGGCTCCACTAAATCTGTATAATCAAAAAAGATGCTCCGTATTTTTTTGGAAATCTCCGTGTATCTAGAATATCTAGGTTTTACAAAGATGAGTTCAGGACAGTTTTTTTTTGCAAGATAACCACTCATGGCACTGCGGACTCCAAATTTTCTGGCCTCATAACTGGCCGCGGAAACAACGCCTCTTTTTTCAGCACCACCCACAGCTATGGGCTTTCCCTTAAGAGTTGGGTCGTCCAATTGCTCTACAGAAGCATAAAAAGCATCCATATCTACGTGGATGATTTTTCGTAAGGGAATATTGGTTTCCATTTTATAAATTTATAATAACTTAGGAAACATATATGATAGAAATAGAACGAAAATTTTTGGTCAACTCCCACGCCTACAAAAAGGAGGCCACATCAAAAAACCTAATTGTCCAAGGGTTTTTAAATACACATCCAAATCGCACGGTTAGGGTACGCATCAATGGGGATTTTGGATATCTAACAGTTAAGGGGAAATCCAATGAAACCGGGACATCACGTTTTGAATGGGAAAAAGAAATAGAAGTTGATGAAGCAAAATCTTTATTGAATTTGTGTGAAGAGGGGGTTTTAGAAAAGACAAGATATTTAGTTCCGGTTAACCAACATATGTTTGAAGTGGATGAATTCTTTGGTGACAACAAAGGATTGGTAGTTGCGGAGGTTGAGTTAAGCTCAGAAAACGAATTTTTTGAAAAACCAAATTGGCTGGGCGAAGAAGTGACGGGAGATATAAAGTACTACAATTCCCAATTAAGTTTAAAACCTTATAAATTATGGAAAGATTAAAGATAACAGTATTTGTATGCCTTTATAATGCACTCTTAAATTGTTCCAAAAAGCGAATATCGTTTTCACTAAGTAAACGGATATCGGAAATTTGATGAAGCAATAAAGCGATACGGTCAATGCCCATTCCAAAGGCAAAACCAGAATATTCCCTAGAATCTATACCACAGTTGTCCAACACATTTGGATCTACCATGCCACAGCCCATAATCTCTAACCAACCGGTCCCTTTGGTCATTTTGTAATCTGTTTCCGTTTCTAAGCCCCAATATACATCTACCTCTGCGCTGGGCTCTGTAAAAGGAAAATAAGAAGGTCGCAATCGAATTTTGGATTTCCCAAAAAGCTCTGTGGTAAAAAATTGAAGGGTTTGTTTTAAATCGGCAAAAGAAACATCCTTGTCAATGTACAATCCTTCTACTTGATGAAAGAAGCAATGAGAACGTGCTGAAATAGCTTCATTTCTATAGACCCTTCCTGGAGAAATGGTACGGATGGGAGGTTTGTTATTTTCCATATAACGTACCTGTACCGATGAGGTATGTGTCCGTAGTAAAATATCTGGATCGGTCTGTATAAAAAAAGTATCCTGCATATCTCTTGCAGGATGATATTCAGGTAGGTTCAATGCCGTAAAATTGTGCCAGTCATCTTCAATTTCTGGGCCTTCCGAAACATTGAAACCTATTCTGGAAAAAATATCTATAATCTGGTTTTTTACAATGGAAATAGGGTGTCTTGCACCAATTTCCATGGGTTCCCCAGGACGGGTTAAATCTCCATAGATGCCTTTTTCCTCTGTTTTGTTTTCTAGTGCTTGTTTTAAGGAATTAATTTTATCCGCAGCACTCGTCTTTAACATATTTATAGTTTGTCCAAACTCTTTCTTCTGCTCGTTGGGAACATTTTTAAAGTCAGCAAAAAACTCATTTAGCAATCCTTTTTTACCCAAATATTTAATGCGAAATGCTTCAATATCATCAAGGCTTTTGCTTTGAAACCCTTTAACGATTGCTATATGTTCCTTGATTTTGTCTATCATGTTAAAAACTATGGAAAAGCAAATTTAAAATAATTCTTTGCTCCACGGGGTAGTTTTTGGAATGTTTTTAACCCAAGATATTATGGGGATATTAAAAATCCTTTAATATCTTGATATCATCAGAGGGAACCCATCCTATTTTGCCATCAAGAATTTTAATTTTTTTCCAATTGTTCAACTGCTCCAATACATTTACTTTGGTTCCTTGATGCAGCCTGAAAACTTCTTCACTGCGGTTGTTGGGTTCAGATTTTATAATTGTTTCATTTGCAAATACAATAGCAGGTTGGTAGTTGTTAAAATCATTGTATTGCAAATATGCCATTACAATGGAAAAAACGGATAATATCAGGGAAACAACGCTTGTAATAAATGCTATGCGTTTGTGGGTTGCGTACCTAAAATAATAAAAGGCTATGTACATTAAAACAAACAAAATCATTAATACAATTGCAGTATAGGCCCATTGATCAAAAGAAAGAAAACTGGTAAGCTTTTTGTAAATTTTGGATAAGCCCGTTTCTGGCATTTCCTCAATTGCATCCAATGTCATATTCTGGGCATAGCCCAAATTTGATTGGATTTCTGGGTCATTAGGTTTTAATAATAAGGCTTTTTCATAATAATAAATGCTTGGGGCAATTTGGTTTAATTTATAATGGGCATTGCCGAGATTAAAGTATAGGGCCGCCGAATGTTCACCGTTTTCAAGAATTCTTTGATAGTTTTCTATGGCTTTATCATAATCTCCCTCATTATATGCGGTCGTTGCATTGTTGAACAGCGCTTCGTTTTGGGCAGTTCCCCAAAAAGAAATTAATAGTGCCAGTATGGTTATAAAATGCTTCATACCCTATAATTGTTTATCCAAATAAGAAATTACATCACTTGCCTTATCATAATCCTCTTGCATTTGCACATCTGAAAAAGGGCTATAACGCGCCATTTCGCAGTTTTTCAATAAACCAATAAAATCTTCTATAGTTTCTTGATCCACCTGTTTCTTGGTCAGAATAGATGTTATCTTATCCTTACTGAATTCTGAAGTCTCTATTTTTAGTTTTGCCTTTAGATAGTTGTGTAACGCTTTTTCCAAAGCAATATAAAAAGCATCTTTTTTGCCCAATGTTTTCTTGGCTTCGGACAAATATTTCTTGGCCAATTTATTGGCTTTTCGAACTTTGTTTCCAGCTATATCACTTGTATATTCCTCCCTTTTTTTCCTGAAAAGAATGAACAGGGGAATCAATAATAATGGCAATAACAACCATAGGTAGAAACATCGCGAGCCAAAAAAGTAATTACTGCCAATTGCTTTTAGATTTGGTTTTAATTTAATGAAACCAAATTGGTTTCCTGAACTCACCACAGCTTGTCTATTTGCTGCGATGGGACCGGAAGTTGTAGCTGTTGCATCTGTGGGACCCTCCAATACATTGACCACAATTTCATCAGAATTCAACGTATGATACTTTTCTGTAGAGGGATTAAAATAACTGAAGGATATACTCGGAATGGGATACTTGCCCTTATATGATGGTACTACGGTGTACATGTCGTTCACTTTTCCTTGCATTCCCGAAAAAGTGGTTCGCACACTTTCATCATGTTCAGGGTCATATACTTCCAAAGAACTTGGAAAATTTGGCTTGGGTAATTGAAAGAGCTTTAAATTTCCTTTCCCGGTTACTTCCACTTTAGCCTGTAAAGATTCAGATGCATTTAGATGAGTCTTGCTTGTGGTGACGAAAAAATTAAAATCACCTACAGCGCCAGTAAAATCAACAGGTTTCCCTTCATTGGGCAATGGTTTTACTTCTATGTTGCGCCTTCCGGCAGAAACTGTTTTGTTGGTAGATTGATAAATACGCCCCCCAAAGAAATCCCTTTTGTTGGTAGGTACATCCACAACCACATCCAAGGATAATGGTTCCAGTTCCAGCTCACCGGTTTTTTGAGGGTATAGAACCACTCTTTTTAAAACCACGTACCTGTATGATTGCCCTTTGTAGGTAGCGTTTTCGGCATTGTACTTTGTAACGGGCATATCCTGGCTCCAAAAATTGTTGTATTTGGGATTGTCCAACGCCCTAAAGTTGGAGACACTTACATAAGGACTAAAATATAGCTTGTAAACCACCGTCACGGCCTCATTTAAATAGGGGTTTCCCTTTGAGACCTCTGCAACCAAATGTAGGCTTTCATCTGCCACATCATCCGCTGTCATTTGATCACTTGGTTTGTCTACGGCCGCCGTTACCTCAATTTCCTTTGCTAGAGATTTATACACTTTACCACTTATTGTAATGGACGCTTGCTTAATGGAAAATTTTCCTCGTGCAGTAGGGGCCAAAGTATATGAATAGGCCTTAGAATAGGATCTTTTACCATTTATCCATGAAGAGCTAATAGATTGGGAAGGTCCCATAAGAACTCTAAAGCCCTCAAAATCTGGAGGGTTAAAGTCATCTCCATCTTTGTTCATGATAAAATCTACCCTAAGCCGTTCATTAAGTCCAAGCTTTGGCTTGCTTACCTTTACCTCGAAAGTAACTTCATCATCCTGGGCTTTTAGTATAAAGGCCAGAAGTAAGAGGGGAATCAGGAATATATATTTTTTAATTGCCAATGACATTACCAATCTTTTTCATTTTTGTTTTAATACCTTTTACCTTTTGGGCATCTATTTTTTCTTGTACTTTTTTCTCTTCGTTTTGCATGGCCTCTAACAGGTTCTGTACCTGTTGTGGAGACAGTTGGTTAGGTCTAGGTTGTTGTTCTTGGGGTTTATCTCCTTCATTGGGCTGTTTTTTCTCCTCTTCTTTTTTATCGCCATCTCCCTCCTTGTTTTCTTCAGGTTTTTCATCTCCCTTGTCACCTTCGTCACCCTTGTCCTTATTTTCATCTTCTTTCTGCTCCCCCTTATCGTCTTTTTCTTTATCCCCTTCGTCCTTTTTATCCTCGTTTTTATCTTCTTTGTCCTCCTGGTTCTGGTCGTCTTTATTTTCGTCGTTTTTCTGCTCCTCGTCCTGCTGTTTTTTTAACAACTCTTTTGCCAAGGCCAAATTATAACGTGTCTCCTCATCTGTGGAATCGTTTCTTAAAGCTTCTTTATAGGCTTCAACTGCTTTTTCATATTCTTTTCTTTTCATAAAAACATTGCCCATATTATGATAGGCCTGATGTTTTTCTTCCTTGGTCGATGCCAGCTCCCCAGCTTGTTTAAAACGTCCGAATGCCTCACTGTAGGTCTCTTTATTGTAATAGGCATTCCCCAAATTATAGGAAGCAGCAGGATTATCTGTACTTTTTGATATGGCACGTCTATAATTTGCCTCGGCATTGATAAAATCATTTTCTGCAATGTCTTTATTGCCTTCCCATGTAAGGTTTTTGGAAGTCTGTAAGTCCTTTTTGTTAGTTTTCCCATCTTCGGATTCTTGGGAAAACCCCAATACTCCGAACATAAAAAAAATGTAAAGTATCTTCTTCATATTATTCATCTTCTTCCTCGTTAAACAAATTTAATTTCTTTAACCATTTGGTTTTTCTGTCCAATAGAAAGATATCTAAAAATAGGAATAATAAGCCCAAGCCCAAAAACCATTGAAATTGATCTTTGTATTCGGCAAATTGTTTGGCTTCGAACTCTTTTTTGTCCATTTGTGCCAATTGTTCCTTTATAATTTCAACAGCTTCTTCCGTATTGGAACCATTGATATATTCTCCGTTCCCTTCATCTGCAATATCGGTTAGGACAACCTCATTCAATTTGGTAATAACAACCTCCCCTTGACTATCCTTTTTTAAACTTTCTACAACTCCATTTCTTTTTATTGGAATTGGCGCTCCTTTTGGTTTACCCACACCAATGGTATAAACCTTTATTCCCTCTTCCACTGCTTTTTCAACAGCATCTATTGTTGTTCCTTCTGAATGGTCTTCGCCGTCTGAAATTATGAATAACACCCTGTTGGTCTGTTCCTCATCATCATAGTAGGTAGATGCCAATTCTATGGCTTCATTAATAGCTGTTCCTTGAGAGGATAGCATGTCCGTATTCATTCCTTGTAAGAACATTTTGGCCGCACCATAATCTGTGGTTATGGGCAATTGTGGAAAAGCCTGACCGGCGTAGGCAATAATGCCAATTCGGTCACTAGCCAATTGGTTAATGATTTCTGACACCAATCGTTTTGATTTTTCCAATCGGTTGGGGGCAATATCCTCTGCCAGCATACTTTTGGAAACATCCACAGCAAAAACAATGTCTACACCTTCCCTTTTTACGGTTTCCAGTTTTGTGCCAATTTTAGGATTGACCAAACCGATAATTAAAAAGAAAAGCCCCAACAAAAGAAATATCAATTTTAAAGATGACTTAAAGTTGGACTTATCTGGGGTCAACCGTTTTAAAAGGGACAAATCCCCAAACTTCTTCTGTGTTCTAACCTTCCAAATTTGATGCAGCACAAAGACCACTATCATTATTGGAATAATGAACAGTAGATAGAAATATATTTTTTCGTCAAATTGAATCATTTTATATAAAACTTCTAAATAAGGTGTTTCTAAGGAGCCATTCTAATATTAGCAAAGCTCCTGCCAAAAGCACCCAAGGTCTAAACTTTTCCTCGTACTTATAATATTTGAACTCTTCTACTTCGGTTTTTTCCAGCTTGTTTATTTCGTCATAGATTTCCTCCAGTTTCTCATTGTCCGTTGCCCTAAAATATTGCCCGCCAGTAACCTCGGCAATATTCTTTAACAAATCTTCATCAATTTCTACTTGTCTCATTCCATATCTAAAAGAACCATCTGCATTGTATGCTACAGGAGAGAGTGCATTTCCATTTGTTCCCAGACCTATGGTATATGTTTTTATATTAAACTCTACGGCTAAATCTGCTGCCGTTTGCGGTTCTATAAAACCAGAATTGTTTACTCCATCGGTTAAAAGTATAATCACTTTGCTAATGGCTTTGCTTTCTTTTAGCCTATTTACGGATGTTGCTAAGCCCATACCAATAGCTGTACCGTCATTTAATTGTCCATAAGTAATTTCCTTCAGGGCATTTAAGACAATGGATTTATCACTGGTAATGGGTGTCTTGGTGTAGCTTTCTCCCGCATAGGCCACCACTCCTATTCTGTCATTGGGGCGTTGTCGAATAAAATCTGCTGCCACTTCCTTAAGGGCAGCTAGTCTATTAGGTTTTAAATCACGAGCCAACATACTGGAAGAAACATCTATGGCCATGACGATATCTATTCCCTTAGTGGTTTTTGTTCTAGTAGAAATATCTTCTGTTTGCGGACGGGCTAAAGCCGTTATGATTGCAGCTAAAGCCACTAATCTTAATATTAACAAAAGAGGTTTTAATTTGGGAAGAATATTATTGACGGTAAATCCTTTTATGCTTGAGATTTTAAGAGAGGCAGACTCTTCATTGTGTTTAAAAAAATACCATAACAAAGCCAATGGAAGTAATAAAAACAACCAAAAGAACTGTGGGTTTGCAAATGAAATATCTTTAAACATTTAAACTTCGTTTTTTACTTCTATAGATTGTAATATCCTATCAACAATCTCCTCGGCATAGGTGTCACCATCTAACCAAGAAATCAATATTTGTTGTTGAAAACCTTTGCCACCAAAACTTAGAATGACATATTTTCCTTTAATAAGCTCCTTGGATTCTGGTACAGAAAAATTCCCAGAACCAAATGTTTTTAAACCTTTTGTGCCTGTAATGGTGTTAAATTCCTCCTGTTTGGTAATTATGTTTTTAGCTCCTTTATCCTCAAAATTTTTAAGAAGCTGTTCTACGGTTTTCTCAAAATCTGGTTCTACCTCTTCCATAAAAGAAGTAGAAGTGGTGGCAACGGTAAACAAGGCATCAGCATTGCGGTACATAAAGGTTTGCAATTCCTTTACAGTAGCTTTTGCCTCTGGAGGTAATTTCACCTCTTGCCTTAAAAGAACCTCAGGCGTTTCAAGACTTACTGGAGGAAAACCATAGGAACTGGATACCCATTCCCCTTCCAATAATTCTTTAGTGGGATGGCCAAAAACGGTGTCTTTTACATAGGTAAAACCGTATTTTACAATGGCATTTGCCATTGTAAAAAAAAGCACACCTGTTACAATGCCTGCCGCAACAAACCATTTTTTTCTTTGCTGTTTTTTTGCAAGCTCTTCCAAATACTCTTCGTTTTGTAGTAATTCTTCTTCATTGGGTTCTGGCAAAGCCTCGTGGGTTTTAATAACAATCTGCTCTACTGCTTTTCTATCTTGCTCGGCTACTGATGTTGGTGGTTTGGACTTGGCAAATTTTACTAAATCCGCAGTTTGTAGTATTTGTTTAAATTGCTGAATGGTTTCTTCCTCTAAATCCAATTCCCCTGCATCCTTTAGCATTTCCAACCTATCAATTAATTGGTCCGTTGTACTTTCCAGAGCGGAAACATGAACATCTTCTTCCAAATAGGAGCGAACAATATCTGTAAGTTCAGAATAGTATTGTTTGTATTCATCTTGAATTAAATATTTAGAACTTTCCAAACGCTTTAGTTCTAATAAAGCTCTGTCAAAAGGAGGTAATAAGGCTTCTTTTTCTTTTTCAGACAAGGGCTTTTTTCTAAGGACAAACCAATAAATGAGCCCTATAATAATTAATAATGGAATGAGAATCCATAAAAGGGTTTTCCAGAGCTCCAAATTACTTTTGTCTACATTAATAAGTGGTTTAATGTCATACATTTTTTGGGCAATGGTATCCACTGGAACAGTGGCCACATTTACTCTAACGGAATCTGTTAAGTAAGGCTTCTCATTAATGGCAATTCTTTGTGGTGGAATAGTATAAGCTCCAGAATCAAATTGGGTAAGGGCATAAATTCTTTGTAATGTCACCCTATTCTGTTTTCTAGTGGTGTCAATGGCTAAAGCTTCCACCATTTCTAAGGGCGAAAAGGTTTGTTCTTCTGGGAAGAATACGGTATCGGTAGAATCCGCTTCTACGGTTATCGTATATTTAATTTGTTCCCCAATTTTTATATAAGTGGTATCAATTTCTGAAGAAACTTGCGCAAAGGAGAAATAAGAACTTAGAAAAAAAATAATAAAAAGTACTCCGCCCCATACTTGGCAGGATAAACAATTCTTCATTATCAACTTTTCGTTATTCATTAACTTATCCTCTTCTTTTAAAATATCCCAATAGTTTTTTTACATAACTTTCATCAACACGGCAACTAAGTGAGCCACAACCAGATTTTGTAAAGGTTTCTGTAAAGTAATCTACCCTCTCCTTATGATATTTCCCATAGGCTTGGCGTACCTTTTTGGATTGTGTGTTTACCAATTGTATAGCACCTGTTTCTGCATCCAACATTTGTACCATGCCCAGATTGGGAATATTTTCCTCTCTTTGATCATAGACCCTAATCCCAGTAACATCATGTTTGTTGCCAGTGATTTTTAAAGTCCGTTCATAATCCTCAGCTATAAAATCCGAAAGCACAAATACAATGGCTTTCTTTTTCATAACACTTGTTAGGTACTTTAGGGCCTCAGCAATATCTGTTTTGTTGCTTTTTGGTTTAAACTCCAGTAACTCCCTAATAATTCTAAGCACATGACTTTTTCCTTTTTTAGGTGGAATAAAAAGTTCTACCTCATCAGAAAACAAAATAAGACCTGCTTTATCATTGTTCTGCATGGCTGAAAAAGCTAAAGTGGCAGAAATCTCTGTGATAATCTCTTTTTTAAATTGATTGCTGGATCCAAAAAGTTCCGAACCGCTTACATCCACCATCAACATCATGGTCAATTCCCGTTCTTCCTCAAAAACTTTGATATAGGGTTCGTTGTATCGCGCGGTAACATTCCAATCAATACTCCTTACATCATCACCATATTGGTACTGGCGTACTTCACTAAAGGTCATGCCACGCCCTTTGAAGGTGGAATGATATTCCCCTCCAAAAATATGATCGGAAAGACGCCTGGTCTTTATCTCGATCTTACGGACTTTTTTTAGTAATTCTTTAGTATCCATTTCTTTGTAAACAATTATAGGCCATTAGTTGTAGGTTGTAAAAAAAAAATCAACCTCTCAGCAGGGAGTTTCCTATGGCACTTCAATTTCGTTTACAATCTTATTAATGATTTCTTCTGAAGTAATATTTTCTGCTTCAGCCTCGTAAGTAATGCCAATTCTGTGGCGCAGTACATCATGGACAATGGCCCTAACATCCTCTGGCACTACATATCCCCTTCTCTTAATAAAGGCATAGCATTTAGCAGCATTTGCCAAGTTGATACTACCACGCGGCGATGCACCAAAACTTATAAGAGGTTTTAAGTTTTCTAAATTGTACTTTTCAGGATAACGGGTCGCAAAAACAATATCAAGGATGTATTTTTCAATTTTTTCATCCATATAGACCTCTCTAACCGCTTTTTGGGCCGATAGAATCTGTTTTGTGGTTACCACAGGTTTTACTTCCTCGTAAGCTCCTTTAAGATTTTGACGTATAATCAATTGCTCTTCGTTCAATTTGGGATAATCTATGACTGTTTTTAGCATAAACCTGTCAACCTGTGCTTCAGGCAAAGGATAAGTTCCCTCTTGTTCTACAGGATTTTGTGTTGCCATTACCAAAAAAGGCTTGTCTAAAATAAAAGTTTCATCACCAATTGTAACCTGTTTTTCCTGCATGGCCTCCAAAAGAGCAGATTGTACTTTCGCAGGAGCCCTATTTATCTCATCTGCCAGTACAAAGTTGGCAAATATGGGTCCTTTTTTAATGGAGAAGTCGTTCTCCTTGATATTATATATCATAGTTCCCACAACATCTGCGGGCAATAAATCTGGTGTAAACTGGATTCTGCTAAAAGTACCTTTCACAGCTTTTGCCAAGGTATTAATGGCCAATGTTTTTGCAAGTCCAGGAACCCCTTCCAAAAGGATATGTCCCTGCCCCAAAAGGCCTATTAAAAGTCTTTCCACCATGTGCTTTTGGCCCACAATGACTTTGTTCATTTCCAATACAAGAAGGTCGATAAAAGCACTTTCTTTAGCGATTTTCTCATTCACCGCACTAATATCAATTGTTGTATTTTCTTCCATACAGATTGTAGTTAAATTTTACGCAAATTAAGTAAGCATTTTAATAAAGTGCAAAATGAAAATTTATTTACTCATGCGCTGTTAATAATTGGTTAAAAAACTGATAAAGGCCCAAGTTTTATGAATGCTTTAAGGGATTTATTTTTTATTTTCACATACTATGGATACAAGATATAAAAATACTTGTTTTGTGGAAATTTGGAGAGTTAATAGTTAATTACCTGAGACTTACAGAAAAGTAATAGATTTATAGAAATGAAAGAAAAAACGGCATTAATTACCGGGGCAACAAGCGGCATAGGAAAATCAACCGCGGAATTGTTTGCCAAAAGTGGTATAAAATTGATTCTCTGTGGTAGGCGAAAGGATAGGCTCGAGCAATTACAAAAGAAACTTTCACCATTCACTAGGATACACACCTTAAACTTTGATATTAGGAAAAAAGAAGATGTGTTCAAGGCCATTGAGTCGTTGCCCAATGATTTTTCAGATATTGATATATTAATCAATAATGCTGGAAATGCCCATGGTTTAGAGCCCATACAAGATGGCAATACGGATGATTGGGATGCTATGTTGGACATTAATGTGAAAGGATTGCTTTACATATCCAAATCCATTTTTCCAAAAATGGTAGAAAAAGGAGCTGGGCACATTATCAATATTGGTTCCACCGCAGGAAAGGAGGTATACCCAAATGGAAATGTGTATTGCGCAAGCAAACATGCTGTGGATGCATTAAACCAGGCTATGCGAATAGATTTAAATAAACATGGAATTCGTGTGGGCGCAGTAAACCCAGGAATGGTAGAAACGGAATTTAGTACCGTTCGTTTTAAAGGTGATACAGAACGTGCCGATAATGTCTATAAAGGTTTTCAGCCACTAAAACCTGAGGATATAGCAGAGATCATCCATTTTGTTGTCACCCGTCCCTATCATGTTAATATTGCGGATTTAGTTGTTATGTCCACAGCACAGGCAAGTAGTACCATTGTGAACAAAACGATATGATTAATAAACGCCTACTTGTAAAAAACCTTCTGGCACATAATGATGAAAATAGTTTTTACGACAAAAAGCGATTTATTGATATTGGTCAAAAAGAGGGCAAGGGGAAGTTTTTAAAACATGTTTGTGCTCTGGCCAACAGTAACCCTAAAAACAACTCGTTTATCGTAATTGGGGTAGAGGATGAAGACAACAAAATAGTTGGTGTCGATTTTTTTGATGATAGCAAAATACAAAACCTGGTAAATGCCTATTTGGATAACCCGCCTTTAATTTCCTATGAAAACATTCCATTTCCTCAATTACGCGATGGTAAGGTAGTAGGGTTGGTCACTATAAAATCCAATGGAAAAATATGTTCCCTAAGAAGAAATATTTGGAAGTATTATGGAGGGTCGGTTTTTTTTAGGGAAGGAAGTATTAGTATGCCCAAGGTTTTTGATATTGAAATGAAGGACATTAACTCCTCAACTGTCGCAACCATTGAGCAACACGCCCGCAACAACATTGAATTTACTCTAGATGGAGTCATAGATTTTATCAATAATAGACATCGTGACTTATCCAGTAATTACAAGGTTTTTAAGGAGCAATTTGTGGTTTGTTGGGCAGGAAACCTTAAAAAGGTAAAGAAACAGGAATATTACTCCAGAGTGGATATAGAATTGATAAATGAGCAAGTAAAATTGTTTTATTCTGCTCTAGATGAGGTAACTATTTCTTATGATGACGACTCTTTTACTACTATTGAATATGTACAATTGGGATTGGGAGCACAACAAAAATATTATCCGTTGGAAAAAGTGGTTATTACTTTTTCAGAAAATGGAACCTACAACATTAAGAGCAATCTAATTTTTGAACCACCTCAGTATGATAAAAAAACATTACACCATATTCTAAATGCCAACAATGCATTGTTGGCAAAGCTTACCAAAAACATAGACCTCAATCCATCTGAAAAAATGGATTTAAAGCTTTTGCCAGCTACCTATTTAATCTGTTTTTTAAATGGCTTTGAAGAGGCAAAAGACAGAATGGCCAAGGCTAGACCTGTTCTTAAGAAACAGAATGAAAAAATATATCAGTCTTTAAAAGAATCTTTACGGGTAATAAGAAAGGTACAGTATAATTAATCTAATTGCTCTTTTGCGGGCAAAGAATCTATGGCTCCATAGCCCGTTGTTGTAAGAGCCCCTGCTTTATTGGCCTTTGTCACCATTTTAAGCAATAATTGGTTGTTTTCCAAAATATCAAAAGGACTGTTCAAAGTTGCAATTTGTTGTAACAGACATCCAATAAAAGCGTCCCCTGCACCCGTGGTATCCACAGGCTTTACCTTAATACTTGGCACGGTCAATTTTAGGCTAGGGGCACTAATGTAGGTGCCTTGACCACCTAAAGTAACTGCAATAATTTTTGCGCCGGTTTCATGTAGATGGTCACAAGCATCATTAATGGTTTCTTTTCCGGAAATAATCAATGCTTCTTCCAAGCTAAACTTACATAAATGTGCTTTTTCAATAAATATTAGGCATTTTTTAATAAAAGTTGCTTCATCGTCCTTCCAAAGGTCGCTTCTAAAATTTGGATCAAAGCTTATGAAGGCTTCTTGTGTAAGTGCGTCAAAATAATATCGCCCATATGCCTCTTCCAACTTACCACCCAAAAAAGCCGTGGCTGCACCAAAATGAATTAGACTATCCTTAAAATCCTTTTTTAGGGATGAGTCATATTTTAACTCCTTGTCCGCACCCCTGCTAAAAACAAAGTCGCGCTCCCCATCTTCTGCTATAGAAACGTATGCCAATGTGGTAAAGGTCTTGGATTGTTGGGCCAATGAAATATCCACATCGTTTTTTTCTAGAACATCAAGTAAAAAGGTGCCAAAAGGGTCTTTTCCTACACAACCCACAAAATAACTTTTGCCCCCCAATTTCGCTATGGCGCAGGCAACATTTGCAGGTGCTCCACCCGCTTTTTTGGTAAATAGAGTTGCTTTGGACAAATCACTTCCTTGGTTTTCGGCAACAAAATCTATTAAAAGTTCACCTATACAAAATACCTTATTTGTCATATTTATTAAAAGATGCCCGAAGGTAGTTAGAAATACAAAGCCAAGCCAAAACTTTACATCAAATAATTAGCTATTAAACCTAAAATTAGTACCTTTTTAAAAATTATAAACACGACTAAAATGAACTTATTTGACGAAATAAAAAAGAAGCTCAGCCATGAATTTATAGATATTATCGAGTGGATGGACAATACCAATGATACCATTGTCCATCGTTTTGAGCGCTACCAAAATGAAATAAAGAACAACGCCAAGCTTATTGTTAGGGAAGGACAAACTGCCGTGTTTGTGAACGAAGGGCAACTAGCAGATGTTTTTACTCCTGGAACTTATACGCTTAATACTAAAAATCTACCGATTTTAACAACATTGAAAGGATGGAAATATGGTTTTGATAGCCCTTTTAAGGCCGAAGTATATTTTGTAAACACACGATTATTTACAGATGAAAAATGGGGGACAAAAAACCCGGTTATGTTGAGTGACGAGCGTTTTGGATTGACGGAAATACGTGCTTTTGGAACATATAGCTTTAGAATAAGCGATGCCGGAAAATTTGTGATTGATGTTGTTGGTACAGATGGAAATTTTACCAATTATGAAGTAAATGAACATCTAAAAAGTTTAATCGTTACCCGTTTCACAGATACTGTGGGTGAGGCAAACCTGCCAATAGAACTATACGCAGCTAATACATCCGAGTTATCCGAAACTTGTCAAGAAGTTATGCAACCAGAGTTTGGTAGAGTGGGGATAGAATTAGAGAAATTCTATATTGAAAATGTTTCCATGCCGGAGGAGCTTAAAAAAGAAATCTTTGAGTACAGTAGATTGGATAAGTTGGATATGGCCAAACTGGCACAGTTCAAAGCTGCTAAAGCCATGGAAGAAGCTGCCAAGAATGAAGGCGGTACTGCGGGAGCTGGAATGGGAATGGGAATGGGTTTTGTATTGGCCCAACAAATGGGGAATATGATGAATCCCAATGCAGGGCAACAGCCTTTTGGAGGACAGTCAAATCAAGGGCCTGTGGTTCCCCCTCCCATGCCGGTACAAGTGGGATACCATTATGCTGTAAATGGACAACAAGTAGGGCCGGTTTCATTTGATAAGCTAAAGGAGCTTTTTGCCAATAGGACCATAAACAAAGATTCTTTAATCTGGAAACAGGGAATGCAAAATTGGACTGCATTGAGTGAGGTTGAAGAATTAAAGGCGTTTTTGGGAGGAAGTACGCCACCACCTTTACCAACTGTTTAAATTCGGTAATTTGTTTTGTAGTGGATTCCTATTTTCATGGGAATGACAACTTGTATACATGGAAGAAACCCAAAAATCAGAAGAGAAAAGACCTTGTGCCAATTGTGGTGCAGAGTTACGGTTTAAACCTGGTTCACATCAATTAAAATGTGAATACTGTGGGTACGAGGAGTTTATTGAGCAAACCAAAAGCAGTTTTGAGGAATTGGAACTTACCCATTATTTAAAAGTTGTTGGGGATAATGCTTATACAGAAACTATAGACCTTCTTCATTGTAAGAATTGTGGTGCCAACCAACATGTCGAGGAAAACTATAAATCATTGGCTTGCGTGTATTGTGGGGAACCCTTGGTGAAGGAGGATATAGAAAAAGAAGGTTGGATTATACCTGGTGCTCTTATTCCATTTCAAATGGATGCCAATAAAGCCAGGACTATTTTTAAAAACTGGGTAGGTAAAATATGGTTTGCCCCAGATAAACTTAAAAGAGCGGCTTTGGACCCAGAAGGAATACATGGGTTGTATCTCCCCTACTGGACGTTTGATGCGCAATTGTATGCCTCTTACCAAGGCCAGCGCGGGGATTATTATTATGAAACACAAAGGTATAAGACCAAAAATGGTACCCAGACCAGGCAGGTAAGAAGGACTAGATGGTCCCATGCATCAGGATCTGTGGATGGGTTTATAGATGATATCTTGATTAATGCCTCTGAAAAGAAAAGAAGGGATATTCCTTCCCAGATTGCCCACTGGAACTTAAAGGAATTGGTTATTTTCAACACAAAATATTTGTCGGGTTTTGTTACAGAGAAGTATACAATTTCATTAAAAGATGGTCACCGCCAATCTTTTCAAGAAGCAAAACGGATTGCCCATAATTGGATTCGGCAAGATATAGGTGGGGACACCCAGCGTATTCACAACACGGACATTAAATTATCTAATGAAACATTTAAACATATTCTGCTTCCAGTTTATATAAGCTCTTATAATTATAATGGTAAGGATTATCACTTTTATATTAACGGCCAAACTGGAAATATTAGCGGTACACATCCCTATTCTTTCTGGAAAATCTTTTTCTTAATACTAATTATACTTCTAATTATATTAACTATTGCGATTTTTGCACAATGAGAACACTGGTAATAGGAGATATCCATTCTGGATTAAAAGCGTTGAAACAGGTTTTGCAGATTGCTCAAGTTTCCCAAAAGGACAAATTGATTTTCTTAGGGGATTATGTAGATGGATGGAGTGAGGCCGCTGAAACCATAAATTTTTTAAATGGATTGGGAAAAACACATGATTGTATCTTTCTTCGAGGCAACCATGATGAACTATGTTATGATTGGTTAACTACAAGAGCCGAGAACCCAACATGGCTTGCACATGGAGGAACGGCAACGTTAAACTCGTATAAAAAAATTGATGAAACTGTATTGGGTCAGCACCTTTCTTTTTATGAAAATTTATTGAATTATCATTTGGACTCAGATAAAAAACTGTTCCTCCACGCGGGATTCACCAATCTTAAAGGGATTGAATCTGAATATTTTACAAAAACTTTTTATTGGGATAGAACCTTGTGGGAATTGGCACTATCCGTTCATCCAGAAATGGGGGAAGACCATAAATATTATCCCAAACGGTTAAAATGCTATAAGGAAATATTCATAGGACATACCCCCGTGACAAGGATAGGGGAAACGGTTCCTGTAAACGCTACCAATGTATGGAATATAGATACTGGGGCGGCATTTAAAGGACCCTTGACTATTATGGATGCCAATACCAAAGAATTTTGGCAAAGTGACCCAGTTCATACTTTTTATCCCAAAGAAAAAGGAAGGAATTGAATTGTATCATTAATTAAACGACCTTTGTAAAAAACAATGTATGTCTGCCAAGAATATTAGAATTGAAGTAATGAAGGCCATTGAGGGGAAAGTGGATGGTTTTATAGAATCATTTCTTACCCCAATTGAGAGTATTTGGCAACCATCAGATTTCTTGCCAGATTCTCAAAATGAAGGGTTTTTAAGTGAAGTGGAACAGATTCGTGAGGAATCCAAGGAAATGGGATATGATTTTTGGGTGACCATGGTTGCAGATACTGTTACAGAAGAAGCTTTGCCCACATATGAGTCATGGCTTATGGATGTTGAGGGGATAGATCAACATGGTGAAAATAAAAATGGATGGTCCAAATGGGTACGTCAGTGGACGGCTGAAGAGAACAGACACGGAGATGTGCTCAACAAATACCTATACTTATCAGGTAGGGTTAATATGCGCGAGGTTGAAATAACAACACAACATTTAATTGCCGATGGTTTTGACATAGGAACAGATAGAGACCCCTATAAAAACTTTGTATACACTTCCTTTCAGGAATTGGCAACTAATATTTCCCATAAAAGAGTGGGTCAAATGGCAAAAAAGCAAGGAAATAAGTTACTTGGAAAAATGTGTACCATTATTGCAGGGGATGAAATGAGGCACCATTTGGCGTATAGAGAATTTGTAAAAACAATTTTTGATCATGACCCAAATCAAATGATGACTGCCTTTGCAGATATGATGAAGAAAAAAATAGTGATGCCAGCGCATTTTTTAAGAGAGTCAGGTGGAAGTATAGGGACAGCTTTTGAGAACTTTTCAAATTGCGCACAAAGACTTGGAGTTTATACAGCACAGGATTACATAGACATTCTTAGTAAGCTTAACGATTATTGGGAAATAGGAACGATTAGAGCTTTAAATGATGAGGCTGAAAAGGCTAGGGACTACTTAATGAAATTGCCGGCAAGATTGGAAAGAATTTCTGAGCGAATGCAATTTCCTGAGGATCAGTATCGATTTAAATGGGTCGAAGCAAATGGAATGATATAAAAAAAACCGGCTCATATGAGCCGGTTTTTTTATTACAGTCTTCCACCTTTGTGTTCATCTTGCCATTTTGCAAGTTTTTTCCATTCGCCCTTATAACACATCTTAGCCTGTAAAGGCCATGAAGCAGGGTCATGAATTTTATAACGGTCACCACCAGAGTTCAATACTTCCTGACATTTTGCAACTTTAGTTTCAGAAAGTGCTTTCCATGTCTTAATATTAAAGTTGTGAAACAATCCTTCTATTTTCGGACCTATTCCTTCAACAAGTTTAAGATCGTCTTGCTTTATTTTCTTTCCAAAAACGGCTTTTGCTGCATCGGCATCAAAAGGAACTGCCGCCAAAGAAGCGGCTGGAGCTTTAATAGAAGTGGTCTTTTTAGTCGACGGGGTGTTAACTTTAACTGGAGCAGCAGTAACTTTAGCCGACAATTTTTGTGTGCAAGCGGCCAAATCAGCTTCCAGTTTGGCATTTTTATCTGTCAAAACTTTAAGGTCAGCAGAATTATCAATAGTAGTACCCCTCCCTTTTCCTAACAAATAACCAAAAAGGGCTCCAAGTAATGTGCATAGTAAAGGAATTAGCCAGCACCAAAAGTTCATATTTTCAAAATCAAAATTCATATTGTATAATTTAATGGTTAATGTTTTTAGTTTAATGTAACAACAGTTCTTCTATTTTTAGACCTTCCTTCTTCAGTAGAATTAGAGGCTACAGGAGAATCTGGACCTTCTGAAGAGGTGACAATTTTTGCTTCGGAAATACCGTTCTGGGAAAGATAGGCCTTTGCAAAATCCGCACGTCCCTGGCCAAGATTTATGTTAGTAGTTCTACTACCAGTGTTATCAGTATGACCCACAACTTTTGCACTGGACCCCTCTACCTTGTCCAAATACCTGGAAATATCCGCTACTTTTTGTCTTTGTTCCGGTGTTAAGTTAATAGAAGCCTCTCCTGTTTCAAAATAAAGCACTAAAGGATTGGCCTTAATTTTATCATATAGTGCCTGGAGTTGGTTTTCTGCATCCTCAGATTTGTTGTCCAAGCTATATGTTATTGGACCAAGATATGTATTGTTTTTTGGGACCATGTTATCCATTTCCTCTCCAAATATGTTCATTTGTGAAGAAGAAAGTCCTTTTGAGACTAAATAATTCTTTACAGAATTAGCTCTGGCCAACCCCAAATTTGGGAAAGCAGAACCATTAGTTTCATCATCCTTATAAAATCCGGTAATATTGATAACCTTATTGGCGTTTTCAGTGAAAAACGACTTAAGACTTTCGATTCCATCTTCAATATTGGTGGATATTGGAGTAAGTATTGTTGATGATGATGCATCAAAATTAAAATTATCGTTTACATTGTAAGAATAGTCCCCATCATTAAAAGCAAAGGGATTGGACGTTGCTTCGGGAATCACCTCTTCCACAACAGGAGCTATTTCTTCTACAGGACTTGTGCCACATTCGCTGCACATGCATATATAGAAATAGGTTCCTGCAAGGATTGTAATTAAAATTCCCAACAGATTTGTTGTTGTTTTTGTCATTGTTAATAAAGGATTTAGTGTTTACGTCACAATGTATTAAAAAAAACCTAAAAATGTTAAAATGTATTCATTAAATATTGATTATCAATCCTTAAAGTGTAATGGTTGACGGGTCATTTTTTAAAAAAACTATAAAAATGACCAGATATACAATATTTACGACCAATTATAATTTTATAGGCCGTCCAATAGAATATTATACGGTACTTCGTAGAAGATTTAGAATAGAACCCTATTTCTCCCAGCAAAGTCTGGCATTGAAAAAGGAACTATGAAATATTTGAGTTAGTTTGTTTAGTTTATTAAAAACCCGCTATTACTTCTTCCATCTAGTTTGCGGGTTTTTTTTATAGGTTGAATTTTATGCCTTGTGCCAAGGGAAGTTCAGTAGTGTAATTTATGGTATTTGTCTGCCTTCTCATATAAATCTTCCAAGCATCAGAACCGGATTCGCGACCGCCACCGGTTTCTTTTTCACCACCGAATGCACCACCAATCTCGGCTCCGCTGGTTCCAATATTTACATTGGCAATGCCACAATCACTTCCAGAAACAGATAAAAAGCGTTCGGCTTCCCTTAAGTTGTTGGTCATAATAGCAGATGACAGCCCTTGTACCACATTGTTTTGGATGGCAATGGCATTTTCTACGTCGCCGCTATATTTAAGTAGGTATAATATGGGGGCAAAAGTTTCCTCCTGTACAATAGCATACTCATTTTTGGCCTCGGCGATAGCGGGTTTTACATAGCACCCACTTTCATATCCTTCTCCTTTTAAGGTTCCGCCTTCTACAATTAATTTACCTCCTTCATCCACCAGTTTTTTCAGTGCGTTTTCGTACATTTTTACTGCTTGTACATCAATTAAAGGACCCATATGGTTTTTTTCATCCAAAGGATTGCCAATGGATAGTTGCTTGTAGGCATTTACCAAGGTTTCTTTTACTTTGTCATAAAGAGATTCATGAATAATCAATCTTCGGGTTGATGTACATCGTTGTCCTGCTGTGCCAACAGCACCAAAAACAGCCCCAATGATAGTCATTTTAATATCTGCGTCAGGGGTAACTATAATAGCATTGTTTCCACCCAGTTCCAATAATGATTTTCCTAGTCTCGCCGCGACCGCTTGAGCTACAATTTTTCCCATTCTTATAGAACCTGTTGCTGATATTAGAGGAATTCTGGTGTCTTGGGTCATATACTCACCTACCTGATAATCCCCATTGATCAGACACGAAATGCCTTCGGGAAGATTATTTTCTTTTAGAACTTCAGCGATAATATTTTGACAGGCAATTCCACAAAGAGGTGTTTTTTCCGAAGGTTTCCAAATACAAACATCACCACAAATCCAAGCTAAGGCCGTATTCCAGGCCCATACTGCCACAGGAAAGTTAAATGCGGATATAATACCAACAACGCCTAGGGAATGATATTGTTCGTACATACGGTGTCCGGGTCTTTCAGAATGCATGGTAAGTCCATGAAGCTGTCTAGAAAGCCCTACTGCAAAATCACAGATATCTATCATTTCTTGAACCTCTCCCAAACCTTCTTGGTAAGATTTTCCCATTTCATAAGAAACTAACTTTCCAAGTGCGTCTTTATGTTCTCGTAATTTTTCTCCAAATTGACGAACGACTTCCCCTCTTTGTGGTGCGGGTTTTGTCCTCCACTGTTTAAACGCTTCTGTGGCAACTTCCATGGTTTTTTCATAATCTTTCTTGGAAGTTGTTTTTACTTTGCCAATAAGGGAACCATCAACAGGAGAATAAGATTTTATTAGCTCTCCCGAACCAAAATTGTTGGAACCGGTTGAGGTCCCATTATTTATATCTTTAATACCTAATTGCGTTAGGGCCTTTTGTATTCCAAAATCTAGGGCAGAAATATTCATTTTATAACTTTTATGAATTGAAATGTTGTAATTATGACAAAATTACAAATTAATAGTGGTTTTATGCGGAGTGTTTATGGATTATGATTAAAGAACAAGTAACAACAAAATACCCAGCAAAGCAGGAAGTGCCTGTACAAAGAATATTTTTTTGTCAGCAGTTAAGGCTCCATATATTCCTGCAATTGCAACACATCCAAGAAAAAACAGGGAGATATTGGTTTTCCATAAGGCGTCATTTATAAAGAAAGACCAGATGAGACCTGCTGCCAAAAACCCATTATACAATCCTTGATTGGCAGCCAATGTTTTTGTTGGTTCAAATAGGTCAGCAGGAAAATTTCTAAATACTTTTTTGGCCCTTGTTGTCCATGCAAACATTTCCAACCAAAGAAAGTAAAGATGAAGAAGGGCTACAATTCCAATTAATATGTTGATTATAATATTCATCGTAACCTTATTATTCTTCTGATAAAAATCGCTTATCCATGGGCATCACTGTACCACAATCATTACAAGTGCGTAATTCTTTTGAATTGTAAAAATTCTTAAAGTGCCCCAAAAAGTCTTTTTCTATATCATTTAAAGGAAAATAAACCTCGTGCAATAAATTATTGCAGTTGTCACAGAACCAGAGCAACCCATCTTTTCCTTCCAAGTCAGTTCGTTTACGTTCTATGACCAAACCTATGGAGCCTTCATGTCGAACAGGTGAATGGGGAACTCCTGCTGGGTGCAGATACATATCTCCAGGTCCTAATTTCATTGTTTTTTTGGTGCGGTCTTCTTGAATGTGTACTTCTATGTTTCCTTCCAATTGGTAGAAAAGCTCCTCCGTTTCATTGTAATGGTAGTCTTTTCTGGCATTGGGTCCTGCAACAATCATTACGATATAGTCACCGGCATCTTTATAGAGGTTTTTATTTCCAACAGGGGGTTTTAGTGTATCCCTGTTTTCTTCAATCCACTTATTTAGATTAAAAGGAGTTTGTATGGGCATAATCTTTACTTTTTGACATTCTTGGTAAGAACCAAACAATCAAATTTAAGAAAAGAAAACGGCTTAAAGGATTCTTTTTTATCGGTAGAACAATTGTGTGAAATATAGTTTTCCTTCTGAATTCTTCTTTACACTAACGGCGGTATGGGTAAAATCTCCTTCCATTGTTTTGCGGTGGTCAGCGCTATTTAACCAACTTTCAAAAGCTTCCAATGCAGAAGAATAATCCTTGGCAACATTTTCAGCCACCAATTTAGCATTTACTTCCGCTATAATTTTAGAAGCTCTAGAATCAAAATTATTATGATTAATAGCACCAACAGAAATCATATAATCCGTGTGCAAATTGGCATATTCGTAAGCCACCTCACTAAAGTCCAAGGAATTTTGACCTAGCGTGTTTCTATGGTCATTTACAATGGTCAATAATTCTGATTCTGCTGCCGTAACATTTACTGCTTCAACGCTTATCGTATTTGCATCATCCAAAGGCTCTTTTGTACAAGAGCATAAAATAATTACAAATAAAACAAGGATAGCATAGTGCAATCTCATTTTCATATAATGTTCTATTTGTAAGTAGGAAAGTCAATACTGAGTTGGGGAACTCAAAAGGTATATAGGTGTATACCTGTCCGTTACAACAAATATTAAAAAAAAATTGAGCCGCTCGACATAGCCATCTTTTTTTTCGACAATGTGCACATATTAGACTATAATATGCAAAAAAAGACGATAAACGGTATTTGTTTTATAATGAGATATTCCAGAATTAGAGATTAGAAATCAACCCTCTTCATCCTCTTTGTTTTTTAATACTTTACTAAAAACAAAAGCTCCAATTTCTTTTACTGGTTCGTATAGAATAGATTCTTTTTTTGTGTCTTCTGAAACTATGGATAGTGTGTTGTTTAATCGGTCAAAAAAGATGAGAACGGCGCCAAGGATAACGGCGACTTTGAGAGCGCCAAATAATGCTCCGGCAATTTTGTTGATAGCTCCTAACAAAACAATATTGGCAACTTTGGTAAGCAATTTTCCAGCAAAATGCACAGCAATTACAATGATGATAAAAGTAATAATGAATGCAGTTGTATTAATGTAACGCTCATTCCATTGCATGTTTCTGGAAAGGTAATCTCCGGCAATATACGAGAAATGGATAGCCCCATAAATACCGGCAATAAGGGCAAGTATGGCGGCAACCTCAATCAAAAGCCCATTTTTAAAACCTTTGTATAGCCCCCAAATAAGAACCACACCTAAAATGATATCCATTATGTTCATGCCAAATTCTTTTGGGCAAATATAGAACTTTGATTTGTACCTTTGAAAAGGATTCAAAAAGTATAAAAGTGGCGAGAGATATACAGTTAAAAGAAAGATGGGAAGAGCTTGTTGAGAAGCTGTCGGGTCAGTTTTCCGATGGCGACATATTGGAGTTGGATGCCATTATCTATCTTGTGGGCGTTCAAGAATTGGGACAGTACCACAAGAAATACAAGAAGGATGAAAAATTAAACTTAATGCACATTGCCATATGTAGATTATTGGAACCCTATGGCTATTATGAGTTTGATTTTTTCGATGATGAAAAATGGCCACATTATAAGGTAAGGCAAGAATTACCTGCTTTAAAGGCAGGGGAACAAAGTGTATTGATGAAAGAGGCCTTGGTCAATTATTTTATTGAAAAAGAATATATAGATTGATATGGGCAATACTAAATCTTATTATGCTGTAATTTTCACCAATACAAGAACAAATTTGGATGATGGGTATGCAGAAATGGCGCAACAAATGGAAGATTTGGCAAGATTACAGCCTGGTTTTATTGATTTTGAAAGCGCTCGCGATGAAATTGGAATAAGTATAAGTTATTGGGAAACCTTGGATGATATTGCCAAATGGAAAGCCAACGTGAGTCATAAATTTGCACAGGATAGAGGCAAAAAGGATTGGTACACATGGTACAAAACAAGGATCTGTCTGGTAGAACGGGAATATGAGTTCGTTAAATCTGAAGCTGAATGAAAGAAAATATTAGGTTTTCAAACTTAGATAGGGAGAAAAATATTCAGAAACTCTCAAGGGATGTTTATGACCTTGTTGTTATTGGCGGTGGAATTACTGGAGGTGGAATTGCTTTGGATGCAGCCTCAAGGGGTTTAAAAGTTGCTTTGGTAGAAAAGGGCGATTTTGCATCTGGAACTAGTAGTAAATCTACCAAACTTATCCATGGAGGATTACGTTATTTAAAACAGTTCGATTTTTGGCTTGTAAAGGAAGTAGGTTCTGAGCGGGCTATTGTACATAAATTGGCACCCCATTTGGTCTTGCCCGAAAAAATGTTACTACCATTAATAGAACATGGTTCATATGGAAAGTGGTTGACATCCATAGGTCTTAAGGTGTATGATATTTTGGCCCAGGTAGAAGGTGATGACCAAAGAAAAATGCTTGAAAAAAAAGAAGCCCTTAAATTAGAACCCTTGCTGCCAAAGAAGATATTAAAGGGTGCTGGGTATTATGCAGAATACAGAACAGATGATGCAAGATTGACCATTGAGAACATAAAAACAAGCCTTAAATATGGTGTTGTTGCTTTAAATTATATACAAGTCAATGATTTTATTTATAAAGACGAAATTGTAGCAGGTGTTAAAGCAATTGATGTTGTTTCTGGTCTAGAACTCAATATCAACTCCAAGTATGTTATCAATGCAGCAGGTCCTTGGGTAGATGAGTTGCGAACAGTAAATAAATCTAACCAAGGAAAGAGATTGCATTTAACAAAAGGGGTGCATTTGGTTTTTCCACATAAAAAATTACCGGTAAAGCAATCTGTTTATTTTGATATCCCAGACGGGCGTATGATGTTTGCCATACCAAGAGGGAATGTGACATACATTGGAACTACTGATACAAATTATGCACAGAATAAAAATAAGATTACAGTAGATATGGCCGATGCTATATACCTGATATCTGCGGTAAACAATATGTTTCCTGAAATTAATCTTGAGATGAGCGATATTATTTCTTCTTGGGCAGGGTTACGGCCTTTGATTCACGAAGAAGGAAAATCTGCATCTGAACTTTCTAGAAAGGACGAGATATTTGTTTCCGATACGGGACTGATTAGTATTGCAGGAGGAAAACTTACAGGTTATAGAAAAATGGCAGAACGTACTGTTGACCTAATTTCCAAAAGAATTAAGGAAGATTATGAAATGGAACTAAAACCTTGCACTACGGACAAAATCCCATTGTGTGGAAACGATTTTAAAAAATACAAACACGTAAAAAAATACATTACCGAAATATTTGAAAGAATAAAAGAGTACGGTTTTACAGAATATGACGCATGGTTCTTGGTCACTACATATGGAAAGCAAACGGAAACAGTTTTGGAATTCTTTAACTCAATTAAGGAAAAGGACATATATATTAAAATGGCAAAGGCCGAGCTTCATTTTGGTATAGATTATGAATTGGTTTTAACTCCAATGGACTTTTTCGTAAGAAGAACTGGTAGGCTTTATTTTGATATAGAAAATATTAAAAAATTAATCGACCCCGTTCTGGAAGAGTTTAAAATAATATTTAAACTGGAAGACTCTACAATAGGTGTGTATAAAAAGGAATTGGAAGAAACAATTGAGGAGCACTCCAATTTTTCTATAAGACGAACTTAATTTAGTTGATCCGTAAGTTGTATAAATATTTTTTTTGGAGATTTGTTCTCGTATAGTATTTTATATACCGCATCAATTATAGGTGTTTTGGATTTCTTTTTATGTTTTTGGTTTAAAAGATGTGCACTTTTAGTTGCATAGTACCCTTCAGCTACCATACTCATTTCCATCATGGCGCTTTTCACGGTATAACCTTTACCTATCATGTTTCCAAACATTCTATTCCTACTAAAAGTTGAGTAGCCCGTTACCAAAAGGTCGCCTAAATAAGCAGAGTTGTTAATATTTCGCTTCATTTTATGCACGCGTCCGATAAACCGTTTCATTTCTCTTATGGCATTGCTCATAAGCACACTTTGAAAATTATCCCCATAACCTAATCCATGGGCTATGCCAGCTGCAATGGCATAAATATTTTTGAGCATTGCAGCATATTCCGTACCAACAATATCATCAGATATTTTGGTCTTTATATAATCACCTCTTAAATTTTTAGCAACCAATTCGGCCTTTGTTTTGTCTGTGCAAGCAATGGTTAGATAAGACAAGCGTTCAAGGGCAACTTCTTCTGCGTGACAAGGACCTGTTATAACGCCAATGTTTTCAAAGGGAATGTCATATACTTCATTGAAATGCTCGCCAACAATTAGTCCCGTTTCTGGAACGATACCTTTAATTGCAGAAAAAATGATTTTATCTTTAAGGGAAACAGATAATTTTTTTAATTCGGTTTCCAAAAATGCAGAAGGAATTGCAAAAATCAATATATCTGCATGTTTTACGGCAGTATTAATGTCGCTTGTTAAATTTAGTTGATCTGTACTAAATTCTACAGAGCTTAAATAGTTGGGGTTATGTTTTTCAATTTTTATGTGGTTCAAAGCATCTTCATTGCGCATATACCATGTTACCTGTCTTAAATTTTCAGTAAGTATTTTAACCAAAGCGGTTGCCCAACTACCACCACCTAAGACCGCAAACTCCAATTGTTTATTCATTGATAAAAGTTATCCATACCAAAAGTAATTAAAAAAAGGGCTATTATTAAGAATGGAGGGATATATTGAAATATATAGATTGTAATTATTTTCTTACTATATTTGAAATATTTTAATAAATGAAAGTTAGGAATATATGTTTTATACGACTAACGGGTATTGGTTGGTTATTTAGTTGAAAACCGTCGCGAAATTTTATATTCGAGGCGGTTTTTTTATTTAACTATTTAAAATCTTTTTCTTGAATTTGGAAGGATTTTCACCAACTACCTTCTTAAAGGTCCTATTAAAATAAGAAAGACCTTCGAAACCACATTCATAACAGGTTTCGCTTACATTTTTACCCATTAACAATAATCGTTTTGCCTGACCTATTCTATATTGATTCAAAAACTCGATAAAGGTACTTCCAGTTGCTTTTTTAAAGTACCTACAAAATGCCGATTTTCCTAAATTGCAAAGAGCCGCCACTTCATCAACCTCAATTTTTCTTTGGTAATGTTCATCAATAAAACCATAAACTTTCCGCAATCGTTCTTGCTCTTTTTTGTTGTATTTGTTTACCACTGGATTATCGTGGAGCAAAAAAAACTCATCACTAGTTGATAGAATTTCAAAAATATTAAGTATTTCTAAAAATTGTTGAAATGGTGTTAAAGCGTGAAGTTTTTTTAATCGTTCCCCTACAATTGCTTTAGTGAGACCTGTAAAGGCAATGCCATGTTGTGATCTTTCAAATAGCTGGAATATTTCTGACAGTTCAGAAATCTCATTAAATACATTGTTTTTAAACGTTGGGTTAATATGTAATACTTCTTTTTTATAATCTGTTTGTATACCATAGTCAAAATTAAGGTGTGGGATATTGGATCCTATAAGAACTAGGTCGCTTTCTTTATACTGGGCTATGTGGCTGCCTACATGGCGAGTACCGTTTGCCCCTTCTATATATACTAGTTCATACTCTGGATGTATATGCCAAAAAAACAAATGGTTGAGCCTTGGGTTGTGCAATAGCCTGAATGAACTTTTACTATCTGGACTTATGTTTTCTAACTGGATTCTCACCTTAAATTTTAACTAAATTACCATAATATAGAATTATAGTACAAAAAAAATCAAAATAATGCAAATAATGGTCAATATCAAGGGTAAGGATAAGTAGTATGAAATTTACTTTTACATTATCATAAATAGTATGAACCCTAGAAATAGGATTAACTTGGAAAGCATGAAAACTAAATTAGAAATGGCAAATAAGGGCCATGAAGATATTCCGGGGAACCCATCAACTGCTACGAGCAGTAAAATAAGTTTGAACGAACGTGCCAATGGAAAACCCTTGCGAGTTTTAAGTGAAACAGATTGGGAATTTTGGAAACAAAATGGATATATAGTAGTGAAAAATGCGGTCCCAAAAGAACAGGTCCAAGCTACTGCTGATTTTTTATGGGAATTTGAGGAAAAGGACCCTAATGATATTGAAACCTGGTACGCTCCTCCACGTGCAGAAATGCAAATGAAAGAATTAGCAGGCACTGGAATGGTGGAGGTTTATAACCATCAACATTTATGGAACAATCGGCAAATGCAAAAAGTGTATGATGCTTTTGTAGATGTATGGGGAACAGAAAAGCTATGGGTGACCATAGATAGGGCCAACTTAAATTTTCCTATGCGTCCAGGGCATGAATATAAGGGATTCATCCATTGGGATTATGATCCAGAGACAAGGCCTCAAAATGTACAGGGCGTTTTGGCATTAGCGGACCAAACAGATGAAAATATGGGTGGTTTTCAATGTATTCCCTGGTTATATAGAAATTATGATTCATGGAAATTAACACAACCCGAGGATAGAGATCATTTTAAGCCAGATGTATCCGATTTACAGGACAAAATTGTAAAAGTGAAAATGGAGGCAGGAGATTTGTTGATTTTTAATAGTACGGAACCTCATGGAATTCGACCAAACAAATCTCAGGATAAAGTTCGTATGGCACAATATATTTCCATGATGCCGGCAGAAGAAGACAACAAAGAATTAAGGGAGTGGCGGGTAAATTCATGGAAAAATCGCATCGCTCCAGAAGGTTATGCTTTTCCAGGAGATCCTAGGAATTGGGAACAGACCAAATATGATACTGCTGAATTATCGGAATTGGGCCAAAAACTACTTGGTTCAAAAACTTGGTAAGTATAATTTAAGATTTTAATAACCAGATCACTAACTATGTTAACAAGCCTCGGCATTTGGGATATCGCCATTATTGTTTTTTATTTTGTAATAATTCTCTGGATTGCCCAATGGGCTTCTAGAAGTAAATCGGAATCTCAGGGGGCAGTGGATTATTTCCTAGCAGGAAAGAACCAAGGTTGGTTGGTTGTTGGCGCGTCTTTATTTGCTTCCAATATAGGCTCGGAGATTATTTTGGGTGTTTCTGGTGCAGGAGCAAGGGCAAATATGCCCATGGCCAATTTTGAAATTATTGCAGCACTGGTCTTAATTCTCTTAGGGTGGGTATTTGTCCCTTTTTATTTAAGGACAGGGGTATATACCATGCCAGAATTTCTGGAAAAACGTTATTCAAAAGCCTGTAGGAGTTATCTATCGGTAATTTCAATTTTGGCATATGTTATCACAAAAATTTCTCTTATTATTTTTGCCGGAGCCTTGGTTTTCGAAACTATCGGGGTGCCATTTTGGACGGGAGCCATAATTACTGTTATTGCCACTGGATTTTATACCGTATTGGGTGGGCTAAAAGCGGTCATATATACGGATATGGTTCAAGCTGTTATACTTTTAATAGGAACGATTGCCGTTACGTGGTTTGGGCTTCACCATTTAGGTGGGTGGAATGAAATGATACAGGTTATTTCCCAAGCCTCGGAATTACCAGAAAACCCTCCTGTTGAACGGTTTTTTAATCTTTGGAGACCTATGTTGGACACAGAATATCCATGGACCGGAATGCTATTTGGAGCACCTATCCTAGGTATTTGGTATTGGTGTACGGATCAATACATAGTGCAACGAACTTTATCGGCTAAAGATGTAAGTAATGCCAGAAAAGGCGCTCTTTTTGCTGGGTATTTAAAATTATTACCTGTTTTTATATTTTTTATTCCTGGCGTTATTGCATATGCTTTATTGCAAAAGGGAGAAATAAGTTTTTCTATGGAGAATGCCGATCAGGCTTTACCTGCCATGATCAATGGTTTTCTTCCCATGGGATTAAAAGGTCTTGCCATTGCAGGATTGTTAGCTGCTCTAATGAGTTCTTTGTCTTCAGCTTTTAATTCTAGTTCCACATTATTGACCATAGATTTTTATCAAAAATACAGGCCCAATGCATCTCAAAAGGACTTGGTCCGTTTTGGCCAGCTGGCCACCATTGTCTTGGTAATAGTAAGTTTGGGGTGGATACCTTTTATGAAATCACTTATGGGAGGAGGTATTTTTCATTACCTACAAAGTGTGCAAGCTTATATTTCTCCACCAATAGCTGCGGTTTTTCTTTTTGGGCTTCTTTATAAATGGATTAATGCACGGGGAGCCATTGTGGCATTATGGACAGGTTTTGGGATTGGTATTTTTAGATTGGTAACGGAGTTTCTTAAAAATGAAGGAACCATAGTTGTACAAAATGATTCTATACTAGGAATGTTTTTAGGAATTAATTTTTTACATTTTGCCTTGTTCTTGTTTATATTTTGTGCAGTGGTATTGATGCTGGTCAGTAAAATGAGTCAGCCGCAACCGGATGATGTTTTAGAAATGGTCACTTTTCAAAGAAAGTCAAAAAGAACAGGCCTTAAGTGGTCAACAGATATAATATTGACTATTATTTTAATTGTTCTAGTGCTTATCCTATGGTGGATTTTTAGTCCATGGGGCATGGCAGGGTAAAAATAGATTTAATATATAATTAATGGATTTAAAATTAGAACATAAAACAGCATTTATATCGGGTTCTACTTCGGGAATAGGTTTTGCCACAGCAAAGTCATTGTTGAAAGAACGAGCAAATGTTATCATTAATGGAAGAACTCAAAAAGGAGTTGATGTTGCCATGGAGAAATTAAAATCGGATTTTCCCAATGCTACTATCTTAGGTTTGCCCGCTGATTTTGGTAATCCTAAAGATGTCCAATCGTTGTTAAAACAATTGCCCAAAGTTGATATTCTTATCAATAATGTTGGAATTTATAAGTCGGAATCTTTTTTTGAAACTTCAGATAAAGATTGGTATAATCAGTTTGAAATCAATGTTATGAGTGGTGTAAGGCTTTCCAAACATTGTTTGCCAAAAATGCTGGATGCAAAATGGGGGCGTATCTTATTCATTTCCAGCGAGTGTGCCACTTTGGTTCCAGCAGATATGATTTCTTATAGCATGACAAAAGCGGCTATGTTATCTATTTCACGAGGGTTGGCACAATTGACCAAAGGCACCAATGTCACGGTAAATACTATTCTTCCTGGCTCTACACTTTCAGAAGGGGCGGAGCAATTTTTAGAGGAAGTTGCCGTGAATGAGGACAAGACCAAAAAGGAAGTAGAGAAAGATTTTTTTACCAATGTCCGTACATCCTCTTTAATACAAAGATTTGCCGAAGTTGAAGAAGTGGCAAATACTATAACCTATTTGGCAAGTCCCTTATCATCTGCTACAAATGGCGCGACAATTAAAGTGGACGGAGGAAGTACAGGTGGAATCCTATAAAATTGTTATTTTCTTCTAATAACGGGGCGAAAAAGGCCAAATAGCCCTATTTTTGCGGCTTCTAAGGAGAAAACCAATGAAAAAGTATTTAAATCTCTTCGATTTTTCCCAAAAAGTAAATTATAAAACAGAAATCTTATCTGGATTGACCGTTGCTCTGGCTTTAGTTCCTGAGGCTATTGCTTTTGCATTAATTCCTGGATTCTCACCTTTGACAGGATTATATGCGGCCTTTATTTTGGCATTGGTCACTTCTATTTTGGGAGGTAGACCTGGCATGATTTCCGGTGCAACAGGTGCTGTAGCTGTAATTTTTGTGGGATTGATTTTGGAATTAAAACGAAACTTTCCAGGCATAGAGCCAGAAAGTATACTCCACTATGTATTTGCAACAGTAATTTTAGCGGGAGTATTACAAATAGCCGCAGGATTTTTAAAATTAGGAAAGTTTATACGTTTAGTGCCTCACCCTGTAATGTTTGGATTTGTGAACGGTTTGGCAATTATCATTTTTATGGCGCAGTTTCCTAACTTTTATCAAAAAGGAACTGAAAACCTATTGGCAGGAATGGATTTTGGAATTATGCTTGGGTTAACCCTTTTGACCATGCTAATAATTTGGGGACTACCTAAGCTTACCAAAGCGGTTCCATCTTCGTTGGTGGCTATTTTAGTGGTTTCTGCAATTGTAATTGGTTTTGGAATAGATACGCTTACCGTTGCTGATACAATGAATGAGGGCGAAAGCATAAAAGGTGGGTTTCCACCTTTGTCCATACCGAATATTCCTTTGACATTGGCATCTTTTAAAATAGTATTGCCTTATGCGGCAATTGTTGCAGGTGTTGGACTTATAGAAAGTTTACTTACTTTAAATATAATTGATGAAATTACTGAAACCCGTGGCAGTGGTAACCGTGAGTGTATTGCACAAGGAACAGCAAATATTCTTTCTGGGTTTTTATCGGGTATGGGTGGTTGTGCTATGATTGGTCAGAGTTTAATTAATACTTCTTCAGGCGCCAGAGCCCGTCTATCTGGTATTACTGCGGCCATTATGTTATTGGTGTTTATCATGTTTGGTTCTGGTTTAATAGAGCAATTGCCTATGGCGGCATTGGTGGGGTTAATGTTTATGGTGGCTATTGGAACGTTTGAGTGGGCCAGCTTTAGAACTTTTAAAAAAATGCCCACATCAGATGTTATAGTGATGATATTGGTAACCTTGATTACTGCTATTACACATAATTTAGCAGTTGCAGTATTATTGGGAGTTATAATTTCTGCCTTGGCATATTCTTGGGAGAATGCAAAACGTATCCGTGCTAGAAAAAGTTTTGATAAAAATGGAGCAAAACATTATGAAATATACGGGCCATTATTTTTTGGTTCTGTAACAGCATTCAATGAAAAGTTTGATGTTCAGAATGATCCGGACGAGGTTTTTATAGATTTTAAAGAAAGTCGAGTTGCGGACATGTCAGCAATCGAGGCTTTGAACAAAATAACTGAGCGCTATCAAAAAATAGGTAAAAAAGTACACCTACAGCATTTGAGCAAGGACTGTATTAAGTTGCTAAAAAATGCTGAACAAATAATAGAGGTAAACGTGTTGGAAGATCCTACCTATAAAGTGGCTGCCGACCAGATTAGGGAAGGGTATAAGATTTTATAACCTAAGAACAACCATTTACTCCACCCACTTTCTTGATACCGTTTCCTCAGATGATGGAAAATCTTCTGGAATTTTTTGGGTAACATTACCAGTGGCAGCCCATTCCGCGCCTCTCTGTAACATGGTGATAAATCCCGAACATTCCATGGAATAATCAAAATGACCCTGTGTAGTATGGTATACACGACCTTGACCATAATTAATTGCCATCATTGAGGGAACATGTTGCCCCATGCCTTTCACATCAGGATTCCAAGGTGGAGCATTGCCTTCTACATCCGAATAAGCAGTAGCTAAAACAGTTGCGTTTTCAAAAGGTCCTCTCATACGTTCGTACATTTCATCTTGGGCATGCATCCATTCTGAGGGCAATCCTTTCATAATAGGATGCTCCGGTGCGCGTGTGGTAACAATAAAGGGATACTCCGCTCCGTGCGACCCACTAGGTCCTTCTGAATAGTCTTTTTCCAGTTCGCCGGCATCAGTGTAATACACATAAGGTCCCGTAATACTATCACGGCCACCCCATGCACCAATTCCAATCATTTTATTGAATTCGTCCCAATCTCCCCAGGCATTGTCCGCGGCATGCACAACAACAAAGCCACCACCTTCACTCATATACTTTTCAAAATTCTTTTCGGTTTCTTCTGGCCAACGTGGTGTGCCTGCACCTAGATTGGAAATTACTACATCATATTTACTAAAATCAATTGAGAAACGAGATGTTTTTATTGGTTTATGAGAAATGCCATAAGCAGTGGAATCCAAGGGGTAAGTTTCGATAAAATAGGTATATGCTTCTGGTCTACTTTGGTTGTATTTGGTACCAAGCCATACAGAATCCATACGGTGTATGTCCACATCAAAAAGGTTGCTCTCTTCCAGATAATCCTGCATCATCATTGTAGTTTTAGGCCATACATAATGGTTGTTCTGACCATCAATAATTAATGCTTTGAGTTTGCTTGGCTCTTCTTTTTCTTTAGGAGTTTCACCGCATGCGGTCACAAATAGTACTACTAAAATAATCCAGCTTAGTTTTTTCATTTCCATTTATTTAAGAGTGGTTGTGTCTGGCATATGAAGATAAGAATAAAATTAATGAGGAGCTCACAAAGCGTAGCTTAAGAAAAATATACTTTTCAAATCTAAGTCGCAACTGGATTGAACTTTTCAACTTTTGATGATTCAACCCAGCTATTTAGCATATGTGTATCTCAATAATTTTATTCCTTTGAAGGTAAGCCAAAGAGCTAGAACCAATTCTCCAACAAAACAAGGGAATAAAACAAAAGGGAATAATTTTTCGGCAAACTCAGGGTATAGGAAAAGTGAAAAACTATTGGTTAAGTAACATACTCCTGCCATGAGCATTAATATACCTATAAGCTTTGGAAGATATTTAGATTTGAGAATAAGCAATCCTATAACCAAATCATAACATGCAAAAAACACAAGAGTAATACCAAAACCGGTTGTAAAAGCATTTAGGGATAAATAAGCCAGTAAGGAGGATTGGTTTTGATTAAATCCATTTACTCCAGAAGTGATTTTCAAAACATCCAAGGGTGTATAATGGTTTATTATATTAACAATTTCCACAGTATTGCCCGTTAGAAAAAACAAAAGGAGAAGTGCCGCCAAGAACTTATCAGCTCTTTTAAATATATTATAAAAAATTAGAGCAATAGGAATATTACAGATTAAATAGAGTAGAGATATTGCAAACCCCCATCGATAAAGACTTTCATTGGCCAAGATATTTGTTGCGGTTGCAATGGGGTCACCATAGACCATTAGTTTTTGACGGACAAATACTTCGGCAAAGAAACCCCCGGCAAAAACAAAACAATATAGAAGTCCTGCTATTCTTGCTTTTTTATAAATCAATATTTCGTTCTCTTCTTCCATATTTGTTCTATTGTTATGAATTTAAGACGACTCATCAATAAGTTTGTTACTTATGGGATATAAGCGAATAGGAATCATTTTGAAAATAAATACAGGAGTCAAAAGACACCCTTATAGAACACTTTTAAATAGATCTATCAATTCTTTATTGGATGCTTCTGGGGCTGGCAAATGCTTAGCACCATAATAAAGCCCATAGGAGTCTTCATGATATGCATGATACGTGTAGCTGAGGTTGTTTTTATGGGCAATTGTCAACATATCTCTTACCCACTCAAGCCCCCCTTTTCCATTTTTAAAAGAAGGAATACAAGAGCCAAATTCTCCCATATATAATGGAACCTCGTGTGTGCTTCCCCATTTCACAAAGCGTTCTATTACTGCCTTAAGATAGGATTTATCTCTTTTATAAGCAGTTTGTTGGGTAATGTTGGCGCCATTTAATTCATTAATGTATTGTGTTATAGTTAAGTCGGGATAAGAACCTTTATCACCAAGGCCTGCCCATTCCAATAATTGATGTGTATAGCCATAGGGCTGAAATGTATGAAACTCGTAGACCAAATTATCACCCTTCAGTAAAGGAAAGTTTAGATTAATATCCTCTTCTGGATTTCCTTTTATTTCTCTACATCTTTCAACAAAAACAATGTGATTTTTATCAATTTTCCGTATTTCATCAACTAAATGTTGGGCAAAACTTTGCCATTGTGCAATGGAATCTGTCGGCACGGGTTCATTTAACAAGCCAAAACCGGCAATTTGAGACTTGTTTTTATACTTTTTCGCCACTTTCTTCCAAAAAGAAGTGATTTTCTGTTGAAAAACGGCATCTTTCCAAAGGGCATCACCATCACCCATGGATTGAAACCCACCGGGAACAATATGTAGGTTTAGAATAAGATAAATGTCGTATTTTTTTGCCCAAGCTATGTTTTGGTCAAGCCATTTCCAACCTTCACCTTCAACCTTGTTATTAAATGGAGAGACATCTTCCTGTAACGTTCCCAAATTTATATAGAAGCGAACGGCATTCATCCCCATATCCTTTATCCGTTCATAATCAATTTCAGAATGGTGATTTAGGGGGACATTTTCCGTTTCCCAAACCTGGTTGCCCATACCGACACCTCTTAAAAAAACCTGTTCGTTGTTTTCATTAAGAATTTTTGTTCCAGAGGTGTGTAAAAAATCGGCCATGGTGTGTAGAAATAAAAAGTGCTTTCACTTTTTAATTAGAAAATGAAAGCACTAGTATGAGATAACTTCTATGTAAAATTATAATGTCCTTAAATATTCAGCTATAGACCTAGCCTCGTCTTCACCAAGGTTTTGGTTTAACATTATGGCATTATTGTATTCTTTTAATAACGCTTTGGCAATGGGGTCTTCCTTTATCATGCCGTCGGGGTTCATAATCATGTTCATTACCCATTCAGGACTTCTACGATCATATACTCCCGCAAGTGCAGGCCCTATCATCCTTTGGTCGGCCATGTGACATGCGGTACATATAGCTTTAAACTTCTCTTCTCCTTTAGCCGCCATTTCGGTATTTATTACCTCTCCAAAAGCAATTGCTTTTATTGGACCGACACCCTTATTGTTCAAATCAACGGGCACACCTTCTGCTTCTACTGCTTTAGGTTCTTCTTTGGTACGAGTTACTTCAAACCCTTCTTTTTTTTCTTCTTTTTTCTCTCCACAGCTAACAATAAGTGTGGCAAGCGCAAATACAGCAAATATTTTTTTCATGTAACGATTATTTAAGTCCACTAAGATAAGAAATACACAAGTTTAAATTGACTCTTGCAAAAATTTTATAACCCTTTTTTCTGTATATGTTATATTTTGCGGGCCATAAAAACCAACGTGCCCACCATATTTGGGAATTTCTAAAAATATGTTGTGATTACTTTCCGCTTCTTTGTGAGGATAACATTCTGGCCCTAAAAAACTGTCATTTTTTGCATTGATTATCAATGTGGGAATTTTTATTTTGGGCAAAAACTGTAAAGAACTGCATTTTTCATAGTAATCCATGGCATCTATAAATCCATGTGCCCTGCTGGTATAGATGTCATCAAAATCTTTTAGGGTTTTTATAGATGCTATATCGGCATCTGATATGTTATCTGGAAATTGCTGTTGCTTTATCCTTAGTTTTTTAATCAAATGTTTTTTGAATCGATTTGAATAGGGTATGTTTTGAAATGACATTAATTGCTTAAGGGAACTATAAAGAGAGCAGGGAACAGAAATGGCCAAGCCAGCTTTAACTTCTTTTGGAATATCATCTCTTTCTCCTAAATACTTTAAAAGAAGATTTCCACCGAGACTAAATCCTTTTATGTAAATCTCTGTATATACTTTAGTTTTTAAAATATGTTGGATTACAGCATCTAAATCATCTGTAGCTCCTGAATGGTAAGAACAAAAAAGAGCATTGGATTCTCCACTACATGCCCTATAATTAACGGCACAGGCATCATACCCTGCCAAATTAAACTGCTTTGCACTGCCCGTTATGTATGGCCTTTGTGCATCTCCCTCCAAACCATGTAAAAGGATGACCACTTTTGCACTTTCCTTTTCAGAGAAACTCCAGTCCAAATCCAAAAAATCACCATCTACAAGGTATATTCGTTCTCTTTTTTGCTCGACCCCATTTACTTTTCTAAAAAGACCGGAGTATATGGTGGATAAATGCCCACTTTTATAGAATAGGGGAGGGTTGTAAATGGATGCGAGAAGTGGCATTTTAAAAGGTTATTACAAGTCTTCCAATAATTTGGATTGTTCCTCTAAAGCAGATTTATATTCTGATTTTAATTGTTGTACAAGTTCGGAAATGCTTAGAACATCATCAATGGTTGCAACTCCTTGCCCTGCAGACCATATAGTTTTCCATGCCTTTGCTTCTGTGTCCAATTCCTTTCCAAAATCAATTTTAGTGTCTTTTTTTAAGTCTTCTGCTGTAATGCCTGCAGCGTTTAAACTTGCTCCAAGAAAGTTGGCATGTACACCAGATATTGCGGCAGTATAGACCACATCACTGGCTCCCGCATCAATAATCATTTTACGATATTCTTCTGTGGCTTTGCTTTCTTTTGTATTGATAAACCTTGTGCCCATATATGCCAGGTCTGCACCCATTTGTTTGGCAGAAGCTATGTCTCTCCCAGTACTAATGCATCCCGAAAGGATAATGGTTTTTTGAAATATTTTTTTGATTTCTGCCACCAAAGTCATAGGGTTAATGGTTCCTGCATGTCCACCGGCACCGGCCGCAACAAGTATTAAACCATCCACACCCGCTTCGGCAGCTTTTTCGGCATGTCTTTTTTTAATGATATCATGGAACACCAGTCCACCATAACTATGAATAGCATTTACTACCATAGCTACTGCTCCCAAAGAGGTTATTACCAATGGAACTTTGTGCTTCATGCATAATTTTACATCGGCCTCTAATCTTGGATTTGTTGGGTGTACAATAAGGTTAACTCCAAAAGGGGCAGGTTTTTTTCCTGTTTCTTCTTCAAACTTTTTGAGTTCGGTTTTTATTTCAATGAGCCATTCCTCAAAACCTTCACTTGTTCTTTGGTTGAGGGCAGGAAAAGTGCCTACAATGCCGTTTTTACAACATTCTATGACCATTTTTGGCCCAGAAATTAAAAACATGGGTGCCGCTATGGCCGGTAGATTAAGATTTTTTATGAAAGGTGCTTTATCGCTCATTTGTTTGAAATTTAGTTTGACTTAAATTTAATAATTATCATCAGATTTAATCGGATGATACTATTTGTTCTTCAAAAATAGCATAGTTTTGAAGATATTATGCACGCATAAGAACTTAATATTTTTATTTATGTACTTAAAGGAGTTTGAAATACGCTGGAACGATGTTGACGCAAACAGGCATATGGCCAATTCTGCCTATATAAATTTTATGAGCCATACGAGAATGTCATTCCTTACAGACATAGGGTTTGGACATAAAGAGTTTGTTCAACATGGTATTGGGCCAGTCGTTTTTTATGAACATATCTACTATTTTAAAGAAGTTTTCCCAGGTAAGCCCATTAGAGTTTCTTTGGAATTTCAAGGAATGAGCGAGGACGGTAAGTTTTTTACATTCCACCATAATTTTTACGATTATAAAGGCAGACATGTTGCACATTGTGAGATGATGGGTGCATGGATAGATATGGAAAAACGAACATTAACAGCTCTGCCAAAGAGTATTTTAAGTGTTTTTAATAAGGTAGAAAAAGCTGAAGGATTTAAATGGCTTACAAAGGAAGACACAAGAAAATTTGCAAAGCAACCTAAGGACTTGGCTTAGGTCTTTTGCTAGCTAAGTAAACTCCTATCAGAACCAGTGAAGCCGCCATAACTTTTATAAGGGTAAGATGGTCCATACCCATTGCTATGGCAAATAGTATCCCAATTACTGGTTGTAAATATGTAAAAGAACCCACGGTGGAAGCTTTTAATTGGGTCAGTGCGAATATGTTGAACAGATATGTTAGGAAAGTGGTACAAATTACTACAAAAGCAATGGAACCAAGTATTTCTATTGGAAGTTCACTCCATTGTATTTGAACCACTTCGGAATAAGTTATTGGAAAATTAATTACAACGGCTATGGTAAAAAGCCACTTCATAAATGTAAAAGGATGGTATTTTTCAATTAGTTTTTTTGCTAAAATTAAATAGGTTCCATAACAAATGGAATTAACAATAAACAAAGTATTTCCCAATGGAATGTTTGGGGCATCTTGTCTGGTTTCACTTCCAAAAAGAATGAGTGCCAAAGCGCCGATAAATCCAATAATAATTCCTGAAGCTTTATAACCTGTGATCTTTTCCTTGATTAAAAATGCGGAGAGAAGTACCACAATAATTGGGGTTATGGTAACCAAAACAGAACTGTTTATTGGGGTTGAAAGTTCTAGGCCTTTAAAAAAAGCCAACATATTTAAAACCATTCCAAAAAATGCACAAATAACCAAACGTCCCCAATCTTTTTTCTCAATTTTTTCTTTTGGACCAAAAATGGAAATAATCCAAAATAAAATGGCTGCCCCTGTTACCCTTAGCATTATAAAGCCGAAAGGCTTTACATGCAATGGCATAACCCCCTTAGCAATGGTATGGTTCAATCCATAAATAGTGGTGGCACAAACGGCAGCGAATATGGCTAGGGTTCTTTTGCTCAAGAGTGAATGGTTTCTTTGGCGGCAGAAACTACTTTTTTACTATTGCCTATGAATATTTGGTTGTTGACCAAAACTACGGGTCGTTTTAAGAAAGTATATTGTTCAAGAATCAGGTTTTTATAATCTGTTTCTGTAAGTTGTTTTTCATGTAGGCCCCTTTGGCGAAAAAGCATTGCTTTTCTGCTAAAAAGTGATTCGTAACTACCTGCTAAATTTTTTATTTCCTCCAATTGTTTAGGAGTAATAGGGTCTGTTTTTATATTCTGAAGCTCAAAACTATCAATAGGAGCCAATTCTTTTAAAATTCTCTGGCAGGTAGAACAAGTTTTTAGGTAGTATATTTTTTTCATAAAAGCTAAAAGTTGATAGATACAAAGTAACCTATTTACTATCAATTGTACTATTTTTATCAGCCTTTAAACAAAGAATATGGAAAAACTATTTGATATCACAGAAAAGAACAGGAAAAGCTTATTTAAGTTTTTAACTGAAACTCCAAAAGAGCATTTGCTTATGATTCCAGAAGGATTTAACAACAATATTTGGTGGAACATAGCCCATGTTGTGGTAACCGAGCAATTATTAATGTATAAAATGAGCGGACTTCCTATGATGGTAAGTGATGAATTGGTAAATAAATATAGAAAAGGAACTTCCCCGGATGGAACGGTAACCGAAGGGGAAATGAAAAGTATTGAAAAACTTATTTTTTCAACAATTGAGAAGACGAAGACCGACTATGTGAGTGGGATTTTTAAAGATTATGATGAGTATACCACAAGCGTCAATGTTACTATAAGAAATGTAGAGGATGCATTCGCCTTTAATTTATATCATGAAGGGATGCACTTAGGATATATCTTAGCTTTAAGAAGGGCCATTGCTAATTAAGGTTTTATTTTAAAGGACAAATAGTTTTTTATTTCATCGAAGGGAAGAATTACTATGATAGGCCCATCTGCAAAAGACGCCACTTCATATTGGTTGTAATGAAGAACAAGCCCCTCTTTATTAAACCCTATATTTATAGGAAGATGAAATACTTCGTTCTCAAACATAAACCCAGTACTGTTTATCGGACTTCCTTGTGGTATGCCCTCTTGAATTCTAAATTTTGTTTCTGCAAATTTTATGAAATGTGTATTGTCCTTAAAGAGTTCCCAGTTCTCCAATTCAATTCCTTTTTTTTTGTCAAAATTCAAATAGGTAACAGAGCTGTATCCATGGGCCCCGCCGGTGAACATATAGGTGTCCAGTTGCAAGGCCAGTAAATTTTTATTTTCAAATGTAATTATACCATTGATATCCGCTTCCCAATTTTCACTTTCATCGTTGAATTTCTTTTTTATCTCTAGGTATCCATTATTAAAGGAAGTAAGGGCTTCATCTATGGTTGCGACTTCAGTTTCTTCATCAAAAGTCAATAGGGAAATTAGTTCTTCTCTTAAGGATGAATTAATAGATTCCGCAATTTTAGAATTGTCCAAGGCTTTTGGAATATTTATGGCAACCTTTGGACAGTCTTTACAGGTGTCATTGGAAAAAACTGATGGTTCAAACGTAAGTTGCGTATCATTTTTACAACCAACCACAATCAAAAATAAAAACAGAAGCAGAACTATTTTTTTCATAAATCTGGGGTATTTTTAACAAAGGTACTATTGTAATTGCGATTAATGTATGGTCATTGAGTTTGAAAGCCTAATTATTTGAATGAAGGTTTTTAGGATAGTTCAAAAAAAAGATAAAAAAGAATCATCAAATTATATTATTAACATAATTTTGCCGTTGTGTTATCAATTTAACAAAAAGCACGCGCTAAATAAAGTCTTTTTATGGAAACAAAAATTAAAGGGTTTATGGATGAGGTGAAGGCCCGAAATGGTCATGAACCTGAGTTTATACAAGCAGTACAAGAAGTGGCCGAAACGGTTATTCCCTATATAGTGGAAAACGATATCTATTATGGTAAAAATATCCTCTTGCGAATGGTGGAACCAGAGAGGTTGATTTCCTTTAGGGTGGCATGGGTAGATGATAAAGGGGAAATACATGTGAATCGTGGATATAGAATACAAATGAATTCTGCCATTGGGCCTTATAAAGGTGGATTGCGTTTTCATCCATCTGTGAATGCTAGCATTCTTAAGTTCTTGGCTTTTGAGCAAGTGTTTAAAAATAGTTTGACAACATTGCCAATGGGTGGTGGTAAAGGAGGCTCAGATTTTGATCCAAAGGGAAAATCTGATGATGAGGTAATGCGTTTTTGCCATGCTTTTATGTTGGAATTAAACAGACATATTGGGCCAAATACGGATGTTCCTGCTGGGGATATTGGTGTTGGGGCAAGGGAAATTGGTTTTTTGTTTGGGATGTATAAGAAAATTAGAAATGAATTTACAGGTGTCTTAACAGGTAAAGGCCGTTCTTGGGGTGGCTCTTTGATTCGTCCAGAAGCAACAGGTTACGGCACCGTCTATTTTGCCAATAGCATGTTACAAACTCAAGGCAAGGACTTTTCGAATAAAAATGTTGTGATTTCTGGATCTGGAAACGTTGCGCAGTATGCAGCTGAAAAGGCAATTCAATTAGGGGCTAAAGTATTGACGCTTTCTGATTCTCAAGGGTATATATATGATAAAGAGGGTATAAATACAGAGAAGTTGGAGTTTGTAATGGATTTAAAAAATAATAAAAGAGGTCGTATTTCGGAATACGCTAACAAATACAAATCGGCAACATATCATCAAGGTAAAACACCTTGGGAAGTTACATGTGATATTGCATTGCCCTGTGCTACACAAAATGAATTGAAGGGGGATGATGCAAAAACACTAATTAAAAATGGATGTATCTGTGTTGCAGAAGGGGCAAATATGCCTTCTACACCCGAGGCCATTCATGAGTTCCATCTGGCGAAGATATTGTTCGCCCCTGGAAAAGCTTCCAATGCGGGTGGTGTGGCGACATCAGGATTGGAAATGTCACAAAACTCACTGCGTATTAGTTGGACAAGAGAAGAGGTGGATGGTCGTTTAAAAGATATTATGAGTGATATTCATGATTCTTGTATTGAGTACGGAAGGGATGAAAATGGATATTGCAATTATGTAAAGGGAGCTAATATTGCTGGTTTTGTAAAAGTTGCCGATGCTATGTTGGCACAAGGGGTAATATAAATTACAAGCTCTTGATTAATTAGGCAATAGGGCTTTCCAAATTTTGGAAAGCCTTATTGTTTTTCTACAATTTCATTAGGATACTTTTATCTTTGGGAATCCAATTACCTAGTATGCAAATTACCACCAAAGCCATTGTTTTATCTTCCCTAAAATATGGGGATACCAGTTTAATTGTAAAGATGTATACAGAATCCGATGGTATAAAGTCCTATATGCTAAAAGGGGTTTTGACATCAAAAAAGGGAAAGCTTAAAGCAGCTTATTTTCAACCTTTGACTCAATTGGAATTGGTAGCATCCCATAGGAATAAGGGCGCTTTGGAGAGTATAAGGGAAGCCAAGGTATATTATCACTATAAAACCTTACATTCTGATATTTCCAAGAATGCAACGACCCTTTTTTTGTCAGAAATGCTGGGAAACAGTATTCATGAGGAAGAGCAAAACCAAGGGCTTTTCCATTTTTTAGAGGCTTCTTTTCAATGGTTGGATACCCATGATGATATCTCAAATTTTCATATTGCTTTTTTATTGAAATTAACACGCTATTTGGGGTTCAATCCAGACACATCAAATAGCGACGCACCTTATTTTGATTTACAGGAGGGAGAGTTCACCAATATACTCTCTTTGAGCCCAGTACTAGAAGGGGAGAATTTAAATGTATTTAAAACCTTCTTGGGCACAAATTTTGATGCTATTCATACAATTAAAATGAAGAAAGCCAATAGACAAAGGCTATTGCAATCACTTGTTCTTTATTTTGAATTACATTTGCAGGGATTTAGAAAGCCCAAATCCCTTGCCATTTTGAACAAAGTTTTCAATTAGCATGTATAAGTTTAGTTTCATTGTAATCTTATTGCTGTTTCAACTAGCACCGGCTCAGGAAGTAACCATTTTGGATGCCGAAACAAAAGCTCCTGTTATCAATGTTGCTGTTTTTAATTTAGATAAGTCCAAAACAGCTATTTCAGATTTTGATGGTAAGTGTGATGTTTCCTTTTTTACACCAAATGAGCGTATATTCTTTGCACATATTAGTTATGAAAATAGGAGAACAACTAAGGCAAGTATATTGAGAAGGGGAGGTAAAATTTATCTTAATTTAAAAGCCGAACAGCTAGATGAGGTGGTTATGTCCATTTCCAAGTGGGAACAACAAAGAAAGGATGTCCCACAAAAGATAGCCTCTATTAATGCGAGGGCCATTGCTTTTACAAACCCACAAACATCTGCAGATTTATTACAGAATAGTGGAAAAGTGTTTGTGCAAAAAAGCCAGTTAGGGGGAGGAAGTCCTATGATCAGGGGTTTCGCCACTAACAGGCTGTTGCTTATTGTGGATGGTGTAAGAATGAATAATGCTATTTTTAGGGGAGGTAACATACAGAACATTATATCCATTGACCCTTTTTCTGTTAAGAATACTGAGATAATTTTTGGCCCAGGTTCTGTTATTTATGGAAGTGATGCAATAGGGGGTGTTATGAATTTTTATACCAAAAAACCTCATTTTTCTTCTAATGATAGCTTAACTTTTTCGGGAAGCTCCTCCTATAGATATGCTTCTGCAAATAATGAGAACACAGTACATTTGGATTTTAATATTGGAAAAGAGAAATGGGCATTTTTTTCCAATATTACATTTAATGATTTTGGAGATTTAAAGATGGGAAGCTATGGTCCGGATTCTTATTTGCGAAACAATTATGTTTCCACCATAGATGGCTCGGATGTTTTGTTGAAGAACGGAAATCCTAGGATTCAGGTTACTACTGGTTATAATCAATTAAATTTAATGCAAAAAATTGCATTTAGACCCAGTCATAATTGGGACTATAGTTTGGGGTTATATTATTCTGAAACCTCAGATTATTCTAGATATGATAGATTAATACGACCTACCGGAGATGGCCTGGGTCTTCGCTCTGCAGAGTGGTATTATGGACCGCAAAAATGGTTCATGGGAAATTTTCAAATATCACAAAAAGGAAAGAACAAATTTTATGATAGGATGAAAATTAATGTGGCCTATCAAAATTTTGGAGAAAGTAGAAATGACCGCGCTTTTCAAAACCCAGTTTTGTTTTCCACCAAAGAACAAGTTGATGCAATTTCTATGAATCTGGATTTTGAAAATAAAAGAATGGGGAATCTTAGGCTTTATTATGGAGGGGAATACGTGTTTAATAAAGTCCATTCGTATGGTGGCCAGAGAAATATAGAGGCCAATATGGTTATGGATGCGGCATCCAGATATCCGAATAATGCCTTATGGCAGACTATGGCAGGGTATATAAATGGAGAATACAAAGCCAAACCCAACCTTACATTTTTATCCGGGTTGCGCTATAGCCATGTTTGGATAGATGCTATTTTTGATAAGACTTTTTATCCTTTTCCTTTTGATAATGCCGATTTGAGTACAGGGGCATTAACTGGTAGTTTAGGGCTAAGTTGGTTTCCCAAAGAGGATTTACAGTTTACTTGGAATGGCTCCACGGGATTTAGGGCGCCCAATATTGATGATGTAGGTAAGATTTTTGATTCGGAACCAGGCTCTGTTGTGGTTCCAAACCCAGAATTAGAACCCGAATATGTGTACAATACCGAGGTGGGGGTTCAGAAAAATTTTAATGATAGGTTGGTTCTTAAGGGGACATCTTTTTATACATATATGGTAGATGCCTTGGTGCGAAGGGATTATCAGTTTAATGGGGAGTCGCAAATTGAGTATAATGGGGAATTGAGCAACGTACAAGCTATTCAAAATGCCGCAAAAGCTTACGTGTATGGATTTGAGCTTGGTTTGGAAGCATTTCTGTCAGATAATTTATCAGTTATTTCAAACTTAACTATAACAAAAGGAATAGAAGAGGAAGAAGATGGCACAGATTCTCCTGGAAGACACGTTGCCCCAACATTTGGGGATTTTCATGTGGTATGGAAAAACCAAAGATTACAGGCAGATATTTTTCTTAATTATAACGGGGAAATTGCCAATGAAGATTTAGCGCCATCAGAAAAGAGTAAGGATTATATTTATGCATTGGATGCCAATGGCAACCCATATTCCCCTTCTTGGCATACTTTAAATTTTCGTTCCCAGTATACTATTTCAAATGCCTTTAAAGCCTCTTTTGGTCTAGAAAATATTACCGATCAGAGATACCGCTCCTACTCATCTGGAATAGTTGCGCCAGGGTTTAACCTAATTATGGGATTGGGGTATATTTTTTAAAATTAAAAGCCCGGCCTTATGACCGGGCTTTTGTTTTCATATAAAAGAACCAGACTAGTTATTGTCCTTTACGGCATCTTTTACGTCTTTAGCTGTTTCTTTTGCTTTGTCAATAACATCTTCTCCAGCCTCTTTTACATCTTTACCAAGTTCTTTGGCACCATCAATCGCATCATTTGCAGCGTCTTTTGTTGCATCCATTGCATTGTTGGTGGCATCTTTTGTTGCATCAACCGCATTGTCTATGGCATCTCCTGCAGAATCTACAGCATCTTCAGTGGCATCCATTACATCTTCACCCGCTTCTTTAAGGTCATCCCCCGCTTCATCCAATGCCTCACCTGTTTCTTCAACGGCATCTTTGGCCTTATCGGTACAGTTGTTACAGGATTGAAACGAGAAGCCCAAGGCTATCATTAAAATTGAACCTAAAATTACTTTTTTCATTTTGTTTAATGTTTAGTGTTAAAATTTATAGTAGATACGAAGTTATGATAATTTTGGACTTGATGAAAACAGGTTACTTGTGTAAACATTTAGTAATGAAGATTTCATCTTGGTAATCAACGGATAATTCAATCTAAATTTATAATTTTGCAGCCTTATTTAGAATGAGGGATAACACTATGAAGTTTGCAGAATACAAAGGGTTGGATTTACCAAAAATTGCAGAGGAAACTCTAAGCTATTGGAAAGACCATCAAATTTTTGAAAAAAGCGTTTCCAGTAGAGAGGGAAAGGAAGCGTATGTTTTTTATGAAGGCCCACCATCTGCAAACGGTATGCCTGGAATTCACCATGTAATGGCACGTACCATAAAGGATATCTTCCCAAGGTACAAAACCATGAAAGGGTTTCAAGTAAAAAGAAAAGCAGGATGGGATACCCATGGACTGCCTATAGAGCTTGGTGTTGAAAAAGAATTGGGAATTACCAAAGAGGATATAGGGACAAAAATATCTGTTGAAGAATACAATGCCGCCTGCAAAAAGGCAGTAATGCGTTATACGGATGTTTGGAACTCAATGACCGAAAAAGTAGGGTATTGGGTTGATATGGACGACCCATATATTACCTATAAATCCAAATATATGGAGTCTGTTTGGTGGTTGCTAAAGCAAATATATGACAAAGGTCTAATCTATAAAGGGTATACCATTCAGCCGTATTCACCTAAAGCAGGTACGGGTTTAAGTTCCCATGAATTAAATCAACCAGGGACTTATCAAGATGTAACAGATACTACGGTTACGGCACAGTTTAAAATAAAGAAAGAAACATTGCCAACTTCATTTAATGCTGTTGATGGAGAAATTTATTTCCTGGCCTGGACTACCACGCCTTGGACATTGCCATCCAATACCGCTTTAACAGTAGGTCCTAAGATAGAATATGTATTGGTTAAGACCTTTAACCAATATACTTTTGAACCAATTAATGTGGTTCTTGCAAAAGCTCTGGTAGGAAAACAATTTGCAGGAAAATATACGGAAGCTGAGCACAATGAAGAGTTAGAGTCATATAAAAAAGAGGACAAAAAAATCCTATATGTCATTGGAGAAACTTTTTTAGGAAAAGATTTAGTTGGGATAAAATATGAACAACTTTTACCATATACATTGCCCTATCAAAATCCTGAAAATGCTTTTAGGGTCATAGCTGGAGATTTTGTGACAACGGAGGATGGTACGGGTATAGTACATACAGCCCCGACCTTTGGAGCAGATGATGCATTGGTTGCAAAACAGGCAGTGCCAGAAGTGCCTCCTATGTTAATTTTGGATGAAAACGGAAACCCTGTTCCTTTGGTGGACTTGCAAGGTAAGTTTAGGCCAGAGCTGCAAGAACTTGGTGGCAAGTATGTAAAAAATGAATACTATAATGATGGGGAAGCTCCAGATAGATCTGTAGATGTTGACATTGCCATCAAATTAAAAGAAGAAAACAAGGCCTTTAGGGTTGAAAAGTATGTGCACAGTTATCCAAATTGCTGGCGTACGGACAAGCCTATTTTGTATTATCCATTGGATTCTTGGTTCATTAAAGTCACAGATGTTAAAGATAGAATGTTTGATTTGAATCAAACAATCAATTGGAAGCCTAAGGCTACAGGTGAAGGTCGTTTTGGAAATTGGTTGTCCAACGCAAATGATTGGAACCTTTCTAGGTCTCGTTATTGGGGTATTCCACTACCTATTTGGAGAACTGACGATGGCAGGGAAGAAATCATAATTGGCTCTGTAGGCGAGCTTAAAGAAGAGATTTCAAAAGCAATAAAGGCAGGAGTCTTAAAAGAAGACATTTTTGCTGACTTTGTTGTTGGTGATATGAGTGAGGAAAACTATGATAAAATAGATTTACATAAAAATATTGTTGATCAAATCATCTTGGTTTCTGAATCTGGAAAACCAATGAAGCGAGAAAGTGATTTGATTGATGTTTGGTTTGATAGTGGTTCAATGCCCTATGCACAATGGCATTATCCTTTTGAGAATTCGGATTTCATTGATAAAGGAGAAACTTTTCCAGCTAATTTTATTGCTGAAGGCGTGGATCAAACAAGGGGATGGTTTTATACCCTCCATGCCATTGCCACTATGGTTTTTGATTCGGTTGCATATAAAAATGTAGTATCCAACGGTTTGGTTTTGGATAAGGAAGGCAAAAAAATGTCCAAGCGATTAGGGAATGCAGCAGATCCATTTGAAACAATGGATGCCCATGGAGCAGATGCCACGCGTTGGTATATGATATCCAATGCAAACCCCTGGGACAACCTAAAATTTGATATTGATGGGATTGTAGAGGTTAAGCGCAAGTTTTTCGGAACACTTTATAACACTTATTCTTTCTTTGGATTATATGCCAATATTGATGATTTTTCCTATGCTGAGGCGAATATTCCTTTGAACGAACGTCCGGAGATAGATCAATGGATACTGTCAGAACTTCATACACTCATTAAAAAAGTAGATGAGGCCTATGCGGATTATGAGCCTACAAAGGCGTCAAGGATGATATCGGACTATGTTCAGGAAAACCTTAGCAATTGGTATGTTAGGTTGTGTAGAAGACGTTTTTGGAAAGGGGATTATCAAAAAGATAAAATATCGGCCTACCAAACCTTATATACGTGTTTGGAGACAGTTGCCAAACTATCTGCCCCTGTTGCGCCATTCTTTATGGATAGGTTGTACTGTGATTTAAACAAGGCCACAAAAGGGGAGATTTTTGAAAGCGTTCATCTGGCTCACTTTCCAGAATATAACGAGGCATTTGTAAATAAAGAATTGGAGGGAAAAATGGAGAAGGCGCAGATTATATCTTCTTTGGTGTTGTCCATTCGTCAGAAAGAAAGAATCAAAGTTCGTCAACCTTTACAAAAAATAATGATTCCCATATTAGATGAGAATCAAAAACGAGAAATAGAGGCAGTAGCAGATTTAATAAAGTCCGAGGTAAATGTTAAAGAAATAGAATTGCTTGATGATGCCTCAGGAATTTTGGTGAAGCAAATAAAACCCAATTTCAAGACTTTGGGTCCAAAATTCGGGAAAGATATGAAGCAAATTGCCCAAGTAGTTGCAGGTTTTAACCAAGAGGACATCCAAAAAATTGAGCAAGAAGGCGAAATATCATTAAATATTGAAAATAAAACCATTAATTTACAGTTAGATGATGTAGAGATTTCTTCTCAGGATATAGAAGGATGGTTGGTTGCTACATCTGGAGCATTAACAGTTGCGCTGGATATAACCATAAACGATGAGTTAAGAGAAGAAGGTATTGCAAGGGAACTAGTAAATAGGATTCAAAATCTTAGAAAAGATTCTGGTCTAGAGGTTACCGATAAAATAGATATTAAAATATTGAAAGATGGTTATGTGGAAAAGGCCGTTAAAAACAATATAAAATATATTAAAGCTGAAACATTGACAGCTGAATTAAATATTGAAGAAAAATTAGAAAAAGGCATAGAAATTGCCTTTGATGAAGTAAATACTAAATTGTTTATCCAAAAACATTAAAACTATGGCAGAGGATTTAAAAATAAGATATTCCGACAAGGATTTGGAAGAATTTAAAGTTCTTATTGAAGAGAAAATAGAAAAAGCAAAAAACCATTTGGAGCTTCTTAAAAGTGCCTATATGAATGACGGCAATAATGGAACAGATGATACATCGCCAACTTTTAAAGCTTTTGAAGAAGGTTCGGAAACCATGAGCAAAGAAGCCAATACCCAATTGGCTATAAGACAAGAGAAGTTTATTAGGGATTTAAAAAATGCAATATTGCGTATTGAAAATAAAACCTACGGTATTTGTAGAGTAACTGGTAAACTTATTAATAAAGAGCGATTAAAATTGGTGCCCCATGCCACGCTTAGTATAGAGGCAAAAAACATGCAGTAAACATTTATAGAACGCCTTTAGGGGCGTTTTTTTTGGAAATGAATAAAATATACACCCTGTTATGGTTTGTATGTACAATTACCATAGTTGAGGCCCAAAATGTGGTTAATAAGACTTTGGTGAGTCCTGATACACATTTTATTCAGATTGATGTTGCTAAGTGCTTCCAATTGAATTTGGAAACTTATGAAGGAGACGAGCTTATCGTTGAGGCCATTATAGATGGGGAGTACAAGAATGATTTACTACTGGATGTTATAGAAGAAGGACAAACTACTCTTGTAAATACAGATTTTCGTCCAAATTTTATTAATCCAAACGATAAATTAAGTGCTCACAAAGTAATATCTATAGCTTTGAAAATTAAGATGCCACAATACAAAAATGTTAAAGTATATGGTACTGGCTGTAATGTGCATATAACCGGTATGTATAAAAATTTAATGGTGACCCTTAATGATGGAATATGTACACTTAACGATGTAGGAGAAGAAGCACAGGTTATAACACATAGTGGTGATATAAAAGTAGAGAATGCAAATGCTATAATCGATGCTACAACCAAATATGGAAAGGTAGTTAAGAACATTAGCCAAAAGGGAGATTATCATTACAAACTAACTTCAGTGACAGGAAACATCTATCTAAGCAAAACCGAATAATATCCTTATTTTTGCCCAATCGATATTTTAAGAATGAATTTAAAAAAGTCCTTAGTACTTATTTTGGCAGTTTTAATAGTTGACCAAGTAAGTAAAATTTATATAAAAACACACTTTCAACTTGGGGAATCCGTTACCGTTTTTAATTGGTTCAAAATCCTTTTTATAGAAAATGAAGGCGCAGCTTGGGGGACAAAATTAAGTGATATATTACCAATTTCTGACTCAGTAGGAAAACTTATTTTAACAGTGTTCAGGCTTTTTGCCATTGTGGGAATTGGTTATTGGCTGTATGATATAATTAGTAAAAAATCGTCTAGAACATTAATATTGGCTTTGTCCTTGATTTTTGCGGGTGCTTTAGGCAATATTTTGGATTCGGTTTTTTATGGGGTTATTTTTAACGATAGTTATAATCAGGTCGCGACTTTATTTTCTAATGAACCCTATGGAAGCCTTTTTTATGGAAAGGTGGTAGATATGTTATACTTCCCAATGGTTGATACTACTTGGCCAGATTGGGTTCCATATTTTGGAGGAAACAACTTTCGTTTCTTTGAGCCCGTTTTTAATATTGCCGACACGGCAATTAGTACAGGTGTAGGGATTTTGATTGTTTTCAACAAAAAAGCATTTGAAAAAAAGGAGGAAAGTCAGAATTTATAGACCTTACTGTGGGTTACACAATAATCCAAAGGCACATCGTGTTCGTTAATATCAGAAATTGTATCCTCTGGGCCAAAAAATGAAAGACCTATTTTTAACACACTAGGATTACATTCATTCAAGAGCTTATCATAATATCCTTTTCCGTACCCGACTCTATTTCCAGAACTATCGTATGCAAGTAGTGGTACAAAAATGACTTCAATTTTTTTAGATGGGATTTCTATGCCATCTTCAGGTTCTGGCACCCCCCAATCGTTTTTTCGGAGAATTGTATTGTCGGTTAGTAATATGTTTTGGAGCATATTTTGCCCTGTCATTTTTGGCAAAATTACATTTTTATCCTTGCCTTGTAATATAGATAGAATAAAACTGGTGTCAATTTCATTCTTTTCCAATATAGGTAAAAATAAATGATAATTACTAAAGGACCATATGGGCAATTCCAATAGGTTATTAGCAATTTTAAGACTAAAATCTTGTAAGCTTTCTAAGGAGATTTTCCTTCTTTTCTGAATATAGTTTAATCGCAATTCTTTTTTAAGCATTGGTATTGATTAAACTAGTGTAGGGAACTGAATATAAACTACTCTTTAACAGATACAGCGACGTATATTTTAAAGAAAAGCATCAAAATCAGGTACATTCCCAAAACGATAACATAATTTTCCATCTAACATTAAATTTTGATGAAATAAATATAAACAAAATATTAGCACAAATTCCACCAAAAGCACTCTTTTTCCGACGAAATACACTTTTTTATAAAAAATTTAACATTAAAAAGATTTTGAAAACCGGTATATGATTTTAAGTGTATGAGTATAATTCATTGATTATGTGTGAATTGAAATAGGTTTTTTGGCATGGGATGTATGATTTCACCCTTTTTGGGAGCAAACCCTGTTGATTAGTTTTTTAACAAAAAAGCGCTACTAAATTTACTATTATAACAATTTTTTAATTCATTTTTATTTTTCTTTCAAATTTACCGGGTAATTTTGGGAATTCAATAATCTCAAGAACATCTATTCGTTGTTTAAAATCACCCTTGTTTTTATAAAATTAACTGTTGGATTATCCTATTGCTATGAGTTAAAATTGTGTTTATAACTATGCGTTTTCATAAAAACAAAGTATTTTAACTGTCAGATATTAAATCTAGAATAACCTTCCCTAAGTTTCATGGCAGATATCCCAATTAATGTTCAACTTGCTAGTTTGCCCAGTAATCCTGGAGTATATCAATTTTATGACAAAGAAGGGGTTATTCTTTATGTGGGCAAAGCAAAGAATTTAAAGAAAAGAGTGTCCTCTTATTTTACCAAAAAGCATGAGTACGGTAAGACGAGGGTATTGGTAAAAAAGATTGTTGCTATTAAACATATTGTTGTTCCTACGGAGTCCGATGCGCTTCTTTTGGAAAATAACTTGATCAAAAAGTACCAACCTAGATACAATGTAATGCTTAAGGATGACAAGTCCTATCCATGGATTTGTATTAAAAATGAGCGTTTTCCAAGAATATTTCCTACTAGAAGATTAATCAAAGATGGTTCTGAATACTATGGGCCATATACCAGTATGCATACCGTGAAAACACTTTTGGACCTTATTAAAAGTGTGTATCCCCTAAGAACTTGCAATTACGATTTGTCACAGGAGAAAATCCAAGCGGGTAAATACAAGGTGTGTTTGGAGTACCATCTCGGAAATTGTTTGGGGGGTTGTGAAGGATTACAAAAGGAAGAGGAATATCAAAAGCAAATAGAGGATATACGACAGATAGTTAAAGGTAACTTTAAGTCATCTCTAACCTATTTTAAAAAACAAATGGAGTCTTTGGCCATGGAAATGAAGTTTGAGGAGGCTCAATTAATTAAGGAGAAAATAGGGGTTCTGGAGAATTATCAATCAAAATCCACAATTGTCAACCCTAAAATCAATAATGTGGATGTTTTTACTATAGTTTCTGATGAAACCCATGCCTATATTAATTTTTTACAACTTTCACATGGTTCTGTTATTAGGTCTCACACAGCTGAATTAAAGAAAAAACTAAATGAGACTGATGAAGACTTGCTTCAGTTGGGAATTATAGATATTAGGCAACGTTTCAACTCCCAATCAAAAGAATTGTACCTACCCTTTAAAGTTGTTTTGGAGCCTCATATAAAAATAACGGTTCCCAAACTTGGAGATAAAAAAAAGATCTTAGACCTCTCATTAAGAAATGCAAAGTTTTATAGAATGGAGAGGTTTAAACAAATTAAAATTACTGACCCAGATAGGCATACAAATAGAATAATGGCCCAAATGCAAAAGGATTTAAGGCTTTCTGAGGAGCCTAGGCATATTGAATGTTTTGACAATTCCAATATACAAGGGACTTACCCAGTAGCAGCTTGTGTAGTTTTTAAGAATGGAAAGCCATCAAAAAAAGAATATAGACATTATAATATAAAAACTGTTGAAGGACCGGATGATTTTGCATCCATGGAAGAAGTGGTTTTTAGGCGTTACAAAAGATTGGTGAACGAAGAACAACCTCTTCCGCAGCTTATAGTTATAGATGGAGGGAAAGGACAATTATCTTCGGCTTTAAAAAGTTTGGATATTTTGGGTCTTAGAGGAAAAATTGCTATTGTGGGAATTGCAAAAAGGCTTGAAGAAATCTATTTTCCAGGAGATTCCATCCCACTTTACTTGGATAAAAAATCTGAAAGCCTAAAAATAATTCAGCACTTAAGGAATGAGGCTCATCGTTTTGGAATAACTTTTCATCGGAACAAGCGAAGCAAAGCCGCTATAAATTCTGAATTGGAAAGTATAGAGGGCATAGGAGAAAAAACAACTGAACAATTGTTGAAGAAGTTTAAATCGGTTAAAAGGGTTAAAGAAGCTTCGATAGAAAATTTGGCAGAAGTAATAGGAATGGCTAAAGCAAAAAAAATATATACAACTTTCCGATAATGTTGTATTTTAATTACATGAGAAGATTACTACTACTATCCACATTCTTAATTTCGTTCCTTGCACTGGGACAGGAAGTTGGGAATAAGGACATTAAAGTTGGATTGGTGTTGAGTGGTGGGGGTGCAAAGGGTCTTGCCCATATTGGAGCGCTTAAAGTACTCGAAGAAGCAGGTATAAAGATAGATTATATAGGAGGCACCAGTATGGGCGCTATAATTGGTGCTTTGTATGCTTCTGGGTATTCCGCACAGGAGTTGGACTCACTTTTTACAAGTGTGGATTTCTCGAAACTTATTCAGGATGAATTGCCAAGGGATGCAAAAACATTTTATGAAAAAGAAGATTCAGAAAGATATGCCCTAACATTACCCTTTAACAATCTTAAGGTTTCATTTCCAGAGGCAATATCAGGAGGGCAAAACATATATAATGAACTTGTTAAAGCCTTGTATCATGTAAAAGACATAAACAATTTTGAAGAATTGCCCATCCCCTTCTTTTGCATTGCTACCAATGTAGAAACAGGAAAACAGGTGATGTTGGATAAAGGGTATCTGCCCGAAGCAATTATGGCTAGCGGTACTTTTCCATCCCTTTTTGAGCCAACTGAAATAGAGGGTCAAATCCTGATTGATGGTGGTGTAGTAAATAATTATCCAATTAGAGAGGTAAAAGAAAGGGGTGCAAATTATGTTATTGGGGTTGATGTGCAACATGGCCTTTCTGAAAGGGAGTCACTTTTATCCGCAACGGAAGTATTATTACAGATTAATAACTATAGGACGGTAAACGATATGGTGGAAAAATCCAAATTAACGGATATTTACATAAAGCCAGACATAGATGAATTCTCCGTAATAGATTTTAATTTGACCGAGCAAATAATTCAAAGTGGACAAATTGCAGCCATGGAGAAGATTGATCAATTAAAGGAAGTATCTATCAAACAAATAAACAAAGAGGAGGAGAAGAAGCAGGTTGTGCTTAAAGATTCATTAACTGTAAATAGGTTAAGGTTAATAGGAAACAATAATTATAGTAGGGGATATGTAAAAGGAAAATTAAGATTTGACCTTGCACAGAAAACTACTTTTGACAAAGTTCAAAAAGGGATAGGGAATTTAGCAGCAACTAACAACTTCAAGACCATTAGGTACCAATTAAAATCCAATGGTGCGGGCGACGATTTAGTTTTAAAACTAAGTGAAAATCATAACAAAACATTTATTAGGCTAGGTGTGCATTATGATGATTTGTTTAAAAGTGCAGCCCTTATTAACTTAACTAAGAAGAATTTTTTAATGAAGGATGATGTGACTTCTTTTGATTTTATTCTTGGAGACAACCTTAGGTACAATATGCAGTATTATGTGGATAAAGGTTCTTATTGGAGTTTTGGTTTAAATTCTAAATATACCAGTTTTGACCAAGAAATCAATTATGGCCTTATTCAATCCAATTTTAATGTTCCCATAAACACCAACATCAATAATATTAATATGGATGTTATCAATCTTACAAACCAATTTTACATACAATCGGTATGGCAAGAAGAGTTTGCATTTACTGCTGGTTTGGAACATAATTTTTTAAGATTTAGTACAAGAACATTTGATGGTTCCCAAGAAGTAAGTGGCAATTCTCTTTTGGTGTCCAATGCAAATAATAGAACAATTTTTGACAAAAGCCATTATTATAGTACTTATGGGCAATTGACCTTGGATACTTATGATGACAAATATTTTCCTACCAAGGGGCTATATTTTAATGGAGATTTACATGTTTATCTTTTTTCTTCTGATTTTAATAACAATTTCAAGGAATTTTCTGTTGGAAAAGCAAGGATGGGAGCTGCATTTTCTTTTACCAAGAATTTATCTTTAAACTTGGAAACAGAGGGAGGGGTTAAATTTGGAATTTCAAGAGTATCTTCTTTTGACTTTGTTCTCGGTGGTTTTGGAAGTTCAATGATAAATAACTTTGTCCCTTTCTTGGGTTATGATTTTCTTACTTTGCCAGGGAATAGTTTTGTAAAGGCATATGGTAAGTTGGATTATGAATTTACACCTAAAAATCATTTTATGTTTGCTGCCAATTTTTCAAATGTGGATGATGACCTTTTTAGGACTGGTGAATGGTTCACACCACCAGATTTTTCTGGCTATGGTTTGGGCTATGGTTTGGAGTCTTTTATTGGACCTGTTCAATTAATGTATTCGTGGTCGCCGGAAGTAGGTTCAAAAACGATTTTTTTTAGCGTAGGATATTGGTTTTAAAAAGGAACCTAATATGGATGTCAACACTATGGTAAAAGCCCATTATTCCTAACAAATCCTTAAATTTTAATTGTAATCTATAAATTAGTGTTAAGACAATAGTTAAAGTACGTTAAAACATATTTTGAAGTTAAAAGTTGTCTTAGATTTGTATAAACATAAGGGGTGGTTCCCTTATTACTTTAAGTATTGGTTTTTCATAATTTAAAGTTTGGTTGGTTATTTAGGAAAAGCCCAGTTTTATGACTGGGCTTTTTTTATACAATACTTTGGCTTAAATTTTGTTTAAATAATTGTAAACCAGAACTACATTGGTTTGGTTTTAGTAATTTTACAATGCTATTTGCTATGAAAAAAATATCAATCATATTGTTCCTTTTTCTTGGAATTTCACTCAATGGCCAAAAAAACCACACTGCTTTTAAGTCTGGTGAGTGGCTTAAGTTTAGAATTCATTACGGGTTTTTAAACGCGAGTTATGCAACACTCCAGGTAAAATCCAAAGAGTTGGACAGTATTCCTGTTTACCATGTTGTGGGGCATGGCGAGACTACTGGGGTTGCCAGTTGGTTTTTTAAGGTAGATGACACCTATGAGAGCTATTTTGGAAGATGGGATGGTAGGCCCTATAAATTTGTCCGAAAGATAGATGAAGGTGGGTATACCAAGGATATTGAAATAGATTTTGATCATAAAAATGATGAAGCAATCTTAAATGATAAAAAAAACAATAAAAAGCTTAATTTTACAATTGAGGACAATGTCCAAGATTTAATTTCTGCTTTTTACTATCTAAGAAACAATTACACTTTTGAGGATTTGGTAGAAAATGAATCCATACAGTTGGATATGTTGTTCGATGATGATGGAGTTTTTAAGTTCAAGCTGAAATATTTGGGAAAAGAAGTGGTAAAGACCAAATATGGAAAGGTCGAATGTTTAAAATTTAGACCTTATGTGCAATCAGGGAGGGTCTTTAAAGAGCAAGAAAGTCTTTCTCTATGGGTTTCCAATGATTTGAACAAAATTCCTATCCGAATAAAAGCTGACCTAGCAGTAGGTTCAATAAAAGCAGATTTGGATGGGTATAACGGACTTAAAAACCAATTCAAGATTATAATGGATTAAGCCTTTAGATGAAGAATAAAAAAGATATTGAGGAAAGAATATCTAAACTTGAAGAAAAATATAAAGATTCTGGGCAGGACTTAAATTCCTACTTGGACGGACTTCTCTACCAACGTTATCTCACCTACTGGGACTATATTCATTTAGACACTCTCTTAAGCATACAAGTTCCTAGAACACATTTTCCTGATGAGGAAATATTCATCATGTATCACCAAATTACCGAGCTTTATTTTAAGCTTATTTTGCATGAACAAAAGCAAATTGTGGACGACAAAACACAAAATGTTGAGTTTTTTATAGAGAAGGTCAATAGGGTGAACAGTTACTACAAAGCACTTATTTCTTCCTTTGGGATTATGATAAAAGGAATGGAAAGAGAACAATTTTTGCAATACAGAATGGCACTTTTACCTGCCAGTGGTTTTCAATCTGCACAGTATAGAATGATTGAAATCTATGCCACGCCTTTGGAGCATTTAGTGCACCATACGGAGCGTGAGCAGTTTAATTCTTTAAATGGGATAGAGGAGCTTTATGAGCATATTTATTGGAAAAAGGGAGCAACGGATATTGCCACAGGTGAAAAAACATTGACCCTAAAGCAATTTGAGTATAGGTATACGCCTAGATTGGTTAGAATAGCCAAACAAGTTAAGGGAAACACTATTTTTCACAAGTATTCCCAATTATCAGAAAATGACCGGCAGAATGATGTTTTAGTGGAGGGGTTAAAAGCTTTGGATATCAATGCAAATGTAAATTGGCCTTTAATGCATATGGGATCGGCATATAGGTATTTAAACAAGGAAAATGCTCCTATAGATGCCAGTGGAGGGACTAATTGGAAAGAATACCTTCCTCCTAGTTTTCAAAAAGTAGTCTTTTTTCCAAATTTATATACAAAACTAGAGTTAAATAATTGGGGAAAGCAATGGGTAGACCATATCTTTAACCCAGAAAAAGTATAGAATAATGCATAAATATTGGGGCGCAATATTGGTATTGGTTTTTTTGACATCGTGTCGAGAAGAAGAACCTAATCCAGAAGAAATAGCAATCAAGACAATTGAGGAACCTGTAATTCTTAAGCAATATGGGTTTAACCTAAATGACTTTAGTGTACTGCAAGACACGGTAAAAAGTGGTGATAGTTTTGGTGAATTAATGTTGAAAAACAAAGTGGACTACCCAAAAATCTATAAGGTATCCGAGCAGTTTAAGGACACTTTTGATGTCCGTAAAATTGTGGTTGGCAAGCCCTATGTTATATTAAAATCCAAAGATACATCTGAGACCGCCCAAATATTTATTTATGAAAATGACCGTATAAATTATACGGTAATAGATATGAGGGACAGTGTGATTGCCTACAAGAAAAGAAAGGAAGTAAAATATGTGGAACGAGAAGTTTCCGGTATAATAGAAACAAGTTTGTCCGAAGCTATTTTAAAGCAGGGAATAGATTATAATGTTACCAATAACTTGGCCAATGTATATGCTTGGACGATAGATTTTTCAAGGCTACAAAAGAATGATAAATTCAAGGTAATCTATAAGGAGAAGTATATAAACGACACTATCTATGCTGGAGCAGAACCTATTGATGCTGCTTATTTTGAACACAATGGGACCCCTTTATATGCTTTTTCTTACGAAGCGGATTCCCTTAAAAATATTACGGATTATTTTGATGACAAGGCCAATAACCTAAGAAGGGCTTTTTTAAGAATGCCAGTGGAATATGGCAGATTGTCTTCGCGGTATAATCTAAAAAGAAGAATTGCCTATTACGGTTATAAAGTTCGTCCCCATAAAGGAACGGATTATGCTGCCAGTGTGGGAACGCCCATATTGGCCACGGCAGATGGCACCGTGACTGAATCCACTAGAAGGGGAGGGAATGGTAGATATGTTAAGATAAGACATAATGGGACCTATAGTACACAATACCTACACATGAGAAAACAAAATGTAAGAAGAGGTGATTTTGTGAGGCAGGGAGACGTAATTGGATGGGTAGGTATGACAGGAAATACAGGGGGGCCACACGTTTGTTACCGTTTTTGGAAAAATGGAAGACAAGTGGACCCGTTAAGAGAAAAGTTGCCTGAAGCAGAACCTATAGCAGAGACAATTAAAGTTAAATATTTGGAACATATTATACCAATAAAAGAACAGTTGGACTGTATTGAGTTCTTTGAGTCTCTAAATGAAGAATTGTTAACACTAAACTAAATAAAATGCCCCTGCCAAATATAAATCCAACCACTACCCTAGCCTGGAAAAAGCTTACAAAACATTTTCAAGAAAGCAAGGATGTACATCTTAAAACCCTTTTTAATTCCAATATGGATAGGGCAAAGAATTTTACCATTAAATGGGAAGATTTTTTGGTGGATTATTCCAAAAATAGGATTACAGGGGAAACAATGGGTCTTTTGTTGGAACTGGCCGAAGAAGTGGGCTTAAAAACTGCAATCCAAAAATGCTTTGATGGAGAAGCTATTAATCAAACTGAAGGGCGAGCGGTATTACACACTGCTTTGCGTGCATCAAAAGAAGCTATTATAAAAGTTGATGGTAAAAATATAGTTCCTGAAATTTATGAAGTAAAGAACAAGATAAAAGTCTTTACGGATGCTGTTGTTTCTGGTGAAAAGAAAGGATATACGGGCAAAACATTTACAGATGTTGTCAATATTGGTATTGGGGGATCGGACTTGGGGCCGGCAATGGTGGTTGAAGCATTGAAGTTTTATAAGAACCATTTAAAAATGCATTTTGTAAGCAATGTAGATGGAGACCATGTACATGAGGTTTTAAAAGAACTTAATCCAGAAACTACTTTGTTTGTGGTCGTATCTAAAACTTTTACAACCCAAGAAACTTTGAGCAATGCCACCACCATTAAAAAATGGTTTTTAAAATATGGCTCCCAAGAAGATGTTGCCAAACACTTTGCTGCTGTATCAACCAATACGAGTAAAATATCAGAATTTGGAATTTCGGCTGACAATGTATTTCCAATGTGGGATTGGGTTGGGGGTCGTTTTTCTCTTTGGAGTGCTGTTGGACTTTCAATTGCCTTGTCAGTTGGATTTGAAAATTTTGATAAGCTTTTAAAAGGTGCTAATCAAATGGATGATCACTTTAGAACTGCGGATTTTGAAAATAATATCCCAATTGTTTTAGCGCTTATAAGTATTTGGTATAATAATTTCCATGAAGCGGAAACTGAAGCTATAATTCCATATGCTCAATACTTAAGTAGGTTTTCTGCCTATTTACAACAAGGTATAATGGAAAGCAATGGCAAAAGTGTGGATAGAAAAGGAATTAGAACAGGCTATCAAACAGGAACTATCATATGGGGGGAGCCGGGAACAAATTCGCAACACGCTTTTTTTCAGTTGATTCATCAGGGAACAAAAGTAATTCCTGTGGATTTTATTGGGTATAAAGAATCATTACATGGAGATGTGGATCACCATAATAAGTTAATGGCCAATTTCTTTGCTCAAACCGAAGCTTTAATGAATGGTAAAACTGCTGGGGAAGTTAAAAAAGAACTCATTTCTAAGGGATTGTCAAAAGAAGAAATTGAAAACTTATTGCCCTTTAAGATTTTTGAAGGAAATAAACCTACCAATACTATTTTAATAGATAAACTAACTCCTAAAAGTTTGGGGTCATTAATTGCACTTTATGAACATAAAATATTTGTTCAGGGAGTTATTTGGAACATCTACAGTTATGATCAATGGGGGGTCGAGCTTGGGAAGCAATTGGCAACTACGATTCTTAAGGACATAACTAATTCCGAAATTGCTGATCATGATAGCTCCACATTGCAACTTTTGCAAAATTTTAAGAATTGAACTGCAACTTTTCTATTTGTTAAAGGGATTTCATAAACTCTTGTCTTACAGTATTTTTAAGTAAAAATTTATGTTAAATTTGCGACGACTAATTTAACATTGTCTTAATGTAGATGTGTTTAAAATGAAGCACATTTGCAGACTGATTAAAAACTAAAACACAAGAAAAATGAAAAAAATGTACTTTGCGATTGCTGCATTTTTAATGACAACAATTGCTTTTTCACAAGGAACTATCACGGGTACTGTTATGGATGGCGATACTGGCGGTCCATTGCCAGGGGCCAGTGTAGTTGTACAGGGAACGTCTAATGGGACAGCTACGGATTTTGATGGAAACTTCTCCATAGAAGTTTCGCAAAACTCAGGAACTTTGGTTGTTTCCTACATTGGTTTTGTTGCAAAGAGAATACCTTTTACTTCAACAGGAAGTATAGGAAACATTACATTGCAAGTAGATGCAGAAGAATTGGAAGGGGTTGTAGTAGTAGGTACGGGGATTATTGACCTTGCTAGCGATAGAAGAACGCCAATAGCGGTTTCTTCCGTTCCAGTAAAACTTATTCAAGAAAAAATAGGAACTCAGGATATTACCATGACATTGGTAAATACTCCTTCCGTATATGTTTCTGGACAAGCAGGAGGTTTTGGAGATACTAACATGAGAGTTCGTGGTTTTGACCAGGACAACACTGCTTTTCTTTTAAATGGTCAACCGATTAACGGTATGGAAGATGGTTTAATGTATTGGTCTAACTGGTCTGGATTAAATGATATTGCCAGTGGAGTTCAAATTCAACGTGGTCTGGGCTCTTCTAAATTGGCCATATCTTCTGTTGGGGGCACGGTAAACTTCGTTACTAAAGCCACAGAAATGGACCAAGGAGGATTTGCATATTCAACTATTGCAAATGATAATTATATTAAAACATCAGCTGGTTATAATACAGGTGTTTCTGAAAAAGGATGGGGATTGAGTGTTATGCTTTCTCACTGGCAAGGTGATGGTTATAATGAAGGTAACTTTGGTGAGGGTCAAACCTACTTTATATCAGCAGGATATAGACCTAACGACAATCACGGTTTCAACTTTTTGATTACAGGCGCTCCACAGTTCCACGATCAAAACTTCACTAAATCAATCTCAAGTTATTTAGAGTATGGTCTTAAGTATAACAATAACTGGGGTACATATAATGGTCAATACATGACTGAAAGAAGAAACTTCTACCATAAACCGGTTATCAACTTAAACTGGGACTGGAATATTAATGAAACCTCCAACTTATCAACTGTACTTTATGCGTCATTTGGTAATGGTGGTGGTACCGGTAATAGAGGAAATAGAATAAGAACAGATGAAGGGCGTATTGATTATGATGCTATTTATAGCTTTAATCAAAGTGTTCCAAATGGAGAAGGCGGATATTTTGCTGCTGGAGGAGGATATGTTACCAGAGCATCAATGAACTTGCATAACTGGTACGGTGTAATTACTAATTTTGAAAAGAAACTTTCTGATAACCTTACTTGGAATGCTGGGTTTGATTTAAGAACTTATTACGGTAAGCATTTTAGAGTAGTTTCAAATTTTCATGGCTTAAGTTCATGGCAAGAGAATATTCGTTTGATTGATCAAAATAATAATCATGAATCATACGGTACATTTGGAACTTATAAAAATGTAATCGCAACAGAAAGTTTTAGGCCGTCAGGCTGGGAAGCTGCTTTTGCGACTTATGACGAAGACCAAAAAATTGCATATAGTAACGATGAGCGTATTTCTTATGGCGGTTTGTTCACTCAATTAGAATATGCTACAGATGTTTTTTCTGCCTTTTTCCAAGGGTCAGTATCAAATCAGTACCACCAAAGATTTGACTATTATCAATATGCAGATCAATCTTTGATTGATGGTACATCTTCTCAAAGCACTGGAGAACCATTGCCTGCAGGAATTACTGATGGTGTTGATTCTGAAAAAGTTGATAATTTTGGATACAATGCAAAGGCTGGGTTTAGTTATAGTCCTACAGAGAAGCATAGTTTTTATGCCAATGCAGGTTACTACAACCGTCAACCATATCATGATAATATCTACTTAAACTTTACAAACCAAGTAAACCCGTTAACAGAGAATGAAAAAATCTTAGGTTTGGAAGCAGGGTATGGTTTTTCTAGCTCTATTTTCTCTGCAAACATAAACTTGTATAGAACTTCATGGAAAGATAGGGTAGTTTCTAGCTCTGATGTTGTGGATGATGTGGTAACTTTTGAAAGTAACTTTGGAACGTCTCAATTGCACTCTGGTGTAGAAGTAGATTTTAAAGTAAAACCTACCCAAGGCTTAACTTTTAATGGTTTTGCTTCAATTGGAGATTGGATTTATGAAGGAGAGGTAGTTACGCAAGTTACAGATGAAGAGCGTAATGTTATAAGCACGGAAACAGAAGATGTTGATGGAGGAAAAGTAGGTGGTGCGGCTCAACTTTCCGGTGGTCTTGGTTTCAGATATCAAATTACGGATAATTTTGCTGTAGATTCTGACTGGAGATATTATGATGGGATTTATTCTGATGTTGGTGCCATAAAAGAGAATTTGGAGTTGCCATCCTATAATTTGTTGGATGCTGGTCTAACTTTTACTGTTCCTCTAGGAGTTGATAAATTAAAGCAATTAAAGATAAGAGGTAACATTAACAATTTAATGGATACCGAGTATATCTCTAGATTAACTACAGCGAATTTTGTTGAGGCTGGAGATGAGACATACGAGGGTATTGCCGTATCTAACCAGGGATACTTTGGTTGGGGAAGAACTTGGAACATTACCTTACGTTACGATTTCTAAACTTTTTAAATAGTTTATAAAAACCCTGCCATTGGCAGGGTTTTTTTATGCCTAAAAATCACTACATTTAGACAACTAAAAACTAATACGTTCATGTACGAAACTATCCTCAATTTACATTCTTATTTGGCCTATGCAGTTTTGGCTATATTATTTTTGGCCGTAGCCAATGCAATTATAGGTCTTGTTGGTAAAAAAATGTTTACCATGGAAAAAGACCTAAGAATTAGCTTGTTTGCACTTATTTTAAGCCATATACAATTACTGGTAGGGCTTATATTATTTTTTGTCTCCTCAAATGGTTATAAGGCTATAAGTACTTTAGGGATGGGAGGCTTAAATGCCCCTGCTAGGTTGTTGGCCGTTGAACATCCTTTTATCAATATTATTGCAATAGTTTTAATTACCATTGGTTGGTCCAAACATAAAAAAGTGATGGAAGCAGCCAAAAAATTTAAGCTTATTGCTATTTTTTATGGTCTCGGTCTACTTTGCATATTGTCCAGAATTCCTTGGGGACAGTGGTTTTAATTAATTTAAAATATACTTTATAAATGAAAAATCTTATCTTATTTACACTTGCAGTTTTTTTCTCTTTATCCGTAAATGCGCAAGAAAAATCATTGTTCAATGGCAAGGATTTAACAGGTTGGACGGTCTATGGAACAGAAAAATGGTATGTGGAAGATGGTCTATTAATATGTGAAAGTGGTCCAGATAAACAATACGGATATTTGGCGACTAATGAACATTATAAGGATTTTGTACTTACTTTAGAGTTTAAACAGGAGGCAAATGGCAATAGTGGCGTATTTATACGCTCTACCGTTGATGGCACAAAAGTAAGTGGTTGGCAAGTTGAGGTAGCACCACCAGGACATGATACAGGGGGAGTTTATGAGTCCTATGGAAGAGGATGGTTAATAAAGCCAGACCCAGAAAAGGATAAGGCCCTTAAAATGGGAGAATGGAACCAAATGAAAATACGTTTGGAAGGTGACACTTTGACTTCTTGGCTAAATGGTACAGAAATGGTTACTATAACAGATGAAAAAATAGGCGAAGGCGAAGGCTCCGTTGCCTTACAAATTCATGATGGGGGCGGTATTAAGGTAAAATGGAGGAATATTAAATTGCTTCATGCACCTCAATAATTCTTATTCTGTTTTTCTAATTAAAAAAAGGTAAACTGGAAAATGGTCGCTATACCCTCCGGTATAGCTTCCACCTGCATAACTCCTAAAAGGATAGCCTTTGTATTTTCCAGATGAAGTTTTTATATAGGGTGGATTAAAAACACCTGCTTTCCAAAAGGTATAAGAATTGTTCCCAGGATCCAGTACATTAGGAGTAAAGAAAATCTGATCAAATAGATTCCACTTGTCACGGTAAGCCAAGGAACCCACACCTTTTTTATATAATTTTTCCATTGGGTTAAAAAGACTCAAACTGTCCAGTTTTCTCTTTTTACCTTTGGAATGTAAGATTTTAGTAAGACTATCATCTATGGGGTCATCATTTAAATCACCCATGCTTATTATTTTTGAATCAATATCTACTTTTCTAATAGAATCTATAATTCTTTTATTGAGTTTGGCCGCCGCCAACCTATTTGGCTTGCTGCGGGTTTCACCACCACTTCTGGAAGGCCAATGGTTTACTATAAAATAGAATTCTTCATTGTCCAGAAAGCCACCAACAATTAACTGGTCTCTGGTGTAGTCTCTAAAACCTTCATTATTGCTAAGCAAGAGCCTATGACTTTTAAAAGAAGAAGGTACAAAGACCGATTTTTTGTATAAAAAGGCAACATCTATTCCTCTTTCATCAGGAGAGTCATAATGAATTATACCATAATCTTTATTCTTTAAGTTGGGATGGTTTATCAAGTCTTCAATCACTTGTTTGTTTTCAACCTCACAAAGACCAATAATATCTGGTGATGTTTTTGTAGTCTCTAAACCAATTTCAGAAAGGACTTTAGATATATTGGTTAGTTTTTGATTATACCTTTCCAAAGTCCAATTGTCCTTGCCCAATGGTGTACGGTCATCATCAAAAGTAAGGGAATCGTTCAGTGTGTCAAACAGATTTTCAACATTATAAAAAGCAATGGTTCTAACCTTATATTTTTCTTGGGAATGGCCACAGTGTAAACAAAGAAAAAGAATAAATGATAAACTAATTTTCAGGAACATATATATAGTAAATGGAGGTTCCAAAATACTTTTAATTTTTTTAGCAATAAATATTTTGGAAGAAATTTTTTACATTCCAATGTCAATTTTATACTTATTTATCTTAGATTGCTTTGGATATTAATGTTTTAATGCGAAAATATTTCCTCTTTATTTTTTTGTTTACCAATGTAGCTATAGCTCAAGAAGTCTATAGGATAACTGGTCAAATTCTTAATGAGCAAACTAAATCTGGTATTCCCAATGGCCAGATTTCTATTGAAGGAACTCAATTTTCTACAAGTACAGATCCTAATGGTAGTTTTGTTTTAGAGACTGTTCTGACAGGGGAATTTGTCCTACAAGTTGTCATCAAGGACTTTATTCCAAAAAGAATTCCTATAGTGCTCAATGGACAGACATTGAAAATAGGCTCTCTTTATTTGGAAAGAGATATTACTGTGGAAAAAGCAGATAATCTTATTACTCTAACAGATGCAGATTTATCAGATGATGAAAGTGTTTCAATGTCTTCTGGCTTATTACAGGCTACAAAAGATGTTTTTCTAAATAGGGCCGCTTTCGATTTTGGGCAGGCATTTTTTAGGGTACGAGGGTATGATTCTCAAAATGGAAAAGTGCTCATTAATGGAATTTCTATGAACAAACAATTTGATGGTCGACCACAATGGAATAATTGGGGAGGATTAAATGATGTAACCAGAAATCAAGAATTTAGTAATGGATTAAGTGCATCTGATTATAATTTTGGAGGAATCTTGGGAACGACCAATATTGATATGCGTCCATCCGGATTGAGGCCAGGTACTAGGGTATCAACATCTTATTCCAATAGAACCTATGCAGGTAGGTTGATGGCGACATATAGCTCTGGATTAAGTAAAAACGGATTGGCCTATACGTTTTCTAGCTCCAGAAGATGGGCAAAAGAGGGGTATATTAATGGAACTTTATATGATGCGTACTCATTTTTTGGAACATTGGAATATCAATTTAATCCAAAACATTCTATTGTTCTCACTTCTATTTTAGCTTCTAATAGAAGAGGACGTTCTTCTGCTTTAACAGAAGAAGTTTTTGAATTGGTTGGCCGAAAATATAATCCTTATTGGGGTATGCAAAATGGAAAAATTAGAAATTCAAGGGAACGTAAAATTCAGGAGCCAATATTGATGTTCAACCACTATTACAAATCAAATAATTTTAATATAAATACGGGAATTGCATATCAAACGGGTACACATGCACGAAGCAGAATTGGATATTATAATGCGCCTAATCCAGACCCAACTTATTATCGATATCTACCTAGTTTTAGTATTAACAGTTCCATAGGAGCAAATTTTATAGGTGCCAACCTCGCAAAGGATGGGTTTTTGAACGAACCCCAATTGAATTGGGAAAATAACTATATCGCTAATCAAAATGAATCGAATAATGGAAAGGCTAGCTATGTTCTATATGATGATACAGTAGATGATAGTCAGTTAACAGTAAATAGCATTTTTAATTTGACCATGAGTGATAAATTTAAATTTGATTTTGGTGGAACATTTAAAAAAACTGGAGTCGGACAACTATGCAGAAATCCAGGACTTGTTGGGGGCTGAATTTCATGAAGATATAGACCCGTTTTCCGATACGCTCAATGATGTTTATAGTGCTATAAATAAATTTGAAAAAGAACAATTTAATTACCATTATAAAATGAACGCTACAGATTTTGATGTCTTTTCTCAGTTGCGGTACAGCGGTAGTACTTGGAATGCATTTTTGGCAGGGAATTACTCCAACATCAATTATGAAAGGAAGGGTTTATTTTTAAATGAACGTTTTTCAAATTCATTTGGTAAAAGTGAAAAGGTCAACTTTTCCAATTTTGGAATAAAGAGCGGATTGGAATATAAAATTACAGGGAGACATTGGTTAACTTTAAATGGAGCTTTGCTTAATAGAGCGCCAACCATTCAGAATGTGTTTATAAACCCTAGAGAAAATAATGCTATAGTGCCTAACATTCAAAGTGAAAAAATTTCAACAACAGATATAAATTATCTTATTCGACTTTCAAAACTCACAGGAAGAGTAACAGGGTTTTATACTCGGTTTCAAAACACAACAGATGTAAATTACTTCTTTGTTGACGCCGGAGTGGGTTCTGATTTTGTGCAGGAAGTAATTACAGATTTAGATAAATTACATATGGGAACTGAGGTTGGGTTGGAGTATCAGGTTTCATCCAGCGTAAAGTTGTCTGCTGTTGCTTCGATTTCAAAATATCTTTATGCCAGCGACCCATCGGTCAGTATTAATTTTGATACGGCAGGGGCCGTTGAGGATTTAATTAACCCAGAAGGGAGTATAGATTTAGGAATTGCACATATCAAGGACTACAGGTTGGCACAGGGACCACAGAAAGCAATGGCTTTTGGGGTGGAATATCGTGACCCAAAATATTGGTGGATGGGAGCAACAACCAATTATCTGGCGAATAATTATGCCAATATTTCTACTATTATTAGAACCCATAGCTTTTATTTAAATCCAGAAACAGGAGAACCTTTCCCCAATGCAACAGACGAAAATGTAAACAGATTGCTTGCGCAAAAAAAGCTGGATAATTTTTATTTATTGAATTTGGTTGGGGGAAAATCGTGGTTGTTGAATGGTAAATATATAAGTGTATTTATAAGTGTGAACAATGTTTTTGATACGATTTTCAGAACTGGGGGATATGAGCAGAGCAGAAATGGAAATTTTGGGCAGATGCAACAAGATAATTTAAGTGGCACGCCATCTTTTGCTCCAAAATATTGGTATGGGTACGGAAGAACTTATTTTTTAAACTTGGCAGTGAGTTTTTAAACAAAATGTCATTTCGACCAAAGGGAGAAATCTGATAAAATTTTAGATTTCTTGTTTCACTCGAAATGATGGTAATAGAATATTTTAAGGAATGATTAAAAATAAAATACATATTCCACTTTTCTGTTTAATACTGGTATCATGTGTTAAAGACAAAACTTTTGATGCGCCAGAATTATCTTGTATAATTGATTTACAAGCCAATACTACGTTTTCAAATATAAAGAACCTGTATGTTGATGAGCTTATCCAAATACATGAAGACTTAATTATTGAAGGGTATGTTATTTCATCTGATAAGGCAGGGAATATATTTGGGACACTTCACATTCAAGATAGTCCTATTAATCCCACTGAAGGTTTTCAAATAGAAATAGATGTTAGGGATTCCTATTTATTTTATCAAGTTGGGAGTAAAATTTTTATAAAGCTGAAAGGGTTATACTTAGGTCAATCAAAAGGAGTATTTAAGGTGGGAGGGGTCTTTACCGCCTTTGGAAATGAATCGGTTGGGCGCTTACCATCATCTATTGTTTCGCAACATATTTTTTTGAGTTGCGATGAGCCGGTAAATGTAAAGCCGAAGCTAGTTAAAATTGAGGACTTACAAGATAATATGGTAAACACATTGGTGGAGATAGATGATTTAGAAGTTATTGAAGAAGAAAGGGGCTTTCCTTATGCAGATCCAGAAGAGGAAACCGAACGAACTCTAAAGGATTGTGATGGGAATGAAATAGTAATGGTAAATAGTGGTTATTCAGATTTTCGGGCAGAAATATTACCAGATGAAAATGGCACTATACAAGCAGTATTAACAAAAGAAAATGATGAATTTAAACTAATAGTTAGAAAAATCCAGGACATAATTTTTGATAGCGAACGTTGTCCCCCAGATAAGGTAACATCCAACCAATTATTTATTTCAGAGTTGGCGGACCCTAACAATAATACAGGGGCTCGTTTTGTGGAGCTGTTTAATGCTTCAAACCAAGACATATCATTAAAAGGATGGGTATTTAGGCGGTATACCAATGCAAATGCAGAAATTAGCTCTACAATAGACTTATCGGGTTACAGTGTTATGGCGGGAAACACCTTTGTAATCTCACCCAATGCAATGGAATTTGAAACAGTCTATGGTTTTGCTCCAGATATGGGCGTTTCAACAAACAGTCCTGCCGACTCTAATGGAGATGACAATTTGGAGTTGGTAGATCCATTTGGAGTTATAATTGATGCTTTTGGAATTGTGGGTGAAGACGGTTCGGGAACCAATCATGAGTTTGAGGACGGACGAGCGTTAAGAAATAGCCTGATTTTAGAAGCAAATCCAAACTATACTTTTTCGGAATGGACCATATTCAATGACACTGGAGATTCTGGAACTACCAATTTGCCACAAAATGCTCCTGATGATTTTACGCCTGGAATAAGAAATTAGGGTATTATAGGTTCAAAATATAACATTGTGTTTTTTGGATATCCAGAAAACTTAACACTTTGTCGATCCACTCACCAACATACCTAATACCATTCACCGAAAGCAAACTGCCACTGACCGAAACTACGATCAGCTTATCGGGGTTTTTATACGATTATCTAATTGTTTGTGCCCAAGACAGAATGGGAAACCATATTTGCAGTGTCTAAACAAACAAAAAATTATATGAAACAAATTTTACTTTTAAGAGAAATCTACAGTACAAGCTTTAGGGATTTGGGGAAAAAAATTCTTGAAAATTCATTTAAAGTATATTTTTGGGTATGCATGGCACTTTTTGTATTTGCCCTTTTCGGATTTATATATAGGGTCTCCACAGGCTTTATATTTGATTAAGTGTTTTGTTAGACAAAATCCCTAGGGTAAAACTTAGGGTTTTTAAACAAAACATCTATAACAGCGAGAAGTTAGAGGTCTAGGGTATTTTTAATGCCATCCAAGGCTTCTGAAGTTATAGGCTTAGTAAGGTAACCGTGAACAAAAGCATAATTTTTTACTTTTTCCAAGTCTCTAGGGTCTATGGAAGAAGTAATAATGAATATTGGGATTTTAGTGATATTTTTATCTTTAATTTTGGAAATAGCCTCTAGAAAATCCCAACCATTCAAAACAGGCATATTTAGATCCAATAAAATAAGACAGGGTAACTCACCTTCATTTTTATTGTCATTTACAAGGCCTTCTATTGCTTCTTTCCCATTATTGAAAATTAAGAAATTCTCACAGAATTCTATTTCCTTCATTAGTCTTTTAGTGCCGTATATAAAAATAGGGTCGTCATCTATGATACAGCAATTTTTTACATTTTCAATAGTCATTCTTCCTTATATTTTAATTGGAATTAAAGCTTAATGTAAAAGTAGTCCCTACATTAACCTCGCTTTCTACATGTATTTTTCCACCCATGGACATCATTTGGTTCTTTGTAATGAACAGACCAATTCCTTTAGCATCTTTATGTGCGTGAAAGGTTTTGTACATGCCAAACATTTTGGGGCCATGTGTGTCTAAATCTATACCCAACCCATTATCTTTAAAAGCTAGTATAATTCTACCCCCTACATTTTTGGAACTTATTTCCAAGACTGGTGTTCTATTCGGGAAGGAATATTTAAGGGCATTGGTGAAAAGATTAAGCAAAATACTATCTAAATAAGCAGGGACCACATGTACAAAATGTGTTCCGTCAATATTTAGAATTACATTGGCATTTTGTTCCGCAATGTTGACATTAATATTTTTTTGGACGGTATTAATTGCTTCTAAGAGCGAAATTCGTCTCATTTTGACTTTAACGTCGGTTGTTATTTGTACTACCTCGTTTAAATGGGCAACCGTTTCACTAAGACTGTTTACCGAACTACCCAACATGTTCATTAAGTTTTCTTTTTCCTTTTCATCCTTCTCTTTGTCCAAGAAATCCTTAAGCATTGATAAATTGCTGGAATGTGATCTAAGGTTGTGGGATACAATATGGGCAAAGTTATAAAGACTCTCATTTTGTTTTCTAGTAACATCCACCAAACTTCTTAGTTTGTTTTCTTGGTATACCCTAGAAGTTAGGTCAACAATTTGGGATATAAAATGAGAAACGGTACCGTCATAGTTTTTTACAGCAGTAACAGTTAGTAGTGCATGCACGATTCCCCCTCTTTTATGAAAATATCTTTTATCTATTTGATAACTTATTCTATTGCCTTTTATTACTTCTTCTAGAAGTTCTATATCTTTTTCCAAGTCATTGGGGTGTGTAATGTCTTGGAACGTAAGTTTTAACAGTTCAGCTTTTGAGTAGCCCAAACTATTGCAAACACTTTGGTTTATTTCTAACCATTTGCCATCCAGGCCAACAAGTGCCATGCCTATTGCAGAATGTTCAAAAGCATATTTAAAGGACTCCCTACTTTTTTCAAGTTTTTGCTGAGCCAATCTTTGCTCTGTAATATCCCAATTTACTCCAACCACCTGCGAAGGAACGCCCTCTTGGTTTTTTACTACAGTGGCCACTGATTTTAAAAACTTTATAGTATTATGGCCGGTTTGGATTCTAAATTCACTAGTTACATTTTTGCCGTTTTTTATGGCCAATTGCATTTCATCATCAACTTTTTTGAAATCATCTGGGTGAATTTTCTCTTTCCATACATCATATAAAACTTGGTCTTCTAATTCATTAACTTCATAAATACTGTACATATTGGAATCCCAAGTGTCCGTTTTGTCAAGAATGTTGTATTCCCAAGTCCCAATTTTGGCCGCCTTTGTTGAAAGCTCTAGGCGTTTGGCCACTGCTCTATATTTTAATTCTATTTTCTTCTTATCATCTATATCTTGGAAAGTTCCATATAATTTAACGGTTTTTCCATTATGTGTTTCAGCTTCTCCTTTAACCCTTACCCAGATTTCTTTTCCTTCTGCCGTGACAAGAATGGCTTCTTCATCCCAAGGATTACCAGTATTGATTGCTGTATTTATTGCTTTGTTAATACGACTTCTATGTTCTCCAATTTTGTAGAAATCAATACATTCATTAAGTGTGGGAACAAACTCATAAGGAACTTCATGAATTTGTTTCGCTCTTCTTGTCCAATAAACAGTATTGTCCAAAAGATCAGCATGCCACCCCCCAATATTGGCAACTTTTTCTGCTCGTGTGGCTAAATTAATACGTTGTTTTTTTTTGGTGAAATCTTCCAATATAACCGAAATCGAGTCAACTTCTCCCGCATCATTTTTACATGGATACATTTTCCATTTTAACCACTGTGTTCTACCACTGGGTAAAGTAAATTTTTTCCCTTTAAGATTGGTGTTTTCTTGTCCTTGAAGGCATAATGTTAATAATTCATTGATTTCTATTGGAGTATCAGAAAACACATCAAAATAATATTTGCCAATAATATTAGTATCAGAAATATTAAAGTGAATCAACCATGTTGGAGAGTAATTTATAAAACATAGGTTGGAGTCCAACTGGGCAACAGGAACTGTTGCCAGAGCAATAAGTTCTTCTGAAATATTTGTATTCAAACAATAATTTATTTAAGAATAAATCTTATTATTAAGAAACAAAGATACGGCTTTTCTATTTACGTAAGTATTATCCTATAGAAATGAAAGTTTCTTACAATAACGTGTGTTCTTGTGTAATATCATTAATTATTTATGGGAAAAGGCGTTTGCCATCATTTTGAAAACTTGTATTTTACATCCAAGGATATTTAGCTTAAAAGTTTTTTCTAAATTTAGAACAAATGGACAATAGTGCAGATTTATTTAATGCAATACGAGAGGGAGACCTTACATTAGTAAAAGAAATATTGACTCAGTTCCCTGCTTTAGTTTATTCCAAGGACCAAAGGGGGTCAACACCATTGATACTGGCAACATATTACAATCATCTGGATATTACCAAATTTTTGTTGGAAAAAGGAGCTAATGTGGATGAAAAAGATGGGTCTGGCAATACTCCGCTTATGGGAGTTTGTTTTAAAGGATACAATGAGTTGGCTAAGTTTCTTATTAGGGCTGGGGCAAACGTTGATGCAACCAATGCTTTGGGGGGAACTTCCTTAATTTATGCAGCAACTTTTAATAGGGTTGAAATAGCAAAAATGCTTTTGGAAGAAGGAGCCAATACCTCCCTTAAGGATGCTAGGGGAAGTACGGCAATGAATCATGCAAAGACACAGGGTTTAACCGAGTTTGTGAAATTGCTGGAGGGTTTTAAATAATTTGATAACCCATGTTGAAAAATGATTAATAGACTTAAAACAGCTTTAATCCAAGCATCTTTGACTTGGGAAGACCCATTGGTAAATAGAAAAACTTTTTCTAAAAAAATTCTTGAAACTTCCAATGATGTTGACTTAATTATTCTGCCAGAAATGTTCACTACAGGTTTTACCATGTCTCCCAAACATATTGACCATGGGGAAGGTTTAAAAACAGTGGAGTGGATGCAAGCAGAAGCTTCGGCAAAGAATGCAGCCCTTGTGGGAAGTATTGTTTTCCAGGAAAACAATCAATTTTATAATAGGTTATTTTTTGTAAAACCTAATGGGGAAGTATCATTTTATGATAAGCGCCATACATTTACTTTAGCAGGTGAAGATAAAATATACACTGCCGGTACTTCAAAATTGATTGTGGAGTATAAGGGATTTAGAATTTGCCCTTTTGTTTGTTATGATCTTAGGTTTCCTGTTTGGGCTAGGAATACAGATTTTTATGATGTATTGATCTATGTAGCCAATTGGCCCAAACCAAGAATTAATGCATGGGATGCCCTCTTAAAGGCAAGGGCAATAGAAAATATGTCTTACTGTATTGGAGTAAACAGGATAGGTAAAGATAGTAATGGGCATGAATATAATGGGCATTCTGCTGTATATAATACCTTGGGAGAGGAGCTAATATTTTCTGAAAAAGAAGAGGTTCTTTATGCAAATTTGGAAAAAGAACATATTAAAAAAACCAGAGGGAAATTAAAATTTTTGGATGATAGAGATGAATTTACTCTCTTAAAATAAAGGTATGTTCCTCAATCCAAATGGCACGCATCTCAATAACCTCAGGATAATAACTTACTTTCTCAGGTTGTAATTTTTTAAGGTAGTTTCCAGTATCCCATATTCCATTGCCATTTTCATCATAGATTACCCTAACCATATATTTAGAAGGATCCAAATGACCAAATTCCAATATTTTTGGTTCCGTCATGTAAATTTCCCTAATAATATTATCCCCTTTTTCATTGGTAAGCTGAACAATCATAGGAAATCTTGTATTTCCAGTTAAGTTTAACCGTAAGGTCCCAAAATCTTCCAGACTTCCGGTTGACAGGTTATAGGTAAGAGTATCGTTTGTGTCTTTAAAGAAATCTTCAACAGCTCCAGGAAACAGCTCTAATTTATAACTTTGTTCTGGAACAACTTCAAAATCAAAATTCACTCTATTCTTTAGGGTGTCCAGGGAAACAGAAAAACTACCAGGCAAAGAATCTTGAATGGTAAGCATCATTTGTGAAGTATCAATTTTCACCAAAGGTGTATTGGCTATTAGATTATAATTTTCCTCAAAACTTAATTTTCTCAGCCCTGGGGATACTAATAAAGTGTCTGCAGGCAATTTTCTTGGCTTAACGCTAAAAGTATCAATTAGCTTAAGTTTTTCATTTGTTACTTTGAATATTATGGAATCCATTTCATAAGGAGTGAACCAAAAATTAAGAGTGTCTTTTTCCCTATCCTTTAGTAAAATGGTCTTTACCGTATCTGGCAATTCCGTCAAGGTTTCAATAACAAATTCTTCCCTATTTCCCTGGTATCCAAATTGAATTCTGTTTTCAGCAACAAAACTTGGAACTAATATGTTATAGTCGGGTTTTTCCTTGAACAATGTTAAAAGGTAGGTGGAGTCTGTGGGAAGCGTGATAGTGTCTTCTATAAAGCCTATTTTATCAGTCTTTTGGTCAAACATATTCGTTTTTCCTTCGTCACGTATGGCTGCAAGGGCATATTTCCCAGCTTTTAAATAGTTTAGCTTAAATATGATTGTGCTATCTAAGGTATTGGTAATATAATTTGGTGGTTGTTTGTATATGGTAGAATCTGTATAAGCACTGTCTATCTCATACAACATTACGCTTATAAACTCATCTGCTTTTTGGTTATATGCATCTCGTACCACTCCGGTCAAGGAAAGTGAATCTATATAATCCCCAGTAGAAAAAACATAGGTAAGAAAACTATTGGGGTTGCCCTCATTATTATCAACAATACTTTGGCCAAAGTTAAAAGTATACGTAGTATTTTCTTTTAAGGTGTCTTTAAGGATTATTTCAATATATTTTCTTGCGTTGCCCTGTGGTGTTATTTCTGGCAAATATTTTAGGGGCGGTGATACAATGAGTTGTTCCTGGATTTTTTCCAACTTAACGTACTCGTCAAAATACAAACGGATTCTTTTGGCGTCAAAATTAGTGGTCAAGTTTTCTGGTTCTGAACTTAAAAGTATGGGTGCGGTAATATCTTTTGGTCCACCAGTAGGGTTTCCCCTTCTAGCACATTGAAAAAAAGCAAATATGGTAAAAACCATAAAAATGAATCCTAAAATACGTCTCAGCATCACTATAAATATAACTTAGGGCAAAGAAACAACTAATTTGCAAAAATCAAGGCACTACTGCCATTGTAGCCACATAGATATTAACATTTTCTGCTCGGTGTAGAGCATTTGCACAGGCTTCTATCGTTGCTCCTGTTGTTATTACATCATCCACTAACAGCACGTTTTTATTTTTTAAAAAAGAAGAATTGGTCAATTCAAAAAGATTTTGATTTTGCTGCCACCTGTATATTCTTCCTTTTTTTGTCTGTGTTTTGGTATTGGCAGTTTTTATTAGAACATTATCCATATAATCTGCATTTAGATGATGTGCCAATTGTTTTCCAAAAAGAGCTACTTGGTTATATCCTCTTTTTTTTAATCTCTTTTTATGCAACGGAACAGGAATAATTACATCAATATATGCTGAAAATCCTTCTTTTTTTATGATTTGTCCAAACCAATCACCAAAAAAACTACCTATTTCCTCCTGATTTTTATATTTTAAATGATGAATAATGTTCTTAATTATGCCATTTTTTGTGAAAAATAGAAAGGAATTGACTTTTTTTATGTTAACTCTTCCATAAAAAATACGGTCAACAGGGTTTTCTTCGTTATAGTTATAATCGGTAAGAGGTAATTGGTTCCGACAAATGGTACATAAGGTTTTCTCTCCTCCGATTAAATGTGCATTACATCCAAAACAGATTGGAGGAAAGAGGATGTTGTGTACATCATTTAATATCTTTGTTAACTTGATGAAGTGTGACAAATCTTTTATAACCTACTTGTAAATATAGATGGAAGCCCAAGATAGTAAATTCAACTATAAGATTATCCTTGCCGCATTGGCAGCAGTTATTGTAGGCATTATTATTGCCTTTTACTACAGTTACGCACAATCGCAGACCCAAATAGATTTTTTAGAGCAAGAAAAAGGGCTTTTGGTGAAAGACCTTACCTTAATGAGAGCACAAGTAGATCAACTTTCTGCACGGAACGAAGTAAATGAAATTGAACTGGAAAGCTCTAGACACCGCATACAGCAGTTATTGGACTCTGTGGGCAGGATTAATTTTAATACTGCTAAATTAAGGGAAAACAGAAAAGAACTTAGGGCCTTGGAAGCCAAATATGATAGTTTAAAGCTTAAGAACAACTTTCTTACCTATAACAACATGCTTCTTTCTGAAAAGTATGAAGAAACCAGAACAAGAATACAAGAATTAAGAAATCAACGTAGTTCCTTGGCTCAAGCGGAGGCTGATCAACGCAAGAAAATACAGGAGTTAAATAATGAATTAAGGACCAAAAGCTATCTAAACTTGGAAAATGCCGAGGGAATGGGGTTTAGAGTTAGGAGTTCCAGACCTATTAGGACCAATAAGGCATCTACAATAGAAAAACTTAGAGGTTGTGTCACTATTGTTGGTAACCCAAATGTCTCTAGGGAAGATAAAGTTGTTTATTTCCAATTTTTAGGCCCAAATATGAATGTTATAGAAGATAATGCCAATACTATTTCTGTAAATGGAAATATCTATAGTAAGCGTATAGAAGTGGTTTTCATGGGAGATCAAGTAGATATTTGTGATTTTATTACGATTCCAGAAGGGTCTTTGCAGGAAGGACTATATACCCTCAATGTTTTTGAGGATGAAAGATTACTTTCTACCAATCAATTTGAATTAAAATAATTATATCCTTTTCTCTTAAAATTCTATTTTTGCCAAATGGCAAATCAAGAAGATGATTTTAAGAAGGTAATATCCCACGCAAAGGAATATGGGTATGTGTTCCAATCCAGTGAAATTTATGATGGACTCAGTGCTGTTTATGACTACGGACAAAACGGAGCTGAGCTAAAAAAGAACATTAGAGAGTATTGGTGGAGAGCCATGGTACAGCTTAATGATAATATAGTTGGAATAGATTCTGCCATTTTTATGCACCCAACCATCTGGAAAGCTTCTGGGCATGTTGATGCCTTTAATGACCCATTGATAGATAATAAAGATTCCAAAAAGAGATATCGCGCAGATGTTTTAATAGAAGATTATTGTGCAAAAATTGAAGCCAAGATTGATAAGGAAGTTGCAAAAGCAGCTAAACGGTTTGGAGACGCTTTTAATAAGGAAGAGTTTCTGGCAACCAATCCCAGAGTTGTAGGCTATCAAGAAAAAATAAATACGATTCTTTCCAGAATGGCCAAATCTTTGGAAGAGGAAGATTTAGCGGATGTAAAGGCTTTGATTGAAGAGCTCGAAATTGCCTGCCCCTTGTCTGGCTCCAAGAACTGGACAGATGTGAAACAGTTCAATTTAATGTTTGGAACTAAATTAGGAGCATCTGCCGATAGCGCAATGGACCTGTATTTGCGTCCAGAAACTGCTCAGGGAATCTTTGTTAATTTCTCGAATGTTCAAAAAACAGGTAGAATGAAAATCCCATTTGGGATTGCGCAGACAGGAAAGGCTTTTAGAAATGAGATAGTTGCACGGCAGTTCATATTTAGAATGCGTGAGTTTGAGCAAATGGAAATGCAATTTTTCATTAAGCCGGGAACACAAAAAGAGTGGTACGAACATTGGAAAGAAACCCGACTTAGATGGCACTTGTCACTTGGTATGGGAGAGGATAATTATCGTTTTCATGATCATGAGAAATTGGCACACTATGCAGATGCTGCAGCCGATATAGAATTTAAATTCCCGTTTGGTTTTAAAGAATTGGAAGGAATTCATTCTAGAACAGACTTTGACCTCAGTAGTCATGAAGAATTCTCGGGTAAAAAACTGCAGTATTTTGACCATGAAGAGAATAAGTCCTATGTGCCATATGTACTGGAAACATCAATTGGTTTGGACCGTATGTTTTTGGCTGTATTCTCAAACTCTCTTAAAGAAGAGGAATTGGAAAATGGAACCATAAGAACCGTTCTTAAATTGCCTGCTGTTTTAGCTCCCACAAAGGCAGCTGTACTTCCTTTGCTTAAGAAAGATGGGTTGCCAGAATTAGCCCATGAAATTGTAAACGAGCTAAAATGGGACTACAACGTAATTTATGATGAAAAGGATGCTGTTGGCCGTCGCTATAGAAGGCAGGATGCAAATGGAACCCCTTTCTGTATCACTGTGGACCACCAATCTTTAGAAGATAATACTGTAACGATTAGACATAGGGACACTATGGAGCAACAACGTGTTTCGGTGGACAAGGTGAAGGAAATTATTGCCAGTGAGGTGGATATGAAACACTGGTTAAGTAAGATTTAGGAGACTAATTGCTTAATTTAGTAATAGGGGTTAGTTCCACTTTCCTAAATTCCACTTCAGAACCTTCAGATTGGAGAGCAAAACTACCATTACTTGCAGTAGCGTTAAAACCATGGTTCACCAGTTTACCGTTTATCCAGACCTTAATTTCATTGGCAAGGCATTCAATTTGCATATAATTCCATTCTCCCGGTTTTTTTTCCACATTGCCAGTAAGGTTGGGAATGCGTCTATTTTTATCTCCGTCCACACCCCATTTTTCTTTAGGGCCCCGACGCTCTACCATATTGGGCACTTCCAAATCTTCCCCAATCAACCAAAAATCACCAGCTTCAGTGTGTTTTAACTGCACTTCCAAGGATTGTGGAAACATGGCATATAAACGCCTCATTTTATCTTTGGAAACATGTACCAATGCACCACAGTTTCCTGGTTTTCCGGCAAAACGATACTCTAAATTGACTCTATAATTTTCGTATGAAGCATCCGTAATTAAATGGCCTCCTGGTGTTCCCAATGACACCAACATCTTATTTCTAACTATAAAAGGGTTTCTTGTGCTGGACACTGTATCCATTTCTGGAACATCAATAAACCACCCGTTTAGGGATTCTCCATCAAAAAGTGATTTTGTGGTTTGCTTTTCGTTACAAGAGATAAACAGGACTAAAGAAATAGCGACTAGAGAAAGAGATTTCATAATATAAATATTTGCTACAACTGATATTTCAATTGTAAACCCCCATAAAAGTTACGATTATTTCCGGGATAATAATAGCGGGGCAGGGATCCTCCAAAGCCAGTAGCATTAATCAGTATGGACCGAGCATAGTGAACATTAAAGAAGTTGTTTATGCCAAATTGCGTTTCCAATTTAAATCTACTGGTCAGTTGTTTACTGTAACCCACTTTTGCATTGATGAGGTTGTATGTGTCCGTACTAAGTGTATTGGCATCATTTAATGGAATTATTCCCATATGTGTATAAGTCATGCCGGCAAACAAACCTCTGTCATGTTTTATTTGCATACCCGTAACAATTCTATGTTTGGGGACTCCAGTTATAGGATTTCCAGAAAAATCATTTTCCCCATCAACAAAATCAATAAAACGGTGGTCGCTAAAAGTATAATTAAAAAAGCGCTTCATTGTAAAGGTTTTAAATGCCTTCACGGTAATATCTAAGTCCAGCTCAATTCCTTGATGTTTGGTCTTACCCGCATTTTTACCAATATACTGATCATCACCTACACGCTGGGCCACCAAAAGATTTTTAATATCCATTTGATATACTGTTAAACCAACATTCACTTTCTTTTTAAACATCCTTAATTTGGAACCCAATTCATAATTAACCCCTGTTTCTTGAGCAATATCTGGGTTTATGACCCCATCTGGGGTCAAAGTTTCCTCTAGGCTTGGATTGGAAAATCCACGGCTTATATTGCCATAAAAAGAAGGTCCGTTTATATTCTTGTAAGACAGTGTTAGACTAGGCAAGGCAATGACGTCAAAACTTCTTTTGGCATTCTTGTTCTGAGAACCTGAATTGTATAAATCCCTAAAGTCATAATGGGTTTTGTTAATATTCAATCCTGCTTGAGCAGAAAAAGCTTCAGAAAAAGGATATAAAAATGTCCCAAAGGCACTAAAATGTCTACGATATTCTTTGTTATTGCTCAACCTATTCCCTTGCAAGCTCCCGTTGCCATTGTTTTCTTCATACAAATTTTCAAAGGTGCCCCAATTGTATTCATCTTTGTACAGTTCTCCTCCAAAAGTATATTCTGCAGAATTTAAATTTCCGGAAAAGGTACTTCTAAACCCATATCCATTACTAAACTCGTCCAAAATGTTAAATGGTCTAGGTTCATAATGGTCCAAATAAGTATAAAAAAGACTGGAGGTATTTTTTAATTTTTTATTGAATTCATGAGAATAGGAAATCCCTATTAGGGTATATTTATTGGCTTCATAACCTTTTGCGGCGTTCCAAGTAAAAGCTGCTTTTTGCGGATTTTCATTATAATCTGTTTCGTTCAGGGAACTAGGTATTTGTGCCGTATAATCAATATAATTTACTAGAAGCGCTATAGAGTTTTTTTGATTGAACTGATATGAGGTATTCAATAAAAACCCATTTCGATTAAAACTGTTGTTCTCACGATAACCATCGGTTTCCAGATGCCCATATTGAAAACCTAAAGCCAATTTTTCATCCTTGTGGTTAAAACTGACATTATCTTTTATTAAATTATAGGAACCCACAGTAAGACTATTGGAAAGAGTTGTGGTGTTTAATATGGCCTCATTGGGTTTTAATAGGATGGCCCCACCCAAATTACTTCCGAAGGATGTGGCTTTGGGACCCTTTACAACTTCAATAGCGTTGAGGTTTTCTAGGTCAAAAGCTTCAATAGTTGATGATCCTGTACCGTTTGTAATAGGGATATTGTTGTAATACATCCTAAGTTTGTCTGTGCTAAATGGGGTTCTTGCACCTATTCCTCGAATAGTAATTCTATTGGTGTTCAACGCACCGGAAAAGATAAGTACCCCAGAAATTTGATTTATAGAAGATACCATATCAATAGGACTATAACCTTGAAAAACCTCTTTGGTAATTACATCAGAAGGCGTAATGCCAGTTGCATTTTTGGTCTTGGCAAAATCACGTAATATAACCTCTTCTAATTGGGTGATGGAGTCTTTTTGCAATGTTTGCCCAGATGAAATAGAACAGATAAAAACATATAATAATAGACATATATTATTTTTCATAAATATTTTGGGCATTTTTTTATTGCACAGTTATGCGAAAATCAATTATTAAAAGCTCTTAAATAAAAGATTTAGACGAAAAGCACTTGTGAAATTGTTTTCGACAATAGATATATATACGAACTTACCTTTTACAATTAAGAAATTAAACTGAAGAAGGCCGCCAAATTTAGTAAATCAAATATATATATATACATTCAAAAATGTAATTTCTATTAAATCAGATTTGTTTTATTTAATCAACTACTAATCTATTTAGTTTTTTTGAGTTGTACCATACTATAAACTTTCTCTATTTTTGGGCCCAAATAATAAGTATGAAAATAGTTTCTTATAATGTAAATGGTATTAGAGCGGCATTGAACAAGGGTTTTTTGGAATGGCTAACAACCGTGGGTCCCGATGTAATATGCCTTCAAGAAATAAAGGCAAATAAGGACCAATTGGACCTTTCTATTTTTGATGAAGCAGGATATTCCCATAATTATTGGTATAGTGCACAAAAAAAGGGCTATAGTGGTGTGGCCATCTTATCCAAGGCAAAGCCAGATCATGTGGAGTATGGTACTGGGATTGATTATATGGATTTTGAAGGTAGAAATTTAAGGGTAGATTTTGGTGATGTTTCCATTATGAGCATGTACTTGCCCTCTGGCACCAATTTGGACAGGTTGGATTTTAAGTTAAAATATATGTCAGATTTTAAGGATTATACCATGGAACTTCGAAAAAAGAGGCCCAACCTCATTGTTCTAGGGGACTATAATATTTGTCATGAAGCAATTGATATTCACGATCCAGTTCGTAACAAAAATGTCTCCGGTTTTTTGCCCGTGGAACGTGAATGGATTGGCAATTTTATGGAAAGTGGCTTTATAGACAGTTTTAGGCACTTTAACAAAGACCCAGATAATTATACATGGTGGAGTTATAGAGCCAATGCCCGCAATAATAATAAAGGTTGGCGTTTGGATTATGGTATGGTGAGCAAACCATTGAAGAATAGATTAAAACGCTCTGTAATTCTTTCTGAGGCAAAGCATAGTGATCATTGTCCCATTTTAGTAGAGTTAGAGAAATAACATATTGTTAAGATTATAATGTTTGGAATTGGCTATTTTTAACGCTTTCTAAAATAAAACCACAATACTTCTATGGAGTATACCAACCTTCCAACCACTTCCATTAAAGTTAGTAAGATATGCTTGGGCACCATGAACATGGGCAAGCAAAATAATGAGGCTGAAGGGCATGAGCAAATGGATTATGCTATTGGCCAGGGCGTTAATTTTTTTGATACAGCTGAGCTTTATGCAATTCCTATTGAGAAAGAAACACAGGGTTCTACAGAAAATATCATTGGAACTTGGTTAAAGAAAACAGGGAATAGGGATAAGATTGTTTTGGCTTCAAAAATTGTTGGTCCACCAATTGTAAATAAACATTATATCCGTGATACTGGATATTCAAAAGAATCTTTTGAGGATGCATTGCACAGTAGCTTAAAAAGATTACAGACAGATTATATTGATTTATACCAACTGCATTGGCCCGATAGACAGACAAATTTTTTTGGCAAAAGAGGTTATAATCATGCCGATGCTAGTGAATGGGATGATAATATCAACGAAATTCTACATATTCTTTATGGCTATGTTAAAGAGGGGAAAATTAGACATATAGGTCTTTCCAATGATGTGCCGTGGAGTACTATGCGCTATTTAGAAGAGGCTAAGTATCGTAACCTTCCAAGAATTGTTTCGGTTCAAAATCCATATAATTTGTTGAATAGGACATATGAAGCGGGTCTTGCTGAAATTTCCTTAAGAGAGAATATAGGATGTTTGCCATATTCTCCATTGGGTTTTGGAAGACTTTCAAATAAATTCATTGAAGGTCATGATGTGTCCAAAGCTAGGATTAATTTATTTCCTAATATGGCCCGCTATAATGGAGAGAACTCGTTAAGAGCAACACAGATGTACTATGATTTGGCACGTGAAAATGGAATGTCCTTAGCGACTATGGCGTTGGCCTTTATCAACCAACAATCTTTTGTGACCAGCAACATTATTGGGGCTACAACCATGAAACAACTTAAAGAAAATATAGATAGTATTAATGTAACACTAAGCGATGAGCTAATAGCAAGTATTAATGACATTCATGAGTTGATTCCAAATCCCGCACCATAAATATGGCTTTAATTTTTTTACAAATTGGATTTTGGCAAATAGCATTTATTCTTGTTGTTATAATTATTTTAATGGTGATAGCCAGAATAATGAGAGATAAACGCTAACCAAATAAATAAGCTACCACATCTTCAATTTTAGAGACTAATTGAATTTTGATCTTTGTATTTTTAAGACTGATTTTGTTGTTTTTAGAAACATAAATTGAAGTAAAACCGAGTTTTTCCGCTTCTGAGATTCTTTGGTCAACACGTTGTACAGAACGTATTTCTCCAGCTAACCCCACTTCTGCTGCAAAACAAACGCCTTTTTCTATAGGAATATCGGAATTGCTAGATAATATCGCTGCAATTACAGCAAGGTCAATTGCTGGATCATCAACAGAAATTCCACCTGTTATGTTTAAAAACACATCTTTTGCAGCTAATTTAAACCCAGCTCGTTTCTCCAAAACGGCCAAGAGCATATTTAATCTTTTGGCATTATAACCTGTTGTAGAGCGCTGGGGCGTACCATAAACTGCTGTACTCACTAATGCCTGTATTTCTATCATCAATGGTCGCATGCCTTCCACCGTGGACGCTATTGCAGTACCACTTAATCCTTCATCATTTTTGGAAATAAGGATTTCTGATGGGTTGTTCACTTCTCTTAAACCACTTCCCTGCATTTCATAAATGCCCAGTTCTGCAGTGGATCCAAAACGATTTTTAAGCGAACGTAAAATTCGGTAAACATAATTTCTATCACCCTCAAATTGGAGGACAGTATCTACCATATGTTCCAATATTTTGGGGCCAGCAATGGTTCCGTCTTTGGTAATGTGTCCAATTAGAATAACAGGAGTATTAGTTTCTTTGGCAAACTTTATGAGTTCTGCTGTGCATTCCCGTATTTGCGAAATACTGCCCGCTGCGGATTCAATGTAGTCTGAATGCAAAGTCTGAATAGAGTCTATTACTACTAAATCTGGTTCAGAAGCCTCAATTTGTTGAAAGATATTTTGTGTCTTGGTTTCGGTTAGTATTAAACAGGTTTCACTGTTTGGATGAATCCGGTCTGCACGCATTTTTATTTGCTTTTGGCTTTCCTCACCTGAAACATATAAAGTTTTATAGGGCAGTTTTAATGAAATTTGAAGCAGAAGGGTGCTTTTCCCAACACCGGGTTCCCCACCTAAAAGAGTAAGAGACCCAGGAACAATTCCCCCACCAAGTACTCGATTAAATTCTAAATCAAAAGAATTTAAACGGATTTCCTTTTCAGTGCTTATTTCATTGACTCTTAATGGTTTTGCTATTTTTTGGGAAGAGTTAGAACCAATTTTCCAATTGGTTTTTTCTTCTTTCTGTACTACTTCCTCAACAATGGTGTTCCATTGTTTGCAGGCATTGCACTGCCCGACCCATTTTGCATATTGGGTACCACAGTTTTGACAAAAAAAAGCAGTTTTGGTCTTTGCCATTCCTTAATTTAAGGTTTGGACGAAGATATTAATTTAGGTTTGAATTTTTGGGTTAGTATCCAAAATCAGCCTTTAATGCATCCATTTTTTCCAAGGCCATATCTTTGGTCAAAAAATCTATTTCCTCCATTCCAAAAGCCTTTTCAAAGGTTTTTAAAGCTTTTTTGGGCTCACCTATTTCCTCATAATATTCTCCTTCAAAGTAAAATCCTAGCATAGTGTCCGGAAATTCCTTTTTGCATAAATCGGAAAGTGATTTTAATGATTCAAAATCAGACTTTTTTCTTACAGCAGCGTAAATGGCTATAACATCATTAAGTTCATAGTCCTTTTTAAACCCAAATAAATCCTCTATGACCGTGTATTTGGTTTCTAGATAATTAAATACAGGCTCTTCTGAAGTCAAGATTTTTTCTTTGTATTCTTTTGGGCTAATTTGCCTGAACATTTTAAAGATATTATCAAACGCCTTGCCAATACCATAAGTGGCAATCGAAATATCATCTGCATCCTCGTACTCCTCAAAAAAATAATGGAGGGATTCTTTATCAATTTCTTTTAAAGCCTTGTCCATGGCTAATATTTGAGGTTTATCATTGTTCTTTTCACCTTCCACAATAAGTTGGTAAAAAATTTGCTGATCCATGGCGGCCAATCTGGTTGGCACCCTTGTTTCCATCTCTGGAGCCATTGTCGGCGAAATACTAACATAAGCATTGAACAAAGAAGCCTCTTTGAACAAAAAGAAATTGCCAAAATTGGCAGTGATATCGTACCCTACAAACATTTTAAATGGAGCAGTACTATAACTGGTCTCTAAATAGGGAATGAGTTCCATTCCAAGGAATTCATAGAAATTTTTACCTTTTTCGGTTGGCAACCCATTTATCTCATCATATGCACAATCCTCCCAACGTAAATCATTTTTGCTTTGGTTGACCCCGACAATTATGGCTTGAGGCATTCGGTGGAAGGTGCTATAGAATTTTGCATTTGACACAACATTGTCAAATAGATATTCGGCGTCTAATACAACAATAATGGGGTATTTTTTTTCCTCCGAATAATCTTCAGGAAAATAATATTTAACATCCCTTCTTTCTTGAAGTTTAAAAGATTCAAAAATTTCTTGGGTCACTTGTGCGGTTAAACCAATGCATGCCAAGAGAAATATAGCAATTAGAATAGGTCTTTTCATAAGGGTTTTGGACAAACAGAGTTTATCTGTTTCTGTTCAATAACGGTAAAAGCAGAAAAGATATTGCACCAAAGAAAACAACCATAAAGGTTTGCGAAATCCACATAATCCAGCCAAAAGCATTCCCTGATACAATACTGATTCCGAAAATCTCCAGGGATTTGGATACGGCGGCAGGGTAGGCTATAAAACCACCATTTGTTGTGGTCATTGCAATAGCTCCACCAACAAAAGCAACAAGTAGAGACCCCAAGGAGAGGTCTGCCGTTTCTGGAATTGTATATTTTACGACCCAAAACATGGCAATATATGCCACCCAAATAAAAATAGTATGGAAAAGAAAGGCCCATTTATGCTTCATTTTAAAAATGCTGAGCACACCATCTAACATGTTTTTTAGAAAAATCTTGAGCTTCATTGCAAAATTGGAAGTAGATTTTTTGATTAACCTAATCATTAAAAGCAACCCAATTACTCCAATAAAAAGCACTATTATACCAGTGATTAAACCTACCCCTTGTTCTTGTAAAAAGCCTAAAATAAGTTCTGTTTGTAAAAGCAAGGCAATAATTATGATGATAAACAACATTAATAAATCGACAATCCTCTCGGTTACAATAGTGCCAAAACCTTTTTCAAAGGGAACATCTTCATAGGTGGTAAGGGCAGTGGCCCTAAGAATTTCACCTGATCTAGGAATCCCAAGATTTGTTAAATACGCAGTGAGGATTATAAATACATTGTTGCTTGTTTTGGGTTTATACCCCAATGGTTCCAATAAATAATTCCACCTTATGGCACGGGATATATGACTTAGAATACCTATTACGACAGAGATGCTAATCCAAAGAGGGTTGGCATTTTTAATATGGTTTACAATTTCTATCCTTTGTTCGGATGTGGTAGAACTATATAGGTACCAGACTAAAAAAACTCCCAAGGCTATTGGGAGTAGTAATTTTAAAGTCTTTTTTAGTTTAGAATTCAAAACTATGTTAATAGATTGTTTTCTTCATTTGGAAAAACCAGAGATGGGTTAAAAGTTTTGGCATCTTCAATTCCCATCCAAGCATAGCTTATTAAAATTAGAACATCACCTACGGCCACTTTTCTTGCTGCAGCTCCATTCAAAGTAATTTCTCCGCTACCTCTTGGCCCTGGAATGGCATAGGTTTCTAATCGCTCCCCATTGTTGTTGTTTACTATTTGTACTTTTTCACCTTGAATAAGGTTGGCGGCATCCATTAAGTCCTCATCTATAGTGATGCTGCCTATATAATTTAAGTCGGCACCGGTTACTTTTACTCGGTGAATTTTAGATTTTACTACTTGAATTTGCATGGGACAAAGTTAATTAATTAAGTGCAATATTGTCTATTAAACGAACACCTTCGGTATAAACGGCAACAAAAGCCCTATATTTTCTATCTTTCTGTTTTCTTAAAAGTGGAGTCAACGTATCAACATCGGTAATTTGAATATATTCCAATTCAAATATAGGATGTTGTTCAAATTGATTTCGCACCCATTCTATTACCTTACTCGCACTTTTTGTGCCAAATTCATTTTTGGCAGATTTTAGGGTTTCATATATAAACCCGGCCTTTTTCCTTACCGGTTTTGACAGTCTTTCGTTTCTGGAGCTCATTGCCAATCCATTAGATTCACGGACTATTGGGCAGCCAATTATTTCTATGGGAATTTTCCTGATTTCGACTAATTTTTTTATAATCTGTAGTTGCTGAAAATCCTTTTCTCCAAAGTAGGCCTTATTTGGCATAACCGCTCTCAAGAGCAATTCTACAATGGTTGCCACCCCATTAAAATGGCCGGTTCTGAACTCTCCCTCCATTACTTTCTCCAAACCATCAAACTTAAAAGATTTGGATTTTATTTTCCCTTCATACATTTCATCAGCGGTAGGCGCAAATACTATAACTATTCCAGAAACCGCCTTAAGGAGTTGAATATCCTTGTCTAAAGTTTTTGGATATTTCTTTAAATCTTCCTTGTTGTCAAATTGCGTAGGGTTTACAAAAATACTCACAACAACATGGGAATTTTCAGAAATGGCCTTGTTGACTAAGGAAATATGACCTTGATGTAAGGCTCCCATGGTAGGAACCATACCTATGGAATGGTTTTTGGTTTTAAGAGAAGAAAGGTGGCTCCTCAATTCAGTTTTTGAGTGAAATACCAGCATAATTTGGTTTAAAAGCTAGCAAACTTACTATAATTACGGCTAATCTGTATAATTTTTGTAATTTTGCATTCGCGTTTATCCGAGTAAACAAAATACATTTTTTATGAATGGAAAAAAGATATTGTTTGTATCTTCAGAATTAGTGCCATACTTACCACAGAACGAAGTTTCCTTAATGTCATATGAAACACCAAGAATGGTCAACAGTAATGGAGGCCAAATAAGGATTTTTATGCCTAGGTATGGGAATATTAATGAGCGTCGACATCAATTACATGAGGTTATACGTTTATCTGGTATGAATTTGGTAATCAATGATATGGACATGCCATTGATTATAAAAGTGGCATCCATACCCAGAGAGCGTATACAGGTTTATTTTATTGATAACGAAGAATATTTTAAGAGAAAGGCAACTTTTGCCGATCAAGAGGGCAAATTATTTCCCGATAATGATGAAAGAGCCATTTTTTTTGCAAAAGGAGTGGTTGAAACTGTAAAGAAATTAAACTGGTCTCCAGATATTATCCATATTCATGGTTGGATGGCTTCATTGCTTCCATTGTACCTTAGAGAGTACTACGGAGACGAACCTTTATTTGCCGACAGTAAAATAGTTACATCTGTTTACGGAAATGGATTTGAAGGAGATTTGGATAAAAAAATAAAAGAAAAAATTGCTTTTGATGGTATAGCCAATGAAAATTTAGCTCCACTATCCACTCCCAACTATAATAATTTGTTAAAAATAGCAGTAGATTTTTCTGATGCTGTTATTTTAGCCTCGGAAGAAATTCCAACAGAATTAAATGAACACATTGCCAACCTTCAAAAACCAGTGTTACCATATGTTCCTTTGCAAGAATTCGAAGAAGCATATATGAACTTTTACAACACAGAAGTCTTAAAATAAGTTTACATGAAATTTTTGAGAAGATTAAAGCTTCCTGTTGTGGCAGGAATCATTTTGGTTATAGGGTTTTATTCATGTGATGAAGATCTTACAACTATAGGGGAAGGGGTGATAAGCGGAGAGCCTTTTGAAACAGGCAGGGTGGATTATGATGTATTTGCTTTCAATAAAAAGATAGAAGCAGTACAGACCAATAGATTGCCCATATATCAATTAGGAGTATTTAATGATCCCATTTATGGCAAAACCACTGCTCATATTACTTCTCAGGTAAATTTATCGACTGCTGGAAATCCTACATTTGGCAACTATTCTCAGCAAACAGAAGATAATTCTGGAACAGATAGTAGTGCTTCTACAATCCCGGAAAATGAAACGGTAAAAGAAGTCTATCTTTATATTCCTTATTTAACAAAATCTCTTACTCTTAGAGACTCAGATAATGATGGCGTTGATGACGAGTTTGATGATGAACCTGATGATTCTTCAAATGACAGTGATGGTGATGGTCTTACCAATGCACAGGAAAAGAATTCCGGGACTGACCCATTAAATCCTGATACGGATGGGGATGGCATTAATGATGGGGAGGATGATAGTACCGTGGCCAATGCATTTCCAAAGAAATTGGCTTTAGATAGTATTTATGGTGATAGAAATGCTGCTTTTAATCTTAAAGTAGAACGTTCTACATTTTTCTTGAGGGATTTAGACCCAAATACTAATTTTGAAGAAGCCCAAGAATACTTTTCTAATCAACAATTTACTTCTGATTTTACTGCAGAGACATTTTTTGATGGACAGGTGACCATAAGTGACGAAGAAATAATCTTCTTTAAAGAGGACGATCCAGAAACAGATGAAGATGAGTCATTGGAAATAGATGCAACTAAAACGCTTCAACCTGGAATCCGTGTACAATTAGACCCCGTTTTTTTTCAAGAAAATATTTTGGACAAAGAGGGACAATCTGAGTTATTGAGCGGGGCAAATTTTAAAGATTTTTTTAGGGGAATTCATTTGACGATTAATTCGATTGCAGACAAGGATTTATTGTTTTTGTTTGATTTGACCCAAGCACGAATTGATATAAACTATGAACATGACAGAGTAAACACCAATAGTAATGATGATGCTTCAGATGATACTATTGAGCAAGACGAAAAAACATATCAGCTTCGATTTTTACAAGGAGGAGGAACTTCCCCAATAGTAAATAATGCAGTGAACACTTTTATTAATGATGCTTTTCCTGTCGAAATTTTGAACAGTATGGATACTGGAGAAAATGCATCAAGAATTTATCTTAAAGGAGGCTCAGGCTCTTATAGTGAGATAAAGCTTTTTGATGAAAACAATGGTGAAACAATTATTAATCAAATTAAAGCCAATAACTGGATTATAAATGAAGCCAATTTGGTTTTTTATGTTGATAGAAATACTCTGGACTTAGCTGCGGGTGTTGTGGAACCACCAAGACTTTATCTCTTTAATGCGGAAACCAATACCCCTTTGTACAATGTGGCTACGGAAACATCTACGGCAAACACATCATTAGGGATATACCAAAACTATGATGGTATATTAGAAGAGGAATCGAATAAAGGATTAAAATATACTGTAAAAATAACAGAGCATATTAACAATCTCATTGTAAGGGACTCCGTTAATGCCACGCTTGGTTTAACCCTTTCCTCCAACATAGGAATTCCTAATGTTAGAAGTGCCATGTTAAGTGACATTAATGAAGGAGAAGAGGATATTCCAGTTATGGCTACTACAACCCCATTAGGGACAGTGCTTTATGGAAGTAATGTACCTGAAGAAGAAGACAAAAAATTAAAATTGGAAATTTATTATACCCAGTCAAATTAATTCTTTGTAAGATATACCACTTTAAGGGAATTATGCGTTATTTGTCTATAAATTCAATAACAAATAAGGACTCTTACATATCTTTGTTTAGACAAGTTTCCCTAATCAAATTACTTTAATTATGTGTGGAATTGTAGGATATATTGGGCACAGAGATGCTTATCCAATTATTATAAAAGGATTACAAAGACTAGAATATAGGGGATATGATAGTGCTGGTGTAGTATTATTCGATGGGGACACCATGAACTTATCCAAGACGAAAGGGAAGGTTGAAGATTTAATTTTAAAATCTAAAGCCGAAATTTCAACTAAAGGTAAGTTGGGTATTGGTCACACAAGATGGGCAACACATGGAGTTCCAAATGATATCAATGCCCATCCACATTGTTCAAACTCGGGAGACTTGGTCATTATCCATAATGGAATCATAGAAAATTATGAATCCATAAAAAAAGCCTTAGCGGGGAGAGGATATACCTTTGAGTCGGACACAGATACAGAAGTTTTAGTTAACTTAATTGAAGAAGTTAAAAAGAAAGAGGGCGTAAAGCTGGGAAAGGCAGTTCAGATAGCTTTGAATCAAGTTGTTGGTGCCTATGCCATTGCTGTTTTTGATAAGCAAAAACCTGATGAAATTGTGGTTGCCAAACTTGGTAGCCCTTTGGCAATTGGTATTGGCGAGAATGAGTATTTCGTGGCTTCGGATGCTTCTCCTTTTATAGAATTTACCAATAATGCTGTTTACTTAGAAGATGAGGAAATGGCTATTCTTAGAATTGGCAAGGAAATTAAGCTTAGAAAAATCAAAAATGATAAAATTGCCTATCCAAACATCTTGGAATTACAATTAAATCTGGAAGAGATTGAAAAAGGCGGGTATGATCATTTTATGTTGAAAGAAATATATGAGCAACCAAGGGCAATATTAGACACATATAGGGGAAGGCTTTTGGCTGATCAAGGGATTGTTAAAATGGCGGGAATTGACCAACATTTGGAAAAATTTCTTAATGCCAATAGGATTGTTATTGTTGCTTGTGGAACTTCATGGCATGCTGGTTTGGTTGCAGAATATATTTTTGAAGATTTAGCGAGAGTTCCAGTAGAAGTAGAATATGCTTCGGAATTTAGATATAGAAACCCTGTCATCACCGATAAAGATGTTCTGATTGCTATTTCCCAATCTGGGGAAACTGCAGATACTTTAGCGGCCATAAAGTTGGCCAAGGAAAAGGGTGCATTTGTTTTTGGAGTTTGTAATGTTGTTGGTTCTTCCATTGCGAGAGCTACAGATGCAGGAGCTTATACACATGCTGGGCCTGAGATTGGTGTTGCATCAACTAAGGCCTTTACCACGCAAATTACCGTGCTTACCCTTATTGCATTAAAACTTGCCAAAGAGAAAGGTGCTTTTTCTGAATCCAAATTCCATGAGTTTTTAACTGAACTAGAAACTATTCCATCAAAAGTTGAAAAGGCATTAGAGTCTAATCCTTTGATTGAAATAATTGCGGATGTCTATAAAGATGCTCCAAATTGTTTGTATTTAGGCAGAGGGTATAATTTTCCAGTAGCATTGGAAGGTGCTTTAAAATTAAAGGAAATAAGTTATATACATGCAGAGGGATATCCCGCGGCCGAAATGAAGCATGGGCCAATTGCGTTAATAGATGAGCAAATGCCAATTGTAGTTATTGCTACCAAAAAAGGACATTATGAAAAGGTTGTGAGTAATATACAGGAGATAAAGTCCAGAAAGGGTAAAATTATAGCTGTAGTTACAGAGGGTGATAGCCAAGTAAAAGATTTGGCAGATCATGTAATAGAGGTTCCTGAGACTTTAGAAAGTTTAACGCCTCTATTAACAACAATACCCTTGCAATTATTATCCTATCATATAGCAGTGATGAGGGGTTGTAATGTTGATCAGCCACGCAATCTTGCCAAGTCAGTAACAGTGGAGTAGGGAGTCAGAAATTTCTTTAAAAATTATGAATAGACCATTAATATGGTCTTTTTTTTTACTTAATTATGAATTTCACAATTTATAAGGGTGAATTTTAGTAATAAATACTATGCACGCATAAGTTTTTGTCATTTTTCTATTATTGAAATGTAAAAAAATGTATCTTGCCAACGGAAAAATAACGGTAAATTAAATTTAAACTAACATAAATACCTAATGATGAAAAAGATTATCTTTTTGTCCTTTTTAATGTTTGGAATACTTGGGTATTCACAAACAATAGTAAAAGGAAGTGTTGTTGATCAAAATAACGAGCCTATACCTGGGGCAAATGTTGTTATAGAGGGGAAAGCCATTGGTACGGTTTCAGATTTTGATGGAAATTTCACATTGGATACCTCAGAGGAGCCGCCTTTTCAACTAAGAATAACTAGTATCGGCTATTCTGATGCCCAAGCAGAAATTACCACAAATGGACAAGTTGTTTCTATTGTTCTAAATGAAGCACAAACTATTCTTGATGAGATAGTTATATCTGCCTCTAGAACACCAGAGCGAATATTTGAATCTCCGGTTTCTGTTGAACGATTTGGATTAAAGGAAATTAAAAACACTTCTGCCGCCTCTTTCTATGGAGGATTGGAAAACCTAAAAGGCGTAGATGTAAACACAAATAGTTTAACTTTCCAATCCATAAATACAAGAGGTTTTGCAACTTTTGCAAATACGCGTTTTATGCAACTTGTGGATGGGATGGACAACACCGCCCCTGGATTGAACTTCGTTTTAGGAAACCTTGTGGGTATGTCGGAATTAGAAGTGCAAAGTGTGGAAATACTTCCAGGAGCTTCATCTGCACTATATGGAGCTGGTGCTTTCAATGGTATTTTGTTTATGAGAAGTAAAAATCCCTTTGATTACCAAGGAATTAGCGCCTATGCTAAAACAGGGATAACATCTCAAGCAGCGGCTGGGGACAATAATTATTATGATTTTGGAATCAGGGTTGCCCATGCATTTAGTGATAAATTAGCCGTAAAAGCAAATTTATCCTTCTTAAAAGGAGAAGATTGGCATGCTAATAGTACAGCTGATTTAAATAATCCTGGAGCTACAAGGGTTAATCCAGCATATGATGGAATAAACATCTATGGTGATGAGGTTGGAACCTTACTCAATTTTGATGCAGCGGCAGGTTTGCCATCTGGTACTGTTGGTTCAGCATTTGTTACTAGAACGGGATACGATGAAGCGGATTTGGCCAATTATAATGCGGAAAGTGTGAAAACGGATTTTTCCGTTCATTATAAGCCTTTTGCTGATGATTTGGAAATTGTATATAATGGTAGAGTGGGTAGAGGAAACACAATTTATCAGGGAGCAAATAGATATTCCATTAAGAATTTTATAATGCAACAACATAAGTTGGAGATTAGAAATGATAATTTCTTTCTTAGAGGATATATTACCACTGAAGGTTCTGGAGATTCTTATGACACTAGATTTGCGGCAATCAATATTAATAGGGCATGGAAGTCAGATACGGATTGGTTTACTCAATATGCACAAACGTATATAGGTGCAAGATTAGGAGTGGGGACAGGAGTTCAGTTGGATGAGGCAACTGCACATGCAGCTGCCAGACAAGTTGCTGATGGAGGGAGGTTTATACCTGGAACTTCAGAGTTTAAATCTGCTTTTAATAGAATTACATCAGACGGAAATTTAACAACTGGCGCTAAATTTATTGATAATACCAAGTTTAGACATGCCGATGCCAATTATAATTTTAGTCATATCACCAAAGATGTTGCAGATATTCAAGTAGGAGGTTCTTTTAGAGAATATGAACTAAATTCTAACGGAACTATTTTCACTGATGTTGATGGTCCTATTATGTATAAAGAATACGGTGCTTATATGCAGGTTCAAAAGAAATTAATGGATGAGCGTTTAAAATTGACTGGCTCTGTAAGATATGACAAAAATGAGTTTTTTGATGGGTTCCTTTCCCCAAGATTCTCTGCGGTATACACGGCTGGTGAGAATAGAAACCAAAATTTTAGAGCTTCTGTACAACAAGGATTTAGAAACCCAACCACCCAAGATTTATTTATAGGGTTAGATGCTGGTGCGGCCATATTGGTAGGTTCAGCACCCAATAACTTGGATAGAGATATTAGAACATTTAATCTAAGTCAAAGTGGGGCGGCCTTAACGGGGCAATCAAGCGTTAATATAGTCGGTAGAGCGGCCTATGAAAATGCATTCTCTTTAAATTCTGTACAAACTGGAGCGCCAACAGCGGTAAATGTGCCTATAGTACAACCAGAGGAGATTACGGCTTTTGAAGCTGGGTATAGAGCTAAACTTGGTAAGGTGGTTATTGATCTTTCAGGATATTATAATAAATACAAAAATTTCATCTCTAATCAAACCGTGCTTGTTCCTCTTTATGGAACGGCGGGAGATAATGCCCTTTCTTTATTGGCGTTACAGAATGGGGATTTTAAGGCATATCAAACTTATACCAATTCAGCAGCAGACATTAACTCATATGGCGCTACGATCGGAGTGGATACAAAGATTTTTGGAAATTTTGATTTAGGAGCGAATTATACTTATTCAGATTTGGATTTTGATCAAAATGCCTATCCAGATTTCAGAACTAATTTTAATACACCTAAACATAAGGTAAAAGCTTCTTTCGGAAATACCGAGCTTTTTGAAAATTTTGGGTTCAATGTAAATTATAGATGGAGTGATACCTATGAGTGGCAAGCTTCTTTTGCTGATGGAGATGTCCCAGCATATACTGTGTTAGATGCTCAGGTTAATTATGCAGTGCCTAGTATAAAGTCAATATTTAAAGTAGGTGGTTCTAACCTTTTGGGTGACGAATATTTTACTGCTATTGGAACAGGAAATATTGGGTCAATTTATTACGTTTCATGGACTATTAACCCATAATATCATTAGGATTTGTATTAAAAAGGGCATCATTGATATGATGCCCTTTTTAATTGGTAAAAAAAGAAAAAAGAAGTTTCTATTTAAAATGTAATGACATATCTTTGCAGCCTGAAAAACGTAAGGTATTGTAAAATATTTAGTGCGTTGAAACACAAATAGATTCTTAAAAATTAAATACTTAGGTAATGTCAAAAGTTACAGGTAAAGTTTCTCAAATTATCGGGCCAGTTGTAGATGTTGAATTTAGTTCAGGTTCTGAACTACCAAAAATTTACGATTCTTTGGAAATTGCCAAGGAAGATAGTTCCAAATTGGTGCTAGAGGTTCAATCGCATGTTGGTGAAAACACAGTAAGAACCATTTCTATGGATTCTACAGATGGTTTAAGCAGAGGTGTAGATGTAATTGCAACCGGTAGTGCAATTCAAATGCCAATAGGAGATGATGTATACGGAAGATTGTTCAATGTGATTGGAGACGCTATTGATGGTTTAGGGGATTTGCCTAAAGCAGGTAAAGATGGTTTGCCAATACATAGAGAAGCTCCTAAGTTTGAGGATTTGTCAACTTCTACAGAGGTTCTTTTTACTGGAATTAAGGTAATAGATTTAATTGAGCCATATGCAAAAGGTGGTAAAATTGGATTGTTTGGTGGTGCTGGTGTTGGTAAAACGGTATTGATTCAGGAGTTGATCAACAACATTGCAAAAGGACATGGTGGTCTTTCTGTATTTGCGGGTGTTGGTGAACGTACCAGAGAAGGAAACGATTTACTTCGTGAAATGTTGGAATCTGGGATTATAAAATATGGAGATGATTTTATCCACTCAATGGAAGAAGGTGGATGGGATTTGTCTAAAGTGGATAAAAAAGCCATGAAAGAGTCAAAAGCAACTTTCGTTTTTGGTCAGATGAACGAACCTCCTGGGGCTCGTGCACGTGTGGCACTTTCTGGATTAACAATAGCAGAATATTTTAGGGATGGTGCTGGTGATGGACAGGGAAAAGATGTTCTTTTCTTTGTAGATAACATATTCCGTTTTACACAAGCAGGTTCAGAGGTATCGGCACTTTTAGGTCGTATGCCATCTGCGGTGGGATACCAACCTACTTTGGCAACAGAAATGGGTGCCATGCAAGAACGTATTACATCAACAAAAAGAGGCTCTATTACATCTGTACAGGCAGTTTATGTACCTGCGGATGATTTAACGGATCCTGCACCGGCAACAACATTTGCTCACTTGGATGCAACTACGGTACTTTCCCGTAAAATTGCTGAGCTTGGTATTTACCCTGCAGTGGATCCTTTGGATTCTACTTCTAGGATTTTAACAGCTGAGATTTTAGGAAATGAACATTATGCTTGTGCACAACGTGTAAAAGAGTTGTTACAACGTTATAAAGAATTACAAGATATTATTGCCATCCTTGGTATGGAAGAATTATCAGAAGAAGATAAATTGGCTGTGGGTAGGGCTAGACGTGTACAACGTTTCTTATCTCAACCTTTCCATGTTGCTGAGCAGTTTACAGGTTTGCAAGGAGTGTTGGTAGATATTAAGGATACAATTAAAGGATTCAATATGATTATGGATGGTGAATTAGACCACTTGCCAGAATCTGCTTTTAACCTTAAGGGAACTATTGAGGAGGCTATTGAAGCTGGAGAAAAAATGTTGGCTGAAGCTTAATTTAAAGTTATTATGCATTTAGAAATCGTATCACCAGAGGCTACATTATTTTCAGGAGAAGTTACATCAGTGACTGTTCCAGGAATTAATGGAGAGTTTCAAATGTTATCAAACCACGCACCTATTGTATCCTTGTTGCAGAAGGGGAATGTTAAGATTCAGGGAAATGTGACTATTGATGAAACTTTTGAAAGTAAGTTTACAAAGGGAGCTAATGGAGAAACTGTTTTAAGCATTAATAGCGGAACTGTTGAAATGAAAGACAATAAGGTAATAGTATTGGCAGATTAAAAAAGAACCAATCAAGGAAATATAAAAAATTAAAACCACTCATTGAGTGGTTTTTTTATTCCACATATTTCAATATATCACTGGGTTGGCAATTCAATGCTTTACATATAGCCTCTAATGTAGTGAATCGTATAGCTTTTGCTTTTCCAGATTTTAAAATAGAAAGATTAGCCGTAGTAATTCCTATAATTTCTGCCAGCTCTTTACTTTTCATTTGTCGCCTTACAAGTATTTCATCTAAATTAACTACTATTGGCATAATTATATAGTTAATTCGTTTTCTTGTTCAGTTTGCTTACCACGTTTAAAAATTTCTGCCAAAATGAAAAAAGCTAATCCAGCTGGAATTAAAAATGTGAATTCTGTTTTAAGTTCGTTAAAAAAGTTGAAAGTTGATTTATTTATTACTGCAAGTAAAAATCTAAGAACAAGTACATTAACTGTATACCAAATAAATATATTTCCAATTTTTTTAAAGTATCCTATGTTTTTATTACTAAAATAATTTCCGCTTTCTATTTCTTTTAAAATGGATAAAAAATAACTAAACCCATAAATAAGATAACCTCTCCAAAAAAATAAGCCTGTACTAATTACATAATAACTCCATTCAATTAGATTTTTTGAGGTAAACCAAGATTCATTTTTATCTGCTGATTTTGCCCAATTTTGAAATTCTTTAAATTGATTAAAATCAAATTCACGCATATCGTTAAGTAATATCGAAATAGTAGACAGTAATACAACCCAGGTAATGATTGTTAAAATATTAGTATTGTCTTTCATAATAAATTATTGTTTAACGATAACAAATATATAAAAATTATCGATAAACAATAATAATTATTTTAAAACAATTATTTTCCAGGTTTGCCCACCAGAGGAAATAGTGGACAAATCTTTAAAACCAGTAGCATAGTGTGCATTAAGGGAACGAGTATTTTTCTCATCAACACCAGTAATTATATAGTCAAATTCTGGAAATATGTTTTCTTTCATTTTTTTGTATAAATTTCTAAAAACCCCCTGACCTCTATAATTTTTTTCAATACAGATTTGCCCCATGGAAATGTATTTATTTTCCTTGGGAAAAACTCTGTCAATTTCTTTGAACATAGGTTCCAAAACTTTTAATGTAGTTGAAAAAATAGGGTGCATGCTTAGAGCATAGCCTATAACTTTATTGTTGTATAGGGCAAGGGTGTGTGGACATACATCATTCATTTCTTTAAGGATTTCCATGGAATGGCTAGCGGTCACAAAACCCTCTCTCTTCTTTTCTTCATTAGATATTTGAGTGATAAGATTTTTTTGTTGAAGCTCAATAATTTGCTTTAACTCCCCAATAGAACTTGCTTTTTTGTATAATATAGCACCGTTATTTGCCATTTAGCCAATCATTTCTTTTGGATACTTGTTCATTGGAAGCTCTTGGATTTATGGAGATTTTATAAACCGGACTTGCCTCCAGTTCAACCATACTGGATTTTTCTTGCCCAAAACGGTTAAAATCAATCTTTAAAGTGTCGCCTACGATGTATTTCTTTAATAAATCACCAAATGAGCCTTCGCTTGGAAGGGGGTTGTCATCAATAGCGGTAATAACATCCCCTTTATCTAAACCTGCTTTATAGGCAGGGCTTCCAATGGCAGTATTTCTTCTAATTTCACCCTGTAAATTAACATCAATGGAAACTACGGCACCAAAATATGGCGCTTCTGAATCTTGTTCTAATATAACTCCCACAGATGTGAATAACACTTTATAATTTGGCATTTCACTTTTATAGATGTAGTTGTTAAAGAACATATCCCCAAATGCCTTACCTGCATAGTTGTTCAATATTTGATGTAAATTTTTAATAGTATAGGGGACTTCTTTTTTACCATGAACTTTCCAAACTTCTTTCATATAATCATCCAGATTTAAATTTTTACGCCTCAATGATAAATCCAGGGCAAGTCCTAGCATACTTCCATATGAATAGTAAGAAATAAAGGTATTTTCTCTATTTACGGGATCTACGGATGTAGCCGCATCTACAAAAGGAGCTTGCATGCTCATTTCTGTAGGGTTAAAGAATTGGCGGGCAGGAGAATTCCAGACATAGTTGAACGTTCCACTTAGACCTTCCACATATTTCTCTGGAGGAGTAAGTCCGGCACGACATAAAATAAGTCCTGTATAATAACTTGTAAAACCTTCTGCAAACCAAAGTTCCATACTCATATTTGCATTTTCAAAATCAAAAGGCTCCAAAGTTTTTGGGCGAATACGTTCCACATTCCAACCATGAAAAAACTCATGGGATACTGTGCCAATATTGTTTTCCATTCCACCTTCAGAAAGACTTCTAGTGCTGGTAAGAATGGTAGAATTTCTATGCTCCATACCATCACCGGAAGCATTTGGAATATAACAAGCCAAAAATGTGTAGGTGCCATAATCATAATCTGGTAATTCCCCATATACATTTTGTTCGGCCAAAACAACTTTCTTTACTTTTTCAAAATACATGTCCACTTCTTCTTCTGTTCCATTGTGATGTAATACAAATTGAATTTTTTTCTTCTGCCCTTTAATTTCGGTTACATCAAATTCTCGAATGCTGAAATCACTAATTTCAGTTGGGCTGTCCATAAAATAGTAAAGGTTGGGGGCAGAATAAGTTGTTCCGGATACTATGGGTAATTGGGTTGCCACTTTCCAGTTTAGGTCTTCCCTTACTTTAAAGTTTACTTCAATTTCTCTTTCTTTTAAAGTTGGGGCATACATAAAAGTAGCTGGAATATTTAAATGTGCATGGGTTTCATCAACTTGTGAATAGGTACCACCCCCTCTATTGGCAAATAGTATATACTCAATAGTAATAGTGCCATCATGTCCAGAAACAATCCATTGATAGGGGTCAGGCCTTTCAACCTTTAGAACATTTCCTTTACTATCCATTGCTTTAAAACCGTATATATTTTTGGCAAATTCATGCAAAGCATACCTCCCTGGGGATGTCCTACTCATTCTTACAGCAAGGGTATTCTTTTTTAAATTGGGGAATGTAGCGGTTACCAAAGCTTCATGGTGAACTGCATTCTCAAATGAAATTTCATAGGAAATAGATTGTGATTTAATGCTGTTTACTAAAGCAAAAAAGGCGAATAGTGTCAATAATTTTTTCATTTAACTTGGATATGAAATTTAATAAACCAAAAGTTTTTGCCCTGTCCATGAAATTTATTTGGAATGACCCATAATATCTATGATTCATAGGCTTTGTGTTATTATAAAGATAGTAAATTTGATACATGAGCAAATTTCCCAAAAACTTGGAAAGTAAATTGAAAAAAAGAGAGAAGGAAGGGGCCTTGCGAAGCTTACCCTTAAAAACCAATTTGGTGGATTTCTCCTCTAATGATTATTTAGGTTTTGCCACGAATGAGACTATATATTCTGATACTTTCAAATTAATTTTAAAGAAAGAAGCTTCACAAAATGGAGCTACCGGTTCTCGTCTTCTTTCAGGAAATTATTCTTTATATACTGAATTAGAAATCTATTTGGCATCTTTTTTTGCTGTGGAGAGTGCTTTGGTTTTTAATTCTGGTTATGACGCAAATCTTGGATTTTTTAGTTCTGTGCCACAAAGAGGAGATATAATTTTTTATGATGAGCTAGTGCATGCAAGCATTCGGGATGGTATTTTGCTTAGTAATGCAAAAAGTTACAAGTTTAAACATAACGATTTAGATAATTTGCAAGCGAAAGTTTTGTCGCTTACGGCTGATTGGAAGAGTGGCGAGGCAGAAATATATATTGTAACTGAATCCGTCTTTTCAATGGACGGTGATTCTCCAGATATTAAAGAATTGGTAAGGTTTTCTAGGAAAGGAGGTTATAATTTGATTATAGATGAAGCCCATGCAGTAGGGCTTTTTGGTCAAGAAGGAGAAGGCCTGGTGCAAGAAAACAAGGTTCAAGAAGATGTTTTTGCTAGAATTGTAACTTTTGGGAAAGCTATGGGCTGCCATGGTGCGGCAATACTGGGGAGTAAAAAGTTAACCGAATATCTTGTTAATTATGCACGTAGTTTTATATATACTACAGGGCTTCCTCCACATTCTATTGCAACCATATATTCTGCTTTTTCTTTTATTTTGACAGATGAGGCTAAAGAAACAAGAAAAGTATTGGAATCTAACATTGGGTTTTTTATTCAAAAAGTTCAAGATTTAAGCTTAAAAAAGTATTTTATCCCTAGTAATTCCGCAATTCATAGTTGTCTTATTCCCGGTAATACCAAGGTTAAAAATGTAGCATCAAAAATTCAAGACAAAGGATTTAATGTTCGTCCTATAATGTCACCATCAGTTCCAGATGGAGAGGAACGACTAAGATTTTGTTTACACAGTTTCAACTCAAAGGAAGAAATAGGTCTGGTTTTGCAAATTTTATTAGCTAATCTTAAATAATATGAAACAAAAATTTTTTACGTTAGGGGCATTTGAATTTCCTGCCGATGCGCAAATTATAAAAGGAAAGTTAGAGTCAGAAGGGATTGACGTCTTTCTTATTGATGAAAATACCATTAATTCTGACCCGTTAATTAGTGGAGCTATTGGGGGGGTAAAACTACAAGTGTATTCCTCTGACAAGAAAAAGGCTTTGCATATTTATAATGAAATAAGGAATTATGCTGTGGACGATAATGGAGAATTAATTGTTTGTCCTAATTGTAAGGCCAAAAAATCTGAAGTATATTATACTAGAAAAGGGTTATTTTATAAACTTTTTCCTTTCTTTGAAGAGAGAAAATATAAATGTCTCAATTGTAACATTATTACCAAAGCTAGTTAATTTATGAAAGATATTTTTGTCACTGGAATATCCACAGGTGTTGGAAAGACAATTGCTTCGGCAATTATTGTTGAAGCACTAAAGGCTGATTATTGGAAACCAATACAAGCTGGTGATTTGGATAATACCGACACTGACAAGGTAAAATCTTTAATATCCAATAAGAAAACGGTTTTTCACAAAAGCAGTTATGAACTTAAAACAGCAGTAAGTCCGCATGCAGCTGCGGAGATTGATGGGATAACCATAGAATATAAAAAACTTCATGAACCAGAGACTTCTAACCATTTGGTTATTGAAGGAGCCGGGGGGTTATTGGTTCCGTTTAATGATACGGATACAGTTTTGGATATCATAATGCCAAACCATAAAGTAATAGTGGTTTCCAGGCATTATTTGGGAAGCATAAATCATACTTTGTTAACCGTAAAATGGTTGAGTGATAAAGGATATGACGTATTTATTTTGTTCTCTGGAGATGAAAATCCCTCAACTGAAAGTATTATTGTTAAAAAGACCAAGGCTAAAGTAATTGGTAGAATAGATGAGGAGAAAAATTTTGATAAGAAAGTCATAAAGAAATATGCGGATAAGTTTAGGGATGTTTTAGAATCACTCTAGCCGCTGTAAGATTTCAGCTTTTTCAACAACTTCGATGGGTCTATAATATTTGGCCAAATAGTTATTAATATATTCGTTTTCTTCAATCATTTTTTTGTCAAAAACAGACCTCCCTTTTCTTGTAATTATAGTTTTTGGTTTAAGTTCTTCCATTATATATTGTAATTCTTCAATAGAGGTAGTTCTTGGATTTTCATAAAAGGGGAAAAGTTCACTTCTACAAATGTTACTTGGATGTGTCGCTGCCTTGGTTGGTGGATTTAGGTCTAATTCCCAATACCCTATATGATATCCCAAGAATAAAATGTTCTTTGTTTCAATATTATTTTCTAAGATGTAATTGGGGACGCTAAAACCTTCTCCATTATAGAAAGTCCCTTTCTGTACTTTGTTTTTAACTATAGCGACATATTCTATATAGGATTCCATTGGTAGCAAGAGCAAAAGCAGGATATAATATGGTTTCAATATGGATTTCTTCAAAAACGAAATTTGACTAACTACTATACCAATAAAAAGAATTAGTATGGGGTGCAGTTGTATTAAATAATGCCCATTTATTCGCCCACCTTTTAGGAAGGAAAAAAGAACTCCCAATAAAGTCACAAGAAGAATTTGATTGTATTGCTCCCTAAAATCAATTCGTTTTTTCTTCCATATTATAAATAGAAAACCTAAAATTAATATATAAAAAGGAAGGATTTTGACAATGGAATATCTTCTGGCTTCCACATATTGTAAAGGAGCCTCTATTACCGATCTCCACCATAAATCTGTGTCACCCTTAAGGTAATATGGCAAAATTGTCATTAAAATAACCAAGATTGTTCCAAGCCCAAAAGTGGCAACATTTAAAAAGCCAATCCAACACCTCTTATTTAGAAAAGACCTATAGAGGATATAGAACCCTAAAAAAAGAATGGCATATGCTAGGTTTAACTTTGTCATTACTGCTAAACCCATTAATAATCCAGAAATAAGATATATGTATATCTTGTTATATTTTATTAGTAAATAAAGTCCAGGCATAAAAAACATCATGCAGATGTGCTCGGACATAACACCTTGCAAACTGCCAAACATACTTTGCAGAGCAACACAGGCAATTGCGGACCAAAAAGCTATTTTTTTTGTGGTGATTTCAAGACCGATTTTGTAGGTGAAAAAAGCGGTAAAGGCGACTGTAAATGCTCCAAAAATGCGAATGGCAAAAAAACTTTTGCCAAAAACATAAATAATGCTTGCAAAATATAGAAAAGTAATAGGTGGCTTTAGGTCCCATAGTTCTGTATAGGGTAAATTTCCATTAACCCATGATTGTCCCATTAGAATGAAAGTACTTTCGTCCCGATCTACATAATCTCTAAAAAAAAAGGGAAACCGTATTAAAAAAGAAACCAAAAAAAGAATCAAAAAAACCGTCCGGGTTTTTAAATCTTTATAGTGGGCAGTTAGAAAATCTATGACCTTATTCAGCATAGGGGTTGTGTAATTATATGGTATAAATTCCCATCTTTGCAATATAGATAAAAAGTAGGCTTTGTTATATTCCAATACATCTAAAAATCTTTCTGAAAGAGACAAAAAACATCTTTGGCATCCATTGACACAACACAAACTCCATCCTGAAATGTTGGGAATTGTAAAGGCAAAAGGATGTATTTTGTTTGATGAAAATGGGAAAGAATATATAGACGGAATTTCTTCTTGGTATACATCCATGTACGGCCATTGTAATGACTTCATAATAGACAAGGTGTATTATCAGATGAGGCAATTGGACCAAGTTGTTTTTAGTGGTTTTACCCATGAACCCGCTGTAAAACTATCTGAAGAACTGATTAAAATTTTACCTGTAAACCAAGAAAAGCTCTTTTTGTCTGACAATGGCTCTACCGCTACGGAAATAGGAATAAAAATGGCCTTACAATATCATCATAATAGAGGTAAAAAGCGCCACGTACTTTTGGCTTTTGAAGAGGGTTTCCATGGAGACACTTTCGGAGCTATGTCGGTTTCTGGTCTTTCAGTTTATAATGGTGCTTTTAAAGATTTTTTTATTGATGTAGAACGAATTCCTGTCCCAACAGACAAAAATGCTCATGAAATTGTTGATTTTCTGCGCAATAGGCTTGAAAAAGGCGATGTCGCCGGGTTCATTTATGAGCCACTGGTGCAAGGAGCTGCAGCCATGAAAATGCATAACGCTAGTCATTTAAACAATATTTTAAAAATAATAAAAGAAGAAGATGTTCTGCTTATAGCGGATGAGGTAATGACTGGTTTTGGAAAAACTGGAAAACATTTTGCTTCAGATTATATAGAGACAAAACCAGATATTATTTGCCTTTCCAAGGCGTTGACTGCAGGTATGGTTCCCATGGCCATAACTAGTTGTTCCATAAAGGTGTACAATGCTTTTTATAGTAATGATATTTCAAAAGGTTTATTTCATGGACATACATATACTGCTAATCCACTGGCCTGTAGTGCTGCATTAGCAGGCTTGGAATTATTGCAAACTGAGGAAATCCAAGGAAATATTCAGGAAATAGTTAAATGGCATCAGGAGTTTAATGAAGAAATAAAACACCACCCAAAAGTAGCTTCTACTAGGCAAATAGGAATTATTTATGCCCTTGATTTGAATGTAAAAATGAAACGATATGGAAATCTCAGGGATAAACTTTTTAAGCATTTCATGGACAATGGAGTATTTCTTCGACCTTTAGGCAATACCATATATATACTAGCTCCTTATGTTATTACAAAGGAACAAATGCAGAAAATATATAATAGTATAAAAAGTATTTTGAATATTATTTGATTATGTTCAGCGAACCCATTTCCATAACTGCCATTTCTTCTATATCCCCTTTGGGAATTTCTTTGGAACAAACATGGGAAAATTATATTAAAAATGTTCATTTTTTAAGTCAACGGGAGTATGGTGGTACTCAAGAATGGGTGGCACGACTGCCAGATATTGCAAAACGGGAAATAGAAAATCTCAGGTTGTCCGATTCAAAGTATAAAAATTTGGACAAAAGTGTTTTGTATGCCTTATTTGCCTCAAGAAAGGCTGTTGAAATGGCCAAATGGAAATCAAAGGATAATTTTGGAATCAATATTGGATCATCACGTGGTGCTACCTCACTTTTTGAAAAATATCATGAAGAATTTCTAAAAAAGAATTCAACATCCACTTTGGCATCTCCAACAACAACATTGGGAAATATTTCATCTTGGGTAGCGCACGATTTGGGCACTCAAGGCCCAGAAATATCCCATTCTATTACTTGTTCCACGGCTTTACACGCTTTATTAAATGGCGTCGCATGGATTAAAAGCGGTATGGTAGATAAGTTTTTGGTGGGAGGAAGCGAAGCTCCTTTAACCCCCTTTACTATTGCACAAATGAGGGCTTTAAAAATCTATTCAAATGAAAATAGTGACTATCCATGCAGGGCACTGGATTTAAAAAAGAAAAAGAACACTATGGTTTTAGGAGAGGGAGCATCTATGGCATGTCTTGAAAAAGGAGAAAAAGTGAATTCTTTGGCAATGATTGTAGGGGTAGGATATGCGACCGAAGTTTTGGAACATAATATTTCGATTTCCACAGATGCACAATGTTTTCAGAAATCTATGAAAATGGCTTTGGGAAATATTAACCCAAATGAGGTAGATATAATCGTGATGCATGCTCCTGGGACAATTAAGGGAGATTTGTCGGAAACAAGAGCAATTGAAAAAGTTTTTTGTAACAAAAGTCCTCATTTGACTACTAATAAATGGAAGGTCGGGCATACTTTCGGAACTTCAGGAATGTTAAGTGTTGAGCTGGCTGTTTTAATGTTACAGCATCAGAAATTTATAAAAGTTCCATTTTTGAACAATGTTTCATTTCCCAAAAAAATTGAAAAAGTACTGGTAAACGCTGTTGGGTTTGGAGGTAATGCTGTGAGTATCTTGCTGTCAAGATAGTTAAGGAATATAAATGGGAAGAACCTAAAAGTTGTTATCTTACAATTGATAATATAAAATGTATAATATATGGAAGCATGGTTTTCTGCTTTAACTCTTTTTGAAAAAGTGTATTGGGTTATTGCAATACTCTCGTCTATAATTTTTATAATTCTTCTTGTTTTAACTCTTATAGGGGGAGATGCAGATGATTTTGGAGGAGATGTTGATGCTGATATTGACGCCGATACAGGTATTGGCTTTCAATTTTTATCATTTAAAAACTTAATGGGATTTTTTACCATTTTTGGCTGGACTGGTATAGCGTGTTTAGAGGCTGGTTGGACAAAGAGTATTGTAATATTTGTTTCCGTTTTATGCGGATTGCTAATGATGTTTGCAATGGCTGCATTGTTTTATTATCTAAGCAGGTTGCAGAGTAGTGGGACACTTAAACTAAAAAATGCCTTAAACCAAATAGGTGAAGTATACCTTACTATAGGAGCCAATCGTTCCAACATTGGTAAGGTAAGTATTAATGTTCAAGGAACATTAAGAGAATTGGAAGCACTTACAGACGAAAAAAAAGATTTAGTGCTGGGAAATGTAGTGCGGGTAAAAGAAGTAACCGATAACGGGCTTTTAATTGTTGAACTCCTTAATAAATAATCATATGTTAATAATATCCTTGCAATTGGGAGGTGGATTCTCCTTATTGGCCATTGGCTTTGCCATTTTATTCTTTTTTATCATTATAATTTCTTTTATAAGGCGCTATAAGCGTTGTCCTTCCGATCGTATTCTGGTGGTATACGGAAAGGTGGGGTCTGGTAACTCTGCACGATGTATTCATGGCGGTGCGGCCTTTATTTGGCCAGTAATTCAAGATTATGAATTTTTGGATTTAACCCCTATTTCAATAGAAGTAGATCTGGTTAATGCTTTAAGTAAGCAAAATATTCGGGTTAATGTTCCATCAAGATTTACTATAGGGATTTCCACAGAACCTGGGGTAATGCAAAATGCTGCTGAACGCTTATTGGGACTGGGCATGCAAGAGGTACAAGATTTGGCCAAGGAGATTATTTTTGGTCAATTACGTCTTGTGGTGGCGTCTATGGATATTGAAGAAATCAACTCGGATAGAGATAAGTTTTTGACAAATATTTCTCAAAGCGTAGAGTCAGAACTAAAGAAAGTAGGGTTAAAATTAATCAATGTTAATATAACCGATATTGTTGATGAATCTGGGTATATAGAGGCATTGGGAAAGGAAGCGGCCGCGCACGCCATTAATGCTGCACGTAAATCTGTAGCAGAAAAAAATAGGGATGGTTCTATAGGTGAGGCAAATGCTCTTCAAGATGAACGAACACAGGTGGCGGCAGCAAATGCCCAAGCTGTTGAAGGAGAGAATATAGCAAAGATTAATGTAGCTAATTCAGACTCTCTACGTCGTCAAAGAGAAGCAGAAGCAGAGCGAACTGCAATTGCTTCAGAGAAAGTGCAATCGGCCAAGGCGTTGGAAGAATCATACGCTGCTGAAAAGGATGCAGAAATTGCAAGGGCAGAAAGAGAGCGTAGTTCTCAATTGGCCGATGTTATTGTACCTGCTGAAATTGACAAGAAGAAAGTGGAAATCGATGCAGAGGCGGAGGCTGAGATGATACGCAGAAGGGCAAAAGGTGAAGCCGATGCCATCTTGTTTAAAGCACAAGCAGAGGCAAAAGGTTTGTTTGAAATATTAACAAAACAAGCGCAGGGTCTTGATGAAATTGTAAAAGCTGCAGGGAATGACCCTAAAGATGCTGTATTGCTTTTAATTGCCGATAAATTGCCCGAGCTGGTAAAAACCCAGGCAGAGGCTATTAAGAACATCAAGATAGATAAAGTTACAGTTTGGGAGAATGGAAGCGGGAAAGATGGCAAAACATCAACTTCTAATTTTATTTCTGGAATGTACAAAGCGGTTCCTCCATTACAAGAAATGTTTAATATGGCAGGGATGCAATTACCGGAGTATCTAAAAGGAAAGGAAACTGGGAATGAGGATGTAAAAGAGGAAAATATAAAAGAAACCAAACCTAAGAATAAGGAAGGAAAAGAATAATCTTTCAATTTATTTAATCTTAAAAGACCTGTTGAATTAATACAATCAAGAGGTCTTTTGTTTTAGAGACTTTTTCTTTATTGGGATTTGATTTGTAATAGCTTATTTTTGAAACCGAATATATGGATTTTATGAGTGAGATAAGACACAATTGGACTAAACAAGAAATTCTTGAGATTTACAATAAGCCCTTAATGGAATTGTTGTATGATGCGGCAACAATACATCGTAAAAATCACGACCCAAATACTGTACAGGTTTCCACCTTATTGTCCATCAAAACTGGAGGTTGCCCAGAGGATTGTGGATATTGTCCGCAAGCTGCTCGTTATCATACAGATATAGAAGGAAACGATTTAATGCAAGTTTCACATGTCAAAGCTCAAGCCCTGAGAGCTAAAGCATCTGGTAGTTCTAGGGTTTGTATGGGCGCTGCTTGGCGTAATGTTAAAGATGGACCAGAATTCGACCAAGTTTTGGAAATGGTACGTACCATTAATAAATTGGATATGGAAGTGTGTTGTACTTTGGGCATGCTCACTGAGAACCAGGCCCATAGGTTGGCAGAAGCTGGTCTCTATGCCTACAACCACAATTTGGATACTTCAGAAGATTATTATAAAGATGTAATTTCTACCCGTGCTTTCGAGGATAGATTGGAAACTATAGACAATGTTCGTAAAAGCAATGTTACCGTTTGTAGTGGCGGTATTATAGGTATGGGAGAAGAATTGGAAGATAGAGCAGGAATGTTGGTCGCTCTATCCACTTTGGACCCACAACCAGAATCGGTTCCAATTAATGCTTTGGTAGCGGTGGAAGGGACCCCGATGGAGGATATAGAACCTGTCTCAATATGGGAAATGATTCGCATGGTTGCCACTACGAGAATTGTAATGCCAGAAACGCAAGTAAGATTGTCAGCTGGAAGAACAGAAATGAGTAGGGAAGGTCAAGCTATGTGCTTTTTTGCAGGTGCCAATTCCATTTTTGCTGGTGATAAATTGTTAACCACACCCAATCCTGATGTAAATGAAGATATGGAAATGTTTAAGCTTCTGGGGTTAAATCCTCAAAAGCCATTTACTAAAATTTCCCAACCCAAAACAGTTGAAGCTGAAGATTCCAAACTTGTGCCATTTGGGGAAAAACCAAAATGGAGTAGGCCGGGGCATATTATCGAACGAAACGAAATTGCCAAAGGAAAAGCTAAAATTGTTGACTAAACCCACATCTACAAGAAATTTTTATTATTTTATATTGTTGTGTTTTTTAACTTTGATAGTTAAACACTTAAAGATTGACTCTGAATTTATATGAAATTCCAAGGGTAAAGACCCTTTCCAAAAAGGACTTTATAAACAATTATTTTAAACCACAGAAACCTGTGGTGATAGAAGAGTTTATAAAGGATTGGCCTGCATATTCCAAATGGGATTTGGAATATATGAAAGGAGTTGCCGGGGATAAAATGGTTCCATTGTATGATGACAGACCTGTAGATCATAGGGATGGGTTTAATGAAGCACATGCAACGATGAAAATGGCAGATTATATAGATTTGCTTAAAAGTGAACCTACAAAGTATCGTATTTTTTTGTGGAATATATTTAGAGAAGTGCCAGAACTACAAAAAGATTTTATTTATCCAGATTTCGGGTTGAGGCTTATGAAGAGATTGCCAATGCTTTTTTTTGGAGGTTCTAATTCCCATACCTTTATGCATTATGACATTGATTTGGCTAATATTTTTCATTTTCATTTTGAAGGAAAGAAAGAGTGCATCCTATTCCCGCAGACCGAGAACAGATTTTTATACAAAATCCCACATTCATTAATTGTCCATGAAAGTATTGATTTTTCTAACCCAGACTTAAATAAGTGGCCAGCATTAAAAAATGCAGAAGGATATAAAACACATTTGGGGCATGGAGAAACCTTATATATGCCAGAAGGTTATTGGCACCATATGAAATATCTTACCCCAGGGTTTTCTATGAGCCTACGCTCAATTGCCCACAACCCTATTAATCTAGGAAAGGCTTTTTATAATGTATTGTTCATGAGAAATTTTGACAATATTATGCGCCGATTGAAAGGTCAAAAATGGATAGATTGGAAAAATGAAAAAGCAATTGTAAGAACCCAAGACAACTTATCTTAATTGATAAGTTCCTTAACTTTTTCATACACCAAATGACTTTCCCAACCTCGGTAGAGTAAATAGTCTGCCAATTTCTTTTTCCTTTTTTGTGGATTTCTTTCCCTTAATTCTTGAACCCTTTTTATAGCTAAAGCTTCCAAGGTTTCAAGATATACGTCCTGATCAATTTCTTGTAGAGCATTGTTAATATTATATTTTGTTATTCCTCTTTTTTTTAGCTCTAGGATAATTCTATTTTTCCCCCATTTCTTAATCTTAAATTTCCCTCTGGCGTAACTTCTGGCAAAACGTTCTTCATTTAGGTAATTCTCATGTATCAAATGGCTTAATATATGGTCAACAGCTTCTGGAATCATTTTCATTTCCTTTAACTTGTCTACAACTTCTTTATGACAACGCTCTTGGTAGGCACAAAATCTTTCTATTTTTTTAGTAGCCTCAGAGAGGGTGTAAGTTTTTTGGGAATACATCTTTCAAATTTAATACAAACAAAAAAAGCGACTCCGTTTTCGAAGTCGCTTTTTTTAATATATAGTTTTACCGTCTTTATTTTTAAAACGATATTCAAGGTATGTATATGCATCCCTAGGCTGTACTTTAATCCATTTCTTATGTTCTAAATACCATTTAAAACGAATGGATGGAAAACCTTGGGTTAGGTATGCTGCTATAAATGGATGAATATTTAATGTTATACCATTTTTATCAGCAGGTCCTTTTAGCAATTTTTCCAAATCAGAATTTATCTTATCTATCAAAACAATTGGAGCCTCTACCTCTTGGCCACTGCCATTGGGGTTTTCCTCACTTGTTTTAATATTCATCTCTGGACGAACCCTTTGTCTTGTAATTTGTATAAGGCCAAATTTACTTGGAGGTAATATTTTGTGCTTGGCCCTATCGTCTTTCATTTCATCCCTAAGATGATCAAAAAGCTTTCTTCTGTGGTCAGGCTTTGTCATGTCAATGAAATCTACTACTATGATACCTCCCATATCACGCAAACGTAGTTGTCTTGCAATTTCAGAAGCTGCAAGTAGATTTACTTCCAAAGCCGTATCCTCTTGGTTTTTGGCCTTATTAGATCGGTTGCCACTGTTCACATCTATTACATGTAGTGCCTCAGTGTGTTCAATGATCAAATAAGCACCTTTACTCATGGTAGCTGTTCTACCAAAAGAGGTTTTAATTTGCCTTTCTATCCCAAATTTCTCAAAAATGGGAACAGAAGAATTATACAATTTTACTATGGATTCTTTTGCTGGTGCAATTTCTAATACATAGTCTTTAATCTGGTTATAAAGTGTTTCATCATTTACATGGATTCCAGTAAAGGAATCATTAAATACATCTCTTAAAATAGAAGATGCCCTATTAAGCTCTACCATAGCTTTGTAGGGATGTGGTGCTTTATATAATTTCTTACACATTGCTGTCCATTTGGTCAACAAGTTCTGTAGATCTTTATCCAGTTCTGCAACTTTTTTGCCGTCTGCAACTGTTCTAATGATAACTCCAAATCCTTTTGGCTTAATGCTTTTTACAAGTCTTTTTAGCCTATCTTTTTCCTCGTTGGAATCTATTTTTTGAGAAACAGAAACGCGATCAGAAAAAGGGACCATAACTAAATATCTTCCTGCCAATGATAGCTCGGAACTAATACGTGGTCCTTTAGTGGATATGGGTTCTTTAACAATTTGCACCAATAAAGATTGATTGGCTTTGATAACATCGTTTATGCTACCATTTTTATCAATATCTTTTTCAAATGGAAAATTTTTAAGGGAATAATCTTTTAATTTCCCTGTACTCACATTTTTCACAAACTTTAGCATCGAAGATAATTGAGGCCCAAGATCATGGTAATGCAAAAAAGCATCTTTCTCATAGCCTACGTTTACAAATGCCGCATTAAGACCTGTTACAGGCTTTCTAATTTTGGCAAGAAAAATGTCACCAACAGAAAAGTTGTTGTTATCTTCTTCTTTATGTAATTCTGTGAGTTTTCCATCCTTTAACAAAGCAAAATCGACGGCAGTGGAACTAGATCTTACGATTAATTCTCTATTCACCTGAATCAATTTTTATTTATCCCGATGGCATTGGCCATTCTTCTGGGATAAATAGATTAAACAATAGTTATTACAGGTTGTATAATAAAACCCGTCGAAATCCTTTTTGGGATTTCTATGTCAATGAACGTATAAAATGAAAAAGTAGTTAAGATAACTACTTTTTCTTGTGACGGTTAGCTCTCCTACGCTTTTTTCGCTTATGGGTAGCTACCTTATGTCTCTTTCTTTTTTTACCACTCGGCATAAATATTCTTTTTAATTGTTATTTAACTTGTACATTGCTTTTTACACCCTCAACAAATACCTTGGCAGGTTTAAATGCAGGAATGTTGTGTGCTGGTATTTTTATGGTAGTGTTCTTAGAAATATTTCTACCAGTTTTTTCTGCTCTAGTTTTGATTATAAAACTACCAAAACCTCTTAAATAAACATTATCACCACTTTCCAAGGAAGTTTTTACCTCTTCCATAAAAGATTCAACAGTTGCTTGTACATCTCCTTTTTCAATCCCCAGTTTCTCCGAGATTTTCGTTACAATATCAGCTTTCGTCATTTTTTTAATATAAATTTTCCGTATGTTTTTTTTAGGGTTGCAAATATATAAATTAAATTCAATCTTTTATCCTAATGGACTAATTTTAAGTATTTAAACAGTTACTTTTACCCATTATTGTTATAATAATGTCTTTTTCTGAAAAAATAATAGCATGGTACCTTCTAAATAAAAGAGACCTGCCCTGGAGAAACACTAGAAATCCATATAATATTTGGCTTTCTGAGATAATGCTTCAGCAAACAAGAATTGCCCAGGGAACGCCTTATTATCATAAGTTTATAGATAATTTTCCAACAGTGGAAGATTTAGCTAATGCTAATGAACAGGAGGTGTTAAAACTGTGGCAAGGATTAGGGTACTATTCAAGAGCAAGGAATTTGCATGCCACCGCTAAAAAAGTGGTCAATGATTTTGATGGGGAGTTTCCAACTACTTATAAGGGGTTAATTAAGTTGAGGGGAGTTGGTGATTATACCGCAAGTGCCATTGCCTCATTTTGTTTTAATGAACCAGAACCTGTTCTTGATGGAAATGTATTTAGGGTTTTAGCAAGGTATTTTGGTGTTGCCATACCTATTAATAGTTCTAAGGGAAGTAAATATTTTAAAGAGCTTGCTAAAGAAGTTATGAATATTGGGAACATAAGGGATTATAATCAGGGCATAATGGAATTTGGTTCTATTCAATGTGCTCCTAAAAACCCAAAATGTAGTAATTGCCCATTAAATGATGGATGCATTGCGTTAAAAGAAGACAAAGTCCATCAATTGCCTGTAAAGCTTAAAAAAACAAAAGTAAAAGCTAGATATTTCAATTATTTGGTGTTAATGGATGATGATTCTAGTACTTCATTCATTAAAAGGACAGGAAAGGGCATATGGCAAAATTTATTTGAATTTCCCCTGTTGGAAACTGAAAAAGAAATCAATTTAGAGGACCTAAAAAATGAAATATCGAAAGTTGTAGAATTGGATGAAGTGTCCAATATATACCTATATAATGAACAGCCTATAATTCACAAACTTTCACATCAACATTTGCATACCAAATTTTGGATCTTAAAAACCCATGCTAAGATTAAGGAAGGAATAGAATTTTCTAAACTGGACAAGTATCCCGCACCAGTTTTAATAGCAGATTTCATAAAAGCATTTAAAATTTAGTATTTTTGATTTAAGTTAAAAGTTATGAGCGGAACATTGAATAAAGTGATGTTAATTGGGCATCTAGGGGATGAGGTAAAAATTCACTATTTTGAGGGAGGTAACTGTATTGCTCGTTTTCCATTGGCAACCAATGAGACTTATACCAATAAGCAGACAGGAGAAAAAGTGACCAATACAGATTGGCACAATATTGTGGTGCGTAACAAGGCCGCAGAAATATGTGAGAAGTACTTAAGTAAAGGGGATAAAATATATGTAGAGGGAAGATTAAAGAACAGACAATGGCAAGGCGAAGATGGTAATACTAGGTATACCACGGAAGTGCATGTACAGGAGTTTACTTTCTTATCCACCAAAAAAGAAAGTTTGGCAAATGCAAATTCCAATGCTCAACAACAACAATCCCAATCAACTGCAGCTACTCCTAAAGAGCAACCACAATCTGTCAGTGAACCGGAAAAGGATGATGATCTACCATTTTAACTAAATTAAATTGTAACTATTGGACCCAGACCCCCTTAGTTTATTGTTGTACTTCTCTGTTTTCAATGGCAGTTTTGCCATAAAAGCAATCATTTTAATAATTCTTTTAGTATGTTCAGCACTTATTTCTGGTGCGGAGGTGGCATTCTTTGGACTTTCTTCAACGGATATAAATGAGTTGCTAGAAGAAAAAAAAGCAACTGGACAAATAGTTGGTAAACTTCTGGAGCGGCCTAAAAAATTACTTGCTACCATTTTAATTGCCAATAATGCAATCAATATTGGAATTGTTCTTCTGTTTAGTTCTTTGGGAAACGTGTTGTTTTCTAATATAAACTATCATTTTTTTGGAGTTATATCCGCTAGGTTTTTATTGGAAGTTGTGGTTATAACATTCCTGATTTTAATGTTCGGAGAAATTTTACCAAAGATTTATGCTAATAGGAACAGAATTAATTTTTCAATGTTAATGGCGTATCCTATAAAAGTTCTGGACTTTGTTTTTTCCCCTATTAGTATGCCCATGAGGTCTGCAACCATTTTTTTGCACGATAAGCTGGGAAGACAAAAATCCAATTTAAGTGTAGACCATTTATCACAAGCATTGGAGCTTACCGATGAAGGGGATACTACAAAAGAAGAGCAAAAAATATTGGAAGGTATTGTTTCTTTTGGAAATACCGACACCAAACAGGTGATGTGCCCAAGGATAGATATTTTTGCATTGAGTGAGGGCATGAAATTTCTGGAAGTGCTCCAAGAGATAAAGAAGAATGGATATTCCCGTATTCCGGTGTTTTCGGAAAATATGGACAATGTCCTGGGCGTGCTTTATGTTAAAGACCTTCTGCCCTATATCGACAGGAAAACCTTTAACTGGATTTCCTTGATAAGAGAGCCCTACTTTGTTCCTGAGAATAAGAAATTGGATGATTTGCTTTTGGAATTCCAGGAAAAGAAAAACCATTTGGCCATTGTGGTAGATGAATATGGCGGCACTTCTGGTATTGTAACTTTGGAGGATATTATAGAGGAAATTGTTGGGGATATAAGTGATGAGTTTGATGATGTAGACTTGGTCTTTTCAAAGCTAGACGAACATAACTATGTTTTCGAGGGGAAAACCACTTTAAAGGATTTCTATCGTGTGGTAAAGATTGATGATGAAGATGATTTTGAAGAACAGAAAGGAGAGTCGGAGACCATTGCAGGGTTTGTTTTGGAAATTGCAGGGGTGTTTCCTAAACGAGGGGAAACAATAAAGTTTAAGGATTATCAGTTTATTGTTGAAAGTCTTGATAAAAAAAGATTGAAGCAAATAAAAATCATCCTTCCAAATGCATAACAAACTTTTTTACATAGTTATTTTGATTTTAGTTTTTGTGGGTTGTAAGGATGATAATGTTCTTCCCAAACCAAAAGCTATGTTACGACTGGATTACTCAGTTGAACCTACCAAGCGACTGAAATCATCTAATTGTCATTATAATTTTGAGTATAACCAGATGGCGAGAATTGAGGCCGGTGACAATTGTTCAATGTCATTGGATTACCCAATGATGAAGGGCTCTATTTTTATAACTTATAAAAAAGTAGAAGGGAATATAAACAGTTTGTTGGCCGATGCTCAGAAATTGTCATATGAACATGCCATAAAGGCCGACAATATTATAAATCAACCTTTTGTTAATGAAGATGACAGGGTTTATGGAATGTTTTATGAAGTAAAGGGGAATGCTGCTTCACAAGCTCAATTTTATGTAACAGACAGCACAGACCATTTTGTAACGGGTTCCCTATACTTTTATGCTAAACCTAATTACGACTCAATTTATCCTGCCGCCATTTATCTTCAAAAAGATATTCGTAGGATTATGGAAAGTCTTAGGTGGGAAGAATAACTATTCTTTCTTTAATAAAGCCTCAGCTTGTTCAATACTCTTGTTAATTTGCTCTTTAAGGGCTTTCACTTTTTCTTCCTCCTCACTTAACCATTCTTGCTTTTCAGCAGTAAGTTCCTTGCCATTTAGGATTTCATCAGAATTAAACCTGTCCCCAAATCCTTGCATCCAATCCATCATCGTTTTGTGGGAAGCTTGTAAATCTCTTTTGGCAGCTTCATACTTTAAGCCAATTTCAGTACTGTCTACCTTATCGTTTAATTCACCTACCAATTTTCCAATAACACTCATTTTTGGCATTACTTCATCATGTATTGCCATCACCTGTTCCATTTGGGTGGGTTCCTCAATTTCTTTTTTGTCTTTCTTGCATGAAAGTGCCAATAGGGTTATTAGTATTACGATAAAATTTATCTTTTTCATTTCTATAAATTAAAAACCTGTTAGGTCAAAGTTAAAAATAATTAACCTCACAGGCATAAAAGAATATTGTATTTAAAATGTATACTGTGTTCCTAGTGTGATCCCATCATTCTTTTTTAATTGGACACCATTTCCCATTTTGGCATATTGGAAAGACATATTATACATTTTAAACCTATACACAGATACTTAATAATTTTCTTGTTAAGCCACTTTTTTTGCGTAAATCGCTTGTAGAATACGGAATTAGCAGTATATTTGCACCCGCCTATTAAAAAAATGGGCTCAATATTTTAAATAAAAATATACACATTATGTATGCAATCGTAGAGATAGCAGGGCAGCAGTTTAAAGTTGCAAAAGACCAAAAAGTGTATGTTCACCGTTTGCAAGAAGACGAAGGGAAAAAGGTATCTTTTGACAACGTTCTTCTTATTGAAGATGGAAAGAGCATTACTATTGGCGCCCCAGCTATAGACGGAGCCGCTGTTGAGGCAAAAGTCGTTAAACACCTAAAGGGTGACAAAGTAATTGTCTTTAAAAAGAAAAGACGTAAAGGTTACAAAAAGAAAAATGGTCATCGTCAATATTTAACCGAGTTGGTTATTGAAGGTATTGTAGCAAAAGGAGCTAAGAAAGCAGCTCCAAAAGCTGAACCAAAGAAAGAAGCACCTAAAGCTAAGGAGACTGCAGCTCCGAAGAAAGCAGCTGCACCAAAAAAGGAAGCTCCAAAGACAACAGAAGATTTAAGTAAAAAGACTGTTGCTGAATTAAAAGAGTTGGCTAAAGCTAAAGGAATTGAAGGTTTATCTTCAATGAAGAAAGCAGAGATTATAGCTGCTCTAAGCAAATAAGAAAAACGAATAAAAACAATATATCATGGCACATAAAAAAGGTGTTGGTAGTTCTAAAAACGGTAGAGAATCAGAATCGAAACGCTTAGGTGTTAAGATTTATGGTGGGCAAGCTGCCATTGCAGGAAATATCATCGTAAGACAACGTGGTACAAAACACAATCCTGGTGAGAATGTATATGCTGGTAAAGACCATACATTACATGCTAAAGTTGATGGCTTGGTAAAGTTTCAAAAGAAAGCTGGTGGAAAATCCTATGTTTCCATTGAGCCTTTTGAGGCATAAGTAATACTATATTTTATGAAAAACCCTTTCCATTTGGAAAGGGTTTTTTGTTTTGTACCCATTTGTTAGATCAACGTTTCATAATTATTAAGAATCTTCAAATTTTAAATAATCATCACTTAAACATCAAAATGAGATAACATTCCTGAGCGTTGATACATATAACTTGCGACCCTTAATCAACTAACTCAATGAAAATGCAAAAGATTCTACCACCTCTTTTTATGTATCTATTATTTACCTTATTTATTTCCGCCCAAGAAGGGAATATCCAAGGGACTATTTCTGATGAAAATGGAATTTATGTTCCTGGAGCGAATGTTATAATTTCCGATTTAAGTAAAGGAGCAATTTCCGATTTTGATGGCAGATTTACTTTTGTGGGCATCCCAGAAGGGAGCTACATATTAAGTATTTCATATTTAGGGTATGCCGATGTTGAACAGCAGGTGGAAGTCACCACTGGGGAAACAACAGCAGTATTAATTACAATGGTTCCAAAAAGTTTGGAATTGGACGGTGTTGTGGTAACATCCTATGGACTTAGCGGACAATCCCGGGCATTGAATACACAAAAAACAAACTTAAATATTACGAATGTTGTTTCCACCGACCAAATTGGAAAGTTCCCTGATGCCAATATAGGTGACGCTGTAAAGAGAATCCCAGGTATTACCATGCAGGTAGATCAGGGTGAGGCTAGGAATATTATTGTTCGTGGACTTTCTCCCCAATTGAATTCAGTTACATTGAATGGAAGTAGAATTCCATCTGCTGAAGGAGATAATAGAAATGTTCAAATGGATTTAATCCCGTCTGATATGATACAAACCATTGAGGTTAACAAAGCGGTTACTCCAGATATGGATGCGGACGCATTGGGGGGCTCGGTAAATTTAATAACTAGAACCGCACCGCAAGGTTTTCGCTTGTCGGCAAATATTGGATCAGGTATTAATTTTATTACCGATAAGGCCATATTAAATGGTTCGCTTCTTGTGGGAGATCGTTCAAAAAACGGAAAATTTGGTTGGATGCTGGCAGGGTCCTTAAACGATAATGATTTTGGTTCACATGATATTGAAGCTGAATGGACGGATGAATTTGAATTTTATACAGGAGTTGATGATGGTGAAGGAGAGCCAATTTTAGATGAAGTGGATGTTGACCCCTTTGTAAATGTTTTTGAAATGCGTACTTATTTGGTACAGCGTATAAGAAGAAGTTTTTCTGCCAATTTTGATTATCAATTTGATGCTAATAACAATGTTTTCCTTAAGACAATGTATAACTGGAGAGATGACAGAGAAAATCGTTTTAGGTTGGAACATGAAATTTTGGATGGTGAGGATATTGAAGCTGACGATTTTACTATTACCAACGGTGTTCCAACCCGTTTCCCTGTGGAAGTTAAAAGGCAAACCAAGGGAGGTATAGATAATGACCGCAATAAAAATAGACGCTTAGAAGACCAGCGTATGCAGAACTATAGCTTGGGAGGAAATCACTTGTTTGGTAATTTGAAAATGGATTGGATGGCCTCCTATGCTAAAGCTTCCGAAGAGCGTTTGGATGAGCGTTATGCAGAATACGAATCAGAATATATAATCAATAATGATGTAAGTGACTCGGAATTTCCTTTGTTTACCTCAGCTGATGCAACTGATGCAAATGATTTGGGGAATTTTGAATTTGGAGAAATAACAAATGAGAACCAATATACAGAAGAAGAAGATTTAAATGTTTTCTTGAATTTTGAACTGCCTGCAGATTTCTTTGGAAATGGTGATGGAATCATAAAGTTTGGAGCTCGTGGACGGTTTAAAAGCAAACTAAGGGACAATGATTTTTTTGAGTTTGATCTAGAAGACGATTTCCCAACTTTAGCTGATGTTCCCACCAAAGATTATACGGATGAAAACTATGTTGCAGGAAGTCAATATGAAGCTGGGTTATTTGCTAGTGAAGAATGGCTTGGTGGTTTAAATTTGAATACTGGTGGTGAATCTGTACCAGATGAATTTTTGAGGGCCAATTTTGATGTGGAAGAAAATGTGTGGGCGGGCTATGCAATGACCAACCAAAAACTATCCGATAAATTAGGAGTTTTGATAGGACTTAGGGTTGAAAATACCAATATTAAGGCTACAGGAAATCAAATTGAGGATGAAGAAGATGTTATTGGTGAAATTACCGAGGAAAGCTCATATACCAATGTTTTACCAGGTGTACACTTTAAGTATGACCTGTCAAATCAGACCATCTTACGCTTTGCTTGGACTAATACCCTTGCAAGACCCAATTATGCGGATTTAGTTCCAACCTTAGATGTTGTTTTTGGTGATGAAGAGATATATGTGGGTAATCCAGATTTGGACCCAACCACATCAATGAACTTTGATTTAATGGCAGAGCATTATTTTGAAAGTGTAGGACTACTTTCAGGAGGTTTGTTCTATAAAGACATTAATGATTTTATCTATGTTTTTCAGGGAGAGACGTCTGATGATTCTTTTGGTGCAGGCACTACGGGCTTTGATGTTTATCAACCTTTAAATGGTGATAGTGCTTCAATATTTGGAGTGGAGATTGCTTTTCAACGACAGTTGGATTTTCTTCCAGGTTTTGCCAAGAATTTCAGTTTGTATCTAAATTATACTTATCTATCATCTAATGCAGATGGTATTAGAAACGAAGATGGTGATGAGCGTACAGATTTAGATTTACCCAATACCGCACCCAATATGTTCAATGGTTCTGTAGGATATACGGATAAAAAATTCAGCGCAAGGCTGTCGGGTAATTTCTCTGATTCTTATATTGATGAAATTGGGGGAAATGCTTTTGAGGATAGATATTATGACCAACAGTTCTTTATGGATTTTAATGCCAGTTTTGCCATTAACGATAACCTTAGGATATACGCCGATTTAAACAATATTACCAATCAGCCATTGCGCTATTTCCAAGGCGTTAGAGAACGTACCATGCAAGCAGAGTTTTATGAAAGAAGACTTACTTTTGGATTGAAATACGATATATTTAAAAAATAAAAGCACCTAATACTGCCTTAAAAACCGTCTTCTCTATGAGGTGGCGGTTTTGTCATTAAAATATTAGACTATGAAACTTTATTTGCCATTATTTTTTGTTGTTCTCGTTTGTGTACTTTCTTGTAATGACAAGTTGCCCGCTATTTCCCCAGACGTTATTACCGAAAACACCTTGAATGATACAGATGACCCTGCTATTTGGATAAACCCTAACAATGCATCAAAAAGTATAGTTTTTGGTACCGATAAAGAAACAAATGGTGCTATTTATGCTTTTGATTTGGATGGAAAAATCATAGAAGATAAAACCATTAGAAATATTCAAAGACCCAATAATGTAGATGTGGAATATGGTTTTCAATTGAATGATTCAACTACTGTTGATATTCTTGTTTTCACGGAAAGAGAGAAACAACAGATTCGCTTGTTCTCAGTGCCAGATATGAAACCTTTGGACAATGGTGGTTTCCAAGTTTTTGAGGATGAAACTTCTTTGGAAAATAAGCTGCCAATGGGTGTTAGTCTCTATAAGTCAACAAAGGATGGTGCTGTTTATGCCATTGTTGGAAGAAAAACAGGCCCTGGTGATAATTATCTATACCAATATGAGCTACAAAGTGATAGTGTTGGGGTAAAATCTAATTTGGTTAGGAAATTTGGGAAGTTCAGTGGTAAAAAGGAAATAGAGGCTCTTGCCGTAGATGATGAATTGGGCTATGTGTATTACTCAGACGAACAGCATTGTATAAGAAAGTATTATGCAGAACCATCTATGGGAAATAAGGAACTTGGTTGTTTTGGAGGGGAGTTTTTTAAAGAGGATATAGAAGGAATTGCAATAGCCGTTCAATCCAACGGTGAAGGCAGTATTATTGTGTCTGACCAACAAAAAGGGCAGTTCAATATTTTTTCTAGAAAAGACAATTCATTTGTAAAAGCTGTAAACCTTTCTACTTTGGAAACAGATGGCTGTGATGTGGTCACGATGCCATTGAACAGGACTTTTCCAAACGGTCTTTTCGTTGCTATGAACGATGAAAAGAACTTCTATTTTTACGACTTGGGAAAGTTGGGCCTACAGTAATTTGTCTGCTACTTCTTGCCAAGTATTTACCCGCTCAAAATCAGTTTCATGAACGTTATGACCCGAAGTAAATAAAAGGGATCTTCCCTCAAAACGCTCATGATTATAACTACGGTCATCAATAAGTACATCGCCATTTAGAATAAATTTGTGACCGCATAGAATACGATTTGTCCATTCTATGAATGGAAAAAATTTATCCAACCAATCACTTTTTTCCTTTAATGAGTTTGGAAATTGCATGGCTGCGGAAGCAATATATAATTCATGCATTGCGGCAAGTTCTCGCATAACTTCCTGACTATCTTTTATAGGTTTTAGATCTTTAAAGAAACCAATTGTATTGGCATGGTTACGAACACTCGCATGCCTTTCTTCTGGGACAGCCTGCCATACTTCCTTGCCCCAACATTCTTCAACGGTTAAATTTTCATTAAAGTCTTTATTATAGAGTTCTACATGGGCACCGTAAGTATCGGCGATTACCTCATCCATATCAACAAAAATGGTCATAAACTAAATTTTTAACTAAGTTCTAAAAAAACAATATGATTATGAAAGGAATATAGAGAGTTATTTTTTTATTTACCATATTGTAACACTAACTGAGCCATAATTATTTGTCTTGTTATTAAACCTAATTTTATTTTCTATTTTTAATATTCTTTATTCAATACCGTATCATGAAAAAAATAGTTTTACTGTTCGCTGTTATTTTGTTGTTTTCTTATACTGAAGAAAAGAAATATGAAGTAGGTCAGATATTAACACCCAAGGGAGAGGTTTTGGTATGGCTATATAATGAAACACCCAAACACAAAGCCAGTTTTGTGCAATTGGCAAATGATGGGTATTGGGATTCTTTAACTTTTAACCGGGTGATTCCTAATTTTGTGGCCCAAGGAGGTTGTCCAGATACCGCGGAAGGGTTTAATGATTCAGAATATTTGTTGGAACCAGAATTTAATGACTCCCTTTTACATGAATATGGAGCTTTGGGAGCTGGTAGGGATGGCAATGCCGAGAAACTTTCTGCTCGTTGTCAGTTTTATATTGTACAGAATAAAGAAGGATTGCACCGTTTGGATGGTGATTATACGGTCTTTGGAAAAGTAATAAAGGGTATGGATGTTATTGATGCCATTGTGAATGTAGAACGAGACTCTACTGATACCCCATTAATACCTATTTCATTGGATGTAAACATGATTTCTATAAAAGAAAGGGATTTACAGAAACTATACCCTGATTTTAAATAAGGGTATTCTATTAAAAAACCCTTCATTTTAAATGAAGGGTTTATTTTTATAAGAGCCCCTGAAACAAGTTCAGGGTGATGTTCTTAATATCGATAATACTCAGGTTTAAATGGGCCCTTTGTGGAAACTCCAATATATTCAGCCTGGTCTTCACGCAGTTCTGTAAGCTCAACACCTATTTTGGCCAAGTGTAATTTAGCAACTTTTTCGTCTAGGTGTTTTGGTAACATATATACCTCATTTTTATAGGCATCTCTATTGGTCCATAACTCAATTTGAGCTAGAGTTTGGTTCGTAAACGAATTACTCATTACAAAACTTGGATGCCCTGTTGCACAGCCTAAATTTACTAAACGGCCTTCTGCCAATAGGATAATATCGTTTCCGTTGATGTTATACTTATCAACCTGAGGTTTTATTTCAGTCTTTTCCGAATTATTATTCAACCATGTAACATCAATTTCATTATCAAAATGACCAATATTACAGACAATGGTTTTATCCTTCATGGCTTGAAAATGTCTTGCTTGTACAATGTCTTTATTTCCAGTTGTGGTAATTACAACATCGGCATTTCCAACCACGGTTTCCAATTTTTTCACTTCAAAACCATCCATAGCAGCCTGTAAAGCACAAATGGGGTCAATTTCAGTAACAGTTACAATACTACCAGCACCCTTAAAAGAGGCTGCGGTACCTTTGCCAACATCACCATAACCACAAACAACCACACGTTTTCCAGCCAACATTATATCTGTAGCACGGCGGATAGCATCCACAGCACTTTCGCGACAACCATATTTATTGTCAAACTTGGACTTGGTAACACTGTCATTTACATTAATAGCTGGCATAGGTAATGTTCCAGCTTTCATACGGTCATATAAACGGTGAACACCTGTTGTGGTTTCTTCACTTAAACCATTAATGCCTGAGGCTAATTCTGGATACCTGTCTAAAACCATATTGGTAAGATCTCCACCATCATCCAAAATAAGGTTTAAAGGCTGTCTATCTTCACCAAAAAACAAAGTTTGTTCTATACACCAATCAAATTCCTCTTCATTCATACCTTTCCATGCATAGACTGGAATTCCAGCAGCGGCAATCGCAGCAGCAGCATGGTCTTGGGTAGAGAATATGTTACAAGAACTCCAAGTAACATCGGCACCAAGAGCAACCAGTGTTTCTATTAAAACAGCGGTTTGAATAGTCATGTGCAGGCAACCTGCAATTCTAGCACCTTTTAAAGGTTGGGATGCACCATATTCATCACGCAGTGACATTAGTCCTGGCATTTCAGCCTCGGCCAATTCAATTTCTTTTCTTCCCCATTCAGCAAGGTCAATATCTTTTACTTTATATGGGATGTATGGGATAGTTTCTGTACTCATATCCTTTTTTATTTTTACTTTCGTTGTTCTCAGTGATTTTCACCAGAAATTAGTGACTGCAAAGGTAATAATAAGTTAAATAAACCCATGCCTCTTTATAAAACTATAACAGTAACATCCTTGGTTAAGGTTTATATCTGGAAGATTGAAGAATCTGAAGAAGAACTCTCAGAAAATATTGAACTTACTGATCATTGCCAGTCTCGTTTTAATGGAATGAAATCTGTGATGCACCGAAAGGGATTTATGAGCATTCGTCATTTAATGGCGGAAGCTGGGTATACAGATTTTGATTTGTTTTATGATGATGCCGGAAAGCCTCATTTAAGGGATGGAAAATTTATTTCTATTACCCATTCCCATCATTTTACTGGGATTATTGTAGCTGATAAAGATGAGGTAGGAATTGATATCGAAATGCAGCGTGACAAAATCCTTAAAATTGCCCATAAATTTACTCCAATAGAGGAGTACAGGACTTTAGCGAATGCGGATGCCCTCATTCGTAAATTGACAATGGTTTGGGGCGCTAAGGAATCACTTTATAAAATATATTCAACTCATGGATTAAGTTTTTTACAACATATTGATGTCCATGATTTTTCCATGGAGGAAGAAAAAACCACCGCAGAGATTTTGTACCAAGGAGATTCATCTACCTATGATGTTTTCTTTGAGGAGTTTGAAGATTTTACCTGTGTTTATGCAATAAAAAAGTAACTATATAAAAGACATAACCAATGAACATATCAGTAGAACTAACATTAACACCGCTCCAAGATACATTTGAAGAGCCTATTATAAGTTTTATAAAAAGATTAAGATCATCAGGACTAACAGTTTTGGAAAACCCATTGAGTACACAAGTTTATGGAGAGTATGATAACGTAATGAGTATACTACAAACAGAAATTAAAGAAGCATTAGAAATGGTAGATAAAGGACTTCTTTATATGAAAATAGTTAAATCTGATAGAAGTGAGTATGAACCACATTTTTGACTTTTTTCTAGAACCTTACCAAGGAAGACCTGTTTCTTTGATTATTTTGGAAGCTACGGCATTCTTTTTTGGAATTGCCAGTGTTTACTATGCAAAAATTGAGGATATAATGGTCTATCCTACGGGTCTTATTGCCACTGTCATCACGGTATATATTTTTTTTATAGATGATTTATATGGGGATATGATGATGAATTTTTATTATTCAATAATGAGTATTTATGGATGGTGGAATTGGTCTAGAAAATCAGATAATAAATTGATAGTGCATATTTCCAGAACTAATTATACGGAGAAGGGCATTGGTTTTTTTCTGTTTTTGACCACCATGGTTGTTACCTATATCGTTTATGTTATATCGGGAACAGAAATAAAACCATCAAATTATTTAGATATATTCACGTCAGGAGTATTTTTTACTGCAATGTGGTACATGGCCAATAAAAAAATTGAGAATTGGACACTTTGGATATTTGCAGATTTAATAACTGTTCCACTATATGCATCAAGAGGTTGGGGAATGTTTTCACTTCAATATTTAATTTTCACTATTTTGGCAATTCAAGGATATTTTGCATGGAAGAAAAATTTAAACAAGAGCCCTCAGACATTGTAAAAATAGTTTTGTTTGGTCCAGAATCTACTGGTAAGACAACTTTGTCCGAACAATTGGCGAGGCATTACAATACTGTGTGGGTGCCAGAATATGCTAGAGAATATCTACAGGACAAATGGAACAATGAGCGCAAAACTTGTGAGCCACACGATTTATTGCCAATTGCGGAAGGACAAATGAAGTTGGAAAACGAATTGACCAATAAGGCAACAGATGTATTAATCTGTGATACGGACCTTTTGGAAACGAAAGTATATTCAGAGGCCTATTACGTTGGGCATTGCGACCCTTTGTTGGAAAAGTTTGCTTTGCAAAATACATATGACCTCTATTTTTTAACCTATATTGACATTCCGTGGGAAGAGGACGATTTAAGGGACAAACCTACCGAACGAGAAAGAATGTTTCAATATTTTAAAGAAACTCTGGAGAAGTATAATAGGAATTTCATTATTTTAAAGGGAGATAAAAAAATTAGATTGGCTACGGCTGTTAAACATATTGACAAACTATTGAACAGAAGATGAATTTTAACGAGAAAGACCTAAAACAATTAGCAAGCAAGGGTATATCAAAAGAAAAAGTAGTAGAACAGGTAGAGACTTTTAAGAAAGGAATTCCTTTTGTAAGATTAGAAAAAGCTGCTATTATTTCAGACGGAATATTAAAACTTTCCGATGCAGAGGAAAAGAATCTCATTGAAAAATTTGATGAATCTATTTCAGGTCTATCCCTATTGAAATTTGTACCGGCTTCTGGAGCCGCCTCAAGAATGTTCAAGGCCTTGTTCAATTTTTTGGATACCTATAATCCTTCTAGTGAATCCTTGGAAGCATATTTGGAGCGTACAGGTGATAAGAACATGAAAATCTTCTTTGATGGATATCAAAATTTTGCCTTCTATGATTTAATTCAAAATAGTATTAAAGGAAAGGCTACATCCAAAGATGAAGAAAAATACCTATTTGTAAAACAAATGATGTTAGAAGAAGGATTTAACTATGGGTTTTTTCCCAAAGGATTGCTGCCTTTTCACGATTATGGAAATTATGCAGCCACTCCTTTTGAGGAACACTTGAATGAGGCTTCGGCTTATGCCAAAGCAGACGGCACAGCCAATTTACATTTTACCATATCGGAACAACATGGGAAAATGTTCAATGAAGAGTTTAACAAGGTAGGGGAGCGTGTATCACAAAAGACCAAGACTTCTTTTAACGTTGGGTACTCTTTTCAGAAGCCTTCAACAGATACTATAGCTGTTGACATGGAAAACAATTTGTTTAGAAATTCTGATGGGTCTCTTTTGTTTAGACCTGGTGGTCATGGTGCATTGATAGAGAATTTGGATGAACAAAACGCCGATGTAATTTTCATCAAGAACATTGATAATGTTGTGGTTCCAAAATTTGCAGAAAATGTGGGCAATAGTAAAAAAGTTTTAGCGGGACTACTTTTACAGGTTCAGGGAATGGCATTTGACTATGCTGCATTGTTGGATATGGTTGAAATTACAGCAGAGCAACTAAATGAAATCAAGGACTTTTTGGAAACTAAGCTTAATGTAAGGTTTTCGGGTAAGTTTAATAGTTTTAGTATAGGGGAACAAATAAAAATCCTTAAGGATAAAATAAATAGACCTATACGGGTTTGTGGTATGGTCAAGAATGAAGGAGAACCAGGAGGAGGCCCGTTTTGGATAAATGATGGCCAGGGTAATATATCTCTACAGATTATTGAATCTGCACAAGTAAATATGGATAATGAATCCCAAGTGGAGATATTGAAGGGCTCAACGCACTTTAATCCTGTAGATTTGGTTTGTGCGGTAAAAAATTATAAAGGAGAAAAATATAATCTTTTGAATTTTGTGGACCATAGGCAAGGTTTTATAACGGAGAAGACCAAAGAAGGGAAAAACCTCAAGGCTATGGAACTTCCCGGATTATGGAACGGAGCAATGGCCTTTTGGAATACAATTTTTGTAGAAGTTCCATTGATTACTTTTAATCCCGTTAAAACAGTTAATGACCTTTTAAAGCCTGCACATCAAAATAAATAGTTCGTTAACCATCATATAATCAACAAAATGCGCTTTATTGCGCATTTTTTTATTTCCGAAAGTGACCTAACAAATAATAGTGTGTCTAAATATATAGAAGACTAGAACAAATCTAGCTATAATAGAAATGAAAGATTATTTGATAGTGGCAATTTTAATACTAAGTATTTCAGCTTTTATTATTGGAATGTGCATTTTAGTTCCGCCGCTACTATCCCATAAAAAAGGGCAACCAGAGAATAAATGAATCATTTTATAAAATCAATGGTATTTGGAATTGTAACCTTATTTACGTTCTTGGTTGCATCCCAGATATTGAACAACGATACAAAGGAAAAGTATAAAATCTCGGACAATGCTATGCATGCACTAACCAGTGATTCCCCGGGGCCTACCGCTAATAATGAGAATTTATAATATGTAAATATATCAGGTCAGGAACAACAAAGTTTGCGAGCAATCGCGGACAACGTTAAAACTCCTGAATTGGTTGGTTTGGTTGGAAAGGCTGCTTTGGCAGCCTTTTTTTATTATTTGTTTTGGATTACATTCTTTAAAAAGTGACCAATTTAAAAAAGGTGTGTCTTAATAAATGAAGCATCAATATAATGATGTGAATAATTTTATTCTTTAAGGATGTATAATTTTAAGATTGAGAAATATTTTAACCCTTTGATATTTAGTTTGTTGAGTATCACAATCTTCTTTGTGATAATGTTATTCATATATTAAATAATAATTTCTCTGTAGACTAAAATAATGGAGTTCGTATAAATATATCAAGGTTAGGAAAAGATTGAGCTTGTAGTTAATTACAAACAAAATCATATTTCCTAGATTGGTTGGTTTGGTTGGAAAGGCTGCTTCGGCAGCCTTTTTTTGTGTTCTTTTTCTTTTTTTATTGTACAGTTTAACTCTTCCAAGTATCTTTGCCCCCATCTCAAAGGGGTGCTGTAAAAAGCTGAGATTATACCCAATGAACCTGGGCAGGTAATGCTGCCAAGGGAGGCGAAAGCCGTTTTTTGGAATTTCTATGCTTCATAGTGGAGCAAAAATCAATCTTTAACCAAGAATAATAGCCCCTTTTATTCGTAACAACATTACGAATGAAAACTATTTTCACAACATTGGCCGTTTTTGGCCTGACCATGGGCATATCTGCCCAAGACCAACAATCAGATTCTATTGTGGGCAAAACCATTGTACTGGACGAGGCATTGATTTCCGGAGTGCGGGTGACCAAAGAATCACCAGTTACTTTTTCTAACCTTAAAAAAGAAGAATTTGCAAGTCGAAATTTAGGACAGGATATTCCTATTCTTATGAATTTTTTACCAGGAGTGGTAACTACAACAGATGCGGGAGCTGGAATAGGTTATACCGGAATTCGGGTTAGGGGTAGTGATGCCACCCGCGTCAACGTAACTATTAATGGAATTCCATATAACGATGCGGAATCACAGGGCACATTTTGGGTCAATATGCCGGATTTTGCTTCTTCTACTGAAAGTTTACAATTGCAACGTGGTGTGGGAACTTCAACGAATGGGGCAGGTGCTTTTGGTGCCAGTCTTAATGTATTGACTGATGCTGTATCTGATGAGGCCTATGCCCAGGTATCCTCTTCAATAGGAAGCTTTAATACGCTTAAAAACAATGTTAAATTCAGTACGGGATTATTAAATGACCATATTGAAATTTCTGGGCGTTTATCCAAAATTAAGTCTGATGGATATATAGATAGGGCATCTTCAAATTTGGAATCTTATTTTTTACAAGGAGCCTACAAAGATGATAATACCTTAATTAAGGCATTGCTTTTTGGGGGGCATGAAATTACATATCAAGCCTGGTACGGAACGCCATTAGTAAGAATAAAAAATGATGAGGCTGGAGTAGAACAATTTATAGCAGACAATTTTCTTTCTGATGCCGAGGCGGAGAACCTACGTAATTCAGATAGGAGGTATAATTATTACACGTATGAAAATGAGGAAGATAATTACAAGCAAGACCATGCACAGTTACTTTGGAACGAAAAAATTTCAGAAAATTGGAGCACTAATATTGCTGTACATTATACAAATGGAAGAGGTTATTTTGAACAATATAGGGTGGAAGATGATTTTGCCACCTATGATTTTGCTCCAATAACTATTAATGGGGAAGAAGTTAATACAACAGATTTAATTCGTCGTAGATGGTTGGATAATGACTTTTATGGCACTGTTTTCTCTGCAAATTATACCAATGAAAAGCTGAACCTTATTTTTGGTGGAGGATGGAACACCTACGAGGGAGCTCATTTTGGAGAGGTTATTTGGGCGCGCTACGCCGGAAACGGTGAAATTAGGGATAGGTATTATGATGATGACTCCAAGAAAACGGATTTTAACCTATACACCAAAGCAAATTATAAATTGGATGGACAGTGGAGTCTTTTTGGGGACCTTCAATATAGAACAGTAGGGTATAGTGCTAATGGAGATGAAACAGGTTTAGTAGATGATACCTTTAATTTTTTTAATCCAAAGGCGGGTATAACTTTTGACGCCAATAAAAACAACAATTTCTATTTTTCATATGCTGTAGCCAATAGGGAACCCAATAGAAATGATTATGAAAGTGGCAACCCTAAATCAGAAAAATTAAATGATTTTGAGCTGGGCTGGCGTTATGTTTCTTCCGATACACAAATAAACACTAATGTTTATTATATGAACTATAAAGACCAGTTAGTTTTAACGGGTGAGTTAAATGATGTTGGCGCACCACTTAGGGCAAATGTGGGAGATAGTTATAGAATGGGTTTGGAAGTTGATGCCAATATAAATTTGGGGGACAAGTTTATATTGAAACCTAATGTTGCTTTAAGTACAAATAAGAATAAAGATTTTGTTTTTCAAAGAGATGGGGTGCTTCAAAATTTAGGAAATACCAATATTTCTTTTTCACCAAGTTTTGTTGCTGGGAATATGTTAAGCTATTTGCCTTCTCCAAACTTACAATTTTCTTTGTTTAGTAAATTTGTGGGTAAACAATATATGGGGAATATAGATTCTGAAGGCTCGGTATTGGATGCTTATTCCCAAACCGACCTTAACATTCAGTATGTAATTGAAACGAATTCCTTTATTAAGAACATTGTGCTTTCTGGATTGGTCAACAACATATTAAACAAAGAATATATCTCGAATGGATATTTTTATACGTTTGATGATACATGGTCAGACCCTAATGCTACAACAACAATTGAAGGAGCGGGTTATTATCCGCAAGCTGGAACCAATTTTTTGTTGGGAGCAACCATAAATTTTTAAAATAAGTGTTTAATTAAAAGTGGCCTCACAGTTTTGTGGGGCTATTTTTTTACCACAATTGATGTACATAAGGCTTAATATGTTTTTTATAAATAGCATCAATTGCTCGGTTTTGTTCCTTGGTCAATGAACCTAAATCCATTGCCGTACTATTAGAGAGTAAATGTTCTTTTCTAGATGCACCAGGGATAATACAACTTATTTCTGGGTGGTTTAGAATCCATCTTAAGGCAAATGGGGCAAGATTTTGAGTATTTGGAAATACAACTTTAAGTTCTTCAACAGCTTTTAATCCTATTTCATAGGGAATACCAGAAAAGGTTTCCCCTTTGTCAAAAGCAGCTCCTTCACGGTTAAAAAATCGGTGATCATCTTTTTCAAACTGAGTATCTGCTGAAAATTTTCCGGTAAGCAACCCACTTGCGAGAGGTACTCTAACAATAATGCCCACATCTTTTTTCTTAGCTTCCTCGAAGAATTTTTCTGAGGGACGTTGACGGAACATGTTAAAGATGATTTGTACAGTGGTAACGTTAGAGAATTCCATTCCTTTTAGGGCTTCTTCAACTTTTTCCACACTTATGCCTAAGTTTTTTATTTTCCCTTCATTCTTAAGTCTGTCAAATAGCTCAAAGATTTCCGGACGATAATAAACTTCTGTTGGCGGACAATGTAATTGAATAAGGTCCAAGCATTCCAATCCTGTATTTTTAAGACTATCCTCTACATATTGGCGTAATACCTTTGGAGTATAATTTTCATTAATATGAGGATTTATTTGTCGTCCACACTTAGTCGCCACGAAAACTTCTTCGCTTCTGGAACGTACAACCCTACCAACAGCGGCTTCACTTAAACCAGCTTCGTAAACATCGGCAGTATCAATAAAATTAATACCAGAATCTATAGCTTCATTGATTATTTTTTCAGCCAAAATATCATCAAAACCAGAGCCCCATTTTCCGCCTACTTGCCAAGTCCCAAGGGATATTTCTGACACATTAAAATTTGTTTTGCCTAGTTTTCTATAATTCATTAGTAAGGTTGTTTTTTTTGTTTAGTTGGAAATGGTAACCACACTGCCACTAAAAGTTGTATGATATTCCAACATATCATAATATCGATTACCATCATCAGGACGGTTCAATTGCTGGCCCGTGAAAAGACTATATTCATACTCATCACAACCGCAAATTGCAGTTTGGCCATTAAGCTCCATTGTAGAACATGAATTGGGTGCATGATTGGGACAACTGGCCTCAAAAGCCCTAAATACATTAAAGCCTGTATTAATTACAAAAACCCCACGTGTGCCCACGGTTTGATTACCAATATAAACTGCATTTCCGGTATTGGTCAACGGACTGTAAAGAGGGAGGTTGAGGTTCGCGTCAAACCTAAAACCTATTTCTTGTAAATAGGGATTTCGATTGGTCCTATCACTATTACAAGATAGTAGAATAAGTCCAAATAAAATACTCCAAAAACCCCTCATTCAGTGGATTGTAATTGATTAGTTAACTGCAAATTTGAACAAAAAATATGTATATTTGTTCGAAATCCTCTACAAAAAGGGGATTTTTTGTATTTATAAAACTAGGAGGCTATGAGTAACATATCTTATTATACGGTAGAGGGGTTACAGAAATTGAAAGATGAGTTGAATCACCTTAAAGATATTGAGCGTCCAAAAGCATCGCAGGCCATTGCGGAAGCAAGGGACAAAGGAGATTTGTCTGAAAATGCAGAATATGATGCTGCCAAGGAAGCTCAGGGGTTATTGGAACTTAGGATATCCAAAATGGAAGAGACATTCGCCAATGCCCGTTTGATTGATGAATCCCAATTGGACACATCCAAAGTATTGGTGTTGTCCACGGTAAAATTAAAAAACCAGGCCAATGGTATGGAAATGAAATATACTTTGGTGGCCGAAAGTGAGGCGGATTTAAAAACTGGAAAAATATCGGTAACTTCTCCTATAGGAAAGGGATTATTGGGAAAAAGCGTAGGTGATGTTGCAGAAGTTCAGGTGCCCAACGGAATAATTAAATTCGAAATTTTGGAGATTACTAGGAATTAAAGGCTTATTAAACAAATAGTTAAAACCTGATGTTAGTCAGGTTTTTTTTGTGGTTAAAAATATTATTTAGATATTTGTCTAAATATATAATCATTTTGAATAATATTTTTAAAGCACTAAATGACAAGACTCGAAGGGATATTTTACTTCTTTTAAAAGAAAAGAATATGGTCGCAGGTGATATTGCCGACCATTTTAATATTTCGAAGCCAAGTATTTCCCATCATTTGGATATTCTCAAAAGGGCTGACTTGGTCACTAGTGAAAAAAAGGGACAGTTTATCATATACTCTATAAATACAACTATTATTGAAGATTTGTTACAATGGATCATAACCTTAAAAAAATAGCCAAATGCGAACTACTTTAAAAAAAGAACTGCCAATAATCATAATATTAATCCTACCCTTTATTTATCTGGCCTATGTATGGAATTCCCTACCAGAAAGGGTTCCTATGCATTGGAACATTAATGGCGATGTTGATCGTTGGGGAGATAAAATGGAATTGGTAAGCCTCCCTTTTTTATTACCTGTTTTAGTTTACATCATCTTTTTATTTGTGCCAAAAATTGATCCTAAGAAAAAAATTCAGAAAATGGGAAACAAGTTTCAGCAGCTCAAATTTATTCTGGTACTCTTTATGTCTGCCTTGGCCATTTTGATTATTTATTCAGCAAAAAATCAATCTTTTACCAATATAAATTATGTTTTTGTATTAATTGGACTTTTGATTACCACATTGGGGAACTATTTCAAAACGTTACAGCCAAATTACTTCATTGGCATAAGAACACCTTGGACATTAGAGAATGAAACTGTTTGGAACGATACCCATAAACTTGGAGGGGTTCTTTGGTTTGTAGGGGGATTGTTAATGATTATTTCATGCTTCTTGTTAAAAGGGACAGCACTTATGAGTGTTTTCTTTGGAACAGTTGCTGTCATTATCATTGTGCCATTGGTATACTCATATCTAAAGTTTAAGTCTTTAAAAGAGTAATTTGCATGTTTCAATCTGTCGTTTTCGTATATTTATCAATATATAAAGCGTAGTATATGCCAAGTATTTTCACCAAAATCATTAATGGAGATATTCCATGTTATAAAATAGCTGAGGATAATAATTTTCTTGCCTTTTTGGACATAAATCCAAATGCCAAAGGACACACTTTGTGTATTCCAAAAAAGGAAGTGGACAAAATTTTTGACTTGGATGAAAAAACCTATATGGGTCTTATGGCATTTTCCAGAAAAGTGGGAAAAGCAATAGAACAGGCCATAGACTGCAAACGAGTGGGCATTACTGTCATTGGGTTGGAAGTTCCCCATGTGCATGTGCATTTAATTCCCTTACACACCATGAAAAATGCAACCTTTCAATATAAAGAATCACTTAGTTCAGGGGAATTTGAAACTATTGCAGAAAAGATTCGGTCTAAACTTAAATAAGGCCTTCCAAATAAGCATATACCCCTGCTACGATTAAGGAAATCACCAGCAAGATTAGAATATAGAACAGGGTGGTATATTGTACCGATTTTTTCTTGGGCTCCACCATTTTTTGATAATAATCAAAACTACGCTCTATATCTTCTGTCCATTTTACGGGATAGATAACAGAACTACATTTATTACATTTAATTTGGTTGGAAACTTCCCCCGTGACCTTGTGGTAGAATTTAGTGTATCTATGTTTTTGATAAAAAGAAAGTTTTATATCCTGATTAAAACACTCAGGACAATTGTTTGTCAGATCTGCCTCTTTTATTACTTCTAACTTTTCTTTCGCCATGGCCTAAGTATTAGTTTTTAAAGATATTTGCATAATGGTACCTTCTTTGCTAGATGAAAGTACTTTTACCCTACCCTTGTGGTATTCTTCCACAATTCTTTTTACTAATGACAATCCAAGCCCCCAGCCTCTTTTTTTGGAGGTGAAACCAGGATTAAAAATAGTATGGAAGTCATTTTTTGGAATCCCGTGTCCAGTATCCGACACAAGAATATTTACATGATTGCCTTCAGGAACAATCTCTATGGAAATGCTACCTTTTCCCTTCATGGCATCAATACCATTTTTGACCAAATTCTCAATGGTCCAATTGTAAAGGGATTGATTAAGCAAAACAGGCATTTTTTTTATCTTGGAATCAAAAGAGAACTGTATAAGCTTGGAACTCCTCAATCTTAAATAATCATATGCTTTTTGGGTTTCTTCAACAATATCATGTTCCTCCAATTTGGGTAAGGAACCAATTTTGGAAAAACGTTCGGTAATGGTTTGCAATCTGGAAATGTCTTTTTCGATTTCAATGGTAATGTCCGGGTTTATATTTTCTGTTTTCAGCATTTCGTTCCACCCCAAAAGGGAAGAAAGGGGCGTTCCTATTTGATGTGCAGTTTCCTTTGCCATGCCCGCCCAGAGCTTATTTTGCTCAGATGCCTTATTGGTCTTAAAAAGGAAGTAAATCACGGTTCCAAATAGTAGAATAATCAACAAAAGAGCTATGGGGTAATATTTAAGTTTGTTAAGAACTTCAGAGTTTCCGTAGTATAAGGTAGCCAACTGCTCTTGGTTGTCCTCAATAATGATGGGTTTGTTCTCACTGGCAAATTTCTTCATTATTTTTTCTATTTCCCCTTTTTCCTGCAAGATTTCCTGGGGCATATTGTTCACCCTAATAGAACCATCTTTATTGACCAATATCATAGGGGTAGAGGTATTGCTTTGAAACACTTTTAAGGTAAGGTTTCCCAACTCCGTGGTGGCAGAGGATTGTAATAGTTCGGATTGGGCAGTGGCCCATATCTCCATTTTATAACGCTCTTCTTCTTTAAATTTTCTAAAAAAACTATTGGTATTCCATAGAATAAGGCTAACAATAGCAAAACCTGCTATCAATAAAATAAAATTTGAAGTTTTCTTTTTTGGATTAAAGTTCATCCGGTTAGTAATTAATACTAAATATAACTTAAATTGCCCAAAGATGTTGTGTTTAACAATAAGTCAAGGGTTTTATTTACCCTACAATTTCCTTACATTTGTCACCCTGTATTTCAAGTTTTTTTGAGTGCTTTTTTAGGCATATTGCTTTAATTTTAAATGAAAAGAATCCAACTATTTGAGTTTGAAGATTACGATTGGTTTCCCACATGGTTGCGTACCTGTATGACCAATTTGATAAACGTACTGCACAAGTTGCTGGGTGTTAGTGATGTTTTGGCCAATTTGGTGGCACAGGCACTTATTAAAAGTAATGCAAAGCAGATTGTTGATTTGGGGTCGGGCGCTGGTGGTGCTATGCCAGAGGTGATGAAAATACTCCATGGCTATGATAGGTACAAGGACGTAAATTTGATAATGACAGATCTGTATCCAGATGATGAGATGGTCGCTAAATTCAATTCACAATATAATCCAAGCATTAAATACCATAAATCCCCAGTGGATGCCACTGATATAGCAAATACACCTGAGGGATTAAAGACGATGGTGAACAGTTTTCATCATATGAACCCTGAAAATGCCAAAGAAATATTGAAGTCGGCACAAGAAAATAAACAACCGTTGTTAATTTATGAAATGGGACAGAACAATATACCCCTATTAATGTGGTGGTTGTTATTACCAATTTCTTTGGCAGTAATGATGCTTATGGTACTTTTCATGACCCCTTTTGTTAAACCGCTTACATGGAGGCAATTGGTATTTACGTATCTTATCCCAATTATCCCCATTTGTTATGCATGGGACGGACAAGCGTCTTTGCCAAGAATGTATACTTTAAAGGATATGGATGTGCTTTTGGAAGGATTGGAAACAGAGAATTATACATGGGAAAAAGCTATAATGTATAGAAAAAAAGGAAAAAAACTGGGAACTTATGTAATGGGCCTTCCCAAATAAATAGAGAATAAATAAAAAGAAACAATAGAGAATGGAAGTACAGGGAAAAATAAAGATGTTGGATGAAACCAAGACTTTTGGTAATAATGGTTTTAGAAAAAGAGAGATTGTTGTAACTACGGACGAGCAGTATCCACAACATATTTTGGTTGAGTTTATACAGGATAAATGTGATTTGTTAAACAGTTATGCTGTTGGTCAAGATGTAAAAATAAGTATCAACTTAAGAGGTAGAGAATGGGTAAACCCACAAGGGGAAACCCGGTATTTTAATTCTATCCAAGGATGGAGAATAGAAAGCCTACAATCTAATACAGGTGCTAGTGGCGAAATACCACCGGTGCCCCCTATGGATGCTTTTGAACCTGCGGAAGATTTAAATGAGGAAGATCATGATGATTTGCCTTTCTAAAAGTTAAAAATGAATAATTAATGATGAATCCCATAGGTTAATACTTGTGGGATTTTATTTTTAAATAATAGTAGTGAACAAAGAGGGGGATACACCTATTTATTTCTTGTCCAATGACTTGGAATTTCCACCTGTGGAAAATGCCAATAAAGAGGGTCTGTTGGCCGTTGGTGGCAATCTATCCACAGAACGATTGATTTTGGCCTATAAAAATGGGATTTTTCCATGGTTTAATGAGGGCTCCATGATTCTCTGGTGGAGTCCCGACCCTAGAATGGTGCTTTTTCCATCCAAGTTAAAAGTTTCCAAAAGCATGAGGAAAGTGGTTGCCAGTAATCAGTTTAGGTTAACCAAAAACACTTGTTTTGAAAGGGTGATAGACCATTGCAAAACTATAAAAAGAGATGGTCAAGATGGAACTTGGATAACCATGGATATGAAAAACGCATATATGGAACTTCATAAAATGGGGATTGCCACATCTTATGAGGTATGGGAAAATAATGACTTGGTCGGCGGACTATATGGAATAGATTTGGGCCATGTTTTTTGCGGAGAAAGTATGTTTAGCCTAAAAAGTAATGCTTCTAAGTTTGCATTTATAAGAATGACCCAGGAGTTAAATGCAAAAGATTATAAATTAATAGATTGCCAAGTGCATACGGAACATTTGGAGAGTTTGGGCGCCGAAGAGATTCCGAGAGCGGAGTTTATTTCTTTTTTAATGGGAAATCTATAGAACAATTACTTTTGTAACAATTTCTGTAGGGTCGGAATTTGTTGTTGAAACCTGAATATAACCGTCCTCTATTATTTCTATAATTTTACAAGTTAAAATCATTTTTGGTAATTCCGAACTACTAGAATTTAATAAATCTTTAATAGGTTTTAGCTGGTATGTACAATCATCAATCCAAGTAACTTTAAGTTTTAGTTTGTACCCATGCTCTTTATTCTCCTCAATCTGATATTTTTTTGTTCGAGTTATCAATGTTTCACCACTCCAATCATCGACAGTCTTAAATGACCCAACTTTAACAGAAGAACAATTGTTTGTTTGTGAAGCGCATTTCTGACTTAGCTCATTTCTATAAGACTCGGTAATGTTGCCATTTCCTAACCTATCGGAGATTCCCAAAAATCTTTTGGCCTCTTGGCAGTTTTTTTTATTTAAATAACATATGGAAAGCTTGTATGATGCATTTGGGTTTTTGGGGTTTGCTTGGTAGGCAGAAGTAAGTTTTTCAATGGCATCCTCAAGTTTGGAGTGCGCCTTTTTTGAATCAGTTTGTATATAATTATAAAATTCACCTAAGTAAGTTGTGCCATAGTCAATAAGAATATTATCATTATTTGAATCAATTTCCAACCCTGTGGTGTATTGATTTCTTGACTCTTCGTATTGTCCAAAGGCCATATATATGGCACCATAGCCCCAATAGATGTTAGAGTTTTTATTGTCAAGTAAATAAGCCTGATTAAAACGGGACATAGCAGTTTTTAAATCACCTCGATATAAGTATTTGAACCCTAAATCTACCATGTGATTTGATGCGCTCAACTTAGTGTCAAATTCCATCATTATATTATTTATAAACTCCTTGTCAAATTCTTTTTCTTCCTTAGATTTTTCAATCATTCCGTATTTTGGAAGAAGTCGCTTATTTGTTTCTGATTCTTTTTTCCAATCTTCAAATGTTGTTGTTTGTCCAAAGGAAAATATGGAAAGTACAAGAAGTGCTAAGGTAATTTGGATTTTCATTCTTTTTATCTATGGTATATAACGAACGCTCTTTTTAAGCTTTTAATATAGTATATCAATTATTTAAACCTCATTATACCTAAAACAACCAACTTCATGGTCGTTTACCATTCCAGTGGCCTGCATATGCGCATAGACCACTGTGCTGCCCACAAATTTAAATCCCCGTTTTTTAAGGTCTTTGCTTAACGCATCAGAAAGTGGCGTATTGCCAGGGGCTTCCTTATAGTTCTTAAAACTATTTTTTATGGGTTTGTCATTTACAAAGTCCCAAATATATTTGCTAAAAGTTCCAAACTCTTCTTGTACTTTTATAAATGCCTGTGCATTGGAAACCGTGGCCCTTACCTTTAGTTTATTTCTGATAATGCCTTCATCTTGTAATAAGGCTTCAATTTTGGTTTCATCATAAGAAGCTATTTTTTTATAATCAAAATAATCAAAGGCATTTCTAAAATTTTCACGTTTGCGAAGAACGGTAATCCAACTAAGACCGGCCTGGAAAGTTTCAAGAATCAAAAACTCAAATATTGTATTGTCATCTTTAACAGGAACACCCCATTCGTTATCATGATAGGCTTCATAGAGGTCATCACCTACACACCAACCGCATTTATGTTTTTCCATAGAATTTAAATCTTTTGTTTAAAGATATGGGAATAATGGGAAAACAAAGTGAGGTTAAAAAGACTATTTACTCTGAAAAATATAGGTAATGGTCCCTACTTGTTCTGGTTTAGTGGAATCTCCACTGAAACGGGCTTTTAATGCATATGCTATAGCATTATCTACTAAACATCCATTGGAAGTGCCAGAACTTTTTTCATTAAAATTAGCATCAAGTACCTGCCCTAGGGCATTCACATGAATATTTATGACCACTTTGCCACCTTCTATACAAGTGTAGATAGGAGGTGGTAAAGCATAGGCATTTCGTTCTACCAAAGAATAGGATACTGAGGTTCTTCTTTCCGCCAGATTATTGGTAAATTCTTGTTTTTGCGCCTCTCTTTCTCCTAGAAGCTGTTTGGTTTCTTCCCTTCTTTTTGCAAGCTCTTTTACCTTGGCCGCATAGTCGGAATCCATTTCAGAAAATTCATCAGATTCATTAGGATTCTCATCGGCCTCTTTTTCTGCTAGAATCTCGTCCAAGGTTTTTAAAGGTTCTGGTGCGCCATAACTGGGCTTGGCGGTTTCATTAAAGGCCATATGGCTTTTAATGGGGTCGTTCTGGGCCAGTTCTTCAGATAATTTCTCCTCTTCTTTTATAATTTCTTCCAGTTCCTCATCAGACAATAACTCAATAACATATTCATCCTCCTTTTCCTGACCTCCTAAGTGAATGTTGTACAAAGACAATACCACAAGGGTCATGGAGAAGAATGTTATTAAAAAAGATAACTGACTTCGGTTTAAGTTCATAAGTGCTATTATAACCGTTTTTTCTAAAAAATATTTTAAAAAAGTCCTAAAAGAAAAAGAAAAATTACTTTTCTGATGACTCTCCCATCAGCAGTGTTTTTTCAAAACCTTCAGGTGTTAGCCCTTTATTTACGTTAAAATCCCCTATTTTGGTTCTTCTCAACTCGGATAGATGTCCTCCAGAGCCCAATGCCTTTCCAAAATCGTGAGCCAATGAGCGTATGTAGGTTCCCTTGCTACAAACCACTCTAAATGTTATTTTAGGAAGTTCAATTTTGGTGATTTCGAACTCAGAAACCTCAATAATTCTAGATTTTATTGTTACTTCTTCTCCTGCTCTAGCATATTCATACAATCGTTTTCCATCTTTTTTTAGGGCGGAAAAAACTGGGGGTACTTGTTCGATTTCTCCAACAAATTTTTCTGTAGTTTTAAGAATGAGCTCAGGGGTAATATGTTCTACAGGAAATTTTTGATCAATTTCCGTTTCCAGATCATAAGAAGGGGTTGTGGCACCAAGTGTAATGGTTCCTGTATACTCTTTTGTCTGTCCTTGTAGTTCTGGAATTTTTTTAGTGAATTTCCCAGTACATAAAATCAGTAACCCAGTGGCCAATGGATCCAATGTGCCGGCGTGGCCAACTTTTATTTTTTTAAGGTCATACTTTTGGCGAATTATCCATCGAACTTTATTCACCACTTGAAAAGAAGTCCAGCCCAAGGGTTTGTCTATAAGTACTATTTGCCCTGTTAAGTATTCTTCTTTAGTTTTCAAGTAAGGTGTTTTATAGTTCAATTAAGGTTGATTCTCCCTTGGATTTATCACCAGAAGTCCACTGCCATTTTTCATGCAACCTAATTTTGCCGTCATTGCCAATTTCTGGTGTGGAAATACATTTCCCTGTCATTAATTCACCGTTAGTATTTATTTGATGATATCGTATATCAATAACTCCATTGTCATTCACCAAACCAATAAGATGTCCTTTAACAATTTGTCCACCACTATATTCTGAAGTCACAATAGCACCCTCTTGTTTATATTGAAAAATGGTTTCGGCCGACACCTCTGCGTTTTCGGATGTTTTTAGCGCTCTAAATTTTTTATTGTTGTAATTCATATGAAATACTGGTTGTTGAACTAGAATATAGAACTAACCAAAATAGCTGTATCCAATGGCAATTAAACCAACTACCAAACAGTAAATGGCAAAGTAAGAAAGTTTACTTTTCTTTACCAATTGGATCATCCATGTGCATGCAACCAATCCTGCAATAAAAGCGGCGACAAAACCTGCACCCATGGCGACGGATTGTCCACTTTCCATAGTAAGATCGCCACTGAAAATATCCTTCGCAATTTTTCCAAAAATCAAAGGGACCACCATTAAAAATGAAAATCGGGCTGCTTTGGTTTTATCCACACCCAATAAAACCGATGTGGAAATGGTTGCCCCACTTCGGGAAATACCGGGCAGCATGGCAATGGCCTGCGAAATGCCTATTAGAAAGGCATTCTTAAAACTTACTTTTTTATTGGTGTCCTTGGCCTTGTCCGCAAAGTACAAAAGTACAGCGGTAATGATTAGCATGAAGCCCACAAACCTAATATCACCTCCAAAAAACGCTTCTAATTGTTCCTCAAAAAAAAGACCAATTAACACGGCGGGAATCATGGAAATAATAATTTTCATGGAAAACTGCATTTCTTCGTTCCACTTAAATTGAAAAAGCCCACGGATAATTTCCCAAACGTCCTTTCTAAAGACCACCAAAGTGCTCAGTGCTGTAGCAAAATGTAAAACTACTGTAAAAAGGAGGCTTTCTTCGGGAACAGAACTATCGCCTAAAATGGCTTTTCCCAATTCTAAATGTCCACTGGATGATACGGGTAAAAATTCGGTCAGTCCTTGTATAATTCCAAGGATGATGGCGTCTATAATGTCCAATTATTTTTTCTTCTTGTGCGGATTCAACAAAATGGCATATACTTCTATTCCCAAACCTATCAATACTAAGGTAGGTGCCAATCTAATTCTTCTAAAACTATAAATATCCGGATTGAACACATTTGGGTCATCACTTCCGCCGCCACTCATCAAAATAAATCCAAGTGCAATAAAGGCTATGCCTATAAACATGAAAGTATAGTTCTTTTTTTGGAAAATAAACTCAGATTTAGGCTCTTGAATGTTTTTATTCTTTTTACTCATGCTACAAATTTAGTAATAAAGATCATCAGTCCTTAAATTAAGGAAACGTTGTGTGGCAAAATAGGTGCTAATTAAAGAAATCAAAAGCCCTAAAACAAAAACCCCAACAAAAAGAATCGTTAAAGTTGTAAGATCTTGGAACAGATTAAGCTCCGGGAAATTTTTATCAATGTAAACTAGTACGATTGCCAAACCTAAAAGGGCCAAAAATGCGCCCAACATGCCCAATTTAATATTGTTCCATATAAAAGGGCGACGAATAAAGGTTTTGGTGGCACCCACCATTTGCATGGTCTTTATAATAAATCGTTTGGAATAAATGGACAATCGAATAGAACTGTTTATTAATAAAACGGCAATAAAAGTAAAAATGGCACTGGCGACCAAAATCCAAAACCCAATTCTTTTTACATTGTCAGTCAATAAGGCAATAAGAGGTTTGTCATAACTTACCTCGTCCACATAAGCCTTGGAAGATAGGTCAGCGGCAATTTCCTCTATTTGTTCTGGAGAAACAAAATCTGCATTAAGGTTTATATCAATGGAATTTTTTAAGGGATTATAACCTAAAAAATCTAAAAAATTCTCTCCAATTTCCTCGCTATGCTTTTCAGCCGCATCTTCTTTAGATACGTAGGTGGCAGTTTTAGTATAATCTGCCATGGCCAAGCTTTTTTGGAGTTGGTCCACTTCTACTTCTTTTGCATTGTCCTTTAAAAAGACAGATATGGTTATCTGTTCCTTAAAATGGTCCGCCATTTTTTTGGTGTTTAATACCAAAAGACCAAGAACACCCAGTAAAAAAAGCACTAAAGCAATACTCAACACTACGGAGAAGTAGGAGGAGATTAACTTTCGTTTTTGGTAACGTTCAAACGATTTGCTCATAAGAAATAATCAGTGATCAAAGTTAAAAAGAATAAATAAGAGGAATACCAGTCTGTAAACAAACAAATCTAGTCTTTTACTCCTACTTTAATTTCTGGTTCTTTTGGGAATTCTGGGATTCTTTTTCGCATTAGTAAAATTTGGCCTAGGTGACTGGATTGATGTTCCATGACATGGAACCAATAGAAATAATTGTTGACATCCGATCCGGGGGGTACATGGGCCAGCCACCCATCGTCTCTTTTTTTAAGCTCTTCAACAGTTTTTGCCCTAACCTTTTTCCATAAATCAAAATAAAATTGAGTACTATATCCTTTAATGTTTTTTCTTCCTTCTTCACCTAGATTCATACCGGCATCCCAGTTAATGGTTTCATCTTTATAACTAACATCTTTTCCAAAAGAATAAGATTGGTAGTATACTTCTGTAGCTATTAAGTGCATGACCAAGGCACCTATTGAATTTGCTTTTTCGTCCATTAAATAATCTAGCTCATTTTGGTCAAGATTTGTGACAATTCTTTCAACCCTGGCGCTTAGATTGTTGAGCATTGTAACCAATGTTCCCATTTGTGGAGAAAACCCCTCTATAGGCCCAATGATACCTGTAGTGTCCCTAATAACACCGTTGCCTTCTATCAATAGTGAATATTTTCCATCAACTTTGTCTTCATTATTAAGGGACAGGCTATATTCTTTAATTCTAACAGGTTCAGAAATTGTAATTCCCTCTACCCAGGAAAAACCTTCATTGTTGGATAATTTTTCTTCAAAACTTGCATTTTTTATTTCCAACTTTTCAAATTCACCATTTGAGTTTTCTGTAGAAACCTCAAAATTGTCGAAAAAGAATTTGCCGTTATTAATGCATAGGCCTCCAAAATTTAGAACTTTAGAATTTTCATTTATTTCACCTTCTATTATATATGTATCCCACTTATCAGTGATAATGGGTCTATCACTCATATTGTCAAAAAAACCGGATTCTCCGTTTTTTGTATCTACTCTTACCCAAATTCCAGACCAACCACTTTCATTTTCAACTTCCGTTTTGGCAGAAGCAGTTACTCTAAATTTAATAGGTCTATCGGTAGAAACTTCAAGAGATTGAACAAATGAGGTCCAATCTCTTGAAGTTTCCATTTGTCCAAAGGATGAAAAGCAAACAAAACTAAGCAGTATAGTAAAATAGAAATTGATTTTAGAAAAGAGCATAAAAGAATAAATAAAGTGTTTATAAAGTGAAGATACCAATTATTGCTTTGATTTTTGTAGATTCTATAAAGAACAATGGCTTTCCCCTTTCATGGATTAAACTTATTTTTGCGGACTAGAAGAAATACATAAGATGAACTACAATTTCCAAGAAATTGAAGCCAAGTGGCAAAAATATTGGGCCGATAATCAAACTTTTAAAGCAGAAAACAAGTCCGCAAAACCAAAATTCTATGCGTTGGATATGTTTCCTTACCCATCGGGTGCAGGTTTGCATGTAGGGCATCCCTTAGGATATATTGCCAGCGATATCTATGCTCGCTATAAAAGACACAAAGGGTTTAATGTATTGCATCCGCAGGGGTACGATAGTTTTGGTCTGCCTGCTGAACAATATGCCATACAGACAGGACAGCACCCGGCAATTACTACCGAAGAAAATATAAAGACCTATAGAAGGCAATTGGACCAGTTGGGTTTTTCTTTTGATTGGAGTCGAGAGGTGAGAACATCTGACCCCAAATATTATAAATGGACACAGTGGGTTTTTACCCAATTGTTCAATTCTTGGTATAATAAAGGGACTGATAAAGCAGAAGATATTGAAAGCCTAATTTCCATTTTTGAAAAAGAGGGAAATAAAAATGTGAATGCCTTGTGCGATGAGGATATAGTTATCTTTTCTTCTGATGATTGGGAAAATTATACCAGCAAACAAAAGCAGGAAATATTACTAAAATATAGGCTGACTTATCTAGCGGAAACTGAAGTAAACTGGTGTCCGGCATTGGGGACAGTTTTAGCAAACGATGAAATTGTAAATGGAGTTTCAGAACGCGGTGGACATCCTGTAGTTCGTAAAAAAATGACACAATGGAGCATGCGGATTACCGCCTATGCACAACGACTTTTAGATGGCCTTAAAGGCCTGGACTGGCCACAACCTCTTAAAGATTCCCAAACCAATTGGATTGGCCGTTCGGAAGGAGCTTCAGTTGGTTTCAATGTCATTTCGAGCGATAACGAGAAATCTTATAAAATAGAAGTTTTTACCACTCGTCCAGATACTATTTTTGGAGTTTCTTTTATGACTTTGGCTCCTGAGCATGATTTGGTATCCAAAATAACCACTCCAGAACAAAAAGCTGAAGTGGATGCCTATATAGAAGCCACAGCAAAACGTTCGGAAAGAGACCGTATGGCGGACGTAAAGACCATTTCTGGCGCTTTTACAGGCGCTTTTGCAGAGCACCCTTTTACGAAAGAGCCTATTCCTATTTGGATTGGGGATTATGTATTGGCAGGCTATGGAACTGGTGCTGTAATGTCCGTTCCCTGTGGTGACCAGCGCGATTATGATTTTGCAAAACATTTTAAGATTGATATCCCAAATATTTTTGAGGGAGTTGATATTTCTGAGGAAGCTTTTGCTGATAAGGAAAAAACCATTATTGCCAATTCTGACTTTTTAAATGGATTGAGCTATAAAGAAGCTACCCGGAAAATTATTGATGCCTTGGAAGAAATAGGGCAGGGAAAAGGAAAGATAAATTACCGATTGCGAGATGCTGTTTTTAGTCGTCAGCGTTATTGGGGAGAACCTTTCCCAGTGTATTATGTGGATGGAATGCCGCAAATGATTGCAAAAGAACATTTGCCTATTGAATTGCCCGAGGTTGAAAAATATCTTCCTACGGAGACCGGCGAACCTCCTTTGGGAAATGCCACCCACTGGGCTTGGAATACGGTTACTAATAATGTTGTGAGTAACAGTGAGATAAATAATGCCACAGTGTGGCCCTTGGAACTTAACACCATGCCAGGTTGGGCAGGGAGTTCCCAGTATTTTAATAGATACATGGACCCGCATAACGAGGAAGAAATATTCTCCCAAGAAGCCATTAACTATTGGCAAGATGTGGACTTGTACATTGGCGGTAGCGAGCATGCCACAGGCCATTTGCTGTATTCCCGTTTTTGGCAAAAGTTTATGTTTGATAAAGGCTTGGTGTCTAAAGACGAGTTTGCTAAAAAATTAATCAATCAGGGGATGATTACTGGAACAAGTGCACTTCTTTATCGAATTACTCAAAGACCTGATGTTTTTGTCTCAAAGGAATTAGTTGAGGATTATTTAAATGAGGAAGCTAGCAATAATATTTTTGAGCAAATACAGGAATTGTCTGGTGTTTCAAAAGAAAATCTTTCATTCGATAAAATTCATGTTGATGTTAGTTTAGTTAATACATCAGATGAATTGGATATAAATGAATTTAGAAAATGGCAATTGGAATTTTTGCATGCAAAGTTTTTACCCCATAATGGACCTGTAAAAGTACTTCGTGAGGTAGAAAAAATGTCCAAATCAAAATACAATGTGGTAAATCCAGATGCCATTTGTGAGGAGTATGGAGCAGATTCCTTGCGTTTGTATGAGATGTTCTTGGGGCCTTTGGAGCAATCCAAGCCATGGAACACCGCTGGGATTACTGGGGTTCATAGTTTCCTTAAAAAATTATGGCGTTTGTATTTTGATAATGATGGTGCAAAATTCGAAGATGTAGAGCCCACAAAGGACAACTTAAAGACGTTGCACAAGACCATTAAAAAAGTGGAGGAGGATATAGAGAATTTCTCTTTTAACACCTCGGTGTCCACTTTTATGATCTGTGTCAATGAGCTTTCGTCTCAAAAATGTACCAGCAAAACAATTTTAGAGCCTTTGGCCATTTTGGTATCGCCCTATGCACCACATATTGCTGAGGAATTGTGGAATATATTAGGCCATACAGAATCTATTGCTACGGCTCCCTTCCCAAAATTTGAGGAAAAGTATTTGGTGGAGAGCAGTAAGGAGTATCCTATTTCCTTTAATGGAAAAATGCGCTTTAAGCTAGAGCTTCCATTGGATATGTCCAAAGACGATATAGAGGCTGCGGTAATGGCGCATGAGAAAACCCAAGCACAATTACAGGGTAGAGCACCAAAAAAGGTAATCGTGGTTCCTGGAAAGATTGTAAACATTGTTGGCTAAATATGCCTTGTTTGTTTATGTGAATAAAACTACTTAACAGGTAGTCTTAACCTATTTTAGATAGTGTTCAAACGGGTAATTTCATTAAATTAAATGCAAAACATTGAAATTTTAGGATTGGTAGCGGCGGCTTTGACCACCTCGGCCTTTGTACCACAAGTGTACAAGGCTTGGAAACACAAATCTACCAAGGACATATCCCTTACTATGTATCTTGTTTTTCTTATGGGACTTATTTTATGGTTTATCTATGGTGTATATCAAGAAAGTTTGTCCATTATGTTGGCAAATGGCATAACAGGTGTTTTGGCTTTCATTGTGATTATTTTAAAGTTAAAACATAGATAACCCCAAAATTTATAGGGGTAAATTATATTTATTTTGTAATTATAACCGCATACCCCCTCTTTTTTATCGATTTTATTTCGCTCTTTTAATTTAATGTAACAATTTTGCCGTGTAATTCTAAACGATACAAAATGGTTATTGGTGTTCCAAAGGAAATTAAGAACAATGAAAGCCGAGTGGGGATGACACCTGCTGGGGTTTTTGAACTGGTTAAAAACAACCACACTGTATATGTGCAGTCAGGAGCTGGTGATGGCAGCGGTTTTTTTAATGAGGATTACCAGCAGGCGGGAGCTATTATTTTGGATACTATTGGACAAGTTTATGCCATTAGTGATATGATTGTAAAGGTAAAGGAACCCATTAGGGAGGAATATGAGCTTATTAAAAAAGGGCAAATAGTTTTCACCTATTTTCATTTTGCTTCCAGTGAGCGATTAACCATGGCCATGGTAGAGAGCAAGGCTATTTGTATAGCTTATGAAACTGTAGAGGATGATGAGGGAACTTTACCTCTTTTAACACCAATGTCTGAAGTGGCGGGGAGAATGGCCATTCAGCAAGGGGCAAAATATTTGGAGAAACCGGTCAAAGGTAGAGGTGTTCTGCTTGGAGGAGTTCCAGGAGTGCCTCCGGGAAGGGTTTTGGTGCTTGGAGCAGGAGTTGTAGGTATCCAGGCTGCAAAAATGGCAGCAGGTCTAGGTGCCCATGTAACCATTCTAGATGTAAATATGAAGCGTTTGCGTTATGTGAACGATGTAATGCCTCCCCATGTGGTTACCGAGTTCTCCAATGAATTTAATATAAGAAAGCATATAAAAAATCATGATCTTATAATCGGAGGAGTTTTATTGAAAGGGGCAAAAGCACCTAATTTAATTACCAAGGACATGCTAAAAGACATGCATCCTGGTACGGTAATCGTTGATGTTGCCGTAGATCAAGGGGGTTGTGTAGAAACAACAAGACCTACTACGCACGAAAACCCAACGTATATCATTGATGATGTGGTTCACTACTGCGTTGCGAATATGCCAGGTGCGGTACCATACACTTCTACTGTAGCTTTAACCAACGTTACTTTGCCTTATGTGGTAAAGTTGGCCAATCTTGGATGGAAAGATGCGTGTGAAAAGGATGCATCTTTAGAAAAGGGATTGAACATTGTAGAGGGAAAAGTGGTTTATAAGGAGATTATCGAAGCTTTCCAATGGGAAAGTGTGGAAGCATAAACAGTACATTTTGTCAGAATATTGAACCTCGCTAATTTTGGCGGGGTTTTTGCTTTTATAAGTATATTTATAAAAAGAATTTAAACACTAAAATTATGATGACATATTATATATTGATTGGTGCTGTAGCGCTGATAAGCTGGTTGGTAAGTAGCCGATTAAAGAGTAAGTTTAAAAAATATTCCAAAGTGCATTTGCAAAATGGTATGAGTGGCGCAGAGATTGCGGAGAAAATGTTGTCCGATCATGGTATACGGGATGTTAAGGTGGTATCCACTGCAGGGATGTTAACAGACCACTACAACCCTAAAAGCAAAACAGTTAATTTGAGTGAAGGGGTGTACAATCAACGTAATGCTGCGGCTGCGGCTGTTGCTGCTCATGAATGTGGACATGCCGTACAACATGCCCAAGCATATGAATGGTTGACCATGCGCTCTAAATTGGTGCCCGTGGTGAGTGTTACCTCGGGAATGTCAACTTGGATTGTCTTTGGAGGACTTGCTTTAGGGGCTGCTGCTGGGGTTGGTTTTGGGTTTTATGTTGCTATTGCGGGTCTTGTAATGATGGGGCTGGCCACTTTGTTCAGTTTTATCACATTACCTGTGGAGTATGATGCAAGCAATAGGGCCTTGGCATGGTTAAAGAACAAGAATGTGGTGACACCAGAAGAATATAAAGGTTCTGAGGATGCTCTTAAATGGGCAGCAAGAACATATTTGGTTGCTGCTTTAGGTGCATTGGCATCCTTAGTTTATTGGGCATTCCAAGTATTTGGAGGTAGAGATTAATAGTGCAGATATTACCTAAAAAGGAATAAAAAACGGGACTTATATTAAGTCCCGTTTTTTGATTTCTATTCAATACTGTTATATTATTCCATCCAGTCGTTGACCTTGTTGTCAATCATTTGTAATCCTACTCCTTCCGTACCGGTTACTTCTATCATATCCAAGATATCACGAATGGTGTTTTCTTCTTCTACTTGTTCTAAAACAAACCAATCTAAAAAGCGCTCGGTTGTAATGTCGCCTAATTCTCGTGCCTTTAGGACAATATTATGAATAGACTTTGTTACTGCAACTTCGTGCTCTAAAGTGGTTTCAAACACGTCAACAATTGAAGAGTAATCGTGGTTTATATTCTTTACTTCTGGAGAAATAGGGTTTCCCCCAACATCAACCAAAAATTGAAAAATTTTCATCATATGTCCACGCTCTTCTTCTGTTTGCTTATAGAAAAATTTTGCGCTTGTAAAAAAACCATTTTGTTCGCACCATGAAGCCATGGCCAAGTAGATAGCCGATGCATGAGCCTCCATTTTGATTTGTCCATTGAGTAAATCCATGGACTCTACCTTTATGCTCATATTTTGTCTTGCAATGTCTTTCATACTATTATTTTTCTCAAAATTACAAAATAAAGAAAGGCAAAGTAAGAGAAATGTTAATTTGAATTTAGCTTTAGATTGTTTGTTAACAGGAAAAAACTGTGGCTATTGCAGTAAGAGAACACTTTTGGAAGATACCCCCATGGCGGAAAGACTGTTTTCCACTAAATTTTTTAAATCCAGAACTTCTAAAGTGTTAAGCACAAAAAGATGTTCTTTGTTGCAAAGCATCAAAACTTCAAAACCGTGCTGATTAGAATAGGAATCAAAATGATTTTCAATAGGAATGCTTAGTACTTTATGCCTTAGGGCCAATAGCTGGCAAAAAGACAAACGCACTGTTTTTTGTCCCATATCCAAATAATGATAGCGGTCCTTCTTGGACTGATATAGAGTGTAGAATTCAGATTTGTAAACCACTTTCATGGGACAAATCTAGTATTTATTTAGATTGAATACAAATTAAATTTGAATCTGCCTTTCAATTTGCTGCTGTAAGGAAATAAAGGTTTCTGTGCGAGATACACCTTCTATTTTCTGGATATTATGATTTAAAACATGCATAAGGTGCTCATTGTCCCTGCAGAGGACTTTTATTAGGATGGACCAATTCCCTGTGGTGTAATGACACTCTAGAACTTCTGGTATTTTTTCTAATTCTTTAACCGCAATAGGGTTGCTCATGGCTTTGTCCAAGAAGATACCAATATAGGCCATGGTAGTATATCCCATGACTTTGGGGTTTATAATAAACTTGGAACCTGCAATTAGGCCAGAACTTTCCAGTTTTCGCAATCTTTGGTGTATCGCTGCACCTGATATGCCGATGTTTCTTGCAATTTCCAAAATGGGTTTACGGGCATCTTGCATCAGAAATCTTAGAATTTTTTTGTCAATTCCATCAATCTTAACTTTTTCGTTAGTAGATTTCATCTTTAATATTTCATTTTAAAGATAAATATACCAAATAAGTAATAAATATTAACCTGCTACAGAATCTGGATTGTATCCTAAATAGGGCACGCTTTTGGCTTTGAAAGTAATGCCATATTCTTTTAATTCAGCAAGAATGGGCTGGTAAACCTCTTTAGTGATAGGGATTTGTACACCAGGAGTGGTTATCTTTTTGTTCAAAATCAATAAAGTGGCAATTGCCACAGGCAGTCCTACTGTTTTTGCCATGGCAGTGTAGGTTCTGTCTTTGCCAATTACAACCAGACTGGCATCAATTTGCTGTTTTTTACCATTGAGTTCATAACCAAACTTATGGTACATAACAATCATATCTTTTTCATCTTCTTTTAAGGTCCAACTATCTTCTAGAATATATTGAAGCACTTGTGCGGGAGTGGCATTTTGTAGCGGTATAATTTTATGTGAATCAAATAGATTGAGCTCCATTAATTTTTCCCACATAATATCATCTTGGTCTATTTTAAGATAGTGTCGCATTTTTAATTCTACAGAGTCTGTTGGGGAATAGGGAAGAAAGAGATTTATAAATTCTCTATAACTCATTCCTTCAGAGTTTTCCAGCGTATAGTTATCGTCTGTTAGTCCCAACTGTACAAACATGTTCCAAGCTTTGGAAAACCCTACCCTTCTCATTGTGCCTCTGTAGAGCGTAAGCGCATTGTCTAATCCATATGCACTCCTATACTTTAAAGAGTCCCTATTGGCATAGGCCTCAAATTTTCCATACCCATCAATATTCATAAACTCTGTTCTTCTAAAAAGTCTATGGTAGGGAATATATTTGTACGTCCCTTCTTGAATAAATTTAGCAGTACCTCCTTGTCCGGCAACTACTACATTTCTTGGGTTCCATGTAAACTTATAGTTCCATAGATTATTGTCATTTTCTGGAGCTACCAACCCACCTGTAAAAGACTCAAAAAGAATTATTTTTCCTTCCTTTTCACGGATGTCATCTAGAATTTCCATGGCACTCATGTGGTCAATACCTGGATCCACTCCTATTTCGTTCATAAAAACCAACCCTTTTTCCTTAACAGATGGGTCAAGTTCTTTTAATTCATCACTTACATAGGATGCTGTAACCAAATGTTTAGAATGTGCAATACAATCTTTGGCCACTTTTATGTGAAGTCTTGGTGGAAGCATGGAAACAACAATATCTGCCTGTTTTATTGTTTTGATTCGATTCTCATCATTGAAAATGTCTAACTCTAGAACTGTGCAATGGTAGTGAGACCTTATTTTATCTGAGATATTTTCTGGATATAGATCTCCTATGGTTAAATACAGATTTTCTTCCTCAGATTTATTTAAAAAGTAATCTATAAGAAAAGAAGTGGATTTTCCAGCGCCAATTAGAAGAATATTCCGCAACATATATTGAGTCCTTTTAGTGTTTAAAACGAAACACTAAGGTATCAAATTGTTATAAATATAAAAATATACCCTTAAAAAGTTGTGAACAGCACAATTTTTCGAAACTAGATAGAGAGTTATTTCTTATTCGCTACAGTAATATACTTTTGTAAAGCCATGGTCATAGAGGGTGTCTCGGGTGTTGGCGCTTGGATGTCTATTCTAAGTCCTGCATCAGTTGCTGCTTTTACAGTTGAATTGCCAAATACCGCTATTCTGGTATCATTTTGTTCAAAGTCAGGGAAATTTTTAAGAAGGGATTCTATTCCAGATGGACTGAAGAATACCAAAACATCATAATAAACGTCTCTTAGTTTTGATAGGTCACTAATAACTGTTTTATAAAAAACTCCTCTTGTCCAATCAATGCCTAATTCATTTAAAGTTTCTGGAACAATAGGTTTTAAAACGTCAGATGATGGCAAAAGGAATTTTTCTTCCTTGTATTTTTTAAATAAGGGAACCAATTCGTTAAAATTTCTTTTCCCAACATAAATTTTACGCTTTCTATAGACTACATATTTTTGAAGATAGTAGGCAACAGCTTCAGACTGGCAAAAATATTTCATAGAGTCCGGAACTTTAAAGCGCATTTCTTCAGCAATTCTAAAAAAGTGATCTACAGAATTTCTGCTGGTAAGAATAATGGCAGTATAATTTTTAGGGTCTATTTTTTGCTGCCTAACCTCTTTTGCATCTACACCTTCTACATGAATAAAGGGAATAAAATCTACCTTGACCTTCTCTTTTTCTATAAGTCGTGAATAAGGGGAGTTCTCCATTTTTGGTTCTGGTTGAGACACCAAAATCGTCTTTACTTTCATAGTCCGTTAATCTTTTAGATAGCTTCCAATTATCACAAAGGGTGCAATTTCGAGTGCGCAAAGGTACAAAATAAAATAGAAAAAATTAGCTCTTAAAAATTTTTGATGATTTCTTAGAGCTGTTAACCAACCCATTACATTTATTAAAAGAATTAAGACAATACTTAAATAAACAATAGATTTTGAGCCTTTAAAGACATAGCACAACATTACATTGAAAAAGAACATTAAAATACCACTATAGTTTAAATAGGATAGCTTTTTAAAAACAAATTGCGAGATAACGTTTCCCGAATTAAAGACATAACCATTGCCATACTGTAGGAGTATTTTGATTATCATAAATAGGACCAACAATCCCAATATTGTAAAATAGAACGTTAGGGATGAACTGTTATTCGTTTGATTGAAAATATTATATACAAGATATATAAAAAGGGAAAAGTTAATTATTTGGAATACAGTAACAAATATTTGGAACCAATTCAAAAGTTTTTCCTTTTTACCGTACATAAAAATATACTTGTTGTTAAAAGGCAAAATTATAAAGTCCATAAACCTGTTATAGAACACACCTTTGGCAATCACAATAAAAACTAGACTGGAAAAAAGGATAACAGTAATCCAATCTAGAGAGTCAAAGGTTCTTTGGATAGGTTCCATTATTTTAATTTTATATTTTCTCCATTAAGGCCATACAGTAAACCATTTTCCGAAACGCCTACTTTAAAATACCCCAGATTCTCGGTTTTTGGTTTGGGTAAATTAAAAATAAAAATGGTCGTGTCATTTGTTTTGAGGTTTTTTATATCCGGCAGCAATGGAGTGGTTTCAATGGGATTTTGTTCCATAACCTGCTTGTGCTTGTTAAGAAATATACCATTAAACTTTAGTTTTTCAATTGGAATATCTTCCTTATAAGGATTGTATATTTTTAATTGAAGATCGGTTTTTTCTTTCAAGTCAATTTCTTCGCTATCACCTATAATAGATTTTATTTTTCTAAAAGACTCAAAATTTTCAATATACCTCCCATAATAGATTGTGCTATCATTGCTAAAAAAGGAAACATCACCTTTTTTCATGTATTTGGACACATATACAACTTTTTTATGTTGAACCTTATCCTCGGAACTATCAATGGAATATTGATTCTTTCTATAGAACATATTGTTAAGAGAGAAAGAAGTGCTACCAGAATAAAAAGAATACATGGGTGCCAAACGGTATGAATTTTCAAAAACAACGGGGGTCTCACCCACTTGGGAGTAAAGGCTCCCTACCCAATTTTTGTTTCCGTGAGTCTCATAGGTGACAGGGAACAAGGGCTCGTGTACCAGGCCAATTCTAAGAAATAATAATACCACAATGTTGACAATCCCTATTCTAAAAAGCCATTTTTTTGCAGTTTGGTTTTGTATTAAAAAATTAAAAGCGAGAATGGCCAGTGGTATTGAAATGATAATAATCCATTGGGTTTGTATGCGTCTATTAAAACTGGAAATAAAGAAGAAAATAATAACACCATACGATAAGAAAAGAAGTGCCTTGGTAAATTTATCCGATGCTTTTGTTTTAATCAATGCCCAATATATCCAAGGAAAAGTAAGCCCCAATATTGCTATAAGGTTTACAAAATAACCTAAGGTAAATTTTGAGAAATTATATGCTTGGTTAGGTCGCTCATAAAGATGATATTTTATAGGAACAAAATCATTCTCATATAACCACATAAAATGCGGTACATAACAAAGTAAAGCTACAATTACCCCAACCCAGGCATATTTGTTCAGTATTAATTTAAGGTTGGATAACAATACAAAAATGATAACCAAAACAGCATGATATTTACTATACATTAAAGCAGCCATCACAACACCCAATAGAATGGACAAAAAATAGGAGGGTTTTTGCAAGAATTGTTTATAAACCAATAAAAACAATGCCGTAAAAAATAAAAGAGGTGTGTCTGGAAGTGTTAAAAATCCATAGGCATGCATAAGCCCCATGGAAAACACCAAAACGAAGAAATGGGCTATGTAGTCTTTCTTTTTAGGGTAGTCAATCATAAACCAGAGGACAATATATATTCCAGTAGATAAAATACAGCCCATAAAGCGAACTCCCAGCTCACCATCAAATAAATAACTACTTAGTTTTACCAACAGTGCCACCATGGGTGGGTGGTCAAAATATCCCCAGTCCATATTCTGGGAATAATACCAATAGTAGGCTTCATCAAAAATAAGTTCTGTTAAATGTGCTTGCAGAAGATTCAACAAAAAAATGGCGCCTAAAAATAAGAGAAAGAGTTTGGGAAGTTTATTTGTCATTCCAGATGCTTAATTGGCGTCAAAATTACAAATAATCACTCTTATGCGAGTATTTAAAAAAATCATAAAGTTTAACAAGGATTTCTTTACAGGTTTTAAAGTGTTATTTTTGCTCAAATAGTCAAGATTCAATGGTAGACAGCCTAGTCATTATACCCACTTACAACGAGATTGAAAATATTGAGGCCATTATAAGAGCTGTTTTGGATCTTAAAAAAGAGTTCCATATTTTGGTGGTGGATGATAATTCGCCAGATGGCACTGCTGAAAGGGTTCAGGTACTTCAGAAAGAGTTCCCAAATAATTTGTTTTTGGAAGTACGCAAAGAAAAGGCAGGTTTGGGAACGGCCTATATCCATGGGTTTAAATGGGCTATTGCAAAAAAGTATGATTATATTTTTGAAATGGATGCCGATTTTTCCCATCGACCAGATGACTTATTGCGATTGTACAGGGCGTGTGCGGATGGGGCAGATGTAGCCGTGGGTTCTCGTTATAAAAAAGGGGTTAACGTAGTGAACTGGCCTTTATACAGAATTTTACTTTCTTATGGAGCCTCTTTTTATGTAAAAATGATAACAGGTATGAAGGTGCATGACCCAACAGCAGGTTTTGTATGCTATAAAAGAAAAGTTTTGGAGGATATAAATCTTGAAGCGGTCAAGTTTATAGGCTATGCTTTTCAGATTGAAATGAAATACAGGGCTTACCTCAAAAAATACAATATTCAAGAGGTCTCCATTATTTTTACGGATAGGGTACATGGAAAATCCAAAATGAGTTCATCCATTGTAGGGGAAGCCATTTTTGGGGTGATTTCAATGAAACTATCAAGTATATTTCAAAGAAGAAAATATTGGAATGGATAAAATATTGATTAAAAATGCAGTTGTAGTAAATGAAGGAACTCAGTTTAAAGCTGATATTCTTTTACAGGGAAACATTATTCTAAAAATAGATAAGGACATAAGTGACACAACTGCCAAAGTCATTGATGTTGAAGGAAATTATGTATTGCCCGGAGTAATAGATGACCAAGTGCATTTTAGGGAGCCTGGCCTTACTCATAAAGGAAACATTGAGACGGAGAGTAGAGCGGCCATTGCGGGTGGAATTACATCGTTTATGGAGCAGCCCAATACAATTCCACAGACCACAACGATAAAGAAGTTGGAAGAAAAATTTAATATGGCTTCCAAAACTTCCTATGCCAATTATTCCTTTTTGTTTGGTGGCACCAATGATAATTTGGAAGAATTGAAAAAATTGGATAGGAATGCTTGTTCTGGAGTAAAATTATTTTTGGGATCTTCCACCGGGAATATGTTGGTTGATAATGAAGAAGTAATTGAAAAAATTTTTAAAAACACCGAAATGGTTATTTCTGCTCATTGTGAGGATGAATCTACCATTAGGGAGAATATAGCAAAGTATAAAGGGTTATATGGGGATGATATTCCAATAAAATACCATCCAATAATTAGAAGTGCCGAGGCCTGCTATTTATCTTCTTCGAAAGCTATTGCTTTAGCTAAAAAAACCGGGGCAAGATTGCACGTTTTTCATGTTTCTACAGGAATTGAAACAGCTCTTTTTAGAAATGATATTCCTTTGGAAAAAAAGAAAATTACTGCCGAGGTATGCCTTCACCATCTTTGGTTTTCCGATGTTGACTATGAAAGTAAAGGGACTCTTATAAAATGGAATCCTGCAGTTAAAACAGCGAACGACCGCGAACTGTTATGGAAGGCTCTTTTGGATGACAGAATAGATGTTGTGGCAACAGACCATGCGCCACATACCCTAGAAGAAAAAGACAATGTATATACCAAAGCCCCATCTGGCGGACCATTGGTGCAACATGCCTTGCCGGCCATGTTGGAGAAGTGTAAAGAAGGTAAAATTCCTTTGGAAAAGGTGGTGGAGAAAATGTGTCACAATCCGGCAAAACTTTTTCAAATTACTAAGCGCGGATTTATTAGGGAAGGATATTTTGCCGATTTAGTTGTGGTAAATAGGGATGATCCATGGAAAGTGGATAAAAAAAATATTTTTTATAAATGTGGATGGTCTCCTTTTGAAGGGGCTACTTTTAACTCTAAAATATCCCATACTTTTGTAAATGGCCATTTGGCCTATGAAAATGGCATATTTTCTGAGCAAAGAAATGCACAAAGATTAACTTTTGATAGGTAAGTATGAAAAGGGGATTCCTTGTTTTAATATTGATTTTATTGGTGTCATGCGCTGAAAAGCTCATTGAGGAACCTGAAAACCTTATTGCAGAAGACAAAATGACCGATATTCTATATGATTTATCGCTTCTTGTTGCCGTAAAGAATACAAGCAGGGCTATTTTGGAGGATAATGATATTGAGATTATGGAATATCTATATGTAAAGCACAAAATCGATAGTGTGCAGTTTGTGCAAAGTGACCTGTATTATGCTTCTACTCCTGCCATTTATGAATCTATATATAGAAAAGTTGAAACTAGATTGGAAGCAACTAAAAAAGAAATGCAAGATGCCAGAATGAAAAAAAGCGATAGTGTAGCAGAAAAGGCCAATAAAAAAAGGGCGTTCAAAGAAATTCAAAAACCATCTTTAAAGAAGGACTAAGAGACCTCTTTTAGAAAATGTTTAGAAGAAAATATAAGGGCTTCTTCTATTGATTCATATTCAAAGGGAAAATATTTTTGAATTTTAGTATTGTTATAAACCCTTCTTTTTCGCAAGGAGAAAACCCCATTTTTGGTCAATTTTCTTTCTTTTCCTGTCAATACGGTTCTAACCCAATCTAATCGCCATAAGATTTCCAACTGCCAAAGTTTTAATTTATTTTTCGGACCGGGTTTACCCAGTTCTTTTGCAATGATAGCTACCACCTTTTTGTAGGTGAGATTTTCGCTAACTGCAATAAAGCGTTCATTTTTAATGGGAGATTCCATTAGAGAAACCATCATTTTAACAACATCATTTACAGTTATAAAACCAGTTCCACTAGGGGGATAAATTCTTTGGCCTTTTGCAGCTATAGAAAAGAATTTCCCACTTCCATATTTCCAAAAACCTGGGCCTAAAACAATACCTGGATTCACCATGACCATATCCAACCCTTCTTGTGAACCTCGCCATACTTCCATTTCTGCATCATATTTGGTCAAGGCATAAACATTGGTATGGGCATCGTTCCATTCGGTTTCCTCCGTCATGGATTCTCCATTGATACTCCGGCCAATAGCGCCAATGGTACTTACGTAACACAGTTTTTTAATACCGTATGCCAGACATAGGTTTACAATATTTCTGGTGCCTTTTACATTTACTTTTCTTAGTTTTTTGTAATTCCTTGGGTCAAATGAGATTAGGGCAGCTGCATGGTACACATGGGTGACATTGGTGAATGCAATTTCTAAGGTGGGAATATTGTCAAGGTCGGCTTCTATCCACATTATTTTTTTAAAAAGGGCGGTTGCATCATTAGAATAATAGGAGAAAACTTTTTCTACTCTCCTTAAATCACTTTGTTTTCTGTGGATGGCTTTTACCTTCAATCCTTTGTTCGCCAAATGGAACAAAAGATGTGCGCCGACCAAACCTGTGCCACCTGTTACTAAAACCATGTTTCAAATTTACTCAATAATTAAGATTTAAATGCTCCCATGTTTGCATCAAAATATAAAAGCATTTTTATTAGAGTGCCTTGTGGAATTTTTAAAAGCAGCTTGCATAATTGGCACGGATTTATTCATTTTTTCACAACCTCAAAGCCTACTATTTCTTTTATATTTGCAAGAATTAACCAAAGAGATTAAGAATGATATCAAATTTTGTGGCCGAATTAAAATGGAGGGGAATGTTGCATGATGTAATGCCAGAAACTGAAGAACATTTATTAAGTGGAATGCAATCGGCCTATGTTGGGATTGATCCAACTGCAGATTCATTGCACATTGGTCATTTAGTGGGTGTTATGATGTTGAGGCATTTTCAATTGGCTGGCCATAAACCATATGCTCTAATTGGGGGTGCCACGGGTATGATTGGTGATCCTTCGGGGAAGTCAGCTGAGCGAAACCTATTGGACGAGCCTACTTTACGCCACAATCAAAATGCCTTAAAAGAACAATTATCCCGTTTTTTGGATTTTGAAAGCAATGCTGATAATGCTGCCGTTCTGGTTAATAATTACGATTGGATGAAGGATTTTTCATTCTTGGAATTTATACGAGATGTGGGCAAGCATATTACCGTGAACTATATGATGGCCAAAGATTCGGTAAAAAAGCGATTGTCTTCTGAAGCCAAAGAAGGAATGTCCTTTACAGAGTTTACATACCAACTGGTACAGGGATATGATTTTTTATATCTCTACCAAAACCACAATTGCACCTTGCAAATGGGAGGAAGTGATCAATGGGGCAATATTACAACAGGAACCGAGCTTATTAGAAGAATTGGTGGGGGAAAAGGGTATGCGCTTACCTGTCCTCTAATTACAAAGGCTGATGGTACAAAGTTTGGAAAAACAGAAGGTGGAAATGTATGGTTGGATTCCAATAGAACTTCGCCGTATAAATTTTATCAATATTGGATGAACACATCTGATGAGGATGCTGAGAAATATATTAAAATTTTTACGTTTCTATCCAAAGAAGAAATAGAAAGCCTGATTAAGGAGCACGCTGAAGCTCCTCATATGAGAGTATTGCAAAAACGGTTGGCTGAAGAGATAACTGTTATGGTACATTCACAAGAAGATTTGGACAATGCAATTAAAGCAACCAATATACTTTTTGGAAAATCTACGTCTGATGATTTAAAAAAACTGAATGAAAAGACTTTTTTAGATGTTTTTGAAGGTGTTCCACAGGCTGAAATTTCTATATCCGATATAGAAAATGGTTTGGACATGATAGCGGCCCTATCCGCCAAAACGGGTTTTTTAAGTTCCAACGGTGAGGCTAGGAGGGAATTAAAACAGAATTCAATTTCTGTAAATAAGGAAAAGGTAAAGGAAGATTATGTCATTACAGCGACGGACTTGATCAATGGTAAATTTGTGCTGTTGCAGCGTGGCAAAAAGAACTATTTTGTGTTGGTAGCTAATTAGTTAAAGCAACCTTATGCATATTTAGGAATCTAAGAAATGCAACTAAGTTATTAATATGAAAAAGATTGGTTTTTTAATTTGCTTAGCTTTTTTTATTTCATGTAAAAGTGATCAGGAATGTTGTGTGATGCCAGAAACTTTGTCAGGGAGGTATGTACACAATATTGTAGATTGCGATACTAGTGGTAATCCTGAAGAAAACTGTTCAGAATTCTTGGAATTTATAGATGAAACAAAGGTTGATGTTTTATATGGTGGTGGTGATATAATCCGAAGGTTTAATTATAGTATAGAAAATTTCACACTAACCCTTGAGCAGGAACCAACATCAAGTTTTTTACTTCCTTTCGGTTTTAACATTATTGATGAAACTACACTGGAAAGAACTGATAATGGCGATGTTTGGAAAAAGCAGTAAATTCTAGAGCACCATCAAATTACAACCTCTAATATCCGAGTGGTCAAAACGACCTAAAATCTCAAAACTGCCATCTAAATAAACTTTACCCAAATCTTGGGTTGCAATAAATGAACAGGAATTTACATTGGCAAGGTCAATTACATTAATTCCTCCAGTTTTATCAGGACCTATTATAGTTAAAGGGTCTTCAGTATCTCGTATTAGTATGTTCATCCAAGGTGGGGTTTTAAAAATCCCATTACCTTTGGAGTAGGCTTGTGACAAAAGTTCTGTCATTCCATATTCTGAATGTATTTGCCCTACCCCAAAACTTTTTTTTAAGATAGTATGAAGCTCCTCCCTTATCATTTCCTTTCTTTTTCCTTTCATACCACCAGTTTCCATTACTATCGTATGTTTTAATTTTAAAGAATGTTTTTCTACCATGTCCAGCAAGGCAAAAGAAACTCCAATCAGTAAGGTTTTTGTTTTTTGGGTTTCTAATTTTATCAATTTGTCTTTTAGACTATTGAGGTCGTGTAAATAAAAACCACTATCTGGATGGTTGCTTTTGTTTATAAGGTCGTTTGCCATATAAATTAATGATGAGCCATCTCTTTCCAAGTAGGAGGGTAATAGGGCCAATACACAATATTCATCAATATTTCCATAGAAATGCGCGAAGCCCTTTAAATAACTTTTTTCATAAAGAGAAACATCTGTGACCAAATGCTTGCTTGTCACCGCACCTGTTGTGCCACTACTGGTAAAAGTAGCAACAGGTTTTTCTTTTCCGGATATTATCTCCTTGGTTTTAAAAAATTGAATGGGCAAAAACGGAATTTGCTCTAATTCCTTTACATTTTTTGGGCCGGCTTTTAAATAAGTGCAAAATTCGTGATAAACAGGATTATTATGATATTGAAAAGCGAAGATTTCCAATGCCAAGGATTTAAATCCCTCTTGGGAAGTAATAGAAAATATGTTGTTTTTGTCCATTCAATACTTAGCTCATGTAAAGGTACGGATAGAAAAGTGTATAAAACAAAAATGCCCCTAATCAAGGGGCATTCATATGTTTTATAGAATTGTGTATTATTTTACAACCAGTTTACGGGTCATGCATTTGTTTTCTTCTGTTACTTTTAAAACATAAACCCCCGGAGATAACTTCGATATATTTAGCACTGTGGAAGATATTTTATCCCTTAGTACTACTTCCCCAAAAACGTCATAGATAACTATGTTTTTATTTCCATTTCTTTCAGTGGTAATATAGACCACATCATCAAAAGCTGGGTTTGGGTATAATTTAAAATTGGGGATTTCCTCAATTTTCACAGTATCATTTTCAGCCATATCCTGTGCAGAAGCTGCAACTGTAAACAATAAAAACAAAAGTAAATAGACTTGTTTCATTTATGATTGATTTGGGACCAACACTGTAAATATATGCAAGTGCTTGATGGTAAGACACTAAATGTTGTGAATGTTTAATTTTTGTAGGCAAATCCCAATATTTAGATGTTTGGATTAAACAAACGTTACAAAAACCAGATAATCAGCAAGTTAAAACGTAGGAAATGACTTACTTTATGATAAGTTTTCTAGTAGCTACTTTGTCTTTTTCCAAAACACGTAGGACATAAACCCCTGCATCCAAATCTGATAGATTCAGTTCTTTGCCTAGAATTGTGGTTTCTAGGACCTGGGTTCCCAAAACATCAAAAATCAAAATTTTCTTTGGAGCGTTATTGGCAGTATTGATAAAGACCTTTCCGTTTGTGGTAGGATTTGGATATAGTGTAAAGCCCTCTATATCACCACCACTCCTGGATTCTTGCCCGAAACTTGTAGTGCAAACCAAAAAGAATAATACGAGGTAAAGGTGCTTCATGTGCTATATATCAGCAATTTATATGCCATAAATATATTCAATTTGAAGCTACTTCCTTACAAAAAAATTGAAAATTAGATGAAATACACAATATCGAGATTAATGTGCTTTTTATCGATAAAAAGCCCCGCAATTGCGGGGCTTTAATTTTATAATTAATAATGTAATGAGTAACTACTAGTTAGTTGCCCAACCGAACATAGCAACATCAACAGTAGCGGCTGCGTCATAAGCTGCACCTGTATCAATGGTTACACCATCTACAGTAACGTTAGTAGTTGCTCCACCATCTCTAAAGTCTACATTAGTAGTATAGCCATCTAAAGAAAGACCTGTGATAGCCGCACCAGATTCCTTTTTGAACTGTAGTGCAGTTCCACCTTGGGTAGAAACACAAGTTAAATTAGCCAATGTTGGCATATTGTTGTCACCATCCGCTTCAACAGCAGTAGAGAAACCAGCTTCAGTATGGAGCACATATGCATTGGTCAAGGTACCGTTCCAACCTTCTGTCCAGTCAATGGCATCATCCTGGTTGTTCTCCATATAGAAGTTGGAAGCAGAAACCGTTCCACCAAAGAACTCAACACCATCATCAGCACCATTCAACAAGGCAACGTTACTGATAGTGGTTCCTGAGCCTACGGCATACAATGTAAGACCGTTGTACTGAGACTCAGAGTTTATCTGTGCACCCGCATAGTTGATGATCAAGTAATCGATAGAGCCAGAGTTGTCAGTATCGTCAGAACCACCATAGATAATATTGCCCACTTCAGCAGTTGCATCTGTACCTTTGGTAGTGGTTGCATTACCAGCAATCACCAAACCACCCCAGTCACCTGGGTTTTCTCCATTAGAAGTCATGATTACTGGAGCTGCGTCAGTACCCTGAATATCGATCATACCGCCTTTTTGAACAACAATGTAGGTACTAGTTGCACCAGCAGCTTGTACATCAGCAGTAATAGTAGTTCCAGCAGGGATAGTCAAAGTAACACCGGATTGTACACTTAATGTCCCCTGTAATTCGTATGCTACAGAAGGATCTAAAGTCAAATCGGCAGAAACATTACCTGTAAGGATTGCAGAAGTACCCACGGTTTCTCCCGTTGCCCAAGCAAAAGAATTAAAGTCAACAGTAGCGATGTTAGCGTATAGCGCATCAACATCAGCATCTGCCCCATCAATTTGAACATTGGAAACAGCACCACCATCCCTAAAGTCTAAAACAGTTTCATAACCTGATACGGAAAGACCAGTGATTGTAGCGCCAGATTCTTTTTTGAACTGAAGTGCAGTACCACCTTCAGTGGATAAAACAGTTAAGTTAGCCAATGTTGGCATGTTGTTGTCTCCATCAGCTTCAACAGCAGTAGAGAAACCTGCAACAGTATGAAGTACGTAGGCGTTGGTCAGGGTACCGTTCCAACCTTCTGTCCAGTCAATGGCATCATCCTGGTTGTTCTCTAAATAGAAGTTGGAAGCGGAAACCGTTCCACCAAAGAACTCAACACCATCATCAGCACCATTTAACATAGCAACATTATCGATAGTGGTTCCTGAACCTACGGCATACAATGTAAGACCGTTGTACTGAGACTCAGAGTTGATCTGTGCACCCGCATAGTTGATGATGAGGTAGCTAATAGAACCAGAGTTGTCAGTGTCGTCAGAACCACCGTAGATGATGTTACCTACTTCAGCAGTTGCATCTGTACCTTTGGTAGTGGTTGCATTACCAGCAATCACCAAACCACCCCAATCACCTGGGGTTTCCCCATTAGAGGTCATTACGACCGGAGCGGCAGCACTTCCTTGGATATCGATCATACCGCCTTTTTGAACAACGATGTAGGTACTAGTTGCACCAGCAGCTTGTACATCAGCAGTAATAGTAGTTCCGGCAGGGATGGTCAAAGTAGCACCTGATTGTACACTTAAGGTACCCTGTAATTCGTATGCTACAGAAGCATCTAAAGTCAGATCGGCAGAAACATTACCAGTAAGGATTGTGGAAACACCCACAGTTTCTCCCGTTGCCCAAGCAAAAGAGTTAGGGTCCACGGTAGCAATGTTAGCGTATAGTTCATCTACATCAGCATCAACCCCTTCAATTTGAACATTGGAAACAGCACCACCATCCCTAAAGTCTAAAATAGTCTCGTAACCAGATAAGGAAAGACCAGTGATTGTAGCACCAGATTCTTTTTTGAACTGTAGTGCAGTACCACCTTGAGTGGATAGTGCAGTAAGATTAACCAAACTTGGATTGCCGTTATCTCCATCAGCTTCAACAGCAGTAGAGAAACCAGCTGCAGTATGAAGTACGTAGGCATTGGTCAAGGTACCGTTCCAACCTTCTGTCCAGTCAATAGCATCATCCTGGTTGTTCTCCAAATAGAAGTTGGAAGCGGAAACCGTTCCGCCAAAGAACTCAACACCATCATCAGTACCATTCAATAAAGCAACATTATCGATAGTGGTTCCTGAACCTACGGCATACAATGTAAGACCGTTGTACTGAGATTCTGGGTTAATCTGTGCACCCGCATAGTTGATGATCAAATAACTAATAGAACCGGAGTTATCGGTATCATTAGCACCACCGTAAAGGAATTCGCCCACTTCAGCGGTTGCGTCAGTACCTTTTGTAGTGGTCGCATCACCAAGGATTACCAAACCACCCCAGTCACCTGGAGTTTCATTGTTAGAGGTCATGACGACAGGGGCTGATTCAGTACCCTGAATATCGATCATACCACCTTTTTGAACAACGATGTATGTACTGGTCTCATCACCAGAGGCAGCATCGGCAGTGATAGTGGTACCAGCTGGAATGGTCAAAGTAACACCGGATTGTACACTTGCGGCACCAGATAAGGTGTATTCAATAGCTGGGTCCAGTGTAGTGTCCTCAGTAATGTCTCCTGTCAAATCAACCGACTCTACACATGCATTACATGATCCACCACAGTCTACACCTGTTTCATCACCGTTCATGATTTGGTCGTCACATGTTGGTTCTGCCGTACAAGCAGTACATGATCCACCGCAGTCTACACCTGTTTCGGTGCCGTTCATAATTTGATCATTACAGGTAGGGCCACCATCATCGTCGCTACTACAACTTGTTAAAACAAGGGCAAATGTTGCGACAAAAATCATTGAGAATTTTAAGATTTTCGTTTTCATAAAATAGGGTTTAAAAAGTATTAGATTTATATTTAGTTAACTATTAAAAAGTAAAGTTAAGCCCAAGACTAAGGGTGCTTCCTAGCTTATATGATCTTACAATTTCTTCTCTGTTTATATGTTCAGGGCCATTGGCCAAACGGTTGTCGATGTCACTAGGGTCAAAAGCTCTAATTTCATTACGATTATCCAATACATTTTGGGTACGTTTTATTTCAGGATTCAACAAGTTGCCACCGTTTAATGATACCTCCCAATTTTTGGCAAATTGTTGGCTGATCCTTGCATTAAGAATCACAAATCCTTTTTCAACAATGTTATCATTATAGGAGTAGTCATATATGTTAAACCCTTCCGCACTACCCAATACATAAATTTTGTCCGAGGCATAGTTTGAGTTTAGTGAACCAGATAATTTGTTTTCTCCAGAAGTCTTAAAGTTTAAATTGGCGTTGAAGATAAAGTCTGAAGCTCCTTGTAGACCGGTTGAATTGTTTCTGCCAAACTTAAAGTAGTCTGTAGCACTATTACCGTCCTCAGTAGGAACAAATTTAAGATCTTGCTCATGATGCATTAAAGTGGCGTTGAATACAAGATTTAAATCTATTCCGGAATAAACATCATCCGTTTCGTTGTAGTTTGGTTTAAGTAAGTTAATCTTACTCTCCAATTCTATACCATAAACTTCCGCTTTGTCACCAGTGTTTTCAAATGTCCAAATACTTTCTCCACCTCTTTGGGTAGTTCTGTTAATTGGGTCTTGGATGTCTTTATAGAAAGCTGCTAAAGAGATCAACTGGTCATTGGATGGAAAAAACTCCCATTTTAAATCAAAATTATTCGTGAAAGATGCAGTTAAGTTGTCAGCATTACCCGTAACTTCTTGACCCGAAGGGGCTACATACCTAAAGGGAGCAATTTCTTTAAACTCTGGTAAGGTTATGGTTCTACTGGCTGCAAAACGCAACGCATGTTTCTCGTTGATAGCATATTTTAAGTTTAAGCTAGGGTAGAAATTGTTGTATTCTTGCACAGTTTCCCCAACAACTCTGGTACCACTACCACCAACATCATAATTAACAAGAATTTCATCTTTTTGGGCTCTAATACCAGCGTTTATGCCTAATTTATTTAATTGAACATTAAAATCCACATAAGCTGCTTTAGAGGTGTAGTCTCCTGTGTAAACATCTTTGGTTTCACCATTTGAGTTTTCGCTCAATCTAATTACTTCAATAGAACCGTTGGCAAAGTTTTGAGTATTTAGAATGGTGTTTAAGTCATCTAAACTCGAAGTTCTGGTACTAAATCTATCTACATTATTAGACTCGGTAACACCAACAAATTCTGAGCTAAAATCTCTCTCTTTGTTTCTGTAAAAAAGACCTACTTCAATATCAAATTTTTTGTTGGTCTCTTCTTCATCTATAATAGTAAATACGTCGTTTATATAACCATTGTATTCAATATCTTCAATTAACTGTGCAGCCTTTCTTTGGTTGAAACCACCTTGAGAGTTTAATGCTACAGATGACTCTGGAGAAGCATCAAAAAACACTTGATTTCTAATTCTGTTTGGTTCGTCTGCATTTAACAAGTTGTAACCACCTGCCCATTTCAATTGGTTTTTATCAGAAATCTTGTGCGTCCCTAATAGTTGGGTAACCAATAAACGAGTTTGTTTGGTGTTTTGGTCACGTACAAATTCCTCAGGTATTCCAAAGCTTGCAAAGGCATCTGTATCATCACTAACTTGCGCTTCACCATTTCTACCAAACTCAATTACCTCATCTGTTAATGTATTAAGAAAGGTAGTTGTAGATTTTAACTTGTTTTTATCGTTAATGTACCAAGTTAAATCGGCCAAAGCCGTATTGGTAATATTAGATTCATATGTTGTATAGTCAGATGCGCCGACTTGCACAAAACCATATTCCAAGATTTGATATATGCCTTCGTTATATCTGAAACCCTCATCGTGAGATCCAGTAACAATAAAAGATAATTTGTTGTCAAATAACTTTTTACCAAAACTTAAGTTTACCCCATAATTTAATGGACTATCCTTAGTGGCGGGATCCCAAGACTGTTCCGTTAATTGTTGTAACAAACTCCTATTAGAGTCGTGAAAACCAAAAGTGGTCTCCGAATCTAAATTAGGGGAGATTTTAAAATTATCATTGATACCATCCTGATAAACAGAAGTGTTCAAACCACCAGAAACACCTATGCTAAATTCAGAAGAACCTACTAATTCTCTTGAGCTAATATCAATATTACCAGAAGCTTGATCAGCGGAATTCCTAGCTGAATAGGTTTTTCCAATACTTACGTTTTGTATTACCCTTGTTGGAAACAAACCTAAATTAATGTTCTTTTTGTCAACATTATCAGAAGGAATTGGGAGTCCGTTTAAGGTTGTGGACAAATACCTGTCTCCTAAGCCTCTTACAAAAATATCTCCAGATGCTTCACTTTCAGAAACTCCTGAAATCTTTGTTGTAGCTGTTTTAACATCGCTTATTCCTAGATCGCCTAGCTCTTGGGCTCCTATACTTTCAACTACGGTTACAGCTTTTCTTTGGTCAAGCAGCAAAGCTACTTCAGAATCTTTTCTAGCAACTGTTGTTACAACTACTTCATCCAACGCCACCCCTGAGGATGCGCTTAAAGGAATATCAATTGTGGTTACTTTCCCTGCTACTACCTCAACATCTGGTATTTCTACGGTTTCATAACCTAAATAACTATACACTACGGTATAGGTGCCCGGCTCTAAACCGGCTATTTCATATAGTCCATCAAAATCTGAAGTGGTTCCTTTTGTAGTCCCTTTTATAAGGACATTTGCGAAAGCTAAAGGCTCGTCATTTACTTCTTTATCAATAAGTTTACCCACAATGCTTCCAGTCTCTTGTGCACTTAAATTAAGGGCAACAATAGATAATACTAATACTAAAAAATATTTCATTAATACACAATTATGTTTGGCGCAAAGAACGCCACAGGCTGTAAAAGCCATGTTAGCTACGTGTTAAACATTTATTTCATTAGCGTTATCTTAATGTTACGATATTAAATGAATGTTAACCGACTTTATGGTAATAGTATTATCTTTACTTTTGGGCGAATGAACCAATTTTAGGACCCATGAAAAAAAAGGATATTAAAATACTTTTAGTAGACGATGAGCCGGATATTCTGGAAATAGTAGGTTATAACCTTTCTTCTGAAGGTTATGATGTTTTTACTGCCAAAAATGGAGTGGAAGCGGTAGCCAAGGCTAAAAAGAAGAATCCTCACTTAATTATTTTGGATGTTATGATGCCTGAAATGGATGGTATTGAAGCATGTGAAATTATTAGAAATACTTCTGGCCTGGAAAATACTATAATCACTTTTTTAACAGCTAGAGGAGAAGATTATTCTCAGGTAGCCGGTTTTGATGCCGGAGCGGATGACTATATTACCAAGCCCATTAAGCCAAAAGTATTGGTGAGCAAGGTAAAGGCGCTATTGAGAAGGCTAAAAGAGGACGAAAATAAAACTGAGGATATAACCACTGTTGGTAATATTGTAATAGACCGAGAGGAGTATAAAATTGTGAATGATGGTAAAGAACTAATTTTACCAAGAAAGGAGTTTGAGCTACTTGCACTATTAACTTCCAAACCAAGTAAGGTCTTTAAAAGAGAGGTTATTTTGGACAAAGTTTGGGGGAATGAGGTTGTTGTCGGTGGAAGGACTATTGATGTGCATATTAGAAAATTGCGCGAAAAAATAGGGGATGACCATTTTAAAACCGTCAAAGGTGTTGGGTATAAGTTTGTGCTTTAATGGCAATAGAATTAAAGAAGTCATATAGGTTTGCGTTTTATTCTTCGTTAATTCTTGCTGTTGTTTTAAGCCTTGCCATGGTTGGGTTTATGTTTTATAAAAATGACTTGGATTATATTTTTCTGGCCATTTTTCTTCCCGTTGTTTTTCTTATTTCATTCCTAATAATCCAGATTAGGGTAGAAAAATTTATATATAAGAGGGTAAAAAGAATATATGATGATGTTTCTTTGCTGGAAACGTCTTCATTTACTTCCCGTCCTATTACCACGGACATGAAAACGTTGACCGAGGAAATTGAAAAATTTGCTCAGGACAAGAAAATTGAAATAGATACACTTAAAATTAGAGAAGAGTATAGGAAAGATTTTTTGGGAAATGTATCCCATGAATTAAAAACGCCTTTGTTTACCGTTCAAGGGTATATCCTAACCCTTTTGGATGGAGCTATGGACGATGCCAATGTTCGTAAAAAATATTTGCAAAGAGCCAGTAAAGGGGTAGAAAGGCTTATTTATATTGTTAAGGACCTTGATTTAATTACCAAATTGGAGACCCAAGATTCCAAACTGGAATTGGAAAGCTTCAATATCATAGAACTTATCCAAAGTGTTTTTGATCTTTTGGAAATGAAGGCAGCAAAAAAACATATTTCCTTAACCTTTGATATGGAATATAAAGACCCAATCTATGTATGGGCAGATAAAGAGAAAATACAGCAAGTGGTTTCCAATCTTTTGGTGAATTCCATTAAATATGGCCATGATAAAGGAACCACAGAGGTAAGTGTGGAAAATTTAATAAAGAATAAGGTGATTGTAAGGGTAACAGATAATGGTGAGGGAATTGCCAAAGAACACATTCCCAGACTTTTCGAGCGTTTTTATAGAGTGGATAAAAGTGGAAGCAGAAAAGAAGGTGGTTCTGGGTTAGGGCTTTCCATAGTAAAGCACATTATAGAGGCGCACGACGAAAAAATCTATATAGAAAGTGTTGAGGATGTGGGTTCGGAGTTTTCGTTTACCTTGGAAAAAGCAGAAAACAGACCAGAATAGTCTAAAAAGGAATTAAAACTTTTTAACCCTTCATATTTAGTTACTTTTTCTAAATCCTTTAAAGTAAATTCTTCTTGCTTGGCATAGGGCACCAATCTATTTTTATGAAGTCTTTTGGCCAAATATTCTTGCTCATATTGGCCTGGGGTTGGTATAAAAAAGGCCTTCTTTTCCATTTTTGCCAAATCTAAAATGGTTGTGTACCCAGATCTGCAAAGAATAAGCTCGCTTTCAGAAATTGCATTTTGTAAACCCTCAGACTGCATAAAATTATAAAAAGTCACATTCGCATTTCCCAAGGTTTTGTTTTCCTTTTGTTGGGAACCTTCAATAACACCTTTAACAAAAAGGACCTGCCCGATGTAAGTGGGTATCTCAGCCAATAATTTTTCCTCTAACAAAGTTCTCTGGGGCTCTGGTCCAGAAAGCAGTATCATTAAATCGTATTTTTTTGTGCTATTAGTTTTATTAAACCGACTTAGAGGTCCCAAATATTTAATATTTAAGTTAGAATTTTTAATATGCCCCAATCGGCCAGATAGATTGGGTTTGGACTTAACATCTGGCACCCAGCACTCGGTATATTTGGAAATTATTTTCTGATGCACTTTGGAACTCATCCAAGACGTATTTCCTGTAAGTACATTTAGTTGATGGGTTATAAAAATAGAAGGCACTTTTTTACTATAAACACCCAGTCTGTTATCAGAAATTATGCCGTCCAACTTAAGTTTCTTAACCAATTTTTTAGTTTGTTTTTTCTCATTGGCCATTGCTTTCAAAATCTTTGGAGAATCCCAAATCATTTTTAATTTAAAGTTTTTTCCTTTTTTTGCATACTTTATTTTGTATGATGGAAGTTCGGCAAATTCAAGATTTGGGAACTCTTTTTGTAACAAAGAGAGCGCTACACCGTCTGAAGCTATAATGGGGGTATGTCCATTTACCAATAAGGCATTAATAATGGGGATACAACGTGTGGCATGGCCAAGCCCCCAATTTAAAGGCGCCACTAAAATTCGTTTGGAATTAATCATAACTACAAAGGAACATAACCCAAAAGGTTTGCAGATTTCCTTAGTTTTGTCAAATCATTAAATTTTGGTTTCCGTGGGGAGCAAGAACAAGTTAAAAAGGTTTAAAGAGAACGAAACTTTTAAAAACGTTATTCAACCAACTAGGGAGGTTGTGGAGAACGGTGAATTTACTCTAAAAGGTAATTGGGCTTCGCATTTTGGAAACAATAACCCTGTTGTTTTGGAGCTTGGCTGTGGAAAAGGAGAGTACACTATTGGTCTGGCAAAAAGAAATAAAAACAAAAACTTTATTGGGATTGATATAAAAGGAGCTCGATTTTGGCGTGGCGCAAAAACTGCGCAGGAAGAAGGGTTGGACAATGTGGCCTTTTTGCGCACTCAAATAGAATTGGTTGATCTCCTTTTTGCAGAAAATGAAGTGTCAGAGATTTGGATTACCTTCCCAGATCCCCAAATTAAATATAAGCGAACCAAACATAGAATGACAAATGAAGTGTTTTTAAATAAGTATAAATCCATTTTAGTTGATGGAGGAGAAATAAATTTGAAAACAGATAGTGAGTTTATGCATGGTTATACACTTGGCATATTGCATGGCTTAAAACACGAAGTTGTTTATGCCAATCATGATGTCTATAAGAATGAGGGAAGTCCAAAGGAAGTACTGGAAATTCAGACTTTCTATGAAAATCAGTATCTTGAAAAAGGAAAACCAATTACTTATATAAAGTTCAGGCTTAACTAACCATGACCCATTTGCTTATTCTCTTTTTTGTAACTTTTTCAGCTGCTTTTATGGCTACTGTGCCTCCTGGGCTTTTAAACATGAATGCTGCTAAAACCAGTGTTGAGAAGGGAAAGGGGAATGCTATTATTTTTAGTTTAGGTGTTTCTACTATGATAATGGCACAGGCATACGTTGCTGTTGTTATTTCCAAATATTTACATAGAAACCCAGAGGTAATAGATTTGCTTTTAAAAATTGCCTTGGGAGTATTTGCATTTTTTTCCATTTATTTTTTTGTGCTTGCCAAAAGGCATAAAAAAAAGAAAATAAAAATGGTGAAAGTGAGCAAGAAGAACAGTTTTTTCAAAGGAATGCTTTTGGCGGCACTTAATTTGTTGACCATTCCTTACTATAGTGGACTTAATGCCATGTGGAAAACATCTGGTTGGATCAAGTTTGAAATATGGGATATTTTGGTGTTCATTTTGGCCGCTGGTTTCGGAACGTTTACCGTTTTATATCTGTATACTGTCTACTTCAATAAATTGGAAACCAAAACAGACCGTTTTTCCAAAAATTCCAATTATATTCTTAGTGCTTTAATGTTGTTGCTTTTGGTCATTACCATTTTTAGAATTTTTTATAGGGAACCATGAACCCAGATAACAAAAATTTCTTTGAAAAAGTATATGATGTTGCTAGGCGTATCCCATATGGTAGGGTAACCTCATATGGGGCAATTGCTAAATATTTGGGAGCTGCCCGTAGTGCCCGTATGGTAGGTTGGGCCATGAACGGTTCCGGACTTAAGGAAGATGTACCTGCGCACAGAGTGGTAAATAGGTTGGGACTATTAACTGGCAAACATCATTTTGACGGAACCAATCTTATGCAGCAGTTGCTGGAAAATGAAGGTGTTAAAGTTGTTAATAATCAAATTATAGATTTTGATAAACACTTCTGGGATCCAGGAAAAGAATTATAGCCAAATCTTTCATAAAACCACTTTTTTAATAAGATGGCCACTCTTTATAATCTCCTGTTTATAACCTATCTTTGTAATTTAGAATCAATTTAAACGACTGCTGAACAACAGCAAACTATATAATGAAATTGAACAAGAAGGACATTCTTAAATCATTGGAGAGTATTACTGTCCCAGGAGAAGGCCAAAACATGGTAGAAAGTGGGGCCGTAACCAATGTTATGGTATTTGGTGATGAGGTTGTTGTAGACCTCACCATTAAAAATCCAAGTTTACAGGCCAGAAAGAAAACTGAAGTGGAAATCCTCAAGATAATTCATAGAGAGGTATATGAAAAGGCTAAAATAACGGTGAATGTTAAGGTAGATGCTCCAGCTGCAAAGCCTAAGACCAATGAGATTAAGGGGAAGCCAATCCCTGGAATAAAGAATATTATCGCAGTTGCCTCTGGTAAAGGTGGAGTAGGAAAATCTACCGTAACTGCAAATCTGGCCGTAACCTTGGCAAAAATGGGCTTTAAAGTTGGTTTGTTAGATGCGGATATCTATGGGCCCTCCATGCCCATAATGTTTGATGTTGCACAAGAAAGGCCATTATCCATTAAGGTGGACGGGAAATCTAAAATGAAGCCCATTGAAAGTTACGGTGTTCAATTATTGTCCATTGGATTTTTTACTCAGCCCAATCAAGCGGTAATTTGGAGAGGGCCAATGGCTTCTAAGGCCTTGAACCAAATGATTTTTGATGCACATTGGGGAGAGTTGGATTTTATGTTGTTGGATTTACCACCGGGAACAGGAGATATTCATCTTAGTATTATGCAGGCCATGCCCATAACAGGTGCTGTTGTAGTGAGTACACCGCAAGAAGTGGCCTTGGCAGACGCAAGAAAAGGAGTGGCTATGTTCCAACAAGACTCCATTAATGTTCCTGTTCTGGGGATTATTGAAAATATGGCCTATTTTACACCAGATGAACTTCCAAACAATAAATATTATATCTTTGGTAAAGAAGGAGCCAAACATCTTGCAGAAGATTTAGAGGTTCCATTTTTAGGTGAGATTCCGCTAGTGCAAAGTATTAGGGAAGCAGGGGATGTGGGAAGACCAGCTGCTATGCAGACGGCTACACCAATTGAAGCTGCATTTGAGGAACTAACAAAAAATGTGGTTTCTGAAGTAGTAAAGAGAAATAAAGATTTACCTCCAACAGAGGCAATAAAAATTACAACAATGGCAGGTTGTTCTGCTGTTAAAAAGAAATAAGAATGACATCAGAGGAACTAAAAGCAAAAGTGGAATTGGCTTTGGAAGAGATTCGCCCTTTTTTACAAAGTGATGGCGGTGATATATCATTAATCTCAATTGACAATGAAACTTCTGTAAAAGTAAAACTGGAAGGAGCTTGCATAGGCTGTAGTGTAAACCAAATGACTCTTAAGAGCGGTGTTGAAATGACCATTAAAAAGCATGCCCCACAGATACAAGAGGTGGTCAATATTGGGTAAATGGCACAATTCTTGAAAAACAGTAAATAAGTAAATATTTCTTCACTAGATCACAGTTTTACCAATAAATAATGTCCGATATAAAAATTAAGATTACAGACCGTGAAGGTGTTATACATGATGTTGATGCACCCACAGATATGAATATGAATCTTATGGAGGTGGTTCGTTCTTATGAGCTGGCACCTGAAGGAACTATTGGGATTTGTGGTGGTATGGCCATGTGTGCCTCTTGCCAGTGTTATGTGACTTCTGACCATGAGCTTCCAGAAATGTCTGATGATGAAGAAGCCATGTTGTCCGAGGCTTTCAATGTAGAGGACAATAGCCGTTTGGGATGCCAAATACATATGGCGGAAGATTTGGATGGTTTAGAAGTGGTATTGGCACCTGCAGAGGATTAAATCCTCGCTTGATATGTAAATAGATTATAATACCTACCCTCTTTAGCAATCAATTCATCATGAGTGCCCTGTTCGGCAATATGCCCGTCTTCTATTACTAAAATCTGATCTGCTTTTCTAATTGTGCTCAATCTATGGGCAATGACAAAAGTAGTTCTTCCTTTGGTAAGTTCTGCCAAACTTTTTTGTATCAAAGCTTCACTTTCTGTATCCAGACTGGAAGTGGCTTCATCCAAGATTAAAATTTTAGGATCCGCCAAAATAGCTCGGGCTATAGCAATGCGCTGTCTTTGTCCACCGGATAGTTTTACACCGCGTTCCCCAATCAAGGTTTCCAACCCATCTTCAAATCGGTCTGTAAATTCATCCACATAAGCTGCTTTCACTGCTTTTTGTAATTCTTCTTCTGAAGCATTGGGTCTGGGGAACAAAATATTTTCACGAATGGTACCTTCAAATAAAAATTCGTCCTGCAAAACCACGCCTAAATGTTTACGGTAACTACTAAGGATAACCTTGGAAATATCAGTCCCATCAATAGTAATCTTTCCAGATTGGGGATTTAAAAAAGTGGCCGCCAAGCCAGCTATGGTAGATTTTCCAGAACCTGAACTCCCTACAAGAGCAGTTACAGAACCTTGCTTGGCTTTAAAACTAATATTGTGCAATACTTCCTTGTCCTCTTCATAGGCAAAGGAAACATCATTAAAAATAATGTTTCCCTTTACAGTGCTGAGTGAGATGTTTCTATGCTCCTCATCCATTTCTGCAGTTTTGTTCATCAACTCTTCTGTGCGATCCAAACCTGCCAGTGCCTCCGTCAACTGACTTCCAATGTTACTCATCTGCATAATTGGAGCAATCATTAATCCTAATAAAAAAGTGAATTCTATATATTCTCCCGTAGTAAGGTCGCCAAACATAATTTCATAGCCGCCGATTCCCATAATGCCCGCTGTTGCCAGTCCTAACAGGAACGTGGAAGAACTGGACATAAAAGCGGTGGCAGTAAGACTCTTTTTAACATTTTTGAACAGCTTCTCCACGCCTTCTTCAAAAACCGTATGTTCTTGCTTTTCAGCATTAAAGCCCTTTATTACCCTAATACCTCCTAAAGTTTCTGTTAAGCGGCCCTTAACTTCGGCATTTATTTTTCCACGATTTCTAAAAACAGGGCGTATAATTTTAAACGCTTTTAAAGCAATTACGGCAAAAATTGCTAAAGGAACCAATGTAAACAAAGTCATGTATGGACTTATACGTAGCAATAAAATTAGGGAAACAATAGCTGTAATAGTACCACCCACTAATTGAACCAATCCTGTTCCTATTAGGTTTCGCACTCCTTCTACATCAGACATAATGCGGGAAACCAAAGCTCCAGATTTTGTGTTATCAAAAAAACGAATAGGTAACGAAAGCACTTTTTTCTGTACTTGCGCACGCAATTCAGAGATTAAATATTGTGCCTGTACACTTAGAATTTTAGTCAATAGAAATGAAGTGATGGCCTGTGCCAAAAGGGCTAGGATTACTACAACAATCAGAATTTTTAAGAATTTGACATCCTTATTGGGGATAATATCATCAAAAAAATACTTTAGTGACATTGGGGTCACAAAACTGGCAGCTTTACTTATAACAATCAAGACCAATCCAATGAAGACCAAATTGCGTTTGGGCCAAATAATGGTCTGGAATGCTTTTAGGATGCTTACTTTTTTATCGGACATAGAAATGGGTGGTCAGTTTTCTGAAGAAATTCAAATCAAAAATATGGCAATTAAGGGACTAATAGGTGGTATTAGGATATTTTTAATAGTTAAAAGAGTATTTGCTACTTTTAAAGAATCGAACATGGAATAATATGATTAAGAATTTTATTAGAATTATAGGCTTATCTGTATTCTTTGGATTTATATCCTGTAAGACAGAAAAACAACTTACAGAGCTAGAGCGTTGGGAAGAGCAGGCAAATAATGTTACAATCATTCGGGATGATTTTGGTGTTCCCCATATTTATGGGAAAACAGATGCGGATACAGTATTTGGATTATTATATGCCCAGTGCGAAGACGATTTTAACCGTGTGGAGCAAAATTATATTTGGGCTACTGGTAGATTGGCCGAAGTTGAAGGGGAAGAAGCTTTGTACAGTGATTTACGGGCCAAATTATTTATGACCCAAGAAGAGGCCATTGCCAATTATGAAAAAAGTCCGGGATGGTTAAAAAAGTTGTGTGATGCTTTTGCTGATGGAATAAATTATTATTTACACACACATCCTGAGGTAACACCTAAACTCTTGACCCATTTTGAACCTTGGATGCCCATGTATTTTAGTGAAGGATCTATTGGGGGAGATATAGAACGAATTTCTATTCGAAAAATAAGGGCATTTTATGAAGGTGGGATGGAGATTCCTGAACTAGAGGAACTTCAAATTAAAAAAGAAGAAGAAATGGCCGAACCCCAGGGTTCCAATGGAATTGCTATTTCAGGTAAATTGACACAGTCTGGTAATGCCATGTTGCTCATCAATCCGCATACTTCTTTTTATTTTAGGGGAGAAGTGCATGTTGTGAGCGAGGAAGGGTTAAATGCGTATGGAGCAGTGACTTGGGGTCAATTTTTTGTATATCAAGGCTTTAATGAAAAAACGGGGTGGATGCACACCTCTACCTATACCGATGTGATGGATGAATTTAAGGAGGACATTGTAAAAATGGATGATGATTTGTTCTATCAATATGGAGAGGAATTGCGACCTGTAACCACATCGGAAGTTGTTTTAAAATACAAGGTTGGGGATTCTCTAAAAGAGAAAACCTTCCCTGCCTATCGTACGCACCATGGCCCTATTACCCATCAGGTAGCTGATCAATGGACAGCTTCTGCCATGATGTGGGAGCCGGTAAAAGCTTTGGAGCAATCCTTTATCAGGACAAAGCAAGATGGATATGATGGTTTTAGAAAGATGATGGACATTCGTACCAATTCCTCCAACAATACGGTTTATGCCGATGCTGAGGGAAATATTGGCTATTTTCATGGGAATTTTATTCCTGTTCGTGATACCATTTTTGATTATACCAAGCCAGTTGATGGCAGTAACCCCAAAACGGATTGGCAAGGTTTGCATACAGTTGATGAAAACATATTGCTTTTAAACCCAGGAAATGGTTGGTTACAAAACTGTAACTCTACCCCATTTACGGCTGCTATGGAGTACAGTCCCATAAAAGAGAATTACCCCAACTATATGTCTAGGGACCAAGAAAATTTTAGGGGAGTGCATGCCATAGAATTGTTGAAGGATAGAAAAGAATATACTATTGATAGTTTGATACAATTGGCGCATGATCCATATCTACCTGCATTTGAGGTTTTGATTCCTGGTCTGGTTGAAGCTTATGATAAAATTGATAGAACAAAAGAGTTGGGCGCCCCTATAGAAATCCTTAGAAATTGGAATTACAAAACTTCCAAAGAGTCTGTTGCCATGACTTTGGCAGAATATTATGGAACTTTATATATGCAAAAAAGAGCTGCTCCACAGGGATTAAGTTATATGGATCGTGTAGTATATTTTGGTTCTAAATCTAACCTTGATGAAAGAATATCAATTTTTGAAGAAGCCGTTAAAAGGTTAGAAAATGATTTTGGCTCATGGAACATTCCTTGGGGAGAGGTGAACCGTTATCAAAGAATCAATGGGGATATTCGCCAACTTTTTAATGATGACAAACCCAGTATTCCTATTGGTTTTGCCTCTGGACGTTGGGGAGCACTTGCCGCTTATGGTGCAAGATATACCAACAATACCAAAAAAATATATGGGACACGTGGCAATAGTTTTGCAGCGGTTGTGGAATTTGGAGATAAGGTAGCAGCAAAAAGTATTTTGGCTGGTGGACAAAGTGGCGACCCCAGTTCACCTCATTTTGATGATCAAATTAAACGGTATGCCAATGCTGAGTGGAAAAAAGTGGCCTTTTATAAAGAAGATGTGTTAAAAAGAGCGGAGAAAACGTATCATCCTGGAGAATGATTAATCTTCTTTAATGATAATAAGAGATGCCTTAGCTCCAGTGGATAAATTCCATCTATTGGAATAGATTATTTTGCCATTTTCATCATACACGTCCACTTGTGCTGTGTTAGGACCGGAAGTTCCTTGGTTCAAAGCTTCAAAATCCAATCTGTTAAAACCTTTGTCTAAATCTATATTAATGCCTTTAAAGGCTCCTGTGAGTAAAATGTTCGGTTCTATAACCATGTCATTGACATAAATTTTTACTCGATCACCATCAACATATTCATGATCACGACAAACAATGCCAACAAATTTAGCTGTTGTCTTAATATCGCCCAGATACATATCTCCGTAATGTGACTTATCCCCAGATTTTTCTTTTTCGCCAATTTTTGCATCTATGACCATGTCATGCCCCGCTTGTAGCAACTCTTTGTCTGGCAACATTTTAATTTCTGGTTTTTTATCCAGATCTAAGGGTTCGGGGACCACGGAAGGAATATTTAACCTTGAAGATGGGTTTGGGGTTTCAGGCAAGTCTATCTTGTTGTCCGCAGGCTCAATATTTAAGGATTGGGTCTGGGACAAATCAGTCTGTGCAAATCCATGCACGGATAACATCAAAAAAAATAAAACAAAATAATTATGTTTCATGGGTAAATAGTCGCCAATACACAGTAAAATTAACAAATACCTTGCCAATAGTAGTTTAAACTCCTGTTAAAAAGGAATTCTAAATAAATTTTTCGATGAAAGGATAGATTTAGTTTTAACCCCATACATTTTTGAGGAAATCAATGAAGTTTTTATTCATGATGTTTTCAATATCTGTTTCACTATATCCCCTTTTGGACAATAATAAAGGCACTTTTTGAAGGTCTGCAATAGTTTCCAAATCAGTTGGGCATTGTTCCTTTCCAAAGCCTCCATCCAAATCGGTTCCAATACCTACATGGTTTACATTTCCTGCTAACTGGCATATATGATCAATGTTGTTGATCATTTGTTCTAAAGAAACGCCCATTCCTTGCGGTGTTGATTCTCCCCTTACCCAATTTGGAACCATCATCCAAGCATCTAAAGCAATACCGATTACTGCATTTCTGTTGATTAGTTCATTTATTTGCTCATCAGAAAATTGTCTGTTATGGTCAACAAATTTTCTACAATTGTTATGACTGGCCCATACAGGCCCATTGTAGACTTTCATGGTTTCCCAAAAACTTTCGTCACATAAATGGGTGGCATCCAATATTAAGTTAAGGCGTTCTATTTCTTTTAACAATTCTTTTCCTTTAGTGCCAATTCCGCCAACGGAATTTGTGCCATGCGCGTAGGTTCCAGGACCATAATGGGCTGGGCCTATGGCACGCAATCCTTGTTCATGGGATTTTTTTAAGTGATCAATTGTAATGATAGAATCTGCCCCTTCCAGACTTAAAATATAGCCAATGGGACATTTTATATTGTCTTTTTTCCAATTTTGTAGATGGCTTTCCAATTGTTTGGTATTTGTAATCTGAATCAATTCCCCAGCATCCTCCATAGCTTTGTACCATGCCAATTGCCCTTGTGTCTGTGCCCATGCTTGGTGTGGAGAATTCCATCCGGGAAGAGGGCTTTCTTTTTTTACATATCTGGCAATTTGTGTGGCAACACACAAGCCAATGTTTCCTTGCCTTAAAGCTTTAAAAGAAACTGTGTTTTTTGCTCTATCGGGTTTGTCGACCATACCAATTTCACTCTCCCGAATCTCTTCCACGGACCATCTTAAATCTCTATTCCATTCCATGGCATTCATGGACAAATCCAAATGTGCGTCTAGTATAAACATAATTTAAATAGATATTTTATGGTCTCTTGCTGCAACTTTCCAAGAACCGGTAACAGTACCATCAACAACAGTCAATACATCATTGTATTTTGCCACTGTTGGACAAATGTGAATGGGAATGGCGTAAAAAGAATCCCCAATATTGTATTTTGATGTGTCTTGGCACTTAATGACCAAATGTTCCTCACTTTGACCTATTTGTTCTAGGGTATTTCTATCCAATATTTTTATTCGAGGAAGAGGCATCTCTGATGCTACCGCTTTATGCCCCAGATCTAGACATATGGTATTCGGCCTTGGCTTGCTTACTACCCTTGTAAACAATATAGCTGCGGGTATAAACGGTAAATCTGGATAATTATCAGAATATCCTTGGTCCCAGAGCAAAGGTGTTCCTGGGCTGGTTTCTACATTTTCTCTTTGGGCATGAATAGGAAAAGTTGGGGAGCCCCCGGCAACTATGTTTTTGACGGAAACACCTAATTTCTCAATCTCCTTTTTAAGCTGTAGAACAGTATTAAAAGAGACATCGCATTTTTCTTTTCGCAAAGCATAGTTAGAATCATGAATATGACCATCATAGGCATGTAAACCTTCAGCGCATAAATTTGGGTTATCATCGATGGATTTATATAATTTCACTGCTTTTTCATCTGGAATTATTCCTGTTCTGTCCATTCCACAATTAACATCCAACCAAATGGGGATTTTTATATTCTTTGATGAAGCTAAATGTGCAATTTCCTTAAGTGATGCAGTATTGTCTATAATTGTTGAAAATTTAGAATTGGGATATTGCTTTAATAAGGTAAAAAAACGAGCAACATTTGCCCCAACCGGCTGCATGGCCAATAGGATATCTTTGACATTGCATTGGGCAAGAAGTTCGGCCTCGGCAATTGTTGCACATTTAAATTTTGTGATTCCGTAAGCCAATTGCAGCTGAATAATTTCACCAATTTTATGGGTTTTAATATGAGGCCGGAGAAAATTTGACCCACCAGCTATTTTGATCATCAATTGAATATTGTATTCAATAATATCAGGATATACCAATAAGGAAGGAGATATAACATTTTCGGTATTTAGGAGCTTGTACCGTTCTTGGGGATGTATCATGCTTTTTCTAATGAAGTTGAAACATGGCCTCTACTTCTACTGGAATACCATCTGGGAGCATCATACCAACTGCACTTCTTGCCCCCACACCATTGTCCATACCAAAAATATCGGCCATGAGTTCACTAAAACCATTAATGACCAAAGGATGTTTAGTAAAATCTGGGGTGCAATTAACCATTCCCAATACCTTTACAACCCTTTTTATTTTGTCCAAATCACCAAAATGTGTTTGGATGCTGGATAGCATGGTAAGGCCAACTTGCCGAGCAGCCAATTTAGCTTCTTCTATATCAAGATTATCGCCTGCTCGCCCCAACATTAGGGTTCCATCTTGTTTTACAGGCCCTTGGCCAGAAACATATAGGAAATTATCCACTACCAAAATAGGTCTGTACAATCCCGCAGGTTTTGGTGCTGGAGGTAATATTAAACCTAATTCCTTTATTCTTTTTGAAGGTGAACTACTCATAGCATTATACAAATAAACTTAAAATTAATGTTCCTATTAATCCTACGATACCAACTGTGGTTTCCATTACCGTCCAAGTAGAAAGAGTTTCTTTTACGGAAAGATTAAAATATTCTTTAAACAACCAAAAACCGCTATCATTTACATGGGAAAGCATTAAGCTTCCAGATCCAATGGCGAGTACCATAAGTTCTGGGCTAACACCAGTGCCAGAAACCAACGGAAAAACGATTCCCGCAGCAGTGAGGCCTGCAACGGTTGCCGAACCTACGCACACTCTAATTACTGTGGCAATTAACCAAGCCAATATTAAGGGTGAAATACTTGTGTCTTTTAAAGATTCTGCAATGTAATCGCTCACACCACTATCAATCAATATTTGTTTTAATGCCCCAGAACCTGCAATAATTAAAAGAACCATAGTGATGCCCGAAATTGAACTTGAGACAGAGCTCATTACGTCATCCATTTTTTTGCCCCGGGCCAATCCCAAGGTAAAGATGGCAACCAAAACGGCAATCAACATGGCAATCACAGGATTCCCTATGAAAAGAATGATAGTTCTTCCGGGAAAATCTATAGGAAGAACAGCTTCTAGAATGGTTGAGAGCCCAATTAAAATGATTGGTAATAATGCTGTAAATACACTAACTCCCATGCTGGGCATTTCATCATCTTTTAAAACCACGGGATTGTAAAATTCTTTTAGAGGAGTAGCTTTTATATTCTTGATTGTTCTAGCAAATAAAGGTCCTCCAAAGATAATAGCCGGAATGGCCACAATGATTCCGTAGAGCATGGTTTTCCCAATATTGGCATCAAAAATTGTGGCGATTCCAGTAGGGGCAGGATGTGGAGGCAGAAACCCATGGGTAACCGATAAAGAGGCCAACATGGGTAGCCCTACATATAATAAGGGCAGCCCTGTAGCTGCTGCTACAGTAAAAATTAAAGGCACTAAGATCACAAATCCCACAGAATAAAACATAGGAATGCCCACAATGAAGCCTGCAATTACAACAGCCCACTGAATATTTTTCTTTCCAAAACTTGAAACTAATTTAGAAGTTATGCGTTGTGCCGCTCCACTATCGGCAACCAATTTTCCCAACATGGCTCCAAACCCTAAAATAAGAACAAGCATTCCTAAAATATTACCAATTCCCAATTGTATGGACTTTACAACCTGGTCCAGCCCCAGACCTCCTGCAAGCCCCACAAAAAGGGAAACAATGATAAAGGAAATAAATGCGTTTAGCTTGAATTTGGTAACAAGAAGGAATAATATCAAGATTCCGACAACAACAATAAGTAATGGCATTGGATTGGTTTTGGTTATAATTGATTAAGGTTAACAATGTAAGAAAACCAACCTGTTTGTGCAATAAAAAAATATAATCCAAATATTTATACAAACCTGACCAATATCATAAAATTATCAAGTAAACAGAGGTAGTTTTAAAGATATAATGATTTAATTCCAAAACTATAAGATTATGGAAATCAAGAAAAATCCAAAAGCAGATTTAAATCGTGATAGTGGCCTGTTTTTTGTCATAGGTCTTACAATTGTTCTTTTTCTTGTTTGGAGAGCCCTAGAAATGAAAACCTATGATAAGGAAGAAATATCCTTGGATATTGTTGAAATGGTAGATGATATTAAAGAAGATGCTCCAATTACTGAGACCATAAAAACACCGCCCCCTCCACCGCCCCCATCTGCACCAGAAGTTATTGAAATTGTTGAAGATGCTGCTGAGATAGAGGAAACAATTATTTCCAGTACGGAGACAAGTCAGGATGCCATTATAGAAGAGGTTGTAGAGGTAGATGATGTTGAGGTAGAGGAAGAGGAAGAAGAAATTTCTGTTCCTTTTGCAATAATTGAGGAAGTTCCAATTTTCCCTGGTTGCGAGGGATTAAAGACCAATGATGAAAGGAAGGTTTGTTTTCAACAAAAAATGCAAGAACATATAAAAAAGAATTTTAAGTATCCCGAAATATCAATTGAAATGGGTATTCAAGGTAGGGTTATTGTACTATTTGCCATTGATAGTAAAGGAGATATTGTTGGGGTTAGACCAAGAGGGCCAGATAAGCTTTTGGAAAATGAAGCGGTTAGAATCGTAAATGCCCTTCCTCGAATGATTCCTGGGCGGCAAAGAGGAAAAGCAGTAAAAGTTCCATATAGCATTCCAATAACATTTAAGATGCTTTAATTTGCCTTATAGTCTATTAATTTTTGGGGACCTTCCAATAAAATTCTCACTATCTGCAAAGTGCCATCATCTTTAGTGGCAATTTGCCATTTTATAAGGGATATTTGTCCATTTTCAATTTCTATTCCAGTGATGCTTCTGGGATGTACACAACTACCATCATTAAAAAAAGGAATGTCCCCTGGTTCCGGAAAACGAGGACGGTGCGTGTGCCCTACAATGGTAAGGAGCATATTGTTGCCAAGAATCCATTTCTTTATCCTTTTCTCAATCTTTATCAATTCCTTGTAGTTTTTTGCAGGGCTTGTTGGGTCGGCAATGCCCCATACTTGTAGAGGTTTCCATAGTACACGTACCAAGAACCTGCCCCAACGCCAAAAGGTATAGTTCCACCAATCTGCTTGATGGCCATGGGTCAAAAAAACTTCTTGCCCCGTATCCTTGTGCTTTAGAATAAGGCCCTCATAGTAGGTAATTCCTTCAAATAATTCTTTGTCTTTTTCTTCTATAGGCTCAAAATAATTAGAAAGGTTTTTCTTTACATAATTTGGATCTTTGTACACCATATCATGGTTGCCCCAGATCATGTGCAGCCTATTGGACAAATGAAATTGCCTAAGCAGTTTGAACACATGTTTATGAGCTTCAAAAATGGACTCAAAATGTACATTTTCCCATAGTTCATCTCCATCACCTAGTTCGCAATAATGAAAACCCTGCTTGTAATATTGGTTTATGGCATGAAAATAAATGTTTCTATTGTTGGCAAAATCATCCGCAAAACTGTTGTCACCCCTGTGGCAATCACTAAAAAGAATAAACTTGGAGTTGTTATCAAAAGGGAGAACCTTGGCATTTTTATAGGCCCTTGTTAATCTGGAATTGGATGACATGGTTTAATTTTTTATAAATATCTTAAAAAGAGGGGAATACTATAAGATTTTCTTTAACAAAAAAGTGTGTTGTGTTTTGTAATTTTACAATTGGAAAGTAGACATATAAGGGTATGGAACAGGAAAGGGACTCGCCATTAATACAGTTGATCAGTTTCAATAAATTATTGGAACAATATGATTCTATGGCCAAGGGAAAAGATAAAGAGCTGGCTAAAAAGGCACAACTTATCATTGATGCCCAAGCTCCCTATCCTGAGTTAAGGGATGGTTTTTCGGATTTATCACTTTTAAAGAAACATAAAGATGTCATAAACATTATCCTTCAGGACACTTTTTCGGAAGTATTGACCAACAATGAAATAAAAACAGCATCCTTACCTTTTGATGACGTCGTGTTCAATTCATCCAAAAGATTTCAAAAAATATTGGAAAATGCAGGAGGCGTTGGATTTGTTCCACATGTAAGAAACTATCCGGAACGTGATGTGTACATTGCAGCTTGCTCCATTATTTTAAATTTTCATTACGGTTATAATCTGGATTTTAGAAGGCCTTTCTTTTATGATATCCCAGATTCCAATGGGGTTATGAGACATTACCGAATTTTGTACAATGCGGATTTTGTTGAAATTTCCCCTACTGAAAACGCAAAGACCATAACCCAAGCAGATGTAGAGGATCTATTGGATAATTTTGACAATCTTGAATTATGGAAGCAAAAAATTCCACCTAACAGTTTTGTGCTAAAGGGATTTGTAATCTCAAATATGTTCGACGTTACTACCGAGCATTCCATTTCAGAAATTAAATCGAGTTTAATATCATCGAACAAAAGGGACAGTGAAAATTTTATGGATGGCCTTCAAGAAACTTTTAGGTCGTTTTTTAATATTCCCGATTTACGTGCAGGCTTTGTAACCTATAATTCAAAGGAAAATCAATTTGAGCGGGTTTTTGGAAAAGGAATGGAAAGTTTCATTTTAATGGATAAGGACATTGAGGTTTGCAATGAAGCATTATGCCAAGGCTCCTATGAAAAGCTGTTAAAACAGAACACTTATTTTTCGATATCCAATGTGGATAAATACCACAAAATTTCGGGAGGTTGTGCACCATATAAGGGCCTTAAAGAACAGGGAATCAAAAGCGCTATTTTTGCCCCAATTGCGGAAAATGGCAATTTATTGGGGGTCCTAGAATTGGTTTCGGTCCAAGTGAATGCACTTAACAGTATCAATGCCAATAAACTTGTAGATGTTATGCCTTATATAGTTTCTGCGGTATTGCGTTCCAAAATAGAAGAAGAAAATTTAATTGATGCCATAATCCAGCACGAGTGTACTTCTGTGCACTCATCTGTATATTGGAAGTTTGAGGAAGAGGCAAAAAGATTTATCAGGGAGGACATTAAGGGCAACCAGCCTACTTTTAAAGAGATTGTTTTTGAAGATGTGCACCCTTTATATGGTCAGGTAGATATTAAAGATTCTTCCAGGGCTAGGAACGAGGCCATTAAAACGGATTTGTTAATTCAATTATCAGAGATAAGCAATGTACTTTCGATGGCATGGGAAAATGAAAAATTACCCATATATGAGGAATTGATTTTTAGGGTGAACAACCATATAGATGATATTAAGGAAGTATTGTACACAAATAGTGAACAGGCCATTTTTAATTTCGTAAAAGATGAGATTAATCCTGTTTTAAAGCATCTTAAAAAAGGGAACAAACAGGTTAGTGAGTTGGTGAAGACCTATGAAAACGGGATAAGTGAAATTACAGGTTCTTATTATGACCATAGAAGAAACTACGATGAAAGTGTAATGCTCATAAATAAGAAAATGGCAGCGCTTATGGACAGAAAGCAAGAAGAAGCCCAAAGCATGTTCCCACATTATTTTGAACGCTATAAGACGGATGGGGTTGAGCATAATATGTACATAGGCAACTCCATTGTTGATGAGAAAGAATTTAACCCTTTATATCTAAGCAACCTAAGACTATGGCAATTGCAGGTTATGTGTGAAATGGAAAATGCCCATTATAATTTAAAGCCAGAACTTCCTGTTCCACTGGATGTTACCTCTTTGATTTTGGTTTATAACACCTCTTTGGCCATAAGGTTTAGAATGGATGAGAAACGATTTGATGTGGATGGCACATATAACGCCAGATATGAAATCATTAAGAAGAGGATAGATAAATCCCTTATAAAAGGTACACGGGAACGTCTTACCCAGACTGGAAAAATGGTCATTGTGTATTCCCAAAAGAAAGATGAGCTGGAGTATTTAAGGTATGTTAAGTTTTTAAGGTCCAAGGGATATTTTGGAAAGAATATTGAAATTGTGGAATTGGAGGGGTTACAAGGTGTTTCCGGTTTAAAAGCCATTAGAGCTGAAATATTGTACAAAAAGGGCAAGGAGCAGGAAAAAACCTATACCTACGAAGACCTTATGGAGGAGCTAAAAAGTTGATTTTTAAATCCTGTCTGGCCCAAAAAATTTAAAGGCAATACCAAACGCAAGTACGGAAACTATCATACCAATCATAAAAATGGTATAAGTTAACCGTAGAATTTTATATTTTTTGTTCAATACCAAGCCTAAAAAGTAAAGGTCCTTGGTTAAGGAGCTGTACATATACTCTTTATCTTTTATTAGTTCCTGTATGGCCCATTCGTAGTCGGGCAGACTCATTTTATAAAAATTCCCAAAAAAGAGCAAGTTTACTTTTTTATTTTTTACATCCTCTTTTGTGAACTCCCCTGTAGTTACATTGGGTCTAGTGGCCAAAACTGCCAGGACCATGGATACGACACTAAAAATTATAAAAATAAGAGTGGGGTATACCAGATACTTGTTGGATGGATTGTCCAATTTTGGAATAAGATTGGATAATGCCAGTGAGATAATTATGGCATTTACAGACAACAAGATGTTGGCTTTGGTGTCTGCAATATTACTTAATGTAATATGATTTTTTAAGGTAACCCTGTACAATGTCTGTATCCCGCGATCAGGACTCTCGTTCTTATACTTGGCCTTTAAAGCTTCCTTCTTGGCTATTTTTTCTTCTTTTTTATCCTGCATCAATTTTTTAAGATTTTTTTCTTTAGTGGGCAACCAGTTTTTTTTTGCATAATCGGTATAATAAGTGTGTTCTGTTTGGAACATATCAATGTTTGCCTTTCTCCAATCCTTATCAGAATAGTTAGCAATTTCTAAGAGGGACAATTCTTTTCTAAGTGCTTCAGATGTTTCCAAATAGCTTTTTTGTCCAAAATGTGAACAATCCGCATCCCGTATAATTTTTTCTTCAAGATTAATTGGAGTATAATTTCTTTGGGTTGCTTTAATAAGGGAACATACTTTTTCAACTCTATTTTTATCGTAACCGTTCTTTTCCAAGAATTCTTTTGCAATAATTGCGCTATTGTTTTCATGCCCCATTGAGCCCTTGGTATAACCCGTATCATGGAACCAAGCAGACAACAAAAGGTCTTCGCTATCTTCAGGAGTTAGTGTATGAAAATCTATTAATTCTTTAGTACTTTTAACTACTCGTTCTGTATGTCGCAAATTGTGATAGAGGTATTTGGAATCTAATTGTTTATCCAACAAATTAATTACATGACTTTTAGCTTTCTCTATTATTTCTGACATTAAACGTAGATTATGGTTCCCAAATTACAAAATTTTGGAATGAAGAACATTAATATGAAGAAGTATTACCTAGTCGTTTTAACAGCCTTTTTCCTTACATCTTGTGCAACATATAAATCCAAGTACAAGGATTTGGCGCAAATGAATGAGGTAAAGGTAAACAAAGAGGTTTCCCATACGTTCTATTTAATTGGGGATGCAGGTTTGTCCCCATTAAATGATATGAATCCCGTTTTAAAGGCTTTTAAAGAACAACTTTTGGAAGCTAAAGAAAATAGTACGGCTATTTTTTTAGGGGACAATATTTATCCAGCAGGTTTTCCAGATAAAAAGAAATATCCCGATGAAAACTTAGCTGCCAAAAACAGTTTGGATGGTCAGCTAAAAGCTTTGGAAGGATTCAAGGGAAATTCACTTTTTGTTCCTGGCAACCATGACTGGTATAGTGAGGGATTAAAAGGTTTGGAGCGTGAACAGGAGTATATTGAGAAAAAACTGGACAGTAAGAATGTATTTTCTCCTAGAAATGGGTGTCCAATTGAGAAGATTGATGTTAATGAGAATGTTGTAATTATAGCAATTGATACAGAATGGTATCTAGCCAATTGGGATAAGCACCCAAACATAAATGATGACTGTGAAATAAAGGATAGGGAAAAGTTTTTTGAAGAACTGGAAGGCCTTATCAAAAAAAATGCGGATAAGACCACTATAATGGCTTTGCACCACCCCATGTTTAGTTATGGAGAACATGGAGGCCAATTCTCATGGAGACAACAGTTTTACTTAGGTCATAGTAAGATTCCGTTGCCCATAATTGGAACGTTTGGTAATTTATTACGAAAAACGTCTGGGGCTACAATTGAAGATTTAACGAACAAAAAGTATAAAGAGCTTAGAAGGCGTTTGGTGACATTGGCACAATACTCGGAAAAAGTAATTTTTGTGTCTGGTCATGAACATACCTTACAATACATTGTAGAAGATAATACGCCACAGATTATCAGTGGTTCTGGGTCTAAAAATGGAGCAACCAAACTTATAAATGGCAGTCAATTTTCAACAGGAAGTAACGGTTATACTGTTTTAGAAGTGCATAAAGATGGTTCTTCACGAGTTAAATTTTTTGGTCTTTCGCAAGAAGATAAAGAAGAGCATCTATTTTCAACCGAAGTATTGCCATCTACCAGCCAAAAAGATTTTGGGGAATATAGAACTACTTTTCCAGCAAGTGTATCCTCTTCCATTTATTCTGAGGATGAGGTTGATAAAAGTGGTTTTTTTAAATCGGTATGGGGAGAACGATATCGTAAATATTATGCTACAAAAGTGACAGCTCCAACAGTCCAATTAGATACTTTGTATGGAGGTTTAACCCCAGTGCGCAAGGGCGGAGGACATCAATCCAAATCCTTGCGTTTAACAGATAAAAATGGCAAACAATATGTAATGCGCGCGTTGCGAAAAAGTGCCGAACTGTATTTACAGGCCATGGCTTTTAAAGAACAATACATTGTTGGGGATTTTGATAATACAGAAACAGAAAGCTTGTTGTTAGATTTTTATACGGGTTCCCATCCCTATGCTCCCTTTACAATTAGCGAATTGTCCAATGCTGTTGATTTGTACCATACCAACCCCGTTTTATATTATGTTCCCAAACAGGCAGTTTTAGAAAAGTTTAATCAAGATTTTGGGGATGAGCTTTATATGATTGAGGAGCATGTTTCTGATGGACATAATGATTTGGAAAGTTTTGGAAGAACAAAAAAGATTGAAAGTACGGATGATTTAATTAAAAGGCTTCGAAAAGATGAGAAATACACAGTAGACAAAACAACGTATTTGCGAGCCCGTCTTTTTGATATGATGATTGGCGATTGGGATAGGCATACAGACCAATGGCGATGGGCGAGGTTTAAAAATGAAAATGGGAATTATGTTTATAAACCTATTCCCAGAGATAGGGACCAGGTTTTTTCTATTATGGGAGATGGAGCTTTCATGGGTTTTGCCACAAGGGCAATTCCAGGATTGCGCCTTATGGAAGGCTTTTCAGAGGAAATAAGGAGTGTTAAAGGGTTTAATTCTTCTCCAAAAACATTTGCTTTGGATATGGCACTTCTGCCAGAAACAGATATAAGTTTGTGGGAAGAACAGGTTGCTTTTATTCAAAAAAACATTACTCCCAAAGTAATTGATGCTGCTTTTGAGAAGTTTCCCGAAGAAGTAAGAGATGAAACAGTGGCAGACATTAAAAAAATCTTATTGGCAAGGAAGAGTAACTTATTAGAAACGGCTAAAGAGTATTATAAAATATTGAACACCTACAGTATTGTAACAGGTACGGACAAGGATGATTATTTTGAGATTATTTCAATTCCAAATGGAAATAAGAAGGTCACTGTTTTTAGAATAAAAAACGGGGAAAAAGGAGAAGTTATCTTTAGTAAGATTTATGACAAAGAAAATACGAAGGAAATCTGGGCTTATGGCTTAGATGATGATGATGTTTTTAATGTGATAAGTGATGATGGCTCTATTAAAGTTCGACTTATAGGTGGGCAGAACAATGATGTATATAAAGTTAAAAAGGGAAAAGGTATCCATATTTATGATCACAAGTCCAAGAAGAATACTTTTGACCAAGTTGTAAAAGCAAAAATTCACAGGACAGATGATTATGAAACCAATACATATCAGTTTGACAAAGTAAGGAATAGCACCAATCAATTTATTCCTTTAATTGGTTCCAATCCAGATGACGGGCTTAAGATTGGTCTAACAGACATTTATACCCATAATGCCTTTAGGCAAAACCCATTTACACAACAACATACCTTTAATGCCTCTTATTATTTTGCAACCAATGGTTTCGACTTTGGTTACAAAGGAGAGTTTTCCAATATCTTAGAAAATTGGAATTTAGAACTGGCAGCAAAAATTACCAGTTCCAATTTTAGCGTTAATTTCTTTGGTTTAGGCAATGAAACAGAAAATTTGGATGATGATTTAGGAATGGATTACAATCGTGTAAAAACTGAAACAAAAAAAATAGCTCCGTCATTGGTTTGGCGAGGAGATTTGGGAGCTAAGTTTAGAATGGGAGTTTCTTATGAAGATATAGAAGTGGAGGAGACTACAGATAGGTTTGTAAATACGTTCTACGTAGCCAATGGAGAAGAAAATAGAAAGCAGTTTTGGGGTGTAGACGCTGAATATAATTATGAAAATAGGGATAATGATGCATTTCCTACTATGGGTATGGAAACATCATTGCACCTTGGGTATAAATATAGCGCTAGTGGTACAGAACGTGGATATGGATATATTATTCCAAGCCTTGGTTTTAATCATAAATTACTAGCTAACGGTAGATTGGTCTTGGCAACCAAATTTAAAGTACATTTTAATCTAGGAGACGGGTTCGAATTTTACCAAGGGGCAAGCATTGGAGGGAACAATGGTTTAAGAGGTTTTAGGTTTCAGCGATTTACGGGAAAAAAAGCGTATTATCAAAATACAGATATTAGATACAGTTTTAGTGAAATAAGAACAGGAGTATTGCCTGTTTCTTTTGGAATGTATGGCGGTTTTGATTATGGTAGAGTTTGGTTGCCCTCCGAAGATTCGGATAAATGGCATACATCCTATGGAGGAGGACTGTTTTTAAATGCTTTGGAGATGTTGACAGCTAGAATTTCTTATTTCGAGAGCTCGGATGGTCCTCGTTTTTCATTTGGAGTCGGTTTCGGGTTTTAATTTATTTCAATTTATAGAAATATAGATTTCTCCCAGTAGGGCCTTTTTTTTCGTCCGAAAGTAAAAGGGTATTGTTGTCTTTGAAACAAACTGATTCCAATTGATTAGAAGTCTCTAAATCTATCATCTCCATTTTTCCTTTGGTAAAATCTGGAAAAGTAAAATCAGAGAAAATCCAAAGTTTTCCATAACTCAAAATAGCTATTTTTTTGCCATTGGAAGAAATGTCCGCTGAGGTAACTTGACAATTTTTCCAGTCCAAACAGGGAACAAAAGAACTTATAAACTCGGCTTTATAGCTTCCAGGGGAAGCAGGAATCTTATAGATCAATGCCTTCCCATCAAAAGGCTTCGTCCGGTTTTTTGTAATTATATACAACGAATCATTTTGGTGGAAAAAAGCTTCGGTGTCATAGTACATTTTAAAATCTTTGGGCGGAAATTCTTTTTGTTCAGGGTAGTTGAATTTTATCTTCTCTGCCTTAATTTTTTTTCCTTTCTCCTTTTCTGGATTAGGAATTTTATAAATAACCAAATCTTTTCTATCGTTCTGGTTGTTTCCAAAATCACCTATATAAATGTTTCCTTCCTTGTCTTTGGTGAGATCTTCCCAATCATGGTTTTTGGCATTGGAGACCTTTAGTTTTTTTTTAATCTTACCCTCAAAATTAACGTTGTAGATTTCATCCAAATTGCCATTGTCTTCAATCAACCATACATTTTCTTTAGTGTAATAAACAAGCCCTGAGTTTTCCTCTAATTTCTTTGGAAGGTCTGTTATATGGCTAAGTTGGCCATAGTTGGAACAACTCGTTAAAAAACCTAGTAATAGGATTCCAAAATATTTAGCCATATTAATCTTTTAAGGGCATATAAATTTCTGCTTTCCAATTTAGTTCATCACCCCCAAAGTTAGGGTTGTTATAAAAGACTTCCACAGGATTTGCTTCAATTTCTATCTTATTTTTTTTAGCATGGTCCAATAGGGCATACCATGCCCTATCCGAAGTGATATAGTTGCCATTGTAAACCGCCTTCAACGCTTTTTTACCTGTAAATTGCTTGTATTTAATTTCTTCATGGATGGGCAAACTATCAGATTTTATTATTGGAAAGCAAAAATTGTAAGCAATACTATCCGTTTGTATATCCCAGTTGGTTACTTCAACAAAAGGAGTGCCATTCAATTTCACTTTTTTTTCTGCAAGAGTATTACTTAAAAAAGGGTAATTGATCATCATTCCATTTGCTTTTTCATATTGTGTTCCTTTCAAAGAAATGTAAGCGCAATAAGTAGATTTCACCTCGTACTGCCCTACAATTTTTACTTTGAATTTAGAGATATGTTCTTTTAGTTTTTCATTGAAATCTATTAAAGTTTTTTTGGTATTTTTTTCAAAATCAGTATCAAAAAATGGAATTGCAATTTTATTTTTAAGGCTATGCTGTCTGTCTGTGACATATACTCTCACCTTGGAAAGGGAGTCACTTATGGGCTCAATATCCCAATCATAAATGTGGACGGAATCCCCAAACTTTAATTGCTGTCTTAGTTGGTTCAAGTTCTTTTGCTCAACATTAGCAATGGTATTCATGGTTTTGTCCCAAATTTTTATTGTTTGGTTTATGGTGCCTGGAAAGGTTTTTGCCTTAAAAGTTACTAGATAATCATAAGGTTTTATAAAAAGATACCATACTAAACCCACTAGGAGGCATGCTCCAAGAATCAATACAATTTTTTTCTTCATTTAATTTGAGGCTAAGGTGGCTTCTTTTGTCATATTAAGGTTTTCAACTACGAATTTTCCAAGGTCTCTACCTTGCTTAAGACCTATCTCAATGGCCATTCGGTAATGAATACCTCCGTACATTCTGCTAATGGCTGCTTCGCTGGAAGCATTGTTGAATGAGGTGAATTTCCTAACAGGAAGTCCATAAGGGATTTCCGTATCATCATCAAAAGCAAAATTATCACCAAAAATTGATGTCAAGGCTGTGGCTGCTGCGCCAGAAACAACACTGTGTCCACTGGTATATTCTGGAAAAGGAGGGGTTTGGAGTACGGGCTCCCAATTTTCATCAATATATTGATTGATCAATGTTTCTGGCCTAATAAGATTACTACGGTATTTTTCGTCCCAACAACTTATAAAGCCATCTGCAATGGCAAGTGATGTTTTTGTATAAGCGTAGACGGTTTTGTCAAAGTCTGAGTTGGTTTTTCTTGTGGCAATTTTGGTAATGCCTATCCAATGTGCTCCTGGAGTTATTTTTTTGGTAGCAAACATAAGATGCCCCCTGGTTACAGAGACATAGGGATTACAATCCCAAAATTGAGCAATGGCCACTTCCTCAGAGGTGTCGCCCTTAGCAGTAATTTCATTGCTTATATCATACACTTCTTTTACTTCCTTGTAAAATGCCGAACCTTCTTCCATTGAAAAAGGAGGGGGTGGAGCTGGTATAAATTGATTGGCAGAATCTATTACAAAGGGACGAATTTTATTCCAGTGTGGTTCAATGCCATCCATATAAGCTGGTGGTGTGGGTTGCCATCTAGACGAATCGTCCGTATCCACAGTAAATTTAGGCATGGTGCGGGTCTGTTTATAATTATCTTTATCCATCCAGGCGGCAATATGTTGGGCAACTTCTAATCCATATTCTTTGGACGCATTGAACATGGGTGCATTTTTTGCCTCCCAAACAGTATAAAGACTATCGCGATGCATTTCAAACATGTGTTCTGAAAAAATGAGCTTCTGACTTAAGTTCATATGGGCCACAAGAGCCGCTAATTGATAGTTGATGGGTTTTGTTTCATTAGGTTTTGGAATAGCCGTTAAACCTGGTACTTGTCCCTCCAAAGAAATATATTCATCATTTTGTAGGGCTATAATTTCAAAGGCTGCAATATTGGGATAGGCAAAAATTCTACTGGAAACAGGTGGGGAGAAAATATCATGAATCATGATTTGTGTTACCTTGTCCACAGAAGAGTGATATTCTTCAGGGGATATCACAATAGGCTCTTCTTTTTTTTCACTACAGGAAACGAATATGATACCCATCACCATTAATAATCCAAATTTTAGTTTCATAGTTCTTAGAATTAATTTTATTTTAATAGTTTGTATACTTGCGCCTTATCATTGTTTAGAGTAACTAATAGATAGTTCGTATTTTTTAGTGTAATTACATTTAAATGCCGTACTGATTTTTGGGCCAACTCTAATCCTAATGTATTGCCCAAAACCATATTCTTTTCGTCATATATAAGAGCTCCGGGGAAAGAATCGAATCTTCCATGAAAGGGTTTTACACCAAAATAATTCCCTGCCACTAGGACTTCTTCTTTTCCATCCCCATTAAAATCATGGGAAACAAAAGACGTAATAGGTGCAATTTGTAGTTTTGCTTTAAAAGGAACAAATGTGAATTTACCTTTTTCGTTTTTTAAATAGCCGGATTGCAAGGTGTGGACAGTTTTTATTTCAGCTTTTGAGATTTCTTCTTTGCCTAAAATCTCATCAATATTTTTACCGGCAAAATCCTTATAGCTTGTAAATTTCTTGCGTAAACTTACCATTTGTCCACCTAGACCTTCAAGACCTTCTAGAGGATAATATTCACCATCTTTTTCTATTGAAGTAATGGTTTCTGTTTGTCCATTTTTATCAAAATCTCCAAAGAACAATTTCATAGGGGATTTTTCAGATGCTTTAAATTTTGAGTTGGTTCCCCAATTTCCTAAAAGATAATCCGTATCACCATCCCCATCAATATCAAAAGGGTATATACTTTGCCAAAGACCATTTAAATCTTCATTTAAAATAGTTGCTTCTGTAAGCTCACCATTATTGTTTAGATAAAATTTGGGAGCCATCCATTCCCCAACCACAATAAGGTCTTTTGCGCCATCTTCATTAAAATCGTCCCATATGGCATCAGTAACCATTCCAGAATTTTGAATAGAAGATTTTTTTACCACTGAGAAACTTCCTTTGCTATTTTCTAGTAGGTAAGATGTAGGATTGGCTCCAAATTTGGTTGTTATAGCCTGATTGCCTATAAATACATCTAAATCCCCGTCTTTATCATAATCACATGCTTTTACAACAGATGCATTTTCAAAATAATCTGGAAGTTCCGCAGCATTGTAAATTGAGTCCTTTCCGGTATAATAACTATCCAATAAGGGCTTCATTTTGTTATAAAAATCTCCACCTCCTGAGCCTAAAAAAATATCGTTCATAGCATCACCATTGAAATCTGCAATAATAGCTGAAACATCCTCTTTAATGGAATCATTTCTTATTTCAGGGAAGATTTTTTCTACGAAGGAAGAATCAGTTTGCACATAAATTTTTGAAGGAATGTATTTGGAACCTCCAAAGAAAATATCTTCTTTCCCATCATTATTTAGGTCTCCCATTGCCATTGCCGGCCCTCTATCCGAAATTTGGTAGGGAATTAGCTTTTCCCTGTTAAAATCGACATATTTGTCTTCCTTGTGAATAAAATCCAACCCTAGATTTCCTTCTACTTTTTGGAACAAAGGTTCAATTTTAGGCTTCAGTGAGTTAAAATTAAACTTCTTTGTATTTTTTGGAGTAATGGCCAAAGTTTGATTAACAGTAACATCTTTTAGTATTTGATACGTTTTGTTTGGCCAAACAATTTTGAGGGAGTCTACTTTTTCTGTTTTTCCATATCCAAAATGAATAATGGGTTCAGAGGAAGATTGAAATCCTCTTACAGTATAGAGCTCTTTAAATTGTAGATTGCCTTGGTGATAAGAATATACTTTTGTACCTATTCCATATTGATTCTTATCAGAAAACTTAAACTTCAGCTTTAAATAATTGGCATCTTCATTTGTTTTGTTGATGTACAATGTGGCTGGGCTGTTAATGTTATTGGTTACTAGGTCCAAATCGCCATCATTGTCCAGATCTCCCATTGCGGTTGACCCAGAAATAAGAGTGTCAGGCACTATCCATTTGCTTGATACATCATCAAACGAAAGACTTTTATTTCCTTTGAACACATAGTTGTGTACCGCCCCAGAAGGCATCATATCCAGAGCCTGTTGGTCTACCAATTTGGTGTTGTTTATTTTATTCTTGATTTGGTCATTGGAAGTAAAGTTGATAAAATCCAAATCATTGGGTCGTTTTGGGATTCCGTTGGAAATGAATATATCTTGCTCGCCATCTTGGTCGTAATCGGCAAATAAAGCGCTCCAACTCCAGTCCGTTGCAGCTACACCACTCATTAATGCAGTTTCCATATATTCACCATTGGGCTGGTTCACATAGAGCATATTTCTGGTAAACTGATAGTGATACCCATAACGTTCTGTTCGCAGCTTTTGGGTTTGGATGTTGTCATCACCCTCTGAGGATTTTAATACTTTCTCATCTTCAGGAAGCATATCCAAAGAAATAATATCTGGCAAACCATCATGATTGATATCTGCCACATCGTTTCCCATAGAGAACCGGGAGGTATGCCCAAAATATTGTTTTAGACTTTCTGAAAAAGTACCATCACCATTGTTCAAATAATAGTAATCGTCTTCATGAAAATCATTTCCCACATAAATATCTGGATACCCATCTTGGTTAAAATCTGAAACAGCAATTCCCAACCCATATCCGTTTATACCGCCATAGATACCAGCCTCTTCACTTACTTCGGTGAATTTCCCTTCATCGTTGCGAAGTAGTTTGTCACCTGTTTGGAAGTTTCTTTTTAAACGTAAGTCCGCACGTCCAAAAGATTCTTGGGTATGAACGGCATGGTTAAGTAGGTATATATCTAAATCACCATCCAAATCATAATCCAAAAAAGCCGCATTGGAACTATAAGAGTCAAAATCCAATCCAAATTGGGCTGCGCTTTCTGTAAAAGTTGCATCACCATTATTTATGTATAATTCATTGTAACCATTAAACCCATTAATGCCCACAACGGCACAAACGTAAATGTCCAAAAGTCCATCACCATTTACATCTCCCATAACAGCACCTGTATTCCATGTGCTATTTCCCGTAATACCAGCCTTTTCGGAGACATCTTCAAACTTTAAACCCCCTTTATTGATGTAAAGCTTGTTCTTTACTTGGTTTCCAGAAAAGAAAATATCGGGAAGTTCATCATTATTAATATCACCAATGGCAACTCCACCGCCATTATAGAAATATAAATAATCCAATATGTTTAAATCATCGGTTTCCGTTAATGTGTTTGTAAAAGAAATTCCAGTTTCTTCAGGAGCGGGATTTTTGAACAATCCACCCCCTTTTTTACAGCCAATCAATAATGTAAAAACCGATATGTAAAAAAGAATCTTATTCATCAAGTGCGAAAATCTTTGGTTCATTATCATTAATAGCTGCAATTAAATAGGCATTGCCATTTTTATCCTTAAATTGTTTTAGGTGCTTTACTTCTTCTCTCGCAAAAAAGCCACTGGTATTGTAATCTTGCCATTCAAAACCCAATTTGCCATCTCCCAACAATACGTTTCCATAGTTGGCATCCAATCTGGAATATTGTGGTTTAAATTCAAAATTATTGCCCGCCATAATAATATCCAGATTACCATCATTATTAACATCAGTACAGCTAATACCACAAACACATGATAATTGAACTCTACTTGGAAGTTTTTTAATTGTGAATTTCCCTCCTCCTTCATTTATGGCTATTACAGATTCTGATGTACCAGCTTCTTTCACAATGGAATTGTCAAAAATGTCCTTTGGAAACAATTCCCCAATCGTTTTTTTGGCATATTCTGATGCCTTTAAGTTTTGCTTCTTGAGCGCTACCATTTGTGTTGTTAATTCTTTTTTCTGATGCAATGGATAATCCTTACCATCAAAATTTTGGGTCATAATCTGTTCAATGGTGCCGTTGTTGTCAAAATCGTTCACCCACATTTTCATTGGATTTTCCACAGTGGGTTTATAGTGTAAATTGTTTCCTTGATTGCCCAAAACCAAATCATTGTCGCCATCTCCGTCCAAATCGGCAGCTTCAACAACATTCCACCATCCCGTAAGACTATCCAAGGTTGAAGATAATTTGCTTAATCTTCTTCCGGAATTTTTATATATGTTGGGGGTGCCCCATTCAGATACTGTAACCAAATCTTTTTTGTTATCCCCATCCATATCTTCCCAAATAGCATTGGTAATCATTCCCGCACCTTTAAGGTCGTAAGCCAAACGTTCCGTGGCGTCAACAAAAGTACCATCTCCATTATTTTCCAAAAATAAATGGTCTGGATTAACACCATAAGTCCCAACTACACTTCGTGAACCAATGAAAACATCTATGTCCCCATCATTATCAAAATCGCTGGGAGCAATAGTGGATATATTTTTAAAGGTAGATGGAAGACTTGTTTCTGATTTACTGAATTTTCCCCGCCCGTTATTTAGATAAAGTCGAGCCCTGTATGTTGCTTCTTCACCAACTTGATTACCACCAGAACCAACCATTAAATCTTGGTCGCCATCACCATCTACATCAAGAAATGCAGCAGCGGTATCTTCAAAAGAAGCGTCAGTGTCCAAACCACTATTTTGTATTGCGGTAAGCTGTCCATTTCCATTATGGGAATAAACAATCCCAGATTGGTTTTTGGCACCACCAATATAAACGTCTTCATTGCCATCTCCATTCACATCCGCTATAGCCAGTGCCGGCCCTTCTTGTGAAAGTTGTTTGTGAATAAGGCCCTCATAGTCAAAATCATTATAATTGTTCTCTTTATGGGCGATTAGGCCTTTTTGTGGAAGCTCATTCATCAAAGTTTTAATGGTTTCTTTTTTGGGGATGAGGTATTTTTCAGTGGCATCGGAGTGTTTAATGGTTAAAAACTGATTAGCATCTATGTTAGTCAATTTTTGTGTTTGGTCATCTGGCCATATCACCCTAATGGAATCAATTTTCTTTGTTTTACCCAAGCCGATGGTCATTACATAGTCCATTGAAGATTGAAACCCTCTTGAAGGCATCAATTCTTGAAGAACTATATTGTCCTTGTAATACATCTTGACCGAAGTGCCAATGGCAAATTTGTTTTTTTGTGTACCGTCAAACTTGAGTTTAATATAATTGTTATTGGTCAATTTTTCAGCATTGTTTTGGTAAACAAAAGATTCCATATTTACATTGTTCACTACTAAGTCCAAATCACCATCGTTGTCCAAATCACCATAGGCAGCTCCATTGGAAAGACTTGGAATTCCCAATCCCCAATTGTTGGCTTCATTACTAAATGTGATGTCCCCTTTATTGTGATATGCGTAGTTGGGTTGCGGTGCAACGGGCATTTTATTTATAATAGAATCAATAGACTCTTTCTTACCTGTCAATGCCATTTTTTGAATGATTTCGTTGGCGAAAAAGTCAACAAAATCCAAATCGGTCAAATCATGATTTACGCCATTTGTAATATAAATATCCCTAAGGCCGTCATTGTCCATATCAAAAAGCAACCCGGCCCAACTCCAATCTGTAGCGGCAACCCCACTGTAATATCCAATTTCTGAAAAAGTGCCATTACCATTATTTAATTGCAATGTATTTTGAATATACTGTTGATAGAAATCTTTGCTTTGTTTTAGTTTAAAGACATTGTAACCTTCGAACTCCATGACGGATTTAACACGTTGGTCTGGCTCGGGAAGCATGTCTGTGATAAATATATCTGCATTCCCGTCATTATTAATATCAGATATATCCACTCCCATTGCTGAAAGACATAAATGAGAGGTCCAATTTTTTATATCTTCTTTAAACGTTCCGTCTTGGTTGTTTATGTAAAGATAATCTCGCTCATAAAAATCATTTGAAACATAGATATCTGGGTATAAGTCTCCATTGATATCGGTGACCATAACACCAAGTCCAAAGCCAATGAGACTTCCATAAATCCCGGCCTTTTCACTAACATCTACAAATTTTCCATTATCGTTTCGTAAGAGCATGTCTCCAACCCCTTTAAAAATATCGGGAACACCTTCCCAATCCTGTGCCCTTACTTCTCTCTGTTCTGCATAGCCTAAACTGCTTACCGGAATATTGCTGTTATTAAGAATATAGGCATCCAAATCGCCATCTTTATCATAATCAAAGAAAGAGGCATGTGTAGAAAAACCTGTTTTGGCAAGATTGTATTCTTCGGCTTTTTCGGTAAAAGTTAAATCCCCGTTATTAATGTACAAATCATTGTCATGGTTGTTTCCTTTCATGTTACCAGCATTGCTTACATAGATATCCAATAGCCCATCTTGATTAATGTCTACCATTATCACGCCCGTGGACCATGGTTTGTTTCCCTCTACACCTGCAGATTCCGAAATATCATCAAATTTAAAATCACCCTTGTTTAAATATAGTTTGTTGGGCTCCATATTGCCTGTAAGATAAATGTCTGGCAAACCATCATTATTTATGTCACCAATGGCTACACCTCCTCCATTATAAAAATTACGATATTTAAATATGTTGAAGTTTTTTTGATTCTCAACTTTGTTCACAAAATCTACTCCTGTTTTTTCTGATGAAAGCAGGGAAAAAAGTGTTTGAGACTCTTTCGAAGCAATTTCTTTTTCCTCTTCATTGGAATTACAAGAAGTAAAAAGAATACTTGTGGATATTAGGGTAAATATTATTTTGTTAAGTTTCAATTTCATAGCGTTATTCTACATTTTTGGCCAAAAAAACAGGCTTTCCATTATTAATGGAAACGACGAAATGGTTTTTGTCTTTTATTTTTATTTCTTTCATATTTCTAGCGGGCCCAGAAATGTTAAACTTTTGATTTTGCGCCCAATAAAAACTGTTATTCCCATCATTGAGCAAAATTAGTCCATGAGACGCATCCATTCTTCCTAATTGGGTATTTACTTCATAATTGTTGCCCACAATCAATACATCTTTAAGTCCATCATTGTTAAAGTCGGCTGCAATCATGTCCTGAATAGGAAATGATTGAGCAATAATGGGAAGTTCTTTTTTGGTAAAATTCCCTTTTCCATCATTTTCAAAGTAGCAACTTTTTAATTCATAGACATATTTTTTGTCTGCCGATCTTAATTTTTCTTCTGAGAACAAATCCTTTATACTTGCTTTGGCAAAATCTTTATAAGAGAGAAATTTTTTATTTAGAATGGGCATTTGTTTGGCCAATTCGTCTTTCGATGCGAAGGATGTCTCTTTATCCTTATAGTAATAGGTAACCAATGGGTCTACGGTTCCATTGTCATCAAAATCCTGGTTGTATAGGGTCATAGGTTTTTCCAGCGAAGATGATAATTTACTATTTGCACCCCAATTTCCGACAATAAGATCTATGTCTCCGTCGGCATCAAAGTCCTCACATATTATCTTGTTCCACCAACCGTGTGAGCTTTCCAGGCCATTTTTTGTGTAGGGTAAAAATTCTTTGTCCTTGCCAAGAAAAATTGAAATAGGCATCCAATGGCCAACGGCGATAATGTCCTTCTTTCCATCTTCGTCTATGTCTGAAAACATGAAATCCTTTACATTTCCAATATTTTGGAAAGATGGTGAAACATCTTTCGTTACATCTGTAAAAATACCATCACCATTATTGGCCAATAGATATTGTTTGGGTGTTTTTCCAAATTGTTGTGGAATTTGATCCGAAGTAATAATAAGATCAATGTTTCCATCCTCATCAAAATCCGCCGCGCTTACTTTTGAGGCATTTATTTCCAAACCTTTGAATTGAACTGAATCTTTTTCAAATCTACCATCAGTATTGATATAAAGTCTTGGCTGTAGTTTGTCTGATCCTCTAAATTCGTTGCCTCCACTTACAACAATTAAGTCCATATCTTTATCTCCGTCCGCATCAAAAAAAGCATGGGAAACATCTTCGCTCATCGCATCTTCTCTAAATACTTCTTCTTGCTGATTTGTAAATTCCCCATTTGTATTCTGCACAAACAGAACAGAAGGATATTTTTTTGAACCACTGATAAAAAAATCATCCAGTTCATCATTGTTTATATCTGCAACAGAAATATCCGGTCCTTCATTGGTATTTGCAAAAGGAACCAAAGGGTCACGGCTAAATTCAACGGATTCATATTCTCGATGTCTAAAATTGACTAAACTATCCACATTTACTAAAAAGGATTCATTTGGTGAAGTATTGTTTTTATAATAATTTCCAGAAGCATTTTTAGCCTCCACTATCAATTTTTGATTGGTTTTCACATCAACCAGCTTTTCAAAGGTTCCTCCGGGCCAAATAACGGTTAAGGAATCAATGATGGAGTCCTTGCCAATTCCCAAATGCATGTTGTTGGAGACAGCGGATAAATATCCTCTTGAGGTGTAGTTTTCCTGAGCGATGGTTCTCCCTCTAATATGTGCTATTATTTTGGCGCCGATACCAAATGTGTTTTTGGCACTTTCATCAAATTCTAATTGTAAATAGTGATTGTCATTCTTTTGGTTCGAGGTATTTTCTAAAATATAGGCCTCATCATTTACATTACTTATCACCAAGTCCAAATCCCCATCATTGTCCAAATCGGCATAGGCACTACCATTACTAAAAGAATTCTCTTTGTGAACCCAATCATCAGTTACATTGCTAAAGGTGAGGTCTCCATTGTTTTTAAAAAAGTAATTCGGCACTTTCTTTTCGGGAATTTCTGAAATGAACTTCATGTCTTCATTGGTCATGCCTTGATCTATTCTTTTTTGAATATTATCATGGGCTATAAAATTGATGAAATCCATATCATTTGTAGCACCTTTTATTCCGTTGGAAACAAAAACATCTTTATTGCCGTCATTGTCAAAATCTGCCAAAAGAGCACTCCATGACCATTCTGTTGCTGCAATACCGCTTAAACTTCCAATTTCGCTAAAATTTGTATTGCCCAAGTTAAGATGTAGGCTGTTTTGCATGTATTGCGGTGCATAACCGTTCTTTAAATAATTCTGATAAATGGGATAAGAATACTCCAAACCAGATGTCTTGTAGGTTTCAAGATTCTCAGGCAGCATGTCCATGGAAATAATATCGGTCAACCCATCATTGTTTATGTCGGCAATATCATTGCCCATAGAATAATGGGAAGTGTGACCCAGACTTCTTTCGTCTATAGAAATGATTTCTTTGAACGTGCCATTCTTTTGATTAACGTAGAGATAATCATTTTCAAAAAAATCATTACCTACATATATATCTGGGTAGCCATCATTGTTTACATCACTGACACTTAAACCCAATCCATATCCTATTTTTCCTTGAAATATTCCTGCTTGGGAACTTACATCTACGTATTTTCCATCTACATTTTTGTATAATCTATCACCGGACAAGGCCTCAGCCATATGCCGTTGTGAACCTTTTCCGTAGGTTCTATTGGGGTGTGTAGAGTGGTTCATTAGGTACATGTCCAAATCTCCATCCAAATCATAGTCAAAAAAGGAAGCTTGTGTGGAAAACCCAGAAAAGTCCAAACCATAATACTTGGCATTCTCTTTAAAAACAGGGATTCCATCTTTATTAATACCCTGGTTTATATACAGTAGGTTTTGCCCTTTTAGATTTTTATAGTTGCCAACCTTACAGATATAAATATCCAATAGTCCATCATTGTTAATATCTGTATAAGTAACGCCTGTGGTCCAATCACCTGAATTTTCAATATTTGCTGAGGTAGTAATATCTTTAAATTTAAAATTTCCTTCGTTTAAATACAGTTTGTCTGCCCCTTGGTTGGATGTAAAGTATATGTCAGTAAATCCATCATTGTTAAAATCGGCTGTGGCTACACCTGCACCATTATAGTAATACAAATAGGTAAGTATATTAAGTTCGGGAGAATCCTTAAGGCTATTTTTAAAAGTGATGTTAGTGATTGATGAAGGGACTTTTTTAAAGAGTGTGTCCTTGTCATTTTCAGTGCACGCACATAGGGCAAAGCACAGCACCAAAAACCCTAAAAACCTGTTCATAACCTTCTTAGAAATAGCGTGGGGCAAGATAAGTAAACTTTGAGAAAGAGAATATTAATGAAAGATTAATAAGGATAAGAAAGAGTTAATAGGAACTTGCGAAAACGTTTTTTGTTAACTAATAAAAGATTTTTTAAGGATTTATTAGTTTGCCGCCCCTATTTTAACCAATAATCCAATATATTTAGAAACTGAAAATTAACCAAATAAACTAACATGTTAGGAATACTATCTTTTTTAGGCTTTACTATATTAGTAGCGGTCATTGCCTATATGGCAACAAGAAAAACCAATGAAAAATCTTCGGACGGCTACTTCTTGGGAGGAAGAAGTCTCACAGCAGGAGTAATTGCAGGATCTTTGTTGTTGACTAATCTTTCAACAGAACAAATTGTAGGCCTTAACGGTAGTGCCTATACGGACGGATTGTCTGTTATGGCTTGGGAAACCTTGGCGGCCATTGCTATGGTTGTTGCAGCCGTATTTCTATTGCCAAGATATTTAAAAGGAGGATTGACAACCGTTCCACAATTTTTGGCTGAAAGATTTGATGTTACTACAAAGACAATTACCTCGGGACTCTTTTTAACTGGTTATGTTGTAGTATTGTTGCCGGTAATTCTTTATTCTGGATCTGTTGCTATAAGTGGTATGTTCAATGTGCCGGAGCTTTTAGGAGTTTCAGATAAAACGGCATTGATAGTGTGTATATGGGGAATAGGAATAATAGGTTCCATATATGCCGTTTTTGGTGGATTAAAAGCTGTTGCTGTTTCTGATAGTATCAATGCGATTGGTCTTATGATTGGTGGGGTCCTTATTCCTATTTTTGGTTTAATGGCCATTGGGGATGGAAACATTTTTACAGGCTTGGATACATTGATGTCCGCTAATCCAGAAAGGTTTGATTCTACAGGAAACCATGGGCAAGAAGTTCCATTTGCTACCATCTTCACAGGTATGATGTTGGTACAATTATTTTATTGGGGTACCAATCAGCAGATTATTCAAAGAGCTTTGGGGGCCAAAAACTTGGCCGAAGGCCAAAAAGGATTGTTATTGGCTTCATTTCTAAAGATTTTGGGACCGTTAATTTTGGTATTGCCAGGGATGATTGCTTACCATTATTTTGACGGTGGCTTGGCATCCAGTGACCTTGCCTATCCAGAATTGGTAAGGGAAGTATTGCCAAAACCAATGGTTGGTTTTTTTGCAGCAGTACTTTTTGGAGCAATTCTTAGTTCATTTAATAGTGTATTGAACAGTTCTGTTACTTTATTTGGTATAGATATCTATAAGCAACATATTAATAAGAATGCATCGGAGTCCACAGTAGTTAAATACGGAAAAATATTTGGTGTTTGCTTGGCCTTGGCAGCCATGTTTATTGCGCCTTTAATTGCCAATGCAGGAAGTTTGTTCAATTATTTACAAGAAATAAACGGAATCTATAGTATTCCAATCTTGACAATTATTGTTGTGGGATATTTAACGAAGAAAGTACCTGCCATTGCGGCAAAAATAGGAATTTTATCGGGGTCAATATTATACATTATCAGCCAATTTATTGTTGGGCCCAATAGGGTTGAGAAAGCTTTGGAGGCGGCAAAATCTTCTGGAATTACTGACCCAGCCGCATTAAAATTGGTAGAAGCGGATGCCTATCCACACTATTTGCATATAATGGCTATTTTGTTTGCTTTGAATATTATAATAATGTTGATAATTGGAAAAATTTGGCCTAGAAAAGAACCTTTTGAACTGGAATACACAAAACAGGTTTCCATTGAACCTTATAAATATGTAAAACAGGTGGGGATAGCAGTTTGTGTTATCGTGATAGGGATTTATATATACTTTGCTAAGTAAAAACAAAAAAAGGCTCTTTTTAAAGAGCCTTTTTTATTAAAATCTTTCTTAGTATGTGTCTTTTATCCAATTATACGGTTTTCTATTGATCCACATGCCCCTGGTGAAATCTGGAAAATCTTGTGGTTCTCCATTGTTTTCTATGGAAACTTCAGATAGAGGAGTAATGGCACTCCATGCAGCGGCATCATAAGCATCCAAAGGAGGGGTAATATTTTGTTTTGCAGACTCTACAAAAGCATTAATAACAAAAAAATCCATTCCTCCATGTCCTGCTCCTGTAGCATATTCCCCATATTTTTGCCATAAAGGATGGTCGTATTTTTTTAGCCACTCATCAGCATTGTCCCATCTGTGTGGTTCAGACTTTCCTTCAATATATATTCTGTTGCCATCTACTTCCCAAAGTCCATTTGCACCCTGTACCCTAAAACCTAAAGAATAGGGTCTTGGAAGGTTTACATCATGGGTAATGATAATGGTTTCTCCATTAGTGGTTTCAACAGTAGTGGTGATAACATCGCCTTGTTTAAAATTGACTTTCGCATTGGGATGATTTGTTCCCCCATTTTCAACAATGTAATTATGTAATCCAATACTTTTTGATGCCGAGGAAGTCAAGGATGAGAACCTATTTCCTCTATTAATGTCGCACATGGCCGCAATAGGCCCCACACCATGGGTGGGGTACACATCCGCATTTCTTAAAACAGAATGTTGGGTACGCCATTTGGATTCGGAGATTCCTTTTTCTCCAAACTCAACACCTTTTCCATAGGGAGTTATGCCATCATTTAATTTTACGCCTCTTAGGTCGTGTTGATACCCACATCTAAAATGTACCAATTCTCCAAATACATTTTGCCGAACCATATTCAACACAGCCATTACATCGCGCCTGTAATTTACATTTTCTAGAATCATGAGATGAGAGCCTGTGGCCTCATGGGTATTTACTAAATCCCAGCATTCTTCCATGGTATTGGAGGCGGATACTTCTACACCGGTATATTTGCCAGCCTTCATGCTGTCAACGGACATTCTGGTGTGCCATAGCCATGGAGTGGCAATAATAATGGCATCTACCTCCTTTAAATCCAATAAATCCAGATAGTGCAATTTGTGGTCACCAAAAACCACGGGTTTTGGATTGTTGGCTTCAGCACAATGTTTAAGGGCTATTTCAATTCGTTTTGGGTCAATATCACAAATGGCTGTAATGAGCACATCATCTCTTTTAAGAAGATTGTTCAAATGATTGGTGCCACGTAGGCCCACACCAATAAGTCCGACCTTTAATTTTTCATCTGTTTTATCTTGCCCATTGGCCAAAATTAGGTTGGGCAGTATAGAGACTGCACTGGCAGCCACCGATGTTTTTTTTATAAAGGTTCTGCGAGATTTCATATGCTTATTGGGTTTGATTATAAATTTACCAAATTAGTTTGGGATAGTTTTCTTTTAAGTATTCCCGCACATTTTCAATATCTTGTTTTGATGTAAGGTCGATTACGTGCTCGGCAATTGGAATAATTTTGGTTGATTGGGCGTGGTCCTGAATCATATTGAGCAATGCTGTTGGCAATTCCTTTTCATTTCTTTCTGGATGTACGGGGCAATTTTTTAAGTAAGGGTAGAACATGGTTCCACTAAACTTAAAAATGTTCATACTTACCCGTAATTTTCCATTTTTGTCTTTATATTTTGGAACTTCTTCAATGGTTGGTTTTTCAATAATATCCACCATATAATTAGCATCATCCATTTTTATTAAGGCAAAACGAGCAATACGCTCTTCAGGATATTCCAAAGTATCTCTATCATAGCCTAATAGTGCATTGGTTGAGGTTGTGTTTTTAAGCAAACTTAAGGCTTCAACAGAATATAAATTATCACTATTGCAAACAGTGAAAGTTTGGGATTGTAATTCAGGAAATTGTTCCAATGTTTGAAAAACAGCATCAGCCGTTCCAAATGGTTTTGCACGGCCTATAGGAATATATTGTCTAGCAAAAGAAATGGACAATCCATGGAATTCATTGCCTTTAATTCCTGAACCGTATACCTCCTGAAAATGAGTGTCGTTTTCGCCAATAATGATAAAAATATTGGTATACCCCGCTTTTTTGGCATTGTTCAATAAGTAGTGCAGAAAAGGAAGCCCTTCTTCCCCAACACCAATAAGACCTTTACTTTTATTATTGGCCTGTTCTATGTCTTTTTGACTTAGATTTGGGTTGTTGGCCTCTTTTTTCATTCTTGAGGAAGCCCCACCAGCCAATATAATTAAGTTATTGTGCATTCTTTTGTTTTATGATTTTTACACCTTTCGAAACAGAAACTGGATATGCTTTTTCCGCACCTGATTTTTTTAAGGCATTGATTATTTTTTCTTGATTGTTTGGAGCAAGAACTACAATGGAGCCACCACCACCGGACCCAACTATTTTTGCTCCTAGGGCTCCTACATTTAATGCGGTATCAATCATTCTATCTATTTTGGGCACGGTAATTTTAAGGACCTCTTTTAATATGGTATGATGTGCGTTCATAAGCTCGCCAATAGTGGTAAGGTTTATATTATCTTTTTTGAATTCTAAAAGAGCTTTTTGGGTAATCATATGATTATGGACTGCAGCATAAAAATAGGGCCGTATTTCCCCTGAAAGATGTGAGGCATATTGCTCATATTCATTTTCTGATATGGTTTTAACATTAAATTTGGGAAACTTATTTTTTAAAATTGCAATGCCTTTTAAGGCAAGTGTTTTTCTATCTGCCAAAAGTCCAAGTGTATCCTTTGGAATACCAGATTCTCCAACAACGAGTCCGTCAAGGTGTGTTCCAATGGTCTCATAAATGGATTTTTTATCTGTTTCCAAATAGATAATATTTCCCAGCCCAATACTGTACTGGTCCATTTTCCCACCGGGATTTCCAAGTTCTGCAACCTCAGCTTCATAGGCAATTTTAGCAATAAGTTCTTGAGTAATGGATTGGTTGGTCCCAAAAGTTTGCACCAAAAAATTCACCCATGCCACTACCAATGCGGAGGAACTGGATAGCCCGGCATTCATGGGAATACTACCTTTAACCTCAATATTATACCCCGTGGTAGGAATACAACCATATCTTTTTAATACCCTAATGGCAAGTATTAGAAAATCGTCATGGGAGATATTATGATGGGTGTCCCGAATATCAATTTTTCTAGTTGTATTTAAATCAAGAAAATTAAGAAGAAAGAAATCCGAATTATTTTTGGTTGCAGATAGGGTTATATATTTATCAATGGCACAGGCAATGATAGGAAGCCCTAAATAATCTTGATGGTCTCCAAACAAGCAAACTCTTCCAGGGGCTTTTGAGACTATCATCTTTTTTATTGACCTTTTTAAGGAAGTTTAATTTGAGTTAAATGTAAAATGTTTTCCAAATTTAAAATTATTTCACTTTTGTTGTTACTGATAGGCTAATGATTTTATCTAGGTTTATGAAATGAGCTGTAATTTTATAGATCATATTGTGCAGATTATCTAAAAAATAAAATAGGCCTATGCATTCTTAGTTATTTAGAGAAGATTAAAAAAACCAATGAAGCTATAGTTGTTTCCCCAAAGGCAATAATAGTTATAACCTACATTTATGCTTTTAAATAAAGAAATTGTTCTTAAAAGATTGCTAGCGCTTTCTTTTTTCCTGTCTATTCTTATATCTGTTAATGGACAAGTTGTAATAGATAAAACTTCCCAAGAAACTTTTTCCATACGTCCTTATGCTTATCTTTTTAATGCAGGTGATGAACAATATGATTTTGAATATATACAGAGTAATTCGGAAAAATTATCGTTTAAACCACTAACGGCATTTAAAGAAAATCTGGGATTTTCCCAAGATAACCTTTGGATTCAATTTGGTATTCATAACGATACCGAAAAGCCTATGCACTTTTATTTGGAGACAGGCCGCCCCATTACAGATTATGTAACATTATATACAACCAATGAGAATGGAGAAGCCATGGTGCATAAAAGTGGTGATGTTATTCCTTACAATGAAAAAAGTGTACAACATAGAAAATCTGTTTTTAGACTTGAATTGGGAGCGAATGAAGAATTGAAGGGATGGATTCATTTAAAAAGTGATGGGGAAGTTGCAGTATTGCCCTTGGATTTATATAGCCAGAAAGATTTTATAGAGAAGACCTATCAAGAGCAAATATTTTATGGTTTTTTCTATGGAATTTTAATTTTGGCATGTATCATTTATGGGTTCTTCTATTTTGCGCTTAGAGATAAGGTATTTATATTTTACGGGCTGTATGTATTGTTTATAGCAATGCTCCAGTTTTCTTTAGATGGTTTTTTCCATCAATATTTTACCCCTCAGGGGGGATGGCTATCCAATAGAGCTGTCATTATTTCGGCTTTGACCTCACTTTTATTTTTTGTGAAGTACGGAGAGACCTTTTTAGATATAAAACAGCATAGCAAGGTATTGTATCTATCTCACAGGGTAATGCTAATCTCTATTATTGCCTGTATATCAATACTATTATTGGTGCCAAGTTCTTTACCTGTTGCATATCCATTGGCAAATGCTGTGGGTCTCCTGGTGTTATTCCAAATGATAACATCGATTGTGGTATTGAAAAGGAAAAAAGTAAAGGTGGACACTTATTTTGTAGGGGGTATTTCTTTTCTCATAATGGGTTTCATTGTTTTTATACTCAATAACTTTAATCTAATAAGTAGTTCTTTTTTTACTAGTAATGGGGCAAAATTTGGGATAGGATTAGAAATTATTTTCCTTTCCATTTCCATGAGTAATAGGATTAGGACATTAAGAGTGGAGAATGACAAAAACCAAATATTGGCATTGCAAAGGGCAAAGGACATGAATGAAATTAAATCCTCCTTTATATCCAATATTAGTCATGAGTTAAGAACTCCATTAAATTTAATTATGGGTGTTGCCAGTTCACTAAAAGAGAATAGGGAAGATATGGATTTGGATGAAAAATGTGGATTAATATTAAATTCTTCCGAAAGCTTATTGGGTTATATAGAGGATATTTTGGACTTTACAGTTATAGAAAAAGGAAATCAAGAGCTTAAGGAAATTTCTTTTAACCTGCACGATACTATAAACAAGATTACATCTGTGAATGCAGAAAAAGCAAAGAACAAGGAATTGGACTTTATATATTCTGACATTTCCAATTTGCCAAAAAGGATAATCGGGGATAGGGTTAAATTGGTTCAAATTCTTAATAATTTACTGGATAACGCCATTAAGTTTACCGAATCAGGTACAATAGAACTCCATATAGGACATACTATTGAAAAAGGAAATAAGATTCATTTGGACTTCTCCATCTCTGATACCGGTATAGGTATTTCAAAAGAAAAAATGAGCACCATTTTTGAGTCGTTTACCAAGAAATCATTTTTGGACAAAAGGGAATTTAGTGGCCTAGGACTTGGATTGTATATTGTTAAAAATTATGTGGATCTTCAGAAAGGACACATATCCATCCATAATAATTATCAAAAAGGAATTACGTGTAAAGTGAGTTTAGTATTTCCTTTGGATGAGAATGAACTTCAAAAGGATATTTTGGAATCCTCATTAAGTGGTCAGTATAACCTAAAAGGATGCAATATTCTTTTAGCAGAGGATAATAAGACCAATCAGACAGTAATTAAGCTTTTGGCGAAAAAATGGGAAAATACTACGTTGACCATTGCAAACAATGGCTCGGAAGCTATTGGGTTTATAAAAGAGAATACCTATGATATTGTTTTAATGGATTTACAAATGCCTGTCATGGATGGTTTTGAAACCACAGCGATGATTAGGAGTGGTAAAATAAGTAATGTGGATATGGATATCCCTATTATTGTACTTACCGCAGATAGCACGGATAAAACAAAGAAAGAAATATTTCGCTTGGGAGCCAATGATTATATGACAAAGCCTATAAATGGAAATTTGTTATATAAAAAAATAGAAAATAATCTAGTTCTTACCCCAAAATAGGACTTTATGTTTTAGCGACAGTTTAAAATATGGAATATTTCTTATAATATGGAAATATTCCATAAATTAGCTTACCTTTTTAGTAAGCTATGCAAAAGACCATACTTCATTTAGATTTAGATACATTCTTTGTATCAGTGGAGCGGCTCATTAATACTGAGTTGCGTAATAGACCTTTACTTGTTGGTGGCACCAGTGATAGGGGTGTGGTGGCCGCATGTAGTTATGAGACACGTGGTTTCGGAGTGCATTCCGGTATGCCCATGAGGATGGCCAAAGAGCTTTGTCCAGAAGCTATTGTTATTCGTGGTAACGCAGGTACATACAGTAAACATTCTGATGTGGTTACAGAAATCATAAAGGAAAAAGTACCGCTTTTTGAAAAATCCAGTATAGATGAGTTTTATGCAGACCTTTCTGGAATGGACCGCTTTTATGGTTGCTATAAGTATGCTTCAGAACTAAGACAAACCATTATTAAGGAAACTGGCTTGCCTATTTCTTTGGGGCTATCTATAAACAAAGTGGTTTCTAAGGTGGCAACTAATGAAGCCAAGCCCAATAATCAGCTAAAAGTAGATTTTGGATATGAGAAACCTTTTTTGGCCCCCTTATCCATAAAAAAGATACCTATGGTAGGAGATAAAACCTATCAAACGCTATGTAATTTGGGTATAAGACAAGTAAGAACTGTACAAGAAATGCCCATGGATGTTATGCAAAGGGTGCTGGGAGCCAATGGTTCATTAATATGGAAAAGAGCCAATGGGTTAGATAATACACCTGTGATTCCATTCTGCGAAAGAAAATCCATTTCAACAGAACGTACTTTTGACAAGGATACCATTGATGTAGTAAAACTACGAGGTATTCTTATAGCCATGGCCGAAAATTTAGCCTATCAATTACGTAAAGGAGAGAAGTTAACGGCTTGCATTACAGTAAAAATTAGGTATTCAGATTTTAATACTTATTCAAAACAATTTCGAATTCCTTATACCAGTGCAGATCATATCTTGATACCCAAGATTTTGGATATGTTCAAAACACTGTACAATAGAAGATTGTTGGTTCGCTTGGTGGGTATTAGATTTAGCCATTTGGTGTCGGGCAATTACCAAATCAATTTATTTGAAGATACCGAGGAAACCTTAAATCTATACCATGCCATGGACCATATTAGGAATAGATTTGGGGATAAAAGTGTTATAAGGGCTTCTGCTATGGGAGCCAAGACTATAGGGAGAATGAATAATCCTTTTAATGGGCAGCCCCCTATTGTTTTGGCACATAGAAAACAATAAACATGTATTTAAACTGTCATACATATTACAGCTTGCGTTACGGAGCTTTTTCAGAAATAGAGCTATTGCAATTGGCACAGGAAAATCATGTTTCGCAGTTGGTGCTAACAGATATTAATAACACTTCCGCAGGGCTCAATTTTGTACGCAAAGCACCTCAATACAATGTGAAACCTGTATTGGGAATAGATTTTAGAAATGGAATAAATCCATGTTTTATAGGAATTGCTAAAAATAACGAGGGCTATCAAGAACTCAATACATTTCTTTCTGAACATTTACATGGAAAAAGAGAGATTCCTAAACTGGCGCCTAGTTTTAAAGAAGCTTATGTGGTGTATCCTTTTGAGGTAGTTCTCAGGAATAATCAACAAGAATTTAAAGAGAACGAGTTTATAGGAATTTCTGTAAACGATTTAAAGCGGTTGCCTTTTTCACGTTTGGGACAACTCAAAGATAAATTGGTGGTACAGCAACCGGTTACGTTTAGGAATAAACGCGATTATAATGCACATAGATTATTACGGGCAATTGATAATAATGTGTTACTGAGTAAACTCCCGCAAACAGAGCAGACGAATGAAGAAGAAAAAATGTTTCCAATCCAAAATTTGGCTGGGGTCTTTTCAGAATATACATCTATTCTAGAAAACACTGATAAGTTATTGCGCTCTTGCCATATTCATTTTGATTTTTCGGAAGGGCGAAAACCACAAAATCTAAAGACCTATTTATCCTCAGAAAAAGAAGACATAGAGCTTTTGGAAAAGTTGTGCCAAGAAGGATTGCAATATAGATACCCCAATGGGGGTGATGGTGTTGAGGAAAGGATTGAAAAGGAACTAAAGCTTATCAAAGAAAAAGAATTTACTTCCTATTTCCTCATTAATTGGGACATTGTTACAGAAGCAAGAAAAAGAGGGTTTTTCTATGTAGGGCGTGGCAGTGGTGCCAATAGTATTGTGGCTTATTTATTGCGAATTACAGATGTGGACCCCATAGATTTGGACCTGTATTTTGAGCGTTTTATTAATCTATACAGGACCAGTCCTCCCGATTTTGATATTGATTTTTCTTGGAAAGACCGTGGCGCAATGACCACCTATATTTTTGAACGGTTTAAACACGTAGCTCTTTTGGGCACTTATGTCACCTTTAAGGAAAAAGGGGTGATACGGGAACTGGGGAAAGTATTTGGGCTTCCCAAAGAAGAGATAGATATGTTGTGTAGTGGCAGGTATGATCTGGCAAAATTGGATAGTATGGCCGCTTTAGTAATTAAATATGGAAGATTAATAAAGGGCATGCCCAATTATTTAAGTATACATGCGGGAGGAATATTGATTAGCGAAAGACCGTTGACCTATTTCTCTGCAACCCATTTACCGCCAAAGGGATATGCAACTACACAGTACGATATGGTTATTGCAGAAGATGTGGGCTTGTATAAGTTTGATATTTTGGGACAGCGTGGTCTTGCCAAAATCAAGGAAACTTTGGAAATTTTAAAGTATAACCAACCAGAAAAGGCCGCGAATGTGGATATCCATAAAATTGATGATTTTAAAAAAGACCCTAAAATCAATGAACTGATTAAAACAGCACAGTGTATGGGTTGTTTTTATGTGGAATCACCGGCTATGAGAATGTTGTTAAAAAAACTTGAAGTAGATAATTATTTGGGCTTGGTGGCAGCGAGTTCCATAATACGTCCAGGAGTGGCCAAAAGTGGTATGATGCGGGAGTATATCTTGCGCCATCGTAATCCAGGAAGAACAGAAAAAGAAGCTCATCCCATTATGTTAGAAATTATGCCAGATACATATGGGGTTATGGTGTACCAAGAAGATGTAATAAAAGTGGCGCATATTTTTGCAGATTTGGATTTGGGTGAAGCCGATGTATTACGGCGAGGAATGAGTGGTAAGTTCCGCTCACGGGAAGAGTTCCAAAAAGTGAAGGATAAGTTTATAGAAAACTGTAGAAAAAAGGGGTTTCTGGAGGTCCTTATTTTTGAAATTTGGAATCAAGTGGCCAGTTTCGCAGGTTATGCTTTTGCTAAGGGTCATTCGGCTTCCTATGCTGTGGAAAGCTATCAAACATTGTTTCTGCGAGCCTATTTTCCCTTGGAATATATGGTGGCGGTGCTTAATAATGGAGGAGGATTTTACCGTTCAGAATTTTATATTCATGAAGCTCGTATGTTGGGCGCCACCATTCATGCGCCATGTATTAATAAAAGTTTTGGGACCAATTGTATTTATGGAAAAAACATCTATTTGGGGTTCATGTATTTGCGAGATATAGAGGAACGGGTCACAGAGCGTATTATAAAGGAACGTAGTTTAAATGGAGCTTTTGGCTCGTTGGAGGATTTTTTGGATAGGGTGACCATTTCTGTAGAACAATTAAGTATTTTAATCCGAATAAACGCTTTTAGATTTACGCAAACCAATAAGCATGAATTACTTTGGAAAGCCCATTTAATGGTATCCAAAAATGTACAAATGGAGCATCCAAAATTGTTTGTCCCCAAGCATAAAAAGTTTAACATTCCAGAATTGCATACCACAGATTTAGAAATGGCCTTTACACAGTTGGAGTTGTTGGGTTTTTGCCTTTGTAGCCCTTTTAGTTTGTTGGAGAATTTCCCTAATAATTATAATGGACAAAGGGATTTTATTAAACATTTAAACAAGCATATAGATATTTATGGCTATATGGTAACCGTAAAAAATACAAATACATATAATGGGAAACGCATGAATTTTGCTACAATGGTAGACCAGTATGGAGAAGTGTTTGATGCCGTGCTTTTCCCCCCAGTAGCTGCCAAGTATATTTTTAGGGGCAGAGGTGTTTATAGGTTATATGGAAAGGTGGTAAGCGAGTTTGGCTTTTTAAGTATAGAAGTTATAAAAATGCAAAAGCAAAATTATATTCCAGATCCAAGGTATACAGATATGAGAACAGCTAAAAAAAGACTGCCCGAGCGAGAGAAACAAAAAACGAATGACGGTGTTGTTTAAGTATTAATTATTATCTTCAAATTTCTCAAATATAGATTAAATTAGTGTACACCATTGTAGACATAGAAACCACAGGAAATGGATATACCGGAATGAAAATTACCGAGATTTCCATTTTTAAGCATAATGGTGAAAAGGTGGTGGACGAGTATACTACATTAGTGAATCCTGAAGCCAATATACCTCCGTTTATTACAAATCTAACCGGTATTACCAATGCCATGGTAAGAGATGCTCCCAAGTTTTATGAAATAGCAAAGAAGGTAGAGAAAATGACCCAAGACACCATTTTTGTGGCTCACTCTGTTAATTTTGACTATAACATCATTCAGAACGAGTTTAAAGAACTGGGGTTTGATTTTAGACGAAAAAAACTCTGTACGGTTCGTTTGTCCAGAAAATTGATTCCTGGATTAAAATCCTATAGCCTTGGAGTATTGTGTGAATCTAGGGGAATAGAAATTGTAGGCCGGCACCGCGCTAAGGGAGATGCCGAAGCAACAACTATTTTGTTTGAGCAATTATTAGAGCTGGATGATGATGAAAAAGTATTCCAATCGTTTTTAAATCCACGTTCTAGGCAGGCTACCTTGCCACCTCTTTTACCGAAAGATGTTTTTGATAAACTGCCAGAAACGGAGGGTGTCTATTACTTCAAAAACTTAGAAAAGAATATCATTTATGTGGGTAAGGCAATTAACATAAAAAAAAGAGTACTAAGCCATTTTTATGATAAGGCAAAGAAAGAAATTACTATGTGCATGGAAACTGCCGACATTACCTATACAGAGACCGGTAATGAACTTTTGGCACTTTTGTTGGAGTCTGCCGAGATAAAAAACCTATTTCCCAAATACAATAGGGCACAGCGCAGGGCGAGGGAAAGCTTGGCCATTTTCACCTACGAGGATAGTTCTGGAATAATGCATATTGGCTATAACACTATTAAAATGGTAGCCAATCCTATCATGAAATTTTATAATGTTACGGAATGTAGGGTATTTTTGGAAAAACTTTGCAAAGAATTTGAGCTATGCCCCAAATACTGTCATTTACAGGGAAATGTAAGTGGTAGCTGTTTTCATTATCAAATAAAAGAGTGCAAAGGGGTATGTAGTGGAAAAGAGGATGTGGTGTTGTATAATAAACGTGTACGGCAGGCTATAGAATCTTTGGAATACGAAACGGATAATTTTATCATAAAGGAAAAGGGGCGTACCAAAAAAGAAGTGGCCTTTGTACTTATAGAAAATGGTATTTACAAAGGGTTTGGATACAGTACCGTCCATAAGATAGAGCACAGTCCAAAACAATATCTTACTGCCTTACAAGGGCAAAAAGACAATAGGGATGTTAGGCGCATTTTAAATTGGTATTTAAAAAATAATGAGCACAGTGTGACCCCAATAAAAAAATACGGGGAAGACATCTATGATGGCCATCCAAATAGTCTAAGTGGTCAACTTCAGCTTTTTTAATTATTTGGATAGAATTTTATGGGCAAGTTTTGGCATAAGAAAGCTAACCCATAAAAAAATCCGCATTTTGGGTACTGTAACAATACGTTTTTCTTTTTCTATTTGAGGAATGGCCAAGGCCACTAGTTTTTGTGCAGGCATTTTATCCCCATTTCTACACGAAGTCATAGGGGTATCTGTAACAGGAGGTATAAATTCCAGAACTTTGACCGAAGTATTTTTAAGGGTAAGTCTAAGCCCGGTCGTAAAATTACGTAATGCAGCTTTACTTGCACTATAAACCAAGCCATCTGTTTTTGGGAAGGCCCCAAGACCCGAAGTCGTATTAATTATCATAGCTTTTTTTTGGGAACATAAAAGAGGGATTAAACGCTGAGTGAGCATAAGTTGCCCAGTGCTGTTTACCCCCATTTCTTGCGCTATGTTCTCCAAAGGAATGGCCATATCCTTAAATAGATAGTTATACTGTACCCCAGCATTGTTGAACAAGATGGAAAGATCTGGAAAATTGTTTTTAATATTTTCCACTACATTTTCTATATCTTCCATTTTGCTTACATCACATAGTAAGGTGTGAAAACCTTCTTTTGCTGCTGCTTCCAATTTTTTTGCATTCCTCCCCAAAAGAATCACTTTGTTGTTTCTTTTTAATAATCTACCTGCTAATTCTTTTCCAATTCCAGAAGTACCTCCAGTAATTAATATGGTGTTATTGGATAATTTCATGGGGTAAAATTGCCCATTGCCATAGAACTGTACATTAACATAGGTTAATAAATTAATTTGGCCGTGATTTTATTAATTGTGCTCGGATTCGGCTGAGTTGTACAGGTGTTATTCCCAAATAAGAGGCAATGTGGTATTGTGGAATTTGATTTTCTAGGCCTGGGAATTCCTCCTTGAAAATTTTATAATTGGTGGTTGCATCATTTGTTACCATTCTAATATCATGTCTTTCCTTTTTAATCCATAAGTTTTCCATGATTCGAAGCATTAATGATTCAAAACAACGGTGCTCTTCAAAAAGAGACCTAAATTTTTTATATGAAAATCGCACCAGCTTACAGGGTAATAGCGCTTCGAAGGACAATTCACAGTTAGTATTGCTTAGTAGGGCTGTAATGGGTGTTGGAAATGTATTGGAAACAAAGAATGTTTTATTGTATTCATTCCCATCTTTATTGTAAAAAACACGTACCGCCCCATCCAATAAGATATAAACATATTGTGCTTTTTCACCCTGTCTTATTAAAAACTCTTTTTGCTCTATGGTAACACTCTCAAGCAAGGGTAAAAAAACAGCCCGGCCTTCTGATGTAATAGGGTGAATTTCATTTAACTTTTTTAGAATATTCTCAGTCATCTAAAAATTAATTCTTCAAAATACTATTTCTAAATAAAAATGGCACTATTACAATATTTTTTAACAAAAGTTGTTAATACTTATAATAAATGTTGTATTTTCCTACAAATAGTTCTGTTTTGAGTTTGCTGTATGAAAATAGTGTATCCTTTATTTAGAAATTATACATGTCGATAAAATTTTCAAAAAAAGAACTAATACTTCCTATTACAGTTTTTGTGGTTTTTATCACTATGGTGTTCATTTTATGGAACAAATCATTGGAGTCACAAAAATTGTCACTTATCAATGAAATACAGACCACTGGGAACCTAAGGGCCCAAGAATTTTTCTTATCGGTTAAGAATAATATTAAATCATTGGAAAATCTAAAACAACGAATTGAAATGACGAATGGGTCATATTTTCAATATTGGGAGAAAGATGCTGGTCTTATTTTGGAGCAAAACCCATCTTTTAAGTTTGTGGAGTGGGTAGATAGTTTAATGGTTATTAGAAAGACGACTCCTTTGGAAGGAAATGAAGCTGTAATAGATTTAAATGTGTCCAAGCACCCGGGAATGAAAGAATGGGCTGGGCATGTAAAGGATTCATCAACCAATGTTTCCTCATGGTTAACGCTTTACCAAGGGGGGAATGCTTTTCTAGTGGATGTGCCTGTTTTCTTTGAAGGAAATTTTCAAGGGTCGGTCACCGCGGGAATGGATTTTACCAATCCGTTTAATGAACTGGCATCTAGTTTGGATATGTATGCTATTGAAGTTAAAGATGAGAATGGAACAGTTTTTTATTCCAAAAACAATCCTAGTGCGAATAGAATTGGGGATGACTTCATTTTTTCTACAACCTTCGAGGTTGATGTTCTCGATGAGCAAAAATGGACTTTCTCCTTAATGCCTGCTAACCCAAATCTACTTATAGAAAGAAAAAAGAGTATATATATTTTTTTCATTTTTGGAGTACTACTGTCATTACTTTCAAGTTCACTTGTCTACTTTTATCAATCCTCAAGAAAGAAAAACATACTACTAAATCATTCAATAGTTAAACTTAAAGTTTTCAATGAGTCCTTAAAGAAGGAAAGGTTAAAAGCTGAAAAATCTTCAAAGGCAAAAACAGAGTTTATATCCAATATGAGCCACGAAATAAGAACTCCTTTAAATGCTATTTCTGGTTTTATAGAGGTTTTAAAGTTATCCAATATGCCAACTTCATTAAAGCAGTATTTATCCTTAATGGACATTTCATCAAAAAAACTGCTTTTATTGGTTGATGATATCTTGGAGATAGATAAAATAGAATCTGGTAAAACAACTTTTAAAAAGGATAATTTTTCGCCATTGGATGAATTGAGAAATATCATTAGTGTCTATACTCCAAGTATTGAGGAAAAGGGACTTAAAATTCAATTGGATACAGTGACCAAGAGCAGCTTGGAGGTGGAAGGTGATATGGGGAAATATGGCCAAATAATAACAAATCTTTTAAGAAATTCGTTAAAATTTACCGAAAGAGGAGGGATTAAAGTTTCGTATGAAGAAAAAATTAGTAATGGAAGTCTATCTCTCCTTGTTTCAATTAAAGATACTGGGATAGGGATTCCAAAGGATAAATTAAAAACAGTCTTTAATCGTTTTACCCAAGTAGATACAGGAAAGACAAAGAAACATGAAGGCAGTGGTCTTGGTTTGTATATAACGTATAAACTAGTGGAGCTTTTTGGAGGGGATATTAAAGTAAATAGCGAGGAGAATGTAGGCACAGAATTCAATATTTCGCTAGAATTTCCTTTATCAGGAAATAAAGGAAAAGCCAATTTGTTGAATGATAAAATACCTTATTTAAGGGATAGTAAAGTCTTAATTGTGGATGACAATAAAGTGAATGTGTTGGTACTAAAAAAGGCTTTGGAAAAACTGGGTATTTGTTCGGATTCTGCAACAAATGGTATAGAAGCTGTAGAATTCATAAGCAAGAATTATTACGATTTTGTTTTTATGGATGTTCATATGCCAATTATGGATGGTTTTGAAGCCACAAAAGAAATTAGAAAAACCAATCAACAAATACGCATTATTGGACTTTCGGCAGATGTAACTAAAGAGGCAATTGAAGAAGCAAAGGAAGCAGGAATGAATGATTATATCACAAAACCTATTTCTTTTGATAAGTTAAAAGAAAATTTAATAAACCATTTTGTTTGTGTTGTGGCATCTTAATTTATTTAAAAGCCGAATGCCCTGTTATATCAGCTCCTGTAATTAATAAATGGATATCGTGGGTGCCTTCATAGGTAATAACACTTTCCAGGTTCATCATATGGCGCATAATGCTATATTCTCCAGTTATGCCCATAGCGCCCAAAACTTGCCTGGCTTCACGGGCAATGTTCAATGCCATGTCCACATTATTTCGCTTTGCCATGGAAATCTGTGCTGTGGTTGCTCTTCCCTCATTTTTTAATTGCCCCAGTCTAAAAGTTAATAACTGCGCTTTAGTAATTTCGGTAATCATTTCAGCTAATTTTTTTTGCTGTAATTGGGTGGCGGCAATAGGTTTTCCAAATTGAATCCTTTCTTTGGCATATCTTAATGCGGTATCATAACAATCCATTGCGGCACCAATAGCGCCCCAAGAGATACCATAGCGTGCTGAGTCTAAACAGCCCAATGGAGCCCCTAGGCCATTTTTATTGGGTAAAAGATTTTCCTTGGGCACTTTGACATTGTCAAAAATAAGCTCCCCTGTTGCAGAGGCACGTAAGGACCATTTGTTATGGGTCTCTGGAGTGGAAAAACCTTCCATGCCACGTTCTATAATAAGACCGTGAATTCTTCCCTCTTCATTTTTGGCCCATACAACGGCCACATCGGCAAAAGGAGAGTTGGAAATCCATAGTTTGGCACCATTTAAGAGATAATGGTCGCCCATATCTTTAAATTTGGTTTCCATACCACTTGGATTGGAACCATGGTTGGGCTCTGTTAAACCAAAACAACCCATAAATTCACCTGAGGCTAATTTAGGCAGGTATTTTTTTCGCTGTTCTTCCGAACCGTATGCAAAAATGGGATACATAACCAAAGAAGATTGTACAGAGGCTGTGGAGCGGACACCACTATCTCCACGCTCAATCTCTTGCATGATGAGTCCGTAACTAATATAATCCAACCCTGCTCCGCCATACTTAGTTGGGATATAGGGGCCAAAAGCCCCAATTTCTGCCAGACCTTTAATAATTTGTTTGGGAAATTCCGCTTTTTGGGCATATTCCTCAATGATGGGAGAAATGTCTCTTTTAACCCATTGGCGAGCGGCATCCCTAACCAATTTATGTTCCTCTGAAAGTAAATCATCCAAATGATAATAGTCGGGAGCTTCAAAAATATCTGGCTTCATGCGGTGTTTTTTATCAAAGATAAATAAACAAAATATAACAATACAAAGACCTAAAGTTACATTTTTAAATAAAAATCCTTGGTAAGTTTTTTATAGACATCGGTGTATTGATGGCGTTCTATTTCTATAATTAATTCATTTATAGTAGGTTCTTTGTTTAAAAAACCAAATTCCAACAAGCTTCTTTTTATTTCTGTGGTCGGAGTTCCCTTTACCCGACATATCCTTTGTGGAAAGAGTCCAAAGTCTTTGGCAAGATCAACAAATGAATCTTCTTCTTTGTATGGGATAATAGTAGAAAAAACTCCCTTTTTGGACAGTAATAAGGAAACGCCTTCCAGTAATTCACCAAAAGGTAGGGATATCGTTTGTCTGGCTATATCTCTAGCGTTATTTCCACTAGACATTTCTTCGGAATAGAAGGGAGGGTTGGACACAATGAGGTCATATTTTTCATCGATATCGTCCACAAGTTCATCCAAACCTGCGTGGTAGCAAAAAAGTATATCTGCCCAAGGAGATTCTTCAAAATTAGTGGCGCATTGCTCATAGGCATCAGCATCTATTTCTATTCCCTCAATGGTTTCGGCCCGGCTTCTTTGTGCCAGCATAAGGGCAATGACACCTGTGCCGGCCCCAATATCCAAAATGGAGAAAGGGTCGTGCTCCAAGGATACCCAAGCTCCCAATAACACACCATCGGTGCCTATTTTCATGGCACATCTATCTTGGTGCACGGTAAATTGTTTGAATTTGAAAGGTTTGCTCATTCTATTGTTCCAGCGGGTCTGTTTTCCGAACCTATTGCATCCGTTAGAGAATCTCCTAGTTTTCCCCTCATTTTGTCTGCCAGTTGTTTTATTTTTTTTACAATTTCAGGATTTTTACTAGCTACATTTTTGGTCTCGCTTTTGTCATTTTCCAGATTATACAGTTCAATTTCTTCTAGTTCAAGCATTGTATAATTTCCCGGAAATCCATTTTTTCCAGGTTCTTGTCCGTTCATGGTTCTATATCTATGTGGAAAATAGAGTTTCCATTTTCCGTACCGTACCCCAAAGAGTTCATTTACCCTATAATAGAAAAAATAGGCTTCTTGTGGGCTTTTTTCTCCCCCTCCATTCAATACCTTCCAAACACTTTTTCCATCAATGGTTTTTTCTGGTAATTTTGTGTTTGTGACTTCGGCTAAGGTGGGTAAAATATCGATGGCCATTATGGGGGTGTCCAGTGTTTTTCCTGCTCCCAGTTTTTTGGGATATTTTATGATGAAAGGCTCCCGTTGGCCTCCTTCCCAGGCGGTTCCCTTACCTTCTCGAAAAGGCAAAGCAATCCCAGAGTGGTCCCCATAAGCCAACCAAGGACCATTATCAGATGTAAAAATAACAAGTGTGTTTTCTTCCAGACCGTTCTTTTTGAGAGCATCCATAATTTGTCCGACGGACCAATCAATTTCCATGATAACATCTCCATACAGCCCCCTTTCAGATTTGCCTTTGAATTTATCTGAAACGTACAAGGGTACATGGGGCTGAGGATGGGGGACATACAAAAAGAAGGGATTGTCCTTGTTTCTGTTTATGAAGTCCACACTTCGCTCTGTAATTTGGGTTGTTAATTGGGATTGGTCCGTAAGGGTATCCAATACAGTTTCATTTTCATACAAAGGCAAAGGGCCAAAATTATAAACAGGTCCTTGTTGTGGATGCAAGGGCCACATATCGTTGGAATAGGGGATGCCAAAATATTCATCAAACCCTTGGTTGTTGGGCATAAATTTGGGATGGTCGCCAAGGTGCCACTTTCCAAAAATTCCCGTTTTATATCCTTTTTCTTTTAGCATTTCGGCTATTGTAGTTTCGGACAAATTGAGACCAACTTTGGCGTTTGGCATAAGAGCGTTGTGGATTCCTATTCTATTGGGATAACAGCCAGTTAGAATGCCTGCTCTTGAAGCGGAGCACACAGCTTGGGCAGCATAGAAACTTGTCAATGTAACACCTTCCCTGGCCATTTGGTCCAAGTGCGGGGTTTTTATATTGGGAGAACCAAATATACCTACATCTTGATATCCTTGATCATCCGTAAAAATAAGTACAATATTAGGGGAAAGTCCTTGTACTTCTTTTTCTTTTTTTTCACAAGAAATTAGAAGAATTACTCCGCATAGTAGAATGAAATACTTGTTCATGGTTTTTTTAATCTAATTATTGGCTTGTAAGTTCTATTTATATTTTTCAAAAGATACTTAAAACTAATGACTGTTTAATATTTGGCAAATATCCACTAATATGTTTAAGGTTCTGTTAAAAATTTGTAGGTAGATATCAATAAATGTAATTTAATATGGTCTAATATTATAGATACTCTAAATATACCCACCAAATGACCAAGAAAGCCAAATACCGCCCTTGTTGCAATACAAGGCTTTATCCCATTTTTCTTTTATTATTAATACCTTTTTTTCAGAATTGTGCTCCCAAAGAAAAAGGGCCAACACCAGTTGAAACCGTAATTGCATCTATGGATTCTGTGCTTCCGGTAATAGAACTGCCAGAGAATGCTGATCCAGAGAATAGATACTGGAAAGGAATTGACTTGGAGCCCAAGGAACCTGTACTTCCTTTATACCCAGAAGAACAGCAGAAACTTTTTATTTTACCAGAGGGATATGGGATAGAACCAGTTCTTTCAGAACCACAGATAGAGCAACCAGGGGCTATCTCTTTTGACGGAAATGGTAGAATGTACGTTTTGGAATTAAGAAGTTACATGCTTACGGCAGACTCTGATAATACCTTGGAACCCATAAGCAGAATATCACGTTGGGAAGATAAGGACAATGATGGGGTGTATGAGACAGGAACCACTTTTGTTGACAATTTAATTTTTCCACGTTTTGTATTGCCATATGGAAAAGATTGTGTGTTGGCAATGGAATCCGATGCGGACGATGTGTATAAATACACAGATACGGACGGAGATGGAAAAGCAGATAAAAAAGAGTTTTTCACCAATAAATATGGACGTTCCGGGAATGTAGAGCACCAACAGTCATTTATGTATTGGGGAATGGATAATTGGTTGTACAGTACTATGAACGCTTTTAGGGTGAAAGAAACACCAGACGGTGTCATAAGGGAAAAAACAGGATTTAATAGAGCACAGTGGGGCGTTACCCATGACGATGATGGAAAATTATGGTTTCAAGGTGGATCTAGTGGTCTGCCTTCTTATTTTCAATTTCCTATTGTGTATGGTACATTTGATTATGAAGATCAATTTGCAGAAGGATTTGAAGTGCCTTGGGGCGCTCCCGTTAAGATTGAAGATATGCAAGGAGGAATGGCTGCTATTAGACGTCCGGATGGAAGTTTAAACAGGGTTACCGGTTCTTCGGGTAACGATGTATATAGGGGAGATAGGTTGCCTAAAGAGGTGTATGGCCAATATTTTTATGGAGAACCTGTAGCAAGAATTGTAAGGCAAATAAATCCTGTGGTTAGGGAGGGTTTAACGCAACTTCATAATGTATACCAAGACCAAAAATCAGAATTTTTAAAATCTACCGATCCACTTTTTAGACCTGTGGATATGGCGACCGCACCAGATGGAAGTATGTATATCGTGGACATGTACCATGGAATTATACAAGAAGGTCAATGGGCGCAAAAAGGTTCCTATTTAAGGGCAAAGATTGAGCAGTACCAATTGGATAAGGTCATACGTTTAGGTCGTGTGTGGAGAATCACTCATAATGATATGGAGCGTGACAAAACACAGCCTAGAATGTTTGAGGAAACTCCTGCAGAACTGGTGGAGCATTTGGGACATCCCAATGGATGGTGGAGAGATAAGGCACAACAACTAATTGTAATGTCCAAAGATTTGTCCGTAGTACCCAAGTTGGAAGCATTGGCAAAGAATAGCAAAAATCCTTTGGAGCGTACCCATGCACTATGGTCTTTAGAAGGGTTAGGAGCCATTTCTGGAAACTTGGTAAAAAGTTTATTGGCCGATTCCAACCCAAAAATTAGAATACAAGCTTTACGAGTAGGGGAATCCGTTTACAAGAAAGGCGATAAAAGTTTGACCGAGGATTTTTATAAGCTGTTTGAAGATGAAAATGTTGATGTGGTTATACAGGCAATGATGTCCGCCAATTTGTTAAAAATGCCCTCCCTTAAGCAGAACATTGAAAAAGCCATGAAAAACAATAAGGCAAAAGGAGTGCAATTTGTAGGCGAGAAACTTTTGGAACCACCAGTAATAAATAGCTTTTTTATCAATGCAGGTCCAGAAATCACGGATGCTGATAAGGAAATTTTAGAAGAAGGAGCAACTATTTTTAATGAACTATGCGTAACATGCCATGGCAATAATGGTACAGGAATAGCTGTGGGAGATGGGTTGATGGCGCCACCATTGGCAGGTTCTTTGCGTGTACAAGGACACCCGGATTATTCTATTAAAACGGTATTGCGTGGTATGACAGGACCCATGGACGGGAAAACATACGCTGGCGGTATTATGGTAGGTAACATAGAACAGTCCGATGATTGGATTGCTGCCATTGTATCTTATATTAGAATAAATCTGACCAATGAAGCTCCAATGGTTACCGCAGAAGATGTAGCAAGAGTTAGAGCGGCCACTGCTGAACAAACTGTACCTTATACTTACAGTGATTTAATGGCATCTGTACCTCAATTGTTAGAGCCAACAAGTAATTGGAAAGTGACTTCTAGTCATAAAGCACCAAACCGTATTGGGGGGAAAGCCTCTACATTGAGTGCCTTTAATTTAGAAGGATGGACAACAGGTGAAAAGCAGAAAAATGGCATGTATTTTCAAGTTGAATTTCCAGAAGAAACCAAAGTAACGGAACTACATTTTATTTGCCCAAATGTATGGAGAGGGAGAAGATTACCACCATTGGACACATTTCCACGTGCATTTGAAATTCAGGTTTCTCAAAATGGAACTTCCTGGAGTACGGTTTATGAAGGTGTTGGAGAAGAAAGTGATATGAAACTTTCTTTTGAGCCTACATCTGCTAAATTTTTAAGAATAGAGCTTTCTAAAAATATAGAGGGCGAGGATGAAATTCCGTGGACCATGCGAGAAATGGAAATTTATGGATTAATACAATAAGGATACGGATTAAACAAATACTTTATGAAAGACAATAAGAAAAATATTACCAGAAGAAAATTTATAGGAAAATCGGCACTGTTCACTGCTGGAACGGTCTTGGCCTCTCAATCGGTTATAGGAGCTCCCTCTATATTGAAATTTTATAATAAGCCCAATTCTTTTATTAATGGGGTACAGATTGGCGCTATAACCTATTCTTTTAGGAGTATGGAAGATCAAAGCGCCGAGGCAGTATTAAAATATATAAAAGATTGTGGTATAAGTGCTATTGAATTAATGGGAGATCCCGCCGAAGTTTTTGCTGGAAAACCAGAAAGCACTATTGATAGACGCGCTTTCTATGGTTTGATGAGGGCCAAGAGGGATGGCAATCTATCAGCAGATCAGGAAAAGGAAATGGAAGATATGCAAGCTCAAATAGATTCCTATAATAAAGTGGTTGCAAAATGGCGTTCAGAGGTGTCTATGGATAAATTTAAAGAGTTCAAGAAAATGTATAAAGAAGCGGGAGTTTCCATTTATGCATTTAAACCAGCAGCTTTTGGCAAAGGGAATACAGATGCTGAAATTGATTTTGGCATGCGGGCCGCAAAGACATTGGGGGCAAACCACGTGACTTTGGAACACCCTAGTGATGATGCACACACTTTAAAACTGGGAAAAATGGCGAGCAAGCATAATATCTATGTGGGTTACCATGGACACGAACAGCAAACTCCTACTTTTTGGGATACAGCTCTTGATCAGTCCAAGCACAATGCTTTGAATTTGGATATTGGACATTACGTTGCTGCAGGAAACTCTGCGCCTTTGGAAATTATCCAAAATAAGCATGATAGAATAAAAAGTATGCATATTAAGGATAGGCAAAATAAGGTTAATGGCAGAAAGAACCTTGCTTGGGGAGAAGGGGATACTCCTATTTCAGGGGCTTTGCAATTAATGCGCAGCAATAAGTATCAATTTCCAGCAACCATAGAAATGGAATACGAAGTTCCAGAAGGTTCGGATGCAGTAAAAGAGGTGGCTAAATGTTTGGAATATTGTAGAAAAGCATTGTCTTAGGATTCCTAATAGCTAGTTTAGATATAAATCTACCAATCCTTCCGGGGTCGTTACAAAAATAGTTTTATTTTCCCTGTCTATTTTGGTGATGATTTCATCATTGATGGGAATCAATAATTGTTTCCCATCTTTTTCTACCTCAAACAAAGCTTGGGCAGTTGAGTCATTTACACTGCTTATAGTGCCAATATTGCCATATTTGCTATCTTCTAAGGTAAAGCCAATAACCTCATGATAGTAAAATTTATTTCCCGTTAGTTTGGGAAGGAATTTTAAAGGCAAATAAAGCTTGGCCTTTAGAATTCTGTCTGCCTCTTCCTCCGTTGTAACTTCCTCAAAACGTATTCTAAGTAAGCTGGATTTGTGAAGCACACATTTTTCAATAAAAAAAGGAACCAGATTGTTTCCTACTGAAACAAATACTGATTCCATATTTTCGTAAATCTCGGGCTCATCGGCATCTAATTTTACCAGTACCTCACCCTTAAAACTATATTTTGATACGACTTTGCCCAGGTAGAAACAATCTTCCTTTTGCATCGTCTACAAATTTACTCTTCTTCTTTAGAAGGAGCAGCTTCTTCGGCCTCAGCGGCTGCTGGAGCTTCCTCGGCAACTGGTGCGGCTTCCTCAGCGGCAGCTTCAACAACTTCAGGAGCGGTTTCTGCTACTTCTTCAGTTGCAGCCTCAGCTTCTTCTGTAACCTCTTCTTCAGCAGCAACAGCCAAACGTTTTTCGCTTACTTCTTTTTCTGCCTTCAATGCTTTAGCTTTTGCATCAGCTTTTTCTTTGGCCAATCCATCAGTTTTAGAACTAACAGATTTTTCTTTTTCTTCCAACCAAGCCGTAAATTTTTCTTCTACCTGCTCTTCTGTTAAAGCGCCTTTGGCAACACCACCCAATAAGTGATGTTTTAAAAGCACTCCCTTGTAAGATAAGATTCTTTTGGCAGTCTCAGAAGGTTGCGCACCATTCTGTAACCACTTTACGGAACCGTCCACATTTACTTCAATTGTTGCTGGGTTGGTATTTGGGTTATAAATTCCCAATTTTTCCAAAAATTTACCATCTCTTTTAGAGCGCGAGTCCGCTGCTACTATCCAATAAAATGGTTTTCCTTTTTTACCGTGTCTTTGTAATCTAATTCTAACTGGCATATCACATTAATTTGTAGGGTGCCCGACCCTTGATTATTAATTCTTTTTTGCTCAAAAATATTTAAGCGGGTGCAAATATATATTATTTATTTGTATGAAAAGCATATAGCAAGGGTAAATAGGTGCTTTTTAAGGGTTTTTGTTTAACACTTGTTAAGAATATCTGTTAAACTGATGTCAAAGCAATTAGTTTCCTTGGATTTTTGTCTTTTTCTAAATAGTTTGAATGGAGAGGTTATTGAAGGTCAATAACATGTTATATAATTTAAATGATAAGAGATAGTATGAAGTATTCAGAAAAAATTTCAAACAAATTAAATGATTTATTGGAAAAAACCTATGACGCCGAGAACGGCTACAGATTGGCAAAGGAAAAAGTTGAAAATGCATCTGTAAAAAAGTTCTTAAGTGATAGAGAAAATGAGCGCAGAACCTTTTCAGGCGAACTAAAAACCGAAATTTCCAAATATGGCGAACTTCCTAAAACCGAAGGTAGCCTTACAGGAAATATTCATAGAACTTGGATGAATGTAAAAGCTGCAGTGGCATCCAATAAGGAAGAAAAAATATTGGAAGAAGTTGAGCGTGGTGAAAAAGCGAGCCTGGAGGAATATAATGAAATATTAAGGGACAGGGATTTTGAATTCCCACCCTCTACGGAAAACCTTCTAATGAAACAACGAAATGCAATATATGCCTCTATTAATACCGCCAAGGGATATGAGGAAATTATGTCCTAAGTATTTGGAATAATCTTTTTTGAAACCTTGGCTAATATGCCAAGGTTTTTTCGTTAATAACTCCTCATAACTCTACTTTTCTAATAGTAGGTATTTCAATAAATTTATACTCCTTTTTATGAATAGGAAATAACCCATTTTATGTACCTAATTTTTGATACCGAAACCACTGGTTTGCCCAAGCGTTGGGATGCCCCCATCACCGATACGGACAATTGGCCCCGTTGTATACAAATTGCATGGCAATTGCATGATGCCATGGGTAATTTGGTGGATCATCAAGATTATTTGGTTCAGCCAGAAGGATTTAATATTCCCTATGATGCAGAGAAAATTCATGGCATTTCAACTGAATTGGCCCAGAAAGAAGGTGTTCCCATTGCTGAGGTTTTGGCTAAGTTCAATGAAGCCCTTTCCAAAACAAAATTTGTTGTAGGTCAAAATGTAGGTTTTGATCTCAACATTATGGGAGCGGAATTCCATCGATTCCAAGTAGAGAATTCGTTGCAAGAACTGCCTGTGCTGGATACCTGTACCGAGCATACGGCCCAATTATGCCAGATTCCTGGAGGACGGGGAGGTAAATTTAAACTGCCCACTTTAACAGAGTTGCATCAGTTTTTATTCGGAGAGCCTTTTGGAGAAGCGCATAATGCAACCGCAGATGTAGAGGCAACTACACGATGTTTTTTAGAGCTTGTTCGTAAAAAGCAGTACACCATTGAGCAGTTGGGTGTTCAGCCAGATTATTTTGAGAATTTCTCGGAGGCCAATCCAAAAGAGATTCAACTTATAGGTTTAAAACATATCAACCTAAAAAAGGCATCGAAAAAAATTGCTGACTCTCTTTGGGATAAGGATACTGGCGGAGTTTCTAAAGAAGAAATAAAGGAAAATTTAGCGACTTTAGAGGAAGTGCCTTTTGCACATTTGCATAACCATTCCCAGTTTTCTGTACTACAGTCTACTATTTCCATAAAGGATTTGGTCAAAGCCGCTGCGGCAGACCAAATGCCAGCTGTTGCCTTAACAGACCATGCCAATATGATGGGCGCTTTTCATTTTGTAAAAGAAGTTAGTGCGCATAATAAAGGGGTTAAGGACAAAAATGCAGAGGCTCTTGCTAAGGGAGAAGAAGCTACTGCGAAGGAAATAAAACCTCTTATTGGTTGTGAGTTTTTTGTGTGCGAGGACCATACCAATAAGAATGTAAAGGATTATGGATACCAAATAGTGCTTTTGGCTAAAAACAAAAACGGGTATCACAATTTGGCCAAAATGTCTTCCATTGCTTATACGGATGGCTTTTATTATGTTCCTAGAATTGATAAAAAAGTAATAGAGCAATACAAGGAAGATGTTATAGTCCTTACGGGGAACTTATATGGAGAAGTTCCCGGAAAAGTGCTTAACGTAGGGGAAAAACAAGCGGAAGAAGCACTTTTGTGGTGGAAAGAGCAATTTGGTGACGATCTCTATATGGAAATCATGCGTCACGGCCAGGAAGATGAAGACCGTGTAAATAAGGTGCTTTTAGATCTTGCGTCCAAGCACAAAGTAAAGTTGTTAGCGACCAATAACACCTATTATTGTGCCCAAGAAGATGCAGATGCACACGACATATTATTATGTGTAAAAGATGGTGAGAAACAGGCCACACCCATTGGTCGTGGTCGTGGATACAGATACGGTTTACCCAACCAAGAGTATTATTTTAAGTCCCAAGAGGACATGAAAGAACTCTTTAAAGATATTCCAGAAGCTATTGTAAGCATCTCGGAAATATTAGATAAGGTAGAACCTTTTGAGTTGGCCCGGGATGTACTTTTACCTGTTTTTGATATTCCAGAAGAGTATAAAGTTCCTGAGGATAAAGTGGATGGTGGTAACCGGGGTGAAAATGCATATTTACGGTATATCACCTATGAAGGTGCTAAAAAAAGATATGGAGAAATTACGCCTGAAATAAAAGAGCGAATTGATTTTGAGCTAGATACCATTAGGAATTCTGGTTATCCAGGTTACTTCTTAATTACAGAGGATTTTATTCGTGAGGCGCGGAACATGGATGTTTCCGTAGGCCCAGGAAGGGGTTCTGCCGCTGGATCGGTGGTGGCATACTGCCTTACTATTACGAATATAGATCCCTTAAAATACGATCTACTTTTTGAGAGATTCCTAAATCCAGACAGGGTGTCCATGCCCGATATCGATATTGATTTTGATGATGAGGGCCGGGGCAGGGTCATGGAGTATGTTATTAACAAATATGGCGCCAACCAAGTAGCACAGATTATAACCTATGGTACCATGGCGGCCAAATCTTCCATTAGAGATACTGCACGTGTACTGGATTTACCTTTGGGTGACGCCGACCGTATTGCAAAATTAATTCCCACCATGTCCAAATTGGGTAAAATATTTGGACAGTCCGATGCGGATTTGAAGAAGAAATTTAGAGCAGATGATTTAGAAAAAATTCATCAACTATTAAATATTCATGATGGGGACGATTTAGAGGGGCAAACCCTTAAAATGGCAAGAACCCTAGAAGGCTCGGTAAGAAACACGGGAATACATGCTTGTGGAGTAATTATCACCCCAGATGATATCACCAATTTTGTGCCCGTGGCTACGGCTAAGGATTCAGATTTATATGTAACCCAATTTGATAACTCCGTTGTAGAAAGTGCTGGGTTGTTAAAGATGGATTTCTTGGGATTAAAAACCTTAACCCTTATTAAGGACACAGTAAAGATTGTAAAGGCAAAGCATGGCGTAGACTTAGTACCGGATGATTTTCCATTGGATGATGAGAAAACATACGAGCTGTTCCAAAGAGGGGAAACGGTTGGTGTCTTCCAATATGAATCCATTGGGATGCAAAAACATTTAAAGGACTTAAAGCCTTCTGTTTTTGATGATCTTATTGCCATGAATGCACTGTATCGCCCAGGCCCCATGGAATATATTCCCAGTTTTATTGCCCGTAAACACGGTAGGGAAGAAATTACCTATGACCTTCCAGACATGGAAGAATATCTAAAGGAAACTTATGGAATTACGGTGTACCAAGAGCAAGTAATGCTTCTTTCCCAGAAATTAGCGGGCTTTTCCAAGGGTGATGCCGATGTTTTGCGTAAAGCAATGGGTAAAAAGATTTTTGCACTACTACAAAAACTAAAGCCCCAGTTTTTAGATGGAGGAGAAAAGAATGGGCACCCAAGAGAGGTATTGGAAAAAATATGGAAAGATTGGGAAGCTTTCGCGGCCTATGCATTTAATAAAAGTCATTCCACGTGTTACGCATATATTGCGTATCAGACAGCATATTTAAAAGCACACTACCCAGCTGAATATATGGCTGCGGTATTAAGTAATAATATGAATGATATTAAGCAGGTAACTTTCTTCATGGAAGAATGTAAGCGTATGGGCTTGGACGTTTTGGGTCCCTGTGTAAATGAATCCTATTATAAATTTGCCGTAAACAAGGATAATGCAGTGCGTTTTGGCATGGGTGCTATTAAAGGAGTGGGTAAAAGTGCTGTGGAGACTATTGTGGACAATAGAAAGGAAGACGGTCCCTATAAATCGGTTTTTGATTTGGCAAAGCGTGTAGATTTAAGGGCGGCAAACAAAAAAGCTTTTGAAAACCTGGCGTTGGCCGGCGGGTTTGATTCTTTAGGAACCTCACATAGGGCGCAATATCTCCATACAGAAGGTGATGGTATAATCTTTTTAGAAAAAATCATAAAGTCTGCTGCTAAATTTCAGGAGAATGAAAACTCTTCACAAATGGATATGTTTGGGGGCATAAGTGAAGCGCAAATACCGGAACCTGTTGTTCCCCCTTGTGAGGAATGGGGAACTATGGAAAAGTTGAGAAGGGAAAAAGAAGTGGTAGGTATATACCTTTCTGGTCACCCTTTGGACGATTTTAAAAAGGAAATCAAAGCTTTTTGTAATGCCAATGTCTCCTATTTTTCCAATTTGGAAGAATATGTAAATAGGGAGCTTGTTTTTGCCGGGGTCATTACAGATGTACAACATCGGATTTCTAAAAATGGAAAGGGCTGGGCCCTGTTCACCTTGGAGGATTATACAGATTCCTTTGAATTTAGGATTTTTGGAGAGGAATATTTAAAATTCCGACACTTTTTAATGATCAATTCTTTTGCATTTATAAAGGTTTTTGTTCGGGAAGGTTGGACAAATAGGGAAACGGGTAAAAAGGGTGATCCACGTTTACAGTATAATGATTTTAAACAGTTACAGGATGTAATGGAAGCCTATGCAAAGAAGCTTACCATAAAATTGAATGTTGCCAACCTTAATGAAGATAATGTATATCAGCTTAAAGACACCCTTGTTTCCCATAAAGGAAACCATCCTTTAAATTTTGTGGTTTATGAGATGGAGGAGGAAATAAAGGTGAACCTTTCGGCAAGAAAACAAAAAGTTCATATCACCAGTGAATTACTATCTGTTCTTGAAGAAAGTGATGTGCATTATAAGTTAAATTAATGATAAACAAGAACATAAAGTTTATCAATAATGCAATAGGGAAAAGGTATCTTGCGTTGGTAAGGTAAAGGAAGAATAATTGACTAAATTTGCGTAATACTTAAAATTAGAAACATGGCATTAGAAATAACAGATGCTACTTTTGACGAAGTAGTCTTAAAAAGTGACAAACCAGTAGTTGTGGATTTTTGGGCGGCATGGTGTGGACCGTGTAGAATGGTAGGTCCAATTATAGACGAGGTAAGTACTGAGTATGATGGGAAAGCCGTAGTTGGTAAAGTAGATGTAGATGCTAATCAAGAATTTGCAGCAAAATATGGAGTAAGAAATATTCCAACCGTCCTTGTATTTAAGGGAGGAGAGATTGTAAATAGACAAGTTGGTGTATCACCAAAGAAAGTTTATACAGATGCAATTGATGCAGTATTGTAAATAAAAAGAAAGTTTAGTTTATGAAAGGGTTGGCAATTGCCAACCCTTTTTATTTTATCTTAGTTGTTCAATAAATAGAATGAATCTTCAGTCAGAATTAAATAAGGGAACTCTATTCCAAAACTTGGAATTGCTGGCCAAGCAAGTAGTGGAGGGTTTTATTAGCGGTATTCATAAAAGCCCGTTCCATGGTTTTTCTGCAGAATTTGCTGAACATAAGATTTATAACAGTGGAGAAAGTACCAAGCATATAGACTGGAAACTATTTGCTAAGACAGATAAACTATATACCAAACGATACGAAGAAGAGACCAACCTACGATGTCATATGATCTTGGACAATTCCGCTTCTATGTATTACCCTAAAGTGGAAAATCTAAGTATAAATAATTTAAACAAAATAGGTTTTGGGGTTTTGGCCATAGCTGCGTTGATGAATATTCTAAAGAGGCAGCGAGATGCTGTGGGTCTAAGTGTTTATTCGGACAACTATAATTTTTATTCCTCAGAAAAAAGTAGCGAGCGCCATCATCAAATGCTTTTGGCAAAATTAAGCGAGGTAAGTTTGGACCCAAATCCGGCCAAAAAGACGGAGACCTATACCTATTTGCACCAAATAGCGGAGAAAATCCATCGTCGTAGTCTTATATTTCTGTTCACGGATATGTTCCAGACAGAAACAGATGATGTTAAATTGTTTGATGCCCTGCGCCATTTAAAATACAACAAACACGAAGTGGTCTTGTTTCACCTTCTTGACAAAAGCAAGGAATATCATTTTGATTTTGAAAACACCCCCAAGCGTTTTGTGGATATGGAAACAGGCAATCATATAGACTTATATTCGGATACTGTGAAAGCTTCTTATGAAGAAAGTGTTGAAGCTTATTTTGCCGAACTTAGGTTAAAATGTGCCCAATATAAAATAAAGTATGTGGATGTGGACATCAACACTAACTTTTCCAAAGTTTTGAATACATATATGATAGAAAGGCAAAAATTCCTTTAAGCTAATTATTTTGAAAAATTTGTTTGTGCAATTAAATAAGCAGTGTATATTTGCACACGCTTTGAGAAAAGTATTTTGAACAAGATTTGAATCTGGCTGTTGCCAGAGTCTTTTTTTAGATAAAATCATTGGTCTGGTAGTTCAGTTGGTTAGAATACCTGCCTGTCACGCAGGGGGTCGCGGGTTCGAGTCCCGTCCAGACCGCAAAAAGCCTTCAACATTTGTTGAAGGCTTTTTTGTTTATCATCTTACCTTACTAATAGCTTACAAATTGATTTCATATCGTGTACTCCGTCCTCCCCCAGTAGGTTTGAAAATACCCTTCTGAACCAAGTCTTGTAAATCTCTTGTGGCTGTTGCCTTTGATGTACTAGCAATGGAAACATATTTTCGAGCGTTCATTCCGCCTTTAAAACCATGATGACCTTCTTCCAACATTCTGCGGATTACTTTTTGTTGTCGCTCATTAAGAGCATCTTTATAGCTGTCGAAGAACTTTGTTTTCTTTAAGGTAAATTCGATTTCTTGCTCAGCATCTATTTGGGCATCAAGAACGGTCTGAACAAAATAGTTTATCCAATCGGTAATTTCGTTTGAGCGTTGAGCAGATTTTAGAGCATCATAATAATTGTTCTTATTGCTCTCTATGGATTTGGAAAGACTGAACAAAACTGGACGACCAATACTTTGAGAAAGTGCTTTTTCCGCTATAGCTCGGCCAATTCTACCATTGCCATCTTCAAAGGGGTGAATGGTTTCAAAATAGAGATGGGCAATAGCTGACCTTATGATAGGTTTCTTGATACTATTTTTAGATTCATTGTACCATGCTATGAATTCTTTTATTTCAGAAGATACTGTATTTGAAGGAGGAGCTTCAAAATGGACTATCTCTCTACCTATTGCCCCAGAAACTATCTGCATGGGTTCTTCATGGGTTCGCCATTGACCTATTTGAATTTGCGTATTGCCTTTCATCAACATCGAATGCCAGTCAAACAACATTTTACTTGTCAATGGTTTTAAAAAATTATTGCGGACAGAAACCATCAATTCGGCAACACCTTCTGCTCGTTTGTCTTTGGTTGGGGGTAAATCTGAATTAAGCCCTATGTTTCTTCTAATAGAGGACATCACGTCATTACGGCTCAAATACTCTCCCTCGATTTCTGAGGTCTTTATCGCCTCAGAAACCATCAGATTAATCATGGCATCGGTTTGCTCTGTTTTCGAGAGCCCCTCTAAAACACCACTGATACGCCCAGTTCGTTGGGCAAAATCAAAAAGCATATCTTCAATATCTGTAGTTTGATATTGAAAATTAGGCCAGTCTTTTTGTTGCCAATTGTAACGCATGAGCCGATTATAAGTATTATTCGGCTCAAAAATAGTAAAAATACGAGTTGAATATAAATTTTATTTAACTCAATCGAGGGCCACAACTTACCACAGGGGCTAAAACGAAGGATTGATAAGGGTGATATAAACAATAGAATCAGGTTATTTAATTAAATTCACGCTCTTAATAAAACGACTACATGGGAGATAGCGAAATTCCAAATAAACAAGAAAAGAAAATCCAGTTTTGGCAGGATCTTTGGCATGATAGTATAAAGAATTTTCTAAAGAGGTCATTTGGTTTAGAACTTCTGACACCTCATGTTCTGATAGACAACATAATTCTGGAAATCGAAGACGATTCACTTCAAAATCAAAAGAATAAACAGTTCTTTTATAGGACAATCAATCAATTTTTGGATAAAGATGAAATAATCAGGAGTCATTTCAAAAATGATTTTATCCTTCTTAGGCGAATCTTCAATAGTGAAAGAAACGGTTATATCCTTTCAATTTGCCAAAGTATTCAGTCAAAGTTTAGAAATGGTAAGTACTTTGATGGTTCGCTAGAAAAAATCTCCAGCCTATTGTTATCAAGTTCACCTATAGATGGCACATTTTTGCATGATTTAAATTACTACTCCCAATCAATCATTGTCGAGCTGCTATTGAAATCTTATACGCTTGGGGAAATCAAGAAATTTCCTGGATATATTCTTAGCCAAGTAGAAAGTTTAGATGATGGGAGATTCTATACTCACTTTCCACATAAAACAGATATTAATGAATATAAAGATTCAAAAGGCCAGATACTTTGGAAATCTTTCGGAAAAAATTTAACACTTGAATTAGAATCACTTGACTTGGCAAAACGAATAAAAGCACTTGAAAATTATTATTATGAAAAGAAGGGTGAGGCTTACTATATTTTCGTTATTGAAGGTCTAAGAGGTAATCAAGTTATAAAAATTGGGGATGTAATATTTTACTCCCCCAATAAAAAAAGATTCATAACTGAGGGTGAAGACTATGTCAAAGAATATGAAGTTCTTCAGCCCCATGAGACTAAGGAAAAATATATGCAGGCTGCTGCCAAAGTAAAATTTCTCACTTATGAATCCTCTCTTTCCGAAGCAGTTAATAAAATAGAAAACTGTATAGACTTAGTATATAGTTTTTTTGGAATAAAAACCAAAATTAAGGTTCTTCAAGAAGAATATATTGTAGTTAAAAACTCAAAATATTATGGATCATCTTTTCACACTTCGCGGGAGGACAAAGTGATGAAATTTCACGATTCCCTAGACATCGATTTTAATACAAATATTTTTTCGGGACTTAAAAAGTATAGTAAGATCTTAGATATGGATACGAAAGCCACTAAGAAAATCAGAAATACTTTGCATTGGATAAGAAAAGGAGATAGTGCAAAAAATGATGATGATAAACTAGTATTTTACTGGATTGCTTTAGAAAATTTATTCACTAATAAACCAGAAATAAAGAAGGATATACTTGGAGATAGAAATGCAAGTAAGTTCGATCTCATTAAAGCAATACTTGGAGCTAATCAACTGACAAAATATGTGTACGAATATGGTTGGGATCTTTTCCATTACTACAGAAATGTCGAGGATCAATTCTTTGGGCAAAGTAAGTTTCCTGAAACATTACTAAAAAAGGCAAATCTTAAAACAACGGATAAAAAAATGTACTTGAAAAAATTTATTAAGTACCTTCCCGAACTCAGAAAACATGAACAAAATCCTTATTTAATTGGTAAAATAGATTCTCTTATTAGTTTCTATAAAGGTTCAAAAAACACTTTAAAAACTTTAGAAAAAAAGAAGATATCCTTAGAAGACGATATCACGATGATTTACAGGTTTAGAAATTTAATTGTTCATAGTGCAACTTTTGACAAAACCTTACTTCCTTATTATGCCTGGAAAATTCGAATCTACTCAAAAAACCTGATAAGACAGATAATTTGGAACTTTGGAGAAGATCAAGAAATTGACCAACTTCTAACGAAAATATTTCTTAAAAAAGATAAGTATTTTGAGAGGTTAAAAAATGAAATGATTGTTTTCCCAGAAGATTTAAAGTAATTCGAGGCGAATCTGAAAATCAGCTTTACCAGTTTGGTTGTTTGAAAGCAAACCTTATAAAAGTTAAACTTATGTCAAAAGGTGAGCATCACGGTGCGCCCAAAAACCGACCCCTTGACAGGCCTTTGATACAGAGGGTTTTCAAGAAAAGTTCGAGTCCCGTCCAGACCGCAAAAAGCCTTCAACATTTGTTGAAGGCTTTTTTGTTTTTAGTACTTTTTATAAAGAAAAGTAAGACAAGTCAATTTTCATCTAGTAGCCCCCATTCTAAAGTTGGCTTTACCCTTCTTGTTTAGTCAAGAGCCAAAACCTCTATGATTTTTTCAAAAATTGCAGTATTCTCATATACCCCATTAAAATAATGTGCACCTGGGCCATAAGAAAAAAGAGGCACCATAATCCCCGTATGGTCCACGGTTAAGAAATCTCCCTGTACCATTCCTTTATCTTCCTCTCCTCCAACAATTCCAAAGCCAGAAGTTTCATGATCTGCGGCAATAACTACCAGGGTATGTTGGTTTTTATCTGCAAATTGCAATGCCTCCGCAATGACTTTATCAAAATCCAGCATTTCCTCAACAATTCCACGTGTACTATTGGAGTGCCCTCCATTGTCTATCTGTGCACCTTCTACCATGAGGAAAAAAGGCTCTTTTTTCGAGTTTAATACTTCTAAAGCCAATTTTACACTTTCCGGGAAAACATTTTTTCTACCCTCTTTTATTGAGGGAACCTTGTTGTCCCCCAAATAAATGGCGGTGGGTTCCTTAAATGTGGTAAACGTTTCCATTTTTTGGGTCACAAAAACATCATTAATAGTTTCCTCTTCACTTTTACCGCCTGTCATAAAAAAATTGAGTTTACTTTGCTTTAAATCTGTAAGGATTCCCTGTGTATCATCTCGTTCAACCCTATGGGCGTAAAAGGATGCGGGTGTTGCACCATAAATGGCATCTGTGCTTACGATTGCGGTAGTATACCCATGGTTACTTGTGATATCAATGATGTTGGGCAAGACTTTGCCTTTAGAATCTACCCCAATGGCCCGGTTGTTACTTTTGGAGCCTGTGGCCATGGCCGTTGCTCCGCCTGCTGAATCCGTAACCAAGTCATCATTGGAGGCTGTTTTTACCAATCCTATATCTTTAATACTTGTGAGGGTTAGGTTTCCCTGATTGGCAATTATAGCTGCGGAGATTTGGGCAAGACCATTGCCATCACCAATCATTAGGATAATATTCTTGGGAGGGGAATAGGTGTCATACTTATACTCTGGTTGGTAAACCTTAATGGGAGTTTCTTTTTGGTATGTATTTACCTCTAATTTGTCAAGATATTGTTTTGCCAATGCAGGTTGGTCCGTATTAATATAATCTACCCCCATTTTTGCTAAACGGGCCCATGCTGTTTTGGTGTCTGGAGTCGCCCAAAAGCGGAATGGTTTTCCAGAACTTTTTGCTTTAGCAATGGCTGCTTGTACTTTTTTAGCATCTGCGGCAGTTGGTCTGCCATATCCGTTCCAAACAGTATAGTTCTTAAAACTTAGGCTAACTAGAGCCACTTTATCCAGTGGAATAGAATCTATATCATTCAGATTTTGGTGGTCGAACCAAATAAAATCTGGGTAATTTTTATAATCGGAGGGTTTAGGTCTGTTTCCTGAAATTACAAAATGAAGCGTATTTTCTTTTATGAGTGACGGATAGTTTTCCAAAACTTCAACTAGCTTCTGTAGAGTGGTGTAAGCTTCAGATTTTAAGTCGATAAGAACCTGAAGTTCTCTAAGGTCCCCCGATGAACTTAGACTTTTAAGTCTTTCTAGATATAATTTCTCAAAAGTATGATGAGGTACTATTTCATCTTTACTGTGGGTAACGTAGAGCGTGTCGTTTTTTAAGAACAAATCGGCTTCAATTGATGCTGCCCCATTGCTGTAAGCATACCAAAAGGGAAGTTGTTGGTTGTAGTCATTGTGGGAATGAACTTTATACGCTTCCTGTGCTTTTACTTCTGTATTAGAACAAAAAAGAAATAGGACTAAGGCAAGAAGAAAATTACTTGTTCTTTTCATCTTTAATGGGTTTAATGTTCAATGACTGAATTATTTTATGGTAAATCTCATTATTCTCATAAATTCCTTGAAAATTTTCTGCTCCTTTTCCTTTGGCAAAAACTGGAATAAGCTCACCACTGTGTTGGTTTGAATTAAAGTATACGGTTACTTTTTCTGGAACTTCCTTTTTTTTACCTGTACTGGAATCAACATCATAGTTTTTGCCAATACTAACGCCTCCCGTTTCATGGTCGGCTGTCACTACCAATAAGGTATTGGGGTGTTCTTCAACAAAATCCAGTACTGTACCTATGGTTTTGTCAAAATCCAGTACTTCTGTTATCATCATTTCAGCATTTTCTGCATGTCCTCCCCAATCTATATAAGAACCCTCCACCATCATAAAGAAGGGTTGTTTTCTTTGCTCAAAATAATGTAATGCCAACGTTGTTGCATCATTCAAAAAATCATCACGCCCTTCAATTATAGAGGGCAGCTCTTGGTCATTTCCCAAGAAATATGCATTGGGTTTGTCCAAAGAAGGGTTGGAGAGTTGTAGAGTGTCCATGTGATACCCTTGTTGAATCATGTCTAAAAAAAGCTGTTTGCCATCTGAGCGGTCCCTAAAAAATTTTCGGCCTCCTCCAGCTATAAAATCTACGTTGGCCGAAACCAGTTGTGCGGCAATTTCCTCGTGCATATCCCGATCTTTAACATGGGCATAGAAACTTGCTGGGGTTGCATGTGTAATAGAGGTTAGGCTAATAAGCCCGGTTTGGTACCCTTGTTTTTGAAGATACTCTAAAATTGTTTCCTGTGGGATAGTGTCCACAGAGACCCCAATAGCCCGTTTATATGTTTTTTGGCCTGTAGAAATTGCAGTGGCTCCTGCAGCGGAATCTGTGATTTTATGGCTTTTGTCCGATGTTTTATGAAGTCCAATATGTTTGAAGCGTGAAAAATTAGGTTGTTCTTTTCCAAAAAAATAGGCCGTTGAGACCTGAGGAATGCCCATGCCGTCACCAATCATTATAATGATATTGGGAGGGGCACTAACAGCTTTTGGAGTAGAAGGGAAATTTTGTATTTTTTGGGTAGTACACCCTAATGCACATAGTAAAAGGCTTGTTAAAAAACCAGTTTTAAAAATATCTCTCATTTGCTATTGTTAAAGAAGCTAAGATTATGGATTTATGAATTAATAACAGTGTTTTAGAACCTTGCTCTAAATTAGTAAGGATTAAGCAAAGGGGAGTTATTACAACTCCCCAATTACTTAAACTGCTCTAACTAATTATAAAACTAACAAACACAATTATTCATCTTTTGATTACTATATCTAAACTAAAATATAGTTTTAGTACCCTTGGTTCTGCTCTAAGAATCCATCTATTCCAGAAGCAGCATCAACCGCACTTTGAGGAATGGGAAACAGTCTGTGATTTACGTCAGTATCGGTTTTGTCTGTCCAAGCATCTTCATACTTCCCAAAACGTATTTGATCTCCTCTTCTAAACCCTTCCCAGTACAACTCAAAACCACGCTCGCGGAACATGCTCTCTAGGTCAAGAGAAGCCAAAGCTTCTGGAGTTTGATCTGGACGAGCCGTTCTTGAGGCTCTAACAAGATTTACATCCGCTAACGCACCAGCGGCATCGCCATTTCTTAATTTTGCCTCTGCTCTCATTAAATAAATTTCTGCCAAACGCATTAACACCAAGTCCACACTACTAAAGTTATTGCCATTTGGTGAGGTACGGCTAAATTGGTATTTGGAAGATCGGAAGCCTGTATTGTGCAAAGAACCTTCATTGGTGAAGTTTACATTTTCAGTATGGTTTACATATCCCACATCCCTATCTGGTCCGTTTCCTTTTCTTTGTACCACGGGATAAATTCTAACACCGCCATCACAGGTCAAAAAAGCACCATCATCACCTTTTCTAGGTCCCCATTGAATGCCCCTTAGAATACCTCGGTCCATTTCAAATTCTGTGGGTTCAATACAATAATAACTGTCCTCGGTTTCCGTAGCAACCTCTTGTACTCTACCTTCAAAATCCAGTAATTGCGCATCTGGAATAACGGTGTTCTTTTGATAGAACCTGGCATCTGCCTCGGCAGGGTCTACAGTGCCATAGGCATCCACCCAAGTTTGGTAAAAATCTGATGTTACCGCAGGTCCATCAGTACCATCGGCACTTGTATATTCTGGTCTTGGAAACATGGAACCAGCAATGGACCAGTATGCCCAGCGACTATGTTCCCGTCTAAGCACTCCACGTTGGTCCAATGCAAATATTAATTCTGGGTTGATGCTATTCTCATCACTAAATAAATCAAAATACTCTGGAGATAAGGAGAAGGCACCCGAATTGATAATATTGTCCGTGTAGGTGATCACACTGTTCATATCTTCATTGGTAAAACTTGGTGAGCCATATGGGTCACGGTATACTGCAGCGTTTAGGTGCAGTCTTGCCAAAAAGCCCCAAACCGTTGCTTGGCTAATTCTACCAGGTCCTTTGTCTGTGTTTATAACGTCCACCACTGAAAGCAGTTCACTTTCAATATAATCAATAGCATCTTGAGCTTTTAATACCTCTGAAAGTTCATCTGAGGATTCTTTTTTAAGAACCACCCCCCAACTATCCAACATCAACATGTTAAGATAGGCTCTTAAGGCTTTCATTTCATACAAAGCACCAACTGCTTCGGTGTTTCCTTCATCGGCCAAGGGCGTTAATACTTCTATAGCGGCCAAGGTTCTAGAAATATTGGTGGTGAGCTCATTCCACGCATCTCCCACTAAGTCATTGGATGGGGTAATGGTATGTGCATGTGCTGCCAAAAATTTACCACCATCAAACCAATCTGTTCCGCCGCGATAGGGTAGAATGGCCTCATCGGAAGGAATTAACTGTAAGCCATAATAATTGGTATGTCTCCAAGTCCAGGAAACATATCCATATGCAGGGGCCAAAGCTCCACTTATTGTTTCTGCTTGTCCACCAAATTCCGATTCATCCAGTCTTTCTTCTTCTAAATCGGTACAGTTCCAAGCTAACAGTGAGCATAATGTTATTGTAATACTTAATATCTTATTTTTCATTTTTGAAACAATTTTTTGATTAAAATGATACGTTTAGACCAAATAGAAATGTTCTGGGGGATGGATAGGTGAAGCGGTCTATACCAAAAGTTTGAATACCGTCTATTGCACCACCTGTATTTACTTCTGGGTCAAAACCTGAATAATCTGATATCACAAACAAGTTTTGTCCTGTAAGGGTAAAACGAATGTTTTCCACCCAGTCTCCAAACCCGACCTTTTCTGGGCTTAAACTATATCCTAAAGTTGCATTGTTTAATCTTAAGAAACTTCCATCCTCCAAATAGCGCGTAGAAACTTCATTGGAATTGCTGGTATCTTCATTGGCATAGGCAATGGCGAAATCGGTAGTGTTCAAATTTCTGCTTAATTGACCTACAGAGAACAAGGACATTGCCGTATGGTTGTAGATTTTGTTACCAGAAACGCCATTGAAATTAAGGCCTAAATCAAAATTTTTGTAATTAAAATTTAGGTAGAAAGCATAAAGAATATCAGGTAAAGCACTTCCTACAGCAAGTCGATCGTTATCCAATGATTCTCCATCGGCGACAACATCTCTAAATTGATTTAATCCGTCATCACCAATACCAATAAATTCCTTCATAAAGTAGGTTCCTATTGGTTGATTATTGATGTACCCATTAATGGTAGCCCCTGTTTGTCCGGCACCTGTTGCTGCACCTGTTGTTAACACTTCGAATTGGGAATTGACCACCTTATTGTCTGTGTAAGACAGGTTACCTCCAATATTGAAAGTTAAATCTTCATTGATGTTACCGTTGTAATCCAGAGAAATTTCCACACCCGAGTTTTTAATCTCTAAGTCAGGAATATTTGTCCAAACTTTTTCTGTTGGTTGTATAGGGTCTATTCTGTTCGAGAATAAGACAACATCACTGGCAACCTTATTAAAGTAGTCCAGGGTACCGGTAAGACTATTTTTAAACAGTCCAAAATCTAAACCTATGTTGGTTTGTGTGGAAACCTCCCATTTAAGGTCTGGATAGGCAGTACGAACAGGGACAGTGCCAAAGGGATAATCGTCCAAAGTAACCTCATTTCCATTTAAAGGGTAGGTGTCATTTTCAGTTTTTGAATCTACATAACTCGCCAAACTTACTTTACTTGGAATACCATCTTGATTACCTGTTTGTCCCCAACTGGCACGTAATTTAAGGTTGCTAATGAAAGAGTTGTCTTGCATAAAGTCCTCTTTGCTTAGGTTCCAGCCCAAAGCAACTGAAGGAAAATATCCATATTTGTTATTGGTTCCAAATTTGGAAGATCCATCTGCACGCATTGTTGCGGTTAACAAATATTTATCTGCATACCCATAGTTTAATCTTCCAAAGAAAGATTGTTGCTCATTGTTAAAGGCAATAGAATTTACTGTTGTTGGGAGTATTTCCGTGCTAATCTGATCTTGGTACCTTGGTTCTATCCCATTATCTGCAAATCCATCCAATTCAAAGGCTTTTTGCTCGAACTCGGTTTCTTGGTAAGAATGTCCGGCCAATAGTATAACGGCATGGTCTCCTTGATCATAGGTATAGGTCAAGGTGTTCTCAACCAATACATTGCTGTTGGTAGTAAAAGAGGTATTTAGGTATCCATCTTCATACCCTTCTAAGAGTGCATATGGTGTTTGCTGGACATCTCTATTGGTAGAAGAGTAATCCACACCGAGGTTAAGTTTATAGGTTAAACCTTTAATTATTTCTAAGGAAGGGGAAATATTGGCTAAAATTCTATTGTTATTGGCTTCATCCAAATAGATTTGGTTCCGAACAATAGGATTCAACCGTTCGTCCAATAGTGTTGGTTCCCCGTTTGTAAACACTGGAATCGTGGGATTCAACTGCAACATATCTACAACCATGGCCCCAGCATCTGCTCTTTCGTTTATCGTCTTGGATGCGGTTAAATTAAAATCTACTTTAAGGCGTCCTTGAAGTGCTTTTTGTGTCAAATTTATACGACCTGAATATCTCTTTAACGAACTATTGCTAAAAATACCTTCTTGATCATCCACTCCAGTGGACACGTAATAATTGAATTTGTCACTGGTGCCACCACTCATGGAGAAGTTGATGTTTTTAGAAATACCCGTTCGCGTTAATTGGTCTTGCCAATCGGTAGTTGCACCTCCGTCAAATAGTGTACCTCCTGAGGCAGGTACTTGTTGTCTAAATTGGTCAGCACTGAATACATCCATTTCATTTGCCAATGACGACATTGCAGTTGATATGGATAAGTTCATTTCTGTTCTGCCTACTTTTCCTCTTTTGGTTGTAATCACTATTACTCCATTTGCAGCACGAGCTCCATATATGGCGGCAGCCGAAGCATCTTTTAACACGTCAATAGAAGCTATATCTTGAGGGTTAATGAAGTTTAAAGGATTAGAAGATACTCCCGTGGAACTATTATCAATTACAAAGCCATCTACAACAAAAAGAGGAGTTGTTCCGGATCTAAGACTTCCTACACCACGAATAATAATATTTTGTGATGCTCCGGGCTCACCACTTACAGCTGTTACATTAACACCTGCTATTTTACCTTGTAAAAGTTGTCCAGGATTTGTTACCACACCCTTGTTAAAGCTTTCGCTCTTCAATGAGCTGATGGAACCTGTTACATCAGACTTTCTTTGAACTCCGTATCCCACTACAACCACATCTTCCAATTGGGTGGCATCTGGGATAAGTTGGACATCAATGTTCGTATTTCCATTGACCGGTATTTCTAAAGTAGTAAAACCTAAGTACGAAATTTCAAGTATGGCATCATCTGCAACATCAATGGTGAAATTTCCATCAAAATCTGTAGTTGTACCATTTAAAGTGCCTTTTTCTAAAATTGTTGCACCAGCTAAGGGCATACCACTATCATCCGTTACCTTTCCCGTTACTGTTTTATAGAGAATCTCAACAACTCGTATGGGAGTTTTAGGCTTTAAATCTATGGCAATGGTTTTGTTGATTCTTCTAAAAGTAAGGTTGGCATCTTTGGCCATTAACTCTAAAACTGACCTTAATGATACATTGTCGTATGCAATATCATAAGTGTTCCGTAGCCTTTTTATTTTGCGGTCATAGACAAATTTAAAACTTGTCTGGTTCTCAATGTCTTTCAATACATCTATAACTGAGGCGTCTTTTACAGTGATGTCCACTTTAAAATTTTCCAATTTTTGCCCCCTAGCGTCAGCAGCAAGAACTGGATTTAGCATTGCTATGATAATAAGAAAGCAAAATGTATTGAATGTCAACTTGATAAATTGTTTAATAGTTAGCGAATTCATAATTTCACATAATGTTTAATGGTTGTAAATATTTGTAATTGTTGAACTAACGGCAGTCTGTTGTAGCTCGCCAAAGTAAAGACAGGCTGCCTCTTTTTTGTGTTATTTTATGTCATAGGCTTAGATGTTTTATTGAGTTGTTTGCTAGTCGTTGCATGAACCTTTTATTAAAATTTTTCTATCTTCTATAAATTCGTATTGAAGTCCTTTTTTTACATAGACAATACTCTCCAAGACCGCCGACAGTATTTCATTGTCATAGGTTCCTGTAATATGGCATTCCCCTAATTGTTCATTTTCAAAAACAAAGGTTACACCATACCATTTTTCCAATATCTTGGAGGCCTTATTTAATGTAATGTCATCAAAATGGATAATTCCTTCTTTCCATTGTAAGATTTTTACAATATCAACTTCATGTCTAGTAATACTGTTTAATTTTTTGTGAAAAATTCCCTGTTGGTTTGGAGTTAAAATGGTATTCCTGTTCTTTGAAGAAATCTTTACTTTGCCAGAGGCAACAGTAACTGCGATTCTTTCACTGTCGGGGTATGCATTTACATTGAATGAAGTTCCCAAAACTTTGGTGCTAAGACTTCCCGACTTTATTATAAAAGGCTTGTTCAAATCTTTGGCAACATCAAAAAAGGCCTCCCCATTGAGTTCTACCTCGCGGGTTCTTTCATCAAATTTTTCAGGAAACTTAATGACACTCCCAGAATTCAGTTTAATAGATGTTCCATCAGGCAAGGTTACAGTCAATTTTTGTCCCCAAGCAGTTGTTTTTACTAATTCTGCTACAGGTTGTTCCTTAACTATGTCAGACTTTTTATAGGAAAAAAAAGTCAGACCCATAATTACAGTTATAGAAGCAGCAATTTTTAGCAAGTTTCTTATGGGTTTCCTATGTTCTCTTTTGTTTTTTGTGGATAATTTTCTTTTTATGCTTGTTTTGTGTTTCCTTAACTCGGAAATTTCTTTTTTGTTCCTTAATAAAAGATTAGCGTCAAAAAGTTCCAAAAGCTTTTCTTCCTTTGCCGTTATGGTACCATTGAGGTACTTTTTTATTAGTTTTTTTACTTCTTTTTCGGTCATTGTATTGGCATTACACTTATAAGTACCAAGATTGTTATTGTACGCACAGTCATAAGAACAGGCTTAATAATTACTTAATAAATGGGTGGTTTTGTTAACCTTTAGATAAGAATAAAGAAACTAAAAGAAGGAAAATAAAACTTTAACGGTGGCTATGTCTTTCCTAAGCTTCCGGAGCGCAAAGGATATTTGATTTTCAACAGAACGCTGAGAAATATTAAGCTGATTGGCTATTTCTCTATTGTTTATGTTGTTGATTCTACTCAATTTAAAGATTTCTTGACATCTCTGGGGTAAACTGGCAATTACATTGTTTATTCTAGTATATAATTCAACGACATCATCATTTTGTTCAACTTCGGATGTGATACAGATGGAATTGGCTACCTCTAACTGTATTTTGTTTAATTTGGAGTCACGTAAATGATTGTAGCAGCGATATCTAATAGCCTTGTATAAGTATGCCTTTGTATTCTGAATCTCAATCTCTTTTCTTCGCTGCCAAAAGTCCATCCATACATCTTGAACCATATCTTTGGCCAAGGTGTCATCCATTAATAGAGAAGAGGCATAGGTAAGCATTGGCCTCCATAATAATTCGAACAAGGTGTTAAATGCTTTCTCGTTTGAATTTTTGATTTGAAGGGCCAAATTTTCCACAGCATTTGTTTCTCTAAACTCCATTTTCATGATGTACAAATAACACAAAAATAAAATAGAGTAAGATTAAAATAGTGTAAACTTTAGCTTAACGGTAGGTATGCTGGTTTTAAAAGAATCTCTTTAAATATTTAAAGAAATATTGTTTTTCCAAAGAATTTAATTCCTAAGGTTTTCCTTACCAATCAGACTTAAAAGTATAGAGTAATCCAAGAGTTACAGTGGACCATGATTTATTGTCCAATTGTATAGTGGTGTAAGATACATTGACTTCCGTTTTTGGTCCCATTAGGTATCCCATTAATGGTCTAAGGTATAGACCGCCTTCATTGTCCTTATTTATGCCCAAAGCTTGACCTGCTTCAATGCCCAGTGAAAATGAATTTGATGGCCATACCCTTACAGAACCGGCAACGGGGATAAATTGAACGTTTGGTAAATCTGTTAGTACAACATCTGAGTGAAAAGATTCTGAAAATCCATTGACAAACCCTGTCATGATTCCAAGGTCCAGAAACTCTGCTGGTGTCCATACATATCCTACATCAAGGGCAACGACCACACTTACTTCATTATTAAAGTCGTTAAAAGGCAAACCTGCCTGGAATCCAAGTTTAAAGCCTTCTTGGGCATGGATTCCCACTCCTAAAAAAAATAGGGCGAATGCAAGGCGTATATTCTTCATATATTTTGGTTTTGGTTGCTGTAAAACTAAAATCTTCTTTGGGGTGACCACTATTTTTGTTGTAAAACAAACCAAAATGGTTGTGGGGAATTAGATTATATTCTTTTAAAATATTTTTTTACACTTTTATTTGGGCTATCAGACTTAAATACCTTGACCTTAATGCCTAACATATTTGCAAATTGACCCAAAGGATAATGCTGACCTATTTACAATGGGCAGCTAAACTGGATATGGAAGGGTTTAATTAAACTCTAAACTTATATAATTCGCTTTTCCATGGGCTCCAAGTCAGTTAAATTGGCAATTTTTATGGGGTTGCCAGATTCAATACTCTTTCTTGCAGCAATACCGATTAAAATGGACATGGCACCATCCCTACTTCCGGCAGCCCTATCAAAAGGATCTCTAGTATCCGCAGTTCTAAATATTTTGTCTTGCAAACGCCCATCACCACCACCGTGACCACTTTTTTCTGTAGGCACATTCACAACGTCAAAATCTTTCCAAAGCTTGTGGACTATTATGGGTTCATTTTTAACATCCTCCATGGCAGATTGCTCCATTTCTTTAGCATGCATTTCCGCTTGGTTTACGGCAATGTTTTCATGATAGGGAATATCCAGCCAAGCCTCAATTCTTCCTTCTGTACCATTAAAAGCAACTTTCCAGCCTTCGTAGGGAGAATATGTGGTAAGGGAATAATTTAAGGTAACATTGTTGGTATATCTAACCTGGGCGGACATTTTATCATAAATATCTATTTCTTCCCTAAACAAACAATTGTCTCTAATGTATCCATCATGCTTTTCGTGAGCCACATATAAATCCATAAGATGTTTGTTTTTGGTAATATCCATATAAAAATCACAATTGGCTTTATGCTCACAGCTTCTACAGTTAGATCCTCTAAAAGGGCCGTTGGAACCATAATGCTCCAAATCGCCATAGGCAAAAACTTCGTTTGGGTCGGAATCTATCCACCAATTCAATAAATCAAAATGATGCGTGGATTTATGTACCCAAAGAGAACCGCCCTCGTCTTTTTGCCCATGCCATCTTCTAAAATAAGAGGCTCCGTGATAGGTGTTTAAGTACCAATGAAAATCTACAGAGGTAAGTTTGCCAATGGCATTGTTTGCCAATAGTTCTTTTATTTTGGTACTGTAAGGACTCCAACGGTAATTAAAACCGACAATTAAGTTTTTACCAGATTTTCTTTCTGCATCTAGAATGGCTTGGCATTTGACTTCATCAATGGTAAGTGGTTTTTCAGTGAGTACATCACACCCTTTTTCCAACCCTTTTATAATAAATTGATGATGGGTAGAGTCTTTGGTGGTTACTATTACCAAATCTGGATTGGTCTTTTTTAACATAGCATCAAAATCCGTGAATGTTGGGCAGTCTGCACCTATATATTCTTTTCCAAACTGTAATCTTCCAGGGTTAATATCACTAAGACCAACAAACTCAAGAATATCCGAGTATTCTTGAACAAGCCTTCTCCCCCAAAAGCTGATACCTCTAATTCCTGTGCCTACAAGTACTACCCGTAACTTTTTAGAGGTATTAAAATTAAAAGATGAAATAGGGAAGGCCGTATGGGCTGCAAGCATGCTTATTGATGTAATAAAACTTCTTCTGGATGTGGTCATGGTATGATTTTAGTTTTGCCTGATTAATTTACGCAATAAATTGATTTTGTTGAAATTAAGTACATGTTTTAATGAATCTTTCGAATATTTTCAATTTTGATTTTCCAATTTTTAGGGAATGAAGAAACAGCCTCTTTAGTTTCATATGTGCCAACCGCCATCATTCCCAAAGCTGTTAAAAACCCTCCGTTTCCTGGTAAATAAATGCGCAAGGTTTTGTTTTGGTAATTATGGCCGTTCTTTAGAAAAGTGTTGGTGGTAATTGGCATGAGTAAAGCATCTATTGCTTTGTTAGGTGAACCAAGTCTTATAGCTGTCATTGCAGTCATTGGAAAATCCCATCCCCAGGTTTCTTCCCACTTCCAGTCCGTTAAAATTTTATCAAAGGTATTTTGCATAATTTTTTTATCTAAACCGTCTGTGCGGGGAAGTATTCCATAGGCGCCCAAAACACTGGGGTGGTCTGTCATAAATTTTACTTCAGAATAAGAATTTGGAGAGCTTTCGGTAGCAAGATATAAACCATCTTGTGCTGGCAAAGGAGACAACCCAGAAAGCACTTTATCCCATTTTTTATTTCTCTCCATTCCCATTCGTGTTCTCCATTCTTGGGCCGTATTTAACCCCCAGCGCCAATAGGCCAACTCAAAAGTCGGGTTAAATGTTATTTCTGGGTCAAATCGTTCTTGGGCCGGAATTACTCCTGGACCCAATACGTAACGTTTTAAATTTGGGTCATACCAAGCAAAATCTGCCATGAATTCCGCTGTTTTCTCGACCAGAGGATAATATTCTTGTAATAAGTTTTTCTCTTCGCTTAATTTATATAACAATTCTGAGAAGTAGATAAAATGGGGTTGCTGCCAAATAAGATAAGAGCCAATGGATGAGGTTGTTTCCCCTCCATTATTATCGGTCATTTTTTGCCATCTAACTCCTTTGAACCCTTGTCTTTTAGCTATAGTTTTCGCCGTTGTTTTGCTTCTAAAAAACCAATTTGTTTGTTTTTTTAATACCTCTGGCTGGTTCCATTGTGCGAAGTGAACCCCATGCCACCAGCTCATTTCTATATGAGGTTTTCCATACCAAGAATTGTAGGTAAGCCCTGTTTCTTGAGGAGGAGAACTGCCGCCACAATTTATTTTGGTTAGGTATAGGGAAAGAATCATTCTACGCTCCAATTCAAAGGCCCTAGGGTCTTTGGTTTCACCAAAATCAATCATGCCAACAGAGTCCCAAAAGGAATGAAAACTAGATTTGGCCTGTTTTCTAAATTCGTTGAATTTGACCTGCTTTAAGTTTTTAGTGTCATTGGAAAAATTTAGACTAAAAGACCAAGTATCCTTTTGCTCATTAGGGAAAATATTAAAACCTTCTTGGTATTCCGGTTCAGAATTTAAATTTAAGGAAGAGGACAACAAAGTGGTATAATTTGTACTATCCAGGTTTCTTTCAATAACAAGATTTTTATGATTTGTGGGTCTTAGCTTTAATCTTAGAGATTCATTGGAATCATAATTTACAGCTTCGTCCAAAAAAGTGTCTGTAGGATAAGGATATTTAATGGTTAACCCAATACGTCCTTCTTTGACGAGTTGACTTTTAATTTTCACACCTAAAACATCATTTTTTAGCCCAATTAAAGAAACAACCTTCACGGGAATACCTTCAATTTCAAATATGCTGATCAATTCACCATTCCATAAGTCTAATTTTTGGCGGATATTTTTAACATCTGAAATATTGATTTTACTTCCATCAGATTTTAAAATATACCATCCAACATTGGCCAAATGAATACGGTGGGGGTTTTGGCGAATGTAATTGGAAGCTTTTCCGGCACTAACCTCAGAAGGCCATTGGCGGGCATATGGCACTTGTCTTCCATGGGAATTTATAGATTGAAGCGTTTCATTAATATCATATTTTTTATCTGTTGGAAAACTATGCCATCCCCATTCGCTCATTGTTCCCAATGGGATTCCTTTGGAGTACTTAATTGGAAAAGTTTGGAGTCCTGTTACGTCCATGGTCATGGCAAATTTTCCATTTCCCAGTGTTAATGGATTTAAAGTATCAACTTCTGAGATCTGGACAGTATGTCTTGATACGACTGTTTTTCTGTCAATTTTTTTTTGTCCGAAAGAGTTTGTAGAAAGTAATAAAAAGAATAGGATGTACTTGTACATTTAGAAGGAATGTCTTTGATATAGATGTGATTAAGGTACAAAAAAGGAAAGTTTTTAAACTAGATTGACTTATATGTTTTTATTGAAAAAACCATTCTAATAAAAAAACCTTCCTATATTTGCAGTGTTGTGTTGTGTTCCAATTATAATTGGAACTAGGTATAAATTACATGTGTTGTAATTTAACCAATGAAAGGCTTTCCATAAAGGGAGGCTTTTTTTGTTAAGAATCAATTTTCTGTGAGGAGTATATGCACTTGCCCCATATATAAAAATCACCTGTTTTTCAATTGGTTCAATGTCTCTATAAAACCTTTTGCTATACCGTATTTGTTTTGGTGCATATTTGAAGAAACAATTCTATTTCCGTGAGAAATGGTTTCTGACTGAAATAAGCTATCTGTTGAATATACAATTGTAGAAGTAAGATTCTTTTCCGAAGATGTAGCAATCAATGGCGCTGATGCGTCTATAACACATGCATTCAAAGAATCCCCAATTGTAAAAAATTCTGAACTGTAATTGCCCATTGCTTTTCTTCCCGTTAAAACTGCCATTTCCAGGGCATTTGTTCCGCTATCATTTTTATTATCAGATAAAAATGTATTTCTTTTGTGTGATATTAATCGTTGTCCATAGTCCAATAATCTTAATTCTTCAAATGGATTTAGGCCTATATGACTATCTGTACCTATACTCCATTTACCCCCCTTTTCTTGATATTTTCTTAAAGGAAATATACCATCACCCAAATTTCCTTCTGTGGTAGGACAAAGCACAACATTGGCTTTACTTTCGGCAATTCCACTAATTTCTTGATCTGTAAGGTGGGTTGCATGTACCAAATGAAACCTATCGTTAAGATCTATGTGATTTAAAAGCCATTCCACAGGGCGTTTTCCCAAAAATATTTTGGCATCCTCAACTTCCTGGAGTTGTTCTGAAACATGTAAATGAAAAGGGATGTTCTTGGGGCCATTATTGGCTATTTCCACTATATCATAAGGGTCTACACCTCTCATAGAATGAACTCCTATGGCAACATTGGCATGCTCATAATGTTTACATGCTGCTTCACTGGCATTAAATAATTTTAAATACTCATCAATAGATGTTGAAATAAACCTTCTTTGTCTATTGTTGGGTTCTACCCCAAAATTTCCTTTATTATAAAAAATGGGGACTAGAGTAATCCCAATTCCCGCCGTTTTAGCGGCAGAAATCAACCGACTTCCCATTTCAGCTAAATTGGAATAGGGTTTGCCAGATTTATCGTGGTGCAGATAATGAAATTCGGTTACATTGGTATAGCCATGTCTGGCCATTTCGGTATACAACATAGTTGCAATTGCCTCCATTTGGTCTGGATTAATACTTAGTGCCAATTGGTACATTGCCTCCCTCCATCCCCAGAAATCGTCTTGTTTATTGACTTTTTCATGTTTTTCTGCTAACCCCGCCATAGCATATTGGAATGCATGGGAATGTGCATTTTGAAAACCTGGAAGAGCATATCCATTTATTATATCGATAGAGGTATTTTTAGGGTTAAATGTGAACAAATCTGTTATGACCCCTAAATTGTCCACTCTAATCCCCGTATTTTTAAACCACCCAGATTTTTGTAATATCCCTTTAAAATAATAGGTTTTCATTAAATGGTCTTTATAGTTTCAATTAGACTTTCCATTGTTTTTTCAAGAACGTTTATCACCTTTTTGGCTCTAACAGTGTTGTAATTAATTTCATTGTCATCCATATAAAGTATTTTGTTCATTTCTAATTGTAACGCATGTATGTCATTTTCTGGTTTTCCAAAATAGCGAGTAATATGGCCTCCTTTAAAAGGTAAATTATGGTTTATTTTAAATTCTCCGGATTTTAGCACATTCAACGCTGTATTAATTAATTTTGGGTGCGCTGTTGCTCCATCGTTGTTCCCCAAAATCATATCAGGAAAAATTTCTTCTTGTATGGTGCTCACTTTATGGCGAATGGAATGGGCATCCCAAAGCAGAACCTTTCCAAATTCCCTTTTTCTGCTCTGCAAAAGAGTTTCCAGTTCTTTGTAGTAGGGCCAGTAATAATTGGCCAATCTCCTATTGATTTCGGTTTGATCAGGTTCCAAATTAGAGGATTTATATATTTTTTTACCAAAAAAATCGGTAGTTGGTGCTATAGTAGTTATAAGCCTTTTGTCATTGTATAGCAGCAAACTTTCCGGGTCTCGATTAAGATCGATCACCCATCTGTTTATTTTTGTTCTAATTACTGTAATCCCTAGAGAAGAAGCAAATTCATAAAGATTGTGGACATACCAATCCGTATCATCCATATACCGCCTCATTCTTTTTTTTAGGTTGATTTTTATGTCCTTAGGTATTGTGGTTCCGGAATGGGGAATACTTATCACTATGGGAACAATGGCTTTCTTAGGTTCTATAATTTTAAATATTTCCATACAATTTTAATTGAGAGAGACTTTAATCAAACAATTTTTCCAACAATTCGTCCTCAACAGAGTTTGGTAGTGTAACCTTTAACTGAGGGGTGCGTTCCATTTCCCTTTTTATGGCAAAAATAGCCTCAGGGTTTCTTGCCCAGCTTCTTCTGGATATCCCATTGTTTACATCATAAAAAAGCATATTCTTTAATCGATTTGAGGCTTCGTTTGACCCATCTAATACAATTCCAAATCCACCATTGATGACTTCTCCCCAACCAACACCACCGCCATTGTGGATAGAGATCCATGTTGCTCCTCTAAAACTATCACCAATAACATTATGAATTGCCATATCGGCGGTAAATTTACTTCCATCATAAATGTTGCTGGTCTCCCGATAAGGGGAATCTGTACCACTTACATCATGGTGGTCTCTGCCTAAAACAATAGGAGCTGTAATTTCACCAGTACCTATGGCCTTATTAAAAGCATCTGCAATTTTTGCCCTTCCTTCTGCATCAGCATATAGAATACGGGCCTGTGAACCTACAACAAGGTTATTTGTGTCCGCTTGTTTGATCCAAGTAATGTTATCTTGCATCTGTTGTTGAATTTCCTCTGGAGCATTCTTCTTTATTTCCCGCATAACTGCAAGGGCAATGGCATCGGTTTTTCTTAAATCTTCTTCATTGCCAGAAGTACAAACCCATCTAAAGGGTCCAAATCCGTAATCAAAACACATAGGTCCCAAAATATCCTGCACATAGGAAGGATATTTAAAATCGACGTTATTTTTTGCCATTACATTGGCTCCTGCACGCGAAGCTTCCAATAAAAACGCATTGCCATAATCAAAAAAATAGGTGCCTTTTGCTGTATGCTTATTTATAGCTGCAGCATGTCTTCTAAGGGTGTTTTTAACATGTTTCTTAAACCGATCAGGATTATCGGACATCATTTGGTTTGCTTCTTCAAAGGATATGTCCACAGGGTAGTAACCACCGGCCCATGGATTGTGCAAGGAAGTTTGATCCGATCCTAGATGCACATGTATATTTTCTTCATAAAAGCGTTCCCATACATGCACAATGTTGCCAATAAAGGCAATGGATACTATTTCCTTTTGTTTTTGGGCTTTCCTAGTCCTTTCAATTAACTCATCCATATTGTCAATAAGCACATCTACCCATCCTTGTTGATGTCTTTTTTTGGCCGCAGCAGTATTGACCTCTGCGCAAATTGTAATACAGCCTACAATATTTCCTGATTTGGGTTGTGCCCCACTCATACCACCTAATCCAGCGGTTAAAAAAATTTTTCCATTGGGAGTTTCATCCTTGTGGAGAACTTTTCTAAAGGCATTCATTACGGTAATGGTAGTGCCGTGCACAATGCCCTGTGGTCCAATATACATATAGGAACCAGCTGTCATTTGTCCATATTGGGTAACACCCAAGGCATTATATTTTTCCAAATCATCCGGTTGGGAATAGTTGGGAACCATCATGCCATTTGTGACCACAACCCTAGGTGCTTCTGTGTTGGAAGGAAACAACCCCATAGGATGTCCAGAATAAATATGTAAGGTTTGTTCGGCGGTCATGTTTGCCAAATATTCCATGGTGAGAAGGTACTGTGCCCAGTTTTGAAAAACAGCTCCATTGCCACCATAGGTAATCAATTCCTCTGGATGTTGGGCAACCTTGGGATCCAAATTGTTCTGTATCATGAGCATTATACTTGCCGCTTGTATAGTTTTGGCAGGATATTCAGATACTGGACGGGCATACATTTTATAATCAGGTTTAAAACGGTGCATATAAATACGCCCAAACCGTTTTAGTTCTTCTGCAAATTCTTTTGCTAGTTCGGAATGCCAAGTCTTAGGAAAATAACGTAGTGCATTGCGAACCGCAAGTGTTTTTTCTGCTTTTGAAAGGATATCCTTTCGTTTTGGTGCATGGTTGGCATTTTTTACATACGTTTTTTTCTGAGGAAGTTCTATGGGTAGTCCTTGAAGGATTACTTTTTTAAAGTCCATAAGTTCAATTTTTTTGTTTATCAAAAACAAGCGTTCCATTTTTCCATACCATACAAGGTTTTAGACTTCCTTGATTGTATAAGATTTCATTATAATTATTGGTATTAAAAACACATAGGTCTGCTAACATACCTGTATTTATTTTACCTCGATCTTTTAGGTTTAATGCAGCTGCGGCCCTATAGGTAATGCCAGCCAAAACCTCTGTATTTGTTAGCTTTTGAAAAGCACCTAGCATGGCTGCCTGCGCTAATAGATAGCCCATAGGGGCAGAGCCTGGATTATGGTCACTGGCAATTGCCAGGGAACCTCCGGCGTCCAGAATTTTACGAGCGGGAGTAAATGCACAGCCCAAGCCTAAAGAGGCGCCAGGCAATGCCATTGCAATTACATTGCTTTTTGCCAGTAGCGCTATTTCTTTGTCAGTACTTGCTTCTAAATGGTCCGCACTAATAGCTTCATGATTTACAGCAACTTCACTACCTCCGGTAGAGAATTGGTCTGCGTGTACAGTGATATCGAAACCCAGGTCATGGGCTTTTTCAAAGTATGGAGCAATTTGGGATTTGGAAAATGCATTTTCTTCAATAAAGGCATCAATGCGGTTGGTGAGATTCTCTTCTTGTAGTTTAGGAAAAAGAACAGTACTGATTTTATTTAAATAAGCCTCAGCAGTACCATGATAATCTTTTGGAACCATGTGGGCGGCCAAACAAGTGGAAACTAGGTCAGGTGCTGTAATGGTATTTGCCTTTTTAATGGCTCTGAGCATTTTTAACTCTTCTTCCACAGAAAGACCATAACCACTTTTTACTTCTAGTGTAGTAATGCCATTTTTAAGATGGTGATTTGCTCTTTCAATGGTTTTTTGTGCAAGCTCTTCCATGGACAATTTTCTTGTTTCCGTGACGGTATCCCAAATTCCACCACCCGATTTTGAAATTTCCAAATAGGTTTTCCCAGCGTTCCGCATGGCATAATCATTTGCCCTAGAGCCACCATAACAAATATGGGTATGGGCATCTATTAGGCCTGGTAAACAAACATATTGACCATTAAGTTTTATTAAATGGGCATCTTCATATTTAGAAAGTAGCTCAGTAAAATTTCCAACGGCTTCAATAGTATCATTCTTAATTAGAATCCCAGCTTCTGGCAGAATTTGGTTTTGGGTATCTGATATAGCTCCTTTTAATGGAAGTCCCGTCATGGGAACCACTTGGAAAAAGGGACCAATAAGCGTGTATTTTTTCATCTCATTAATATATTTCAAATTCACTGGAAAAAGCAGTTTTGAGATTTATTTTCTCTTTTTTACAAGCTTCTTCAACTACTTTCATAATAGTTCCGTTTTGTATCATTTCGATTCCAATTTCAATATCATCTGAAAATACACGGTCTCTATTTGCAAAGGGGACTCTAGATCGTAGTATTTTATGGACCTCTTCCAATACTAATCCAGATTTCATGGGTTTTCTAAATTCAAAGGCTTGACCTGCAGTCAATAATTCTATGGCTAAAATTTTCTCTACGTTCTCTATTACCTGCAATGCTTTTCGTCCTCCAATGGAACCCATACTTACATGGTCTTCTTGCCCTAAAGAAGTAGGAATACTATCTGCACTGGATGGAAAGCACAGTCCCTTATTTTCACTGGCTAAAGCTGCCGTGGTATATTGTAAGATCATGTAGCCAGAATTAATACCCGTATCATTCATTAATAGTTTAGGTACACCAGGGCTGTTTCCCTCCAATGCCAAATAAATTCTACGATCTGATATGTTTCCAATTTCAGAAGCGGCCAAACAAGCATAATCCAGGGCCATTGCCAGAGGCTGCCCATGGAAATTACCCCCACTAATGGTGAGGTTCTCATCAATTATAATAGGGTTGTCTGTAACAGAATTTAGTTCTATTTCCATCATTTCTTTTAAATGAAGCCATGCATTTCTTGAAGCCCCATGCACTTGGGGAATACAACGTAATGAATAAGGATCTTGCACTCTTTCACAATTTATATGGTCTTCCATGATCTCTGACCCTTGTAATAGGGATTGTATTCTGGATGCCACGTGCATATTTCCCTTAAAAGGGCGTAGTTCATGAAGCTCTTTGTAAAAAGGTTTAATGGATCCCTGAAGCCCTTCAATCATCATGGCCCCTATGATATCTGCTTGAGATAGGCAGCTTTGTAGCCTCTCAATTACTTTTATGGCGTGTGCAGCAATAAATTGCGTTCCATTGATAAGTGCAAGACCTTCTTTAGGGCCTAGTTCCAAAGAGGCCATGTTTTTAAGTTTATGAAGTTCAGCAGTTGTAATTTTATTTCCTTGGTATTCCACGATGCCTAAGCCAATTAAGGGTAGAAATAAATGAGATAGTGGGGCTAAATCTCCAGATGCGCCTACCGAGCCTTGTGACGGGACAATAGGGATGGCATCATTTGTAAGGTGCCAAAGAATTCGGTCTAATGTGGTTTCAGCTATACCTGAGTATCCTTTAGCCAACGAATGTACCTTTAGAACTAACATTAATGTGGCAATTTCTTTATCTATGGGCCTGCCTACACCAACACTGTGGCTTTTTAAAATATTGGTTTGTAAAATTTGGGTTTCTTCCTTGGATATTCTGGTTGTGCAAAGTGGACCAAACCCAGTGTTTATTCCATATACCACCTCACCTTTGGCAACGATAGTGGCCACTTTCTGGGCACTTGCCTTAATTTTTGAACGTTGTTGGTTGGATATTACGGATTTGGTAAGACCTCTTGCAATTGAAATTGCAATACTGGCAGTTAAATGTTCCTCTCCTAAAAGGAAAGTTTTTGGTGTAGAAAGCATCTTGATACATTTATATTTATAAAATTATTGATTAAGTTTGATACTTACTAATATTGTTTGGTTGAGCATATAATAACCATGAGTTATCAATTAGAACTACGTCATTTCAAATACTTCCTTGCGGTTGCTGATGAATTACATTATAGAAGGGCAGCGGAGAAGTTATTTATTTCACAACCAGGTTTAAGTAGGCAGATTAAACAAATGGAAGAGATTTTGGATACACAGTTGTTTGTCCGGAATAAGAAAAAGGTGGAATTAACGGTAGCGGGCCAATATTTAAAGGGAGAGATAGAATTTATTATCAATCACTTGGAAATGACCACCAAGCAGTTGAAACGTATAGATCAAGGCGAACATGGAGAGGTTCGCATTGGGTTTTTGGGGTCTGCCATGCAAAATGTAATCCCAAAATTGTTGGTAAAATTAAAAGATAGGTTTCCAAAGATAAAAACCAGTTTGGACGAGCTATCCAATAACGCCCAAGTAAGTTCCTTGCTAAAAGATAAATTGGATTTAGGCTTTGTGCGCTTATCAAGAGTGCCAGAACCGTTGGAAAGTAAAGTGGTATATGAAGACACATTTTCTGTGGTATTGCCAGAGTCTTTTCCCATATTGACCAGAAATTTTACCGGGGTTGAAATATTAAGAGAGAAAGACTTCATTCTTTTTTCCCAAGAATATAGCCCACTATATTACGACACAATAATGAGTATTTGTGAAGATGCTGGATTTACCCCCAAAATTTCACATAAATCGGTCCATGCCCATACTATTTTTAAGCTGGTGGAAAACAATTTGGGTATTGCCATTGTACCCACCTCCTTACAATCTGGATTTTTAATGCGAGTAAAATTTATAGAGCTAAAAAATATTCCGCAAAGGGCAATATTATCAGCAGTATGGAAAAAAGATAATCGAAATCCAGCATTGCAAAATTGTCTGGATTTATTGTTAAATAAATGATTAAAAAGTAGAATATGATTTTTGAATTGATAAAAAAGAGACGCTCTGTTTTTCCTGTACAGTATAATGATAAACCTATAAGTAAATCTGATATTAAGGAAATATTGGAAGCGGCCAATTGGGCGCCCACCCATAAAAAAACGGAACCTTGGCGATTTAAGGTATTAATGGGTGAAAGCAAAACAGCATTGGGAAAATTTTTGTCCGATACCTATCAAGAAAAAGACCCCAAGCCTAAAACTGTGACCATAAAAAAACTACAGGAAAACCCTAATCGCTCGGCAGCTGTAGTTGCCATTTGTATGCAAAGAGACCCCATGGAAAGTTTGCCGGAATGGGAAGAAATAGCTGCTACCGCGATGGCAGTCCAAAATATGTGGCTTTGTTGTGCAGAAAAGGGAATTGGAAGTTATTGGAGTTCCCCAGGACTTATAAAATTTATGGACGAATTTTTGGATTTAGCCGAAGGAGAGCGGTGTCTAGGATTTTTCTATATGGGATATTATGATGGAGAACTTCTTGAGGTTACAAGAGGCCCAATTGAAGATAAAACGGTTTGGATGTAGGTTTCTCTAAGATTCTTAAGATGTCCTCAATATACTTGTGTTATTCAAAAAAAGGAAAAAGTGCTTCTTTATAATCCCACGCTTTGGATATAAAGAGCCCTAAGAAGACTATTGCGACCAAGAATTTTAAAAAAGTACCGGTAAGAAAACCAATAAAAGAACCAAATGCTGCTTTCATAGCGGTTTTTTGATCCGCTTTGTTCATTAATTCTCCAACCAAAGCACCTACAAAAGGCCAAATAATAATCCCAAATATTCCAAGAACTGGAAAAAAGATGGCTACCAAGAGCCCAATGGTTGTTCCAATCATACCCGCTTTGGTGCCACCAAATTTTTTGGTTCCCATGGCCGGAATAACATAGTCCAATGCAAAAACGATAAGAGCAATTACCAATGTTGTTCCCAAAAACCACCAATCATTCGGGATGGCTTTGGTTAAATAAAGTAACAACAAACCAATCCAGCTTAAAGGAGGACCGGGTAAAACGGGTAAAAAACTACCCAAAATTCCAATCAGCATAAAGATGAAACCTATAATTAGAAGTGCAATATCCACAATATTAATTTTACTTGTTTGACGAAGATAGTTTCTATTTGTTACAAAATTTTCTAACTAAAAAATTAGTTTGAACTAGATATTTAGTTATATTTGTTTGAAATTGAACTAAAAAATTAGTTGTATAATGAAGCAGCTCACAAAAGCAGAAGAAGAGGTAATGCAAATTTTATGGCAATTGGAAAAGAGTAATGTTGCCGACATTATTGAAGAATTACCAGAACCCAAACCAGCATACAATACAGTATCCACCATTGTGCGTATTCTGGAAGACAAGGGGTTTGTGGACCATGAAAAGGTGGGTAAGGGGCATATTTATTTTCCTGTTTTAAAGAAATCCGACTATAGTAATCAGTCCATAAACAAATTGGTGGACGGCTATTTTCAGGGTTCTTTTAAAAGTATGGTCTCCTTCTTTATGAAGAAAAATGATATGAGCCTTTCTGAACTGGAATCCATTTTAAAGGACATCAAAAAAGATGATAAATAAAACTTGTTCCAAATGATACAATATATCTTAGAGTGCATCGCATTTCAGTTGTTGTTTTTGATCATTTATGACCTGTTCTTAAAAAGAGAAACATTTTTTCAATGGAACCGTGTCTATTTAATGGGAACCTTTATCTTGTCCGCCATACTTCCATGGATAAAGATTGAAGCCTTTAAGACCACTGTTCCTCAAAAATTCATAGCATATCCAGAATATTTGTGGGGCATGAGCATGCAAGAAGTTGTGCTTTCTGAAACTAATACTTCCAGTGTTTTTGACATTTCATGGGAATATGGTATTCTTTATGGAGGAATGTTGTTGGCCGTAGTACTTTTTGCCTATAAAATCCACCAAATTTTAAGGTTAAGAAAAAAAGGGGAGGTCCAATATTTTAAAGATTTTACCCAAGTTTTGGTCCAACAGAGCAAGGTGGCATTTTCTTTCTTTAAAACCATTTTTATGGGAGACCAGATTAAGGATGAAGAATACGAAAATATTGTCTTGCATGAAATGGTTCATATTAAGCAAAAACACTCACTTGACCTTATGTTTTTTGAAATCATGCGTATCGTGGGCTGGTTTAATCCATTGGTCTATGTGTACCAGAGTAGAATCTCTGAACTGCACGAATTTATTGCAGATGCCCAAGTGGCCAAAACCCACAAAAAGGAGCAATATCAATTACTGTTGTCACAAGTTTTTCAGACACAGAATATATCTTTCATCAATCCATTTTTTAAATCATCATTAATCAAAAAACGAATAGTCATGTTACAAAAACAAAAAACGAAAAGAATTTATCAGTTAAAGTATTTGGCATTGGTGCCTTTAATACTAGGTATGCTATTTTATACTTCTGCCACAGAAGCTTCGTACACATATAATGAAACAACATTAAGTCTTAATGATGTTAAACTTATAAACGAAATTAAAAACAAAATAAAAAAACAAGTTGAAATTGAAGGTTCCATTTCCAATGTGTATTTAAGTTCAAAACTTCCTTCCAGATTCAAATCTGAAGAAATAATAAAGAAAGAGGATTTCTTTGAATATAAAATACTTTATAGACAGTATGTTAATGAACTACTTACTGTAACATATCCCGCTTTAGGTGAGGAAGTCCCAGAAGAAATATTAAAAAAGTATGGAAATCCATCTTTACCATCTTCCAAGCTTTATGAATTGTATAAAGTGGAAAAAGACCTTTCTGAAACGGTAATTCCTTTTGCCAAAGTAGATGAAGTGCCCATTTTTCCAGGTTGTGAAAATATTGAGGATAAAAAAGCATGTTTTAATGAAAAAATACATGAACATATTAGAAAAAACTTCAACTACCCTAAAGAAGCACAGGAAAAAGGTATTCAAGGGAGGGTAAATGTAATGTTCACTATTTCCAAAAAAGGGGAAATGGTCGATTTTAGAATGAGAGGACCGGATTCATTATTGGAAAAAGAGGCAGAGCGAATTATCTCCAGATTACCTAAAATGAAACCAGGAAAAAACGGGGGTAAGAAAGTCGGTGTTGCCTATTCTATTCCTATTACTTTTAAATTAAAAGGAAGTGACGATGAGGTCTCATCAGCGGTAGAAAAATATAATCAACTATTAGAAGAACGAGACAGATTATTAAAAACTTCAAATGATAAAAACTCTATAATTGTAAATCTAGATAAGCAGTTGTTAGCCTTAAAAAATCGAATTTCTGAGAATTTGACCAATAGTCTATCAAACAAAAATATCCCTTATGGAACGGTAGATCAGGTTCCAATTTTTCCTGGCTGCGAAGATGTAGATGATAAAAAAACGTGTTTTAATGAGAAAATGATAGAGCATATAAAGAAAAACTTTTGGTACCCCAAAGATGCTCAAACAGAAGGTGTTCAAGGAAGAGTGAATATTATGTTTACAATTAATAGAGATGGAAACATTGCAAATATCCGTAAACGTGGACCAGATAGAAGGTTAGAAGATGTTGCAGTTGGGATTATATCTAGATTGCCCAAAATGAAACCGGGCATACATCATGGAAATGCAGTAAATGTTCCTTATTCTATACCGATTACTTTTAAACTCTAGCAAAAAGAAATTATTTGAAAAAAGCAGTACTATTATTTATGATTTTAGCTTGTTTAAAGGCCGAGGCACAGTCCTCGGCTTTGAACGTTGCAGACAGTCTTTACGCTTTGGGCAATTATACCCATGCCATAAATGAATATGCAAAAATAGGTTCTAAGCACTCCAATTTACAAATAGCAAGGGCTTACAATGCTATCGGAAGTCATGATAAGGCAATTTCCGAATATGAAGTATTGGTGCAGAAGGATGACAATCGTAAGATTGCAAAATTTGAACTGGGAAAACTCTATATAAAAGTCAAAGATTATCCAAAAGCTCAACTTCTATTTGAAGACCTAATAAAAAGTAATAATACCAATCCAGAATATCAGTACTATTTGGGAAGGTCCTTCCAGCAACAAGAGAAGTCAGAAAAAGGAGCGGAAGCTTTTAAAAAGGCTATTGCTTTGGACAGCACCCATCTTCGAAGTATTTTTCAGTTGGGCAAGTATTATGTGTTACAACAAGAAGATAACAGGGCCATTGAAATTTTAAATATTGGACTTCTTGAACACCCCAATGATGTTTCCATTATCAATCTTAAGGCACTCGCACTTTTTAACAATGGAAAGTATGCTGAGGCTGCCCAGACTTTTAAAAAACTAATTGAATTGGGAGAGAACAAAGCCCATATTTATCAGAAAATGGGTTATGCCTATTTTAAATTGTGGGAGTTTGAAAAAGCAAAAACTAGTTATACCAAACTTTTGGATTTTGATTCTGCCAGGGCGGAAGCTTACTTTAACTTGGGAGAGGTGTATCAAAAACAAAAGAAATTGGATAGTGCCGCCATTTTCATTAAAAAATCCATAGAGGAGCAAACCCCTATGCTAAGTAAAGAATATAGTGCATTGGCACGTTTGGCAAAACAACAGAATAAAATAAAAGAGGCTTTTGATTATTATAAAAAGGCGTACCAGGAAGATACTACCAATACGATTGTCTATTACCAAGTATGTGTGTTGGCAGATGAATACTACAAAGACCCAAAAGTAAAGTTGGAATATTACCAACAGCTATTGGTGAAATTGGGCCAGGAGAAAAGTTATTTTAGCAGTTTTGCTAAAAAACGTATATCAGAACTCAAAGAGGAAATCCATTACGCAGTGGATTAAAATACCTTAAAAAATCGTAATTTCCCCAAAGAATACAGTGTTGCATGCGTAAGCTTTGGTTTATAGGATTTTTAGTGATGTTGGTTTCCTGTGATTTGTTTGAGTCCAGGGAGACCAAGACGCAAAAATTGACAAGCCAACTAATGTCGGAGCTAGATTGGAACGATGTGGAAAAATACCCAATGTTTGATAATTGTAATGAAAACGTTTCAAAGACAAAACAACGGGAATGTTTTCAGGATACCTTGTTGGCCCATTTTTCATCAACTTTGAGAGAGTTTGAATTTATTCTGGAGTCTGACATTTTGGACACACTCTATTTGGATTTTTTAATTGACGATGTTGGAAAAATATCTGTGGTGGATATGGAAAAGAATGAAGAAATATTGAGTCAGTTACCAGAATTTGATGGTATTATAAGACAGAGCCTAAAGACCTTGCCCCATTTGGAACCAGCCATAAAAAGAGGTATTCCGGTAACGGCAAAATTTAGAATTCCCATCATTATAAATACAAACTAAGCTTGGGACAAGAGAAAATTATTTTGGGAATAGACCCGGGAACCACTATTATGGGGTTTGGTATCATTAAGGTGGTGAACAAAAAAATGGAGTTTGTTCAAATGAATGAGCTTTTACTTCAAAAATACAATGACCCTTATACTAAATTGAAGCTCATTTTTGAAAGGACAATTGAATTGATTGATACCTATCACCCAGATGAGATTGCTATTGAGGCTCCCTTTTTTGGAAAAAATGTACAGTCCATGTTAAAACTGGGTCGTGCCCAAGGGGTTGCTATGGCGGCAGGACTATCAAGACAAATTCCTATAACGGAGTATCTTCCCAAGAAAATTAAAATGGCCATTACCGGGAATGGAAATGCCAGTAAAGAACAAGTAGCTAAAATGCTTCAAAGCACATTGGCCTTAAAAACACTTCCCAAGAATTTGGATAGTACCGATGGGCTTGCGGCCGCTGTTTGTCATTTTTACAATGAAGGCAGAATTGAAGTTGGAAAATCTTATTCTGGCTGGGATGCTTTTGTAAAACAGAACAGTTCTCGAGTAAAGAAATAATTAAATGTCCGGTATCTATCTGCACATTCCTTTTTGCAAGCAAGCATGTCATTATTGTGATTTTCATTTTTCTACCTCTTTGAAAAAAAAATCGGAAATGATTGATGCAATCATAAGAGAATTGCAGTTGCGTAAGAATGAAAATAAGGACACAATAGAAACCATTTATTTTGGCGGGGGAACCCCTTCCGTTTTAGAAATAGGTGAATTAAAGGCTATTCTAGAAACCATATATAAAAACTATAAGGTTATAGACAATCCAGAAATTACCTTGGAAGCCAATCCAGATGATTTGATATCGGTGAAAGAAAGGTCCGGAACTATTTTCAAAGATTATAGAACTATCGGAATAAATCGTCTAAGTATTGGGATTCAATCTTTTTTTGAGGAGGATTTATTGTTGATGAACCGGGCACACAATGCCAAAGAAGCGGAGTCATGCTTGATTGAAGCTACTCGGTATTTTGACAATATATCCATTGATCTTATCTACGGAATGCCCAATATGAGCAATGAAAAATGGATAAGTAATATAGAAAAAGCATTGTCTTTTAATATTCCACATATTTCTAGTTATGCTTTAACGGTTGAACCTAAAACGGCACTGGCAGATTTTATAAAGAAAGGAAAGATTAAACCTATTGATGATGAAATAGCTTCTGCTCACTTTAGTATTTTAGTGGATAAATTAACAAAGGCGGACTATATTTGCTATGAAGTTTCAAACTTTGGAAAACCAGATTTTTTTTCAAAACACAATACTTCTTATTGGCAGGGAAAAAGGTATTTGGGGATAGGTCCATCGGCTCACTCCTTTGATGGACAAAGAAGAGGATGGAATATTAGGAACAATGCAAAATATATTAAATCAATCATGGAAGGTGTGTTGCCTATTGAGGTTGAAAAACTTTCTATAGCAGACCAATACAATGAATATGTAATGACGGGTCTACGAACAATTTGGGGAGTGTCTTTACCTAAAATAGAATTGGATTTTGGAAAAGAGTACCGCCAATATTTGGTTAAAGAAGCGCAACGACATATTGTAGGGCAATTGCTTTATATTGATAATGATACCCTTTTGGTAACAAAAAAGGGAAAGTTTTTGACAGATGGGATTGCTTCGGACCTTTTTTATGTTAAATTGGAGAGAAAAAGAAATTGATTTGATTGCAACCATTAAACAAAACTCCAGGAACTACAGAATTGATTTGTCCAAAGCTTTGGATATATCCATTCCATTACGGGGAAAGGCATCCAATGTAAATGCTTGGTATGTAGATTCTCCAAAAATAGAACCTCACATTTCGGATGGCCGTAAGGTAAAAGTATCGGAAGGAGCTTCTGTTAACTTTAACAATATCGAGTTTAACCCACATGCACATGGAACACATACAGAATGTGTGGGGCACATTACCAAAGATTTCTATTCCATAAATAAGCATTTAAAAAAGTTTTTCTTCTTGGCAGAGGTGGTAACCATAGCTCCAGAAAAAAAAGAAAATGACTTTGTTATTTCTAAAAAACTAATGGAATATGTTTTGGAGGGTAAAAATTGTGATGCCTTGGTAATAAGAACATTGCCTAATACTAAAGGGAAACTAACAAGACAATACTCACACACAAACCCACCTTACATAAGTGAAGAGGCCATGAGATTTTTGGTGAGCAAAAAAGTAGAACATTTATTAATAGACCTTCCGTCTGTAGATAAAGAAAAGGACAACGGAACTTTGGCCTCGCACAAAGCTTTTTGGCAAATAGGAGGAAAAATAAGAACCCAGGCAACAATAACAGAGTTTATATATGTAAAAAACTCCATAAAAGATGGTCCCTATCTCCTAAATTTACAAGTAGCTCCTTTTGAAAATGATGCAAGTCCAAGTAGACCTGTATTGTATAAAATTTTAAATTGATGAAATTGACATTAAAAATTGAAGAATTGGGAATGTTCCTTTTGGGAATGTTTCTTTTTAGTCAGTTACAATATCAATGGTGGTGGTTTTTAGTATTATTGTTGACTCCAGATATTGGAATGTTGGGCTACCTGTTTGGAAATAAAGTTGGAGCATTTATGTATAATATCTTTCATCATAAGGGATTGGCTGTTTTAATATATTTTTTGGGACTGTATTGGTCACAAACTTTATGTCAATTAGTTGGAATTATATTGTTTTCACATGCTTCTTTTGACAGAATTTTTGGTTACGGATTAAAATATGATAAAGGATTTAAGTATACCCATTTAGGAGAAATAGGAAACAATGGATAGTATTATAGAAATCTTTTTAGGACTTGTTTTGGGTGCAATACTTATGTATTGGCTTTATGGATTGTTTGGTAAGAAGAAGAGTAAAGAATTAACTCAACACCAATCCATAGTGCTACTGGAGAAAATAAAAAGTGTTTGTAAGCTTATTTCTGTTGAGGGGGATTTTGCTGAAATTTATAAATATGAAAATACCAAGGAGCATTTTATGAGCTTGGTAAGCAGTAAAAAGAAAGCATTGATTGTAATTAATGCAAAAGCACAGATTGGGTACGATTTAAAAAAAGTGCTAATGGATGCGGATACTGAAAATAAAACTATAAAGCTTAATAATTTTCCACAACCAGAGATTCTGTCCATTGAACCCGACCTGCAATTTTATGATATAAAAAATGGACTTTTCAACACCTTTTCCCCAGATGATTTAACCACATTGAATTTAGAGGCAAAACAACACATAAGAGATAAAATTCCAGAAAGCGGATTGATGGAAACAGCAAGAAAGGAAGCTTTGGAAGCTATTTTGATTATGGAAAAAATAGTGGAAACCATTGGCTGGAAATTAGATTATTCAGCTATAGAAATATCAAATAGAGAAAAACAATTTTTAGAAAAATAGAGAAATGAAAAATGCGCTAGTAATTTTAATTTTAACACTGACCATGGTATCTTGTGGTCAAAATGAAACCAATATGAAAACTTTTGACCCAGCCTTTGCACACACGGTGTATTTTTGGTTTAAAAACCCAAATAGTCAGGAAGATAGAGCAAAGTTTGAAGCTTCGCTTACCAAGTTCATGAACAACTCTGCCTATGCCAAAACTCAATTTATTGGCACGCCACCCAAAGCATCCAGAGATGTGGTAGATGGTTCGTTTACCTATTCCTTGATTGTTTCTTTTGAGTCCGCGGAGGCGCAGGCTAAATACCAATCAGAACCACCACATTTGCTTTTTGTGGAAGAATGCAGTGACCTTTGGGAAAAGGTAATTGTCTATGATTCCCAAACCATAAAGTAATCCCATGATTTCCTATCGGCTTGCTGTAAAATCAGATTATTTAGCCATTGCAAATTTGCATGCGGTAAGTTGGCAAGAAAATTATAGAGGTGATTTTACAGATGATTTCTTGGACAACCAAGTTATGGATGAGCGGCTTGGGGTTTGGCGGGAGCGTTTTGCTACATCAAAACATAACCAGCATATACTTATAGCAGAACAAGGAAACAAAATTTGCGGTTTTTTGTGTGCCTACATGAACGATGACCCTGTTTATGGAACCTTTATAGATAACTTGCATGTCTCGAGCAAGATTAAAGGAAAAGGGATTGGTTCTAAGTTAATTAAGTTGATAGCACAAGAATCGTTTAACGATTTTCCCAATGCCAAGTTATATTTATGGGTATTGGAAAGTAATACTTCGGCTATTGATTTTTATGCTATTCTGGGAGGAAAAAACATTGAAACCGTTACCAGTACGGAGATTGGGGACAAACCTATTAGGGCACATAGAATAGTATGGAATAACGCTAAAGAATTGTTGGAAAAATGAACATTGAAGAGTTTAGGAACTATTGTATAACCAAAAAAGGAGTAACAGAAGAGTTTCCTTTTGATGCCGTAACTTTAGTGTTCAAGGTAATGGGCAAAATGTTTGCTTTGGCTCCTTTGGAAAGAATACCTTCACAGGTGAATCTTAAATGTGACCCAGAAAGAGCCATTGAGCTAAGAGAAGAATATGATGGGGAAATTACTGCAGGTTTCCATATGAGCAAAGTACATTGGAATACACTTCACTTAGAAAACTTGCCACCCAAATTGATAATGGAACTAATAGACCATTCCTATGATTTGGTGGTTTCCAAGTTTACCAAAAAGCTAAAAGCAGAATGGGCGTCCCTTAAGTAGAACCTATGGAAAGTCAACTTAACAAAATTATAACCGACTTAAAGGAGTCGTTCAATGGACAACCTTGGTATGGGGATTCTGTCATGAAAAAGCTAAACACCATTGCTTGGCAAAATGTTAATACAAAAAAGTATGGTGAAAAATCCATTGCGGTTTTAGTACAACATATAATAAATTGGAGAATTTTTGTCTTAAAGAAGCTGCAAGGAGATATGAATTACGATATCATAATGGATAGTGATTCCGATTGGTCTGAAACACATATTGAGAATGAGAAAGAATGGAATGAGTTAAAAGAGGATTTAAGTAAAACACAAATAGATTTAATTGGTTTTTTGGATAATGCTACAGAGGAATTGCTCTCCAAAAAAGTACCAGGAAAGGATTATGATTTTGGACCAATATTGACGAGTATTTCCCAACATGATATTTATCACTTAGGACAAATAGCTATGCTCAACGCAATGGAGAAAAACTAAGATGGAATATATATCTTAGTCCCATAAACCAGATTCCTTTTATGCAAGAGCTTTTTACTTTTTACGCCAATCAAATAGAGCAACATACAACCCTGTTGTCTAAAATAAAAGAGCGTTTGTTTACATCCAGTATGCTTCGCTTGGCAATTTTTTGCATTGCGGTTGCAGCGGTTTATTTTGCATTTGGGAACGCTAGATTGGTTGTTGGGATTATTCTTGCAACTATAATGATCTTTCTTTTTTTGGTTTCTAGGCATTCAGATTTACAATATAAAAGTGACAAATTAAATGCTCTTATTAAGCTGAATAAAACCGAAGTTGAAGTGTTAAATAGAAAGTTTAATGGCTTGCCAGAGGGAAATGAGTTTAAGGACCCTTTGCATCATTTTAGTCAGGATATTGACCTGTTCGGCAAAGGTTCTTTTTATCAATATAGCAATAGGACTTGCCTAGCACAAGGGACAGAAGTTTTGGCACATATTCTTACCGAAAATTCAATAGCACAGATAAAGCAGAAACAGGAAGCTATAAAGGAATTATCCAAAATGCCTGAATGGAGACAGGAATATTCGGCAGTAGCGGGCTTGGTAAAAACAGAGACCTCATATAAAACCATTCTAAAATGGTTGGCAAATTACAAGAGCTTTGTTCCCGAAATCATGAAACATTTGCCCAATGTGTTTTCAGTGTTTTCAGCCATTCTCATTACAGTTTATTTTTTAGGTTTTGTTTCTGGTTGGATAGTTACAGGTTGGTTTTTTGTTGGGTTAGGTATAACAGGAAGGTTTCTCAAGAAAATTAATAAGCTGTCATCTGATACTGCAAAAATACAAAGTACGTTTCATCAATATCAGAAATTGATTTTGGAGATTGAGAAGACTAGTCTTTCTTCAGAATTATTAAAGGAAAAAAGGGCAACTGTTGTTTCCAAAAAAGTAAAAACCTCTAAAATATTAAAGGAGTTCGCACGTATTTTAGGTGCTTTGGATCAACGTAACAATATGTTGATGGGATTAGTAGGAAATGCTTTTCTATTGTGGGATCTAAGACAGAGCTACTCTATTGAAAAGTGGATAGAAAGATATGGGCTGCATGTTGAACAGTGGTTTGCTACAATTGCTTTTTTTGATGCTTATAATAGTCTAGGGAATTTCACTTTTAATCACCCAACATATACTTTTCCGAAAATAAATAATAATAAAACGGTATTAAAATCTGAGGGAGCATCACATCCTTTGCTGGACTCCATGAAGAGTGTTCCCAATGACGTAGAGATAGACGAAGAACAATTTTTTATTGTTACAGGAGCCAATATGGCTGGTAAAAGTACTTTTTTGCGCACCATATCATTGCAAATTGTAATGGCAAATATTGGACTTCCTGTTTGTGCTAAAAAGGCGGAATACTCTCCAATTAAACTAATTACAAGTATGCGTACCACAGATTCGCTTACCGATGATGAATCCTATTTTTACTCTGAGTTAAAGCGATTGAAGTTTATTGTGGATGAAATTAAAACGGAGCGTTATTTTATTGTTTTGGATGAGATTTTAAAGGGCACCAACAGTATAGATAAGGCAAAGGGCTCCCGTAGGTTTGTAAAGCGGTTAGTAGCATCCAATTCTACTGGAATAATAGCCACGCATGATTTAAGCCTGTGCGATATTGCCAAAGAACTAAAACCAGTAAAGAATTATTATTTTGATGCTGAAATTGTGAACGGTGAACTTCATTTTGACTATAAGTTTAAAGAAGGAATTTGTCAAAATATGAACGCATCCTTTCTTCTTAAGAAAATGGAAATAATATAAGCCCTATGGAAAGCTCATTCATGTATCAAAAACATTCTAATTGTCCAATATTCTAAAATATTTATCGATACCATTTTTCCATTCATCTACACTTAAATGCTATTCACCTACACTAGATAGGTATGTTCATTATATAAGTGTCACATTTGTAATCTAAAGTGAAGTACTATGGATATTCTTTTTATTGAAGACGACGCAATTGAAACTATGAAACTAAATAGAACTGTTTCTAAGCTACAATTAAAACATAATATAACAGAGGCTAAGAATGGGGAAGAGGCCTTAAATATTTTAAAATCGGGAGCGAGCTTGCCAGATATCATCTTGCTGGACTTAAACATGCCAAGAATGAGTGGTACGGAATTTCTTAAAATCCTTAAAGAAGATGATGTACTAAAATACTTACCTACTATTATTTTGACAACATCTGAAAATAGAGCGGATTTATTGGAATGTTATAAAATTGGTATTGCGGGATATGTTATAAAGCCTTTAAAATATGAGGATTACGAGAATAAATTAAAAAAGGTTTTGGAATATTGGGACACCAATGAATTGGTCAAGGCCTAACAGATTTTGTAATTTTACAACATTTTTTTTTAAAAAAGTACATATTTTCCTACATTTAATTTTTAAAATACTTTAAATGAAAGGAATAGTTTTTACTGAGTTTTTGGAAATGGTGGAAGAAAAATTTGGATTAGAGGTTGCTGATTCAATTATTGAAAACTCCCATTTACCCTCTGAAGGTATTTATACTTCTGTTGGCACCTACGAATTTAATGAAATGGTAAGTCTTATCACCAATTTAAGTAAGGAGGTTAAAGCTCCGGTGGATGACTTAATATATGCTTTTGGCTTATATCTTTTTAATGGTTTGAGTAAAGCACATCCAGAAGTTATTCAGAGTTATTCTTCTCCATTAAGTCTAATTTATTCCATAGAAGACCATATACATCTGCATGTGAAGAAATTATATCCAGATGCGGAATTGCCCACCTTTAAAATCTTGGAGCAAACAGATAATTCCTTAACGATGATATATTCTTCATCAAGAGGATTATATCGTTTGGCACACGGACTTATTGAAAAGTCCTTTGAGCATTTTAATAAAACAGCAACAGTTAATTTTGAATTATTAAATGAAAATGGGACCGAAGTCAAATTTAATATTGTCCAAGATGGAGAATAAAGAAGTGACCCTTCTTAAAAAGGCTTTGGAACGACAAAAAAAAGCACGTTTACAGGCCGAACGTATTTTGGAGGAAAAATCCAAAGAACTTTATGATGCTACAAATCAGTTAAAGGAATCCAATGAGCGGTTAGAAAATATGCTTTCGGAAAAGACTTCTGAACTCGAAGGTGTTTTCTATAATATTATAGACCCCTATATTGTTATGGATATTATGGGGAATATTTTAAGGATGAACGGTGCTGCTAAAGAACTTTTGGGGTATGATAATAATATAGAAGAAATTAATCTTATGAACTTGGTTCATAAAGATTATGTACAATATACCCAAGAATCTTTTCATAAATTATATGAAGTAGGCGAACTAAAAAATTACAAAACCAAAATATTAGACAAGGACAAGAATGAAAAATTTATTCATGTCAATAGCAGTATAATATATGATAAAAATAGAAAGCCAATTGCTGCCCAGGGTGTAATAAGAGATATCACCAAAGAGGACGAAATAGAAAAATTATTGGCCGAGAAAAGAAAACAATTGGACATTATAGTTGAAAATTCTCCACTTGGGATTGTACTTACTGTCGACGACAAAATAATTAGGGCTAATAATGCCTCCGTGAATTTATTTGGTTATACAGAGCAAGAACTAAAAAAGCTTTCATTGGACAAAATTTCGATGACATGTAATAATTCTACCTCTATTAAAGAGATATCCAATTTTGAACCTAGTGAGAATCAAGAAAATTACTCGCTGGTAAAAAGGTTTTATAAAAAGGATGGTTCTACGTTTTTGGCCAAAACTCTTATAAGTAGGGTAGAGCAAGAAAAGAAACAAAAGGGATATCAAGTTGCAATCATTGAGGATATTACAGAGCAGAGAAATCTTGAAGAACAAAAAGAACAATTATTAAAAGAGCTGGAAGCCAGTAATAAAGGGCTTCAAGAATATGCACATATTGTTTCACATGATTTAAAATCTCCCTTACGTAGTATTAGTGCATTGTCAACATGGTTGTTGGAGGATTATGCCAGCTCTCTGGACGAAAATGGTGTTTTTCAGCTAAAGGCAATGCAGGAGAAAGTTGAGGCAATGGATAAACTTGTAGATGGGATATTAAAATATTCCACTATTAAAAGTGACAATCTTGATAATACCAAAGTTGATGTTAATACAGTAATTAAGGATATTAGGGACATTATATATATTCCGGACCATGTGGAAGTAAAGACGTTAAACAAACTTCCAACAATTTTTGCCGACAAGACCAAAATACACCAGCTTTTTCAGAATATAATTGGAAATGCCGTTGTACATATTGAAGAAGAGAAAGGTCTTGTTTCCGTAAGCAGCAAAGAAACCCCTTCGCATTGGGAATTTAGTATAAAAGACAATGGGGTAGGGATACCTAAAGAATATCATGAAAAAATATTTAAAATATTTCAGTCCATTGGAAACAAAGAGAGATCTACTGGCATAGGTTTGTCCATTGTAAAGAAAATAATTGATCTCTATGATGGTGAGATTTGGCTGGACAGTGAAATTGGGAAAGGAACCACTTTTAGTTTTACCTTAAAAAAATAAAATGAAAATATTACAAGCGAAAAGGAAATCTAAAAATGATTGGATTTTTACTTCTAAAAAAGAACCTCTACAAAAACCTTTGGTTTTAGTTTTTGGAAACCGTCATGCATTTGAAAAGAATAAGATACATGATGAGGTTGTAAGCCTGTTCCCAGATGGCCATATAGTTTATGGAAGTACATCTGGTGAGATATTGGAGGATTCGGTATATGATGGAAGTATTGTTTTGACTGCAATTCAATTCGAGAAAAGTAATTTTATTATTAACAGGGAAAACGTGCTATCATTTGACAATGATATTCGTGCTTTGGGGAATGCCTTAATGAAAGGATTGTCATTAGATGACCTAAAACATGTTTTGGTGATATCTGAAGGAAGCTCTGTGAACGGCAGTACTTTAATTGATGCTATTGAAGAAATTGTTGATAAAGAAGTAAGTATAAGTGGAGGGTTATGTGGTGATGATGCTAGATTTGAAAAGACATTGGCCTCCTATAATGAAGAGCCTAAAATTGGAGAAGTCATTGTTATTGGTTTTTACGGTGATACTTTAGAAATAACAGCGGCCAATTATGGTGGTTGGACTGGTTTTGGACCAGAAAGAGTCGTAACAAAATCTGAAGGAAATATTCTTTATGAAATAGATGGCCAGCCTGCATTAGATCTTTACAAAACGTATTTGGGGGATAAAGCAAATGATTTACCACAGGCCGCACTCTTGTACCCATTAAAAGTATGGAGCAAAATAGATGAAGAACCTATTGTTAGAACAATATTAAATATTGATGAAGAGCAAAATTCAATGATATTGGCTGGTGATGTTCCGCAGGAGTCAAGGGTACAATTAATGATGGCGACGGTGGATGATATAGTTGAGGGAGCGTCTGAGGCAGCGAAGTATGCCATGAGAGATAGAAAAAACAATCCAGAATTGGCTATTTTAGTGAGTTGTGTGGGCAGAAAATTGGTGATGGATCAAAGAACGGAGGAGGAAATAGAGGAGGTTAGTCATACTATAGGGGCAGACGCCAAAATAACCGGTTTTTATTCTTATGGGGAAATAGCTCCTTTTGCCGGACAGAGTAAATGTCAATTGCATAATCAAACGATGACCTTAACCCTTTTTAGCGAGTAATGCATTCACTATTAAAGAGACAGATTAGAAAATATCTGCCGGAGAATCTTTCAAATAATCCGGAAATAGAGGTTTTTTTGGAATCAGTGGAATCTTCCTATAAAAATTTTGATGAACAAGTAATGATGATTCAGCGGGCAACAGCAATTAGCTCAGAGGAATTATTTGTTGCCAATCGCAAGTTAAGGAAGGAAGCAGAAAGCCAAAAAAAGATACTTCAGGCATTGGAGGGGGCTATGGTATCTTTATATAGAAATAATCCAAATACTGAGTCAGAAGCTATGTTTAGGGCGCAATCTTTTGATCCAATAAAGTTGGCAAAGGATATTGAGGATCAAGCACAAGAAATAGCACGTATTACTAGTGAGAAAGATGTGTTGTTGACCAATTTGGAGCAACAGAATGAAGCATTGAACAACTATGCCCATATGGTTTCGCATGATCTTAAATCACCAATAAGAAATATGGATGCTCTTTTGAACTGGATTAAGGAAGACGATGCCAAAAATTTTACCGATAGTAGTAAATCCAATATTGACCTTTTATTCCAAAATTTGGCTAAAATGGATGCATTAATCAATGGTATTTTAACCCATGCTACAATAGACTCGTTAGAAGAGAAAGCCACAGAGATGGATTTGAATTTACTCGTGGATGAAATTAAAAATACGGTATTCATACCGGATAATGTGTCAATTTCTTGTTCTAAAAAATTACCCAGTTTAAAGGCTCAAAAATTTACATTGGAGCAATTGTTCAAAAATCTAATCACTAATGCTATTTCAGCTTCAGAGCACTTGGAAAGTGGAGAGATTTTTATAGATGTGGAGGATAAGGATGATTTTTGGGAGTTTAGCGTTAAAGATAATGGCAAGGGAATTCCAGAACAGTATAAGGCCAATATTTTTGACATGTTCAAAAAACTAGAAGATAATTATAGTGCCACAGGAATAGGGTTGTCTTTGGTTAAAAAAATAGTCAATCTATATGAAGGGGATATTTGGTTGACTTCTGAAGTAAATAAAGGGACTACATTCTTTTTTACCTTAAAAAAATAAAAATGAAAGAGACGCCTAATTTAAAATATATAAAAGAATTATCGGGTGATGATGAGGCTTTTGAAAAACAATTTATTAATATTATTAAAACCGAATTGCCTGTTGAGGTAGAAACCTATGAGAATACGGTTAAAGAAAATAAATTATTTGAAACAGCGGAGATAGTGCATAAGTTAAAGCATAAACTAAATATTTTTGGTTTAGAAGATGCATATAGACTTGCTGTACGATATGAAGAAGATTTAAAAAGAGGGGAAACAATACTTGAAGGGGATTTTAAGGGCATTTTAGAAGGAGTACAAAAATTTGTAAACACATTATAATCCAACTATGAATTGTATAATAGTAGACGACGAAGCAATGGCAAGAGCTGTGGTTGCAAAACTAAGTGAAAATATACCCGATTTGGATGTAATTGACCAGTTTTCCAATGCCATGGACGCCATTAAATTTTTAAACCAGCAAACTGTTGATGTTATTTTCTTGGATATCCATATGCCAGGTTTTTCAGGATTTGATTTTGTGCAGACCCTTAAGGATCCGCCAAGAGTTGTACTGACCACTTCTGATAAAGATTTTGCCATTGAAGCATATGAATATGAGGCAATTGTGGATTATTTGGTTAAGCCTATTACTCCAGAACGATTTGAAAAATCAATTCTAAAAGTAAAGGGTAGTATGGCAAAACAGCCGGTCATTGCAAACAAGGAAGAGAAAAGTTCCTCAGTAGGGCAAGAATTATACATTAATATAGATAGAAGATTAATAAAATTACAGTTTGATGAAATTTTATTGATCGAAGCAAAAGGGGATTATATAGATGTAAAAACTGAAAAGGAAAATTACACAGTACATTCTACATTAAAAAAAATAAAGCAAAAATTGCCAGAAGACATCTTTCTACAAATACATAGATCCTTTATAATAAATTTCACTAAAATAATTGATATTGAGGACAACAGTGTTTTGATAGGAAAAAATGTGATTCCCATTAGCAGGTCCAATAGACCGGAGTTAATGAGAAGATTAAATTTATTATAAGATTATAAAATAGCCACTCGACAGTAAGATTATATCCAACTATAGTAAAATGTTATTCATCTATACCTACAGATGTTTTGTATAAGTAGTTGTGATATTTGTTCAATATTAAATCCCAAATCATGAAACAATTTTTACTCATTAGCCTATTAAGCTGTTTTTCTTTCGGGTTTGCCCAAACAGGAGCAGTTTCTAATTTTAGTTTTCAACAAAATCCAATTGAGTTGGGTGAAACTATAAATTTTTCCATTGATTATGTCAGTGATGTAGATGCCTATTTTTCTATAGCCTTATTAAAATCTCAAAACAATGGTAGCCAAATTAATTGGAGTACAGGTATGCACTGGCAGAGTGTAAACGTCCCTGCTTCAGCATCGTCCTCCACATTCAATGGATCTATTCATTTATCTGGATTTAATGAAACCAGCCAAGAGATAGCTCCAGAGGTATTTTTGGTTATGGTCCAACTAGTGGATAGAAATACGGGAAGCTCAATGGCAGCGGTAAACAATTGGGGCGTGGGGCCAGAAAATACCATTACAATTTTACCATCTAGTGATGTATTTAATTATCAATATTTAGGTGCATATGATAATGATGGAACACCCTTGTACTTGGAAACGCCAGGAGATGTAGTTACAGAGTCAGAATTGGAAACAATTAACAATTCTCTCCCCGAGAGTTTCCCAGTTCCAGAATACAATCCTCAATATATTACATCTGGTTATGATACGGACTTGATTTTGGACGATAATGCAGATGTTTGGGTCACATTTATTACTGAGGGAGCTGGATATACAAACGTGTTGGGATATTATACCTATGATATAAATAATCCACCAACAACAGTTCCCAATCAAGAGGATATTACCATTATATATCCAAATGCTTCGGAACTTGGAGCAGGAGGGGGATTGCAAGTAGGAGATAAAGTTAAAATAGGAACCTTTACTGCAGGTACTGGTATTGGTTGGGTATTATTAGCAAATGCCTGGAATGGTAAGGAAGTGGCACATGATATTTGGCAAGTATACTCCAATCCAGATTTTAACCCTGAGAGTGATGAGACTTTAAGGCATCATAATGTATTGTTGAAAGACCCGGACAACGAGCGAATTATCCTTGGTTTTGAGGATGTGAGAAGAGATTTAGATTGGTGTGACAATGATTTTAATGATGCTATATTTTATGTGACAGCAAACCCGTACACTGCCTTAAGAACTGCAAATTATGCAGGTGTTACGGATGCAACTCCAATTTCCTCAGCAAATGATGGTGGTCTGGAAAGCAATGGCGATTTGGCAACACTTATTGCGAAAAGAAACTTTACAAGAAATAAGAAAGGAACTTCCAAGAATACAAAAAAGGCACAGAGAAAATATTTAAAGAAGACCTATAAGTCTATTGGTGCCAAATCTGGAACCTTGGACTCTTACTTTCCACAGACAGGTATGTTGGGAACGGAAACAACTTATGTTTCCAGTCCAGAAGATTTGTTGGAGATTACGAATGCGGTAAATATATTCTCTATTGATTATTACCAAGAAGAAGACCGGGTAACAGCGGCATTGGCAACAGAGACCAAAGGAGGAGTTTATGATCACTCCAAAACCATATGTGATCGTCTTAATAGCTCAAAGTTATTGGATGTTAGAACTGTAACTTTACAAGGATATAAATTGGTGTACTCTCAAATAGAGAGAGCTACTGGAGATGTGGAATATGCCTTGACATTTTCAATAAAACAAGATGGTGGAAATACATTGTATAGCCTTTGGAACTTAGATCAATACCCAGCTGGAGATTATCTAAATTTTCAGGTATGGGGCAGCTCCATGGGGCAGGTAACCACAATCGTAAACAACATATTAAAACAACTAAAATTAGAAGGGCAGTTGGCCAAAAACTCACAGGACAATATTGTTCCCACAGTATTTATCCAAAGTGGGTTCTATAAACGAGGTAAATTACATCTTAACATTGTAAACAAGGTTAATGCGCAATGGATGAATTTGGATGGTAATTTTAAAAGGACCGAGCAGTTGGACTTGGAGAACATGAATGAAATGTACACACTGTCGGGTGCATGGAATGAAGAAATTGTGGTTGAACCTGGTTTTATTTTTGACATAGGCCTATCCATAACGGCGGAGAATTCATTTCAATATGATGCTATTTATTTAGCCGATGGTCCTTGGGGAGTAGATTACGACAGTACAATAGACAGTATTGAGGATTTTCAAATCTTTGCGGAAGTAGAGAGTGACAGTACTTCTGCGTATCCTGTGGAAAGAAGTGTTTCTGCAAAAGGGCAGGTAAAAGGTACCATTAATGTATTTAGAAATATTTTGGCTGGGGATTTGGTTTTGGACATTACAGATTATGATCGTTTACAGTTTAAATTACAAAGCGATGTAGATTTGGAAATTAGCTTGGTTACAGATGCAACAGATATTTGGGAAGAAAGGTTAAGAACCACTATTGTTGCAAATGATAGTTTAACCCCAACAAGCATTATGTTCAGTGAATTTAAAAACCATTTGGGGCAATCTATGGACTTTACTAAACTAAGAACGGTTGTATTTTCAGTGCAAGGAGATTATGAGAACTTTAAATCCTTTGACCTAGAAGTTGAGGCTATGGCTTTAAATGATAAAGAGATGCTTGTAATGCCAACCGAAGAAGAAAGTGTTGTGCAAGAAGAGATTGAAACTGAAAATTTTGGTGTAAAAAGTTACCCCAATCCATTTACTGAATATGTGATTATTAGCTTTCCTCAAGAAGTGAATGAGGTGCAAATGATGGTGTCCAACCTATTGGGCCAAGTGATACATAGGGAAGTGGTACATACTATGGACGATCAAAAATCTGTCCGTTTTGAAGCGAATAATTTGTCCAATGGTATGTATGTATATACACTGGTGGATATGGTAAATAATAGAACCTATCAAGGTAAATTAATAAAGAATTAAAGATTTTGGTTGGTGTTTGTTGAGGTGATGACCTGTGCATTGGTAAGAGGGCACAGATGGAATACATAAGTCATCACCATGTTTGAGGAATAACCATGCAATTATTGCATGGTTATTCTGCTTTTTATACCTGTTACTTCCTATTAGATTAAAACAAATCCTCTTGCTTTTTGAAGACAAGGTTTGCCCAATGTTCTCAAAGGCCTAATGCTAAATTAATACAAGTTGCTTATTTAGCTATATACTTAAAAACCATATAAGAGTTGGGCCATCGTCGCAAATATAATATAAGATGTATTCTATATTACAGCTTGAGGTTATTGTTTAGAGATACTTAGAACAGCCAAATAAGAAGTTTTTTCCAATACTGCTTTGATTAGTATAGAAGATTATAAGTTTGTAGATGATTCCTCTTAAGTAAGTATTTGGTAGTCAGAAAAAGAACCGTTCTTAGATGTAAGCTTTTTTATTTATGGAACACTAGCACAACCACATTTTGATTTTTACTTGGTCGATTATTGTTTGTGCAAAATACAAGTCCATTAATCATTTAATTTCTTATAAAACAATGGCTTTTTGGTCAAAAGCCATTTCAATTTTAAGCCAATCTCTGTAAACTCAAAACCTGCGGCCGTGGCAGAAGCAATATTACTATACTTACCATATAAATTACTGCTAAATCTTTTGGAGAATTGATGCTGTAAACCAATTTCTGCCCTAAAAAGGGATGTTTTATCATCCTGTTCCACTTTCTGTATACCTGTTGCAGCACTGGCCATGTATTTGGTCTTTTCGGAAATATCCCCTCGAATGTCTGCAAAAATTTCAACAGCTTGGTAAATACTTGGGCTAAAATAAATAGTTGGTACTTGATCTTTAAAAGATAAGTATTGGTAATTAAGGCCCATTTTTAGGGCAGGCTTTCTCATTATATTATAGTAGAGGGATGTAAAAACTAAATTTCGGGTATTATCATCCGTTTGTTGGGTATGTATGGCCTGTGTATACCATCCAAGATTTATATTGGTGCCTAGATTATAGGCAAGTCCATAATGGTTCAGGACAATTTCTCTTTCAATAAGATCAGCGTTAAAACTCTGTACTTCTCTCTGGTAACCTAATTCTATATTCTGTAGTTTTAAAGGTTGTAACTGTAACTTAAAATCCATTATAGGTTGGGTAAATGTGTTATCAGTTGATCTAGAGTTATTAATTCCCAGTAAGGCCTTTATGTTCGTTTTTGGGAGTAACTTATAGGTAGCTCCTGCTAAAATAACATGAGAATTTGCCTTGTTTAGGGTTAAGGTATTTTCGGTTGTTCTATATTCATAGGACAAGGTGGTCAATAGTTTAGTGGATAAAGGAACACTGGCAGTTGTATTACTGGAAAAGGCCGTGTTTTTACCATTGTCAAATGTATATTTTACAACTTCCTCTACATATGGTGTATATTTAGTATTTAGTTTTTCTATAAAGGATAAGGCGTCTTTTTGGTTTTTAAATATTTCCAAGGTTTGAAAGGCAGCTTTATAGGATGGAATAATTTTATCAGAGGCAAAAAGGGCATTGGCCTTACCTAAATTACCATCAAAGGAAGCACTGTCTTTGACCAAAATCGCATTATAGTTATTTATACTCATCTTAAAATTACTTGTATACATTCCCAAGGTGGCCCTTAGCGAATAGATCCAATCCCTATCTTTATATTGGGTTTCGAGTTTTTTTATTTCCTCCTTGGCCTTTCCGTATTTTCTATTCCAGATCAAGGCTTGGACATACCGTTCATGAGTACGTTCTTTAAGCTCGTAATCTTTAAAGACCATTACCTTTTCTCTTGAATTTTTGGCTATCCTAAGAGCTTCTTTGTCTTTTTCCCCAATATGGTATGCCAAAGCAATCCCATTTAAAGCTGTAATGGAATCTTTGGGTGATGTGGCATATCGTCTGTAGGTATGGATAGCGCTATCAACTTCTTTAATAATGAGGTACAAGTTTGCCAAATTCAAAAGTGCGTCTTTGTCTTCTGGAAAATCATTAAATATCTTATTGAGCAATTTTTTGCCAATCTCATACTTTTGATTGTTGACATGCTCATTGGCATGTCCCATATATATATATTTTCTAGATGTTTTGGCGCTTTCATTATTAGGGTCTATTTCCAAAGCCCTATTTACCCAATCCGTTGCTTCTTGATATTCCTTTAAATTGGACAATGTATTGGCATAGCCCAGTACGGCACCAAAATTTTCAGGATACTCCTCCACCAATTTCTTATATAGTGGCTTGGCTTTTTTAAATTCCTTGGCCCAAAGAAAGGATTCGTTATAATTAATTTGAATTTCAAAATCCCCTGGATAAGTATCCAATAAATTGGAAAAAAGAGTATTGGCCTCTAATGGGTTGCCACTTAGCCCTACTGCTCTACCATAACATATTTGTGCTGTTTTATTATTGGGCTGACGTTCAAGATAAGATTTAAAAAAGGTTTCAGCATCTTCAAATTGCCCTGTTTCCAATAGTTTAAACCCAGGCTGCATATCATTTTGTCCCAATACCGTGAAACCTATAAATAGGAAAAGAAAAAGAATTTTTTTTGACATAAAATCTATGTAAGTTAATTACTACAAAATATAACGATAAAGTTTTGTAATTATTAGTATTTAAAGTCCTAATAAGAACAGAATAAAGATATATATGGAAATATGAACTTGGAATGTAGTAATTGTTCATTGGTCTACACCAATCTTCCATCCATCGAAAACTGAAAGAAAAGTATGACACCGCATATGATATTTGCCTAAGAAAACAATCTAATTGCGGGTTGTGATAATTAAAATGCCTCTGGTGTTTTGTTTAAATGAAAAGGCTATATATAGTTAAGTCCCCCGACTTATGTTCATAGGCTATAATGTAGAAAATGTGCCCGCAATTTTTTAAAAAATAAGTTTGAAATTATTAGCTAGTGTTTTTAACCAATAAATAGGCACAAATAAAGTATAATGGTTTAGGTTAGGTTGAGTGCAAGGGAAGTAGAGTGGGTTTCTGCTTCCCTTTTTTTAAATAACCTAACCCTAAATGTTTATAAAAGAAAGAAATGGACTACAATATTATACAGATTTCACGTTTATAATATAAAGTTTGTTCAAAACAATAATAATTAAATACTAACTATTGACCGCCATTAAACTTGTCCTAAAAAAAATTACGCCAGAACAACTGTTCATGGGTAGTGTGTTGTTGGTAAATGGCGGAAATTATTTATATAATTTGTTGTTAGGTAGGCTTTTGGGGCCTGAGGCATTTGCAGAGGCGGCTCTATTAATCACTTTATTGCTTGTACTGTCATTTGTGGGAATGACTTTTCAATTGGCGACAGCAAAATTTGCAGTAGAGTTTTCAGGTGTCGAATGGAGGGTTTTTAAAAATAAAAGTTACAAATGGGCTACTGTTTTTGGAATTGTAGTAGGCATTTTAATAATTCTTTTTTCCAAAAATCTGCAGACTTTGTTCAACGCAGAAAGTCCTTGGATGTTTATAGCTTTTGGTTTTGGAATACCCTTTTATTTTTTTATGAGTGTTAATCGTGGAACCTATCAAGGTCAGTTAAAGTTTAAAAAATTGTCCCTTACTTATCAAACAGAAATGTGGGGTAGGTTGTTGTTGACATTAGCACTTTTATTGGTGGTCCCCATGAAACCCGGAATTTTGGTCGCCATAGGGATATTACTTTCTTTTTTCTTTGGATTGTTTCCTTCAGATTTAAAAGGAATCTCTTTAAAAAACACAGGGGTATTAAAACCAGAAAATGCTAAAAAAGTATCCCAATTTATGGTGCTCACGGCTTGTTATGAGTTAACTCAGATAATCATAAACAACAGTGATATATTATTGGTGAAGCATTATTTTGATGCAATGGATGCTGGATTATATGCTTCTTTGGCCTTGATAGGAAGAGTAGTGTATTTTGTAGCGTGGATGTTTGTTATGTTGTTGTTGCCTACAGTCATTCAAAAACAAAAGGATGGTGAAGCAACAGCCCCTATCCTTTTTAAATATGTTTTATATATAGGTGTATTATCCATATCCATTGTTACGGTATGTTTCTTTTTTCCAAATCTTATTATTAACCTAATGTTTGGTAAAGCATATTTAGCCATGGCGGGTTTACTATGGAAATACGCTTTGGCCACATCGCTCTTTGCTATTTCTAACATATTTGCCTATTACTTTTTGTCACTTGATCAATATGTTCCGGTCATCATTTCTGGTTTATTGGGCATGGGACAAATAGTCTTGGTGGTACTTTTTCATGAAAATTTGGAAATGGTAGTCTTTGTCCAAATAATAGCCATGGCCATATTATTGGGGGTGCAACTTTTATATTTCGCCAGTAAAAGGCTTATTAAGTAATTAATTCTAAACACATATAACCTAACATAAACAGTATGAAACTAGCAATTGTAACTGCATATCCTCCGAGTAAAGTAACCTTGACAGAGTATGGGTATTATTTGGTGAAACATTTTCGATTACAAAATCAAGTTGAGGAGTTGGTATTGATCTGTGATCATACAGAGGGAGCAAAGGATTTAGCTTTTGAGGAAGAGGGATGCAAAATAACGGTCAAAGAATGTTGGAGTTTTAACAGTTATAAAAATATTTATAGTGTTGGTAAAGCCATCTCCGAAACTAAACCGGATGCTGTTCTCTTCAATCTTCAGTTTTTAAAATTTGGAGACAAAAAAGTACCTGCCGCACTTGGGTTGCTACTTCCATATATATGCAAGTTAAAGGGAATACCAACAATATCCTTATTGCACAATATATTGGAGCAAGTAGATTTGGAGAATGCCGGATTCACTGAAAACAAAATACTTCAAAAAATATATAATTTTATAGGAACTACATTAACAAAATTTGTTCTGGCCTCTGATATGGTTGCGGTTACCATAAGTAAATATGTAACCATTTTGGAAAATAAATATAAAGCAGAGAATATTGCTTTGGTACCACACGGTGCTTTTGAAACTCCACCAGAACCCACTTATAATCTTCCAAAAGGACCAAAGCAAATTATGGCCTTTGGTAAGTTTGGAACGTACAAAAAAGTAGAAATTCTTATTGATGCCGTTGAGAAAATTAGAAGTAGAAGCGATGAGGATATGGAAATTGTGATTGCAGGGACAGATAGCCCCAATACACCTGGTTATTTAGATGCAGTTGCCCAGAAATATAAGGATGTTAAAAATCTACGTTTTACAGGATATGTGGCGGAAGAGGATGTTCCAAAGATTTTTGGGGATTGTGCGGTGACAGTATTCCCATATACATCCACCACAGGAAGTTCCGGAGTATTGCACCAAGCTGGGAGCTATGGCTGTGCTGTTGCATTGCCAGATTTGGGAGATTTGAGCACATTAATTGAAGAGGAGGGTTATAAGGGAGAATTTTTCGATGCCGATAGTTCTGAATCACTTGCAAATGCGATAGAGAATATAATCTCTAACGATGCATATAGAAGGGCCTTAGGAATGGCTAATTATAGAGCTGCTTGTTCTTTGCCAATGTCACAAATAACAGAAATGTATTTGGACCACTTTAACAAAATAAGCAAGAAGAAGTATAAAGGTTCGAACGAACTTATGGTAGAGAAAAAAACAGTGCTGCACTTTGAAAAATAATTTTAGGTGGATAGGCAAAAAAGGGGGCGGGGTAAATTACCTTATTGCTCCCTTTTTTATTTTAAATGTTTAAAATAAGCTTTCTTATTACCCTTTTTGTCAATGCAGCCAAAGTAATGTTGTTTTTTTGTTCGCCAAGGTAATCTGCCCGCCACATCTACAGGCACTTCTTCAAAATCAAATAAAGTCCAAAAAACATATGGAATATTTTTTTCTTTTATAACCTTTTGTATTTGCTCATAATATGCTGCTTGTTTTTTTTCAGATCCTTTGTATAAATTCCAAATACCACTATACGATGAAATTCCATATTCTTGTAGCACAATAGGTTTATTAGGGATTTCTAGTTTTAAATTGTCCATGGCATATTCAAAAGCATTGAGGTCTTGATAGTAATGAAAGGAAACAAAATCTACCTCTTTGGATAAATTAATCGCTGCTTGGGGACTGGACCACCCAATGGTTACAGGGTGATTTTTGTCCCAATTTTTAATGTTAAGAATCATATTTTCCAACCAGGCCAATATCATTTCTTTTCCTCTTGAATCAAAATCCAAATCTGGCTCATTTTTAATGTCCCATGCAATTATGGCTTTATGGTCTTTAAAAATGGTAACAATTTGCTCAGCATGTCTATCAGTAATCGTCCAATCGGACACATCGTAATTGCCATAAAAATCGAATAATGTAACAATGACATTTATATTATTTTCTTGAGCTAAATCAAGTGCTACTTTCAGTTTGTCCAATTTTTCTTTTAAAACATTGGCTTTGCCAAAATCTTCATATTGTATAAATATTCTTATGGTATTGAGCCCCATACTCTTTATTAATTTGTAATCGGCATCTATTATACTATCATTAAATTTTTTTCCGAACATATCCCATGGACTATCTTTTGGATAATAATTTACTCCCTTAATTGAATTTATATCTTCAACCCTATTAATAGAGTCTTGGGTTTCCAATTGTACGGTTTCCAATTCTTTGGAATTAATTTCTAAATGGCGAATTCTCCAAAATCCATCTTCAAGAAGCATCATAATCTGATAGTTGGTTGTGTCCCTTTGTTTAACCAACAACTTATCGGCTTTATAAATTTCTTCATAGGATGTAACATTATTGTCCGATATTACAACTAAAGTTCCATCAGTGCTATAGAATTCAATTTTTGGATTATGTGCCAATGTTGTTGTGTTTAATTCAATATCATTTGCTTTATTAAGATTAATAATATCAAATAACTTTACTCTTGCACTATCCGTATAATAATCATGAATTCCAAAGGGGTCGTTGCTTTTATAAGCCATATTGCGAACATGCCATGCACTTAAATAATCTTTTTCAATTTCCATTAAAGTTTGATCTCCAATTGGCCTTCCTAAATTTTTGGCCCTGTCCCAATTCATTTTAGGAAGATAACTTTCATCTAAATTGGCTTCCAAATGGAGCATTGAACTTCTGTCTGCTCCACTATTTAAATAGGATAAGGTAGTGCTTAACCCAAATAGAATTAAACCATTGATTCCTAAAAATGAAAGTATTAATAAACTTCTATAAATATTCCTGTTTATTCTTTTGCTCATTTTAATTCTATATTGAATTTCTTTGTAATACCTGCGGATTTAATTTCTAAAAAATAGTTTCCATGTGAAAAAAAATCGTTGCTCAAAGTGAATTTTCCCATTCCTTTACGAGAAGTAATTATTTTGGTATCCACTAATTTTTTGTTTAAATCATAAATGCCCATTTTAATTGGAATGCCGTCGGGCACTACTTGATCCATAAAACTTTCTAATGGACCAATAACAATTTCTCTGTTGTTTTCAGAAATGTGAACTTTGTAATTTTTTATTGCAGCATCAAAATTTAGTTCTAGAGTATTACTTTCAGAAGCTCCTGTAATATATGCCTTGATTTTCCATGACTCTTTTTGAGTGGGATGTAACATTTTGGCACTAGCTATTCCATTTAGTGTGGTTCCCATTGTTTTTAGTTGGTAACCATCATTATTTTCTATTATGAAGTAGACCATGGTGCCATTACTCAAGACATTATCAAATTTATCTTTTATAATGGATGTGGAAAATTCCACAACTTGATTCCCATCTGCGAATTTATGCTCCCTTTTGTAATCAATTTCAAAACTCATTGCAGTAGATGGAAATACCTTTGAGGTAAATTCTTTCGAGTTTATATTTTCACAAGAGGAGGAAACCAAGATTCTTCCTGTTTTTTCAGTAGAGAAAATCATTTTTGAGGCATACAGATTTCCAGTAGATATGCTATCAATTTGAATGTTATTTTCAAATTGATGTTTCACACTTACCTTGGTGCTTTTTGGTACAGGGTTGTCATATAAGTCAGTTGGCACTACAACCAACATAGAATAATCTTTATTCCCAGCAATTATGGATCTAGGACCAAAATATGATTCTATATGGACGGGGTTGTCCATATTTGGAGTAATATTTAAAATTCCTTGAGAAGTTATTTGTCCTTTAAAAAGAAGCCTCCAGTAACAAGGGCCAGATTTTTTTGTAAAATTTTTTGGAATAACAAAAAGATGCTTGTTTCCATTTTTAGATGGCTCAACTATACTTGTTCCATTGGAATTTTTAAGAATCAACTTTAGATCTAGTGAAGTGTTGGCTTCAAATTCTAATGTTATGGGGTCACCAGCTATATAATCTGTTTTTGTTGTTTTAAGAACGGATGTAGGTGAGTCACCACTGCTTTTATATCCTAATGTATATAAAGAAGTAGTAAATAATAGAATATAAAATATATGTTTTAACCTCATCCTATTTTGGATTTCCTATATAACTATTAATATCAAATTTTATAAAATCATATCCATTTCCTTTAAAAGGTTGCGACTGCTTTATAATATGTTCCTTATTTCTATTCGGATTTATTTTTTCTGCTATTTCCGAATTTAATGTCCCATTTATAAAGCAATTTTCCATATTGGAATTAATTAATTTTATATTGGAAATGTCCCTAGGGTGGTAATTAAAAAACTGTTTACGTTGGACTCTAACCCCATCTATTAAAAATTGGTGATCTACCCAAATTAATTCTTCATCGGAACTATAATAGGAAATTAATAATTGTGGTATAGTGACTTCCTGTATTCCCGAATTAAATAAAGATCCTTCTATGCCATGGTCAGTATATTCCAACTCTTGTAATGATACACTTTTATACAGGTCGGTAATGGCTACATTTCCTGCGCATTGAAGGTTAAATTTAGTTGGTTGTTCCTCCAAGCTAATTGGTGTAAATTCATCAGGATTAAATGTTGGAGGAATAGTATCTTTTGTTGAAGACCATGCTATACCTTCAAAATTAATTTTAAAAGGAGTGGTTTCCTTGGGCATCAACTTATGTTTAATATGATATTTTGCATTAAAGTTGGCCAGCTCCGTATTATCATCGTTGTATAAAGTTGCCTTTAAAACAACATCTGATGGTACATCATCAACATTTTGTAGTTCACCAATAATACTATACTGACCATTTAGTTGTACTAATTTGGCTGATAATATTTCTAAAAGCGGTTGCTTTAAAATATCTTCATGGTGTGTTTGTTGAGTTGTAATTCGACGTCTACCATGGGTATAAAAAGTGGAGCCATTAGCCACAAAAAGCTGATCAGGAGGTATATCATTGTCTAACTTAGAAGGCTTAATATACCATTGACCATTTCTTTTTAGTAATTCATGATAATAATTTTTATAAACTTTTTCCAAAGGTGTTATCCATTGTGTGCTAATTTTAGCTTTCGCACTTTTCTTCTTTTTGTCTATAATTTCAATGCCAATAGAATCTAATTTGGCATATGAACTTAGAATACCATCTGTTACAGAAACTTCTAACATATACTGAGCTAAAGTAACATCACTTTCTGGGTCCAAATAAGAATGTGCCCTTTGGAATTCTTTAAAATCTAAAGCATCATAATAGGCCTTAACAACGTTATCGGGAGATATTTGGGTTGTATTCTTTATATAGAATAGGTACATGCCATAAGCTAGACAAAGCAACAATATTGCCGCCCAAATATGATTTATAATAACTAGCCCAAAAGGAAAATTTTTGTAATCCTTTTTATAGGTCATATAATCAGGGGGACTTATTTTTTTTGATTTTAGAACTCTATACCATATCAATTGAATATTGATAATAAAAGCAATTAAGACGGTTGATAAAGGAATAATTCCCCACATAAGTTTTAATGTGGTAGAAACATCATCTTTGGAGATAATGCTGGGTAAAGGTGGAACATTTAATTTTTCCCATACCATTATACCATTTTCCAATTGTTGCAAACGGTGCCATCCACAGAAATACAATATAGGATCATAAAATTTGTCATTGGAGAAAATGTACTTGAGGTTATATTTTTCTGGTACTGTTAAAAATTGTTGTAGTGATCCAATGCCCTCAACCCCCCTAAATTTGGAATTTTCTATTCTTTCTATAGCCCTTGTTGTAAGTTCTGGCAATCTTCTGGCCGAATGATAATTGCCATCAACTGTCATGGCTTTGGTTTGTGCTGATAACCATGCCATTTGATCCCCGAATCCAAGAGGTAAATATCGCCATTTGTCATGTTGGTCTTGGTTTAAGAAATTTACAATGGGCAACATTTTTATTTTTTGTGGCTGGGAGGGTCTAAAGTAACCCAAACTCATTGTGAATATCACCATAAATAACATTCCTCCAATGATTACACCACCCATAATGCGGTGATACACGGAACCAAGTTTTTTTTGCATCAAGGTTTTTATATCCCCCTCTACAATTCTGTACATGAATTCTCCAAATATGGGCAATGCCATTATGGTTGCCCACAAGGTAAAGCGGTCCAAGGTTAAAATATTGAAGGCCGTTTCACCCAATAGTTTTAGAGGAAGAGGTGTGGTGCCACCGGTGCCCAATAAAGTCAACATTGAAAATGAAAGTCCAAAAAATAAATATCTTTTGCTATAGAACCTATACATAAAGTAGGGCAGTATAAACAGAAGAATTCCCCATGGAATAACAAAAAACACTAATCCAGAGGAAGTCACTTCTAAAAAGTTGTCCCGGGAACCATGTGGAATAGGGACCTGTGTTATTGGGTTGTTTTTGGAGTTGATCCAATAGGGCAAAATACAGGTGATGATTAAGAAAAGAGAAGAAAATCCAAAAGTTACGATTCTCCAAAATAGCTTTTTAAATGAAATTAAAAACACTTTCAAAGTGATTTTCTTTACATCTTTCACCCGGTCCATGGAATCGTCCATAATTACCATTCCAATGAGCGGAAAAATAAAGAACACCATACCAAATATTGGGGTTACATGGTGAGAGGTAACCGCTACAGCTGTCAAAGAAAGAGATGTAAGCAAATATTTGTATTTACCCGTTTTAAGCCATAAATATATTTCCGGAAGGGCATGCATAAGAATAGAAAGCGCAGCAATACTTGGTAATTGACCAAAAATGTGGAGTGTTTCTATGAAAGTGGAAGAAAAAACTGCCAACAAGGCTGTGTAGCCCCCAATTTTTCTGTCACCAGTTATAAGAACACCAAAACGATAGGCCCCAGTAATAAATAGAATTATGGCTAGTAGGCCAACTGTGAAAAGACCAAACTTTAAACCACCAATATGGGACAGTAAACCTATTGCCTGATGTACAAGAGGGGGATAGGCTTGGACCGTAAATCCAGTATACCACCTAAAATCCCACGGCTCAAACCAACTATTGGCATAATGATCGGCAAAAAACAAATGTATCAGTGCATCATAGGTGTATTCAAGGGTGAAAAAAATAGCAGAACCATGAAATGCAATGCCAACAATTAGTGCAAGGACTAAAAGAGTATTGGTTTTCTTCATTCAGAAGTATATGTAGGAATAATATCTTTTAGATAAAGATAATAATATTAATATAGAAAAAGAATCACAATAATAAAGAATATATTCCGTTATTTTGAAAGAAAAAGATTACACAAATGAATTTCGATATAAAATTTCCAATCGTCTATACTACATAGTCAGTAAACTAGCCATTATGGGCATTCATCTTAATTATGGAACAATTAACAAGATATAAGATTAATATCGTTCTCGGTTAAGAGTATAAAGTAACTAACAATATCCACCAAATACTTATGAAGATTTTAGCTATTGATGATCAACAACTAATCCTAATGTCCCTTGAGAAGCGATTAGTTGAATTGGGATACGAAGTGCAAACTGCGGATAGGGGAAAAGCTGGGCAAGATTTATTTGACTCCTTTAAACCAGATTTGGTCATAGTCGATATAAATATGCCCGATATGTCTGGGCTGGATGTGGTTAAACATATTAGAACCAAAAGAAAATCCAAAACGCCTATTATGGTAATGTCTGGAAATACAGATGATGACATTATAGTTAGCGGTTTTGACCTGGGAATAGATGATTATATGAAAAAGCCGGTAAGCCTCAGTGAAGTGGCTGCTAGGGTAAAGAGGATTTTGGGGAATGAAGTAACTGGGAATACATCTTCGGAAAAGGAAAAAACAAGAATGCTCCAACAGTATTGTGTGGGTGTTGTTATACCTTGTTATAATGAAGAGGAAAGATTGTCTGGCGAGGCGTTTAAGGACTTTGCTTACGAAAACCTTGGGTATCACTTATGTTTTGTAAATGATGGTAGTACGGATAATACTCTAAAAGTATTGGAAGAACTGCGTAAAGGTCATGAAAATACCATAAGCATATATGATTGTGAAAAAAATGGAGGTAAAGCTGAGGCCGTAAGACAGGGTGTGCTTCATTTGGCAAAAGACCCCCAATTGGATTACATAGGATATTTGGATGCAGATTTATCAACTGACTTTAGAGATTTTGATGACTTGGTCAAAACATTGGAAAACTCCGAATTTAAAATAGTAAGTGGCTCTCGCATGAGCAGAATGGGTGCAAACATTACTAAGGAGTCAGCAAGAAAAATAATTAGTAAGACCATAAACCTTATTATAAGACGAATTTTGGGAATGGAGTTCAACGATACCCAATGTGGTGCCAAAATAATGGATAAGGATATAGTTGATTTATTGTTCACTAAGAAATTTATTACCAGATGGTTATTTGATGTTGAAATTTTTATGAGAATGAGAAACCATTATGGAAAAGAAAAAGCCAAGAGCCTAATTTGTGAGCAGCCATTGAAGCGATGGATACATGCAGATGGGTCCAAACTTTCCATGAAGGACTCAGTTAAAATTGTAGGACAATTGGCCAAAATAGCATTTCATTATCATAGTTAGTAGATATAGTTGGTTTGATTAAAGCGCATCCTTTTTTAAAGGGTGCGTTTTTTATTTAACTCCAGTTTTTCACCATTAAACGCGCCAAACTTTCCAACCAACTAAATCCATTAATTTTAATTTGTTGAAGGAACTATTTTTGAGGTATTAATTAATACCATTCAAAATGATAAAGAAGCAAAAAATAAAAAAGTACATTGGATTCATTAAAACTAATGACTTTGGAGAGACCTATCAGTTATGTGACATAAGCATTAACCAAAAAGAAATTATTTTGGATTTAAAAACCCATATTGCTTAAAGGGTTTTTGTTCCAAAAAAGTAAATAGTGTTCGTTAACCGTTTAAATGTCCACAAAAATTAAAAGCTAAATAAAAAAGGATTGCTTTTCTGCAATCCTTTTTTTATACCCAATACTAAATAAGCAAACTAAGATTTTAAAGACTTTTTACCTGAATATCATGAAAACGGTTTGCTTGTAGCTTTAGCAATTCCTCTGCTTTTTTCTTTTTGTACATATAGAGTTCTTCTTCAGACTTTATATCCGAATAAACTTTCTCGTTCAATTCCCCATCCGTGGAAAGTAATAGTTTTCTCTGTTCTACTTTTTGCGTTACCCAAGTTTTAAGAACACTTTCTTCTTCCTCTAATTTAAGATCGTACTCTCCCTTTGGAGCCAAAAGTTTGGCGATTATTGGCGAAGTCTCAATGGCCAAGAACAACAGAAAGATAAAAAAGGATGGGAACCATGCCAACTCTCCAAGCGCATTGATACGAGCCATAAGTCCATCAAAACCATCTATAATGGGTTGGGAATCTTTTACTGTATTGGCATATTCCAAATTAAGATTGGCAATTTGGGTTTCTATACCGGCAATCTTTTGGGCATTGGTTTCTTTTAATTGTCCTAGTTCTAATAAGGCGGCATCATGTTTTTCTCGCTTCTCTTTATAAACAGGTCCTTTGCCCAGAAGTTTTGTTCCTGCTGTTCCTTCAGCTTCAGAAATATAAGTGTCGTACAAAGCATTGGTTTCCGCTTCTTTTGTGTTGATTTCAGTCTTTAGATTTGAAATTTCTTGATTTAGATTTGCAATCGTAGGGTCATACTGTAATGCAATTTGGTCTTTATTGGCCAGAGTAAGCTCATTTTTCTGTTCCAACAATACCTGGTTGATTTCCTTTTCAAAAATTTTCATTTCCAAAGGTTTGGATATCACCACAGCAATGATAACGGCCAATAATATTCTTGGGGATGCCTGTAACAACTCACTCTTAAAGCTGTCTCGCTTTTTAATGGTAGAGACAATAAATCGGTCTAGATTAAAAATGAGAAGCCCCCATATCAACCCAAAGAAAATAGAGGTATAGATGTTGTCAAAAACAGTATAAAGGGCATAACTACTTGCAATAAATGCCATTATAGCTGTGAAGAAAACAGTGGCGCCAATACCGGCATATTTGTTTTGTTCTCCTTTGGAGCAATCTTTAAGAATGTTGGTATCTGCCCCGGAGCAAAGGATAAAAAAACGTTGTATCATAACAGTGTTCAATTGATTGATAAAATATTAGAACGTGGTTTGCGATGATTTGTTACACAAAAAGCCCCGATTTCCGAGGCTTTAGGATAAATTTATGATATTACATAAATGCTAATTCAAGTAACGACTGATTTTGACCACTGGAGGGTTGTTGTTTTTTCTGGATACTTCCATGCTCAAGTCACCGTCTCTTTTTAATAGGGAAATGGCCTCATCAGACGTAATTTTCTTTTTTCCATGATAAAAGGTAGCACCTTGTTTGGCCATTTCTATGGCATGGTCCAAAGGTGAAGGAGGTGTTGGAGGAGTTGGTGGTTCTGACACATAGAAATCTATCTTATCAATGGCAGCAATTTCCTTGTTATTAATTATGCTATCAATAGCAGCACTTTTATAGCCATTTTTCTGTTGGGTTGGTGGCGGCGGAGATGCATTACGTAGACTTTCTGGCCATATGGCAGGCGACGATTCTATTTTGGCAACTTCTGAGTCTGTTACCGGGAATTTCATTGGTGGTGGCGGTGGTAAGTTAACTGCCCCTGGTGCATTAGGTGCTGGTGGGGGTGCAGGAAAATCTGGAAAAGATTCTGCGTCAGCCCTTTGTTTGTCGGACATCTTGTTATATATATACTTAAGTCGTTCAACTTCTTTAGATTTAACTTCAAAATTGTTTTTAGACATGGCATTGTATTTTTTTGCTAATTTGGTGTATTCCGCCATTTCTTTCCTGGTGGCACTTTCTTGTATTTTTTTGGTAATACCGGATTCTACTCCTATAAAGTTTATTGTGGCAGAACCATATTCAGTAAGAATTTTGTCTACTTTTTCAATGACATTCTTAGGGGTTTTTGGGTCTGTTTTAATGACCGATCTAATGATTTTCTTTCTCTCATCAAAAGACAAATGGGCATTTATTTTTGACAAATAATTCTCTAAATTTTCTAATTTAACTAAATCGGATTGAACCAAAAGTTGACCGTTCTTATTTATGTTTATAATGATTTCTTTGACAGTCTTCTGTGGTTTTGTTGGAGGGCATTCTGGAAAAGGTTGAGCTCCCCGTTTTTGGACGTCAGACATTTTTTTGTATAGGGTTTCCAAAACCTTCAAATCTTCTATAGGAATGACTCTCTTTTCAATTGGAAGTGTGTTATATTTTTTGGCTAACACATTATATTCCAATAATTGTTCTCCACTTATTTCAATGGGGTAATTTAATTCAGTCGAGATATTAATAGCTTCATTTTCTTTTTGAATTATTTTGGTCTCACTAAACCCAAAAAGCAATAGAGCTATTAATGGTATGGGCAAAAGACTTCTAAATAAAACCCCTTTTTTTGATGTTTTTGTTTTCATGATTGTAAATCGTTTTTTGATTGATGAATAATTGATGGCATTGGCCAATTCTGGCTGATACTTCTTTTGGCTATCATGAGATAAGTAAGATAGCAGTGTATTTTGATAGTTTTTTGTAGTAATGTCCTTTTGCAAAACGGCTTGGTCGGCCAAGAATTCATGGTTCAATTTTATGGCTTTTTTAAATAGATATATAAAGGGGTTGAACCAAAAAACCACTTGTAATAGCTCAATAAAAACAACGTCATAGCTATGTTTTTGTTGGGCATGGGTTTCTTCATGTAACAAAACTTCCTTTGGGATTTTATTGGATTCCAATTTTTTCTTATTCAAGAAGATGTATTTAAAAAACGTATGGGGCGGAAGTTTTTCTTGAAGTAAAACCTGAGTAAAACGATTCAATATTTGCTTTGGATTTTTACGGACTCTCCATAAAATCTGAAATAGATTTTTCGTGAATTTAATTCCGAAGAAAAATAGCCCTATTAAATAGACAACCCATAAAAGGGGTTCTATATCCAAAATATCCGATTTCAAAGCAGGAGGTACGTTTATAACTTCATTTGAGTTGGAAGTAAAATGTACAATTTCGGAATTAGTCAATTCTGTTGTTTCAATATATTCTGTGAACACTAGAGTTGGTATAATCAGTGCCAGTGCTAAAGACAACAGTAGGTAAAAACGCTTAAACCTATGCATGTTCTCTTTCTCTAAAAACAATTTATAGAACAAGAATAAAATGGCGAGGCAACCTCCAGATTTTAAAATATAGACCAGCATATTTATTTCTTTTTGATTTCGTTGTCTATTAAAGCTTTTAAATCTTCCAACTCTTTTTTAGAAAGATTGGTTTCTTGGGTAAAGAAGGATGCAAATTGTGAGGCACTATCATTAAAAAAGTTCTTAATGAGCCCGTTTACATGTTTAGAAAAATAGTCTTTCTTTTTAACCAAAGGATAATACTCCCTTGAACGGCCATAACTTTTATAATCTATAAAGTTCTTATCCGCCATCCTTTTTAAAAGGGTAGCTACAGTAGTTGTAGCGGGCTTTGGTTCTGGATAGGCATCTAATAAATCCTTCATGAAAGCCTTTTTATGCTTCCAAAGAATATTCATTAACTCTTCCTCGGATTTTGACAATTGCATTTCTACGTTTTTAGAATTTGTTCTACAAACATAGAATAAATATTTGAATTCTACAAACGTAGAGTTAAATTTATGATGCTTTTAAGAAGCGGAACAGGGTATTTCCCTATTTTTAAGGATATTAAAACCACCAAAACAAAATGAAAACCTTCCTTATAATTTCTCTTTTTATTTTTTCGATTATTGGTTATGCCCAAAATGAACCTATTGTTATCCCACTCTGGGAAAACGGGGCGCCTGGTTTTGAGCATTTAAAAAATGAGCCAGAGCAGGCAAAGGATTGGTGGGTAAAAAATGTGCACAACCCCTCCATAACAGCTTTCAAAGCTCCTGATAGTATTGCCAATGGAACATCGGTTTTAATATGCCCAGGAGGTGGCCATAGGGAATTGGTCTTTGATGCCGAGGGGAAAGATGCAGCCTTGTATCTTAATAAACTTGGAATTACCGCTTTTGTATTAAAATATAGATTAGCTCGCGAGGAAGGGTCTCCCTATGATTTAAATGTACATGCCAAGGAAGATGCATACAGGGCCATGCGAACCATTAGAAAGAATGCCAAAGAATGGAATATAGATCCAAATAAAATAGGGATGTTCGGCTTTTCTGCTGGTGGGGAGGTAGTTTCCATGGTGGCTTATGGGAATGGTGATGGAAATCCACAAGCCAAAAATGGGATTGATAAAATGAACGGAAAACCCAATTTTCAAATTTTGGTTTATCCTGGGCCACTGGGAATTCCTGATGAGTTTCCGAGTGATGCACCACCTGCATTTATGGTGGTTGCCAATGATGATGAATGCTGTTCGGGCCCTGTTGTTAAAATAGTAAATGGATACAGAAAAGTGAATAGGCCAGTTGAAGCCCATATTTATGCCAAAGGAGGACATGCCTTTAATATGGGGTATCGTACAGAACTAAAAACTTTGGCTTCGTGGCCACAGCGTATGGCCGACTGGTTATTGGATAATGGCTATTTGGAAAAGAACTGATTCTATACAGAAAATAGATGTAGTTTTGCAGCACAAAAACAAAGAATGGGTCTATTAGAGGATTTACAGGCAAGAAGCGGTTCTATCTGCGAATTATGTACAGCAAATGAGAATTTAAAAATTTATGAAGTCCCACCTAAATCTACAGGTGGAGTGGATGGGAGTTTGTTGGCATGTGAAATTTGTATTGATCAAATAGAGAACCCAGATGCTACAGATGCCAACCATTGGCGTTGTTTAAATGATAGTATGTGGAGCGAGTACCCTGCTGTACAGGCAGTTGCGTGGAGAATGCTTTCTCGTTTAAAAACTGAAGGATGGCCACAGGATTTGTTGGATATGCTTTATTTGGATGATGAAACTTTAGAGTGGGCAAAAGCCACCGGAGAAGGTGTTGCCGAGGCGGATAAGATTGTCCATAGAGATGTAAATGGGGTGGTTTTGGAAAACGGCGATAATGTGGTGCTTGTTAAGGACCTTAAGGTTAAGGGTTCCAGCATGGTTGCCAAGCAAGGTACAGCGGTAAGAAGAATTTCTTTAGATTGTGAAAATGCTGAATATATTGAAGGTAAAGTTGGGGCACAACAAATTGTGATTATCACCAAGTATGTAAAGAAAATATAAGACTATTTGTTTAGAGGAGATTCGTTGATCCAATGAAACCCTCTTGAGTGCAATAAAAAATCATCCAAATCTTTACGTTTAAAAATAATTTTCAATGTATCATTATTGTTGAATCCTTCTAATTCTAACTGGGAATAGTTTGGATATGAATATTGATAGTTTGATATATCCAATTCATTATCTTTTAGGTACATCTTAATTTTTGATGCTGTCGTATCTGGTTCAAAGGTGTAATATAACTTGTTGTTTGTCATGGTCTTTATTGTGGCTCTTCCTTTGTAATCTACAATTAAATAATGCCAGCGATAATCGTCTGTGATTAAAGGGGGTAAGGTATCATTGTTCTTTATAAAGGTTTTGGCTTCCCACATACCATATAAATAAGGTTTTTCTCTTTTCGTCCCATTACTTTTTTCAGTACTATATCCGAAAATACACCCTATTATAATCAGTAAGGCTAAACCTATAGATTTGACCCAAAAAACTATTTTATCAAAACCCCTCTCATTTACTGGGTCATAATACTCATATTGTTCTACAGGTCTATTCTTAAAGAAAACATTTACAAAGCGTCTGTAATCTGTCATGAAAATTACAGCAGACATTAAAACTAAATGTACAGATAATATTTTAACAGGAATATCAAACATAAAATTCATCACCGCAACATGAGTCATAATACCCATGACCAAAAAAGACCCCAATGTTTGCGTTCTACGAGGAATCAATAATAAACCACCAATGATTTCCAAAGAACCCGTAAACAGGTTAAAACCTTTGGAATACCCCATATAGGTCCACGCAAGGCCCATGGGGGAAAAATTCCCCAATGGCTCTAACATTCGTGTTAATGAAGGATAAGGAAATTGTATTTGAAAGACCTTTACAAACCCATAAAGTAACATAGCCATAATGATAAAAATCCTAAGGATTTTTAAAAACCAGTAAAATGCTTTGTTATAACTTTTTCTTTTGGAATCAAGAATAGACCATGCTATTGTGATTATTATGGTTGCTATAATTCCAACGAAAAGACTTATGTATGCATACGTATTGTCACCGCTTCCATTTCCACTGACTTCAAAATTATAAGAGAAATTAAAAATATTCTTCCCAATCCATTTAAAGGGTGTTTCAAATAAACCACCCACGAACATTAAGAAAATATATAAAGAGAAATAAGCGAAAATAAATCTAAATACTATTTTCATTTTTGTAGTCCACTCCGCTTTAAATTCTTGTGTTAGCATAAAATTTTATGGTTTAGGATCGGTTCATTTCAGTGAAATATTTGTAAAAATAGGGGATGGTTTCTATTCCCTTTAAATAGTTCCAAACACCAAAATGCTCATTGGGGGAATGTATGGCATCACTGTCCAAACCAAAGCCCATAAGAATGGTTTTACTTTCCAATTCCTCTTCAAATAGAGAAACAATAGGAATACTGCCACCGCTACGCTGTGGAATTGCAGGAATACCAAAGGTTTTGGTGTAGGCTTTATTTGCTGCTTGGTAGCCTATAGTATCAATAGGAGTAACATAACCCTGACCTCCGTGATGAGGTGTTACTTTTACAGTAACGCCTTTGGGAGCAATTGTTTCAAAATGTTTTGAGAACAATTCTGTAATCTCTTCCCAATCTTGGTTGGGCACTAAACGCATAGAAATTTTTGCATACGCTTTACTGGCAATGACTGTTTTGGCTCCCTCACCAATATATCCTCCCCAAATTCCATTGACATCCAGAGTAGGGCGAATGGAATTGCGTTCATTAGTAGTGTAACCTTCTTCGCCATAAACGGCATCTATATCCAAGGCTTTTCTATACTCATCCAATGAGAAAGGTGCTTTGGCCATTTCAGCTCTTTCAGCTTTGGAAAGTTCTTCTACCTTATCATAAAATCCAGGAATTGTTATATGATTGTTCTCATCATGTAAGGATGCAATCATTTTGGAGAGTATATTAATTGGGTTAGCTACCGCTCCACCATAGAGACCTGAGTGTAAATCTCGGTTGGGTCCAGTTATTTCAACTTCTACATAACTCAATCCTCTTAGTCCAGTTGTAATGGAAGGTACATCATTGGCAATCATTCCAGTATCGGAAATGAGAATAATGTCATTCTTTAATTTATTTCTATTTTCCTTCACGAATAGTGCAAGGTTGTTGCTGCCCACTTCTTCTTCGCCCTCAATCATGAATTTTACATTACAGGGAAGCTGATCGGTTTCGGTCATAAATTCCAATGCCTTTACATGCATATACATTTGTCCTTTATCATCACATGCACCGCGGGCAAAAATGGCGCCATCTGGATGTAAAGCAGTTTTTTTAATAACAGGTTCAAAAGGAGGTGAATCCCATAATTTTATTGGATCTGGTGGTTGTACATCATAATGTCCGTATACCAATACGGTGGGTAATTTGGGGTCAATTATTTTTTCCCCATAAACAATAGGATATCCTGCGGTTTCATGAATTTCCACTAGGTTGCAACCAGCTTTTGATAAAGAAATTTTTATGACTTCTGCAGTTTTTAAAACGTCTTTGGAATAGGCAGAGTCTGCACTTATGGAAGGTATTTTTAAAAGTTCCTGTAACTCATTAAGAAATCGTTCCTTATTTTCTTTTATGTATGATGTAATGTTGTTCATAGAAGTTTTTATCTGTCTCAAAATTACTAAAAGGATTTTTTAAAGGTGAAGCATTTTTAAATTGAAATTTTGCTTTATATTTGCATCCCGTTTTTAACGGAAACGCAGGCGTGGTGGAATTGGTAGACACGCTAGACTTAGGATCTAGTGCCGCAAGGTGTGAGAGTTCGAGTCTCTCCGCCTGTACTATTGAAAGCCTTTCCATTTGGAGAGGCTTTTTTTATTAAAGTAGAAAATGTGTTTTTGATGAATTATACCTCAATATAATCTTAATCATATTTTCTCGTTATTATATTTATAAAGTAAAACTACTGTTAAACAAAATCTTACATTTGTTTAAATTTAGTAACTTTGTTCGTTAAATGAAGCAGCTTTTTATTAAAATATCAGCAATTTGCATGTCGGCGATAGTGTTGTTCTCAACATTGTCTTTTACCATGGATATGCATTATTGTGGAGATACTTTGGTTGATGTGGCTTTGTTTGAGAAAGCCGCAGCCTGTGGAATGGAGCAAATGAAACCTTCCAAAAAATGTGGTGACAAAATTGAGAAAACGTCCTGTTGTGCCGATAAGCAAATTATTATGGAGGGTCAGGATGATTTAAAGGACAATGTTGTTAAAGTAAGTTTTGAACAACAAACATTCTTGGTGAGTTATGTTTATTCTTATATAAGCTTATTTGAAAGTTCCGATCTTTCTTTCACCTCTTTTGTAGTAAATCCCCCCCCCCTGCTCAATAAGGACTTTCAGGTTCTTTACGAGACATTTTTGATTTGATTTATTAGATAAAATGAATTAGCCCAGCAGTTAACTGTTTTGGGCCAAATGCGTTGTTGTCAATTTAAATATACTACCTAGTGTAATTATCTAATAACCAAATTTATATGCTCAATAAAGCAATAAAATTCCTAATAGAGAACAAACTTGTAGCAGTTCTAATGCTTGCCCTCTTTGTGGGTTGGGGCATTGTTAACGCACCTTTTAAATGGAATGTAGGTTTTTTGCCCAGTGACCCTGTGGCGGTAGATGCTATTCCAGATATTGGGGAAAACCAGCAAATTGTATTTACCAAATGGGATGGGCGTTCCCCACAGGATATCGAAGACCAGATTACATATCCGCTTACCACTTCTTTATTGGGTATTCCAGGGGTGAAAACAATTCGAAGTTCTTCAATGTTTGGGTTTTCAAGCATCTACATCATTTTTGAGGAAGATATAGAATTCTACTGGTCACGAAGTAGGATTCTTGAAAAACTCAATTCCCTACCAGCTGGACTTTTGCCAAATGGTGTAAACCCATCGCTAGGTCCAGATGCAACAGGATTAGGTCAGATTTTTTGGTATACCTTAGAAGGTCGTGATGAGGATGGAAATGTAACAGGCGGTTGGGACTTGAACGAACTACGAAGTATTCAAGACTATTATGTGAAATATGCACTTTCTTCAGCTACTGGTGTTTCCGAAGTTGCTTCCATTGGTGGTTACGTTCAAGAATATCAAGTTGATGTTGACCCAGAATTAATGCGGCAATACGGTATTCATTTGAGTGATGTGATAAAGGCTGTCAAACAATCCAATCAGGATATTGGGGCACAGACCTTAGAAATAAATCAAGCTGAATATTTGGTAAGGGGACTCGGGTATGTAAAGTCCATTGCTGATATTGAAAATGCCGTTGTCACTTCTGAAAACTTTACTTCCATAAGGATAAAAGATGTTGCCAAAGTCAATTTAGGGCCGGCCACACGCCGTGGGGTATTGGACAAAGAAGGTGCCGAGGTTGTAGGTGGTGTTGTGGTGGCAAGATATGGTGCTAATCCATTGGAAGTAACTAATAATGTAAAGGACCAGATTGCAGAGCTTTCATCAGGTTTACCTACTAAGCAACTAAAAGATGGGCGTACTTCTCAATTAACCATTGTGCCGTTTTATGACCGTACGGAATTGATTCAAGAGACTCTTGGTACGCTTAATGAGGCCTTGACATTTGAAATTCTCATTACTATTTTGGTAATCATAGTTATGGTATTTAACCTCCGTGCTTCCATCTTGATTTCAGGATTATTGCCCGTAGCGGTCTTAATGGTTTTTATTTCAATGAAATTATTTGGAGTGGACGCCAATATAGTGGCTTTGTCAGGTATTGCCATTGCCATAGGTACAATGGTTGATGTAGGGGTTATTCTCTCTGAAAATATCATTAGGCATCTTGATGATAACAATACTCTTGAAGATTCAAAGCAATTATCTATCAATACCGTTGTCTATAATGCCACAGCTGAAGTTTCCGGAGCAATTTTAACTGCGGTGCTGACCACTGTCATAAGTTTTGTTCCTGTATTCACAATGATTGGTGCTGAAGGTAAATTATTTCGCCCTTTGGCATTTACCAAAACAATGGCATTAACTGCTTCTATAATTGTTGCATTGTTCTTAATACCTCCATTTGCCGCCTATTTCTTCAAAAAACGAAATCTTAAATCAATTTTTAGGTATATCATTAGTGGAGCCTTAATTGTTCTGGGGGTTTTAGCAGTACTATTAGGTTATTGGCTAGGATTGTTACTTGTTGTTTTTGGAGTGTTGGCAATACTATCCCTTAGAGGTGTAATTTCTCTTAAGGAATACAATTTAGGTGCCATAATTGTCTCTGTCATTACCATTGTCTTTTTGTTGGCAGTGTATTGGCGACCCTTAGGTTTTGATCGGAGTATTATTATGAATCTTATATTCGTGTCATTCATTAGTTGTGGTCTGTTGGCTGCCTTTTGGGTATTTCGAATGTATTATACCCGCATTTTAAGATGGGCTTTGCAAAACAAGTTTCTTTTTCTTGCCCTGCCTACGGCCATTGTGATTTTTGGTGTGCTGATAATGCGCAATACGGGCAAAGAATTCATGCCCTCTCTTAACGAAGGTTCGTTCTTGCTAATGCCTACTTCATTACCACATTCGGGAGTCGCAGAAAACAAAAGAGTATTGCAACAGCTAGATATGGCCGTGGCCAGTATTCCTGAAATAAAGACCGTGGTAGGAAAAGCAGGTAGGACAGAATCTGCATTGGACCCCGCACCACTATCAATGTACGAGAACTTAATACAGTATCGCTCAGAATATGAATTGAACTTAGATGGAAAACCCCAACGTTTCCGTATAAATAAAGACCGTTTTTTTGAATTAAAAAATGGTAAGGTGGTAGCTAATCCAAATATGGAAGTAAATAACGCTTCAAGCTATTTGAATAAAGCTTTTAAAGCAGACCGAGGTCAATTAATTGAAGATGAAAACGGTGAATATTACCGTAATTGGCGACCTAAGATACAGTCACCTGATGACATATGGAATGAAATAGTTAAGGTCACAAAATTACCAGGGGTAACCTCTGCCCCGAAGCTACAGCCCATAGAAACCCGATTGGTAATGCTCCAGACTGGAATGCGTGCTCCAATGGGTATAAAGGTGAAAGGTCAAGATTTGAGACAAATTGAAACCTTCGGCCTGCAATTGGAAGAAATTCTTAAAACAGCGGAAGGTGTTAAGGAACAAGCAGTTTTTGCAGACCGAATTGTAGGAAAACCCTATTTATTGATTGATATAGACAGGGAGCGTTTGGTTAGATACGGTATAACTATTGAAGATGTACAGCGCATATTGTCAATAGCTGTAGGTGGAATGCCTTTGACCCAAACTGTGGAAGGCAGAGAGCGATATGCAGTCAGGGTTCGCTATCCTAGAGAACTTAGAGGTAATCCAGATGATATAAAAGGAATCTATGTTCCTGTGGCCAAGGGAAGTCCTGTGCCATTAAGTGAGTTGGTCACCATTCGATATGAACAAGGGCCACAAGTTATTAAAAGTGAAGATACCTTTTTGGTAGGTTATGTCCTCTTTGACAAGATGGATGGTTTTGCTGAGGTGGACGTAGTGGAAAACGCACAGAAGACCATTCAGGCAAAGATTGATAGTGGTGAGCTAACAGTTCCCAAAGGAATAAGCTATGGCTTTACCGGCACCTATGAAAACCAACTTCGTGCAGAAAAAACTTTATCATTGGTAGTGCCTTTGTCCCTTATCATCATCTTTTTGATTCTCTATTTCCAATTCAGAAGTGTGACGACGTCCTTAATGGTATTTACGGGAATAGCCGTGGCCTTTGCAGGAGGTTTTGTAATGATATGGTTGTACGGACAGGAATGGTTCTTCAATTTTAATTTTTTTGGCGAAAACCTAAGGGATTTGTTCCAGATGCAAACCATTAATTTAAGTGTTGCGGTATGGGTAGGGTTTATTGCCCTATTTGGAATTGCAACAGATGATGGTGTGGTAATGGCCACTTACTTAACTCAAACCTTTGACCGTAACAGTCCAGATAATGCTCAGGGTATTCGTGATTCTGTGATAGAAGCAGGCGAAAAACGAATACGGCCCTGTTTAATGACTACGGCCACAACCATATTGGCCTTATTGCCCATTCTTACATCCACGGGACGAGGGAGTGATATTATGATACCAATGGCCATACCAAGTTTTGGAGGTATGCTCATTGCCCTAATCACCCTATTTGTGGTACCTGTTCTATTTAGCTGGAAAAAAGAAAATCAACTCAAAAGAGCAAGCAAATGAAAAGTATATGTGTAACCATGATTATGTTGTTTGTATGTGCAATTGGAAAGGCACAGCAATTACAATCCTATATAGAAGAAGCACAGTCCAACAATCCCACTATTCAAGCTCATCAACTGAACTATAACATTGCACAGGAAAAGGTGAATGAGGCCAATTGGTTACCCAATACGGAGTTTATCGCTGGTTATTTTGTGAGCGAGCCCGAAACCCGAACTGGAGCACAACGAGCAAGATTTTCAGCTAAGCAGATGTTGCCTTGGTTTGGTACGGTCTCCGCTAGGCAAAGGTATGCTGAGACAATGGCTGAGACAGATTATGTTGATTATGTTATTGTTAAACGAAAACTGACCTTGGACGTGGCTAGATCCTACTATAGATTATATAGTCTAAAAGCCAAGCAAGATGTCTTGGACGAAAATATTAAGTTGCTTCAAACTTATGAAAAATTGGCACTTACCTCTGTTGAGGTTGGCAAGGCAAGTGCGGTGGATGTATTACGATTACAGATACGTCAAAATGAAATAGAACAACAAAAGGAAGTGTTGCAAGAAGAATTCCTGGCAGAACAAGCCGCTTTTAATGGATTATTAAATAGAGGCATTGGTATTGCTGTTGATGTTGTTTCTAGTATGAGCATACCGGAAATTGATCCTATTACTTTAGATAGCTTGCAATTAAACCCAGAATTACTGCGCTTTGATAAGATGTATGCGACTGTAACCCATGCAGAATTGCTTAATAAAAAAGAAAGTTCACCTATGCTTGGCTTTGGGTTGGATTATGTTCCCGTGCAGGAACGACCTAATATGACATTTGGTGATAATGGAAAAGATATTGTTATGCCCATGGTTTCACTTTCAGTTCCAATGTTCAACAAACGCTACGATTCCCGTACCAAACAGAATGAGTTGCGCAGGCAGGAAATAGAGCTCCAAAAGCAGGAACGATTGAATGTATTAGAGTCTAGTTTTGCAAAAGCAGTATCACAACGGAATGAAGCCAGAATTGCCTTCAATATCCAAGCCAAAAACTTGAAACAAGCCAAAGATGCGGAACAAATACTTATAAAAAATTATGAAACAGGAACCATCGATTTTGAAGATGTTCTGGAGATTCAAGAGCTACAATTAAAATTTCAACTCAATCAAATTCAATCGGTTAGGTTGTATTACGTACAATCTGCCCTTATCAATTATTTAATAAACAAGTAAATTTTAAAACAATGAACACAAAAATCAAAACTTTAGTAACAATCGCTTTTTTAGCAACATTTTTTCTTTCAGTTTCGTGCAAAGGAAAAGCAGAAAAAAACAATGAAACCACCACTGAGCAATCAGAAACTACTGAAGAAGTGGCTAAGGAATATGCATCGGCCTATGTTTGTCCAATGCATTGTGAGGGCAGTGGCAGTGATACAGAAGGAACCTGTCCAAAATGTGGGATGGCCTATGTGGCCAATGAAGAACACCAAAAAGACGGGCATAAACACTAAGAAAAACTAAAAAATTCCCAATGACTTCTGTTAAAGTTAAAAATATGGTATGCGACAGGTGTAAATCTGTTTTGAAATCCGAGTTGGAAAAAAACGGATTGCGTGTTACCCATATTGAATTGGGAGAAATTCAATTTGGAGAGGATTCGAATATTGAAATAAACAAGATCCGAGAGATTTTGGTTCGTAATGGTTTTGAACTTGTGGTTGATCATAAAGAAAAGATAATCAACACAATTAAAAACCTCTTGATAATCGGTTTAAAAAACCAGACTATGAATCAAAATCTTTCGGAATATCTTGGGGATAAAATAAACAGGGATTATTCCGTGCTAAGCAAATTGTTTAGTGCCCATGAAGGAATTACCATTGAGAAATATTTTATTGGCCTAAAAATAGAGAAGGCCAAGGAACTTATTCAAATGAGGGATAAGACATTTTCGGAAATAGCCTACCAATTGGGCTATAACAGTAGTAGCCATCTAGCTAAGCAGTTCAAAACATCAACGGGAATGTCAATGGGGGCATACCAAAAAGCTAGGGAATGGAATAGAAAACCATATGACAAAATAGTATAAATATTACCCACAATTGTGCTAACACCTTGAAAAGATTCGAGGTACCTTAGATCAGCTAATTTAGGACTATGAAACACATATATCACATACAAGGAATGAGCTGTAATGGTTGTCGAAATCATGTTGAGAAAACACTTAATGCGGTTGATGGTGTAATTAATACAACTGTTGATTTAGAAAAAAAGGATGCTATTATCGAAATGAATCGCCATATCAATATAGAAACCCTTCAGAAGGCTCTAGAAAATGAGGGAGGTGTCTATAGTATTCATTTGCCAGGGGAACACAATCATCCCCCTAAAATAGATGATAAAGTGAAATCGAAAGGCAAAGGAACTGGAACTTTTTACTGTCCAATGCACTGTGAGGGTGATAAGACGTATGGCAGACCGGGGGATTGTCCTATATGTGGTATGGACTTGGTTGAGGAACAAAGTCTTTCAGCTTTGTCCGTCCATTCAGGTCAATGGACTTGCCCCATGCACCCCGAGGTGGTTAAAGATGAATCAGGAAGCTGTCCTATATGCGGTATGGACTTGGTGCCAATGGAACCAGACCTTTCCGCAGAAGAAAAGACCTATAACAAACTTTCGAAAAAGTTTTGGGTTGCCACGGTATTTACGTTACCGATTTTCTTGATTGCAATGAGTGAAATGATTCCGGACAACCCTTTGTACTCCATTTTGGAACAGTGGCAATGGAACTGGATACAATTTGTGCTTTCCATGCCAGTGGTTTTTTATGCCACATGGATGTTTTTTGAACGTGCCTATCGTAGCATCAAAACCTGGAAACTCAATATGTTTACCCTTATAGGAATTGGTGCTAGTGTAGCGTGGTTGTTTAGTGTATTTGGGTTGGTTTTTCCAGACTTGTTTCCAGATCAGTTCAAGACAGAATCTGGGAATGTGCATGTGTATTTTGAAGCAGCTACAGTGATTTTGACACTTGTCTTATTGGGACAATTGTTAGAAGCGCGAGCTCACAGCAAAACAAATTCAGCCGTAAAGGAATTGTTGAAGCTGGCTCCTAACAAAGCGGTAAAAGTAGTAGATGGAGAAGAGGTTGAAGTTAGTATTGATACTATCGAAATTGGGGATGTGCTTAAAGTCAAGCCAGGGGATAAGATTCCGGTTGATGGGGTGATTAAGGAAGGGACTAGTGTCGTAGACGAGTCCATGATTACAGGAGAGCCAATCCCGGTAAACAAGAATGAAGGAGATAAGGTGAGCAGCGGAACTATAAATGGGAATCAATCTTTTTTGATGACCGCTAAAAAGGTAGGCAGTGATACCCTACTTTCACAGATTATTGCCATGGTCAACGAAGCAAGCCGTAGTCGTGCGCCCATTCAGAAACTAGCAGATACAGTTTCGGCCTATTTTGTGCCAATTGTGGTACTAATTGCAGTTATTACCTTTGCGGTTTGGGCCATCTTGGGACCAGAACCGCGTTATGTCTATGCCTTGGTAAATGCCATAGCCGTTTTGATAATCGCTTGCCCCTGTGCATTGGGATTGGCAACACCAATGTCTGTTATGGTTGGTGTGGGCAAGGGCGCTCAAAATGGTGTGCTCATTAAAAATGCCGAAGCTCTTGAAAAAATGAACAAGGTTGACACTCTTATTATTGATAAAACAGGAACTATTACTGAAGGCAAGCCAACCGTTGAAAAGGTAGGAGCATTTGACAACCGTTTTAGTGAAATCGATATCCTTCAGTTTATTGTTGCCCTTAACAGCAATAGTGAGCATCCTTTGGCCGAAGCAACGGTGGCCTATGGGGCTGAAAGAGAGGTAAATGTTAAGAAAGCCGAGAATTTTAAGGCTATAACAGGAAGAGGAGTCCAAGGTTTCGTAGACAATATGAAATTAGGTTTGGGTAATCCCAAAATGATGGAGCATGAAAGAGCTAAAATATCCTCAGAAATGGAGGCTGAAGCCAAGCAATTCCAAAAGCAAGGAAAAACAGTTTCCTATTTAGCGGTAAATGGTGAAGTATTGGGGTATGTGGTGATAGGTGACAAAATAAAAGAGACCAGTGCCAAGGCTATCAAGGAGCTACAGAATATGGAAATCGATGTAATTATGCTTACTGGTGATAACCGCGATACAGCTCAGGCAGTGTCCAGAGAACTCAATTTGTCAGATTTTAATGCGAGTATGCTTCCTGAAGATAAATTAAAAGAGGTGGAACGATTACAGTCTATGGGCAAAGTAGTAGCTATGGCTGGAGACGGTATCAATGACGCCCCTGCATTGGCAAAAAGTGATGTGGGCATTGCAATGGGAACGGGAACGGACGTTGCTATTGAAAGCGCTGCCCTTACCTTGGTAAAAGGAGATTTAAACGGTATAGTGAAAGCTCTAAATTTAAGTAATGCGGTAATGGGGAACATTAAACAGAATTTATTTTTTGCATTGATTTATAATACACTTGGCGTACCTATTGCAGCAGGAGTGTTATATCCATTCTTTGGTGTTTTGCTCTCACCAATGATTGCTGCTTTGGCCATGAGTTTTAGTTCAGTATCTGTTATAGCAAATGCATTAAGATTAAGAAGAATAAAAATTTAAAACGGATGGTAAATAGGCATACAGCAAGAAAAATTAGAAAAATACACCGCTATATGGGATTGTTTTTGGGCATACAGTTTTTGTTCTGGACGATAAGTGGATTATATTTTAGTTGGACGGATATCGATAATATTCATGGTGATCATTTTAAGAATTTGAAATACCGGCCCAAGGCGTTTAAGAACTTAATTGCACCTTCAGAATTAAAACATTCCGATGGAATTCGAGACATAGAAATTCGAGATATCGATGGAGTACCGTTTTATTGGATTAACAATGACAAACTCTATAATGCCTTGGATGGCACGGTAAAGTCGGGTGTTAGTGAAAAGGAAGCTTTATACATTGCCAATACTCGTATGAAAGATGAATTAGAGGTTTCTAAAATATTTCTGATTGACAAAGTAGGCAAACATCATGAATACCGTGAGAAGCTATTGCCAGCCTATGTAATATCTTATAAAGGCGATGATAATCTAAAGGCTTATGTGTCTGTCATAGATGGCAAGTTCCAAACAGTACGTCATCGTAGTTGGCGCATTTTTGATTTTCTATGGATGACTCATACGATGGACTATGAGGGTAGGGATAATTTCAACACTACGGTATTAAGAGCATTTTCTCTCTTGGGGTTAATTACAGTGTTTAGTGGCTTTATACTTTGGTATGTAAGCTCTACTTCCATTATAAAACTTAAGAAACGATTAAAAAGGAATTAATGAAAAAGACTAGTATTTATATTGCAGTTGCAGCTATAACCGGACTTTTGGCAGGTTACCTAATCTTCGGCATACGTACCGAGGAAAAAACAATATCTACCCATAACCATGCTGGTGAAACTGCGGACCAAATGTGGACGTGCTCAATGCACCCACAGATTATGCAGCACGAACCTGGTGATTGTCCCTTATGCGGCATGGATTTAATTCCTGCCGAAGCTGGAGCCGATGGCCTTTCCCCTGGGCAGTTTAAAATGACTGATAACGCCTTGGCGTTGGCCAACATTCAAACTACTGTAGTGGGAGGCCAAACAGATGAAGTTAATAGTACCATAAGTCTTTCGGGAAAGATTGCTGTCAACAAGGAAGCTGTTGCTTTGCAAGCAAGTTATTTTGACGGTAGGATTGAACAATTGAATGTTAACTATGAAGGACAAAAAGTTAGAAATGGCCAACTCTTGGCCACTATCTATTCCCCAGAATTGGTCGCTGCCCAACAAGAATTATTGACAGCAGCTTCATTAAAGTCATCACAACCACAGTTATATAACGCAGTTAAGAATAAATTAAAGCTATGGAAGCTTTCAGAAGGTCAAATCAATACCATTGAAACTTCGGGGAAGGTAAAAGAGAATTTCCCTATTTATACAACGGTTTCAGGAACAGTTTCAGAAGTAATGAGCGCAGAAGGCGATTATGTAAAAAAAGGACAACCTATTGCTAAAGTAAACAATTTGAATACTGTTTGGGTAGAGTTTGATGCTTATGAGAACCAATTGTCTCAAATTAGTCAAGGGCAAAAAATCAGTATTGTTAGTAATGCTTATCCCGATGAACTATTTCAAGGTAGAATCTCTTTTATAGATCCTGTACTGAATAATTCCACCAGAACTGTAACAGTGCGAGCAACATTAAGGAATTCAAACGATATTTTTAAACCGGGGATGTTCGTTATGGGAAAAATAATGACAAGTCCAAATTTGGAACAAGTGGCAACCTTATCTGTTCCTTCAAGTGCAGTGATGTGGACAGGAGAGCGTTCAGTGGTGTACCTAAAAGTAAAGGCTGATGAGCCTGTGTTTGAAATGCGAGAGGTAACGGTTGGTGCCAGAAAAGGAGAACAAATGGAAGTGATTTCAGGTCTTTCGTTAGGAGAAGAGATAGTTACCAATGGTACTTTTTCTGTGGATGCTACCGCTCAGTTAAAAGGTAAAAAAAGTATGATGAACAAAAAAGCCGGAAAAACAATGACGGGGCATGAAGGTCATATAGGGATGCAGGACATTAAAGAAAAAGGTGGAATAGAAAGTACAAGGGATATGAAGTTTCCAGATAGATTTCAAAACGAATTTCAAACAATCTTGGTTTCCTATTTAAAATTAAAGGACGCTTTTGTAGCCAGTGATTCTGACCAAACCGCCTATCTGGCAAAAACAATATTGACCGAGCTAAAAAAGCTCAACCTTAAAGACTTAGGTGCGATGGAAAAAGCACATTTGGTTAAAGGTATGGAAATGCTTGAGGCTATTGCTAAAAAGAAAGATTTGGAAAATCAACGAGCGCACTTCGTTATTTTTAATGAGAATATAATTGCTATCACTTCAGGTCTAAAATTCGTGAATAATGCAATATATGTACAGCATTGCCCTATGGCGGACAGCAATAAAGGTGCTAAATGGCTAAGTGCCGAAAAGGAAGTGCGCAATCCGTATTTTGGTGATGCTATGTTGACTTGTGGGAGTGTAATTGATAGTTTAAAATAGCTTTTGATCTTAAGTGCAACAAACTCTCAAGATATGCCAAAAGCCTACAAATGATAGTGCTAGATTTTCCTTAGAAAAAAGGTCTACTGTTGTAAGATGTGAAAACTTTATTTTCTCCGCCTCAACTCTTTAGAATAGCTCTTTGGAAACAAGGTTTTTTTGTGATAGGTCTTCATTTTAATAATGAAATCCAAGGAGTTTTTCATACTTATTATTCTACCTTCGCCATACATTTTTATATAATGATTCAAGGGAATGACCTTCAAAAAGGTAGATTGCACTTTATTGACGCGATGCGCGCATGGGCAATACTTATGATGCTTCAAGGTCATTTTGTAGCATCTTTGCTGTCTAATGATTATAAGAATAAGGACTTTTTTCTATTTTCCGTTTGGGACTATTTTAGAGGAATTACCGCTCCTGTTTTTTTTGCCGTTTCTGGCTTTGTTTTCACATTTATTCTGTTGAAAAAACATTCTCTAGGAATAAGAAACCCAAGAGTAAAAAAAGGTTTTATAAGGGGGCTTCAATTAATGGGCATAGGTTATTTGTTGCAGTTGAATTTTAAAGGCTTGCTACAAGGAACCATCAACGATAAATTTTACATTGTTCATGTACTGCAATGTATTGGACTCTCTATCGTATTAATTGTTATAATTTATTTACTTACCTATAAAACAAAAAAAATAGTATTTCCATTGATCTTACTTAATATAAGTCTAGGTCTTTTATTGTTTAAGTTTAAATTGGAAAAATGGGATTATTCTTTTATGCCAACTATTTTCAATAATTATTTTACTGTAAAAAATGGTTCGGTATTCACAATAATACCATGGTTTGCCTATGCAACTTTTGGTGGTTTTTTATCTGTTTTATTTAATAGGTTTAACGGAAAGAAGAGTTTCTATAGGGATATTATATTGGCAATGATTATAATAGGCTCTATTTTAATTTTCTCCTCTTATACCATTTTGGACAATAATTATGCCCTTGCCCGTTTAGGAGATGTACTTTTTGTTTTCACATTTTTTTTACTTTTTAGGAATCACCTTAAACATCCATTATTGTTTAAAATAGGACAAAAAACACTATCTCTTTATGTGGTTCACTCCATTATACTTTATGGTAGTATTACGGGTTATGGTTTAACCAGGTATTATTATCATTCGCTATCCCCATTCTTTGTATTTTTTGGGGTAATTCTGTTTATTTTTGGAATTTGTTCAATAGTTCTGATTTTTAAGCCAAATCTTGAAAGACATTGGAGAATTATAAGGCAAAAGGCACTGTTTTAGTTAATTATGATTTTTTTGTTAAAAAACAAATAGTCAAGACCGGTTTAAAACATTAAAATGGGTCAATAGCACTTATTTTCGACCAATTCCCTTGACATTACCTTTGGTCTACAATTTTATCACTTGGTCAACTTTTATTCCTCTCTATAGCGTTTGTTGCCAACTTTGTATAAAATTATCTACTTATGAAGACTTTGATTCTAAATTTGAAAAAGGAGTTCATCACAGAGGACAGAATAGCCGCAATTTGTTGCTTGGTACTATCAATCACTATATTTTTTATAATAAAGGTTTTGACCAGAGAAGTGCCTTTATAAGGTTAAAGCAATAAATTTTCTATAAAAAAAGCTTCCTATTTTGGAAGCTTTTTTTATGAATAATAGTAGTATAATAGGCATTCAAGAAGAGTTTAAGATTATGGGATAATTAGGTGTTAAAAGAACCCAAAGGCTGCTAAAATTAGGCAGACCACAACGGCAATTAAAATGCCTACCAAAACAAATACCATTAACCTAAGGAATGTATTGAGTATTTTGGTGCCAAAAGATAATTCTTCCATAATTCATATAATTTCCTACAATGTAATAAATTGTTGCTTATTCAGTTAGTTTTTCGGCAAAATACTCGATAAATGTCTTGAAATACAGATGCTTATACTAGAATTGGTAAATATGCTCGATTAACGAATCCATTCATATCATTGAGTACTATTTCCTTTTATTTAGTTTTTTGTCCAAATCTTCCAGAGAGATTCCTTTGGTCTCCGGCATCATGAACAATACAAACAATAACTGAAGGACCATCATACCTGCAAAAAATATAAAAATAGGCCATGGATTATCTTTAAAGATGCCATTGTCGGCATCTAAAAAAATAGGAGTGACCAAAGTGATGATTGCGGCAAATACCCAATGTGTCCCGGTACCCCATGATTGACCGAATGCCCTCACCTTATTAGGGAATATTTCGGAGATAAAGACCCATATAACAGCACCTTGGCCAACAGCATGGGATGCTATAAAGACCAAAATAAAAATGAGGAGAAGGGTAGAGCTTGCACCACTATAAAAGCACCAGCCCACCATACCAAGACTAATTATGTACCCAAAAGAACCTATTTTCATCAATTGTTTTCTTCCTAATCTGTCTATTAACCAAACACCTACAAATGTGAAAATTAGATTTATAAGTCCAATAGCAATTGAACTAAAAAGTGATTCTTGAGTTGCCAACCCCGCTCTTTCCAATATTTCTGGGGCATAGTAAAGAATAAAGTTAATTCCAGAAAGTTGGTTAAAAAAAGCGATAAGAAAAGCAAGAATCAAAGGCGTTTTGTAGTTTCCAGAAAACAGACTTTCTTTCACCTTTTTTGTCGAAATATCACTTTTAATTTCTTTTAATTTATTTAAGGCATCTTCTTCGGTGTAAAGTTGTTTTAAAGTCTCTAGCGCACCTCTATCATCCTGTTTTGTAATGGCCAGCCATCGTGGACTGTTGGGAATTTTAACAACCAAAACAGTATATAGAATAGCGGGAATAGCCTCAATTCCCAACATCCAGCGCCAATCATTTTCACCACCGACCCCTATTAATAAATAGTTTGAAATGAAAGCTATTAGAATACCCAAAACGAGCATAAATTGATATAATGCTCCTAACTTACCCCTATTTTTTGCAGTAGATATTTCTGAAATATATATTGGGGCTGCTACCGAGGATGCACCAACACCCAGTCCACCAATAAATCTAAAGAATGAAAACATATAGGGGTCTGTTGCCAATCCCGAACCAATGGCAGATAAAGCATATAATATTCCAATCCAAAAGAGGGTTTTCTTTCTTCCAAAACGTTCGCAAGGAACTCCGCCAAAAAGAGAACCAATTACTGTTCCCCAAAGAGCCATGGACATTATAAAGGTGCCATGAAACCATGGAGAAGTATTCCAAAGTTCCTTAATAGGCAGATTTGCACCACTGATTACAACGGTGTCAAACCCAAATAAAAAGCCAGATAGCGCTGCAGTGAGGGAAATGCGAAAAATTTTGGAATTCATGGGTATTAGTTTGTTGGTTCTGGTAAAACTAACAAAAAAAATGAAAGTAAAATTTTAATATGTTCTATGATGGTAAAACAAAAGATAGAAGTGAAAATTCAAGAAAATTACTATAAAAGAGAACAAATATGTTCTATTATCAAAGTGCTGGCACCCTTGTTTTTTAAAACATATTTAGAATTGATTTCTCCAGTTCTACTGCAAAAATCAGGGTTTTCAATCAACAGATTCGTAGTATTTTGAAATTCAACTTTATTGGCGATGGTCAAAATACCTTTTTCAATTACCAGTTCTTCAGCCTCTTTAAATCCTTTATATTTTGGGCCAATGATAACTGGTATGCCAAAAGCTGCGGGCTCTAAAGTATTGTGAAGGCCTGTAGCAAATCCTCCACCCACATAGGCCATGGAGGCATAGCTGTATATTTTTGTCAAAAGACCAATGGTGTCAATAATCAGCACATCAAAATCCGATAGGTTCTGGTTGGTTATTTCAGAATAAAGCAGTGTGTTTTTATTTATGCTTTTTTTTAAGGAAGTAATTTCGTCTTTATTTATTTTATGTGGAGCCAACACATATTTTAGTTTGTTTTCTGTTGAATTAATATAACTTACAATAATTTCTTCATCTTCGGGCCATGTGCTGCCAGCAACAAAACAAGTGGTATTTTGTTTGAACTGCTCCATAAAATTCAGGGAGTTGTCCTGTTTTATAATTTTTGAAACCCTGTCAAACCTAGTGTCCCCAGAAACTGAAACATTTATGATGTTAATGGATTTCAAAAGTTTTTTTGAATTTTTATCTTGAACAAAAATATAATTGAAATTGCCTAGCGCCCTTTTCATAAAACTTCCATAAGGCTTAAAGTAAATCTGGTTTTTCCTAAAAATGGCTGAAATAAGAATGGTGGGAATGTTTCCTTTATTTAGTTCTTTAAGGTAGTTGGGCCAAATCTCATATTTTACAAAAATGGCCAATTTAGGCTGTGTCAAATCCAAAAAGTGCTGAACATTTGTTTTGGTATCCATGGGCAGGTAAGTAACAGCATCTGCTGATGGAGTATTCTTTTTTACCTCATACCCGGAAGGGGAAAAAAAAGTAACCAATATTTTATAGCTTGGGTAGGTGAGCTTCAATTCATCTATGATGGGCAGCCCTTGTTCAAATTCACCAAGAGAGGCCACATGAACCCAAATAACATCATGCCCTTTATTAATTTCTTTTTTTAATATGGAAAATGTTTGCTTTCTTCCTTTCACAAAAAGCTTCATTTTTGGGTTTAGCAAGGCAAGGATTGTAAGAAAGAACCAAGTGATATGGGAAATAATATTGTAGATAAAATGCACTCTGGAATTGTTTAGTGCTAAATTAAGCTTCTTTACATAAATACATTGGCATGGGTTCCGTATTTTTGTATAATTGTTAAGACAACCCTTAAAAATGAGGAAAATTCAAATGGTAGACCTTAACGGTCAATACCAATCCATAAAAGAAGAAATAAATTCATCCATTGCCCAAATTTTAGAAACATCCGCCTTTATAAATGGTCCAGAAGTCCAATCCTTTCAAAAAGAGTTAGAAGATTATTTGGGCGTAAAGCATGTAATCCCTTGTGCCAATGGTACGGATGCCCTGCAAATAGCCATGATGGGACTGGGCCTAAAACCAGGTGACGAGGTTATTACGTCGGATTTTACATTTGCTGCAACGGTAGAGGTAATTGCACTTTTGCAACTGACACCTGTCTTGGTTGATGTTGAGCCAGATACTTTTAATATAGACACAGAAGCTATTGAAAAGGCTATTACGCCTAAGACTAAAGCTATAGTTCCTGTCCACCTGTTTGGGCAATGTGCAAATATGGATGCTGTAATGCAAATAGCTCAAAAGCATAATGTATATGTTATTGAGGATAATGCACAAGCCATTGGTGCAGACTGTACATATCAAGGAAAACCACAAAAAGCAGGCACTATTGGTCATGTTTCTGCCACTTCATTTTTTCCATCAAAAAATCTTGGGGCTTACGGAGATGGGGGTGCCATATTTACCAATGACGATGATTTGGCCCATGTTATAAGAGGAATTGTAAATCATGGAATGTACAAACGCTATTACCATGATGTAGTAGGGGTGAATTCTAGGTTGGATTCTATGCAGGCAGCTGTTTTAAGGGCAAAACTTCCAAGATTGAATGGATACAACAAAAAAAGAAGGGAAGCGGCATTGAAATATTCCAAGGCATTGGAAGGCCAACCAAATATTTTGACACCAAAATTGGCCAGTTGTTGTACAGCTGAAGGAAGTAATTGTAATTGTCATGTCTTTCATCAATATACATTAAGAGTTTTGAACGGAAAAAGGGATGCACTTGTAGACCATTTAAACGAAAAAGGAATTCCATGTGGAGTGTATTATCCCATTCCTTTACACAGTCAGAAAGCCTATAAGGATGAGCGATATCATGAAGTTGATTTTGAAGTGACCAATCAATTGGTTAAGGAAGTAATTTCATTGCCAATGCATACAGAGTTGGATAATGAGCAGATAGACTATATTACTGAAACTATTATTAAATTTATTGAATAGAGGATGAAAATACTTGTAACTGGAGGCGCAGGCTTTATTGGCTCCCATACCGTGGTTGAACTTCAAAATGAAGGCTTTGAAGTTGTTATTATTGATAATTTGTCTAACTCTTCAAAAAAGTCTTTGGATGGTATTATGGCCATTACTGGGAAGGCTCCTACTTTTGAAAAGTTGGATTTAAGAGAAAAAGACAAAGTCCAAGATTTTTTTAAAAGGCATCAAGATATTGAAGGTGTGATACATTTTGCTGCCTCAAAAGCCGTTGGCGAGAGTGTTGAAAACCCTTTGCTTTATTATGAAAATAACCTGGGCACGTTGGTTTACTTGCTTCAAGAGTTGTCAAAATTGAAAACTTCCAATTTTATTTTTAGCTCTTCTTGTACAGTATATGGCCAAGCAGATAAAATGCCCATTACAGAGGATGCGCCTGTAAAACCAGCTGAATCACCATATGGAAACACAAAGCAAATAGGGGAAGAAATCATTAGGGATACATGTAAAGTGACACCAAAAATTAAAGCGATTTCCCTTCGATATTTTAATCCTATGGGAGCCCATCCAAGTGTGGAAATAGGAGAACTGCCTATTGGGGTGCCACAGAATCTTGTGCCTTTTATTACTCAGACTGCTGTTGGACTTAGAGAACAGCTTTCGGTTTTCGGAGATGATTACCCAACGCAGGATGGTACATGTATTCGCGATTATATCCATGTTGTAGATTTGGCAAAGGCACATGTTGCTGCGTTGCAAAGACTTCTAGAGAATAAGAACAAAGAAAATTATGAAGTTTTCAACCTTGGAACTGGTAAAGGAAGTTCGGTTTTGGAAGTGGTGAATAGTTTTGAGAAAGTTTCGAATAAAAAATTGAATTACAAAATTGTGGACAGAAGACCTGGTGATGTAATAAGTGCATATGCGGACACTACAAAGGCTAATGAAGTTTTAGGTTGGAAAGCTAAATCTACTTTGGATGAAGCAATGAAATCTGCTTGGGACTGGGAACAAAAAATAAGAAAATAGTAGTATGAGAAAATTATTGGTAGTAATTGGACTGTTTTTTACCATTGTGTTGAGTGGACAAGATGTTTATTTGCATTGTGGGAGCATTATAGATGTCGTTTCTGGAAAAAAGTTGGCAGAAAAAACAATTGTAGTTTCTGGAAATAAAATAAAGAGCATTCAAAGTGGATATATTTCTGGTTCAGATATTGATGAGGTAATCGATTTGAAAACTAAAACGGTACTGCCAGGTCTTATAGATATGCACGTTCATATGGAATCGGAATTCAATCCGCAGTCATACATCAAGAGATTTACCAATAATGAAGCTGATGTTGCTTTTGAATCTGCTCTTAATGCCAAAAAGACTTTAATGGCCGGGTTTACAACAGTTAGGGATTTGGGTGGCTCCGGAGTTAATATTGCTTTGAGGAATGCCATTAATAGGGGTGTAGTGGATGGGCCGCGCATTTTTACATCAGGAAAATCATTGGCCACTACCGGTGGTCATGCAGACCCCACAAATGGTATGAAGAAAGATTTAATGGGTGACCCAGGTCCCAAAGAGGGAGTGGTGAATTCTCCCGAGGATGCAAAAAAGGCAGTGCGACAGCGTTATAAAAATGGGGCAGATTTAATTAAAATAACGGCTACGGGAGGTGTTATGAGTGTGGCCAAAAGTGGTCATAACCCACAATTTACTCTAGAAGAAATTAAGGCTGTTACAAGTACGGCAAAGAACTATGGTTTTACCGTTGCTGCGCATGCTCATGGAGATGAAGGAATGAAATTGGCAGTTCTTGGTGGTGTTAATACGATTGAACATGGTTCTTTTATGAGTGAGGAAACCATGGATTTAATGATTGAACATAATTGCTATTTGATCCCAACTATAAGTGCTGGAAGGCAAGTGGCGGAAAAGGCCAAAGTGCCAGGTTTTTTCCCCCCTGTGGTAGCAAGGAAAGCTTTAGAGATTGGGCCAATTCACCAAGCAACAATGGCAAAAGCCTATAAAAAGGGTGTTCCCATGGGCTTTGGAACGGATGCCGGTGTGTTTCCACATGGGACAAATGCTATTGAGTTTGGTTATTTATTGGAATCTGGAATACCTTTGAAAGAATCACTAAAGATGGCTACATTAATCAATGCCACACTTTTGGAAATGGAAAAAGAATTGGGTCAATTAAAAGAAGGTTTTTTGGCAGATATTATTGCCGTAGAAGATAACCCCCTTGAAAATGCTTCTACATTGGAAAATGTTGTTTTTGTGATGAAAGAAGGGAAAGTATACAAAAACCTGTAAAATCAATTTCCTGAATTTGCTCGTAAATAGTTTATGAAACTGGATTTTTCTAATAGCCTTGAATTGCTAAAAGCTTCAAAGAATGAACATCTATATGAAAAACTTATAGACCAGTTAAACAAGGATTTTCAGCTGGCAAACATACAAGTTGATTTTTCTAAAGAATTCAATCCAAAGGGATTGAAAACATTACTGCACGAAAAGGTATATTATTTAATTCTGGAAAAATTCACAGAATACCTTAATCTTTTATATGTAATTGATGTCTCTGAAAAAACGGTAAAAAAAATCACATCTATAGATGCGGTGGATGTTTCGGAAGAAATCACTTTTTTAATCTTAAAAAGAGAATTTCAAAAAGTATGGTACAAATCCAAATATACCTCCTAAAAATAGACCCTAACAAAGGGGATCAGTGCGTCAGCATAAATACTTTTTTCTTCGTTATACAAAACATCATATTTTAAACCGACCGTTACATTTCAACTGGAATATCCTGCTCCTAAAAAAAGTGCTGGAGACCAGTAAGTTTCAGAATTAGTTCCGTTTGAGACTTCAAACTTTCTATTAACCAACAATTGTTCAAATTCAGCAGATAATTGTATGGGTCTTATGGGGTTGTAAAGTGACAAAAGACTTGCTCCGCCAGCCTGCATTTTAAAATTTTGGAATTTATAGTAAGTATAGTTGAGTCCTACGCCATAAGCAAATTGCTCATTTGCTTGATAAATAGCACTGGGAGATACACTCAGATTAAACGTATTATTTCCAAAACCAAGACCTAAACCACCTCCATAATGGACTTTCTCCCAAAAATTACCGCTTTGGGCACTCCCAAGGGTACCAATGAATGTAAAAAAAAGACTTAAAACGAAGGGTTTGTGATTGTTTGATAAGAATCTGAACATTATCGTTAATTTTATCCATTAATGGCTTCTAAGATACACTTAGAAAGTCTAAAAGTTGTATTTTTGATGAAATTTTGTTCAATTGACCGATATAGTAGTTCATGGATAAATATTCCTTCTTAAATGCTGCGCATACTTCCTTTTTCGCAGAATTATATGACAAGTATTTAACAGACCCGGATAGTGTAGAGCCTAGTTGGCGCGCATTTTTTCAGGGATATGATTTTGGTTTGGAAACATCTTTGGACGAATTGGATATTCCTTCTCAGGCAAATGGGCAAAATATTGCCGTTCCAGAATCGGTTCAAAAGGAATTTCAAGTTGTTAAGTTAATAAATGGCTATAGAAGTAGAGGGCATTTATTTACCCGGACCAATCCGGTAAGGGAAAGACGTAAGTATGTTCCAAGCTTGGAAATTGAAAACTTTGGCCTGTCCCAAGAAGATATGGGAACCGTTTTTAATGCAGGGGAAATTATTGGGATTGGCCCCAACACATTGAGCAATATTATAGATCATCTTAATCAGGTGTATTGTGATTCCATTGGAGTGGAATATATGTATATCAGAAAACCGGAAATTGTTAATTGGTGGCAACAGCGATTACATAAGAACAACAACCATCCTGAGTATTCCGCAGATTCTAAAAAGTACATACTTTCTAAACTTAATCAAGCAGTAACTTTTGAAAGCTTTTTGCAGACCAAGTACGTTGGTCAAAAACGATTTTCTTTAGAGGGTGGGGAGTCCTTAATTCCTGCTATTAGTGTGGCATTGTTTAATTCTGTAATAGACTATGATGTAAAGGAATGTGTTCTGGGAATGGCGCATAGAGGAAGGTTGAGTACTTTGGTGAATATTTTCAGAAAACCATTGCACGAGCTTTTTAGTGAGTTTGAAGGAAAGGATTTTGAAGAGGAAAATATTGATGGGGATGTAAAGTATCATCTTGGTTTTACACTCGATAAAACATATCAAAATGGTCGTGCCATTAAAATGAATTTGGTGCCGAATCCATCACATTTGGAAACAGTTGCGCCGGTTGTTGAGGGAATTACCAGAGCGAAAATTGATAATGATTACAATGGCGATGATTCACAGATTTTGCCAATTGTTGTTCATGGTGATGCTGCAATTGCTGGGCAGGGAATTGCCTATGAGGTTGTTCAGATGAGCCGATTGAACGGGTATAAAACAGGAGGAACCATTCACATTGTTGTAAATAATCAAATAGGGTTTACTACCAATTATTTGGATGCACGTTCCAGTACGTATTGTACTGATGTTGGAAAAGTAACATTATCACCAGTCTTACATGTAAATGCAGATGATGTGGAGGCCGTTGTTCATGCTATTGAAATGGCCGTGGATTACAGAATGCGATTTAAAAGGGATATTTTCATTGATTTATTGGGTTATAGAAAGTATGGTCATAATGAAGGGGATGAGCCTAGGTTTACCCAACCAAAATTATATAAAGCCATAGCTAAACATCCAAATCCCCTAAAAATTTATACAGATAAATTAATTGCTGAGGGTGCTATTGATGAAGCGTATTCTAAAAAAATAGTTGAGGATTTTAAGGCGGTTTTGGAAAGGGAATATGCAAAATCCAAAAAATCTGATTCTTCACGAGTACGTGAGTTTATGCAGGAGCGATGGACGGATTTTGAGCGCCAGGGTTTGGAAGGCATGCTGCTAGCTGTTGATAGTTCTTATCCAAAAGAGCACTTAAAAAATATAGCGAAAGTTATATCCACTGTGCCAGAAGGAGTGAAATTTGTTCGCAAGGCGGAACGAATTTTGGATGGACGAGCCAAAATGGTTTTTGAAACCGATATTTTAGATTGGGGCATGGCAGAAACATTGGCCTATGGAAGTTTGTTGGAAGAAGGCTTTAATGTTAGAATTTCTGGGCAAGATGTGGAACGTGGGACATTTAGCCATCGCCATGCTATTTTGAGAGATGAAATTTCCGAGGAGCGTATCAATCTTTTAAATATGAATCCTGCCAATAAAGGGGAAATGTATATTTATAATTCTTTATTGTCAGAATATGGTGTTCTGGGTTTTGATTATGGTTATGCAATGGCGAACCCCAATACATTAACAATTTGGGAAGCCCAATTTGGAGATTTTAGTAACGGAGCCCAAATTATTTTTGACCAATATCTTTCCGCTGCAGAGGATAAATGGAAAATGCAGAATGGAATTGTTGTTCTTTTGCCACATGGATATGAGGGACAGGGTTCAGAACATTCATCTGCACGTATAGAGCGGTATTTGCAATTGTGCGGAAGAGACAATATGATTGTTGCAGACTGTACCACGCCTGCCAATATGTTTCATTTGTTGAGAAGACAAATGAAACGAAATTTTAGAAAACCCTTGATTGTTTTTACACCAAAAAGTTTATTAAGGCATGCCAAGGCTGTTTCATCTTTAAAAGATTTGGCAACCGGTAAGTTTGAAGAGGTTATAGATGATAACATTGCACCTAAAGAAGTTAAAAAACTGGTTTTCTGTACAGGAAAGTTCTATTATGATTTGTTGGAAGAAAGGGAGGATTTGGAAAGAAATGATGTTGCTCTTGTGAGAATAGAACAGTTATTTCCTTTGCATTACGATAAGTTGCAAGAAGTCATCAACAAGTACCCAAATGTGGAAAAATATGTTTGGGCCCAAGAAGAGCCTAAAAATATGGGGGCTTGGAGTTTTATGCTTCAACGTTTTGAATTGGTGAAGTTGGAAGTTGCGGCAAGAGAATATGCATCGGTTCCTGCGCCAGGTTCCAGTGCAAGGGACAAAAAGAGACAAAGAGCAGTAATCAATAATGTTTTTGATACTGTTTAAATAAATTAGTTATTATAAAAATCTAAAGAATGATTTTAGAAATGAAGGTTCCCTCTCCGGGAGAATCAATTACGGAAGTAGAGATAGCAACTTGGTTGGTAGAAGATGGGGATTATGTAGAGAAGGACCAGGCCATTGCCGAGGTTGACTCAGACAAAGCAACTTTGGAGCTTCCAGCAGAAGAAAGTGGAGTAATTACTTTAAAAGCTGAAGAAGGAGATGCAGTTGCTGTAGGGGCTGTTGTGTGCCTAATTGATACAAGTGCAGAAAAGCCGGAAGGGGCAACCGCACCTAAAGAGGAGAAGAAAGAAGAAGTAAAACCGGAAGTTCCAAAACCTGTTGAAGCCAAATCTCAAACATATGCCACTGGCACTGCTTCTCCCGCCGCTAAAAAAATATTGGCAGAGAAAGGAATGGATTCTTCAACTATTGTTGGAACAGGAAGGGATGGTCGTGTAACCAAGGATGACGCTGTAAAAGCAGTGCCTTCTATGGGGTCACTTACTGGTAGTGCACGAGGTGAGACCCGTTCCAAACTTTCCATGTTACGTAGGAAAGTGGCAGAACGTCTGGTATCGGTTAAAAATGAAACGGCTATGTTGACCACTTTTAACGAAGTGGATATGTCGCCCATTTTTGAATTGAGAAAACAGTATAAAGAAAAATTCAAAGAAAAGCATGGGGTAAGTTTAGGGTTTATGTCGTTTTTCACCAAAGCTGTTGTAAGGGCTTTGGGAATATACCCATCAGTAAATTCCATGATAGATGGAAAGGAAATGATAACCTTTGATTTTTCTGATATTAGTATAGCTGTATCTGGCCCTAAAGGATTAATGGTGCCTGTTATTAGAAATGCTGAGGATTTATCTTTTAGAGGTGTGGAAGCTGAAGTAAAGCGCTTGGCAATACGAGCTAGAGAAGGAGAAATTACCGTGGATGAAATGACAGGGGGAACTTTTACGATCACTAATGGTGGTGTGTTTGGATCTATGTTGTCAACCCCAATTATTAACCCTCCGCAAAGTGCTATTTTAGGGATGCACAACATAGTAGAAAGACCTATCGTACGAAATGGGGAAATTGTAATTGCACCCATTATGTATGTAGCACTTTCCTATGACCATAGAATTATTGACGGAAAAGAATCTGTAGGATTTTTAGTGGCTGTAAAAGAGGCCTTGGAAAATCCAATAGAACTATTAATGGATAATGAAGTTAAAAAGGCCTTGGAACTTTAAGGCTTAAAAAGACAAATTATAAAAAGCTCTAGGTTTTCCTAGGGCTTTTTTGTTTTAGATATACATGACATTTGCCATAATCAATAATGGCCTTTCCTTTTTTTAGAACATCGGCACCTATAATACCGTCAACTGGTAATGCATTGTGGGTTGTAAGTGCAGTATTTACATGAACCAAATCAAAAAGAACAATTTTTAATTTCTTCTTGTTCCATTTGCCAATTTCAATAAGATTTTTGGTAGATATTTGTGTTTCCATATCTGTTGCCCCAGCTCCGGCAGCTTTTACTTTTGATTCCTTGGAGCTTAAATTGAAGAATTTTAGCTTATCTAATCCCACACAGGTGTTGGACGCTCCTGTGTCCAAAATGAACCTCCCAGTTACGCCATTTATTTTTGCTTCTATTTCAAAATGATTGGTGGCGGTTAGTGTCAAAGGAATTCTAATGTAGTTTTTCTTTTTTAAAAACTTTTTGAGGATGGGCATGTATCTTTTTTATCAAAGATAAACCTATTTTTGCGCTATGATGATTACGGATACACATACGCACCTTTATAGTGAAGCTTTTGATGAAGATAGGGATGCTGTAATACAAAACGCGATTGATATAGGGGTAGAACGTTTTTTTATTCCAGCAATAGATTCAACATATACAACTGCCATGCTTCAATTGGAAAAAGCATTTCCAAAGAATGTGTTTTTAATGGTGGGGCTTCACCCAACCCATGTTAAAGAAAATTATAAAGAGGAGCTTGCGCATGTAGAAGAAATGTTACAGTCCAGAAAGTTTTTTGCTATAGGAGAAATAGGTATCGATTTGTATTGGGACAAAACTTTTTTGAAACAACAACGAGAAGCTTTTAAGTTCCAAATTAATCTAGCCAAAAAGTATAAACTACCAATTGTTATACATTGTCGAGAAGCGTTCGATGAGATTTTTGAAGTGTTGGAAGAAGAAAAAGGAACAGACTTATTTGGAATTTTTCATTGCTTTACTGGAACCTTGGAGCAAGCTCAAAAAGCTATTTCCTATAATATGAAATTGGGTATTGGCGGAGTGGTTACTTTTAAGAATGGTAAAATAGACACTTTTTTAAATCAAATCCATTTAAAGCATATTGTTATGGAAACAGACTCTCCATATTTGGCGCCAGTGCCTTATAGAGGAAAAAGAAATGAAAGTGGATATATTACAAACGTATTGGAAAAGCTTTCCGTTATCTATGAAAAATCAATTGAAGAAATTGCACATGTAACTACGAAAAACTCAAAAGAGGTATTTGGTATATAATTAAGGTATTATGAAAAAACCAATGAATATTCTTCTTGTATATACCGGTGGTACCATTGGTATGGTAAAAGAATACGAAACAGGGGTTTTAAAAGCTTTTGATTTTAGTAAACTTCTTAAAAGGATTCCTGAACTAAATCAATTGGCCTGTAATATTGATAGTGTTTCTTTTGATAACCCTATTGATTCCTCCAATATGAATACAACCCATTGGGTAACTCTTGCAACAATTATAGAAGAAAATTATACAAACTACGATGGTTTTGTTGTGCTGCATGGTAGCGATACAATGAGCTATACGGCTTCGGCATTGAGCTATATGTTGGAGAATTTGGATAAACCAGTAGTTTTTACAGGGTCGCAGTTACCAATAGGTGATTTAAGAACGGATGCTAAAGAGAATTTAATAACCAGTATACAAATAGCTTCATTGAGGGAAAATGGAAAAGCCGTTATACGAGAAGTAGGTCTTTATTTTGAGTATAAATTGTATCGTGCCAATAGGACGACCAAAATAAACGCTGAACATTTTGAGGCATTTGCATCTTTAAATTATCCGGCCTTAATAGAGTCTGGAGTGCATCTAAAAGTGAATCGAGAATTCTTATGGCAGCCAAAGAGAAATAAAAAACTTGTTGTTCATAAGGTATTGGATAATAATGTGGCAATTTTAAAACTTTTTCCGGGGCTTAATAATGATGTATTACAAAGTATTTTGAATATCCCCAATCTAAAGGCCTTGATTTTGGAAACATATGGAGCTGGAAATGCTCCAACAGAGGAATGGTTGGTTTCAGAATTAAAAAAATCGATACAAAGAGGACTTCACATTATAAATGTTACACAATGCTCTGGTGGGAGTGTTATTTTGGGGCAGTATGAAACCAGTATTGAACTAAGAAATATGCAAATAGTTAATGGCAAGGATATTACGACAGAGGCTGCTATTACAAAGCTCATGTACCTATTGGGAACAAATATTTCTGCTAACTCCTTTAAAACCATATTTGAAACATCTCTCCGTGGAGAAATGCGCTAAAATTAACTCCTCAAATTTCTTTAACTAATTTTTTTTTTGTTTATTGGGCGACCATTACGGTATAATTAGAGAGGTGGCCGAGTGGTCGAAGGCGCACGCCTGGAAAGTGTGTATACACCAAAAGTGTATCGAGGGTTCGAATCCCTTCCTCTCTGCTAGTAAGTTTTAATTTTTTAATTGCGATTTTTTTTTATCTTTAACCCTATTAACTAACTAAATTTAAGTTTGAAAAAATGAAAAAATTATTCCCAAGCCTAGCTGTTGCTGGGGCGTTTGTAGCAGGTACAAATATGGTAAGTGCGAAAGTTGCTGCGGTAAGCTTGTTCGTTCAAGATGCACCAGAAGCTGAAAAAGGTTTTACACAAATTCTTAAGGAACAGTTTATACAGGGGGGTGCCGGGTTCATGGGTATCGTTCTTTTGTGTTTAATACTTGGTTTGGCCGTAGCTATTGAAAGAATTATATATTTAAATTTAGCAAGTACCAATACTTCTAAATTAAAGCAGCAAGTTGAAGATGCATTGGCCTCTGGCGGTGTAGAAGCTGCAAAAGAAGTATGTAGAAATACAAAAGGACCAGTTGCTTCTATCTTTTATCAGGGATTGGACAGAGCTGGCGAGAGTGTTGAATCTGCTGAAAAAGCTGTTGTTGCCTATGGAGGTGTTCAAATGGGACAGTTGGAGAAAAATGTTTCTTGGTTGTCTTTATTTATCGCCATTGCACCAATGCTTGGTTTCATGGGTACTGTAATTGGTATGATTCAGGCCTTCCAAAAAATTGCTGCTGTGGGTAACTTAAGTGCATCACTTATTGCAGGTGATATCCAGGTTGCATTATTGACAACGGTATTTGGTTTGATTACGGCCATCATACTTCAAATCTTCTATAACTACATCATTGCAAAAATTGACAGTATTGTTAATGATATGGAAGATTCATCAATCTCTTTGATTGATATGTTGGTGGATCACAAAAAATAAGTCGGACTTAAAATACATAGTATTATGCATAAATTTTTAAAAATAGGATTAGTGGTGCTCAGCTTAATTGGGGTTGTGCTCTGGTTTATGCTTCCATCTAGGGAATTGTCGGAGGCAAATCCAACAGAGGCAATCAATAGTGGGGCCATGAATTTTATGTTCATATTAACATATTTATTGTTAGCCATAGCTGTTATTGCTAGCTTGTTTTTTGCCTTTAAGGGATTGTTTTCAACACCTGGAAGTCTTAAAAAAGCGCTTTATATCATTGGTGGTCTATTGTTGATAGTGGGAATTTCTTATGGTTTGGCAAGCGGAACAGATGTTGCGGATGAATACATGTCCATGACCACGGAAAGTACAGTAAAGAAAATTGGAATGGGACTGAATGTTTTCTTTATTTTGACTATTATAGCTGTATTGGCAATGATAGTACCAGGAATCAAAAGAATGTTCAGTAAATAAAAAAACCTATAAATTATGGCAAGAAGAGCAGGAGCACCAGAGGTAAATGCGGGTTCTATGGCAGATATAGCGTTTCTTTTACTTATCTTTTTCTTAGTGACAACCACTATTGCAACAGATGCTGGATTAGATCGTATGTTGCCTCCAATGGAGCCGCCAGAAAATCCTCCAATTATTAGACAGAAAAACATTTTTACTGTTAATATCAATAAAAATGGACAGCTTTTGGTAGAAGAGGAGTTGACGGACCTTAAAGATTTAAGGGAAAAGGCTATTGCCTTTTTGGACAATGGAGGAGCACCATCCGGAAGTGAGGAGTATTGTAATTACTGTAAGGGAAAAAGGGATGCAGAGTCTTCGGATAACCCATCAAAGGCTATTATCTCATTAAAGAATGATCGTGAAACTAGGTACGGCACATATATCACGGTACAGAATGAGTTGGTAGCTGCATATAATGAATTACGTAATAGGGAAGCGCAACGTTTATATGGGATGGATTATACCGCTATGGAGGCTTTGTATTTGAATCCAGAAACGGAATCGTCCGTTAAGGATGAATTGAAGGACAAAGTAACAAATATACAAGGTTTGTTCCCTCAGAAATTATCTGAAGCAGAGACATCCACAAATTAAGTTTAAAGAGTTAAAACAAAAAAATATGTCAAAATTTGCAAAGAAAAAGGATGGAGATATACCAGCGGTATCTACTGCTTCCTTACCAGATATTGTATTTATGCTTCTGTTTTTCTTTATGACGGTTACTGTGATGAAAGATAGTGACATTATGGTGGAAAATACTTTGCCTAATGCTACTGAAATCAAAAAGCTGGAGAAGAAGGATCGTGTAATCTATCTTTATGTTGGTAAGCCTACAACTGAGTATCAAAAACAATATGGTACGGAATCTAAGATTCAGTTGAATGATAAGTTTGCCAATGTAAATGAAGTAGGAGATTATATTTTGGCAGAAAGAGCCAAAAAACCCCAAGAGCTTCAAAACGTTTTGACCACAGCCCTAAAGGTAGATAAAGAAGCTAACATGGGTATTATATCAGATATTAAACAAGAACTTCGTAAAGTAAATGCGTTAAAAGTAAACTATACCACTTATGAAGGTGATGCTTTTAACAATTTGAAATAGACAAAGTATAAAGTTTTTAAAACAGTAAAAGCTCCAAATTTATATTTGGGGCTTTTTTTTGTAAAAAAAGTTTTTAGATTACCTTTATTCTATGCACAGAATAGCTTTTATATTTCTTTTATGTATAGCACCCTTTGCTTGGTCCCAGTCAAATTTTGAGGACTCTAAATACTTAGAAGATCAGTTTTATCTGGGAATTACTTATAATTTTTTGTTGGATAAACCAGAAGGAGCAAGTCAAAGAAGTTTTTCTTATGGTTTGCAAGGTGGTTTTATTAAGGATATTCCATTAAATACGGAAAGAAATGTAGGTTTTGGAATTGGATTGGGATATGCAGTAAACTCATATTATACTAATATACAGGCAGAAGAGGTTGATAATGAAATAGAATATAGGGTATTGTTAAGTGAGGATAATGTTGATTTTAAACGGAATAAAATAGAGACTCATTTAATAGAGGCACCAATAGAGTTTAGATGGCGCACCTCTAATGCAACGGATTATAAATTTTGGAGGATTTATACTGGGATTAAGTTTGGATACGTAATAGGGGCTAGATCCAAGTTTATCTCCGACTCTACTAAACTATCTTTTTCTAATTCTGACGTTAGACAATTTAATTATGGACTAACCTTTAATTTTGGATACAATACTTTTAATTTTCAGGCCTATTATGCATTGAATACTTTATTTGATGAGAAGGTGAATCTTATTGATGGGCAGTCCCTGGATGTTAAACCCTTGCGTATAGGCATTATTTTTTATATTCTATAGCAAATATTCTTCAGTTTTTTAACATTTTTTTGGCATAACTATTGATATATGTTTGTTGAGTGCTTTTTGGATAAAGTGCGGATTACAATTGACATATACCAACTTCCATTCTTTTTTTAATAAACCATAAATACTTAAAATTATGAGTAAAAGAACGGGAATGCCAACAGTTAATGCAGGTTCAATGGCGGATATTGCATTTTTATTACTAATTTTTTTCTTGGTAACAACGGTTATCGAAGTTGATGAAGGATTAGACAGAATGCTGCCAAGGATTAATAAGGATACAGCAATTATGGATAGATTAAAGAAAAATGTTCTTTCAATTTTTCTTGATAGCCAAGGAAAATTGTTGGTTGATGATGTTTTAATAGAGCCAGATGTACTTCAACAGACAGCCATCAATTTTATTGACAATGGAGGCGCCTTGACATCAGATAAGGATTTTTGTGGCTATTGTTTGGGAAAGCGAAGTTCAAAATCTTCTGATAACCCTAAAAAAGCTGTTATATCTATAACCAGTAATAGGGAAACTAGCTATGGAGCATATATATCTATTCAAAATGAAGTGATAGCTGCGTATAATTATTTGAGAAACAGAGAATCAATGCGATTGTTCAATATGAGTCTTAAAGATATGGAAAGCCTTTATCAAAAACCGAATATCTCTTTTCTTGTTAAGTTGGAATTAAGGGAGAAGATTAATAAAATCCAGCTATTATATCCTTTGAATATAGTTGATGCAGAAGTTATAACTGAAAAAAATAATTAAAAATCATCCTGCCATGTCAAAATTTAATACAAGAAATAACAATGATTTGCCTGAAGTTTCTACTGCATCTTTACCTGATATTGTTTTTATGCTCTTATTCTTTTTTATGACTGTTACAGTTATGAAGGACAATACATTAAAAATAGAAAATAACTTGCCGAATGCTTCAGAAACTAAGAAGTTGGAGAAGAAAGATAGAATTATCTATTTATATATTGGTAAGCCCACCAAGGAATTTCAAAAAATATGGGGATCAGAACCAAGAATACAAGCAAACGATAAGTTTATTAAGGTTTCTGAAGTTGGAGATTACATTTTAAGTACAAAAGCCAAAATGCCAGAGAATATAAGAAATGTTATGACAACAGCCCTTAAAATAGACAAAAACGCCAATGTGGGTTTGATTTCTGATGTTAAACAGGAGTTGAGAAAAGTGAATGCACTGAAAATTAATTATACTACCTATCAAGGGGATGCTTTTGCAAACATTGAATGAAGTATGAGAGGCGTGTTACAACCAAAATTTAATGGTAAGTAATTGGGAAATCAACCCAAGAAAGAAACCAACCAAAATCTCTGGTTTGGTATGTGCATTTAAATATATTCTTGAGGTGGCAACCAATCCAGTTATTAGGGTGATGATAGCTATGGCTATAGTCACATTAATTTCAAAATGAATACTCAAGCTAATTACGTACATTAATATACTTGCCATACCCATTAAGTGCATACTGCTTCTAAACTTAAAAAAAAGCAACAGCAAAGAAGCAAAAGTTGCAGATAACAGACCTAAGAAAAAATTATAGAGTTCAGGAATGTAGTTATTGGGTATTACTTTTATCAAAATTAAAAGAAGCAAGGAAATACTTATATAAAAGGCATATTTACGTTCCCTAATTTCTGGCATAAAGACCGTCGATACCAGTCCTACATTTCTTAAAATAAAAAAAGAGATAATTGGAATTATAACGGTAAGAATAAAAATGGGAAGAATATTTCCACTTTGTAATTCTAATGGGCTGTATTTTGGGGTAAGAGTAAAATAGATGAGTGTGCCGGCAATAGGAATAAAGAGGGGGTGAAAAATGTACGATATGAGTTTTAGAAAAACCCGCATTATATTTTCTTTCTTAATCTAGCAACGGGAATTCCCAATTGCTCCCTATATTTGGCAACTGTTCTCCTGGCAATTGGATATCCTTTTTCCTTTAAAATGGCTGCTAGCTTATCGTCCGTCAGTGGTTTTTTCTTCACTTCTTCACCAATAACGGTTTCCAATATTTTTTTTATTTCTTTTGTAGAGACATCTTCTCCTTGTTCATTTTTCATGGACTCTGAAAAATATTCTTTTATCAACTTTGTACCATAAGGCGTGTCAACATATTTACTATTGGCGACTCTGGATACTGTAGACACGTCCATGTGAATAGTGTCTGCAATATCTTTTAGTATCATTGGGCGTAATTTTCGTTCATCTCCTGTTAGAAAATATTCTCTTTGATACTGCATAATTGCATTCATAGTAATAAAAAGAGTCTGCTGTCTTTGTCTAATTGCGTCAATGAACCACTTGGCGGCATCCAATTTTTGTTTTATGAACATTACTGTATCCTTTTGGGACTTGGATTTTTCTTTTGAGTTTTTATATCCCTCCAACATGTTGTTATACTCTCTTGAAACATGAAGTTCTGGAGCATTTCTACCGTTTAGGGTCAGCTCCAGCTCACCCTCAACTATTTTTATTGAAAAATCAGGAACAATGTGTTCAATAATTCTATTGTTCCCCGCATAGGAGCCTCCTGGTTTGGGATTTAATTTTTCAATTTCAGAGATGGCATCTTTAAGCTCATCTTCAGTTATACTGTGCTTTTGAATGAGCTTTTTATAGTGTTTCTTTGTAAACTGCTCAAAGGATTTTTCCAAAATGAGGATTGCCAATTCAATACTTGGCGTGACTTCCTTTCTTTTTAATTGAATAATTAGACACTCTTCCAAACTGGTAGCGCCCACACCTGGTGGGTCCAGTTCTTGTACTACTTTTAAAACTTTTTTAATTGTGCTTTCCTCTGCAATAATATTTTGTGTAAAAGCCAAATCATCCAAAATATCTGAAATGGGACGACGTATATATCCGCTTTCATCTACACTTCCTACTAAAAACTCAGCGATGGACCATTCCTGATCGTTTAGGTATACAGTGTTTAATTGATTTAAAAGAAATTGGTTGAAAGAAGTACCCGCAGCATAGGGAATACTTTTTTCGTCATCATCGGGACTATAGTTATTGGATTGGGTTCTATAGTCGGGAGTTTCATCATCACTTAGATAATCATCAATATTGATATCTTCTGCATTAATACTCTCATTGTCTGTCTCGGCGTCATAGGAGTCCTCAAAATCATCTTCAGTTGTGTCACTAGATTCCTTGCCTGTTTCCAATGCAGGGTTTTCTTCCAACTCTTGCTTTAAACGTTGCTCAAATGCCTGAGTTGGCAATTGAATTAACTTCATCAACTGAATCTGTTGAGGAGATAATTTTTGCGATAGTTTAAACTGTAAGTGTTGTTTAAGCATATGGGGTTATTCTTTACTTGTTATAAAGTTAAAGAAATAAGATTAAAACTCTGCATTCTGCGGGGTTCTGGGAAATGGAATCACATCTCTTATGTTGCCCATTCCTGTTGCAAAAAGAACCAACCTTTCAAAACCAAGGCCAAAACCACTATGGACAGCCGTTCCAAATTTTCTAAGGTCCAAATACCACCAGAGCTCTTTTTCGTCTATCCCTAGAGTTTCTATTTTTTCTTTTAAGACATCCAACCGTTCTTCTCTTTGAGAGCCACCTACAATTTCTCCAATCCCAGGAAATAAAATATCCATGGCTCGTACGGTATTGCCATCTTCATTTAAACGCATATAAAATGCTTTGATTTTTGCTGGATAATCAAATAAGATAACGGGACATTTAAAGTGTTTCTCAACTAAAAAGCGCTCATGCTCACTTTGTAGATCGGCACCCCACTCATCAATTGAATATTTGAATTTTTTCTTTTTGTTGGGTTTGCAATTTCTTAAAATATCAATAGCCTCAGTATAGGATACTCTTTTAAAGTTGTTTTCAGAAACAAACCTAAGTTTTTCCAACAGCGCCATTTCACTTCTTTCTATCTGGGGTTTTGATTTTTCCTCATCCAATAAGCGTTTTTCCAAAAATTCCAAGTCTTCCTTGCAATTGTCTAGGATATAGTTTATTACATTTTTAATAAAATCTTCCGCCAAGTCCATATTGGCATCCAAATCGTTAAATGCCACTTCTGGTTCAATCATCCAAAATTCCGCCAAATGTCTTGATGTGTTTGAATTTTCCGCTCTAAAAGTTGGACCAAAAGTATATACTTTTCCCAATCCCATAGCATAGGTTTCTGCTTCCAATTGTCCCGAAACAGTTAGATTGGTTTCCTTGCCAAAGAAATCTTCTTTGTAATCTACATTTCCTTCTTCCGTCACTGGTGGATTTTTAGGGTCCAAAGTAGAAACCCTGAACATTTCACCCGCTCCCTCGGCATCCGAACCGGTAATTATAGGAGTATGTACATAATAAAAACCATTATCCCTAAAATATTGATGAACGGCAAATGACAATGCAGAACGCACGCGCATTACTGCCGCAAATGTATTTGTGCGAACTCTTAAATGTGCCTTTTCCCTTAAAAACTCCAAAGAATGTTTTTTGGGTTGAATAGGGTAGGTTTCAGGGTCGGCACTTCCATGAACAAAAATATCTTTTACCTGGATTTCTACGTTTTGCCCTTTTCCTTGGCTTTCTACCAAAGTACCAGATATTTTTAACGCAGCACCAGTTGCAATTTGCTTAAGTAATTCTTCGTCAAACTGTTCAAAATCTACTACACATTGTATGTTATTAATGGTTGAACCATCATTTAGGGCAATAAATCTATTGCTTCTAAAGGTTTTTACCCACCCATTTACCACAACTTCATGTAGTATTGGAACATTGGAAAGTAGCTCTTTAATTGGATATGATTTTATCATAGATTACTTCAATAATTTGAATGCCAAAGATAGCCTTTTTGATAAAAAAGGATAGATACATTGGCACGATTAATCCATATTAATTAATGTTTTGACCGTTATTTAACTCGTCTTTTGGAAGAATGTCTATTTGCGGTTTTTTAAGTACTTGTTTATTGGCTATACTTTTTTCCAAGGATAATAAAAGGGATGGCAACAAAATTAAATTTGCCAGCATTGCAAAAAGTAGTGTTGCCGATACTAGGGACCCTAAAGCGACAGTGCCTCCAAAATTAGAAATTGTAAACACTGAAAAGCCGAAAAAAAGTACTATAGACGTATAGAACATACTCACACCAGTTTCTCGTAAGGCATTATAGACGGACACTTTTACACGCCATTTGTTTTCTGTAAGTTCTTGTCTATATTTAGCTAGGAAGTGTATGGTATCATCCACTGAGATTCCAAACGCAATACTGAATACCAAAATGGTCGATGGTTTTATGGGGACACCTACGAAGCCCATAACCCCGGCAGTAATTACAAGTGGTAATAAATTTGGAATCAATGATATAATTATCATTCTAAAAGAACGAAAAAGATAGGCCATAAAAAGAGCTATTAGCCCTATCGCCAAGGCTAATGACAATACCAAATTTTTTACTAGATATTTTGTTCCTTTTAAAAAAAGAAGTGCTTTTCCGGTAATAAATGCATTGTACCTTTCTGATGGAAAAATTTTATCAATACTTTCTTGAAGACGTTTTTCAATTTCTTCCATGCGATCTGTTTTCACATCCTTCATGTATGTTGTAATCCTGGCGGTTTGCCCTATGCTATCAACAAAGCTTTCCAAGAGATTACTGTTCTCTGATGATTTCCGTGCAACATCCATGATAAAATTATTTTCCTGGGTTGTAGGAAGTTGATAATATTTTGGAATACCATTATAAAAGGCCTGTTTGGAATATTTAACCAAGTTGACCACAGATATAGGTTTGGACAATTCAGGGATTTCTTCTATTACTTCTCCTAAATCATTCATTCTTCTTAGGGTAGCAGGTTTCAAGACCCCTTTTTCTCGCTTGGTGTCGACTACAATTTCTACAGGCATTATGCCATCAAACTCTTTTTCAAAGAAGCGGATATCTTTAAAAAAATCTGCCTTTTTTGGCATATCCTCTATGGGGCTTCCTGAGACATCTATTTGGTAAATACCTATAATACTTAATATAAGTAGGATGAGTGAAGTAACATAAATAGTAATTCTTCTCTCTCTAACAATTTTTTCCATCCAGCTAACAAATGCGTCTATCCATCTTTTATTTAGATGCTTTAGGTGTTTTGTTTTTGGGAGCGACATAAAACTATAAACAATTGGAATAATCAATAATGATAGAATGAAGATTCCTATAATATTTATTGATGCAACAATTCCAAATTCGGTCAATAGCTTACTATCCGTAATGATAAAAGTTGCAAAACCTGAAGCTGTTGTTACGTTGGTCATTAACGTTGCATTTCCAATTTTGGAAATTACACGTTGAAGTGAAAGTGCCTGATTTCCATGTTTTTTTACCTCTTGCTGATATTTGTTGATCAAGAAAATGCAGTTGGGAATCCCTATGACAATAATCAAAGGAGGAATCAATGCGGTTAAAACCGTAATTTCATATTCTAACAATCCTAAAATTCCAAAGGCCCACATTACCCCAATGATTACCACACACATTGATATGAACGTTGCTCGGAAACTTCTAAAAAAGAAAAAGAAAATTAAAGAGGTTACCCCTAATGCAGCTAAGATAAATTTCCCTATTTCATCAATAATATTTTGGGAGTTCATAGTGCGTATATAGGGCATTCCAGAGACCCTTACATCCATCCCTGTTTCTTCCTCAAAAGAATTGACTAAACTGGTGAGGTCCTTTAAAACAAAATCTTTTCGGACAGAAGTGTTGACAATATCCTTGTCCAAATACATTACTGTACGTATTGTGCCACTTTCTTTGTTATATAGCAAGTTGTCATAAAAGGGTAAGTCCTTAAATAAATGATTGACAAGGCTATCTATTTCTTTTTTAGTTTTTGGAGTGGATTTTATAAATGGCTCTAATGTAAACTCCTGCTTATCATTGTCTTTTACAAGCTCTTTAAGATTGTCGGTTGAAAGAACAACATCAACTTCTGGGAATGCTCCTAGTTGTTTGCTTAATTTGTTCCATCGATTAAATTGTTCTGGTAAGAATAAGGCAGTGTCTTGTATTGCAAGTACTATGGCATTCCCTTCTTCTCCAAAACTTTTTAAAAAAGATTGGTATTCTATATTTATAGGGTGGTCATCAGGTAGCAGATTAGCTTCAGAACTGGAAAAACGCATGTTTTTCCATTGTAATGCCAAGAATACAGTTATGGCTGTAATCCCAATTAAAATTAGGATTCTGTTTCTAAGGATTGTTCTAGCAGTCGTGGCCCAAAAACCTTGGGTAAGCTTGGTTACCATGTTAATTTATTTCGCGGGCAAAGGTAGAAAATGATTGGTAGTGTTCCTAGAAACCAATTATAAAATAAGAAGACATTATAATTAAACTTTCATTATCTCTGCTTCCTTAACGCTTAATACTTCATCCACTTTTTTACTATAAGAATCCGTTAGCGCCTGGACGTCTACTTCTCCATTTGTTTGTAAATCTTCTGAAACGTCCTCCAAAGCTCTAATTTCCTTATTTGCATCCTGTCTGGCATTTCTGATACTTACTTTGGCATGTTCGGCCTCGGCTTTCGCTTGTTTTACCAATTCCCTTCTTCTTTCCTCGGTTAAAGGTGGAACATTGATGATTATCGTTTCACCATTGTTCATAGGGTTAAATCCTAGGTTGGCATTCATAATGGCTTTTTCAATTTCTTGCAACAAACTTTTTTCCCATGGTTGTACGGAAATAGTTCTAGCATCAGGAGTATTTACGTTGGCTACTTGTGATAAAGGTGTTTGTGAGCCGTAGTATTCAACCATAACACTTGACAGCATAATAGGGCTGGCTTTTCCCGCTCTAATTTTAATAAATGCTTTTTCCAAATGTAACATGGCATGCTCCATACCTTCTTTGGTGGCATCCAATATAAATTTAATGTCTTCGTTCATATGCGTAATTTAAAAAAGTGGATACACAAATTGTACCAAAGCTATAGGTTAACAGTGGTTCCAATTGTTTCTCCAGATATTATTTTTAATAAGTTTCCTTTTTTGTTCATATCAAAAACTACAATGGGAAGCTCATTTTCTTGACTCAAGGTAAATGCCGTTGTGTCCATCACTTTAAGACCCTTTGTAAGGACTTCTTTAAAAGAAATCGTATCAAATTTAGTTGCGGTTTTATCTTTTTCTGGGTCAGATGTATAAATACCGTCCACCCTAGTGCCTTTTAGGATTACATCGGCCTCAATTTCTATAGCTCTTAAAACTGCCGCCGAATCTGTAGTAAAATATGGGTTACCAGTTCCTCCCCCAAAAATCACTACTCTTCCTTTTTCCAAATGTCGCATAGCTCTTCTTCTAATGAAAGGCTCAGCAACTTCATTTATTTTTATGGCTGACTGCAATCGTGTTTGTACACCTTGTATTTCCAATGCACTTTGCAGCGCAAGACCATTTATAACGGTCGCCAGCATACCCATATGATCTGCTTGTACCCTATCCATTCCATTGCTTGCCCCTGCGAGACCTCGAAAAATATTCCCTCCTCCAATTACAATAGCTACTTCTATGCCTTTATTCACTACTTCCTTTATCTCACTGGCATACTCTGAAAGACGATTGGCATCAATACCATATTGTTTTTCTCCCATTAAGGCTTCACCACTAAGTTTTAGAAGTATTCTTTTGTATTGCATTTTGTCTTTTTAAAAACCGAAACAAAAATAGTCAAAAATATTTATGGGAAAACCTAGAGACTGTATATAGTATTCACTAATTATTTCTTAATGGCAGTATGAACTTTAATTATATTTTATATTCTTGTAGATAATAAACACGAAAAAAATTTAAATAATGAAAAAATTCACCATAGGGGTACTAACAATCCTCTTGTTGTATGCATGTGGAGCTAGTAAATCTATTGTTACCGCGGAAAATACACCGGTATTAACAACTATTGATTTGTTAAATATTGTGGATGATAAAGTGAATGTTATGATAAATCCAGGAGCTTTCACTAAAGATGAGATTCTGTTCTACATTCCAAAAACAGTTCCAGGTACATACAGCGAAGATAATTATGGAAAGTATATAGATGCTTTTAAAGCCTTGGATTATGATGGCAAAGAACTCCCCGCTGCAAAAAGGGATGATAATACTTGGGTGATTTCCAATGGAAAAAATCTTGATAAAGTGGCTTATATGGTGAATGATACATATGATACAGAGTCGGAGGTTGAGGATGCTGTGTTTTCACCTGCGGGCACAAATATTAATGCTGGAGAAAACTACATGTTGAACTTGCATGGTTTTGTGGGGTATTTTGATGATTTAAAAGAAGTTTCCTATGAAATTACAATTACTAAATCCAATAAATTAAAACCAACAACTTCTTTGGTTAAAAGAGGAGGGGATAAGCAGGATGTTACTGTGGATACATTTATAGCTAAACGTTATTTTGAGGTTATAGATAACCCAATTATGTATTCCAAAAGAGGAGCGGAATCTTTTCAGATAAACGATATAACGGTGAACCTTAGTGTCTATTCACCTAATAACACCTATACTGCTGCTAGCTTAAGGGATAGAATGGAAAAGATGATGAGTGCGCAAAAAGCTTTTCTAGGAGAGATCAACACTACAAAGGAGTATAATATTCTACTTTATCTTTCAACTTTGGAGGAAACCGATGCTTCAGGTTTTGGCGCATTGGAGCACCACACTTCTACGGTAGTTGTTTTGCCAGAGGCCATGCCAAAGGAGCGGTTGGAGCAAGCTATGGTAGATGTTGTTTCCCATGAGTTTTTTCATATTGTAACTCCATTGAACGTACACTCCAAGGAGATACAGTATTTTGATTTTAACGACCCAAAAATGTCCCAGCATTTATGGATGTATGAGGGAACAACGGAATATTTTGCCAATCTTTTTCAAATTCAGCAGGGATTGATAGATGAAAAAGAATTCTATTCTCGTATTATGGGTAAAATAAATAATTCTAAATCTTTTGATGATGCCATGTCTTTTACCCAAATGAGCAAAAACATTTTAATTGATCCATATAAGGACAATTATGCCAATGTATATGAAAAGGGTGCCTTGATCAATATGTCACTTGATATTCTTTTGAGGGATTTGAGTAATGGAGAAAAAAATGTTTTGTGGCTAATGAAGGAACTTTCCAAAAAGTATGGGGAAAATAGTCCGTTTGAGGATGATAAATTAATTGATGAGATTGCTGTGTTGACCTACCCAGAGGTAAGAAGTTTTTTTGACACTCACGTTATTGGGGACACTCCAATAAATTATGAAAAGTATTTAGACATTGTTGGATTGTCTACATCTACCCTGCAAGAACAGAGCGGATATTTTTTAAATGGAGACATTCCTTTTATAGATGTGGATCAGAACAATGACAATGCTATTTTTGTTAGAAAGGGAATAACACTGAATAGCTTTTTTACTGATTTGGGAATGGAAGGTGGTGATGTCATAAAAGAAATTAATGGTACATCTATAGATTTAGAGGCCATACGTCCAATTATTGGACAAAGTTTTGGTTGGACAAATGATACGGAAATAAGTGTAGTTATAAAAAGGGGAGAAGAAGAAATAGTGTTAAGTGGAAAAGCTGGCACTCCAATTTTGGATGTTGAAACAATAATCCCTGTTGAAGCTCCAAATGAAAAGCAAACTAAACTCAGAGAAGCTTGGTTAAAAGGGTAATAAGGAATTATCCCAAAAATAAAAAGGGCTTTCTATTTAGAAAGCCCTTTTTTATGTATTTATTTTTAAAACCCTTACCCTAAAGCAGCACGCTCAAAAGCTGTCACTTCTAGGTTTGAGTCAATAGATTTAACATATTGGGCAACGCTCTGCTTGCTATCTTTTATGAAATCTTGGTTTACCAAGGTATTGTCCTTAAAGAAACGCTTAATCTTTCCTTTGGCAATATTATCCAACATAGCTTCTGGCTTTCCTTCCTGTCTCAATTGGTCTTTGGCAATTTCAATTTCTTTATCGATCACTGACTGATCAACACCGTCTTCGTTCAAAGCAACAGGGTTCATAGCGGCGGCTTGCATGGCTACATCTTTTGCCGCATCTGCAGCACCATCAACAGCAGCAGAAAGGCCAACTAAAGTAGCAATTTTGTTACCGGCATGGATATATGAACCTACAAATGGAGCAGATAAAGTTTTAAAAGCACCTATTTCGATTTTTTCTCCAATAACACCTGTTTGTTCAACAAGCTTATCTTGTACAGTTACGCCCTTATAATCAGTTGCTAAGAAATCTTCTTTATTGCTAAACCCTAAAGCAAGTTCAGCCAATTCTGTAGCTAAGGTTACAAAACTCTCGTTTTTAGCAACAAAGTCAGTTTCACAATTTAACGAAACAATAACTCCATTGGTATTTTCTGCATTTACTTTTGCAATAACAGCTCCTTCAGAAGAATCTCTATCCGCTCTTTTGGCAGCTACTTTTTGTCCTTTTTTTCGAAGAATTTCAATTGCTTTGTCAAAATCCCCTTCAGCTTCAACCAAGGCTTTTTTGCAGTCCATCATTCCTGCACCAGTGGTTTTTCTTAATTTGTTTACGTCTGCGGCGGTAATTTTTACCATCTTATTTAAGTTTTAATATTGCCCTAAATTACATAGGTTGTTCCCTATGTTAGTTTAAGATAATTTTAAATTAATATTTAATTTATGATTTAATCTATTCCTCTTCGGAGGTTTCAACCCCTCCTTTGGTATTATCCTGCCATTCCTTAAGCTCGTCCCATTTTCCATCAGCAGCCATTTGTGCTTGTTTTGGCCATGAAGTTGGATCAAGGTGTGCCATTCTAGAGCTAGCTTCTGTAAGAATTTCTTTAACAGAATCAGCATTGGCTTTTGCTAATTTAGCGTAGGTTTCAATACCTGCATTCACTAAAGCTTCGGCAGCTTTAGGGCCTACACCTTCAACCTTTGTTAAATCATCCGAAACAACTTTAGCTTCTTTTTTTGGAGCCACATCTTTTTTCTCGTCTTTAGCTTTTGGAGCTTCAACTTCTTTTGCCTTTGGAGCTTCTTTTTTAGCTTTGGTGGCATCACCTTCAGTTTGCTTATCAGATTTTCTTTCAGCCAATCCTTCCGCAACAGCATTGGTTACTTCTGAGATAATTGCAGCAATGGATTTTGATGCATCATCATTGGAAGGGATTACATAATCAATTGGTCTAGGGTCGGAGTTGGTATCCACCATGGCAAAAATTGGAATGTTCAATTTTTGGGCCTCTTTTACGGCAATATGCTCACGCATGGTATCTACAACAAATAGTGCGCCAGGTAAACGCGTCATTTCAGAAATTGAACCTAAGTTTTTTTCCAGTTTAGCACGTAAACGGTCTACTTGTAGACGTTCTTTTTTGGAAAGAGTAAGGAATGTGCCATCCTTTTTCATTCTATCTATAGATGCCATTTTTTTAACAGCTTTACGGATAGTAACAAAGTTGGTCAACATACCTCCAGGCCATCTTTCTGTGATGTATGGCATATTTACATTTGCCACTTTTTCGGCAACAATATCTTTTGCTTGTTTTTTGGTAGCTACAAAAAGAATTTTTCTTCCGGATGCTGCGATTTTTTTAAGAGCCTCATTGGCTTCATCTAATTTCGCAACGGTTTTGTAGAGATTGATAACGTGGATTCCGTTACGCTCCATGTAGATATAGGGAGCCATATTGGGATTCCATTTTCTTGTTAGGTGGCCAAAGTGCACACCTGCTTCTAATAATTCTTTTACTTCTGTTTTACTTGCCATTTTTTGTACTTAGTTTACGTTCCGTTGAATTAGCAATGACAAAGTGGCAATTTTCATTGGCCTTTACCATTTAGATGCTAAACTAGTTCCCAAAAGATTTTCTTTTTGGAACAACGACAACATGGTTTAAAATTTAACTCCTTCATTAGTTCGGGAGCTTTCAATGAACTTGGATTAATAAACCCCAAAACAAGTTCGGGGTTTTTATTTTCAAATACTGAGTTTAGTTCAGTATATATATTAACGTTTAGAGAACTGGAATTTCTTACGGGCTTTTTTCTGACCGAATTTCTTACGTTCCACCATTCTTGGATCTCTTGTTAAAAGACCTTCTGGTTTAAGAGCTAATCTGTTTTCTTCATCTATTTCACACATTGCTCTGGACAAGGCCAAACGAACTGCTTCTGCCTGTCCTGTGATTCCACCACCATAAACATTGACTTTTACATCGTAGCTATCCTCGTTGTTGGTAAGGGCAAAAGGTTGTTTTACTTTATATTGTAAAGTGCCAGTAGAAAAATAATCTGCCAAATCTCTTTTATTAACAGTTATGTTCCCTTTTCCAGGTGTAACATAGACACGTGCAACAGCTGTTTTTCTTCTGCCGATTTTATGAATCACTTCCATTACTTAAATTCATTTAGGTTTATTACCGTTGGCTTTTGGGCTTCTTGACCATGCTCTACACCAACATACACTCTAAGGTTTCTGAACAATTCTGCACCCAATTTATTTTTGGGCAACATTCCTTTTATAGATTTCTCTATAATTCGTTCTGGATATTTGTCCTTCATCTCAACAGCAGTCTGAAATCTTTGACCACCAGGATAACCCGTGTGGCGAACATAAGTTTTCGCCTCCCACTTGTTTCCGGATAAATTTATTTTTTCTGCATTGACAATTACTACGTTATCACCGCAATCTACATGTGGTGTAAAGTTTGGTTTGTGCTTTCCTCTAAGTAATTTTGCAACTTTAGAAGCAAGACGTCCCAATGTTTGTCCCTCTGCATCAACCAATAGCCACTGCTTATCTACAGTTGCTTTATTGGCTGAAATTGTCTTGTAGCTTAATGTATCCACTACTATTAGTTTTATTGATTAAACACTTCAATCCCGATAAACGGGGTGCAAATGTACAATTATTAACTTGAAATACAAATGCTTATTCTCGAATATTTTCAGATTTTTTTCTTATTCAAAAAAGCGGGAAGAGATATGGGTTGAAAATGTTAAAAAAAAATTAAAAATATGGAAGAAGTGTAACTGTTCTGGATGTTGAAAGTCTTTACATCAATCAATCTAAAACAACAGCATGAGAACCAACTTTCTTATTGTCTGTGCTATTTTATTTTTTTGGAATTCCATAAAAGCACAAGACTCTACCATTGTAGTACCTAAAAGAGTTTACACCACCAGTTCTTTAAATGAAGCCAAAGCACCAGTAATTGATGGGTTGTTAGATGATGCTGGTTGGGATATTGTGGATTGGGCAGGGGACTTCATAGAGATGCGGCCAGATGAAAATACAGCACCAACTGAAACAACCAAGTTTAAGATACTATATGATGATAAAAACCTATATGTTGCTTTTAGGTGCTATGACTCCCAACCAGATAAAATAGAAAGAAGATTATCTCGCCGGGATGGTTTTCAGGGGGATTGGGTTGGTATTTTTATTGATAGTTATAATGATGAACGTACCTCCTTTAATTTTATAGTAACAGCAGCGGGTGTTAAAGGAGACGAATTTTCCACCAATAATGGAAACAATTCCGATGAAAGTTGGAACCCGATATGGTATACAAAGACCAATGTGGATTTGGAGGGGTGGACAGCGGAAATGAAAATTCCACTAAGTCAGTTAAAATTTGGAAAATCGAAGGAGCAATCATGGGGACTGGAGGTCATGCGTAAACTGTTTAGGGGGGAAGAACGTTATGTTTGGCAGCGCATTCCTAGAGAAGTGGCTGGGTTTGTGAGCGAGTTCGGAGAATTACAAGGACTACTTAATATTGAACCACAAAAGCAATTGGAAATCCAGCCATATACGGTATCCAAATTTGAAACCTATGAAGGGGAAGAGGGAAATCCTTTTAGGGATGGTAATGAGTTCGATTTGAATGGTGGATTAGATGCTAAAATAGGAATCACTAATGACTTGACCTTGGATTTAACGGTAAACCCAGATTTTGGCCAAGTTGAAGCAGATCCTTCTACAATAGCTCTTGACGGTTTTCAAATCTTCTTTAATGAACGTAGACCATTTTTTGTTGAGAACAGCAATATTTTTGATTATAGGGTTTCTAGTTCTCAAGCAGGAAATACATTTGGTTCTGACAATGTTTTTTATTCTCGTAGAATAGGTCGTAGTCCACAAGGTGGTGTTTCTACCGTTGATGATGATTTTGTTGATCAACCAGATAATACGCCTATTATTGGGGCGGCCAAGTTTAGTGGAAAGACAAAGGATGGTTGGTCCATTGGAATTTTGGAAAGTGTTACTGCCAAAAGGTATGCTGCTATTTACAACAATGGAAACAGGAGAAAGGAAGTCGTTGAACCTTTGACCAATTATTTTGTAGGCCGCCTTCAAAAAGATTTTAATAATAGAAACACATTCTTAGGAGGTATGTTTACTGCCGTTAATAGGGAAGATTTAACTGAGAATATAGACTTTCTTCATGAATCTGCCTATACAGGCGGATTTGATTTTAAGCACCAATGGAATGAAAGGGCATGGTATGTAGGTGGAAATATTAATTGGAGCCATGTTAAGGGTACGGAAGAGGCAATCCAGAACACGCAGGAATCTATTACTCATTTATTTCAAAGAGTAGATGCAGATTATTTGGAGGTCGATGAAGAGAAAACCTCACTTACCGGAACAGGTGGAAATGTGCAAATTGGAAATCTTGATGGGAGATGGAAGTTTGAATCTGGGGCAACATGGCGCTCTCCAGAGTTAGAACTTAACGATATAGGCTTTCAGCGTAGGGCAGATGACATTCGCCACTATACCTGGATTGGTTACCAAACTCAAAAACCCGATAGTACATTTAGAAGAGTAGGAGTAAATTATAACCATTGGACTGCATGGGATTTTGGGGGCAATCATAATTTACTGCAGTTTAATACCAATAGCTGGCAAAACTGGAAAAATAACTGGTTCACCAATGCTGGATTTAATTATATGCCGATTAACTACTCCAATTCGGCTCTTAGAGGAGGGCCACGTCTAAGATATTCCAGAGGAATAAGTTTTTGGAATGGGATAAACACGGATAATAGAAAAAAAGTAAGGTTCAATATTTTCCACAATGGAAGTTTTGGTGGACATAATTCATATAACACATATAATATTGAGTTTGGGGTTAGTTACCAGCCTACCAATGCATTGCGAATATCCGCTTTTCCTTCCTACGGAATCAATAATGACAAATTGCAATTTATTGATAATATAGATGTAGGGGGAAATACAAGGTACTTAAATGGAGAAATTGAGCAAAGGACCTTGAGTATGTCTTTTAGATTGAATTATACAATTAACCCCAATCTTTCCATTCAATATTGGGGGCAGCCATTTATTTCTAGAGGAAGATACTCCAATTTTAAATTTATAACAGACCCTTTGGCGAAAGAGTTTACAGATAGATTTTCCTTATATAATGACAATCAAATTTTTTTCATAGATGAAGTGTACAATGTTGATGAAGATTTGGATGATGTTACCGATTTTAGTTTTGACAATCCAGATTTTTCATTTGTTCAGTTTCGTTCAAATTTGGTGGTCCGTTGGGAATATATTCCAGGTTCCGAGATTTTCTTGGTATGGTCGCAAGATGTATCCCAAAACGCAGACCCACAGGAAGAGCTTTTTAGAAGTTTGGAAAACAACATTTTGGGAGACCAAAAACCACAGAATATCTTTTTGATAAAGGCCACATACCGTTTTGTGCTATAACACAGTTAAAGGGTCTTAATACTATGTTTAAGGTTTTTTCGTTTTAACTTTGTTAAACAAACTAAAACAAATAGTATGAAACGTAACCTAATGTTGTTTTTTGTAGCTTCGACTATATTGCTTTCCTGTTCCAAGGATAAGGACGCTACAAACGATGAACAACAAAATTCCATTGTTGGCACATGGGATATAGCAGAATTAAGAGTTGACGAAGGTAGTACCGATGACGATCTGTTGTTTGCAGCTGGTATTGTTGATGTCCTAGTGGCGCAAAATTGCGGCGTGGTATCACTTGTGTTTGAACAAAATGGAACACTGTCAACTAGAAATGGGGTAAACAATGTTGAAGTAGATTTAAATTCTCAAGGTAATGGATTATCAATTCCATGTCCGGACACTTTTGAAACAGAAACCACAACATGGAGTCTGGAAGGTAATCAACTTACGGTAATTGATGGGAATGGAGTGGAGCAAATGAGCACTATTCAATTAAATGGAGGAACATTAATTGTAGCTGGAGAAGAAGTAAGTGAAGATAATTTTACAGGAGCAGATATTGTTTTTACAAAGCGTTAACTGTTTCAAACAAAAAAACAAAGACCCTTCCATTAATTTGGAGGGGTCTTCATTTTTATCGTAATGTTAATTTTTTCATAAAACTCTAAAAACAATGATGGTTCATAGTTCTTGTTCAAATACCTTTAGAAGGCATAATGTTAGATTGATAGTGTGATTAAAATTACGAAGGTCAAGTTTCTTATTTCAGTTTTTTTATCCTGTCTTATATTTGGATGTGTTGATCCTGTAGAGCCTGAATTTGCCTTCGAGGAAGGTATTATTTACGTGGACGCTCTTGTTTCCACTTCTCCAGGAGCTTCTTTTGTTTCTGTATATGAGTCTAGAATAGAATTTAGAATATACAAAAATATATTTCAAGAGGGAGCTACTGTTTTCTTTAGAAATCCTGAAACCAATACTTTGGTAAATCTTATTGAAGATGAAGGTGCATATCTGCCTCCCACAGATTTTTCTGCTGAGGTTGGAGAAACATGGGAATTGTACATTACATTGGCAGATGGTAGGGAATATCATTCACTATCCGAAAGAATTGCTGCACCGGTAGCTATTTCCGCAATATCTGCTGACTATGTAACTGATCTTTATTTTAGTGAAGCAGAAAACAATTATATTCCTGGCCATTCCGTTAAGGTGGATTTTGACGACCCCATGGACGATACCAACTTTTACTATTGGAGGTTTCGTTCATATGAGCATATTACTGATTGTGATATTTGTTACGATGGTGTTTTGAGAAATGGAGTGTGCGAAACAGGAACTATAGCTAGACCTCCTTATTATTCCTATGCGTGCAGTAGTGAGTGCTTTAGAATAAGATATAGTGAAAATGTTCAAATATTTTCAGATGAATTTGTAAATGGAACATCTGTAAATAAACTTTCAGTGGCTAATGTGCCTTTATATACAAAAGAAAATATTCTAGTAGAAATCCAGCAGTTTTCTTTATCTCCGTCTGCTCATAAATATTTTAAAGCTTTAAAAGATATATTGGATAACAATGGTGGGTTCAATGCTCCACCCCCTGCGGCTTTAATTGGTAATATTTTTAATCCAAATGATGGAGAGGAGTATGTATTGGGTAGGTTTACGGCTGCTGCTGCTGTAGTGGAAACAGTTTTTATCGAAAGAGGAAATATACAGGAATCCCCTTTAGAGGATTTTATTATTGGGAATTATGAGGAATATGGTATTAGCCCCGATCCCCAAACTACAACTGCTCCCTGTGAAGAAACAAGATATAGAACAGGGACTGCTCCCCAAGGTTGGATAGAATGATGATACATAAATTTATATTTAGAACAAATTTTTTGTTGCTTGTAATTTGTGTCTTAAGCTTCAATTTTGGCTTGGGGCAAGATAGCGAGCATAAGTTGACCTTTAAAATTGTTGATTTTACCACTGGTAAACCATTGGAAAGCGCAGATGTTTTTATACAACCATGCGATTGTGGTGGAATAACCGATAGAGATGGACTGCTATCCCTTAACCTTCCTGAAAATAGGTACCAGATTATAGTGAGTTACATTGGGTATAAAGAAGATGTAAGAAGCGTTGTATTGGATAAAGACTTATCTGTAAGTGTAAAACTATATGAACAAGAAGAGCAGTTGTCAGAAGTTATTGTAAGGGCAAAAAACCTTACAAGCAATATAGAATCTCCCCAAATGGGCGCTTTAGAAATAAGCACCCAAGAACTTAAAAAGTTGCCAGCCGCTGTAGGAGAATTTGATGTGCTCAAGGGAATGACCTTAGTTGCCGGTGTAAACAATGCAGGCGAAGTAAGCAATGGACTGTCTGTTAGGGGGGGCTCTTTGGATCAGAACCTAATATTGTACGATTATGCCCCCATTTTTAACCCAACCCACTTATTTGGTCTCTTTTCAGTTTTTACACCCGATGTTTTGTCATCAGTAGAGCTATACAGGGCAAACATTCCTTCGCGTTATGGAGGAAGAATAACCTCGGTATTGGATATAAAGGTAAAAAATCCTTATGTTGACAAGCTTAAATTGAGCGGAGGTGTTGGTTTGGTCTCCAGTAGGTTTGCTATTGAAACCCCTATTATAAAGGATAAATTGATGGTAATAGCAGGAGGTAGGGCAGGCTTAACGGATTTTTTATTGCCCATTGTTTCCAAAAGACTAAAAAATACCAAAGCCAGATTTTATGATGGAACCATAAAATTGATGTATTTGCCATCTGAGAACAATCAAATTTCTTTTACAGGATTTTATAGTAAGGATTTTTATCAATTGGATTTAATATCAAAAGTGGATGACATCAATGCAGAGAATAATCAGTATGATTTTAAGACCTTAAACGGCACGCTTAACTGGCTGTATTCCATAAATGAGAAGAGTAGATTAAGGACAATTTTGGTGGCCAGTGACTACAATCCAAAAACAATATTTCCAGAAGTGGACAGTGATAACGAAATTGAATATGAATCCAGAATTAATTATTTAAGTCTAACATCCGAATTTTCAAAAGATGTTAATGAAAAATTGGATTACTACTTGGGTATTCAGGCAAATAAATATAAAATAGACCCAGGAAGCCTGGATCCAGGAGCGGGTAATAGTGTGCTTCCCGTTAGTCTTACTTCTGAGACTGGTTACGAACTTTCTAGTTATGCAAATATTAATTGGAGTCCATTGGAAAATTTATCCTTGTCCGGAGGAATTAGATTCACCAATTTTTTATTGGTAGGACCTTATACTTTGGCCCAGTTTGACGAAACTGGCGAGGCAGTAACTAACACCCAATTTTTTGACAAAGGAGACAAGGTAAAATCGTATTCTGGATGGGAACCCAGATTGGGAATCAATCTAAAGTTGAATAACAGTACATCCTTAAAGGCCAGTTATGCCAAAGTCAACCAATATATGCAAAATGTATATAATAGTACAACGCCTTTGCCAACTTCCAGATGGAAAATGTCCGATTCAAATTTTAAACCACAGAAAAGTAATACCTATGGTTTTGGTGTTTATAAAAATTTGGGGGATGATACGGTTGAGCTTGGGTTAGAAGGGTATTATCGAGATACTAAAAATGTATTGGCCTACAAGCCAGGAGCCGATTTTTTTCTTGAAGAATTTTTGGAGCGAGATATTATACAGGGGCTTGGAGAATCGTATGGTGTTGAATTTAGTTTTAAAAAGCCAAAAGGAAGAATCAATGGATGGTTTAACTATACCTGGTCCAAAAGTATTTTACGCTCGCAAAGTGAAAATTTAACTGACCGAATCAATAATAATAATTGGTATTCCTCGGATTTTGAAAGGCCACATGTGCTCAATGCTACAGTTAATTTTGAGGGCAACAAGTATAATACGGTAAGTCTTAATTTTACGGGGCAATCGGGAAGACCATATACAATTCCAACGGGCTATGTAGAAATTGAAAATAAAAACGTTCCCATTTATTTGGAAAGGAATAATTCAAGATTACCAATATACCATCGATTGGATTTTTCATGGACAGTGAAATATTCAAAAAAAGAGAATAAAAGATGGATAGGGGACTGGACCTTTACGGTTTATAACCTTTATGGTAGACGTAACCCTTTTAACAGTTATTATACCCAGCGCGTTGGTGATGAAAATTCGGATATCTTTCTGGGAAGTCCACTTGGCTCTTATGAGTTGTCCATTCTTAATAGTCCATTATTTGCATTGACCTATAATTTTGTTTTTCAGTAAATCAATGCGTTTATGGTCAATTAAAATACCCAATGTAATCTAACCTTCTTTTGTAAATCTAAAACTTTAAATGGTGAGTTAAATTGTGAATTCTAAGGATTTCAATTTCTTTGTTGATATATAAATAGAAAAAATCATACAAATTTTGGACAGTATAGTTATTTTAAAGTGCTATATTTAAGGAGTTTATAGTCTAGAATATGTTGCATAGAAAATTTGATTTTGTAAAAGCTTTTTTCTTCCTTTCATTTCTTTTTCTTTCTAACAATTGTATAGACCCAGTATCTCCGGAATTTGAATTTAAAGAAGGACTTCTTTTTGTAGAAGGTTTTGCATCAACCTCATCTGGGGCCTCATTTGTAATTATTACAGAATCTGTTATTGAATTTGGTGTGTATGGAACAAAGTTTCTCCAAGGGGCAACTGTTTCATTTGTAAATAGTAATACAGGGGAAGAAGTTGTTTTAACAGAGGAGCTAGGATCGTATGTGCCACCAGATGACTTTGTGGTTTCCGTTGGACAGACTTGGGAAGTTGAAATTTTATTGGCAGATGGCCGAATGTATAAATCTGAGCCTGACACGGTTATTGAGCCAGTTGAAATAAAAAATATTATAGCTCAATACAATCCAGAATTATTATATAGGGAAAGCACAAACAAATTTGTTCCAGGACATCAGGTATCGGTTAGTTTTGATGATCCTGCAGATAAGGAAAACTATTACTATTGGTCATTTAGGTCTTTTGAAAATCTTGATTTTTGCGAGAAATGTTATGAAAGTGTGTTTAGGAATGATGCTTGTGTGACCAATCCATATGCAATGCCTCCTCCTACGGGTTCTGATGCAAGAAACTATTACGATTATTCTTGCGAATCGGATTGTTGGAAAATACGTTTCCCAGAAAGCATTACTATTTATTCGGATAAGTTTAGTGATGGTAACAGTGTAAATCAAATGCCTATAGCCAATATTTTACTTTATACAAAGGAAGATGTTGTAGTAGAGGTACAACAGTTCTCTTTGCCATTGTCTACATATGATTATTACAAAACTTTAAAGGACATTATTGATAATAACAGTGGTTTTAATGCACCACCTCCTGCTGGACTTATTGGGAATATATATAGTCCAAATGATAGTGAAGATTTTATTTTTGGAAGATTTACTGCAGCATCAACATCCACTGCATATATTTTTATAGATAGAACAGATATATCGGAACTGCCCATAGAAACTAGGGAACCGTTAAAATTTGAAGGATGTGAAACCTGTCCCCCAGGAACTTGTCCCTTTGGAGATTGTAGTCCCGTAACATCTGCACCTTGTAGTGAAAGAAGATATAGAACGGCCATTGTTCCACCGGGCTGGATAGAAAATTAAGCAATACCAGACCAAATGAAAAATAACCAACTGCTTTCGATTCTTATTTTTTTCTTTATATGTAATTATTCTCTAGGGCAAAACCAGGAAAACATTTTATCCTTTCAAATTTTTGATCAACTAACAGGAATACCATTGGAAAATGCCGATATTTTTATACAGCCTTGTAATTGTGGGGGTATTTCCAATATGGACGGTCGTTTTTCTATTGAACTGCCAGTAGAGACCTATAGAATTACAGTGTCCTATATTGGTTATGAAGATAACTTACAGACCGTTTTATTGGACGAAAATAGATTTTTAAGAATTGAACTTTTTGAAAAAGAAGAACAGCTGTCAGAAGTCATTCTTCGTGCCAAAAGAATCAATGATAATGTTGAGTCTCCCCAAATGGGGGTTCTGCAATTAAAGTCCCAGGACCTAAAAAAAATACCTGCCGCACTTGGTGAATACGATGTATTACGAGGAATGACTTTGCTTGCAGGAGTAAATAGTGCGGGGGAAATCAGTAATGGACTATCAGTCAGAGGAGGCTCTTTGGATCAAAACTTAATTTTGTTCGATCATGCTCCTGTCTTTAACCCCACTCATTTATTTGGTCTTTTTTCCGTTTTTACACCGGATGTTCTATCATCTGTAGATTTGTATAGGGCAAATATTCCATCACGTTTTGGAGGTAGAGTGGCCTCCGTATTGGACGTGAAAGTTAAAAACCCTTATGTAGATAAATTTAAACTATCTGGTGGATTGGGTTTGGTTTCCAGTAGATTAACTGTGGAAACCCCTATCGTTAAAGAGAAATTAACACTCATTGCCGGTGTTAGGGCGGGATTAACGGATTTTTTGCTGCCTCTAGTTTCCGAAAGGTTAAAAAACACAAAAGCAAGATTTTATGATGGCACAATGAAACTATTATACTTGCCTACAGAAAAAGACCAAATATCTTTAACTGGTTTTTATAGCAAGGATTTTTATCAATTGGATTTAATATCCAAAATTGAAAATATAAATGCGGAAAACAATCAATATGATTTTAAAACCATAAATGGCACTTTAAATTGGCTGCATAATTTTGATTCTGGAACCAATCTAAGAAATACATTTGTAGCAAGTCAGTATACTCCCAAAACTATTTTCCCAGAAGTTGACAATGATAATGAAATTGAATTTGAATCTAGGATCAATTATCTAAGTTTTATATCTGAGTTGTCAAAAGATATTAGCTCGGAAGTGGATTATTATCTGGGTGTTCAGGCGAACCAATATAAAATATTTCCAGGTACTTTAGACCCAGGTGCAGGTAATAGCATCAATCCTGTAGAATTAAGTTCGGAAACTAGCTATGAATTTTCCGGATATGCAAATGTTAACTGGAATCCTCTTGATAATCTTTCACTTTCTGGAGGACTAAGATTTACACATTTTATGTTTGTAGGGCCCTATACATTGGCTCAATTTGATCAAACGGGGAGTACAATTTTAGATACTCAGTTTTTTGATAAAGGGGAAAAGGTGAAATCTTATGATGGGCTGGAACCAAGATTGGGACTTAGTTATAAGTTCAATGAAAGTACTTCGTTGAAGGCTAGTTATGCAAGGGTGAATCAATATTTGCAGAATGTCTACAATAGCACTACTCCATTGCCAACATCTAGATGGAAAACCTCCGATGCCAATATAAAACCGCAAATTAGTGATACCTACGGTTTGGGACTGTATAAAAACTTAAGCAATGACCTTATTGAGTTGGGAATCGAGGGTTATTATAGGGATTCCAGAAACAATCTTACCTATAAACCTGGCGCGGATTTTTTTCTGGAAGAATTTTTAGAAAGGGATGTGGTACAAGGTCAAGGAGAAGCATATGGTGTTGAATTTAGTTTTAGAAAGACAAAAGGCAGGTTCAATGGTTGGTTTAATTATACTTGGTCCAGAAGTTTCTTACGTTCCCAAAATGAAAGATTGGCAGACCGGGTAAATAATAACGAATGGTACCCATCCGATTTTGATAGACCCCATGTTTTAAATGCAACAGTAAATTTTGAAGGAGAAAAAAACCATGTGTTCAGCTTTAATTTTACTGGACAGACAGGAAGGCCATATACAGTGGCCAATAGTGTTTTTGCTTTGGAGAATATTAATGTCCCCATTTTTATTGAACGTAACAACGCAAGATTACGACCGTATCACCGTTTGGATTTTTCCTGGAAAATTAAATATGGAAAAAATTTGACCCGAAAATGGGTCGGGGATTGGACCTTTACGGTGTATAACCTATATAGTAGAAGAAATCCTTTTAATCTGTATTATGCACAGAGAACAGGGCCAGAGAATTCTGAAATATTTTTGGGAAGCCCTTTAGGTTCATATGAACTATCTGTAATGAACAGCCCTCTTTTCTCTTTAACTTATAATTTTGTGTTTGATTAATCTATGGGGCAATGCAAACAATCAGGACATTCAGGATTTTTTTAAGTATCTTTTTATTGGCGGGTTGCTCAGACCCAGTAGCTCCAGAATTTGAATATATAGATGGACTCGTTTATATTGAAGGATTGGCATCTACAATTACGGGACTTTCTAAAGTTACCATTACTACTTCAGATACCGAATTTGGGATTCGTAAAAATACTCTTATTGATGATGCACAGGTTTCTTTTAGAAATGTTGATACGGCAGAGCAGGTTGATTTGGTTCTGGATACGGATACTTACATACCCCCAAATGATTTTGTGGTTTTAGAAGGTGAAACATGGGAAATGCAAGTTTTATTATCAGATGGAAGGCAATTCCAATCTACTCCTGAAAAAGTTACTGTTCCAGTTGATATTTTAGAAATAAATGCAACTTATGACACTGAACTTTTTTTTAGTGAGGCATTTGAAAGTTTTATTCCCGGTCATTCTGTTTTAATTAGTTTTGAGGATCCTTCGGAGATGGAAAATTACTATTATTGGCGTTTTCGTTCGTATGAGCCTATAACCATTTGCGCAAATTGTGATGAAGGGACTTATTTTAGAAATGGTATATGTGAACCGCATTCGGGCTATACATTAGTTCCATATTTTAGCTATCTATGTGATTCCAAATGCTGGCGTATTAGGTATAATGCGAACATTCAAATATTTACAGATGATTTTGTTGATGGAAAATTGGTGAATAATCTTTCAATAGCCAATATTCCATTATATACAAAAGAGAACATTGTGGTGGAGATACAGCAGTTTTCATTGTCATCTTCTGCCTACAAATATTATAAAACTTTAAAAGATATTATAGATAATAGTGGAGGGTTTAATGCACCAACGCCTGCCGCATTAATAGGAAATTTGTATAATCCAAATGATGCCAACGAAGTAGTTTTAGGTAGGTTCACGGTAGCAGCTTCGTCTACAAAATCGATTTTTATTGATAGGTCGGACATAAAGGAATTACGGTTGGAAAGATATGTTCCCTTTGGTAATTCTGAGGGAGGACCAGGATTTGTTGTGCCTGACCCCCTGACTTTGTCCATTCCATGTGAGGAAAGCTTATACAGAACTTCCATACGCCCCGAAGGTTGGTTGGATTAATGTGCTTCCAACCAATTATCACCCACACCCAATTCTACATCCAAGGGAACAGCCAATGTATAAGCATTTTCCATTTCAGATTTTATTAGAATTTTCATTTCTTCCAGTTCGGGTTTGTATACATCAAAAACAAGTTCATCATGCACTTGTAAAAGCATTTTTGTTTTGTAATTACCTTCAGTAAGTTTTCTATGAATATTGATCATGGCAATTTTAATAATGTCGGCTGCACTTCCTTGTATGGGTGCATTTACAGCATTTCGTTCTGCTGCCCCACGAACAATGGCATTGCTTCCATTGATGTCCTTTAAATATCGGCGACGTCCTAAAACTGTTTGTACATACCCATTGTCCCGTGCAAAATCTACCAATTCGCTCATGTAATTTCTTAGTTTTGGGTAGGTTTTGTAATAGGTGTCAATTAATTCCTTGGCTTCAGCACGTGACAAATCGGTCTGATTGCTCAATCCAAAAGCCGAAACACCATAGATAATTCCAAAATTCACAGTTTTGGCATTGCCTCGCTGTTCTCTGGTTACTTCAGAAATAGGAACATTAAAAACTTTAGAAGCAGTTGAAGCATGAATGTCTTCACCATTTTTAAAGGCTTCAATCATGGTATCTTCCTCACTTAAAGCAGCTATAATTCTAAGTTCTATTTGCGAGTAATCTGCCGCAAGCAAGGTATATTCATCATTGCGGGGAACAAAAGCTTTTCGCACTTGTCGGCCACGTTCTGTACGAATGGGAATATTTTGAAGGTTAGGGTTGTTGCTACTTAATCTTCCTGTGGCTGCAACAGTCTGCATATAGTCTGTGTGCACTCTACCTGTTGAAGGTTCTATTTGTTCAGGCAGAGCATCTACATATGTGCTCTTTAATTTTGAAAGGCCACGATAATTCAAGACATTTTTTATAATTTGATGGTCCTTTGCTAAATAGGATAGAACATCTTCCGCAGTAGAGTATTGCCCGGTTTTTGTCTTTTTGGGCTTGTCCACCAATTTTAACTTTTCAAAAAGGATTTCACCCAATTGTTTGGGTGATGCTATGTTGAATTGTTCTCCAGCTTCCTCATAGATTTTAGCTTCCAATGTGCCAATATCATTGTCTAAATCGGCAGATAGGGATTGTAAAAATGCTTTGTCCAGATTAATGCCCTCCAATTCCATATCGGCCAGAACACTTAAAAGAGGCACTTCAATATCATTAAAAAGGACATCTGTTTTGGCTTCCGCTAATTCTGGTCTAAAATGCTGCGCCAATTGATACGTGATGTCTGCATCTTCAACTGCATATTCAGTTTGCTGTTCCAAAGGAACATCTCGCATATTTAATTGATTTTTACCTTTTTTACCAATTAATTCTGTAATGGAAATAGGAGTATAATTCAGGTAGGTTTCTGCCAAGACATCCATGTTATGACGCATATCGGGATTTATTAAATAATGTGCCAGCATGGTATCAAAATAGTTGCCTTTTATATTGAGATTATATTTGCGTAAAACTTTGACATCATACTTTAAATTTTGGCCTATTTTCTCAATGTTTTCAGCTTCAAAAAACGGACGTAATTGCTCAATAAGTTCTTGGGCTTTATCTTTTTCTTCAGGGAAAGGAACATAAAAACCTTTGCCAGTTTCCCAACTAAATGCTATGCCAACTAATTCTGCCTGTATTGGATTTAAAGAGGTAGTCTCCGTATCAAAACAAACAGAAGTCTGCTTCATTAAATTCTGCACAAAAAGTTTCATTGCCATTCCTGGCGCAACACTTTGGTATACATGGGAAACAGTTTTAGCGGTATTTCTACTAGAAATCGCTTCCATTGGTTTACTTGCTTCTCCAGTACTGCCAAACAATGAAAATTGACCACTACCTGCTTGGCTAGCTTCTTTTTTGGAAACTTTTGGAGCTGTTTCTTGCTGAGGAACTACCGCTTCTCCTGAGAATAATTTTAAGAACTGATCTTTAAGCCTTCTAAATTCCAATTCTTCAAAAATCTCCTGTACTTTTTTGGCATCTGGTTCGGATAGTTCATAATCTTGGGCATCAAAAGTCACATCACAAGTAGTACAAATGGTTGCCAGTTTTCGGGATAATCTTCCCAGCTCGGCATTCTCTTCTACTTTTTCCTTCATTTTTCCTTTTAGCTTATCAGTATTCGCTAAAAGACCTTCCATATCACCAAATTCCGCTATGAATTTCTTGGCAGTTTTATCCCCCACTCCTGGAAGCCCTGGAATATTATCACTGGCATCACCCATCATGCCCAGATAATCTATTACTTGTTCTGGTCTTTCAACACCAAAACGGTCTTGTATCTCTGGAATTCCCCATATCTCTATACCATTCCCCATACGTGCGGGGCGGTACATAAAAATATTTTCAGAAACCAATTGTCCAAAATCTTTATCTGGGGTAACCATATACACCTTGTAATCTTCCTTTTCGGCTTGTTTTGCCAAGGTTCCAATAATGTCATCCGCTTCCCAACCCTCTAAAACCACGACAGGAATTTGCATGGCTTTTAATATTTCCTGAATAAAGGGAACGGCAATTTTTATGGCATCGGGGGTTTCATCCCTATTGGCTTTATATTCTGGAAAGAGTTCAGTACGTTCTGCACTGCCCCCTTTATCAAAACAAACTGCTAAATGGTCTGGTTTTTCACGACGAATAACATCAAAAAGTGAATTGGTAAACCCCATAATGGCGGAAGTATCCATCCCTTTTGAATTTATTCTTGGGTTTTTGATAAATGCATAATAACCACGAAAAATAAGGGCGTAAGCATCCAGTAAAAAAAGTCTTTTTTGTTCTGCCATTTTAAATTTTATTGAAGGGTTTCAAACATACAAAGAATATCCACCTTTCTAAAGTTTTACGAAGTGATAAAAGAGCCCGAAGGAACATTTTTATGCTCATTTTTTGAATATTTTCTATAGGTAAATCCTGGTTGTACACAGTAACTCCCTGTTTCACCTTTTTTATTGATTGCAATATATCCAATCTGGAAATTTTTATAATCTTTATCTTTTGTGACAATTCTATTTACCGCCTCCTCACAGGCTTCTTGGGGAGATTTTCCTTGTCGCATCAATTCCACAATTAGAAAACTTCCAAGCGTTTTCAAGACTTTTTCACCAACTCCGGTTGCTGTGGCCGCTCCAATTTCATTGTCAACAAAAAGCCCGGCACCTATAATGGGGGAATCACCCACTCGGCCCCCAATTTTATAGGCCATGCCACTGGTAGTGCAAGCACCGGAAATATCACCATTTTCATCAATAGCCAGCATGCCTATGGTATCATGGTTTTCTATATTAATAATGGGTTCGTATTGGGATGTTTTTTTCCACTCCAACCATTCTCGTTTGGATTTCTCTGTCAATAGATTTTCTTTAGGGAAACCTTTCTCATAGGCAAATTGTTCTGCACCTTTGCCAGCCAAAATTACATGGGGTGTGTCCTCCATTACTTTGCGGGCAACGGAAACCGCATGGGTCACATTTTGTAAATATACTACGGAACCACAGTTTCCATATTTGTCCATTATACAAGCATCCAAAGTTACATTGCCATCTCTATCCGGTCGGCCACCTTTGCCAACGGATTGGTTGCTAACATCTGCTTCTTCTTCCATTACTCCTTTTTCCACTGCATCCAGTGAATTTCCACCTGCATTTAATACGTCCCATGCTTTGCTGGTTGAATTGGGAACATTCCATGTGGCTATAACAATAGGTTTTACAGCTTCGGAGGTATCAATAGTGGTTGTTGGGGGTGTATTTTCCTTACAGGAAGTTGCTAATGGGGTAGACAAAATACCCGCCGTACCTATGGCAGATTTTTTTAGAAATTTTCTTCTTTGCATAATGCGTAACTTTATGGTTTAAAGATAAGAAATATGCTTATAGAAGTTTGTGCCAATTCTTTGGAATCTGCTCTTAATGCCCAAAACGGGGGAGCGGACAGAATTGAACTTTGTTCTGAGCTGGGTATCGGCGGTATTACCCCTTCTTATGCAGTGTTAAAATTGACAAAGGAAAAACTCATTATTCCAAGCCATGTATTGATAAGGCCTAGAAGCGGAGATTTTACTTATTCTGATCTAGAATTTGAAATAATGAAAATGAATATTTCACTTTGCAAAAAACTGGGTTTCAATGGAGTGGTTTCTGGAGTGTTGCACCAAGACAACACATTGGATTATGAACGTACTTTAATTTTAAAGGAATTGGCGGGTACAATGAAATTTACATTTCACAGGGCTTTTGATTGGGTAAAGGAACCTTTTAGGGTTTTGGCGCAATTAGAAGAAATAGGAGTGGATTATATTTTAACATCAGGGCAAAAAAAATCGGCTCTTGAGGGAATAAATCTTTTGTCAGAATTGAAACAAAAGGCAAGCTTATGCGTCATATTACCTGGGGGTGGAATAAATGAAACCAATGCTCGGGAGTTTAAAAAGAAAGGTTTTAAGGCAATTCATCTTTCAGGGACAAGTTTTGTCAAAACTTTGGAAGGGAAACCTGTTATTTCAATGAATTCACATTCTTTTATTAATGATGACAAAATTGCATTGACCAATGAAGTCACAGTTGCGAAAATATGTGACTTAGTTAAATAAAGATAAAGTGGTTCAACATTTGGGTTCTAAAGAAATATATTTGTAAAAAGAGAATTATATGTTGCGTTGGGTAATATTTATCGTAGTGTATTTGGCGGTTGCTTTTTATACACTCCAAGCCTTAAAGACAGTTACAAAACATCAATGGGTGTACTACACTTTTGTTGCCGTTACACTGTTGATTATTGGAAATTTTATATATCAGTTTACAATTGGCGAAGAAGGCAGGGTGTTAAGTAGGCCAAAAAGTTATGCTTTTGGATTTTTGGTTGCTATTCTGGCATTTATGACCATCAATCTAATTTTACTTTTTTCAGAGGACATTTTCAGATTTTTATCTGCTATATATTACAGGATTTCCGGGAAGCATACAGAGTTCACGATTCCTTCCAGAAGAAGATTTCTTAGTATGGTGGCCCTTGGGGTTGCCGCGCTTCCTTTTAGTGCTTTGTTGTATGGCATGTATAGGGGCAAGTATAATTTTAAAGTGTTAAAATATAATTTGGAGTTTGATGATTTGCCAAATGGGTTTGATGGATACCAAATAACCCAAATTTCAGATATCCATAGTGGAAGTTTTGATAATGAAGAAAAAATAAGTTATGCCATAGATTTGATAAATGAACAGAAAAGTGATGTGCTTTTTTTTACAGGGGATATGGTAAATAACAAGGCGGAGGAGATGAAACCTTGGGCAACACTTTTTTCTAAACTTAATGCAAAAGACGGGAAGTTTTCCATATTGGGAAATCATGATTATGGGGATTATGTGGATTGGGATACTGAAGAGGAAAAGAGTCAAAACTTGATTGAATTGAAAAAATTACAAAAAGAAATAGGTTTTGATCTTTTATTGAACGAAAGCAGATATTTAGAGAAAAGTGGCGATAAATTGGCTTTAATAGGTGTGGAAAATTGGGGCAGGGGCGGATTTAAAAAAGCAGGTGATTTACAGAAGGCAAAATCCAATATAGATAAAAACGATTTTAAAATTTTATTGAGCCATGATCCGTCGCACTGGGAGGATCAAGTAATTGGTGATGACTATCATTATCATTTAACTTTAAGCGGGCATACCCATGGGATGCAATTTGGGATAGAAATACCGGGGTGGATAAAGTGGAGTCCTGTTAAATGGCGTTATAAGTACTGGGCTGGTGTTTATGAAGAAATGGGTCAGTACATAAATGTGAATCGTGGTTTTGGGTTTTTAGGTTATCCAGGGAGAGTGGGAATTTGGCCGGAAATCACAGTGATAACATTAAAAAAGAAATCTTTAACGTGAATTTAACGTAATACTTCACAGTGGGAATTGTAGTATCGGTTGTTTTTTAACATTTTTTAGTATTTTTGGGCTGTAACACAATGATTCATATATGTCAAAATTTGGCGAATTAATTGATTTAAATGTTCCTGTACTATTGGATTTCTATGCCGATTGGAACGAACAATCCACTTCAATGCATCCTGTACTAAGGGATGTTGCAGCTGCCTTGGGAGATAAGGGAAAAGTAATTAAAATAGATGTGGATAAGAACAAAGAGCTTTCCCAAGCTTTAAGGGTAAAAGGCTTGCCCACTCTAATGATTTATAAAAAAGGAGAAATGGTCTGGCGACAAAGTGGCGAACAAGACGCCAATACACTGCTGGGTATCATAAATGAGTATATATAAAAAAGCCGAGATTTAATCTCGGCTTTTCTTATTCTACAGGAGCAAGAAGACTGTCCAGTTGTTCACCGGGAATGGTATCTAGTTCCATTGAGTCTTGCATATCTGGATCATTTAATGGTGTTGGAGACAGTTCTTCTTCCAATGTACTGCCCTCATAAAAGTGACTGAACTTATCTATGAATTCATTAAAAATCAATGTTTCTTTTTCGGCAAAGTCCCGATCTCTATTTTTAATTAGAATATCAATATTTCGTCTATAGGCTTCCATATCTGTGATGATATCATCAATATTGTCATACTGCTCATCCAATGGCATACCAGCATAATAGGTAAGGCGTTCTTGGTATTTTGTTTTTAAACCACCGAAAAGATCTCTGGCCTTGGAGGTTTCCCCAACTTTATAATACCCATCCACAAAGGGCTCTACAAAGGCGTAGAAACCAAATTGGTCCAAGGGCATATTCTCCATAGCTATGTTTATGACATCCTTGGCCTTCTCAATGTTGTTTTCGTTGATCAATGTTTCGGACAAACGTGCCAAATTACTTCTAAAGGATAAACCTTGGCTTCTAGTTTGTGGATCGTGGTAAATATCCTTTCTGCCAGAATTCCCCCAGTCCCATTTTTTAACAATATTGTACATTAGGTCACTATCTATTCTTCCCATTTCAAAAGAACTTTGGTTCTTGGTTTCTATTGGGACCAATTTATAAGCCAGACCATCCAATTGTAAATAATCTTTCATCCAAATGTATTCTGCTTTATCAAAACTTCCTCCAGAGAAGTAGATAGGGCGTTTCCAATCATTGTTGGCAATTAGGTCCAACATTAAAATTCGGTTTTTTGGTAAAGCGCTGGGAAGGTCAATATCAATAAATTCAACTATGGATGCCGAGTCTTTTTCTTTGACCAAACCACTTTCCAAAACATTTTTCTTGTTTACGGGAATACGTATTTTGTTGGTAGGATAAAAAACTACATCCAGATAACTCTCAGAATATTGGCTCAAATCCCCTCCATTTTGTTGAATAATATGTTTGATTTTTGTCTGAGGCTTATCACTTGCAACCCAGTTCATGAAATCTTTAATATCCCACCTACTATCCGTTAGGCTTTGAAGGTATATTGCATCTCTGGAGCCATACCTGTATTGTTCATGGGTCAACTGTGAAGGAATAGGGTCGCTTTCATAGGCCTTGCTTTTCATTTGATCTATGTACCAATCCGTAGCAAAAAGGCTTGTATTGACAATCCTTATGTCTGTTCTGTACCCTTCAATTTCTTGTGCATACCAAAGAGGGAAAGTGTCGTTGTCACCAATAGTAAACAAAATTGCCCCTGCATTTTCTTGGCATGAATCCAAATAGGCTTTGGCCGTTGAGTTTGCCGTAAAACGGTCAGATCTGTCATGGTCATCCCAATTTTGAAAGGCCATTACTGCTGGAACGGCCAAAAGACAAACCACCACTAAAATGGGGGCCAGTATTTTTGGCGTCAAAAATTTTCTGAATTCATCGAACAGACCATAAACTCCAATGCCTATCCATAATGCAAATACATAAAAAGAACCAACCAAAGAATAATCTCTTTCCCTTGGTTGAAAAATACCCGGATTTGTATAAAATTGAATAGCTATTCCAGTAAACATAAAAAATATAAACAATGCCCAAAACTGTTTGGGGTTTTTGGATATCTGAAAAATTAATCCAATAATTCCCAAAATGAGGGGCAGAAAGAAATAAGTGTTTCTTCCTTTACTATTTTTTATGTCACTAGGTAAATTGTCCTGACTTCCAAGTCGAAGGTTGTCCACAAAACCAATGCCGCTTAACCAATTTCCATTGTCATCATATCTACCTTGGACATCGTTTTGCTTTCCAACAAAATTCCACATAAAATAACGCCAGTACATATATCCAAACTGAAACTGGAACATATATTTTATGTTTTGCCCAAGAGTAGGTGGTAACACTTCTATATAATCACTGAATTCATGTAAAAATTTAATATACTGATCTGTATCTATTTCGCCATTAGCATAACCATCCTTAAATTGTTTTACAGCACCCCTAAGGTCATTGTTACTTAAGTATTCACCTTTTATTTTAAACTCCAAAGGAAAAAAATACTTCATGTAATTTTCTGCATTTTGGTCGCTCCACATTCTTGGCAAAGCCCCTCTATGTTTTTCATTGGGACCCGGAATGGCGTCTTTATAATGATTTACTATTACATATTTTCCTAATTCTTCATCTTTCTCGTATTTGGGTTTATCGTCTACATCTTCACCGGAAGGGGCGAACATATCGGAATAATATGTGCCATAAATTGGACTATCCACACCAGGATACTGTTCCCTGTTGTAATAGGCCAATAGAGATCTTGCATCAGATGGGTCATTTTCATTAATAACTACATTGGCATTGGCACGTATGGGCAACATGATCCAAGAGGAAAAACCAAAAATCAAGAACATAATACAAAGCACCAAGGTGTTAGCAGTTTTGTAATTGTTCTTTTTGGTATAGCGCAATCCAAAATAAAAGACCGCAACAAAAATAAGGCCCATTATCAAGGTGCCGGAATTAAAGGGAAGTCCAATATTGTTAATAAAGAAAACTTCGCTCCAGCCAAAAAGTTTTAGTACATAGGTCAAAGAAAATTTATAGACTAACATTAACACGGCAATAACCGCTATATTGGCGATTAGGAAATTTTTTATAGTAGTGGTTTTATATTTTTTAAAGTAGAACAAGAGGCCGATTGTAGGAATCGCCAAAAAACCCATAAATTGAATGCCAAATGTTAATCCTACCACAAAAGAAATCAAGATTAACCAACGGTTTCCTCTTGGGTCGTCCAAATTGTCTGCCCACTTAAGTCCCATCCATAGAAGTAGGGACATAATAAAACTGGCCATGGCATATACTTCTGTTTCCACGGCATTGAACCAAAAGCTATCGGAATATGTAAAAGCCAATGTACCAACAAGCCCACTTCCCAAAATAGCAATGGCCTTGCTATTTGTAATTTTTTCATCCTTGGACAACAACTTTCTTGTTAAATTGGTAATAGTCCAGAACATAAAAAGAATGGTGAATGCACTGGATACCCCTGATAGGAAATTAACCATAAAAGCCACTTGGTTGGGCTCCAAGGCAAACATGGCGAAAAAAGCACCCATCATTTGCAACAAAGGTGCTCCTGGCGGATGTCCCACTTGTAATTTTGCAGAGGTGGCAATATACTCCCCGGCGTCCCAAAAACTACCTGTAGGTTCAACGGTAATAATGTAAGTGATAAGGGCTATAAAAAAAACAACCCATCCTAAGATGGTGTCCCATTTTTTGAAGTTTTTTGAAAACATGCAGTGCTTTGTTGGTGCTTTGGGGCGAATTTACTAATTAAAATAGATATGCCTATAGAATTTTGATAAACCTTTAACATGTAACTTGTCTTTAATTTTTTAAATCATTGCAATAAAATATTTGCCCATATAAAACTTTGTTTTAAATTTGCACGCTCGAAAGCTGAACTGGTTTTAGTATCGAATATAGTATTGGCCCATGGTGTAATTGGCAACACTCCGGTTTTTGGTACCGTCATTCAAGGTTCGAGTCCTTGTGGGCCAACAGGTTATAAGAAACCCGACATTTTTTGATGTCGGGTTTTTTTGCATTATGATTAAGTCTTACCCATATTTTTAATATCCTGCTTGCAAGAATTTATTTAATCTATTAAAAATACTGTTTATCGCACTTTTTGTAATATAAATTCTGATGTTTTATATATTGTGAAAGAAATAGACCTATTAGGATTATGGTCTTTTCCAACTGCACCCCACAGAAAAATTAAAGTTTTGTATTATGAATTTAACCATTAAAAATCTCAAGATTATTCTGCTTCTTGTTATTATTGGGTTTGGTGTGGGTATTTACCTCCAAGACTTGCAGCATAGGAAAAGCACGGAAAATGCTTGGCGGGCCAACAGGTTCAATCAAGAGCATTTTAATAAGATTACGGAATATAATGGAAAAATGAATTCCCGAAATTGGAGAGTTTTACGGGATAGTATTAATAGGCAATTGGATTCCTTTATGATTTTAAGGTTTAGGAAAGAAATGGATAGTCTTAATGCATTAAAATAACCAAAAAAGATGTAAGGTATTTGCTCTTTTAATTCTGAAGAATAGGTTTCGTTATTAACAAGAGATTATTCTTCTTCCAAAGTGGGTTCACCCTCATATGCTTCTTCCCTAGCTTCATATTCTTCTTCCAACTCATCTAACATGCTTCCCATTTTCTTTTTATCCTTAATCATGGCCCAAGTCATAATTAAACTAGTGGCAATAATGACAAAAAGGAGAATGCCAGATTCAAAGGTTTCAATTTCCGCCTCCTGTGGAATAGCATAGAACAGCAATACAGTGATAAGGCCCCTTGGTGCAATAAAAAGTTGAGGGAGAATATCTTTGCCAAAGAAAGTCCGTAGCAGAACAAAACGAATGGCATAGATAGATAAAATGATCAATATACTTACCAAGGCCACACTTAAACTAAAAAGAGAGGTTATAGCAATCGTAATCCCGAAAATCACAAAGAAAAAAGTGCGAACAACAAACGCTGTTTCCAGGGTAATGATATGGAGCTCATGATAAATCTGACTAATTTTATCATGTTCTAAAAAAACTTTCATTTTACCTGGGAAGAATAATTTCACATTGGCAATTACCAATCCAAAAATAAGAATGATGATAAGGGAGGACAAGTGCATTTTTTTTCCAATGGCATAGAGCAAAAGCAGCACGGCTATCAATAAAAATTGTTTAGCCTGACTTTTGATTTTTTGAAATACCAAAATAATGGCATAACTGGCAATGAGCGCAATTGCAATGGTAAGCAAAGTTGTACCTGCAAAACCTGCTACTCCTGAACCTTCTGTAGGGTGTAATCTTGATGTTAAAAAGTAAAACATCATAATGCCCATAATATCAGAAAAAGTGCTTTCATAGATATGGAACTCTTTTTTGGACTCCTTTAGACCAGAAACACTAGGGATGATAATGGCACTAGATAATATGGATAATGGAGTGGCATACAACCATGCCGACTGCATGGTCATATTTGGGATAAATTGATAAAGTATGAGGGCAGCTATCCATGCTGAAGCAACAAGTCCCAGTAAGGCTATGGCCATGGATTTTAGAATGGGAACCAGCTTTTCTCGTTTTAATTCTAGTTCCAATGCTGCTTCCAAAACAATCATTATCAGTCCAACAATCCCCAAAACCTCTAATGTGCCATCCAAATCCGGCATTGTTGGAACAAAATACTTAAGAACATATTGTAGTATGACACCCAATACAATAAGCATAAGAACGGAAGGAATATTTGTTTTTTTGGATATTCCATTAAACCAGAAAGAAAGAACAATTATAACTGAGGCCGCAATAATAACATTATATGATGATAGAATTTCCATAATTAGCTTGTTTAAAACTCCAAAATACAATTAAATACCCATATCTTTTTAGAGAAGGTGTGCGTTGCGGAAAAAAATAAAAGTTGTATCTTTGTGCCACTGAAAGGATATGTTAGTATTCATGAGGGGACATTATGTCCCCTCTTTTATTCCCAATAACCTCGGTTTTGGGGGTGTTTTTAAGTAATTCAAGGTTATGTTGAAGGATAAGGTAACGGCATTGTTAAATGACGCTTTAGCGGAAAATAAATCGATTTTTTTAATTGATTTTTCCATGTCTTTGGATAATAAAATCAAAGTAATTTTGGATGGCGACCATGGGGTCTCATTACAAGATTGCATGAACGTTAGTAGAGCTATTGAACATAACCTGGATAGGGAAGAAGAGGATTTCTCGTTGGAAGTAGCCTCAGCTGGGGCAACATCGCCCATTATATTGCCAAGGCAGTATAAAAAAAATATTGGAAGAAAATTAGAAGTAAAGATAGACGGTAAAAGTTTAGAGGGGAACTTAACTTCGGCTACTGAAGATAACATTACATTGGAATGGAAATCTAGGGAGCCAAAGCCAGTTGGTAAAGGAAAAATTACAGTTCAGAAAAAACAAGAAATTGCTATTTCTGATATTGAAGAAGCAAAAGTTGTATTAAAATTTTAATTGTAGGTCAAAATGGAAAATATTGCATTGATCGAATCTTTCTCCGAGTTTAAGGACGATAAGTTCATAGACAGAGTAACGCTTATGGCGATTTTGGAAGATGTATTTAGAAATGCGCTAAAAAAGAAATTTGGTTCGGATGATAACTTTGATATCATTATTAACCCAGATAAAGGGGATTTAGAGATATGGAGAAATAGAATTGTTGTAGAAGATGATGAGGTGGAAGATCCAAATGAAGAAATATCATTAACAGAAGCACGAAAGATAGAGCCAGATTTTGAAGTTGGTGAGGATGTTTCTGAGGAGGTAAAATTAATCGACCTGGGAAGAAGGGCCATTTTGGCACTGCGTCAAAACCTTATTTCCAAAATCCATGAGCATGACAATACAACCATCTATAAGCAGTTTAAAGATTTAGAAGGTGAGATATATACTGCTGAGGTTCATCATATTAGACATAAGGCTATTATTTTATTGGATGATGAGGGGAATGAGATTATCCTTCCAAAGGATAAACAAATACCTGCCGACTTTTTTCGAAAAGGAGATAATGTTCGCGGTATTATAGAAAGCGTGGAACTAAAAGGGAACAAGCCTGCTATTATAATGTCCAGAACATCTCCATTGTTCTTGGAACAATTGTTCTTTCAGGAAATCCCTGAGGTTTTTGATGGGTTGATCACCATAAAAAAAGCAGTTCGTATTCCAGGCGAAAAAGCAAAAGTTGCCGTTGATTCTTACGATGACAGAATTGACCCTGTAGGTGCCTGTGTGGGTATGAAAGGTTCAAGGATTCATGGAATTGTTAGGGAATTAGGCAATGAAAACATTGATGTTATCAACTGGACAAACAATCCGCAATTGTTGGTTACAAGAGCATTGAGTCCGGCAAGAGTATCATCAGTAAAATTGAATGATGAAAAAATGACGGCCCAAGTTTATTTAAAACCAGAAGAGGTTTCAAAAGCTATTGGTAGAGGAGGGCACAATATAAGATTGGCTGGTCAATTAACTGGTTATGAGATTGATGTGTTCCGAGAAGGTGTAGAGGAAGATGTTGAGCTTACAGAATTTTCAGATGAAATAGAAGCGTGGGTGATAGAGGAATTCAAGAAGATTGGAATGGATACCGCCCGTAGCGTATTAGAGCAAGATGTGAATGAATTGGTAAGAAGAACCGATTTGGAAGAGGAAACAATTATAGAAGTTGTTAGAATCCTAAAAGAAGAATTAGAAGATTAAGCTATATATTAGCAACATATTATTTGAATAGGAATAGATATTTATGGCAGGAAACGCAATGGTAAGACTTAATAAGGTTCTTAGGGAGCTAAATATTTCATTGGATAGGGCAGTGGATTTCCTTGCATCAAAGGGACATGATGTGGAGGCAAGGCCAACTACCAAAATTTCTAATGAAGTTTACCAAGTGCTTTTGGATGAATTCCAAACAGACATGAGCAAGAAGGTTGCGTCCAAGGAAGTAGGTGAGGAAAAAAGGAAAGAGAAGGAAGCCATAAGGATTAAACTGGAAGAGGAACAAGAAGAAAGAAGAATAGCAAGAGAGAGAAGGGCTGCTGCTGAGGAAGTAGTAAAAGCTAAAGCTGAACTTTCGGGTCCTAAAACTGTTGGTAAAATTGACCTGAACCCCAAGAAAGTTGCTGCTCCTGTAAAAGAGGAAAAAGTAACTGAGGAGAAGAAAGTTGCCAAAAAAGAAGAAGCTCCTTCAAAAGAAGAGGGTAAGACAGCTGTGGTGAAAGCTAAGGTAGAGCCTAAAAAGGAAGTTGTTGAGCCAGCTTCTGAAGAGCCCAAAACGGAAACCCTTACAACTAAGTACAAAAAGCTGTCCGGCCCTAAAATAATGGGCGACAAGATTGACCTTGCTAAGTTTGAAAAGCCTAAAAAGAAAGTTGAAGCACCCAAGGGTAAGCCAGCAGAAGCTAATAGTGACAGGAAGAAAAGAAGAAGAAGAATAGTTAGCAATACTGGACCACAAGCTGGTGGAGGTAGAGGAAAGGGGCCTGGAGCAAGAAAAGGCAATAATCCTAGATTTGGGTCTGCGCCCAAGGTTGAGCCTTCGGAGGAAGATGTGCAAAAGCAAGTGCGTGAAACCTTAGAGAAACTCCAAGGGAAATCCAAAAAAGGAAAGGGAGCAAAATATAGAAGAGATAAAAGAGATCAGCATAGGCAGCAAACAGAGAAGGACTTAGAACAGCAAGAGTTAGAAAGTAAGATTCTTAAGGTAACTGAATTTGTTACTGTAAATGAAGTAGCGACCATGATGGAGGTTTCGTCTACTCAGATTATTTCTGCCTGTATGTCATTGGGTATCATGGTGACCATGAACCAACGCTTGGATGCAGAAACACTTTCTATTGTTGCTGAGGAATTTGGATACGAAGTAGAATTTGTAACAGCAGATTTGGAGGAATCCATTGTTGAAGAGGTAGATGCTCCTGAAGATTTAAAACCAAGAGCTCCAATTGTGACCGTAATGGGACATGTGGATCATGGTAAAACATCTTTGCTGGATTATATTAGAGAAGAGAACGTAATCGCGGGTGAAAGTGGGGGTATTACTCAGCACATTGGTGCGTATGGTGTAACACTGCAGGATGGACAAAAAATAACATTTTTGGATACTCCAGGTCACGAAGCCTTTACTGCAATGCGTGCCAGGGGTGCCCAGGTGACTGATATTGCAATAATTGTCATTGCCGCTGATGATGCCATAATGCCGCAAACAAAGGAAGCCATAAGTCATGCGCAAGCAGCTGGTGTTCCTATAGTTTTTGCAATCAATAAAATAGATAGGCCTACTGCAAATCCGGATAAAATAAAAGAAGGTCTTGCTCAAATGAATTTGCTGGTTGAAGATTGGGGAGGTAAAATTCAGTCCCATGATATTTCGGCTAAAACAGGTGAAGGTGTAAAAGAATTGTTGGAGAAAGTACTGTTGGAAGCTGAACTCTTGGAATTAAAAGCAAATCCAGAACGATTGGCAACAGGAACTGTTGTTGAGGCATTTTTGGATAAAGGTAGAGGTTATGTTTCCACTATTTTGGTGCAGGCAGGTACTTTGGAAATAGGGGATTATGTTTTAGCGGGTACCACGAGTGGTAAGGTGAAGGCCATGCACGATGAGCGAGGAAAAATTGTGAAGAAAGCTGGCCCAGCAACACCAATTTCTATTTTGGGACTGGATGGTGCGCCACAAGCAGGTGATCGCTTCAATGTTTTGGAAGATGAAAGGGAGGCCAAGCAAATTGCCGCTAAAAGAGGTCAATTACAACGAGAGCAATCAGTTCGTACACAACGTCATATTACGCTGGATGAAATTGGCCGTCGTATAGCATTGGGTGATTTTAAGGAATTGAATGTGATTCTTAAAGGGGATGTGGATGGTTCTGTTGAGGCATTGACAGATTCTTTCCAAAAACTATCCACTGAGGAAATCCAAGTAAATATTATTCATAAAGGTGTTGGTGCGATTACAGAGTCCGATGTGTTGTTGGCATCAGCTTCAGATGCCATTATTATTGGGTTTAATGTAAGACCTATGGGTAATGCTAGGGATATTGCAGATAAGGAAGAAATTGACATTAGGATGTATTCCATTATTTATGATGCAATCAATGATCTTAAGGATGCCATGGAAGGAATGCTTTCTCCTGAAATGAAAGAAGAGATTACAGGTAATGCAGAAATAAGGGAGACCTTTAAGATATCTAAGGTAGGTACCATTGCTGGATGTATGGTTACTAGTGGCAAGATATATAGAAATACTAGTATCCGTCTTATTCGTGATGGTGTAGTTATTTATACTGGAGAACTTGCTTCCCTAAAACGCTTTAAGGATGATGTCAAAGATGTTTCCAAAGGATATGATTGTGGTTTGCAGATTAAGAACTACAATGATATAAAAGAAGGGGATATTGTTGAATCCTTCCAAGAAGTTGCTGTAAAGAAAAAATTATAAGGTTTAATTATAAATCTTACAGATATAAAAGAAAAAAACGACCTATTTGGTCGTTTTTTCTGGTTTTAAGAGCATTGCACTCGGGTATTTTTTTCGTACCTCAATAAGCCTTCGCTCTGCTTCTAGTTTTGTAGAAAAACGACCTACTCTAACCCTATAACTTGGAGATTCAAAATCTATTTTGGAGTACCATCCCGGAAAATCTATCTCTACCTGTGATTTAATTTCTTGGGCTCCACTGTGAGAACCAAAAAACACCTGTATTCTATATAGTTCTGAGCTTTCGTTGACTGATTTATAGATGTCCAATAGTTTGTCTATTTTTTCATCTTGCTCAATGGTAACAACACCTTCCTGTGCCAAACCAAAAGATGTAAAACAGCAAATTACAAGTACTTTTATAAATGTTTTCATTCTTCTTTTTTTAATAAAAAATATTGATGCTACAAATGTAATTTTTTAATTTTCAAACCAATAAATCCAACTCTATTTAGAATTATTATAAATTATAAATTATCAATCCCTTAACATTTCCCAAATAAAGTCTATGTCGTACTTTTGTCGTCAATTTTAACGACGAGAAATGTGTTGAATATCTATATGACACAAAATATCGTGCCAAGATTTCGATAGAAATATTTTTAATATGAAAAAGGTTCCGTACCGCAATCAAATTTCTAAAAATTTAGGTATCAACTTAGTAGCGTTTCTGCTGTTTTTCTCAGCCTCTCTTTTTGCGCAAGATGCTACTTCTGCTGGAGATCCAGCTAAGGGAAAACAATTGTTTAATCAAAACTGTGCTGCTTGTCACTCACTAGACCGTAAGATGACAGGGCCGGCCTTGCGCAATGTGGAAACTCGTCTTTCTGAAGATGAAGGATTGGATCGCGAATGGCTAAATGCCTGGATAAAAAATAGTCCTGGAGTAATTAAATCTGGGGATGCTTACGCCAATAAGGTGTACAATGAATATAATCAGGCGGCAATGACGCCATTTCCTACGCTTTCCAATGAGGACATAGACCATATTCTGGCTTATACTGCTGCAGAGCCGGCTACTCCAGTGGCAGCTGCAACGGGAGTGGTCAATGGTTCTGCTACCACAGGGTCTTCTGGGATTTCAAATGAATTGATTTTGGGGGCCTTGGCACTTATTTTTGGTCTTTTGGTGTTAATGCTGTTTTTGGTGAACAAAACCTTAAGGCGTATTGCTGCGGCCAATGGTGTTGATTTGGAAAAAGAAAAGGAGAAAAGATTGCCTATTTGGAAAGCTTTTGTGAAGAACCAATTTTTGGTATTGGTTACGGCTATTTTTCTTTTATTGGGAAGTGCCTATTTTGCGTATGGTTGGATGATGCAGGTTGGGGTGGATCAAGGATACGCACCTGTTCAACCAATTCATTTTTCTCATAAGGTGCATGCTGGCGATAATAAGATAGAGTGTAAATATTGTCACTCTTCGGCAAGGGTTTCCAAGACTTCGGGTATACCTGCTTTAAATGTATGTATGAACTGTCATAAATCTATTTATCAATATCAAGGTAATCCTGAAGGGCCTAGTAAGGAGGATATTGCGAATGGGTATACCAATGATTTTTACACTGGAGAGATCAAGAAATTGTACGCTGCCGTGGGATGGGATGAAGAAAATCAAAAATATTCAGGTGAGTCTAAAGCTGTTGAATGGGTAAGGATTCACAATTTACCGGATTTTGCCTATTTCAATCATTCACAACATGTTTCTGTTGCTGGAATTGAGTGTCAAACTTGTCATGGTCCTGTTGAGGAAATGGAAGTTGTGGAACAGTATTCTCCATTAACAATGGGGTGGTGCATCAATTGTCATAGGGAAACCAATGTAAAGGTGGAGGGTAATGCGTATTATGATAAAATACATGCAGAGCTTTCTAAGAAATATGGTGTAGAGCAATTGACAGCTGCACAAATGGGTGGCCTCGAATGTGGAAAGTGTCACTATTAATCAAAACTAAAAGGAGCTAATTTCAGATATATCGTATGGCATCAAACAAAAAATATTGGAAAAGCGAAGCGGAGTTAAATCCCAACGATTCCATTGTTGAGACGCTAAGACAGAACGAATTTGTGCAGGAAATTCCTGTTGATGAATTTTTGGGAGATAAAGAAACTCTTGCATCAACAAGTACAAATAGAAGGGATTTTTTAAAGTATGTAGGATTTAGTACGGCTGCAGCTACAATGGCTGCGTGTGAGGGTCCTGTTATCAAGTCTATCCCATATGTGGTGCAACCGGAAAGTATAGTTCCTGGTGTTGCCAATTATTATGCAACAACTATTGCAAACGGATTTGATTTTGCCAGTGTTTTGGTTAAAACAAGGGAAGGTCGTCCTATAAAAATTGAAAATAATACGGATGCCAAAGTTATGGGCGGTGCAAATGCACGTGTCCAAGCATCGGTTTTGTCGTTATATGATAGTACACGTTTGCAGGGACCTTCAGCAAATGGAGAGTCTGTACAATGGGCAGTTATAGATGCTACTGTAAAAGCAAAACTGGCTGGGTTGCAAAGCTCTGGAAAGCAAGTTGCTTTATTGACGCAAACCTATGCTAGTCCATCTACCTCTAAACTGATTTCTGAGTTTGCTGAGGCAAACGGAAATGTGAATCATGTTATTTATGATGCTATTTCGGAAGATGCCGCGTTAAATGCTTTTGAAGCTAAATATGGTAAAAGGGCTTTGGCGGATTATGATTTTGAGAAAGCTGAGCTTATAGTTTCTTTTGGAGCTGATTTTCTTGGAGATTGGCAAGGTGGAGGTTATGATAGTGGTTATGCAAAAGGGCGTGTGCCCCATCATGGGAAAATGTCACGACATATTCAGATAGAGTCTAATATGTCTCTTTCTGGAGCAAATGCGGACAAAAGAATTCCTTTGACCCCCTCTCAACAAAAAGTTGCTTTAGCTAAGCTATATGGGAAGTTAAATGGAAGCAATGTTAGTGGTGATATATCAGAAAGTGTTGAGAAATCGCTAGATGGTATTGTAAAAGAAATAGGAAAAGCAGGTGCTGGTGCTGTTGTTGTTACGGGTCTTGATGATGAGAATGCCCAAGCAGTTGTTTTGGCCATTAATGAAATGTTGAGCAGTAAAGCTTATGATGTTGTTTCTCCGAAATACATAAGACAAGGAAATGTAAAGGCTGTGAATGCTCTTATAGCCGATATGAAAGCGGGTAAAGTTGGTGCGCTGATTATGGACGGTGTCAATCCAATGTACTCATTACCAAATGCGGCTGATTTTGCTGAGGGAATTAAAAATGTTGATTTATCTGTTGCTTTTTCATTGAATAAGAATGAAACAACAGAAATTTCCCAATATGTTGGGGCTGCATCACATTATTTGGAATCTTGGGGAGATGCTGAAGTTAAAAAAGGATATTATAGTTTAGCGCAACCAACTATTAAGGAATTGTTTGATACCAGACAGTTTCAGACTGCTTTGTTGCAGTGGATGGGTAGTGATAAAGGCTATTACGATTATGTTAAGGAAAACTGGAATTCGTCTATCTTGAATGGGGGCGAGTGGAACAAGGCATTACAGGATGGTGCTTTTGTTGCTGTTGTTGAAGCTGAGGAAGAAGCTGTTTCTGTTCTGCAAGAAGAAGCTGTTTCTGTTGCTCCCATAGCATCGGCCGTACGTAATTTGGCTGGTTCAAAAAGTTCAGGAATGGAACTTACTCTGTATTCTAAGGTAGGAATGGGAGATGGTCAACAAGCAAGTAATCCATGGCTGCAAGAATTCCCAGATCCAATTACAAGAGTTTCTTGGGATAACTATGTCACTGTTTCTAAGGCTGATGCCGAAGATTTGGAATTGGTTAATGAAAATGTTGCCAATGGTGGTTTGGATGGTAGTTATGTTAAATTAACGGTGAATGGAGTTACATTGGAGAATGTTCCTGTAATTATTCAGCCTGGCCAAGCAAAAGGTTCTTTGGGGCTTTCTTTTGGTTATGGCAAGAAAGTAGGAATGAAAGAAGAAATGCAGAATGGTGTCAACGCTTTTGCGTTGTACCAAGGATGCTCAAATATACAGTCTGCCACAATTGAAAAATCAACTGGAATGCACGAGTTTGCATGTGTCCAGTTACATAAAACTTTAATGGGCAGGGGAGATATCATTAAGGAAACATCCTTAGAGGTATTTAATACCAAAGACCATGCAGAATGGAATCCTGTTCCTCAGGTTTCATTAAACCATAATGAAGTAGCGGCTACAGAAGTCAGTCTTTGGGATGATTTTGATCGTTCTGTAGGACATCATTTTAATTTATCCATTGATTTAAATGCATGTACAGGGTGTGGCGCTTGTGTCATTGCTTGTCACGCAGAGAACAATGTTCCTGTAGTTGGTAAAGAGGAAGTTAGGAAGTCTAGGGATATGCACTGGTTGCGTATTGACAGATATTATTCTTCGGAGGAAAGTTTTGAGGGAGATAATGCTAAGAAAGACAGTTTAGATGGCCTTTGGGGTGAAAATGGTAGCTTGGATGGTTTCGGTCAAATGGAGGATCCATCAGAGAATCCTCAGGTGGCATTCCAGCCTGTTATGTGTCAGCACTGTAACCATGCTCCTTGTGAGACTGTTTGTCCTGTTGCCGCTACATCACATAGCCGTCAAGGGCAAAACCATATGGCATATAACAGATGTGTGGGTACAAGATATTGTGCAAATAACTGTCCTTATAAAGTTCGTAGATTCAACTGGTTCTTGTATAACAACAATGATGAGTTTGATTATAATATGAACAATGATCTGGGTAAAATGGTTATTAACCCAGATGTGAATGTAAGGTCTCGTGGTGTAATGGAAAAGTGTTCTATGTGTATTCAAATGACACAAAAGACAATTTTAGATGCCAAGCGAGATGGTAGAGAGATTAAGGATGGTGAATTCCAAACAGCATGTTCAGCTGCTTGTAGCTCAGGAGCTATGGTATTTGGAGATGTAAATGATAAAGAAAGTAAGATTGTTGAGTTAAAGGAAAGTGACCGTATGTACCATTTATTGGAGCATGTGGGAACAAAACCCAATGTATTCTATCATGTAAAAGTGAGAAATACAAACGAAGCATAATCAAAAAAAAATAAAGCAAGTAACTTTAATATAAATTATGGCGTCGCATTACGAAGCACCTATACGAAAACCCTTAGTACTTGGAGACAAGGGCTACCATGATGTAAGCGTTGATATTGCAGCACCGGTTGAGGGAAGAGCCGATAAACAATGGTGGATTGTCTTTTCTATTGCCTTGGTAGCATTCCTTTGGGGTGTTGGTTGTATCTTATATACCATTTCAACAGGTATTGGGACTTGGGGATTGAATAAAACCGTGGGCTGGGCCTGGGATATTACCAATTTTGTTTGGTGGGTAGGTATCGGTCATGCGGGTACCCTAATCTCTGCTGTATTGCTCTTGTTTAGACAAAAGTGGAGAATGGCAATTAACCGTTCTGCAGAGGCAATGACCATTTTCTCTGTGGTACAGGCAGGCTTATTTCCAATTATTCACATGGGTCGTCCATGGTTGGGATACTGGGTGTTACCAATCCCTAACCAGTTTGGTTCTTTGTGGGTGAATTTTAACTCGCCACTACTTTGGGATGTATTTGCAATTTCTACATACCTATCCGTTTCATTGGTGTTCTGGTGGACGGGTCTGTTGCCTGATTTTGCAATGATTCGAGATAGAGCGGTATTGCCTTTCCAGAAGAAAATATATAGTTTGTTGAGTTTTGGTTGGAGCGGTCGTGCAAAAGATTGGCAACGTTTTGAGGAGGTTTCATTGGTATTGGCCGGTTTAGCAACACCTTTGGTACTTTCTGTACATACTATTGTATCGTTTGACTTTGCTACGTCCGTAATTCCTGGTTGGCATACAACTATTTTCCCTCCATATTTTGTGGCGGGTGCTATTTTCTCAGGATTTGCGATGGTAAATACTTTGCTTATCATTATGAGAAAAGTGTGCCATTTAGAAGCTTATATTACTGTACAACATATTGAATTAATGAACATTGTAATCATGATTACGGGTTCTATAGTGGGCTGTGCTTATATTACAGAGTTGTTTATGGCTTGGTATTCTGGTGTTGAATATGAACAGTATGCATTCTTAAATAGAGCGACCGGACCTTACTGGTGGGCGTATTGGGCAATGATGACTTGTAATGTATTCTCACCTCAATTTATGTGGTTTAAGAAACTTAGAACAAGTATTATGTTTTCTTTCTTTATTTCCATTGTGGTTAATATTGGAATGTGGTTTGAGCGTTTTGTGATTATTGTGACTTCTTTGCACAGGGATTATTTACCATCTTCATGGACTATGTTCTCGCCGACATTTGTGGATATAGGAATCTTTATAGGTACTATTGGTTTTTTCTTTGTTCTTTTCTTATTGTATGCAAGAACATTCCCTGTAATTGCACAGGCTGAAGTAAAGTCAATTTTGAAATCCTCTGGGGAGCGTTATAAAAAATTAAGAGATGCTGGTCAGCCTTTATATACTATTGAAAAGAAAGGATCTGTTAAGAAAGCAAAAGTTACATCAGAAGAAAAGCCAGTAGGTGATTCGGAAAGTAAAGTATCAAATCTTTTGGGTTCTTTGGGTGTTTTCGATGCTTCGAAAGATACTCCAGATGATTTGAAAAAGGTGAAAGGAATAGGCCCACAGATGGAAAAGACATTAAATCAGATTGGAATATTCAAGTTTGAGCAAGTAAGCAAAATGACGAAGAAGGAATATGATTTATTGGATTCTATAACGGAATCGTTCCCAGGTAGGGCACAAAGAGATGATTGGGCTGGTCAAGCAAAAAAATTAAACAAGAAAAATTAATATGGCATCTAAAGTTATACAGGCGTATTATAACGACGACGATGTGTTGATGCATGCTGTCAAGGAGGTAAAAGCTGCCAAACATCATATTGAAGAAGTGTATTGCCCATTTCCAGTTCATGGATTGGATAAAGCTATGGGGCTTGCACCCACTAGAATAGCCATTACTTCTTTTATGTACGGATGTTTAGGACTTACGGTAGCAATTGTTATGATGAATTATATCATGATCAGTGATTGGCCACAGGACATTGGTGGTAAACCAAGTTTTAGTTACATAGAAAACATGCCGGCTTTTGTTCCTATAATGTTTGAGTTGACTGTATTTTTTGCTGCGCATTTAATGGTAATCACATTTTACTTAAGGAGTAGATTGTGGCCCTTTAAAAAAGCTGAAAATCCAGATGTAAGAACTACAGATGATCATTTTGTAATGGAAATTGGAGTTCATGGTAATGAAAAGGAATTAGAGGAGCTGTTATTAAATACAGGTGCTGTAGAAGTTAATATTTCAGATAAGTAGTCTATAATAATACTATGAATAGTTTTAAGAAAATAGGATTGGTTTTTGGGTTGGTTGTTCTTGTTTCAGCCTGTTCTAACAAGAATAGTCGAAACTATCAATTTATGCCGAACATGTATGTTCCGGTTGGGTATGAAACCTATGGGCAGATAGATTTTTTACCAGGACAAATGGAGGCTATGCAACCGGTAGCAAACACTATTCCAAGAGGTGCTTTCCCATATAGTTTGGAAAATACACCAGAAGGAAAAGAAATGTCCATATTGGCCATTAGCCCATTGGATTCACTTAAGATTGATGAAAACCTTTCTGTTGGGAAGGAGTTATACGATATATATTGTGCCGTTTGCCATGGCTCTAAAGGGGATGGTCAGGGTAATTTGGTGAAAAGGGAAAAAATATTGGGTGTGCCCACTTATGCAGATGCTGCTAGAAATATTACTGTAGGCAGTACCTATCATACAATTTATTACGGATTAAACTCTATGGGTTCTTATGCTGGTCAATTAAACCACAAAGAGCGTTGGCAAGTTTCCGAGTATGTTGTGAAATTGAAACAAGATTTAACAAAATAATACATAGACAATAGTAATATGTACACGTTTTCAAATAGATTAAGAATTGCTTCCTTCATTCTAATGGCTGTTGGAGTGATGGGTATAGGAATTGGTTTTGTATCTGCACCAAGTACCGTTGAAGAAGCCAAGGCCAAGGTGGCTGCACATGGAGATGAGCATGGGGATTCCCATGCCGTTGAAGAGGCTCATGAAGAAGTGGTTGCACACGGTGAAACCAATGCACACGGAGAGGTATTGGAACATCATGAGGAAGGTCATGATGCATCTCATGACGAGCATTTATTGCACCAGTTACAGAATAGACCTTGGTCTGCACTATATATTGCAGCTTTCTTTTTTATGATGATTGCGCTGGGTGTATTGGCATTTTATGCAATTCAACGTGCCGCTCAAGCTGGGTGGTCGCCCCTATTATTTAGGGTGATGGAAGGCATAACCGCCTATTTGGTTCCTGGGGGAATTATTGTATTTGTTTTATTGGTGCTCTCTGTAATGCACATGAACCATATGTTTGTATGGATGGATGCTGATGTGGTGGCACATGATAAACTATTACAAGGAAAAGCAGGATATTTAGATCCAACATTCTTTTTAATAAGAGCGGTTATCTTTTTGGGAGGTTGGATTTTGTACCGTGAATTCTCTAGAAAGTTTTCACTAGCTCAAGATGAGTCCAATGACAATTCCAATTTTGTAAAAAACTTTAGAATTTCTGCGGCATTTTTGGTATTCTATTTAATATCCGAATCCATGATGTCTTGGGATTGGATTATGAGTGTAGATCCACACTGGTTTAGTACCTTGTTTGGTTGGTATGTGTTTGCCAGTATGTTCGTATCTGGTATCACAGTGATCGCTATGGTTACCATTTACTTAAAATCAAAAGGATATTTAGAGCAAGTAAATGATAGCCACATTCATGATTTGGCAAAATTCATGTTCGGAATTAGTATTTTCTGGACCTATTTATGGTTTGCCCAATTTATGTTGATTTGGTATGCTAACATTCCTGAAGAGGTTACCTATTTTGTGACTAGAATCCAGGATTACAGACTTCCATTTTTTGGAATGATAGCCATGAACTTTGTGTTCCCACTATTGTTGTTGATGAACAGTGATTATAAAAGAATCAACTGGTTCGTGATTATGGCTGGTATAGTTATACTTGCGGGACACTATTTGGATATTTTCAATATGATAATGCCAGCAACAGTGGGTGACCAGTGGGGAATAGGTATTTCAGAAATAAGCTCAGTATTGTTTTTTGCGGGATTGTTTATTTTCTGGGTATTCAGGGCGTTGACAAAAGCACCGTTGCAACCAAAACGAAATCCTTTTATTGAGGAAAGTAAGCATTTTCATTATTAATAAGTTTTAAAGTATAATTACGACCATACAATGACTGCATTATTAACCATAGCTGTTTTAATATTAGTGGCAATTGCAATTTGGCAAATGACCAAAATATTTGAATTGTCTCAATATAGTACAGAGAATTCGCAAGTAGCTAACGACTCGGACAACAAGACCAATGGCTATCTACTGTTTGCATTTTTAATATTTATCTATGCAATTACCATTTTTAGTTTTTGGAAATACAGTAAGTTTTTATTGCCAGAAGCTGCTTCTGAACATGGAGGAGGATATGATCAATTAATGTTGGTATCATTTATCATCATCTTTTTTGTGCAGACCATTACCCAGGCTTTATTGCATTATTTTGGGTATAAGTACAGAGGAGAAACTGGTAAGAAGGCACTTTTTTATGCTGATAATGATAGATTGGAGCTAATATGGACCATTATTCCTGTAATTGTTTTGGCGGGTTTAATTTTATGGGGATTGTATACTTGGACCAATATTATGGATGTAAATGATGAGGATGATCCATTGATAGTGGAATTGTATGCCCAACAATTTAATTGGACTGCTAGGTATGGTGGTGATGATAACGTTTTAGGTGATGCCAACGTTAGAATGATAGATATTGATCGTGCAAATATTTTAGGCTTGGATGAGTCCGACCCTAATGCATCTGATGATGTTATAGTTAAGGAACTTCATTTACCTGTTGGCAGAAAAGTCAATTTTAGGTTCCGTTCACAAGATGTATTGCATTCAGCATATATGCCCCATTTTAGGGCTCAAATGAACTGTGTGCCTGGAATGATAACCGAGTTTTCTTTTACGCCAACCATTACAACCGTGGATATGAGACAAAATCCGGATGTTGTAGATAAGGTTAAAAGAACAAATGCGATTAGAGCAGAAAAGGCGGCAAATGGTGAGCCAAATTCTGATCCTTGGGAATTTGATTACCTTCTTCTTTGTAATAAGATTTGTGGAAAGTCTCATTATAATATGCAAATGAAAATTATAGTTGAGACAGAAGAAGAATACAATGCATGGATGGCAAGCCAACAAAAGTTTGGACAGACGATTGCAGCACAATAATTAGGACTTTAAAAATAATATAAAAAGCATATTTGATTATGTCAACAGGACACGAACACGGAGATGATCACGCACATGATGATCATGGACATCATCATAAGGAGACCTTTGTAACTAAATATATATTTAGTCAAGACCATAAAATGATTTCAAAACAGTATTTGATCACTGGTTTGATTATGGGATTCATTGGTATAGCCATGTCATTGATGTTTAGAATGCAACTAGCTTGGCCAGGGGAATCCTTCCCAATATTTGAAACAATATTAGGTAGATGGGCCCCAGATGGGGTAATGGATGCAGATATCTATTTGTCTTTGGTTACTATTCATGGAACCATCATGGTGTTTTTTGTACTTACAGCCGGTTTAAGTGGTACTTTTAGTAACCTTCTTATTCCATTGCAAATTGGTGCAAGGGATATGGCTTCAGGCTTTTTAAATATGATATCCTACTGGTTGTTCTTTTTGTCCAGTGTTATCATGGTAATTTCTCTTTTTGTAGAGGCTGGTCCGGCATCGGCAGGATGGACGGTTTATCCACCATTGAGTGCCTTGCCAATGGCACAAGCAGGTTCTGGAATGGGAATGACACTTTGGTTGGTGTCTATGGCAATATTCATTGCATCTTCCTTATTGGGGTCGCTAAACTACATTGTTACCGTCCTTAATCTAAGAACAAAGGGAATGTCTATGACAAGATTACCCTTGACAATATGGGCATTTTTTGTAACTGCGGTTATTGGGGTAATATCGTTCCCAGTACTTTTGTCTGCAGCCTTATTGCTTATCATGGATAGAAGTTTTGGAACATCATTCTTCTTATCGGATATTTTTATACAAGGAGAAGTATTACACTACCAAGGAGGTTCGCCGGTATTATATGAGCATTTATTCTGGTTCTTGGGACACCCAGAAGTGTATATTGTATTATTGCCTGCATTGGGTATAACGTCAGAAGTTATGTCCACCAATGCGCGTAAACCTATTTTTGGATATAGAGCAATGGTTGCCTCAATTTTGGCAATTGCCTTTTTGTCCACAATCGTATGGGGTCACCATATGTTTATATCTGGAATGAATCCTTTCTTAGGTTCGGTATTTACTTTCACAACTTTGTTGATTGCTATACCCTCTGCTGTAAAGGCATTTAATTACATTACTACATTATGGAAGGGAAATCTTCAATTAAATCCTGGAATGTTGTTTTCAATTGGTCTGGTTTCAACCTTCATTACCGGGGGGCTAACTGGAATAGTTCTTGGAGATAGTACTTTGGATATTAATGTTCATGATACGTATTTTGTGGTTGCCCACTTCCATTTGGTAATGGGAATATCAGCACTTTATGGTCTGTTTGCTGGGGTATATCATTGGTTCCCAAAAATGTTTGAAGGTAAAATGATGAATAAGAATTTGGGATATGTCCATTTCTGGATAACCGCAGTTTGTGCTTATGGAGTTTTCTTCCCAATGCACTTTGTGGGTATGGCAGGTGTGCCAAGGCGTTACTATGAAAACACGGCATTTCCTTTGTTTGATGAATTAACAGATGTAAATGTGCTTATTACGGTGTTCGCATTGATAGCCGGTGCAGCTCAGTTGGTATTTTTATACAATTTTATCAGTAGTATTTTCTACGGTAAGAAAGGTGCCCAAAACCCATGGAAGTCTAACACATTGGAATGGACAGCCCCTCAAGAGCATATACATGGAAACTGGCCAGGTGAAATTCCGCATGTCCATCGTTGGGCGTATGATTATAGCAAAACCTACGAGAATGGGGAATATATTATACCAGGTCAAGATTTTGTTCCACAGAATGTTCCTTTACAAGAGAATGAGGAAGAGTTGCAGCACTAACTTATTATAACTATAAATCAAAAGCCCGTCTAAACTAGACGGGCTTTTTTTATTGCCATTACCTAACATATAGAGTGTCACTATTTTGTAATATATTTAGAAACGAAACACACTATAACCATTATTAAATTTGTTGAAAATGAAAAAAGAAACTCTTTTGTTGCTATTGGTATTGGCCAGTGGCTTCATTTATGGTCAGAAAAAGCCCAAAATAAAAGGAAATAAAAATGTTGTTGAGATTAGAGAATATTTACCAGCATTTAAAGCAATTCAGTTGAATGATGATTTGGATATTATTTTGCAAAAATCTTCGGAAGAAAGCTACGATATTACTGCGGACGATAATTTGATTGACATATTTAAATTTAAAGTTGAGGACAGTACATTGATAATAAGTTCATTCTATAAAGTAACAGGGAAGAAAAAATTAGAGATTAAGGTTAATTATAAGAAGTTGGAGGCTATTACTTTAAGGGATGGCAAAGTTTTAGGGGAAAGTATGATATCATCGGATAGATTTTATATAAGCACCTTTGGATCATCAAAATTAAAACTTAATGTTAGTGCTGGATTAATGCATGTAAACATGGAAGGAAATAGTTCTGGGGATTTTAATATAGATAGTGACTCTCTCTATGTATCCCTGAAAGATAAGGTTGATTTAAATATGTATTCCGTTAGTGAAACTGCACGTTTTGAAATGTATAAAAATGCAACAGTAAAATTAGACGGTACAACAGATAGTCTGCATCTTAAATTAGTAGAGAATACCAATTTTAAGGGCGAAAAACTTGAAGTTGCAAGTGCATTATTAAATTTAGAAGGTTCACCAACTGCCAGAGTGTACGTGTATAAGGAGATTGAGTTAATATCTAGTGGTACTTCCAAAACTATTTTATCGGGGAACCCTAAAATCACGATTACCGAATTTTTAAACAAATCCTTATTGCGTAAGGAAGAGGATTAATTGGCAATGGGCGCTGTTATGCAATGTTCGGGAATTCCAAAACCATCTACAAGTACTTCAATGTGAGGCCGTAGTTCGGTACATAGGCGCTCTACTCGTTGTCTTATAGCTTTTGATTTGGTCCCTCCAATATAGCCTTGTTCCAAATACCAACCTGTGTCTTTTCTTATTTCATGTAGGGCATATAGCGTTCCCAATTTTTGGAATAACAACCTATTTTTTTCATCTGAAATGTTATCGGTAAAATTGGTGAATGTCTCATAGGCCAATTCAATACTATACGCCTTTCCCAAGGCTAATAAATGGGTTTGGACCTTTAAAAATGCTTGATAGGAAGGAACTCCTTTTTTAATATAATCCCTAATTCTCATGGCCAAGGTGTAGGTGAGTCTTCTGGTTCTATAATTAAAGGCATGTTTATGGAATTTAGGATTATATAAGTGATCTTTGTCCACCTTATTTATGTAAAGTGGATTGATGGTGGCTAACTTGTCACTTATCTGCGCCCCTACTAATCTTAACACTGAAGAAAATCCAGCACTATTGAATTCAGTTTTAAAATCTGCTAAAATGCCCTTTGCTGCCAATTGTAACAACACTGTGTTATCCCCTTCAAATGTGGTGAAAATATCCACATCACCTTTTAAATCAGCAATTCTGTTCTCTATTAGATATCCTTTTCCACCGCAAGCTTCTCTACATTCTTGAATAGTATCATTGGCAAAATCTGTTATTATGGCTTTTAAGCCAGCAGCTTGTGTCTCAATTTTTCTTTTGTCAGTAATGGTTTCATCACTGTATAATTTCATCATATGGTCCATAGTGACATGGTATACATAAGAAGAGGCAATTTCAGGGGTCAATCGTAATTGATGGGAAGGATAATCCATTAACAAATCCTCCTGTATTTTAATGTTATCATTAAACTGCCTTCTTTGTAATGCATGTTTTACAGCAATAGCTAAGGATAGCTTCGCCCCACTTATTGCACCTTTGGCTACACATATACGTCCACCGACCAATGTTCCCAGCATGGTAAAAAAGCGTTTGCTTGGATTTTTTATGTCTGAATAATAATTGCCATCCTTCGTAATGCTACCATATTTGTTCAATAGATTTTCTCTAGGTACTTTTACTTGATTGAACCATATTTTTCCATTGTCAACACCATTTAATCCCAATTTGTAACCATTATCTTCAATGGAGACACCTTTCATTAATTGGTGTTTTTCATTCCTAATAGGAACTAAAATAGCATGTACGCCTTCATTTTTGCCATTTACGATGAGCTGGGCAAAAACGGAAGCCATTGTAGAATGCAATGCATTTCCAATATATTCCTTATTATCATTTTTACCGGGGGTATGTATGGTAATGGTGTCAGTTTTTTTATCATATGTGGCGGTGGTTTTTACACCTCTAACATTGGAACCGTGACCAGTTTCTGTCATGGCAAAACATCCCAATAGTTTTGCTTTTCCGGTATCGCTTAAATATGTATCATGATGTTGCTTTGTTCCTAATTTTTGAACACTACCACCAAAAAGGCCAAATTGCACTCCAAATTTTACTGTAAGACTGGCATCGACATAAATAAGGTTTTCAAAGATTGATGCATAAACAGGCATATTACCTGTGCCTCCATATTCTTTAGGGTAGGCCATGGCACCATATCCTTTATTGGCCAAAATTTTAACTTGACTTAGAACCTTTTCTCTGAATTTTTCCTTATCCCTTTGAATATCCCATTGGAAAATGGGGTCACTTAAGAACTTACGAAAACTGTCTATTTCTTTACTATGGTCAGCTTTAAGAATGGTATCTATTTCTAATGAATTGTAGTAGTTGGAAGTTTTTTTATGAACTATTTCAACATCAAATAAGTGATTGTAATGATTGGGCTGTATACCAAGATTGATTTCAATTTGTTTTATGTTCTCATTTAAGATAGATTCATAACCATAGGCCACAACCAATTTTTTGCTAAATGAAGTAAGGGGATAAGTTTCACTTTCAATTAACTTAACTTTGGAAGAGGAAATAAGTTGTTTCCACTTTTTTAATTCGGAATCACTGGGAGGGTTCTTCCTGTCAAGCCATTCCTTTAAAACAATTTTGTCCTCTTCTGGAAGTAATTCATCTTGGTTTAAGGCATTAATGACCACATTGGTTTCTGAAACAGAAAGGAGGTCATCTGACCAGATTACATAAAAAATTGGAATGTATTGGAGAGTTCCAAATGGATAAATTGTGTTTTTCATGGTTTCAAATTACGACATTTTATCGAATTGAATAGCTCTTTCTTTAAGGTGAAAATCACAAAAACTATCCTCTTTTTCCACTATCTTTGTTATAATATGAACGAAAATTTAAATCCTTCCTCAGATAACTTTTCCCCAGAAGAACTGGATATTGAAAGGGCATTAAGACCTATTTCTTTTGATGATTTTACGGGGCAAGAACAAGTTTTGGAAAATCTAAAGATTTTTGTTCAAGCTGCCAATCTTAGGGATGAAGCTTTGGATCACACCTTGTTTCATGGTCCTCCTGGATTAGGGAAAACTACTTTGGCTCATATTTTGGCCAATGAATTGGGAGTGGGTATCAAGATAACTTCTGGACCTGTTTTGGACAAACCCGGGGATTTAGCAGGATTGTTGACAAATCTTCAGGAAAGAGATGTATTGTTTATAGATGAAATTCATCGTCTTAGCCCTATTGTAGAAGAATACCTGTATTCCGCTATGGAAGATTATAAGATAGATATTATGATTGAGACAGGCCCCAATGCTAGGTCCGTTCAAATAAACCTTAATCCGTTTACTTTGATTGGAGCCACAACAAGGTCAGGTTTGTTGACATCTCCAATGCGTGCAAGGTTTGGTATTCAAAGTAGGTTGCAATATTATTCTACAGAATTGTTGTCCACTATAGTGCAAAGAAGTTCTGAAATATTAAACGTGCCCATAACCAATGAAGCTTCTATTGAAATTGCTGGCAGAAGTAGGGGGACACCCAGAATTTGCAATGCTCTTTTAAGAAGGGTACGGGACTTTGCCCAAATAAAAGGGGATGGAAATATAGATATAGAAATATCCAAATACAGTCTAAAGGCATTAAATGTAGATGCGCATGGACTGGATGAAATGGACAATAAAATATTGACTACCATAATTGATAAATTCAAAGGGGGGCCGGTAGGTATTAGTACTATAGCAACTGCAGTATCTGAAAGTACTGAAACCATTGAGGAAGTCTACGAACCTTTTTTAATACAACAGGGCTTCATAATGCGAACACCTAGGGGAAGAGAGGTGACGGAGTTGGCTTATAAACATCTTGGAAAAATAAAAGGAAATGTTCAAGGAGGGTTATTCAATGAGCAAATATAAATATCCTAATAAGGTTCCTTTTTATAAATTTTTAATTAATTCTTCTGCATTTGCGAAAAATCCAATTCCTTTCCAACAAAGATGGTTTAATGAACACCAAGGTTCTTTTTACGTTAAACCACTATTTGGCCCTCCCATTGTTCTTACTAGAGATGCTGTAATTACGAAGCATATACTTCGAAAAAACCATAGAATATACCATAAGTCAGAAATTCAAACCAAATACCTTTCTAAATATGTAGGCTATGGTCTTTTGACTTCCAATGGAGATTATTGGTTAAAGCAAAGACGCCTAATACAGCCTGGTTTTCATAGAGAGAAATTGGAAAATTTGGTTTCTATTATTGACTCTTCCATAAAAGAGCAGGTAAATAAAATTGAAACTAGTAAGATTTTGGACTTATATCCCATAATGAATGAACTGGCTTTTGAGGTTGTAGCTAAATCACTTTTTAATTTTTCGGCTAGAAGAGAAACATTAAAGCGTTTACAGACAATAGTTGAGCAATTACAAAAATTTATTGTCAAGGACATACGGCAACCCCATAAAAAGCTTTTATACATTTTAAATGGGGATATTCGTTATCATATGAAATTGGTAAAGGAAGGTCGGGGAATAATTAATAAGGTAATAGAGCAAAGAAGACAGTCAGCCGATCGCCATGATGATCTTTTGCAAATGCTTTTGGATGCAAAATATGAAGATGAAACCTCTATGAGCAATGACCAGTTAATAGATGAGATTTTAATACTATTTGTTGCTGGTCATGAAACTACTGCAAATGCTTTAACCTTTTCATTGACATTAATTGCTCAGAATAAAGAAATAAGGGATAAGGTTGAAAAAGAAATTGAAAACTGTAAAACAAAACAATCCCTATTGGAAAAGATAGGAAAGCTTACCTTAATTAAAGATTGTGTGCAAGAAAGTATGAGACTATATCCACCGGTATGGATTACAGATCGTGTGGCTATTGAAGATGATAAGATTGGCACGTATCATTTTAAGAAAGGCACTATGATAGGTATTTCAATTTATGAATTACACAGGAATATAGATTTTTGGAAAAATCCTGACCAATTTATGCCAGAACGATTTTCGGAAAATGAGCAACTTCATAAATCAGAATATTATATCCCGTTTGGGGCTGGGCCTCGATTGTGCATAGGCAATAATTTTGCCATGTTCGAAATGATTTTAACCATCAATGAAGTACTTCAAAAATTTGAAGTAGTTTCTGAAACTAAAGAAATAAGCATAAACCCTTTAATCACTTTAAAACCTGTAGGATTAAAAATGAAGTTTAAGGAGAGGGGCAAAAAATGAGTGTTAAATTAAAATATACAAACCTTATAAAAGAGGAAGCTAAACGCCTCGGTTTTTTGTCTTGTGGTATTTCAAAAGCTGAGTTTTTAGAAGAGGAAGCGCCAAGGTTGGAAAAATGGCTCAGCAAGAATATGCAGGGTGAAATGAGCTATATGGAAAACCATTTTGATAAGAGGCTAGATCCTACCAAATTGGTAGAAGGTTCCAAATCCGTAATATCACTTTTGCTAAATTATTATCCAGAAGAAGAGCAAATAGAAAACACTTTTAAAATTTCTAAATATGCCTATGGTCAAGATTACCATCATGTTATAAAATCAAAACTAAAACAACTTCAAGAATTTATCTTGGAAGAAATTGGAGAGGTCAATGGTAGGGCTTTTGTTGATTCAGCCCCGGTTCTGGACAAGGCATGGGCGGCAAAAAGTGGATTGGGCTGGATAGGGAAACATAGCAACCTATTAACGCAACAAGTAGGGTCCTTTTATTTTATAGCGGAACTGATTGTGGATTTGGAATTGGACTATGATTTACCAGTGACCGATCATTGTGGCACCTGCACAGCATGTATAGATGCTTGCCCTACAGAAGCCATTGTGGAACCCTATGTTGTGGATGGCAGTAAATGTATATCCTACTTTACAATTGAATTGAAGAATGAAATCCCCAATGAGTTTCATGGCAAATTTGATGATTGGATGTTTGGTTGTGATGTATGTCAAGATGTATGTCCATGGAATCGTTTCTCAAAAGCCCATAGTGAACCGCTTTTTAATCCCAAACCGGAATTACTGTCAATGAGCAAAAAGGATTGGAAGGAAATAACTGAGGATGTTTTTAAAAAAGTATTTCAAAAATCGGCTGTAAAACGCACCAAATTTTCTGGCTTGAAAAGAAATATTGAATTTTTAAAATAGTTTTTCAGTTTACTTTATCGATTTAGTAATTCTAAATACCATTTTAATTGTACAAATTTTCTAAGGGAAAATTAAAAATACTATATTCGAAACGCTTTAATTTTAAGAATTTTTCAACAGATACCTAAATTCGAAAAAATGGGAATGATAAGTAAACCAAGGTTAAGTTTTTGGCAGATATTTAATATGAATGTTGGTTTTTTGGGTATTCAGTATAGTTTTGGTCTGCAACAAACAGCAATTAATCCAATTTTTCTTTTTTTGGGAGCACCAGAGGATATGTTGCCTATATTAAATATTGCTGGCCCAGTGACAGGTTTAATTGTCCAACCAATTATTGGGGCAATGTCGGACAAGACCTGGTCGCCACGGTGGGGAAGAAGAAAGCCATTTTTCTTAATTGGGGCTGTTTTGGGCAGTCTTTGTTTGTTTGCGTTTCCTTTAAGTCCCACATTATGGTTTGCAGTGGGCTTGTTATGGATTTTGGATGTGGGCAACAATATGGCCATGGAGCCTTACCGCGCATTTGTTGGTGATAAATTGCCTGAAAAGCAATTAAGTTTGGGATATCAAATGCAGAGCTTGTTTGTTGGAGCTGGAATACTTTTGGCTACTTTGTCAATATTTTTATTTCAATATTTATTTGGCGCAGAAGAAGTATCAGAAACAGTTGGGACCATTCCAACATGGATATATTATTCTTTTTTCATTGGCGCAATTTTATCGGTTACAACCATTCTATGGTCCGTTATAAAAACACCTGAAATCCCCCCTAGTGATGAAGAATTATTAGAAATTAATAAACATAAAGGACTTTCCTTTTTAGAACGATTTAAAATGCCTTTTGTGGAAATTTCAAAGGCCGTGAAGGACATGCCAAAATTCATGTGGAAATTGTCAATAGTCTATTTGTTTCAATGGTATGCACTTTTTGTGTATTGGCAATTTATTGTGCCCTTATTAAGGACAACCATGGGGTATGACACTTCTGAGGCAGCTGCACAATCTGCCAAAATGAGCTTTACATATAATGTGGTTACCATGTTGGTTGCTTTGGCATTGGTTCCTTTAACCTTAAGGTATGGAGGTAAAAAAATATATGCTTCCAGTTTGCTTGGTACAGGACTGGCTTTGTTGATCATACCCTATATTTCTGACCCCTATTTAATCTTGGTGCCAATGGTTTTATTTGGGATTGGTTGGGCGGCCATGATGGGTATACCATACACCATGGTCTCTAAAATAGTGCCCCAAGATAGACGTGGGGTGTATATGGGAATCTTAAATATGATGATAGTAATCCCTATGGGAATAGAAACACTGACTTTTGGCCCTATTTTTAAAAATCTTTTGGGAAGCAATGCTATAAATGCCATTTTGTTTGGAGGCATCTTTTTTGTCATTGCCGCATTTTTTGCAATGCGGTTGAATGTTTCGAAAGAAGAGGGACCACAGATAGAATAATCGGTATTTAGTATATAGAAAAGTACCCTTATCTATATTCTAGTTTGATTAGTTGAATTTTGAAGCCTTTTTTCCTAAGAATACCTTTAAATTTGTTTTGAGAAAACACACCATATGAGCGAGCAAAAAAAAAGGCAAGAAGCATTGATTTATCATGCGAAACCAGCGCCTGGAAAAATTAAAATTGTACCAACAAAACCTTACGCTACGCAAAGGGATTTGGCACTTGCCTATTCTCCTGGAGTGGCAGAACCTTGCTTGGAAATAGCAAAGAACAAGGATGATGTCTATAAATATACTGCCAAGGGAAATATAGTTGCTATTATTTCCAATGGTACTGCTGTTCTTGGGTTGGGGGATATTGGCCCTGAAGCATCAAAACCGGTAATGGAAGGAAAAGCCTTGCTTTTCAAAATTTTTGCCGATATCGATGGAATTGATATTGAACTAGACACAAAGGATGTTGATAAATTCATTGAGACGGTAAAAATCATCGCTCCGACTTTTGGAGGGATAAACCTCGAAGATATAAAAGCTCCTGAGGCTTTTGAAATTGAGAGAAGGCTCAAGGAAGAGCTTGATATTCCTGTGATGCATGATGACCAGCATGGTACGGCAATTATTTCTGCTGCTGCATTATTAAATGCTTTGGAAATATCTGAAAAGAAAATAGAGGATGTAAAAATTGTTGTTAGCGGTGCGGGTGCCGCAGCAGTTTCTTGTACAAGACTGTATAAGGCATTTGGAGCAAGTGCCGATAATATTGTGATGTTGGATAGCAAAGGGGTTATTCGTACGGACAGGGAAAGCCTCTCTGCTGAAAAGGCTGAGTTTGCTTCAAGTAGAAAAATTAATTCCCTCGAGGAGGCAATGGTGGATGCGGATGTTTTTATAGGATTATCCATAGCAGATATTGTTACTCCCAAAATGTTGAAATCTATGGCCAAGAACCCCATTGTTTTTGCCATGGCCAATCCAGATCCTGAGATTAAATATGATTTGGCAGTTAAGACCAGAAAGGATATTATTATGGCCACGGGTCGTTCCGACCATCCCAATCAAGTGAACAACGTGCTGGGATTTCCTTTTATTTTTAGGGGCGCTCTAGATGTTAGGGCCACTGCAATCAATGAAGAAATGAAAATGGCAGCAGTAAAGGCCTTGGCGGAATTAACAAAAGAGCCTGTGCCCGAACAGGTAAATATTGCCTATGGAGAAACCCGGCTTACTTATGGGAAAGAGTACATAATACCAAAGCCTTTTGATCCAAGGTTGATTTCTGAAATTCCACCTGCAATTGCAAAGGCCGCCATGGATAGTGGTGTGGCCAAGGAACCCATTAAAAATTGGGAATCCTACAAGAACGAATTATTACAGCGTTCTGGGAATGATAACAAAGTGGTTCGTCTTTTGATGAATCGTGCAAAAATAAACCCTAAAAAAATTGTTTTTGCCGAAGCAGACCATTTGGATGTGATAAAAGCTGCTCAGATTGTATATGAAGAGGGAATTGCACATCCTATTTTATTGGGTAATAAGGAGATTATTACAGAACTAAAAAAGGAACTGGAGTTTGATGCTGATATTCCGATTATAGACCCAAATGCGGAGTCAGCGGAATCAAGAAAAAGAAGGGAGCATTATGCCACCAAGCATTATGAATCAAGAAAAAGAAGTGGAACTACCTTGTACAATGCAAAAAATAAAATGCGAGAGCGTAATTATTTTGGGGCAATGATGGTATTGGAAGGTGATGCAGATGGAATGATATCCGGTTATTCCCGAGCGTACCCAACGGTAGTAAAACCTATTTTTGAAGTCATTGGCAGGGCTTCCAACGTAAAGAAAGTGTCCACTGTAAATATCATGATTACTTCCAGGGGGCCTTTGTTCTTAGCAGATACCTCAATAAATATAGACCCAACAGCCTCTGAACTTGCTGAAATCGCCCAAATGACGGCGAATGTGGCAGCCACTTTTGGTTTTGACCCAGTTTTGGCATTGTTGTCCTATGCAAACTTTGGTTCTTCCACGCACCCTAATTCAACTAAGGTTAAGGAGGCAGTACGAATTTTACACAGATATAATCCAGACTTAAAGGTGGATGGTGAAATACAAATAGATTTTGCATTGAATCAAGAATTAAGAAAGAGTCAGTTTCCTTTTAGCAAATTAAACGGGAAGCAAGTGAATACATTGATATTTCCAAATTTAGAATCAGCAAACATCACTTATAAGTTGTTGAAAGAGCTTAATAAGGCGGATTCCATAGGTCCCATTATGGTCGGTTTAAGAAAATCGGTACACATTCTTCAATTGGGTGCCAGTGTAGATGAAATGGTGAACATGACTGCCATTGCAGTAATAGATGCACAAGAAAGAGAAAAAAGAAAGCAAGCCAAAAACATCATATAAAGAATAAGAATGATTGCTCATTTAAAAGGAAAATTGGTTGAGAAAAATCCAACTTACGTGATTATAGAATGTTTTGGCGTGGGTTATTTTGTAAACATTTCCCTTCATACGTTTTCCAAAATTAGTGATGAGGAAAGTATTCAGTTATTTACCCATCTTCAAATAAAGGAGGATGCCCATACTTTGTTTGGTTTTGCGGAGAAATCTGAAAGAGAAATTTTTAGGTTATTGATCTCAGTTTCCGGGATAGGATCCAGCATCGCGAGAACCATGCTGTCTTCTTTGTCACCAGGACAAATAAGAGATGCAATTGCCACTGGAGATGTAGCTACAATTCAGGGGATAAAAGGTATTGGGGCCAAGACTGCACAGCGTGTAATTTTGGATCTAAAAGACAAGGTTTTAAAAATCTATGATATTGACGAAGTTTCCTCTTCTTCAAACAATACAAATAAGGATGAAGCGTTATCTGCTTTAGAGGTTCTTGGTTTTGTCCGTAAGCAGGCCGAAAAGGTGGTGGACAAGGTTTTAAGCCAAGATGCTACACTAAGTGTTGAGAACATAATAAAACTCGCGCTTAAAAATTTGTAAAAAATTTGAAGACAGGGGCAAAACAATATCTTAAATCATCATTTAAGCTTTTTTTTCTATCCATTTTTTTTCTAGGAGCTACACAATTAACTTTTGCCCAAGAAACAGATGAACAAGAAGTTGACTCGGTTAAAACCGGTTTTGCTTTGGGAAAGCTTAAATTGGAGAATCCAGAGAGCATAGTTTCTAAATATACATACGACCCGCAAATGGATCGCTATATATATTCTGAAACCGTTGGGGATTTTGACATCAGCTATCCAATTATTCTTACCCCTGAACAATATTTGGAATTGGTAAAAAAAGAGAATATGAAATCTTATTTTAAAGATAAGATTGATGCCTTTTCTGGTAAAAAAGAGGGAAGCGAAGAAGCGCGTAAAAATCTTCTACCCAATTTTTATATAAACAACAATTTTTTTGAGTCGGTTTTTGGCGGGAATACCATTGAGGTTATTCCACAAGGGTCCGTTGCTATGGATTTGGGGGTTATCTGGCAAAAGAACGACAACCCGGCACTATCACCAAGGAACAGAACCAATCTTTCCTTTGATTTTGATCAACGTATAAGCTTAAGTATGTTGGGTAAAATTGGGGAACGCTTGCAGGTTACTGCAAACTATGATACAGAGGCTACTTTTGATTTTCAAAATTTAGTAAAACTGGATTATACGCCTACCGAGGATGACATTATTAGAAAAATTGAAGTTGGTAATGTAAACATGCCTTTAAATAGCTCCTTAATCACTGGTGCACAAAGTCTATTTGGGGTCAAGACACAATTGCAGTTTGGAAAAACAACTGTTACGGCTGTATTCTCGGAACAACGTTCCCAAAACAACACGGTAGTTGCTCAAGGTGGGGGAACGTTGAACGATTATTCACTCTCCGCATTGGACTATGATGAGGACAAACACTTTTTCTTGTCCCAATATTTTAGGGACAATTATGATACGGCTTTAGAAAACTATCCATACATAAGAAGTCAGGTACAAATAACACGTTTGGAAGTTTGGGTGACCAACAGAAACCAACAAACCTTAAATGTTAGGAATGTGGTGGCCATTCAGGATTTGGGTGAGGCCGATGAAGAGCAGACCAGAATAGGTCAATTTAATGGAGACCCAGCAGGGTTTTTTAATAATCCTGGAAATGGATTGCCAAGAAATAATGCCAATGATTATGATCCTGGACTTTTGGGGAATGGTGGTGCGTTGACATCTCAAATTAGGGATATTGCCACTGTGGAAGCAGGGTTTAATGTACCGGGCTATACTGTTAATCAAGGGTTTGACTATGCTATACTGGAAAATGCAAGAAAATTGGATCAAGGGAGAGATTATCAATTTGATTCTCAATTGGGATATATTTCCTTGAACCAAAGGCTGAGCAATGATGAGGTCCTGGGTGTAGCTTTTCAATATACCTATAATGGGGAAGTTTATCAAGTTGGGGAATTTGCTAATGGTGGTTTGGATGCTACGACGGTATCAGGAGGTGTTAATCCTATTATTGAAAACAATACATTGATCTTAAAATTACTGAAAAGTAATATTACCAATGTTAATGATCCCATATGGGATTTAATGATGAAAAATATTTACTCAACAGGAGCTTTTCAGTTGAGTCAGGAAGATTTTAAGTTAAACATTCTATATTCTGACCCGACACCAAGAAATTATATAACACCTGTAGATGAATCACCTGGGTCTGGCTGGCCAACTGGCCTTCAAGACCGTATTCTTTTGAATGTTTTTAATTTGGATAGGTTGAACACCTATAATGATGTGCAGCCTGGTGGTGATGGTTTTTTTGATTTTATACCTGGAATTACTGTTGATACAAGAGGAGGTAGAATTATTTTTAGCACAGTTGAGCCTTTTGGAGAATATTTATTTGACCAGTTGGGAGGAGGGACCTATGATGTGGATAATGATCAAGGGTATAATGCCAATCAACAGAAGTATGTGTTTAGAAACATGTATGCCCAGACCAAAGCTGCATCTTTGGAGGATGCCGAGAAAAACAGGTTTTTACTAAAGGGAAGATATAAGTCCGAAGGAAACAACGGTATCCCCATTGGGGCTTTTAACGTGCCTCGAGGTTCAGTTAGGGTTACTGCTGGTGGTCGCCAATTACAGGAAGGTATAGATTATACTGTGAACTATCAAGCAGGAACTGTACAGATATTGGATCCTAGTTTGGAAGCTTCCAATGTTCCTATTAATATCTCAGTAGAGAACAATGCGGTTTTTGGGCAGCAGACAAGAAGGTTTACGGGCGTGAATATAGAACATCAAGTAAACAAAAACTTTGTATTGGGGGCTACACTTCTTAATTTGAACGAACGTCCATTGACCCAAAAATCAAACTTTGGAATAGAGCCAGTTAACAATACCATATTTGGTCTTAACGGAAACTTTTCGACTGAAGTTCCTTTTTTGACTCGCCTTGCGAATAAATTGCCAAATATAGATACGGATGTACCTTCAAACTTGTCAGTACGGGGAGAGGTTGCCTTCTTAAAGCCCAATTCACCTAAAAATGCAAATTTTCAAGGGGAGACAACTACTTATTTAGATGATTTTGAAGGCGCCCAAGCATTAATAGATATACGTTCTTCTTTGGGTTGGACTATGGCAAGTACGCCTTTGGAATTTGTTCCGGGAGGGCAGTTGACAGGAAGTTCTCCAGAGGACCCTGCCAATTTGGAAAATGGGTATGGAAGGGCCAAGATGGCTTGGTATACAATAGACCCTATTTTTTTTACAAACCAACGACCATCGGGAATAAGCGATAATGACATTTCTACCAGTGCCACTAGAAGAATATTTATAGATGAGGTTTTTCCTCAGATTGATATTGCCCAAGGACAAACAACAGTTCAGAACACTTTGGATATAGCTTATTATCCCAATGCCAAAGGACCCTATAACAATAACCCCAATTTTGATGCAGCACAGCCACAGGAAAAATGGGGTGGAATTATGCGTTCCCTAAGCAGTACCAATTTTGAGCAATCCAATGTGGAGTTTGTGCAGTTTTGGGTGTTAGACCCTTATGTGGACGGCGAAGCAACAAGTCCTGGGGAGCTGGTCTTTAATTTGGGTAATATCTCGGAAGATGTTTTAAAGGATGGAAGAAAACAATATGAAAATGGACTTCCTGCAGTAGGCAGTAATGATTTGGTCGCACAAACTTCGTGGGGAGAAGTGCCTTCTACACAGTCTTTGGTATACGCTTTTGATGTGGATGAGGCAAGTAGAAGCCTTCAAGATATTGGATTTGATGGATTGGACGATGCGTCTGAGTCTAGTGTTTTTAACAATAATGGCGGTAATGATCCAGCTTTGGACAACTATCAATATTATTTGAACAGGGAAGGTGGAATTTTGGAGCGTTATTTGGATTTTAATAATCCCCAAGGAAATTCACCTGTTCAAGTGACCAATACCAATAGAGGTTCAACTACTTTGCCAGACGTTGAGGATATTGATAGGGATTTGACCATGAACACGGTAAATAGTTATTATGAATATAGAATCCCCATAAAACCCAATACAACTATTGATGATCTATATGTAACAGATATAAAAGAAGGGGTTACACCGCAACTGCCGAATGGACAAAGTTTAAATAGAAGGTGGATTCAATATAAAATTCCATTGAACGATTTTACAGATGCCGTTGGGGGGATTACAGATTTTAGATCCATTAGTTTTATGAGAATGTACCTTACTGGTTTCAGCAGTGATGTTGTACTTCGTTTTGCTACCTTGGATTTGGTAAGGGGAGATTGGAGAACCTATACAAAATCATTGCAACCCGATGTGGACAATAATCCTGCAGATGATGGTACAGTAGTGGATGTAAATACTGTGAATATTGAAGAAAACAATGGTAGGATTCCAATTCCCTATGTACTGCCTCCGGGAGTAATTAGGGAACAATTGAACAATAACAATACAATTATCCGCCAAAATGAGCAATCCCTTTCTTTTAAAGTGGAAAATTTGGAATCAGAGGATTCTAGAGGAGTGTTCAAAAATGTGAATATGGATGTTCGTCAATATGAGCGAATAAAAATGTTTATGCATGCGGAAAAAATTGCGGATTCGGACTATTCCAATGATGATACCCCAATAATTGGTTTCTTAAGAATAGGAACAGATTTTTCCGAGAACTTTTATCAAATAGAATTACCGTTGCAATTTACTCCTTTTGGAGCTTCTTCGGAAAGTGAAGTTTGGCCAGATGTTAATGAAATTAATATCGCACTAAGTGATTTAAACAAAGTAAAGTCTTTGGGGATTGCCAATCAGACTCTTAATCAAGTTAACTATTATGAAGTAATTGATGGGGAAGTGATTTCAGTTCCAGAGTTTGCAGCAAGGACTCCAGGTGTGTTAAGGATTGGTATTCGAGGAAACCCTTCCTTGGGTAGCTTAAGAAGTATGATGGTTGGGGTTAAAAACTCGGACAATCTACCAGCAAGGGCAGAAGTTTGGTTCAACGAACTTCGTTTGGCAGGTTTGGACAATAATGGAGGTTGGGCAGCTATTGCAGCATTAGATGCCAATATTGCCGATTTTGCCAATGTATCCGCAACCGGAAGCAAGAGTACATCTGGATTTGGTGCCATAGACCAAATGCCAAATGAACGTGCTAGGGAAGATGCCATTTCTTATGATGTGGTAACTAACTTAAATATGGGCCAATTGTTCCCTGTAAAATGGGGTTTGCAATTGCCGTTTAACTATGGAATTTCAGAACAGGTCATTACTCCGGAATTTGACCCTGTTTATGACGATTTAAAATTAGAAGATAGAATTGCTGCGGCTGGGAATGCGGAGGATGCGGAAACCATTAAAGAGCAGGCAGAAGATTATACTAAAAGAACGAGCATCAATCTAATTGGGGTGAGAAAAAATAGAGGTGAGGAAGCCGATGCCAATTTTTATGATATTGAGAATTTTACACTGAACTACTCCTATAACGAGACGGAGCACAGGGATTTTGAAATAGCCAATCTAAGAGATCAAAACGTTACCACCGGCTTTGTATACAACCATAATTTTAAGCCAGCTGAGGTTGCCCCTTTTGCCAAAAAAGATTCTCTTTTTACAGGTAAATACTGGCAGTGGTTAAAAGATCTTAATTTTAACTTGTTGCCCACAAGTGTGTCTGTAAATTCCAATATAAACCGCTCTTTTAATCAGCAGAGATTTAGAGATGTGTTAGAGCCAGGTGTCGATGCTTTGGAGCTTCCATTGTTGCAGCAGCGTAATTATTTGTTCAATTGGCAGTATGCCTTAAATTATAGTCTATCTAAATCCCTACGACTTAATCTAACGGCAAGCAACAACAATATTGTCCGAAATTATTTTAATGAGGAAGGCGATAGTGATTCTGGTATTAATAACATGTTGGATTTATGGGATGGTTTTTTTGATATTGGGGAGCCCAACAGGCATGCCCAGCAAATGCAATTAAATTATGAGGTTCCTTTTAACAAAATACCTGCTTTAGATTTCATAAATGCCCAATATTCCTATACCAGTAATTTTGATTGGCAACGTGGAGGGGACGCCTTAAGGGAAGTTGCAGGTGAAGATATAAATACAGTTCAGAATGCCAATACACATAATATAACTGCTTCTCTTACCATGCAACGTTTTTATGACCTACTAGGTCTAAAAAAGAGAAGCGGAAAAGTTACTGCAAACAATGCTCCCGTGAGGAGGGATAAAGCAGGTAATCCTGCAAGTGGAAATAACCCAGAGAAAACCAAAGGGACAAGTGGGCTTTTTAATACTGCTGTGGACATATTGACAATGGTCAAAAGAATTAATGTTAACTATAGTGAGAATAACGGAAAAGTATTACCGGGATATACACAATCCATAGGTTTTATTGGTACGGCAAGACCTTCTATAGGGTTTGTTTTTGGTAGTCAGTCCGATGTGCGTTATGAAGCTGCCCGGAACGGATGGTTGACGGCTTTCCCAGAATTTAATGAACAATATATTGAACGCACCAACAAACAGTTTAATATTACCGCAACTGCTCAACCCACCCAAGATTTAACCATTGATTTATCTGCGGACAGACAGTATTCTAGCAGCTATCAAGAAAGTTTTCAGGTTAATGATTTAGGTAATGGACAATATGAGTACGAAAATCTTTTGGGCAACAATTTTGGGAATTTTAGTATTTCTACTATGATGATTGGTACTGTATTTGGAAAGAGCGATGAATTTACCTCTGAAACTTTTGACCAGTTTAAGGAAAATAGGATTACAATCGCCAATAGAGTTGTTTCGGACAGGGGTCAGGATACGGGTAATGTGGATGCTGATGGTTTTCCCGAGCGTTATAGTAAAACACATCAAGATGTTTTGTTACCTGCTTTCTTTGCGGCATATACCGGGCAAGATGTTAATAGGGTTAATTTGGATGCATTCAGGCAAATTCCCATTCCTAACTGGAATATTAAGTTTACTGGCTTAATGAAGAACAAATGGTTTAAAAAGAAGTTTAAGCGTTTTTCACTGGGTCATGGTTATAGAGCTTCATATAGCATTAATTCTTTTCAAACCAATTTAGAAAAGCAAAACGGGGCTATTAATCCGGAGAATCAAGATTTTTTACCCGATAATATTATAAACAATGTGGTACTCACGGATCAATTCAATCCATTGATCAGGTTGGATTTTGAAATGCAGAGTTCTTTGAGTGTCTTGGCCGAAATCCGTACGGATAGAGCTTTGTCCTTGAGTTTTGACAATAATTTAATGACCGAAATCAACGGCAAAGAATATACGCTTGGATTGGGCTATCGTTTTAAAGATGTTCAGATGGTAACGAACATAGGAGGAGAAAAACAACGTTTAAAGGGAGATTTAAACCTAAAGGCAGATGTTACGCTAAGGGATAACCTTACCATTATAAGAAATTTGGATATAGATAATAATCAGATAACTTCGGGCCAGAACTTATTTTCTTTAAAATTTACTGCGGACTATGCCTTGTCCAAGAATCTAAATGCGTTGTTCTTTTACGATCATTCTTTTTCAAAATTTGCAGTATCCACAGCCTTTCCACAAACTACTATTAATACCGGTTTTACCATTAGGTATAACTTCGGAAACTAGATTTATTTTTTGTCAATTACTTTTTTTTGATAACCTATATATAATCCTTTACATTTGTTTTGTCATCAAAAGAAAATTAAATGAACATACCATCAGAATTAAAGTATACTAAGGATCACGAGTGGATTAGCATAGAAGGAGATATTGCTACAGTGGGGATTACGGATTTTGCTCAAAGTGAATTGGGCGATATTGTATATGTTGAGGTTGAAACCTTGGATGAGACTTTGGATAAGGATGAAGTATTTGGAACTGTTGAAGCTGTTAAAACAGTTTCGGATTTGTTTCTGCCCTTAAGTGGTGAAATTATCGCATTCAATGATGCTTTGGAAAGTGAACCAGAAAAAGTGAACACGGATCCATACGGTGATGGATGGATGATAAAAATAAAAATAAGTGATGAATCTGAAATAGAATCATTACTTAGTGAAGAGGGTTATAAAGAGCTGATAGGTGCCTAAAAAGCCTTTTTTTACCATAGCATTTATTGGCTGGCTCTTATTCGTAACTTATCTTAGTTTAACTTCCTTTAAGGGAATTGATATTGATGAGTCTTGGATCGATATACCTCACATGGACAAATTGGTACATTGTGCTTTTTATTTAGGAGTTTCGGTATTGGGCAGTCTGTTTTTAAGGGAAATCACAAAAGGGAAGATGGTAATGGGGAAAGCTATACTATGGGCAACAATTTTCGCCATAGCTTATGGCATGTTAATTGAGGTGTTACAAGTGAAGTTTACACAAAACAGGCAAGGTGATATTGCGGATGCCTTGGCCAATGGTTTAGGAGCTTTTATGGGTGCAGGCCTTATAAAATTTATGTTTTCCAAAAAAATGCCGTTAAAATGGCGCAATTAGTTGCTTTTTTGAAAAATAAATAATTAAATTAGCGAACAATAAAATATAAAAATCATGGAACTTAAAAAGAATCCAAAAGCAGACTTAAGAAGAAATAGCAGTTTATATTTTGTAGCTGGTTTGGCTTTGGTAATGTTGATTGTGTGGCGTGCCTTGGAGCATAAGACATATGACAAAGATAATGAGTATGATATATCTATGAACATTGACGATGATTTGGATGAAGAAGTTCCAATGACAGAGCAAATAAAAACTCCACCACCACCACCACCACCAGCTGCTCCTGAAATTATTGAGGTTGTGGAAGATGAGGAAGAAGTGGAGGAGACTGTAATAGAATCTACGGAAACTAGCCAAGAAGAAGAAGTGGTTGAGGTAGAGGATTTAGAAGTGGAAGATGATTTTGAGGATGTTGATGTGCCTTTTGCTGTAATTGAAGATGTACCTGTTTTTCCAGGTTGTGAAGGTGCAAGCAATAAAAGAGCTTGTTTTAACGAAATGATGCAAAAGCATATCCGTAAAAACTTTCGCTATCCAGAAATTGCCCAAGAAATGGGTGTTCAAGGTAGAGTGAATGTCATGTTTACTATACAAAAAGATGGTAGCATTGGTAATATTAGATATCGTGGTCCAGATAAAAACTTGGAAAAAGAAGCCTTGAGAATTATAGAAAAGCTTCCAAAAATGACTCCAGGAAAGCAAAGGGGTAGAGCGGTAAGAGTGCCATTTAGTATTCCAATTACCTTTAAGTTACAGTAAGCTTTCAGTAAATAAAATATGAATCCCGAGCTTGACTCGGGATTTTTTTTTACAAAGATTTTTACTTTTTTAAACTTTTATAAAAGATTTCTAAAATTCTTTCTGAATTAATAAACCCGTTGCCATGGGTTGCATTGTATGGGTCTGTAATGGAGGTTTTGGACTGTACCTCTTCCAACGTTTTTCCTGCATCAATTTCTGATTGCACCTTGGCTTTAAGGTCCTCTAACATTTTTACATAAATTTCTAGTTCTTTTTTATTGGATACACTTCCGTGTCCTGGAATAATCTTGGTTTCATCATTTATGACCATTAATGCTTTCTTATGTGCATTAATATAGCCATTTGCATTTCCTCCACTATTTAGGTCCATGTAAGGAAAGCGACCGGCAAAATAAGTATCCCCCATATGGATTACATTGTTTTTTAAAAAATAAATCATAACATCACCATCCGTATGTGCGTTGTGCACATGAAAGACCATTATGGTTTCATCATCATCATGAAAAGTAATATCATCGGAAAAAGTAACTTCGGGCAACATTTTGGCATAGTGCTCGGCGTCAATTTTATTGTCATCCAGATCTTTTTGTAAGTTGGTTTGCATTCTTGTACGAACATTGTCATGGGCTACTACTGTTGTGTTTTCGGTATTAAAGTTGGCATTTCCCCCTGTATGGTCTCCATGCATGTGGGTATTTAATAAAACAGAAATAGGTTTGTCCGTTATTGTTTTAATAGCAGCTTTTATTTTGCTGCTCAGTCTTCCAAATTGGTCATCGATCATATAAACCTGTCTTTCACCAACGTATATTCCAATATTACCTCCTTGGCCTGTAAGCATATGCACATCTTCTGAAAGTTTATCTATTTGAATTGTAACTTCAGCATCTTGTGCTTTTGAGGAAATTGTGGAAATTAAAAAAGTGCAAAGGAACAAGGAAAGATATTTTTTAGACATTATAATTGGTTTTAAGATGTATATGCTTTACTAAGATAAACATACTCATAACGTTGCACAAAAATCATTTGGGCAGTATCTTTGCATTCTTATTAAAAAATGATAATGAAGACTGCGGTTGGTACGGCAAAACATTCAAACATGATCATGACTTTTGCCGATTTTAAGGAAATTACTAAGGCAAGACTGGCAGTCAGTGTTGTTTTTTCTTCTGTCGCCGGGTATTTTCTTGGGGCTGTTGAAATTAATTTTTTGTCTGTATTTCTCTTGGCTTTTGGGGGATATTGTATGGTAGGAGCTTCCAATGCCTATAATCAAATAATAGAAAAGGATTTGGATGCTTTAATGGATAGAACAAAGAACAGGCCTATTCCTTCGGGTAGAATGTCTTTAAATACAGCTTTGGTCATTGCCATTGTATTAACTGTTCTGGGAGTGGTGAGCCTTTATTTTCTGAACCCCAAAACGGCTATGTTTGGAGCTATTTCAATTTTTCTATACACTAGTGTTTATACACCTTTAAAGACTAAAACACCACTTTCAGTATTTGTTGGTGCTTTCCCTGGTGCAATACCATTTATGTTGGGCTGGGTGGCAGCTACCAATGAATTTGGAATTGAGCCCGGCACACTTTTTATGATACAGTTTTTTTGGCAATTTCCACATTTTTGGGCATTGGGCTGGATGTTGGATGAGGATTATAAAAAAGGGGGTTTTAAAATGTTGCCAACAGGGAAAAAAGATAAGGGAACAGCATTACAAATTATTATGTACACCATTTGGATGATTGTGATTTCCATTATTCCTGCTTTCGGATTCACGGGAAGGTTGCATTTATCCATTACAGCAGCGATTATTGTTTTTTTAATGGGAGTGGCAATGCTGATTTTTGCGTTTCAATTATATGAGAAGAGAGATAACAAATCGGCGAGAAAATTAATGCTGGCAAGTGTGAGTTATATTACACTGATGCAACTAGTGTATGTAGTTGATAAATTTAGTGTAACCTTATTTTGAATTTATAAAATATAAGTATGGGTTCTCCTGCTAAAAGAGGAAGCTTAAGAATAAAATTATAGAATAACTTAACTATGGGAGTTGATTTAACAGAGGGGACCCAAATGGAGAAAAACTCAAGAGCAAAAAAAATGATGCTCTGGTTTGGGATAATAAGTTTAATTATGGCATTTGCTGGGTGGACCAGTGCCTATATAGTAAGTAGAACCAGAGAGGATTGGATAAGTGATTTGGAACTTCCATCTTCTTTTTTGGCAAGTACCATTGTTCTCATTATAAGCAGTATTACTTATATCTTGGCGAAGAAAGCTACCAGACGGGATAATGTCAAAATGTGTACTACGTGGTTATTGGTAACTCTGGGATTGGGTGTAATTTTTATAGTGTTACAATTTAAGGGGTTTTCGCAAATGGTAGAAAACGGGTATTATTTTACTGGGCCAACAAGCAATATCAAATCATCTTACATTTTTTTAATTGCTGCAGTGCATATTGTCCATGTAGTTGCTGGGTTGCTGTCCTTATTAGTGGTTTTGTATAATCAAGTAAAAGCAAAATATTCTTCTGGAAATATGCTAGGGTTGGAATTAGGGGCTAATTTTTGGCACTTTTTGGATTTGCTATGGGTGTATTTAATATTGTTTATCTATTTTGTTAAATAAGAATGGTTCTAAAGTTTAGTTTTGATGGCTTTTTGACTTTTCAATAGACGAAAAAAATGTAAATTTGCTGAAATTTAATTAACACGATACGTTATATATGGATTCTACGGTTACTACGGGTACAAAGGCAGCTGTTTGGGGAGGTGGAAATAAACCATTAAATGCAAGTTATGGAAAACTGATGATGTGGTTTTTCTTGGTTTCTGATGCATTGACTTTTTCTGGTTTTATTGCGTCTTATGGCTTTTCAAGATTTAAGTTTATCGAAACCTGGCCAATTGCGGATGAGGTCTTTACCCACGTTCCTTTCTTTCATGGAAATTACCCAATGTACTATGTGGCTTTCATGACTTTTATTTTGATTATGTCTTCTGTAACCATGGTTTTGGCTGTGGATGCCGGACATAAAATGCAAAAGAACAAGGTAATTTGGTATATGTTCGCCACAATTATTGGGGGAGCAATATTCGTAGGTTCGCAAGCTTGGGAATGGGGTACTTTTATTAAGGGTGATCATGGAGCAATAGAAACCAAGGGAGGCCGTATTTTACAATTTGTAAAGGCCGATACCGGAGAAAGAGCTAGTTTAAGGGATTTTGCCAAAACTATTCCTTCAGAAAGAGCCAATCACGAAAGTAAAAATGGAATTTGGTTTTTTAGTGAAGGTTCGTTGCCATCCTACACGGTAAATGAAGTAGCGGAGGGTTTTAAAGCAAATCCAAATATCCTTATTAGAACAGAAACTATTACGGAAGAAGGGGAAAAGACACTTTTAAACAGGGAGCAATCTTTGGCAAAGCTTAAGGATGCCAAATATGTTGTAGAAGGGGCTAACCTTATTCATAATGAATATGGCAGCAGATTGTTTGCAGACTTCTTCTTTTTTATAACAGGTTTTCACGGATTCCACGTTTTTTCTGGTGTGGTCATTAATGTCATTATTTTCTTTAATGTGATTTTAGGCACTTATGAAAGAAGAGGGCACTATGAAATGGTAGAGAAAGTAGGTCTTTACTGGCACTTTGTAGATTTGGTATGGGTATTTGTATTTACGTTCTTCTACCTAGTTTAATAAGATAAATAGCAATATAATATAATGGCACACGAACATAAATTAGAGATTTTTAGAGGATTGCTAAAGTTTAAGTCAAACGTTAGCAAAATATGGGGTGTATTAATTTTTTTAACAATTGTCACCACGGTAGAGGTAGCTTTAGGAATTATAAAGCCAGAATCACTTACCGGTACTTATGTGTTGGGAATGAAACTCATCAATTGGATTTTCATTATTCTAACATTGGTTAAGGCGTATTATATTGCATGGGATTTTATGCACTTGCGTGATGAAAAAAGTGCTTTAAGAAGGGCCATTGTTTGGACACCCATTTTCTTGGTTCTTTATTTGGTATTTATCTTGCTTGTTGAAGCAGATTATATTTATGAAGTCTTCAAGAACGGGTTTGTTAAATGGAATTTCTAATACAGAATTAACAAATAAAAAAGACGGTCTTTAGGCCGTCTTTTTTATTTTTGCACAATCTTATTATTATGAAGAAAACCTTTGTTTTAGTAGTGCTTTTTATTCTTCCCATTGTGGCCTACCTCTTTTTTGCATCAGGTGTAAATAATTTTGGAAAGCTTCCCACATTAACAGAAAATGTAATAGACATTAGTACTATTGATGATGGCAACACTTTTAAAAATAAAATAACGGTTTTAGGCTTTTTAGGAAACAACATAGAACTCAAAAAAGGGAACGCGTTTAATTTGAATCAGAAAATATATAAACCGTTTTATCAGTTCAATGATTTTCAATTTGTGATGATTGTCCCCAAGGGTTCTGAGGAAAAGGTGGAAGAACTTAAATCCGAACTGGGTGGTTTGGTCGATATTGAAAAGTGGAAGTTTGTGTTTGGTGATGAAGATCAAATCAAAAATATATTCAATAGCCTAAAGACAGATGTGAGTTTAGATGAGCATTTAGGTACTTCCTATGTATTTATAATAGATAAAGACAAAAACCTAAGAGGCAGAAAGAAGGATGAAGATGTGGGGACTAAATATGGATTTAATACAACATCCGTGGCAGAGTTGAACAACAAAATGGAGGACGACGTTAAAATCATTTTGGCAGAATATAGATTGGCGTTAAAGAAGAACAATGCAGATAGATAACTAATGAACAAGGGTAAGTATACATATGTTTGGGTTTCTTTTGTGATTTTGGTTTTTGGAATCATTTTTATTCCAAAAATTATAGACCGCATCCAGAACGGAAGTGTTGTGGAAAATGACCGTATAAATCTGAAGGACACTACAGATGAACTATCTTATTTAATTATTGATGGCAAAAAAAGAAGAGTTCCGCAGTTTGCATTATTAAATCAAGATAGTCTGTTGATTTCTGATAAAGATTATATAGGAAAAGTTTATGTGGCCGAATTTTTCTTTACGAGCTGTCCTACTATATGCCCTTTGATGACTAAGAATTTGGTTGAAATCCAAAACGAATTTAAGGTTGATTCTGATTTTGGAATAGTCTCATTTACGATAAACCCGAGATATGATTCCCCAAGGGTTTTAAAAGAGTATGCTGAGAAATACAATATTACAGACTTGGATTGGCATTTACTAACTGGGGAGCAAGAAAAAATTTATGAGTTGGCCAATAAGGGTTTCAATATATTTGCTGATGAAAACCCGGAAGTTCCAGGAGGTTTTGAGCATTCCGGTATGTTTGCTTTGATAGATAAAAAGGGATATATCCGTTCTAGGGTAGATAGTTATGGAAACCCTATTATTTATTATAGGGGAACAATTTCTGAGACGGAAGGTCAGAATGATGAAGGTGAAAAGGAACAAATATCCATTTTAAAAGAGGATATTAAAAAATTATTGCAAGAATAGTATGAATATAGATTTGTCTAAAGAGAAAAAGTTTAATAGAATTATTACCATAGTTTCTATTGCAATACCCTTGGTCGTTGCTATATTATTTGGTGTTAAAATCCCCAATGTTGAACCATTGAGTTTTTTGCCGCCCATTTATGCTTCAATCAATGGTCTTACGGCTATTGTATTACTAGTAGCTGTTTGGGCAATAAAGAATGGCAAAAGAGAATTGCACCAAAAATTAATGACCGCATGCATTGTATTTTCTTTAATGTTTTTAGTAATGTATGTGGCGTATCATATGACTTCTGATTCTACCGAATATGGAGGGGTGGGAGCCATGAAGTATGTGTATTATTTCATATTGATATCCCATATTATATTATCTATAGCCATTATTCCATTGGTGTTAAAAACATATGCCCGGGCTTATTTAAAAAAGTTTGAGGCCCATAGGAAATTGGCAAAAATCACATTCCCTATTTGGCTTTATGTGGCTGTTACGGGCGTTGTGGTGTATTTAATGATATCACCATATTATATAAATTAAAAGGAACCTCTAGCTTGTCTAGAACTTGTAAAGTGAATAAAAAAGCAGTCATACTTATTATTTTTCTTCTCGTGCTTCCCCAGGTGACAGAAGCACAATGCGCCATGTGTCGTGCTGTATTGGAAAGTGAAGAAAACACCTCTGCTGCTGAGGGAATCAATGATGGGATAGTTTATTTAATGGCAATACCATATGTTTTAATTGCTACTTTATTTTACTTCATTTATAAGAAAATGAAGGCCTAATTTTCTTTTTAACACTTTTTTGTGTCATTAACTGTAACAATATGGCTTACTTATAGTCTTATTACTGTGCACTAGTGCATTTCATCAATCAATCAACACCACACTGACCAATGTTCGACATAGAAAGATGGCAGGAAATCTTTGACACCATTCGTAAAAATAAATTACGAACCTTTCTTACCGGGCTTTCCGTTGCTTCGGGAATTTTCATTTTAGTTATTTTACTAGGTTTTGGACAAGGGCTTCAAAATGGCATAGAGCAAGAGTTTAAGCAGGACGCAGCTACTAGTGTTTGGGTTTGGCCAGGAGTAACTTCAAAGGAATACAAAGGTCTTAACCCAGGTAGGCGTATTCAACTTACCAATGATAATTATGAAACTTCGAACGTCTTGCTTAATGATGCCATTGAATATGAATCTGCTAGGATTTTTGTAGGTGGAATTACTGTTAATTATGGTAAAGAAGCTCTTGTTTATAGTATTCAGGGCGTTTCCTCCCAATTTCAGTTTATTGAGAACGCTAAAATGGTGGAAGGCCGCTTTATTAATTATCAAGATGAAATAGGAACTTCTAAAGTAGCTGTGGTTGGCAGGAAAATTAGAACAGATGTTTTTAATAAAGTTGAGACACCTGTTGGTGAGTTTATAGAAATATCTGGTATTCCTTTTAAGGTAATAGGGGTATATAGTGAGTATGAAGATAGGGAAGAAGAGCGTATCTATATTCCCATTTCAACAGCGCAAAAAGTCTTTAATGGTGGTAATAGGGTAAATAATATGTCCTATACATTACCGCCAATGGAGAATTTTGATGAAGCTGTTGCCCAGGCCACGAAATTTAAGAATGAACTAAGAAGCCATCTTCAACAAACCCTTACTATTGCTCCTGATGATACAGGCGCATTGGAAGTATGGAGTGCCATGGAAGAGGCCAAGAGATATTATGGTCTTACAGGAAATATAAAATTGTTCTTTTGGTTTGTTGGTATATGTACCATAATTGCAGGGGTTGTTGGGGTAAGCAATATTATGTTGATTGTGGTAAAGGAACGTACTAAGGAGATAGGTATTCGCAAAGCCTTGGGGGCCAAACCATGGTCCATTGTGGGCATGATTTTACACGAGGCAGTTTTTGTAACGGCAATTTCCGGTTTTACGGGACTCATTTTTAGCATGGGAATTTTGGAAATTTTAGGTCCAAATATAGAAGTGGATTATATCTTGAATCCTTCCGTGAATTTTAAAGTGGCCATTTCTACAGTTTTGGTATTGATTTTGGCAGGAGCGGTGGCAGGATTTTTTCCGGCATGGAGAGCTGCAAGGATTCAAACAATTAATGCTTTAAGGGACGAATAATTCTAGATACTAAATAGGTAAAGAATGTTTAATCGAGATCGTTGGAAAGAAATTTTAGAAGTACTTACCAGTAATTGGTTTAGGACGGTACTTACTGCTTTTGGTGTGTTCTGGGGCATATCCATTCTTATCATTTTACTTTCAGCAGGAAAAGGCTTGGAAAATGGCATAAAACAAGATTTTGGGGATATAGCCACCAATACCATGTTTATGTGGACACGCAGTACTACAAAAGCGTACCAAGGTTTGCCCATGGGCAGGAGATTTAATTTTAAGACGGAAGATGTACAATCCATAAGGGATAAAGTGCCTAACCTTCGATATGTTTCCCCGCGAAATCAGTTAGGCGGCTTTAGAGGTGGAAATAATGTGGTAAGAGGCCTTAACGCTGGTGCTTACAATGTATATGGAGATTATCCGGAAATTATAAACCAGGACCCAATGACCGTTACTTCTGGTCGTTTCATAAACTATAATGATATCAATGAAAAGCGGAAAGTGGCCATAATAGGGAATGGGGTTAAAAATGACTTGTACGATAAGGATGAAGAAGTTCTAGGAACCTATATAAAAATACAAGGAGTTAATTTTTTGGTAGTTGGCACCTATAAAAAGAAAAGCAACAATGGGGATGGTGAAGAAGGCCAAAAAGAAATTTATGTTCCTTTTTCAGCTTTTTCACAGGCTTTTAATCGAGGAAACAATGTGGGATGGATGGCCATTACAGCTCATGATGGGAGTTCAATCTCCGCTTTGAAAGAAAGTATAATCAATGTAATGAAGACCAAACACAAAATTCATCCAGAAGACCAACGCGCAGTTGGGTATTTTGATTTGTATGAACAATATAATAGAGTTGAAAGTCTTTTTGGCGCTCTCAAGGCCGTGGCGTATTTAGTGGGAATCATGGTGCTGCTATCGGGTATTATAGGTGTTAGTAATATAATGCTTATTGTCATAAAGGAAAGAACTAAGGAAATTGGGATTAGGCGGGCCCTTGGGGAAGATCCATGGTCCATTAAAAAGCAAATTTTAATGGAGTCCATTTTTTTGACCATTATATCCGGTATGGCAGGAATCATTTTTGGGGCGTTGTTTATTTATGCGGTAAACGCTTTATTGGATTCTGTTGGACCTGTGGATATGTTCATGAATCCTAGTGTGAGTTTGGGCGTAGTGGTAATCGCACTTATCATATTAATAGTTTCTGGCCTTTTGGCAGGGTTCATCCCAGCGCAAAGCGCTATTAAAGTGAGACCCATAGATGCATTGAGAACGGATTAATAATAGAATCAATCAATATAGTTAGATAATAAATCAATCAAAAATGAAAAAACGAGTAACCATTATCATTTTGTTAATAATAGTATTGGCCTTTGGTGGGTCTATGTATTATTTATATCAAAAAAATTCTGAAGACCCTGTGGTCTATGAAACAGAGGAACCTGCCAAGCAGACAATCATTAAAAAAACAATGGCAACAGGGAGTATTCTTCCTTTAGAGGAAGTGCTTATTAAACCCAATATTTCTGGGGTTATAGAAGAGATTTATGTGGAAGGTGGAGATTATATAAAATCTGGGGACTTATTGGCAAAAATTAAGGTGGTTCCAAATTTGAATGCATTGAACAGTGCCAAAAATGCCATTGACGAGGCTAAAATCGCCTTGGATGACCAGATACGTAATTACGAACGACAAAAAAATCTTTTTGATAAAGGGGTAATTTCCAAAGTGGACCTAGAGCGTGCCCAAGTTGGCTATGACCAAGCAAGACAGGCTTATGGTGCGGCAAATAAAAATTATGATATTGTAAAAACGGGCACAACAAGAGGATATGGCAATGCGGCCAATACGCTAATACGTTCTACTGTAAGTGGAATGGTTTTGGAAGTTCCTGTGGAAGTAGGGAACCAAGTAATCGAAAGTAACAATTTTAATGAAGGGACTACCATTGCGGCCATTGCAGATGTGGATAAAATGATATTTGAAGGAAAGGTAGATGAATCTGAAGTTGGAAAAATAAAAGAAGAACTTCCTTTGGAAATTACGGTAGGCGCCATAGAGAATAAAGTTTTTGATGCTGTATTGGATTATATTGCCCCAAAAGGGAAAGAAGAAAATGGAGCTATTCAATTTGAAATAAAAGGAACGCTTAAAAAGCAAGATACAGTGTTTATTAGAGCTGGTCTAAGTGCAAATGCATCCATTATTTTGGCAAGGGCAGATAGTGTTTTAGCAGTAAAAGAAGCTTTGGTTCAATTTGATAAGGATACCAAAAAGCCTTTTGTGGAAATTGAAAAAGGTGAACAACAATTTGAGCGTAAGGATATAGAACTTGGTATAAGCGATGGTATTCATGTAGAGATAAAGTCTGGGATAAATTCTGGAGATAAAATAAAGGTTTGGAACGAGGTAAAACAGGATGAGTTTGCCAATTAATCATTTTAACAAAATTTTTCACGATTTCTTGTAACATTTTAACAACTTGTCAGTCCTATTAGCAGGATCAGCAAAATCAACAAAATAAAAACTAACCATGATTGAAATAAAAGATCTTCACAAATCCTATAAAATGGGAAGTAATTCCCTCCATGTATTAAAAGGAATCAATTTTTCTGTTGAAGAAGGAGAGCTGGTGGCCATTATGGGTTCATCTGGTTCGGGTAAATCTACCTTGTTGAATATTTTGGGAATGTTGGATAATTCCGATTCTGGAGAATACATATTGGATGGGGTCCCAATTAAAAATTTAAATGAAACAAAGGCAGCCCAGTATCGAAACAAATTTTTGGGTTTTGTTTTTCAATCCTTCAATTTAATAAATTACAAGAGTGCCCTTGAGAATGTGGCGCTACCACTTTATTATCAAAAAGTGGGTAGGAAAGAGCGGTTGGAGAAGTCTTTAAAATACTTGGATCAGGTTGGTTTAAAGGAATGGGCGGAACATTTGCCCAGTGAACTTTCAGGGGGACAAAAACAGCGTGTAGCCATTGCTAGGGCTATGGCAGCAGAACCTAAAGTACTACTGGCAGATGAGCCTACAGGTGCTTTAGATAGTAAAACCTCTTATGAAGTGATGGATTTAATCCAAAAAATTAACGATCAGGGAAATACCATTTTGATAGTGACCCACGAACCTGATATTGCAGATATGTGCAAACGTATTGTGCATTTAAAGGATGGTGTTATTATTGAAGATAAAAAAATTAAGCAGGTAAGAGCGGAGCAATATGTTTGATAGGGACATTTGGCAAGAAATATTTCACAGCATTAAGAACAACAAATTAAGAACGTTCTTGACAGGATTCTCTGTAGGCTGGGGTATCTTTATTTTGGTCTTATTATTAGCTTCAGTTAATGGCATGCAGAATGGGTTTACAAGACAGTTCAGTGATGACGCTACCAATTCTATTTTTATTAGGGCAGGAGTTACTTCCGTTGCTTATGGTGGTTTTGAGGCAGGTAGAAGAATTCAACTAAGAAACTCAGATATAGAATATATTAAGAGAAGCTTCCCAAAGGATATAGAATACATTAGCCCAAGAATATATAGTGGTGTTTCTGCCCGTTATAAAAGTGAAACGGGTAGTTACAACGTGCAAGCTGTTTATCCTGATCACCAAATGATAGAGAAAACATTGGTGAGTAAGGGCAGATACATCAATGAAAACGATCTACGAAATGCGTCCAAAGTTGCTGTCATTGGAAGAAAGGTAGCGGAAGACTTATTTAAAAAAGAGGATCCCGTTGGAAAATTTGTTGAATTTAATGGTTTGCCTTTTAGGGTTATAGGTGTTTTTACAGATGATGGTGATGATAACGCAGAAAGAGGTGTTTACGCTCCTTCAAGCACTTTCCAACTTATGTATGGGCAAAATGATGAAATAAATCAAATAGCCTTGACCTACAATCCCAATTATGATTTAACTGAAGCTCTTGAATTTTCTGAAAGATTGGAAAGTGTTTTTAAACGAAAATTTAAAGTAGCTCCCCAAGACCAAGGCGGTATTCGTGTTTTTAATTATGCAGAGGTTTTTGAGAACATAAGCAACTTTACGGGTGGATTGGATTTTGCAGTGATTATCGTGGGCCTTCTTATTTTATTGGCTGGTATTGTAGGTATAGGAAATATCATGGTATTTATAATAAAGGAGCGCACAAAGGAAATAGGGGTTAGGAAAGCTTTGGGAGCCGAACCTTGGCAGATTATTAAATTGGTTCTTTTTGAATCAGTTTTTATTACGGCTTTATCAGGTTTTATAGGTTTGGCTATAGCAACAGGGCTTTTGTCACTTATTGGGCCAAATATTCAGACTGATGCTTTTGCCAATCCTTCTGTTGGCATGTCCATTGTGGTTACGGCAACAGTTATTTTAGTTGTGGCAGGAGTTTTGGCTGGGTTGATACCGGCAATGAAAGCAGCAAAAGTAAGACCAATTGTAGCATTAAGCGATAAATAGTATGTGGTTATTTGATAAAGATTTATGGTCAGAAATTTTTGCCTCATTGGGCAAGAATATGTTTAGAACATTCTTGACAATGCTTGGGGTTATTATTGCCATGGTAATATTGGTGCTTTTATTGGGTGGTTCTAATGGAATGAGCAATGGTTTTAATAAGATTTTTGCTGGCACGGCATCCAATAGCCTCTTTGTATGGAGCCAGCGCACTTCTGAACCCTATAAAGGTTTTGAGAGAGGAAGAAGAATTCAGTTTAAACTTGAAGATGCCGGTATTTTAAAAGAACAAATAGAAGAAATAGAAGTCTTGGCTCCTAGGATAGAATTAGGAAGCCATAGGGGAGTGGTAACCGTATATCGTAATGGTAGAACTAGTGGTTCAGCCGTTTATGGGGATTATCCCAACATTGATGATATAATGAAAAAGAAGCTTGTAGAAGGGCGCTTTTTAAATGAGAATGATATGGCAGATTCCAAAAAGGTTTGTGTCATTGGAGAGGAGACCTACAAATTGCTTTTTGATAAAGAAGAAAATGCAATCGGAAAAGATGTTCGTATAAACGGTGTTTTTTTCAATATTGTAGGAATATATAAACCTAATCAGAATATCAATATTGATGGAGAGAATTCGGTATACATCCCATTTTCTACATTTCAAAAGGCCTTTGGTTCGGGAGATAGAATGGGCTGGATGGCCATCTCGGTTCAACCAGATACTCAAGTGACAATTGTTGAAAGTAAGATCAAACAGTTGCTAAAAAACAAATATGATATCAACCCTATTGATGAGAGGGCCATTGGCAGTTTTGACCTTTCAGAGGTATTTAATAATATTTCGGCTTTTACAGGTGTGTTAAAGGGAGTGTCATTTTTCGTAGGCATTTTAACCTTATTGGCAGGTGTGATTGCCATAAGTAATATTTTGTTGATTACCGTTAAGGAGCGTACCAAAGAAATAGGGGTGAGAAGGGCTTTGGGCGCAACACCAAAAGTGGTAAAAAGACAAATAGTTTTGGAATCCATCATGATTACCGTATTTGCTGGCTTCATAGGATTTGCTATTGCCGTAGGCATTTTAGCGGCGGTGAATGGTATGATCGGTGAAGATAGTGACATACCCTTTTATAATTTAATGGTAAGCATCCCACAATTTATAATTTCGTTTGTTCTTATGGTAGGACTAAGTGTATTAATAGGATTGATTCCTGCAAACAGGGCCGTAAGAATAAAACCAATAGAAGCATTGCGAGAAGAATAACAAAAATAACTAACAATCAAAGTATAGAATAATGAATAAATATGTAAAATACGGATTAATAGGCTTGGTCGTTTTAGGAATTTTATGGGCCGTGGTCTATTTCTTAAAGAAAAACAGCACCCCTTTAGAGGTATATAAAACCGAAGAAGTTAGCAAAAGGGATATTGTTAATAAAGTCGTCGTTACAGGTAAAGTTATTCCAGAAGATGAAATTGAGATAAAACCTCAAATATCCGGTATTATAGAAAAGATTTATTTGGAGGAGGGAACACATGTAAATGCGGGTGATTTAATCGCAGTAATTAAAGTGGTTCCCAATGAACAGTCCTTGAACCAAGCAAGTGGACGGGTTAGAAATGCTGAGTTGGCATTGAACAATGCCAAAATAGAGTTTGATAGAAATAAAGCCCTTTTTGACAAAGGAGTAATTTCTAGTCAAGATTTTAACAATCTACAATTGTCATATAATCAAGCTGAGCAAGAATTGAAAAATTCAAGAGCGGATTATCAAATTATCAGAAGAGGTTCTGCTGGTGGGTCTTCTAGTGCCAACACCAATATTAGGGCTACAGTTAGCGGAACATTATTGGAAATTCCCGTGGAAGAAGGGGATCAAGTTATACAGAGCAATAATTTTAACGATGGTACCACAATTGCTACTATTGCAGATATGTCCAAAATGATTTTTGAAGGAGAAGTGGATGAAGCTGAGGTAGGGAAATTAAAAGTGGGTATGCCATTGGAAATAAGTATGGGAGCTTTGGAGGATGAGAAATTCAATGCAAAACTGAAATTTATTGCCCCTAAGGGAGTGGAGGAAGAAGGTGCCGTTCAATTTAAAATAGAAGGAGATCTCGTTGTCACAGATAGTACAAATGTACGAGCAGGATATAGTGCAAATGCGGCAATTGTTCTAGAGGAGAAAAAAGATGTACTCTCTATTAAGGAAGCTTTGTTGCAATTTGACAAAGAGACCAATAATCCATACGTAGAGGTGGAAACTGGAGAAAACAAGTTTGAAAAGAAAGAATTGGTATTAGGGGTTAGTGATGGTATTGATGTGGAGATTATATCCGGAATAGATGAGAATGCCAAAATAAAAGTGTGGAATAGATTAGAAGCCAAAAGTGAGGGCGGTGGTCCAAATGGCAATTAAAACCTATCAATATTAAATCAAAAAACGAATCAAAGAACCAAGATTAACCATTGGTTAAAAAAACGAATAACATGAAAGTAAAAATTACGGTACTACTTTTGCTCTTTTCAGTTGTGATAAGTACGGCCCAGCAAAGAAAATGGACCTTGGAAGAATGTGTAATCTATGCTGTAGATAATAACTTAACGATTGAGCAGTTTGAGTTGGATTTGGAGAATGCCCAAATAGATCAATCTGATGCATTGGGGAATTTTCTTCCCAATCTTAATGGACAAATTAGTGGATCGGCAAGTACGGGGCTTTCTTTTGACCCTACCAACAATGAGCCTGTAACTACCACGATTTTCTCGTCATCTGGGAGTTTTACATCATCAGTAACTCTTTTTGATGGACTAAGAAATATTCATCAATTGAATAGGGCAAAATTGAACGCTATTTCCAACCAATACCGATTGGATGATTTAAAGGATGATATTCGGTTAATGGTGGCCAATGCCTATTTAAACGTGCTTTCGAACAAAGAGTCTTTAAAAGTTTTTAAAGCTCAATATGCAGTTACTGAACAGGATTTGAACAAAACCAAGGAATTGGTGGAATCCGGTGTAGTGCCGCGTGGGGATTTATTAGAAATTGAGGCAACAGCTGCAAATCAGGAACAACAGATTGTGAATGGTGAAAATGCAGTGTTGATTTCAAGAATCAATTTAGCACAACTACTTCAAATAACGGACTACGATAATTTTGATATTGCGGATGAGGTATTCAACATTCCTCCTTCAGATATTTTGGACAATTCGGCAAAAGTGATTTTTGATAAGGCATTGACTTTTAGAAATGATATAAAATTATCTCAGTCACAAGTTGAATTAGCTTTAAAGGACCTTGAAATAACAAAAGGGGCTTTATATCCTACTTTGGGAGCATTTTTTAATTATAACACTAGATATTCGGATCAAAATTTTGACCCAGTAACAGGTGATGTAATAGGCTTTAAAGATCAATTGTGGATTAATGACGGTATTTCTTATGGTGCCCAGTTGAATATACCAGTTTTCAATGGATTCAGTACTAGGAACAATATTAAGCGCTCCAGAATAAACGTTGAAAAGTCCAAATTGCAGTTTGAGCAGGACAAATTGGATTTGGAGACTAATATCAATCAAGCCTATGTGGATGTGAAATCTTTTTCTAAAGCCTACGAGGCTGCTGAAAAAACCTTGGAGGCAAGACGGTTGGCATACCAATATTCCAAAGAGCGTTTTGATGTGGGTCTAATGAACTCTTTTGATTTTAGTCAGGCACAGGCGAGAGTGGATAATGCTGAAGCAGAAGTGATTAGAAGTAAGTACAATTATATTTTTAGATTAAAAGTATTGGAATTCTATTTTGGACTTCCGATTGTATTGAACTAAAGTATATTTGTAGCCAATATGGCCATAGTTCTAAATTTAGAAACTGCAACTACAAATTGCTCCGTAAGTGTATCTAAGGAAGGAGAAGTTCTTTCGCTTGTAGAGTATAATAGTGCGGGTTTCTCCCACTCAGAAAAATTACATGTATTTATAGAGGAAGTCTTGGAAAAGGCTTCCTTGTCTTTTGAACAATTGGATGCCATTGCCGTAAGTAAAGGACCTGGTTCCTATACAGGTCTAAGAATTGGTGTTTCGGCTGCAAAAGGACTGTGTTTTTCTTTAGATATACCCCTATTGTCCATTCCTACTTTGGAAAGTATGGCTTATCAAGCCAAGTGGGACGGAGAGGGAGTTATTATTCCCGTTTTGGATGCCAGGAGAATGGAAGTTTATTCTCAGGTTTTCAATTCTAATTATGAAGAAATTAGGGAAACCAAAGCGGAAATTATCGATGAATTTTCATTTAAGGAATTTGTTGAAAAAGGAAAAGTCCTTCTGATCGGCAGTGGAGCAGAAAAATGTAGGGAAATATTAAAACATCCAAATTTTAGTTTTGATGGTTCCATTGTTCCATCCGCTAAGGAAATGGCTAAACTATCCCATGACAAAATAAAAGTAGGAAACTTTGAAAATGTTGCCTACTTTGAACCTTATTACCTTAAAGATTTTATTTTACAAAAAAAGAAGACCTAACAAGTTTATAGTGGGGTATTTTATATTTACGTGCCAATAGGTTTTTTAAAAGGTTGTAAAAGTCCTTAAAACAAGATTTTATCGCTCAGGTGTTTTTGAAATTTGATTCAGACAATTAATAATCTACTCCAAAGAGTCATAATATTGCAATAGTGTTATGACTTCTTCCTCTGTTTTTAATTTTAGTTTATTTTTTTTGATGTAATTTCTTAGTTCTGTAAACTTATTCTCAATAACAAATGGAACATCTCTTTTGTTTAGTTCAACTTCTTTCGCGGGCTTGTTTTCTCTTTTTATGTAGTAGACAAATTCATCGATAAACTTTGGGGGCGAAAATGACTCATATCCATGTGCTGGACGTTTATACTCACTTACTTTTTTAATATCCCTTATAAATAAGATGGTTTTACCATGGTTTAATGGAGTGCAATATCCAAATTTTACTTTACCTCTATATAAATAGTCAATATATTGATAAGTTTTCCCATCTAATACAATATCAATTTTGGAATTTTTTTCCAAATAAACTTGCTTGCCAGTATTGTCTAAAAGCTCAAAATGATCTCTATAAATATTGTAGCGCATTAAGGATTCTGTTTCTGTTTTGCCGTTCAATATAACTTTTCCCATTTTAAATATTTTATTTAAATATGGACTTCCCTGAACAATATATTCATAAACAGGTGTAATACCCATTGATTGTTGGTTGTTTAAATTATAGCCAATCTTAACAACATCATCATGGCCTTGACTGTATATATTTAGGGCAGTGAATAAAAAGAAGATAAATGAAACATGTTTCATAAGTGGTTGATATGTTGTTAGATATGCAAAATACAAACTTTTATACAACCACAAAAATTGTGCCTAAGAATGAATAACCCTTTGTGGAAAAGGAATTTCTATACCTGCATCATCAAAGCGGTACTTTAATTCTTCCATTACATGGAAGTGTGCCGCCCAAAACACATCATTTTTTGCCCAAAAACGTAAGGTTAAGTTTACTGAGCTTTCTCCTAACTCAGCTACATATACTTCAGGAGCAGGTTCCGTGAGAATGATTTCATTGTCGTCACATATTTTAAGAAGAATGTCCTTTGCAGTTTTTATATTGGAGCCATATCCAATACCAACATTAATTTTATCCCTTCTTATGTTTTCTGCATCATAATTAATAATATTATTGTTGGATAATTGACCATTGGGAACAATGGCCACTTGATTGCCAAAGGTGTTGAGCTTGGTGGTGAATATGGATATTTCTTTAACGGTACCATCAACTCCTTGAGCAGATATAAAATCCCCTACCTTAAAAGGCTTAAAAATAAGAATGAGCACACCACCAGCAAAATTTGCCAAAGATCCTTGCAATGCCAGGCCAATGGCCAATCCAGCCGCACCCACCATGGCTACCAAGGAGGAAGATTTAACCCCCAATTGTGTAATGACCAAAACAAAAAGAACAACTTTCAACGAGATTTTAATAAAACTCTGAGCAAAGGACTCCAAGGTTTCATCATAATCTTTTATTTTAAAAAACTTACGGACCATGCGGTTAATAAATTTAATAACCCAAAGACCAACAACAAGAATAATAATGGCAATGATTAGATTTGGCATAAACTCCCATATCCAACTCATTATTTTTTCTATTATTTTTTCGTAACTGGTAAGCTCTTCCATTTTGTTTATTTAATATGCAAACATAAAAAAAGCGCCCAAAAAGGACGCTTTTTCAATCTTATTTTTGGGTTTTTATTTTACCTCAAAGGTGATTTTAACGTTTACCCTAAAATCGGTGATTTCTCCATCATCTACACTAGCACTTTGATCCTGAACATAAACGGATTTAATATGCTTTACAGATTTTGCTGCATGCGCAACTGCTTTTTTTGTTGCATCTTCCCAACTTTGTTCGGAGTTTGCCAATACTTCAATAACTTTTAAAACTGCCATAATTAGTGTTTTTTAATTTTTTTCAAGGTAGGAAAATCAACCATTTAAAGCAACAACTTCCCTTACTTTATCACCCATCATGTTCTTGAGCATATTCTCTATTCCATTTTTTAAGGTAAAAGTAGAAGACGGGCAGCCACTACATGCTCCTTGTAAAATTACCTTTACAGTTTTGCTTTCCTCTTCATAGGATTCAAACATAATATTGCCCCCATCACTTGCTACTGCAGGTTTTACATATTCTTCTAAAATAGCAACAATTTCTTTGGATGTATCATCCAAATTAACGTTGTTTATTTTGTTGGCGGGGGCCTCAGTCTTGGCCTGTAAAATACTATCGGCCGAGACAACTTCTTTGCCATCTGACAAAAAATTCCTTATTAATTCCCTAAGTTCAAATGTAATTTCATTCCAGTCTGCAACATCATATTTGCTAATGGAAACATAATTTTCATCAAAAAAAACCTCTTTAACAAAGGGAAGAAGAAATAATTCTTTCGCTAAATCAGAATTCTTGGCCTCATCAATATTTTTAAATTCAAAAGTGGAAGGGACAATTTTTTTATTGGCCACAAATTTCATCACAGCTGGATTGGGAGTAACTTCGGCATAAATTGTAATGGCCACTTTTTTAGGGGTGTCATTTTCTAGAACTATAGGATTTCCAGAATTTAAATACTCAACCAACTGTTGCGCCACTTCATCTTTAACATCTTCCCATTCCACAATATCAAAGCGTTCCAAGGCAATAAAATTACCAGATATATAAACAGTTTTAATGAAAGGAAGATAAAATAACTGCTGGGCCAAAGGAGAATTTTTGGCCTCATCAATATTTTTAAATTCGTAATTATTGCTTTTGCTAATAATTTGATTGGCCTCAAACTTTAATATGCTGGGTTTATTGGTCTCAACAACTGTGATAGAATAATCTTTCATCATTTTAATTTTGAACAAAAATACAACGATTTTCCATGTTAAACCACATATAATAATGTTGGCTTTAGTCCGTTATACTATATATTTGAACCACATAGCAACCATACCCTGCCCTCAATGAAACATTTTATATTCATTTTAATTTCTTTCTTGACCTTTTCTTTTTCAAGCATGGCTCAGGAAGGAATCCCGATATATTTTGATTATTTGTCGGACAATTATTATTTGGTACACCCGTCCATGGCCGGTATTGGAGAAGGTGGAAAAATAAGGTTAACAGCAAGAAAACAGTGGTTTAGTGTGGATGAAGCGCCAAACTTGCAGACTATTAACGGCCATTTTAGGCTGGGAGATGGTCCAAGTGGAGTAGGCGCCATTATCTTTAATGATGCCAATGGTTATCACTCCCAAACTGGGTTAAAATTGACCTATGCACATCATCTTAGATTTTCCAGAGATGTTAGAAACCTAAATCAATTATCTTTTGGATTGAGTATAGGCACAATTTTAAGTAGTTTGGATGAAACTGAATTTAGATCTGTTATTCCTGATCCGGTTGTTACTGGAATAAAAAATACAGTTGCCTATTTTAATATGGATTTAGGAATGTCCTATAATTTTATGGAATTCTATGCCCACGCCACTGTACTTAACTTACTTGGTAGTGGACGTGATTTGTATACGGCAATTGAATTTGATAACCTAAGAAGATATCTGCTTTCTGCTGGCTATGTTTTTGGTAGAAATGAATGGCAAGTAGAACCTTCCATTCTGTTTCAATTGACCGATTTCACCAAGGAAAAAACAGTGGATATCAATGCAAAAGTGTATAGGGATGTTAGCTTTGGAAAAGTTTGGGGAGGACTCTCTTATCGTAGAAGTTTTGATGGTGCCCAATTCCAGACCAATGGAACTTTTGGGGAACAACGCTTGCAGTTGTTTACACCCATAATTGGTGTCAATGTAAACAAGTTCATGTTTTCTTATAATTACTCGTACCAATCGGGAGATATTCGTTTGGACAATGGTGGTTTTCACCAAATTACTTTAGGATATGACTTTGGTCAGGTTACGCAGGATAAGTATGACTGTAACTGCCCTGCTGTAAATTATTAGAATGTACTAAAAAGGCCATCAATTTCTTGATGACCCTTTTCCCAACATCCAAACAAACTAAAATTTATTCCCAAACATAATTTTTCTTTGCTGCTTGTTTCATAATTGCATTTAACATCGCATTTTCCAATTCACCTTTTGCATCTTCTTTTTGATTTTTCAGGATAAAGGCTTCACGCTTTGTGTTTAATTCTTGGATTTCTTCCTGAATTTTTGAGCGTTCCCTTTTTTTCTCTTGAACGTAGGTTGCTATTTCAGATTCCGATTTCCCTTTCAGTTCTGATGGAAGTTCATCATCTTTTAGTTTTGATAAATCAACTTCTTTGTCATCAACGGCATCCACCAAATCCCAAGAAGAATTGTTGTACATTCTGGAGCTTTTGCTTACGGCTCTTTTAACGGCAACGGCTTCCTCCATTACATAGGCATTTTCATCTTGTTCTGCTTGCATGGACATTTTGGCGGCTCCCGCTGCGCCATAAGAAATGTAAGTTCTATTCAACCTTCCATTTAATTTAATGATAACATTATCATAAGGGGTTGCTATATGTACAACCTTTCTATTGTGGTCAATTGCCATATATTCACCACCCGTTATTGTTGCACCATTTTTCCAATCGGTATTGATGCCTTGCTCATAGTTGCCACAAAAAATGGTATTAACCACAATATCTTTTTCCTTGGCATTGGTAACAGCATCCTTGTAATTTAATTTTCCTTGGGTAAAAGGCTCGTTACCAGCGATAAAAATCATTTTAAGGTTATCGGCATTTTTGCCCCATTCCAATTGTTTTAAAGAGGTTTGTATAACTTCGCCACAATATTCTTCTCCGCCGTTGGTGGTTAAGGAGAAAAGTTTTTCTGAGATTTCGTCCAAGTCACTGCTAAAGTTCAACACTTGTTGAATGTAGCCTTCTCTTGAGGAAAGACCATCATTTCCATATTGGTACAGGGCAATTTCAAGATTGGGCCTTTCATCATTTCCACATTTTGCATGGGTAAACTTGTTTACAATGTCCCATAATTGTGCCTTGGCTTGGTTTATAAGTCCGTCCATACTATTGCTTGTATCCAATAAAAGAGCAATTTTAACCGTGTTGTTGGACGCCTTTTCTTTAGGAGCAACAGCTTGGACCAAAATTGGATTTTTTACACCTTTTTTTGTTCTTAGCTCACAACCATATATGGTGCTTATGGACAAACACATGATTCCAATTCCTATTATGTTTTTTAATGCTTTCATTTTTTAATTGATTTTAAATTATGGGATAAAAGTATTTTCAAAATAGTTCTAAAAAAATGAAGAATGAGGGAACCAGCCTTTTGAATGAGTAAAAACATCCCATGATTGCTTAAAGGGGTAAAAAGAGAGATTTTTAAATGCTTTATACTGTTTTTGTCATTTTTTAATATGGGTTAAATCACCTAAGTTTATCCTATCTAATAGTAATAAATGCAAAAAGCAGCGTACATATTTACATTGTTTTTATTGACTTTTTCTCTAGCTATTGCTCAAAACTTTCAAAATAAAACAGTGTTTGAAATTAAGGGCTCTGTAAAAGGAAAGGAAAATATGGAGCCTATTTCTGGTGTTGAAGTGTCAACCAGTTCTGGAAATTATACAGTAACAGATGGTTTGGGTGAATTTAGGATAAAGGCATCTGTGGGAGATGAGCTTGTAATTCGAGGGGCTGAGCTGGAAACGGTTTATTATAGAATTAAGAGTGATGAAGATGTGACTATTTTGGTAGAAGGCTATCAGAGCAATGCATCTTCTAGCAAACTCAATAAAAATGCAATATCACACCAAACTTATTTGGATTCTGCCAATTTTTATAAGAAAAATGATATAGGAAAAAGTATTGATTTCATTACGCAGTCCATATCTTCATTGGGGAAAAGAGCTAACAAAAAACAGTTGGCAGAGGCTCTTACCATGTTGGGTGAAGTCTACCAATACCATAAGCAATACGATCTAGCAATTTCAAACTACAAGGATGCCTTGGATGCTCAAAAAACAATAAAAACAACCTTGTTGCTTGGCAATGTGTATTTATTGAACCAAGAGTATACTAATGCGGAATCCATCTTTCTTCCATTGGAAAATGTTAAGGGAATGGTGCCCTTCCAAAGAGTGCAATTGTATGAAGGATTGGGGGATTCATATAAAAATTTAGGAGAAATAAATAAGGCAGTTACTTTTTATAATGAAGGCCTAACTATTGCCAAAAAGAATCAAATAGAACCTAAAGTAGTGGACCTAAATTCCAAAATTGCCGATGCCTATGCAAGTGCAAATCGTAAAGTTGAGGCAGAAGGATATTATAATCAATCTTTGGATTTGGCAAAAAAAGAAGCCCCTCAACGCTCGGTAAGAGAAAAGGAGAAGGTGGCAGATTTTTACAATAGTACTAATCAATATAGTAATGAAATAGAACTCAGGAAGGAGAATTTACAGGAATTGCAGCTGCTTTCCGCCCCAGTTGCAAAAATGGATGGGATTGGCATTAGTCCAGACTCCATAACAACTCAACGTATTAATTATAAGATTGCCAACGCCTATATTTCACAAAATCAATTTGATGAAGCTATTCCTTTTTTGCAAAAAAGTATTGTGGAAGCGGATAGGGATGATGATTTAATTGTGCAAAAAGATGCGACAAGAAAATTGTCTGAAGTCTACAAGCAAAAAGGAGATTTTACCAAAGCATTGGAAACTTATCAAGAATACGCAGCTGTGGTAGATACGTTGTATGTTCGTAAAGAGCAAGAAATCTCACGAGCGGCCCGTTTTAATAATGAAATAGCCTTAAGGCAAAGCAGAATTGATGGATTAGAGCAAGAACGGGAACTTTCGCAGAGCAAATATGATTTGGCGCTTACCTCACAGCAGTTGACCCAAGAAAGGTATAAAAGGCAGAATTGGATTATTTATTCTTTGATTTTGGGATTAATTTTGTTAGGACTCTCCACCTTCTTTTTCTATAGAAGCAATAATCAGCAAAAATTGGCAAACAATTTATTAGCGTTAAAATCCCTACGCTCCCAAATGAACCCACATTTTATTTTCAATGCACTTAATTCTGTGAATAATTACATTTCCAAAAGTGATGAACGGAGTGCCAATAGGTATTTAAGTGACTTTTCAACTTTGATGCGTTCCGTATTGGAGAATTCCGAAGAGGATTTTATCCTTCTTTCAAAAGAACTGGAGCTGTTGGAACTTTATGTAAAACTGGAGCATTCCCGCTTTCCTGATAAATTTGATTATGAAATAAATTTGGATGATCATATAGATGTAGATGCCTTTCAAATCCCTCCTATGCTTTTGCAGCCCTATATAGAAAATGCTATTTGGCATGGTTTACGCTATAAAGAAGAAAAGGGTTTTCTAAGTATCAATTTAAATCAAAAAAGCGATGAAATCATTGAAATTGCGATTGCTGATAATGGGATTGGAAGGAAAAAATCAGCAGAGTTAAAAACATCAAATCAAAAGAAACAGAAATCCAAAGGGATGGGAAATATCAAAAAAAGGATAGCTATTTTGAACGATATGTACAAGGACAAGGTGGATGTTTTTATAACAAACTTAAATGATGAAGAAGGAACTAAAGTAATATTGACTTTAAAGAAAGATTAATGAAATTAAATGCAATTATAGTAGAGGATGAGGCAAATAGCCGGGAAATTCTAAGAAATTATCTGGCAAAATATTGCACTGATGTTAATTTGTTAGGGGAGGCCGCTACCATAAAAGAAGGGGTTTCTTTAATTGAGGGAACCCAGCCAGATTTAGTTTTTTTAGATGTTGAAATGCCTTTTGGCAATGCTTTTGACCTTTTGGATAAAGTGCCCAACCGAACTTTTGAAACTGTTTTTGTAACGGCCTATAATCAATATGCCATGGATGCTCTTAATAACCATGCGGCCTATTATTTAATGAAACCCATTAATATTGATGAATTGATCAAAGCAGTAGACTATGTGTCGCAGATTAAAGAAAGGGAGGATGCTTTGGAAGGACAAATTTTAAAACCTAAGCTTAATAGGGTCGATGGTAAAATTACTTTACCACAGCAAGATGGGTTTCAGGTCTTAAATGTTTCTGATATTTTCTATTGTAAGGCTGATGATAATTACACAGAAATCCATTTGGAGAACAAAAAAATATTGGTGAGCAAAACCTTAAAATATTTTGAAGATGCCTTAACTGAATTTTCATTTGCCCGTATTCACAAATCCTATTTGGTGAACGTAAACGAAGTGGTAAAATATAAAAAAGGAAAGGGAGGCAGTGTGGTTGTATCCAATGGAAAGGAATTATTGGTCTCGGCTTCCAAAAAGAAAGAATTATTGGCGTATTTTGAATAAAGACCAGCAATATGATAATAAGAACCATTAACGGAAAGGCCCCTCAAATTGGGGAAGATTGTTTTGTTGCCGAAAATGCTACCATTGTAGGAGAAGTGACAATGGGGGACCAATGTAGTGTATGGTTCAATGCCGTATTAAGGGGTGATGTCCATTTTATAAAAATGGGCAACAAAGTAAATGTGCAGGATGGCGCCGTAATACACTGTACCTATCTAAAATCTCCAACCACCATTGGTAACAATGTTTCTATAGGTCATAATGCTATAGTCCATGGTTGTACTATTCATGACAACGTCCTTGTGGGTATGGGTAGTATTATCATGGATGACTGCGTAGTGGAAAGTAACAGTATCATTGCAGCCGGTGCCGTGCTTACAAAAGGAACCCATGTGCCTTCAGGGACTGTTTTTGCGGGTATGCCCGCAAAGAAAATTAAAGATATTAGTCCAGAGTTGAGTGCGGGTGAGATAGATAGAATTGCAAATAATTATGTAAAGTATTCCAGTTGGTTTAAAGAAGATTAGGATTCAAAGTCCTATTATTGCTATTTTTGCCAATCAAAATCATTAAAGAATGAACGCATATATTTTTCCTGGTCAAGGAGCACAATTTGTTGGAATGGGGTTGGATTTGTATGAAAAATTCCCTTTGGCACAAGAACTTTTTGAGCGGGCCAACGAAATTCTTGGTTTTTCCATTACAGATATTATGTTTGAGGGAACACCGGAGGATTTAAAACAGACCAAAGTTACACAACCAGCTATATTTTTACATTCTGTAATCATGAGTAAGGTGATGGGCGAAAGTTTTAAACCAGATATGGTTGCAGGTCATTCTTTGGGAGAGTTTTCGGCCTTGGTTGCAAACGGCACCCTTAATTTTGAAGATGGTTTAAAATTGGTTTCACAAAGAGCTTTGGCCATGCAAAAAGCGTGCGAGTTACAGCCAAGTACTATGGCTGCAGTTTTAGGTCTTGAAGATGCTATTGTAGAAAAGATATGTGGAGAAACAGAAGGAGTTGTTGTAGCGGCTAACTATAATTGTCCTGGGCAATTAGTGATTTCTGGTGATGTAGAGGCAATTAATAAAGCATGTGAAAGTATGAAAGAAGCTGGAGCACGTAGGGCATTGGTTTTACCTGTTGGTGGAGCTTTTCATTCTCCTTTAATGGAACCAGCCAGGGAAGAATTGGCTACTGCCATTGAAAACACACATTTTAATGAGCCTTTGTGTCCAATCTACCAAAATGTTTCAACGGTTGCGGTCAGTGACTCCAACACCATAAAAAGCAACTTGATATCTCAATTGACAGCGCCCGTGAAATGGACGCAAAGTGTACAGCAAATGATCAAGGATGGTGCCACCTTGTTTACGGAGGTAGGTCCAGGCAAGGTTTTACAGGGATTGGTAAAGAAGATAGAACGTTCTGCGGAGACAACTTCACCAGTTTTCAATGATTAAGTTATATCATTAAATAGTTGATTATTACCATATAACCTAAAAAGATTTATTTAATCCTTATTATTGGTATTGGGATTTTTTTTTTCTTATTATTGGTATCCGAATTTTATTGGGAAATAGTCTAGTATAGATTGAATTTTGATAGATTCAAATCCAAAATATGGAAATAATTAACACATATATTTTCCCCAAAATTAATATGAGCACTAAATTTTTGAGAAACCTTTTCTTTCAATTAGCCTTTTTGTTTATGGGGTATGTTGGGTTTGGGCAGACAGTGTCTATAGCTGATGTATCTTTTGCTGAAGCCAACACGGTAGTAACTTTTGAGGTCACATATTCAGGGCCTTTAATTGCCCCTTTTGATGTTGATTATTTAAGTTCTAATGATACGGCAATTGCTGGTTCTGACTATGTTGCAGTTTCTGGAACTCTTAATTTTACAGGTAATAATCCTGAGACACAAACTTTTAATGTAAATATAGCTTCCGATTTAGAGCCAGAAATTGATGAAACATACAATATTACTTTATCTAATATTACTGGTGGAGTTGCAACCATATTAGATGGAACAGCAGTAGGAACAATTATCAATGATGATGGTGTCAGTGTAACGTTTTCCTCTGCGACGGGTTCAGATACTGAGACTTCGGGTGGCAACCTGCCGACCTTGTTCATAACGGGCACGGTCACAGCTGCAACGAGCGTTACGGTTACCGATGCATTGACCGGCAGTGCGACTGGTGGTGGCACGGACTACAGTTTTTCCAGCCCGCAGG